>OZ253374.1:1825000-4296500 GCA_965260935.1 Acetobacteraceae bacterium
TGCGATTGGCATCCGAGTTCAAGGGTCGAAGGCGCCCGCCGCATGGCGCGGGGCGCCGTCAACGTATTCCTTCCATGACTGTTGGCCGGTTCGCGAGGCCGGATCGTGGTTCGCGGCGCGGGGCAGTTTTGTTCGCCTTTGCGCCGCGGGCTTCTATTCCGGACGCCGCGGAGCGGTTGCGGGCTAGTAGCTCAGTTGGTTAGAGCACACGCTTGATAAGCGTGGGGTCGGAGGTTCAAGTCCTCCCTGGCCCAGGGGTTGGCCTGCGGGTCGGGTTCGCTGACCGGGGCCGCTGCTGGCGGCTCCCAGAGCAGCGGGGCCGTGCGGGGACGTAGCTCAGCTGGGAGAGCACCTGCTTTGCAAGCAGGGGGTCGTCGGTTCGATCCCGATCGTCTCCAGGCCGGTTCGCCCGTCGCGGGCCGGTTGGCGCGGGCTGCGGGCCAGTCATGGAATGGGGTTTGGTTTGGCGTGGCGATTGCCGGGTTTGCGCCGTTGGGCGGGACTTGGCGTTTGCGGCGCCGGAGGTGGTGTTTTGACAGGTGAATCAGGTTCTGGTGCGCTCCTGGGCGCGCAGGACAACTCGGGTGGCTTCTGGCCGGTCTCGCTGTGGCGGGTTTGGTTCGGGGGCTGGTTCGAGGGGTCCGTGGTTGCCGCCGCGCGGGTTGTCTGACCCGGTTCGGCGCCGGTTATGGCCGGCGCTGGCCGAGCGGGGCGGCGATTGCAGGGTTCAGGGGCGTGAGAAGAGTGTGTGCATGCATGCAAGGACGCGGCGTTTGCCGTGTTGGCGGAACCGTTGACGACGGGTGGCCGATGGGTTGCCCGGCGTTGGTTGTTCCTGCGCATGGTGGGCGTTCTCTCCGGCATGGGGAGGACGCATTGAGTTTGAGCATGAGAAGGGCATCTGGTGGATGCCTTGGCGCCAAGAGGCGATGAAGGACGTGGCACGCTGCGAAAATCCCGGAGGAGCCGCGAGCAGGCTTTGATCCCGGGGTGTCCGAATGGGGCAACCCACCCCTTTGGGGTATCATCCATTGAATACATAGGTGGATGAGGCGAACCCGGGGAACTGAAACATCTCAGTACCTGGAGGAACAGACATCAACGGAGATTCCGCGAGTAGTGGCGAGCGAAAGCGGAACAGGCCAGTGGCCATCGAGAGGCAAGCGGAACGGCATGGAAAGGCCGGCCGGAGCGGGTGATAGCCCCGTATGCGTAATGGCTCGATGGTCCTTGAGTAGGGCGGGGCACGTGAAACCCTGTCTGAACGTAGGGGGACCACCCTCTAAGCCTAAATACTCCTTGGCGACCGATAGCGAACCAGTACCGTGAGGGAAAGGTGAAAAGCACCCCGACGAGGGGAGTGAAAGAGACCTGAAACCGGATGCCTACAAGCAGTCGGAGCGGCTGATGCCGTGACGGCGTACCTTTTGTATAATGGGTCAGCGAGTTTCTGTTGCCAGCGAGCTTAAGCCGCAAGGTGTAGGCGCAGCGAAAGCGAGTCTGAACAGGGCGTTCAGTTGGCGGCAGAAGACCCGAAACCGAGTGATCTAGCCATGGCCAGGCTGAAGGTGCGGTAACACGCACTGGAGGGCCGAACCCACGCCTGTTGAAAAAGTCGGGGATGAGCTGTGGCTAGGGGTGAAAGGCCAATCAAACTCGGAGATAGCTGGTTCTCCGCGAAATCTATTGAGGTAGATCGTCACGTGTTTGCCCCGGGGGGTAGAGCACTGGATGGGCTCGGGGGGCCCAAAGCCTTACCAAACCCAACCAAACTCCGAATACCCGGGAGCACAGCGTGGCAGACAGACGGTGGGTGCTAAGGTCCATTGTCGAGAGGGAAACAGCCCAGACCACCAGCTAAGGTCCCCAAATCGTGGCTAAGTGGGAAAGGATGTGGGAATTCCAAAACAACCAGGAGGTTGGCTTAGAAGCAGCCATCCTTTAAAGAAAGCGTAATAGCTCACTGGTCTAACAGAAATCCTGCGCCGAAGATGTAACGGGGCTCAAGCCACGTACCGAAGCTGTGGGTTCATCGGGGTAGCAGCCGATGAGCGGTAGCGGAGCGTTCCGTAGGCCTGCGAAGGCGTGGGGGTGACCCCTGCTGGAGGCATCGGAAGTGCGAATGCTGACATGAGTAGCGACAAACAGGGTGAGAAACCCTGTCGCCGAAAGTCCAAGGGTTCCTGCGCAAGGTTAATCCGCGCAGGGTGAGCCGGCCCCTAAGGCGAGGGCGACAGCCGTAGCCGATGGGAACCAGTTGAATATTACTGGGCCTGCTAGACGTGACGAATGCAAGGTGTTGTTCCCACTTACTGGATTGTGGGGGCTTTCGGAGCATTCCGGGAAACAGCGCTAGCGTATAGACCGTACCCGAAACCGACACAGGTGGACTGGTAGAGCATACCAAGGCGCTTGAGAGAACCATGCCGAAGGAACTAGGCAAATTGCTCGCGTAACTTCGGGATAAGCGAGACCCAATGGCGGGCAACCGCGGTTGGGTGGCACAGAGCAGGGGGTAGCGACTGTTTAGTAAAAACACAGGGCTGTGCGAAGTCGAGAGACGACGTATACGGTCTGACGCCTGCCCGGTGCCGGAAGGTTAAGAGGAGGCGTGCAAGCGCTGAATCGAAGCCCCGGTAAACGGCGGCCGTAACTATAACGGTCCTAAGGTAGCGAAATTCCTTGTCGGGTAAGTTCCGACCTGCACGAATGGCGTAACGACTTCCCCACTGTCTCCGGCATGGGCTCAGCGAAATTGAATTCCCCGTGAAGATGCGGGGTACCCGCGGTCAGACGGAAAGACCCTATGAACCTTTACTGCAGCTTTGCAGTGGCATGAGAGACGTGCTGTGTAGGATAGGCGGGAGGCTATGAAGCGCGGGCGCTAGCTTGCGTGGAGCCGCCCTTGAAATACCGCCCTGCAAGTTTCTGATGTCTAACCGTGACCGGTCAGCCCGGTCCGGGACCCTGCATGGCGGGCAGTTTGACTGGGGCGGTCGCCTCCCAAAGCATAACGGAGGCGCGCGATGGTGGGCTCAGGCCGGTCGGACATCGGCTGCTGAGTGCAATGGCATAAGCCCGCCTGACTGCGAGAGCGACAGTTCGAGCAGAGACGAAAGTCGGCCATAGTGATCCGGTGGTCCCGCGTGGAAGGGCCATCGCTCAACGGATAAAAGGTACTCTAGGGATAACAGGCTGATCTCCCCCAAGAGTCCACATCGACGGGGAGGTTTGGCACCTCGATGTCGGCTCATCACATCCTGGGGCTGGAGCAGGTCCCAAGGGTTCGGCTGTTCGCCGATTAAAGTGGTACGTGAGCTGGGTTTAGAACGTCGTGAGACAGTTCGGTCCCTATCTGCCGTGGGTGAAGGAGACTTGAGAGGCGCTGTCCCTAGTACGAGAGGACCGGGATGGACGCACCTCTGGTGCACCGGTTGTCGCGCCAGCGGCACAGCCGGGTAGCTATGTGCGGACTGGATAACCGCTGAAAGCATCTAAGCGGGAAACCATCCTCGAAACCAGGTCTCCCCGAGGGCCGTGATAGACCATCACGTCGATAGGTCAGGTGTGGAAGCGCCGCAAGGCATGAAGCTGACTGATCCTAATCGCCCGAACGGCTCAAACCCCCACCCTGCGCAGCAGCAACCAACGCTGCCGCCATCCCGCCGCATCCAACGCATCCATGCACACACCCCCTCGCGCCAGAACCCGGTTCCCCAACGCGCCCGTTTGGTTCGGGCGACCTGGTGGCCATGGCGGAGAGGCCGCACCCGATCCCATCCCGAACTCGGACGTGAAACCCTCCAGCGCCCATGATACTGCGGCTCAAGCCGCGGGAAAGTCGGTCGCCGCCAGGTCTCCCGAACCAAACACACACACCACCACCCACGCGGGGTGGAGCAGCCCGGTAGCTCGTCAGGCTCATAACCTGAAGGTCACAGGTTCAAATCCTGTCCCCGCAACCACTTCCGCTCTTAGCTTGCGATGCGGTCGTGCCAATGCCAGCGACGGTTGGTTATGATGCTGTTGCTTTGCCATTTTTGGGTGAGGTCCACGTTTAAAGACAGTCATGCTGGTTCGACGGCGTTCTTCCACGGAGAAGAAGCCAAGCCTTGAGCCACCCAATCCGAAAACGCGCGTGTCTTGCTTGGAAGATTGGCGGTCGTTGGCGTGACAATGTAAATTCCGCCGTTGTCTGCTACTGGCCAGCCATGCAGCACCTCGACCAATTGCCCGGTATTGAGTAACGAACCAACGTGCCAATCGGTCGTGTAGAAGAGACCTAGGCCTGCCAATGCCGCCTCGACCAGAATATCGGCGTCATCCGAGGCTATACGGCAGTTGGCGGCGACCGAGTGACAGGCGCCATTGTTTCCATAGAAAACCCAATCGAACGGGTGAGTTCGCCCGGTAAAGCACAAGCAGTCGTGCTGTGCCACGTCTTTGGGTGTGGCCGGTGGAGCTTTGCGCTCTAGATAGGCGGGGGAGGCGCAGACGAGTCTGCGCCGATTGCTTACTTTACGGGCGACAAGTCCGGATCGGCCAGTTCCGCCAACCGAACGGCCAAGTCGAACCCGCCGGTGATCAAATCGACGAGTTGATTGGAGTAGCTTGCTTCCAGCGTGATGCGGCGATGGATCTGGAGAAAGCTGGTGATGAGCGTCGCTATCCAGAGCCGGGCGAAAGATCCCAGGAGTGCTACTCTCAAACGTCCGTGCGGTTCGCCGTTTCCGAACGCGGCCGCTTCTTTGTTTGCTGCATGCAGATCGTGCAGCAAGGGTCGAACGCGTGCGAGATACGCCGTCCCGGCCTCGGTCAGCGCTATCTTGCGCGTTGTTCTCTCCGCCAGCCGAACGCCGAGCCGGGCCTCGAGCGTCTGCACCCGGCGCGATAACACGGTTGGGTCGCGACCGAGCTTCTGGCCCGCGGCGGCGAACGAGCCGCCGTCCGCCAGGGCGACAAAGGCGCGGATTTCCTTCAGGAGCGGGGATTGCTGCATGTCCCGCAGCTATGTTCTGCGCAAAACCTTCGCAACAGTTCCGTTCGTAAATGTTAGGTTCGAGGACAGCATGAGCCAGTGAAAGGGCGGCCGATGGCGGAAACCCCCAGCACGGATTTGCGCTGTCATTGGACAAAGGTGAATGGCCTACGGCTCTACTACCGCCGGGCCGGCACCGGGGAGCCGATTGTTCTGCTCCATGGCTTTCCGCAGACATCCTTTGCTTGGCGCAAGGTGATGCCGGCGCTGGCCGAGCGCTACACCGTGATCGCCCCCGACCTGCGCGGCTGCGGCGTCTCGGACAGGCCCGAGAGCGGCTACGACAAGCGCACGGTGGCCTCGGACGTCTACGAACTCGTGCGCCAGCTCGGATTAGGGCCGATCAACCTCGTTGCCCACGATGTCGGGATGATGGTCGGCTACGCTTATGCCTGCGCCTACCGCGACGAGGTCCGGCGGCTGGTGCTGAGCGGTGAAATACCCGCGAATGTACCACCTGCCCTTGTTCGAGGCGCCGAACAGGTTGGCGGAGACGCTGATCGCAGGGCGTGAGACGCTTTTCGTCGACCATTTCATGCGTCAGCAAAGCTACAATCCGGACGGAATCGACCGCACCGCGCTCGACGAGTACGCGCGCTGCCTCGCGGCTCCCGGCACGCTCAGCGCGGGGATCAACTATTTCCGCGCGCACCGGATCGACGCCGGGCACAACCGGGAGAACGCCAGGACCAGGCTTGCAATGCCGGTGATGACGATGGGTGCCGCCGCCAGCATCGACGCCGACCTTGCCCCGGAGGTCAAGCCGCTGGTCGAGCGGCTGCACAGCGTGATGATCGACGAGTGCGGGCATTATCTCGCCGAGGAGCAGCCGGCGCGCGTCGTCGAAGAGCTGCTCCGTTTCTTCGCAGCTTGATGGGTGATGACGATCGCGCACATCGACCACCGAACGATGTCCGAGCAGGAGGACATCGGCGAGGCCGAGCTGGCGCGTGGGCGACACGCGCTCGCCTCTCTCAAGCTGGCTCCAGCCGGCCAGCGACGAGAAGTATCAACGTGAACCGGAGACTCAAGCATGACAGCATTGCAGGTCGGCATCATCGGTACGAGCGCAGCCGGCGGCTGGGCGCGCGAATCGCATGTCCCGGCGGTCAAGGCGCTCGCCGGGCTCGAGCTGGGCGCGGTGGTCGGCACCAGCCGTGAGAAGGGGGAGGAGTCCGCCAGGGCGTTCGGCGCGCGCGTGGGCTATGGCGATCCGGCATCGCTGTTCGCTGATCCCGCGATCAATATCGTCACGATGGCGGTGAAGGTGCCGGACCATCACGACCTGGTACTGGGCGCGCTCCGGGCGGGCAAGCACGTGCTGTGCGAATGGCCGCTATCGCCGACGCTCGCCCAAGCGGAGGAGCTGGCCGCGGCGGCGCGCGAGACGGACGTGCGGGTCGCGATGGGACTGCAGGCGCGGCTCAACCCGGCGGTGGAACAAGCGGCGACGCTGATCGCCGACGGCGCGATCGGCCGGGTGCTCGGCGCACGCGCTTATTCGACCTGCGCGGCGTGGGGCGGCGAGATCGAGCCGGGCATGATCTTTGCCGAGAAGCCCGGTGCGGGCGTCAACCTGGTCATCATTCAGGGCGCGCACACGATCACCTGCTGATCGCGCTGGCCGGCGGGCTGGCCGACGTGTCGGCGATCGCGGCGCGGGATTATCCCGAGGTGACGGTGGGCGGCGAGGGCCGGACCGTGCGGCGGGAGACTTTCGACCATCTGCTCGCGCAGGGACGGCTTGCGGACGGCGGCACCTTGGCCGCGGAGATCGTGGGCGGGCGGGCCGTGGACGATACGCCGTTCCGGCTGGAGGTGACGGGGACGAAGGGCGAGCTCGCGCTGGCCGGCGGCGCGCCGCGGGGCTTCCAGTCGGGCGAGCTCGCGCTGGCGCTGAACGGGACGCCGCAGGCGGTTGACAAGGGCGAGCGGGCCGGCTTGCCAGAGGCGGCGATGAACGTTGCCGGGGTTTATGCCCGGCTGCGCGACGATATCGTGAACGGGACGCGGACCGCGCCTGATTTCGACCACGCGGTCCGGCTGACGCGGCTGGTCGAGGATATGCTGGCCTCCTCGGCGGACGGGCGGCGGATCGGGCGCGGCGACTGGCCGCGACGAGATGCGGCGGGCCACGCTTAGGGAACGGTTCGGCAAGCATGAGGCGGGCGCCGTTCCAATCCCGCAGCATCGGGACGCCGCTGCCGCGCGTCGATGGCTTGATCCACGGCGTCGTGACCGGCACGCGGTCGCTAAGGGCCGCGTCGTCCTGGTCGATGCGGCCGCGGCGTTGGCGCTGCTTGGCGTCGCCGCGGCGTTCAGCCCAGGCAATGCGCCGCGCCTGACCTCGCTGCCCGGCATGGCGCAGGATGCTCAATATCCGGGACGGCGGCCTTCGAGACGTTGCTGCCGGTGCGGGGCGACCGCGTCCACTGCCAGCGCGGCAGTGCTCGACGGCGGGCGCAAGCTGGTCGCCGAGAAGGCCCTCGCCGCCACGGCAAATGATGGGCTGCTGGCGGGCGCGGCAGCGGATGACGTCGGCGCGGCCGAGGAGCGGCTCTCGCTCCGGTTCGATCCGGGGCGCGCCAGAGCCGATGCTGCATGGCCGAGAGCTTCGCCGCGACCTCGTTTAAGCGCTGCTTGCCGCCAGCGGCAAGCGGCCTGCGGCGGATCTGGTTGGCGAACGCCTGCCTGAACCTGAGGCCCTGCTGCCGCCCGGGCAACCCGGCGCGCATACCAATCAGCCGAAAGAGCTGCCGGTATGAGGCGGCTGACAACGGCTTGGAAGCGCTTCCCCGTCCTTGGCGGCATGGGGCGAGGCCTTCCAAAATTCTTAGCGCTTCCCAAGAACTATGGATGACGCTGACCATAACATTCGAAAGAGATGACCGGGCATGATTGCTATCGAGACCGAGACGGCCATCATTGGCGGGGGACAAGCTGGCGTCCCGCTGGCCCGCGCCCTGGCCTCCGCGGGGCGAGGCGTCGTGTTGATCGAACGCGAGCATCTCGGTGGCTCCTGCGTGAATTTCGGCTGCACCCCGAGCAAGGCGCTCATTGCCTCGGCGCGAATGGCGGCCGCTGCGCGCCGGGCGGGCGAGCTTGGCATCCGCATTTCCGAGATCGAGGTTGACTTTGCCGCTGTGATGGACCGCGTCCGCTCCATCGTCCTACAATCGACGGGGGAGCTGAACGCGAGCTTCGAGGGCGAGAGCGGCGTCCGCTTGATCGGGGGACACGCGCGCCTGGCTGGGCGGGAGAACGGCCGCTTCGTTGTCCGCGTCGACGACACGCATGTTTTGGCCGAGCGCGTCGTGCTTGACACCGGCACACGGTCCGTTGTCCCGCCCATCCCGGGCCTGGACCAGGTTCGGTTTATCGATGCCGAGAATTGGGTCGGCCTGCGCGAACGCCCGGGCCGCTTGCTTGTGCTGGGGGGCGGCATCATCGCCATGGAGATGTCGCAAGCGTTCCAGCGGCTTGGAACGGACGTGACCGTGGTGCAAAAAGGCGGCCAGGTGCTCGATGGGGAAGAAGCGGAGGTGGCCGAAGCGATGCGGGCCGCGTTGGAGCGGGATGGATGCCGGGTTTTGCTCGGCACGGATGTCCGGCACGTCGAGCGGAGCGAATGCGGCGTGCGCCTGCGATGGGATGGCGGAGAGGCGGATGGCACGCACCTGTTCGTGGCCGTTGGACGCAGGCCCAATACCGATGACCTCGGCCTGGAGACGCTCGGCATCGGCCTGAGCGAGCAAGGGTACGTTGTTGTCGACGACTGCCTGCGCACGAGCGTGCCCGGCGTTTGGGCCGGCGGCGACATTCGCGGCGGCCCGGCCTTTACCCATGCCGCTTACGACGATTACCGCGTGCTGGAGTCGCAATTCCTGGGCAACGGCGAGGACAGCCGTTGCCGCATCGTGCCTTATGCCGTGTTCACCGATCCGGAGCTGGGCCGGGTCGGCATGAGCGAGGCGGAGGCGCGGAGCTCGGGCCGCGCGGTCAGAATCGGGCGGCGGATGATGACTGACAGCGGCAAGGCGCGCGAGTTGGGGAGGACCGACGGCTTCATCAAGGTGGTGGTGGATTCCGAGGCTGGGACGATTTTGGGAGCCACCGCGTTCTGTGAGCAGGGTTCCGAACTGGTTCAGCTTTTCGTTGAGCTGATGAATGCCGACGCCACGGTGGAGACGATGCGGGGCGCGGTCCATATCCATCCGACGCTGGCCGAAGCGGCCAAGAACGCGGCGTTGGCGGCATGGTCCTGACTTGAACGGAGCGGATGATGGCTAAGCAAAGCAAGAGGCAGAAGGAGATCGTCGGCCGGGTCATGCATGAGTTCAAGCACGATGAGTTGCCGGACGGGCATGGCGGCACGGTGAAGAACCCGCGGCAGGCGATCGCCATCGGGCTCAGCGAGGCCGGCGCATCGAACCGGCAATCGCCGGCGGAGAACCGCCGCCGGCTGCGGCATACGGACGCGAACGACCGGCTCGCGGAGATGACGCGCGCGCAGCTTTACGAGCGGGCGCAGAAAGCGGGGGTTGCCGGGCGCTCGCGGATGACGAAGGATGGGCTGCGGAAGGCGTTGGCGAGCATGTCCTAGAGCAGATGTTTGCCTGGGCGCGGGGCAATCTGTCTCGCAGTATGCCGGTTTCTGAATGTTGCGCCGGGTGGCCGGTGCTTGGCGTGCGCTCCCTTGGGTGGACAGGCAATTCCGCCAACACCGTTGGATTTTTCGGGCGCCTCAGCATTGACGCCAACGAACCCCTCCGGCATATCCCCGCACCCGTAGGCAGCGTAGCTCAGTGGTAGAGCAGGGGAATCATAATCCCTTGGTCGGGGGTTCAAATCCCTCCGCTGCTACCGTTAATGGCGCGTCGTCCGAGCTAAGAACGCCTGCGCCCGCTTATTCCCTGGGTTCGAGAACAATTTTTCCGGACCGGTCTTTTCCGGTGGCCCTTGTCAAGTTTCGGGGTAGTGCGGTTGGAACGGGGGTGCGGGGCTGGCCTAACGTCGTCCGCGCGATCCTGCTGGAAAGCTACGTCAGCTATCTCGGCTATGGCATCCAGCCGTTGACGCCCTCTTGGGACAACATGCTGGACAACGCGCAGCAATACCTCGCCACGGCCTTTTTGGCTTGCCATCCTGTTCATTGCCCACGACCTCGCCGTGGTCGGCCTGATCTCCGATCGCGTTGCGGTGATGTATCTCGGGCGCATCGTCGAGCTGGCCGACGCCGCAGCGCTGTTCGCCCGGCCGCGCCACCCTTATACCGAGGCGCTGTTCTCCGCCGTGCCGGACATCGGCAGCCGCCGCGAGCGCATCCTGCTCCAGGGCGATATTCCGAGTCCGCTGGCGCCGCCGTCAGGCTGCCCATTCCGCACCCGCTGCCAGCTACGCCGAGCCGGCTTGCGGCGACGCCGCCCCGCCGCTCGCCGAGCTGTCGCCGGGCCACTTTGCCGCCTGCCGCCGCCCGGAGCTGACGTTGGCCTCCCCGCTTCCGACGGACGCCCCCGCATTCCAGACGAGTTGAACAGGAGCGTAGCATGGGACCGCAGACCGACCCGGCCGAAACCGACCAGGCCATCCCGCGACACGCCGACGTGGTCGTCATCGGCGGCGGCATCATCGGCGTCAGCGCCGCGTTGCACCTCGCGCGCGAAGGGGTGTCCGTGCTGCTGTGCGAGAAGGGCAAGCTCGCCGGCGAGCAATCCAGCCGCAACTGGGGCTGGGTGCGCAAGACCGGGCGCGACCTGCGCGAAGTACCGCTCATTATCGAGTCACTGCGCATGTGGGGGGAGCTGACGCGCGAGGGCCTGCCGACCGGGTTCAACGAATGCGGCGTGCTCTACGTCGCGACGTCGGACGCCGACCGCGAGCGCTACGAGCAGTGGCTCGATCGCGTGTCGCCGTTCCAGATGGGCAGCCGGATGGTGGAGGGCGACGAGCTGGCCTCGCTCATGCCCGGCGCCGCCAAGCGGTTCCCCGCCGCGCTCTACACCAAGACCGACGGGCGCGCCGAGCCGCAGAAGGCGACGCCCGCGCTTGCCGCCGCCGCCCGCGCGGCCGGGGCGGTGATCGTGGAGGATTGCGCGGTGCGCGGCCTGGACCTCGCCGGCGGGCGCGTGGCCGGCGTGGTGACCGAACGGGGCCGGGTGGCCTGCAACAGCGCGATCCTTGCCGGCGGCGCCTGGTCGCGGCTGTTCTGCGGCAGCCTCGGCCTGCGCCTGCCGCAGCTCAAGACCCGTTCCTCGGTGCTGCGCACGGCGCCGCTGGAAGGCGGCCCGGACGTCTCGGCCTGGCTCGGCGGCTTCGCCTACCGCAAGCGCGCGGACGGGGGCTACACGGTCGCCAACGGACGCGCCAACGTCGTGCCGGTCACGCCGGACACGTTCCGGTTCTTTTTCGAGTTCCTGCCGGCGGCGCGGGCCGAGCGGCGCGGGTTGCGGCTGCGGCTGGACGACCGCTTCATGGCCGAGGCGCGCACGCCCAAACGCTGGGACCTTGATCGGCCAAGCCCGTTCGAGACCACCCGCACGCTTGATCCGGACCCGGTGACGCCGATCAATGATTCGGCGATGCGCGATTTGCGGGCGGTGTTTCCGGTTTTCCGCAAGGCCGCCGTGGCGCAGCAATGGGCGGGCCTGATCGACGTGACGCCCGATGCCGTGCCGGTGATCTCGGAGGTGGACGCGACGCCGGGCCTCGTCGTCGCCACCGGCTTCTCCGGCCACGGCTTCGGCATCGGCCCGGCGGCGGGGCGTCTTGCCGCCGAACTCGCGACCGGGCAGGCGCCGATCGTCGATCCCGCGCCGTTCCGGTTCAGCCGGTTCACGGACGGCACGCCGATCTCGCTCGAAGCCGGCCTTTGACACGCAGCCAACCAGGGAGAACCACGATGCCGATCTCACGCCGCCGCCTTCTCGTGACCACCGCCGCGATCGGGGCCGCGGCGTCCTGCCGGCCTATGGGCAAGCCAAGCCCAAGCCCGAAGCCAGGTGGTGATCGGCCTGTCGCAGGAGCCGACCGTGATGGACCCGCGCCGGCCGCACATCGAGGTGGACGAAGGCGTTCACATCGCGCTTTACAGCCCGCTCTGGACTGTTTCGCCCACGGGGGAGATGCTGCCGCGCCTTGCTGTGGACGTGCCGACGGTGGCCAATGGCGGGCTGTCGGCGGACGGGCTCACCTGGTCGGTCAAGCTGCGCCCGGGCGTAATGTCAGCTGGACATCAACGTCCGCCGACTGGGTGCTGGACGAGCAGCCCGTGCCGCTGAGGACCCGGGCCGGGACGCTGGTGTCCGTCCCCTACACGGTGGAGATCAACGACGTCGTCATCAGCGCGGTGCAGCAGCAGCCCTCGGACGAGATCTTCCGCCGCGGACGGGGCCAGTTCGACCGCTAAACCTCGACGGCGCCAAGACGCCCCGGGTCATGGCGATCTCCATCCACCCCTACCTCACCGGCGTGCCGCACCGGATCAAGTACCTGGAGACGCTGTATGACCATATTCTGAACCATGAGGGCGCGGTGATGTGGACGGGAGCCGAAATCCTCGACTGGTATCGCCAGCAGACCAACGCAGGAGCCCAGCCATGACCCAAGCCCAACCCGACGCCTTCCCGCTCTGTTCACGGCCATGCTGAAGCGCGCCCTGGGCGGCTTGGTGGACCAAGAGGCGGACGGGTTCTTGTCGCTGACAGCGGAGGATGTGGTGATGGAGTTCCCTTACGCCCCTTCCGGCCAGCCCGGGAAGGTGGTCGGCAGGGCTGCGCTCGCCCCTTACCTCGCCCACCTCGCCCAATTCATCACGATCGAGGCCATCGAGCCGCCGCGCGTGCATCGGACAACCGATCCCGCGGTGGTCATCCTGGAGTTCACGGGCCGCGGCCACGCGGTCGCGAGCGGGCAGCCATACCGCCAGGACTACATCTCGGTGATCGAGACCGGCGGCGGGCAGATTACCTGCTACCGCGACTACTGGAACCCTCTCGCGCTGTCAGGGGACGTCTGAGATGGCGGACATCCTGGTCACTGGCGGCACGGGCAAGGCCGGACGCCGAGTGGCGGCGCGGCTCGCGGCCACGGGCCTGAACGCGCGCCGCGCGGCACGCCACACGCCACCCGGCGGCGTGCGGTTCGATTGGGCCGAGCCGGACACGTTCGATCCGGCGCTGCACGGCATCGACGCCGTCTACCTCGTAGCCCCGCCGGGCGAGGGAGACCCGCTCGCGGCCATGGAGCCGTTCCTGCGGCGGGCGCTTGCGGCGAGGGGCTGGACCGTTGGCGCTGGAAACGTTGCTCGATGATTGGATGGCATTGAGGACCTTTGCTGTGGCGGCGAAGCGGGGCGCCGGCTGACGGACGTCCTGGTCATTGCGGCGTGCGCGGTGACCGCTTGTGCAGAACGCTGGGACGGTATCGCGCCATATGGCCGCAATAAGCTTCCCTGGCTGAAGGCCTTTCTCGAATTGCCGAACGGCATTCCGCTTCACGACGCGTTCCGGCGCGTCGTCATGCTGATTGATCCCGAGACGTTCGAGGCGGCGTTCCTGTCCTGGGTCGGCACGCTCGCCACCGGTTTCGGCCGCGAGGTCGTGGCGACCGATGGCAAGGCGGCCGGACGGTTGTTCGGCCGCGGGCGCGAGCAAACCCCTCCTCGTCCGGTGCATGAAGGACGTGCAGAACATCGTGCACGAGTTAAAGCATATGGAGGTCACCCTCCCGGCGGGCGCCGTTGCGCAGGATGTCGGCCAGTGGATCGTTGTCGAGCCGATGGGGCTACGGCGCCCAAGTTTCTGCGCCGGCGCCGAATTATCCTGCCCGCATCCTTGCACATGGGCGTGAGACAAGGGGCGGCAAGCGCCCACTCGTCATCGGAAATGTTGTACGCGCAAGACTTGCGCGATGCAGTCGTCATGCCCGCTTTCACGGTTATTTCAGCCGCGTAGCCAAACAACACGCTCTAGACCCTTATCGCCTGATGCCCTGACGTTTCCAATCAGGGCAATTGCAGTCTAAGCGAGTAATACCAGTGGCCCAAAATGTTGACTCCTGTGGAGTTCCCAACCGCCGTCTGACGTGATTCGCTTTTGTGTGCATCGATTTGCGAGGCGGACATGGCTGCGGTCGCTATCACACGGACAGATCTGAACGCGGCCGATTTGCGTGTGGCCGCGCGGCGCTCGGCGGATACCAAACAGGTGCTTCGTGCCTTGGCTATTGCGCTGATACTGGACGGGGCGAGCCGCGAGGACGCTGCGCGAGCCTGCGGCATGGACCGGCAGACCTTGCGCGACTGGGTGCATCGCTACAACGAGGCGGGGCTGGAGGGGCTTGCCGATCGGGCACGCAGTGGCCGCCCGGCTAGCCTGAGCTGGGTTGAGCAGGGCCGCGTTGCGCGCTGGATAGAGGAGGGCGCCACCCTGGCTGAAGACGGCGTGGTGCGGTTCCGGCGTGTCGATCTCAAGCAGCGTATCGCACGCGCGTTCGGCGTCGAGCTGCACGAGCGCAGTGTTGGCAAGCTGCTGCACAAGCTTGGCTACCGCAAGCTCTCGGTGCGTCCGGTGCATCCGCAAACCGACCTCGCGGCGCAGGAGGCTTTTAAAAAAACTTTGCCGACCGGGCGCGCGATGCGATCGGCACGCAGCACACAGGCAAACCGGTCGAAGTCTGGTTCCAAGATGAAGCCAGGGTCGGCCAGCAAGGCACGCTGACCCGCATCTGGGCACGGCGCGGCACCCGCCCGCGCGCTCTGCGCGATCATCGGTTCAACTGGGTCTACCTGTTCGGCGCCATCTGTCCAGCCCGCGGCGCCGGCAGTGCGCTGGTGCTGCCCATCGTCAACGTTGACGCCATGAACAAGCATTTGGCCGAGATCAGCACATGCGTCACGCTGGGCGCCATCGCCCTGCTCGTCATCGACGGCGCAGGCTGGCACCGCTCGCCCAAGCTGGACGTGCCCGACAACATCGTGTTGCTGACCCTGCCGCCCTATGCTCCAGAACTCAATCCCGTCGAGAACATCTGGGCATACCTGCGTGCCAATAAATTCGGTCACCAGGTCTGGGATACGTACGAAGCCATTCTCGATGCGACCTGTGCAGCCTGGAACGCGCTAACGAGCGCACCAGACGTCATCCAGTCCACCGGGCATCGCCAATGGGCACAGGTCATAATTTAGGGCCGCTGGTATAAGACGGATTAGTATTTATGGATGCGTTGGGACGACAAAGCAGAAAAACTTTACGGTGCCGCTCACGTAATTTCAGAGCAAGATATACTACATAAATTGTAATGAATTACTCCTCCAGACAAAATACAGACATATACTAAAATCAACATGCTAGTAGATATAAAACTGTCAATGGGCGCTTGCCTAAAGCACGCTGTGGCTGTTGTAATTGAATAATGGCAGAGATTGTTGTAGGGAACGCGATGTCAAAACTTACTAATGCCGAGGACCGGATTCGGGCATCCCTGCAAGACGTCTTTGGCCTGGGCGGGGCTGGCTTCGACCTTCTCTTGCTTGCCAGGCATATGATGGACATGGCTGCGCGACCGGGCAATTTGGTGGAAGACGCCACTCGGGGTAGCCGCCATGGTAAAGCAACGGCATTTTCTTGCCATGTGGACAACGGCGATGCTGCGAGCACGGTCGCTCGGGGCTTTGATCATTCAAACGGCGCCGTAGCTGTCGCAAATGAGGTGCGCGAGGCTGCTTTTAGAAAGATTGCGGCGTCTGCGCTGCAAACCAGTGAAGCACAAATCTCATCATGTATATTGAACGCATTCTCACAGCTTGAAAAGCTGCCGACTGAATGGGTTTTCGGGTCAAGTAAAATCAAGAACGAGTCTGCGACTGCCTTTCTGAATGAATACGCCCCGCAACTCAGCGAGATTGTCCAGCCACACGATTGCTCTATGATGGTCCCGGCAACACAGCCGGTTCCCGCCGATTATGATGACCGTTCAACGGTTTCGGCGTTCAGCGCTTCCGATAGTCGCGCGCCGGCTGGTCATTGCCTCAACTCCGGTGACGCCGGGCACAATGCCGCATCCAACGATTTGAGTGGAGGTCGTCCCGATCTGGCTTCTATCAGCGGCAGCACTCGAAGCCTCTTGGCGGCCTCGGCTTCCAGAACGACGGTAGCCTTGGACCACGCCTTCCAAAGCACAGGTAGTTTCCACTCCAATGAAACTGCATCAGCGCAATTCTCCGACTCCAGCCGCGGTTCGGCCGACACTGACGGGGCAGGGCCTGGAAAATTGTCGGCCGTTCCGGCCTTGCATGGGGAGAACGGTTTTGGCTCGATATTGGGACGCTCCTTTGGAACGGACGCGAGGCAGCAACACATGACGGTTGGCACCGCGCTATCCATCGTGACCGACAATTTCACATTACCTAGTATTCAGCCTTCGGTTGTTTCATCGGACAGCACAAGCCTGTTGGCCGATTTGATCGAGTCGCTCCCACAGACACATGTGCTTATGCAGGGCCCACCGATCGAGGGCGCCGGTCACCTCCATGGGGAAGACGTCAGCTATCACAGAACGGCCGATGTGGCCTACGTGAGCCGAGCCTCGAATCAACAACGTCCTGAGGTGGACGCGCTGCGGGCTTATTTTGGCTACCTGTTAGAGTCGGTCCAAGATCATTTTCAGCCGTTGCAGAGCCTTCGCAGCATGAGCCGAACTGATGCCCACCGCAGGAATGCCAGCGCGTTTTGGTTGAGGCACTCCCAATCCTTTGCCAGGCGTCGGCAGCGGTTCAGCCACGCGATGGTACGTTCCACGATCCAGCGCTTGGGCAGCACGACGAACTTGCCGGTGTCGCAGCGCCGCACGATTTCGACATTCACCTCGCGGCAGACCCGGGCCAAACCTTGCCGGAACTTCGGCCCTTGATAGCCCGCGTCGGCATAGAGCTTCAGCAAAAACGGATACAGCCCGAACAACGTCGCCATCAGCAGCACGCCACCGTCGCGGTCCTGGATATCGGCGGCATGGACGATCGCATCCATCAGCAAGCCTTGGGTGTCGACGAGGACATGCCGCTTCTTGCCTTTGATCTTCTTGCCGCCATCAAAGCCCGGCGGATCGATCCTGCGCCCCCCTTTTCGGCGCTCTTGACGCTCTGGCTGTCGATAATGGCCGCGGTCGGACTGCCCTGCCGACATGCCTGCTCACGGCAGAGCACGTAGAGCGCGTGGTGGAGCCGATCGAGCGTTCCGTCGTGCTGCCAGCGGCAGAAATAGTGGTTCACCGTGCTGCGGGGCGGCAGG
Source organism: Acetobacteraceae bacterium (assembly GCA_965260935.1). Lineage (GTDB taxonomy): Bacteria > Pseudomonadota > Alphaproteobacteria > Acetobacterales > Acetobacteraceae > JBBROS01. The sequence goes on from OZ253374.1 coordinate 1,842,323, forward strand.
TCCTTCGGGATCGCACGCCACTGGCAGCCGGTGCTCAGCACATACATCAGCCCGTTCATCACCTCGCGCTCGTCCACGGTCCGCTTGTTGCCGCCTCGCCTGGCGCGCGGAATCTGCGTCTTTGTCAGCGCCCACTCTTCGTCGGTCAGGTCGCTGGGATAGCGCAGCTTGCTGCGGTCGTAACGGACACGGTTTTCAACAGTCCACATCGGCATGCTCCTGCGAATCGGGGCTGCCGTGATGGAATCACAAACGACTCAGTGCACTCAACATGATCTTGGACCGACACTTAAGCGTTAACGGTTTCGACACGTTCCCGGCAGCCCCTCCGCTCGACAGCCTTGGAAGCGACCCGGCAAATCACGTTGCCCATGAACTGACCCTGGATCATTCGACGCCGCCGCCGTTGCCGGGCCTCGCCGACTTTCATTACGACTACCCGATCTTGGATCCAGGTCTTGGACCTGACGTCGACGTTGATGTTCAACTCTGGCATTCCCATTGATCGTTGGGGTGGGTTGAGGCCCCGAATGGGCGACCCGTTGCTGTGGCAGCGGCGAGAGGCCGCATCAGCAAGCCGACCGCCGAGGCGCCGACCGGCCGCTATACGTATGCCATTCAGCCGGACGGCAGCACCGTTGAATACGCCCAATGGAACGATGCTCTAGTTGAGAACGGGTCCAGAAGCCGCATCATAAAAGCCAACGTTTTCCGCAAATGCGACTTCAACAGCTCCTAAGTGAAAGTTTTTTAGCGTCTACCGAGGCTTCTCACCTGTTTCGGAAACACATTAAGAAGCGCGACGGCGAGCGGTTGAGGCGGTGTGTTGTCGGCCATGACCGGACCATGCTTGTTGTCGCACCTAGCGGGGTTCGGCCCTGTATCCTACGCGTTCGGAGAGCAAGGGCCGTTGGATCGATGGTGCGGGTGGTCGGAGTCGAACCGACACTCCTTTCGGAACCGGATTTTGAGCCGTTTTGAATGGGCTACGCTCCTCTACGCTCGAGCACGCTGGACCAGGATATAACGAGCTAGATCAACTGTTTAGCTCTTCGTATCCTACGCCGGTCCTCGACGGAACGCGACCCGATCCTTTCTAGCGCCGCTCCTATGTGGCTCCTGGAAAACGGGTCCAGCTAGGAGCCAGACATGCCTTCCATCAAGCTCACAAAGAGTGTCGTCGATACCGCCAGACCCACCACCCGCGACTACGAAATCCGGGACACCATTGTCCCTGGCTTCATGTGCAAGATAACGCCCGCCGGGCGCAAGACCTTCATGCTCTCGTATCGCACGCCCACCGGCGAGCGCCGCAAGCCAGCGCTCGGCACCTACGGCCAGATCACCGTCGATCAGGCCCGCAAGCTCGCTCAGGACTTTCTCGCCTCCGTTCGAGGCGGGGCCGACCCGAGCCAGGAGCGCCAAGTCGCCCGCACGGCTCCTACTGTGAAGGACCTGAGCGACCGGTTCATGGTCGAGCACTCGGAGGCGCGGAACAAACCCTCGACCGTCAGGGGCAACCGAATTACGATCAAGGCCCACGTCTTGCCGGCGCTGGGCAAGGTGAAGGTCGCGGACGTGAAGCGGTCCGACGTCGCTGATCTGATCGGCCGCCTCCGCGACAGGCCGACCGCCGCGAACCACGGCCTCTCGCTATTGCGCAAGATGTTCAATCTCGCCGAGCTCTGGGGCCTGCGGCCGGACGGCACGAACCCGTGCCGGCACGTCAAGAAATACACCGGCTCGAAGCGGACACGCCTTATCACCGACGATGAGCTGGCGCGCCTCTATGCGTACCTCGACCACGCCGACGCCGAGGGCCTGGAGCACCCGCTCCTAACGCTCGCAATCCGGCTGCAGTTCGACTTCGCCGCCCGCATGTCCGAGGTGCTTGAACTTCAATGGGATTGGATCGACTTCGCACATCGCCGGGTCGTCTGGCCCGACAGCAAGACCGGCGGCATGTCAAAGCCGCTCAGCGCCGAAGCCGCGCTGCTGCTGCGCACGGCCCCCCGCTACGCAGGCTCCAAGTTCGTGATTCCCGCACTTTTCGACGGCTCGAAGCCGATGTCGAAGCACACCTACTGGGCGGGGTGGCGCCCGTGCGAGACGACATCGCTTTCCACCCCGGCGACAGCGTCGCCGAGGGCACAGACGAGCAGCACGACGTCCGCTGCCGCCCTAGCCAGCGCACAGGCGGCACCGGCCCCCGACGCGTCGCCGGTCGCTGACGCGATGTATCCGGATAGTGCACCCGCTGCGGTCATATCGCTTTTGGCGAACGCGCGAACGTCTTCTCGCAGTAGCGTTGCAGTAGTTCCGGTCTACTCGTTGGTCCTCGGAACGCAATGTGTCCGTCGGGGCGGATCAGCACCAGAGCGGGCGTGCCCTCCAGTCCGTATGCCGCGTGCGCTGCACCGTCCAGGTCGGACAGGCTATCCTTCGCCGCCGCCTCGTCGACCATCGCCGACGGAGCGGCAACGATCAGCGTGGGCCGCACAAAATCCCACGCCGCGACCTTCGTTGCGGCCGCCCGTAGCGAGGCGACCGCCCTGGGGTCGCGGCCATCGAACGCGAGAAGGTTCCATCCCCAGCTGCGCCCTTGCGCATTATACAACAGCGGGAACAGCGTCACCGTTCGCCCATCGGACGCGATCAGCTCCGCATCGGGCGCGCGGTCGCCAGCGTGGGGCACGCCGCGCTTCAACGCTTGCCGGAGCTTGAGGTGATCGTCGCTGAGCGGGCTGTCGGGGTAGGCGACCGACAATTGCTGGAGGTCGTCGCTCCCGAACAGCCTAGAGCCTAGATTGGGAACAAGGCCGCCCGCGGCGTCGAGCGCGGCGTCGCCGACCCGGCTGCGATAGACGAGGCGGCGAAAGCCCTTGGTCTGGTTGTCGTCCAGCGCGGCATGCTGTTTCTGCCGCTCGGCACCATAGGAGTCGAGCACCACCGGAGCGGCCTGGCCCGCCAGCGTCATCGCCAATCGCCAGGCGATGCACACCGCGTCGTGCATGCCCGCGTTCATCCCTTGCCCGCCGATCGGCAAGGTGTAATGCCCCGCATCCCCGGCCAGGAACACGCGCCCCTTGGCATAATGGTCGGCATGGCCATGCTGGAACTTGCTGTGCGACAGCCAGATCGGGTCGGCGAAGGTCAGCGTGCCGTCACCGGTGATCTCGCGGGCGTGGGCCTGCATCTCCTCCAATGTCGGATCGCGATCGGGCATCCGCTCCTCGTCCTCCAGGAAGAACATGCGGTGATAGCCCTCCCAGACCGGCAGCACGCCCGCGAAGCCGTGGTGGTAGACGAAGAACCACAGTTGGTCGGCCTGCGTGGAGCGCTGCCATGTGAGCTTGGCGTCGATCTGCCACGTCGCGCGCCCGGTGAACTTGTCGACCGGGAAGTCGAGGCCGAGCGACTTGCGCACGAAGCCCTTGTCGCCGTCCGCGCCGACAACATAGCGACACCGCAGCGTCTCGCTGGCGCCCGTCTCCTTCCCTTCGTCGTCGACCGACGCCACCACCACGGTGACGCCGTCCTCGTCCTGATCGATTGAGGTGACCCTGCGTCCGCGCTCGATCGGCGCACCCTTGGCAGCGGCCTGTTCGCCGAGGGTTTTCTCGATCACGTCCTGGCCGCTGTAGAGCACCTGCGGAAAGGGACTCTTCACCTCGTCGAGCGGCACCTGGTCGAGTGGCGCGCCGTCGAGGAACGCAGTTTGCTTCTCAATACGGTAGCTCTGCGCGGCCAACGCATCGCGCACGCCGATGCCGTGCAGCAATTCCTGCCCCCGCGCCCAGACGTTGTTCGCGCGCGAGTGCGGCTTGGCTTGGGTGCGCTCCTCGAACACGCGCGTCTTCACGCCGTGGTGACCGAGCGCGCATGCCGTAGTGAGGCCGATTGGCCCTGCCCCGACTACGATCACGTCGACATCGTAACTGGCACTGCCAAGCGGATCGGACATCTGGATCTCCAACAAAATCAAAATACCGGAGGAACTCGGCTGTTGCTGGTTTCCCGGTATCTTCATCGGGCATCAGGGCACAGCCGAAAGCCCGGTGCGGCCACTAAGGGCGTGCAACGAGGTGTCTAGCGCCTCGACGAGCATGCGGAAACTCTCGTCCAGGGAAGCCGTCATCTGGAACCCGCGCCGCGCCTCTATGTCGGCAAAGCCATGCAGCCCAGCCCGGATAAGACGGATTGCGTGAATGGCGAGTTTGTCCGGAATGCCATAGCCTGCGACGATGGCACCAAACACCTCGAGCGCGCGCGCGACCTCAACCCGTTGTTCGGCGGAGGTCGGGTCCGGAGCGGCCTGGGTCAACAAGTAGAGCCCGGCATGGTCCATCGCGAACCGGCGGTACGCTTCCGCGACCGCGTGAAGTGCCTGGCCGCCCGAGCGCCCGATCGCCCCCGCTACCAACCTGTCGACCAAGCGGCGGATCGCCAGCGTCGCAACTCGGACGGTCAGGTCTTCCAAGCCGCCGACATGTTTGTACAGGCTGGGCGGCGCGACGCCGAGGGAGGCGGCGAGCCGCGCGAGCGTCATGGCGGCGAGACCCTCGGCATCGACGATGGCAGCGGCGGCCTCGGTGACGATCTCTGGATCAAGACCGGCTCTAGGCACTGGCGGGCACGGGAGCATCACCCGTGCGAAGCCTCTCAAGGAACGTGGACACGGCTGGAGTGACGACCCCGGGGCGCTCGAGCATCGGTGCGTGTCCCGCACCATGAACCATCACGGTCTCCGCGCCACTGAAGTTTGAAACCACCCACGCAGCTTCCGCCGCCGGATCTGGCCAGTCCGGGTCGGCATCGCCCATGACGACCATAACCGGAACCTGGACGCGACCGAGCCAGGGTGTGACGACGTCGTGGTCGACCGCGGAAGTGGCGTGAAACGCCGCCCATCGGCCGGAGCGGGTCAGCGACGCCTTGGAACGAGCGGCCCTTTCGCCGGCCTCGTCGCCGAGACCCGGCCACAGCTTGGCTGCGTACATCCGCCAGACCGAAGGTCCCCAAGGTCGTGTGAGTGCAACATGCAGGACCCACCGCATGAACTTGCTTCCCCCATTGCGGAGGTAGGGTCCGATAAGGACCAATCCGGCGACCAGATCGGGACGACGGCCCGCAGCGACGGTCGCCGCGGCGGCGGACATCGAGGCGCCCACCAGGACCGCCGGACCTCCGCCAAGCGCGTCGATCACGCTCAGCAAGTCGGCTGCGGTCGCTTCGTCACCGTAGCTGTCGAAATTTGCCGTGCTGTCGCCATGGCCGCGAAGATCGACACAGGCGACGCGAAATCCGGAGGCCCTGAGATGGGTCGTCAACGGAGCGAACGCGTCGCGGAAATCCCCCATTCCCGGCGAGCAAATGACGAGCAGGCCGTCACCATCGACCTCCATGGCGAGCCGGCCGCCACCCGAATGAACGTAGCTAATTGTCATAGCTAATAGCCTACTAGTAGTAGCCAGATGAGTCAACGATAATCAAAGGTGAACGCCCGCATAGGGCTTCCTGCTTTTTATCGCTCAGTTCCCGCCACCACGCCCGGGAACCAGCCTGGCGCATTCCAGATCGTGTTCCAGAAAGGCAGGGGCATCGTCAGCGTCTCCCGATCTTCAGATTTGAGCATCGTGCGGATCAACGAGCCCGAGCCGGCCGCGATCTTCTGCACCCATTCGGGCTCGATGATGAGCGCGCGCCCAAGGGTGATGAAATCGACGCCGGTTGAGAGGGCGTCCCGTCCATCATCTTCGGTGTAGATCGCGCCGCCGGCCAACACCGACACACGTTTGTCGACCGCCTCCGCGATGTAGTGGAGGCGCGAGCGCTCCTTTGTCATGGCTCCGCGGCGCGGCGGGGAACGGAAGTCGTTGACCAGCACATCGATGAAGTCGGCGCCCTGCTCGATCAGCGCTTCGACAAACGCCAGCGCATCGTCCATCGTCAAGCCAGGATCCAGCGCTTCTTCCGGAGTGGAGCGATAGCCGACCGCGAAGGGCTCTTTCGTATAATGCCAGGCCGCAGTCTGCGCCGCTTGGAGCAGCGCCAGGGGGAAGGAGTGGCGCTTCTCCCGTGACCCACCCCACCGGTCCTCGCGACGGTTCGTGTAGGGCGACAGGAACTGCTGCGGCAGGTAGCCGTAGCCGCCGTGGATCTCGACACCATCGAAGCCCGCCTTAATCCCGCGGATGGTGGCGGTCCGGAAGCCCTCGATGATCGCCTCGATCTCGGTATCGGACAGCGCGCGCGGGGTTGCCTCGCTGCGTCCGGGGGTGGGAACGCCGCTCGGCGAGACGACCTCGCCGTGCGGCACCAGCCGGGGCGGGCAGACGCCGCCGCCGTGGTGAAGTTGCAGGATGGCCCTGGCGCCTTCGCGCTTGATGGTGTCCGCCCACGCGGTTAGGCCCGGTAGGAAGCGGTCGTCATGGGCCGCCGGCTCACCGTCATAGGCCTTGCCCTCGGGCGACGTGGCCACGCAGGCGGTGAAGACCACGCCCGGCCCCGACGAGCAGCGCGCGACATAGGCCAGTTCGGCCTCACCGACCGAGCCGTCCTCCGGCGCCGAATAGTGGGTCATCGCCGCCATCGCGACCCGATTGCGGCACGTCATGCCCGGTGTGAGGCATACGGGCTGCAACAGCGGATCGGACGTGCCGTTCATGTCTTCGCCCATCGTCGCAAGCCTCGATCAGGAAATTAAGGGCGCGGGCGGCCCCGACGGCAATCATTAACACCCGCCGGAGCTGACGCGCCGATCTCGCTTTAGGTTCTCAGCGCCTCAGCGGCCGACCTCCCCGACGAAACCGGTTGGCGCTGACCCGATCAGCTTCGTGGCCTGCACAATCTTGTCATCGTGCTGGTAGGGATTGAGAACGGCCATGGCGGCTTCCTGGCTCTCCCAATGCGTGTTGACCATGGCGTGGCCGGGATCGCTCACGTCGAGAATGACTTCATGGTCGAGGTAGCCCGCCTTTTTGGTCATGTCGGCACCGACGGAGCGGCACAGCGCGACGCCCTCGTCGGCATGCTGCGCGGGAAATTTGAAGTCGAACATGGATTTGACGGACATGGGGCAGCGCCTTTCAGTTGGGGTGGAGACCGCAAGGCTTGCAGAGGTGCCATTTCATATCAATCGCCTGACAATCACAACATTCGTTAGTATGAGAGAGGAATGGACCGGCTTACCGCCATGTCGAGCTTCGTCAGGGTCGTTGAGCGTGGCAGCTTCGCAGCCGCGGCTGCGGCCGCCGATCTGTCGCCCGCGATGATCGGCAATCACGTCCGCTTTCTCGAGAAGCGGCTTGGCGAGCCGCTGCTGAACCGGTCGACGCGGCGGCAGGTACTGACGGAATTCGGACGCGACTATTACGATAGATGCCGACGTATTTTGCAGGAAGTGGAAGCGGCAGAGGCCGCGCATGGTGCGGACGCGATCCTATCCGGTGTTCTGCGCGTGACCGCGCCGACGGTTTTGGGCACCACCGTCCTGCCAACTTCGATCGCACGCTACCTCCGCCAGAACGCCGGCATGAAGGTAGATCTGGTTCTGGGAGATAACCGGCTCGATCTGCTCACCGAACGGATGGACATAGCACTTCGTTTCGGCGCGCTCGCCGACTCCACCATGACGCAGCGCGCACTCCCCCCTGTCCCGCTGGTCCCGTGTGCGGCGCCCGATTACTTGGCGCGGCGAGGCTTTCCCGCGACGCCTGTCGAACTGGCCAATCATGACTGCTTGGACTTCTTCACGACCGGGCCGAGTATGTGGCGGTTTCGGACGCCGGACGGTCTGCAGCCCGTGCCGATCTCCGGACCGGTCAGAGCCAACAGCGGCCAAGCGCTGCGGATGTTCGCGCTTGACGGACTCGGCGTCGCTATGCCGCCATGGCCGCTGGTCAAGCGGGACCTGGCGGAAGGCGCGCTCTGCGAGGTTCTCCGGGGCTACACGCCCGAGCCGCTGCCCTTGCATCTTCTCGCGTTGCCCGGTCGGATGGACACGCCCAAGGTCCGCCACTTCGTCGAGATCGTTTCCGAGGACCTGTCGCGAAACAGCCTGCAGGCCGATTGCCGTCGTCAGGAGGAGTCTGGCCGATAGGTGCACGTTGTAGCCATCGATCACGGCGGGCGCCGACGATCCAGCTACGCGATAATCCTTCACCGCGCCGGAAAGCCAGACTTTTCTCCTCGACGTTCAGCATCTCGCTCGAGATCGTGCAGCACCTCGTCCTCGATCTGGCCTTCGCGTCGCAGGTGGATCAAGCCGGTTCGGCCCGCTGCGATGGCTGCGAGCAGCACGTCGAAGTGGGGGCGCAAATCCGCCCTGACCGCGTCCGGCCCGTAGGCGTAGCGCTCGCTGGACGCTGCGCGCTCTCGGCAGGGCGGCCCGGCGCGATCAGAGCTGTGCGCCGCGCGCGGCCCATGCCGCCATCTCGCCGTCGGCGATCGTCAGCGACACGCGCCAGCGGTCGGTTCGGCGCAGGATGTAGACATGGTCCCATACGGCCACGAGTTCGTCGCCTTCTCCGAGCATACGGTAAGCGATGCGCGCCTGAACGACGTCCGGGAAGAGTTCATCCACGGAGACAAGCTCGCCTTCCGGCCGGACGACGCCCTGCCGGCGATAGAAATCCATCAACGTCATCAGATGGGCGAGGAAATCCTTCCTTTCCATCGCGAAGTTACCGGTCGGCGAGGGAAACAGCCCGATCTCGTCCCATGACACGCTCAACGCGTCGGCATCATTACGCGCGAACGCATCGATGTAGCTGGCGAAAAAGGCCCCGACTTCGTCCTTGATGCTCATTGGCTCTCCATCTGTTCGGAACCGATCCCGGTTCAGCTCGCGCCGTCTCAATAGGCGCACGTCGCCGCCTTGCCAACGACCCGCGGCCCGCCGCCGGGACTCAGGCGGCGGCGCACCCCTTCCGATAGTGCTCGTCGGTCACCTTCTCGCCGAACCGCACGGACCCGCCCTGCCCACTCTCCTGGACCGCGACATAGGTCATCGCCTGATCGAGCGTCGCGCCGTCCCAGTGTCGCCGCCCCGGCGGACACCAGACGACGTCGCCGGCGCGGATCTCCACGACCGGTTCATCCTCCACCTACGCCCAGCCGACGCCGCTCGTCACGACCAGCGTCTGGCCGAGCGGGTTAACCTTCCACGGCGTCCGCGCGCCGGGAGCGAAGGTGACGGTCGCGCCAGCCAGGCGGCTGGGCGCCGCGCGTTCGAAATACCCGCTGATGCGGACGTCGCCCGTGAAGTTCGGCTCCGGGGGCCTGACGGCGGATGCGGCATCGCTGCGATCGATCTGCATGACTGTCTCCTGATGACGGTAAGGCCGACGGCTCAGCCGTGATAATCCGGGCGGTCGATATCCGCGACGAGGCCGATCTTCGTCGGATTCCAATCGAGGACTGTCCGGGTCCACTCGGCCGAGGCGGGGCCGTTGCCCGCCGCCCACTTCGCTAACCCGCCGAAGTGCGCCGCCGCTTCGTCGCCCGCCATCCGCCGCGTCGGAACGCCGACCTGCCGTCCGACGGCCTCGGCAATCGACCTGAACGGTACACGCTCCTCGGCGACGGCGTGGAACGCCTCGCCGCGACCGCCGCGCTCCAGCGCGAGGCGGTACACGCGAGCGGCGTCATCCCGGTGGACGGCAGGCCAGAGGTTCTCGCCGTCCCCGACATAGGCGGACACGTCCTTGTCGCGCGCGAGCGCGGCGAGCATGGGGATGAAGCCGTGCGTCTCGCCGATCCCGTGCACCGATCGCGGTAGGCGGACGACGGAGGCGTGCACGCCGCGCTCGGCCAGCGCGAAGGCCGCCTGCTCGGAACAGCGCGGGAAGTCGGGCATCACCGGCGGTCGCTGGTCCTCCGTGAAGGTCTCGCCCGCGGGCGTCAGGCCGATGCCGCCGGTCACCAGGATGGGTCGCTCCGACCCGGCGAACACCTCGCCGAAGGTCTCGATCGCCCGCCGGTCCTCCTCGGCGAGCTCCGCGATCTTCGAGAAGTCTAGCCCGAACGCGATATGGACGACACCATCGGCGTCGTCGGCGCCACGCCGGAGCACGTCCAAGTCGCCCAGCGAGCCGACCAGCGGCGTGGCGCCGGCGGCGGCGATCGCGCTGCCTTTCTCGGACGAGCGCACCAGGCCCACGACCGAGTGGCCCGCCTCGATGAGGTCGTGGACGACCACCGATCCGACCCAGCCGTTCGCTCCCGTCAGAAACACACGCATGTCGATCTCCTTGACCAAGCCGGTCGGAACCGTGCTAACGCTTCTACGTCAGAGACTGACATAGTCGTATTGTCAGTGACTGACAAGGTCGGAGCATGAAATGGAGAAGGTCGGCGACGTGCGCACCCGGCTTCGTGAGGCGGCGCTGGAGCTGTTCCGCGAGCACGGTTACGATCGCACCACGGCCGCCGGGATCGCGGCGCGGGCCGGAGTGACGGAGCGGACGTTCTTCCGACACTTCCCGGACAAGCGGGAAGTTCTGTTCGATGGCGAGGCACAGGTGCGGGCGGCGCTGACGACCTCGATCGCCGAGGCGCCGGCGGAACTGGGGCCGATCGGCATGCTGTTCCGGGCGTTCCGGGCGTTCGCGCCGATGCTGGAAGCCAACCGGGCCTATTCCGAGCCACGCCGCGAGGTCATCGCGACAACCGCCGCGCTGCACGAGCGCGAACTGGCGAAGGTCGCCGCACTCACCGACGCACTCGCCGGCGCCCTGCAAACGCGCGGCGTCGCCAAACTCTCCGCCGTGCTCGCGGCCGAAGCGGGCATGGCGGCGTTCATGCAGGCGACGCTGGCCTGGCTGAATGATCCCGAGGTTGGCTTCGGCGAGCGGCTGGAGCTTGCCGGGCGCGAGCTGAAGGCACTGCTGGCCGAAACCATCTGAGCGCGCCGGGGCAATGCCTGCAGGCCCTTTACGCGGTTTAGGTTCGCCGGGCTCGCAGGGTGGCAAGCGGACCCCAGAGCTGAATCGCCCTGATCTATCTGATTCGGTAAGAACGGTATCCGAAGGACTCCTGATGGCTGAAGACGCCCTCGTCGCACTCGTCACCCCTCACTTGCTCTCAGCAAGTTCTCTCAATCGCCCTGCCTCCCACCGCCGAAGCAATAGCTTGTGTGGCTCGCCGATCGATTGATCCAGAAGTTCGGCCACGCGCATCCGATCGGTGCGGAAGTGGCGAAAGCCCTGCCGCAGCTCGCACCACGCAATCAGGACGCGGTTGGTGTCCGAGTAACCCAGCACGACAGGCCGAACCGTGCGCTCGGTTTCTTCGCCGCTCTCGGCACGGTAGAGCAGACGGAGCTTGACCCGTTTACGGATCGCATCCCGCAGGGTCGCCAGGTTCACCACATCCTCCGCGGCAACAAGGCGGGGCGCCACGCCCGTGCTCGGTTCCGCGACGAAGGGCCGAAGATGAGCGGGAATGGCCGTCACGATCTTGGCGAGAACGTCACGAGCGGCTGGAGAAAGCAGCGGATCGTCACGCCCGGCCACCCACTGCGCGCCCAGCACGATGGCTTCCAACTCCGCCGGCGTCAGCATCAGCGGCGGCATGTCGTATTCGGACGCCAGCAAATAGCCGAGGCCCGCTTCGCCCGTGATCGGCACCCGCTGCGCCATGAGGTCGGCGACGTCGCGATATACAGTGCGCGTCGACACCTCCAGCTCATCGGCCAAAGCGGCGCCCGTCACGGGCATGGTCGAACGGCGGAGGATCTGAATGATCTGGAATAGGCGTTCGGCGCGACGCACCGGCTAATGACTCCTGCTGACACAACGCTGTCAGCAGGGCTGCGTTATCAGGCGGCTCCACGCAAGCCGTCTCCTGGAATTTGATCATGAAATTTGCATCCGTTCGCCTGATCGCCGCCGACATCAAGGCAATGGTCGCCTTCTACGAGCTGGTGACGGGACAGAACGCCGACTGGCTGGCGCCGCAATTCGCCGAGATCGTCACGCCCGCCGCGACCCTGGCAATCGGCAGCGCCGAGTCGGTAGCGGCTTTTGCAGAGGGAAGCGCCGAGCCGCGTGCTAACCGCACCGCCATCCTCGAGTTCATGGTCGAGGACATCGATGCCGCCTTCGATCGGTTGAAGGACAAGGCCGAATTGGTGCACGAGCCCAAGCTGCTGCCGTGGGGCAATCGCACATTCCAGGTTCGCGATCCCGAAGGTTCTGCCGTCAGCCTCTTCATGCCATTTACCGATGCCGCAAAGGCGCGTTTCGGCTCGCGCTAAGTTTGCTTTCGATCGGAGATGCGCTCTTCCGATCGGGAACGGAGGTCGCGAAGGCGCTGCGTTTCTGGTGAAGATGCTGGACCGTCAAGGCAAGCCAGCGTCGCCTCAACGCCACCATGCTTCTCGGGCCGCGAGTACGGCGCGCGCACCCTCAACAACTCGCGCCTCCTCAGAATTGACGAGCGCGTCCGCCAAGGCGGCGTTCAGCCGCAGGCGCCCTCCGTTTTGCCGAACGCGCCTGCATAGTCGCTCGCGAACCCGCCGAAGTCACGCGGCGTCAGGCCTGTCGCCTCGCGCACGCCTTGCTCGATCACGCTCGCCTCCATGCGCGCGTAGTGGGCGTAGTCCTCCACCAGGCCCTCGATCTGCCACTCGGGCATGCCCACGCCCGCCATCGCTTGGCGTAGATCGTCGTCGCTGGCGTCGACGAAGCGGATCGCGCGTCCGGTGGCCGCCGACAGCCGCGCGGCCATCTCGGCGTGGCTCAACGCCTCCGGGCCGGTGAGCGTGTAGGTACGGCCGGCGTGGCCCTCCTGGGTGAGCGCCGCTGCGGCGACTGCGGCGTTGTCGCGCACGTCCACCACGCTCACGCGCGCATCGCCGATCGGGGCGGCGAACATGTGCCTGTCGCGGATCATGCCGGCGAACTGCAGCAGACCCTGCATGAAGAGGTTGGGGCGCAGGAACGTCCAGTCGAGACCGCTGGCCTGGATCGCCGCCTCCACCGCCGCGTGGTAGCGCAGGAAGCGCACCGGGGAGTTCGGCGCGGCCGCGAACTGGGACAGCTTGACGATGTGCCGCACGCCCGCGCCGACGGCCGCGGCGACGAAGCATTTCTGTTGCTCCTCGGCGTGCTCGGTCGAGGGGGTCAGCAGGAAGGCGCGCTCGACGCCCGCGAGCGCGCGGGCCAGCGACGCCTCGTCGTCGAAGTCGCCTTGGACCGGAACGATGCCGGGCGGCAGGTCGCCCGCGTCGTCCGCCGAGCGCACCATCGCCTTCGCCGGCGCCCGCTTCGCGGCGAGCGCCTTCAGGATTTCGCGACCGTTGGTGCCGGTGGCGCCGGTGACGAAGATCATGTCCGTCTCCACTCATTGCCTGAGTGCAGGATGGCGGCAGGACGACTGTATGCCTAATTGATTATCGATATACGCCGGTATTCACGACGTGAACCTTCGCACGATCGACCTGAACCTGCTGGTGCTGCTCCAGGCGCTGCTGGAGGAGCGCCACGTCTCACGCGCCGGGTCGGGCTCAGCCAGCCGGCGATGTCCAACGCGCTCGACCGCTGCCGCCAGATGTTCGGCGACCCGCTGCTTGAGCGGCGCGGCACGGCGATGCGGTTGACGGCGCGAGGCGAAGTGCTGCGTGGGTCGCTGGCCGAGACCCTGGCCCAGGTCGACGCGCTGGTCGATCAGGAGCCGCCCGGGCTCGACCGGATCGAGCGCACCGTCACCCTGGTGGTCGCCGACGCGCTCGCAGCGGTGCTGATCGAGCCGCTCCTCGCCGCCACCGCCACCGCCGCGCCGGGAATCACGCTCGCCATCCGCGCCTGGACCAGCGGGGCCGCGGCCCTGGCCGACGTGGCCAGCGGGGCGGTCGACATCGCGGTGTCGGTCTTCCGCCCCGGGGCGCCGCGAGGCGTGGTGGTGGAGAAGATGATCGACGAGCGATACCTGCTTGCCGGCCGCGCCGGACACCCGGCGCTCGCGGAAGGCTCGGCGCAGAGCTGGCTCGACTATCCGCACATCGTCGTCTCCGCCGAGGGCGCGACGAGGACCAACGTGGACGACACGCTGGCCGCGATGCAGATGGCGCGTCGGGTCGGCGTAGCGGTGCCGAGCTTCCTGCTTGTGCCCGATCTGCTGCGCTCGTCGCAGATGCTCGCGTTGTTGCCGAGCCTCATGCTGACGGGTGATCGGGCCGCCGGCCTGGTGACGGTGACGCCGCCGACCGCAATCGGCGGATTCCAGATCGAGATGGCGGTCCACCAGCGCCACCGCGCCGATGTCGCGGTGGAGTTCGTTGCGGCGTCAGTCCGCTCCATCCTCAAGGCGACCCGGACGGGCGCAGAGCAGGTCATGGCGAGGTGCACCGGTCTCCCGCCAACGGCCTCGCTCGGAGGAGCCGGATCGACCGATCGCTCGACCGAGATGAGTGAGCGTTCGGTCTGCAGGGGGCGGCGAAGGGTCTGAGCGTCCGAGTGTGGGTCGGGGGCTGTCTCGCCGGCGTTCGCGCCCGTCTCACGCCGCCTCGGCCAATGAGACTCAACGGGGTCAGCGTTGTTGCGCGTGGGATCGGCGTCCCCGCCTTCCTGTCGAACACGGTCGGGGTCACGAGTCGCGCGGGATGCGGGCGACCACCTTGATCTCGAAATCGAAACCGGAGAGCCAGTTGACCCCGATCGCCGTCCAGCTCGGGTGAGGCGGACGCTCGAAGACTTCGCTTTTCACGGCCAGGAGCGTTCCGAGCTGGTTCTCGGGATCAGTGTGGAAGGTGGTGACGTCGACGACGTCGTCGAAGCCGCACCCTCCGGCGACGAGCGTGGCGCGCAGGTTCTCGAACGCCAGGCGAACCTGAGCCTCGAAATCCGGTTCGGGCGACCCATCGGCGCGGCTGCCAACTTGGCCGGACACGAAGAGCAGATCGTCCGACCGCACGGCCGCCGAGTAGCCGTGCGCCTCGTAGAGAGCATGACGACCGGCCGGAAACACCGCTTCCCGTTGAGACATATTCGATCCTTTCCATAGCAGATGCGTGTGCCTGACCGGCGCCGCTGGACAGCGCCACCACGCCGAGGCATGTTCATACGACCCGTATGTGAATGCACGGATGTGTTCCGTGCGTCAAGTTCATATACGATCCGTATGTGGAAGCGAGATTGTCGTGGCCGCAAGGCGTCGCGCCGAAACGGTGGAAGAAAACCGCGTCAAGCTGATCCGGGCCGCGCGCATGGCGTTCGCCGCATCGGGTTTCGCCGCCGCCTCGATGGATGACCTCACCGCGAGCGTCGGGCTCAC
Source organism: Acetobacteraceae bacterium (assembly GCA_965260935.1). Classification (GTDB taxonomy): domain Bacteria; phylum Pseudomonadota; class Alphaproteobacteria; order Acetobacterales; family Acetobacteraceae; genus JBBROS01. The sequence continues at coordinate 1,857,599 of OZ253374.1, forward strand.
CCGAGGCGCCCTGTACCACGCGTTCGGCGACAAGCAGGGCCTGCTCGGCGCCGTTGTCGCGGAGATCGACGGTGAGATGGCCGAGCGGGCGAAACAGGCCGGAACCACCGCAGCAAGCGACTGGGAGAGGCTGCTGGCTGAAGGCGGAGCCTATATCCAGATGGCACTGGATCCGGAGGTGCAACGGATCGTCCTGCTCGACGGGCCCGCCTTCCTGGGCGACCCCTCGCGATGGCCCAGCCAAAACGCTTGTCTCAGCGTCACGAAGCGCGCCGTCGCCAGACTGGTCGATCGAGGCGTGATGAGGCCCGTCGACGTCGACGCTGCGTCACGCCTTCTGAGCGGTGCGGCGTTCAATGCCGCGCTGTGGGTCGCGGCGGACGACCAGCCCCGAGCAGCTCTACCGAAGGCGGTTCATGCGTTTCGCGTCATGGCCGAAGGGTTCCTGGCGGACCGTAGCTGATCGCATCCCGCGGCCGAAGGTCGGGCTGCGGGGGAGGTCACGGCACACAATACCCGGGGACGCCGAGCTTGCGGATCAGGTGCGGCAGCGCCGTCACGCTCGCCGGAAACTGAGCGGCCGTCGCCTTGAACTGTGGATCGTGGAAGGCGGCGGCGAAGGCGGCGGCGGCCTCCCACACCGCGTAGTTGACGTACATCGTGGTCCCGCCCACACCCTGATGCAGTTGCGTGGATATGAACCCCGGTTGCTTCTTGAAGAATTCCGACTCCGCGGACCATGCCCGAAGGAAGCCGGCGCTGTCCTGGGCGTCCAGGGTGAAGACATTGAGCAGCACGAGCGGCCCCCCGTATCGCCCAGCTGCGACTCGATCGTGGCTCGCGGCTCCATTTCCTTGAACTTCATCGAAGCGCCTCGTTTCTATCGCTGCTCAGGCCCGTTTCAGACCGCGGGCGAGTCAGCCCGGCCTCGACCTGCGTGACCTGCGCCGACAAAGTGGACGGGCCTACTCCGCGCCGGTGCTCCGGCTCCGGTGGAAGCTCCGCTGAAAGCTCGTCGAGCATGAGACCGTTTTCTCATCCTTCATGAGAACACGCCGCTCTCGGCCCTCCACACCGGTGTTTCCTGACCTCAGCGTCCAACCTCACCCACGAACCCGGGCGCCTCCGATCCCATCAGGGCCGTCGCCCGCTGGATCTTATCGCTGTGCCGATAGCGGTCGAGCACCGCCCAGGCAGCCTTCTCGCTCTCCCAAAAGGTGTTCACCATCATGTGACCCGGGTCCTTCACGTCCCGAATGACCTCGTAGTCGAGGTAGCCCGCCAGCGGGATCATGTCGGCGCCGATGCCTTGGACGAGCCGAAAGCCTTCGTCCACGTGCTCGGCAGGAAACCTGAAATCGAACATCGACTTGACGGTCATGGTCAAACCTTTCCGGTGGAGCGCCCGTTGTGGCGGCCAGCATGGTATCGGTCAAGGAAAAGATACTTACGTGACAAGTTACCGTCGGAGAGGAATGAGCCGCAACACCACGGTGAAGTTATCCTGACGGAGTATCGGCACACGCGGTGGCCGGCGGTCATCGAAGACAAGTATTGCGGAATAATCACGATGTGGAGGCCGGTGACGGTCTCTGACCTCCAAAGTCCCCAGTCCGATCGCAGGAACAAATCAGAACCGCTGTTCTGTGCTGGATCGGACCGTAAACCGCGACGGCGAGACGACCCGGCGCGCGAAGGTCCCGGCCGTCGTGAACGCGAGCCGCTCAGGGCGCACCCTTTAAGGCGCGGTCTATCCAGCCGTACAGGATGTCCTCGGCCCCTGGGTTGCCCATGTGCCCGCGGTCGCCACGCAAGACGAGGTCCTTCTTGCGGCCCTCGATCCCGATGATCAGGCTATCCTCGATCGGGAAGATCGAATCCTCCATGCCGTTGATCACCAGCAGCTTGCACGAAGGCAAATCCACGATGCCTGCATCCAGCAGGCTGAACTTGCGACCCTCAGCCGCGTAGCGTTCGACGGCGGTCGCGGGATCGGCGTCCCGGTACCCGAATTTGTACGCGAGCGCCTCGGCGAGCGCGAACGGGTATTCCATCTGGTCCTGCGCGCCGATCCATTCTCGATCGAACATGTGGTGGCAGCTTCCGCCCTGCGCGACAACGGCGAACAGTCGATCCGCATGGGTGTGGGCGACGCGGAAGGCGTAATAGCCGCCGGTGCTGATCCCGCGCACGATGACCTTGGCCGGGTCGAAGCCGTAGCGCGACGCGTTGCTGACGACCCAGTCCAGAACGCTGGTTATCAGCCGGTCCGGCGAGGCGGGATCGTTCGGGGCCGCGGGACAATCGCCGGTGCCCGGGATCTCGAAGCTGAGGACGGCGCAGCCCCGGTCGACATGTTCCTGGGTGCGAGGGGTATGGTCGGTCCGGTACGCGTCCAGGCCGCAGACGAAGAGCAGCACGGGCCAGCCCGCCGCCGGCTTGTCACCCCTGGGCAGCCGCAGATACGCAGGCACGGCGACATCGCGGTCGCCCGCGGCCGGATTGGCTTCCGTGAACGCGATCGCGACCGGCACGCTGGGCGGGTCCAGCAGCGCGCCGCCCTTCTCGTACGCGGCCTTGCCGCTCTCCCACGCTTCCTGGCTCCTGGGCGAACGGTTGATCGGGAACCGCGCTATCCGGTAGACCGCCGCCGCCCGCAGGAACAGCGCGCGCGCCCGCGCGGCATCGCCGTCCGCTTGCCGTTCCTCCGCCTGCGCAACGAGCCGCAGACCCACGGGCAGGAACGGCTCGGCATAATCGTCGGGCCGGTAGAGGATGCCGGCATCATCGCCGGATATCCTGACCAACTCTTCGAACACCGGATCGAAATCCGCGACGTCCGCGTCGGTGAAAGGATAGATGCCCCCGGCGCAAAGCTTGCGCCACTTCCTCCTCCAGAGCGCCGAGACCGAGTCGTGGTGCTCGAAATAAGGGAAGCCGTTGCGCGATTGCGCGGCGGTCGACTGGACGTGGTATCGCGGAGCAATGCCGCTCATTCGACTGACCATGACTATCCTTTCACGTGCCTGCGCGCGACCTCACCCGTCGAACGCTCCAGTGCGGATCTGCCCGGCGATCCGTTCCGCGACCATGATCGTGGTGAGGTTGACGGGCACGGAGATCGCCGCGGGGAAGATGGAGGCGTCGACGACCCGCAAACCCTGGATCCCCCGGACCCGGCCCGCGGCGTCGACCACCGCGGCCTTGTCCTGCGGACCGCCCATCGGCGCGGTCGAGGTGCCGTGGTAGAAGGTCATCGCGCCGGCGTGCAGCGACGTTTCCAGCGGCTCCCGCTGGCCCGTCGCGCCGTCCCCGTCGAGTTCGCCGTCAATCATCGCCGCGACCGGCGGCAGCGACATGACATGCCGGGCCAGCCGCACCGCCTCCTCCAGTCGCTGCCGGTCGTCGGGATCGGCGAGCAGGCGATAGTCGATGCGCGGCGTCGCGAACGGGTCGCGGCTCTTCAGCCGCACTGTACCCCGGCCGCGCGGCCTGACCACGCAGGCCCAGGCGCGCAGCGCGCGGATCGGCGCGCCGGCATCGTCCAGGTCGGGCTGGACGGAGACGGAGAGCTGGAGGTCGAGTTCGTCGTCCCGCGCCAGTGACGACCGGGTCCACACCACGCCGCTGCCGCCGCGCGGCTGGTCGGGAACGTCCTGCGCGACCCGGTAGGCGACGGTATACATGGGCTGGTCCTGCAATCCCTCGCCCACCGGCAGGTCGGCGTGCGCCGCGATGCCCAGCCCATGCAGGTGAACCGCCGGACCAATGCCGGAGCGCAGCAGGACCGCGGGGCTGCCGTACACGCCGGCCGATACGATCACCTCGCCCGCCCCAATCGTCTCGCCGCCGGCCATAACCACGCCGACCGCGCGGCCTCCGTCGATCGCGATCCGATCGACCATCGCGTCGCTGCGGATGGAGAGGTTCGGCCGCGCCCTCGCCGCCGCGGTGAGATAGGCGATGCCCGCATTGGTGCGGAATCCGTCCACGATGTTCTTCACCTCGCAGCCGACGCCGTGCTGGTGCGCGCCGTTGAAATCGTCGATCCAGGGCAGGCCGGTGCTCGCCGCCGCGTCAACCAAGGCGCGCACCACCGGGGTCAGCGTCGCCGCGGCGGGCTGGCGGATCGGCCATGGCCCGGTGCCGCCGTGCCAGCGGGGGTCGCCGATGTCACTCTGCTCCAACCGCTTGTAGGCGGGCAGCACCCGCTCGAACGTCCAGTCGGGCAGGCCGTGGCCCGCCCACTCCGCGAAGTCACCCGGGCGCCCCCGCCGCGCGATGCCCGCGTTGATGGCCGATCCGCCGCCCAGCACCTTGCCGGCATGGGCGGCAATGGCGTGGCCGGTGCGGCCGGGCTGGCTGAGGTAGCCCCAGGTGCGCCGCGGCTCGATGGCGATGGCGGGACCGGTCAGGTCGGCGGGATAGTCGTTCGGCGGATAGGCGGGTCCCGCCTCGATAAGCAGCACGCGGTGCGCCGGGTCCTCGCTCAGGCGAGCGGCCAGCACAGAGCCGGCCGTTCCGCCGCCTACAATCACGGTGTCGTGAACCCGGTCGGTCATGGAGCACCGCTTTCTGCTGTCCCTCTCGCCCAGCAAGAGCGCTCGCGCGAAGGGGATGAGCAGGGTTGGCCAGGCCGGGGCGGCAAGTTGGTCAATAGTGCGCTGGCGATAGAGCGTGGCCGGCAAGCCGGGGACGTAGCGGCGCGACAACGACCAGCGGGTCGGGAGAGAAATCTCATGCGTAGCCCCTGGATCTCGTCTTGAGTGCTCATCGACTCTCCACCTGCTTTAAATCATTCCCGGTTCAGGTAGCACCGTTGCAGTAGGCACCCGTCGCTGCCGTGCGAACGACCCGCAGACATCCGCTGGAACTCAGGCGGCGGCGCACTCCTGCGAATAATCCTCGTCGGACAACTTCGCCGAACCGCACGGACCCGCCCTCATCGCTCGATCGAGCTTGAGGCCATTCCAGTGCCGCCGCCCCGGCAGACACCAACCGGCCAGGCAAGAGGCTTTGATGCGGTCGGGCTGGCCGAACTTACCGAAGCCATCGCTGTTACGTGCGGGAGTTTCTACGCGGCATTCGGCAGCAAGGTGGCGTATCTTCGACGAATCCTCGCCCGCTATGAAGCGGCGGCGTCGCCGCTCCTACTGGTAGACGCCAGGAAGCGAAAAGTTCCGGGCATTCGTCGGTCGTTCGCACCCGAACGCCGCACAAGCCGTCGACGACTATGTTAGGAGCACGCTATTGGTGCCGCCTCTACGCGACAGGGCTGGAGCGTCGAGCGGCTGACCAGCCTCGCAAAGGCCGTCGCAACTAGACGCGATCTCTTCTGACGCTTTTGAAGCGCTGGCACCCCGAAGGTCGATACAAGGATCAGCGTGAAGCTGCGACAGGTGTCGAGAGGCGCTCGCAACTGCGCTTCATTCCAACAGCATCGCCGGATCAACCGGCGCTTGACAGACTTCGGAGCTTAACGCTCTTCAATCGATGGTGCGGGTGGTCGGGGTCGAACCGACACTCCTTACGGAACCGGATTTTGAGTCCGGCGCGTCTACCAATTCCACCACACCCGCATCGAGCCGCTTGGCTCCTATGTGGCTCCTAGCGCATTTCGGGCCGTTTTGGGAAGGCCGTCGGGTCGTGCGCTAAGAGCCTGTATTCACGTCAGGAAAAATAAATCCTCTAGAACCAACACCAACCCCTTTTTGAGTCCGGCGCGTCTACCAATTCCACCACACCTGCATTGGCCTTGGCTGCGCGAGAGCTTTTGCCTGGCGCGACGGCGTTCGGCAAGGGGCTGGGATGAGGTTTGCACTTGGCCGGCTCCGGCGCTATATGACGGCCCACGATCCCTGATAGCTCAGCTGGTAGAGCAAGCGACTGTTAATCGCTCGGTCGTAGGTTCGAGTCCTACTCAGGGAGCCACGCCGGCTTTCACAGGCCGCCGGGCGCTTCCAAATTGGCCGATTTCGCTGCGTTTTATCTTCCATTGATCTCCGGCAAATTCCGGTAGCATCCTCGGCGCGAACCGGGCATCGGACCGGGTAGCGGAAAGTGGGTATCCGGTTCAGGCGCCTCTCACCGACATCAAGCTCAGGGCGGCTCAGCTCCAGGCCCGCGACCGTTGGCTTCTGACGGCGGAGGCCCGTATCAAGCCGAAGCTGCCGGGGATCAGCAAGCGCGGCGACGCCTCCTCGCGCAAGATGCTGATCCGCTTTCAGGCGGGTTGGCGAAAGGGCGTCATGTCCACCGCGGCGTCCGGAACGGCAGCATCGCCTGCACCCAGGGCGCAGTGAAGCGGCGCATGTCGAGGCTCTCGTGCACGGCGGTGAGGTTTTCGCCGCCAAGCCGGGTTTCGATCACCGAGCGGGCGTAGAACGGCGCGTCGGTCAGCGTTTGGCGGACGCGCGGCTCGCTGCCGGGGTCGGCCCGGGTATGGCGGGGAATGCGCCAGAGCGTGGGCTTGAGCGTGGCGCGCGGCGGGGCGTCGAAGCGGGAGACCGAGCCGTCGCGCGAGACATGCAACGCGAGCGACTGCTCGCCGCCTTCGAGACGCTCGGCGTTGTAGAGGATGGCGGCGCCGTTCCGCGTGGGGGCGCGGCACCAGTCCCAATGGCGGAAATCGGCTTCGAGCGGACGGTCGCCGTCGTTGCTGTCGAGATAGCCGGGGCCGGACCAGCGCAGGCCCGGGCGGCTGAGCGCCACCTCCACCCGGGCGGTCGGCGCGACCGGCGACCAGCGGTGCCGCCCGGCGTCGTCCAGCGTGAAGCGGGCGCCGGTCAGGGCCGAGGGGATGACGCGGACGATGCCGCGGATGGGTTTGGGCAGCGGCGCCGCGCTCTCGTTGATCGTAATGGTCAGGGCTTCGCCGTCCCAGTCGAGCCGGCTGGGGCCGATGGCGAGCGAGGTTGCGTCCCGCTTAAGGGCCGTGCGGCCGCGCTCGGTCATGGCCCATCCGCCGGGGCGGCCGTAGAGGGCGACGTGCAGGCAGCAATGGTTGGCCGGGTCGGCGCGGCGTCCGCCGCGGCGTGCCCAGGCGTAGTAGGGCGAGAACACGCTGCCGATGAAAGCGATCACGGTGATGCCGTGCCGCCCGTCGTCGCTCAGCGCGTCGGCATACCACCAGGCGTAGCCGTTCGGGGGGACGGGCGCGTCGAACCGCGGGGCGCCAAGTCCTGCAGGATGCTCAAGGCCGCCTGCCGGCCCGACAGCGCCGCCATCGGCACGCCCGCGCCCGGATGAGTCCCGCCCCCCGCCAGATAAAGCCCCGGCAGCTTCGTGCGGCTCAGCGGGCGCTTGAAGCTCGCCATCCCGCCGTTCACCGCCGGGCCGTAGAGCGCTCCCGCCGATGCCGGGAACAGGCGGTTGAACTCGGCCGGCATGGTCCGGATCGGCGGCTCCGTGAAGCTCACCTGCAAGCCGCACCGCTGCATCAGGCCGGTCATTCCCTCCGTGCATCGCTCGATCTCCTGTTGGCTGAATGAATGGCCATTGCCGGCCGCCGGGGCGTTGACCAGGACGAGCAGGCGCTCCGGCGTTGTGTCCGGGGGCGCGTCCTGGTCGGTGCGGTCCTGGGCGCAGACGTAGGTGGTGGGCTCGGTGGGCAGGCGGGCGGCGGCGATCTCGTCGAACTCCCGCCTGTAATCATCGGAGAACAGGACGGTGTGGCGCAGCAGCGGCAATCCCGAGGTGTTTGCCAGCCCGGTGAACGTCATCGCGCTCAACGACCGCTGCGCGAATGGGATCGGTTGCGCGGCGCGGGTTGCCGCCTGGCCGAACAGGCCGGCGGCCAGGGCCGTCGGCTCGCCGTTCAAAAGAACCGCATCGGCCTTGATCGTCTCGCCATCCGCCAGCCGGACCCCGGCGGCGCGCCCGGCGGCGAGCTTGATCTCCGCGCCTTGCGTTCCGTAGCGCAGATCGACCCCCAGCCCGGCCGCCACGCGGGCCAGCGCCTGGGCGACCTGGTGCATCCCGCCGTCCACCAGCCAGACGCCCTCCTGCTCGACATGCGCCACCAGCATCAGCGTGGCCGGGGCGAGATAGGGCGATGTGCCGCAATAGGTGCTGTAGCGCCCGAACAGTTGCCGCAACCGCGGATCGGCCAGATGCGTGCCGATCGCGCCCCACAGCGTATGGAAGGGCATCAACCGCAAGGCGTTCAACACGCCGGTCGATTGCACCAGGCCGGCAGTGCTGGGCCGGGCGGACTTGATGAACGGGCCTTCGAGCGTGCGGTAGATACGGGCGGCCTGCTCGCAGAAGGCGAGATACCCGGCGCCGTCCTTCGGCCCGGCGAAGGCGGCGATGGCCTCGGCGCTGCGCCGCCGGTCGGCGAACAGGTCCAGCAACGGCGAGCCGGCCCAGGCGTGGCGGGCGAGGGTCGTGGCCGGGTGCAGCGTCAGGTGGTCGGACAGGCTCTCCCCGGCGTCGGCGAACAGCGACTCGAACACCCAGCGCATCGTGAACACGGTTGGCCCGGCGTCGATCGGGCGCCCGCCCGCGAACACCTGGCGCATTTTCCCGCCGGGCGCCGGGGCGCGCTCGACGAGCGTCACGCGCAACCCTTGGGCTGCGAGGTCGATCGCCGCGGCCAGGCCGCCCATGCCGGCGCCGATGACGAGGACGTGCCGGGTGCTGATCGTGCTCCTCCCGCGGAAATGGCTTGACGTGACTGTCAGCTTTCATTGACACTATTAACCGACAATTAGAAGTGACAAAAGTCGGAGGTTGTGGTGGACCCAGCTACGCGGATCGAACGGACGCTGCACGTCGCACTCGGGCGGGCGGAGAACCCGTCCTGTCCGCCGCTGCTGGCCGCGGCCATGCGCCATGCCGTGTTCCCTCGCGGCGCCCGGATCCGCCCGCGCCTGTGCCTTGCCGTCGCCGAGGCTTGCGGCGAGGACAGCCCGGAGGTCAGCGACGCCGCGGCGGCTGCCATCGAGCTGCTGCATTGCGCGAGCCTGGTGCACGACGACCTGCCCTGTTTCGATGATGCCGAAATTCGGCGCGGGCAGCCCTCCGTGCATCGCGCCTTCGGCCAGCCGCTCGCCGTTTTGGCCGGCGACGCGCTGATCGTGCTCGCGTTCCAGACGCTCGCGCAAGGCGCGGCGCTGTCGCCGATGCGCCTGGGGCCGCTGGTGATGACGGTGGGGCTCGCGGTGGGCGTGCCGTCGGGCATCGTGGCCGGGCAGGCATGGGAGTGCGAGGCGAGCGCCGACTTGGCGCTGTATCAGCGGGAGAAGACGGGTGCGCTGTTCGCCGCGGCAGCCGTGGCCGGGGCGGCGGCGGCCGGGGCGGAGCCGGAGCCTTGGCGGCGGGTCGGGATGCAGTTGGGCGAGGCGTTCCAGGTGGCGGACGACATCCTGGATGCCACGGCGGACCCGGCCGCGATCGGCAAGCCCGTGGGCCAGGACGCCGCGCACAAGCGGCCGAACGCCGTGGCCTTGCTGGGGCTTTCGGGAGCGGTCGGGCGGCTGCGCAATCTCGCGGCCGATGCGGCGGCCTCCGTTCCGCCATGCCCGGGCCAGTCGGCGCTGAGCGGCCATATCCTGACCGAAACGCTGCGGCTATTGCCGGCCAGCGCGGACCGGCCCGCGGCGCAAGTCGCGGCCTGACCCTGCCGGCCTGGTCGGGATGGCGGGACCGCCTGGTCGCGAATCCGGCGTTCCGGGCCTGGGCGGCGCGGTTTCCGCTGACCCGGCCCGTGGCCCGGCGCCGGGCACGGGCCTTGTTCGACCTGGCGGCGGGCTTCGTCTACTCGCAGATCCTGCTGGCCTGCACCGAGCTTGACCTGTTCGCGCGCCTGGCCCGCGGCCCGGCCACGGCGGAGGCGCTCGCGCCGGAACTCGGCCTGACCACCGAAGCGGCGGACCGGCTGCTGGCAGGGGCCGCTTCCTTGGGACTCACGGAACGGCGCGGCGAGCAGTATGGCCTCGGCCCGCTCGGGGGCGCGATGGTGGACAACCCGGCGGTCGCGGCCATGGTGCGGCACCACGCCGCGGTCTACCGCGACCTGGCCGATCCGGTGGCGCTGCTGCGGAGCGGGCGGGGCGGTCTGTCCGCTTACTGGCCCTATGCGGGCGCGGAGTCGCCCGAGGAACTGGATGCCGGGCAAGTCGCCGCCTACTCCGAGCTGATGGCGGCGTCGCAGCCGCTGGTCGCCGCCGAGGTGCTGGACGCCTACGACGTGCGCCGGCACCATGCGCTGATGGACGTGGCGGGCGGCGACGGGCGCTTCCTCATGGCAGCCGCCGAGCGCGCTCCGAAGCTGGATCTGATGCTGTTCGACCTCCCTGCCGTTGCTGAACGGGCGCGGGAGCGGTTCGCGGCGGCCGGGCTGGGCGACCGGGCGCGCGCGCTTGGCGGCGATGCGTTCCACGGCGCGCTGCCGGACGGTGCGGACCTGATCAGCCTGGTGCGCGTCGTGCACGACCATGCGGACGCGGAGGCGCAAGCGTTGCTGCGGGCGGTGCGGTCGGCGCTGCCGGATGGCGGCACGCTGCTGCTGGCGGAACCCATGGCCGGTCTGCGCGGCGCAGAGCGGGTCGGGGACGCGTATTTCGGCATGTACCTGCTGGCGATGGGCAGCGGGCGGGCGCGGACGCCGGCGCGTTTGCTGGCGATGCTGAAGGACGCCGGGTTCCGCTCGGCCCGGCTGCGGCGGACGGCGACGCCGGTGCAGACCGGGCTGATCGTCGCGCGCGCCTGACAGTTGAAGATTAAAATCTGTAAATGATTATTGACAGTTGTATTTGTCAGTCTATCGTGACGCCTGAAGACGTGTCGAAAGAGCCGGATAATGGAGGCCACGTTGCACGCTGAGGCGATCATCTTAACCGCTCCGCACAGGCTGGCCCCGGGCCGGCTGGCGCTGAACGAGCCTGGCGCTGCGGACGTGGTGGTCGAAACCGTGTTCAGCGGCGTCAGCACCGGGACCGAGCGCCTGCTCTACACCGGGCGGATGCCGGCGTTTCCCGGAATGGGATACCCGCTGGTGCCGGGCTACGAGAGCGTGGGCCGGGTGGTGCGGGCGGGCGACGCTTCCGGGGTCGATGTGGGAGCTACCGTGTTCGTGCCGGGGGCGAACTGTTTCGGCGAGGTGCGCGGCTTGTTCGGCGCCAGCGCCTCGACGCTGGTGGTGGCCGGGGCGCGCGTCGTGCCGGTCAGCGAGGGGTTGGGCGAGCGCGGCATCCTGCTGGCCTTGGCCGCCACGGCACAGCACGCGCTAGCCGGGGCGTTGCCGGATTTGATCGTCGGCCACGGCGTGCTCGGGCGGTTGCTGGCGCGGCTCGTGCTGGCGCATGGCGGGGCGGCGCCGACGGTTTGGGAGACGGATGCAGGCCGGGCCTCGGGCGCGTGCGGCTACCCGGTCGTCGCGCCCGCGGACGACGACCGGCGCGATTACCGGACGATCTGCGACGTGAGCGGGGATGCCGCGATCCTCGACAGCCTCGTTTCGCGCCTGGCCCCCGGCGGCGAGGTCGTGCTGGCCGGGTTCTACGCCGAGCGGATGTCGTTCGCGTTCCCGCCGGCGTTCATGAAGGAGGCCCGGTTCCGCGTCGCCGCGCAGTGGCGAAAGCAGGATTTGGAGACCGCGCGGGCGATGGTTGAGAGCGGCGCGCTCGATCTCGACGGATTGCTGACCCACCGCGCCGCCGTGGCGCGCGCGCCCGATGCCTACCGGACGGCGTTCGAGGATGCCGGTTGCCTGAAAATGATCCTGGATTGGAGAGCGTGCTCATGAACGCAGCCGTGACGAAGGCCGCGATGGCGGCGACTGGGGCGGACCCGCAGGCCAGCATGGCCCAGGCCCTGCGCGACGAGGCGGCGATCGAGCCGGACGCGGTGGCCACCGAAGCGCCGAAGAAGGAGACGCAGGTGATCGCCATTTACGGCAAGGGCGGCATCGGCAAGAGCTTCACGCTGGCCAACCTCAGCTACATGATGGCGCAGCAAGGCAAGCGGGTGCTGCTGATCGGGTGCGACCCGAAGAGCGACACCACCTCGCTGCTGTTCGGCGGGCGAAGCTGCCCGACCATCATCGAGACCTCGTCGAAGAAGAAGCTGGCCGGGGAGAAGGTCTCGATCGGGGACGTGTGCTTCATCCGCGACGGGGTGTTCGCCATGGAGCTGGGCGGGCCGGAGGTTGGGCGCGGCTGCGGCGGGCGGGGGATTATCCACGGTTTCGAGCTGCTGGAGAAGCTCGGGTTCCATGAATGGGGGTTCGATTACGTGCTGCTCGACTTCCTGGGCGACGTGGTGTGCGGCGGCTTCGGCCTGCCGATCGCGCGCGACATGTGCCAGAAGGTGATCGTGGTCGGCTCGAACGACCTGCAATCGCTTTACGTGGCGAACAACGTCTGCTCGGCGGTCGACTACTTCCGCAAGATGGGCGGCAACGTCGGCGTGGCCGGCATGGTCATCAACAAGGACGACGGCACCGGCGAAGCGCAGGCTTTCGCCGCCGCCGCCGGCATCCCGGTGCTGTCGGCCATCCCCGCCAACGACGACATCCGCAAGAAGAGCGCCAACTACGAGATCATCGGCAAGCCCGGCGGCCAATGGGCGTCCATGTTCGAGGAGCTGGCCGAGCAGGTGGCCTTGGCCCCGCCCGTCCGCCCCACCCCTCTTACGCAGGACGCGCTGCTCGGCCTGTTCGCCGGCGAAACCGTCGGCCGCGACGTGGTCCTGACCCCCGCGACCGAGGCCGACATGTGCGCGGCCACGGTGCTGAGCAAGCCTTCGCTCGAAGTGGTCTACGAGGGCGCGTGACGATGGACGGCGCCATCCCGCCACCCGACCTTGCCGCCGCTTCCGGCTGCCACGGCGGGCGTGAGACCATGCTTGCGGCGGCGCGGGCGGCGGGCAAGACCGGCGTGCTCGACCGGCTCGCCGCCGACTACCCGCAAGGCCCGCACGACCAGCCGCAATCGATGTGCCCGGCGTTCGGCAGCCTGCGCGTCGGCCTCAGGATGCGCCGCACCGCCACCATCCTCAGCGGCTCCGCCTGCTGCGTCTACGGCCTCACCTTCACCTCGCACTTCTACGGCGCGCGGCGCAGCGTCGGCTACGTCCCGTTCAACAGCGAGACGCTGGTGCGCGGCCAGCTCTACGAGGACATCCGCGACGCCGTCTACCAGATGGCCAAGCCCGAAGATTACGACGTGGTTATCGTGATCAATCTCTGCGTGCCCACCGCGTCCGGCGTGCCGCTGGACCGGTTGCCGCGGCAGATCGACGGGGTGCGGGTGATCGGCATCGACGTGCCGGGCTTCGGCGTGCCTACCCATGCGGAGGCGAAGGACGTGCTGGCCGGGGCGATGCTGCGGTTTGCCCGCGCCGAGGCGGAGGCGGGGCCGGTCGCCCGGCCGAGGCAGGAGCAGACCCTGCCCACGGTGGCGATGATCGGCGAGCTGTTTCCGGGCGACCCGCCGGGGATCAGCGGGCTGCTCGCGCCGATGGGGCTGGGGGTCGCGCCGCCGCTGCCGTCGCGGGAGTGGCGCGACCAGTACGCGGCGCTCGACTGCGCCGTGGCCGCGGCGGTTCATCCATTCTACACGGCGACGGTGCGGGAGTTCAAAGCCGCCGGGCGGCCGGTGGTGGGGTCCGGCCCGGTCGGCGTCGAGGGTACGGCGGCCTGGCTTGAGGCGGTCGGCAAGGCGGCGGGGGTCAGCGCCGACGCGGCGAAGGCGAAGTGGCTGCCGGTGATCAAGGGCGCGCTCGCGGCGGCGCCCATCCAGGCGCGCGTCACGGTTTCCGGTTACGAGGGATCGGAACTGCTGGTCGCCCGGCTGCTGATCGAGGCCGGGGCGGAGGTTCCGTATGTCGGCACCGCCTGTCCGCGCACGGAATGGAGCGACCCGGACCGGGAATGGCTCGAAGCGCACGGCGCGCACGTGCAATACCGCGCCTCGCTGGAGCAGGACATGGCGGCGATGCTCGATGTCCGGCCCGACCTCGCGCTCGGCACGACGCCCTTGGTGCAGAAGGCGAAGGAGCTGGGCATCCCGGCGCTTTACTTCACCAACATGGTTTCCGCCCGCCCGCTGTTCGGGCCGGCGGGGGCCGGGGCGCTGGCGGGGATCGTCGCGGCGCAGACGCGGGGCGCGGAGCGGTTCCGGCGGATGGTCGGGTTCTTCGAGGGCGTGGGGACCGGGGCTGCCGCCGGGTATGGCTGGAACGCCAAGCCGGTGGAGCCGAAGGGTTCGCGCGAGCGGATGCGCAAGCTGCGGGCGGCGCAGGCCAAGGCGGCCGAAGCGGTGGGGACCTAGCCGATGCTCGTGCTCGACCATGACCGGGCCGGGGGCTACTGGGGGGCGGTCTATGCCTTCACCGCCATCCGCGGCCTTCGCGTGGTGATCGACGGGCCGGTCGGGTGCGAGAACCTGCCGGTGACGGCGGTGATGCACTACACCGACGGGCTGCCGCCGCACGAGCTGCCGATCACGGTGACGGGCCTCAACGAGGAAAGCCTGTCCATGACCGGCACCGAGGGGGCGTTGCGCCGGGCCGCGTCCACGGGGGACCAGGAGCTGCCGTCGGTGGTGGTGACGGGCAGCATCGCCGAGATGATCGGCGGCGGGGTGACGCCGGAAGGCAGCAACCTGCTGCGCTTCATCCCGCGCACCATCGACGAGGACCAGTGGCAGGCGGCGGATCGGGCGATCTATTGGCTGTGGAGCGAGTTCGGGCTGAAGCGCGCCAAGATCAGGCCGCGCCCGCCGCGCGCCGAGGGGGTGAAGCCGCGGGTCAACATCGTCGGGCCGATCTACGGCACCTTCAACATGCCGTCGGATTTGGCCGAGATCCGTCGTTTGGTGGAGGGAATCGGTTGCGAGATTAACCTTGTGTTCCCGCTTGGTTCCCACATCGACGACATTGCCAGACTGCCGGACGCGGACGTGAACATCTGCATGTACCGCGAGTTCGGCCGCGGCCTGTGCGAGGAGCTGGAGCGCCCTTACCTGCAAGCGCCCATCGGCCTGTTCGCCACCACCAACTTCCTGCGCAAGCTCGGCGAGCTGACGGGCCTCGACCCGGAGCCGTTCATTGAGCGGGAGAAGCACACCACCATCAAGCCCGTCTGGGATTTGTGGCGCAGCGTCACGCAGGACTTCTTCGCCAGCGCTACCTTCGCCGTGGTCGCGACCGGGACCTATGCGCGCGGGCTGGTCGGCTTTTTGGAGGGCGAGCTTGGCATTCCCTGCACCTTCCATTTCGAGCGGACCGCCGGGGCGAAGCCGGACAACCAGGCCGTGAAAGAGGCGCTGAAGGCGACGCCGCCGCTGGTGCTGTACGGCTCCTATAACGAGCGCCTCTACGCCGCCGAGCAGGGCGCGCGTTGCCAGTTCATCCCGGCCTCGTTCCCCGGCGCCATTGTCCGCCGGCACACGGGGACGCCGTTCATGGGCTACGCCGGCGCCTGCTACGTCGTGCAGGAATACTGCAACGCGCTGTTCGACGCGCTGTTCCACATCCTGCCGCTCAGCACGGACATGGACCGGGTGGAGCCGACGCCCGTGCGTGCCGCCGAGTGGAACGCCGTGCCGTGGGACGACGACGCGCTCGCGTTGCTGAACGAATATGTGGAAAGCGAGCCGTTCCTGGTCCGCATCTCGGCGGCCAAGCGGTTCCGCGACGCGGCCGAGCAGGCGGCGCGGGAGGCGGGCTGCGACCGGGTGACCAAGGCGCTGGCTGCCCGCTCGCTCAGTTCCATGAAGGCGGCAGCATGACGCCGGGCAGGCGACCCGGCATCGAGGATTGCGCAACCGGGCGGAACCCCGGCGGTGCGAGGCCGTGGCCCTTGGCCGCGGAAGGACCCGGCCGCGGGGTGTGCGGTAACGAGCGGTACGTGGAGGTACCCCGACTATGTCTGAAGCCAATCTACGAGCAGGGTCCACCTCGGGCCTGACTGATTCCGAGGCGCGCGAGTTCCATAGCATCTTTCTCACCAGCTTCATCGTCTTCACGGTGATCGCGATCGTCGCTCACATCCTGGTGTGGCTGTGGCGGCCGTGGCTGCCGGGGCCGAACGGCTATCAGACGTCCTTGCTGGACGGCCTGACCCTCGTCCAATCGATGCTGACATAGGGAGCTGAGCCATGTGGCGTGTATGGTTGCTGTTCGATCCCCGCCGCGTGCTGGTGGCACTCGGCACATTCCTGTTCGTTCTGGCGCTGCTGATCCACTTCATCCTGCTCAGCACCAGCCGGTTCAACTGGCTGGAAGGGCCTTCGCGTCCGGTGGCGGCGCAGGTGGCGCCGTTGCCCGCGGCTAAATGAAGCAGCCGCCTCGGCCGGGAGCATACGGCCCGGCCGAGGCGGCCTTCCGGGAGGAGACATAAGAATGTCGATGCTGAGCTACGAGCCAAAATACCGCGTGCGGGGCGGCACCCTGCTCGGCGGCGACTTGTTCGATTTCTGGGTGGGGCCGTTCTACGTCGGGCTGTTCGGCGTCTCGACCGTGTTCTTTTCCGTTCTCGGCACGCTGCTGATCGTCTACGGCGCCGCGATCGGGCCGACGTGGAACATCTGGCGCATCAACATCGCGCCGCCGGATTTGAGCTACGGCCTCGGCTTCGCGCCGATCCGGGAGGGTGGGCTGTGGCAGGTGATCACCATCTGCGCGATCGGCGCCTTCGTTTCCTGGGCGCTGCGGCAGGCGGAGATCAGCCGCAAGCTGGGCATGGGCTACCACGTGCCGGTCGCGTTCAGTGTCGCGATCTTCGCCTACGTCAGCCTGGTGGTGATCCGCCCGCTGCTGCTCGGCGCATGGGGACACGGGTTCCCTTACGGCATCCTGAGCCACCTCGATTGGGTGTCGAACACCGGCTACCAGTACCTGAATTTCCACTACAATCCGGCGCACATGCTGGCGATCACGTTCTTCTTCACGACGGTGCTGGCGCTGAGTTTGCACGGCGGGCTGGTGCTGTCGGCGGCGAACCCGAGGAAGGGCCAGGTGGTCAAGACGGCCGAGCACGAGAACACCTTCTTCCGCGACACCATTGGCTGGTCGATCGGGACGCTGGGCGTGCACCGGCTCGGCCTGTTCCTCGCGTTGTCGGCCGGGTTCTGGAGCGCCGTCTGCATCATCATCAGCGGGCCGTTCTGGACCCGTGGCTGGCCCGAGTGGTGGAGCTGGTGGCTGCAGTTGCCGATCTGGAGCTGACGCGTTTCGCGCAACAACAATAATAGGAAGCGCCTGTCATGGCCACGTATCAGAATCTGTTCACCCGCGTGCAGGTCAGAGGGCCGGTTTATGCCGGGGTGCCGGTTTCGACCACCGGCTTCGCGCGGACCGGCAAGCCCTACTTCATCCACCTCGCCGGCAAGTTCGGGGACGCGCAGGTCGGGCCGATCTACCTCGGCTTCACAGGCGTCGCCTCGTTGATCTGCGGCTTCATCGCGTTCGAGATCATCGGGCTCAACATGTGGGCCTCGGTGAACTGGGACCCGGTGCAGTTCGTGCGGCAATTGGCGTGGCTGGGCCTCGAGCCGCCCGCGCCAGGCTACGGCCTGCGTTTCCCGCCTTTGGCGCAAGGGGGGTGGTGGCTGGTGGCCGGGTTCTTTCTGACCGCGTCGATCCTGCTGTGGTGGACCCGCGTTTATACGCGGGCGCGGACGCTCGGCATGGGGACGCATGTCGCCTGGGCGTTCGCGGCGGCGATCTGGCTGTATCTCGTGGTCGGGTTCATCCGCCCGTTGCTGATGGGGAGCTGGTCGGAAGCGGTGCCGTTCGGCATCTTCCCGCACCTTGACTGGACCGGCTCGCTGTCCATTCGCTACGGCAACCTGTTCTACAACCCGTTCCACATGCTCTCGATCGTGTTCCTTTACGGCTCCACGCTGCTGTTCGCCATGCACGGCGCGACCGTTCTGGCGATCAGCCGTTACGGCGGCGAGCGGGAGCTGGAGCAGATCGTCGACCGCGGCACGGCGTTCGAGCGCGGCGCCTTGTTCTGGCGCTGGACCATGGGCTTCTGCGCCTCGGCGGAGAGCATCCACCGCTGGGCCTGGTGGTTCGCCGTCCTGTGCCCGCTGACGGGCGGCATCGGCATCCTGCTGACCGGGACGGTGGTGGACAACTGGTATCTGTGGGGCGTGAAGCATGGGATCGCGCCGCCCTACCCCGAGGTGTGGGGCACGGTGGTTGACCCGGCGCTGGCCACGGGAGCCGGGCAATGAGCGGCCTGGGGCTGCGGACGGCGTTCGGCCTCGTCGGCGCGGCGGCAGCCGCCCTGCTGGGCGTCGCCTTCGTCAACAGCTTCGAGCGCCCGCCGGTGGAGGTGGTGCAGCGCGGCTTTCGCGGCCTGGCGATGGAGACGAACTACAACCCGCGGGACCTGAAGACCTACCTAGCCGAGAACAAGGCGCCGGCGTCGCTGCCAAGCCTCGGCACGGCCGGGCCGAAGGCGGGCACAACCTATAAGAACGTGCAAGTGCTGCAGGACATCAGCGTGGGCCAGTTCACCCGGCTGATGGTGTCGATCACCAACTGGGTCAGCCCGACGCAGGGCTGCGCCTATTGCCACAACACCAACAACATGGCCGAGGACAGCGTTTACACCAAGATCGTCGCCCGGCGGATGATCCAGATGGTGCAGAGCATCAACTCGGAATGGACCTCGCACGTGGCCCAGGTGGGGGTGACGTGCTACACCTGCCATCGCGGGCAGCCGGTGCCGAGCTATATCTGGTTCAACGACCCGGGGCCGAAACAGACGGGCGGGTTCGCCGAGGTCGCGACCGGGGCGAACCGGGCGGCGCCGGCGGTCAATTACTCCTCACTACCCTACGACCCGTTCACGCCGTTCCTGGAAAACGACCACAGCATCCGCGTGCAAGGCGGCGAGGCGCTGCCGGACGGGAACCGGCACTCGATCAAGGAAACCGAATGGACCTATGCGCTGATGATGCATTTCGCGCAGTCGCTCGGGGTCAACTGCACCTATTGCCACAACACGAGGGCGCTCGGGGACTGGTCGCAGAGCACGCCGCAGCGGGTGACGGCGTGGCATGGCATCAACATGGTGCGCGACCTCAACGACACATACCTGAAATCGTTGCAGGGCGTGTTCCCGCCGGTGCGGCTGGGCGCGGCCGGGGACGTGGCGAAGGTGAACTGCACCACGTGCCACCAGGGCATCTACAAGCCGCTGTACGGCGCGGCGATGGCCAAGGACTTCCCTTCGCTGCAGCATCCGACGATTGTTTCCCAACAATAGGCTGACGGCTGGACAAAGTTGAAGGGTTGCCCAGTTTTCAAGGCTTGGGGTAATTGAACGAACGCCGGGGGTGAGCGCCGGCGCCTCAGGATTTGGGAGCCGGGTGAGCATGGATAGTCTGGAACTTAACAAGGCGGCCGCCGCCGTCCTGCTCGCCGGGATCGCGTTCGTCGGCGCGGGGGTGTTGGGCGACGTGCTGGTGCACCCGCACAAGCTTGAGAAGGTGGCGATCAAGATCGACATGCCCGAGGGTGCGGGCGCGGCGCCGGCGGCCGAGGCGCCCGACCCGCCGGTCGCCTTGGTGCTGGCCTCGGGTACGGCTGAGGAAGGCGAGAAGCTGGTGAAGTCGCAAGGATGCGTCGCGTGCCACTCGTTCAACGAGGGCGGCAAGGCAGGCGTCGGCCCGAACCTCTACAATACGGTCGGCAACAAGCACGGCCACATGGAAGGGTATGCGTATTCCGCGGTGCTGAAGGGCAAGGAAGGGCCTTGGAACTACAACGAGCTTTATGAATGGCTGAAAAAGCCCAGCGCCTATGCCCCCGGTACCAAGATGAGCTATGCCGGGCTGGCCGACCCGCAGAAGCGTGCCGACATCATCCTTTATCTCCGCAGCCTGTCGAAGGACGTGAAGCCCTTGCCGCCCGCTCCGGCGAAAGAAGCGGCGGCGACGCCGGCCACGGCCACGGTTCCCGGCGGCGCACCGGCCCCGGCGCCGGCTGGGGACGGCGAGCAGCCGATCGACGTGCGGCTCGCTTCGGCCAGCCCGGAGAAGGGAATGGCGGACACGAGAAAGCTCGGCTGCGTCGCGTGCCACTCGTTCAACGAGGGCGGCAAGGCGGGCATCGGCCCCAACCTCTACGGCGTGGTCGGCGCCGAGCAGGGCCACCATATGGAGGGCTACTCCTATTCGGCGGCACTGAAGTCGAAGACCGGAAAGTGGACCTTCGCCGAGTTGGACAAGTGGCTGACCACGCCCGCCACCTACGCGCCCGGCACAAAGATGACGTTCGCGGGGATCAAGGACCCCAACGAGCGCGCCGACGTGATCGACTATCTACGGACCTTGTCGGCGAAGCCCGAGGCGCTGCCGACGAAGCAGTGAAGGCGGGGCACGCTCCCTCCCGGCTCGGGAGGGAGCGTGCCGCCGGTCAGCTTTCCTTGGGAGCGTAAGCCACGCACCAACCCTTCGGGTTGATGTTGCCTGACACGATCTTGCAGGCGTTCGGCGGAACCCAGTTAACGCACTTGTCGCACTCGTTCCCGTCCTTTGGCTGCTCCTGATACTGAACCAGGTTCTGCGCGATCTTCTCGTCCTGCGCCCAGGCTGTTGTCGCCGCGAAACCGGCTATGCCTGCCACTGCGCTGAAGCCGGTTTTGATCGCGATCCGCCGGGTGGTGTTTGAACTCCTCATTGTTTCCTCCAATTCGAACACCACGGAGCATAGTCACTAATGACGGTCTCGCAATCAGCAACTCTGCTAAGAATACCCGAATCGGGGGACTGTCAGGCAGCTTTCTGCAATCCGGCCTGGCCCCACACTTCGGTTAAAGCCTGAACAAGGTGCCGAAGGTCGGCTTCGGTGTGCAGCGGCGATGGCGTGATCCTAAGGCGCTCCGTGCCGCGCGGGACCGTCGGGTAATTGATCGGCTGCACATAAATTCCATAGTGGTCGAGCAGCGTGTCGCTTACCTGCTTGCACAACACCGGGTCGCCTACCATGACCGGGACGATGTGGCTCGGGTTCGGCGCATGCGGCAGCCCGGCCTCGTCGAGCATCTGCCGCAGCAGCGCCACGTTGCGTTGCTGCCCGGCCCGCTCGCTGCCGCTGGCCTTTAAATGCCGCACGCTGGCCAGCGCCCCGGCGGCGATGGCGGGCGGCAAGGCGGTGGTGAAGATGAAGCCGGAGGCGAAGCTGCGCACGAAATCGCACAGCGCGGCCGACGCGGCGATGTAGCCGCCAATGACGCCGAAGCCCTTGGCCAGCGTGCCATTGATGCACGTGACCCGGTCCAGAAGCCCGTCGCGCTCGGCGATGCCGCCGCCGTGCTCGCCGTAGAGGCCGACGGCGTGGACCTCGTCGAGGTAGCTCATGGCGTTGTGCCGCTCGCACACGTCGAGGATCTCGCCGAGCGGGGCGATGTCGCCGTCCATGGAATAGACGCTCTCGAAGGCGACGAGCTTGGGCGCCGCCGGGTCGAGCTGGGCCAGCTTGCGGTCGAGGTCGGCGGGGCTGTTGTGCGCCCAGATCTGCTTCTCGGTGCGGCTGTGGCGGATACCTTCGATCATCGAGGCATGGTTGAGCGTGTCGGACAGGATGATGCAGCCGGGCATCATGGAGCCGAGCGTGCTGAGCGCCGCCCAGTTCGCCATGTAGCCGGAGTTGAACAGGAGGGCGGAGTCCTTGTGGTGGAGGCTGGCGAGTTC
The DNA here is from genome assembly GCA_965260935.1 of Acetobacteraceae bacterium. Lineage (GTDB taxonomy): Bacteria > Pseudomonadota > Alphaproteobacteria > Acetobacterales > Acetobacteraceae > JBBROS01. Next base: position 1,879,258 of record OZ253374.1, read on the forward strand.
CTCCTCCAGCATGACGTGGTAGTGGTTGGTGCCGGCGATGTTGCGGGTGCCGCCGGCCCCGGCCCCGCATTGGTCGAGCGCCTCGTGCATGGCGGCCACGACATCCGGGTGCTGGCCCATGCCGAGGTAATCGTTGGAGCACCAGACCGTCACGTCGTTGTTGTTGCGCCCGTCGATGTGGGTCGCGCGGGGGAACTGGCCGCGCTGGCGCTGCAGGTCGGCGAAGACGCGGTAGTTGCCCTCGCGGCGGAGCGTGTCAAGCTGGTTACGGAAGAAGTGCTGGTAGTCCATGGCTCGCTCCTGTGGGCGTGCGAGTGGAGAGTTGCGGCCGCTTGACGCCGGGCTTGAACCGGAGCGACCAGGCCCAGAGCCGCTCGTAGGGAACGGGCAGGACCAGCAGGGCGTGCTCGATTGTGGCGAGCGCCATCATGGTCGCCAGCATGGCGAACCCGGCGGCCTGGGCCTGGACGGACGCCGCGAGGGCGGCTTGGATCAGGAGGGCCGTGCCGATTGTGCTGCCGATCAGCGACACCGGCATCAGTGGGTTCATCGGGCGTCTGGCCATGAAACTCAGGAGATACTTCAGGTGGGGCGGCAGGAATGTTTCGCCAAGGTTGAGCACGCCGAGGAAGACGTTGAGCTTGGCGCTGGTCCGCATCAGCCAGAGGAGCAGGAAGGTCCAGGCGCCGACCTGGTTGGGAGCGCCGTGGGTGGCGGCGAGGATGACGAGCGCTGTGGCGATGATGGCGAACTCGTGCCAGAGGCAGGCGGCGACGCCGTGGCGGAAACGCTGGGCGGTGCTGCTGCCGGGCGGCGAGGCGGCGCGGCGGGGGCCGGTGACGACGCCCATGAAGAAGCTCATCTCCTGCCAGGCCCAGGCCAGGATGGCGAAGGTGAAGGCGGCGTAGGCGGCGGCCTCGGATGGGTCGGCGCTGGTGGCGGCGATCTGGGTGAGGCTGACGCCGAGGATCGCGGTGCCGGCGGCCATGCTCCAGCGGAACGTCCGGCGCGGCAGGTTGTCGAGCAGCAGCACGATGCCGGTGCTGAACCACCAGACGAACAGCGCGTAGAGCGCGGGATAGAGCAGGCCGCCCACGGGGCTTACCAGGCGGGCGCCAGCCGGACGGAGGCGGGAGCGGCATTCCGCTTGACGGGCAGGATATAGAGGCGGGCGAAGTTGAAGCCGGCGGCGGCGGTAAGCCCGGCGTTGCGCAGCTTGCCCATGATGCCGCCCCGACGCCGCGCCTCGGCCTTGGCGACGGTGATCGCCCGCAGCCGCTCCAGCCCGGCGGCGAAAGCCGGGTTATCGAGGTCGAGTTCCACGGGAAACACTTGGCGGCAAATCTCGGAGGTGATGCGGAAGACGGTGAAATCGTATTCCGTCGGATCGACCCCGAGCGCCTCGTGGAACACGGGCCGGGCATGGTCGCGCACGTACATCGTGGCGAACACGGCCAGCAGGAAGAAGCGGACCCAGAGCTTGTTCACCCCCGTCAGCAGCTTGGGGTCGGAGCGCATCAACAGGGCGAAGGCCTCGCCGTGGCGGAACTCGTCGTTGCACCACTTCTCGAAGTACTTGAAGATCGGGTGGAACATGCGGTCCGGGTGGCGCTCCAGGTGCCGGAAGATAGTGATGTAGCGGGCGTAGCCGATCTTCTCGGACAGGTAGGTCGCGTAGAAGACGAATTTGGGCTTGAAGTAGGTGTATTTCTTGGCCTTGGTCAGGAAGCTGAGGTCCACGCCAACGCCGAAGTCTTTCAGCGTGTCGTTGATGAAGGCGGCGTGCCGGGCCTCGTCGCGGGCCATGAAGGCGAACAGGTCGTGGATGTCGCCCGCCTTGATGCGCTTCTTGATCTCCGCATACAGCACGCAGCCGGAGAACTCGGCGGTGACGGAGCTGACCAGGAATTCGAGGAACTCGGCGCGCAAGGCGGGCGGCAGGGCGGAGAGGTCCTGCTCGAAATCCTTGTTGCGGATGAAGTGGCCGCGGTTGTGGTCGGCGCGGAGCTCGGCGATGAGGCCGTCCCATTCGGGGCGGACGCGGCTCACGTCGATGCGCTCCATCGCCGCGAAGTCGGTGGTGTAGAAGCGCGGGCTGAGGACGGTGTCCTCCTGGGCCATGCGGGTGGACTCGTTGGTCTCACGCGTGAGTGTGGCGCTCATAACGTCTCCTTCGGCTCGAAGCCGACTTCGTAGAGGCCGGTCAGCTCGAACATGGCGGTGAAGCTGGTCCATTGCCGGGCCAGCCAGCCGGCGCGGCTGACGGTGGCCGGGCATTGCATGGTGACGTGCTCGCCGAAACCGATCCCGGACGGGACGCCGTGGACCTGGACGACATCGCCCGGGCGGATATCGACGCCGTCCGGCACGGCGTAGGCGTGGAAGCTGTCGGGAGTGTTCTCAAGGTCCACGTCGGCGTGGGCGCGGACGGTGCGGCGGCCGAACAGCCAGTCGTCGGTCATGGCGTCGCCTGCGCGGTCTTGAGGCCGGGAAGCAGGCTGGCGAAGACGGCGGCGTTGGTGGGGCCGAAGGCTTCGAGGTCGACACGCTGGCCGTTGAAGGTGTCGTCGAGCGTGAGGCGGCCGTCGGCCCAGGCGGCGAGGCGGAAGGGGGCTTGGGAGGACGAGCCTGCCTTGTGACGCATCCGGGCGAGGCCGCGCAGGGTGCCGCGGAGAAAGCCCTGCTCGCCCTCGAACACGCGGACCGGCTCGCCGTCGGCCAGGGCCACGACTGCGCCGTCCGCGCGGTCGACGAACCGTAGGCTGCGTTCCGCGATGACGGTGCTGGGCGGCGGCTCGGAGCGCCCGCCGGCGGCCGGGCCGATGGCGGCGAGGCCGACGGCGCCGGTCAGCATGGCGAAGATCGCGATCACCGGCAGTCTTGTGCGAAAGCTTTGCGGCACGGCTCGGGTCTCCCGGTCAGGCGGCCACGGTTTCGCTGTGGCTTCGCGCGGCAGTTTCCACGGTTCTGTGCTCGGACGCCAGCGGAACTGACGCTTCGAACGTCCCGGCAAGGGCTTCGGCCAGGATTTGACCGGCTTTTTCGACGCCGGGCACGGCGCGGAGCATGGGTTCCGGGTTGCGCAGGCGCCAGGGGCGGACATGCGGCCACAAAACCAGCCAGCTCAGACGCCCGCTCTCGGCGATCTGCAGCGGGATGTTGCCGGTCCCGTCGCGGTTGCCGGTCAGGCCCGCGCCGTCGATCTGCGCGAACGGCAGGTTGATCGAGACCGGCATCGCCACCCCCATGCGCACCACGACCCGGCGGTTCGTGATGGTGTAGGTGGCCGCCCGCGCGGACAGCCAGGCATAGCCGGCGATCACCGCAAGCGGCACGGCGGCTGCGCCAGCGGCTGTCAGCAGGTGAAGCCCCGCCTGTGCCGGGGTTGCGCCGTGCCAGAGCGCGGAGCCGCCGACCCAGGCGACCAGAAAAGCGAAGTAGAGCGCCAGACCGCGGATATGCAGGGCGTCGCGGGCCAGCGCCCGCCAGTCCGGCGCGCCTTGCCACAGCATGCGCTCGCCCGGGGGCAGCCGGCCCGGCAAGGGATGGCGGATCACAGGATCGGGTCCGTGCGGCGGGCGCGGGCGTAGAGCATGCCGCCGCCGTAATAAGCCATGACCTTGTCCTCCTCGAGCAGGGTGATCTTCGCCGGATCCTTGGTGGTTGGCACGTCGGCGAACTGGGCGGCGGTGATGAAGCTGGTGCGGATCTGGCGCAGCTTCTTCTTGATGGTGATGAACCCCATGGGGACGAGCACGCGGCGTCCGCCGTCGAGTTCGGCCTCGAGATAGCGGATCACGACTTCGGAGCGGTCGATCCAGACGTCGGCGATCGTGCCGGCGCGCTCGCCGTCAAGGCCGAGCAGGTCGTAGCCGATGACGTCCGGGTCTTCCCAGGCGAGAAAGAACTCGGGCGCGTCGCGCAGCGGCACGATCTTGGGCAGGCCGTCGTCGTAGGTGTGGTCGTGGATGTCGAGCCGGTTGGCCCATGCGCCGGGGCCCATGCCGGAGAGCATCGGGTTGCCGATGGGCTGGTAGGGCGCGCCGGGGAATTTAGCGGCGGGGACGGCGTTGAGGATCTCGGGCGGCTCGTGACGCGGGGCCTCGATGGCCGGGCCATTGGCCAGAAGGAAGGTCTTGGGGCTGGGAATCTTGGGGAAGCCCTGAACGACGACGTTCGGGCGGTCGGAGACGCAAGGGTAGCCTTCGCGCTTGTTCTCCCGCAGCAGGTAGTAGATGAGGCCGGCGAAAAAGAGCCAGAAGGCATAGAGAGCGAGCTGCGCGATATCGACGTAGCCGGTGATTGCGCCCGTTTGCATGATGAAACCTCAGCCTGGTTGCAGGTTGGACGGATACGCGGGCTCGACGCGGACCAGCGGCCCGACGGCGACGAGGGTTATGAACAGCAAGGCGAGTTCTATGGCGTAGACGGCGACGTAGCCGGTGGCGGGGGTGACAAGGGCCGGGCCTAGGCGTCCGGCTTCGGCCAGCACGGAGACGCCGTCGCGCAGCAGTCCGCCGGCCGCGAGCGCGCCGCCAGCGGCGGAGGCCTGGACGGCGCCCCAGATGCCAAGCGTGAGGCCGACCTGGCCTCGGGGAGCGGCGAGCATCGCGGCGGTCAGGGTGCAATGGGCAAACAGGCCCGCGCCGAGGCCGATGCCGAATGCGCCGATGCCGAACAGGATCGGCGCGTGCAGCGGGGCAGCGAAGATAACGGCGGAGAACGCGGCGAGCCCGGCCAGGGCGGCGGTGGCAGCGAGACGGTAGGGGTCCGCGCCACGGCCCAGCAGCCGCGCGCCGATGGCGAAGCCGGTCAGGCCGCCGGTGGCGAGCACGGCGGTCATGCCGGTGGTCGCGCCGACGGAAAGGCCGAGGACCTGGCCGCCATAAGGCTCGAGCAGGATGTCCTGCATGGAGAACGCGACGGTGCCGATGCCAAGGGCGATGAGGCGGCGGCGGGCCTGGGGGCCGGCGTTGAAGCTGCGCCAGGCGGCGGCGAAGGTGGGGCGGGGGCCAGGGGCGGTGCGCGCCGGGTTTCGCGGCTCCTGCTTCCACAGGGCGACGGCGTTCAGCGCCATCGTGGCCAGGGCCGCGCCTTGGATGACCTGGATCAAACGAAGCTGGCTGAAATGGGCCAGCAGCGCGCCGAACAGCAGGGCGCTGAACAGCATCCCGAGCAGCAGCATCATGCACAGCAAGGCCACCACACGGGGCTGGGCCTTGGGCGGCGCGATGTCGGTGGCGAGCGCGAGGCCGACGGTCTGCACCGTGTGCATTCCCGCGCCGACCAGCAGGAAAGCGAGGGCGGCGGCGGCCTGTCCGACCCAGGGGGGGGCGTTGCTATCGCCGGAGAGCAGGATCAGGGCGAACGGCATGATGGACAGGCCGCCGAACTGGATCAGCGTGCCGAACCACAGGTAAGGCACGCGACGCCAGCCGAGGACGGAACGGTGGGTGTCGGACTTGAAGCCGACCAGGGCGCGAAACGGGGCGAACACGAGCGGCAGGCTGACCATGACGGCGACGAGCCAGGCCGGCACGCCCATTTCGACGATCATGACGCGGTTGAGCGTGCCGATCAGCAGCACGATGGCCATGCCGACGCTGACCTGGAACAGCGAGAGGCGCAGCAGGCGGCCCATCGGCAGCTCGGCGGTGCCGGCGTCGGCGAACGGCATGAACCCCGCGCCGAGCTGCGCCCAGCCGCGGATGGCGGCGTTGTTCAGGCGAGGCAGGACGGGCAGGCTCACCGTATCAGTTCCAGGGCGGCGGATTTGTAGAAGCCGGTGTCGATGCGCCGGGTGCGGGCCGTGCGCCAGGCGGCGAGGGCCGGGTCCTGGGCGATGCGGGCGGCGAGGGCGGCGGGGCGGACAGGCTCGATGGCCGGCGCGCGGTCGCCGCGGGGGAACAGCCGCCCGGCGGCGTGCATGGCGGCGAGCATCGGCGTGCGGGGGGCGTAGGTGAACAGCAGCGAGCGCCCGGTGCGGGCAGCGAGGCCGGCGAGGACGCGGACCATGTCGGGGGCCTGGTAGTGGATCAGGCTGTCCATGCCGACGACGTGGTCGAAGCGGCCGAGAGAGGGGTCCAGCATGTCGCCGGTTCGGAAGGCGATGCGGAGGTCCTTGGGCGCGCGCTCCCGCGCGAGGCCGACCAGGGTGGGGGAGAGATCGATGGCGACTACGTCCGCGCCGCGCCTTGCGGCCTCGACGGCGAGCGCGCCGGTGCCGCAGCCGGCGTCGAGCAGGCGGCAGCCCGAGAGGTCGTCGGGCAGCCAGGAGAGCAGGGTCTCGCGCATCCGGTCCCGCCCGGCGCGGACGGTGGCGCGGATGCCGCTGACGGGGGCGTCGCTGGTCAGGCGTTCCCAGGCTGCCGCGGCGGTGCGGTCGAAATAGGTTTGCAGCTCGCCGCGGCGGGCCAGGTAGGTGGCGCTGCCCATCAGTCGTATCCGAGCAGGTCGAAGATGTCGCGGTCGCGGAGCGCCGTGGCGTTCAACGGCTCGACGCCGGCCCAGAGGGAGGCGGCGAGGCGGAGGTATTCGAGCTTGACCGCCTCCAGCTCGGGCGTCGCGTCCATCTCGAACAGGGTGCATTTCTTGAGGCGCGAGCGGCGGATGGCGTCGAGGTCGGGGAAGTGGGCCAGGGTTTGCAGGCCGGTGGCGGCGTTGAACCGCTCCACCTGGTCGGTCTCGGCGCTGCGGTTGACGATCACGCCGCCGAGGCGGACATCGTAGTTCTTTGCTTTCGCGCCGATGGCGGCGACGATGCGGTTCATGGCGAAGATGCTGTCGAAGTCGTTGGCGGCGACGATCAGGCCGCGGTCGGCGTGCTGCAAGGGGGAGGCGAAGCCGCCGCACACCACGTCGCCGAGCACGTCGAAGATCACGACGTCGGTTTCTTCCAGCAGGTGGTGCTCTTTCAAGAGCTTGACAGTCTGGCCGACGACGTAGCCGCCGCAGCCGGTGCCGGCGGGGGGGCCGCCGGCTTCCACGCACATGACGCCGTTATAGCCCTCGAACACGAAGTCCTCGACGCGGAGTTCCTCGGCGTGGAAGTTCACGCCTTCCAGCACGTCGATGACGGTGGGCAGGAGCTGCTTGGTCAGCGTGAAGGTGCTGTCGTGCTTGGGGTCGCAGCCGATCTGCAGCACGCGCTTGCCAAGCTTGCTGAAGGCGACGGAAAGGTTGCTGCTGGTGGTGCTCTTGCCGATGCCGCCTTTGCCGTAGACGGCGAACACTTTGGCGCCGTCGATCTTCAAGGCCGGGTCAAGCTGGACCTGGACGCTGCCTGCGCCGTCGCCCCGGACCTGGCGGGCGGGCGGGTAGGGGAGGGTGGCGATTGTCATGCGGCGAGTTCCACTTGTTGTGTTGCGATGCTTGCCGCATCGACTTGTGTTGCAACGTTCACCGCATCGACTCCTTCGAGCCGGTCCTCCAGGTCCTCGCCGGCGCGGCGCAGCGCGTCCAACGTTTCGGCGTCGGGGGACCAGTAGTTGCGGTCGTGCGCCTCGATCAGGCGGCCGGCAATCTTGGCGCCGGCCTTGGGGTTGAGGGCGGCGATGCGCTCGCGCATGGCCGGGTCGAGCACATAGGTCTCGGCGAGCTGCTGGTAGACCCAGGGGCTGACCTCGCCGGTGGTCGCCGACCAGCCGAGCGTGTTGGTGACGTGGGCGTCGATCTCGCGCACGCCTTCGTAGCCGTGCTTGAGCAGGCCCTCGTACCACTTGGGGTTCAGGGCGCGGGTACGGGTTTCGAGGTTGACCTGCTCCGTCAACGTCCGTACCGCGCCGTCGCCGCGGGTCTGGTCGCCGATGTAGACGCTCGCCTTCTCGCCGCCGCGGGCCCGGCGCACGGCGCGGGTGACGCCGCCCAGCGTGTCGAAGTAGTGATCGACGGTGGTGACGCCCAATTCGATGCTGTCGAGGTTCTGGTAGGTGACGTCCACGGTTTTCAGCACGTGGCCGAGCACCTGCTCCTGCCGGGCGGGCCTGCCCTGGGTGTCGTAGGCGAAGCCTTTGCGGCTGATGTAGGCGTCGGCCAACTCGTCCTCGTCGTTCCAGACGCCGTTGCCGATCATCTGGTTGACGTTCGCGCCGTAGGCCCCGTCGGCGTTGCCGAACACGCGCAGGGCTGCTTGGGCCAGGTCGCCGCCATGCCCGGCCTGGAACGCCAGGGCGTGCTTGCGGACGAAATTCCGCTCGGGCGGCTCGTCGGCGGAGGCGGCGAGGAGGGCGGCTTCGGCCAGCAGCTTGGTCTGCAACGGCAGCAGGTCGCGGAAGATGCCGGAGAGGGTGACGACGACGTCGATGCGCGGGCGGTCAAGGTCTTCGAGGGGCAGGAGCTTGGCGCCGGTGAGGCGGCCATAGCTGTCGAAGCGCGGCGCTGCGCCCATGAGCCAGAGGGCCTGGGCGATCGGGCCGCCCTCGGTCTTGAGGTTGTCGGTGCCCCAAAGGACCATAGCGACGGTCTCGGGCAACGTCTTGCCATCCTGGGCGTGCCGGGCCAGGAGGCGGTCGGCCTGACGCGCGCCGTCCTGCACGGCGAAGGCGCTGGGGAGGCGGAAGGGGTCGAAGCCGTGCAGGTTGCGCCCGGTGGGCAGAACGTCGGTGGTGCGGAGCAGGTCGCCGCCGGGGGCGGGGCGGACGTAGCCGGCGTCGAGCGCGTGCAGGACGGCGGGGATCTCGTGGTCCTCGGCCAGCAGGGCGTCGAGCCGGGCGCGTTCGGCGGAGTCGGCCGCCTGAGCGGCGTCGAGCATCTCGGCGCGCTCTTCGGCGCTTGGCGGCTGGCCGAGGACGTGCAGGCCGTGCGGGATGAGGGTGTATTCAAGCTCGATCAGGGCGGCGGCGAGGCGGGCGACTTCCGGCTCCGCGTCGGTCCAGGCCGGCTCGGCAGGGGCGAGCTCGACGGTGGCGGCCTGCGCCTGCACGAGGGCGGCCAGGGCGGCGCGTTGCTCCGGGTCGACCTCGGGTTCGAGGGCGCGGAAGCGGTCGAGCGAGGCTTTCAGGTCCAGCAGCCCGCGATACAGCCCGGCGTGGGCGACGGGCGGCGTCAAGTAGCTGACCAGCGTCGCGTTGGCCCGGCGCTTAGCGATCATGCCCTCGCTCGGGTTGTTGGAGGCGTAAAGGTTGACGTTCGGCAGGTCGCCGATCAGCCGGTCCGGCCAGCACGAGGCGGACATCCCCGCCTGCTTGCCCGGCATGAACTCCAGCGCCCCGTGGGTGCCGAAATGCAGCACGGCATGGGCGGCGAAGTCCTCGCGGAGGTAGCGGTAGAAGGCGTTGAAGGCGTGGGTGGGGGCGAAGCCGCGCTCGAACAGCAGGCGCATCGGGTCGCCCTCGTAGCCGAACGCGGGCTGCAGGCCGACGAAGACGTTGCCGAACTGCGCGCCGAGGATCAGCAGGCAGCGGCCGTCCGAGTTCTGGCGGCCGGGGGCCGGGCCCCATTGCGCCTCGATCTCGGCCAGGTGAGTCTCGCGGCGAACATGGTCGTCGGCGGGGATGCGGGCGGCGACGTTGCCGTCCGTGCCGTACTGGGCTGCGTTGCCCTGCGTGACGGCGGCGCGGAGGGCGTCGGCGTCGGCGGGGAGATCGACGCGGTAGCCGGCCTCGCGCATGGCGGAAAGGGTGTTGAACAGGGATTGGAACACGGCGAGGTAGGCGGCGGTGCCGGTCGCCCCGGCGTTGGGCGGGAAGTTGAACAGCACGACGGCGACGCGCTTCTGGGCACGCGCGGTGCGCTTGAGCGCGACCAGCTTGGCGACGCGGGCGGCCAGCGTGGCGGCGCGCTCCTCGTGCGCCACCATGTCGCGGGCGCCCGACTCGGGCGTGTCCGCGCGGCCGGAGCGCCCGCCGTAGACCGTGGGGCAGATCGCGCCGTCGAGCTCGGGGAGGGCGACCATCATGGTGGCCTCGACCGGGAGCAGGCCGCGGGGGTCCTGCTCCCATTGATCGAGGGTCTGGAACTCGACCGGGGTGGCGGCGAGGTAGGGGACGTCGAGGCGGGCGAGGATGTCCTCGGCGGCGCGGCTGTCATTATAGGCCGGGCCGCCGACAAGGCTGAAGCCGGTCAAGGACAGCACCGCGTCCACCTTTGGTGCGCCTTCGGCCATGAAGAAGCGCTCGATGGCGGGGCGGGCGTCGAGGCCGCTGGCGAAGGCGGGGATGACGCGCAGGCCGCGGGCTTCGAGTGCGGCGATGACGCCGTCGTAGTGCCGGGCGTTGCCGGAGACGAGGTAGGAGCGGAGCAGGAGCAGGCCGACGGTCCCGGCGAGGCCCGTGCGGGGGAGGTCGGACAGGCGCTCGGTGATGCGGGCGGGAAGCGACGGGTGGTAGAGGCCAACGTCGGGGTAGACGATGGGGGCGGCGGCGCGGAGCTCGGCCCGCGGCTTGCGGGCGGGGGCGGCGTAGCGGCCGACCAACATGCGGACCAGGTTGGCCAGGTTCTCGTCGGAGCCGGCGAGCCAGTATTGCAGGCCGAGGAAATAGGCGCGCACGTCCTGCGCCGTGCCGGGGATGAAGCGCATCAGCTTGGGCAGGCGGCGCAGCATCCGCATCTGCGCCGCGCCATCGGAACCGACGCCGTTGGTCCCCTTCGCGTTCTTCTTCGCGCCGCGGAGGCGTTTCAGCATGGCCAGCGCGCCGCCGGCCTCCTGCTGCATGTCGAAGCGGCCCATGCGAGTGAGCCTGGTGACGTCCGGGGCGGACATGCAGCAGAGCATGGCGTCGCAGGCATCGCGCCGGGCGGCGAGCGCGGGCTGGACGGCGCGGACGTGGTCTTCGAGGAACAGCATGGTGGCGACGACGAGGTCGCCGCGGGCGATATCTTGGTGGCAGGCGGCCAGCGCCTCCGGGTCGCTGCCCCATTCGTCGGCGGCGTGGACGGCGATGGACAGGCCGGGCAGTTCGGGGCGCAGCGTGGCCTCGGCGCGGGCGGCGGCGCTGGACAGGTGGCTGTCCATGGTGACGATCACGACTCTTACGGGGGCCGGCTGATGCAGCGGTTCAACGGGCATAGTGCGCCTTTGCCTCGTAGAGGGTGTCGAGCGTGATCGTGGAGACGCCGCGTTCCTGGGCATAGCGCTCAGTGTTGCGCCGGGCCTTGCCGCGGACGAAGAAGGGGATTTTGCCCAGTTCGCGGTCGGCGTCGGGTGCCCATGCCGTCTGGCCGGAGGAGGGGGTTTGGGGGGCTTGCGGCTTGGGGGCATGGCCGAGGTGCGAGGGGGCTTGGTCGCCGTGGAACTCGAAATCGTCGCGGAACATGGCAACCAGGTGTTCCTCCAGCCCCATCATCAGCGGGTGGACCCAGGTGTCGAACAGCACGTTGGCGCCCTCGAAGCCCATCTGCGGCGAGTGCCGGGCGGGGAAGTCCTGGACGTGGACGGGGGCGGAGATGACGGCGCAAGGGATGCCGAGGCGCTTGGCGACGTGGCGCTCCATCTGCGTGCCGAGGACGAGCTCGGGCTGCAGGGCGGAGACGGCCTCCTCGACTTCGAGGTAGTCGTCTGTGACGAGGGCCTCGACACCGTATCGCTTGGCGGCGTCGCGCACGTCGCGGGCGAACTCGCGGCTGTAGGTTCCGAGGCCCGCGACGGTGAAGCCGAACTCCTCGCTGGCCACGCGGGCGGCGGCGATGGCGTGGGTGGCGTCGCCGAAGATGAACACGCGCTTGCCGGTCAGGTAGTTGCTGTCGACGGAGCGGGAGTACCAGGGCAGGCGGGAGGCGTCGCCGAGGTTCGGCTCGACGCCGGCGAGCGTGCAGACTTCGGTGATCCAGTCCTTCGTCGCGCCGACGCCGATCGGGACCGTCTTGGTCGCCGGCTGGCCGAAATTCCGCGCGAGCCAGCTTGCGGCCTGCCCGGCGATCTCGGGATACAGCACCACATTGAAGGCGGCGTCGCCGAGGCGGGCGAGGTCTGCGGGGGTCGCGCCAGCGGGGGCGGCGACGTTGACCGCGATGCCGAGGCGGCCCAGCAGGGCGGTGATCTCGGCCAGGTCGTCGCGATGGCGGAAGCCGAGGGCGGTGGGACCGAGGATGTTGCAGCGGGGGGCGGACGCCGCCTTCGTGCCCGGCGGCGGGGCGTGCGGCCCGGCGCAGGCGCGGACCAGTTGATAGAAGGTCTCAGCGGCGCCCCAGTTCTCTTTCTTCTGATAGGCAGGCAGTTCGAGCGGGACCACGGGGACGGGAAGCCTGAGCGCGCGGGCGAGGCCGCCGGGGTCGTCCTGGATCAGTTCCGCGGTGCAGGACGCGCCGACCAGCATCGCCTGCGGCTGGAACCGGGCGTAAGCGTCGGCGGCGGCGGTCTTGAACAGCTCGGCGGTGTCGGACCCGAGGTCGCGCGCCTGGAAGGTGGTGTAAGTGACCGGAGGCCGCTTGGGCAGGCGCTCGATCATGGTGAACAGGAGGTCGGCGTAGGTGTCGCCCTGCGGCGCGTGCAGGACGTAATGCACGCCGTCCATGGCGGTCGCGACCCGCATGGCGCCGACGTGCGGCGGTCCTTCGTAGGTCCAGAGGGTGAGCTGCACCGGGCTAGACCTTCAGGCGTCCGCGGCGGACCAGCGGGCGGGCGAACAGCTCCGCGAGGTCGCCCGCCTGGTCGTAGCCCTGGATCGGGGTGAACAGCAGCTCGATGCTCCACTTGGTCGCCAGGCCCTCGGCTTCGAGCGGGTTGGCGAGGCCGAGGCCGCAGACGGTGAGGTCGGGCCGAGCGGCGCGGCAGCGGTCGAGCTGGCGCTCAACGTCCTGGCCTTCGCTCAGCGCCGTGCCGGGCGGAAGGCCCGCCAGCTCGGCCGCGAGGTGCTGGCGATGCAGGAAGGGCGTGCCGACCTCGATCAGCTCCATGCCGAGTTCCCCGTGCAGGAAGCGGGCGAGCGGGAGTTCGAGCTGGCTGTCGGGAAAGAAGAAGACGCTGCGGCCCTCAAGCATCGGGCGGCTGCGGGCGACCGCGGCTTCGGCGCGGGCGCGGAGTGGGGCGGTGACGGCGTCGAAATGCGCCGGCTTTACGCTCCAGGCTTCGGCGGCGGCGCGGAGCCAGGCGGTCGTGCCCTCCGCGCCGAGCGGGAAGGGGGCGGCCAGGCGTTGCGCGCCGCGGTTTTCCAGCGCGCGGGCCGTGTCGGCCAGGAAGGGCTGGGCGAGCAGCAGGCGGGTGTTGCGTCCGACAGGCGGCAGGTCGGTGGAGCGCCGGGGCGGGAGAAAGTGGACCGGACCGATGCCGAGGGCGCCGAAGATGCGGCGGAACTGGTCCTCGACCACCTCGGCCAGCGCGCCGGCGACCAGGAGGGCGGGCGGGGCCTGCTCCGGCTCGTGCGGGAGGATGGGGACGAGGGAGGCGAGGCAGGCGTCCTCGCCCTGGGTGAAGGTGGTCTCGATGCCGCTGCCGGAATAGTTCAGCACGCGGACCTGCGGCATATGGGTGGCCGAGAGCCGCTGGGCGGCGCGGGACAGGTCGAGCTTGATCACCTCGCTGGGGCAGGAGCCGACCAGGAACAGCATCCGGATGTCGGGCCGGCGGGACAGCAGGCGGGCGACGACGCGGTCCAGCTCCTCGTTGGCGTCGGCGAGGCCGGCGAGGTCGCGTTCCTCGATGATGGCGGTGGCGAAACGGGGCTCGGCGAAGATCATCACCCCGGCGGCGGACTGGATCAGGTGGGCGCAGGTGCGCGAGCCGACGACGAGGAAAAAGGCGTCCTGGATCTTGCGGTGCAGCCATATGATGCCGGTCAGGCCGCAGAACACCTCCCGCTGGCCGCGCTCGCGCAGGACGCCGTCGCTCTGCGCGGGGGCGTCGATGCAGCCGAGCGTAGCGGCGGACATGGGGATCAGGCCTCTTGGCCGAAGCCGGAGAGCGTGGCCGGCGACCAGACGCTGTCCTCGCGCCGAGCCATGCGCAGCTTGAACACGAACTGCCCGGCGTTGATCACGTAGGTGGCGTAGGCGGCCAGGGCCAGCAGCATCAGGCCGTGCGTGCCGAGTGCCCCGGTGACCAGCGCGTAGAGGTAGGCCGTGTGCAGGGCCAGCACCAACATGCTGACCATGTCCTCCCAGTAGAAGGCCGGGGCGAACAGGTAGCGGCCGAACACCTCGCGCTCCCAGATCGAGCCGGTGACCATGATGGCGTAGAGCACCATCGTCTTGACGACGACGCTGGCCGTGGCCGCGGTCTCGCCCTCGCCGGTAATGAGGAAGCGCATCACGAAGGCGAGGCTGAGCAGGAACACGCCGAACTGCACCGGGGCCAGGATGCCCTGCACCAGGGTCCAGGGCGAGGTGTCGCGGCGGCGGCGTTCCTCGGGGGTGTAAAGCGCCACCCGTGGGACGGCGCTGATCAACGGGCGTCCGGCAGCGCCGCCCCATGGGCAGCTGTCAATCGGGGCGAGTAGTCGGTCGAGCATTGACGTTAACATTGCTTGACGGCTCCCATCGGTCGCGTAACGGTTGCTGAATTCGGTTCCATGCCCGCCACAGGTGAGGTTAGTGTCTCGAACAGAGCGCCTTGTTGTTCCTTTTCAGGCAGTCCGCTGCGCTCCGGCCTGCTTGTAAGCGACGCTAGGCTTGCCAGAAACCTTCTGTCAAGCACGCCTTACGTAAATCGCGGTTGACACATAAGGGAACGTCAGGGATGGTTGGTGAAGACAACGCAGTGGCGGGTATGTCGCAGCATATTTCCGGGCAGGGGAGCAGCACAGAGACCGCCATTCCGTCCCGGCCAGGGACGGCTCGGCGGCGCAAGGGCCTGGGCGCGGACGGACGCGACATCCTGACGCGGACCATCGTCCAGGATGTCATCCCGCAATTGGTCGCCATGCCCTGGCTCGGGCACGCCGCTCCGGCCGCAACCGTTCAGGTCCGCCCGCTGATCGACGACCGGGCCATCCAGCGCGTCCTTTCCCTATGTTTCGAGCCGGACGGGCAGGGGGTGGCCGCCATGGTGGCCGGTCTGCACCGGCAAGGCGCCTCCGCGGAGGCGCTCTACACCCGCCTGCTGACGCCCGTTGCCCGCATTCTTGGCGCCATGTGGGAAGACGACGAGTGCAGCTTCACCGATGTCAGCGTCGGCCTCGTACGGTTGCAGAACGCGCAGCGCGCCTTGGCCCCGAGCTTCATCGGCAAGACACCGACCGCCTTCGGCGCGCCGCGCGCCCTGCTGTTTCCGGTTCCGGGGGAGCAGCACACCTTCGGCTTGTCCATGGTGAAGGACTATTTCCTGCGCGCCGGCTGGGACGCCTGGCTCGGCGTCGTGGAGACCGAGGCCGACGCGATCGACCTCGTGCAGCGGGAGCGGGCCGACGTGATCGGCCTGTCGTTCGCCTGCGACGAGCGGATCGACACCGCCGGGCGGCTGATCGCGCAGTTCCGGTCGGCGGCGGCTAACCCGCGCCTGACCGTCATGGTCGGCGGCCCGGCTTTCGTGGCCGATCCCTCGCTCGCCGCGAAGGTGGGGGCCGACGCGACCGCGGCCGATGGCCACCAGGCCGTTTTGGTCGCGCACGAATTGCTCCACCCGGCCGCCGGGCCCAACTGATGCGCGAGCGGGATCCCTGTGGCTGACGACCATTCAAAGAGCCAAGGGACTCGCGTACCGAGCGTCGCCACTGGCGGCTTCACCACGCCGCAAACCTCCGTCGGCGCGCTTGACGCCGGCGCCGCCGCCTCGCTGGTCGCCGCCGCCTCCGACGTTACCTTGATCCTGAACCCGGACGGCACGATCCGCGACCTGTCGATCCAGAACGAAGACCTGATGACCGACATCGGCGGCGGCCGCCACTGGCTCGGCGTCCCGTTCGCCGAGACGGTGGCGATCGACAGCCGCCCGAAGGTCAAGGCGCTGATGGCCGACGCCGCCCGCAGCGAAAGCCGCTGGCGGCACATCAACCACCTTGCCTCGGACGGGCGCTCCGTCGCCGTCTCCTACTACTGCGTCCAGCTCGGCGACCAGGCGCGCATGGTCGCCTTCGGGCGCGACCTGCGCACCCTTTCGGCGCTGCAGCAACGGCTGATGAACGCGCAGCTCTCGCTCGAGCAGGACTACAGCCGCCTGCGCGACGCCGAGCTGCGCTACCGCTTGCTGTTCCAAACCTCGTCGGAAACCGTGCTGATCTTCGACCCGGCCCGGCACAAGGTCATGGAAGCCAACCCCGCCGCCCCCGAGATGTTCGGCACCGACGTGCGCGAGATCGTCGGCCATCCGCTGCTGCAGCGGTTCGCCTCGCCCGAGACGGTGCAGGCCTACCTCGCCGCGATCCGCATGGGCGAGACGCCGGACGACTTCCGCACCTACCTGGTCCATGCCGACCGGGAGGTCGTGCTCCGCGCCTCCGCCTTCCGGCAGGACAGCGCCACGATGCTGCTGGTGCGCATTTCCTCCGCGCACGCGGTCGCGGCGGCGTCGTCGTTGAGCGGCGCCAAGGCCAAGCTGCTGCGCGCGGTCGAGAGCGCGCCGGACGGCTTCGTGGTGATCGACAACGACGGGCGCGTGCTAACCGCCAACGCCGCCTTTCTGGCGATGGTGCGGGTGGCGAGCGAGGACGCGGCCCGGGGCGAGCCGCTCGACAACTGGGTCGGCGAGTCGGGCGTCGACCTGACGGTGCTGCTCGCCAACCTGCGCCAGCGCGGCTCGGTGCGGTTCTTCTCCACCACGCTGCGCGACGAGGCGGGGGCAACGGCCGACATCGAGGTGTCCGCGGTGGCCATCGGCAACGGGTCGCCCTCGTTCGGCCTCGCGATCCGCAACGTCGGGCCGCGGGTGCGGGTCGAGCCGCGGGCCGGCAGCGCGTTGCCGCGGTCGGTCGAGCAATTGACCGAGCTGGTCGGGCGGGTGGCGCTGAAGGATCTGGTGCGCGAGGCGACCGAGGTGATCGAGAAGCTCGCCATCGAGGCGGCGCTCGATCTGACCAACGACAACCGCGCGTCCGCCGCCGAGATGCTGGGGCTGAGCCGGCAAAGCCTCTACGTCAAGCTCCGCCGCTACGGCCTGGGCGACCTTGAGCCTGCGGAGGATGGGTGATGGCCGGCCAGGCGCGCATGAGGCGGCCGGGCAGGCGGGGCGGCTGGGCGGCGCTTGAGCTGCTGAAGCCGATCACCTGGTTCGCGCCGATGTGGGCGTTCGGCTGCGGCGTGGTCTCGGCGGGCGTGCCGATGGATGGGCGCTGGGGCGTGGCGCTGGCCGGCGTCGCGCTGGCGGGGCCGATGGTGTGCGGCACGAGCCAGGCGGCGAACGACTGGTTCGACCGCCACGTGGACGCGATCAACGAGCCGACGCGGCCCATTCCCTCGGGGCGGCTGCCGGGGCGGGCGGGGCTCTACATTGCGGTCGGCTGGACGGCGGCGTCGCTGCTGCTGGCCGCGCTGCTGGGTCCGCTCGTGTTCGTGGCGGCTATCGTGGGGTTGTCGCTGGCCTGGGCGTACAGCGCGCCGCCGCTGCGGCTGAAGCGGAACGGCTGGTGGGGCAACCTGGCATGTGCTGCGTGCTACGAGGGGCTGCCCTGGTTCACCGGGGCGGCGGTCGTAGCGGGCGGGATGCCGGGGGGGCACGTGCTGCTGATGGTGGCGCTCTACAGCGTGGGCGCGCACGGCATCATGACGCTGAACGATTTCAAGTCGGTCGAGGGCGACCGGCAGATGGGTGTCGATTCGCTGCCGGTGCTGCTCGGGCCAGAGCGGGCGGCAAAGCTCGCGTGCTGGGTGATGGCGACGCCGCAGGCCGTGGTGGCGGCGTTGCTGCTCGGCTGGGGCGCGGTCTGGTCTGCGGCAGCGGTCGGCGCGCTGCTGGCGGTTCAGATTGGCCTGATGCGGCGGTTCCTGAGCGATCCGCGCCGCTTGGCCCCTTGGTATAACGCGACCGGCACGTCGCTTTACGTTTGGGGAATGCTGGCGGCGGCGTTCGCGCTGAGAGGCGGGGCATGAGGCCGCTCGGCTGGTGGGGCATCATAAGGCTCGGCCTGGTGCAGGCCGGGCTTGGGGCGATCGTGGTGCTCACCACTTCGACCTTGAACCGCGTGATGATTATCGAGCTTCAGCTTCCCGCCATCGTGCCTGGCCTGTTGGTGGGGCTGCACTACGCCGTGCAGGTGATGCGCCCGCGGCTGGGCTACGGCTCGGACATGGGCGGGCGGCGGACGCCTTGGATCGTCGGCGGGATGGCGTCGCTCGCCCTTGGGGCCACCGCCGCTGCCGGCGCGGTCGCGCTGATGGCCGATCACCTGCTCCCTGGCCTCGCGCTTGCCCTGCTCGCCTTTCTCGCCGTCGGGCTGGGCGTGGGCGCGGCTGGAACCTCGTTGCTGGCGCTGCTGGCCCACCGCGTCGAGAGCCGGTTGCGCGCGCCTGCGGCCACCATCGTCTGGCTGATGATGCTGTTCGGCATCGCGGCGACGGCAACAGTTGCCGGTAAGCTGCTGCAGCCGTTCGGTCCTGGCCGCCTGGTCGCGGTCGTGGCCGGCGCGTCGTTCGTGGCCTTCGCGGCGGCGGCGCTCGCGGTGCGCGGCATGGAAGGGCAGGCGGCCCGGCCCGCGGCGGCCCCGGAGCGCGGCCCCGGCTTCATGGCGGCGCTGCGCGACGTGTGGCGGGAGCGGCAGGCGCGCGGCTTCGCGGTGTTCGTGTTCGTCTCGATGCTGGCCTATAGCGCGCAGGAGCTGGTGATCGAGCCGTTCGCGGGCGCGGTGTTCGGGTTGTCGCCGGGGCAGTCCACCGGGCTGACCGGGCTGCATCACGCGGGCGTGCTGGCCGGCATGGCGCTGGTCGCGGCGGTTGGGTTCGCCAGCGGCTCGTTCAGCCGGGGCGCGATGCGGGCTTGGACGGTTGGCGGCTGCGCCGGGTCTGCCGTGGCGGCGTTGGCGCTGGCCGGGGTGGGTTTGGTGGGTCACGGCGTTTGGCTGCGGCCGGCGGTGCTGGCGCTGGGGGTGGCGAACGGCGCGTTCGCGGTGGCGGCGATCGGCTCGATGATGGGGCTGGCGAGCGCCGGGCGGGCGTCGTGCGAAGGCACGCGGGTCGGCCTTTGGGGGGCGGCGCAGGCGTTGGCGTTCGGGGCCGGCGGCTTGGCAGGGACCGGCGCGTCCGACCTGATGCGTCTCGTGTTTGCCCCCGCGCCTGCCTATGCGGCGGTGTTCGTGGCCGAGGCCGGCGTGTTCGCCTTCGCCGCCTGGATGGCCTTGCGCGTGTTCCAAACGTCGGCGCCGGCGCGCGCGCCTTCGGCTCCGTTGATTGTGGGAGGTCGTGATGCAGCAGCTTGATGAGACGGTTGCGGAAACCTGGGACGCGGTCGTAGTCGGAGGCGGGCCGTCGGGCGCGACCGCAGCGGCGGACCTGGCGCGGGCCGGGCACCGCGTCGTCCTGCTCGACCGCGCCGGGCGGATCAAGCCGTGCGGGGGGGCGGTGCCGCCGATCCTGGTGCGGGAGTTCGGCATTCCGGACAGCCTGATCGTCGCCCGCGCGACCGGGGCGCGGATCGTGGCCCCCTCGGCCAAGGAGGCGGACATGCCGATCGGGGAGGGCGGCTACGTCGGCATGGTGGACCGCGAGCACTTCGACGAGTGGCTGCGCGAGCGGGCCGGGCAGGCCGGGGCCGTGCGGGTGGCGGGAACGTTCGAGGCGGTGGAGCGGGACGCGGACGGGGTGGCGGCCGTACGCTTCACGCCGAAGGGCGGCGGGGCGTGCCAGCGGCTTCGTGCCCGCGCCGTCGTGGGCGCGGACGGCGCGCGGTCGGAGGTGGCCAAGCAATGCGTCAAGGGGTGGGAACGGGTGCGCTACGTGTTCGCCTACCACGAGATCGTCGAGATCCCCGAGGACCACGACGGCTCGCGGTGCGACGTCTACTACACCGGCGAGGTGTCGCCCGACTTCTACGGCTGGGTGTTCCCGCATGGGCGGGTCGCCAGCGTCGGCACCGGCTCGGCGCGCAAGGGGTTCGGCCTGCGCCCGGCCGTCGGCGCGCTGCGGCGGACCGCCGGGCTGGACCATGCGAGAACCGTCCGGCGGGAAGGCGCTCCCATCCCGCTGCGCCCGATGCGCCGCTGGGACAACGGGCGCGACGTGGTGCTGGCCGGGGATGCGGCCGGCGTGGTCGCGCCTGCTTCGGGGGAGGGCATCTACTACGCCATGCTGGGCGGGCGCTTGGCGGCGGAGGCCGTGTGCAAGCTCCACGCCACCGGCGACGCGCGCGCCCTGAAGCACGCGCGGGCGCGCTTCATGAAGGCGCACGGCCGGGTGTTCTGGATCCTCGGCATCATGCAGGCCTTCTGGTATTCGAGCGACAAGCGGCGGGAGAAGTTCGTCGCCATCTGCCGCGACAAGGACGTGCAGCGCCTGACCTGGGAAGCCTACATGAACAAGGCCCTGGTCCGGCGCGATCCGATGGCGCACGCGCGCATCTTCTTCAAGGACATGGCGCACTTGCTGGGCTTCGCCCGCGCATGACCGCGGGCCGCTCGTTCACGCCCGTGCTGGTCGCCGCCGCCTGCGCGGTGGCGGTGGCCGCCTTGGGCGCGTCGGCGACGACGATCGGCCCGTGGTATTACGGCCTGGCCAAACCGTCGTGGCAGCCGCCCGACTGGCTGTTCGGCCCGGCCTGGACCGTCATCTTCGCCCTGGCAGGCTGGTCCGGCGTATTGGCCTGGCGGGCGGCGCGGAGTGTGGGGCAACGGCGGCTGATCGTGTCGCTGTTCGCCGTCAATGCGCTCCTGAACGTGCTCTGGAGCGAGCTTTTCTTTCACCTGCGGCGTCCGGATTGGGCGCTGATCGAGACGGCGCCGTTCCTGCTCTCGATCGTCGTGCTGATCGCCGCCCTCGCGCCGGTGTCCGGGCTGGCGAGCCGGGTGCTGATCCCTTATTTGCTCTGGGTCGCATTCGCCACAGTGCTCAACCTGGCCATCGTCCGGCTCAACGGGCCGTTCACGGCATGATTGCGCTCAGCGCAGACCAGACCAGCAACGACGGCGTATCCACAGCCGTCAAAATGGAGGCACCTGGGAGGGTAATGATGGACGACGTAATGACGCCGGCACTGAAGGCCGAGACCCGCCCTGCCCATGTTCCGGCCGCGCCGCCGAAGGTCAAGCCGCATCACCGCGGCCTGCCGCTGCGGGTCGGCACCCGGGCGTCGCCGCTGGCCCTGGTGCAGACCCGCACCTTTCTCTCGTTGCTGACCAAGTTCTGCCCGGTCCTGCGCGGGCTTGACGTGTTCCACGAGCACGCCATCCGCACTACCGGCGACGCCACGCAGGCGAGCGGCGTGCGGCTGGCCGACCTCGGCGGCAAGGGCCTGTTCGCCAAGGAGATTCATGAGGCCCTGCTGGACGGGCGCATCGACTTCGCCGTCCACAGCCTGAAGGATCTTGAAACCGAGCTGCCCCCGGGCGTGGTGCTTGCCTGCACCCTGCCGCGCGAGGACGTCCGCGATGTCCTGATCCTCGGCCCCGATTGCCCGGCCCCGGTCGCCGGCGAGCCTTATTCGGGCCTTGCCTTTGGCGCGGTCGTCGGCACCGGCTCGGTCCGCCGCCAGGCGCAGTTGCTTGCTGCCCGGCCTGACCTCACCGTCGTCAACATTCGCGGCAATGTCCAAGGACGGCTCGACAAGGTGCGCCGGGGCGATTACGCCGCGAGCTTGCTCGCCATGGCCGGCCTGAACCGCCTTGGCCTGGAGGACGAAGCGTCCGTCATCATCGACGAGGAGGTGATGGTTCCCGCCGCTTGCCAGGGCATCGTCGGCATCACCGTGCGCGCGAGCGACACCGAGCTGCACGCCCTGCTCTCGGCCATCACCGACCCGGATGCCACCGTCATGGCCGCCGCCGAACGGGCGCTGCTCGGGAGCTTGGATGGCTCGTGCCACACCCCGATCGGCGCCTACGCCCGCTTGCTGGACGGCGGGCGTATGCGCCTGACCGGCCTCGTCGCCCGGGCGGACGGCAGCTTCGTGCTGCGCCGCACGCTCGAATGCGACCGCTCGGACGCGGCCCGCGCCGGGCTGGCCTTGGGCGACGAGATGCGGCGGGACAGCCCGAAGGACGTGTTCGCCTGACTGCCCCCGTCGCCGTCGCGGTCGTGGCCACGCTGGTCCTTATGGGGGCGGGCGGGCTGCTGACGGAGATCGGCCCGTGGTACCGGCAGCTCCGCAAGCCCCGGTTGCAGCCGCCCGATTGGCTGTTCGGCCCGGCCTGGACCGTCATCCTGGGCCTCGCCGCCGCCGCGTTCGTGCTGGCTTGGCGCGGCGCTCCGGATGCGTCGGCCCGCACCTGGGTGGCCGTCCTGTTCGGCGCGAACTGGGTGTGCCACCTGCTTTGGAGTCCTCTGTTCTTCAAGGTCAAGCGTCCGGATTGGGCGTTGATGGAGGTGCCGCTGCTCTGGCTTTCCGTCCTGGCCATCATCATCGGCATCGCCCCGTATACCTCCTGGGGGCCGTGGCTGATGGCGCCCTACCTGCTCTGGGTCGGCTTCGCCGCATGGCTGAACTACGCCATCGTGCGTTTGAACGGCCCGTTCGCCAGAAAATTTCCTTGATGCCAGCTTGCCCTGGCCGGCCTCAGGCCGCACTCTGCGGCGATGAACCCGCCTGACGCCGAGCGCTTCCTCGCCGACCTGAACGACTTGCGCCGGATCGGCCAGTTCAAGACCGGCGTGCATCGCCCGACTTACAGCCCACAGGACATGGAAAGCCGCCGCTGGTTGATGGAGCGGATGCGCGAAGCGGGGCTGGAGCCGGAAATGGACGGCATCGGCAACGTGCTAGGCCGGCATCCGGGCGCCGGGCCGAAACTGCTGATCGGCAGCCATATCGAAAGCCAGAACGAGGCTGGCTGGCTCGACGGCGCGCTCGGCGTCGTTTCCGGCGTGGCCGTGGTCAGGACCGGGCTGCCGGCCGACGTGATCGCCTTCGCGGACGAGGAGGGGCATTACGGGAGCTTTATCGGCTCGCGGTCGTTCACCGGGCTATTGCCGGACGAGGAGATCGACGCGCTTGCCAACCGTACGCACGGCAAGCCGCTGCGCGAGGCCTTGCGGGAGACCGGGCTTGAGGGACGGCTACGGCTCGCGATGGAGCCGGGCCGCTACAAGGGTTTCCTGGAGATGCACATCGAGCAGGGCACGGTGCTGGAAGCGGCTCGCGAGCAGGTCGGCGTCGTCACCGGGATCGTCGCGATCTGGCAGTACCGGATCGTGGTTCAGGGCCAGCAGGACCATGCCGGCGGCACGACCATGGCCGAACGCAAGGACGCGGGGCTTGCCGCCGTGCGATTGCTGGCCTGGCTCGACCAGGAGTTCCCGCGCCACTCAGGCCCGCGGACGGTGTGGACGGCGGGACGCATCGCGCTGATGCCCGGCGCCCCGTCTATTATCCCGGGCGAGGCGGAGGTGCTGTTCCAGTTTCGCGACATCGACCTCCACGTGCTCAACAGGCTCGATGAGGTGTTGCGACGCGGCGTGCAGGAGATCAACCGAACGGATCGGTGCTCGCTCGTCCTTGAGACGTTAGGCCAATCGCAGCCGGCGTTGTGCGACGAGGCGATGCAGCAGGCCTTGTCGGACGCGGCGGAGGCTTTAGCGCCAGGCCGCTGGCGTCGGATGCCGAGCGGGGCCGGGCATGATGCCCAGTATATGGCGAGGCAAATGCCTTCGGCGATGCTTTTCGTGCCCTCGATTGGCGGAGTCAGTCACCATTGGGCCGAAGACACGGACTCGGCCGACCTTGCGATGGGGCTTCGGGTCCTGGCGGACGGGAGCCGGCGCTTTCTCGAAAATTGAGCGCGCCGGCACCATTTCTATGGCTTCGGGGATTGTGACACATTCTGTTGTTGCTGTTTCTGGTGCTTGTTTGCCTCATGATGCCCAACCGCGCACCCTGCCGCGGCCCCAAGCACGCCATGATGACCCGCTACGTGCCCGGCGACGCCACCGACCGCGGCCCCCTTGAGGCACCCTTTCGCATAGGTTGGCGCCGGCGCTGATATCGCGACCGCACCGATGAGAACGAACGCTGAAAGAACTGCCTTCAAAACACTTGCTCCACTTGCTTTGCGGGAACCCTGTATGTTGCGTTCAACGTTCGAACGCGGCGCAGAGTTCCCGAACGCGCCCGGCAAGCTGTCCAGCGCCAAGCGCATGGAGGCAAACCGGCCCAGATCGGCGCCGCTGCCGCAATGCCAGGCGACGACCGCATCATCCTCCCGCGCCAGGCCCCAGGTCGCCCAAAGACGGCCAGGCGCATACAGCAGGGCGTAGCCGCCGTCGGCTGGCACGGTTGCCGCGGCCCCGGTCTCGATCAGGACGCGCCGATACTCGTGCGAGTCAGCCTCCTTCGACCACTCATCCAGCGCGATCAGATCGGCGCTCGTGAAGCGCCAAGGGCAATCCTGCTCCGTGGCGGGACTTGGCGCCGAATGCACCAGTCGAAGATAAGGGACAGGGCCTCGGCTGCGCGCCGAGCTGCTATGGAAGCGGTCCATTCGAGTCTCCATTCACCTGTTCTCGGCCCAATCGTGCTAAAAGCGTGTCCTGTCCATAGTGATCCAGGTCACAGAGCGTCATCTTTTGAACGCTAGTAGTTAACACTCCGTTTTTGGCCGATGCGGATGATACGGAGCACTGGGTTTTTGGATGCAAAACGAGGCTGTGCAGATTGGCAACAGGCCTATTTTTTCGGTGGACTGGACTGATAGTTGACGCGCCGCGCGTGTCCGGTCAGGACAACAGCGCTCTAGGCCCGGATCGGCCTGACTGTATCAGGCCGATCCGGGCCTAGCCTTATTTGAGACGGCGATTCACGTTCTAACTGATTCCAGTCGGAACGATCGCGGTCTAAGCAGGCTTGCGTGGCTTGTGCCACGCAAGCCTGCTTAGAAACCTTTGAGGACGCATCATTTTATCGGCAGCGTGCCAGCACGCTCCGCCGAATGATGCTTAGACCTACAATGCCGGCGACTCAGCCAGCGGACGCTCGCGTGTTGGCCCGTTCCAAGTCCTCGGGGGTGTTCACGTTCAGGAACGGGTCGCCCTTCCCGTCCGGCCATTCCGCGACGGCCACCGCGTAGCGGCCCGTGAACGCATCGATCTTGCGTTCGCCGCCTTGCAGCGCCTCGCGCAGGCGGTCCCGCAGGGCGGACGGCCACAGCGCCAGCACGGGGTGGGTGCGTCCGCCGGACATGGCGCACGCGATGTCGGCGCGTTCCGCCGTCAAGACCGCGTGCAGGCGCGCCGCGAGGTCGCCCGGCAGGAAGGGGCAGTCGCCCGGCACGCTGAGAAGCCAGTCCGCACCGTCCGCTGCCGCCCAATCAAGCCCGGCCAGGACGCCCGCGAGCGGTCCCTGATGGCCGGGGATCGTGTCTGCCAGCACGGGCAGGCCAACGTCGGCGAACCGCGCCTGGTCCCCGTTCGCGTTGAGCGCGAGGCGGCTGACCTGCGGCCGGATGCAGCCGATCGTGCGGTCCAGGATGGATCGCCCGCCTATCACCTGCCGGCACTTGTCCCCGCCGCCCATCCGCCGGGCCAGCCCGCCCGCCAGGATGACCGCCGCCGTTTCAGTCATCCACGGCGGCCTTGCGTTTCTGCAGGGCGGGCTCCGCGCCCGCGTCCGACGGGTCGGCGTCGAACACGATCCGCTCGGCGCCGGAGAGCGCCATGAACCGCCGCCCCCGCGCCCGCCCGATCAAGGTCAGCCCGGCCCCGCGGGCCAGCTCCACGCCCCAAGCGGTGAAGCCGGAGCGACTGACCAGCACCGGGATGCCCATCCGCACCGTCTTGATCACCATCTCCGACGTGAGCCGCCCGGTGGTGTAGAAAATCTTGTCCGCGGCGCCCATGCCGAGCCGGTGCATCGCGCCTGCGATCTTATCCACGGCGTTGTGCCGGCCGACATCCTCCATGAACAGCAGCGGCTGGTCCTGCTCGCACAGCACCGCGCCGTGGATCGCGCCGGCTTCCAGGTAGATGGACGGCGTGGTGTTGATCAGGTGCGTCAGGCGGTGCAGCCAGCTCGTCCGCAGTTCGGCGGCCGGCAGGCGAATGCCCTCGATCACGTCCATCAGGTCGCCGAACGCGGTGCCCTGGGCGCAGCCGCTGGTCTGCGTCTTCTTCTTGAGCTTCTCCTCGAAATCCGTCTTGCGCTCGGTGCGGACCACGACCACGCCCAACTCCTCGTCATGGTCGATCGCCGTGATCGCGTCGTCCGGGCGCAACATGCCCTGGTTGAGGAAATAGCCAACCGCGAGGTCCTTCGGGAAATCGCCGATCGTCATGGCGGTGACGATCTCCTGCCCATTCAGGAACAGCGTCAGCGGACGCTCCACCGGCACCCGCGTGGACACCGTGGCGCCGGTCTGGTCGATGCCGTCCAGCGCCTGGGTGAGGAACGGGTCGTTCGGGTCGGGTTGGATCAGCATCGCGCTTATGTAGGCGCCGGATCGTCCGCTTCGAAGCCCTTGGCCCGAAGCGCCGCCCGTGTGGAAGGCTCGTTCAGCAGCCCGATGAACCGCCGCACCGCCGCGCGCCCCAGCCGCGACTCCGGCACCGCGAAATCATACCGCTCGGCTTGCAGCGGGATGAACCGCAGCCTGTACTCGGCGGCGACGGTGGCGATCGCCACGCCCCAATCGGCCCGCCCCTGGGATACCGCGGCGGCCACCGCGTTGTGCGACTTCGGAGCGTGCGAGAAGCCGGGCGGGCGCGCGGCCCCGAGCAGCCGGTCGATCAGCACCCGCGTGCCGCTGCCGGCGTTGCGGTTGACCATCAGCGCCGACGGGTCCCGCCCGGCCGCCTCGACGATCTCGGCCGCGGTACGGCACGCCGTGAACCGTGCGTCGTCCGCCCGCACCACCACGCCCTGCAGCCGCCCATAGCCCGGCGCCAGCGTCACCCCCGGCGGGAGCAGCGGGCGGTTGTAGACCCCGGTCGCCGGGTCCATCAGGTGAATCCCGGCCAGGTCGCAAGCGCCCCGCGCGGCCGCGGCCAGCCCTCCTTGGCTCCCGACCGCGAGCGCCTTCACGGATAGGCCCTCGTTCCCGAGCAATCCGATCAGCAGGTCGAGGCCGGTGCACTGGCTGCCGATGATGACCAGGTCCGGCGGCGGCTGGTCCGTCAGCCGCTGCACGCTGACGCGCGTGCCGGCCGGGACGGCCTCCGTATCGGCCGGCACGGCGAAGAACCCGTCCGCCGCGGCGAAGCTCGTGACCGCGCCCGACCCTTTCGCCGTCGGGTAGGCGGCGAGCCCCCCATCCGGCATCTCGATCAGCGCCGACAGCACATACTCCGTCCGCCCCCGCTCCGAGCCGATCCGCATCGGCAAGGTCGCGTCCACGACGGTCTCGGCCACCGATAGGCGCCCGGCGAAGGCGCGGATGACGGGTGCGACGAAGGTGTGAAAGGTGAACATCGCCGAAGTCGGGAACCCGGGCAGGATCGCCACCGGAACCCCGTCCTGCACCGCGAGGCAGAGCGGCTTGCCGGGTTTCAGCGCCACCCCGTGCACGACGACGCCGGGGTTGCTGAGCCGGGCGGCGGCTTGGGCGGCGAGGTCGCCCGCCCCCTTGCTCGTGCCTCCGGACAGCAGGACCATGTCCGCGGACCGAAGCGCCTCGTTAAGCGCTGACTCGATCCGGGCCGGGTCGTCGGGGATGATCCCGCCCGCGACCGGCTCGCCGCCGTGCTCCTCGATGGCAGCGGCCAGTACGGCGGCGTTGCTGTCGAACACCTGGCCGGGCCGGATCGCCGCGCCGGGCGGCACGATCTCGTCGCCGGTCGACAGCACCGCGACGCGGGGCCGCCGCCACACCGAAACGCTGGCTTGCCCGACCGCGGCCAACATGCCGATCTCGCGCGAGCCGAGCACATGGCCCCGCCGCAGCACGGTCTCGCCGCGGGCGATGTCGGACCCGGCGCCGGCGATGAAGCTGCCGGGCGCCGCCGGGGCGCGCACCTCGATGCGGACCGGCTCGCCCGCAAGCGTATCGGTGATCTCGACCATCACCACGGCGTCGGCGCCGCGGGGCGCCATGCCCCCGGTGGCGATCACGCTGGCCTGGCCGGGCATGACGGCGGCGGCGGGCTGGACGCCGGGGGTGAGCACGTCCGGGGTCAATTGCAGGATAACGGGGTTCTCGTCCGTCGCGCCCTCGGTATCGGCGGCGCGCAAGGCGAAGCCGTCAACGCTGGCGCGGTCGAATCCCGGCACGTCGACGCCGGCCACGACATCCTCGGCAAGCACGCGGGCGCGGGCCTGAGCGAGATCCACGGTCTCCGGCCCGAGCGGCGCCAGGCGCAGGTGCTGGCGGAAGCGGGCTTCGGCCTCCTCGCGCGAGACCACATCGAGGAACTGGCTCTGTTGGGCGGCGTGCAGCAGGTCGTTCAAAGCGGGATGACCGAAACAGTCGAGCCTTGTGCATACCCCTCGCTGCCTTCCGGCGCCAGCACCAGCCCGGTGGCGGCAAGCGCCTGAGCCAAGCTGCCGAATTCCGCGGGGCCGGTGGGGGTGGCGACCCCCTGCTCGACCCGCACCCGGATCGCGTCGCAGCGCCCGAGAGGAGAGGCGATCTTGCGGGCGAGCGTGGCGGAGACAGGCTCCGGCTCGGGCAGGCCGGCCATGTGGCGCAGGATGGGAGCGGCCAGGAGGGCGAAGGCGGTGGCGCAGGCGAGCGGGTCGCCCGGGAGCAGGATGGCGGGCGTCTCGCCGACGAGGCCGACCGCCGAGGTCTCGCCCGGGCGGATGGCGATGCCGTGCGCAAACACACTGAAGGCCTGCGCGCCGTCGTCGTCCGCGCCCGGCCCGCTGCGCCCGGCGAGAACATGGAGGTCGGCATTGGCACCGGCGATCTGGGCGGAGTGCGCGGCCAGCATTCCGTGCAGCAGCGGCGTCAAGGCGTCCGGGCCGGTTTTCGCCGGCGCGGCCCGGACCGATACGCGCGGGCGGCGGACCACCTCGACCACGCCGTGCCCGAGCCGGGCCAGCAACGCCGCGTGCAACGGGGTAAGCCGGACGCCGGCTTCGAGCGCCCATCCGTCCGGCGCATCATGCCCGGGCCGCAACACGCCTCTGCCGCGCGCGACCGGCGCCAAGGCGGCCGGGCCGGCATCGAGCATGGCGTACGGGATTACGGCATCGGCGCCGTCCGGCAGCGGACCGCCGGCGACGACGGGAGCGCCGCCGACCGGCAAGGGAGCGTAGTCGCTCGCCCCCTCCGTATCGGCGGCGCGGACCGCTTGGCCGTCGATGGCGGCAACGGCCCGTGGCGGGAGGGCGCTGGCGCGGACGGCGGCGGCCAGCACGCGTCCATGCGCATTTTCCAGCGACGCCGTTTCCGGTGCCAAGGGAGGACAGCGGGCGATGAGCCAGCCCAGGGCGTCGTTGAGCGGAATAAATTGATCTGGCACCAGGTCTCCAGATTGCGTGTCCTTATATCGTAGCCAAGGGCTATTCGAGAATAACCGCTACGACCCGATCGGGCGAACATCCGCCTCAAGCTTTTGTTTTTCCTGGGCAGCTTTGGCGGTATGCTGCCGCACTTGTTGCCGACGCTGCTCTGAGCGTGATCGCGCGGAGCGCATCGCCGTCCACGCGCATTGGACGGTGCGCACTCAACCATTTTCGGGCAGACTACCATGAGGCAAGCCATGACGGCCTGCTTAGGACGCGAGTCCGGCATCATGCAAACGCGCGGCGCAACCTTGCCGCAGCCCTGGCCGCGTGCGATTTACAAGGCGTAGAGCAAGAACCGAAGGAACCGTCATGGCGCACCGCAGCGGCCGCCACTTCCTGCAGATCCCGGGTCCGAGCAACGTGCCGGACCGCATCCTGCGCGCCATGGACCGCCCCACCATCGACCACCGTGGTCCGGAATTCGGCCGCCTCGGGCGCAGCGTGCTCGAAGGCCTGCGCCCCGTGTTCGGCACGGAGGGCGCCGTCGTGGTGTTTCCCTCCAGCGGCACCGGCGCCTGGGAGGCGGCGATCGTCAACGTGCTGCAGCCGGGCGACCAAGTGCTGATGTATGAGACGGGCCAGTTCGCCACCTTGTGGCGGGCCATGGCCGGGCGTTTGGGCCTCCATGTCCAGTTCGTGCCGGGCGACTGGCGTCACGGTGTCGACCCGGCCGACGTGGAGCGGCGGCTGCTGGCCGACGGCGCGCACGCCATCAAGGCGGTGATGATCGTTCATAACGAGACCAGCACCGGCGTAACGAGCCGCGTCGCCGAGGTCCGCGCCGCCATCGACCGGGCGCGGCACCCGGCCTTGTTCATGGTCGATACCATCTCCTCGCTCGGCTCCATACCCTACAAGCACGACGAGTGGGGCGTGGACGTGACGGTCGCCGGCTCGCAGAAGGGCCTGATGCTGCCCCCCGGCCTCGGCTTCAATGCCATCTCCGCCAAGGCCCTGGCGGCGGCCAAGGCGGGCGGGATGGCGCGTTCCTACTGGGATTGGCAGGAGATGCTGGGGCCGAACGCCACCGGCTATTTTCCCTACACCCCGGCGACCAACCTGCTTTATGGCCTGGAAGAAGCGCTGGCCATGCTGAACGAGGAAGGGCTGGCCCAGGTCTTCGCCCGCCACGACCGCTTCGCAGCAGCGACCCGCGCCGCCGTACATGGCTGGGGTTTCGACGTGCTCGCCGCCGACCCACGGGAATACAGCAGCGTTCTGACGACCGTGGTCCTGCCGCACGACGCCGACGCCGACGCCGTCAGGGCGACCATCCTGGAGCGCTTCGACATGTCGCTCGGCGCCGGCCTTGGCAAGCTGAAGGGGCGCGTGTTCCGCATCGGCCACCTGGGCGACTTCAACGACCTCACGCTGATGGGCGCCTTGTCCGGCATCGAGATGGGCCTGCATTTGGCCGGCGTGCCGCACCGCCAGGGCGGTGTGTCGGCCGCGATGGACGTGCTGGCCGGGCGCGTGCCTGCGGCCGGGCAGCGCGCGGCATGAGGCCGCACCATGCCTGACGGCGAGCGCGGCCTCGCCCCCGCCGGCGACGCGCGCCTGGCCCAGCGGCTGCGGCGCGAAACGGAGGCCGAGGTGCTGTTCACCCGGGCCGACCGTGGACGCTATGCGACCGACGCCTCCATCTATCAAGTCGAGCCGGTGGGCGTCGTCGTTCCCCGCACCGTCGGCGACGTTGCAGCCGCGATGGCCATCGCGCGGGAGCACGGCGTCCCGGTGCTTGCCCGTGGCGGCGGCACCAGCCAGTGTGGCCAGACGGTGAACCGGGCGCTGGTGATCGACTGCACCAAATACCTGCGCCGGGTGATCGAGGTGGACCGGGCGGCGCAGACGGCCTGGGTCGAGCCCGGCCTTGTTCTCGGCCATTTGAACCTGGCGCTGAAGCCGGATGGCCTGTTCTTCCCCGTCGATCCGAGCACTGGCGCGCGTGCCACCATCGGCGGCATGGCCGGCAACAACTCCTGCGGCTCCAAGTCCATCCGCTACGGCCTCATGGCCGACAACGTCCGGGCGGTCGACGCCATCCTGGCCGACGGCTCGCGCTACCGCTTCGGCCCGGCGGACGACGATGCGCCGGGCTTCGCTGACCTGGCGCATCGGTTGCGCTCGCTCGGGGCGTCCGAGGCCGATGAGATCGCCGCCCGCTTCCCCCGGCAACTGCGCCGCGTCGGCGGCTACAACA
Source organism: Acetobacteraceae bacterium (assembly GCA_965260935.1). GTDB lineage: Bacteria > Pseudomonadota > Alphaproteobacteria > Acetobacterales > Acetobacteraceae > JBBROS01. Next base: position 1,910,841 of record OZ253374.1, read on the forward strand.
TCGAGGCGCTGACCCCTGCGGCGCGCGACGCCGGGCGCTCCAACCTGGCCCGGCTCCTGGTCGGCTCCGAAGGAACGCTCGCCTTTTCCGCCGCGATCCAACTGGCGCTGCAGCCGATCCTGCCGCGCAAGATGCTCGGCATCTGCCAGTTCCCCAGCTTCCGCGCGGCGATGGAGGCCGCCAGGCACCTGGTCGCCCTCGGCCCCGAAGCTGTCGAGCTGGTTGACCGCACCATGATCGACCTCGGCCGCGGCATCGCCATCTACCGCCCCACGATCGAGCGCATGATCCAGGGCGAGCCCGGCAGCCTGCTGATCGTCGAGTTCCACGGGGACGCCGACGCCCCCTTGCTGGCCAAGCTGGACGCGCTCGACGAGGCCATGGCCGACCTCGGCTACCCAGGCGCCGTGGTGCGCGCCACCGAGCCGTCGTTCCAGGCCGCCATCGCCTCCGTGCGCGAGGCGGGGTTGAACATCATGATGAGCATGAAAGGCGACGGCAAACCCGTCTCCTTCATCGAGGATTGCGCCGTCGGCCTCGACGACCTCGCCGACTACACCGAACGCCTCAATGGCGTGTTCGAGCGGCACGGCACGCGCGGCACCTGGTACGCCCACGCCAGCGTCGGCTGCCTGCACGTCCGCCCCGTGCTGAACATGAAAGACCCGGCCGACGTCCGCACCATGCGCGCCGTCGCCGAGGAATGCTTCGCCCTCGTGCGCGAGTACAAAGGCAGCCACAGCGGCGAGCACGGCGACGGCATCGTCCGCTCCGAGTTCCATGAGGATATGTTCGGCCCGCGCATCGTCCGCGCCTTCGAGGCGGTGAAGGACGCCTTCGACCCCGCCGGCCAGCTCAACCCCAACCGCATCGTCCGCGCGCCGCGCATGGACGACCGCACCCTGTTCCGCTACGGGCCGGACTACGCCGCCGCCGAAGGCTTCGCCCCGCGCCTGGATTGGTCCCCCTACCCGGGGCCGCTCGGCGGCATGATGGCCGCCGTCGAGATGTGCAACAACAACGGCACCTGCCGCAGCTTCGACGCCGGCTCCATGTGCCCGAGCTACCGCGTGACCCGCGATGAAATCCACACGACGCGCGGGCGGGCCAACACCCTGCGCCTGGCCCTGACCGGGCAGCTCGGCGCCGACGCGATGGCCGGCGAGGAGGTCGCGGCGGCGCTGAAGCTCTGCGTCTCCTGCAAGGCCTGCCGGCGCGAGTGCCCGACGGGGGTCGATATGGCGCGGATGAAGGTCGAGGCGCTGGCCGCCCGCGCGGCCCGCAACGGCGTCGATCTGCGGAGCCGGCTGGTGGCGGAGCTCCCGCGCTATGCCCCGTGGGCGGCCAGGGCGGCGCCGCTGATGAACCTGCGCAACCGCGTCGGCCTGTTGCGCCGCGTGTCGGAGCGGATGACCGGACTGGCAGCCTCGCGCCCCCTCCCGGCATGGCACGCCAGGCCGTTCCGAAACCGCGAAGCAAGCCAAGCGCCCGCCCCGCGCGGCGACGTGCTGCTGTTCGCCGACACGTTCAACCGGTACTTCGAGCCGGAGAACCTCCGCGCCGCCGTCCGGGTGCTGGCCGCCGCCGGCTATCGCGCGGTCATTCCCGCCGGACGTCCGTTATGCTGCGGCCGCACCTACCTCAGCGCCGGCATGACCGACCGGGCGAGGCAAGAGGCCCGGCGCACGCTCGCGGCCCTGGCGGGCGACCTGCCCGTCATCGGCCTGGAGCCTTCCTGCCTGCTCACCTTGCGCGACGAGTTCCAATCGCTGCTGCCCGGCGCGGACGCCGAGGCGCTCGCCGGGCGCGCCATGCTGATCTCGGAATTCCTGTCCCGGCACGGCGATGGCCTCCGCTTCAAGCCCACGGCAGCGAAGGCGCACGTCCACGGCCACTGTCACCAAAAGGCGTTCGGCGCCTTCCCGGACTCGCTTACGGTATTGGGCAGGATACCCGGCTTGGAAGCGATGCCGATTCAGTCCTCCTGCTGCGGCATGGCCGGCGCGTTCGGCTACCAGAAGGAAACCCAGGCGGAAAGCCGCGCCATGGCGGAACGCAGCCTGTTGCCGGCGGTGCGCGCGGCGGGCGGGGACGACCTGATCGTCGCCGACGGCACATCCTGCCGCCACCAGATCGCCGACCTCGGCAACCGTCCGGCGCTGCATATGGTGCGCGTCCTCGACCAGGCTTTGGAGACCGATGACCGATGAGCGGCACGCCCACCGAAAGCAAGCTGACCCGGACCAAGCAGCGCTGGGCCGATGAGGGCCGGTTCCTGACCGGGCAACACGCCCGCCCCGAGGCGCAACGCCTCCCGCCGGGCCAGCACGAGGTGCGCGACTGGCCGGTGCTCGACCTCGGCATCCAGCCCGAGGTGCCGACGGAGCGCTGGGAGCTGCGCCTGTTCGGAGACGTCGCCAATGCGGCCACGCTGAGCTGGTCCGACGTTCAAGCCTTGCCGCAGGTGGAGCGCCGGTCCGACATCCATTGCGTTACCACATGGTCCCGCTACGGCAACCAGTGGCAGGGCGTCGCCACCCGGACGCTGCTCGGCCTTGCCGACCCGCGGGACACGGCCCGCTTCGTTATCCTCCATAGCTATGACGGCTACGCCACCAACCTGCCGATCGGGGATTTCGCCTCCGACGACGCCTTGCTGGCCACGCATTGGGACGGCCAGCCGTTGAGCCGCATCCACGGCGGCCCGGCGCGGCTCGTCGTCCCGCATCTTTATTTCTGGAAAAGCGCCAAGTGGCTGCAACGGATCGAGTTCAGCCCATCCGACAAGCCCGGCTACTGGGAGGAGCGCGGCTATCACATGCGCGGCGACCCTTGGAATGAGGAACGCTACGGTTAATCCATTACTCATCGACCTCCGCGCTCAATGCCCGCACCCCGCGCTGCCGCAGAATCTTGAACGTCTCATAGCGTCCGCGGACATCGGCAAGGTCGGACTTGTTCTCGACCGCCCGTTCCGCATCCGCCAGCACGAGGTCCGCATGGCGCTGCAACGCCTCCCGCCGCGCCGGGCCATGCTCGGCGGACAGCACTGAGGTAAGCACTTCAAGTACCCGGATCAGCACGGCCGGGCTCGATGAGGCATTCTGGCGGATCTCATGGAACATGGCATCGGTCAGCCCGTCGTAGTCGTAGCCGGGATAGACCAGCGCCGGTTGCCCGTTCCGCATGACCACGCCCGTCGGCAGGTGCTTCGGCGCCACCTCGCACAGCGCCGAGCCCAGCCGGTCGAGCGCGCTCATCGCCGTATGCGGATCGTTGATGCCGGGCGAGAGCGCGCGCACCGCCACCTCGACCAGCGAGCGGATCGAGAACTCCAGGTCCGCCGTGCTGGTCCGCTGCGCGCCGACGGCGATCGCGTCGTTGATGGCGTCCCGCGCCCCTTCGGTCGGCACGGTCAGCAGGGCGATCGGCGCGCCGGGGAAGACGTAGTTGCCGGGGCGGACCAGCAGGCGGACGCAGGTCCGGTGCTCCGCCGCCCAGTCGGCCAGGCCATCGGAGTTCAACTGCTGCAGGTAGCCGTGGCGGCCGTCCGTGACCGGGTAGGCGTTGCGCCAGGTGGATTTCGGCGGCGGCTCGTCTCCCGGCTCCTCGCTCAGCAGCCGGGCGATGGCCGAGCGCACGTCCTCGCTGACCAGGTCGATCACCACGTCGACGTTGATCCGCCCCGCCATATGGCCGACGAAGAACACCAGCACGCCGACGCAGACGAAGGCCAGAGCGATGCTGATCGTCAGCGACAGGTGCGGGATGAAATCGCCTTCGTCCTGCGTGCGCACCGTCCGCAGCACCATCAGCGCGAACGAGAACGTGCCGAGGAAGGCGCCGAGCGTGAACTGGTTGCCGCGGTCGCGGGTGAAGTTGCGCAGCAAACGCGGCCCCATCTGCCCGGCCGCCAGCGAGAGGGCCGCGATGGTGATGGAGAACACCGTGCCGGCGACGCCGATGGTCGAGGACGCGACCGTGCCCAGCAGCGTCCGCGCCCCGGTCCCGCCGCCGTTGTACAGCCAGGCGCTCTGGACCAGCCAATCAGGGACGTAGCCCATCCGGTCGAGTTGCACGGAAACGAACGCCGCGAGAACCCCGGCCAGCACCATGCCCGCAGGCAACAGCCAGAACAGTTCGCCCAGCGCGCTGATGAATTGACGGATGCGTGCGATCAAGCCGGGTCCTGCTTCATGGCGTCAAGCCGCGGCGTCGAACGCCTCCGCGACACGGCAGTTCGGACCTCACCGCCCGCCCGCGTATGGCACTTTCCCGGATGGCGTCAAGGCAGCGCCCTTGATCTGCGCGTGAACCGCAAGCCCCGGCGAGAGGCCAAGCCGGTCCCACGAATGCCGCGTCACCCGCGCGAGCAGCCGCGCCCCGCCCCCATCCGCGCCCAGCCCGAGCACGGCCGTTGCCTCCTGCGGGCCGATCAGGCCGCCATCGAGCACCCGTGCCGCAAGCACGTTGACGATCGTGCTCGGCCCCGGCGGCGCGAGCGAGAGGCTGACGTCGCTGGCGCCGATCCGCAACCGGCAGGGCGCGCCCGGCGTGAGCGGCCGGGACGGCACGACGATGTCTGCGCCATTGATCGACAGCGTGGCCAAGCCGTACTTGTCGTCATATGCCAGAACCGTGGCATCGAGGCTGACCGCGGCCTCCCGCGCTGCGGCCAGCGGCAGGGCCGGGTCGCTCTGCAACGCGAGCAGCGGCCCCGACGCGGTCACCCGCCCGGCCTGCATCAGCACCATGTGGTCCGCCAGCCGCTCCACCTCGGCCATGTCGTGGCTGACGTAGATGATCGGCAGCGCCACCGTCGCGTTCAGCCGCTCCAGGAACGGCAGGATCTCCTCCTTCGCTGCCCGGTCCAGGGCTGCCAGCGGCTCATCCATCAGCAGCAGCCGGGGCCGCGACAGCAGCGCCCGCCCGATCGCCACCCGCTGCCGCTCGCCGCCCGAAAGATGCTGCGGCGCCCGGCCGAGCAACGGATCGAGGCCGAGCAGCGGCACGACCTCGTCGAGCCCAAGCCCCCCCGAGCCGTTGCGGGGCGCGCCGTAGAGCAGGTTGCGCCGGACCGAGAGGTGCGGGAACAGGCTCGCCTCCTGGAACACGTAGCCGACCGGGCGGCGGTGCGCCGGGCGGAACTGCGCCCCATCCTGCCACACCTCGCCGCCGACGACGCACCGCCCGTCCGCGAACCGGTTCAGCCCGGCGATGCAGCGCAGCACCGTCGTCTTGCCGCAGCCCGACGGGCCGAACAGCGCGACAAGGCCCGCGTCCGGCACGCTGAATGCCGCATCGAGCGCGAACGCGCCTGCCATGCCGCGGAACGCCGCCTCGATCGTGCCAGCCGCCGTCATCCGCGCCCAAGGGCGAAGCGCCGCTCGATCAGCGTCATCGCCAGGATCACGACGAAGGCGAACAGCGCCATGCCGCCTGCCAGCACGCCGGCCTCGCCCCACTGCGCGTTCTCGACGTAATCGAAGATGGTGGTGGACAGCACCTTGGTGCGCCCCGGGATGTTGCCGCCGATCATCAGCACGACGCCGAACTCTCCCACGGTATGCGCGAAGCCGAGGATCGCGCCGGTCAGGAACCCCGGACGCGCCAGCGGCACGGCGACGGTCCAGAACGCGCGCATCGGCGAGGCGCGCAAGGTGGCGGCCACGTCGAGCGGGCGGTCGCCGATGGCCCGGAACGCGTCGCGGATCGGCTGCACCACGAACGGCAACGAGTAGACGACGGAGCCGGCCACGAGGCCGCCGAAGCTGAACGCCATCGTGCGCGCGCCCCAGAACCCGGCCAGCCAGCCGCCCGGACCGTCCGGCCCGAGCAGCACCAGCATGTAGAACCCCAGCACCGTCGGCGGCAGCACGATCGGCAGCGCCACGACGGCGGCCACCGGCTCCTTCCACCACGCCTTCGAGCGCGCCAGCCACCACGCCAACGGGGTGCCGACGGCCAGGAGCACGAGCGTGGTCACGGCCGCGAGCAGGGCGGTCAGGCGGACGGCGTCCCAAACTCCGGGGGGCAGCGCCGGCAATCCTACTCCGCCGTTCCGTAACCATAGCGTTGGATGATGCCTTGGGCCACCGGCCCCTTCAGGAACGAAAGGAAGGCGTGGGCCGCCTCATCCGCCTCGCCGCGCCGGAGCAGCACGGCATTCTGGCGGATCGGCGCATAAAGGCTTTTCGGCACCACCCAGCTCGAGCCCCCCTCGCGCCCGATCACTTGCGACAGGGCAACGAAACCGAGCTCGGCGTTGCCGGTTTCCACGAACTGATAGGCCTGGGCGATGCTGTTGCCCCGAACCAGTTTCGGCGCCAGCGCCTGCTCCAACCCGAGCGATGTCAGCGTCTCGACCGCAGCGGCGCCGTAGGGCGCGGTGGCCGGGTTGGCGATCGCCAGCCGGTTGAAGGTGCCGGATCGAAGCGTCTGCTCGCCCTCGACGGCGCCCGGCGTCCGGCTCCACAGCGCCAGCTTGCCGACGGCGTAGGTGAACTGGGTGCCGGCAACCCCCGCGCCGGCGGCGATCAATTGCTCCGGCCGCAGCGCGTCCGCCGACAGCATCGCCGAGAACGGGGCGCCCTGCATGACCTGCGCGTAGAGCTGGCCCGAGGAGCCGAAGCTCAGCACCGCCTCGTCCCCGCTTTGCCGCTTGAAGGCGGCGGCGATCTCCTTCGCGGCGGAGGTGAAGTTCGCGGCCACGGCGACATACGTCTCCGCTGCCTGCCCCGCCGGCATGGCGGCCATGAAAAGCCAGGCGCCGGCAAGCGCCATCCTCAAAGCCGCCATTCCTCTTCTCCCGCAATCCTGCCACGAGCTGCGCTGCCCGGCAGTAGCACGGCGTCGCCCGTCATGCGATTGTCGCCAGCATGGCACAATCCCCGCCGAGGCTCCCATGCGCATCCTGATCGCCTTTCTTCTCCTGACCCGCGCCGCCTACGCCTTCGATCCCGCGCCCGTCGCGGCACGGAACGGCATGGTGGTCTCGGCCCAGCGCCTCGCGACCGACGTCGGCGTCGAGATCCTCAAGCAGGGCGGCAACGCGGCCGATGCCGCCGTCGCGGTCGGCTACGCGCTCGCCGTCGTCTACCCGGCCGCCGGCAACCTCGGCGGCGGCGGCTTCATGACCGTGCGCATGGCCGGCGGCACCCCGGCCTTCATGGATTTCCGCGAGCGCGCGCCGTTGTCGGCGACCGCCGGCATGTTCCTCGGCAAGGACGGCAACGTGGTCAAGGGGCGCTCCACCGAGACCTGGCTCGCGGTCGGCGTCCCGGGCTCTCCGGCCGGGTTGGAGGCGGCGCGCGTGCGCTGGGGCACCCTGCCGCGCGCGGCCCTGATCGCGCCCGCCATCAAGCTGGCGCGGGAGGGATTCGTGCTGGGCGAGGGCGACGTGCCGCTGTTCCGCGCCGGGGCCGAGGGATTGTCGCACGACCCGGCCGCCGCCGCCATCTTCCTGCCCCATGGCAAGCCCCCCGAGGCCGGCGACCGGTTCATCCAGACCGACCTGGCGCATACGCTGGAGCAGTTGTCCAAGGACGGCCCCGCCGCCTTCTACCAAGGCCCGATCGCCGCGGCGCTGCTCGCCGCGAGCGCCGCCGGCGGCGGCATCTTCCAGAAGGCCGACTTCGACAGCTACGACGTGCGGCTGCTGGACCCGGTGTTCTGCAGCTATCGCAGCTACCAGGTGATCTCCGCCCCGCCGCCGAGCTCGGGCGGCGTCGCGCTGTGCGAGATGCTCAACATCCTGGAAGGCTACGACCTGAAAGCCCTCGGCTACCGCTCCGCCCAATCGGTGCATTACATCGCCGAGGCGATGCGGCACGCCTTCAAGGACCGCAACACCAAGCTGGGCGACCCGGCCTTCGTCACCAATCCGGTTGCCGAGCTCACCAGCAAGCCCTACGCCGCCTCGATCCGGGCATCGATCGAACCGCAGCACGCAACGCCCTCCTCAAAGCTGGCGTCAGAAGCGCCGGCCAACGAGGGCAGCAACACGACGCATTATTCCGTGGTGGACAAGGCGGGCAACGCGGTTGCCGTCACGTATACGCTGAACGCCTGGTTCGGGGTGAAGAAGGTCATCCCGGGTACCGGCGTGCTGCTGAACAACGAGATGGACGACTTCACCGCACAGCCGGGCAAGGCCAACATGTTCGGGCTGGTGCAGGGCGCCGCCAATGCCGTGGCCCCCGGCAAGACCCCGCTCTCGAGCATGACCCCCACCATCGTCGTCCGCGACGACCAGCCGGCGCTGGCGCTCGGCAGCCCCGGCGGCCCGCGCATCATCACCACCGTGCTGAACCAGATGCTCAACCTGGTCGATTACGACATGACGGTGCAGGAAGCGGTCGACGCTCCCCGCATCCACCATCAATGGCTGCCGGACCAGCTCACCGTCGAACGCTTCGCCTTGAGCCCGGACACGGCGTCGATGCTGGAGTCCTGGGGCTACAAGATCACGCAGAGCGCGCCGTGGGGAATCGGCGGCGCTATCGCCGTGGGCTCGCCGCGGTTGGGGCCTGCGCCGAAGGCCGGCAGCGCAGAGTCCCTCGTGCTCGGCGATCCGGCGGCGGCCGGGGCCACCCTGTTCGGCGCCAACGACCCCCGCGGAGGCGCAGGTTCGGCGGCCGGGTATTAGTGTCCCAGTTCAGGGCACTTGCAAAGCCTCGTCCGTGCGGGCCGGCTCGGCGCGCGAGGTTTCCGTCAGCATCTCCATCCGCCCGGTGATCTGCCCGCCATCCTCGACCTGGAGCCGCCGGCACCGGGCCGTGCCGAGCACCTTGCCGCTCGCCCGCACGACCATGTTGCCGCGCGCCGTCAAGGTGCCGTCGATGGTGCCGGCGATCTCGGTGTCCTCCACCTCGGCCTCGCCTTTGAAAATGCCGCCCGGCGCGATCACCAGCTCGGCCGCATGGATCATGCTGGCCTCGACCGTGCCTTCGACCACGAGCCGCTCCGCATCGGTCACGGTGCCCTGCACCGAGATGCCGCGCCCGACGACCAGCGTCCGCCGTTCGGCCGCCTCGCGCCTCGGCTGCACGCCGGGGCGCTGCGGCGGCGTCGGCCCGTTGGTCCCTCCGGTAGCGGCTTGGCCGGACATGCCGGGCGCCGGCTGGCTGGACGGCGGCGCGGGCTGGGCGGGGAACGGCGAACGGCCCATGTCTTGAGTATCCTTTTCAGCGGGACGGAACGGAGGCACGCCGATGCCGAAATCGGGCCGGCGCGCCTGGGTTTGAGCGGGTTTGTCCATCGGGTCGGCAGCCACCATTCCGCCTTCGAGCAGGCCCTCCGACGCGCCGGGCGCGCTTGGCTGCGGCGCGGGCGAGAAGACCGGATAATCGTCAGGCTTGCGACGCTTGAACACGCGGACCTGCTCCTGTTCCCTGCTGCCGCTTTGATCGGGTCGCGGCGGCTTTATCAGCATGAGTTAACATGAGCCTCGTGCAAGGCAAACCCCGCAAGCCCGCCCCGCGCCGACCCACAAAAATGTCATGCCAGGTTTGCATCCGCTGGCCTCTGCCTTGCGTTCTATCGGGATCGTGCGGGAGTGCATTCCATCTCGGCCATGCCACAGACTATCAAGGTCCTTCTTGTCGAAGACGAACCGCTCATCCGTGAGGTCATGGCGGAACTTCTCGCCCTCGCCGGCTTCGACGTGATCGCCACCACGACGGGGGACGAGGCGGCGGTGCTGCTCGCGAACGATGGCTTCACCGTGCTGCTGACCGACGTGACGATGCCGGGCATTATCGATGGCATCAGGCTTGCGGAACACGCCCGGGCATTGCACCCGGGCCTGCCGATCGTGTTTGTCTCAGGCCGCCCTGACACGCGCCAGCGCGCCCAGCATTTTCCGCCGCCCGTCGCCTTTTTTCCCAAACCGTACGATCTGGACACGCTGGTCGGCGCTGTCGGACGCCTCGCCGAGGCGGCGCGATAGGCCGCAGCCGGTCAGCCCGCGGCGGCAGCCCCGGCGATGCCGTCCCGCCCGACCGTGACTTCCGTTCCTTCCCGCCGCATCGGCGCGGTGAAGTTGTATCGCCGCAGCGCCAGCCTTCCATCGCCGTCGTGGCCGGACTCAAGCCCGTATTCCGTAACGCCGCAATTCGCGACGTCTCCCTCCCGGTCGATCGCCAGGATCTGTTCCTCGTCCATCCGCTCCAGCAGATACCTCATGCACAGCACAACGACCTGGTGCCCCACGACCAGCACCCGCCGTCCGCTGTGATGCAGGCTGATCGTATCCACCGCACTTCTGAGCCGCAGGATCACGTCGCACCAGCTCTCCCCGCCCGGCGGCCTATGGTAGAACTTCCCCATCAGCTTCCGCAGTTCCGCTTGGTCGGGATGCGCCCGCTTGATCCCAAAGTGGGTGAGCCGGTCGAGCACCCCAAACTCCTTTTCCCGCAGCCGTTCGTCCGCCACCAGGCAGTCCGCCCCCGGCGCCAGCCCGCCCGCTGCCCTGATCCGCTCCGCCGTCTGCCGCGCCCGCAAGTAGGGCGACACCATCAGCACATCCGGCCGCTCATCGTCCGGCAGGCTTGCGAACCAATCCCCTAGCGAATTCGATTGCCGCTCCCCGAGCGGGCTGAGCGGCACGTCGACATCCCGCTCAGCGAGGTCAATCCGCTCCTGCCGGGCCTCCTGCGCCGCGTGCCGCGCGATGTTGCCCGCACTTTCCCCGTGCCGGACAATCCAAAGCCGCTCCGGCCACCGCTGCTGCGTCATCCCGGCTTATGTAGGCACGCGCGCGCCCGCGAAAAGCTCCGCCGCCCCCGCTTCATGCCCCATAGCGGCTGCGCCAGCGTCGCCACCGCGCCTGCCGGGTCATCCGCGTCCAGCAGCACCAGGTCTGCCGGGCGGCCCACCGCGATGCCGTAGCCATCCCGCCGCATCAGCCGCGCCGCGTCGGCCGTCACCATCGCCAGGCAGCCGCCTAGCTCCTCGGGCCGTGCCACGTGAGCGACGTTGGCATACAGGTTCGCCATCCGAACCAGCGAGCCGTCGCCATATGGCGTGAACAGGTTCAGGACGTTGTTGGTCGAGATCGAACAGCACACCCCCGCCTCCCGCAGCCTCTCCACCTGCAGCACGCCCCGCGGCACAGCACAGCCATACGCCCGGCCCATTGCGTAAAGGTCCGTCGAGGGCATCACCGTTACCGCGACGCCGGCCCGCGCCAACTGCCCGGCCGCGCGGGCGAACGCCTCCTCCCCTTCCAGCGAGAGCTGCGTCAGATGCCCGGCCGCGACGCGCCCGCCCCAGCCATGCTCCTCCGTTTTCCGGCACACGTAGCCCGTCTGCATCTCGTCCGTCATGCCGGCCAGGTCGAGGTGCATGTCGATGTCCACGTCGAACTCCCGCGCCAGCTCGAAGATGCGGTCGATCTGCCCCCGCGGGTCGCTGTCCACGTAGGGCGCGGCCCCGATCACCCGCGCGCCCCGGCGCAGCCCCTCGACCAGCAGCGCGTCCGTCCCCGGGTTGTTCAGCAAGCCCTCCTGCGGGAACACGCAGAGTTCGAGGTCGAGCGCCCAGGCGTAATCCCGCTGGAGCTGCTGAACTCCTTCGAATCCGGCCATTCCCACCCCCGGATCGACCTCCACGTGCGTGCGCATGTGCATCGTCCCCCACGAGACGCACATCTCCAGCGTGCGCCGCCCCCGCTCGTACACGTCCTCGGCGCTGAACGTCCGCTTCGCCGCAGCGGTCTGCTGGATGGCTTCCTTCGCCGTTCCCTCCCCAAGCGTGCAGCGATGCATGATGCAGGACTTGTCGAGATGGATATGCGTCTCGACCAGCCCCGGCACGACCAGCCTGCCCGACGCGTCGACCACCTCGGCATCGGCTTGGAGATCCGGCTCGACCGCTGCGATCCTGCCGCCGGCAACGCCGATATCCACGAGGCGAAGCTGGCCATCCTCCTCAACGGCCGCGTTCCGGACAACGATATCGAGCACTGTTCCAAACCTCCGAACCGCCGCAGCATCGTTTTGCAACGTGCACGAAACCTCGCTACCGTCGCAACTCCCCGCGTGAAAGCCAGCGATGACCGGCCAATCCGAGACCTTGGCGTCGATCGAAACGCCGACCATGCCAGCGTTCGGCTGACAGGGCGGCGATGCCGGCTTGGCGGGGCGGCGCGACAGCATTCCGCCGCACACTCGATTTTCGGCTGCCTCCAACCGTTCTGGCAACCGCTGCCGCCCTGCTGATCACCAACGCGGAGGCCGGGGAGCCGCGAGCCGGGCCGATTCCCGCCATGCCGCGGCAGGCCGCCACGGCCGAGGGTTTCGTGCCGGCCAGGTGGCGCCTTGAAGCCCACGCGTCCGGTGATCTGAATGGCGACGGCGTGGCCGACCTGGCCCTTGTCATCGCCGCGTCCGAAGACGTCACGGCGGCCACGCCTCGCCCCCGCATCCTTGCCATGGCAACCGGGCGGCCCGGAGGCGGGTACGTCCTGGCTGCCGAGAACCATACCCTTGTCCCGCCCCAGGCCGGCAACGACGCGGACGACCCAATCAACGGAATCATGTCCGGGGACGTCGAGATACGCAACGGCGCGCTCGTGGTCTCTCTCGGCCGGTTCTCCAGCATAGGAAGCTGGGAGATGGGCACGTCGTCGTTCACGTTCCGCTACAGGGACAGGCGCTTGATGCTGGTCGGCTACGACAACCTGTCGGTGAACCGCGGCACGAGCGCGATCAGCGGGACGAGCGTCAACTATCTCACGCGCCGGGTTCGGCATAAACAGGGAACGACCGAGACTGACCGGGAGACCGTCTCGGGGGGCCAGTTGCGGCCAGGACCGCTGTTGCGGCTTCAGGATGTCGGCGACGGGCCCGCGTTCATTTGGAAAGATCATTGATGGCGTGCACGAAGGGTTTGGCGGTCGCGTTGGCACTCGGGCTTATACCGGCAGCCGCCGCCTGTGGCGAGACGGCGCATCAGCCCCTGCCGGCGCAGGCCGCAGCACCCGGCTGGAACTGGGGCGACGACCCATCCACCTATTATGATACCCAAAGCCCCGAGTTTGCCGCGTCCAAGGCCATCTGCAGGCGCCTGCGCACCCTCGAGCCGCCGGCCAGCGACTGGCCCGACGCCGCAACCGCGTCCACGCTCCGCGGGTGCGACTCCGACGCGCTCTACTACGGGATCGGCATCCCCGCAGCCCCGGCCCGCGCCCGCCAATGCGCGCTCCTGCAAGCCCGGCGCTTCGACCGCAACGGCGGCGCATTCGCGGGCATCGGCATGTTGATGACCATCTACGCCAACGGCGTCGGCGCCGAGCGGGACCTCGATCTGGCAACCTCGCTCGCCTGCCGCATCCAGGGCGCGCCGGCTGAGAACAACGCCCGCGCCGATCATTTGCAGTCGCTCAAGGCGACGCACTGGACCGGAACCGATTTCAACTATTGCGACGACACCACCAGCGGCTACTCGGGCGGCGTGTGCGCGGTGCAGCAGGCCTCGATCGCGGACGTTGCACGCTCGGACAAGCTGGATGCGTTGACAAGCGGCTGGAGCAAGCCGGAGCAGCAGGCCTTCGCCTCGCTCCGGACGTCCGCCGCGGCCTACGCCAAGGCGAGCAGCGAGAATGAGGTCGATCTTACCGGCACGCTCCGGGTGGCCTTGATGATCGACCGCGAGCAAGACGTGATGCAGGAGTTCCTGGATTTGCTCGGCAAGCTCGAACACGGGGGCCTTCCAGCGGGTTCGGTTTCAGGAATGCAGACGGTCGACGCATCCCTGAACGATGTCTACCGCCGCCTCATGGCGGTCGGCGGCAAGGCCGGACCGGGCGTCGATTACGGCACGGTCACGAAAAGCGGCATCCGCCAGGCCGAACGCGCGTGGCTTCATTACCGCAACGCCTGGGCCGGCTTCGCGCAGGTAAGATACCCCAAACTCGCCGCGGGGACGGCGCAGATCGCAGTGACGCGGCAACGTTTCGCTTACCTGAAGCAGTTCCTGCCGCAGCCCGCGCCCGCAACAAGCCGGTGAACGCCGCCGGTCCGGCGACGGGTTCCGCCGGAATACGCATCCTCTTCGCTAAGCCGTTTGCAAACCGGGCCCGAGCCATGCAATGCTGCATCGCGTAAATCGCACAGCAAAATAATTGGCCAGGCAAACCGGCCACCCGAAGGGAGAACGACCATGGCCGCAACAGGCCTTTCACGCCGCGCCGCGCTCAAGGCCGCCACCGCCACCGCCGCCGCGGCCCTGCCGCTGGCGCACATTCGCACCGCCGGCGCCGCTGGCAGGCTTTCCGCCGGGCTATGGGACCATTGGGTGCCGGGCGCCAACGACGTGATGCGCAAGCTGGTCAACGAATGGGGCGAGAAGAACAAAGTCGATGTGTCGATCGACTTCATCACCTCCGTCGGCAACAAGAACCTGCTGACCATCGCTGCCGAACGCCAGGCCCGCTCCGGCCACGACGTGCTGGCCTATCCCACCTGGGAGGTGCGCAACAACGCCGACCAGCTCGAGCCGATGGACGACGTGGTCAAGCGCCTTTCCGCCAAGTACGGCAAGATGAACGAGGTCGTCGATTACCTTTCCAAGATCAACGGCAGCTACAAGGCAATGCCGTCCATCAGCGGCAGCCAAGGCAAGCCGAGCGTCTTCCGCATCGATCTGTTCAAGCAGCACGTCGGCATGGACGTGCAGGCAAGCTTCCCCGCCAAAGGACCGATGGGCCCGGACTACGGCAAGTGGACCTGGGACGCCTTTCTCGCCGCCGCCGAGAAATGCAACAAGGCCGGGGCGCCGTTCGGCCTGCCGCTCGGGCAGTTTCCCGACGCGGTGGACTGGGTGGGCGGCCTGTTCCACGCCTACGGGGCCGAGCTGGTGGACGCCGACGGCAACATCACCGTCAAATCCGACCAGGTGAAGGAGGTGCTTGAATACAGCAAGCGCCTCATCCCCAACCTGCCGGGCGACGTGTTCAGTTGGGACGACGCCTCCAACAACCGCGCGCTCATCTCCGGCAAGAGCGCGCTGATCTTCAATCCGCCCTCGGCCTGGGCCGTCGCCGTCCGCGACGCGCCCGACGTCGCCAAGCAATGCTGGTATGGACCCTCCCCGGCCGGGGCCAAGGGCCGCTTTTATCCTTACCTCCCCTATTTCTGGGGCGCGTGGAATTTCGGCAGCAACAAGACCGCCGCCAAGGAGCTGATCGAGTGGCTCAGCGAGCGCCCGCAAGCCGAGAAGCTTTGCAACGTCTCCCACGGCTACGACCTGCCGCCGTTCGACAGCATGCACGACTTCCCCGTTTGGCAGAAGGAAGGCCCGCCCGAAGGCGTCGTGGCCAACTACCCGCTCAAGGCCGAGCACGAAGCCGTCGCCTCCATCGCCGCCTACCCGGCCCCGCCCGAGGTCGCCGTGCAGATCTACAACCAGGCCACCATGACCAAGATGATGGCCCGGTGCACCCAAGGCGGCGCGTCGGTTCCCGACACCATCGCCTGGGCTGAGAGCGAGCTTGAAGGCTTCAGCCGCTGACGGCGCGTTCGGACATCATCGCGGCGGGCCAGTGATGCCGGACAAGTCCTTGGCCTTTGCCGAGCCGGGCGGCTTTGCCGGGGCGCTGACGCGCTTGTTGCCGACGCTGCCCTAACCCAGGAGCCACGCCATGGCCGACGGATCGACGCTTACAGCCGGGTTGCAGCCCCGCTCCCTCGCCCGCTCCAGGCCCGGCGGGATGAAGCGGCTGATGCGCCGCCGCTCGACCATCGCCGTGCTGATGTGCCTGCCGCTCATCGCGGTGGTCGTCAGCCTGGTCATCTACCCGGGCGTCTACGCCATCTACCTGTCCATGCTGAACAAGCGGATGACCAAGTTCGTCGGCCTCGGCAACTACGCATTCCTGCTGAGCCGCCCGACCTTCCAGATGGTCATCTTCCAGAGCGTGTTCTTCGCCGTCACCGCCGTTATCGCCAAGGCCCTGATCGGCTTCGTCCTCGCCCACCTGATGCACAACATCCCGAGCAAGAACCAGCGCATCTGGCGCGGCCTGCTGCTCGTGCCTTGGGTGGTGCCGCTGGCGATGTCCACGCTGGGCTGGTGGTGGCTGTTCGACCCGTCCTATTCCGCCTTCAACTGGGTGCTGAACGCCCTCGGCGGCCCCTCGGTCCCGTGGCTCGGCTCCACCTGGTGGGCGCGCTTCTCCGTGATCCTGGTCAACATCTGGTACGGCGCGCCGTTCTTCCTGATCATGTACCTGGCCGCACTCAAATCCGTGCCCGACCAGCTTTACGAGGCGGCCAGCATCGACGGGGCCGGGTTCTGGCAGAAGCTGTGGCACGTGACCCTGCCGATGATGCGCAACATCATCTCCATCACCGTTCTGTTCAGCCTCATCATCACTTTCGCCAACTTCGACATCGTCCGCATCCTGACCAACGGCGGCCCGCAGGACCAGACGCACCTGTTCGCCACCTACGCCTTCCAGGTCGGCATCCAGTCCGGCGACATCCCGCTCGGCGCGTCGGTCAGCTTGTTCATGTTCCCGATCCTCGCCGTGTTCTCCTTCTTCATCCTGCGCGGCGTGACCCAGCGCTCGAAGGAGGCGATGTGAGCGCCACCGCCACGGCCGGCGCGCAGCCCGCGGCCCGGCGCGGCGCCAGCAAGCTCGAGCGCGACCGCCGCTGGGCGCTCTGGGGCAGCTACGCGGCGCTCACCCTGTTCGTCATCTTCTTTCTCACCCCGCCCTTCTACATGCTGATGACCAGCCTCAAGACCTCGGAGGAGGTGTCGAGCATGTCGGGCAACCCGTGGTTCGTCCATAATCCGACGCTGTCGAACTACGCGGAGTTGCTGTCCAACGCCAACTTCCTCGGCTTCTTCTGGAACTCCATCAAGGTGACGGTCACGCTGGTCGTCGTCACCATGGTCATCGCGGTCCTCGCCGCCTTCAGCCTCGCCCGGCTCAAGTTCTGGGGCAGCGGCGCGCTCGCCACCGGCATCTTTCTCACCTACCTGGTCCCGGAAAGCCTGCTGTTCATCCCGCTGTTCCAGATTATCAGCTTCCTGGGCCTGACCAACAACGCCTGGGCCATGGTGCCGCTTTATCTCACGCTGTCGGTGCCGTTCTGCACCTGGATCATGATCGGCTACTTCGCCTCGATCCCGAAGGAACTCGACGAGGCCGCCCTGATCGATGGCGCATCCTGGATGCAGATGCTGTTCAAGATCTTCATCCCGGTCGCCATGCCCGGCATCATCGCCGCCACCATCTTCGCCTTCACCGTCGGCTGGGGCACCTTCCTTTATCCGATGGCTTACCTCTACAGCTCCGACCAGATGGTGCTGACCGTCGGCATCGTCAGCGACCTGATCCGCGCCGACGTGTTCCAGTGGGGCAAGATCATGGCCGGCAGCCTGATGGCGGCGGCCCCGCCGGTGCTGATCTACGCGTTCCTGATGGACTATTACATCGCCGGGCTGACCGCGGGAGCGACCAAGGGCTGAGGGTCAGCGCGTCCTCTGATCTACCAACCAAGGCCCGGCCCGAAACCGTAACCCGGTCCCCAAGGCCCCCAACCGCCCCAATCCCACGCGCTGTCCTCGTAGAACTGGGCGGTCATCGCGCGCTGGTCCGCGATCCGCTGGGCTTGGCGCGTGCGCTGGAAATTGGCGAAGTCCTGCTGGGTGCCGACGTAGAGGCAATCGCAAACCAGCGGATCGGCATAGACATACGTAACCTTGTCGCCGCGGACCCGCTGCACGAACTGGTGCGGCGGCAGGCGGTTGAGCATCGCTTGGCGGGCCTGCGTGTTGGCCGGACGCACCGTAAACCCGGCTGCGGCGAGGCTGTCTTCCTTGCTCGAAACGATTTCCTTCTGCGTCGCGCAGGCGGCAAGGCCGATGGCGAGCAGCCCGATAGCGACGAAGCCCCGCGTTTTCCGTCGCATGAACGTGACCTCTGTCGCCATTTTGCCCTCCATTATCGGCCAAGCCGCTTAACGCGAAAACACCCCGTCGCGTTCAGCCGGCCATTCGCGCCCCAGGCGTATTTGTAAGACTCGCCGCCGCGCAGGAAGTGCGCCTCCGCCCGGCCTTCAGCGCGCGCCTCGTCCAGCATCGCGCCCAGCAGCAGCGAGCCAGGGCTGACGAACTGCTGCGACCGGTCGTAGCCGCTCAGGTAGAAATAGATCGCGCCAGGCCCGAGCAGCGCCAGGTTCGCCGCCGCAACCGCGCCGCCGACACGCAGCACGCACAGCCGCAGCAGCCCCGCCGCCTGGAGGCGCGGAACGGCATGGCGCTGAAAGGCCAGCACGGCCGGGTCGGACAGCACGCCCGGCTGGTCCGCGCTGGTCCACCGGCTTTGGTGCAGCGCGACCAGTATCTCCAGCGCCGCCCCGGCCGTCTCCGCCGTGGCCGTTTCCACCGTCCAGCCCCCGGCACGGTCGGCGCGGTTGCGGTTCATGCGCAGCTTGCGGCGGATCGTGGACGGCACGCTGTCCAATTGCAGGACGGGGCAGACGCTGCCCTCAAGCCAGGCTGCCGACCAAGGCGGGGGCGGCTTGGCCATTTGCAGCGGGGAGCCGGGCGGCACGTCGATCAGATCGCAAATGCCCACCCCGTCGGCCACGGCCCGGCGCAGCAGCGCGTCCACCGCCTCCTCCGCCCCGTCGCCGAGCAGGTCGAGGTAGTCGGTCGTGCCCGCGCCGACCGGCAGCAGCTTGCGGCCTTGCGGCTCGTCCAGGACATAGGCAGGCAACACGCCGGCAAGCATCCCGCCGCGCCGGACGGCAGCGACGCGAAGCTGGGCATTGCCGAAAGCCTGCCACCAGGGCATCAGCCAATGCGGCGATTGGAAGGGAGTCGTCCGGCCTGTCCGGCGCCACAACGCATCCCACTCCGGAACAAGCGCTTCAACCGCGGCAAGGCTATCGAGGATGTCCGCCTTCACGCCGCCGCGCGCGCTTCCGGGCTGGCGAGCCGCTGATAGCGTTCGATATAGGCGGCCGCCATGCGCGAGCGGCAGAACCGCCGGCGGGCGGCGGCGCGGCAGGCGGCCCGGTCGATGCGGTCCACCCGGCCCAGGGCCTCGGCGATGCCGGCCACGTCGTCGACCAGGAACCCGGTGCGGCCGTCTTCGACGATCTCCGGCAGCGCGCCGCGCCGGAACGCGATCACGGGCGTGCCGCAGCTCGCCGCCTCCATGGCCACGAGGGAGCTGGTCTCCGCGGCAAGGCTCGGTACGATCAAGCAGCGCGCCGCCGCGAGCAGGCGGCGCTTGCGTTCGAAGCCGACAGGACCCAGGAACCGCCGCCGGCGGTCGAGCCGCGGCGAAATCTCGTTGCGGAAATAGGCCTGGTGCGCCGCGTAGGGATAGACTTCCCCGGCGATCAGCAATTGTTGGTTGGCCGCCTGGGCCGCGTCAAGCGCGAGGTGCAGGCCCTTTTCGGGGCAAATCCGCGCAAGCGTCAGCGCGAAGCCGCCTGGCGCCGCATCCTCCGCTCCCAACCGCCCGACATCGACGCCATTCGCGATCGGCGGCAAGGCCGCGGCGCCGGGCGGCATCGCGGCGGCCTGGCTGTCCGACACGCAATGGACCCATGTCCTTGGCCGGGCGGGCGCAAGCGCCTCGGCGGCATACCAGTCGGGCGGCAGATGCAGCGTGGCCAGCACGGCAACGCCCGGCTCAGGCAGGTAGGCGTGAAAGTCGAGCCCGTGCATATGGATAATATCGACGGCCTGCTCCGCCAGCGCGCGGGCGATGCGGTCGCGCACCCAGGCCTGGCGCTGCCGGACCGCCTCGTCATCGACCGCCAGTCCGTCCGGCAGCCCTGGATAGGCGTAATGCCGGCCAGCCACCTCGCTGCCCTCGCACGCGACCACCACCGACCGGTGCCCGGCGGCAACCAGCGCATGATCGAGCGCGCTCAGCACCTGCTCCGCGCCGCCCACCGCGTCCGGCCCTACCGCCGCCATCGGATAGGCGACGCTCAGGACGGTCAGGCGGCGCATGTCTGCCGGCCGGGCGCGTAACGGCGGATCATTGCGGCGCAGAACTCGGCGAACTCCTCCGGCTGCTTGGGCACCGACGTATGGTGCGCCCATTGCCCCTTATGCTCCGGCGTGAAGCAGAACGTCGCCGTGACGCGGAACGGCTCCAGCGCGCGCATCTGCCGGTCGAACCAAGCCTCCGCGTCAGGGCGGAACCAGTCGGCCCAGCTCAGCCCGGTGCGAAGGTCGGTCACGCCGAGGTCCTGCAATTTACGCACTGCATCGTCGAGCCGGTGGTCCTCGAAGTGGAACCATTGGCAGATGCCGAGCTCGGGCGCGAACTCGTGGAAGATGCCGGCGGCGCGCTTGGCCCGCCCGTGCTCGTCGAACAGGCCCATGTGGAAGTGCCGGTAGTAGCTGCTGCCCTCCGCTTCCCGGTGCCGGGTGGTCGCGGGCCAGGCGGCGGGCAAATCATATAGGCTATACCAATGGATGCGCGGCGCCTGCCCATGCAGCAGCTCGGCAGTGCGGCGAAGCCCCCATTCCTGCACCTCTTCGGCCCCGAACGTCGAGATGCCGACCTCGCTGATCCAGACCGGCAGCGTGGTCACCGTCCGGATGCTGTCCAGCTTGGCGGGCCACTCCTCCAGCATCCAGTGGTTCCAATCGAGCGGGAACCCGTGCACGGCCACCGCGTCGAGCGCGTCCAGCGTGCCCTGGGCCTGCAGCGACCGGATGAAATCGGGATCGATCGGGCTGATGCCGCCCAGCACGCGTGGCAGGCCCGGCGCTTCCGCGGCGATGGCCTCGCCCGCGAGCCGGGCCATGCGGGCGAAGGCGGACCAGCCCGGGTCGTTCTCGAAATCCCAATGCGACTTGTTGTTGGGCTCGTTCCAGATCATCGCCGCTTCGATCATGGGTTTTGCCCCGTCGCCGGATAAACCGCGCCGTAGCGCCGGTCGGGCAGTTCGGCACGGCGGCAGACGAACACCTCCTCCTCCGGGTTGCTCTCGATGGTGAACCCGGCGGCGCGCAGCATCGCGGCGGAACAGGCCCGGTTGGGCGCCCACCAATTGGTGTTGTCGTGCGAGTAGCTGCGCTCGATGAAGTGCAGCTTCGGATAGCCCGGCTCATCGAAGTGCGCCGTCTCGGAAAACGGGTAGTCGTCCGCCACCGCCGCGAGCATGGGCGAGCCGCGCTGCATCGATTGGAACACGAGACGGTCGCGGGCGACATGCTCGTGGATCAGGTCGAGCGCCAGCATCGGATGGCGCAGGTGGTACAGCACGCCGATGAAGAACACGATGTCGAACCGCTCGCCGATGGCGCCCACGTCGTACACGCTCAACTGGCGGAACTCGATGTCGAGGCCCTCGACCTCGGCCGCGAACCGGGCTTGGGCCAGGTAGTCGGCGTCGAAGTCGATGCCGACCACGCGCGCCGCCCCGCGTCGCTTCATCTCCATGCTGTAGAACCCGGCGTTGCAGCCGATGTCCAGCACGGACTGGCCAGTCAGGTCGGCGGGAAGGCTGTCGCGGAAGCTGCGCCACTTGACTTGCGGGAAGTCGCCGAGGAAGTGGTCCGGCGCGGTTTGGACGCCGCGCAGATCCATGTTGTGGAACCACGGTCCGAGCGCCCGCACCCGCTCCGCGATCTCCGCCTCGGTCCACTCTCTCACGTCTTGATCCTTTCGTAGCGGCTGGCCGGAAACGGATGCGGCGCCGGGCTCGCCGCCTGCCCGCCCAGCAAGCGGATCGCCTCGCGGTAGCCGTTGAGCGTGCCGACATCGACGTAGCTCTCGCCGGCCTGGACGCCCCACGCCTCGCCGCCTTGCTGCAGGTAGGCGTTGACCAGCGTGCCGATGAACTCGTCCCGCCGCTCGCGCTCCAGCCAGAGCCGGTGCAGCGAGTGGAAGATGGTTCCGGGCAACTTGAATGCGCCCCAGATCCAGCGCGACCCGGCATCGGGCGATTTCACGTCGATTGTCCGCACCCGTCCCGCCTCGTCGAGCGCCACCGCGTCGAACAACTCCGGGCGGCCGACCGGGAACAGCAGGAACGACAGCCGGTCGTCCGGCAGGCCGCAGAGGGCGTCCGCGGGGAACCAGATGGTGTCGGGAAGGCCGACGATCACCGCCTCGCCGGGCGGGATCAGCGGCGCGGCCCGGAAAATCGCGTCGCATAGCCCGACAGCGCCGGCCTGGCAGACGTAGGCGATGCTCACGTCCCCGATCGAGCCGCCGTAATACTGCAGGATGTCGCTCTTCCACGGCGAGATGACGAAGCATATCTTGTCCGCGCCGGCCCGCGCCATCCGCTCGACCAGGTACTCGCTCACCGCCCGGGGCCGCTCCGTGCCGCCCGCGTCGAGGCGAGAGCCGACCGGGAGCAGTTCCTTGCTGAATGCCAGCGGCTGGATGCGCGTGCCGTTGCCGGCAGCGGGAATGATGCCCCACATGGTTCAGGCGAGTTCCCGGGTCGAGGCCGCCTCGAACGCCGCGACCATCTCGCGGGCGCGGTGCGCGGCGGTGTGCTGGTCGAGCGTGCGCTCCCTCGCGCGCCGGGCGATGCCGGCGAGGTCGCCGGGGGAGCGGCTCAGGGCCTCAAGCGCCTCTTCGGTCGTTTCGGCCACGAGGATTTCCGCGCCGGGCTGAAAGAAGGCGTCGAGGCCGGGCCAGGCGTCCGAAAGGATCGGCGCCCCGCAGGCTGCGGCCTCGAACAACCGCCCGCTCGGGCACCAGCCCATCCGGGCCATCGCCTCCCGCGTGACGTTCAGCGTGAGCTGCGACGACGAGTAGAACGCCGGATGCTCGGGCGGCGGCAGGTGGCGGACGAAGTAGGTGTTGTCCGTCCAGGGGAACGCGTTCGGATACTGCGCGCCGGCGATCACGAACCGGTCGTTCGGGCGAAGCCGGGCCGGCTCGACGAACAGGCGTTCCAGCGCCGCCTGCCGGTCCGCGGCGTAGGTTCCGATATAGGACAGCTTCGCCGCGTAAACGTCTCGCGGCGGGGCTGGGTGATGCTGAGCGGGATCGACGGAGCCGTAGATCGGCGTCACGCGCCGGGCGCCGAGGCGGGTCCGCAGCGCATCGAGAGCCGGGCCGCCGGTGTAGCTCAGGGTGAGGTCGAAGCCGGCCAACCCGTCGGGGCCGAGGTAGTCGACCGCTTCGCCCGCGTCGAGCCGGGCAAGCGTGACGGGCGTGTCCAGATCGTAGAAGCAACGGAGCGGGACGTTGGCGTCGTGCAGCAACCGGGCGGCGGGGAGCGCGTCCGGACAATAGGACGTGACCATCCCGACATCGGCGGCGTCGAGGGCGCGGCGCATAACTGGCTCGGCCTCGCGCCAATCGCGATACAGCTCGAGCGTGCCGCCCTCCGGCAAGCGCTGGAGGTCGCGGGTCTGGGCGTAATACGGCACGTCGCGCTCGAAGAACGTCACCCGGTGCCCGTCGGCCAGCAGTGCCCGGATAAGGCCCCGCCAAAGCGCCGCATGGCCGTTGCCCCACGAGGACGACACCGACAGGCCGAAGATCGCGAGGTTCATGCCGGGACCCGGACACGGTTGGAGGCGAGCTCGGCCACGTAGCCCTCAAGCGCCACGGCCCGGTGGTCTCCGGTATGGGCGGCCAGGACGCGGGCGCGGGCCGCCTCGCCGACCGACCGGCGGCGGGTTTCGGAGACGGTCCGCAACAGCCCGGCGACGTCCTCGCCCGACCGCGCGATCAGGATTTCGCGCCCGGGCTGGAACAGCTCGTCGAGGCCGGCCCACCAGTCGGAGATGATCGGCACGCCGCAGGCCGCAGCCTCGAACAAGCGCACGCTGGGGCTGTAGCCGCGGCGGATCATATCGGCGCGGGTAATGTTTAACGTGAAACGTTGGGCGCAATAGAACGCACGGTGCTCCTGCGGCGGCAGGTGCTCGATGCGCTCGACGGTTTCCGGCCAGACGACCGATTGCGGGTATTGCGGCCCGGCGACGACGAACCGTCCCTCGCGCCACATCCCGGCCGGCTCGCACAGCATCGATTGCAGGGCAGGCTGCCGGTCCGGGCTGTAGGTGCCGAGATAGCCCAGGTCCCACCGCGGCGTCGCCGACGGATCGGGCCGGTAGATGTCCGGGTCGGCGGCGCAGTAGAGCGGGCGGGCCGCGCGGGCGCCGAACGTGCTTTCCAGCTCGTCCAAGGTCGGCCCGCCGGTGAACGAGAGGTAAAGGTCATAGCGGGGCAGCAGGCCGGGATCGAGGTAGCCGCATTCGCCGGCCGACAAGGCTGCCAGCGTCACCGGCGTGTCGATGTCGTAGAACGCCGAGAGGCCGCGCGCCAGCCGTTGCACGATCCGGCCCACGGCGATGCCGTCAGGCACGTAGGAGCCGACGATGACCAGGTCCGCCCCGGCGATGGCCGCGCCCCAACGGTGCTCCAGGTCAGCGACGTGCTCGTAAAGCCGGGTCTCGCCGTAGGGCGGCGCCGCCAAGTCGCGGTGGTCCGCGTACCAGGGCTTGTCGCGTTCGAGGAACAGCACCTCGTGGCCCCGGCGGACCAGGCCGCGCACGAGGCCGCGGTAGGTGGTGGCGTGGCCGTTGCCCCAGGAGGAGGTGATGGTCAGGCCCAAGATGACGATGCGCAAACTCACGCAGCTACAAACCTTTCGTCGTGCCGAGAGTTGCATAAAGGTCATCCCGCAACCGGGCAACGGCCTGGCCCCAACGGCCGTCCTTCGATTGGCGATAGGTGCGGGCCGCCCGATACCACGGCGATCCCGAACCGGGGGCCAGGCCGCAGCCCCAGCGCCAATCCGGATCGTGCTTCAGCAGAACGAACGTCGGCCGCCCAAGAGCCGCCGCCAGGTGCGCGACCATGGTGTCCACGGTGACGACGGCTTCGAGCCCGGCTGTCAGGCAGGCAACCGAGCCGAGATCCATGCTGCCCCGCAGCGGGTCCAAGGCCCCGATCACGGACGCCTCGGCCGCGGCCGGGCCACGCTGCAAGCTTATGGCGCGCAGCCCAGAGATCGACGCGACCGGCAGCAAGGATTGCGCCGGGACGTTGCGCGCCTGGTCCCATGCGCCGGCGCGCCAGCAGAATCCGACCCGCCCGGCGACTCCGGGAAAGGGCGTCGCCGTCAGGTAAGGCGACGGGTCAGGCGCGAGGCGCAAGGCATGGCCCAGCTCCATGACTTCGATGTCGCACTCCGACGGCGGCAACGGCGCGTCCGGCTCGAACGGATGGATGTGGTCGATGCCCAGGCCGCGCAGCAGCGGCAGCAGCTCAGGCTGCGCTTCCAGCGTCACGTGCGAGGCCCGCTCGCGCAAGACAGGCAAGTAGCGTGCGAACTGGATCGTGTCCCCCAAGCCGTGATAGCAACGAACCAGCACCCGCCGGCCATCGGCTGGCTGGCCATCCCAAACCCAGCGCCGATGGTAGGGCCGCGCGGGGTCGTCCCGCGTCGCCCGGTCGCGGAGCGCCAGCACAGCGTCGTTGAGCGCCCAGGCGGCCGCGAAATCCCCGCGCTGCATGGCCTCCATCCAAAGCGCGCCGAGCCTCGGCGCCGGGTCCTCGCG
Source organism: Acetobacteraceae bacterium (assembly GCA_965260935.1). Taxonomy (GTDB): domain Bacteria; phylum Pseudomonadota; class Alphaproteobacteria; order Acetobacterales; family Acetobacteraceae; genus JBBROS01. The sequence goes on from OZ253374.1 coordinate 1,936,365, forward strand.
ATTCTTTGCGGTTTGGCGTTGAGCCGACTCTGGAAGGTCCATACGTTGCCGCCCAACGCGCCGGGCCGGCCGAGCGTTGCACCCTGGAGCTTGCATGCCGCTGAAACCGATCGTCGCCCGCCTGACCCCGATCGCCGACTTCCTGAAATCCGAGAAGGCCGGCGGCTTCATGCTCATCATGGCGGCCGTGTTCGCATTGGTCTGGGCCAATTCCGACGCCGGGGACGCCTACCAGGCGCTCCTGCATTGGACGCCCCTCGTTCCCGGCCTGTCGCTGTCGTTCGACTTATGGGTCAACGACGCGCTGATGGTGGTGTTCTTCCTGCTGGTCGGCCTGGAGCTGAAACGCGAGATCACCCGCGGCGAGCTGGCGTCCGTGCAGCGCCTGGCGGCGCCCGGCATCGCGGCGCTGGGCGGCATGGTCGTGCCGGCCTTGATCTTCGTCGCGTTCAACTGGGGCGACAACAGCGCGCTCCGCGGCTGGGCCGTGCCGGTCGCGACCGACATCGCTTTCGCGCTGGCCGTGCTCGGCGTGCTCGGCGACCGCGTTCCGGTCACGCTCAAGGTGTTCCTGACGGCGCTCGCGATCATCGACGACCTGGGCGCGATCCTGGTGATCGCGTTGTTCTATGCGCAAGGTCTCGACATCGTGGCCCTTGGCCTGGCCGCCGTCGCCCTAGCGGTCCTGTATGGATTGAACCGGGCCGGCGTCCGCGCCCTCTGGCCCTACCTGCTGGGCGGCGTTGTTCTTTGGGCGCTGGTGTTCCACTCCGGCGTGCACGCGACCGTGGCCGGCGTGCTGCTGGCCTTCGTGGTCCCGATGGACGCCAAACCCGGCGAGCGGGAATCGCCCGCCATCCGGCTCGAACACAAGCTGGGGCGCTGGGTGGCCTACCTCGTCCTGCCGGTGTTCGGGCTGGCCAACGCCGGGCTGCGCTTCGACACGCTGCCGGAGGGCGCCTGGGCCGATCCCCTGGCAATCGGCACGGCGCTGGGCCTTCTGGTGGGCAAGCAGATCGGCGTGTTCGGCGCGGTGATGGCGGCGGCCAAGCTGGGGATCGCCAAGCTGCCGGAAGGGGTCACCCGAATGCAGATCTACGGCGCCGCGATCCTGTGCGGCATCGGCTTCACCATGAGCCTGTTCATCGGCGACCTGGCCTTCCGCGGCTCGGTCCGTGGCGACGAGGTGAAGCTGTCGGTGTTCGTCGGCTCGTTGGCGGCGGCGCTCATCGGCTTGGCCGTGCTGTCGCTCGCCACGCCGAAACAAGTGCAGATCGAATCAGCGGCTGACTGACACGCCCCGGCGCTCCAGGTCGAGCGCCACCCGCAACGCCAGGTCTTCCCGCCAAGGGGCGGCAATCACCTGCACGCCCACCGGCAACCCGGCCCGCGCCACCGGCACGGCGACGACCGGCAGCCCGATGAACGAGATCGGCTGCGTCAGGATGCCGAGCGACGCCCGCGTCGGCAGCGGTTGGCCGTTCAGCTCGATGCTCGCTTGCCCGATCAGCGGCGCCGGGCAGGGCGTCGCCGGGGCAAGCAGGACGTCGGCATCCTTGAACACGCGCAGGACCTGATCGCGATACCACCGGCGGAACCGCTGCGCGCGTACGTAGTAGGCGCCTGGCAGCATCGCGCCGGCGATCAGCCGGTCCCTCGTCGCCGGGTCGAAGTCCTGCGGGCGGGCGCGGAGCCGCTCAAGGTGGAGATTGGCGCCCTCGACGGCGGTGATCACGTAGGCCGCCGCCCGCGCCCGGCCCGCCTCGGGAAGCTCGGCCCGCCGCTCCGCGCCCAGCGCCTTGGCAACCAGCCCCACCGCCTCGCGCGCCTCAGGCCCGGCGTTCCGCTCGAAATAGCCGCCGAGTGTGGCGATGCGCAGCCCCTCGATCCCGCCATCTTCCACGATGTCCGGCGGGCGGGGCGAACACGCGGGGTCATCCGCGTCCGGCCCTTGCATGGCGTTGTAGGCGGCAAGCAGCAGCCCGGCGGTGCGCGCCAGCGGCCCCACATGGTCCAGGCTGTTGACGAACGCGAACGTCCCCGCCCGGCTCAGCCGCCCATAAGTCGGCTTCAGCCCGAACACGCCGCACAGGCTGGCAGGCACCCGGATCGAACCGTTGGTGTCCGAGCCGAGCGCGAGCGGAACCAGCCCGGCGCCGACCGCCGCCCCCGACCCGCTGCTGCTCCCCCCGGACATCCGCTCCGGGTCATGCGGGTTGCGGCAGTGGCCGTCATGGACGTTCTCGCCGGTGAAGTCGTAGGCGTACTCGCCCATGTTCAGCGCGCCCACCAGAACGGCGCCCGCGGCTTCGAGCCGCCGGACCACCGTTGCGTCTTGCGTCGCAGGCGGACGGTCCCGGTTGATCAGCGAGCCGCCGCGCGTCGGCAGCCCTTCGATGTCGAACAGGTTCTTGGCCGCGAACGCCGTCCCTGCAAGCGGGCCAGAGCCGGTACGGGCGGCGGCACGCTCGCGTAGAACCGCCGTAAAGGCATTAAGCGGGCTTGCCTCGATCCGGGCGAAAACCTCCTCCAGCGTCACGCCCGGAACACCGGCGCGAGGTCGGCCTCGTCGTCGAGCGGGAAGGCCGCCACCTCGCGCGCGAGCCGCAGGCTGGCATCGAGGTTGAGCCGGATCGTGTCATGCCACTCCGGCCGCACCGGGATATCCAGCGCCGAGGCGAGCGCCTCAATATCCAAATCCCGCATTCAGCGCACCGTGCGCCCGGGGATGAACCGGTCCCGTGGGTATCCGCGCGGCGGCGGGCAGGCGCACGGCTCGCCGAGTGGCTTGGCGCGGATGATCGGGCAGATGAGTTGTTCGGGTCCGGCGCGCGTCGGCAAGAGGGCGTCGCACTTGTCGCCGAACCGGATATGCCGCCGATAAGGCGGCGGGGGCGGATAGACCGGCACCTCATAGACAGGCGGCGGCGAGTGCGGCCGCAAGTACTGCGCCGGCGCGGGGCCAGCCAACGAGACGAGAACGAGGGCGGGGGCAAGGGCCTTCATGGCGACGGATCGAAGCACGACGCGAGCAATTGCGCCATGGCCTTCGCGCGGTGGCTGACCGCGTGCTTGGCCTCGGCCGTCATTTCCCCGAACGTCAGCGCCGATCCGGCCGGGACGAACATCGGGTCGTAGCCGAAACCCCTGTCGCCCCGGGGCGGCCAGGCCAGCTCGCCCTCGGCGCGGCCGAGGAAGGTGGCGGTCTCGCCGCCCGGCCACGCGAGGCAGAGCGCGCTCGTGAACCAGGCGCGCCGGTTCGGGTTGCCGGCAAGCGCCTCATGCACCCGGCGCATCGCGGCGAGGAAGTCCCGGCCTGGCCCGGCCCAGCGGGCGCTCAGCACGCCAGGGGCGCCGTCCAAGGCCGCGACGCTGAAGCCGGAATCGTCCGCCAGCGCGGGCAAGCCGCTCGCCGTGGCCGCGAGCGCCTTCAGGCGGGCATTGCCGGCGAAGTCGGGCGCGGTCTCCTCCGGCTCGGGCAAGCCCAGCGCGCCTGCGGACACGAGATCCACCGCGTAAGGGTGCAGCAGCGCCGCCATCTCCCCGAGCTTGCCGGGGTTGTGCGTGGCCAGCACCAGGCGGCTGCCGCGGGCGATTTGCCGGCTCACCCGGCCAGCGCCTCTCGCTGCGCGGCGTAAAGCCGTTCCGTGCCCAGCCGGGCCAGACGCATCAGTTCGGCGAATTGCGCCTCGCTGAACGGGTGCTTCTCCGCCGTGCCCTGGATCTCGACGATCCCGCCCCCGTCCGTCAGCACGAAGTTGGCGTCGGCTTCCGCGCCGTTGTCCTCGGCGTAGTCGAGGTCGAGCACCGCCTCGCCGGCCACCAAGCCGCAGCTCACCGCCGCCACCTGCCCGGTGATCGGCGAGCGGGACAGCGCCCGGCCCGCCACCAGCTTGCGGAACGCGAGGCTCAGCGCGACCCAGGCCCCGGTGATGCTGGCACAGCGCGTGCCCCCATCCGCGTTCAGCACGTCGCAATCGAGCGTGATGGTGCACTCGCCCATCGCGGCGCGGTCCACCACCGCGCGGAGGCTGCGCCCGATCAGCCGCTGGATTTCCTGCGTCCGCCCGGATTGCTTGCCCCGCGCGGCCTCGCGGTCGCCCCGCGTGTTGGTGGCGCGCGGCAGCATCCCGTATTCCGCCGTCACCCAGCCGACCCCCTGGCCGCGCAGGAACGGGGGAACGCGCCCTTCGACGCTGGCGTTGCACAGCACCTCGGTGCCGCCCATGCGGATCAGGCAGGACCCTTCCGCGTGTCGGGCGAAACCGAGGGTGAAGGAAACGTCGCGCAGCGCGTCGGCGGCGCGGCCCAAGGGGCGTGGTGCGGGCATGTGGGGGTGTCCTGTTTTCGGGGCCGTCCGTATAACCCATATCCACGGCGGAGGTAGACCATGGCTGCAAACAACAGGCCCGTGCGGCTCAGCGTCATCGGCGCGGGCATCATGGGCGAGCGCCTGCTGCGGGCGGCGCAGGAGCACGCGCAAGGCGTCGTCGAGATCGTGTCGGTCTGGGACCACTCCGGCGAGGCGATGCAACGGGTCGGGGGCCTCGCTCCTGCCGCCAGGTCGGCGGACGAGGCGATCGAAGCCGGCGAGTGCGTCTATGTCGCGACGCCCCCGGCCACGCATCTTGACTATGCCGGGCAGGCCCTCGCGGCCGGCCGCGCGGTGTTCCTGGAAAAGCCGCTGGCCACCGATGTCGCGGCGGCCGAGGCGTTCGTCAGAACGCATGACGGCGCGCGCGTCGCCGTCAACTTTCCCTTCGCATCCTCCTTCGCCGTCGAAATGCTGCGGACCTGGCTCGACGACGCCGTGATCGGCCCCCCGCGACGCCTCGATATCCGCGTCGAGTTCGCCCGCTGGCCCCGCAATTGGCAGCAGGCCGCCGCCGGGTGGCTCGATGGCCCGGCGGAGGGCGGCTTCACCCGCGAAGTCGTCTCCCACTTCCTGTTCCTCGCCCGGCGCCTGCTGGGTCCGCTTCAGATCAGGACTTCGGGCGTGCGCCGGCTGGAGGGCGCGACCGAGAACAAGATAAACGCCCAACTCAGCGCCGGAGCGCTTCCGGTCACGCTTTCCGGGGAGGTCGGGCATACGGAACACGAGGACCATAACGCCTTCACGCTGACCGGCATCGGCGCGATCCGCTTGCGCGACTGGTCCTGGGCCGAGCGGCAGCGTCCGGACGGAGAATGGGCCAGCGACCCGGACGCGGCGCCGAACGAGGAGATGCGCCCCCGCGTGCTGCGGCGGCAGCTCGAAGGCGTGGCCGCGATGACCCGCGGCGAGCCGCATCGCCTGGCGACCTTGCAGGAAGCGCTGGAGGTGCAGGCCGTCGTCGAGGCGATGCTGGCGATGGCGCCGCTGGATGGCTAGCCGGCCGCAAGGCTTCCCGTCGAGCGTGCCGCCGGGCCTCGATTTCCGCTCGGCAGCCGTGCTTCGCGAGATCGTCGAGCAGTTCGTCCAGACCGGCGAGCCCGTGGGCAGCCGGACCTTGTCGCGCTATCTGCCGATGCCGCTCTCCCCGGCCTCGATCCGCAACGTCATGGCCGACCTGACCGAAGCCGGCCTCCTGTTCGCCCCCCACGCCAGCGCCGGACGCCTGCCGACCGACCGCGGCCTGCGCTTGTTCGTCGATGGCCTGCTGCAGAAGGGCGTCCTGGCCGAGGAGGAGCGCGAAACCATCGCCCGCGCGCTGGAGGCGCGTGGCCGCAGCCTGGAGGACACGCTGGCGGAGGCCGGCAACATGCTCTCCGAGCTCGCGGGCGCCGCCGGCCTCGTGCTCGCGCCGAAGTCGGACGGGGCGGTGCGGCACATCGAGTTCGTGCCCCTCGGCTCCGGCCGCGCGCTGGTGATCCTGGTGGGGGCGGACGGCCAGGTCGAGAACCGCGTGATCGAGACCCCCGCCGGCCTGCCCCCGTCCGCGCTGGTCCAGGCCAGCAACTTCCTCAACGCGCGCCTCACCGGGCGCAGCCTCGCCGACCTGCGGACCAAGGTCGCCGGCGAGATGGCCGAGGACCGCAGCCTGCTCGACAGCCTCACCAGCCAAGTGGTCGAAACCGGGCTGGCCACCTGGACCGGCGACCGGGGCGGCTCGCTTATCATCCGCGGCCAGGCCCGCCTGCTCGCCGACGTGCGCCAGATCGAGAGCCTGAGGGCGATCCAGGCGCTGTTCGAGCGGCTGGAAACCGAGGAGACCCTGCTCAAGCTGCTGGAACTGGCCGAGGCATCGGACGGCGTGCGCATCTTCATCGGCGCCGAAAGCGGGCTGTTCGGGGCCAGCGGGGTGTCGATGGTCGTCGCGCCCGCCCGCAACGAGGGCGACCGGATCGTCGGCGCCATCGGCGTGATCGGGCCGACGCGGATTAACTACGGCCGCATCATTCCGGTGGTCGACTACACCGCGCGCGCCATCGGGCGCTTGCTGGGGTGATCCGCACCGCCCGCGGCCTTGTCGAAGCCGGGTTGGCCGATCCCTCCCAGCTTCCGGCGCTGCAAGCCGTCGGCGCGCGCTACGCCGTCGGCATCACGCCCGCCATGCGCGGCCTGATCGAGACCGCGGACGACCCGGTCGGCCGCCAGTTCGTCCCGCATCCGGACGAGCTGCGAACCCAGCCGCACGAACGGCCCGACCCGATCGGCGACGACGCCCTTTCCCCCGTTCCCGGCATCGTCCACCGCTATCCGGACCGCGTGCTGCTGAAGCCCTTGCTCGTCTGCCCGGTCTATTGCCGCTTCTGCTTCCGGCGCGAGCACGTAGGGCCGGGCGGCGGCGTTCTTTCCCCCGCCCAGCTCGACGCCGCGCTCGATTACGTCCGCGCCCGCCCGGTGATCCGCGAGGTCATCCTCACCGGCGGCGACCCGCTGATGCTGTCCCCCCGCCGCCTCGGCGCGTTGCTGGGGGAGCTGGACGCCATCCCCCACGTCGAGCTGCTCCGCATCCACACTCGCGTGCCGGTCGCCGACCCCAGCCGCGTCAATGACGCCGCCGCCACAGCACTCGCCCTTGAAACGCCCGTCTGGCTCGTTGTCCACGCCAACCATGCGCGCGAGTTCACCCCGGACGCCCGCGCCGCCCTGCGCCTGCTCGCCTCCGCCGGCGTGCCGCTGCTCGGCCAATCCGTGCTGCTGCGCGGCGTGAACGACGCCGCCGAGGCGCTCGAAGCCCTGTTCCGCGCCATGCTGCGCGCCCGCGTCAAGCCCTACTACCTGCACCAGCTCGACCCTGCGCCCGGCACCGCCCGCTTTTACGTCCCCATCGAGGAGGGCCGGCGGCTGCTGGCAGCCCTCCGCGGCCGGGTCACTGGCCTCGCCTGGCCGACCTACGTGCTCGATATCCCGGGCGGGCACGGCAAGGTGCCGGTCGGGCCGGAGTATTTGCACGGCGATACGGTGCAAGACCCGTGGGGCGGCCGCCACGCGCTTGCCGCTGGCCGGCCTGCGGGGTAGAAGCCACGTTCCACACCACGCGTTGCCGGGTTCTTTTCCATGAAGCAGCAGGCCAATCTCATCCGCGCCGGACAGGTGCTCGACCATGGCGGACGCCGTTGGACCGTACTGAAGCAGCAGATCATCAGCCCGGGCAAAGGCGGGGCCTTTATCCAGGTCGAGATGCGCGACCTCCGGACCGGCAACAAGACCAACGAACGCTGGCGCACCGCCGACACGGTGGAACGGCTGCAAACGTCCGAGAAAGAGTATACCTATTCCTACACCGATGGCGACAACATCGTCCTCATGGACCAGGAAACCTACGAGCAGACCCTGATCCCGATGAGTTTGCTGGGCGACCTCGCGCCGTTCCTGCAGGACAACATGGAAGTGACCGTCGATATGGTCGAGAGCGAGCCGGTCGGCATCCGCCTGCCGCCGACCGTGGTGCTGGAGGTGGTCGAGGCCGATCCGGTGGTCAAAGGCCAGACCGCGACCAGCTCCTACAAGCCGGCCCGGCTTTCCAACGGGATCAAGGTCGGCGTGCCCCCCTTCATCGAGGCCGGCGAGCGCATCGTCGTCCGCACCGAGGACGCAACCTACGTCGAACGGGCAAAGTCCTGAACAACGACCTCGAAGGCCAGGGCCGCCATGAAAACTGAGAGCTGACCATGGCCCTGCGTCTCTCGCCCCACATGACCGTCATGCAGAACGCGGCGCAACGGGCGGCCAAACGCCTGCTGCGGGACTTCAACGAAGTCGAGCAACTCCAGGTCAGCGTCAAAGGCCCCTCCGATTTCGTCAGCCAGGCCGACCTCCGCTCCGAGGCCACCCTGCGCGAAGACCTCGCCAAGGCGCGCCCGGGCTACGCCTTCCTGATGGAGGAAAGCGGCATGAGCGGCAGCGCCAACTGGTCCTGGCGCTGGATCGTCGACCCGCTGGACGGCACCTCCAATTTCCTCCACGGCGTGCCGCAATGGTGCATCTCCATCGCCCTCGAACGCCGCCTCCAGGACGGCGGCAGCGAGATCGCCGCCGGGATGATCTACAACCCGGTCAACGACGAGATGTTCTGGGCCGAGCGCGGCGGCGGCGCGTTCCTCAACGAACGGCGTCTGCGCGTCTCCGCGCGGCGCGAGCTGAAGGACGCGCTGCTCGGCACCGGCATCCCTTTCGCCGCCGTCGCGGCCTCCCGCCGTCTCGCCTTCGCCCGCACCCTCGGCGTGCTGATGCCGCAGGTCGCCGGCATCAGGCGTTTCGGCGCCGCGGCGCTCGACCTGGCCTGGGTCGCCGCCGGGCGCTTCGACGGATATTGGGAACTCGGCCTCAAGCCGTGGGACATGGCCGCTGGCATGTTGATCGTGCGCGAGGCCGGCGGCTACGTCACCGACCCCGCCGGGCGGGAGACCACGATGCTGGAGGCCGGCGGCAACGATGTGGTCGCCGCGAACCCGCACATGCACGCCCACCTGCTTGGCGCAGTTGCCGACGGCGTGCAGACGGCCGAGGGCCGCGCCGCCTGATGCGGGGCGCCCTTCCGGGCTTACTAGGCATCGCGCTGCTGATCGGGGCAGGACCGGCCTTCGCGCAAGTCACCGTCAACCCCGGCGCGCTCGAACTGCTGCCATCCAAGCCGACGCGGGAGCCTGCGCCGAGACGGACGCGGCGCGCCGAGCCGGCCCCGCAGCCTTCGGAGCAGGCGGACAGCACGCCCGCGGACGACATCCCGATCCCGCCGATCCCGCCGTCCGCCGAGCCGCCGCCAGCCGGATCGCCGCCAGCGAAAGCGGCCCTTCCCGCATTGCCGACGGTTCCCCCCGCCATCGCCGCCCTTCCGCCGCCGCCGCCCATCCCCGAGCCGCGCGCCGAGCCGCCGCCGCCGATACCCGTCGCCGACGACGCGCCGGGCCAGGCGATGCCATTGACCGGCGGCCTGCGCATCACCTTCGGCTCCGGGCGCGACGAGCTGAACCCATCGACCGAGGCCGCTTTGCGCGATCTCGCCCGCCAGGTCAAAGGCCATGAGCAGGACACGATCAGCATCTCGGCTTTCGCCGCGGGCACCCCGGAAGACCCCTCGACCGCCCGCCGCCTCTCGCTCGGACGGGCGCTGGCCGCCCGCGCCGTGCTGATCGACGACGGCATTGCCTCGAACCGCATCTACCCGCGCGCCCTCGGCGCCGCCCCGGAAAGCGCCGGGGAGCCGGACCGCGTCGACGTCATCGTCAATCCTCCGCCTGGCGCCTCGCCGTCGAGCATAAGCAAATGACGCGGCCCAAGACATACCTCGTCCGGATGCTCGCTTTCCTGCTCGCGGTGATGGTGGTCGCGGTCCTGCTCTCCACCGCGCTGATCACCGCGTTCAGCAGCAATCCCCTGCTCAACACGCTGATCCTGTTCGTGCTGCTGATCGGCGTCGGCTGGAACCTCATGCAGGTGACAAGGCTGTCGCCCGAGGTGCACTGGGTCGAGACCTTCCAGAAGAACCGCACGCAACTTGCGGCCCTGCCCGCGCCCCGCCTCCTGGCGCCCATGGCCAGCATGTTGGCCGCCCGCCAGGCCAAGACCCGCGACGGCCAGGACCGCTTCACCCTGTCCGCCCCGGCCATGCGGAGCCTGCTCGACAGCCTTGCCAGCCGCCTCGACGAGGGCCGCGAGCTGTCGCGCTACATGACCGGCCTGCTGATCTTCCTGGGCCTGCTCGGCACCTTCTGGGGCCTGCTGCTGACGGTCGGCGCCGTGTCGGACGTGATCTCCGGCATGTCGGTCGGCAGCGGCGACCTCAACGCGCTGTTCGAGCAATTGAAGTCCGGCCTGGGCCGCCCGCTGCGGGGAATGGGCACGGCGTTCAGCAGCAGCATGTTCGGCCTCGCCGGCGCGCTCGTGCTGGGCTTCCTCGACCTTACGGCCGGGCAGGCGCAAAACCGCTTCTTCAACGAGCTTGAGGAATGGCTCGCCGGCCTTACCCGCCTTTCCTCCGGCGCGCTGGGCGGCGACGGCGACGGCTCGATCCCGGTCTACGTCCAGGCCCTGCTGGAGCAGACCGCCGAGAACATGGAGGACCTGCAAAGCATCCTGGTGCGCGGAGAAGATGCCCGCCAGCAATCCAACGACGCGATCCTGTCGCTGACCGAGCGCATCGGCGTGCTGTCCGACACCATGCGCGCCAGCCAGCAGATCATGCTGCGCATTGCCGAAACCCAAGCCCAGCTCGGCCCCGCGTTGCAACGCCTGGGAGAAAGACGGCCCGACGGCGAGGATGGCGCGCGCAACCACCTGCGGAACATCGAGACCTACATGCACCGCTTGGTGACCGAGAGCCAGCAAGGCCGGGTGCAGAGCACGCAGGAGCTTCGCAACGACATCCGCGTGCTGACCCGCACCATCGCCGCCCTGTCCGAAGGGCAGTCGGGATGAGGCTGCCCTCCCACGATCAAGCGGGCTGAGCGTGGCCCGGCGCCGCAGCCAAGGCGAGACGCTCAATCCGTGGCCCGGCTACGTGGACGCGCTGTCCACGCTGCTCATGGTCATCATCTTCGTGCTGCTGGTCTTTGTTCTCGCCCAGGCTTTCCTCTCGGTCGCCCTTTCGGGCCGGGACCGCGCGCTCGACCGGCTGAACCGGCAAGTCGCCGAACTGACCGACATGCTCTCGCTCGAACGCGGGCGCTCCGGCGAGCTGGGGCAATCGCTTGCGCGGGCGAACCGCGAATTGACCCTGGCCAACCAAGCCAAGGAGGGCCTGACGCGCGAGCTGTCCAGCTTGCGCGAACAGGAAAGCCGGACCCTCGCCGACCGCGATGCGCTGAAGGCCGAACGCGACCGCCTGTCAGCCCGTCTGGCGGATGCGGCGCTTCAGGCGCAATCGGCGGCGGCTCGCAACGAGCAATTGCAGGCCCGGGTCGCCGAGACCGCCGGGCAAACCGAGAAAGCCGGCCAGGAAGCAGCCGATCTCGCCGCCTCGCTCGCCGAAGCCAAGCGCCAGCTCCAAACCGTTCAGGCCGAGCTCGATAGAACCGTGCAGGCCGACAAGGCGACGGTGGAGGCGAAACTCGCCGACCTGGCACGGCTGGGCAACCAACTCCAGGCCTTGACCGCCCTGCGCGACCAGCTCGAGCGGCAGGCGCAGGATGCGGCGGTCCGGGCGACAACGGCGGAGGAACGCGCTCAAGCCGTTGCCGTGGCGTTGGACAACGAGAAGAAGCTGGGCGACAGCGCCCGCGCCCAGGTCGCTTTGCTGGCGCAGCAGGTAGAGGACTTGCGCGCTCAACTCGCCCAGCTTTCCGCGGCGCTTGACGCGACCTCCAAGGCAGAGGCCGAGAAAGACGCGCAGATTTCCAACCTGGGATCAAAGCTGAATGCCGCGCTTGCCTCGAAAGTCCAGGAGTTGCAGCGCTACCGCAGCGAGTTTTTCGGCCGCCTGCGCGACGTGCTGGCCGGGCGTCCGGGCATTCAGATCGTCGGCGACCGCTTCGTGTTCCAAAGCGAGGTGCTGTTCCCGGCCGGCAGCGCCGACCTGACGCCGCAAGGCGAGGATCAGATCCGCAAGCTCGCCGCCACGTTGAAGGACATCACGACCGAAATCCCGAAAGACGTGAATTGGCTCTTGCGCGTCGATGGCCACGCCGACAAGCAGAAGCTCGGTCGTGGGCAGTTCGCCAGCAACTGGGAGCTATCCGCGCAGCGGGCCATCAACGTCGTGAAGCTGCTGGTGGACGAAGGCGTTGCGCCCGACCGCTTGGCCGCGACCGGCTTCGGCGAATACCAGCCGCTCGACCCCGCCGACACTCCGCAAGCCTACGCGAAGAACCGGCGGATCGAGATCCGGCTTACTGACCGCTAGACCGCTTGCCAAGCCCGGCGAACTTCTTGTTGAACTTCGCGACCTGTCCGCCCGTGTCCATCATGCGCTGCACGCCGGTCCAGGCCGGGTGGCTCTTGGGGTCGATGTCCAGGCGAATCGTGTCGCCCGGCTTCCCGGCGCAGGAGCGGGTCTTGTAGCTGGTCCCGTCCGTCATGATGATGTTGATCTCGTGGTAGTCGGGGTGAATGCCGTTCTTCATTGTCAGCCTTTCGATGCAGCCGCCGATACCGACCGGCGGAACGGCGCTGTATAGACCGCAATCGCCTTGACTGGAACAGTCCAGGGCGTAAGGCCGGCAACCGCCGCCTCGGCTCGCAGCTTCAGGACGCCATCGCTCAGTAATACCGGCGCGGGCGGGGATAGAAGCCAGGAAAACCGGGCCGGTAAAGGGGCGGCGGAACGAAGGACCGGCCGCGGTAACCTCCGTAACCGTGGCGATAACGGCCGTAACCGCGATGCCCGCCATAGCCGTGACGAAACCCGTATCCGGGAGGCCCGAACGCCCGCGGGCCAAAGCCATGGTGCCCGAACCCGTGCCCGTGCCTGTAGAACCCATGCGTCCGGGCATCCGCCTCAGTCGGCGCAACCGAATACAACGCCATGGCAGCAAGCGCGGCCACAAGCAAATTTCGCTTCATCGCCTTCCTCCTTCGTTGTTAACGCGTTTCGGCGCGTGTCGTTCCGGCTTCAAACCGGAATATCGCTGCAAACAATGGCGGAATTGCGCGCCTTATGCTTTGCGACGGACATCCGGGCGGCGCGAGCGCGCATCGGCATGAGCAACGTGTCGACTTTCCATGGATGTCGGCGCTAGACCCGGCCCCGATGCAGCCAACGATTCTGTCCATCCAATCCTGGGTCGCCACCGGCCACGTCGGCAATGCCGCCGCCATGTTCCCGCTGCAACGCCTCGGCGCCGAGGTCTGGGCCGTCCACACCGTCCAATTCAGCAATCACCCCGGCCATGGCGCCTTTGCCGGCCAGGTGTTCACTGGCGCCATGGTCCGAAGCGTCATCGACGGCATCGACGCGCGCGGCCTGCTCGCCCGGTGCGACGCCGTGCTGTCCGGCTACATGGGCGACGCCGAAACCGGCGCCGCCGTTCTCCACGCGGCGCACCGGGCCAAAACTGCCAACCCGGCCTGCCTTTATTGCTGCGACCCGGTCATCGGCGACACCGGCCGCGGCGTGTTCGTCCGCCAGGGCATCCCCGAGCTGCTCGCCAGCCAAGCAGTCCCGGGCGCGGACATCCTGACGCCGAACCAGTTCGAGCTCGAACACCTGACCGGTCTTGCCTGCCCAACCCTTGCCGCCGCCGCCGAGGCCGCCGAGACGCTGCGGGCACGGATGACGCCGCATGGCCGCCGCACCATCCTGGTGACGAGCCTGCGGGTGTCGGACACGCCGCCCGATGAACTTGACATGCTGGCCGTCGACGACGCCGGCGCGTGGCTGCTCCGGGTGCCGCTCCTGCCGATGGACCCGAACGGCGCCGGCGACGCGGTTGCCGCCCTTTTCCTGCTTCATCTCTTGCGCACCGGCAGCGCCAAGGCAGCGGTCGAGGCCGCCGGAAGCGCCGTTGCCGGCCTGCTCCGCCGCACCGCGGCCGCGAACGCCGCCGAACTGCTGCTGATCGAGGCGCAGGAGGAGTTCGTCGCACCCTCGCAGCGCTTCACCGCCCAACGTGTCTGAAATGTCATGAAACAGTCCGTTGCCTGCCCTGATCTCGCCGTGATCCGATCCTAAACGAGATGGATAACGCCGTGACGGATGGCATCAATGCGTTTCTTCAGTATCTATCGGCGCGTTCTCACCTCCCTCGGCGACGACCGCCGGCTCGCAGTCATGCTGGGCGGGGCCAACGTCATCGTGGCCGGGTTGCAATTCCTCGATCCGCTGCTGTTCGGCCGCGTCATCGGCATGCTCACCAACGGCGACCGGTCGGACCCGGACGCGATGTGGGCGCAGGTCGCCGGCCTGCTCGGCGTCTGGTTCCTGGTCGGCGCGGCCTCGATCGGGGCCAACATCGCCTGCTCGCTGCATTCCGAACGCATGGCCCACCGCAACCGGCTCAGCATCATGAGCCGTTACTTCAGCCACGTCCTTTCCCTGCCGCTTTCCTTCCACGGCGACATTCACTCCGGCCGCTTGATGAAGGTGATGCTCGGCGGGTCCGACAGCCTGTTCGGCCTGTGGCTGACCTTCTTCAAGGACCAGCTCGCCACCTATGTCGCGGTCGTCGTGCTGCTTCCGCTCACGTTCCTGCTGAACTGGCGCCTGGCCTTGACGCTCGTCATCCTGGTCGTCCTGTTCGTCGCGCTCACCGTCATCGTCGTGCAGAAAACCGAAATGGGCCAGCGCCAGGTCGAGCACCAGAACTCCCATCTGGCCGGCACCGCGTCCGACGCCCTTTCCAACGTCCTGGTCGTGCAATCCTTCACCCGCCTCTCCGCCGAGAGCCGCCTATTCGGCCAGATCGTCGACGACGTGATCGCCAAGCAGTTCCCGGTGCTCAACTGGTGGGCCGTGGTCAACGTCCTGACCCGGGGCGCCAGCACGCTCGCCGTCATCGCCATCGTCATCGTCGGCACGCTGCTTTACCTGGACGGCCTTTCCACCGTCGGCGAGATCGTCAGCTTCATGGGTTTCGCCACCCTGCTGATCAGCCGGCTCGAGAGCGCGGTGCAGTTCGCCTCCCGCGTGTTCTTCCAGGTGCCGATCCTGGAGGACTTCTTCGAGGTGCTCGACGCCAACAGCTCGGTGCCGGAGAAGCAAGGTGCCCCCGAGCTGAAGGCCGGCCCCGGCGACGTGCAGTTCGACAACGTCTCCTTCGCCTACCCGGGCGGCCCCAACATCCTGTCCAACGTCAACTTCCAGGCCAAGCCGGGCATGTCCGTGGCCCTCGTCGGGCAGACCGGCGCCGGCAAGTCCACGGCCATGAACCTGCTCCAGCGCCTGTGGGACCCGGTCAGCGGCACGATCCGCATCGACGGCCAGGACATCCGCGACGTGACGCTCGAGAGCCTGCGCGGCTCCGTCGGCGTCGTGTTCCAGGAAAGCATGTTGTTCAACCGCTCCATCCGCGAGAACCTGCGCATCGGACGCCCCAACGCGACCGACGACGAGCTTGAGCAAGCCTGCCGCCTGGCCGACGCGCACGAGTTCATCGTCCGCCAGCCGAAAGGCTACGACACGGTGGTGGGCGAGCGCGGCTCCACCCTCTCGGGCGGCCAGCGCCAGCGCCTCGCCATTGCCCGCGCCCTGCTCAAGGACCCTCCGATCCTCATCCTCGACGAAGCGACGAGCGCGCTCGACGCCGCGACCGAGGCCCGCGTTTCTCGCGCCATGCAGACGCTGATGCGCGGGCGCACCACGTTCATCATCGCCCACCGCCTCAGCACCGTGCGCGAAGCCGACGAGATCATGGTGTTCGACAACGGGCGCGTGGTGGAACACGGCAGTTTCGACGAGCTCCTCCACATGCGCGGCAAGTTCGCCGAACTGGTCGACACCCAGCTCTCGCCGCAACTGGCCACCGCCGCCGAGTAATTGCTGCGCCTGCACAGCGCACTGTTGCAATGGGGCGCTGTGCAGGCGCAATGTGTCTCCAAACAATAATGCGGAGACGGACAATGACAATCGCCGCCATCCTCAAGCAAAAGGGCGCCGACGTTGCGCGGGTTGCGCCGACCGCGACAGTCGCCGACGTGGCGCAACATCTGCGCGAGAAGCGGATCGGCGCGGTTCTCGTGATGGATAGCGCCGGGCAACTGCTCGGCATCGTCAGCGAGCGCGACATTGTTTCTTGCCTGGCGAAAGAAGGCGCGCGGGTGCTGGAGATGACCGCCGCCCAACTCATGACGCGGGACTTGCATACCGCGACGCCGAAAACCTCCGTGCCGGAAGCCATGGCGCAGATGACCGAACGCCGCGTCCGTCACTTGCCTGTGCTGGATGACGGTCGCCTGGCCGGGATCGTCAGCATCGGCGACATCGTAAAGGCGCGCATCGATCAGCAGGCGCAAGAGGTTGACAGCTTGAAAGCCTACGTCGCCGGCGCTGCCTGACGCCGTGCCCCAAAACGCGCCGCCGTTCTTGCTTGATTGCCGGCGTCAGTTGGGTAAAGCACTCCGATGAGCACCGTCGCGACTATTATCGTCTTTAAAGCCAAGCCCAACCAAGGGTCAGAGGTGGCCCGCCGCCTCGCCGCCGCGGCGGTGCACATCGAGCAGGAGCCGGACACGCCGCTTTGGCTCGTCATCCGCTCCGAAACTGACCGGGACACCGTTTTCGTAGTCGATCTGTTCAACGGTCCCGGCGGACGGGCGGCGCACATGAAGGGCGCCGCCGCCGAGATGGTGTTCGAAACCGTGCCACCGCTACTCGCCTCCGAGCCGGAAATCCACTCGGCGGATCTGGTGGCGCAGAAGGGCTTTCCGCGAGCCTCTTAGCTTGCGGCAAACGCCTCGCCCCGCGTTCACAATCCGGACGCGCTTGCCCAATCGGAAATCGCCTTCGAGGATCAGCGTTGGCACGCTGATCGTGCTCAATTGAGCCGTGTAATCCGGATGGATCGCGAGCGTCTCCGCACCGGCTTTGGCGCCGGCAACCGAGGCCTCGGCAAGGATGTTTTGCATGGCGGCGCCGGCCTCGGGCTGGTTGAGGAGCGTGTTGCCGGTCAGCAACTGCGCCGTGATCGTCGGGATATAGGACGCGACCCCCTTCCCGAACGCCTGAAGGACGTAGCCGGTCCACTCGCCTTGCTCGATCCGCGACGCCGTTGCCGATGGTGTCGATAAGGATTATCCCGGAGAAGCGTCCCGGCGTCTCGCGGTGGATCTCCTGGGCTGATCCGGCCCGAACGAGGCATACAAGCGCGGCAGCGTTTTGCGTCCCAAGGGGGATGCAAAACGCTGCCGTCGCGCGTTCGTGCGGCCAACAAAGGCGGAATAACCGGAAACTGCCTGATCCGCTGCATCGTTCGGGCCGGATCAGCCCAGGAGACCCGCCATGAAAGCAGTCATTTGGCACGGCGTCGGCGACATCCGCCTCGACGACGTTCCCGATCCCGCCATCCAGGAACCCACCGACGCCATTATCCGCCTCACCAGTTCCGCCATCTGCGGCACCGACTTGCATTTCGTCCGCGGCACCGTGTCCGGCATGAAGCAGGGCACGATCCTCGGCCACGAAGGCGTCGGCGTCGTCGAAGCGCTCGGCGACGACGTGCGGAATTTCGACATCGGCGACCGGGTGGTCGTCTGCTCCACCATCGCCTGCGGCCATTGCAGCTATTGCCGCGCCGGCTACACCGCGCAATGCGACAACGCCAACCCCGGCGGCCCCTCGGCCGGCACCACCTTCTTCGGCGGCCCCGAAGCCGCCGGCGCCGTCAACGGCCTACAAGCCGAGAAGGCCCGCATCCCTTATGCCCACACCACGATGGTCAAGCTGCCCCGCGAGGTCTCGGACGAGCAGGCGATCCTCATCTCCGACATCTTTCCGACCGGCTGGTACGGCGCCGTGCTCGCCGAGGTCAGCGAAGGCGACACCGTGGCGGTGTTTGGCTGCGGCCCGGTCGGCCAGTTCGCCATCGCGAGCTGCCGGCTCAAGAACGCCGGGCGGATCATCGCCGTGGACCAGCACCCGGACCGCCTCGCCATGGCCAGGCGCCAAGGGGCCGAGACGATCGACTTCAGCAAGGAAGACCCGATCGCCGTGATCAAGCGCCTGACCGGAGGCGCGGGCGCGGACCGGGCTATCGACGCGGTCGGCGTGGACGCGCAGCATGCCCATTCCGGCCCGGCAGCCGACGCGGCGGAGAAGCACGCGCAGGAGTTCAAGCAGGAACTGCAACGCGTAGCGCCGGAGCAGAACCCGCAGAACGGAAACTGGGTGCCGGGCGACGCGCCGAGCCAGGTTTCGCACTGGGCCGTGGAAGGCTTGGCAAAGGCGGGCACGCTCGGGATCATCGGCGTTTACCCGCCGCAGGCGAGCAGCTTCCCGATCGGCCAGGCGATGAACAAGAACCTGACCATCGCCATGGGCAACTGCAATCACCGGACCTACATCCCTCACCTGGTCGATTTGGTGCGGATGGGCGCGATCAACCCGACGGACATTCTGACGAAGGTCGAGCCGGTCACGTCGGCCATCGGCGCTTACGAGCAGTTCGACAAGCGCCAGCCGGGCTGGATGAAGGTGGAGTTGATGCCTCAGGCAGCCGAGTAGTTCTCTCCGGCAGGGCACCGCGGGTTTCCAATCGGCCGCACTCGTTTATGGTTCACGTAGCAGTGCGGCCGATTTCGGCCAAAGCAGGAGCGCCCATGCGGAACACGGACCGGATTTGGCAGATCGTCGAGCGGCATCAAGCGGATTTCGTCGGCCTTAGCGACCGTATCTGGTCCATGCCGGAATTGAATTTCCAGGAGCGCCGCTCCGCCGCCGAGCATCGGGCGATGCTGGAACAGCAAGGCTTCCGCGTGCAGCAAGGCTTGGCCGGCATTCCGACAGCGGTCATGGGCGAGGCCGGGGAGGGTGGGCCTGTCATCGCCATCCTTGGAGAATACGATGCCTTGCCGGGCCTCAGCCAGGAAGCGGGCGTGGCCGAGCATCGTCCCTTGCCGGGAGACGGGGCCGGGCACGGATGCGGCCATAACCTGCTCGGCGCGGGAGCGATGCTGGCCGCCGCCGCCGTCAAGGATTGGCTGGCCGAGCAAGGGATCGAAGGCCGGGTCCGCTACTACGGTTGCCCGGCGGAAGAAGGCGGCGCCGCGAAGACATTCATGGTCCGCGATGGCGTGTTCGACGACGTGGACATCGCCATCTCCTGGCACCCGGCCGCTTTCGCCAGC
The DNA here is from genome assembly GCA_965260935.1 of Acetobacteraceae bacterium. Classification (GTDB taxonomy): domain Bacteria; phylum Pseudomonadota; class Alphaproteobacteria; order Acetobacterales; family Acetobacteraceae; genus JBBROS01. The sequence goes on from OZ253374.1 coordinate 1,955,506, forward strand.
GTCAACGAAGCCTACTCGCTCGCCGTGCTGCAGATCGATTACGCTTTCACCGGCCGCGCCAGCCACGCCGCGGCCTCCCCCGAATTGGGCCGCAGCGCGCTCGATGCCGTCGAGTTGATGAACGTCGGCGTCAACTACATGCGCGAGCACATGCCGGCCGACGCGCGGGTGCATTACGCGACCCTCGACGCCGGCGGCATTGCGCCGAACGTGGTCCAGGCCCATGCCCGCGCCCGCTATATTGTCCGCGCCGTCGAACTGTCGGACCTGAAAGCCCTAGCCGCCCGCGTGGGCCGGATCGCCGAGGGCGCGGCCCTCATGACCGAAACCGAGCTTTCCGTTACCGTGCTCAGCGGCATGAGCAACCTGCTCGGCAATCCGCCCTTGGAACGCGCGCTGTTCGACAACTTCCTCCGCCTCGGGCCGCCGCCGTTCGACGCCGCCGACCGGGCGTTCGCAGCCGAGATCCGCCGCACGGTGAACAAGGACGACATCGTCTCCGCCCATCGCCGGGCCGGCGTGCCGGTGACGGACGCGCCGCTGTGCGACCAGATCGTCCCGCTTGAGGCGCGCGGGTCGCGGATGGTCGGCTCCACCGACGTGGGCGACGTGAGCTGGGCGGTGCCGACCGTGCAGGCCCGGGGCGCGACCTACGCCATCGGCACCCCCGGCCACTCCTGGCAACTGACCGCGCAAGGCAAGACCCCGGCCGCGCACAAGGGCATGGTCCACGTCGCCAAGGCGATGGCCGGAACCGCGGCCGACCTGCTGCAAGACCGCGCGCTGCTCAACCAGGCCAAGGCCGACCACCAGGCCCGGCTCGCCCATACGCCCTACGAGTCGCCCTTGCCTCCGGGCCTAACGCCGCCCTTCGACATGGCTGGATGAACCGGCGACTCAAATTCGTTGTGATCCCAAGCGTTCTTCCGTGCGGCTGGCTAAACCAGACGTTCACCTGAGCACGGGGCGACCCGTCTCGTAGCGTAGTATGCAGGCTCACGAGGGTTGCGCCGCATGGGCGGGGCCGCGGAAGGCGTGGGCAAACGGCCTGGAAGGCGAGGACGGTCACGCCGGCTGCGCGCGTCCGGCGACGATGCGGGCCTGCAACCGGGGCAAGCCGACGATGCAGGCGAGTTCGGCGGGGTGACCGATCCGCCAAAGGCACAGGTCGGCGCGCTGGCCGGGGGCGAGCTGGCCGCGGTCGCCGAGGCCCAGGGCGCGGGCGGCGTTGCGGGTAAAGCCGGCGAGCGCCTCCTCGGGGGTGAGGCGGAACAGGATGCAGGCCAGGTTCATGGTCAGCAACGGCGAGAAAATCGGGGCGCTGCCGGGGTTGGCGTCGGTGGCGACGGCGATCGGGACGCCGGCGGCGCGCAGGGCGCCCACGGGCGGACGCCGGGTTTCTTGCAGGGTGTGGAACGCGCCGGGCAGCAGCACGGCGACGCTGCCGGATTTCGCCAGGGCGTTGACGCCGGATTGGTCGAGGTGTTCGAGGTGGTCGGCGGACAGGCCGCCGTATTCGGCAAGCAGCGCCGCCCCGCCCTGGTTGCTCAGCTGCTCGGCATGGAGCTTGAGCGGCAGGCCGAGGGCGTAGGCGGCGCTGAACAAACGGCGGGTCTGCGCCACGGTGAAGCCGATCGTGTCGCAGAAGGCGTCGGCCGCGTCGCTGAGGGGGGCGGCTTGGGGCAGCATCTCCTCGATGACGTGGTCGATGTAGGCGTCGGGCGTCGTGCCGGGCGGGGTGGCGTGGGCGCCGAGGAAGCTCGTCCGCACCGTCACCGCGCGCAGCCCGGCGAGCGCGCGGGCGGCGCGGAGCATCCGCAGCTCGGTCCCGGTTTCCAGGCCGTAGCCGGACTTGATCTCGACGGTGGTGACGCCCTCGGCCAGCAGGGCGTCGAGGCGGGGCAGGGCGGCGGCGACCAGGCCCGCTTCGTCGAGCGCGCGGGTGGCGCGGACGGTGGACAGGATGCCGCCGCCTTCGCGTGCGATCTGCTCGTAGCTCGCGCCCTGCAGCCGGCGCTCGAACTCGCGGGCGCGGTTGCCGCCGTGGACGAGGTGGGTGTGGCAATCGATCAGCCCCGGCGTGGCCCATGCGCCGTGCGCGTCATGCGTGACATCGCCCGGCGGCGCTTCGGTTGCGGGACCGATCCAGGCGATGCGCCCGTGCTCGGCCAGGATCGCGGCGTTCTCCATCGCGCCATACGGCCCGGCGTCTTCGCGCATGGTCGCGGCGTGCAGGTTGGTCCAAAGTTCGCGCATAAACCCAGACCGTAACGGACCTTCGGCCATGCGCAACTTCCATTTCGCCACCGCCCTGCTGCCCGACGGCTGGGCCGAGAATGTCGTGATCGCCTGCGAGGACGGGATGATCGCGGACATGAGCGTGGGCCTGCCGTGCCCGCCCTTCACCGACCGGCTGGCCGGCGTCGCGATCCCCGGCATCGCCAACCTGCACAGCCACGCCCATCAGCGGGCGATCGCCGGCCTCGCGGAGCGGTCGGGGCCGGGGGGCGACAGCTTCTGGACCTGGCGCGAGGCGATGTACCGGGCGGTGCAGGCGATCACGCCGGACGATCTGCAAGACATCGCCACCTTCGCCTTCGTCGAGATGCTGCAAGGCGGCTACACCCACGTCGCCGAGTTCCACTACCTGCATCACGCCCCGGACGGCACGCCCTATGCCGACCCGGCCGAGCTGTCGCATCGCATCGTGGCCGCGGCGGAGGCGGCAGGCATCGGCTTGACGCTGCTGCCGACGCTCTATGCCGCCAGCGGCTTCGGGGGCGCGCCGCCGTCCAAGGGCCAACGGCGCTTCGCCTGCTCGCTCGACCAGTTCGCCGCGATCCGGGCCGCAATCCCCGGCGCGGGCGTCGCGGCCCACAGCCTGCGCGCCGTGCCGCCCGAAGCGTTGGCGGCCCTGCTGGACATGACGCCGGATGGCCCGGTGCATATCCACGTCGCCGAGCAGGCGCGCGAGGTGGAGGAATGCCTCGCCCACACCGGCCAGCGCCCGGTCGCCTGGCTGCTGGACCACGCGGCGGTCGGTCGGCGCTGGTGCCTGATCCACGCCACCCATGCCGACCCGGCCGAGGTGGCGGCGATGGCGGCGAGCGGCGCCGTTGTCGGCCTGTGCCCGACAACGGAGGCGGACCTGGGCGACGGCGTGTTCCCGGCCGCTTCGTTCCAGGGGGCCGGGGGGCGGTTCGGGGTTGGCTCGGACAGCCAGGTTTGCGCCTCGCCGCTGGAGGAGTTGCGGCTGCTGGAATGGGGGCAGCGGCTGACCGCCGGGCAGCGGACGGTGCTGGCGGGCGGGCCAGGGCGGAGCAACGGGCGGGCGCTGATCGAGGCGGCGGCAGCGGGCGGGGCGGCGGCCTGCGGCATCGAGGGCGGCGTCATCGCGGTGGGGATGCGGGCCGATGTCGTGGTGCTGGACAGCATGTATGAAGGGGATGCGGCGCTTGACGCGGCGGTGTTCGCACCGCGCGGCAACCCGGTGCGGCACGTGGTCGCGGGCGGGGATTGCGTGGTGCGGGACGGGGCGCACCGGCTGCAAAGCATCGCGCGCGAGCGGTTCCGGCGCGCGCTGGGCCGGGTCGCCGCGGGATGAGCCAGAACTCGCGGCGTTTGATGGCCTGCCTCGCCGCCTTGGCCGGGTTCGTCGACGCGCTGGGCCATTTGTCGCTCGGCGGCTTCTTCGTCGCCTTCATGAGCGGCAACTCCACGCTGCTGAGCATCGGCGCCGCCACCGTCAACTATTCCCGCATCGGCATGGCAGCCGGCCTGGTGGCCTCGTTCGTGTTCGGCGTGGTGTTCGGCACACTGGTCAGCCGGGTGGTCCAGGCCCGGCGTCAATCCGCGGTCCTGGCCCTGGTCGCGGGCTTGCTGGCCGTGGCCTGGGCGCTCCAGGCGGCAGGCGGGACCGCTGCCGCCGGCCTGTTCATGGCAATGGCGATGGGGGCGGAGAACACCGTGTTCCAAACTCCGGCGCAGGTCGGCGTCGGCATCACCTACATGACGGGGACGCTGGTGCGGATGGGCCTGCGGTTGGCCGAGGCGCTGACGGGGGAGGGATGGGATTTGGTGTGGCAGGATTTCCTGCTCTGGGCGTCGATGATCGGGGGCGCTTTGGGCGGGGCGCTGACCTACAGGATGATTGGCCTCGACGGGCTGTGGGCGGCGTTCGCGGCGACTGTCGGCTTGAGTGTCCTGGTCTGGTTTCGCGGGGCGCGCACGACGGCCGGACGGGCCGCGGCGTCGCTTCGACATTCCAGGATTTATGCCGACGGGGCGGGCGGCAAGCCGTAGTAGCTGTCAGTCTGACGCCAAACCCATGCCGGCCTCGGCCCGCCGCTACTCGTTGGCGTCGCCCGTGTGGTCGTCGCTTGCCCCGACCGGCTTGGATTCCGACGAGCGCTCCTGCCGGAGGAAGATGCTGAGGACGACGTAGACGCCGATCGCCCCGAACTCCGCCTCCCACGCCTGCAACACGGAAAACCAGAAGTCGGACGAGGCGGCGTAGGAACCGGCGGAGACAGGCGGCAGATGCCGGAGCGCCTGGTCCTCGTTGTGCTTCATCGTGCCGAAGGCGGCATGAAGGGCGAACGTGAGCGCGAACATGGCGAGGAACGCGAGGGACAGGGAGTTGGCATAAAGCCACTCGTCCAACGGGCGCGGCCCGATCTTCCACTCCAGCGCCGTGAGCTTGCCCGGCTTCAATTCATCGTCGGGCTTGCGGGAATGCGCCGCGCCTTTCTGACGCAGCACCGAGCCGAAGGCGATCAGCACGGCCAATTGCAGGATCGCCGCCTGCCAGTTGCTGAAAACGCCGTCGAGGAAACTGCCGGTCCTCAGGTACGCGCCGTAGCCGATCCCGGGGAATCGCCCGTCCCGCAGCGACTGGTCATAGGCCAGCCATCCCGACAGGCTCTGCCCCGCGAGGCAGGCCAGGAACAGAACGGTCAAGGCGACCGACATGCCGTTGTCGGCGACCGCCTTGCCAAGGCTTCGCGGGCGAGCGGAGTCCAGGCGTATGGGACCGCTCATTTCGCGAGCAGGCGGGAAAAGCTGACGACACAGGCGACCGCCGCGAACCCGGCGGCCAGGAACAGCGCCAGCGTCGGCGCCGAGTGCGGCGCGATGCCGAAGCATAGCGCGACCAGGGCCGCGCCGGTCGACTGGCCGATCAGGCGGGAGGTGGCGACCGTGCCGCTCGCCCCGCCGCTGCGCCCGGGCGGGGCGGAGGACATGATCGCCTTGAGGTTCGGCGATTGGAACAGGCCGAACCCGGCGCCGCAAACGAACAGGCGGGCCGCGATGCCAACATGGCTGGCGTCCGGGGGCAAGGTGGCCATCAGCAGCAGGCCGACAACGAGGACGACCATGCCGACGCCGCCCAGGATGGCGGGCGAGTAGCGGTCCGAGAGCGGGCCTGCGATCGGCGCCAGGATGGCGGTAGCGACCGGCCAGGGCGTGATCAGCAGCCCCGTCTCGATGGCGCTGAGGCCCATGCCAAGCTGGAACAGGAACGGCAGGGCGACGAACGAGAGGCCCTGGGCGGCGAAGGAGCACATCGACGTGACCGAGGACAGCGCGAACAGCGGGCGGCGGTAAAGGTCAATCGGCAGCATCGGCGCGGCCTGTCCGAGCTGGCGGCGCACCAGCAGCGCGCCCGCCGCGAACGACGCGAGCAGCGCCGCGGCGGTCTGGAACGCGCTGGCCTGGTGCGAGGCCTCGCCCACGGCGAAGATGAAGGCGGCGAAGGCGACGGCGTTGAGCGCCGCGGCAAGGATGTCGAAGCGGCGCGGCGTACGCGGCGTCTCGGGCAGGGCACGCATGGCCAGCACGAGCGCGACCAGGCCGGGCAGCAGGTTGATCGCGAACAGGTAGGGCCAGTCGGCCACCGCCAGCACCCCGGCCGCAACCGTCGGCCCGAGCGCGAACGACACGGCGACGGTCAGCGCGTTGAAGCCGAGCCCGCGCCCGAGCTGGCTCGACGGGTAGATGAAGCGGATCAGCGCCGTGTTGATGCTCATGATCCCGGCCGCTCCCAGCCCTTGCAGCACCCGCGCCGCGGTCAGCGTCGGCAGCGACCAGGACAGGGCGCAGAGCAGCGAGGCGACGGTGAACAGCGCGAGGCCGCTGACGTAGACGCGGCGGAAGCCCACGATCTCGCCCAGCGCGCCCAGGGGCAGCAGGGTGGCGACAACGGCGAGCTGGTAGGCGTTGACGACCCAGATGGAGGCGGCCGGGCTTGCGTGCAGGTCGGCGGCGATGGTGGGCAGCGCGGTGTTGGCGATGCTGGTGTCGAGCGAGGCCATGCCGACGGCCAGCGCCACGGTCAGCACCGCGGCCCGGCGCTGCTTCGGCGGCAGCCCCTCATGCGCGCTCACCCGGGTGTCGCTTCCGCAACGTTTTCTGCCGCCGCGTCGGGTGGCTTGGCGGTCAGGAAGCGGCGTCCGGCGTGATGCACTTCCAGCAGGCCGGCGTTCTCGCGCGCTGGCTTGTACACCTCGAAGGCGCGCATGATCATCAGCGTCGCCGCGCTTTCCAGCGGCCCGAAGAACTCGGCGGTGGGCTTGCCGAACATCGGCGAGGCGGCGACGCGGGCGAGCTGCGGCGCGCTGAGGAAGAAGCAGCCGGAGTGGACGTTGTCGACCCGTTCGAACAGGAACGAGCGCCCGAACGCCTCGGCCAGCAGGCGCGGACGGGTGCCGGTGTCCTGGTAGCGGGCGGCCAGGCTCGGGTCGATCGTGTTGCCGTCGATGTACAGCTTCATCGTCTCGAGGTCGGAGGCGAGCTCGTAGCGGTTGGGCTGCAGCAGCGCGGACTGGCCGAACTGCTGCGAGAACCAGGTGAGCTTGGCGAAGAACAGCGGGTCGGTGACGGCGATGTCGTCCTCGAGATAGGCGAAGTAGTCGTAGGCCCCGGCCTGCTCGCGCATGATCTCGTGGCAGGCGAAGCCGAGGTTGCGTGCCGGGACATCGGTGCCGACCTGGGTGAACAGGTGGCGCGGCAGATCGTCCGAGAGGTGCTGGTCGCCGGTGGTGACGAGAACGACGTTGACCGCGGCGCCGAGGGTGGTGTTGGCCGGGGTGGGCGGGGTCGCGGCGAGGCTTTGGCGCGGGCCGAAGGTCTGGTGCAGGGCGGCGATGCAGCGCCCCACCTGCCGGAGACGCGTGGCGGTGTCGCCGGATTCGGAGCCGTAAAGCGCCGGCTCGCCGGGGTTGCGGCGGCAGAAATGGGGAATGGTGACCAGCAGGCGCATCGATTGTTCCGCGGATGGTGGTGCCGCGCGCCGGCGGGGCGGTCAAGGGGCGCGGCCGCGCAGGGCCGGGCAATGCGCAACGCATTCCAGCGCCCCGCCCGGATTGTTGCTGCCGGCAATCGGCGTGTAAAGTTCGCGGCATGGCATCATCGGTCATCGGGCGCACCGTTCGCCGGCTGCGGTTGGAGCGGGGTTTGACGCAGCAGGCGCTGGCGGCGCGGCTGGGGATCTCGGCAAGCTACCTCAACCTGATCGAGCACGAGCAGCGGGGGGTGGCCGACCCTTTGCTGGCGCGAATGGGCGAGGCTCTGGCGGCTGACCTCGCCACGCTCCTGGGGGCGGAGGAGCGGCAGTTGGAAGCCGGGCTGCGGGAGGTGTTCGGCGACGTGCTGCTGGACCAGGCGGTGCCGGACGGGGAGGTCATCGCCCTCGCGGGCAGCAGCCCGACGGCGAGCCGGGCGGTGCTGGCGCTCTACCGGGCCTGGCGGGTGGCGCGGGAGGATGCGAGCGGGATCGCGCTGCCGACGGGACGGCGGTTCCTGCTGCCGAATGAGGAGGCCCGCGACGCGTTTCACGAGCGGGGAAACCATTTTCCGGCCCTGGAGGCGGCGGCGGAGTCGGTGCGGGCCGGGCTGGACGTGGCCCCGGCGGAGTTGAACCACGCCATCGCCGAGCGGCTGCGCGAGCGGCATGGCCTGAGCATCCGGGTGGCGCCGACGGACGGGGCGCTGCGGGCGTACGACGCGGGGGCGCGCAGCCTGGTCCTGTCGGAGCAGTTGCCGCGGGAAAGCCGGGGCTTCCACCTGGCGTTCCAGTTGGCGTTGCTGGAGACCCGGCAGGCGGTCGAGGAGGCGTTGGAAACGATTGCGCCGAGCACGGCGGAAGCTGCGTCCTTGATCCGGCTGGGATTGCTGAACTACGCGGCGGCGGCCTTGCTGATGCCGTATGCGCCGATGCGGGCAGCGGCGACGGAGCTGCGCCACGACATGGAGGCGGTGGCGGACCGGTTCGGGGTGAGCTTCGAGCAGGCGTGCCAGCGGCTGTCGTCGCTGGGGCGGCCCGGCAGCCGGGGCGTGCCGTTCTTCTTCCTGCGGCTGGATGCGGCGGGCAACGTGAGCAAGCGGTTCTCGGCGGCGGGGTTCCCGTTCGCCCGCTTCGGGGGGTCGTGTCCGCGGTGGGTGGTCCACGCGGCCTTCGCCTCGCCCGCGCAGGTGCAGGTGCAGGTGGCGCGCCTGCCGGACGGGGCGACGTTCCTTTGCTTTGCGCGGTGCGTGGTGGGGCGGGCGGTGCGGTGGGGGGAGCCGCCGCCGACGCACGTCGTCGCCATGGGGTGCGACGTGGCCCATGCCGGAGCGGTGGCCTACGCGGACGGGCTGGACCTGGAGCAGGCGGCGGTCGGGATCGGCCTGTCGTGCCGGCTGTGCGGCCGGGAGAATTGCCGCAGCCGGGCGTTCCCGCCCTTGGAGCACCGGCTGGCGCTTGACCCGGCGGTAGGCAGCGCCAGCCCGTACCGGTTCGAGCCGCGGCCTTGACCGTTCCCGGCCTGGCAAAGCCCGCCGGTTGGGGGGTAGGCTCACGGGGCATACCGGAGACATCGCATGGCATACGAGCCGCCCGAGCACCTGACCCAGCATTGGCAAGTGGCGAAGCCGGAGGCGTCCGGACGCCGGGGCATGGTGGCGTCGCAATCGCGGGATGCGGCGCTGGCCGGGGTGGCGGCGCTGGACGAAGGGGGGAACGCGATCGATGCGGCGGTGGCGACGGCGCTGGCGCTGGCGGCGACCGAGCCTTGGAACAGCGGGCTGGGAGGGATCGGGTTCGCGCTGGTGCACCGGGCCGGCCAGGCGCGGGCGGAGGTGGTGGATTTCGGCCCGCGGGCGCCGGCGGGGCTGCGGGCGGACCAGTTCCGGCTGACGGGACGGACGGCGGGAGACCTGTTCGGCTGGCCGGAGGTGGAGGGCGACGCCAACGTGCACGGGCCGTTGAGCTTCGCGATCCCGTCGGCGGTGGCGGGGTACGCGCACATGCACGGGCGGTTCGGCAAGCTGCCGTTAAGCGCGGTCATGGCGCCGGCGATCGCGCTGGCAAAAAGGGGGTTGGCGCAGGATTGGTTCACCACGCTGAAGGTGGCGAACGCGGCCTCGATCCTGCGCCGGTACCCGGAAAGCGCGCGGATCTACCTGCCGGACGGGTTGCCGCCGACGCCGCCCTACCAGGGCCGTCCGGGCGCGTTCCGGCTGGGCAAGCTGGCGGACACGCTGGAGCAGTTGTCCCGGGCCGGCTTGCGGGACTTCTACGAAGGGGACGTGGCGCGCAGCATCGCCGGCGACGCGGCGGCGATGGGCGGCGTGCTGGGTTCGGAGGACCTGCTGCGGTGCGAGGCGGATATCCAGGACTGCCTGGATATCCCGTTCGCGCAGGGGACGCTGCAAGCGCCCGGCGGGCTGACGGCGGGGCCGACCTTGGCGCGGGCAGTGGAGATGCTGCCTTCCTTCCCGGCGGCGATCGGCGCGGACTGGTTCGCGGCCTTGGCGCGGGCGTTGCGGACGGCTTATGCGGAGCGGCTGGAAGGGCTGGGCGACGGGGAGCCGCGCTCAGCTGACAGTTGCACCACGCACCTGACGGTTTGCGACGAGGCGGGGACAATGGTGTCGATGACGACGACGCTGCTGTCCTCGATGGGGAGCCGGGTGGTGCTGCCCGGGTCCGGGGTGCTGATGAACAACGGGGTGATGTGGTTCGACCCGCGCCCGGGCCGGGCGAACTCGGCAGGGCCGGGCAAGCGGCCTTTGACCAACATGCTGCCGGTGGTCTTGCGGGAGGGGGATGCGCCGGTGCTGGCCGGAGGCGCGTCCGGCGGGCGACGGATCTTGGCCTCGGTGCTGCAAATGGCGTCGTTCGTGGCCGGGTTCGGCATGGACTTGACCGCGGCCTCGCTGCATCCGCGGATCGACGTGAGCGACCCGGAGGTGGTTCATGCGGACCAGCGGCTGTCGGACGGGGTGCTGGAGGCGTTGCGGGCGCAGGGGCCTGTGGAGTTGATGGAGCACGGGGTGCTGCCGGTGAACTTCGCCTGCCCCAACCTGGTCATCAGCCGGGACGGCGTGCGCAGCGGGGTGACCGACGCGATGTCGCCCTGGTCGGCGGCGGTGGCGCAGTTTTGAGGCTGCGCGCGGTCGGGCGGTTGCGGACGCCGTTCCCGACGGTCGCGGATTGCCCGCGCAACGGGCGGCAGATCGACCCGGCGCCGGATTGCTTCGCGGAGGTGGCGGAAGCGTTCCGGGCCGGGCTTGCCGGGGTGGAAACGTTCTCGCACCTGCTGCTGCTGTATTGGCTGGGGCCGCAGGGCGACGCGTTGACGCTCAGGCCGCCGTTCGATGGCAGCGAGCGGGGGGTTTTCGCCACCAGGGCGCCCGTGCGGCCCAACCCGGTCGGGGTATCGGTCGTGTCGCTGCATGGGGTGGACGGGGGGCGGTTGCGGGTGCGCAACCTGGATTGCGTGGACGGGACGGCTCTGCTGGACATCAAGCCGTACCTGCCGAGCACCGACGCGGAGGCCGATGCCTCGATGGGCTGGCTCGCGCCGTACCGGACCGGGGCGGCGGGCTGATGGACCCCGCGCTGCTCTCGGCCGAGGAGCTGCTTCGGCATTACCGGCGGGGGACGCTGACGCCGCTCGACGCCTTGCAGGCGGTGACGGAGCGGATCGCGCGGCGCAACCCGGCGGTGAACGCGTTCGCCGTGCTGGACCCGCGGGCGCTGGCGGCGGCGGGGGAGAGCGCGCGGCGGTGGGCGGCGGGGCGGCCGATGGGGGCGCTGGACGGCGTGCCGTGCACCGTGAAGGACTTGGTGGACGTGGCCGGGCTGCCGACGCGGCGGGGCAGCCGGACGACGCCGGACAGGCCGGCGGAGCAGGATGCGCCGCTGGTGACGGGGTTGCGGGCGGCGGGGGCCGTGATCGTGGGCAAGACGACGACGACGGAGTTCGGCTGGAAAACGCCGGGCGATTGCCCGTTGCACGGCATCACGCGGAACCCCTGGGATTTGGCGCGGACGCCCGGAGGGTCTTCGGCGGGGGCCGCCGCCGCCGCCGCGGCTGGGTTCGGGCCGTTGCACGTGGGGACGGACGCGGGCGGCAGCATCCGCATCCCGGCGGCCTGGTGCGGGGTGGTCGGGTTGAAGCCGACGTTCGGGCGGGTGCCGCAATGGCCGCTGGGCGCGTTCGCGGGCGTGGCCGTGGCGGGGCCGATCGCGCGGACGGTGCGGGACGCGGCGCTGATGCTGGGGGCGATGGCGCGGTTCGATTGGCGGGACCCGTATTGCCTGGCCGACGAGCCTCGGGATTGGCTGGCGGGAATCGAGAACGGGGTGGAGGGGATGCGGGTGGCGGTGCTGCGCAACCCGGGGTTCGACGCGCCGGTGGACCAGGAAGGGATCGCCGCGGTGGAGCAGGCGGCGCAGGCGCTGGCGGACGCCGGGGCGGAGTTGGAGGAGGTTGATCCGGGGTTGCCGGACACGGGGGACTTGTTCGCGCTGTTATGGAGCATGGCGCTGCGGCTGGTGGTGCAGGACACGCCCGCGGAGAAACGGGGGTTGCTGGACCCGGCCTTGGTGGCCTTGGCTGCGCGGCCCGAGCCGTCCGGGACGGCGATGATGCGGGCGGCGGGGCAGCAGGTGTCGGCAGGCCACGCGATGGCCCGGCTGCACCAGCGGTTCGACCTGGCGCTTTGCCCGAGCGTGCCGGCGGGACCGCCTTTGGCGGAGGACGTGACGAATGATCCGGTGCAGGCGCTGCTGACGCAATGGGCGCCTTGGACGTTCGCGTTCAACCTGACGCGGCAGCCGGCGATCAGCGTGCCGGTGGGGCTTGGGGCTGGGGGAATGCCCCGAAGCGTCCAGGTTGCCGCGGCGGTTTACCGCGATGACCTCGTCCTGCGGGCGGCGCGGGCGATTGAGCGGGGAGCGCCGCGAGTGGAGCGGTTTATCGGGGCGCAAACGTGATCGTCCCGCGCTGATAGTCGATCCAAGTCCGCCGCCGCTCCAGCACGTCCAATCCCAGCAGCATGTCGCCATGGCCGATCTCAAGCGGCGTGACGCTGACGGGCGTTTGCCGGGCTGGCTCGTCCCCAAGCCCCAGCATTACCCGCGCGTGTTGGAGCGGCAGGCGCTCCCCGTCGATGCCCCGCGCCGTGTTGGCGGAAACCGGCGCCCTCACCCCGAGCCGCCGGGCCGCCTCCTGCCCCAGCAGCGTAGCCCGGCTGCCGGTATCCAGCAGCGCCGCGAGAGGCGTCCCATTGACCCGGACCGGCATGGTGGCCTCCCCGGCCGGCGTCACGCGGAGCGAGACCGTCATGCCCCGAACCGGCGACGCGCACTCGGGCGGCCACAAGCCGATGCGGCCGGCAGGAACGTTCAGGTCAAGGTTGAACCGCGCCAATACGGAAACGCCGACCAGCCCGGCGAACGGCGGGTCGGCCGATAGTTTCACGGGAAACATCGCCACTGGCGCGAGCTGGTCCGGCATCGCCGCGTTTCCCAGCCGCAAGCCCGGCGTCAGCACGACGGGGCTTTCCTGGCTGCCGCCCGTCCCGTAAATCCGGGTCATACCCTGAACGGGAAGCTGCAAGGCTTGGGCGATAGCCGGGGTGAGCAGCATCCCCTGCGCCCCCGTATCCAGGAGCAGGCTCACCGCCCGCCCGGCGACGCTGCCGCGAACCATGGGAAAGCCCTCGACCCAATGAAGCGGCAGCTCGGCGATCGGGCCGCCGCAAGCAAGGGCAGGGGTGGGCAGGAACGGCAGCGCGAGGCAGGCGCGGCGAGAGAGCGCCGGCCCCGGCGCGGTCAAAGCAGGCGGCTGAGGATGACCTTCTGCACGTCCGAGGTGCCCTCGTAGATCTGGCAGACGCGGACGTCGCGGTAGATGCGCTCAACCGGGTAGTCGGCCAGGTAGCCGTAGCCGCCCAGGGTCTGTATGGCGGCGGAGCAGATGCGCTCGGCGGCCTCGCTGGCGAACAGCTTGGCCATCGCCGCCGCTTCCAGGGCGGGTTTGCCGGCGTCCTTCAGGCGGGCGGCCTTCAGCGTCAATTCGCGGGCGGCGGCGAGTTGCGTCTTGGCGTCGACCAGGCGGAAGGCGACGGCCTGGTGGTCCAGGATCGGTTTGCCGAACTGCTTGCGCTCGCGGGCGTAGGCGACGGCGTAGTCGAGCGCCGCCCGCGCCATGCCGACGCTCTGGGCGGCGATGCCGATGCGCCCGCTTTCCAGCGTGCTCAAGGCGATGCGCAGGCCCTGGCCTTCCTCGCCGATCCGCTGGTCTTCGCTGACCTGCATGTCGTCGAAGTTGAGGGCGCAACTATCGGAGGCCTTCTGGCCGAGCTTATGCTCGACGCGGGCGACCTTGAAGCCGGGGGTGTCGTTGCCGACGATGAAGGCGCTGATGCCCTTCTTGCCGGCGGAGGGGTCCGTGACCGCGAACAGGATCGTCGTGTGGCCGATGCTGGCGTTGGAAATGAACTGCTTGGAGCCGTTGATGATGTAGCCGCCGTCGTTGCGAACGGCCTTGGTGCGGATGCCGGAGGCGTCGGAGCCGGCGTGGCTCTCGGTCAGTCCAAAGCTGGAGACCGCCTGTCCGCTCGCCATCGGGCGGAGCCAACGCTCCTTTTGCTCGGCGGTACCAAACTTCTCCAGGATCTCGCAGGTGGGGGCGTTGTGTACGCTGACCAAGGTCGAAACCGAGCCGTCGCCGGCGGCCAGCTCCTCAATGACCTGGGCGTAGGTCTCGTAGGGGATCTCGCTGCCGCCCCAGTCGCTGCTGTTGGTGGCGCCCAGAAAGCCCATCTCGCCCAACTCGCGGATGATCTCGGGCTCGATGCGCCCGGCCTGCTCGCGGGCGGCAGCGCCCGGGGCCAGACGCTCCTGCGCGAAGCGGCGCGCCGTGTCGATGATGAGATCGTTCGGATCGGTCGTGTCGAGCATGGCGGCCTCCCTATTCGTTCAAGCGAATATAAGGTTACTCGGCAGCCCGTGCCAGCGGCGGCGCGTCGATCCGGTGCAGCAGGGCGGCGCGTTGCGGGGCCGCATCGGCCAGGCTCGCGGCCTTGAGCGGGCCGAAGCCGCGCACCGCCATGGGCAGCGAGGCGAGGCCGATGGCCGCCTCGACCGTGTCCGGGCGGAGCCGGGGCAGGATGCCGAGGATGTCCCGCTCATACTGGCGGGCGAAGGCACGCTCCTGGCGGCGGTCGCGCTGCCAGCCGAACGGGTCGAAGGGCGTGCCGCGCAAGCCCTTGCCGTGGCGCAGCAGGCGGAATAGCGGCAAGGCAAGGCGGCCCGAAACGGCGACCTTGCGCGGCCTGCCAGTGGCCTTGTCGGTGCGGGTCAGCAACGGCGGGGCGAGATGGAAGGTGGGGTTCTCGCCATAGGCCGCCTCGGCGTGCAGCCGGGCGACCTCGTATTCGTCCTTATAAGCGAACGCCCGGAACGCGCCCTCGGCCACGGCGCGGGCGAGCGGGCCTGGCGCGCCGTTCAGGTTCGTTTCCCGGGCAGCCGCCGCGTCCACCAATCGGCGATACCGCTGGGCCAGACGGGCGCCCTGGTAACGCACCAGTTCGGCCGAGCGGCGTTCGATCAGGCTGGCCAGGTCGTCGGCGTGCTGCTCCTGCTCGCCGAGGATTTGGTCGATGAGGCTGGGCGTATCGGCGAGCAGGCGGCCCCATAGAAACGCGCGCTCGTTCAGGGCGACGGCTGTCCCGTTCAGCTCGATCGATCGCAGCAGGGCGGCGCGCCCGACCGGCACCAGGCCGAGCTGCCAGGCCATGCCGAGCATCAGCGTGTTGACCGCCTGCGCCGTGCCGAACAGCCGCTCGGCGACCAGGCTGCCACGGAGGTAGCGCGAGCGGGCCTTGTCCGTCCGCCGCTCGATGGCCCGGCGGTGCAGCCCGGCGTCGATCTTGAGATCCCGTTGCTGCAGGAAGCCTGCGCCGCCTTGCAGGTCGAGGTTGCCAACGACGGCGGCATCCTCGCGGCAACGCCCCAGCACGTCCGCGCCGGCGCTCACGGCCAGATCGGCGCCGAGCAGCAGGTTGGCCTCGCGGTTCGGGATACGGACGACGTCGAGCGCGCCGCCCTCTCCGATCTGCACGTGGGAAACGACGGCGCCGTTCTTCTGCGCCAGACCGGTGAAGTCGAGCGTGCTCACGGCCCGGCCTTCCAGGTGCGCCGCCATCGCCACGACCGCGCCGCAGGTGACGATGCCGCCGCCACCGATGCCGGCGAACAGGCCGCGCCAGGGGGCGGCGAGAGTCGGCAAGGCCGCTTCGGCCAGGTCTGCCGCAAGTCCGGCTTCCTTCGCGGCCCAGCGGCTGGCGTGGTCCTCGACGGGCGCCGCGCCCGTGGTGGTGACGAAGCTGGGGCAGAAGCCCTTGAGGCATGAGAGGTCGGTGTTGCAGCTCGTCGGGCTGATGCGGCGCTTGCGGCCGTACTCGGTCTCGGCCGGCTCGATGGCGATGCAGTTGGATTGCGCGGTGCAGTCGCCGCAGTTCTCGCACACGCGGGCGTTGATGCTGACGTGGGTGTCGGCCGGGGCCATCTTGCCGCGCTTGCGGCGGCGGCGCTTCTCGGTGGCGCACACCTGGTCGTAGATGATGGCGCTCACGCCCTCGAACTCGCGCATCCGGCGCTGCACGGCGTCAAGGTCCCCGCGTCCGTGCCGCAGCGTGCCGGGCGGCAGATCGGAGGGGGAGGGGAGGCGGGCCGGGTCGTCGGCGACGACGGCGAGCAGGCCGACGCCCTCGGCATGGAGCTGGCGGGCGATGCCCAGCACCGTGGGGGCGCCCTCGGCGGGCTGGCCACCGGTCATGGCAACCGCGTCGTTGTAGAGCAGCTTGTAGGTGATGCGCGACTTGGCGGCGATTGCCTGGCGGATGGCGAGCAGGCCGGAGTGCTGGTAGGTGCCGTCGCCCATGTTGGCGAACATGTGCGGCATGTCGGTGAAGTGCTCGAGGCCGACCCAGGGCGCGCCCTCGCCGCCCATCTGGCTGAAGGTGCGGGTGAAGTCGCTGGTGCTGACGGCGATGGTGTGGCAGCCGATGCCGGCCATGGCGTGACTGCCCTCGGGCAGCGCCGTGCTGGTGTTGTGCGGGCAGCCGGCGCAGAACATGGGCGCGCGGGCGAGGATGCCGGGCTCGGTGTGGGCGCTTGGCAGGGTGATCGAGGGCGCCTCGATGCCGAGGCCGGGCAGGATGCGGGCGAGGGCCTGGATCAGCAGTTCCGGCGACAACTCCATGACCTGCGGCAGCAGTTCCGCGCCTGCCGCGTCGCGCTTGCCGAGGATGGCGGGCCTGGCGCCGGCTGGCATGTCGTAGAGCGCGTCGCGGAGCTGCATCTCGACCAGCGAGCGCTTTTCCTCGGCGACCAGCAGCGTTGTCTTGCCGCGGGCGAACTCGCGGGCGCCGTCCGTTTCGAGCGGCCAGGCCATGCCGACCTTGTAGACGGCGATGGCCGGGTGGTCGGCGAGGCCGAGGCGGCGCAGCGCGTGCATGGCGTCGTGGTGCGCCTTGCCGACCGTGACGATGCCGAGCGTGGCCCGGGCCGTGCCGGCGGTCTGGCGGTCGAGCCGGTTGGCGCGGACCCAGGCTCGCATGGCGGGAAACCGGTCCTGCAGCAGCCGGCGTTCCAGTTCCTGCCGCTGGGCGGGCCACGGCAGGGCCAGGTCGAGATTCAGGCCGTGGGGGGGCAGGACGAGATCGGGGGTCGCGAACGAGCGGGCGGAGGGGATGACAGCCAGGCCATGCTGCTCGGCGGTCTCGGCGATGGTCTTGAGGCCGACCCAAAGGCCGCTGAAGCGGGACAGGGCGATGCCGGCGAGGCCGAAGTCGAGGATGTCCTGCACGTCGGCGGGGACCAGCACCGGGATGTTGACGGATTGGAAGATGCCGTCCGTCGTGTGCGGGAACACGGAGCTGTGGGCGGCGTGGTCGTCGCCGCTGACCGCCAGCACGCCGCCGTGCCGGGCCGTGCCGATGGTGTTGGCGCAGCGCAGCGCGTCGCCGCTGCGGTCGAGGCCCGGTCCCTTGCCGTACCACATGCCGAACACGCCGTCGACGCGCTTGCCGGGGAAGGTGTCGATCTGCTGGCTGCCCCAGACCATCGTCGCCGCCAGGTCCTCGTTGAGGCCCGGCTGGAACCGGACCCCGGCCGCCGTCAGCAGCGCTTCCCGCCGCCACAGTTCCTGATCGACGCCGCCGAGCGGCGAGCCGCGATAGCCGGAGACGAGGCCGCCCGTGTTGAGCCCGGCCGCGCGGTCGAGCCGGGATTGCTCAAGCAAGACCCGCACGAGCGCCTGCACGCCGGACAGCAGGACAGGCTGGTCGAACTCGGCGTAGCGGCTTTCGAGCGTCAGGCGGTCGGCGAGCGGCGGTGCGATACCCACGTCCATGGCAGCGGCTCCTTCGGGTCAGGGAGCGTAGCGCAAGCGGGCCTGGCGAGTGTTACCATAGTTGCGCTAGGCTCGGGGCGGAATTGGCACGGTTTGCCAATGATGCATTGCAGCATGGGAGGTTTGAGCGTCTGCGTCATGCGTCTTGACCGAATCGACCACGCCATCCTCGACCATTTGCAGCGCGACGGCCGGGCGACGAGCGCCGCGCTCGGCGAGGCCGCGGGCCTTTCGCCCAGTCCGGCCAACCGGCGGCAGAAGCTGCTGGAAGAGGCGGGGCTGATCCGCGGCTACGTGGCGCTGCTTGACCAGGACCGCGTCGGGCTGCCGGTCAGCGTGTTCGTCTCCGTCCGGCTGTCGGCGCAAACGGAGGAGCACCTGGCCGCCTTCGAGCAGGCGGTGGCCGGGCTGCCGGACGTGATGGAATGCTACGTCATGTCGGGGGCCAGCGACTACCTGCTGCGCGTGGTCGCCCCCGACCTCGGCGCTTATGAGGAGTTCCTGCGCACGAAGCTGACCCGCGTGCCGGGGGTGCATGGCGTGGAGAGCGCCTTCGCGTTGAAGCGGGTCGTGTACCGGACCAACCTGCCGTTGCGCCGCAGCCGCTGATGCTGGCGGCCTTCCTGATCGCCGCGCCGGCGCTGTTCGGCATCGTCAACCCGATCGCGGGCGCGTTCATCTTCCGGGAAGCCACCGCCGACCGGACGCACGGCGAGCGCGTGGCACTGGCCAAGCGGGTGGGGGCTTATTCCCTGCTCATGATGCTGGTCGCCCTCGGGCTGGGGTCCTACCTGCTGGCGTTCTTCGGCATCTCGCTCGCGGCGTTGCGGATCGCGGGCGGCATCATCCTCGCGCTGTTCGCCTGGGAACTGCTCGGGGCGCCGGAGAAGCGCGACGAGCGCAAGCAGGAGCAGGCGTCCGAGGTCAGCGCGTCGAGCAAGGAGGACATCGCCTTCTTTCCGTTGACGCTGCCGTTCACCGTCGGCCCGGGGACGATCTCGGTCGCGGTGGCGATCGGCTCCGGGCACCCGGCGAACCGGGAACTCTCGTTCTTCGGCGGGGTCGCGCTTGCCGCGACCTTGCTGGCGGGCGTGATCGCGCTGACCTACGCCTATTCGGACCGGCTGATCGACAAGCTCGGGCGGAACGGCAGCCGGACCGTCACGCGGCTCTCCGCCTTCCTGCTGTTCTGCATCGGCATCCAGTTGCTGATCACGGGCGTGACCGACGCGTTCGGGCCGCTCTTGGGGCAGCATCGGCAGTAAGCGCCTCGGTACGCCGACCAAGCTGGCCGAAGGCGAAGGCTTCAGGGCTTGTCCGGCGAGGCGGCAATCTTCGGATAAGCCCTTCGCGTGGCCGCAACTCCGGCGTTCCGCTCCGCGTTGGCCTCGCAATGATCGAATCAACGCCCGGCGACGGAACGGAACGCCTGGTCGCGCTTGCCCGCATGGTGGGGGAGACCGGCTACCATTTCGTCACGCCGACGCCTGCCACCCATGCCCGGGTCAATGCCCGGTCGGACGCCGTGGCCGCGCGCGACCTGCGGGACGTGTTCGGCTGGAGCCGGCCGTTCGGGGACGGGATCGTGCCGGAGCAGATCATGGGGGCGATGGAGGCGGCCGGTGTGCTTGCGCCGTGCGAGGGCGGCTGGCGCAGCGGCGTCCGCTTGTCGAGCTTGGATGGCCTGCTTTTCCTGCATTCCGCGTTTCCGACGACGGCATCGGACAGCGTGTTCTTTGGTCCGGACACCTACCGCTTCGCCCAGGCGCTCGCGGCGGCGACGCAGCGCCCGTTCCGGCGCGCCGTCGACATCGGCTGCGGGTCGGGAGCCGGCGCGGTTCTCCTGGCGCGGGCGCAGCCGGACGCGGAGGTGGCGGGCATGGACATCAACCCTGCCGCGCTGCGTTTCACCCGCGCCAACGCGGCGCTGGCGGGCGTGCCGGTCGAGGCGGTCCAGAGCGACATCCTGGACGGCGTGGCGGGCCAGTTCGACCTGGTCGTCGCCAACCCGCCTTACCTGGTCGATACGTCGGCCCGGACCTACCGGCATGGCGGAGGGGAATTCGGCGGCGAGTTGTCGCTCTCGATCGTCGATGCGGCTCTCAGGCGGCTCGCGCCGGGCGGCTTGCTGATCCTTTACACTGGTGCCGTTGTCGTGAACGGGATCGACACTTTCCATCAGGCCGTCGCGCCTCAACTTGAGCGGAGCGCGTCCGACTGGCGGTATCGCGAGTTGGACCCCGACGTGTTCGGCGAGGAACTGGATCGCAGTCCTTACGACCGGGCCGACCGTATCGCCGCCGTCTGTCTGACGGTGCGCGGAAAATGAAAATCACAAGGAAGAAGCGCTGATGCCGGATGGTTTCCTGTCTGCACATGTCTCTGCCAACGACCGCTGGCATCGCCGGCTCGCCGGGCTGAACGCGGCCCGGTTCACGCCAGGGTTCCCGAGCGACGACTGGGAAGAGCGGCTCTGCGAGCAGGCGGCGCTCGAAGCCGAGGAGGGGCGATGGCTTGAAGCCCGGCGTTTGGAAGTTGCGGCGCGCGCTGCCGAAGCGCCCCGTGATGCCGACGGGTTCGTCGGCTGGTTCGAGGCGCTGGAACAGAACGGTCCCGGGCAGCAGGACCCGTTGTTCCCGTGGCTTGCCGAGCAGGCGAGCATGGACGAGATGCGCTGGTTCCTGCAGCAGGAAGTGGCCGGCGAGGCCGGGTTCGACGACCTGACGGCGATGACGCAGCTTCGGTTGCCGACAGCGGCGAAGCTCGAACTGGCGCGGAACTACTGGGACGAGATGGGCCGGGGCAACGAGAAGGGGATGCACGGCCCGATGCTTGAGCACCTGGCCGGGACGCTCGGTTTGAAGCCGGAGCTGGAGACGACGATCTGGGAGGCGCTGGCTTTGGCCAATACCATGGCCGGCTTGGCCGCCAACCGGCGCTACGCGTATCAATCGGTCGGCGCGCTCGGCGTGATCGAGCAGACAGCGCCGGGCCGTGCAAAGCTGGTGGGCGACGGCCTGAAGCGGCTTGGGATCAGCGCCAAGGACCGGCATTACTTCGACCTTCATGCCGTGCTCGACATCAAGCACAGCCAGGCTTGGAACGCGGAGGCGGCTTGGCCGCTGGTGCATGAAGACCCGCGGCGTGCGCCGGCCTTGGCCGAAGGGGCGCTGATGCGGCTGGAATGCGGGGCGGCCTGCTTCCGGCGGTATCGAGACGCGTTTGGCCTTGGCGATGGCACCGCCGCGTAGCGATTTTTGCCGGATACCCGTTAAACTGGCTGAATTTCGATTTCCGTCAGGCCCGCGGCCAAGGCAGCGAGCAGGTCGGCTAGGCTGAGCGCCACGCAACCCTCGGTCGGCGCATAGTCCGGCCGGGCAACGTGGAGAAAGATGGCGCTGCCGCGGTTCCTTTGCGGCGGGTCGTCGTTCCATCCCAGGACCCCTATCACGTCGTAGACTGGATCGGCGCGCCAGAGTTCCTCGTGCCGCGCGGGATGAGGCAGCTTCACGCGCGTGTTGTAAGCCTTGTCGTCCGGATCATCGCACCATCCATCGGTTGGCGCCAATGGCATGAGGCGCACTGCGGCGCGTGGGCGGGCCAGGCGGTCGGCGCGGTAGAACACGTGCCGGAGCGGCAACAGGCCGGCCGGCGTTCCGCCATCGCCTTCCCGCTTGTCCGTCACGATCCCGTTCTGGCCGAGTACGGCGCGATAACGCTGTCCGAGCAGGTGCAGCACGCCATCGGCCGCCACGGTTGCCTTGGTCAAGCCAGTCCCTTTTCCATCATCTGCGCGCGCTGGTATTCCGTTGCGGCCTGCTGGTAGGCGCCCGATCCCCTTCGCGACCTTGCTGCCGCGAGCATGGTAGTATCCGTGCTCGGCAGCCATTCCGGACGTACTGTGGCGAGTGTCGTGTAGGCCGTTCCCGTGAGGGTGCCGGGGGTTACAGGCTGCACGCCGGCTTCCGAGCCGGTCACTGACATGCCGGCCGGGACCGCTGGCCGCGAAAGGTCGGGCGGAGAGAACAGCGCCTTTTCCATGATCCCCATGAACCCGGCAGCGAGCGCGCCGATCGGGCCGCCGACGATGCCTGCGCCGAGCACGCGCATGGGCGCGGGGATCGTCTCGCCCGTCACTGCCCGGTAGATCATGCCGAGCACCGGCACATGTTGCAGGGGGTTGAGGCTGCGCATCAGCTCATCGTGCGTCATCGTCATGGAACCGGGCGTAGGCCCGAGCGGGCTTGGCTCAGGCGCGGCAGGCTGAGCGGGGGGTTGGTTCAAGCGGAACGGAACGCCGGGCGTGAAGGCCGATGAGATCATGCGATGATTGTACGCAAGAGACATGCCAGACTGGACGGGGTCAATCCAGCAGATGCCCGAAGCGGCGGGCCTTCGTTGCGAGATAATGGTCGTTGACCCCGTTCGGCGCCACGACCAACGGTTCCCGCGCGGCGACTGTGATCCCGCACGCGGCGAGGGCGGCGATCTTGTCCGGGTTGTTGGTCAGCAGCCTGACCGAGCCGATCCCGAGCTGCTGCAGCATGGTGGCCGCGACCATGAAGTTGCGCTCGTCCGCCTGCCAGCCGAGCGCCCGGTTCGCGTCCACGGTGTCGAGCCCGTGGTCCTGCAGCGCATAGGCGCGCAGCTTGCCGGCAAGCCCGATGCCCCGGCCTTCCTGGGCGAGGTAGAGCAGCACGCCCGCGCCGTCCTGCGCCATGCGCTGCAACGCGCCGCGCAACTGCAACCCGCAGTCGCACCGCAGGCTGCCGAGCAGGTCGCCCGTGAAGCACTCCGAATGCACGCGGGCCAGCGGAGGGGCGGCGAGGCCCGGTTGCTCGGGCTGGCCGATCAGTATGGCCAGGTGTTCGATCCCGCCGTCGGGGGCGCGGAACGCGGCGACTCGCGCGTCCGGAGCGCCTGCCAAGGGGACATGCGCCTCCGCGACCTTGACCAGGCGTGCGGCTTCCCGGTCCGGATGGGACAGCGCGTCCTGGCCGCTGGCCGTCAGCAAGGCGCGGTTCGCGGCAACCTGTCCGGCGTCCGTGACCGCAGGCGCCGCGAGAACCGCTGGCAACAGGCGGGCCAGTTTCGCCAAGGCCAGGGCGGCCTGCGCCTGCGCCGGAGCGGGGACGAGTTTCAGCGGCTGCTTGAGCATCTGCTCAGCCGTTGGGTCGGCAATGCCGCGGAGCGTCGCCGGGTCCAGCAGGCTGTAGGTTTGCAGGGCCGCGACGGCATCGGGTCCGGCCGGGCGGCGGAGCAAGGCTGCCGCGCGCACGGAGCTGAGCAGCAGGACCGGATCGGCGGCGGCCAACGCGGCAAAGTCGCTCAGGCCGTCTGCGCCTGCCGTTTCCGCCGCCATCACGACCAGCGCGTCGGGCCGCGGGCCTGTGCCATGGCCCGTATCTTGCAATAACACGGGCGTGCCGCGTCGCAACTCGGCGGCTGCCCGATGAATGGCGCGCAACTGGAGCAGATCAGGTCGTGGCTCCGGCAGGCGCGCGGCGTCCGGGCCGGGTTGAGGCAGATCATGCGGCATGTTCGCCAGGCTTATGCTCCCAGTCCCTCGCGAGTGCAAAACCAAGCCAGGCACGGCGCGGCGGCTTGGCTCTTGCCAACTGTTCACGTAATTGTGTGCGTGGAAACCGGACATTCGGTTGTCAAGCATGCGTTATGACGTCTGCCGGATGGTGCGCGTAGCGTATTGGCTGGACCGGGAAAATCTTGGAACCGCCACAAGCGGGCGATAACGTTCACGGAAGGGTTTAGATGTCTGGCGAACGCCCAATTCTTATTGTTGATGACGACGCCACACTGCGCAATACCTTGATGGAGCAGCTGGAGGTCGACGGAGAGTTCGTTGCTTCCGAGGCGTCCACGGTCAGCGAGGCGGAGGGCCTTCTTGCGACCCAGGAGGCGCGCTTTGATGCCCTGATCCTCGATGTCGGCCTGCCGGACGGCGACGGCCGCGATTTGTGCGCGAGCCTGCGCAAAGCCGGTTTGCGGATGCCGATCATCATGCTGACGGGTTCGGACGAGGAAGCGGACGTTGTCCGGGGCCTGGACGCCGGGGCCAACGACTACATCGCCAAGCCGTTCCGCCTGGCCGAGTTGCTGGCCCGGTTGCGGGCGCAGGTCCGCATCTTCGAGAACAGCGAGGATGCCGTGTTCACGATCGGACCGTATACGTTCCGCCCGAGCGCGAAGTTGTTGCAGGAGCCGGTCAAGAACCGGCGCATTCGGCTGACCGAGAAAGAGGCGGCGATCCTGAAGTTCCTTTACCGGGCCGGAACCCGGCCTGTGGCGCGGCAAGTGTTGCTGAACGAGGTGTGGGGCTACAATGCGAACGTCACCACCCATACGCTTGAAACCCACATCTACCGCTTGCGGCAGAAGATCGAGCCTGATCCCGGACACTCCAGGTTGCTCGTGACCGAAGGAGGAGGGTATCGGCTCGACCCGACTGGCATCGTTCCGGCAGGCGTTTCGGCATAGCCGGGCTAAACCGGCGTTATGCCGAGTTCATCCAGCAGTTCCGCTAGCTGCTGGTAGATGGGCTGCCAAGGAATGCTGAAGTTGCTTCGCCCGCTTTCCGCGCCGGGTGGCACGTCCCTATCGGTGACGTGCCCGGCAGCGATGTATCGCATCGCGCCCGGCTGCTGCCCTTCCCGGAAGTTGTCGTAAAGATAGCCATCGTAGTTGCCCGGCGTCATGAACGTCTGGTTCGAAAATCCGACGCCGGGCTTGTTGGCGATCCAGCGTGTTTTCGCAAGCCCGGCCCCGATCGGCGCGACGAATGCGTCAACGGTTTCGGCAAGGACGACGCTCTCCTGAGGCAGGCAGCCGATGGAGTTCTTGAAGCGGATGCCCGGGCAGGCGGCGATGATGGCCTCGGCGATCCGGTTCTCTTCGTCGAGCGACATGGGACTGTGCCCGGCCTGTTCCATCCCCGCGTTCAGGCCATCGATGACGATCCCGAGCTTCGGATACCGGGCTGACAGGGCGTTGATGATCTGGATGTAGCCTTGTTCCTGCTCCACCCAGGCCCGGTTTCCCGTGCGGACCGTCATCATCAGCAGCGGACGCGAGGCGGCCCGCAGGTGGTTGGCCTCGGCTTCGAAGCCGTCTGGGCAATGCGCCCGGCTCCATTCGACGATCCGCGCAGCGGTGTCCTCGGTCACGTAGCGGCCAACCAAGGTGAGCGACAGGGCGTGCCGGTCCAGCATCGTGTCGAATAGGCCGGCTTCGCTGGCTGGCCGCAGGACGCGGCCGGTTCGAAAGGCCTGCTCGGGATGGAGCGCCGTCACCCCGCCGAAGATGTTCCATCCAGGGAACGAGGTCAGGATGTCGATCTGCCCGGGCGATACGTTGGCGAACAGCGGCGTCCAGCCGGAGACGATGTTCCAGACGTAATGGCCGATGTGGCTCATCGCGTCCTCGCTGACCATGACCTCGGACGCCGGGGCGGAGAGGTGGCGGGCGAAGCGGTGCGGATTGCCGACGACGCGGGCGGCCATGCGGACCAGCGGCTCGCGGCCGTCGAAGCCGGGGGTGGACGACAGGACGAGGCCGTGTTGCGGAAAGAACCAGCACCGGTCGCCGGCGGCCTGCTCGACCCGCCTGTCCGGCAGAACCACGCAGGCTCGGTCGCGGGCGCGATGCAGGAAGGCGTGGTTGTCGACAGTGTGGCGGGACAACGCCAGGACGCCGGAAAACGGGCACAGGAGCGGCTTGGCTTTCAAGCTGACTGTCGCGCACACGTCCTTGACGCGGGCCGGCAGGTCTTTCGCCATGAACACGAGCCCAGGGAGCAGCGCGTTGACGGCGTGGCTCGCGCCGTCGAAGCCGGCCAGGATTGCGTCGATGAATGCGGGCGCGAGTTCCAGATCGGCTGCGGCCTGCCGGATGTCCGCATGGCTGTCGACGCCGACGCATAGATAGCGGATCGAGCGGCTTGCCCATGAACGGGCGAGGTCGTCCATGCTGCCGTCCAACGCCGGCCCGTTCGTCTGCCGGCCTTGCAAGCCGTCGATCAGCGCCTTGTTGAAGCGCCTATGGCCATCGGACACCGCTAGGCAGGCTTATGTGGCTTGTGCCACGCAAGCCTG
The DNA here is from genome assembly GCA_965260935.1 of Acetobacteraceae bacterium. Taxonomy (GTDB): domain Bacteria; phylum Pseudomonadota; class Alphaproteobacteria; order Acetobacterales; family Acetobacteraceae; genus JBBROS01. Next base: position 1,981,304 of record OZ253374.1, read on the forward strand.
CCCGAGAGTGGTGAAAGACAAATCATCCTATTGGCAGCGTGCCAAGCGCCTCCTGCCGGGCGATGCTAGACATGGAAGCTCTCGCCGCAGCCACAGCGGCCCTTCTCGTTCGGATTGGTGAAGGTGAAGCCGCTGGTCAAGGTATCGACCTTGTAATCCATCTCGGTTCCGATCAGGAACAGACTTGCCTTGCGGTCAACCAGAACGGTCAGGCCCCGGTCGGTGACGACCTCGTCGCCCGGGCCTGGTTCGGCCACCCAATCCATCACGTAGGACATGCCCGAGCACCCCTTGGTGCTGACGCTGATCCGCAGCAGCATTCCTTGCTGCCCGGCCGAGTAAAGCTGCCGGAGCCGGTCCGCTGCGGCCTCCGAGAGGCGCATCAGCGGCGGCAAGACCCGGCGGGGCTTGGCTTGGGTTTGCGTGGCGCTCATCGAAGCCTCCGTCAAAACATGTTCAATGACAACCGTGCATCCTCGGTCATCCGGCTCGGATCCCATGGCGGGTCCCATACCGTCTGCACGTCGCACGACGCGCATCCCGGCACCGCCATGATCGCGTCATGCACCATCACCGGCAACTCCTGCGCGCTCGGGCAGCCGGGCGCGGTCAAGGTCATCTCGACCTTCACGGCGTTGTCGTCGCCGATCTCGACGGCGTAGATCAGGCCGAGCTCGTAGATGTTGACCGGGATTTCCGGGTCGTAGACCGTGGAGATCGCCTCCAGCACGGAATCCTCGGTCGGCTTCGCGTCCGCCGTGCCCGCCGCCTGGTCGTCCGGCGTCCAACTCGTCATGTCATTCACTGGTCGTCTCCTCGGCTCCGTCGAGCGCGGCCACCAACGCCGCCCAGGGCAGCGTCACGCACCGGACCCGCGAGGGATATTCGTGCACGGCCGACAGCGGCTTCAAGCCCTGCAAGGCAGCGTCGCACCCGGCGCACTGCCCGGTCCGCGCCATGGCTTCCACCTCGGTTGCCATGCGCCGCACGTCGTCGCCGGACCGCCCGGCGACCACTTCGCACATCAGGTCGGCGCTGGCTTTGGTCAGCTCGCATCCCCGCGCCTCGAAGCCGGCCTCGCCGACCCGCCCGCCGTCGCGGCGCACGAACACCGTTATCCGGTCGCCGCACATCGGATTGTCGCCGCGCGCTGTCCGGTCGAAGCCGTCCGGCCTTGCAGCGAACCGCGGCGCGCGGCCGTGCGCCCGGATTTCCTCGCTGTAAAGGTCGCGCACGTCCTCGAACATCAGGCGAAGAACTCCCGCACCCGCGCCAGCGTGTCGGCCAGGGCGTCGATCTCCTGCTCCGTCGTGTAGATGCCGCAGCTCGCGCGCGCGCTGCTGTCCACCCCGAGCCGGCGCATCAGCGGCTCGGCGCAATGATTGCCGGCGCGGACCGCGATGCCTTGGCGGTCGAGCAAGGTGGCGATGTCGTGCGCGTGCGCCCCTTCCATGGTGAAGCTGAACACGCCGCCGCGGTCCTGCGCCGAACCCAGCACGCGCAGGCCGGGGATTTCGGCCAGCCGCGAGAGGGCGTGGTCCGTCAACCGGGCCTCGTGCGCTGCGATGGCATCGTAGCCGATCGCCTCGACCCACTCGATCGCGGCGCCAAGGCCGATCGCCTCCACGATCATCGGCGTGCCGGCCTCGAACTTGTGCGGCACCTCCGCCCAGGTGCTGCGCCCGAAGCTGACGCTGCCGATCATGTCGCCGCCGCCCATGAACGGCGGCATCGCTTCCAGCAGCTCGCGCCGTGCCCAGAGCACGCCGATGCCCGACGGCCCATACAGCTTGTGGCCGGTGAAGACGTAGAAATCGGCGTCGATCGCCTGCACGTCCACGGCCCGATGCACCACCGCCTGGCTGCCGTCGAACAATACCTTGGCCCCGTGCGCGTGGGCGAGCGCCGCGATCCGTGCGGCGGGTGTCACCGTTCCCAGCACGTTGCTCATGTGGGTCATGGCGACCAGACCTACGCGGCCGTCGGCCAGCAGGGCTTCCAGCGCGTCCATATCGATCTCGCCCGCGTCAGTGATCGGCGCGACCCGCATCTCGATGCCCGTGGCGTCGCGCAGCATCTGCCAGGGCACCAGGTTGGCGTGGTGCTCCATCTCGCTGATGACCACGGCTTGGCCGGGCTTCATCACGCCGCGCCCATAGCTGTGGGCGACCAGGTTGATCGCTTCAGTGGTGTTCTTGGTGAACACGATCTCGTCCCGCGAGGGGGCGTTCAGCAGCCGGGCCACCGCGTCCCGCGTCGATTCGTAGGCGTCGGTGGTCCGCTCGCTCATCCAGTGCAGGCCGCGGTGGACGTTGGCGTATTGCGTTTCCATGGTCTCGACCATGGCATCGATCACCGGTCTCGGCTTCTGCGCGCTGGCGGCGCTGTCCAGGAACACGAGCGGCTTGCCCCGGACCGTCTGCGACAGGATCGGGAATTGCGCCCGGATGCGCTCCACGTCGAACGCCGGCTTTGTCATCATATTCATGCCGATTGCCGCTCCCACCAGCCCTCAATCGCCGTTTCCAGCAACCCGCGGGCCGTTTCGTCTCCCACGCCTTCCAGTGCCTCGGTCAGGAACGCGCGCACCAGGATGGCCCGCGCCTCATCGGCCGGGACGCCGCGGCTGCGCAGGTAGAACAACTGGTCGGCATCCAGCTCACCCACGGTCGCGCCGTGGCTGCACTTCACGTCGTCCGCGTAGATCTCGAGCTGCGGCTTGCAGTCGATCTCGGCTTGCGGCGAGAGCAGCAGCGCCTGGTTCATCTGGTAGCCGTCGGTCTTCTGCGCCGGGCGAGCAACCTCGATCTTGCCCTGGAACACGCCGCGCGCGCGGCCGTCGACTACGTGCTTCACCGTTTGCCGCGAGGCGCAGTTCGGCGCGTCGTGGGCGACGACGGTCGTGATATCCCCGTGCTGCGTGCCCGTCAGCAACTGCGCGCCGTTCAGGTGCACCGCCGCCCCTTCGCCCGTCATGCGCGCGTGGACTTCGCTTCGCGCCAGTTGTGCGCCGAGCGTCAATGCGAAGCTGTCGTAGGTTCCGCCCCCGGCGATCGTCGCGAACGTCGTGCTGAGGTGGTACGCGTCCGGGCCTTCCTCCTGCATCCGCACGTGCGTCAGCTTCGCGCCCTCGGCGACGTCGATCTCGAATACGGCGTTGTGCAGGTAGACGCCGGTTCCGCGGTCGATCTCGATCAGGGTCAGCTTGGCGCCCGCCTCCATCTCGATGGCGTGGCGCGGGTGGAAGTCGGTCGGGCGGTGGACATCCGGCGAGAGCGACAGCAGCACGACAACGCCGGCATCAACGCCGGCGGGCACGCGTAGCCGGATGCCGTCTTCGGCCAGCATGGTGTTCAGCGCCACCATCGGCCGGCTGGCATCAATTGTAAGCCGGGCGTCCGAGGCGAAGCTGCCGATTTCGGCCTGGCCGGGCGGCGTCGAGAGCTCGGGCTGATAGCGGCCGTGAACCAGGACGAGGCGCGGAAGGTCAGGCAGCGTGCCCAAGATGGGCGCGGTCGAGACTTCGGTCAGCGGCTCCTGGAAGCCGATGTCAGCCAGCGGGCGCAAGTCGGTGAAGCGCCAGTCCTCGTTCTTGCGGGTCGGAAACCCTTGCGGCTTGAACCAGGCGGCTGCCTCGTCGCGCACGGCCACGTCGCCGGGCAACTGCTGCCGCAGCGCCTGGTAGCGTTCCAGGAACCCTTCCGCCCCGCTTGCCACCGGGCTGTTCATGCTGCCTCCGCCACGACCTGCGCATAGCCGTTCGCTTCCAGCTCGCGCGCCAGTTCCGGCCCGCCGGAGCGGATGATTTGGCCCCGCGACAGCACGTGCACGCGGTCCGGCACCAGGTGATCCAGCAGCCGCTGGTGGTGCGTGATCACCAGCGCCGAGAACGTCTCGCTTCGCAACGCGTTGACCCCGTCGGCGACGATCCGCAGGGCGTCGATGTCGAGCCCGCTGTCGGTCTCGTCGAGCACGGCGAGCTTCGGGCGCAGGATCGCCATTTGCAGCACCTCGTTGCGCTTCTTCTCGCCGCCGCTGAAGCCGACGTTGACGTTGCGCTTCAGCATGTCGTCCGGGAAGTGCAGCCGCTTGCTCTCGGCGCGGGCCAGCTTGAGGAAGCCTATCGCGTCCAGTTCCGCCTCGCCGCGGGAGCGGCGGACCGCGTTCAGCGCCGTGCGCAGGAAGTTGGCGTTGTTGACGCCGGGCAACTCGACGGGGGCTTGGAACGCGAGGAACACGCCGGCGGCGGCCCGCTCCTCGGGTTCCATCGCCAGCAGATCGTGGCCCTCGAACGTCACGCTGCCGCTGCCGACCTCGTAGCCCTCGTTGCCGGCCAGCACGTAGCCGAGCGTGCTCTTGCCGGAGCCGTTCGGCCCCATGATGGCGTGAACCTGGCCCGGCGGCAGATCAAGGTCGATGCCGCGCAGGATCTCCTTGTCGTCAACGCTGGCCCGCAGGCCCTTGATCTCAAGCATTATCCAACCGACCCCTCAAGCGACACGGCCAGCAGCTTCTGCGCCTCGACCGCAAATTCCATCGGCAGCTCCTTCAGGACATCCTTGCAGAAGCCGTTGACGATCAATCCCACCGCGTCCTCCTGGCTCAGGCCCCGGCTGCGGCAGTAGAACAACTGGTCCTCGGCGATCTTGGACGTGGTCGCCTCGTGCTCCACCTTCGCCGTCGGGTTGCGCGCCTCGATGTAAGGAACCGTGTGCGCGCCGCACTGGTCGCCGATCAGCAAGCTGTCGCACTGGGTGAAGTTCCGCGCGCCGGATGCCCGGGGCAGGATGCGGACCAGCCCGCGGTAGGTGTTGTCCGACCGTCCGGCGCTGATGCCCTTGGAAACGATCGTGCTCCGCGTGCCCTTGCCGATGTGCACCATCTTGGTGCCGGTGTCGGCCTGCTGGCGGTTGTTGGTGACGGCGACCGAGTAGAACTCGCCCACCGAATCCTCACCCTGCAACACGCAGCTCGGATATTTCCAGGTGATCGCCGAACCGGTCTCGACCTGGGTCCAGCTCACCTTGCTGCGCTTGCCCCGGCAGGCCGCGCGCTTGGTGACGAAGTTGTAGATCCCGCCTTTGCCTTCGCTGTCGCCGGGATACCAATTTTGCACGGTGCTGTACTTGATCTGCGCGTCGTCGAACGCGACCAGCTCGACCACGGCGGCGTGAAGCTGGTTCTCGTCGCGCTGCGGCGCGGTGCAGCCTTCGAGATAACTGACATAGCTGCCTTCTTCGGCCACGATCAGCGTCCGCTCGAACTGGCCCGTGTTCTTCGCATTGATGCGGAAATACGTGCTCAGTTCCATCGGGCAGCGCACGCCCTTGGGGATGTAGACGAAGCTGCCGTCGGTGAACACCGCGCTGTTCAGGGCGGCGAAGTAGTTGTCCCCGGCCGGGACGACGCTGCCCAGGTACTTGCGCACCAGCTCGGGATGGTTCCGCACCGCGTCGCTGATCGGGCAGAAGATCACGTCCGCCTTCTCCAGCGTGGACTTGAACGTCGTCGCCACCGAAACGCTGTCGAACACCGCATCGACGGCGATCGGCGCGGCCTGGTCCGGCATCGCCTCGGCGCCCTCGACCCCGGCGAGGATGGCGCGCTCCTTGAGCGGGATGCCGAGCTTCTCGTACATCGCCAGCAACTCGGGATCGACATCGTCGAGGCTCTTGGGCGCGGGCCTCTTTGGCGCGGCGTAGTAGTGGATGTCCTGGTAGTCGATCTTGGGGTAGCCGATCTTGGCCCAGTTCGGCTCCGTCATCTCAAGCCAGGCCGCGTAGGCCGCGAGCCGCCACTCCAGCAGCCACGCCGGCTCCTGCTTCTTGGCCGAGATCATGCGGATGGTGTCTTCGGACAGGCCCTTGGGCGCGATGTCCATCTCGATATTGGTCTCGAACCCCCATTTGTAGCCGGAATCCGTAAGCGATTGGACGGTGTCGAGGGTTTCAGCGACGGCTGGCATTCAAGAACCTATTCGGCTGGAATTGAAACGGGAGCGGCCGGGCGGGACCGGCCGGACATGGCCGCCATATCGGCCAAGGTGATCTGATTGAGGGTCTGCAACACGGCCTGGTTGACCGGGTCCCAGTGGCCGCGCACCGGACAAATGGGTTCGCACTCGCAATTGCCGGTCGCGCCATCGACGCAGGCCGTCAGGGCAATGGGGCCGTCGATCGCGGCCACGACGGCGGCGATCGCGATCTCGTCCAGCGGGCGGGACAGCGCGTAGCCGCCCCGTGCGCCGCGCTGGCTTCGAACCAGGCTTGCCCCGGCCAGCGCCTTGAGCACCTTGGCGACCGTGGGTTCCGGCACGCCGGTCATGGCGGCAATCGCGGGCGAGGTCTGACAACCGTCCGAATGGGACAGCCGGACCAGGACAACCACCGCATAATCTGCAAGTTTGGAAAGCCGCAACATTACGCCACCAAAAAGGGACCACCTAAGTCCTGATTATCGGGAAATGAGACGAACCGGCCCTGGCGTCAAGCCCCGGACCGGAAATGTTCCGTCCGGGTCAGGCGGCTTCGGCGCGTTTCGATTTCACGAAATTGACCAGGCGCGCCACCTCCGCCGAGGTGAGGCGGCCCATGGCGTTGCTCGAATAAAGCGCGTTCAAGACCGACCCGTCGGGCGAAAGGATGAAGCTCGTCGGTTGCAGGTAGCGCGGATGGTCGTTGACGTATGCGCCGATAAGCCCGGCCACGTGATCGGGGTCGGCGCCGTGGCCGACCGGGAACGAGAGGCGGTGCTGCCGGACCACTCCGGCGGTTGTTGCCTCGTCATCGACGGAGAAGGCGGCAACCTTGACGCCCAAGCGGCCGAGTTCGACGTTCGCGGCCTCGAAATCGTCCAGTTGCGCCATGCAGACAGGGCACCACGCGCCCCGGTAGACGAGCACGACGCCGAACGAGCCGGCGAGGTCAGCCGGCAGGTCGATCGTGCCGCCGCCGACGGCCTGGAGCTTCATCTCGGGAAATTTTTGCCCGTTGTTCAGCATCTTGCACCCTTTCGCTTCCGTGGACGTGACAGGAGTCTCGGTTCCGCTCCTTGGATATTCAAGCCGGTTGCCTTCCGGCCGTGGCGAGTGCAGCGCTCAGGTGGGCTTGGAACCACTCGTTGTCCGGCTCGATCGCGACCGAGGCTCGGGCGGCCGACACGGCGGCTTCGGCATCGCCCGCGCGCAGGAAGATGATCGAGGCGTTGTGGAGGATGTGCGCGTTGCCGGGCGCGGCCTGCATGGCCAGGGCCGCGAGTTTGGCCGCTTCGTCCTGGCGGCCGAGGCTGTCCAGCAGGAAGGCGAGCTGCTGCGGGATTTGCGGCTCGTCCGGGCGGCGGGACAGGGCGCGGCGAAGGATGTCTTCGGCAAGCGACGGCTGGGCGGCTTCCGCCACCAGGCTGGCCAGGCGCAGCCAAAGGCCGGGGTCTTGGTCGAGCAGCATGTCGTAGGCGGCGTCGATGACGGCGGCGACGCGGGCTTGCCACCCGCGAGCCAGCCAGGACGCGATACAGGCTCCCAGCGGGTCCGGCGTGGCCGCGGCGACGCAGGCGGCAAGGGTTGCGGCGCCGGTCTGGTGGTGCGTCCGCGAAGCCTTGGCCAAGGCTTCGCAGGCGATGCAGAAGCTGGTGACGAGCGGGTAGGCGAGGCCGGGGTCGCCCGGGTCGGGCAAGGCGGTCAGCGCGATGGCGGCGCAGAGGAAACGGGTTTGCGGGCCGACCGCGTCGCCGGCGTTCATGGCCAGCCAGTGCAGCAGCCCGGCGTCCCGGGCCGGCTCGAAGCCCGACAGGCAGGCGGCGACGTCGGCGACGACGTCCTGGTCGGACAGCGAGGCCGTGCCGCGGGAAAGGCGTTCGGCGAGGCGCACGGCGCTGGCGGCGGCCGGCGCGTGGGCGCGGATCGGGTCGTCGGCCGGGCGGGAGAGGTCGGCGGCGGCGCGGCCGATGGCGGCCAGCAGGTCCGGGACATCGAGCAGGCGATCCAGCGCGAAGGGGCCGAGCAGCTTGCAGCCGCGGAGCGTCACGCGTTGCCCGATCAGGTATTCGTAGAGGTCGGTGTGGATGTAGTCCCATTCGCCGGCCTCGGCCCGGCGCAACGCCTCGTGGAAGAAATTGGCGTAGACGCGCATCGTTTCCCCGTCGCCCAAGGCGAGCATGTCGCCGACGTAGCGGCGGGCCGGGTAGAGGTCCTGGACCCAGAGTTCGCCGGGGCGGATCTGGCGGAGGAGGTCAATCGGAAGCTGTTCGAGCGGGCGGTCCGGGCGGGCGCGGACGATGATGTCGAACGGGCGGGCGCGCTCGCGCTCGATGTTGCGGCGCATCGTGTCGGCCTGCCAGATCTTGTAGAGCATTTGCAGCGAGTATGGATCGCTGTTGCGCGGGTCGGCGGAGGCGAGGCGGTCCTGCTCGAACCACGTGAAGTGGAACTCGGGCTCGATATGGATGGCGGCCGCGGGCAGCACGGCGCGGATCATCGGCTCGGTGACGACGTTGCCGTCCGCCCGCTGTTGCGCGGCTTGGCGCAGGCCGGGGAGTTGCTCCAGCAGGTCGGCGTCGAGCCAGGACGGCGGCAGGGCGTCGGTGACGGCGTGGGGAAGGATGCTGCGGAGGCGCTCGGGCTTCTGGTCGCCGTGCAGCTTGCCGCCGCGCTTGGACCAGGTGGCGACGACGACGGTGAGTTGGACGCTGTCGGGGAGGGCGGCGACCCAGGCGAAATTCTCCTCGAACGAGCGCATCTGGCCGGACAGGCAGAGGCAGACGGAGAGCGGGCCGGACGTGTCTCTCGTTGCGCGCGCTGGCAGGCTGTTCATGGCCAAGGTTCGTAGCACGACTGGGGACCGCTTTGTTTCCGCCACGCGCCGTTCCGGCCGGCATAACGGGTTAGTCACAGATAAGAGCGAAATGATTGTTAGGTTTTATTATCTTGTGACATGGATTTAGCTGGATTATTGACGCCCGCGGCGATTCGCGAACGCAAACGAACAATCGAGGCGGCGCGCGGCGACATTTGGGAGACCGGGGAATGGCGGTGCAATCATCCTATCCATACAGCGCGGTCGTCGCGATCGATCTGAAGTTCAACGGCAAGAGCTACATCGGGTCGGGGGTGATGTTGTCCCCCACCGAGGTGCTGACGGCGTCGCACGTGGTTTGGGCGGAAGGCGTCGGGACGGCCACGGATGTCGTCGTCTATCCAGGCTACGACAACGACGTATCCCAGTTCGGCTACGCCGACGGGACGGTTACGCACTATAACCCAATCGACGACGCCGGGGAGGCGATCGATCCGTTAGATATCCACAACGACTTCGCGCTGATCCACCTGAAGACGCCGCTCGATGCCGGCGCCATGACAATCGGGCCGACGTTCGGCGGCGGGAGCGCCTTCGTGTCCGGCTATCCCTACCCTGGCGTGGCCCAGGTCACTACGCAGCAGACGCTGACGTTGCAGCCGTATCCCTACGGCATCCTTCAGGGGCAGCCGCTTGGCCCCGGGTCGAGCGGCGGACCTGTGTGGACCTCGGACTCGGACGGGGCAAGCGTCGTCGGCGTGATTTCGGGCGAGGCGGATGGGGTGGGGTATTTCGCTCAGCTCAACCCGTCCTCGCAAGCGGCGATCCAGGCCTGGATGGCGCAAGACGCCGCGATGTCGCCGAACGTGGCGTACTGCGACACCGCGACCGGTGGGGATGGCGTGGCCGCGCTGGAGGCTGCGTCCGGCGGGCCGGCGTATCTCGATTACCAGTATATCTGGGCGAGTTCGAATGGGGTGGCGATGGCGACGACGATGCCCAACGCGTTCCTGCACGGCGGATCGGGGACTGACGCCATTCAGGTTTCGGCGGGCCAGAACGTGCTGGACGGGGGCGCCGGGTCCAACTTCCTGATGGGCGGGGTGGGCAACGACACCTTCTTCACCGATGCGCGCGGGACGGCGGCGGTTTGGAACACGCTGGGCAACTTCCACGCGGGCGACGAGGCGACGCTGTGGGGGTTCGTTCCCGAAGTTTCGAGCTATTACTGGGATGACCAGGCGAGCGGGGCAGCCGGCTACACCGGCGCGACGCTGCGAGCCAACATCGTCGGCGGCGCCGGGCGGGCCGGGGACGGCGTTGACGCGAGCATCACGTTCGCCGGGCTGAGCGTCGATGAGGCGAAGCGGATGCAGGTCACGACGGGCACGGCGCCTGCCGGGTCGTTTCTGCATTTTTCCAACATGACGGGGTGAGGCCCGCCGCGGCAATTACGATCGGCGTCAAATCGCAATAAACTTGTTGCGATAAAACATCAAATCCGTTACGTTATCGCATTGTTTAGGGGTTCTCAGAAGTCCCCGGCGCGATGGATTGGGACGACGCGGATGGTGGATACGAGGACGTTTCCTTACGGCGCGGTCGTGCTGGTCACGGACACGATCGGGGGCGTGCGTTACCAGGGTTCGGGGGTTTTGATCTCGCCTGACGAGGTGTTGACGGCGGCGCACATGGTCTGGAGCAGCGTCTCTGGCATGGCCACGGATATCGAGGTGACTCCCGGCTACTCCTCCGGGATCGCGCCGTATGGCCGCTTCAAGGGGACAGCGACGCACGTCAACCGGATCGACGATGCGGGCGGGTTGATCCGCGGGACGGACATCGGCCGCGATTTCGCAGTGATCCACCTTGCTGGCACGGCGAACGCAGGCACGTTTCAGATCGGCGCCGATTTCAATGGAGGGTTTGCCACGGTGTCAGGCTACCCCGGCGCGGGCGGCGGCGCGCAGATCGATTCGGTTCAGTATGTTGGCTCGTCGCTGCCGTACAACCTGCTTTACGGGGCGAGCCTCGGGCCAGGTTCGAGTGGCGGGCCGGTTTGGATCAACGGCCCGGGCGGGCCGACCGTGGTGGGGACGGTCTCCGGCGGGGACGCCGCCGGGAACGGCTATTTCATGCGGATCTCGGCTGCGGTGCGGGCGACGATCTTGTCCTGGGTCGCGCAGGACGACTCGGTTCCGGCGGTGGCCGGATATATCGACAGCGTGACGGGACAGCAGGGAACGTTGCCGCTGGAGGTCGTTCCAGGGGCGCCGTCGTACCTGCAATGGCGCTATATCTGGAGCAGCCCGAACGGCGTGGCTTTGTCGGCCTCCACGGCGAATGTCTTCCTGCATGGCGGGGCCGGGCAGGATTCGATCCAGGTCACGTCGGGGCAGAATGTGCTGGACGGCGGCGCCGGCTCCAATTTCCTGACGGGCGGGACCGGGACCGACACGTTCTTCACTGACGCGCGGGGCGATGCGCCGGTCTGGAACACGTTGCGCAACTTTCACGCCGGGGATGCCGCAACGTTGTGGGGTTTCGTGCCAGGGGTGTCGGGCTATTACTGGGACGATCAGATCGACGGGGCGCCTGGTTCGACCGGGGCGACGTTGCGCGCCAACATCGTGGGCGGCGCCGGGCGGGTGGGGGACGGGATCGACGCCAGCATCACGTTCGCCGGGTTGAGCGTTGCGCAGGCGAAAGCGCTGCATGTCTCGGTTGGCACGCAGGCGGCGGGGTCGTATCTATATTTCGATTATACCTGAGTGCGTCAGGCTACGCTGGCGCTGAAAGGACTTCGGATGCCGAGCTCGCTGCGTGACCAACCCGATGTGCCCGACCGCGCCCCCTTGGCGGCGCTCTGGTGGGCGGCTCGCGGCGAATGGGAGCGGGCGCACGAGGCGGCGCAGGGCGATCCGGGCAAAGAGGCTGCCTGGGTCCATGCCTACTTGCACCGGGTCGAAGGCGATCTGCCGAATGCGCGGTATTGGTATTCCCGGGCCGGGAAGCCCGAAGGGTCCGGACCGCTCGATGCGGAGTGGGATGCCATCGCCTCGGCGTTGGTTTAGCGTCCGCTGCTTCGTTAGACCCTCATCTGGACTGGCAATTGACGCCCTGACTCCAGTCCGGGCGATTGCAGTCTAGCGTTGATCCTGAGCAAACGCGCCGAGCAGGCGGGCGTGGGCGCGGATGCCGTGGTGAAAGCACGTCCACTCGAACTTCTCGTTCGGGGAGTGAACCTGGTCATCCTCCAGGCCGAAGCCCATCAGCAGGCTGTCGATGCCGAGCAAGCGATGCAGGCTTTCGACGACGGGGATGCTGCCGCCGCTGCCGATCAGAACGGGCGGGCGGCCGTATTCGTCGGCCAGAGCTTGCTGGGCTGTTTTGACCCAGCGGCTTCCGACAGGAATGGCAACGCCAGGGGCGGCGCCGAACTCATCGACGGTGGCGGCGACGTCCGGGGGAAGCCTTTCGTTGACGAAGGTTTTGAACGCGGCAATGATTTTGGCCGGGTCTTGGCCGGGCACGAGGCGGAAGGAGACTTTCGCGCCCGCCTCGGCGGCGATAACGGTCTTGGAGCCGGGGCCTTGGTAGCCGCCCCAGATCCCGTTGACGTCGGCGGTGGGGCGGCCCCACAAACGCTCCAGGGCTGGGCGGCCTCGCTCGCCGGCCGGATGGGCAAGGCCGATGCTGCCGAGGAAATCCGCTTCGTCGAAGCCAAGAGCGGCCCACTCGTCCGCCAGGGCTGGCGGGATGTCTTGCACCCCGTCGTAGAAGCCAGGGAGCTGCACGCGGCCGTCCGCGTCGTGCAGGCCGCCGAGAATACGGGTGAGCGTGTTGATCGGATTGCGGGCGGACCCGCCGAATTGGCCGGAATGAAGATCCCGGTCGGCGGCTTTGAGGTTGAGCTGCAGATAAGCGATGCCGCGGAGGCGGGTGGTGAGGGCCGGCGTGTCGATGTCCCACATGGCGGTGTCGCTGATCACCGCGATGTCGGCGGCAAGCGCCTGGCGGTTGGCGGTCAGGAAAGGTTCGAGGTTGAGGCTGCCGACTTCCTCTTCGCCCTCGACCAGCACGGTGACGCGGACCGGCATCGTGCCTTGGGTGGCGTGCCAGGCGCGCAGGGCCTCGAGCCAAAGCATCACCTGGCCTTTGTCGTCGACGGCGCCCCTGGCAATCACGCGGGGGCCGTGAGGACCGTCCGCGAGCTTCGGGTCGAACGGGGCGGCGGACCAGAGGTCAAACGGTTCGGCTGGTTGGACGTCGTAGTGGCCGTAGAACAGGACGTGCGGCGCGGACGGGCCTGGCCCGGCGTGGTGCGCCAAGACGACCGGGTGGCCCGGGGTTTCATGCACCGCGGCGTCAAAACCAAGTCCGGCCAATTGGCCGCGAAGCCAAGCGGCGGCACGCTGGCAATCCGCGGCGTGACCGGGTTGGGCGGAGACGCTGGGGATGCGCAGGAAGTCGAACCAGCGCTCGCGGGCGGCATCCAGGGATTGTTCGATCGTGTCGAGGACGGCGGCTGTCGGCATCCGCGCAGTCTGTTCCAACCCGGCCCGGCGCGCTAGTGGTCTCGATGATGACGGATTGAGCCGGACCCAACGCGCTTGCGAACGACGCCCAGGCCCGCCAGGCCAACGCCGAGCAGTGCGAGGGCGGGCGGTTCCGGCACATCGGTCGCCCGCGTGGAGACGACGGCCGCGAACTCGAAAGACGGCTTCGTGCTGCGGGCGACGACCCGGTCGAAGCTCTGGCTGCTGGAAATCGTGACGTATGCGCTGCCAGCGGCGCCTTGACTGCCGCTCGGGATGAGCCAGGGCGCTGCGTTCTGGACATCGCGCCCGTTGACGGTTCCGACCGAGACGCCGCCGTGCAGGAACTCCAGCGAGTTCCAGGCATCAATCGAACCCCATAGCAGGACAAGGCTGGACTGATCGATGGTCCAATCGAAGACGATCTGGCCGGGGCCGCCGGTGGAAAAGTAGTTGCCGGCCGACGATGCGGACGTTGTTTGGGCTGATCCGTAATCACCGCTGAGGTAGGTGGGTTTGCCGGCCGATGCGCCGGCAACCGGGATTGCGTGTTGCTTCGGCGCTTGACCGTGGACAATGCCTTGGCCGGCGGGGGCGCCGGCGAAGGAGATGGCATATCCGGCGTTCGCGGGCGGAGCGGACTGGGCGGCAAGGATCGTCGCCGTCGCCAGATCAACCATCGGAGCGACAGTGGACGCGGCCGTGACCAGGGTTGCCCCCGCAGGCCGGTTCAAGACGAACGCCAAGGCGGCAGCGATCAGCACAGGGATGGTTTTCATCGGCTCTTTCGGTCACCATTCAGCAGTCGGCAGAATGCGGGCAAATTCTTAATTCTTCGCTAAGGCGGCGACGCGGCCGGAGGCGCTCCAGCTCGCGTGCCGCGACGCCTCCGGCTGCTGCTTCATCCGGTGCGCCGTCCGGAGTGGGTTTTGCGCCAATAAACCGTTCCCAATGCCAGGAACCCGGCGGCAAGCAGGGCCAGGCTGCCCGGCTCCGGCACATTCGACGGCGCGGTCGAGGCCACGACGCCGGCGAATTCGAAGGAGTTGTAGGCGCTGCGGGCAATAACCCGGTCGAAGCCGACGGCGCTGTCGACCGTAACATAGGCGCTGCCGCCGTAGCTTTGGTTGCCGTTCGCCGCCAGACCTTGCGCGGCAGCGCCCACGTCCGAGCCGCTGATCGTGGCAAGCGACACGCCGTGGCCGATCAGCTCCAGCCAGTTCCAGGGATCGACCGAGCCCCAGAGCAGGCTCAGCGAGAACTGCGGGACGGCAAAGTCGAAGATGATCTGGCTCGCGTTGCCGGTGGAGAAGTAGTTCCCGGAATAAGCGGCCGAGGTGGTCTGGGCGGAACTATACCCGCCGGTGAGGTAGGTCGGCTTGCCGTCCGAGGCGCCGGCCACAGGAATGGCATGTTGGTTGGCCAGGTTGCCCTGAACGATGCCTTGGCCGTCCTGCACGTCGCGGAAGTCGATGGAGTAGCTGCCGTCCGGCGCCGTGATGTCTTTGCGGTTCGGCGCTTTGGCGTTCTGGATGTCGATTGCGGTCGTGCTGCCCGGGGCGTAGCTCGGTGCGGAGATGCTGGCGGTCAGCGTTAGGTTCGGGTTGGGCGTGATCGGCGTGGCGCCCGCCGGGCTGGCGAGGGCGCCGGCGGCGACGAGAAGTGCGGCAATGCGTGACATGGAAGCCTCCGTCTCATTATTTGGCCTCCTGACAATCGGCTATATTGGTGAACAATTCCTTAAGCGACGTTGATCGCGGTCCAGACCCGCTGCGGCGTGGCGGGCATGTCGATGTGCTTGACGCCGAGCGGGCGGAGCGCGTCGGCGACGGCGTTCATCACGCTCGGTAACGCGCCCGCGCACCCGGCCTCGCCGCAACCCTTGACGCCGAGGGCGTTGGTGCGGGCAGGGACGGGGTGGCTTTCCATGGTGAAGCTGGGCGCGTGAACGGCATGGGGGAGGGCGTAATCCATGAAGGAGCCGGTCATGAGCTGGCCGTCCTGGTCGTAGGCCATGGCTTCGAGCAGCGACTGGCCGATGCCGCCGTGCGCCTGGCCCTCGACCAGCATCGGATTGATCAGCACGCCGAAGTCGTTGACCATGTAGTAGCGGACAACCTCCGAGACGCCGGTTTCGGGGTCGATCTCCACCTCGGCGACGTGGCAGCCGTTGGGGTAGGCGGAGGGGGCCTTGTCGAAGACGTGCCGCACGTCGAGCAGGCCGGGCATCTGGGCGGCGAGATCCATGATGCCGATGCCGCGGTCGGTGCCGGCGATGATGAAGCGGTCTTGGCTGAACTCGATGTCGTTGGGCGCGGCCTCCAGCGCCTCCGCGGCGGCTTGGCGGCCCTGCTCGATGCAGATCACGCTGGCCTCGACGATGGCCTGTCCGCTGGCCATCATGCTCTTGCTGCCGCCGGTGCCGCCGCCGGCGATGAGGGCGTCGCTGTCGCCTTGGACGAGGCGGACGGCCTCGAACGGGACGCCGAGGCGGTCGCACAGGACCTGGGCGAAGGGGGAGGCGTGGCCCTGGCCGTAATCGAGCGTGCCGGTGGTGATGGTAACCGTGCCGTCCGGGCCGAAGGCGATGCCGCCCATCTCGCTGTTGGGCGGCGCGGTCACTTCGAGGTATTGGCCGATGCCCCGGCCGCGGAGCTTGCCGTTGGCGCGGCTCTGCCTAGCGCGTTCGGGGAAGCCGTCCCAGTCGGCGAGCGCGAGCGCGTGATCCAGCAGGGCGGGGAAGTCGCCGCTGTCGTATTCGGTGCCGGCCGGGGTGGCGTAGGGCATCTGCTCCGGGCGAATATGGTTGCGGCGGCGCAGCTCGACGCGATCGATGCCCATCTCGGCCGCGGCGGTGTCGACCAGTCGCTCCATGTAGTAGTTGCCCTCAGGCCGCCCAGCGCCGCGGTAGGGGCCGACCGGGGTCGTGTTGGTGAACACGCAGCGGGACGTGACCTCGATCAGCGGCGTGGCGTAGACGCCGACCGCGTTCTTGGTGGTGTTCTGCGTCGGCGGGATCGTGGTGGCGTTGCTGAGATAGGCGCCGAGGTTGCCGTAGACGTCTATGCGGACGGCGAGGAAATGGCCGTCGGCATCGAGCGCGAGGGACGCGTCGCACTCATGGTCGCGCCCGTGGCTGTCGGAGAGGAAGCTGTCGGAGCGGTCGTCGGTCCACTTCACGGGGCGGCCGAGCTGCTTCGCGGCCAGCAGGATGCAGGGATACTAGGGGTAGACGGAGGCCTTCATGCCGAAGGAGCCGCCGACGTTGCCGGTCAGGATGCGGAGCTGCCCGGCCTCGACGCCGATGACGTCCTTCAGCGCGTCGCGCATGTTGAACGCGCCCTGGCAGCCGAGGCGGAGGGTGTAGCGCCCGTCCGCCTCGCCGGAGCTGGCCAGCGCCGAGCGGGGTTCCATGGCGGCGACGACGATGCGGCTGTTGCGCAGACCCAAGCGGGTGACGTGGGCGGCGCGGGCGAAGGCGGCGTCGACCGCAGCGGCGTCGCCGTGGTGGTAATGCATGACGAGGTTGCCCGGCGCGTCGTCGTGCAGTTGCGGGGCGTCGGAACCGGCCGCCTCGCGCGCGCTGGTGACGGCGGGCAGGGGGTCGATGTCGAGCAGGACGGCTTCGGTGGCGTCGCGGGCGTGGTCGACCGTGTCGGCGACGACGCAGGCGACCGGGTCGCCGACGAAGCGGACGCGGTGTTCGGCCAGCGCCATCTGCCGGGGCCGGGGAGTGTCGGAGCCGTCGCTGTTCTTGCCGGCGGAGGCGGGCATGACGCCGATGCCGGCAGCGCGCAGGTCGGCGGCGGTGAGGATGGTCTGGACGCCCGGCATCGTACGGGCCTCGGTGGCGTCAATGGAGCGGAGGACGCCGTGGGCATAGCGGCTGCGGACGATGACGGCGTGGAGCTGGCCTTCGAGGTGGAGGTCGTCGCTGTAGCGGCCCTCGCCGCGGAGAAGCACGGGGTCTTCCTTGCGGGAGACGGGCTGGCCGATGGCGAATTTGTCCGGCGTGGGCGCGAAGGCGACGTTCATTGGCGGGGGTTCCCGAAGAGTGGTCCGGGTTACGTGGGGCGTTCGGCGGCGGCTTAAACCCGGGTGCGGGGCCAGACGCGCCAGGTGATCGTCATGGCGGCGGCTTGCACCAGGAGAACGAGGACGACGCAGCCGGGCCAGCCGAGGCGGGCGTAGATCAGGGCGGGAACGATGCCGCCGAGGCTGCCGCCCGTGTAGTAACACGTGACATAGAGGCCGACGGCGGTGGAGCGCGCGCCGCGGGCGGCGAGGGCGACGTAGCCGATGGAAAGCACCTGCTCGACGAAGATGCCGATGGCGACCAGGGCCATGCCGAGGACGATCAGCGGCAAGGGCTGGGCGAGGGTGAGGAAGAGGCCGGTCACGGCGGTTGCGGCGCCGACCCAGACGGTTCGGGTCCGGCCGATGCGCAATGCCAGGCGGCTGGCCACGGGCGTGGCGGCGGCGCCCAGGAGATAGACGACGAAGATGGAGCCGAGGGCGGCGGGACCCAGGCCGTAGGGCGGGGCGGCGAGGAAGAAGTTGGCATAGGTGAAGGTGGCGACGATGGAGAACAAGACCGCGAAGCCGATGGCGCAAGTGGCCAGCACCTGGCGGTTGTGCAGGTGGTCGGCGAAGCCTTCTAGGCTGCCGCGCCAGCCCGACGCGGGCTGGAAGCGCCGTTCCTGCGGCAGGAGGGCGGTGACGGCGAGGGCTGCGGCAAGGGTTACGGCGGCCAAGGCGGCGAAGGCGGCGCGCCAGTTCAGCAAATCGGCGCTCCAGCCGGCGATGAAGCGCCCGCTGAAGCCGCCGACGATGGTGCCGATGGCGTAGATTCCGGTGGCGCGG
This sequence comes from Acetobacteraceae bacterium, assembly GCA_965260935.1. Lineage (GTDB taxonomy): Bacteria > Pseudomonadota > Alphaproteobacteria > Acetobacterales > Acetobacteraceae > JBBROS01. The sequence goes on from OZ253374.1 coordinate 1,999,494, forward strand.
ACGGCCTCGGGGCCGGGGCACTCGTCGGCGATGTAGGCGACGGTGACGGCGAAGATGAACGGGAGCAGCAGGCCCTGTGCGAAGCGCCAGGCGACCAGGATGGTGAGCGTGGGCGCGGTGGCGGCGAGCAGGGTGGGAAGCACAAGGAGCAGGCTCGCGGCCACGATCAGCCGGCGCCGGCCCAGGATGTCGGAGACGCCGCCCACGAAGGGAGCGACAAGGGCGACGGCGATGAGCGGGAGCGTGATGGTCAGCCCCGTATGGGCGAGGCTGGTCTCGAAGTCGCGGGCGAGGGTGGGGAGCAGGGATTGGGTGGCGTAAAGGTTGACAAAGGTGCCGAACCCGGCGGCGGCGACGCCCGCGTTGAGGCGGCGTGCCGGGGTCAACCGGATTTACCGGCCATGATGGCTTTGCAGGCGGCCGGCAGGACTGGGGGCGGCGCGGGCTTGCCGGGGGGCTTGGGCGGCAGGTCAAGCTGGTCGAACCACCATTGCAAGCTGGCGTCGCAGCCGTCGCCGGCGGGGCGGGGGGCTTGGTCGGCGCACTCCGCCTGGCCCGGCGGGCAGCGGAAGTGGATGTGCATGTGGGCGGCGTGGCCCCACCACGGGCGGACGACGTTGAGCCACGAGCGGTCGCCGGCGGCATCGCGGCAGAGTTCGCGCTTGATGGCCGGGTTGACGAGGACGCGGTCGACGCCGGGGAGGGTGGCGGCGAGGCGGAGCAGGGTGACATGGTCCTTGGACCAAACGGATTGGTCGATCTCGCGGCCATCCGGCGAGACCAGGCTTTGGGGTTCGGCGGCGTCGCGTTCGGCGGCGGAAAGGGGCCGCTTGGGGCGGACATCGAGCCAAACGTCGGCGTCGAGGCCGAGCATGTGGGTGGCGTGGACGCCGGGGAAGGGGCCGCCGTAGCGCTTGCCGATGTCGTTCATGTAAAGGTCGGGCAGCCCGGCGGCATGGGCCCGGGCGGCGAGGAGCTCCAGGGCGGCGATGGTGGCGGGCGCGCCCCAGAAATGGCTTTTGCTGGCCCGGATGGTCTGGAAGCCTGGGCCTTGGGCGGGCAGTTGCACCGCGCCCGCGATGCAGCCTGCGCCCGGGCCGCCGACGATACGGGTTTGCTGGGCCGCGGCGCAAAGGGGCAGGAGGAGCAGGAGGGCGAGGAGCGGGCGGAGCAGGTGGGCCTCCTTTCGGTCTGAGCGCTTGTGCGACATGGGCACGAACTTACAAAAGCTGTCTTAATTCAACAGTCAGGGAAATTAGATTTAGGACATCTTGCTGTGATGTTGATGTTGATTGGTCAACCGAATGAATGAGATCACTCCGGGTAGACAGTGCGGAGAGGCACTGTTCAAGCAGGCGATCGGGTACTATGCCTCTGAAACCGAGATCTAGAAGAAGAGTTTTATCGCTTTTCTCTTTCAAAGAGATCTGGTTCTTTTTCGCAAGACTCTGGACGGTGTAAGCAATCATTTGAACAAGATAGACATAGGCCATCTCAAACAGGCCATGCCTATTTGCGATGCGGACCATATTCCACAGATGCTCGTCATCAGTCCCGGACAAGGGCGATGCGGCGTCATCAGCGTCGTCGAACACAACCAATTCAAAGCGCCAGTCAGGACGGCCCGAGACACGTTCGGCGATGCGGACGAGATCGTTCGAGCCCTTGAGAGAGGCGTGCCGCTTGATCTCGATGACGACGTTGTCTTGTCTGCTCCGTGCGATGATGTCCGGCCTTACGCCATGCATGAAATCTGGAAGCCGGTCAGGTCCAGGGTTTTCCAGGACTTCGTAACCAAGGGTCCGATACTTGCGTGCGATCCTTGATTGGGCGTCTCTCTCCGTTTGCTCATGTAAATGCGGCATCAGCCAAGGTCCTCGGTGTCCGGGCTGTTCCAGATACGAATGTGCAAGAACTCGCTCCCGTTCGAAAAGGCTATTGCCAAGGGCAACGCCAGATTGCGGATGGTAAATCGACCATTGATGTTTCTCCAATTGCAGGATGCATCTCTCACCTGCCTGTCATTATCGTAGACGATCCCTTGCAGTGCGTCTTGGATCGGCTTCATCAGATTGTCTCTATCCGCGATCCGTCTTTCTCTATCCGCGATCCGTCTTTCTGTATCCGCGATCCGTCTTTCCGAGTAGTGCGTTATCCTCAGTTCGACATCGGCTTGCAATCTGGGCCGTGCGGCAACCCAGATGGCCTGTGCGGCCTCCCTCACAGCATCTTTCCAGACTTCAAGCAGGAGCCTGTTTTTGGCCTGCGCCGATATAGGCCTGCCGGACACGCAGAATTCAAAGTGCGGCCGGTCCGTGTCATCGGGCCGATGCCGGTTCGCGGGCTTGCGTGCCATCAGGCTAACAACGATCGGGCACGTTCGATGCCGCCCATGCGATCAGATACTGCTTGCCCGTCCTGCGGTTTCATGGCGGCTGACCCGCTTCTGGTCCATCCGCGGCGGCGGCGGCACGGCGAGATATGCCAGCCGCTTGATCTCTTTCCGCCCCCGGGCCACTGAATCGAGGATGAACCCCACGGTCGTCGACAGGGCGGCCAAAAGCATCAGCCCTGTGGCCAGCACGGCGGTCGGCAACCGGGGAACCAAGCCGGTTTGCCAAAAGACGATGAGGAGCGGGAGGGCGAGGGCGCTCGCCACGAGGGCGAGAAGAAAGGCGGACGCGAAGAAGAACTGCAACGGGCGTTCCTCCTTCACCAGGATGACGATGGTGCGCAGGATACGCAGGCCGTCGGCGTAGGTGTTGAGCTTGGAGACCGAGCCGGGGGGGCGCTCCTTGTAGCGGGTCGGCACCTCGCCCACCGGCATCCGCAGCTCAAGGGCATGGACGGTGAACTCGGTTTCCGTTTCGAACCCGGCGGACAGGGCGGGGAAGGACTTCACGAACCGGCGGGAGAACACGCGGTAGCCGGAGAGCATGTCGGACACCTGGTTGCCGAAGATCAGGCGGACGATGCCGGTCAGCACCTTGTTGCCGGTGCGGTGGCCGGGGCGGTAGGCGGCCTCGGCGTCGGTGACGCGGGTGCCGTTGACCATGTCGAGCCCGCCCGTCAGCGCGCGCTCGATCATGGCCGGGGCGGCGGCGGCGTCGTAGGTGTCGTCGCCGTCGACCAGGACGTAGATGTCGGCCTCCACGTCGGCGAACATGCGGCGGATGACGTGGCCTTTGCCCTGATGCGTCTCGAGCTGGACGATGGCGCCGGCCTCGCGGGCGGCGGCGATGGTGTTGTCGCTGGAGTTGTTGTCGTAGACGTAGACGGCGGCGTCGGGCAGGGCGGCGCGGAAGTCGCGGACAACGCGGGCGATGGCGACTTCTTCGTTGTAGCAGGGGATGAGGACGGCGACGCTGATCGGGTTGGGCATGGTTTGGTCCGGCGGTTTATCGCCTGCTTAGCCGATTCGTGCCAGGGCGCGAGGGCGCTGGCGCGCGCAACCGGTTTGTGATTTGGTTTTATGACAAGTTTCAACCGGGAGTGTTGACTATGCGGCGTCGCAGCTTTCTCGCAGCCGGAGCGTCCGCGCTCGCTGCCCCGACGCTGGCCCGGGCGCAGGGGACGCGCGTGCTGCGGTTCATCCCGCAATCCGACCTCACGGTGCTCGACCCGGTCTGGACCACGGCCTACGTCACCCGCAATCACGGGTTCATGGTGTACGACACGCTGTTCGGCAGCGACGGGGATTACCAGCCGCAGCCGCAGATGATCGGCGGCGTCGAGACCGGGAACGACGGCAAGCTGTGGACGCTGACGCTGCGCGATGGCTTGAAGTTCCACGACGGCGAGCCGGTGCGCGCGCGGGATTGCGTGGCCAGCGTCGAGCGGTGGGGCAAGCGGGACGCGTTCGGCGCCGCGCTGATGGCCGCGACCGACGAGCTCTCCGCCAAGGACGACAGGACCATCGTGTTCCGGCTGAAGCGCCCGTTTCCGCTGCTGCCCGCGGCGCTGGGCAAGACGTCGACCTACGTGCCGGTGATCATGCCGGAGCGGCTGGCCAGGACCGATCCCGGACAGCAGGTGACGGAGATGGTCGGCAGCGGACCGTTCCGGTTCGTGGCCAGCGAGCGGGTGGCGGGCGCCCGGGTGGTATACGAGCGGTTCGACGGCTACGTGCCGCGGGCGGGCGGGACGCCGAGCTTCACGGCCGGGCCGAAGGTGGCGCACTTCGACCGGGTAGTATGGACCACGATCCCGGACCAGGCGACCGCGGCGCAGGCGGTGATGGCGGGCGAGCAGGACTGGTGGGACTACGCCTCGATCGACCTGATGCCGCTGTTGCAGCAGGCGCGCGACGTGAAGGTGGTGGTGCAGGAGCCTTCGGGGCAGATCAGCATCCTGCGCATGAACCATCTGCTGCCGCCGTTCGACAACCCGGCAATCCGCCGCGCGCTGCTGGGCGCGGCCAGCCAGCAGGACGTCATGACCGCCATCGCGGGCACGGACCCAACGATGTGGAACACCGGGGTCGGGATCTTCTGCCCCAACACGCCGATGGCGACGGACGCGGGGATGCAGGCGCTGACCAGCAAGCGGGACTTGCCAAAGGTGAAGCGGGAGATCGAGGCGGCGGGCTACGGGGGCGAGAAAGTGGTGCTGATCGCCGCGACCGACTTCCCGGTGCTGAAGGCGTCGGCGGACGTCACGGCCGACATGCTCAAGCAGGTGGGGCTGAACGTCGATTACGTGGCGACCGACTGGGGCAGCGTGGTGACGCGCCGGGCCAACAAGGGGCCGGTGAGCGAGGGGGGGTGGAACGCGTTCTGCACCGCCTGGGCGGGCATCGACATGCTGAACCCGGCCGGGCACATCTCGCTGCGCGCCAACGGGGACAAGGCGTGGTTCGGCTGGCCCACGGACCCGAAGCTCGAGCGGTTGCGGGATGCCTGGTTCGAGGCGCCGGACGTGGCGGCGCAGAAAAAGATCTGCGCGGACATCCAGCGGGAGGCGTTCCAGAGCGTGCCGTATATCCCGATGGGGCAGTATTTCCAGCCCACGGCATACCGGACGGATCTGCAAGGCGTCCTGCAAGGGTTCGCGATCTTTTGGAACGTGAAGCGGGCGTGACGAATGCTGGCCCGATATGTGCTTAAATCCTTGCAGCAAACCAGAGGACAAAACCCGTCATGAAGCGCCGCGACTTTCTGGCCACTGGCACTGCCGCCGCAATGGGCAGCTTGGCCGCTCCCCGCATCGCCCGCGCGCAGGACACGAACCTGCTGCGCTTCGTGCCGCAGGCCAACTTGTCCTCGCTCGATTCCGTCGCCGGCACGCAATACGTGGTGCGCAACGCGAGCCTGATGGTCTGGGAAACGCTGTATGGCGTGAACAGCAAGCTCGAACCGAAGCCGCAGATGTGCGAGGGGCACACCAACTCGGCGGACTTCAAGGAGTGGACCTTCAAGCTTCGGCCCGGCCTCAAGTTCCACGACGGCGAGCCGGTGCTGCCGAAGGACGTGATCGCCAGCCTCAAGCGCTGGATGGTGCGCGACACGATGGGCCAGCGGATCGCGAAAACCATGGTGTCGATGGACGCGCAGGACGACCGCACCTTCAGCATCAAACTGAGCAAGCCGTTCCCGAAGATGCTGTTCGCGATCGGCAAGGGCAACGCGCCGGTCGCGCTCATCATGCCGGAGCGGATCGCCAACACCGATCCGTTCAAGCTGATCACCGAATACGTCGGCTCGGGACCGATGAAATTCATGAAGAACGAGTGGGTGCCGGGCAGCAAGGCGGTGTTCGCCAAGTTCGAGGGCTACCAGCCGCGGGCGGAAGCGGCGGATTGGCTCTCCGGCGGGCGGCGGATGCTGTTCGACCGCGTCGAGTGGCTGATCCTGCCGGACGACGCGACCAAGGCGGCGGCGCTGCAGAACGGCGAGGTGGATTGGTGGGAGAACCCGATCCCGGACCTGGCGCCGCTCTTGAAGCGCAACCGCAACGTGAAGCTCGACATCGCCGACCCGTTGGGCAACATCGGCAGCCTGCGGTTCAACCACCTCTATCCCCCGTTCAACGACGCCCGCGTGCGGCGGGCGGCGATGATGGCGATGAACCAGGAGGACTACATGCGTGCGATCGTCGGCGACGACGAGACGCTGTGGGCGCGGCTGCCGAGCTACTTCACGCCGGGGACGGCGGCCTCGACCGACGCCGGGGGCGAGATCCTGAAGGGGCCTCGCGACTACGACGGGGCGAAGAAGCTCCTGAAGGAAGCGGGTTACAACGGCGAGAAGGTCAGTTTGCTGGTGGCCACCGACATCGCCATTACCAAGGCGGAAGGCGACGTGACCGCGGACGCCCTCGGGCGGATCGGCATGAACGTCGATTACCAGGCGCTGGACTGGGGCACGGTGGGCGCGCGCCGGGCGGTGAAGAAGCCGCCTTCGGAGGGCGGCTGGAACATGTTCCACACCTGGCACGCGGGCGCGGACTGCATCAACCCGGCGCCCTACACGGCGCTCGACTGCGGCGGCGACACGGCCTGGTTCGGCTGGCCGAAGAACCAGGCGGTCGAGGACGGGATCAACGCCTGGTACGACGCGCCCGACCTCGATGCCGAGAAGGCGGTCATGTCCAAGATCAACCGCGACGGCATGGAGTTCGTGATCTACGGCCCGACCGGCTTCTTCCGCCAATACACGGCATGGCGCTCGAACGTGAGCGGGATCGTGAAAGCGCCCTACCCGATCTTCTGGGACGTGAAGAAAACCTGAATGCTGGCCTACGTCGTCCGCAGGATACTGTCGACCATCCCGGTCATGGTGATCGTGGCGCTGTTCGTGTTCAGCTTGCTCTACATCGCACCGGGAGACCCGGCCGCCATCATCGCCGGCGACCAGGCGACGCCCGCGGACGTGGCGCGCATCCGCGTCAACCTCGGGCTTGACCGGCCCTTCCCGATCCGCTTCGGCGAGTGGGGCTGGCGGGTGCTGCATGGCGACCTGGGCACCTCCATCTTCACCAACCTGCCGGTCACGCGGATGATCGAGCAGAGGGTGGAGCCGACGCTGTCGCTAATGGCGCTGACGCTCGTCATCTCGATCTCGCTCGCGGTGCCGATGGGCGTCATTGCCGCCTGGAACAACGGGCGCTGGCCGGACCGGCTGATCATGGTGTTCGCGGTGTTCGGGTTCTCGGTGCCGGTGTTCGTGGTGGGCTACCTGCTGGCCTACGTGTTCGCGCTCCGGCTCGATTGGTTCCCGGTGCAGGGCTATACGCCCATTGCCCAAGGCATCGGGCCTTGGCTGTCCAACCTGGTGCTGCCGTCGGTCGCGTTGGGCGGCATCTATATCGCGCTGATCGCGCGGATCACGCGGGCGACCATGCTGGAGGTGCTCGGGCAGGACTACATCCGCACCGCCAAGGCCAAGGGCGTCGGCAGCCGCACGATCCTGTTCCTGCACGCGCTGAAGAACGCGGCGGTGCCGGTCGTCACCGTGATCGGCATCGGCTTCGCGTTGCTGCTGGGCGGCTCGGTGGTGACGGAAAGCGTGTTCGCCATCCCGGGGCTGGGCCGGCTGGTGGTGGATGCCATCCTCCGGCGGGACTACCCGATTATCCAGGGCGTCGTGCTGCTGTTCAGCTTCGTTTATGTGCTGGTGAACCTGGGCGTCGACCTGCTCTACTCCGCGTTCGACCCGAGGATACGCTATTGAGCGCCACCACCTACCAGCCGCACGCCGATGACCCGGTGGCGGCGTCCAGCCAGGCGCACGTCGCCGAGGCCGCGGCGATGCCGGACGTGCTGCCGCCGGCCAAGGCGCGCGGCCGGGTCGGGATGTTCGTCTACCGCTACCCGACGATGGCGGTGGGCGGGTTCATCCTGTTCGCCATGCTGTTCATCGCGGCGGCGGCGCCCTGGCTCGCGACGGTTGACCCGACGGCGCTCTCGCCAGCCAAACGGCTGCGGCTGCCCTCGGGGCAATACTGGTTCGGCACCGACATGCTGGGGCGCGACATCTACTCGCGCGTGCTTTACGGGGCGCGGGTGTCGCTCACGGTTGGGTTCGCGGTGGCGGCGCTGTCGAGCGTGGCCGGGCTGCTGATCGGGCTTGTGTCGGGCTTCGTGCGCTGGGCCGACGGGATCATCATGCGGGTGATGGACGGGCTGATGTCCATCCCGCCCATCCTGCTGGCGATCGCGCTGATGGCGCTGACGCGGGGCAGCGTGGGCAACGTGATCGTCGCCATCACGGTGGCGGAAATCCCGCGCGTGTCGCGGCTGGTGCGCGGCGTGGTGCTGAGCCTGCGCGAGCAGCCCTACGTGGAGGCGGCGGTCGCCTGCGGCTCGCGCACGCCGAAGATCATCTGGCGGCATATCCTGCCGAATACCTTGGCGCCGATCACGGTGCAGGCGACCTACATCTGCGCGTCCGCGATGATCATCGAGGCGATCCTGTCGTTCATCGGCGCGGGGACGCCGCCGATCATCCCGTCCTGGGGCAACATCATGGCGGAGGGGCGGGCGCTGTGGCAGGTGAAGCCGTTCATCGTCTTCTTCCCGGCGGTGTTCCTGTCGGTCACGGTGCTGGCGGTGAACCTCCTCGGCGACGGCCTGCGCGACGCGCTCGACCCGCGCACGGCGAAGAAGGTCTGAGGCATGGCGCTGCTGGAGGTCGACCGGCTGCAGACGCATTTCGGCACGCCGGACGGGGTGGTGCGGGCGGTGGAGGGGCTGTCGTTCGAGATCGAGGCGGGCGAGACGCTGGCCGTGGTCGGCGAGAGCGGGTGCGGCAAGTCCGTCACCAGCATGTCCATCCTGCGGCTGATCGCCGAGCCGCCCGGGCGGATCGCGGGCGAGATCCGCTTCGAGGGCCGGAACTTGCTGACCGTGCCCGAGGCGGAGATGCGCCGGCTGCGCGGCAACGACATCAGCATGATCTTCCAGGAGCCGATGACCAGCCTCAACCCGGTGCTGACCATCGGGCGGCAGATCGGCGAGACGCTGTGGCTGCATGGGGGCATGGGCAAGCGGGCGGCGGAGGAGCGGGCGGTGGAGATGCTGACGCTTGTCGGCATCCCGGCGCCGGGGCGGCGGGTGCGGGAGTACCCGCACCAGCTCTCGGGGGGGATGCGGCAGCGGGTGATGATCGCGATGGCGCTGGCCTGCAACCCGAAGCTCTTGATCGCCGACGAGCCGACCACGGCGCTCGACGTGACGATCCAGGCGCAGATCCTGGACCTGATGCGGGATCTGAAAACCCGGCTGGGGTCTGCGATCATGCTGATCACGCACGACCTCGGCGTGGTGGCGGAGATGGCGCAGCGGGTGGTGGTGATGTACGCGGGGCGGAAGGTGGAGGAGGCGTCGGCCGAGGCGATCTTCGGCAACCCGCAGCACCCCTACACGCGCGGGCTGCTGGGCGCGGTGCCGAAACTCGGCTCGTCGCTGTCGCTGGAGGGGCGGACGAAGCTGGCGGAGATACCGGGGCAGGTGCCGAGCCTGCGCAAGCCGATCACGGGCTGCGCCTTTGCCGGGCGGTGCCTGAGTGCGACGGATTTGTGCCGGGAGGTGGCGCCGGCGGCGGAGCTGAAGCGGCCCGGGCATCGCGTTGCCTGCCACTACGCCGAGTATGCCATGGATCGCGCGGCATGAGCGATCAGGCTGACAACATCGTCTTGGTCTACCTACGCCGGTTGGATGGCAAACTGGACCGGGTCTTGGAAGAAATCGGCGTCAAGACGCGCCTTTCAATCATCGGTGCCGGGTTGGCAAACGTACGCTCCGAGATCGCCGGGCTGCACCATGCCCACGTGGCCGTGCAGGTGGAACTCGATCGGACGAACAAGCGCCTGGACCGCATCGAACGCCGCCTCCACCTGCAAGACGCCCACCCTTGACCCGTTCCGTCCCGCTGCTCGAAGTCAACGCGCTCAAGAAGCATTTTCCCATCCACGGCGGCGTGTTCGGCGGGGTCACGGCCAAGGTGTACGCGGTCGATGGCGTCACCTTCAGCATCGCGAAGGGCGAGACGCTCTCGCTCGTGGGCGAGAGCGGCTGCGGCAAGAGCACCGTCGGCAAGGCCATCCTGCGCTTGATCGAGCCGACCGACGGCGAGGTGCTGCTGGACGGCGAGCCGATCCACGACATCCCGCTCAGCCGGCTCCGTCCGCTCCGCCGCCGCATCCAGGTGGTGTTCCAGGACCCGTTCAGCAGCCTCAACCCGCGGATGCGGGTGCGGGACATCATCGCCGAGCCGCTGCATAATTTCGGCCTGGCCGGCAACCGGAGCGAGACGGACGACCGGGTGGCCAAGCTGATGGACACGGTGCGCCTGCCGCGCGACGCCATGCGTCGCTTCGCCCACGAGTTCAGCGGCGGCCAGCGCCAGCGCATCGGCATCGCCCGCGCGCTCGCGCCGGGCGCCGACCTGATCATCGCCGACGAGGCGGTCAGCGCGCTCGACGTGTCGGTGAAGGCGCAGATCGTCAACCTGATGTCCGACCTTCAGGACGAGTTGGGCCTCGCCCTGCTGTTCATCAGCCATGACCTCGCCATCGTCGAGCACCTGACGCACCGGGTCGCGGTGATGTACCTGGGCAAGATCGCCGAGCTGGCCGACCGCCGGACCCTGTTCACCAGCCCGCGGCACCCCTACACCCGCGCGCTGCTCTCCGCCGTGCCGTTGCCAGACCCGGCGGCCAAGCGCGGCCGGATCATCCTCAGCGGCGACGTGCCAAGCCCGATCAACCCGCCGAGCGGCTGCCGCTTCCACACCCGCTGCCCCTACGTGTTCGACCGCTGCCGGGTCGAGGAGCCGCTGATGCGCGAGATGCCGGGCGGCGGGCCGGGACAGCAGGCGGCGTGCCACCTGGATGAGCTGCCGGCGCTGAGCGGGGCGGCGCAGGCGGCCTGAGCGCCATCCAAGTCGGATGCTTGCGGCGATGCCATGCGCCGGACAGCCGGCCGGCGTGCCGGGCGCGGGAAGCGAGGGCATCGGGACCTCGCTCACGCGCGGGAGCTGACGTTGCGCGGCGCCGGGGCCGGATGCCCCGCTTGACCCTTCCCCATTCCAGGCCTCACACTAGCTTTACGCCAGGATCGAAGACGGATGAAGGAGGTTCCATGCCGCAGGTTTCACTGACGGTGAACGGCAAGCAGCAAAGCGTGGAGGTTGAGGGGCGGACGCTGCTCGTTGAGTTGTTGCGGGAGAAGCTGCACCTGACAGGGACGCACGTCGGCTGCGACACCAGCCAATGCGGCGCGTGCGTCGTGCACGTCGATGGCAAGTCGGTGAAGTCGTGCAGCATGTTGGCCGTGCAGGCGGACGGCGCCGAGGTCACCACCATCGAGGGCATCGCCGCCGCGGACGGCGCCCTGCACCCGATGCAGGAGATGTTCCGCGAGCATCACGCCTTGCAATGCGGCTTCTGCACGCCGGGGATGGTCATGAGCGCGATCGACCTCGTGAGCCTGCATCCGGATGGGCTGACGGAGGACGAGATCAGGCACGGGCTGGAAGGCAACCTTTGCCGCTGCACGGGCTACCACAACATCGTCAAGGCGATCGCCGCCGCCTGGCCTTTGATGCACGGCAAGCAGCAACAACAAGCAGCCTGAACCCGGCGGCAAGCCGGGCGGGCAGGGAAGGGAACAGCATGGGCTTCGAGGGCATCGGCGCGTCCGTGCGCCGCAAGGAGGACCACCGCTTCCTGAGCGGACGTGGCCACTACACCGACGACATCAACCAGGCGGGCCAAGCCCACGCCGTTATCCGCCGGTCCGACCGGCCGCACGCCAAGCTGCTCGGCATCGGCACGGCGGCGGCGAAGGCTGCGCCGGGGGTGGTCGCCGTGTTCACCGGCGCGGACATGGACGCGGACGGCGTCGGCGGCGTCCCTTGCGGCTGGCAGATCCATAACAAGAACGGCTCGCCCATGGCCGAGCCGAAGCATCCGGTGCTGGCCGCCGGCAAGGTCCGCCACGTGGGCGACCCGGTGGCCGTCGTCATCGCCGAGACAAGGCAGGAGGCAAAGAACGCCGCCGAGTTGCTGGAGATCGAGTACGAGGACCTGCCTCCCATTGCGCATGTCCGCGATGCGGTGGCGCCCGGCGCGGCGGCGGTGCACGACGATGCGCCAGGCAACATTTGCTACGATTGGCACATCGGCGACAAGGACGTGGTGGACAACGCCTTCGCCCAGGCAGCCCACGTCGTCAGCCTCGATTTGCTGAACAACCGGCTGGTCCCGAACGCGATGGAGCCGCGCGCCGCGGTCGGCTCGTTCGACGCGAGTTCCGGCGAGTACACGCTCTACACCACCAGCCAGAACCCGCACGTTATCCGCCTGCTGATGGGCGCCTTCGTGCTGCACATCCCGGAGAACAAGCTGCGCGTCGTCGCCCCCGACGTCGGCGGCGGGTTCGGCAGCAAGATCTACCACTACGCCGAGGAGGCCATCGTCACCTGGGCCGCGGGCAAGCTCAAGCGCCCGGTCAAATGGACCGCCGACCGCAGCGAGGCGTTCATGTCCGACGCGCACGGGCGCGACCACGACAGCACGGCGGAGATGGCGCTCGACAAGGACGGCACGTTCCTGGCGCTGCGGGTCCGCACCTTGTGCAACATGGGCGCTTACCTCAGCACCTTCGGCCCGGCGGTCCCCACCTACCTGTATGCCACGCTGCTCGCCGGCTGCTACAAAACCCCGGCCATCTACGCCGAGGTCAAGGCGGTGTTCACCAACACCGTCCCGGTTGACGCCTACCGCGGCGCCGGGCGTCCGGAAGCGGCGTTCCTGCTGGAGCGGCTGGTGGACGTGATCGCCCACGACACGGGGCTTGACCGGGTCGAGCTGCGCCGGCGCAATTTCATCCCCCGCGAGGCATTCCCGTATCAGACCCCGGTGGCGCTGGAATACGACAGCGGGGATTATTTCGCGACGTTGAAGGCCGGGCTGCAAGCCGCCGATTGGGACGGGTTCCCGGCCCGGCGAGCCAAGGCGGCGGCCAAGGGGAAGCTTCGCGGCATCGGCATCTCCACCTACGTCGAGGCCTGCGGCATCGCGCCGAGCAAGGTCGTCGGCTCCCTGGGCGCACGGGCCGGCCTTTACGAAGTCGCGGAAATCCGCGTCCACCCGACCGGCAGCGTCACGGTGTTCACCGGCACGCACAGCCACGGCCAGGGCCACGAGACCACCTTCGCCCAGCTCGTGGCCGACCAGCTCGGCGTGCCGATCGACCAGGTCGACGTGGTGCACGGCGACACGGCCAAGATCCCGTTCGGCATGGGCACCTACGGCAGCCGCAGCCTGCCGGTCGGCGGCTCCGCCATGGTGAAGGCGATGGACAAGGTGATCGCCAAGGGCAAGAAGATCGCCGCGCACCTGATGGAAGCGTCGCTGGAGGACATCGAGTTCAAGGACGGCCAGTTCACCGTTGCCGGCACCGACAAGGCGAAATCCCTGACCGACGTGTCGCTCGCCGCCTACGTGCCGCACAACTACCCCATCGAGGAGCTTGAGCCCGGTCTCGACGAGACCGCGTTCTACGACCCGAAGAACTTCACCTACCCGGGCGGCTGCCACATCTGCGAGGTGGAGATCGATGGGGACACCGGCGCCGTCGAGGTGGTCGGGATGGTCGCGGTGGACGACGTGGGCCGGGTCATCAACCCGATGATCGTCGAGGGCCAGGTGCATGGCGGCCTGGCGCAAGGCATCGGCCAGGCCCTGCTGGAGAACGCGGTCTATGACGCGGAGGGCCAGCTTATCACCGGCTCGTTCATGGATTACACCATGCCGCGGGCGCACGATTTCCCGATGCTGCGGTCCTCGACCGAGAACACGCTCTGCACCCATAACCCGCTGGGCTCCAAGGGCGTGGGCGAGACGGGGGCGATCGGCAGCCCGCCGGCGGTGATCAACGCGGTCGTCGATGCCCTCAAGGATTACGGCGTCCGGCACCTGGACATGCCGGCCACGCCGCAGAAGATATGGTCCATCCTGCAATCGCAGCAGCCACGCATGGCGGCGGAGTAAGACATGTACGATTTCAGCTACCAGAAGCCTTCCAGCCTTCCGGACGCGCTCAAGATCCTGTCGGACGACATGGAAGCCAAGGCGCTCGCGGGCGGGCAGACGTTCATCCCGGTGCTGAAGCAGCGGCTGAACAAGCCGAGCGTGATCGTCGATCTCGCGGGCATCGGCCTGACCGACATCACGACGGAGGGCAATGCCATCACGGTCGGCGCCATGGCGACGCACCACGCGATCATGAGCTCGCCGGACATCCAGGCGAAGATACCGGGGCTGGCCAAGATGGCGTCCTGGATCGGCGACACCCAGGTGCGCCACCGCGGGACCATGGGCGGGTCGCTCGCCAACAACGACCCGGCCGCCTGCTACCCCGCGGCCGTGCTCGCGATCGGGGCCACGATCCACACCGACAAGCGCAGCATCGAGGCGGACGAGTTCTTCCAGGGCATGTTCACGACGGCGCTGGAGCCGGGCGAGCTGATCACCAAGATCACCTTCCCGATCCCGGAAACATCCAACTACGAGAAGTTCCGCAACCCGGCCAGCCGCTACGCCATGGTCGGCGTGTTCGTGGCCAAGGGACCGAAGGGCGTGCGGGTGGCGATCACCGGCGCCGGGCAAGGCGGCGTGTTCCGGCAAACGGAGATGGAGCAGGCGCTGGCCTCCAACTGGTCGGCGGACGCCATCAAGGACATCAAGACGCCGGCCGACGACCTGAACGGGGACATCCATGCCAGCGCGGAGTATCGGGCGCACCTGATCGGCGTCATGGCCCGGCGGGCCGTCGCCGCGGCCTGATGCAGATTGACCGGCCCGAGGCGGTTGAGCAGGCGCGGGCCTTGTTCGACCGCTACGAACGGGCGCTGATGGCGAATGACAGCGCGACGCTGGACGCGATCTTCTGGGGCGACCCGCGCACGGTCCGGTTCGGGATGACCGAGAACCTGTTCGGCCACGACGCCATCCGGGCGTTTCGCGCGACGGTGCAAGGCTACGCGCAACGGGTGCGGCAGCGGGTGCAGGTCACGAGCTTCGGCGAGGACTTCGCCGTCACCAACCTGATTTACGAGCGGACAGGGTCCGGGCAGATCGGGCGGGAGACCAAGATCATGGCGCGGTTCGCGGACGGCTGGCACGTCGTGTCGGCGCATGTCTCGCTGTTGGCAGCGAGCGACCCCGGGACGAGCCGGCAATGACGCAACGCCCGTTCGACCTTGCCGACCTGGTTGCGCTGAAGCAATGGGACACGCCGACGATCTGCAACGGGCTGGAACTGATCGTGCCGGAGCGGCGGGCGATCGGGTTCACGTTGCAGCCGATGGTGGCGGCCAACCGGACGTTGCCGCCGATGGTGGGGCTGGCGCGCGTCGGCACGATCCGGGCGCGCGAAGCGCCGCGGGACACGGTGGCGGACCGGCTCGACTGGTACGATTACGTGGCCGAAGCGGATCTGCCGACCGTCGTGGCGCTGCAGGATCTGGACGAGCCGCCGGGCTACGGCGCCTGGTGGGGCGAGGTGCATACGGCGGTGCACAAGGCGTTGGGCGCCGTGGGGTGCGTGACCAACGGCTCGTTCCGGGACATCGACATGCTGGCGGCTGGGTTTCAGATTCTGGGCGGGCGCGTGGGACCGAGCCACGCGCACGTCCACATGGTCGCGTTCGGGGAAACGGTGGACGTGTTCGGCATGGCGGTCTCGCACGACGACGTGGTCCACGCCGACCATCACGGGGCCGTGGTGGTCCCGGCCGACGCGGTGCGCAAGCTGCCGGACGCGATAGACCTCTGCGCGCGGCGGGAGAAAGTGCTGCTCGATCTCTGCGCCAGCCCGGATTTCAGCCCCGCCAAGCTGCGCGAGGCGGTGAAGCGGGCGGGAGAGATTCATTAACCAAGTCGTGCGATGTTGGGCGCAACTTAGCAAGGACAAGTGATGAGTTCAGTGAGGCGCCTGTTCGGCACCGACGGCATCCGCGGCACGGCCAACCAGGGGGCGATGACGGGGGAGACGGCGCTCAGGCTCGGGCAAGCGGCCGGGTTGATGTTCGTCCGCGGCGCGCACCGGCACCAGGTCGTGATCGGCAAGGACACGCGGCTGTCGGGCTACATGATCGAGCCGGCCTTGGTGGCCGGGTTCATCGCCGCGGGCATGGACGTGACGCTGGTCGGCCCGTTGCCGACGCCGGCGATCGCGATGCTGACGCGCAGCTTGCGGGCCGATCTGGGCGTGATGATCTCCGCCTCGCACAACACGTTCGAGGACAACGGCATCAAGCTGTTCGGCCCGGACGGCTTCAAGCTGTCCGACGAGACGGAGATGGAGATCGAGGCGCTGATGGAGGCGGACCGCTCCGGGCGTCTGGCGCCATCCGACAAGCTCGGACGGGCGGCGCGGCTGGACGACGCGGCCGGGCGGTACATCGAGGCGGCGAAAGGCACGTTCCCGCGCGGGCTGACCTTGGATGGGCTCAAGATCGTGGTCGATTGCGCGAACGGGGCGGCCTACCGGGTCGCGCCCACCGTGCTGTGGGAGCTGGGGGCGACGATCATACCGGTGGGAGTGGAGCCGGACGGCTTCAACATCAACCGGGGCTGCGGCAGCACGGTGCCCGAGCTGCTGTGCGCGAAGGTGGCCGAGCACCAGGCGGATCTCGGCATCGCGCTCGACGGCGACGCGGACCGTCTGCTGCTGGTGGATGAGCGGGGCGAGGTGGTCGACGGCGACCAGATTCTCGCCCTGATCGCCCGCTCCTGGCGGCAGGCCGGGCGGTTGCAGGGCGGCGGGGTGGCGGCCACCGTCATGTCCAATCTCGGCCTCGAGCGATTCCTGGCCAAGGAAGGCCTGAAGCTGCATCGCACCCAGGTCGGGGACCGCTACGTGGCCGAGTACATGCGCGCGCACGGGATGAACGTGGGCGGCGAGCAGTCCGGGCACGTCATCATGTCGGATTTCGCGACCACCGGCGACGGCCTGGTCGCGGCGTTGCAGGTGCTGGCGGTGCTGGTCGAGGTCGGGCGGTCGGCGAGCGAGGTTTGCAGCGTGTTCGCCAAGCTGCCGCAAATGCTGAGGAATGTCCGCTTCGTCGGGCAATCCCCACTCGGCCACCCGCGGGTGCGCTCCGCCGTGGCCAGTGCGGAAGCCCGGCTCGGACGGTCCGGGCGGCTGCTGCTCCGGCTGTCGGGGACGGAGCCGCTGGTGCGGGTCATGGCGGAAGGAGAGGACGAGTCGCTCGTGGCCGAGATCGTCGCCGGCCTGTGCGAGACGATCCAAGCAACGGCCGAACAGGCGGCATGACGGTTGCGCCGCCTGCTTCGAGGCCCGCTTGAAGGGCCGGGTGCTGATCGTCGCCGGTTCCGACTCCGGCGGCGGCGCGGGCATTCAGGCGGACATCAAAACGGTCCTCGCCCTCGGTGCCCACGCGTCAACCGCGGTCACGGCCTTGACGGCGCAGAACACGATGGGGGTGCATGGGGTGCATCCCACGCCGCCGGCCTTTGTCCGGCAGCAGATGGAGGCCGTCCTCACCGACATCGGCGCGGACGTCGTGAAGACCGGGATGCTCGGCAATGCCGAGACGATCGAGGTCGTGGCCGACGTGCTTCGTGGGTTGGGCCTGCCGCTCGTGCTTGATCCGGTGATGGTGGCCAAAGGCGGGGCGCGGTTGCTCGACCCGGCGGCGCTCGCCAGCTTGAAATCGCGCCTGCTGCCGCTGGCAACCGTGGTCACGCCGAACGTGCCCGAGGCGGAAGACTTGCTCGGGCGTTCTATCCCGGACTTCGAGGCGGCGACCGGCGCGGCGAAGGCGCTCATGGACCTGGGAGCGCCGGCGGTGCTGCTGAAGGGTGGCCACTTCTCCGGCCCGGCGGCAAAGGACGTGCTGGTCGCTCCAGGCACGGTCGAGGTGTTCGAGAACCCTCGGATCGAGACCCGCCACACGCACGGGACCGGCTGCACGCTGGCAAGCGCCATCGCCGCCGGGCTTGCCCAAGGCCTCTGCTTGGCCGCGGCAGTTGTCCGTGCTCGCGCCTACGTGCAGGCCGCGATCGAGTCCGCGCCCGGCTTGGGGAAGGGGCATGGGCCGCTTGACCACGGCGTCACGATCGACCCCGGCCGGCTCAGAGGCCTTTCGCCTCCCGACGCCGCTCGTGCAGGATGAACTCGGTATAGCCATTCGGCTGTGACCGGCCCTTGAAGATAAGGTCCGAGGCCGCCTGGAACGCTGGGCCGCCGTGATTGCCCGAGAGCGGCTTGTAGGCCGGGTCGCCCGCGTTCTGCCGGTCGACCACCTTCGCCATGCGCGCCATTGTCTCCTTGACCTGCGCCTCCGTGACGATCCCGTGATGCAGCCAGTTGGCGATGTGCTGGCTCGAGATGCGCAGCGTCGCGCGGTCTTCCATCAATCCCACGTCATGGATGTCGGGCACCTTCGAGCAGCCGATGCCCTGGTCGATCCAGCGGACGACGTAGCCGAGGATGCCCTGGACATTGTTGTCAAGCTCGCTCCGCACGTCGTCCGGCGTCCAGTTCGGACGGTCGGCGACCGGGATCATCAGCAGGTCGCCCAGGCTGCCGCGCGTTTGCCCGGCAAGCTCGGCCTGCCGCGCGGCGACATCGACCTGGTGGTAATGCAGGGCGTGCAACGTCGCCGCGGTGGGCGAAGGCACCCAAGCCGTGTTGGCCCCGGCGCGAGGGTGGCCGACCTTCTGCTCCAGCATCTCGGCCATGCGGTCCGGCGCCGCCCACATCCCCTTGCCGATCTGCGCCTTGCCCCGCAGGCCGCAGGCAAGGCCGATGTCGACGTTGCGGTCCTCGTAAGACCTGATCCAAGGCGTGCCGCGCATGTCATTCTTGCGGACCATGGCGCCGGCTTGCATGTCAGTGTGGATCTCGTCGCCGGTGCGGTCGAGGAACCCGGTGTTGATGAACACGACCCGGCGTCTGGCGGCGTGGATGCAAGCGGCGAGATTGGCGCTGGTGCGGCGCTCCTCGTCCATGATGCCCATCTTGAGCGTGTAGGGCGGCAATCCGAGCATGGCCTCGACGCGCCCGAACAGCTCATCGGCGAACGCGACCTCCTCCGGCCCGTGCATCTTCGGCTTGACGATATAGACCGACCCGGCTCGGCTGTTGCGCACCCCGTCCGTGGCGTTCAGGTCGTGCATGGCGATCATCGACGTGACGGCGGCGTCCAGGAACCCTTCCGGGATCGGCTCGCCGTCGGACGTGGTCACGGCATCGGTATACATATGGTGGCCGACGTTGCGGACCAGCATCAGGCTGCGTCCCGGCAACGTGAGCGTCGTGCCGTCGGGTGCGGTATAGCCGCGGTCGGGGTTGAGCGTCCGGGCGACAACCCGGCCGCCTTTCTCAACCCGCGCTGACAAATCGCCTTTCATCAGGCCGAGCCAGTTGCGGTAAACGAGCGCCTTGTCGGCCGCATCCACGGCGGCGACGCTGTCCTCGCAGTCCTGGATGGTGGTGATCGCGGATTCCAGGATCAGGTCGGCGACCCCGGCCGGGTCGTCCTTGCCAATCGGGTGGCCGCGGTCGATCTTGATTTCGAGATGGATGCCGTTGTGCCGCAGCAGGATCGCGCCCGGCGCATCGGGTTCACCCGTATATCCAGCGAAGCATCCGGGGTCGGCCAGGCCCGTATCCCCGTCTCGCAGGCTTGCAACCAGACGGCCGTCGCGAACCAGGTAAGCTGTTACCCCTGCATGGCTGCCGCGTGCGAGCGGCGTCGCCTCGTCAAGCGCCTGCTTCGCCTTGGCAACGACTTGGCGGCCGCGTGCCGGGTTATACCGCTCGCCGCGGGCCGCTTCGCCCGTGTCCGGCAGGGCGTCGGTGCCGTAGAGCGCGTCGTAAAGGCTGCCCCAGCGCGCATTGGCGGCATTCAGGCAATACCGCGCGTTGGTGACGGGGACGACCAGTTGCGGACCGGCGATGCTGCTGATCTCCGGATCGACGGCGTCGGTTTCGACGGCGAAGGCCGGTGGCGCCGGGAGGAGGTAGCCAATCGCTTCCAGAAAGCTCTGATACGCGTCGGCGTTGATCGGCTTGGCCGGATGCTCGCCATGCCATTGGTCGATCCGGCGTTGCAGTTCGTCGCGTCGCTCGAGCAATGCTGCGTTCCGCGGCGCAAGGTCGGTGACGATCGCGGCCAGCCCGGTCCAGAACGCGGTGCGTGAAACACCGGTGCCGGGCAAGGCTTCGGAAACGAGGTCGTCCAACTCGGTCGCGATCTGAAGCCCTGCCAAACCGACTCGGTATTGCGATTGGTCCATTCGTGATCGGTCTCCACTCTCGGTTTGCCGTGGCCGGGCACTGGCCTTAGGCCGGGCCAATGATTTCACAATTACGCCGATGCGGGGTTGGCTAACTCGCCGGGTTGCATTATGCCGGCTTGCCACGTATCAATTTGTAGAGAGGGCGCTGATTTCGAGACGGTTTGGCTGCTCAAGGATCAATCACTCCGGCGCAGGCGTCGGTCGGCGCGGCAGCGACGTGGCCGACGATCGGGACAACCTTGATGGCTGCCGACGTGACCCGGCAGGGCGCTGCGACCAAGCCGCAACCGCTCAACAACACCAGAGACAGGAAGACGATATATCGCACATGCAGCATTTAGGTCGGTTTCCCCGCTTGTTCCAGACAAGCCCGGAGCAAGACATCGAAATTCACAGCGGCCATAACCCAATCTTAACGGTTTCCTTCGTGACCGGTGTTTGAGAACAGATAAGATTACGGCCACGCCGAACTAGCAAAACCTCCAACAACACGACGGTCATAACCGCCGGATTACCGCGGCTGACGTGTTGAGGAAGCCGGTCCCAAATACACGAAACAAAAGTTTGGAAGGACAAGTGAATGGCAACTTTGACGGTCGGCCAGGGCCAGCAGTTCCAACGCATCGCCGACGCGATCAAGGCAGCCAACGACGGCGATACGGTCGAAGTGCAGGCAGGAAACTATTATAACGATTTCGCCACGATTAACAATAAAATAACGATCAAGGGCGTCGGCGGCCTCGCGCATATCATCGCGACCGCCTCGCCGCCGGATGGGAAAGCGATCCTCACGACCAACACCGACGTTACGATCGACCATCTGGAGCTGTCAGGGGCCGCGGTCAGTGATCGCAACGGGTCAGGCATCCGCTATCAGGGCGGGACGCTCAACATCGTCGACAGCTACATCCACGACAACCAGGAAGGATTGCTCGCGACGCCGCTCACGCCGGGGCAAGGGACGGTCAACATCCTGCGCAGCGAATTCAGCCATAACGGCTTCGGCGATGGGCAGAGCCACAACATCTACGTCAACCAGGTCGCCGCCCTGAACATCGACCAAAGCTACTTCCACGATGCCGTCGTCGGCCACGAGATCAAGAGCCGCGCCGAACGGACGACGATCACCAACAGCCGGGTCCAGAACGGGCCGAACGGCAGCGGCAGCTATGTCATCGACCTCCCGAACGGCGGCAATGCGCTGATCCAGGGCAACGTCATCGAGCAAGGGCCGATGGCGCAGAACCCGAACATGGTGGCCTTCGGCGAGGAGGGGAATCTGAGAAGCGGGACCAACCTGCAGGTGACCGGCAACACGTTCATCAACGACTTCAAGTCCGGATCGGCGACCGGAGTTTGGAACGCGACGGGCGTAACGGCCAAGCTGAGCGGCAACTCGGTTTATGGCCTGGCTTCGGACCAGGTCACGCGCGGGCCGGCAAACGTGAGCGGAACGACGGTCCTTGCCTCCGCGCCGGGCTTGAACACGTCCTCGCCGATCGGGGCCGGCGCCCCGCCCGACCCGACGCCATCGCCCGCGCCCGACCCGACGCCATCGCCGCCGCCTGACCCGGCACCGGCCCCATCGCCCCAGCCGCCAGCCGTGCCTGGTTCGACCGTCACGCTCAACCCCGGCGACACGGGGACGCCCACCGGGTCCAGCGCCGCGCTGCGGTTGCAGATGTCCGGCGACTCCTATGGAGGCGACGCGCAGTTCATCGTCAGCGTCGATGGCTCGCGGGTGGGCGACACCTACACCGTCACCGCGCAACACGGTGCGGGGGAGTCGCAAACGTTTCTGTTGCCGGGCAGCTACGCGATCGGGACCCATAACATCGCCATCACGTTCATCAACGACCGTTGGGACCCCAAGATGGGGGACAGAAACCTCTACGTCGATTCGCTCAACCTGAACGGCACGCAGAACGGGTCCGCAAAGGCGGCGCTGTATTCCAACGGCACGGCCGATTTCCGCGTCTCGACCTTTCAAGGCCCGCCCGCGGACACGCTGACGCTGCATCTTTCGGAGCAGAAATTCCAGAGCGACGCGCAGTTCGTCGTCAGCGTCGATGGGCAACAGCTTGGCGGGGCGCGGACGGTGACGGCTTCGCATGACGCGGGACAGGTGCAGGACATCACGTTGCAGGGCCGCTTCGGCCCGGGCGCGCACGATGTCGCGTTGAGGCTGCTGAACGGCCCGCAAACCGGGGCGCCCGGCGCGGCGCTCTACATGGACCGCATGGACTTCAACGGGACATCGTACGGCGCCGGGCAATCGGTGCTGGTGTCGGGCGACACGACGCACTTCCAGCTCCCCGGGCACGCCTGACGAGCGTTCAGACTGCAATCGCCCTGACTGGAAAGTCAGGGCGTCAATTGCCAGTCTAGATGGGTCTAAGCATCATTCGGCAGGGCGTGCCGGCACGCTGCCGGTAAAATGATGCGTCCTCAAAGGTTTCTAAGCAGGCTTGCGTGGCACAAGCCACGCAAGCCTGCTTAGGTCGCCAACTCCTCCCGGAGCATTTCCAGCTCAAGCCAGCGTTCCTCGGCTGCGGCAAGGTCCAATTGGGCCTGCTCCAGCAAGTTGGTGGTGCGGCTGAAGGCGGCTGGATCGGCCTTATAAAGGTCAAGGTCGGCGAGCCTGGCCTGGTAGGCGGCGATCTTGGCGCCGAGCTGGTCGATCTCGCGCGGCAGGGTTTCAAGCGCGTGCTTGTCCCTGAACGAGAGCTTGCGGGCCGGCTGTTTCGGCATCGGCGAGGACCGGGGCGGGGCGGGCTTCGTCGAGGCAGGCATCGCCACGCCCGGTGCAGGGCCGCGCTGCGCCAGCATGTCGGAGTAGCCCCCGGCGTACTCCACCCAGCGCCCGGCGCCCTCGGCGGCGAGCGTGGACGTCACCACGCGGTCCAGGAAGTCCCGGTCGTGGCTCACAAGCAGCACCGTGCCGGGATACTCGGCGAGCATCTCCTGCAGCAGGTCCAATGTTTCCAGGTCAAGGTCGTTGGTCGGCTCGTCGAGCACCAGCAGGTTGCTGGGCCGGGCCATGGCGCAGGCCAGCAGCAGCCGCCCGCGCTCGCCGCCGGACAGGACGCCCACCGGGGTCCGCGCCTGCTCGGGCTTGAACAGGAACTCCTTCATGTAGCCGATCACGTGCCGGCGCTCGGCGCCGACCTGGACGGTGTCGCCGCCGCCGGCGGTCAGGGTGTCGGCAAGCGTGGCGAGCGGGTCCAGGCTCGCGCGCTGCTGGTCGAGCGTCACTTCGGCAAGGTTGGTCCCGACCGCGACCGCGCCCGCGTCCGGCGCGGACTTGCCGGTGAGGAGGTTGAGCAGCGTCGTCTTCCCGGCGCCATTGGGGCCGACGATGCCCAGCCGGTCGCCGCGCAGCACGCGCAAGGTCAGGTCGCGCACCACATCGCTCTCGCCATACGACTTCGAGACATGCTCGGCGACGGCGACCAGCTTGCCCGAGAGGTCGGCCTCGGACGCATTGAGCCGCAGCGTGGCGGAGGCCCCGCCAGCCTCGCGGCGCTTGCGGCGGAGCGCGCCAAGTTCAGCCACCCGGCGCACGTTGCGCTTGCGCCGCGCAGTCACGCCGTAGCGCAGCCAATCCTCCTCCCGCGCGATCTGCCGCCCGAGCTTGTGCAGGTCTCGCTCCGCCTCCGCCTCGATCTCGTCGCGCCAGGTTTCGAAATGGGCGAACCCGCGGTCGATGCGCCGGGTTATGCCCCCGTCGAGCCAGACGATGCTGCGCGACAGCGTCTCCAGCAGGCGCCTGTCATGGCTGATGAGCACAAGCCCGGCGCGAAGGCGGGCAAGCTCGGCCTCGAGCCATTCGATCGCGGGAAGGTCCAGGTGGTTGGTCGGCTCGTCGAGCAGCAGCAGGTCCGGCGACGGCGCGAGCGTCCGGGCGAGCGCGGCCCGGCGTTGCTGCCCGCCGGAAAGGGTTGCCGGCGGCTCATGGCCGCTGAGGCCGAGCTGGTCCAGCAAGGCGTGCGCCCGGTATGGGTCGTCGCCCGGCCCGAGGCCGGCCTCGACATAGGCGAGCGCGGTCTCATGCCCGGAAAGGTCGGGTTCCTGCGGCAAGTAGCGGATGGTGGCGCCCGGTTGCAGGAACCGCGTGCCCCGGTCCGGTTGCAGCATCCCGGCGGCGACCTTGAGCAGGGTGGACTTCCCCGAGCCGTTGCGCCCGACGAGGCAGATGCGCTCCCCGGCGCCGACGCCGAACTCCGCGCCTTGCAGCAGCGGCGCGGTCCCGAGCGCGAGGTGGATGTCTTGCAGGAGCAACAGCGGTGGGGCCATGCAGCCGGGTATGGGGGGCGGCGGCTGCCTGTGCAACGGGGGGCTTGTGTGGCAATGCTCGCGGAGCCGCCAACGAAGGGGAACGCCCATGCGGGTCTTGCTTCTGCTCCTGTGCTTTCTGTCCGCCGGCCCGGCTGCCCAGGCGGCGGAGCCGTTGCGGATCGGCTTGCTGCACACGCTGTCGCCCGCGCCGCTCTACATCGCCATGGGCCGGGGCTACTTCGCCGATGAGGGGATCGACGCCCAGTTCCGCTTCTTCGAGGCCGCGCAGCCGATCGCCGCGGCGGCTGTCAGCGGCGACATCGACGTCGGCATCACGGCGCTGACCGGCGGGTTCTACAGCCTGGCCGGCCGCGGCGTGCTGAAGGTGATCGGCGGCGGGCTGCATGAGCGGGAGGGCATCGAGGGAACGGCGCTGCTGGCGTCCGGCAAGGCGTTCGCGGCCGGGCTGACGGGACCGGGCAAGCTCGCCGGCCACACCCTGGGGATCACGCAGTTCGGCTCCTCGTTCCACTACATGGCAGGACGGATCGCCGGGAAGGAGGGGTTCCCGCTGTCGAGCGTGACGCTCCGGCCCTTGCAAAGCATCGGCAACATGCTGGCGGCGCTGCAAACGAACCAGGTGGACGCAACGATGGCGGTCGCCTCCCAGGCCCGCCCGCTCGACGCCTCCGGCAAGGCGCACATCATCGCCTGGGTGGGCGATATCGTGCCGTATCAGATCACGGCGGTTTTCGCCCCGAGCCGCGAGATCGGGCGCCGCGCCGATGCGCTGCATCGCTTCGCGCGGGCCTACCAGCGCGGCGTGGCGGACTACCGGGCGGCGTTCTTCAAGCGCGATGCCGCGGGCAAGCCGGTCTACGGGGCAGAAACCGATGCCGCCATCCCGTTGATCGAGAAATACGTCTTCACCGGCGACCCGGACGCCCGGCAAAAGATCATCGACGGCGCCGGGTATTACGACGAGGGCGGCAAGATCGACACGGCGGATGTAGCCGCGCAGTTGACGTGGTTCGAGGAGCAGGGACTGGTGAAAACCAAGGTCGATGCGGGCGAGATCATCGACACGCAGTTCCTCGGGGCTTTGCCGGGGAAGTGACTGGCTCCGTTCTCGAAGTCCGTATCGAGGGGGTCAGCCACCGCTTCGGCAAGCTCGCCGTCCTGGACGGCATCGACCTGGTCGCTCCGGCAGGGCGGGTGCTGGTCCTGGTCGGGCCGTCCGGGTGCGGCAAGAGCACGCTGCTCGGCATCATCGGCGGCCTGATCGCGCCAACGTCGGGGCAGGTGACGGTCGAGGGGGCGGTGGCCGACGATTGCCTCAACCCGCTGACCCCGGTGTTCCAGGATTTCGCCCTGCTGCCCTGGCGCACCGTGGCAGGCAACGTTTCGTTGCCTTTGGAGGGACGCATGGGCAGCAAGGCCCGGCGTGCGCGGGTGGCCGAGGCGTTGGCGCTGACCAAGCTGTCCGATTTCGCCCGCGCCTGGCCGCGCCAGCTTTCCGGCGGCATGAGGCAGCGGGTCGGGATCGCGCGCGCCCTGGCGGTGCGCCCGGCGTGCCTGCTCATGGACGAGCCGCTGTCGGCGCTCGACGCGCAAACGCGTGCCCTGCTGCTGGACGAGTTCGCGGCGCTGATCGGCCGGGCCGGGACGACGACGATCTACGTCACCCACAACCTGAACGAGGCGGTGCGGCTGGGTCATCAGGTGGCGGTGCTGTCCCGCCGCCCGGGGCGGGTCCGCTGCGTGGTGCCGATCGCAACGCCCCTCGAACGCCGCACCGGCGATGACCCGGCCCTGCTCGCCATCGAGCGGCAGCTTTGGGACATGATCCGCGACGATGCCGCCGAAGCCGAGCGGGAGCGCGTGGATGCGTGAGCTTCGCGGCCCCGTGCCGTTCCGCGCGCGGGGGTTCGCGCCGCGGTCGCTGCCGTTCGCGGCGGCGGGGACGTTGGCGGCGCTGGTGCTGCTGTGGCAGGCGGGGGCGAGCGCCGGGTTGATCGATACGCTGTTCCTGCCAGCCCCGGTGGACATCGGCCGAGCCTTGTGGGCGCTTGCGATCAGCGGCGAGCTTTGGCGCAACCTGTCGGCGAGCCTGGAGCGGCTGGCGATCGGCTGGTCGCTGGGGACGGCGTTCGGGCTGGCGCTCGGCCTGGCCATCGGCGTGTCGAGCCTTGCCCGCGCGCCGGGGATGGCGGTGGTCTCGGCGCTGTTCCCCATCCCCAAGATCGCCCTGGTGCCGCTGTTCATTATCTGGTTCGGCATCGGCGAGGGCTCGAAGGTGGCGACCCTGGCCTTCGGCGTCTTCTTCCCGACCGTGATCAACACGGCGGCGGGGATCGACGCCCTGCCGCGGGGCTTGATCCGCATGGGGCAGAGCTTCGGGCTGAGCCGCGGGGCGATCCTGTGGAAGATCGTGCTGCCGGGCGCGCTGCCGGCGGTCCTGAGCGGGTTCCGGGTGACGACCTCGATCGCGATCATCCTGCTGGTGGCGGCCGAGATGATCGGCGCGCAGGAAGGGATCGGGGCCTTCGTGCTGCAGGCGGGAAACCTTTACGACACGGACAACCTGCTGGCGGGCATCGTGGTGCTGTCCCTGCTCGGCCTCTCGGTGGCCTGGATGCTGGGCGTGCTGGAGCGGCGGCTGCTGCGCTGGCGGGGATAAGCGGCGAGAAGCGGAACGCCTCAGGCCTTCTTCGCCCCGGCCGGGGCAGGCGGCTTCGCGTCGCGCCGCAATCTGTTCTCGCCCAGGAGCAGCAGGATCGGGGCCGCGATGAAGATGCTGCTCGACGTGCCGACGACGATGCCGAACAGCATCATGATGGCGAAGCCGGACAACGACGCGCCGCCGAAGATGGCCAGGGGCAGGGCGGCCAGGAAGACGGTGATCGACGTGGCCAGGGTGCGGTTGAGGGTCTCGTTGATCGAGCGGTCGATCAGCTCGCGCAGCGGCATCGACTTGAACTTGCGCAGGTTCTCGCGCATCCGGTCGTAGACGACCACCTTGTCGTTGGTGGAATAGCCGATCACGGTAAGGATGGCGGCGACCATGACCAGGTCGAAGTCGATGCGGGTGACGACCAGGAAGCCGATGGCCTTGGTCACGTCGAGCAGCAGGGTGACGACCGCGCCCACGGCGAACTGCCACTCGAAACGGAACCAGATATAGACCAGGATCATCAGCAGGCTGATGCCCAGCGCCAGCAGCCCGTTGCGGAACAGCTCGGCGGAGACGGACGCGCCAACCGCGTCGGTGCGGACGATCTTGGCGCCGGGAGCGGCCTTGTCGAGCGCGTCGCGGACCTTGGTCACGGCGGCCTGGGTGGAGCCTTCGCCCTGCTGCGCGTCGAGGCGGATCAGCGCCTGGTCGCTCGCGCCGAAGCGCTGGACGCCCGCGTTGGCCACGCCGGCGGCGGAGAGGGCGGCGCGGAGCTGGCCGAAGTCGGCCGGGCCGGGCGTCCGCACCTCCATGACGATGCCGCCGCGGAAGTCGATGCCGAGGTTGAGGCCCGGGTAGAAGAACAGGATGACCGAGGCGACCGACAGCACGGCGGAGGTGGCCAGCCCGATGAACCGGCCGCGCATGAAATGGATCTTAGTGTCGTCGGGGACGAGGCGGAAGGCGGGACGGGTGAGCATCAGGGCTATACCGGCAAGAGGGAGGGCCTGGCGCCGACATACCAGCGGACCATCATCATCCGCGCGACCAGGGTTGCGGTGAACAGCGTGGTGACGATGCCGACCGTGATCGTGACGGCGAAGCCCCGGACCGGGCCGGAGCCGAACACGAACAGCATGACGTGGGCCAGGAACGAGGTGGCGTTGCTGTCGATGATGGTGCCGTAGGCCCGGCGGCATCCGGTCTCGAGCGCGTTGAGCGGCGTGCGCCCGTTGCGCGCCTCCTCGCGGATACGCTCGTTGATGAGGATGTTGGCATCGACCGCGACGCCGAGCGTCAGCAGGATGCCGGCCATGCCGGGCAAGGTAAGCGTCGCTTCCAACAGGGACAAGATGGCGATCTGCAGGATGAGGTTCAGCAGCAGGGCGATGTTGGCGAACCAGCCAAACAGGCCGTAGAACAGGGCCATGTAGGTGACGACCAGCAGGAAGCCGACGGCGAGCGAGATGGCCCCGGCGCGGATGCTGTCCGCCCCGAGCTCGGGGCCGATGCTGCGCTCCTCGACCACCGTGAGCGGGGCAGGGAGCGCGCCGGCGCGGAGCAGCACGGCGAGGTCGCTTGCCGATTGCGCGGTGAAGTTGCCGCTGATCTGCCCGCGCCCGCCGGTGATGGGCGTCTGGATCACGGGGGCGCTGATCACCTTGTTGTCCAGCACGATGGCGAAGCGGCGCCCGACGTTGGCCGTGGTGACCTCGCCGAAGCGGCGGGCGCCGACGCTGTCGAAGGTGAAGTTCACCACCCAGCCGCCGCCGCGCTGCTGGTCCTGGCCGGGGCGGGCGTCGGTGAGGCTCGCGCCGTCGACCTCGACCCGGCGGCGCACCGGCTCCTTGACGCCGGGCTGGCCCTCCATGGGCAGGTAATCGACGCCGGGCGGCGGCGGGCCGTTCATGTTGGCCGACGGGTCGAGCAGGCGGAAGGTCATCTTGGCGGTTTGGCCGAGCAGCTGCTTGATGCGGTCCGGGTCGTTGATGCCGGGGAGCTGGACGACGATGCGGTCCTCGCCTTGACGGGTGATCTGCGGATCGATCACGCCGGTCTCGTCGATGCGGCGGCGGACGATCTCGATGGATTGGGTGACGGTCGCGTTGGCGCGGTCGCGGATGGCGGATTGCGGGATGGTGAGCGCGATCTGCGTGGAACTGCTGTCCACCTGGTATTCGGCCGGGCCGGACGCCGTGGCGGCGGTTTGCAGCAGCTTCGCCGCCTCGTCCTGCTGCGGCCCGGCGGGCATACGGATCAGCACGCGGTTGCCGGCAGGTTCGGCCACGGGCGGCTGGTAGCCCGTCACCTTGCCGCGCAAGGCCGTGCGCGCGCCGTCGGCCAGGCTGTCAAGCCGCTCCTTCAGCACGGCGGCCATGTCGACCTCGAGCAGGAGGTAGCTGCCGCCGCGAAGGTCCAGCCCGAGGCGGACCTGGCGCCACGGGACCCAATCAGCCGGCGCGGGCATGAGGTTCGGCAAGCAGAGCAGCGCGCCCAGCACGCAGACCGCGACGATCAGCGAGGTCTTGAGGCGGCTGAAGTACATCATGGCGTAATCCGGTCTCCTAAACGCCATTCCTCCGCCGGCTTGGAGCCTTGCGAACCGAATGACGCGCCTTCATTGATCCCTAAGCAGGCAGCCCTGGCGCAACCCGCGGCCACATGCCTCGTGCGCCCGCGGTATGCCGGGGCGGCCCGGCGGGCGCAAGGCTTGAGGCGGGTGGCGGGGGCGCGGCGGGGCTGATACAGCTTCGGCATGGCGGATCAGCTTCGGGTTGGCATCGTAGGGGCCGGTCATTTCGGCCGGTTCCACGCGTTGAAGGTGGCGAAGGGGCGGCGGGCCCGGCTGGCCGGGCTTTACGATCCGGACGGGGCGCGGGCGGCGGCGGTCGGGCGGGAGGCCGGATGCGCGCCGGCCGCGTCGCTGGCGGCGTTGCTCGATGGATGCGACGCGGTGATCGTGGCGGCGCCCGCGGAGATGCACCACGGTCTGGCCCGGCAGGCGCTGGAGGCCGGGCGGCACGTGCTGGTCGAGAAGCCGATGGCCTCGACGCTCGGACAGGCGGACGAGCTGGCCATGCTCGCGGGCGCGCGCGGGCTGGTGCTGCAAGTCGGGCACCTGCTGCGGTACAGCGCCGAGCATCGCGCGATCTCGTCCCGGATCGCCCGCCCGCTGTATATCGAGGCGGCCCGCATCGCGCCGTACAAGCCGCGCGGGACGGATGTCTCGGTCATCCTCGACCTGATGATCCATGACCTGGATCTGGTGATCTCCCTGGTGGACAGCCCGATCGCGAGCGTCGATGCGCTGGGGGCCGCGGTCAGCAGCGCCAACGAGGACATCGCCAACGCGCGGGTCCGGTTCGAGAACGGCTGCGTGGCGACGATCACGGCCAGCCGGATCTCGCTCAAGACGGAGCGGCGGATGCGGCTGTTCTCGGAAGAGGGCTATCTTTCAGCGGATTTCGTGGCGCGCAAGCTGGTGATGATCGGGCGCGAGCGGGGTCTGCCGTTGCCGGGGTCGGGCGGGTTCCGCCGGGAGGAGACCTCCTGGCCGGATGGGGACAGCATGGCCGCCGAGCACGAGGCGTTCGTGTCGTCCTGCCTGGACGGGACGCCGGTGCTGGTCGATGCGCTGGCCGGGCGGCGGGCGTTGGCCGCGGCGCTGGCGGTGGGGGACAGCATGGCGGAAAGCCGGCGGCTCGCGATGGCGTCGGGGTTGCTGCGCGGCGATTGACCTCGCTGGCGCCCAAGCCGGCTGGGGCGCGTTGGACACGCCCCAGCCGGCCGCAAGCCTAGTAGACCACGACGCTGCGGATGCTCTCGCCGCGCGCCATCAGGTCGAACCCGTCGTTGATACGCTCAAGCGGCAGGGTGTGCGTAATCAGGTCGTCGATGTTGATCTTGCCGTCCATGTACCAATCGACGATCGTCGGCACGTCCGTCCGCCCGCGCGCCCCGCCGAACGCGCTGCCCTGCCAGACCCGGCCCGTCACCAACTGGAACGGGCGCGTGCTGATCTCCTTGCCCGCCGCGGCGACGCCGATGATGGTGCTCTTGCCCCACCCCTTGTGCGCGCATTCCAGCGCCTGACGCATCAGCGTCACGTTGCCGACGCACTCGAAGCTGTGGTCCGCCCCACCGCCCGTCAGCTCGACCAGGTGCGGCACGATGTCGCCCGGCACCTCCTTCGGATTAACGAAATCGGTCATGCCGAACGTGCGGGCGAGGTCCTGGCGGGCCGGGTTGATGTCCACGCCGATGATCTGGCCCGCGCCGGCGAGCTTCGCCCCCTGGATCACGTTCAGCCCGATCCCGCCCAAGCCGAACACCACCACCCGGTCGCCGACCGCGACCTTGGCGGTGAACAGCACCGCGCCCACTCCGGTGGTGACCCCGCAGCCGATATAGCAGATCTTGTCGAACGGCGCGTCCTCGCGGACTTTCGCCAGCGCGATCTCGGGCAGGACGGTGAAATTGGCGAACGTCGAGCAGCCCATGTAGTGCAGCACCGGCTTGCCCTTGTAGCTGAACCGGCTGGTGCCGTCCGGCATCAGCCCCTTGCCCTGGGTCACGCGGATTTTCTGGCAGAGGTTGGTCTTGCGGCTGAGGCAATACTCGCACTCGCGGCATTCCGGCGTATACAGCGGGATCACGTGGTCGCCGGGCTTGAGGCCGCGCACGCCGGGGCCGCACTCGCGCACGATGCCGGCGCCTTCATGGCCGAGGATGGCGGGGAACAGGCCTTCCGGGTCCTCCCCCGACAGGGTGAACTTGTCAGTATGGCAGATGCCGGTCGCCATGACCTCGACCAGCACTTCGCCCTCCTTCGGGCCTTCGAGCTGCACGGTCTCGATCTCGAGTCGTTGTCCCGGGCCAAATGCCACAGCGGCGCGAACGTCCAATTCAGTATCCTCCGTGTTCAAGAAGAAAGATTACCCTCGCCAAACCGGTATCCCAACCGTCCCGGTGCCGCAACCGCGCCACACTTGCCCCGTTGCTTGCAAATATTCGCTTACGCCTCTTGACCAACGGGTGACACAAGCCGTGCAATCCTGCTAGGTGCGCCACCGAAATCCAAGAAAGGACCTCTAATGAACGTTGTGGATATGGCCGACGATATCGCCTCCAAGCATGACATGGAGAAGAAACAGGCAAAGGCCGTGGTGCAGGCAGTGTTCGATGCCATGACCGATGCCGCGAAGAAGGGCGAAGAGGTGTCGATCCCAGGCTTCGGCAAGTTCAAGATCGCCTCGCGCGAGGCGCGGTCCGGCCGCAACCCGGCAACCGGCGAGACGATCCAGATCGCGGCGTCGAAGAAGCTGGCCTTTACTCCCGCCAAGCAGCTCAAGGACAGCTTGAATGGCCCGGCGCCCGCCCCCGCCAAGGGCAAAGCGAAGAAGTAAGCAAGAGTGGTTCCGAGCGGGCTGGGCCATGCGGTCCCAGCCCTGACCGGCTAAAAACCGGACGCTCTGCTGGGCAGCCGGTGTCCGAGCAACTTTCCGCGCGCCGCCGCCCGCCCGGCGTGCCTGCCAGTCAGCGCGGAAGGATTTTGGCGTAAAATCAATGACTGCTGCCGGCTAAGCGCGAGCAAATCAGGCAAGCGGCGCATTCATGCCGTTCTCTCGCCGCCCCGCGACAGCGCCGATCAACGTCAGCGTCGGTCCCCCGGTCGACCAATCCGGCGCTTGGGCCACGAGCGTATCAAGCGTGCCGCGCAAGACGCGCTGCCCGGGCTGTCCGCCCCGTTCGATCAGGGCCGCCGGCGTGCCGGGGTCGAGTCCCGCGCCCAATAGGCCGTCCCGCAGCGCCGGCAAGGCGTGCAGGCCCATGTAGATCGCCAGCGTCCCGCCACCGGCGAGCCAGCCGAAATCAAGGTCCAGGCCGCCGCCGCCCCGCTGATGCCCGGTCGCGAACGTCACCGTCTGCGTCGCGTCGCGGTGCGTGAGCGGGATACCAGCCCCGGCGGCGCAGGCCAGCGCCGCCGTGATCCCCGGCACCACCTCGAAGGCGACCCCCGCCTCGGCCAGCGCCTCCGTTTCCTCGCCGCCGCGCCCGAAGACATACGGGTCGCCCCCCTTCAGCCGCACGACCTTGCGGCCCTCCTGGCCCAGCCGGACCAGCAGCGCGTTGATCTCCTCCTGCGGCACCGTATGGTCGGACCGGGCCTTGCCGACCGGGATGCGGTCCGCGTCGCGCCGTGCCATGTCGAGCACCTCCCGGGTGACGAGCCGGTCATGCACGATCACGTCGGCCTCGCCGAGCAGCCGCTGCGCGCGGATGGTCAGCAGGTCGGCCGAGCCAGGCCCGGCGCCGACCAGGTAGACGATGCCGGCCGGGTCAGGCCCCTGGTCAAGCTCGCGCTGTAGCTCCGCCTCCGCGGCCCCGTCCTGCCCGGCAAGCACCAGGTCGGCGACCCGCCCGGATAGCGCCCGTTCCAGCACGCGGCGGCGCAGCGCGGTGTCGGGCAGCCGGGCGCGGATGCGCTCCTTCCACCGCTCGGCCAGTGCGGCCAGCCGTCCGTAGGCGGGCGGGACCATGGCCTCGATCCGGGCGCGGAGCAGCCGGGCGAGCACGGGCGCCGCGCCCCCGGAGCTGACGGCGATGGCCAGCGGCGCGCGGTCGATGACGCTGGGCGTGATGTAGCTGCAAAGGGCAGGGCGGTCGACGACGTTGACCGGGATGCCCCGTCCCACGGCTGCGGCATGAAGCGCCTGGAGGTCCGCCAGCGGCGCTTCGGCGCCGATGGCCAGCGCGCAGCCGTCGAGGTCGGAGGCGTCGAACCGCGGAACGGCGCGGACAACGGCCCCGGCCCGGCGGAGCGCGTCGGCCTTGCGCTCCGCCGCCTCGCCGTCGCCCACCACGAGGGCCGGGCGTCCGCGCAGGTCGAGGAAAATCGGGAAATAGTCCATGGCGGGAAGCATCTCATGCCAGGCGGGCTTTGCGGAACCCTGCGTTCGGTGTTGAAACCGCCCGGTGAAGGTTTTGCAGGTCACGAACGTCGATTTCTCGCTCCGCCACTTCCTGCTGCCGCTGATGCGCGGCGCGCGCGCGCGGGGGCACGAGGTCGTGGGGGTCTGCGCCGACGGGCCGCTGCTGGCCGACGTGCGGGCGGAGGGCCTCCGGGTCGTCCCCGTGCCGATGGCCCGCAGCCTGTCCTTGCCCGCGCAGTGGCGCGCCTTCCGGGCCTTGCTGCGGCTGATCCGGGCGGAGCGCCCCGACCTGGTGCACGCCCATATGCCGATCAGCGGCTTCCTGGCCCGCGTCGCCGCCCGGCTCTCCGGGGTGCCGCACGTCGCTTATACCTGCCACGGCTTCCTGTTCAACCAAGCAGGCCCCCGTCGGCGGCGCTTGGCGTCGCTGGCGATGGAGTGGATCGGCGGGCGCTTGACGCACACGTACATGACCGTCTCGGCGGAAGAGGCGGCCACGGCCCGGCGGCTGCATATCCATCGCCGCGCGGTCCCGGTCGGCAATGGCCGCGACCCGGCGCTGTTCCGCCCCGACCCGCACGCGCGGGCGCGGGTGCGGGCCGCCCTCGGCTGCGCGCCGGATACGGTGGTGGTGGCGATCGTCTCGCGGCTGGTCCGGCACAAGGGCTACCCGGAGCTGGTGGCCGCGATGCGCGAGGTGCCGGGGGCCGAGCTTTGGGTGGCGGGCGAACGCCTGGCGTCCGACCGGGGCGAGGATCTCGCGCCGTTGTTCGACAGTTCGGGACTGGGCGGGCGGCTGCGGCTGCTGGGCTATCGCGCGGACACGGCGGCGGTGCTGGCGGCGGCGGACGTGTTCGCGTTGCCGAGCCATTTCGAGGGGCTGCCGATGTCGGTCATCGAGGCGATGCTGACGGGCCTGCCGGTGGTGGGGACGGACATCGCAGGGATGCGCGAGCAGGTCGTGGCGGAGGAAACGGGATTGCTTGTGCCGGCCGGGGACGTGGCCCTTTTGGCCGAGGCGCTGAGGCGCCTGAGCGGGGACGCGGCGTTGCGGCGGCGGATGGGCGCCGCGGGACGGGAACGCGCGTTGCTGATGTTCGACGAGGGCCGCGTGGTCGGGCGCGTGCTGGACCTGCTGAGTCTATAGCCTGTGCTGGCCCATGCCGCGCATTCCGGCCAAGCGGAACAGCGGCTGGCCGCCTGGGCGGCAAGTCCCGGAAGCAGCGCCGTTGGCATCGTCCGCTGCTGGTTCTCGTCCTTCGGTTTGCTTTGGACGGGTATTTCTGCGCCCGCTTTTCAACCGCTTGAACGCAAGCTCCACCTGCCAGCGAAGTCGGTAGGCCGCCAGGGCTTCCGCAGCGGCTGCCTTGTCGGCCGGCAACGAGGTGAGCACCATCAGGAACCGGGCCGACGCGAGCGTGATGTCGGACCGCTTCTTGCTGTGTTGGCCCTAAACCAACTTTGATGCTGGTGGCGAAGTTAGTGGCGGGTTCAAGCCGCCGCTTGGAGTGCGGCCAAGCGCGAGCGGCGCGTTGTCGCGACCGGGGCGCCGGCGAACCATTCCGTGACCCGGACCAGGTTAATGGCAGCCGCCGTGAGAACATGCGGCAAGCGTGTCTTGGCCAGGCCGATGCAGCGGCGCCGGCGCAGGCCGCAGCGGCTGACGGCTTGGGCCTGCGTGGCCTCGATCCCGGCTCGGGCGGCGCAGCGTTGCCGGAACGCCTCGGTTTCCTGGTGCTTGCGCGCGCGTAGCCGAGCCTCGAAGCGCTCGCGCGCTTGCATCCCGACGATGCGCGGCTCGCGCTTTGCCCGGGTGCAACACGGATGCAACCGGCATGCGAAGCAGTCCCGGGTCGCGAGCCTCGCCTCGAACACCATGCCGTTCTTGGGCCAGGCGTTCGGCAGCCAGGAGATGTTCTGCTTGCCCGCCGGGCAGGTCGCCGCCTGGCGAGCCCGGTTGACGGGGAGCGCGGCCTTGGCCAGCCCGTCGTCCAGGCGCGCCTGCCAGCTCGGGTCGAGGGCCGGCCGGGCCGGTGATGGTCACGCCGTAGCGCTGCTGGCTGCCCACCAGCACGGGCGAGTCCGTATGGCGCGCATGAAGGGCCTGCCCGAGTGGTCAATCATGCTGCGCCATGCCGTCCGCAACGCGCTGCTGCCGCTCGTCACCGCCTTCGCGCTCGGCATCGGCGCCTCGCTCGGCGGCAACGTCGTGGTGCAGCTTATCTTGGGGGTGCGCCCATCCTTGTTCGTCGGCGTCACCGCGGCCGCAGGCGTCGCGGCGCTGGGCACGGTGGCCGGGCTGCTGGCCGGGTATTTCGGCGGCTGGGTGGACCAGGCGCTGATGCGCCTGGCCGACATCGTGCTGGGCCTGCCGTTCCTGCCCTTCGTCATCGTGCTGGCGGCGCTGCTCGGGCCTGACCTGCAAAACATCGTCTTCGCCGTCGCCATCCTGCTCTGGCCCAATGCCGCCCGGGTGATCCGCGCCCAAGTCATGACAATCATGCAGCGCGGCTTTATCGAGGCCGCGCGGGTGACCGGGGCCGGGCACGGGCGCATCATCCTGGTGCACGTGGCGCCGAACATCCTGCCGCTCTCGTTCCTCTACGGCTCGATCGCCGTCGGCTGGGCGATCCTGACGCAGGCGAGCGTCGCCTTCCTCGGTTGCGGCGATTCCAACGTGATCAGTTGGGGCTACATGCTGCAGGACGCCTACGCCTCGCAGGCGCTCAGCAGCGGGCAATACATCTGGTTCATCCCGCCCGGCCTGTGCATCGTGCTGCTGGTGCTGGCCGGCTTCTTCGTCAGCCGCGGCTACGAGACCCTGCTGTTCCCGCAGGCCAGGACATGAGCGGCGTCCCTCTGCTCGCGATCGACGACCTCGCCCCGATCGAGGGCGCGCCGCCGGACTTGCACGACCCGCCGCCAGGCTGCCGCTTCGCCCCCCGCTGCCCCTTCGCCCTATCGGTTTGCAACGCCGGCGCGGCCGCAGCCCTCGACGAAGTGACCCTGCGCGACGGCTCGCTGCTGCAACCCCGCTTCCCGGCGCCGCTGGGCCGGCGCGGACTGACGATGATGCGGGTGCTGGCGGCGCTGAACGGCCTGGTGAACGTCGCCGGCGGCGCCGCCCCGGCCGCGCACTCCGCCTATGTCATCCTGCTGCTGCGCGGCACGGCTGGCGGCGCGCCGTTCCTGATGTCCGACGGCGTCGGCTACGGCGCCCGGCCGGATGCGGACGGGATCGACGGGGGTCTACTTCGTGGCGCAGGAGAACTATCCGGTCGAGTTCCTCGAACTCGGCTACCCCGTCCGCCTGCGCCGCTACGGCATCAACATCGACAGCGGCGGGCCGGGGCGCCGTCGCGGCGGCTGCGGCCTGGTGCGCGAATACGACATCCTGGCCGACCACCCCGTGCTGGCCATGCGTATAGACGGCGTCGTCCACCCGCCCTGGGGCGTGGCCGGCGGCCTGAGCGGCGGCTCCGGGCGCGCGGTGGTCAACCCCGGGCGGGCGGACGAACGCCTGCTGGCGCCGCTCTCGGACGGGACCGTGCTGCGGCGCGGCGATGTGTTGCTGCTCGAAACCGGTGGCGGCGGCCAAGGCCACCCGTTCGAGCGGGCGTCGGCGTTGGTGCTGCGGGACGCGCTGAACGGGTTCGTGTCCGTCCGGGCGGCAGCGGGGCATTAGGGCGTCGCCGCCGCCGATGAGAGCGTCGATGCCGCCGCGACCGCTGCCCGCCGGGCCAGGCGTCCAGAAGCCGGCGTGTTTCACGTGGAACATACGTAGATGCCCCTTGCCGAACCCGGGCTGATCGTCGCCGTCGGTACCGGCGGCACCAGCGCGGACATCTGCTTGCTGAAGGACGGCGAGGCCGGGCTGACCCGGAAGGGCAAGGTCGGCGTCTGGCCGATGCCGCTGCCGATGGTGGACATGGTCGCCATCGGCGCAGGCGGCGGCTCGGTCGCCCGCGTCGAGGATGGCGCGCTGCTGGTCGGCTCCGGCAGCGCGAGGAGCGATCCCGGTCCCGCCTGCTACGGCAAGGGCGGCCAGGCGGCCACCGTCACGGACGCGCACGTCGTGCTCGGCCACTTGCCGGCGAACCTGCTCGGCGGGCGGATGCCGCTCGACCCGGCGCTCGCGGCCGACGCCGTGGAGCGGATCGCCTCGCCGCTCGGCCTCTCGCTGCACGAGGCGGCCCGGGGTATCCTGGTCGTTGCCGACAACGCCATGATCGGCGCCATCCGCGGCAGTTCGCCCTGCTGGCGTCCGGCGGCGTCGGCCCGCTATACGGCTGCGCGCTGGCGGAAGCCTTGGGGACCGCGACGGTGCTCGTGCCGCCCGCGCCCGGCGTGCTGTGCGCCGACGGCCTGCTGGAGGCGGACGTGCGGGCAGCGTTCAGCCAAACCGTGGGCAGCGCGGCGGAGGCGGACGCCGTTTATGCGGCGTTGGAGCACGAGGCGCGAAGCTGGCTGGAACGCGAGGCGGTTCCGGCGGCCGACCGGCGCATGAGCCGGGCCGCGCTGATGCGCTACGACGGCCAAGGCGGCGAACTTGCCGTTCCCTGGGACGGCACGCTTGCCGAAACGGAGGCGAGCTTCGCCGCGGCCCGCCTGTCGCTTCGCGCTGACGGCGCCGGTGCGGCTGGTCACGGTTCGTGCCGAAGCACGCGGCTTGTTGCCGCCGCCCGCCCGTCCGTCGCTGCCGCCCGCCAAGAACAACGCAGCACGGCAGGCATTGGCCCGCGCCCGCGCGCGCTTATACCGCTGGACACGACGCGGGAGCCCCGCTTCCGCCATGACCCGGCTTACGCTTTGGCGCCCTTGCCAGCCCTGGCCGTGGCCGCCGAGCTGCCGACTTTCGACGGCGCTGCGCGTGGCTTTGCCCAGACCGAGCTTCTGCGCGGCCAAAATCACTACGTGTCCGTTCGTCGTGCGGCGGCGCGGCTGGCGTTTTCGGTTTAGAACGCACGCTTTGTTGAAAGCGCACAAGTGGTGTGAGGCGCCGGGCCTGCGGCATCTGCTATCGAGCAAAACCGAACTTATGGACCATTAGGGCCGCAGACCATATTTAGAAGGAACAAGAGCGACTCAAAAGCTGGATCATCGCCTCGGGAGAAAGAACGCCATGTATGTCACGCCCAACGGAGACAAGGTTTTCGTCGTCGACGGCCATATCCACCTATGGGATGCCCGCCCCGAGAACCGGCGCAACCGCTATGGCCTGACCTTTATCGAAAGCTTCTGGGGCTCGCACGTCGGCATGACCCCGCCCGAGCAGCGCTGGGATTTCGACACCTTCTGCCACTACGGCGTCGAGAAGGCTGCCCGGGACCTGTTCGAGGACGGCTATGTCGATACCGCGATCATGCTGCCGACCAATCTCAAGGACTTCTTCGTCGACGGCTTCAACACCGCCGACCAGTGCGCCGCCCTTAAGCGGGCTCATCCCGACAAGATTGTCCTGAACGGCCGCTGCGACCCCCGCGACGGACAGCCCGGCCTCGACCGGCTCGAAGCGGAGTTCGAGCAGTATGCGTTCAAGGGCGTCAAGCTTTATACCGCCGAATGGAACGGCGCCTCCAAGGGGTACACCATGCGCGACGACATCGTCGCGCCCTACATGGAAAAGTGCCAGCAGCTCGGCATCAAGAACATCCACCTGCATAAAGGGCCGACGATCCACCCCTTGAACCTCGACGCGTTCGACGTGCGGGACGTCGACCACGTCGCCACCGCCTTTCCGGACCTGAACTTCATCGTCGACCACTGCGGCATGCCGCGCATCGACGATTTCTGCTGGATCGCCGGGCAGGAGCCGAACGTCTACGGCGGCCTGGCGCTGATCCCCTCCTTTATCCATGCCCGGCCGAAATACTTCGCGCAGATGCTCTCCGACCTGCTGTATTTCGTCGGCCAGGACCGGCTGTTGTTCGGTTCGGACTACGGCATCACCAGCCCGAAATGGATCGTCGAGCAGTTCATGGCGTTCCAGTTCCCGGAAGACTTGGCGCGCGAGGCGGGAACCGAACTGACGCTCGATGTCAAGCGCAAGATCCTCGGCTTGAACGCGGCCCGCCTGTACGGCCTCCCCGTGCCCGAGGAATGCCGCATCGCGTCGGCGGAGGCGGACGGGCAGATATCCCTGGCGCGGGCGGAAGACGAGATCCATGCCGCAGCTTGAGCTGCGCCGTTCGGCGCGGGACAACCGCCACGATGCCGTCATGGCGGCGCTCGACACCGTGATGGACCCGGAACTCGATGAGTCCGTCGCCGCGATGGGCTTTGTCGAGAGCCTCGCTTTTTCTGGCGAGGACGTCGAGGTCACGTTCCGCTTGCCGACGTTCTGGTGCTCCGCCAACTTCGCCTTCCTGATGGCAGCCGATATGCGGTGCGCCGTGGAATGGCTTGGCTGCGTCAGGACGGCCCGGGTCCGCCTTGTGGACCATTTTGCCGCGCGCAGGATCAATCACGGCGTCGCCGCGGGCCTGGGCTTCGCGGAAACGTTCTCGGACGAGGCGGCGAGCGGGCTTGCCGACATCCGCCGGACCTTCCGCGAACGGGCGTTCCTGGGGCGGCAGGAGAAGCTGTTGCGGCCGCTCGTGGCCCGCTCGGACATCGCGTCCGCGCTGGCCCTGACCATGGGCGGCCTGCACGCCTTGGCGCACGATGGGGAGGACGCCTTGCAGGCGCTGGCCTTGCGCTATCTCACCATGCGCCGGCATGAGGCCGCCGGCGATGATGCCGCGGCGGGCGCCTTCATCATGCCGGGCGGCCAGCCGGTGCGCCCGGGCGATTACGCCACGCACCTCAGGCGGCTGCGCAGCCTCACGGGCGCTGCCGAGGCGAATGCGGAGATGTGCCGCATTTACCTGCAGGCCCGGATCGATCATCCTGCGCCGGGGTGCGAACCTGCCGATCGGACCGAGGAGGACTAGTGTCCCGAACCAGAAATTCGCCGTGCTGAAATTGCGTGCTTCGGGACACTAGGTCTTTGTGTTCGTGGCCTGCTTATCCCATAAGTTCGAAGGCGAACTTCTGGGGCGGGACACTAGGGCGCGCGTAACGAACAAACCTGCGTCGGCAGCAAAGACGAACCGTCATCGACGCAGCGCAACAACAAAAAAGGGAGAAAACGATGAACCGGACACCCATCAACCGTCGCGCCGTGCTCGGGGCCGCCGCCGCGGCGACGGCCTCGCTCGCAGCCGGGGGCAAAGCCTTCGCCGCGGAGCAGCACTTCGTCCCGTACAGCAACAAAAGCCTCTCCTTCTACTTCTTTGTCGCCCAGGAAGAGGCGGTGAAGCGGGCAGTCGAGGGGCAGGGCTGGCGCTTCCAGGCGGTCAACGCCAACTTCGACAACACGACGCAGTTGCAGCAATGGGAAACCCTGCTGCTCAACAAGCCGTCGGCGGTCATCAGCGATCCGATCGACAGCCAGGCCATCGCCAGCGTCATCAAGAAGTACAATTACCGCAAAATCCCGGTCGGCATCATCGACACGCCCGCGACCGGCGGCAACGTCGCCATCACCGTCGATTTCGACAACTACCAAGGCGGCGTCATGGCGGCCGAAACCATCGTCGAGCGGCTCAAGCAGAAGCATGGCTCGCCCAAGGGCACGGTGCTGAACTGCTACGGGGCGCTGCAAAGCGTCGCCTGGCGGCTGCGCAAGGAGGGGATGGAAGCAACGTTCAAGAAATATCCCGACATCACGCTGCTGAGCCGTCCGACCGAGGGCCTGCTCAAGAACATGCTGAGCGTGACCGCGTCCACGCTCGGCGAATATCCTGACCTCGACGCCGTTCATGCCCCGAGCGACACCCCCTCCCGCGGCATCGTCACCGCGCTGCAGCAGAAGAACAAGTGGAAGAAGGTAGGCGAGCCAGGCCACGTGATCTTCGTCAACATCGACGGCGAGCCGATCGCGCTCGAATGGATCAAGGACGGCTACATGGACGCCGACATCTCGCAGGACCCGGTCGCGTATGGCCAGATCACGGTGGAAATGCTGGCCAAGTACTCGATGCAGGGCAAACCGGTCCCGCTCGGACCTTACACGAACGACAAGTATTTCTGGGAACAGGGCGAGATCAAGCAGTCGGACACCGGCCCGAGCCTCGTTATCCCGCCCTTCGTCATCGACGCCAAGAACGCGAGCGACAAGCGCATGTGGGGCAACGTGACGTTCAACGACTGGGGCCTGAAGTACAGCTAGACCGGGCGGCCGGGAAGCGACGCCATGGGCGGCGACGTGCTGCTGGCAACACGCCAGCTTGTCAAACGCTACGGCGGCGTGACGGCGCTCAAGGGCGTGTCGCTCACCGTCGAGCGAGGCACGGTGCATGGCCTGCTGGGCGAGAACGGCGCCGGCAAGTCGACGCTGGTGAAGATCGTCGCCGGGCTGGAGCGCCCGAGCGAGGGCGCGGTGGCGCTCGACGGCAACGCGCTCGGCCCGTCCGACGTGAAGGCGATGGAGGGCCATGGGGTGTTCCTCGTGACCCAGGAGCCCGCCATCGTCAACGGCCTGTCGGTGGCCGAGAACCTCATGCTCGGGCGCTGGCCGCACCGGGGGCCGTGGGTCGATCTGCGGCTCATGCACCGGCGCGCGTCCGAATACCTGGCCGGCACCGGCCTCGACTCCAGGGGCCGCGCCGGCGCCCTTTCGGCCGTTGACCGGCGCAAACTCAACATCCTTCGCGCGCTGCATAGCGGCGGCCGGCTCATCATCCTCGACGAGCCAACCACGGCGTTGACGATGGCGGACCGGACCGAGCTGTTCGGCTTCATGCGCAAGCTGAAAGGCGAAGGCGTCACCTTCATGTTCATTTCGCACTACAACGAAGAGATCCTGGAGATCTGCGACGCCGTCTCCGTTCTGCGCGACGGCGAGATGGTGGCCGGCAACCAGCCGGTCGCGGGCATCAGCGCCGCAGCCCTGAGCGAGATGGTGCTCGGGCGCGGCCTCAGCCTGTTCTCCCGCGATCACGCCGGGCCCGCGCCGGCCCCGGCCTGGTCGTTCACCGGCCTGCGCGCGCCGTCGTTGCGGATCGATCGCCTGACGCTCGGCGCCGGCGAGATCGTCGGCTTCGCCGGCCTGCCCGGCTCCGGCGCGCAGGACCTCGCGCGGGCGCTTTACGGCCTGCTGCCGGCGGAGGGCACGGTCGGGCACGCGGGCCAAACCCGCCCGCTGCCTTCCGACCCTGCGGACGCGCTGGCCTCCGGCATCGCCTTTCTTTCGGAGGACCGCCACAAGGACGGCATCGTCGGCATCCAGTCGATCGCCAAGAACATCAGCATGTCGAGCCTCGCCCGCGTTTCCAGCGGCGGCGTCATCTGGCCCGGTCAGGAGCGCTCGCTCGTCGCCGGCCTGTTCCAGCGCCTCTCGATCAAGGCCAGCAGCGCCGAGCAGCTCG
This sequence comes from Acetobacteraceae bacterium, assembly GCA_965260935.1. GTDB lineage: Bacteria > Pseudomonadota > Alphaproteobacteria > Acetobacterales > Acetobacteraceae > JBBROS01. The sequence continues at coordinate 2,043,065 of OZ253374.1, forward strand.
TCGGCCAGCTCAGCGGCGGCAACCAGCAGAAGGTCCTGCTTTCCCGCCTGCTTGCGACAAAACCCCGCCTGCTCATCCTCAACGAGCCGACCCGCGGCATCGATGTCGGCGTCAAGGAGGAGGTCCACCGGTTGATCGACCGCCTCACCCGGGACGGCGTCAGCGTGATCATCGTCACCTCCGACCTGGACGAGATGCTGCGTGCCGTCGACCGCGTCGTCCTGTTCGCCGGCGGCCAAGTCGTGGCCGACCGTCCGGCGGCGTCATTGACCAAGGACGACGTGCTCCGCATCGCCTTCTCGACCCGCACCGCCGAGCTAGGAGCATACGCCGAATGAGCGCACAAACCGACGACATGGCAATCCCGGCGGGCATCCCGCAAGCCCGGCCCCGGACGCGCACGGCGCATCGCCTGCAAGGCGCCCTCGCGCACGTCGTCTGGTTCTGGCTTGCCGGGCTCATCATCGTGTTCGGCGTCCTGAACCCGTTCTTCTTCTCGGTGCCGAACCTGCAGAACGTGCTCGTGCAGGCCACCGTCCTCGGCTTGCTGGGTCTGGCGCAATCCCTCGTCCTCCTGGTCGGCGAGATCGACCTCTCCATCGCCGCCATCACCGGCATCTCGTCCGCGCTCGGCGCGCTGGCCATCCAAAGCCTCGGCTTGCCGACGCCGGCCGGGATCGTGCTCGGGGTCGGGATCGCCACGCTGATCGGCTTCACCAACGGCGTCTGCGTCACCAAGCTGCGCATGGTCTCGCTGATCGAGAGCCTGGGCATGATGATCACCCTGCAAGGCGGCCTGCTGGCCATCACCCGCGGCAACACCATCACCGACCTGCCGGACAGCTATTATTGGATCGGCCAGGCCACCTTCGACGGCTGGCCGGTCATGCCGCTCGTGCTGTTGTTCGGCTTCGTCGCTATGGGCTTCACGCTGCGCCGCACCATCCTCGGGCGCAGCCTTTACGCCACCGGGGGCAACGCCGCGGCCGCGCTCGTCGCCGGCATCCGCGTGCAGCGGGTCAAGATCATCGCCTTCACCCTCTCGGGCTTCATCTCCGGCATTGCCGGCTGGCTGCTCGCGGCGTGGCAGATGGCCATCACCTCGAACCAGGCCGAAAGCTTCCTGCTTTACGCCATCGCCGCCCCCATCATCGGCGGCGTCAGCGTGTTCGGCGGGCGCGGCGGCACGCTCGGCATTCTCGGCGGCGTGTTCCTGCTGACCGTCATCCACGTCGGCCTCGCCATCGTGTATGTGCCGTCGTTCTACGTCACCATGATCGGCGGCATCCTGATCTTCATCGCCGTCGCCGTGGACGCGCTGCGGGTCAATGTTTTGGGCGAAGGCTGAGGAGCGTGCCATGACCGAACCGCGTTATTTCGTCGACGAGCGGGATGTTCCCGCTTTCGGCTTCGATTGGGGCCGCACCACCTTTACCGCGTCCGCCGAGGTGACCGGGGCGGAGGCGATCAGCGTCGCCGTCGTGTCGATGAACCCCGGCCAAGGCCATGCCCGGCACAACCACCCCGCCGCCGAGGAGGTCATCTACATTCTTTCCGGCTCCGGCGAGCAGATGATCGAGGACGAGCGCGGCCAGCCCATCGTCCGCCCCGTCGAGCCTGGCGTCACGATCTACGTCCCCCGTGCCCGATACCACTCGACGCTCAACACCGGAGAGGACGCGCTGCGCCTTCTTGTCGCCTTCAGCCCCTCCGGCTCGGAAGACGAGTTGCGCGCCTTGCCGGATTTCCGGCTGATCCCGCCGGGCCAGTAGCGCGATGCCCACCGTCGTCCTCCTCGGCACGCTCGACACCAAAAGCATCGAGACCGCCTACGTTCGCGACCATCTGCGCGCAGGGAACGTAAGCGTCGTGCTCGTTGATGTCGGAATCGCCGGGCCGGGCGGGACGGAGGCGGAGATCGGGCGGGACGAGGTGGCCGCTGCCGCGGGGGCTACGGTCGCGGACCTGGCTGCCGGCAATGACCGGGGCCAGGCTATCGAAGCGATGGGCCGTGGCGCGGCCGTCATCGCCGGGCGGCTGCTGCAAGAAGGCAGACTGGACGCCATCATGGCGCTCGGCGGCTCCGGCGGCTCATCCATCGCCACGGCTGCGATGCGCGCCCTGCCGATCGGCGTGCCGAAGCTCATGGTCTCCACCGTCGCCTCGGGCGACGTGCGCGCCTACGTCGGCGAAAGCGACATCGCGATGATGAATGCGGTGCTGGACGTGTCCGGCCTCAATTCGGTGTCGATGCGCGTATTCCAGAATGCCGCCGCCGCCGCCGCGGGCATGGCTCATGTTGCCGCCCGGCGCGTCAAGACGCCCTCGGCCAAGCCTGCCATCGCCATCTCGATGTTCGGGGTGACCACCCCGGCCGCCACCACGGCCAGGCAATGGCTTGAGCGGCAGGGCTACGAAGTCCTCGTCTTTCACGCGACCGGCTCCGGCGGACGGGCGCTGGAGAAACTGGCCGCGGACGGCGCGCTCTCCGGCGTGCTCGACCTGACCCCGACCGAACTCGCCGACGAGCTGGTCGGCGGCGTGCTGTCCGCCGGGCCGAACCGGCTGGAAGCCGCTGGGCGGCGCGGACTGCCGCAGGTGATCTCTTTGGGCGCGCTCGACATGGTGAATTTCGGCCCGCGGGAGACAGTGCCGGCGGCGTTCCAGCACCGAACGCTTTACGTCCATAACCCGCAGGTCACGCTGATGCGCACGAATGCGGCCGAGTGCGAACAACTCGGCCAGATGCTCGGCCGCAAGATCGGCGCGGCGCGTGGGCCTGCGGCGGTGTTCGTGCCCAAGGGCGGCGTTTCGGCCATCTCCGTGCCCGGCGGCGTGTTCCATGATGCGAACGCCGATGCGGCGCTGTTCCGGTCGCTGCTGGCATCCCTGCCGAGGCATGTCGAGGTTATCGTCGACGACCGCGCCATCAACGACCCGGCCCTTGCCACGGCGATGGCCGGGCAACTCCACCAATTCATCCAGCAACAGCGAGCGCCAAGGAATGAACAAGGCTGATGTCATACAGCGCCTGCGCAAGCAGGTGACGGACGGCATTCCCATCGTCGGCGCCGGCGCGGGCACCGGGATTTCCGCCAAGTGCGAGGAGGCGGGCGGCGCCGACCTGATCGTCATCTACAATTCCGGGCGTTTCCGCATGGCCGGGCGGGGCTCGATCGCCGGCTTGATGCCGTACGGCGACGCGAACCAGATCGTCATGGAAATGGCTGCCGAGGTGCTGCCCGTCGTGAAGCATACCCCCGTGCTGGCCGGGGTCTGCGGCACCGACCCGTTTCGGCAGATGCCGCGCTTCCTCCGGCAGTTGCAGGATATGGGCTTCAGCGGGGTGCAGAACTTCCCGACCGTCGGCCTGTTCGAGGGGCGCATCCGGGCGAACATGGAAGAAACCGGCATGGGTTTCGACCGGGAAGTGGAAATGATCCGTTTGGCCGGCGAGATCGGCCTGCTTACGACCCCTTACGTGTTCAACCCCGAGGAGGCGCGGGCGATGGCGCGAGTCCGGGCGGACATCATCGTGGCGCATCTCGGCACCACGGTCTCGGGCGCGGTCGGCGCGCAATCGGTGATGTCGCTGGACGAAGGGGTCGAGCGCATCCAAGCGATGGCCGACGCGGCATGGGAGGTCGATCCGGATGCGCTGGTGATCTGTCATGGCGGCCCGGTCGCGACCGTAGAGGACACGCGTCACGTGCTCGGGCGCGTGAAGGGCTTGGCCGGGTTCTATGGCGCGTCCAGCATGGAGCGCTTGCCCGTCGAGATCGCCATCACGGAGAACGTCGCGCGTTTCAAGGCCCTGAAGCTCACCCCTTCCAAGGTTTTTGAGTAGGCCCCCAGGCGTCGTGCTCTGATTTGACGAGCGGACAGGGCCTCACCCAACAATGACGCCCGCACTCCCGATCAGGACGGCGGCGGGCCGGCACGCGGCAGGCCGGGGCGCTGATAATTCCCAGGCCCCTCACGGCCAGCTCGATCTGGGAGGCGAGATCGTGAACGATCGTTGCCGCTGGCGGGGCGATCCGTACGGTCTCGCCGGCGGACCGCAGGACCCATGGCACGATCAAGCTGGTGATCTGACTGCGGCACATCACAGCGCGGTGATTGAGCAGGTCGCTTGAACGATTCGGCATCGGTCGGGCACGAAGATAGGTCGGCGAGGCGACCCCGCCAACGTCGGCAAACCTTCGCCGAATGCGACGGTCACGCGCAAGGGAGGGCGCTTCGACGCCGCGCACCGCGCCCCACCGACCCAACCTGACCCGGCTCTCTGGCCGCCGGCGGACTTCGACGTGCTGGTGCAGGCGTACAACGCTCGTGGCTTCCGCGCGCCCTGCGCGTGGTACCTCAACGACGACGCCAACATCGCCTACGCGCGCAAGGCGCCCAATGGCGGCCGCCTGTCTCAGCCGGCGCTCTTCGTGAACGGCGACTTCGATCAGACCAACACTATCATCGGTCATCGCCAGGGCGAGCCGATGCGCGCGGCCTGCCAAGACCTCACCGTGACGAGCCTGCCCACCGCGCATTGGCTGCCGCTGGAGCGCAAGGCTGAACTCGTCCAGGCCATGCGTACCTGGCTCCGGAGCAAAAAGCTTTGACGGCGGCGACCGAGGAACGTGCCTGCGCGTGTAGGGTGCGACAGCCCTCAGCGACCGCGGCATCGTCAACTTGCTGGCCCATAGATGCGGCGAGACCCACGACGCAGGCCGAGCGCAGCTATGGTCACGCTGCGGCGGCAACACCGGTGATCTCGGCCCAGGCCCGGAAGGCGTGGGCGCGAGCGGCACGATACTGGGCGGTAGGGAGGCGGTGACGATGTGACGCCCGTCCGGATCGGTCGGGTCGTGGACTTCGTCCTCCCGCTCGCGCGCCTGTTCGCCGCCGGAGGTAACGAGCGAGCAGCCGAAGCTCGTGAATGAGTCGGCTCGTGGATCAGGCTGGCACGAGGCGGGGGACAGGGCCGTGCCCGCGTGGCATCCTGCGGCCCGGCAGCGGCGAGATGGCAGGTTGTATATGGGCGAAGGATGCGTGGACGTGGCGGTTATCGGGGGCGGCGTGATCGGCTGCGCCACCGCCTTCTTCCTGCGGGAGCTCGGGTTCGGCGGCAGCGTCACGGTGTTCGAGAAAGACCCGTCCTACCAGTTCGCCTCCACCGCCCGCTCGGCCGCGTCCATCCGGCAGCAGTTCACCACGCCGGTCAGCACGCAGATGTCGCAGTTCTCGTTCGGCTTCCTGGCCAGCCTTGCGGACCGGTTCGGGCCGGATGGGGACATCGCGCTCGTCCGCGGCGCTTACCTGCTGCTCGCGGACGCGGCGCGGGCCGACATGCTGCGGTCGTGCCATCAAAGCTTCGTCCGGCTGGGCGCCTCGGTCGGGTGGCTTGACCAGCGCGAGCTGGCCGCGCGGTTCCCTTGGCTGCGAACGGAGGACCTGGTGGGCGGGACGCTCGGCTTGGCCGGGGAGGGGTGGTTCGACGCCTACATGCTGTTGCGCTTGCTGCGGCGGCAGGCGCGCGCGCTGGGGGTCAAGTTCATCGACAGGGAGATCGTCGGCTTTGAACGCGACCGCGCCGGGGTGGCCGCGGTGGTGTGCGCCAAGGGCGAGAAACATGCCTGCGGCGCCGCCGTCATCGCCGCCGGGCCGGCCTCGGGGCAGGTGGCGGCGCTCGCCGGGTGCGACTTGCCGGTCGAGCCGCGCAAGCGGACGATGTTCGTGATCCAGGCCCCGCTCGATCCTGCGGGGATGCCGTTCGTGTTCGACGCGTCGGGCATCGCGCTGCGCCCGGAAGGCGACCGCTTCATCTGCAGCGCGCTGCCGGGCGAGGAGCGCGACCCGCATCCGGGCCTGGACTTCGAGCCTGACCACACCTTGTTCGAGGACGCCGTTTGGCCGGCCTTGGCCCACCGCATCCCCGCGCTGGAGCGGCTGCGGCTGCAGAGCGCCTGGGCCGGGCACTACGAGATGAACCTGTTCGACCACAACGGCGTGGTGGGGCGTCATCCCGAGTTGCGCAACCTGATCTTCGCGACCGGGTTTTCCGGGCATGGCGTGATGCACGCGCCGGCGACCGGGCGCGGGGTGGCCGAACTGATCCTGCATGGCCGTTACGTGTCGCTCGACCTCGGCGCGCTGTGCTTTGAGCGGATCGCGGCGCAGGCCCCGATCCATGAGGCGCTTGTTTATTGACGTCCTCTCCATTGTTTGATTCCTGGGAGCCACGAGGCCATGACTGAGCGCGTGCGCCGGGCCACGAACGCCGACGATCCGCGGTCGGCGCGCCGCGTGGAGGACGACCGGTTCCTGCGCGGCGCCGGCGCCTACACCGATGACCTGGCCGGCGAGGCCGCGCTGCACGCCGTTTTCGTGCGCTCGCCCAGAGCCCATGCCAGGATCGGGGCCATCAATGCCGGTGCGGCGGCGTCCATGCCCGGCGTCCTTGCCGTTTTTACGGCGGCGGACCTGCTCGGGGAGGGTGTTCAGCCGATTCCCTGCGCCATACGCCTGCCGTCCGTCGAGCCGCTGATCGTTCCGCCCCGGCACGCGCTGGCCGCCGGGCACGTGCGCCACGTCGGCGAAGCGGTCGCGATGGTCGTGGCCGAAACGCGGCTTGCCGCCCGCGATGCCGCCGAGCATGTGACGGCGGAGTACGAGGACCTTCCCGCCGTGGTTCTGCCCGGGGCCGCGCTGGCGGACGGCGCGCCGCGGATCTGGCCGGAGGCGCCGGGCAACCTGGCTTACCGGTTCGAGCGCGGCGACCGCGATGCCGTGGCCCGGGCCTTCGAGACCGCCGCGCATCGGGTCACGCTGGAGCTGGTCAACAACCGGGTCGTTGCGGCGTCGCTGGAGACCCGTGCGGCGACCGCTTCGTTTGACGCCGCTTCGGGGCGTTTGCGCCTGACGCTGAGCGGGCAGGACGTCCATGCCATCCGCCATGACCTGGCCGCGTGCTTCGGCTTGCCGGACGAGGCCGTGCAGGTGGCCTGCCCCGATGTCGGCGGGGGGTTCGGGATGAAGAACGTGGTGCATCCGGAATACGTGGCGCTGCTCTGGGCGGCGCGGCGGTTGGGCCGTCCGGTGCATTGGGCGGCCGAGCGGACGGAGGATTTCCTGAGCGGCGTGCACGGGCGCGACAACGTGACCTCCGCGCGGCTCGCGCTCGATGCGGACGGGCGGTTCCTTGCGCTTGATGTCGACACGATCGGCAACCTCGGGGCCTACGTGTCGGCGCTGGGGCCGGGGGCATCGACGTTGGCGCCCTCGACGGCGATGGGCGGCGTTTACGCCATTCCGGCGGTTTTCATGGCTGTCCGCGGCGCGTTCACCAATACCGTGCCGGTTGACGCCTACCGGGGGGCGGGCAAGCCCGAGGCGAACTACCTGATCGAGCGCCTGATCGACGTGGCGGCTGACCAGTTGGGCCATGGCCGCGCCGCGCTGCGCCGGATGAACCTGATCGACGCGTTTCCCTACCGGTCCGCGCTCGGCATCGAGATCGACACCGGGCGGTTCCGGGCGAACCTGGATGCGGCGGTTGAGGCGGCCGGGGACCCCGCGCGTCGCCGGGCCGAGGCGGCGGCGCGGGGGCGTTTATATGGCCAGGGCATCGCGTGCTTCCTTGAAACCTCGCGCGGGGCGCCCACCGAAGGCGGCGCGGTGCGGTTCCGCCGCGACGGGACCGTGGAGCTGCTGTCCGGCACGCAGTCCAACGGGCAGGGGCATGAGACGAGCTTCGCGCAGATCGCCGCGAAGAGGCTCGGGCTGCCGGCGGCGCGGTTCCGCCTGGTGCAGGCCGACACGGGGCGGATCGCGGCCGGCTCCGGCCATGGCGGGGCACGGTCGCTGCCCATGGCCGGCGCCGCTTTGCTGATGGCGCTGGACGCAAGCCTTGCCAAGGCGCGGCGGGAGGCCGGGCGGCTGCTGCAAGCCGACCCGGCTGCTGTCCGGTTCGAGGCCGGGACGTTCCTTGCCGCCGGGCCTGGCAGCATCACGCTTGCCGACATGATCGGCATGGTTCCGGAGGGGGCGCTGGACGCCGAGGCGCTTAATCCGAACGAGCTGTTCGTGTTCCCGAACGGCTGCCACGTGGCGGAGGTCGAGGTCGATCCGGAGACCGGGGCGGTGGCTCTGCTGCGCTACGTGGCGTCCGACGATTACGGCGTGCTGGTCAACCCGCTGCTGACCGAGGGGCAGGTGCAGGGCGGGCTGGCGCAGGGGATCGGGCAGGCATTGCTGGAGCGGGTGCATTACGATGCCGAATACGGGCAACTGCTGACGGCCACGTTCTCCGATTACACGCTGCCGCGGGCCGCGGACCTGCCGTGGCTCGAGGTCCGGTTCGATGAAGCGGCGCCGACGGGGCGCAACCCGCTTGGCGCGAAAGGCGCGGGCCAGGCTGGGGCGATCGGGGCGCCGCAAGCGGTGATGGCGGCGATCACGGACGCGATAGGGGTCGCCCACCTGGACATGCCGGCCACGCCCGAAACGGTGTGGCGCGCGTGCCGGGGGCGAGGGGCTGGGGCGGACGCCTTGCGGGACGGAGCGACGGGTTGACGTTCGAACGGGCGGGGGTGCTTCGAAAACTGCCACTTACGCTACAACCGTGCCGCAGGCCCTGACCGAGGGTGAGATGCTTGGCGGGGCTGCGTGTCGCCGCATCCGGGCGGCCCCGCGCGTCGTCGATGTCATCCCCCAAGCTCGCCCGGCGTTGGCTGACGCCCCCAAGCCGCCGTTGCGGGCGGGAAGGCGTGATGACGGATGTGCCCGAAGCAGGGTTGCAGGAAGAGGCCGGCCCGGTTCAGCTCATTGACCAGCCCGGTGGCGCTCGTGCCTGCCGGGGTCGCGGCCGTTGGCTTCAGCAGCGTGCGGAACAGGAGGAGGCGCTCGAAACTCTGCCGTTCCTGCGTGAGGGACAGGATGTCGAGCAGAATCTGCTCGTCCGAGCTGACGCCGGGGCGGCTTGGGCAATAGATGGCGAGGTTGCGGCAGGCGGCGTTGTCCAGCACCCACATCAGGCCGAACAGATAGCCTGACGCCAGCGGCGCGCCCAGGCGGGTGAAAACCGGGGTGACCTTGTTTTCGACCGCCGTGCGGCGGCGGCGTCCGGCGACCCAGGTCCGCATCGCCCATAACAGCGCAAGCTCGGTGAGCGGCGGGACCGTTTGCTCGCGGACGCCGTTGCCGGGTTCGTTTTTCTCCATGCTTGGTGTTCTCCTTCGTTTCTCGCATTAATGCAGGATGCTAGTGTCCCGGTTCAGAAATCCGTCGTGCTGAAATTGCGTGCCCCGGGACACTAGCCCTTTGTTTTCGTGGCCTGCTTATCCCAGAAGTTCGAAGGCGAACTTCTGGGACAGGACACTAGATGCAACTGCGAATGATTTGCAAGTGGGCGGAGGCCGGTCATAGGATGGCGGGTCCGATCAGGGCCGAGGACGTGCTCGCCGCGTTTGATGGAGGCTGCGCGGCGTTGGGCAGGGCCGGTCAGGCCGGGTCGGCGTTTCGTTCGCGCAGGAACGCGCTGAAGGCCGCGAGCGTGGGTTCCGAGACGTAGTGCTCGATGCCCTCGGCGTCCGACTCGGCGGCCTCAAGCGGAACGCCCACCGCGACCAGCAGGGCGACGACGATCCGGTGGCGCTTGCGCACCCGTTCGGCCAGCTCCTGCCCGGCGGGCGTCAGGAACACGCCCCGGTAGGGCCGCGCGGTGGCGAGGCCCTCGCGCTTGAGGCGCTGGATGCTCTTGATCGCGGTGGCGTGGGAGACGCCGAGGCGGCGGGCGATATCGGTTGAGCGGGCCTCGCCCGCGGCGGCGAGCAGGTCCGAGATCAGCTCGGCGTAGTCTTCCAGCAGGGCAGTCGAGCGTCCGGTCCTGGCTTTGCCGAAGCGCTCGGCCTGGGTTGGTTCCTCCGGCAGGTCCGCGATGGGGGCGTCCGGCTGCGCCTTGGTCTGCACCGTCATTGCTCGTGTCCGCCCGAAGGTTCCGACGCGCCGGTTGAGGCCGGGCTTGCTGACGCCGCGGTTCGTGCATGAGCGACTTCTTGCAGCCCAGGCGACAAGACTTGAATGGCGCGCGCAGGCATTCGCTACCGTGCGACGCCAGCCGCCGCAAGGGGCGTTGCGCGACAGGCGCTTCATTATGACGTTTGCGGCAGGCTTTCTGCATTGTTGTTAAAGGTCAAGCCTCTTGACGCAAATGTAGCCTAGTGCACATTCTACTCGCAGGACATTAGGGGTTCCTGGAACAATGAGCGGCTTGGCGGCTTCAGGCACGGACATGAAACGGACACTGAGCGAGCGCACCGACGCGGCGATCCGCGACGTGCTGGCCGGGCGGCGGCGCGGGCCAGGCTCGGCCTTGCTGTTCGCCGGGCCGGCGGTGATCGCCTCCATCGCGTATATGGACCCGGGCAATTTCGCGACCAACATCCAGGCCGGGTCGCAGTTCGGGTATTCGCTGCTGTGGGTCGTGCTGATGGCGAACCTGATCGCCATGCTGTTCCAGGCGTTGTCGGCCAAGCTCGGCATCGTCACCGGGCGGAACCTGGCCGAGATGTGCCGCGAGCAGTTCTCGCCGCCGGTCCGGTATTCGATGTGGGCGGTCAGCGAGGTCGCGGCGATGGCGACCGACCTGGCCGAATTCCTGGGCGGCGCGATCGGGCTGGCGCTGCTGTTCCAGATGCCGCTGATCTACGGCATGGCGGTGACGGCGGCGGTCACTTACGGCATCCTGATGTTCGAGCGCCGCGGGTTCCGGCCGATGGAGCTGATCATTGGCGGCTTGGTGGCCGTTATCGGGCTCTGCTACCTAATCGAGATGTTCATCGCGCCCGTTGCCTGGGGCCAGGCCGGGTTGGGCCTCGTCACCCCTTCGATGCCGAACGCCGAGGCCTTGACCATCTCGGTCGGCATTATCGGGGCGACCGTGATGCCGCACGCCGTTTACCTGCATTCCAGCCTGACGCAGCACCGCGCGCCCGGCGCCGACGTGCGCGAGCGGCGGCTGCTGCTGCGGTTCTCGAACCGGGAGTGCGTCCTGGCCCTTGCCGTTGCCGGGGCCGTCAACATGGCCATGGTGATGATGGCCGCGGCTGCCTTCCATGAGGGGCACTCGGACGTGGCGGAGATCGAGACGGCTTACCGCACGCTCACCCCGCTGCTGGGCGGGGCGGCGGCCGTGGTGTTCCTGGTCTCGCTGATGGCGTCCGGGATCTCGTCCTCGGTGGTCGGGACCATGGCCGGGCAGATGATCATGCAGGGGTTCGTCGGTTTCCGCATCCCGCTGTGGATACGGCGGCTGGTGACGATGATTCCGGCGTTCGTGATCGTGGCCCTGGGGGTGAACACGACGGACGCGCTGGTTTACAGCCAGGTCGTGCTGTCGTTCGCGCTGCCGATCCCGATGGTCGCGCTGGTGCTGTTCACCCGCAACCGCGCCATCATGGGGGAGTTCGCCAATGGGCGGGTGGTGGACGTGGCGGCGATCGTCGGCGCCGGCGTTATCCTGTGCCTGAACGTGGTGCTGCTGTTGGAGACGTTCGGGGCGCCGATCCCGGGTTTGGGGGGTGGCTAGGCGGTGGGACTGTTGATCGGGGAGGGTCGCGGTGCTGATCGTGTTCGGCGGCTTGCCGGGAAGCGGGAAGACCTCGATTGCCCGCGGAATTGCGAGACGGCGGGCCGCGTTCTATCTTCGGATCGACGTTATCGAGCAGGCCATCCGCCGTGCGACGGTTTTAGCCGGCGACATTGGGGCGGCAGGGTATGCGGTGGCCAATGCGCTGGCCGAGGGCAACCTCGCGGATGGGCGTGCCGTCGTGGCGGACGGCGTCAACCCGGTTGGCGAGAGCCGGGAGGCGTGGCGGATGGTCGCGGACCGCGCCCAGGTCCGCCTCGTCGAGATTGAGGTTGTCTGCTCCGATCCAATTGAGCACCGGCGCAGAGTGGAGGGGCGGCAGTCCGACGTGCCGGGCCTTGTCTGCCCGACTTGGCAAGGCGTGCTGGAGCGCGAGTATGAACCCTGGGACGGGCCGCATCTGGTGGTTGATACGGCATCCATGACGGTCGGCGAGGCTATCGCCTTTGTCGAGCATCATATCGGCGGGTGAGGCCCGTCCACCGGATCTCACTGGCCGCTACATGTCCTTCTCGTCGCTTTCCGGCTCGACCTCGATGTCCGTGCCGATCGCGTCGGCGTCGTCTTCGAGGTCGCTGGTGTCTTCCAGGACATCCTCGGCCTCGTCCTCGTCGGCGACCTCGAGCTCGGCGTCGCTGTCCTCGACATCCGCTGGGACCTTCTTCGGGCGCTTCTCCTCGGCCACGTTGCCGCCGGTGCGGCGGGGCTTTGGCAGGTCCGCCGGCTGCTCGGTGCCGCATTTCGGGCACATGGCCGGGGTTTTCCCCAAGTCATAGAATTTCGCGCCGCAAGCGACGCAGACGCGTTTGGTGCCGAGTTCGGGCTTAGCCATCAGATCCTCATCGCATAGTCCGGGGCATGATCCGGGGCATGGTCCGGGGCGCGAGCCGGGCCGAAACTCTGCCGGAGGGCGGGGGCCATGCCATTGCTGCGCGCAACTGTCAAACCCCGCGCCGCCGTGGCATAAAGGAGGGCGCCCATGATTGATGCTCCCCGCCCGCTCAGCGCCCGGCGTCCAGCCGCTCCCCTTTCAGGCACGATGGTTGTGCCGGGGGACGAGGCGATCAGTTATCTCGCGCTGACACTGGGCGCGCTTGCCATCGGCGAGACCCGGTTGCGCGGGGCGTTCGAAGGCGGGGACGTGCATCGCGCTGCGGCGGCGATGCGTGCCCTCGGCGCCGAGGCGGCGCGGGACGCGCCGGGGGCGTGGCGTTTGGCCGGGCGCGGCATCGGCGGGCTGGTTGAGCCGCCGGACGTGCTCGATGTCGGCGATTCCGGCATTGCCGCCGCCTTGCTGTGCGGCCTGCTGGCCAGCCATGACCTGTTTGCTGTGTTGACCGGGAGCGAGAGGCTGCGCAGCCGGACGATGCGCCGGGTTACGGAGCCGCTCGCGGGGTGCGGCGCGGCGTTCCGGGGCCGGGAGGGCGGGTTCATGCCGCTCGGCATTCGTGGGGCGCGCGATGCGCTGCCGACCGAGCATCGCGTGCCGGCGGGTGCGGTGGAGGTGAAATTGGCGCTGCTGCTGGCCGGCCTCAACGCTCCGGGCTGGACGACCATCGAGGAGCCGGAACCGGCTTGGGACCATGGCGAGAGGATGCTCCGGCATTTCGGGGCGGAGATTGAAAGCGAAGCCGCCGGGCGGGGGAGGGCGGTACGCCTGCTGGGGCAGCCGGAGTTGCGCGCCGTCACGGTGGTTGTGCCGGCGGACCTGTCCTTGGCCGCTTTTCCGCTGGTGGCGGCGCTGCTGGTGCCGGGCTCGCGGATCACGCTGCCGGGGGTTGGGGTTAACCCGGCGCGCACGGGCCTGCTGGCCACGTTGCGGGAGATGGGCGCGAGTATCGCGGTCGCGAACGAACGAGACGAGGGCGGCGAGCCGGTGGGCGACATCGTCGCGGCCTACGGGCGCTTACGTGGGACAGAGATTCCGCCCGGGCGGGCGCGCGGCATGGCGGGCGACTATGCGGCGCTGGCCGTTGCCGCGGCGGCGGCGGAGGGGCGGACCCGGATTTGCGGCGTGTCGGGGCCGTGCGCGATGGAAGGCGGCCGGGCATTGGCGCTTGCCGCGATGCTGTCCGCGAACGGGGTGCGCGCCGTGACCGAGGGGGATGATTTGGTCATCGACGGCGGCCCTGTGCCGGGCGGGGCCGTGGTTGAGACGGGGGTAGACGGGCGGATCGCGATGGGTTCGCTGGTGCTTGGGCAAATCGCGGACGCGCCGGTTTCGCTGCGCGACGGGGGCTGCATCGACAGCAGCTTTCCCGGTTTCGCGCCGTTGATGCGGGGCTTGGGGGCTGCCATCCAGTGACGACGCGTCCGCCCGTTGTCGCGATCGATGGCCCGGCTTCCGCTGGGAAAGGCACGCTTGCCCGGCGGCTGGCGGGCGCGCTCGGCCTCAAGCACCTTGATACCGGGCTGCTTTATCGCGCGACCGGGCGCCTCGTGCTGGACCGGATGGGGGACCCGGCCGACGCGTCCGCCGCCATCGCGGCCGCGGCGGTTCTGCGGGCGGACGACCTCCTCCGCCCGGACCTGCGCGGCCCGGAGGCGGACCGCGCTTCCAGCCTCGTCGCTGCCGTGCCTGAGGTGCGCGCCGCCTTGCTCGCGTTCCAGCACCGTTTCGCGGCCCAGGGGGCGGTGCTGGACGGGCGGGACATCGGCACCGTTGTCTGCGCCGACGCGCCGGTGAAGCTGTTCGTCACCGCCAGCGCCGCGGCCCGCGCCCGACGCCGCTGGCTTGAGCTGCAGGGGCGGGGCGTTTCGATGGCGCTGGAGCAGGTGGAGGCCGAGCTGCGCGCGCGGGACGCCCAGGACTCCGGGCGCGGCACGGCGCCGCTGCGTCCGGCGGAGGACGCTGTTTTGTTGGACACGACGGAGCTTGGCCCTGACGACGTGCTCGCGCGGGCGCTTGGAATCGTGCGCGCGCGGCTTGCAAATGCTTGACGTTTGACGGATTTTTAGTATCTATAAGCGTAAGCTCCGGCTTGTCACAAAGCCGGGGCCTGTTGTTGTTTGAACCAGGCCACGACCTGCGAGACAGGCGATGTGGCTAGACGCTCCCTTTCAGCGGGCGCGCATACCGAAGTTGCCGGCTCGTCCGGCCGCATTCACGGGAACCAACCTTACACATGGCATCAGCCTCGACCGAACTTATGGACCGTCCAGCCGACCACGGCATGGATGATTTCGCCTCCCTGCTCGACGAGACCCTCGGCCGCGACAGCGGCTTCGAAGGGTCCGTCGTGACCGGCCACGTTGTTCGCCTGACCGACGAGTACGCGATCGTGGATGTCGGGCTGAAGAGCGAGGGACGCGTCGCGCTGAAGGAATTCGGCGCTCCCGGACAAGCGCCGGAGGTCAAGCCGGGCGACAACATCGAATTGTTCGTCGAGCGCTACGAGGACCGCGACGGCAGCATCGTGCTGAGCCGCGAGAAGGCCCGGCGCGAGGAGGCGTGGACCAATCTCGAGCGGGCGTTCGAGGCGCAGCAGCGGGTGAACGGCACAATCTATGGCCGGGTCAAGGGCGGGTTCACCGTTGATCTTGGCGGGGCGGTGGCGTTCTTGCCTGGCAGCCAGGTCGATATCCGTCCGGTGCGGGACGTGGGGCCGCTGATGGGGTCGCCGCAGCCGTTCCAGATTCTGAAGATGGACCGGGCGCGGGGCAACATCGTCGTCAGCCGCCGGGCCGTGCTGGAGGAAACGCGGGCCGAGCAGCGCAGCGAGCTGATCCAGGGCCTGAAGGAAGGCATGGTGCTCGACGGCGTGGTGAAGAACATCACCGATTATGGCGCCTTCGTGGATTTGGGCGGCGTCGATGGGCTGCTGCACGTGACGGACATCGCCTGGCGGCGCATCAATCATCCGAGCGAGGCGCTGCAGATCGGCCAGCAGGTGCAGGTGCAGGTGATCCGCTTCAACAGCGACACGCAGCGCATCAGCCTGGGCATGAAGCAGCTTGAGGCCGACCCGTGGGAGGGCGTGGCCGCGAAGTATCCGGCTGGCGCGAAGTTCTCGGGGCGCGTGACCAACATCACCGACTACGGCGCTTTCGTGGAGCTGGAGCCGGGGGTGGAAGGGCTGGTTCACGTCAGCGAGATGAGCTGGACCAAGAAGAACGTGCATCCTGGCAAGATCGTCGCGACCAGCCAGGAAGTGGACGTGCTGGTGCTGGACGTGGACAGCAGCAAGCGGCGTATCTCGCTCGGGCTCAAGCAGGTGCAGCAGAATCCCTGGGAGCAATTCCAGGACGAGCACCCGATCGGCAGCACCGTTTCCGGCGAGATCCGCAACATCACCGAGTTCGGCCTGTTCGTCGGCATCTCCGCCGACATCGACGGCATGGTGCACATGTCCGACATTTCCTGGGACGAGCCGGGCGAGTTGGCGATCGCCAATTACGAGAAGGGGCAGACCGTCGAGGCGAAGGTGCTCGACATCGATGCGGAGAAAGAGCGGATCAGCCTGGGCATCAAGCAGCTCCAGGAGGACCCGGCGGCCGACACGCTCAGCCGCGTGCACAAGAACGATGTCGTGACCTGCGTGGTGACGGCGGTTCAGGCGAACGGGATCGAGGTCAAGGTCGACGACGTGCTGACCGGGTTCATCCGCCGGGCCGAGCTGGCGCGGGACAAGTCGGAGCAGCGGCCCGACCGGTTCGCCGTCGGCGAGAAGGTGGATGCCAAGGTGCAGTCGATCGACCGCGCGGCCCGCAAGCTCAGCCTCACGATCAAGGGGCGCGAGGTGGAGGAGGACAAGCAGGCGATCCAGGATTTCGGAACCGCCGACAGCGGCGCCTCGTTGGGCGACATCCTGGGCGCTGCGATCCGCAGGCGGAACCAGCAGAGCGAATAGGCTATGGCGCTCGACACCGATCTTTTACTCGACAGGCGGCGCCTCAAGCGCCGCCTGAACTTTTGGCGGGTGCTGGCGGTGGTGGCGTTCGTGGCCGCCGCGCTCGTGGCGGTGCTGCCGAGGGCGGGCGGCGTCGTCAGCGACACGCATATTGCCCGGGTCAACGTGCGCGGCGTCATCACGGAGGACCGCAAGCTGCTCGACGCGGTCGAGGCGCTGGCCAAGGACCGCAACGTGCCGGCCGTTATCGTCAGCATCGACAGCCCCGGCGGCTCCGTTTCCGGGGGGGAGAGCATCTACAACGCGCTGCTCCGCGTGGCTGCCGCGAAGCCCGTGGTCGCGGTCATGGGCGGCACGGCGGCGTCGGCCGGCTACATGATCGCCATGCCGGCGGAGCGGGTGTTCGCCAGCAACGCCACGCTGACCGGGTCGATCGGGGTGATCCTGCAAACGGCGCAAGTCTCTGGGCTGCTCGACAAGCTCGGCGTCACGGCCGATGCCATCACCTCCGGCCCGCTGAAAGACCAGCCAAGCTTCACCCGTCCGCTGACGCCGCAGGGCCGGGAGTACTTGCATGGCGTGGTCGACGACCTTTTCGGCCAATTCGTCGCCATCGTCGCGAAAGGGCGGAACATGGACCCGGCGCGCGTCCGCGAGCTGGCGGACGGGCGCGCGTATACCGGGCAGCAAGCCAAGGCGCTTGGCCTGGTGGACGAGATCGGCGACGAGATCGCCGCGCGACACTGGCTGCAACGGACCCACAATATCTCGGAAGACCTTCCTGTGCGCGACGTGAGGCAAGGCAACTTCTACGAGCGGTTCATTGGCGCGACGCTGGGCGGATTGGCGCGGGAGGCCGTGGCAAGCCTGGCCGGCGTTCGTCATCAGCCGGTTATTGGCGCCTGGGCGATCTGGCAGGGCGGGGGCGCGGACTGAGACCCTGGGTTTGCCAGGGCAATCGCTTGAAGTGCGGTCACGCTGATTGGCGGAGCAAAGCTTCAAGATAGGCGGTATCCCAAGCGGCTGATTTCCGCCTGACCTTAAGGCTGTGTTTGTCCTTCGGCCCGCGCAGCAGGTTCATCGCCATGTGCCGGACCGTGGCCATGTTCTGCGGCCCGGCACCGGATCGCAGGCGGTTGAGGTCCTCATGGAACACGACATCGAGCACCCAATGCAGGCGGTTCTCGACATGCCAGTGGCACCGCACGGCGTGTGCGAACAGCTTTGCATCGAGCGGCAAGGACGACAGGTAGTAGCGCCGTTCGGAGCTGGTGCTGGCGTTGCGTTCGACCTCGGCCTCGACGACGGCGATGGCCCGCAGGCCCGGGAACCGCGGCTCACCCGGGAACCGGCGGGCGGTAGTGAGCCAGTCCACGTCGTGGCTGACCCAATGGCGGCGGACCTCGATGCGGCCGTGGTCGCCGTCGGTCGTCTCGAACCGGCTGTGGACCTTGCCCGCGGGATCATCGAGGTAGCGCCTGATCTCGTCATGCAGGCTGGACTGGTTGCCCTTGAGCGCCAGCAGGTAGTCGCCGCCGCGGTCGAGGACGGCCTGGGCGATCTTGGTTTGCGTGCCCATGGCGTCGATGGTGACAAGCGCCCCGGTCAGCGCCAGGCGTTCAAGCAGAAGCGGGATGGCGGTGATCTCGTTGGACTTGGCCTCGCACGCCTGTTGGCCGAGCACGAGGCGCTGGCTGCTGGCCCATGCTGACACCATGTGGAGTGGCCCGCGATCCTTGGCACGGTCGTGGGTGCGGCGTGAGGTCTTGCCGTCGATGGCGACGATTTCGGGTGCAGTGGACGGGGCCGGGGCCGGGTCGCGGAGAGTTTCGACCCAGGCGGTGAAGCACTCGGCAAAGAGCGCGCCGTCGAGAGCGTTGATGACGTCGTTGAGGGTGTCGTGGCTGGGCACACCAGCCTTGAACGGCAGCAGGCGGCGCAGGAACTCCTGATGCGTCTGGCCCCAGCGCCTGATTTCAACGAAGTCTTCCGCGCCGGCCAGCGTGGCGCAGAGCACGACCAGCAGAACCTCGGGCAACGGAAACAGCACCTTCCAGGACTGACGCGGATCCTCCAGCACCGCGAAGTGGTCGATCAGCGATGGGCCGGGCATCGGGAAACCTCCTCAACGAGAGGTTTCCCATGAATCAGACTTCAGGCCGCGCCGGAATCCCAGTACGGTTCAAGCGATTGCCCTGCTGGGTTTGCTGGTTCCTTGACGCCGTCCGGCCTCTAAGGCATTGTTCGGACACTTTTGAAGACGTGTCATTTTACGCGTTGCGACGGCGAGCCGTGCCGCGGAATGACACTTAGAACAGGCCAGCGATAGGCAGAGAATGACGAAATCCGAGCTGATCGCGGAACTTGCCAGCGCCAATCCTCACCTGACGAGCGATGACGTCGAGACGATCATCGGCACGATATTCAACGAGATCACGGCGGCGCTGGCCCGTGGCGCCAGGGTGGAGCTGCGGGGGTTCGGCGCGTTCACGGTCAAGAAGCGCGAGGCCAGGACCGGGCGCAACCCGCGGACGGGGGAGGCGGTTTCGGTGGATGAGAAGGTCGTGCCTTTCTTCAAGGCTGGCAAGGAACTGCGCGAACGCGTAAACCGCGGGCCGAAACCCGCCCGCGCTTCGGCCCGCGCCGAACGGGCGAGCGCCTGAAAGGCACCATTGTGCGCGTCCTGATCGCCGTCCCGCTTCTCATCATCCTGGTCGCGTTCGCGCTGTCGAACGAGCAGCCGGTCAACATCGGCCTTTGGCCGACCGACATCGCCATCGAGACGCCGCTCTCGGTCGCGATCCTGGTTGCGGCATTCATCTTCTTCGTTGTCGGGGCATTCATCGCGTGGGGCGGCACGGTCTCGGCACGCGGGCGCGCCCGGCGGGCGGAGCGGCAGGTGCGGCAACTCGAGGCGCAGGTGAACGAGCTGCGGTCCCGCCCTGAGCCGGTTCGCGCGTCGCGTTCGGACCTTGCGTTGTCGCCGCCGCGCTGACCGGCCGGGCTGTGGCCGAGGCCAAGATCTGCGGGCTGAGCGAGCCGGCGACGTTCGACGCGGTGGCCGAGGCCGGGGCGGAATGGGTCGGCTTCGTGTTCTTCCCGCCGTCGCCCCGGGCCGTGACCCCGAAGCAAGCGGGTTCGCTGGCCCGGCGCCATGCTGGCGGCCCTTGTCCGGTCGGGTTGTTCGTCGATCCCACCGACGATGAGGTCGACGCCGCGTTGCAGTGCATTGAGCTTGCCGTGTTGCAGGTCCATGCCGGGGCTGAGCGCGCCGCGGCTTTGCAGGGCCGGTTTGGGGTTCCGGTTTGGCGCTCGGTCGGGGTGGCGGCGCGGTCCGACTTGCCGCAGGCGGCGGAGGGGATCGACCGTCTGCTGCTCGATTACAAAGCGCCCGCGGGCGCACCGGTCCCCGGCGGGAACGCACAGTCGTTCGATTGGTCGATCCTGCGCGAATGGCAGCCGCCGGCGCCTTGGATACTGGCCGGGGGGCTGACGCCCGCGACGGTGGCGGAGGCGATCCGGCAGACCGGGGCGCCGGTGGTCGATGTCTCGTCCGGCGTGGAGCGGACGCGGGGCGTTAAGGACGCCGGGTTGATCCATTCTTTCGTCAGGGCTGTCCGGGGCGCTTGACTTTTCTTGCGTTTGTGCAACGGTTTGCGTTCGTTCGCGTTCGTCTCCGGGTAACAGGGATGGAGGCTTGGATGAGAGGTTTGATTGCCGTGCTGGTCATGGCCTTGGGCGTCGGCGCGGCCCCGGCGATGGCCGCGAATGCGAGGCATCCTTATCGGAACGTCGACCGCAGCGTCGACCGAGGCAACGCGACCGGGGACCGTGAGGTTGAACGGCTGAACCAGCAGCAACTCGACATGATCCGGGGGCAGGGGCAGACCTCGGCTGTGACGCCGTTCCAAGGCGCGCCGCTTTACACGCCGCTTGTTCCCGCATCGAAGGGCGTTTCGCAATGATCGCCCGTGCGGTTCTGTTTGCCGTGGCCCTTATGCTGCCGGCGCTGCCGTCGATGGCGGCCAATGCCGAGCATCCGGCGCAGAACGTCGACAAGACCAACGACAAGGGCGGCCCGACCGGGGACAGCAAGGTGGACGAGCTGAACCGGGGCCAGTTGGACGCGAACCAGCCGCCGACGACAGCCACCGGGCACGAGGCGCTGCAGACGCGTTGACGCCTTGGGCGGATGGCTGTGGCCGCTCGTATGAGTCTTTGTTTAGCGCGCCGGCGGGCAGTTGAGCTTGTTGGCTGAACCGGGATACCGATTAAGGCCAGTGCTTCGGCTCATGATGAAGATCTGGCGCAAGAGTTTGCCAGAGCCTCAGCACTGGCCTTGCTTGGCGGGCCGCTTGACCTCTCTGGCCGGGGAGCAAGCGTCAGGGTCGGAGCGCGAGGCGTGGGCTGTCTCGTAGCGCCGCAGGATTGATGCAGCAGATCGCGCTTCCGGTTGAAAACCCCGACAGAATTGAACATATCGCGGGCGGTCCACAACCCGGAGTTCCCATGAGCGAGACGACGACCACCGAGCGACACGAGTTCAGCGCCGAAGTCGGGCGTTTGCTTGATCTGGTGGTGCACGCGCTCTACTCCGACCGCGAGATCTTCCTGCGCGAGCTGGTCGCCAACGCGGCCGATGCGACCGACCGCCGTCGCTTCGAGGCGTTGACCGATCCGGCTCTGACGCCGCCGACGGATGCGGCCATCCGCGTCGCGCCTGATAAGGATGCGCGCACGATCACCATCGCCGACAGCGGGGTCGGCATGAGCAAGGCGGAGCTTTCGTCCAACCTCGGCACCATTGCCCGTTCCGGCACTCGCGCGTTCGGCGCCGAGGTGGCGAAGGCCAAGCCCGAGGACCGGGTGAGCCTTATCGGCCAGTTCGGCGTGGGGTTCTACTCCGCATTCATGGTGGCGGACCGGGTGGAGGCGACGAGCCGCCGGGCCGGGTCGGAGGAGGCGTGGACCTGGGCGTCGGACGGCGGCGGCGCGTTCACCTTGACCGCGGCCGAGCGCGCGGAGCCTGGCACGACCATTGTGCTGCACGTCAAAGAGGACGCTGCCGAGTTCCTGGAGCCGGTTCGGCTCGAGACCATCATCCGGAAATGGGCCGACCACATCACGGTCCCGATCCTGGTGGCGCAGGAGGGCGAGGACAAGCCCGCCAACGAGGGCACGGCCCTATGGCGCAAGCCGAAGGCCGATGTCAGTTCCGAGCAGTACACCGAGTTCTACCGCCACGTCGCCCACGCGTTCGACGAGCCTTGGGCGACGCTGCATTGGCGGGCCGAGGGGGCGATGGAGTTCACGGCCCTTCTTTTCATTCCCGGAATGCGCCCGTTCGAACCCGTGGAAGGCCCGCGCGAGAGCCGGGTCCGGCTGCATGTGCGCCGGATGTTCATCACCGACGAAGCGGCCTTGCTCCCGCCGTGGGCCCGCTTCGTTCAGGGCGTTGTCGATACCGAGGACCTGCCGCTCAACGTCAGCCGGGAGATGCTGCAGGCGACACCCGTGCTGGCCCGCATCCGCAAGGCCGTGACCGGCCGGGTGCTGTCCGAATTGAAGTCGCGCGCCAAGGATGCCGAGGATTACGCCAAGTTCTGGGACGCGTTCGGCCCGGTGCTGAAGGAGGGCGTTTGGGACGACGCCGACTACCGGCAGGAGCTTTCCCATCTCGTTCGGTTCAAGAGTTCCGCCGCCGAGGGGTGGACGGGGCTTGCCGATTACGTGAGCCGGATGAAGCCGGAGCAGGAGGCGATCTACGTCCTGGCCGGGGATGACGCGGAGGCGTTGGCGCACTCGCCGCAGCTTGAAGGCTTCCGGGCGCGGGGGGTGGAGGTGCTGCTGCTGACCGACCCGGTCGATGCGTTCTGGCCGGAACGCCTCGGCACGTTCGAGGGCAAGCCGATCCGCAGCGTCACGCAGGGGGCTGCCGACCTGTCGAAGCTGTCGTCGGAGCACGTGCCCAGGGGCGAGCCCGCGGATGTCGAGAAGTTGGTTGCCGCGCTCAAGGCCGCGCTGGGCGAGGCGGTTTCCGAGGTTCGCGCCACGGACCGGCTGGTCGAGAGCGCCGTGGTGCTGGCCGCCGCCGGGTTCGGGCCTGACTTGCAGATGCAGCGCGTGCTGCGCCGCCATGGCCGGCAGAGCTTTGCCTTGCCGCCGGCGCTCGAGCTGAACCCGCGCCATTCGCTGGTGCGCGCCATGGCGGCGCGAGCCGATGCGGGGGAGGATTTGGCCGGGCCTGCTCAGCTTCTGCTGGACATCGCGCGCATTCAGGACGGCGACTTGCCGACCGATCCGGCCGCATTTGCCCGGCGCGTGACCGAGGCCCTGGTTGAGCCGAAGTCTCAATCGTAGGGCAGGACATTCACCGAAGGTTGCGGCAATCCGGCTGTCAGGAACACCGCGTTCGCGGCTTGCGGCGGCGCCACCGTGAAGGCGAAGGTGCTGGTCCCGTTTTCCGGCAGCAGGGCCGCGGCTTGCGCGTAATGCTGCCCGGCCACGTCGATCGAGTCGATGTAGAGCCGCCGGGCGGCGTCGTTGTCTCCCGCGGCGTTCAGGAACGTTACGGACGCGGTGTGCGGGCCGGGCGACAGGTCCAGGAGGAACTGCATCGCTTGCGTCTTGCCGGCCGCGTGCGACGCCGTTATTCCGAGCACCCCGCCCGTCACCTTGCCGTCGATGGCGATGAAGGCTTGGGCGTCGCCCTTCCAGGCGTCCTCGGACAGGTTGACCGAAATCGGCGTCAGCCGGGAGACGGGACCGGTCGACAGCAGCGCCGTGCCGTTTGCCGTGAGCGTTGCCGATTGTGCGATCTCCTCGCCATTGAACGATAGGCCGTCGACGTAGAGGTTGCGGTCCTCGCCTGGAGCCGGTCCCTGCAAGTCGTTGACGAACTGCACGGCGATGCTGTGCGGCCCGGCGGCGAAGGAGCCGGCTATGGTGAAGGTCTGCGTTTCTCCCGCCGCGTGGACAGCCGTGGTGGAAAGGGTGTCGCCGACCTGCGTCCCGTCCAGCGTGATAGTGAACTTGGCGTTTCCCTGGTAAGCGTCGCCGGAGAGGCGTAGCACCAGCACGCCGTGGTCGGGCGCTGCCGCGGTCGGCGTGGGCACCGTGCTCGCGGATGCCGGGGGCGCGCCGGCTTGGCCCCATGGCTTCGCGGTCCCGATCGAGACGCCGCCTTTCCTGACCGCTCCCGTGTTCGTTCCGTTCTGCACCAGCGTGCTGCTTTTGATGCTGCCAACGAAGGTCGCGCCGGAGACGGCCACTGCGCCGACGCCGGTTTCGGCCGCGACGAACTGCTTCGGGTTGGCGAGGCCGTTGATCAGCACCGTGCCCGTGATGGATACGGCGCTGCCCGCGTAGGCGGCCTCACCGCCCACGTGGACCAGCGCCGTTTGCTGGCTGAACGCGCCTTTCTCGATTGCGCCGCCCGTGATCGTCACCCGCCCGGCGTTCGGCAGCTCGATGCCCGCCGCGCCGTTTCCGGCTGCCTGGCTGATCCTTGTCGCGTCGATCACGGTGTTGCCGGCCCGGCTGACCACCTCGGCGCTGACCGAGCCGTCGTGGACCCAAGCGTTGCGCAAGGTCAATGTGCCGATTTCGGCCACGTCGATGTTCGCGCCGCGGCCATCCGGGGTGCCGTTGCGGGCGATCTCGCTGTCGTAGATGCCGATGCTGCCGCCCGTGTCCTTGCCGGCGACGATGCCGGCCTGGTTGTCGTGGATGTAGCTGTTGACCACCGTCAGGTTGCCGCCTTGGCTGCGGATCGCGGCCGCGACCCCGGCGGGGGTGGCCGCGCCCGAGATCTCGATGTTGCGGAAGGTGACGTCGGTCGTGACAACGAACTGGGCCAAGCCGTTGGACGGCGCATCGCCGGGCATGAACTGGGCCAGCCCGCCTACGCCCTCGATGATGATCCTATGGCTGATGGTGACGCCATCGCCGGCGTAGCGCCCGGCGGCGACCTGGATGGTGTCCCCGTCCTGCGCCCGCGAGCGCTGCGGCGAGGCTCGCGTAGGTGCCGCCCGCGCCGACCGAGAGGATGACGCCGTTGGCGATGACCGCGCCGGCCCGGCCGTACTCGACCGGCAGGGCGATGGCGGGCACGATCAGCGGCGTGGTGGAAACGGCGGGCCGGGTTGCCGCGATCAGGTTGCCCGACGCCGCAGCCGGCCCGGCCGCCACCTTGCCGCCGCCGGTGAAGCCGTAGAGCTGGTTTCCCGCAACGCTGGCGACGATGGACGTTTGGTTCTGCAGCAGGACGGCGCCGGCCAGGTCGCTGACGACCGTGCTGCCGCTCAGCTTGAACGACGACCCGGCATAGGCTGTCTCGCCGCCGAAGCGGATTATTGAGGCGCTGCGCGACTGCGCCCCTTTCTCGATGACGCTGTCCTGAATCAGCACGACGCCGGCGTTCGGCAGGTCAAGCCCGATGCCAGCGTCCGACGCGTTGTCGGCGATGCGGCTTCCCGTGACGGTAGTGGCTTGCGCGCGGCTCTTGACCTCGCTGCCGCCGAGTGCGCCGTGGATGTAGCTGTCCTGGATGGTCAGGGACTTGATCGCGCCGACCGAAATGTTGTGCGAGAAGGCGTCGTTGTTGCCGTTGCGGGCGAACTCGGACGACTGGATCGTGATCGTCCCGGCCGCGTTCGGCATGGCGAGCAGGCCGTTCTGGTTGCCGCTGAACAGGCTGTTGCGGACCACGAGCGCGCCCCCGGTGTAGAGCAGGCCCGCGCCCGTGCCATCGGCATTCCGGGCGCCGGCGAAGATGAAGCCGTCGATCGTGGCGTCCGACCCGACCGTGAGCAGGCCTTTGCCGGCGGGAAGCGGCTGGGTGGCCAGCAACGTGACCTGGCCGCCGACTGTCACCAGGCTGACCTTCGATTTAACGGTTGCGAAGTCGTTGACGTAGGCGCCGGCCGAGACCGCGACGGTGTCGCCGTCTTTTGCCGCGAGCAGGGCCGAGGAGATGGTGCCGTATTGCTTGCCTGTACCGACCGTCAGCGTTGCCATGATGCCTGATCCTTAAAAGCCGGGCATGGCCGGCGTTCAGATCAGGATGGAGATTAGATATTAATTTGAGACAAACGCGGTCTCAAAGAGACATCACGCTCGCGTGAGAGACGGGTGTCGCGGCCCGGGATTTAAAACGCCAGATCGAGCAGCGTGCGCGTTAATAGCCCATCCGTCTCACGCAGGCTGTTGACGATCGTGAAATGATCCAGGCCGGGGCCTGGGATGAGCGCGCCTGGCGCGTGGGCGGAGGCGCGCAGGGCGTGCAGCGCCCGGCTGTCCGCGACCAGGGGCGGCAGCTCGTCCGAGCCGTAGGCGATCGCCATCGGCTTCGCCACGACCGGCAGGCGCAGGGGCGAGAGGGTCGCAACCTCCTCGTCGGTGATGCGCGCCTTCTCGTTAAGGTAGGTGTCTCGGATCGGGCCAAGCTCGAACAAGCCCGAGATGGCGAGGGCGGCGTGGACCGCGGGGTGGTTGAGCGCCATGGCTGTCAGATGCCCGCCCGCCGACCAGCCGGAGACGACGATGGGGCCTGTTACCACCGTCCGCACCAGAGCGAGGGCGGCTTGGATCTCGGCGACCATGGTGGTCAGCGAGGCTTCGGGGGCGAGGGTGTAGCCGGGGAGCGCCGCCGACCAGCCGTGCGCCCGCACGCCGTCGCCCAGCGCGGTTGAGCCTTCGGCCGTTGCGCTGCCAGTATCCGCCGTGGATGAAGACGAGGCAGGGGGCGGCGGGGTCGGCGACGAACAGGTCGATTTTGTTGCGTTCGCCCGGCCCGTATGGCTGGTCGAGCCCTGCGGGCTGCTCTGCCCGACGCCGGGCGGAGGCTGCGGCCAACTCCGCCATGAACGCCTGGCTGTCAGGCACGGCGGCGGAGTTATTGTAGCGCGCGTCCCGCTCTGCTTGCGATAGCTTACCCCAATCATCCATGCCCGTGCCCTCCCTTCGGCAACTCGATCCCGGACAGGGCTTCCCAGACCCGGATAACGAACGCGTCGTCCCTTGCGCCATGCCCGGCGGCGGCGGCGGCCAGGAAGAGTTGATGCGCCGCGGCGGCCAAAGGCAAGGGGAACTGCAGGCCGCGCGCCTGATCCAGCACGATGCCGAGATCCTTGACGAAGATGTTCACCGCCGAATGCGGCGTGTCGTCGCCGGCGAGCACGTGCGGCACGCGGTTCTGGAACATCCAGGAGTTGCCGGCGGAGGTGGTGACGACGTCGTAAACCGTTTGCGGGTCGGCGCCGGCGCGGATCGCGAGCGCCATTGCCTCGCCGGCCACCGCGATATGCACGCCGGCCAGGAGCTGGTTGACCATCTTGACCGTGCTGCCGGCCCCGGCCTCGCCGCCGAGACGCCAGATCTTTCCGGCAATTGATTGCAGTACGGGTTCGGCGCGTTCGAACGCCGCCGGGCTGCCGCTGGCCATGACGGTCATGGTTCCGGCCCGCGCGCCGGCCGATCCGCCGGAAACCGGAGCATCGAGGTAGAGACGGCCTTCGGCCTCGACCCTCTCGGCCATGATCCGGGCATGGGCCGGGGCGACGGTGGTGCAGCAGACGACGACGCCGTGGGACGCCACGCGTTGCAGCGCGCCTTCGGGGCCGAAGAGAACGGCGTCCGCCTGGGCAGCGTTGACGACGAAGACGACCAGCGCTTCCAGGCCGTCCGGCAATGCGTCCGCCGTGGCGACGGTTGCCCCGCCCGCGGCTTCGAGCTCTGACCAAGCGTCCGGGCGCACGTCGCAGCCGGTGACAGCATGGTTCTTGGCAACCAGGTTGAGGGCCGCTCCCATGCCCATCGAGCCCAGCCCGATCAATCCGACCTTCATCGCACATCCTCCGATCCTGTCGCCAGCTTGCACGGTCCGCGGCGGGGGGAAAGCTGTCAATGGAGATCAGGCCATGCGAGGCGCAGGACAGCGCCTATCTATTGAGTACTAAGTCTTCCGGCTTGAAGCGCGTGCTGCCGCAGTTGTTGCCGATGCTGCCCTTAGTACGACCGCGCGTCACCGGACGTGCCGGAACCGCTCCACCGCCGAGACGAGCGCCCGCCTGATGCCCGGCTCCAGAGCCGAATGCCCGGCGTCCGGGATGACGGTCAGGCGCGCCGAGGGCCAGACGGCTGCCAGCTCGAAGGCGGTGCGCGCCGGGCAGACCATGTCGTAGCGGCCTTGCACGATCTCCGCCGGCAGATGGCCGATCCGGTGCATCCCGCCCAGCAGGCCCTCTTGCGGCAAGAACAGGTCGTGCGCGAAGTAATAGGCTTCGATGCGGGCCAGGCCCAAGGCTGTCCGGTCCTGCGCGAAGGATGTCACCGTGTCCGGGCTGGGCAGCAAGGTGCTGCAGGAGCCTTCGTAGACCGACCAGGCCCTTGCCGCCGCCATGTGGATGGCCGGGTCCGAATGGGTGAGGCGGCGCAGGTAGGCGCCTAGGATGTCGTCCCGCTCGCCTGGGGACAGATGGCCGACGAACGCGGCATGGGCGTCGGGGAACACCTGGCCGAGGCCGTGCAGAAACCAATCCACCTCCGACCGGCGCCCCAGGAACACGCCGCGCAGCACGAGGCCGCGGACCCGGTCCGGATGGGCCTGCGCGTAGGCCAGGGCCAGGGTGCTGCCCCAGGAGCCGCCGAACAGCAGCCAGCGCTCGATGCCGAGATGCCGGCGCAGCGTCTCGATGTCGCCCACCAGGTCGGCCGTCGTGTTCTGCGCCAGGCTGCCGAGCGGGCGGGAGCGGCCTGCGCCGCGCTGGTCGAAGATGGCGACGCGCCAGAAATGCGGGTCGAAGAAGCGCCGGTGCACCGCGCCCGCCCCGGCGCCCGGGCCGCCGTGCAGGAACAGGACGGGCGCGCCGCGGGGATTGCCGACCTGCTCCCAATACATGACATGCCCGCCGGAGACCGGCATGTAACCCGTCTCGAACGGTCCTATCTCTGGGAACAAGTCGCCGCGCGGCATCCGTTCACATTACACGGGGTCGTCGCGCGGCGGAACTGTTGAAGGAGCGTCTGCATGCAGGTTTACCGGGGTTGGCTGGCGCTCGGCGCCATCGTTGGCGCGCTCGCCGTCGCGGGCGCCGCCTTTGCCGCCCATGCGCCGATCGATCCGGGACGGCTTCGCGCCGTCAACAGCGCGGTGCAGATGCAGGGTTGGCACGCTTTGGCGTTGATCGCGTGCGGGCTGCTGGGCGCTTACGGCGGCTGGCCGGTGCATTTGGCCGGCGCGCTGTTCGTGGCCGGGCTGGTCCTGTTCTGCGGCGCGGTCTGGATTCCGCAGTTCGGCGGCCCGACGCTTGGCATGACCGCGCCCGTCGGCGGCACGATGCTGATCGTGGGCTGGCTGGCGCTCGCCTTCGCCGCGCTGCGGGCGCGGGCGTAGCTCACCAGCGCAGCGCCGCCCGCCGCGCCCGCCTGACGACGTAATATGTCCAGGCGAGCTGGGGCGGGACGACCAGCAACGGCATCGCGGCTTTGAGGAGGCCTTCGGAGCCGAGGAACAGCCAGCAGCAAAGCCCGCCCCACAGCACGAACCCCCAATGCGTCAGCGTCACGGCCACTGCCGGCAGCCCGGCGCGGTTGACCACCTGATAAAGGTGCGCCCGGTGCGCCTCGGTGACGCGTTCGCCCGCGAGCAACCGCCGGGCCAGGGTGAAGGCCACGTCGTAGAGCACGCCGAACAGCAGCATCGGCGCCAGCAGCACCGAAAGGTCCACGCCCTGGAACCGCCCGGCCGCGACCGCCAGCACGGCCAGCACGAAGCCGCAGAACTGGCTGCCGACGTCGCCCATGAAGATCCGCGCCCGCGGGAAGTTGAACGGCAGGAAGCCGAGCAGGCCGGACATCAGCAGCAGCCCGGCGAAGTAGACGAACCAGCCGCCATGCGCCGCCGCGATCCCGGCCAGCGCCGCCGCCGCCAGCGCCGAGACCCCGGCCGCCAAGCCGTTCAGGCCGTCGATGAAGTTCATCGCGTTGGTCGCGAACAGGATCCAGGCGAGCGTCAACGGCGCCGCGAACCAGCCGAGCGAGACCGGCCCGGCCAGCGGGACGTTGACCGCGTCCACCATCAGCCCGCTGCCGACCGCGAGAAGCGCCGCCCCGAGCTGCGCCGCGAGCTTGACCATGAACGGCCAATCCAGCAGGTCGTCGGCGAGCGCGACCGCCGCGATCGCCGCCGAGGCGACGATCACCCCGCGGAAATAGGCGTCCGCCAGACGCGAGAAGTCGGCGAAGGCGTAGAGCAGCAGGATGCCGACCATGAACGCCGCGACAACGCCGACTCCGCCGCTTTTCGGCACCGCTTGCGTGTGGGCTTTGCGCGCGTTCGGCTGGTCCATCACGGCCACGCCGACCATGGCCCGCACCACTGCCGCCGAGAGCAGGCCGAGCGCGGCGCAGAACAGCAGGTGCGTCAGCAGGGCCTGAAGGGTCAAGGCAGTCCGGGAGGGTGCGAAACGAGGTCGGGTCTTATCTGGCCTGGCAATGAGCGCCCTGACCGTTCCGGTCAAGCCGATTGCAGGGTGTTTCTGGCCTGGCAATTCATGGCCTGACCGTTCCGGTCAAGCCGATTGCAGGGTGTCTTTGGCCTGGCAATTCACGGCCTGACCGTTCCGGTCAAGCCGATTGCAGGCTATACGGTCCGGACGATGCCCCTGCAACGCCCCCGCAAACAGGCTTTCAGCCGCCGCATCCTCCAGAATATCCTGCTCGACGGCGCGCTGGCCGCCGTCGCGACGCCGCTTGCCAGCTATATCGCCGAGCCGAGCGCCGGGCTGCTGCGCCCGCTTTGGTTCGTGGCGGGCGGCGTTGTTACGCTTCTGGTCGCCGGCGTTCCGTTCCGGATGCCGCAGCAATACTGGCGCTTCGCCGGCATCGAGGACCTGCTCGGCGTGGTGGGCAGCAGCGTCGCCACCGCCATGCTGTTCGCGCTGCTGCTGACGGCCACCGGCTTCCCGTTGCCGACCGTGACGTTTCCGGTCGTTCATGCCCTGGTGCTGATCGTGGCGCTCGGCACGCCGCGGGTGCTGTACCGGCTCCGGCCCGGGCGCGCCCGGGCCGATGCGGACACGCAGGACGTGCTGCTGGCCGGGGCAGGGGAAGGGGCCGACCTGTTCCTCCGCGCGTTGGAACACCGCGACGGACGCCGGCGTTTCCGCGTGGTCGGCCTGCTGTCCCGGCACGACGGCCAGGTTGGGCGGCGCATCCATGGGCGGCGCATCCTCGGCAGCCTGCGCGAGACCGGCCCCGTGCTCAGCCGGCTGCGCGCCCAGCGCCGGCTGCCGCAGGCTGTCGTGGTGACGGAGGACATCGCCGGGGCGCGGCTCGCGGCGCTTCTGACCGACGCCGACAACGAGGGCGTGCCGGTCCGCCGCGCGCCGCGGCCCACGGCGCTGCTGACCACGCCCGCCCAGAACATCGAGCTGGCGCCGGTCGCCATCGAGGACCTGCTCAACCGGCCGCAGGTGCCGCTCGACCGCGATGGAATGGCCCGGCTCGTGCAAGGCCGGCGCGTGCTCGTCACCGGCGCTGGCGGCACGATCGGCTCGGAGCTGGCGCGGCAGGTCGCCGCCCTCGGCCCGTCGCTGCTGGTGCTGCTGGACAACGGCGAATACGCGCTTTGGCAGATCGACCTGGAGCTTGCCGAAACCCACCCCGGCGTTGCCCGCCAGGCGCGGATCGCTGACGTGCGCGACGAGGCCCGTATCCGCTCCGTTATTGAAGGCATCCGTCCCGAGCTCGTGTTCCATGCCGCGGCGCTGAAGCACGTGCCGATCGGCGAGGCGAACCCGGCGGAGGACCTGCTGACCAACGCCTGCGGCACCCGCATCGTTGCCGATGCCGCCCGCGCGGCCGGGGCGAACGCCATGGTGTTCATCTCGACGGACAAGGCGGTGAACCCCAGCAGCGTCATGGGCGCGAGCAAGCGGCTGGCGGAGATGTACGTGCAGGGGCTGGACGTGGCCGGGCAACGGACGGGGGGGATGCGCTGCATCACGGTCCGCTTCGGCAACGTGCTCGGCAGCACCGGCTCCGTGGTGCCGCTGTTCCGCCGGCAGTTGGAGCACGGCGGGCCGCTCACGGTGACCCACCCGGAGATGCAGCGGTATTTCATGACCGTGCGCGAGGCGGTGGGGCTGGTGCTGGAGGCGAGCGTCGTGGGCATGGCCGGGCTCTCGCTTCCCGCCGCGTCGCAAGGGGGGATCTTTGTGCTCGACATGGGCGAGCCGGTGCGCATCGTCGACCTTGCCCGGCAGATGATCCGCCTCGCCGGCCTGCGCGCTGTCGAGGACGACGCGCCTGCGCCGCACGGCTCGATTCGCATCGCCTTTACCGGCCTGCGCCCGGGCGAGAAGCTGTTCGAGGAGTTGTTCCACGGGGCCGAGGCGCCGGTCCCTACCGGTCATCCCGGCCTTTTGATGGCCGCACCGCGCGTTGCCGACCCGGCCATCGTCGGGCGGGTGATCGACGAGGTGTCGGCCTTGTGCCGGGCCGGGCAGGCGGAGGCGGCGCTGGCCCAGCTCTCGCGCCTGGTCCCGGAATTCGAACGCAACCCGCCCGACGCCGCCCGCGCAGTGCCCGGAGAATAAGCCATGCCCGCCCCGATCGCCTTTCTTGACCTCAAGGCCCAGCAAGCCCGCCTGGCCGACAGCATCCGGCCGAGGGTGGAGGCGGTGATGGCGCATTGCCAGTTCGTGCTCGGCCCCGAGGTGCGGGAGCTGGAGCAGCGGCTGGCCGCGTATTGCGGGGCGAAACATTGCGTCGGCGTCAGTTCCGGCACCGACGCGCTACAGATCGCCATGATGGCGGAGGGGATCGGCCCGGGCGACGCCGTGTTCCTGCCCGCGTTCACCTACACCGCCACTGCGGAGGTCCCGCTCGTGCTGGGCGCGACTCCCGTGTTCGTCGATGTCGATCCCCGCACCTTCCAGATCGACCCGGCTCATCTCGAAACCCGCATCCAGTCCGTCAAAGCCGCCGGCAAGCTCCGCCCGCGCGCGCTGATCGGGGTCGACCTGTTCGGGCAGCCCGCCGACTGGCCGAGCCTGACCCGCATCGCCGACGCCCATGGGCTATTCACGATCGACGACCTCGCCCAGAGCTTCGGCGCGTCCCTGCACGGCGCCAAGCTCGGGACGCAGGCGAAGGCCACCGCCACGAGCTTCTTCCCCAGCAAGCCGCTGGGCGCCTATGGCGACGGCGGCGCCTTGTTCACCGACGACGCGGACCGCGCCGCCTTGTTCCGCAGCCTACGCAGCCATGGCGAGGGCGCCACCCGTTACGACGTGCTGCGGACTGGCATGAACGGACGGCTCGACACGCTGCAGGCCGCCGTCCTGCTCGGCAAGCTCGGCGCGTTCGACGGGGAGCTTGCCGCCCGCGAGCGCGTTGCCGGGATTTACGACCGCCGCCTCGGCAATTTGCTCGATGTTCCGTCCCGGGTTCCGGACAGCACGTGCGCCTGGGCGATCTATGCCGTGCTGCTGGCGGACGAGGCGCAGCGTGGCCACGTGCAATCGGTCCTGAAGCGGCATGGCGTGCCGAGCGCTGTTTATTACCCGCGCCCGCTCCATGCCCAGCCTGCCTATGCCGGGCATCATGACGGGGCTTCGCTTCCAGTCAGCGAGGACCTGGCCACCCGCATCCTGGCGCTGCCGATCCATCCGGACCTGTCCGACGCGGACGTGGAGCGTGTCTGCGACGGCGTGACGAGCGCATTGGGGGGATGAAACCAGGCCCGCCCTCTCGGGTTAGGTCTTTATGAACGAGCAGAAACGCCCGCCGGAACCGCCTCCCGAAGGCGCACCGCCTGACACGAACCCGACCGGCGAGACGCCGCATGGGATTCCGGCCGGAGCCGGGGACCATGAGCCGACTGGCTTGCCGAACGGCGACAGGCATCGGACGGAAACTGTTCCCAACGACGTCGGGAGCGGCAAAGACCGCGCGTGAAGCGTAACGGACGCGTTCAGCGAAGCATTTCCAGTTGATTGCTTCGCCCTACGCTGCCTCTCCCTTTTCCCGTGGCCCGAGCGAACGGGAGGGCCTATCCTTGCCGCTGGTTTGTCAGGCGCGCGCCCGTTTCGTGGTGTTGTCCACCGCCACGGAGGCGACACCGGCCGCCTTCTTCGGCGCGGCGTTGGCTTCCGTTACGATGCCTCGCAAATCGCGGAGGAACGCCTGGCCTTTCAGCGTCCGTTGCACGAGCACGCTGCGGCGGTCCATTGGGTCAACCTTGCGGCGCGCCAGGTCGAGTTCGCCCAAGCGGTCCAGCGCACGGGTGATGGCCGGCTTCGAAACGTTCAAATCGGCCGCCAGGCCGCGAACCGTATGACCGCCTTCCTGCAGGTAGCAGGTGAGAAGCACGCCGAGTTGCCGGGCGGATAGGTCAGGGCCGTCCCGCCGAACCAAGGCGACGACGGTCTCTCTTAGAATTCCAACCATTTGGTCGGTGGATATGGCGGATGCCATCGGGTTTTCCTTTCTCTCCAGTATCGACTCCGTTGAGCCTGTCAGCCAAGCACGCATACGCTTTATCTGATCCCGAAACAAATGGTTCCTGGAACCACATAACAATAGCGCATTCATTTCTCATGCAACATCACATTATGCGGCATAGAGGCCGGAATAATCTGGACTTAACCCTGCGATTGTCGAAAAAAGCGTGCGAAGTCCAAGCGCCTCGCCGCCTTCGGGCCTTCCGGGCCGGTTTTGATCGTTCCATGCGTAAGTGTCCAAATGTAACCAAGGCATGCCGGGGCGGAGGAATCGCTGGAGAAACAATGCCGCGGTGATCGCGCCCGCCATTGGCTTGCTGGAAACATTATTGAGATCAGCGACCGGACTTGACATCCAAGCGTCGTAACCTGCCCAAAGCGGGAGACGCCAGACCGGGTCATGCGCCGCGGCGGACGCCGACGCGACTCGGGCCGCGAGCGCGTCATCCGGACAGAACAGCGCTGGCAGGTCAGGTCCCAGGGCGGTCCGTGCCGCGCCGGTCAGGGTCGCCGCGTCGATCAGCAGCGCTGGCTGCCGGTCCGACGCCTCAGCGAGCAGGTCGCACAGAACGAGGCGGCCTTCGGCATCGGTGTTGCCGACCTCGACCGTGAGGCCGCGCCGCGTGGTCAGGATGTCGAGCGGGCGCATCGCCCGGCCCGAGACCATGTTCTCGACGCAGCCTATCCGGACTTCCAGCCGGACCGGCAAGTCCGCCTGCATCACCGCTGCCGCTAAGCCCAGCATCAGCGCCGCGCCGCCCATGTCCTTTTTCATGCGCAACATGCCTGCCGACGGTTTCAAGTCGTATCCGCCGGTATCGAAGCAGACGCCCTTGCCGCATAGGCTGACCAACGGCGCGTCCGGTCCGGCGGCGCTTCCCTGCCAGGCGAACCGCGCTACGATTGGCGCCCGGTCCGAGCCTGCGCCCACCGCGGCGACGGCTGGATATTCGCGTTCAAGCTCCTCGCCCTTGATTCGTTCCCCTGCGACGCCGAATCGCTGGGCCACGAGCAGCACGGCGTCGGCGAGTTCTGCCGGGCCGAGCCGGTTCGCCGGCATGTTGATCAAGTCCCGCACCAGCCAGGCCGCCCGCGCGAGCGAGAGCGGCTGCGCCCAGCCGTGGGCGCCTGCCAGCTGAACGGGCGCGCGCTTGGGACGCTTGAACGCCTCGAATTGATACGCGCCGAGGCAGAAGCCGAGCACCGCCGCGGCCATGTCGAAGTCGCCCTGCTCCAGATGCCAGGCACCGCCCTCCGGCAAGCCGAATGCCAGAGCGCCGAACGGGCCGGGCGAGCGGTCCTCCCCGAGGCCGAGCACGGCTCCGGACACCCCGTCCGTAGCGGGCAGCAAGGCGATCTCGCCCGCCGTGGCCTTGAAGCCGGACGCTTGCAGGAACGCGGCTTGCGCCGGCTTCAGGGCCGCGAACCCTGCATCCAGGCCGCTGGGACGCCACGACTTCACCGGCAGCGAGGCCGCGTCGTTTGACGCGAGGCAGGTCAAGTCACGGTTGAACGCCATTGCAACACTCCTTAACGGCTTGTGCGACGATTACGGCATCGAGTCGCGACGCCGGGCAAGCCCTTGAGCCTTTGTTCAGGCGGGCAGCCGTATCGGCGTGCCGCGGCGCTTGCTGCCGATGCCGGCCTTTTCGATGCCTGCGCTTGCATTCTGGCCGCGCCGGGCCAAGCATAAACCCCATGCTGGGCTTACCATCCCGGGTCAAGGCCGTGCTCGGCCCGACGAACACCGGCAAGACGCACCTCGCCATTGAGCGGATGCTGGCGCACGCATCCGGCATCATCGGCTTCCCGCTGCGCCTGCTCGCGCGCGAGAACTACGACCGGATGGCAGCCAAGAAGGGCGTGCGCAACGTGGCGCTCATTACTGGCGAGGAAAAGATCGTTCCCGCCAATGCCCGTTGGTTCTCCTGCACGGTGGAGGCCATGCCGCTCGACGTGCCGGCCGAGTTCGTCGCCGTCGACGAAATCCAGCTCTGCGCCGATCCGGACCGCGGCCACGTGTTCACCGAGCGCCTGCTCCATGCGCGCGGCCTGGTTGAAACGATGTTCCTCGGCGCTGAAACGATCCGGCCGTTGCTGCAGCGCCTCGTGCCGCAAGCCGAGATCGAGACCAGGCCGCGGCTGTCGCAGCTTACCTATGCCGGGCCGGCGAAGCTGGTCCGCTTGCCGCCCCGCAGCGCGGTGGTCGCCTTCAGCGCCGGCGAGGTTTACGCCATCGCGGAACTGATCCGCAGGCGGCGGGGCGGTTGCGCCGTTGTCATGGGCCGGCTGTCGCCGCGCACCCGCAACGCGCAGGTGCAGCTTTACCAGAACAAGGAGGTCGATTTCCTGGTCGCGACCGACGCGATCGGCATGGGCCTCAACATGGATGTCGATCACGTTGCCTTCGCGCGGTTGTCGAAGTTCGACGGCCGCCGCCCCCGACGCCTGGCCGCCCCCGAGGTGGCGCAGATCGCCGGGCGCGCCGGGCGGGGCATGAGGGACGGCACCTTTGGCACGACCGCCACCTGCCCGCCATTGGAGGACGAGCTGGTGCGCGCCGTCGAGGAGCATGAGTTCGAGCCGCTCGACCAGCTTACCTGGCGCAATGCCGAGTTGGACCTTGGCAGCGTCGATGCCCTGGTCGCCAGCCTGCAAGCGCCGCCGCCGCGCCCCGGCCTGGTTCGCGGCCCGGATGCGACCGACCTTGAAACGTTGCTTGCTCTCTCGCGCGAGAGCGAGATCCGTCAACTGGCCTGCGGGCGGCGGCTGGTGCGCCTGTTGTGGGAGACGTGCGGCATCCCCGACTTCCGCAAGCTCGCCGACGACACGCATACGAAGCTCTGCGCCCGCGTGTTCACCCATCTGGCGCAGGAGGGCAAGGTTCCGAGCGCCTGGCTCGATACGGGCATTGCCGGGCTGGCGCGGACCGAGGGGGACATCGACACGCTGATGCAGCGGCTTTCGGGCGTGCGGGTTTGGGCCTACATCGCCGCCCGCACGGATTGGGTGGCCGATGCGCCTGCCTGGCAGGCCCGAACGCGCGAGACCGAGGACCTGCTCTCCGACGCCTTGCACGAGCGCCTGACGGCCCGTTTCGTCGACCGGCGCGCCGCGCACCTGATGCGCCGCCTGGAGGAAAGCCCGGGCGAGACCCTGTTGAGCGCCGTGACCGCGCGCAACGAGGTGGTGGTGGAGGGCCACCCGGTCGGCCACGTCGCCGGCCTCAACTTCGTGCCGGACCCGATGTCGGAAGGCCCGGAGCGGCGGCTCGTGCTGCGCGCCGCGCGGCGTGCCCTGCGCGCCTGGATGCCGGGGCGCATCGCCGCGCTTGAAGCGGCGCCGGACGACGCTTTCGCCTGGACTGCGGACCACCGCCTGACGTGGGACGGCGTCCCGGTCGCCCGTGTCCGGCCTGGCCCGTCGTTCCTGCGTCCGGTTGCCGAGCCGCTCGACAGCGAATACCTCGATGGCCCGGCGCGCGAGCGGGTGCGGGCGCGGCTCGACCGGCTGCTTCGCGAGCGCATCGCCGCCGATCTCGCGCCGTTGTTCCTTGCCGAGCAGGCGGCGGCCAGGGATGCGAGCCTGCGCGGCCCGCTGCATCGCGTGCTCGAAGCCGGCGGCGTCGTGGCGGGCGCGACCGAGGACAGCGTTGCGCCCGAGCTGCGCGGGCGGCTGAAGCCGCTGGGGGTCCGCGCGGGGCGGTTCGCGCTGTTTCTCCCGGTTGTGCTGAAACCGCGTCCGGCGGCGCTTCGGGCCGCGCTGTGGTCGTTGCGCCGGGGCGTGCCGACGCCGGATCTTGCGGCCCCGGGGCTTGTGTCGTGCGCGCCCCCGGCGCACTGGCCCGCCGGGTTCGCGCGCGCGATGGGCTGGGTGGAGGCCGGGCCGGTGCTGATCCGGCTCGACATCGCCGAGCGCGTCATGGCCGAGCTTGATTTCGCCGTGCGCCGGCAGGCGGCCGCGGTGCCGCCCAATCTCGCGTCACGCCTGGCCGTCGCCGCCGCGAGCCTTCCCGCCGTCCTGCGCGGCCTGGGCGTGCGGCTTGCGCCGGGGGCCGCGCTTGACGCCGGCCAGTTCGGGCCGCCCGCGCCCGCCACCATGCTCCCCCGCCGCCGCCCACGCCCCGCTCAAACGGCGACGCTGCGGCCGCCGCGCCCCGACAACCCTTTCGCCGCCCTGATGGCGCTCCGCCGTTGAGCGACGCCGAGGACCGCGCCTGGCAGCGGCTGGACAAGTGGCTGTGGTGCGCCCGCTTCCTGAAAGCCCGGTCGGACTGCGCCCGGCTGGTCGAGCGCGGCTCCGTCCGCATCAACCGCCAGCCGACCGACAAGGCCCATGCCCGTCTCCGCCCCGGCGACGTGATCACGCTGCCGCTGCGGGGGGACGTGGCCGTTGTCCGCGTGCTGGCGCTGGCTACGCGGCGTGGGCCGGCCCCGGAGGCCCGGACCCTTTATGAAGCGTTGGAAGGGATGCAGCAGGATGGGTTGCAGCACGGGGCAAACGACCGCATATCCCCGGCGCCGCTAGAGGGCGGCGAGCCGAGGAGTACGCGATGACCTACGTGGTCACCGAGAACTGTATCAAGTGCAAGTACATGGACTGCGTCGAAGTGTGTCCGGTGGACTGCTTCTACGTGGGCGAGAACATGCTGGTCATCCATCCGGACGAGTGCATCGACTGCGGCGTCTGCGAGCCGGAGTGCCCGGCCGAGGCTATCGTGCCTGACAGCGACGACAAGGCTTCCGCTTGGGCGGAGCGCAACCGCACTTTCTCTACCCAGTGGCCGAACATCACCCGCAAGGGCGAGCCGCCGGACGACGCGGACGAGTGGAAGGACAAGCCGGGCAAGGAAGAGTTGTTCTCCGCCGAGGCTGGGTCGCCGTAGCCCGTTCTGTGCGGCGTTGCGCGGGATGGATGTGACTTTCGTGCAAGCGTGTGGTATAGGAATTGTCTGAGACTGTGATGACTCGTGCCGGTCGGCAAAATTTGCGACCGGCTCCACAAACAAAGCAGCTCTAATCCGTACGTTGCCCAGTTCTGTTGGGCGAGGAGCAATTCCAGCCGTGCCAGCGAAAACTTTGACATCCAAGAACGGCGCCGAAAGGCCGCCTCAGCCGGCTGGCTCGTCCAATTCCGCCGCGAGGCCTGAACAGACGGTCAGGCACGCGCCCAAGATGCCGGGCCACATGCCGGGCATGCATGGCCGCCCGCAGATCCAGCCGCGGGCGATGGCGGCGAAGGAGAATTTTGCGGAAGGCGACTACGTCGTGTACCCGACGCACGGAGTCGGCAAGGTGGAGCGGATCGCCAGCGAGGAGATCGCCGGCCATAAGTTGGAATTGATCCACATCACGTTCGAAGAGAACCGGATGACGTTGCGGGTTCCGGTGGCGAAGGCGCGCAGCGCAGGGTTGCGCAAGCTCGCGACGCGCAAGACGTTCGATGAGGCGCTGGCCTTGCTGAAGGGCAGGGCGCGCATCAAGCGTACGATGTGGTCCCGCCGGGCGCAGGAATATGACGCGAAGATCAACTCCGGCGACCCAATGGCGATCGCCGAGGTTGTCCGCGATCTGCATCGCAACGCCGGCCAGCCGGACCAGAGCTTCAGCGAGCGGCAAATCTATGAAGCCGCGATGGACCGACTGGCGGCGGAGCTCGCGGCGCTCGACAAGACGGACAAGGCCACGGCGGCGCAGAATTTGGCCGACTATCTCAAGAGCATCGTCAAAGCGGGCGGCAATGCCGAACCGGAGGTTGAGAGCGAGGACGATACGGATTAGCAGGCGGAGCGGCCTTGGCTGGTTAAGCAGGCGTGCGTAGCCTGGGCCACGCACGCCTGCTTAGAGGCTTTTGAAGACGCGTCACGTTGCCGGCACGCCCTGCCGCATGATGCCTAAACCGGAGCCGTTCAAGTACGCGCCGATGCTTACCCAGATCGACCGCTACGTTTTCCGGCAGCTTGCCGTCGCGCTCGTCGCGGTGACCGGCGGCCTTGTTGCGCTGATCTGGATGACGCAGTCGCTCCGCTTCGTCGAGCTGGTCGTGAACCGTGGCCTCTCGTTCGTCGTGTTCCTGCGATTGACCGGGCTGCTCGTTCCGAGCTTCGTCGCCATTATCCTGCCGATCACGACGTTTGTCGTGATCCAGTTCGTTTATCAGCGGCTCTCAGGCGACCGCGAACTGACCGTCATGCGCGCTTCGGGCCTGTCGCCCTACGCGCTCTCCCGCCCGGCCCTGGCCCTGACCGCCGCCGCGGTGTTCGCCTGCTACCTGCTCAATCTCTGGATCGTCCCGGTCAGCTACACCGCGTTCCGCGACTACCAATTCGAGATCCGCAACCGGGTGGCGGCATTCCTGTTGCAGGAAGGCGTGTTCACGCCCATTTCCGACGACTTGACCGTTTATATCCGCAGCCGCGACCGCGACGGCGCCCTGCGGGGCGTCCTGGTTGAGGACGGGCGGCAGAAGAACAGCCAGGCGACGATCCTGGCCGAGAGCGGGCGGTTCATCAATGGTCCGAACGGGCCGCGCATCGTTCTTCGCAACGGCAGCCGGCAGGAGATCGACCGTTTGACCGGGCGGCTCAACATGCTGACGTTCGCCGAGAACACGGTCGACCTTGCCAGCCGCGTCAAGAGCGACGACGTCCGCTACCGGGACAGCGCCGAGATGTCGCTTGGCGAGCTGCTGAATCCGGACTCCGCCCTCAACCCGCGCGACGTCGGCAAGCTGCTGGTGGAGGCGCACCGCAGGCTCACGTCGCCGCTGACCGCGTTCAGCTTCGCCATGGTGGCGCTGCTTTCGGTGCTGACGGGCGCATTCCGCCGCTACGGCAACGTGCTGCGCCCGCTGGTTTCGGTGCTGTCGGTGGTGGCCCTGCTCGCGGCCAACCTAGCGATCCAGAATCTCGCAGCACGCCAGACAGCCCTCATTTCCTTGATCTGGGTGGTTGCGTTAGCGCCCGGCATCGTTTGCGCCTGGCTGCTGTTCGGTCATTTGCCGCCGTTGCCGCGGCGGCTGCGTCCCCGCCGGCGCAGGGCGGCTTGATGGCGGCGGAGTGGCTGGCCGGCGGCCTCGTCCTGGTTTTCCTTGTGACACTCCTCAATCTGGCGCTGCTGTTGCGCCAGGCCGGGCCGCGCGCGGCGGAAGCGGACGCGATACGCGGCGAGCTGGCTGCGGCGGCGCATTCGCTCGGGCAGGCGCACCGGGTCGAGGCGGAGTCCGTCCGGGCCAGCCTGGCCAGCGCGGAGCGCGCCCTTTCCACCCGGGCCGAGCAATCCAGGTTGGAGACGCATTCGATGCTCGGCGGCCTTTCGACGCTGATCGCCAAGGAGCAGGGCGAACAGCGGGTGCTGATCGAGGCCAAGTTGCGCGAGATGAGCGAGCAGGCCGCGCTGCGCCTTGCCGACATCCAGCGCAGCGTGAACGAGCGCCTGGGCGAGACGATCGAGAAGCAGATGACCGGCAGCTTCCAGCGCGTCATCGACCAGTTCGCCGCCGTGCAGAAGGCGATGGGGGACGTGCAGGCCGTCACGGCGCAGGTGGGCGACCTGAAGCGGCTGTTCACCAACGTGAAGTCCCGCGGCGCGTGGGGCGAGCTGCAACTGCGTTCGCTGCTTGAGGACGCGCTGCCGCACGGCGCTTGGGAGGCGAACCGGAAGCTGCGCGCCGACACGGACGAGGTGGTCGAGTTCGTGCTGCTGATGCCGGCCCGGACCACGCCGCGCCCGCTGCTCGCGATCGACGCCAAGTTCCCCGCCGAGGACTACGACCGGCTGCTGCTCGCGGCCGAAGCCGGGGACGGCGACGGCGAACGCGCGGCCCGGCGCGCGCTGGAGGCCCGGTTCCGGAGCGAGGCCAAGAAGATCGGGAGCAAGTACATCGTCCCGCCTACCACGGTCGATTTCGCGGTCATGTACCTGCCGACCGACGGCCTTTACGTCGAGGCCGCGCGGATGCCGGGTTTGATCGAGACGCTGAACCGCGATTGCCGCGTTATCGCGATGGGTCCCACGTTGCTTCCGGCGCTGCTTCGCACGATCCAGCTCGGCGCGGTCACGCTCTCGATCGAGCAGCGGGCGGAGGAGATCCAGCGGCTGCTCGGCGCCGTCCGGCACGAGATGGGGAAGATGGATGAGGTGCTGGCCCGGATCGAGAAGCAGTCCGGGACGATCGGCAACACGATCGGCCAGGCCCGGCGTCGCACGCGGGCGGTGCAGCGGACGCTGCGGGGAGTGACCAGCCTTGGGCCGGACGAGAGCGAGGC
Organism: Acetobacteraceae bacterium; assembly: GCA_965260935.1. GTDB lineage: Bacteria > Pseudomonadota > Alphaproteobacteria > Acetobacterales > Acetobacteraceae > JBBROS01. Next base: position 2,085,329 of record OZ253374.1, read on the forward strand.
CGTTCTGGCCATCGAGGATGGCGGGCCGGCGGACGACGACGCGTAAGCCGCCCGGAATGCGCGCGCCGGCATGAGCAAGGGATCGGTTGCGGCGACGCCCCCGCCGGCGCACGGCGTTCGTTTCGGCGAGGCCTTGCGGGTGTGGCTGCGCGTCGCGGCGCTCAGTTTCGGCGGGCCGGCCGGGCAGATCGCGGTCATGCACCGGATCGTGGTGGACGAGAAGCGGTGGATCGGCGAGGCGCGGTTCCTGCACGCACTGTCCTATTGCACGCTACTGCCTGGCCCGGAGGCGCAGCAGCTCGCCACCTACATCGGTTGGCTGATGCACGGCGCGCGGGGCGGAGTCGTCGCGGGCGGCCTGTTCGTGCTGCCGGGCTTCGTCAGCATCCTGGGGCTCAGTTACCTTTATGCCGGGCTTGGGCATCTCGGGATCGTTGGCGCGCTGTTCTTCGGCTTGAAGGCCGCGGTGCTGGCCATCGTGCTGCAGGCCGTGGCGCGGCTTGGGTCCCGGGCGCTCAAGAACGGAGCGATGCTCGGCATCGCGGGCGCGGCGTTCGTGGCAATCTTCTTCTTCGGCATGCCGTTCCCGGCCATCGTGCTCGCGGCCGGGTTGCTGGGCTGGGTTTGCACGAGGGCGGGTTCGGCGCTGTTCCAGATCGGCGGCGGGCATGGCAAGTCCGGCAGCGAAGCGGCGGCGGCGGACGACAGCCTGCTCGGGCAGGGGCAGACGGCGCACGTGAGCGGGACTGTCCAGTCGGCATTACGAGCGGCTTTCGTCTGGCTGCTGCTTTGGCTGCTGCCGGTCGGCGCCTTGCTTCTGACCCTCGGCTCGGCCTCCACATTCGGCCAGATCGCGGTGTTCTTCAGCAAGATGGCGGTGGTGACGTTCGGGGGCGCCTATGCCGTGCTGGCCTACGTCGCGCAACAAGCTGTCGAGAGCTACCACTGGCTGCGGCCGGGCGAGATGCTGGATGGGCTTGGTATGGCGGAGACGACGCCGGGGCCGTTAATTATCGTGACGCAGTTCGTGGGCTTCCTGGCGTCCTACCGCGACCCTGCCGGGCTGCACCCGATGCTTGCCGGGACGCTCGGGGCGGTGTTGACGACCTGGGTGACGTTCACCCCTTGCTTCCTATGGATTTTCCTTGGCGCGCCATTCATGGAGAGGCTGCGAGGCAACAAAGAGCTGAGCGGCGCCTTGTCTGCCGTTACTGCGGCGGTCGTCGGCGTTATCCTGAACCTGGCCGTATGGTTCGCGCTGCATACCTGGTTCAGCGAAACCCAGCCGTTCAGGGCATGGGGCGTGTCGGTTGACCTGCCGGTGTTCGGCAGCATCGTGCCTTGGGCATTGGGGCTTTCGGCCGCGGCCGTGATCGCCGTTTTCCGATGGAGGGCGGGGGTGATCCCGACATTGCTTTCGTGCGCCGCGGTCGGGGCGGCGCTGCATTGGATGGGGCTGGTATAAGCGGTGACGTTGCCGCGGAACGCGGAAGGCTCCGGGATTACTCCCGGGGCCTTCCCATAGTTCGACAGTTCATGACTGCCGGCCAGTGGCGTTATACGGCCTGGCAATTAATGCGCCGACTTATGCAGTCAGCGCGGTTGCAGGCTCTAGCCGGCGACGACCATCTTGGCGGGCGTCCAGGTCACGGCAGCGAACTGTTGGCTCGAACGATGAGACACTGGATCACCTCCTTTCAGTAAGTTTCGGATGGACAGATTGTGGGGATTTCCATGCTGGGGCGCAAGGGACTTTTTCACGCCACCAGCGGCGCGCGTTCCGCCGCCGCCCGTGCCCAATTCGCCCCGGCGTCCTCCTCGAACAGCTCGGCCAGCTTCTTCATCACCGTGCCGCCCAGCTCCTCGGCGTCGACGATCGTCACTGCGCGGCGGTAGTACCGCGTCACGTCATGCCCGATGCCGATGGCGATCAGCTCGACCTGGTTGCGGCTCTCGATTTCGTGGATCACCTGCCGCAAGTGCCGTTCCAGGTAATTGCCCGGGTTGACCGACAGCGTGCTGTCGTCCACCGGCGCCCCGTCGCTGATGACCATCAGGATGCGCCGATGCTCCGGACGGCCGGTCAGGCGGCGGTAGGCCCAGAGCAGCGCCTCGCCGTCGATGTTCTCCTTCAGCAATCCCTCACGCAGCATTAGGCCCAGATTCTTGCGCGCCCGGCGCCAGGGCGCGTCGGCTGCCTTGTAGACGATATGCCGGAGGTCGTTGAGCCGCCCCGGGTTCCTGGGCTTGCCGTCCTGCACCCATCGCTCGCGGCTTTGCCCGCCTTTCCAGGCCCTGGTCGTGAAGCCCAGCACCTCGACCTTGACCGCGCACCGCTCCAGCGTTCGCGCCAGGATGTCGCCGCACATTGCCGCCACCGTGATCGGGCGTCCCCTCATGCTGCCCGAATTGTCGATCAGCAGCGTGACGACGGTGTCGCGGAAATCCGTTTCCCGCTCGCGCTTGTAGGACAGGCTCAGCAACGGGTTGACGATCACGCGAGCCAAGCGCCCGGCGTCGAGCATCCCCTCCTCGAGATCGAACTCCCAGGCCCGCTGCTGCTGCGCCATCAGCCGGCGTTGCAGGCGGTTGGCCAGCTTGCTGACCACGCCTTGCAAGTGCTGCAACTGCTGGTCGAGCTGCTGGCGAAGCCGGGTCAACTCGTCCGGGTCGCATAGTTCTTCGGCCGAGGTTTCCTCGTCGTTGTGCCGGGAATAGGCGCGGTAGGTTTGCGGGTCGTCGGAGGGCGGCTTGTCGCGGTGCTGCTGTGGGCCGCCGGGGCGGTCGTCGCCTTCCGCGGCTGCGGCCTCCTCTTCGGTCTCCTCGCCGCCTTCCTGCTCGCTCGCCTCGCCTTCCGTCTCCTCCGGCTGTGCGCCGAGCATACTTTCGGAGTCGGACTGGCTGTCCCCCTCGCTCTGTTCCGCGTTGTCCTGCGCGCCGGCCTGTTCGCCGCCGTCCTCGCTCTCGTCCGTTTGCTCGTCCGGCTCGGCTTCCACCTCGGCCTCGGCCAGATCGAGCGCGGCCAGCAGGCGGCGGGCGGCACGGGTGAACTGCGCCTGGTCGGCTTGGGCGGTTGCCATCTCCACCAGGGCCTGCTCGGCGCTTTCTCCGAGCGTGCCGCGCCAGGTGTCCAGGATTTTCTGCGCCGCTGCCGGGGCTGGCTGGCCTGACATCCGTTCCCGCGCGAGCAGGCTCAGGGCCGCGGGCAGGGGCAGTTGGTCCTTCCGCGTCATGCGGTCGAACCCTTCCGCCTCGCATTCCTCGTTGAGGCGGGCGTGCAGGTTCGCCGCGACGCCGCTCATGTGCTGCGCGCCGACCACTTCCACCCGCGCCTGCTCCAGCGCGTCGTAAACGTCCTTGGCTTCCCGCCGACCGGGGCTTCGTGCCGCGTGGACGGTGTCGTCGTGGTGCCGCAGCCGCAGCGCCACGCTGTCGGCCGCCCCGCGCAGCTTCGCCATCTCATTCGCCGGCAAGGCCCGCGTGGGCAACGGAAGCCGCGCCCGCTTGCCGACGAGGCCGCTCGGGCCGGGCTGGTAGGCGACCTGCACGTCGGGCTGCTGCGCGATGGCCCGCAGCGCGCCGGCGGTTGCCCGCTTGAAGTCCTCGGTGCGATTGTCCTTGCTGCCGCTCATGCCTTGACCGTCAAAGCCCCTTGCGCGCGGGCAGGAGCCCGGTCGGCAGGTCTTCGTTGAAGCAGCGCTGGTAGTACTCTGCCACGGTGCTGCGCTCCGCCTCGTCGCACTTGTTGAGGAACGTCATGCGGAACGCGAAGCCGACGTCGCCGAAGATGCGGGCGTTGTCGGCCCAGGTCATGACGGTGCGGGGCGACATCACGGTGCTGATGTCGCCATTGATGAATCCGGCCCGCGTCAGGTCGGCCAGGGCGACCATGCTTTCCACCTGCTTGCGCGTCGCCTTGTCGGCGGCGGTTGTGCCCAGCTTGGCCAGGACAATGGCGGTTTCCTGGGCGTGCGGCAGGTAGTTCAGGGTGGCGACGATGTTCCAGCGGTCCATCTGGCCTTGGTTGATCTGCTGCGTGCCATGATACAGCCCGGTCGTGTCGCCAAGTCCCACCGTGTTGGCGGTCGCGAACAGGCGGAAGCTCGGGTGCGGGCGGATGACCCGGTTCTGGTCCAGCAGTGTCAGACGGCCTTCGACTTCCAGCACGCGCTGAATGACGAACATCACGTCCGGGCGGCCGGCATCGTACTCGTCGAATACCAGCGCGCACGGGTGCTGCAACGCCCAAGGCAGGATGCCCTCGCGGAACTCCGTGACCTGCTTGCCGTCCTTCAGGACGATGGCGTCCTTGCCGATCAGGTCGATGCGGCTGATGTGGCTGTCGAGGTTGACCCGGATGCAGGGCCAGTTCAGCCGGGCCGCGACTTGCTCGATGTGCGTCGACTTGCCGGTACCGTGATAACCCTGGATCAGCACCCGCCGGTTGAACGCGAACCCGGCCACGATGGCCGTCGTCGTTTCGCGGTCGAACTTGTAGGTGTCATCGAGTTCCGGGACATGCTCCGTCCGTATCGAGAAGGCCGGCGCCTGCATGTCCGAGTCGATGCCGAACGCCTCTCGCGCACTCACCATCGTATCGGGGGCGTTGATCGCCGATGTCGGCGTGGAGCGTGTATCGGCCAGGGCAGCGATGTTGTTCATGAGCCTCGATTGTCCTGTGTCTGGCCCCGTGTGGGGCAGGGTCGGCAGCCTCGCTCCGGTCAGTGGCCCTAACCGGCCGCCGCTGCCATCCTCGGCATGTCCGTTAGATAATGCCGTATTGCAGCATACGCGAGGTTTATCGACTTCAAACGTTCCTCGGCGCGGCGGTCGCCGCCGTTCGCATCGGGATGGTGCTTCTTCGCCAGTTCCTTGTAGCGCGTTTTCACCACGTCGAGCGACACCGGCCACTCGAGCCCTAAAGTCTGCATCGGTTCCCGGAGTTGCGCCGGCGGCGCCGCTTTTGCTCGGGCGTCGGCTCCGTCCCGGTTCACGCGCCCGGCCGCGAGCAGGTGCAGCGGATCGCGCAGGCGCGTTTCGTCGAACACCGGCTTGCCGCCGGCACCCAACGGCCAGGTCGGGCGCTGCCAGCCGGTGTCCGCCCGTGTCTGCGCCTCGATCTGACCCGGCGTCATGCCTTTGTAGAAGTCCCACGACGCGTTGTAGGCGCGCACGTGTTCAAGGCAGAACCAGTGATACTCGTTCAGCGAGTTGCGGGATTTCGGCGCCCGGTACGCCCCTTCGGCCGCGCAGCCGGGGCTGTCGCAGATGCGTCCCGGCGTCGCGGCCGGGTCGGGCGCATAGGCCCGGGCGCGGGTGGTGCGTCGGGTCGTCATGGTTCTCTCTTATGTGCGCTGAACGGTTTGCCCGGCAAGTGCCACGGAATGCCTTCGCACGCGCGCCTGCCGCCCGCTTATGCCCGGTTCGCAACGATTTCGCGATGCCATGGCCCTAAGCGGCGCGATCGGATAAACACAAAACATGACCGACCGAGCCGCCCGCATCCGCACCGCCCTGTTGTCCGCCCTCTCGCCCACGCATGTCGAGGTGGCCGACGACAGCGCGCGCCATGCCGGCCATTCCGGCGCCGCGGCCGGCGGCCAGACGCATTACAACGTCCTCGTCGTCTCGCCTTTGTTCGAGGGCCAAAGCCGGGTTGCCCGCCACCGCCTCGTCAACCAGGCGCTGACGGTGGAATTCGGGTCCGGCCTGCACGCGCTGTCCCTGGTTCTCCGCACCCCGGCGGAGGCCGCTCAAGCGCCGGTATAGTGCTCGGGCCAGCTCCGCTGCACGACGGGGCTGTTTGGCGCGTAGGCGAGGCAGGTTCCCAGCAACGCCGGGCGCTCGGTGGCGGGCTGGGCGCTGGTTGACTGCGAATTCGGCGCCGTTTTCCGCTTGGCGCGGACGGCGTAAAGCGTTTGGAACGCCACCGTTCCCATCTGTCCCAGCAGTTCGCGCAGATGAGTGCACCCATGCACGCCGCCGATCCGCTCGTTGGCCGCCTTGATGAACCCGCGCCCGACGCGCAGCCCGGCGAGCCGCTCGAAATTCGGCGCCGCTTGCGGGCAGATGTTGAAGGGCGAGAACTCGGTCGCGGCCTCGAACCGGGCGATCAGCATGTGCTCGTCCAGCGTCATCCGCGCCAGCATCCCATGCAGCGGCACGCCGGGCTCGATGGCGCCGCGGTCTTGGTTCGCGAACGCGTAGGTTTTGGTGTCGACCAAGTGGGCCTCGATGTCGAACAGTTCATCGGTGCGGCGATACCCGACGATCTCGATCCGGCGCGTATGCAACGGCTCCCGTTCCACGGGTTCGCTGAGCGGCATGGGTTTGAACTCCGTTCCTGTCGTGCGCCGGGCTTGCGCATATCAGTTATGGACTTGGTGCGCCTGCTTGCGCGGGTCCAGTCCGGAGCTAGTCGACGAACCGCGCCAGCCGGACTGCCGTGTGCCCGCGGCTCGCCTTCAAGCTCGGCATCACCAGCAGGCAATCGTCGTGCGGGGTGCGGATTTCCTTCGCGCCGTCGAGCGCGATCAACGTGTTGCGCCGGGGCACGACATCGCCGCCCCGGTATGGCTGCACGAAGGCGAACCCCGACGAGGCGGCCGTCACCGCCATCGTCACCTCCGCGCACCGGGGCGGCGGGTGATCGGCCAGCGGTTCCTCGGTCAGCCCGGTCCGCCGCAGCAGCGCATCGAGCGTCGCCTGCATCACCGTCACGGTGCCGGCTTCCCAATGCTGCCCCGCTTCCACCAGGCAGGCCGCCGCCCGCGTTTCTTCGTCGAGGAAGCGTGGGTAGTCGATCAGCCGCGGCCCGCTCTGGTGCCCGTGGTCCGCCACCACCAGCCCCGGCGTGCCGAGCGATTGGGCGAGCCTGCGTCCTTTCGCCGACGGCCCGCTCAGGATCAGCGGGTCCGAAGGCCACAGCATCGAATGCAGGTCGAGCAGCACATCGGCCCCGTCGATCACTGGGCGGATTTCCCGCGCCCGCGACAGTTCGGCGCTGGTCCGCGGGCCATCAAGGAGCGTCGGGTCCCAGACCCGGTTCAGATCCTCGTCGACGAACCGGGAGGCGGTGGGCCGCGCCGGGTCGAACCGGGCATAGGCGTCGAGGTTGGCGAACCCGACCGTCAGCCGCCCGCGCAACGGCTGCAAGCCGGCCCGCAGCAGCCGGTCCAGCACGATCGCGCCGCCGATCTCGTTGCCGTGCAGCAGCCCGATCAGCACCACATGCGGCCCCGGCCGGGGCGCCGCGGCGGTCATGAATCCCGGGATGCCGCTGTTGCCCGCGAGCCACGGCCCGAGATCCGGGGCTGCGACATGCACCGTGAAACGCGGGATGACGCCGGGGTTGTCGCGATCGGGGTCATGGGCGACGCCGGGGTCGATCCCCGTCATCAGCGCGCGATTGGATTGGGTTCGGCCATGCCGCATACTTGCCCGACAAGCCGGATGCGGCAACACCATGCGCGTCGAGCCAGACCGCTAGAGCTTGTCAGGCGCATATGGAAGCGCTTAGCAGGCTATGGCTCTTTGTCTAGCAGGGTTGGCGGATTCCACCTATATCAGCCCGCGAAATGGCAACAGCGAGGCAACCCTGGGTGGGCAGACGTTCGGCTCCCAAGACACCGCCTTTGTTCCCGGGGCGACCTCCTGAGAGTGGGCGACGGATGGCGCTGAACCCGCTTCACCGGCTTTGGCGCGCTTTCCCGCAGGAGCCGCGCCGCCGGCTGCTGCATCGCACGGCAGAGGCCATCGCGCCGCGCCCGGATCGCCCCGCCCCGCCCCCCCGGCCCGGCCTCGTTGTCGGCGGCGAGCTTGGCCAGGCGTCCGGCCTTGGCGAGGGCGCGCGCATCCTGCTGCGTGGCCTCGACAGCCTTGGCATCCCGAACTGGCCCGCGAATCCGCGCCGGCCGCCGCCCGCCGGCGTGCCGATCGTGCTCCATGCCAATCCTGCCGCCCTGCCGGCCGCCATGCTCCGCTTAGGCCGAACCATCCTCCGCGGCCGCCGCGTCATCGGCCTGTGGCCGTGGGAACTGCCCGTCGTTCCGCCTGCATGGCGCAGCGGGTTCGGCTTCGTGCACGAGGTTTGGGCCCCGTCGCAGTTCTCTGCCGCCGCCATCCGCCGGGCGATGCCGGCCGGCTTCGAATGCCCCGAGGTCCGGGTCGTGCCTTATCCGCTGGCTTGCCATCCGCCAACGCCCGCCGCCCTTGGCCGTGCCGAGCTCGGGTTGCCGGAGGCGGCCGTTGTCACCCTTGTCGCCTTCAATCTCGCCTCCAGCTTCGACCGCAAAAACCCTTTGGCCGCCATCGCCGCCCACCGCTTGGCGTTCGACGCCCGGGCGGACCGGGTCTTGCTGATCCGCGTCGGCAACCCGCACCATTTCCCGGCCGACTTCGCCCGTCTGCAAGCCGCGGCAGCCGATTTGCCGAACGTGATGATCGAGACCGCGACCCGCGCCAGGGATGAGGCGCACGCGGTCATGGCCGCGGCCGACATCGTCCTTTCCCTGCACCGGAGCGAGGGCTTCGGCCTCGTGCCCGCCGAGGCGATGCTGCTTGGCAAGGCCGTGGTGGCGACCGCGTGGTCGGGAACCGAGGACTTCCTCGACGACGGCTGGGCCGTCCGGGTTCCGGCAACCCTTGTGCCTGCCCGGGACTCCCGCGCCGTGTTCCAGGCCGAAGGCGCCGTCTGGGCCGAGCCGGACATCGAGGCCGCCGCCGCCTCGCTCGCGAAGCTTGCCGACGATCCGGGCGAACGCGAACACCTGGGCGCGGCGGCCCGGACCGCGGCCTGGACGCGGTTCGGGCCGGCCCCGCTCGCTGCCGCCATCAGCGGGTTCGGGCACCAGACCGCGACATGAGGGTGCTGATCTGGCAATGGGGGCGGCGCGGCGCCGGACCGCTGGTCGCAGCCGCGATCGGCAGGGAGCTGGCCGCCATTCCCGGCGTGGAAACGCGCCTCTCGCTCTCCACCGCCGCCGAACTGCTCGGCCTGCCGGACGCGCCGCAGAACGATATCCCGATCCGCACCTACCAGGACCGCCGCGGCTTCGTGGCCCGGCTGCTCGCGACGCCTGCCCTGATCCCCAAGGTTGCCCGCGACATTCGCGCCGCCCGGATCGACGCCGCCCTGTGCGCCATGCCGGCCCCGCTCGATTTCATCATGGCCGGAGCGCTGCGCCGGGCTGGCGTGCCTTACGCGGTCGTGGTTCACGACGCGCAGCTTCATCCGGGCGACGCCTTCCCGTTGCAAATCCTGCTCCAGCGCAGCCTGCTGCGCCGCGCCCGCCTGCTGTTCGCGCTGAGCGAGCACGTCGCCGGGCAACTCCGCGCCCGCGGCCTGGGCTCCGGCCAGACGTTGGCGCGCGCCGCCCTGCCGCCTTTCGTTTTCGGCCCGTCCCCGCCGCCTGTCGGCGCCCACGGCGGACGCCTCCGCCTGCTCTCCTTCGGGCGGCTGCTGCCTTACAAGGGCCTCGACCTCCTGGCGGAGTCGGTCGAACAGCTCGGTCCGCGGGCGGAGTTCGAGCTTCGCGTCGTCGGCTCCGGCCCGGAAAGCCCGGTGCTCGACCGGCTTCGCGGGCTGCCGAACGTCACGGTCGAGAACCGTTGGGTGCCGGAACCGGAGCTCGGCGCACTGCTTGGCTGGGCCGACGCATTGGTTCTCACGCACCGGGAGGCGAGCCAAAGCGGCGTCGCTGCCGCGGCCCTTGCCGCCCGGCGCTGGATCGTCGCGACCCGGGTCGGCGGCCTGGCCGAACAGCTTGGCGGCGAGAGCATGGCCCGGCTTTGCGCGCCCGAGCCGGGCAGCGTGGCCCAAGCCATCGCCGCACTTCCACGCCACGCCCCAGCGAGCGCTGCGAGCAACGCCGCGGGATGGCGACCGACCGCAGAGCTGATTGCCGGGGCGCTGCGTTCGTTGGCCGACCCGGAGCGGGGGCCGGCCTTCATGCCGCAACTCGTTCCAGAGTCCGCAACGCCGCCGAGCCGTTGGTAATGCGTTTGCCTACCGCCAGCATTTAGATGAATCGGCTTCGATCCTTGCAACCGTCTGTATCCGCCAGTCAGAACATCGACAACTGCCCGGCCGCCGCTGCCGGACGGCGGAAGCGGCTCGCGTCCAGCGTTTCCCGCCCGCCGAATCCCAACGCCCGTTGCGCGCGGCCGAACCGCGCCCGCAACAGGTCCGCGTAGGCGCCTTCGCCCTTGAACCGCTGTCCGAACCGGCTGTCGTTCAACTGCCCGGCCCGCGTCTGCCGGATCAGCGACAGCACCCGCCGCGCCCGGTCCGGCACATGGGTCTGCAGCCAGGCTGCGAACATGTCGCGCAACTCGAGCGGCAGGCGCAACAGGACGTAGCCGGCGTGGCGTGCGCCGTGGCGATGCGCCGCCTCCAGGATGCGTTCCAATTCCGCGTCGTTCAGCCCGGGGATCATCGGCGCGGCCAGCACCCCTGTCGGCACCCCCGCTGCCGTCAGCGCCGCGATCGCCTGCAGCCGCCGGGCGGGCGTGCTCGCCCGGGGTTCCATGATCCGAGCCAGCGCCGGGTCAAGCGTCGTGACCGACAGCCAAACGCGGACGAGGCCCTCGCCCGCCATCCGTTGCAGGACATCGGCGTCGCGCAGCACGTTGGCCGACTTGGTGACGATGCTCACCGGATGGCGGTACTGCTCCAGAACCTCCAGCACCGCGCGGGTGAGCCGCATGGTCCGCTCGGCCGGCTGATACGGGTCGGTGTTCGATCCCAGAGTCAAGGTTCGCGGTTCGTAGCGCGGGTTCGACAGCTCCCGCTCAAGCAGCGCCGCCACGTTTGGCTTGAACACGATCCGCGTTTCGAAGTCGAGCCCGGGGGAATAGCCCAGGTAGGCATGGCTCGGGCGGGCGTAGCAGTAGACGCAGCCGTGCTCGCAGCCCCGGTAGGGGTTCACCGCCCGGTCGAACCCGAGGTCGGGGCTTTCGTTCCAACTGATCGCCGAGCGCGAGCCGTCCCGCACCAGGACCGTTTCCGCCGCTGGCAGCGCCTCGGCTTGCCCGACCAGGAACGACCAGCCGTCATCGATGCCGGCGGCGCTCTGACGATCAAAGCGGGACGCCGGGTTGGTGACCGCGCCTCGCCCGCGGCGTGCCTGGCTTGGCAGCCGGGTCTCGGGCGCTTGGTCCGCACGGTCCGCCAGGCTGGCGGCGGCCAAGGCGTCATGGTCAGGCTCGATAAAGGCGTGCGATCCGTATGGCACCGCTGCGTTCCTTGTCTGTTCCTTGCCAGACGGTGCAGGCGATTTTCCGAGCCGTCAAGAACCTTTCGTGAACGTCTACTCGGCCGCGCGCAGGTGTTCCTGCAGCCGGGGCATCAGCTCGACCAGGTTGCAGGGCCGGTGGCGGCTGTCGAGCTGCCACAGCAGGATGTCGTCCCAAGCGTCTTTGACCGCCCCCGTGCTGCCCGGCAGGGCGAACAGCAAGGTCCCGCCCGCGACCCCCGCGAGGGCACGGGACTGCATCGTCGACGTGCCGATCTTCTGATAGCTCAGCATCCTGAACAGCTCGCCGAAGCCTTCGATCCGCTTCTCGATGACCCGCTCGAACGCCTCGGGCGTCACGTCGCGCCCGGTGATGCCGGTGCCGCCGGTCGATATCACGCAATCGATGGCGGGCTCGGCGACCCACTCCCGCAGCCGCCGCTCGATCGGCCCGGCGTCGTCCCGCTCGATCCCCCGCGCGCCCACCTGGTGGCCGCTCGCCTGTATCCGCTGCACCAGAAGGTCGCCCGACTTGTCGTCCGCCAGGCCGCGCGTGTCCGACACGGTCAGCACCGCGACCGTCACCGGGATGAACGTGCGGCTCTCGTCGATGCCTGCCATGATGGACCACTCCCTTAATGCAGCCTGACGACGGCCTGCCGCGACGGCTTCGGCGCCTGGAGCTGCGGCCAGATTCCCGCCGCCAGCTCCTCCAAACTCGGCGAGGGCAGGCCGAGTTGCGCAGCATACAGCCACGTGTAGGCCAGCGCACGCGGCACATAGGCCCGGGTCTCGTCTCCCGGCAGCGACTCGATGAACAGCAGCGGGTCCGTCTCGTTCCCGATCGTGCCGAGCCAGCGATACATCGTGCCCGGCCCGGCGTTGTAGCTCGCGAGCAAACGGATCAGGTCCGAGCCTATGTCGTTGAGTTGTTCGAGGTGCAGCAGGTACTTCTGCCCGAGCGCCAGGTTGGCGGCTGGGTCGTGCAGCCTGGGCGCAACAGCGCCAGCCTGGATGTAGCGCGCGGTCGAGGGCATCAACTGCATCAGCCCGCGCGCGCCTGACGGCGAGACGGCCTTCGCATCGAAATTCGATTCCAGGCGCGTCATCGCGTAGATCAGCGCCGGGCTGACCTTGAATCCGCCCTGCGGGCGCAGCCGTTGCGCGGGGATGCGGACCCGCGCCGGCTGCATCACCGCGTCGAGCTGCTCCGCCAGGTCCTGCAAGCCAGCCGCCCGCGCCACGACCAGCACGGATCGGCTGAACCCCGGCTGGTCGCGGGTTTCGGACCATAGCAGCCGCAGCTCGGCGGCCGCCCGCTTTCGCTCGCCGGCCTGCAGCAAGGCGAAGGCGCGCATCCCACGCGGGCGGGCCTGCACCGCTTCGACATCGGCCTCAGCAAGGGTGGCGTCCGGCGCGTCCTCGGTCGGGATCGGCTGGTGCAGCACCTGCCGCGCCAGCAGTCCGTAGAAGGTGCGCGGGTCCTGCGCCGCCCGACACATCCAAGGCCCGTAGCCGCCCGTGCTGGCCATCGAAGCCCGCGCCGCCCAGAACGCCGCCCCGGCCCGCTGCCCCGGCACGACCAGGCCAGCGTGGTAGGCCCGCTCGAACATCGTTCCGGCCAGCCCGGGCCGGCCGAGCCGCCAGGCCGACAGCCCGGCGATCCAGCCTGCCAGGCCGACCTTTCCGTGCGCCTGGGCGTCCGCCGCCTCGGCTACTCGCAACGCGCCTTCGTTGTCGCCGCTGCCGAACATCGCCCGCGCCACCTCCGCCCGCAGCAACGCGCCATATTCCGCGGTCATTTTCGTGTGCGCGACGATGCGGATCGCCGCGCCGAACTTGCCGTCCGCCGCTTCCTCGTGCACGCGCTGGTCCAGCGCGGGGTTGCGCGGCAACAAAGCCGGCTGCGCCTCGATGTCGTCGCCGTAAGGGGCTGGGATGAAGCCCGGCAGCGCCGGCGCCTTGGGGGCCGGCTCGCCGTTCGGCAGGCGGCTCATCAGCAACTCGTAAACCGCCGGTGCATCCGGGTAATCCGGATAGGCCGCGAGCCAGGCGCGCAGTTCCGCCGGGGCGGCGCGCTTGGGGCCGGACAGGTAGCGGTCGGCCAGCACGTCGCCGAGCAGCGGTTTGCCCTTCAGCGCCTCGACCGGCGTTGACCCGCTATTGAATGCCGCCCGGACCGCATTCGCCTCGCCTGCCGTCAGCGGCTGGGGCAAAGCGACCGACCCGTCCTCGCTGGGCGGCGCGAGGCGCGGGATCGCGAGCGCGGTGTCTTCGGATGGGTCTTGCGCGCCGGCGGCGCTGCCCACCGGGATGAATGCGCCCGCCAAAATCGCTGTGCCAGCGACGAGAGCTTTAACGGCTGGCAGGGGAATTCGTGAAAATACGCGCTCAAGCATGTTACCTTGCGGCTACAAGCGCGTGAAAACTCATGCAATTCACGCAAAAGTGAACAACTATTACAGGTGGTTCTAAGCAGAACTTAACGCTTCCTGTAAGGTCATCAGATCGGTCCAGGCCGATTGCCTGTTCATGCCAGTTTTCAGCCACAACTCGGGCGCGAGCATCGGCAGCGCGGCGACCGGCTCCGGCAACCCAGGCACAACCGCATGGGTCCAGCGGCCTCGCGCTTGCCGCAGACCGCCTGTCTCTCCCGTCAGCGCCCGGAGCGGCCCGGCCCCCAGCAGCACCAACCGCCGCGGGCGCGCGAGCGCCAGCAAGCGGTGCATGAACGGCAGGCAAGCCGCGATCTCCGATTCGTTCGGCGCGCGCCCTCCCGGCGGACGCCACGGCACCAGGAATGACAGCAGCATTGCTTCCCGCGCCAGCCCGGCGCTGGCGAGCACCCGGTCCAGTGTCGCGCCGGCCGCGCCGCTGAACGCCCGGCCGGCGCGGTCGTCGTCCGCCCCGGGCGCCTCGCCGACCAGCACCAGCCCGGCGTCCGCGTTGCCGTCCGGCGCCACCGTGCGGGATGCCGTGGCCCGCAACGGGCAGTGGTCGAACGCGTCGATCGCCGCCTGCAACGCGGCGAGACTGCCGGCCGCCGCTGCCGCCTTCGCGGCCAAGGCCGGCGCCGGGGCAAGGACGCGCGCCGGCGCCGCGGCGAGGGCGGGCTGCTTGTTGGGGGTAGGCTTGGGCGGCGCGGGCGCGAAGCGGTCGCACGGCGCATCGAGCAGCGCCTCGTCTGCGCCCCATTCCAGTTGCAGGCGCAGCGCTTCCAGCGCGTCGGTCGTCATGCCGTCCATCAATGGGAGCATCTCTCTCCATTCCCCGTTTTGCGCAACCGCGAAGTCACCCTATTTTACGGTGCAACACGGGAGGTCAGGATGGCAGAGCGCGAGGCGATGGAGTTCGACGTGGTGATCGTGGGGGCAGGCCCGGCCGGGCTTGCCGCCGCCATCCGGCTCAAGCAGCTTGCGGCGGACGCGACCGTTTGCGTGGTGGAGAAGGGCGGGGAGGTGGGCGCGCATATCTTATCCGGCGCCGTGGTCGAACCGCGGGCGCTGAACGAGCTGCTGCCGAACTGGCGGGAAGACGGCGCGCCGCTCAACACCGAGGCCAAGCAGGACCGCTTCCTCCATCTCACCGCCAGCAGCAGCATCCGCCTGCCGACGCCGCCGCAGATGCGCAACGAAGGCAACTACATTGTCAGCCTCGGCGACGTTTGCCGCTGGCTGGGCCAGCAGGCGGAGGCGTTGGGCGTCGAGATCTACCCGGGCTTCGCCGCCGCCGAGCTGCTGGAGGAGGACGGGCGCATCGTCGGCGTCGCCACCGGGGACATGGGCATCACCAAGACCGGCGAGCCCGGCCCCAACCACCAGCCCGGCATGGAACTGCGCGCCGCCTACACCCTGTTCGCCGAAGGGTGCCGGGGCAGCCTGTCGAAGATGGTGATGGAGCGTTTCGGCCTGCGCTCGGCGTGCGATCCGCAGACCTATGCCCTCGGCATCAAGGAGCTGTGGGAGATCCCCGCCGGGCAGCACCGGCCGGGCCTGATCGAGCACACCACCGGCTGGCCGCTCGACAGCCGCACCTACGGCGGCTCCTGGCTGTATCATTTCGGCGAGAACCTGGTCAGCTACGGCTTCGTCGTCGGCCTCGACTACCGCAACACCTGGCTCTCGCCGTTCGACGAGATGCAGCGCTTCAAGACCCACCCGCACATGCGCAAGCACTTCGAGGGCGGGCGGCGCATCAGCTACGGCGCGCGCGCGTTGAGCGAAGGCGGGCTGCAATCGATCCCCAAGCTGACGTTTCCGGGCGGGGCCTTGATCGGCGACGCCGCCGGGTTCCTCAACGTGCCGAAGATCAAGGGCACCCATGCCGCGATGAAATCGGGCATGATCGCCGCCGAGTCGGTGGCCGAAGCCCTTGAGAACAACCGTCCTCCCGAGCCGCAAGGCATGGAGGAGCGGTTCCGCCAAAGCTGGCTCCATGCCGAGCTGCACGGCGCGCGCAACATCCGTCCCGCCTTCGCCCGCTTCGGCCTTTACGGCGGCATCGCCTATTCCGCCGTCGACACCTACCTGTTCCGCGGCAAGGCCCCGTGGACCTTCCGCCACAAGCACGCCGACAACGAGGAGCTGGCCCGGGCGGCGAGCGCGGCGAAGATCGATTATCCCAAGCCGGACGGCACGCTGACGTTCGACAAGCTGTCCTCGGTGTTCATCAGCAACACCAACCACGAGGAGGACCAGCCGCCGCACCTCGTTCTGCGCGACAAGGCGCGCTGGGAAGCGGTGAACTGGGACGAGTACGCCAGCCCGGAGAGCCGCTACTGCCCGGCCGGGGTCTATGAGGCGATCGATACCGAGACCGATCATCCGCGGCTGCAAATCAATGCGCAGAATTGCGTCCACTGCAAAACCTGTGACATCAAGGACCCGACGCAGAACATCGACTGGCAGGTCCCTGAGGGCGCCGGCGGCCCCAACTACCCGAGCGGCATGTGAGCGGCGCACCCCAGCCCCGAGACCGAGAAGGCGAGCACATGAATTCTGGCCGCACCATCAGCCGCGCCGCCTTGCTTGTTCTGTCGATGCTCTCGGCCTGCGCCGCAAGCAACCCCGGCGGCAACGAAGTCGAAGCCGGCACCAATTTCGAGCCGACTGGCGCGTTCGGCGACTACCTGTCCGGACGCTATGCAGCGAAGCTCGACGACATGGACCTTGCCGCCGAGAAGCTGGAGAAGGCCGCCAAGCTCAGCGGCGTGCCCGAGGTCCAAGTCCAGGCCTTTATCGCCGCCGTGATGGCCGGGCGTCCGGAAGCGGTTAAACTGGCCGCCAAGACGCCGAACAACCCGGTGGCCGAACTGGTCCTGGCCGACGCCGACGCGAAGGCCGGGCGGTGGAGGGACGCCGAGACCCGCTTCTCCGGCTTGCCGCAGCAAGGGCTGACGCAAGTTCTCCGCCCGCTCCTGGTGGCCTGGGCCGAGGCCGGGGCGGGGCGCACTGCCGCAGCACTCGCCACGCTGCGGCCTTTCGTCGAAGGCGGGCGCCTGCACGGCATCATGGCGTTGCATTCCGCCCTGATCGCCGATCTCGGCAACCAGCCGGCCGAGGCGACCCGGTTGTATCGCGCGGCCCAGGTTGACTACGGCGCGCTCAACTTACGGCTTGGGATGCTGCTCGCGAGCTGGCAGGCCAGGCAAGGCAACCTCAACGACGCCCAAGCCATTGTCCGCGAACTCACCGCCAGCAACGGCGACCTCGCCATCGCCCGGCTCTCGCTTGAGGCGAACGTCAGCAAGCCGGTGGTCCGGAACGCGGCGGACGGCATCGCCGAGGCATACCTCGCGATGGGCGCCACGCTGAAGCAGCAGAACGCCAACGAATCCGCCCAGGTGATGATCCGTCTCGCCCTGTCGATGCGGCCTGATTTCACCGCCGCCCGCCTGCTTCTGGCCGACGTGCAGCAGGCCTCGACGCACAGCGACGCCGCTCTGGAGACGCTTGAGCCGGTCTCCTCCTCCGATCCCATCTACGCCCTCGTGCAACTGCGGCGGGCGGGTCTTGAGGATTCGCTTGGCCACACCGACGAGGCTACCCGGCTGCTTGAGAAGCTCGCCAGCCAATATCCCGCGTCCCCCGAACCCTTGGCGCTCGCCGGGAGCAATCTCCGCCGCGCCGGCAAGTTCTCCGAATCGGCTGCCATGTTCACCCGCGCGATCGAGCGCGTCGGCACGCCCAACCGCAGCGCCTGGCCGTTGTTTTACGAGCGCGGCGTCGCTTACGACCGTGCCGGGCAATGGGCGAAGGCGGAAAGCGACTTCGAGTACGCGCTCAAGCTCGCGCCCGACCAGCCCAGCGTGCTGAATTACCTCGCCTACGCCTGGACCGAGCAGGACCGCAACCTGCCGCAAGCCCGGCAGATGCTGGAGCGCGCCGTGGCGCAGAGCCCGAACCAAGCCGCCTACATCGACAGCCTCGGCTGGGTGGAGCTTCGGCAGGGCGACACCGCCGCGGCGTTGAGGAACCTCAGCAAGGCCGTCGACCTGCAACCCGAGGACCCAGTCATCAACGGTCATTTTGGGGATGCCCTTGCCGCCGTCGGGCGCTACCGCGAGGCCGAGTATCAATGGCGCCGGGCCTTGACGTTCAAGCCGGACGCCGCCGACGCCGAACGCATCAACGCCCGGCTGAACTCGATCGCGGCCGTGAAGGCGAGGCAAGCCTCGGCGCCTGCTCCGGACGTGCGCTGAGCGCGGTGCTGCACGAGGCGGCTCCGGCCAAGGTCAACCTTTTCCTGCACGTCGTCGGCCGGACGGCGAACGGGTATCACCGGCTCGACAGCCTGGCGGTTTTCCCCCCCGTCGCGGACCAGTTGCGCGCCGAGCCTGCCGCGACGCTGACATTGGCCGTCGAGGGGCCGTTCGCGGCAGGGCTGGAGGCCGAACCGGCAAACCTCGTCCTGCGCGCCGCGGCGGCGCTGGGGAAGGCGGCGGGCTGCCGGGCCGGGGCATCGGTCGTGCTACAAAAGAACCTGCCGATCGCGAGCGGCATCGGCGGCGGATCGGCCGATGCCGCCGCGGCGTTGCGTTTGCTGTCCCGGGTATGGGGGTTGGCGCTTCCGCCCGCGGAGCTGGCCGGGGTCGCGACGAGTTTGGGCGCGGACGTGCCGGTATGCCTGCCGTCCCGGCCGGCCCGGATGAGCGGGGTCGGGGACCTGCTCGGCACAGCGCCGGAGTTGCCGGCCTGCGGCATCCTTCTGGTCAACCCCGGCGTCGCAGTCTCGACCAGGGCCGTGTTCGAGGCCCGTCAGGCGGTTTACAGCGCGCCCGCCGCCCTTCCCGCACGCTGGCCGGACGCGGCGGCGATGGCTGAAGGATTGTCCCGCCTTACGAACGATTTGCAAGCGCCCGCCCTGTCGCTCTGCCCCGAAATCGCCGACGCCCTCCAATGGCTCCGAGCCCGTGCCGGCTGCCTCCTAGCCCGAATGAGCGGCTCGGGCGCGACCTGCTATGCCTTGTTTCCCGACGCATTCGCCGCCAGGCAAGCCGCGGCCGGGACGCCGCCTGGTTGGTGGGCCTGGGGCGGGGCGCTTACGGTCTAGCCTTGTTCGAGACGGCGATTCACGTTCTGACTGATTTCAGTCAGAACGATCGCGGTCTAGACTCCGGCCCCAATTGCCGCATATGGAGGGCGACGGATGGGGCGTCGCCAAGCGGTAAGGCAGCGGACTTTGAATCCGCCATTCGGAGGTTCGATCCCTCCCGCCCCAACCCATCACGGCGGCAGGGCGCAAAGGACGTAGGCGCGTTGCAATGCTGATCCCGATCGCCCCAGGCATCGCCTTTGACCGCCGAGAACTCACCGAGACGTTTATCCGCGCCTCCGGGCCAGGCGGGCAGAACGTCAACAAGGTGTCGTCCGCGGTGCAGGTGCGCCTTGATCTCGGCAAGGCCGGGTCGCTGCCGGAGGCTCTTCGCACGCGGGCGGCGGCGCTCGCCGGCTCGAAGCTGACCAGCGAAGGCGTTCTGGTCGTCACGGCGCAGCGCCACCGGTCACAGGACCAGAACCGTCAGGAGGCGCTTGAACGGGTCGTCGCCCTGCTGCGCGCAGCCGCGATCCGCCCCGTCTTCCGCGTCGCCACCAAGCCCGGCAAAGGCGCCAAGCGCCGCCGAACGGATGAGAAAACGCGCCGGGGGGCCGTGAAGCGCCTGCGGACGTCCCGCGTGACTACCGAGTAGGATCGAAACCCAGGAATCCCGCGGCTGGGGCCGGCGTGCCGCCATCGTTGGCAAACAGCCGGGCCGTTTGCGCCGCCGCCGGGGCGATTTCCGCCGCTTTCAACGCCGCCTGCCTGCGTGGCCGGGGCTCGGGGCGGCCCACCTCCCGGACCGGCGTTTTGGACGGCTCCGCCGGAACCTCGGTCGCCGTGTCCCCCCGCAGCGACAGCAAGTAGAAGGTGATCGCGTTGCGCCCGAGATCGACCGAAAGCTCGAGCGGCGTCAGGCCGAGCACGTTGCGCCCGCGGAAGTCCGCCCCGCGGGAAACGGCGTCCTTGGCCGTCGGCAAATCGCCGCGGTTGATCGCATCGAACAGGGCTTCGGTGGGCGGCATGTCCACCGGCGCCTTTGTCGCGGGCGCTATGGCCGCCGGTTCCGCCCGGCTTCCCGGCAAGGCCGGCGGCGGGGGCTCGCGGTTTTTCCGCTCGAACTTCGCCGGCGGCGCGATCGGCTTCATGGTCGGCCCCGGCAGCTGCGTCTGCGCCCACGCCGGCGTTGCCAGCGCCAAGGCCATGACGGGTACGATTCCATATCGGACCATGAACCAACTCCCCTCGTTACGCGCCGTTGAGCAACAGGAACCCGGCGTTCAGATAGGCGGCGTAGCAGACCCAGGCCAGGTATGGGACCAGCAGCAAGGCCCCGCCCCGCTGGAGCGGCCAGAAATCACGGATCGTCAAGGCAATCAACCCGGCCAGCGCGACGATCAACCCCATGCCGAGCGCCAGGCTATGCAAGCCGAAGAAAGCAGCCGGCCAGAATGAATTCAGCAGGAGTTGCCAGCCCCAAATCCGCAGCGCCGAACGCTTCCGGTGAAGGCCGACATCGACCCGCCGCCACACCAGCCAGGCCGACACCCCGATACAGACGTAAAGCACGGCCCAAACCGGAGCGAACACCCAATCCGGCGGTGCGCCCGCTGGCCGGGAGAGGCTGTGGTACCATCCCTCGACGCTGCCCGCCGTAACCGCCCCGTTCGCGAGGTATACGAGCCCGCAAAGCCCGAGGAAGCCCACCAGGGCCATCAAGCTGGAGCGCCGAGCGCGGCGGAAGGGTTGTTCAGGCGTTTGGAAGGCACGAACTCCTTTGCCCGGGGCTATGTGGACCGGTTGCCGCCCGGGGACAATCGGTAGCAGCGTCCTAAGGCAGATATTCGTAGCCGATGCCATGGATGTCTGCTTAGGAGTCTTCGAGGACGCATCATTTTACGCGTTGCGACGGCGAGTCGTCCCGCAAACTGCGACATGAAAGGAGGCGCGAACGATGATGTTCGAGACCCTGGCCTATATCGACCGGCTAAAGCAGGCCGGCATCGACGACGCGGCGGCCCGCGCCCACGCCGAGGCGCTGCGCACGGCCCTTGGCGAGACGGTCGCCACTAAAGAGGACCTGAAGGACGTGCGCGCCGAGATTAGCGACGTGCGGGTTTCGCTCCAAGCGGAGATCAAAGATGTGCGCGCCGAGATCAAGGACAGCGCCACCCGCCTCGACCACAAGATCGACCTCGTTGCGCGCGACCAAACCATCAAGCTCTACGTCACGATCGGCAGCGCCACCGTGGTCATGCTGAGCGCCATGGCCGCGCTGAAACTGTTCGTTCACTGATGCGAATGATGCTCAGGACTCGTTCGATAACCATTGCCATGACTTGATCGGGCGAACGAGCGCCTCAAGCATTTGTCGCTTCGGGCAGCTTTGCCGGCGTATTGCCGCACTGGTTGCCGACACTGCCCTCAAGGCGGCTCATCGTTCCGGGATTTAGCGAAACGTGGCCAGCGGTCGGCGAGATGCAGCCATGAAAGCTGGCTCGCGGTATCCGAGTGGTCGCGCGGCGGCAAGCGTTCCGGGTCGTCCAGGCTGCAGGTCGTGACGTCGATCTCATCAAGTGCCTGGTTCCTGTAGGTCAGCGGCGTCCCGCATTCCACGCAGAAGCCGCGGATGATGCCGGGACTTGAAGCGAAGAACTTGGGCGGGCCGGCTGTCCAGCGCAGCTCGTCCGGCCGGAGCGAGAACCACGCCACGGCCGGCGCGCCCGTTGCCTGCCTGCAGTCGCGGCAGTGGCACAGCGTCATATGGAACGGCGCGCCATCCACCGAGTACCGGACCCGCCCGCACCGGCAGCCGCCTTGCAGCCCCGTCAAGCGACGCCCTCCCGCCGCCATGCCACGATGACCAGGACCAGCAGCAGCGGCAGCGCCGCCCAGGGCGGCAGCAGCGGAACGGCGTCAAGCCCGGTCACGACATAATCGTGCCGGCGCGGCAGGCCGATCCAATTGCTGCCGGAGGCCTGACGTCCCGGTTCGGTCCGCCGCAACTCCGGCAGCCCTGCGCCGATGAACCGGATGCTCCCGCCCGAAGCCCGCGCGACTGGCTGCAGCGTGCTTGCCGCCGCCCGCAGGTCGGCGATCTCGAGCGGGTTCGCCACGGTCGCTGCGGCGTAGGCGGTGTGCGTGCCGTCGGACACCTGGTACACGCCCGGCTCGCCAGCCGGAGCGGTCGCGGCCGAGCTGCCGGGCCGCCCCGGCTTGAGCGGCGCCGTTGAAACAGCGCCCGAAGGCGACGTGACCGCCACGTCGCCGGGCGCCGCATCGCTCAGGGTCCGCCGCTCCACGTGCAGCTCGTCCTGGCTGATGGTTGCCCGCAGCGCCTCTTCCTCCAGCGCCGGCTCCTTCATCAGCCAGTGCGCGATGCGCCGCAGCAGCTCCGCCTGCGGGCCGCCGCCGTCGTGCCCGCGCGACCAGAGCCAGATCTGGTCCGACAGCAGCAGCGCCACCCGGCCCTTCTCCACCCGGTCGAGCAGCAGCAGCGGGTTGCCGTTGTCCGTCGACATCAAGGGCGGCGCGGACGCCGACTCCGGCGCGATTGCCCGATACCAAGGCCCCCAGTCCGGCGGCGCTCCGGCGTGCCAGCCGGGCAAGTCCTCCGTGACCGGGTGCCGCGTGCCGAGCGCCGTGACCTGGGGCCGGAACGCGCCATCCACCACGGATGCCGGGCTTGCCGGCAACACGGCGCCGATCGCGGTCGGCGCGAGGCTCGTGACGCCGGTGAACTCCGGCCCCGCGCTCAGCAGCAGGCCGCCGCCCTGGCGCACGTAGTCGGCGATGTTGCGCATGTAGAGCGGCGGCAGAATGCCGCGGTTCTGGAAGCGGTCGAGGATGATCAGGTCGAAATCGTGGATCTTGACCTGGAACAGCTCGCGGATGGGAAAGGCGATCAGCGCCAGTTCGTTCAGGGGCGTCAGGTCGTCGCGCTCGGGCGGGCGCAGGATGGTGAAGTGCACCAGGTCCACCGCAGGGTCCGCCTTCAGCAGCCGCCGCCAGGTCCGCTCGCCCTGGTGAGGCTGGCCGGAGACGAGCAGCACCCGCAGCCGGTCCCGCACGCCGTTGATCGTCACCACCGCCCGGTTGTTGACCGGCGACACCTCGCCCGGCAGCGCATCCGCCTGCAGCTCGACGATCGTCGGCCCGGCGCGCGTGATCGGCACCTCGACCGTTGTTTCCTGGCCGATCGCCACCGGGCGCGTTTCAGGCGGCTCGCCGTCGCGCCGGATGGTCAGCCGGGCCGGGCCGGCGGGGCGGGCGACGCCGAGATCGTCGACGGCCAGCTTCAAGGGGACACTATGGCCGACGATGCCGAACGAGGGCGCCTCGATGATGCGCAGCCGCCGGTCCGTCTCCTCTCCAGCGGCAGGGATCAGCACCTGCAGCGGGCCATCGAGCGCCGGGTTCGGCTTGTCGTGCACCTGCCCGTCGGTCACTGCGACCACCGCCGACAGGCGGGACCTTGGGATGTCCGCCAGGGCACGGTCAATGGCGGCGAAAAGTTGCGTGCCGTCATGCCCCGCTTCCGGCACGTCGATGGTACGAAGCTCGAGGCCGGGCAGGCGCGCGGCCTCGGCCTGGATCTGCTTGCGCGCCGCCTCCGCCCGGGCGGCACGGTCGTTGACCCGCATGGACGCGCTTTGATCAATCGCAAGCAGGGCGATGTCGCGCTGGGTGTCCCGGGTCTCGCGCACGAGCCGGGGGCCGGCGAGCCAGCCGATCAGTACGGCGAACGCGAGCGCCCGCCACACCGTGCCCGACGCGCGGCGGAACAAACCCGGCAGCAAGGCCAGGACGCAGACCGCCGCCAGCGCCGCCAGCACCCACCAGGGCACCAGCGGATCGAACCGCAGCGCCGCATAGGCTTGTTCCAGGTTCATCGCGCGCGCCTCATTGCCCGAGCCGTTCCAGGATGGCGGGCACGTGCACCTGGTCGCCTTTGTAGTTGCCGGTCAGCGCATACATCACGAGATTGACTCCGAACCGGTAAGCCAGGGTCCGCTGCCGCGCGCCGCCCGGAATGGCGCTGTAAGGGTTGCGCCCGGATGCATCGACCGCCCATCCGGCCGCCCAATCGTTGCCGCCGATGATGACCGGGCTGACGCTGTCGTTGCTCCGGTCCTGGTCGCGTTGCACCCAAACCGTGCCGCCGGTGAACCGCCCCGGAAAATCCTGCAGCAGGTAGAAGCTGCGCGCCAGGACATGATCGCCGTTCAATGGCGCGAGGGGCGGGATCAGCAAGCCTTCCGTCGCCCGGCGCAACGCGGCATCCGTGCCGGGCGCGAAGCCCTCGCCGCTGCCGCTGCCGCGGGTGTCGATCAGGATGATGCCGCCGTGGCTGGTGTAATCGTTCAGCGCGGCGACCGCCTTGGCATCGGGCGACGCGTCCGCGGTGATCGGCCAATAGAGCAGCGGATAGAACGACAGGTCGTCCTGCCCCGGCACGACCGCGGCTGGCTCGGCCAGCACCGCCGCCGTCCGGCGGTTGACGTACGTGCTCAACCCGGCCAGCCCCGCCTTGGAAATCCCGTCCACGGCCGCGTCGTTGGTCATGATGTAGCCGAGATGGGTTTCCAGCGCGGGCTCGTCCGCGGGCGGCACCTGCGCCTGCGCCGGCAGGGCCGCGAGCGCCAGCAACACCGCCGCCGTCGCAGGGCGGAGCAGGCCGCGGATCCACAACGACAGCAGCAGATCGACGGCCAGCAAGGCCAGGGCCGCGGCGATCAGCCCGGGTCCCAACGCCCGCTCCCGCGCCGTTCCGGTCAAAGGCGCGACCGCGGCGCCTGGGACGGGCGCCGCCGCCGCGAGCCGGGGCAACGCGGCGCCCAGGTTCAAGGCCCGCCGCCCGCTTTCCGGCCCGTAAAGTCCCGGCGGGTGCTTCGGCGACACGGCCGGCTTCGCCAGGTCCGCCGCGGTGACGCCGGTGGCGGCGGGCGGGGGCGGAACAGGCTGGCCGAACCCGTCCATCGCCTCGAACGGCGCCAGCACGGTGTCGGACGGCACCCCCGCGACGCCCGCCGACAGATCGACCAGCCGCCGCAGCATGTCCACGAACAGCCCCGACAGCGGCAGGTTGGACCAGTCGGCATTGGCGGTCACGTTGAACAGCACGACCCGTCCGGCCCCATATGCCTCCGCAGTGACCAGCGGCGTGCCGTCGGTCAAGCTGGCCCAGGTCCGCCCCGGCAATTCGGCGGACGGCTCGGCCAGCACCTGCCGGTTCACCGTGACTTCATCGGGCGCCGGCAACCCGGAAAACGGCGAGCTGGGCTCGAACCGCGCCAGGTGCGCCGGCTGGCTCCACGACAAAGCGCCCCCGAGCCGCCGGTCGCCGGCCAGCAGCTTGGTCGGCAGCAGCGGATCGTCCGCCTCCGGCCCGGCGCTGGCGGCCGCCATCCGCGGGCCTGCGAAGCGAAGCAGCAAGCCGCCCTTGCGCACCCACTGCTCCAGCCTGCCCGCGTCGGCGCCCTCCAACGGCACGTCGGCGAGCACGATAACGGAGACCGGGCGGGACAGCAGCGTTTCCAGGCTGCCCTCGCGCAGCTCGGCCGTCGGCGTCAAGGCGCGGCGGACATAGAACAACTGGCCGATCAGCGGGGTCTCCGCCCCTTCGTTCAGCGCCACCAGGCCAACCGGCCGACGCCGCCACCGCTCGTCGAGCAGCACCGTGTGGGCGGCCGAGGGCGGTCCTTCGAGCACGAGCCGGCTCAAGGTGTTGCGCAACTCCGGCGGCAGCGGGATCGCCGCCGTAGCATCGCTCGCGCCCGCGGGGACGGTTGTCTCGACCCGGGCCAGGGTGCGGCCGTCGCCTGTCTGCGCGAGCACCGCGACCGGCGTCGCGGCCGGCTGGGGCAGGATGGAGATCTTCGCCACCAACTGCTCGGCTTCCGAGAGCGGCGGGCGGGCGACCTGCGCCGTCACCGGGTCCGGCCGCAGCTCGGTCACGGGGCCTGATCTCGCCAATGCCGCGCCGAAGGCCGGATCGGCTTCGGTTGCAACTCCGTCGGCGACATAGGTTACGGCGCCGGCCGATACCCCCCGCAGCGCCTCGCCTGCCGCCGCCCGGTCCGGCGGCCACGCTTTCGGGCGCAGCGCCGCGAGCCGCGCATGCAACTCGGATGCCGGCAGCACGGGACTCAAGGCGGGCGGCTGGCCGGTCTCGCTCCGGGCAGTCGTCAGCAGCCGGGTAGGGCGGCCATCCCGTTCGGCCCGGTCCAGCACGCCCTGCGCGGCCTCGATCCGGTTCGCCCAGCCGGGCGCGGCGGCCCAGCCGTCGTCCACCACCAGCAACAGCGGCCCGGACCCGGGCAGCCGACCGCTCGCGTCGAGCACCGGCCCGGCCAGGCCGACGATAATCAGCCCCGCCGCCAGCATCCTGAGCGCCAGCAGCCAGGGCGGCGTCCGGGCTGCGGTCCGCTCCGGGTTGCGCAACCCTTCCAGCAGCCGGATCGCCGGGAACCGCTGCGTTTTCGGGGCAGGGGGCGTGACCCGGATCAGCCACCACAGCAGCGGCAGCGCCGGGAGCGCCAGCAGCAGCCAGGGCGCGGCGAAGATCACGGCCCGGACAACGCGACGTAAAGGTTGAGCAAAGCCTGCTCCGGCGCGTGGTCCGTCCGGTGCGTGGCGAACCCCCACCCAGCCGCGGCGCTGAGCGCCCCGAGCCCCTGAAGCTGCGCGGCCAGCGCCTCGACGTAGGCGTCGCGGACGCCCTCGACGCGCGGGACCACCTGGTCGCGCTCGGCCTCGGTTCCCTGGAACCGCACGCGGCCGGAGTAGGGCAGGAGGGCTTCGGCCGGGTCGAGCACCTGGAGCAGGTGGCCGTGGACCGGCACGCTGGCAAGAGCGCCGACGCTGGCGCGGATCGTCTCAAGCGGCGAAAGGAAATCGCCGATCAGCACGAGCCGGGCATGGCGCGGCAGCGGCGCGTCGGGCGGCAGGCCGCCGGTGTCGGGCAGGTCCGGCAACGCCTCGGCCAGCGCTTCGAGCGCGGCGCGCCCGCCCCGGAGCCGCGGCGGGCCGCCCAGCAGCCGCACCCGCTCGCCGCCGCGCAGCAGCAGGGCCGCGAGCGCCAGCAGCAGCAGTTCCGCTCGCTCCTGCTTGCGCGGCACCGCGGCGCCGGACCGCCAATCCATGCTCGGCGACGCGTCGCGCCACAAGTAGACGGTCTGCGCCGCTTCCCACTCCGTTTCGCGGATGTAGGCCCGGTCGGTCTTGCCGCTCGCCCGCCAATCGATCCGGCTCGGCGCGTCCCCTGTCAAGAACGGGCGGTATTGCCAGAAGCTATCCCCCTGGCCGACACGGCGGCGGCCGTGCACGCCTTGCGCCACGGTTGCCGCCACGCGCTGGGCCGCGACGAGCAAGGGCGGCAGGCGCGACCCGAGGGCCTCGGCGCGCCGGGCTGTGCGCGCCGGGGTCAGACGAGTTGGCCGACGAGGGTGTCGATCAGGTCGGGCAGCGCGACGCCCTCGGCCCGGGCGGAGAAGTTCAGCGCCATGCGGTGCCGCAGCACCGGTTGCGCCAGGGCCGCGACATCGTCGAAGCTGGGTGCGAGCCGCCCGTCCAGCACCGCCCTTGCCCGGCACGCCAGCATCAGCGCCTGCGCCGCCCGCGGCCCCGGCCCCCAGGCCACATGCCGCTTAACCGTATCGGCCCCGGCCGTTTCCGGACGCCCGCCGCGCACGAGCGCCAGGATCGCGTCCACCACGCTTTCGCCGACCGGCACCCGCCGGATCAACTGCTGCGCCTCGATGAGGTCGTTCTCGCCCAGCACGGCCTGCGCCCTCGCGCGCGTCGCCCCCGTCGTTTCCAGCAGCATGGTCCGCTCGGCCGCGAGGTCGGGATAGCCCACGTCGATCTGCAGCAGGAAGCGGTCGAGCTGCGCTTCCGGCAGCGGGTACGTCCCTTCCTGCTCGATCGGGTTCTGCGTTGCCAGAACGTGGAACGGCTTCGGCAGCGGATGGTCGGCCCCGCTGACCGCGACCCGCCCCTCCTGCATCGCCTGCAGCAGCGCCGACTGCGTGCGCGGCGAGGCGCGGTTGATCTCGTCGGCCATCAGCAACTGGCAGAACACCGGGCCGGGGATGAAGCGGAAACTCCGCCGCCCGGCCTCGTCCTCGTCCAGCACCTCGCTGCCGGTGATGTCCGCCGGCATCAGGTCCGGCGTGAACTGCACCCGCTTCGGCGCCAGGCCCAGCACCGTGCCGAGCGTGTCCACCAGCAGCGTCTTGCCCAGGCCCGGCACGCCCACGAGCAAGGCGTGGCCGCCGGACAGCAAGGTCACGAGCACCTGCTCCACCACCTGCTCCTGGCCGAAGATCACGCGTCCGATCTCGGCCCGGGCGGCGGCCGCGCGCTGCCCAAGCGCCTCGACGGCATCGAGCAGGGCGGTGGGGTCGTTCATTGTTTGATCGCTCATCGTTTGATCCTGGGCGCCATTAAAGTCCCTCGTTCTGGGATGTCATGCGGGCGAAGTATGACAGGTCTTTCATCTATGGGGGGATGTTACCTATATCGCGGGGCAGGACGGAAGCACGGCCGAACCTGGAGTTGTTCTCGTGAACGATGGCATGTATGGGCAGGAGACCGCTATCACGAACGCTCGTGCGCCCCTTGAGGCGCCGATTCCGCCGCCGCGACCGGATGCAGCGCATGCTGCCCGCCGCCCGCCGCGGGAGTGCGGCGACTTCCCGTTCCTGATCAAGCGCGACGGAACATGGCTCTACCGCGGCAGCCCGATCGGCCGCCGCGAGCTGGTTTGCCTGTTCAGCAGCGTCCTCAAGCGCGAACGCGACGGCTCCTATTGGCTGGAAACGCTGGCCGAGCGTGGCCGTATCCAAGTCGAGGACGTGCCGTGGATGGCGGTGGAGCTGGATTGGTCCGGCGACGGGCGGGCGCAAGTGTTGTCGTTCCGCACCAACGTGGACCAGGTGGTCGCCGCCGGGCCGGAGCACCCGATCCGGGTGCGGACGGATTGCTCGACGCTGGAGCCAACCCCTTATATCCGCATCCGCGGCGGCGAGGACGGCGTTCCTCCGCTTGAAGCGCGCATCTGCCGCGCCGTTTATTACGAACTCGTTGCCCTTGCGGTGCCCGGCACAGTTTGCGGCCGTCCGATGCTCGGGGTTTGGAGCCAGCGCAAGTTCTTCCCGCTCGGCGACTTGCCCAACTGCGCCGACGTGTCCGAGGCGTAACCGGTTGGAGCTTTCCGCGCTTCGCGAACGCCTATCAGGAGACACCGCACCGCCCGAAGCGATCGCTGCCCGCCCAGCTTCGGACGACGCGATTGACCTTATCGACGGCCCGCTTCGGGCCGCCGCGGTCCTGGTTCCGGTGGTTCACGGAGCCTCGCCGGGCGTCGTGCTGACCCTCCGGACGGCTTCTTTGCGCACCCACGGCGGTCAAGTCGCGTTTCCTGGCGGGCGCATCGAGCCTGACGACCCTTCGCCCGAGGTGGCCGCCTTGCGCGAGGCGAACGAGGAGATCGGGCTTCAAACCGACCAGGCCGAGCTTGCCGGCCGCCTGCCGAACTACGTGACCGGCACCGGGTTCCACATCACGCCCGTGCTCGCCTTGCTTCCTGAGGGCCTGGCGTTCAAGCCCAATCCCGGCGAGGTCGCCGCCGTGTTCATGCTGCCGCTATCGGTGTTGCTGGATCCGGACGCGCCCGAGCAGCGCACCCGCTTCTTCCGCGGGCGGGAGCGCACGTTCTGGGTTTGGCCGCACGAGCGTTATTACATCTGGGGCGCCACGGCGGCGATCCTGGTGCAGTTGGCTGAGCGGCTCCGTGCCCAGGCCGGCGTGCGGGGATAAGGCCGGGATGCTGCGCGCCGCCGAGTTCACCGCATTCCTCGCCCCCTTGCTCGCCTTTGTCATGTGGCGGATCGCCGTCGCCCGCGGCCTGGACGGGCCACCGCCCCGGCAACTCATCGCCCTGTTTGCCGCCCTCCTGCTCCTGGGCGTGGCGCTCGCATGGTATGCCGTCGACGACGCCTTGCCGCCGGGCCATTACGTTCCGGCCCGCTTGCAAGGCGGCACGCTGATCCCAGGCCATTCCGAGTGATCGAATTCCGCATCGAGCCTCCAGGCTTCCTGCAGGACGCGGCGTTGCAGGCGGTCCTCCGCGCCTTGCCAGCCGCGCGGCTCGTCGGCGGCGCGGTGCGCGACGCCGTTGCCGGCCGCCCAGTCGCGGATGTTGACCTCGCAACCCCCGACACGCCGGACAAGGTTGTTCAGTTCCTCGACACCGCCGGCCTCAAGCACGCCCCGACTGGTCTGCAACACGGCACAGTCACCGCCATCAGCGGCGGCCGGGGCTTCGAGGTCACGACCCTGCGCCGCGACGAAACCACGGACGGACGCCATGCCAGCGTCGCCTGGACCGAGGACTGGGTCCAGGACGCTGCCCGGCGGGACTTCACCTTTAACGCCATGTCGATGCGCCCGGACGGGTTGGTGTTCGACTATTTCAACGGGGCAGCCGATCTGCGGGCCGGACGCGTGCGCTTCGTCGGCGACCCGGCCGCGCGGATTGGCGAGGACTACCTGCGCGTGCTGCGCTTCTTCCGCTTTTATGGGCGCTATGCCGCAGGGCCGGTCGACCCGGCGACCGCCGAGGCGTTGCGGCACGGCGCCGCCCAACTCGGACGCCTTTCCGCCGAACGTGTCTG
Organism: Acetobacteraceae bacterium; assembly: GCA_965260935.1. GTDB lineage: Bacteria > Pseudomonadota > Alphaproteobacteria > Acetobacterales > Acetobacteraceae > JBBROS01. The sequence goes on from OZ253374.1 coordinate 2,115,777, forward strand.
GAGCGAGCTGAAACGCATCCTCGTGACGCCGAACCCGGTCCTGGCATTCAGATTGATGCGAGATCTCGGCGTCCTCGCCGCCGCCCTTCCCGGCGCGCTGGACCTGCCCGGGTTCGAACGGCTGATCGAGGCCGGCGCGCCGCCCGACCCGATGCTGCGCCTCGCGGCCTTGCGCCCGGACGCGCCGGCCATCGAACGCCTGAAGATGTCCAAGGCCGAGGCCAGCCAGATGCAAGCCCTTGCCGGCGCGCCGCCCGACCCGGATTGGGACGACGACGCCCTGCGCCGGGCGCTGGCCGAGACGCCGGCCGACGTGCTGGAAGGCCGGAGCTGGCTCGCGGACGGCGCCGGGGCCGCCCGGCTGCGCGAGCGCCTGCACGCGGCGGAGCGCCCGGCTTTTCCGCTGCATGGCCGCGACGTCGTCCGCCTCGGTATCGCCGCCGGCCCGCGCGTCGGCGTCCTGTTGCAAGGCGTGCGCGACTGGTGGATGCGGGGCGGCTGCCGGGCCACTGCCGACGAATGCCGCGCCGAACTGGCGAGGCTGGCCCGGGACTGATACCACCATCGGCCATGGCAAGCAGCATGGCGCCGGGGATAGACGAGCGGACCTGGCCGTTGATGAGACGGCTCTGGCGGGAACATATCCGCCAGCACCGCGGTCGCCTGCTCGTCTTGCTCGCGCTCACGGCGCTCATGGCGGGGCTGACCGCGCTCTATCCGCTGGTCATCAATCGCGCCATCTCGATGTTCGTCGCCAAGGACCAGCGCATCCTCTACCAATTGCCCGCCCTGGTCGTGGCGGTGACCGCTGCCAAGGCGGCGGCGCAGTACGCGCAGAGCGTCTTGGTCGTGCAATCCGTGCTGATGGTGATCCGCGACCTCCAGGGGCGCATGTTCGCCCACCTGATGCGGGCCGACTTGGTGCAGGTCGAGCGCGAAGCGCCGGCCCAGCTCGCCACCCGTTTCACCACCGACGCCACCGTGATCCGCGAGGCGCTGACCCGCGCGATCAACGGCCTGCGCGACGGCATCACCATCGTCGGCCTGATCGGCGCGATGGTCTACATGGACTGGGCCTTGAGCCTGATCGCCGCCGTGCTGTATCCGCTCGCCGCCTTGCCGATCCAGCGCCTGGGCAAGCGCATCCGCCGCGCCTCGGGCGGGATGCAGGAAACCCTGGGCGAGACCGCGGCGATGCTGCATCAGAGCTTCGCCCAGGTCCGCACCGTCCGCGCCTACCGCCTGGAAGCCGCAGAGGCCCAGCGCGCCGGCCGGGTGTTCCAGGACATGTACCACGCCTTGCTGCGAATGAACCGCAACCGCGCGCGGCTTGACCCGATGCTGGAGGTGCTGGGCGGCACCGCGGTCGCCGCCGTGATCGGCTTCGCGGGCTGGCGGGCCGCCCTTGGCGACGGCGGCATCGGCAACTTCGCCGGCTTCGTGTCCGCCTTGCTGCTCGCGGCCCAGCCGCTGCGCGCCCTCGGTTCGTTGAACGCGGCCTTGCAGGAAGGCCTGGCCGGGCTTGCCAGGGTGTTCGGCATCATCGACGAGCCGCCGGGCATCACCGAAGCGCCCGACGCCGTTCCCCTTCCGCCCGGCCCAGGCCGTCTCTGTTTCGACGGCGTGTCGTTCAGCTACCCCGACGGCCGCAAAGGCTTGCGCGGCCTCAGCTTCGAAGCAGCGCCGGGCCTGACCGTCGCACTGGTCGGCCCTTCCGGCGCAGGCAAGAGCACCGCGCTCGCCCTTATCCCCCGGCTTCAGGACGTGCTGTCCGGCTCGATCACCATCGATGGCAAGGACATCCGCGCCGTGACCCTCGACAGCCTGCGCGACGCCATCGCCTATGTCGGCCAGGACACGCTGCTGTTCGACGACACCGTGGCCGCGAACATCCGCATGGGCCGGCCCGGCGCGGCCGACGCCGAGGTGGAAGCCGCCGCCCGCGCCGCCGCCGCCGCCTTTATCTGGACGTTGCCGGAGGGCTTCGAAACCCGCGTCGGACCCGGCGGCGGGCGGCTTTCCGGCGGTCAGCGCCAGCGCGTGTCCCTGGCGCGGGCCTTGCTCCGGGATCCGCGAATCCTGCTTCTGGACGAGGCGACCAGCGCGCTCGACGCCGAAAGCGAGGCTTTGGTGCAGGAGGCGCTGGCCGGGCTGCGCGCCGGGCGGACAACGATCGTGGTCGCCCATCGCTTGTCCACCGTGCGCGACGCCGACTTGGTGGTGACCTTGGCCGACGGGGCCGCGGTCGAGCAAGGCACCCATGCGGCGTTGCTGGCCGAAGGCGGGCTATATGCCCGGCTGGTCAGAACCCAGGCGCTTGCAGCGTGAACAAGGCCACGCCTCGTGGCGGAGAAGACACGTTCTGGAAAATAGGGAACTTCAAGCAACAAAGGGCGTTCACGCCCAACTGATTCAGTTTATGTCTCAGGCATTACAAGGAGACGCCTTCATGCGTGCTATTAATGGTTTGATCGCGGTATCGTTCATGGCCGGCCTGGCCGCCTGTTCGAATCCGCCAACGCCACCGCAAACCACAAGCGAGACGACCTCAACATCCCCGTCCAGCCAGGCACAAGTTCCGCAGCCCGCGGGCAGCTTACCGCAGGGAGCCACCGTCAGCGCGCCGATCTCGTCGCCGGCCGGCGCTGTCTCGACGAAGACGGTACAGCCGGATGTCACAAAGCGGCGCGGACAGTAGATTCAGATGCGATAAAGCAGCGACGACCGGTCGCTGACATTGCCCCTGCTTTCGGTTTGAAAGCAGGGGCTTTTCTTTAATGTGCCGCGACCGGTTTGATTTTTTCCAGGGCCGCTTTCGTCAACACGCCTTTCGCAACGAGGTCGTCAAGCGAGGTGTAAGGCCTGCCAGCGACGATCGCCTTCGATTTCACGGCGGCGATGCCCGGCAACGTCATTTCCATCTCCTTCGCGCTCGACGTATTGACGTTCGCCAACGCCATCCCGGCTTTCGCGCCATCAAGCAGGTTCTGCGTCAGGACCTTTTTCTTGACCAAGTCCTCCAATTCCTCATAGGGCCGCTTGGCGATGATCGCCTTGGCGCGAACCGGGCCAATTCCATTCAGCGCCTCCAACTGTTTTTCGGATGCCGAATTGATGTCGACTTTCCCTGCGCCGCTCGCGGGAGATGCCGCGCGAGCCTCCATGCCCGCAGCCGCTTTCGCGGTCGGGGAGGGGGTTTGCGCCCAGCCAGGCGAGGCGAGCATCAAAATCGCGGCAGCCAAGGCCAGCAGGCGCATGGGTCAACTCCGTTATGGAATGTTACATTATGCCCAGCGGACTTCCGGCGGCAAGCTCATCAGGATCGCGTCCACGTTCCCGCCGGTTTTGAGCCCGAACAGCGTCCCGCGGTCATGCAGCAGGTTGAACTCGACGTACCGCCCGCGGCGGAGGAGTTGGTGGCCGCGCTCCTCGTCCGACCAAGGCTCGGCCATCCGGCAGCGGACGATCGCGGCGTAGCTGTCCAGAAAGGCCCGGCCCACGGCCTCGGTGAAGGCCAGGTCCTCCCGCGCGTCGCCCGATGAGAGGTGGTCGTAGAAGATGCCGCCCACGCCGCGAGGCTCATTGCGGTGCGGAAGATAAAAGTACTCGTCGCACCACGCCTTGAAGCGGGGATAGTCGCCCGGACCGGCGCCTCCGTTCGCATGTCTGTCGCAGGCGTGCTTGAAGGCGGCATGGAACGCCGCCGCGTCCGCCGCCGTTTCCGGCGTGTCCAGCCGCATCGGCGTCAAATCCCCGCCGCCGCCGAACCAGCCCTTCGTCGTCACCAGCATCCGCGTGTTCATGTGCGCCGCCGGCACGCGCGGGCTTTGCATGTGGCTGACGACGCTGATCCCGCTGGCCCAGAACCGCGGGTCCTCCTCCGCCCCCGGGATCTGCCTGCGGAACTCCGGGCTGAACTCGCCCCAGACGGTCGAGACGTTCACCCCCACCTTCTCGAACACCCGGCCGCGCATGACGCTGATCACCCCGCCGCCGCCGGGCGAGCCGTCCGCGGTCGGGCGGTCCCAGGGCCGGCGCTCGAACCGTCCGACCGGGCGGTCCGGCAACGGCGCGCCGCGGTCCGCCGCCTCGTCCTCGATCGCTTCGAACGCCGCGCAGAGCTGGTCGCGAAGCTGCTCGAACCAAGCCTGCGCCTCCGCCCGCAACGCGTGGTGCGGCGGTAAATTTAACCCTTGCGGCATCTCTTCCCGATCCAAAGTTCCGACTGAGATATACAAAGCTCCGCCAATACATTGCAGGGGGCTAAGCTGATCTCTATGGTGCGCCCGCTCCGGATTTGGCGCCGGTAGCGGTGGGCGGGGCGAGTGCGAGGGAACTATGGCTGATACTGTCAGTGCGGACATTCGCGAGGGGTTAGCGACCGTTGGGGCCGCCGATCCGACGAAACGCGATTTCCTGAAACTCCTGACCGGCAGCGCTGCCGTGATCGGGGCCGCGGCGCTTGCCTGGCCGTTCATCGACAGCATGAACCCGGCTGGCGACGTGCTCGCGCTATCGAGCATTGATGTCGATGTCACGCCCATCGTCGAGGGCCAGGCGATCACGGTTGTCTGGCGCGGCAAACCGGTGTTCGTGCGCAACCGGACGCCGAAGGAGATCAAGGAAGCCGAAGACGTCAAGATGAGCGAGCTGATCGACCCGGTGCCGGACAAGGACCGCGTCAAGGCCGGGCACGACAAGTGGCTCGTGGTCATCGGCATCTGCACGCACCTCGGCTGCGTTCCCTTGGGCAACAAGCCGACAGAGCCGCGCGGCGAGTGGGGCGGCTGGTTCTGCCCCTGCCACGGCAGCCAATATGATACGTCAGGACGTGTGCGGCACGGTCCGGCCCCAGCTAATCTGGTTGTGCCGACCTACGCGTTCGACACCGACACCAAGATCACGATCGGCTAAGGAGACCGAGTTATGGCCGGCCTACACAAAAGCGAGTTCGCCAACCCGGTGGTGAACTGGGTCGATACCCGGATGCCCATCTTCACGATGATGCAGAAGGAGTACGGCTCGTTCCCGACGCCGAAGAACTTCAACTATTTCTGGAATTTCGGCGCGCTGGCCATGATCAACCTGGCGATCATGATCGCGACGGGCGTGTTCCTGGCGATGAACTACAATGCCAGCACCGCCGGCGCGTTCGACAGCGTCGAGCGCATCATGCGCGACGTGAACTACGGCTGGCTGCTGCGCTACGTGCACGCCAACGGCGCGTCGATGTTCTTCATCGTCGTCTATATCCACATCTTCAGGGCGCTGTACTACGGCTCCTACAAGGCGCCGCGCGAATTGCTGTTCATGCTCGGCGTGGTCATCCTGCTGCTGATGATGGCGACCGCGTTCATGGGCTACGTGCTGCCGTGGGGCCAGATGAGCTACTGGGGCGCGACGGTCATCACCAACCTGTTCTCGGCCATACCCGTCGTCGGCAACTACATCGTGACGTTGCTGTGGGGCGGGTTCAGCGTCGACAATCCAACGCTGAACCGCTTCTTCAGCCTGCACTACCTGCTGCCGTTCATGATCACCGGCGTCGTGTTCCTGCACATCGTCGCCCTGCACATCACGGGGTCCAACAATCCGCTCGGCATCGACGTGAAGTCCCCGCAGGATACGCTGCCGTTCCACCCCTACTACACGACCAAGGACAGCGTCGGCATCTGCGTCTACCTTCTCGTGTTCGCCGTCCTGGTCTTCTTCGCCCCGAACTTCCTCAACCACCCGGACAACTACATTCCCGCCAACCCGTTGGTCACGCCCGCGCACATCGTCCCTGAATGGTATTTCCTCCCGTTCTACGCGATCCTGCGCTCCGTTCCGAACAAGCTTGGCGGCGTAATCTTGATGTTCAGCTCCATCCTGGTGCTGTTCGTTTTGCCTTGGCTCGATACCTCCCCGGTGCGCAGCTCCCGCTTCCGCCCGATCTACAAGCAGCTCATCCTGGTGCTTGTGGCTTGCGTGTTCGTGCTCGGCTATGTCGGGGGCAAGCCGCCGGAGGGGATCTACGTCGTGCTCGGCCGTGTCGCGACCGCCTATTATTTCCTGCACTTCCTGGTCATTTTGCCGGTCCTTGGGAAGCTGGAGAAGCCGTTGCCCTTGCCCGAAAGCATCTCCCGCCCGGTGATCAGCCGCACGTCCGGCCCCCCTGGCGGTGGCGGGCCCCTGCCGCAAGGCGCGGTCGCCAAGCCGATGGGCAAGTCCTGATGCGCGGCCTGTTGTTGGGGGCGGCGGTCGCGCTCGCCGCCGCCCAGCCGGCGTTTGCCCAGGGTCACGGTGAAATCGACATTCCCAAGGAGAACTGGAGCTTCAACGGCCCCTTCGGCACTTATAATCGCGCCGAGCTGCAACGCGGCTTCCAAGTCTACAATGAGGTCTGCTCGAACTGCCATTCGATGAAGTTGCTCTATTACCGGGACCTCACCGGGATCGGGCTAAGCGCCGACCAGGCCAAAGCCATTGCCGCCAGTCATGAGATCGGGGGCAGCACGGATGATGCCGGGCAGCCGATCGAACGGCCGGCGTTGCTGGCTGACCATTTCAAGTCGCCATTCCCGAATGACAAGGCCGCGCGGGCAGCGAACGGCGGCGCGCTTCCGCCCGACCAGTCGCTGATCGTCAAGGCAAGGGAGGGTCATTCCGATTACGTTCATGCCTTGCTGAACGGCTACAAGGACCCGCCGGAAGGCATGAAGGTGCCGGCGGGGCAGTATTACAATGAATACTTTCCCGGGCATCTGCTTGCCATGCCTCAGCCGCTCCACGAAGACCAGGTCACCTATGCCGACGGCACCAAGGCAACCGTTGAGCAGATGTCAAAGGACGTTACCGCGTTCCTGACCTGGGCCGGAGACCCGAAGATGGAGGATCGCAAGCAGATGGGCATCAGAGCCGTGGTGTTCCTGACCTTGATGGCCGGCCTGACCTATGCGGTGAAGCGCAAGGTTTGGAAGGATGTCCATTAAGCCGCGTTGCCATGCCAAGCGATTCGGTTCGTTAGCATGACCGGCTCGGTAACGCCGGTCATCGGCATCATCGGCGGCTCCGGCGTTTACGACGTGGCCGGCCTTGAGGACAAGGAATGGCGCACGGTCGAAACCCCTTGGGGCGCTCCGTCGGACGAGTTGCTGTTCGGCACGCTTGAAGGCGTCCGGTGCGTATTCTTGCCGCGGCATGGGCGGGGGCACGCGCTTTCCCCTACTCATCTCAATTACCGCGCGAACATCGACGCGCTGAAGCGGTCCGGCGTTACCGACGTGATTTCCCTTTCCGCGGTTGGCAGCCTGCGCGAAGACCTGCCGCCGGGCTATTTCGTTATCGTCGACCAGTTCATCGACCGTAGCTTCGCGCGCGAGAAGAGCTTTTTCGGGGATGGCTGCGTGGCTCACGTTTCCGTCGCCGACCCGGTTTGCCCACGTCTCGGCAACGCGTTGCAATCGTCGGCGCACTCGCTCGGCTTGCCCGTCCATCGCGGGGGCACTTACCTGGTGATGGAAGGCCCGCAGTTCTCGACCCGAGCCGAGAGCAACCTTTACCGGAGCTGGGGCTGCAGCGTCATCGGCATGACCAACATGCCCGAGGCCAAGCTCGCCCGCGAGGCCGAGCTTTGTTACGCGACTGTCGCGATGGTTACCGACTACGATTGCTGGCATGAGGAACACGCCGCCGTTTCGGTCGATGCCGTCATCAAAGTCATGACCCAGAACGCCGAGAACGCGCGGTCGTTGGTCAAGGCCGTCGTGCCTGCTCTGGGCGCGCAACGAGGGCAGTGCCCGGCCGGTTGCGACCGCGCCCTCGAATTCGCCCTCGTCACGGCGCCCGAAAAGCGCGCGCCCGCCCTGATGGCGAAGCTCGACGCGGTCGCGGGTCGCGTTCTCAGGCGTTAGAGGTTCCGCTCCAGAAAGGCCATCGTGCGGTCATGCGCTAACTTTGTCGCCGCAGGATCGAAGCTATCGCGGTCCTCGCAGCCAAATCCGTGCCCGGCGCCGGCGTAGGTAAAAATTTCGACATCGGGCTGCGCCGCCCGGATTGCCTCAACATCCGGCATCGGGATTCCGGTGTCTTGCTCGCCGAAATGCAGTTGCACCGGGCAATGCGCCGGCTCGGTCCGGGCTGCGGCGATCCCGCCGCCATACCAGCTGACCGCCGCGCCGAACGACCGGCTCCGCGTGGCGCCCCACCAGGCGACCGTTCCGCCCCAGCAATACCCGACGATGCCCCGCACCCTGGCGCCGAGCGCCCCGGCCGCGGCCTCCACATCCTGCATGACTGCATTGTCGGGTATCTCGCCTCGCAACGCCCGCCCTTGTTCCACGTCGGCCCCGGCGTAGCCAAGCTCGATGCCGGGACGCACCCGGTCGAACAGGGCAGGGCAGACGACGTAGTACCCGGCCGCGGCAAACCGGTCGCAGACCCCCCGCATATGCCGGTTCACCCCGAAGATTTCCTGCACTATCACGAGGCCGCGCCCGGCATCGTCCGGCCCTGCTTGGTACGCCGACAGGCGGTGTCCGTCGCTGGCGGTGAGATCGATGTGCTGGCCCATGTTGTCGCCTCGTGTGGTGCCGTGGCAGGATGACGCCATGGCAGAGATCGTCAACCTGCGCCGGGTCAAGAAGGCGCGCGCGAAAACCGAGGCGGAGGCTGAAGCCGCGGCGAACCGCGCCAAGCATGGACGCACCGCGGACGAACGAACGTTTGTCGAGGCGGAGAAAAAGGTCCGTGAGCGGAAGCTTGACGGTGCGCGGATTGAGCCGGAGGGGTCTGCCGGCGAGGTGGATGAAGGTGAGCGCGAGGGCGTGCCGGAAAACTCGGCCTAGCCCTGCCTACGCCGCCTCCACTGCGAACCGCCGAAACGATTCGGCGAGCACGCGGTAGATATCCCGCTTGAATTCAACCGCCATCGCGGGCAACGCGTCGAGCGGCGCCCAGCGCCAGGCGTCGAACTCCGGATGCGGATCGAGGTCAAGGCGGATGTCGCGGTCCTCGCCGTTGAAGCGCAGGGCGAACCATCGCTGCCGCTGGCCGCGGTAGAGTCCGCCCAGCGCCACGCCCAGCAGGTCCGGCGGCAAATCATACGTCAGCCACTCAGGATGCTCGCCGATGACCACGGCCTGTCCGGTTCCGATCTCTTCCTCGAGCTCACGCAGCACCGCGATTGCGGGGTCTTCTTCGCCGTCAATCCCCCCTTGCGGCAGTTGCCAACCTCCCGGCGCGCCCTCGGCGTTCGGCAGATCGGCCCGGCGCGCGACGAAGATTAGCCCGTGCCGGTTGAACAGCACCGCGCCGACGTTCGGCCGATACGGGAGCGTCGTCATTTCGCCTGCTCTCCTGCCGGCTCTGCCGGGGTCGCCACCAGTTGGCTGATCGGCGCCAGGGCAATGCCTCGATCCTTCAAACCTTTCGCCCACTCGGCGATCCGGTCGATCGTATTCGGACGCAGCGGCCCAGCCAGCCCGATCGCGCTGCCCTTCTCCTTCGCGATCCGCTCAAGGGTCGCCAGCTTGGCTTCGATCTCCGCCCGGTCCGGCGGCTCGTCGATCACCACATCCACGCTCCGGGCCGCCAACCCGGGCCGGGCCGAACGATTTCCCGGCACGGGATCGATATACAGCAGCCCGCGCCGACCGATCTCGTTCAGGATGGGATTGATCGCCGCCGAGACAGCCGCGAAACGCTCGCCCCGCATCCCGTCGGAGGCCGCGGTGGCGCCGACCGCGCCCTCGATGTGGCCCAAGGCGAAATTCAGGTTGTGGCGGTTCTCGGCCGGCGTCAGGCCGGTCAGCAACGAACGGTCGCCCTCGTCGTTCAAGGGATAGCTTTGCGGCTCCATCGGGACCGACGCCAGCAGTTCATGCCCTGACTGCCGCGCGGCGTCGATCGTCGCCGCCGGGATGCTGGAATACGCCGACACGGCCAACGATACCTGCCCTGGAAGCGTCGTCAACGCTTGCTGGCTGTCCCGTTCCGACAAGCCGAACCCCGATAGCAGGACCGCGACCCTCGGCGTGCCAGGTGGCGCGTCGACGGGCGGAGCCGCGTAGGCAACCCTGGCTGTCAGCCCATCGTCGGCGACACGCGGCAGGCGCATTGACGGGTTGGTGGGAGACGGCTCCAGCAACGCCGGATTCGGCTCGGCGACCTTGGTCGGCGGCGTCGCGGGGTCCGGGGACGCCTGGCCCGCAGGGGGTGTGTCCTGCGGCGGAGCGGCTGGCGCGGCCTGGTCGCGCTTTGTTGGGGGCAAAGGTCCCAGAACCTGCAACGTGCCCGCGCCCAAGCCCGCCAACGCGATCATGGCCGCCCAGAAGATTGCGAGACCGCGCCAACTGAACATGGCTTGCGACATGAATCAGCCCGAGGGTTGCCCGGCCTCGCTCATACGGATCGGATGCCCGCCGCTTGCGACGGTCAGCGCGCGGCCCGGGTCTGCGAGGCCATCGACCGCAGCACCGCTTGGGCTTGCTTAAGCTGGAAATCCGTATCCGGCTTGCCCGCGTCGAACTTCGGGAAGTCCTCCGGCGGCAGTTTCGGGATTTCCTTGGCGATCGGCGGCAGATCGGTCCGCGGCCCGGCTCCCTTCGGCAACTGCGTCCCGCCTTGGTTCCGCAATACCCGGTTCAGGTCCGCCTCGCGCTCCGGCCCGAAGTGCGCTGCTTCCTTGCGCGTCGCGTCCACCTCGATGTCCGGCGCGATCCCAAGCCCCTGGATGCTGCGCCCGGACGGCGTGTAGTACCGCGCCGTCGTTAAACGCATCGCCCCGTTGCCCGGCAGCGGGATCACCGTCTGCACCGATCCCTTGCCGAACGTCTGCGTGCCCACGACGATCGCGCGGTGATGGTCCTGCAGCGCCCCGGCCACGATCTCGCTCGCGGACGCCGATCCGCCGTTCACCAGCACGACCAGCGGCAGCCCGCCCGTGATGTCCCCGGATTTCGCGTCCCACCGCTGGCTTTCATCCGGGTGCCGCGCCCGCGTCGACACGATCTCGCCCTGGGTCAGGAAATCGTCGCTGACATCCACGGCTTGATCGAGCAGCCCGCCCGGGTTGTTGCGCAGGTCGAGCACGAAGCCTTTCAGGTCAGGGCCTGCCTTTGCCTTGATGTCCTTCACGCCTTTGCGCAGCCCGGCATCCGTCTGCTCGTTGAACCCGGTCAGGCGGATGTAGCCCACGTCGCCATCCAGCCGCGACTTCGCGACCTGCGGCTTGATGACCTCCCGCGTCATGCTGACCTCGACGGGCGTACTCACCCCTTCCCGCTTGATCGTCAGCTTGATCGGGCTTCCGGGCGCGCCGCGCATCTTGTCCACCGCGTCGCTCAGCGTTAGCCCCTGCACGGTATGCCCGTCGAGCATCGTGATCAGGTCGCCCGCCTTGATGCCGGCGCGCGAGGCGGGCGTGTCGTCGATCGGGCTCACCACCTTGATCAGCCCGTTCTCGCTCGTCACCTCAAGCCCAAGCCCGCCGAACTCGCCGCGCGTTTGCACCTGCATGTCTCGGAACTGCTTGGCGTTCATGTAGCTGCTGTGCGGGTCCAGCCCCGTCAACATGCCGTTGATCGCGTTCTCGATCAGTTCGCGGTCATTGACCGGCTCGACGTAGTCCGCCCGGACCTTCTCGACCACGTCGCCGAACAGGTCGAGCATCTTGTAGGCTTGCGCCCGGCTGCTCCCCGCCTGCTGCGCGAACGCGAACCCTACCGGCCAGCCGAACGTCCGGTCCAGCGCCCCCGTCAATGGCCCGGCCGCGATCCCGGCCGTGAACGCGACGCCCAGAAGCAGCCCAGTACGAAATTTCATGCCATCGATCCTCTCGGCGCCCGAGCGGGGCGCGGTAGCAAAGAGCGTAACACGCCCAGGTGAAGCTGTAGCAGAGCAGATAGGCTGAACAAACTTAAGCTCTTGTCATGTATCGCTCGCTTCGAACCTGCAAGCCCTGATTGCAACGGGGATGCGATTGGGGGTCAGGCGGGCAACTTGCAAGACATAGCTACCCGCGCGCATGAAGGAAGGGGGCCGGGTCAATCGGGGACCCGTCGTGCCGCAATTCGACGTATAGCGCCGGGCGCGGCCCGTCTCCGGCCGCGTCCCAATCCGGCATCACCCCCACCGGCTCGCCGGACAGGACCTTCGCCCCCGCCGCAACGTCGAGCCGCCCCAGCCCCGCCAGCACGAACGCGTAGCCGCCGCCGCAATCGAGGATGATCAACTGCCCGTAGCTCCGGAACGGCGCCGCGAACCGTATCCGCCCGGCGCAGGGCGCCACCACCCGCGCCTGCGGCGCCGGGCGGTATGAGATGCCGTTCGACGCTCCCGCCCCGGTGTCGTCGCCCCAGCCCCGCAGAACCTCCCCGGCCACCGGCTGCGCCAGCCCGCCGCGCGCGAAACCCGCGCCGGACGGTTTCGCGAGCGCCGCCTCCTGCTGCCGCGCCCGTGCCGCCGCCGCGTCCTGCCGACGCCGCTCCGCCCGGGCGGCCTCCTTCTCGGCTTGCGCCTCCGCCCGCGCCCGCGCCGTCTCAACCGCGGCCAGCGCCGCCCGGATCGTTTCCGCTTTCGCGCCCTCGCTCGCGACCCGCCGCGCAGCTTCCGCCCCCGCCGCCTCCGCCTGCTCCCGCACCGCCTGGGCGTCGATGATCTGCCGGTCCAGCGACCGGGCCTGCTCCCCCTGCTCCGCACGGGCTGCCTTGAGCGGAGGCAACGCCGCCTCCACCGCCACCGCCGCCGCCGCCGCAGCGTCCTGTTCCTCGCGCAGCGACCGGGCCTCCCGCTCCAAGTTGCGCGCCATCCCGTGCAGCACGCTCAAGCCGAGCATCGCCTGCTCCGGCCCGGCCGGCGCGGCAAGCAGCGTTTCCGCGGGAAACAGCGCCAGCCGTTCGATCAACGGCAACACCGGCCCCAGCGCCCGTCCCTTAGCCGCGAGCCGGGCCGCCGCCGCATCCCGCAGCGCGGCCAACCGAGACACGTTGGCCGCTTGTGCCGCCACCTCGTCCTCGATCTGCCGTAGTTTTGCCGCGGCCTGCACCCGCAACGCCGCGAGCCGGTCCGCCTCGACGGCTGCGGCGGCGGCGGCTTGCTCCGCTTCCCGTTGCCGCGCCTGGGCTTCCGCCCGGTTCCGGTCGGCGTCCTCGGCGTCCTCTTTCGTCGGCTGGCTGGCCTGCGCGTCGGCCGCCTGACGGGCCTGGCGCGCATCGGCCTGCGGGCCAGGCCAGGCCGCCGCGAAACCCAGGCTAAAGAGAAGCAGCCGTCGCATGGCCTCCCTGCCGCAGCAGCGACCGCCCGGTCATCTCCGGCGGCTGATCGATGCCCATCAAGGCCAGCAACGTCGGAGCAAGGTCGCCGAGCCGCCCATCCGCGAGCGACGCGTTCCCAGGAGCGGCCAGCATGACCGGCACCGGATTGGTCGTATGCGCCGTGTGCGGCCCCCCGGTTTCCGGGTCGCGCATCAGCTCGCAGTTGCCGTGGTCCGCCGTCACCAGCAGCGCGCCCCCGGCTTCCGTGACCGCGTTCATGATCAGCCCGAGCCCATCGTCCACCGCCTCCACCGCCCGAACCGCTGCGGCCAGGTTGCCGCTATGGCCGACCATGTCAGGGTTGGCGAAGTTCAGCACGATCAGGTCATATGTTCCCGACCGGATCGCCTCGACCGCCCGTTCCGACAGCTCGGCCGCGGACATCTCGGGTTGCAGGTCATAGGTCGCGACCTTCGGCGACGGCACCATGATGCGGTCCTCTCCCTCGTAAGGCTTCTCCCGCCCGCCGTTCAGGAAGTAGGTGACGTGCGGATACTTCTCCGTTTCCGCCATCCGAAGCTGCCGCTTGCCCGCTGCCGACACCACCTCGCCGAGCAGCCCGTTCATCGGCTGCGGCGGGAACAAGGCGTGCATGAACGGCGCCAGCGCGTCGCTATACCGGGTCATGCCCACCGCCCCGGCCAGCTTCAGCGTGCGCGGGCGCTCAAATCCATTGAACGCCGGGTCGAGCAGCGGCGTCAGCAGCTCCCTGATCCGGTCCGCCCGGAAATTGAAGCTGAGGATGGCGTCCCCGTCGCGCATCCCGCCATACCCGCCGATGCAGGCCGGGATGACGAACTCGTCCGTGACGCCCTTGCCGTACGCGTCGTCCACCGCGCTCAACGCGTCGGCGAACGCCGGACCCTTGCCCTCGGCGATCGCATCGTAGGCCCGCTCGACCCGGTCCCACCGGTTGTCCCGGTCCATCGCGTAATACCGCCCGCTCACCGTCGCGATCCGCACGCCGCCCGGCAGCGCATCGCGCAGCCGTTGCAGGTCGTCTCCCGCGGATTGCGGTGGCACGTCCCGCCCGTCGGTGAAGGCGTGGACGTGCGTTGGTATCCGCGCGTCGTTCAGGATGCGCGCCAGCGCCGCCGCATGGTCCTGGTGCGAATGCACCCCGCCCGGCGACACCAGCCCCATCAGGTGGCAAGCGCCCCCTGACTGCTGCAACGCCTCGATCAGCCCCGTCAACGCCGGGTTCCGCGCCAGGCTGCCATCCTCCGCCGCCTGCCCGATGCGCGGCAGCTCCTGCATCACCACCCGGCCCGCGCCGATGTTGGTGTGCCCAACCTCCGAGTTCCCCATCTGCCCCGGCGGCAGCCCGACATCGAGCCCCGAGGTGCGCAGGAACGCTTGCGGCCCGCGCAGCAGCATCTCGTAGGTCGGCGCGTCGGCCTGGCGGACGGCGTTGTCGGCCGCGTCCTCGCGCCAGCCCCAGCCATCCAGGATGACGAGCATCACGGGGCGCGGGGGCGAGGCAGGCATGGGCGGCTCCTGATGCGGGTTCTTTCGCGGTATGGCGGCGGCGGCGGGCTGGCGCAAGGCGTTTCAGCCCCGGTGATATGGATGTCCGCCCAGGATCGATTGCGCCCGGTAAAGCTGCTCGGCCAGCAGCGGGCGCACCAGCAGATGCGGCCAGGTCATCGGCCCCAGCGACAGCGCGTGGTCCGCCCTTGCCAGCACCGCGGCGTCTAGCCCCTCCGCGCCGCCGATCAGGAAGCAGACCGCCCGCCCGCTGCCGAGCCATCGCTCCAGCAACCGCGCCAGCCCCTCGCTGCCGGGGCACTCGCCGGAGGGCTCGAGCGCGACGGCGAACGCGTTCGGGGGCAGGGCGGCCAGCAGGCGCTCTCCTTCCCGCCGCTTAGCCTCCGCCGCGGCGCCCCGTCCTTCCGGTATCTCGACAACGCTGAGGGCGGGGCGAAGCCGGGCGTTGTATCGGGCAAGCAACTCGGTTTCGGGGCCGGATCGTTGCCTGCCGACGGCGATCAGGCGCATGAGTCGAGAGTGCCTTTCAAATGTTTTTGGGCGTCAATGTCTGAAAAGCAAAAAGGTAAGGTGACTTTCGGTCAGCGCTCTCCTGCCAGCGTGCAGACTTATACCAGCAGTCCTTTCGGCTGACCGGTATGCGCGCCGGGTTGGCGGGCGGCGGCGCATGAAAAGCGATTCTGATGCCGGTGGCCCGATAGGGCGGCTGACATTAGGCTCGACAGGCATTTGAACCTTACAAAAGTCTAATTGATGCAAGTTTGCAAAGATCGAAAACTAAGCCGCAACTAGGATGCTTCTAATGGATAGAACATTAACTTTTTTCGGCTATTTTTGGTTTGGTTTAATTGTACTTTTGAATCTCATCGCTATTGTTGGTTTTTTCATAGATGCTCCGAACTTCTGGCAAGGCCTAACCCGTGTACAAGCTGTATATAGCCCATTCAACGTGGTAAATTTTGTCACGGAATTGATTTCAATCTCGCCGGGACTATTGGCGTTCCGGTGGCGCGATCGACGACGCGAATCAAGGCGCTCGAAGGTGTTGCCCTCCGGACAAGTAATTCAATAGAAGAAGGAGTGACGAAGAGGTAAACGGGTGACGATGATAATTGCTGAGGTTAACCGGAGCCGGGTCACAGCCAGGATGGCTTTGCTGCTGCTGCTCGGAGCCGCCCCCGTCCCCGATCCTGTCCCGCTCAGCGCACAGCCCGGCACCTCCCTCGATGCCACGGCCCGACGTCTTGTCTTGCGTGACCTCAGCGAATCACGCCAGCAAGGCGACCGTCCTCTCGTCCTGACCGGCTCCGCGCCTCTGGGCCGCAAAGGCAGCAAACCCGGCCTGTTCATTCAGCTGCAATCCGCCCGCGAGTGCGGCTCGGCGGGGTGCAGCACGTCGGTCTGGCTGCAACGGGGCAACGGGTGGGAACGCGTGCTGGACGGCGTTGCCGGCAAGCTTTCCGTCTCGTCCAGATATACGCGGGGCATGGCAGACATCCTTGCCGGGAAAACCCGCTACGTTTGGAACGGCCGTGCGTATCACGACCCAAGGCCTGCGCCGAAACTCGACCTCCGCCCGAAGAACCCCTAAGCCTCCGGCTCGTCCAGGTCCTCCCCCCACATCCGCTCCAGCGCATAAAGCGACCGGGCCTCAGGCTTGAACAGGTGAACGACGATGTCCCCCGCATCGATCAGCACCCAATCCGACCCGGCGCCTCCCTCGACCTGCACCCGCTTGATCCCGATCTCCCCCAGCTTCTCCTCAAGATGCTGGGCCATCGCCGCCATCTGCCGGTCCGCGATCCCGGTGGCGATAATCATCCGGTCCGTGAACACCGCGCGCCCGGCCAGGTCGAGGGCCACGACATCCTCGCCCTTATCCGCCTCCAGGCTCTCGACGATGACGGCTTGAATCTGGTCAAGCCGCGCCGGCTCGGCCACGTCGGGCACGGGCGTCCCGCGCGGCGCCGCACGCGGACCGGCCGCGGCCGCTTTCTTACGCGGCGTGCCGGGCGTCTTTGCCGCCTCGGCCAAAACTGCCGGAGGCTTCGCAAGCTTGCGCTTGGACGGGGGCTTGGCAGCCGAGTCGCTCACGGGTTTTCTGGCTATGGCGTTGCTCCTTCAGGCAGGCCTTGTGCCAAGAACCGGGGCCGCCCGCAACTCTGCTTCGTCCGGCCGGGCGGCAACAAGCTGCCGTTCGCGAATTGCGGTCGCCGAAGCCGGATTCTGCCGCCCCGGCAGGAAGGTCCAAGCCGGAACCCGCAATCCGGCCAGCGCGGGAGCCGACCGTGCGGGCCGCAGCCAGGGCCGCAACCGCTGCGCCGCGAGGCTCGCCAGCGCGCGCTGGTTGTATGTCGGGCGCGGCATCACGGCGATGGGCATCGCCGCCGCGATCCCCATCCAACGCTGCCACCGCGGCAACTGCACGAGGTTGTCCGCACCCATGATCCAGACGAACTGCACCCGCGGAAACCGGCATCGCAGCGTCCGCAGCGTGTCGAACGTATAACTCGTGCGTAATCGCCGCTCGATCGCGGTAGCGACGATCCGTCGCCCGTCGGTAATCTTTCGAGCGCTCTCCAGCCGCTTGCGCATCGGCGACATTCCAGCTGCCCGTTTCAGCGGGTTCCCTGGCGAGACCAGCAGCCAAACCTGATCGAGCCCGAGCCGCTGCAACGCGAGCCGTGCGATATGCAGGTGTCCTTGGTGCGCTGGGTTGAACGAGCCGCCCAGCAAACCCACGCGCGTCCGCCGGCGGTCGCCCCAGCGCGGGATCGGGTCCGCGCCATCCCCGGCCGACGAGTTCAGGGCCGCACCTGACCCGTGCCCGTGACGACGTAACGGAACGTCGTCAGTTGCTCCACGCCCACCGGCCCGCGCGCGTGGATGCGCCCGGTCGCAATGCCGATCTCGGCCCCGAACCCGAACTCGCCGCCATCGCAGAACTGCGTGCTGGCGTTCCAGAGGGCGACCGCGCTGCCGACGCGGGCCAGAAAATGCTCTGCGGCCACGGCGTCTTCCGTGACGATCGCCTCGGTATGCCCGCTGCCGAACCGCGCGATGTGATCCAGCGCATCGTCCGGCCCGTCGACCACGGCGACCGACAGCTTGGCATCCAGCCACTCGGTCGCGAAATCCTCCTCGGTGGCTGGCGGCAGGCCGGGCATTATGGCGCGCGCGCGCTCGTCAGCCACGAAGGCGCAGCCAAGCGCCGCCAAGTCCTGCACCAGCAGCGGCAGCAGGGACGGGGCTGCCGCCGCGTCGATCAACAACGTCTCGGTCGCGCCGCAGATGCCCGTCCGCCGCATCTTGGCATTGGCCATGATCGCGCGCGCCATCGCCGGGTCGGCGGCCCGGTGCACGTAGGTGTGGCACAGGCCCTCGGCATGGGCGAGGACAGGAACCCGGGCTTCGCGCTGCACCCGCTCGACAAGCGCGCGTCCGCCGCGAGGGATGATCAGGTCGATCGCCCCGCTCGCCCCTAACATGCTGGCCACGAAGCCGCGGCTCGAGCTTGGCGGCGATTGCACCGCGTCCTCGGGCAGTTCCACCGCGCGAAGCCCGGCGCGCAATGCGGCAAGGATCGCGGCGGAGGACTGCGCGCTATCCGAACCGCCCCGCAAGACAACGGCGTTCCCGGATTTCAAGCACAACCCGGCCGCATCCGCGCCGACGTTCGGTCGGCTCTCGTAGATCATGCCGATGACGCCGATCGGCGCCGCGATCCGGCGGAATTGCAACCCGTTGGGCCGCGTCCAGTCCGCCAAAATCCGGGCGAGCGGGTCAGGTAATGCCGCGATCTGCTCGAGGCTCGCCGCCATCGCCTCGATCCGGGCCGGGGTGAGCAGGAGCCGGTCTTGCATGGCCGATGAGCCGTGGAAACCCGCGACATCGGCTTCATTGGCAGCCAGGATGCCGGGCGTTGCCTCGCGAAAGGCATCGGCCTGGGCTCGCAACCCGGCGTTACGCTGGTCGTCGGAACTCGCAGCAAGGACGAGGGATGCTGCCCGGGCTCGTTGCCCGGCTTGTTGCAGCCACGTCTGACAGTGATCGGCGCTCTCATTCATGCCGGCGCATTGTGGCGCGTGTCGAAGCATGGCGCCAGGGGCAGGAACCGCCTGCGACATCAGGTTCGAGGCATATCTCAGCCCTTTGCGCGGCGCGCCCGGCTTTCAGCCTCGACTTCGTCGACCGGTTTGCGTTCAACCCGCAACGTCCACCACCCTTTGGTGACGACCTCCATATCCGGCGCCCGCACCTTCGTCATGGCGCCATCGTTACCATGAGCGATCGGGCGTATCTGGGGGCGATTATCTGTTTCTGACATCGGCGACCTCAGCGTAGTTTTGGCACATAGGTTACGGCAATCACCATTACCAGTATGATCGTTGCAAGCACGGATAGAACGGTTGCCAGCCCGGCAATCGACCGGCGTTTGGCCCGGCTTCGATTGATGGCGCGGTTATGCTCCGCCGCCAGCGCATACTGCCGCGCCAACTCCCGTTTCAGTGTTTCCACCGCGTCGGCACTGGCTTCAGGGCCGCGGTCCGGCCGCTTCCGCTCCCGGTCAAGCCGGTCGGCGAAGTCGAGCAGGTCCGGCTCGGGAGCGATGTAATCAAACCGGGCCGGCATGATTGACGCGGCCAGGAAAACAAGCGCGACGAACGTCGCAATCCCCGAGAAGGCCCCGAAACCGGTCGCTACCCGCCAGGCCGCCGTGCCAGCCGGCGGGAAATGCTCGACGGTTTGAAACAGCGCCGTAAGCTGCAAGGCGAGCGTGGCCGCGAAGAAGGGCAGGGTGCGCCAGACGTTCTCTTCGTGCTCGATCTCACGATGGTAAGCATCGGCCAGAACGCGTTCGATGTGGTCGAAGACGGGCGAGCCGGGCACCGGCTAAAGCAAGCCTTCCTTGCGGAAACTGAACGTCTGGCCATTGCCAACGATCACATGATCGTGAACGAAAACGGATAGCGCGTCGGCCGCGCGGACGATCGCTTTGGTCATCGAGATGTCGTCCCGCGACGGGGCCGGGTCGCCGCTCGGGTGATTGTGCACCAGGATCAGCGCACTCGCATGGAGTTCCAGCGCCCGCTTCACCACCTCCCGCGGATACACCGGCGTATGATTGACCGTCCCCCGGTTTTGCGCCTCGTCGGCGATCAACCGGTTCTTGTTGTCGAGAAACAGGATACGGAACTGCTCGTTGCGCTCTCGAGAAAGGACGGCGCCCAGATATGCCGTCAACCGAGGCCAATCCGAAAGCACCGGGTCGTCCCGTAGTTCCGCCTGCACGAGACGGTGCGCCCCGGCCTGCACCAGCTTCAGCGCCGCCGCCCCGGCGTCGCCGAGCCCCTCAACCGCCCGCAAGTCCGCGAGCGGCGCGCTGATGCTGCGGGCGAAGCTGCCGAAGCGGGACAGCAGGGCTCGGGCAATCGGCTTGGTGTCGCGGCGAGGCAACGCCAGAAACAGCGCCATCTCAAGCAATTCGTGGTCGGCCACTGCATCAGGCCCGGCGGCCAGCAGCCGCGAACGCATCCGGGCACGATGGCCTTCGGCGCTGACGGGCGAGGGCGGGCGCGGGTCGGGTGCCGCTGGGGGGAGGCCATCCATGAGCAGGCCTGGCAGTTCGGCAGGCTTTAAGTCTATGCGTCCGGCACGAACCATCGGCTAAGCGCCTCGCGCCACGGATCGATCGACACCGCCCGTCTGCCCTTTCGGTCCATCACCACCAATGTCGTCACCGCTCGTCCGCATAGCTCATCACTAGACACTAAACGTTGCCGAAGCGTAAACGAGCGCCCGCCGAACCGGGCAAGCTCGGTTTCGATTTGCACGTCGCCGGGCCAGGAAAGTTCGGCCACGAAGTCGAGCTCGAGCCGGACGATCACCACGGCCGTCTCGTGCCCGCCGACCGGAAGGCCGGCGAGCGTCATCAGTTCGGCACGGCCTTGCTCCAGCATTACGGCAAACACGGCGTTGTTGACGTGCCCGAGCTTGTCGGTGTCGTTGAAGCGCAGGCGGTGGGTGGTAACGTAGGCCGCGCCCGGTGCCATCATGCGTAGGGCGGCTTGTCGAGGCCGGCGGGGGAGTAGGTGAAGACCTCGCAGCCGTCCTGCGTGACGCCGACCATGTGCTCGAACTGAGCGGACAGGCTGCGGTCCCGGGTCACGGCGGTCCAGCCGTCGTCGAGCACTTTCACTTCCGGCCGCCCTGCATTGACCATCGGTTCGATGGTGAAGAACATCCCCGGCCGCAGCACCGGCCCCTCGCCGAGACGTCCGAAATGCAGGATGTTCGGCGCCTCGTGGAACCGGCGGCCGATCCCGTGGCCGCAGAAATCCCGCACAACGCTGAAGCGGTTCGCCTCAACGAAGGTCTGGATCGCGTGCCCCACGTCGCCGAGAGTGGCGCCGGGACGAACGGCCTCGACGCCGCGCATCAGCGCCTGGTGCGTGATGTCGAGCAACCGTGCCGCCCGCGTCGGCGCGCGGCCCGCCACATACATCCGGCTGCTGTCGCCATGCCACCCGTTGAGGACGACAGTGACGTCGATGTTAAGGACGTCCCCGTCAATCAACCGCCGCTCGCCGGGAATGCCGTGGCAGACCACGTGGTTGATGCTGGTGCAGATAGACTTTGGGAAGCCGCGGTAATTCAGCGGCGCCGGAACCGCCCCGTGCGCCAGGATGAAATCGTGGCAGATCTGGTCAAGCTCGGCGGTGGTCACGCCCGGACGAACGTGCTCCGTGATCAGGTCAAGCGTTTCCGCCGCGAGCTGCCCGGCGGCACGCATCCCGGCAAAGTCCTCCGGATTGTGGATCGTGATCCGTCGTGTGTCGCCGCCGCCGTCCATCGTCTCTCTATATCCAAGTTGCAACACCGAAGATGCGGGGACCAGACGCGCTGCGCAAGGCTTCGCGTGTTGCCGAGGGGCGCGTTCATGGGGATAGATAGGGTCAGGACCGAACGGACGAACGCCATGCCAGCATTGAAAGCCGCCATTATTCCCGTCACGCCGTTGCAGCAGAACTGCGCCTTGCTGTGGGACGAAGCAACAAAGGCGGCGATGGTAATCGATCCGGGCGGCGACGTGCCGAAGATCCTGGAAGCGGTCGGCTCCCTGGACCTGGTTGTCGAGCGCATCCTGCTGACCCACGGCCACATCGACCATGCCGGCGGCGCGGCGGAGTTGAAGGCGCTGATCCCGGGCGCTGCGTTGCAAGGACCGGACGAACGCGATGCCTTCCTGTTGGACAGCCTGCCCGAAGCCGGCTCGGCCTATGGCCTGCCGGACGCCCGGGCGGTGCGGCCGGACGCTTGGTTGCGGGAAGGCGACGTCGTCTCGTTGGGCGAGCACCGCTTCGATGTGCTTCATTGCCCGGGCCATACGCCGGGCCATGTCGTTTTCGTGAACAAGGCAGCTGCCACGGCGCTGGTGGGCGACGTCCTGTTCCGCGGCTCGGTTGGCAGAACGGATTTCCCGTATGGTGACCCCGCCGCACTGCTGCGTTCGATACGCGACAAGCTGATGCCCTTGCCGGACGCGACGGCCTTCATCTGCGGCCACGGGCCGGGAAGCACGATCGGCCTTGAACGCCAGACAAATCCCTACGTCGCCGAAGCGCTGGCCCTGAAGACCTGACGTTGACATGGACGCTGCACGCAACGCTGTTTCGGCATGAGATGCGGCCAGGTCATGCCGCTGACAGCGAACCCTTCTGGAAAAAGCTCTGTTTTGTTGGGGCTGTAACTGCCTTGACTGGAGAATTCAGGACGACCGCAGGCTAAATGTAATTGGCCAGTGAAAGGTTCTTCGCTCCTGCGAATACTTGATAGGAGGCCTGTAGCTGTGTTTGCAGCGCTGCCACGCGAGTAAGCGTCGCCGCAAGGTCGGCGTCCTGAGCGTTCGCGAGCTGTCCGCTCAGCGCCGTCTGCGTTGCCGCAAGCGAGTCCTTCCGCTTCGACAGATCGGCCTGCACGTTGCCGAGCGCTCCACTCTCATTGGCTATGGCGCTGATGGCGCCGCCCAGCAGGCCACGAGCGTTGTTCGAGATTGCGGCATTATCCGTTGTCGGCGTGACCCCCGCGAGGGATGCCAAGGCTTGCAAGATTTGATGCGCATAGGAGCCGTTCGTGGAGTTAAGCGTATCCTTGTTGGCCAGGACGTCCACGGCAACGCGCTGCCCATCTCCCACCTCGATCTGAGGCGCGGCATTGCCGATCGTTGCCGAGAACGGTCCCGGGCCGCCGGGTTGGACGGCTGCGATCAAAGAGTCCGCGTCGGTTTCCGGCACCGGCGGATTGCCGGTGTCGTCCCCGGCAAAGACGTAGACGTCGCCGATTTTCGTGTTCAATAGTTGCGCCACCTGCTCCAATGCCGACCTCGCTTGGGCGCCGATCGTCCCTGCCTGCGAAGCGCCTGCATCGCTCAGCGCGTTGGTCCGGGCAAAGAAGTCCGACGCGACTGAGGTGATCTGCGTCAGCGCCGTCTGCGTCACGCCGAGCCGGCCCGTGGCGGTATCGATGTTGCTTTGCCATGTTTGCAGTCGCTGCACCGCCGGGCTCAGGTCCAGGCTCGTTCGCGCGCCGGCGCCAAGGCCAGAATACGTGTTGGAGATATAGCCGGTGGACTGCTGCACCTGCGCCGCGTCCAACTGCCGCTTGATTGAGGCGCTGTTGTTCGCCAACTGCCCCAAGAATCCGCCGGTCACTGACGTCAACCCGCTCATCGCACCATCTCCAGCGTTTGGTCCCATATCGTTTGCACGGCTGATATTACTTTGGCGTTAGCGGCGTAGCTTCTTTGCAGCCCGACAAGATCCGCCAGTTCAGAGTCGATCGAGATGCCGGTCGTGGCCTGAAGCTTGGTTTGTAGGCTGGACTGCACGGCCTGATCGGTATCGAGCCGTTGAGCGGCGTTGGCCGAGAGGTTGGCATGGTTCGCTACGATACCCGTTGCCTGCGATGCCGCCGATCCGGGGCCCGTCCGCAAAACGGAGCCAAGGACGGAACTAATCAATGCCGCGTTGCCGGCCGTCGTCGTCGCGGCACTCCCGTCGCGCACTATGCTCGGGGTTGCCAGTACGGCAGGGTTGACCTGGACCGATTGGGCAAACCCAGCGCCTGTTCCGGTCACTGAGCCGGAATCGTCCGTGAACAGCTCCAAGCCTGCCGCCTTGAATCCTCCCGCTAGCCCTTGCGCGAAGCCATCGAGCTTTGCTTGCAGGCCGGGCAAGGTTTTATCCCGCAGCTCCAACTGCGCTGAAATCTGCCCGCCGGCAAGCGATGCGGGAGCCCCGTTCAGCAACAGTGGCGGACCTGCCGCGCCCGGCGTCAAAGACGCAGGATCAATCGAGAACGGCCCGCTTTCCGCATTGGTGGAAAGAGGGGTTCCGCCAACCGCCGCCAGCACGTCGCCGTTGGATTGCGGCAGGAATTTCGCTCCCGTCAGCCCGCTCACGGTTGCGATCGCGGTGTCCCGCTGGTCCTCAAGCTCCGCCGTGGTCAGCCCGCGCGCCTGTGCCGAGACGATCTGCTTCGACAAGGCTCCGACGGTCCGCAGCGCCGTGTTGGCTTGATCCACGGTGTCAACCAGGTTGTCCTGCGCCAATTGCCGCTGTCCTGCGATCGCGTTCCCCAGCGTGTTGATCCCGCGCGCCAGCGCCGCGGCCTGGTTTACTACCTGGCGCTGCTGCGTGTCGCTCGACGGGTCGTTGCCCAGCGTCGAGTACGCATCGCGCAACGAGCCTAGGAGGCTGGGCAGGTCTTGCCCGCTCCCCGGCGCCCCGGATGCCGCATCTATCGCCGACAATGCCGACTGCCGCGCCTGCCCGGCCGCTACATCGGCCCCGGAGGCGAACAGGTTGGCCTGCAAGGCATCATCGACGATGCGCGTCGCGACGCCGCTCCGCACGCCGTAGCCGACGCCGTCGGCCACGAAGCTGGAGACAGGCAACACCTCCCGCGAGTAGCCGGGCGTATTGGCGTTCGCCACGTTTTGCGACACCACCGCCAGCCGTCGCGTGACGCTGTCGATCCCGCTCGCCGCTTGGCCGAGAATACTGTTGAGGGTCATCGTTGCCTATCTCCCGCCGTCCCGATTGTTACCTTTTCATATCGAGCGTCTGCGACAGCAGCTCGTCGGCCGTGGTGACCATCTTGGTGTTCGCCGAATAGGCACGCTGAGCCACGATCAATTTTGTGAATTCCGACGCGATATCGACATTGCTGCTCTCGACCGCGTTCATCACGAGGGCGCCCGCGCCTTTGCTCCCGGCCTGCTGCGTTGAAGGCGGGCCGCTTTCCTCGGTTTGCCTGAAGGCCTGACCGTTTTCCCGACGCAGCGTATTGGGGTCAACAAACGTCGTGATGGGAACTCGCCACATCACTTGGGATGTTCCGTTGTCATAGCTGACGGATACGTCGCCGTTCTCCTTCAGCGACACGCCAGTGTATGACGTGCTGCCGCCTCCCGGAGTAGGGATGTCGCTTCGATCGATCTTTATCGCTCCGGGCGCGGCCGGGTCAGGCTGTTTGGTCGTGGTATCGACTGGCCAGCCGACCAGATAATCGCCGCTGCCATTCACCAGGTAGCCGTCTTTGTTCAGGTTGAAGTTCCCGGCCCTCGTGTAGAGCGACTCGGGCCTGAAATCCTGCGTGCCGTCGTTCTTGACGCTTCCGGTCGGCCGATTGACTGTGAAGAATCCCTGGCCGGAAATCGCGAGATCGAACGGGTTGTCGGTCTGCGTCACGGCCCCTTGCACGCTATTGATATAGTCAGGCCGGGCGACGACGGCGCCGGGCTGGTTCGCGCTTTGCGAGCTGGCGGTAATGTAGTCGACGAAATTGGTGTCGGTCCGTTTGAAGCCGACTGTCTGGCTATTGGCAACGTTGTCGCCGATATTGCCGAACGCTGCGGATTGCGCGGTCAAGCCACTTACGGCGGTGTTCAGGGCCCCGAAGAGCGACATAGAGTATTCCTTCTGGTCAACGGCCGTCCATCGGCCTGTAGCGGACCTCGGTTGCATGTCCCGTGCCAATCTTTCGGATCACTGTTTTCAGGCCATTCTTGAGCCTTGCGCTGTCGCAACGCTGCAGATTTGACCGGGGTGGATATCCACGGTAGGCAATTTTGACCGGCCTTTTACCGCTTCTTCCTGTAAATCCGTCTCTCAATTACTGGCCCGTCTCTTGCTTAATGGCCGGTAATGGCAACCGCACCTATATTTCCCGTTTTCTCGCCGGTCACAAGCCGCAGCTCTGGAGCTGTGCAGGCCGGCCTACCCATGCCAGATGCTGGCTCCAGCTTTTCCGACCAGATCAGCCAGGCCCTGAACCTGATCGGGTCGAACGGTTCAATCCCGACAGTTCCGATGCAGCAAGCCGGCATAATGCCAGGGTTGGATTTGTCCTCACGCGCAAGCAGCGGCGACGCGCTGCCGCAAATTGCAACCGAGGGCAACCCGGCAACGCTGGTCAAACGGGATACCCTTACGAAGACCGGCTCGGCGACTCTGCCCGCGCTCGATCCTGTGTTGCCGCCCGGTTCAAGCCTTAAATTCGCGACCATGCACGCGGCCTCGAACTTGTCGGGCGTCGCCGTTCCCAGCCCTGTCGATCAAGTCAGCAAGCAGCAAAGTGGGGCAGACTCGAACGGCGCTGCCATTTTAACACCAGAATTTCCGCCCTCGCAGCCCAATGTTCTCCGCGCGCCTGTCACACAGATCTTACTGAGCAGTCAAAACCCACTGACCCAAACCGATATCTTGCTGCCAGAGGGCAAACAGACGGTATCTGCTGACTTGAAGGCATCAGCCAGTCAACGCCACCCCGTTTGCAAGATTGCTGGCCAAGGCGCGTCTCACGATGACGACGACGCGACCACGCCAACCCCGCAAGCAGCCGCGCAGCTTGACGTATTTGTGCCGCCCAACCTGGCTCCGACATCCGTTTCACCGGCCGCTCCGTTACCAGAGCCTGCAACTGATCAGGCAGGTCCGCCCGTGGCGTTTACGCGGTCAACCGGGTCGGGGACGGTTAGCTTAAGCGCCGGCATAGGCTCAGCCGACGCGTCCAGCGTCGTGCGCAACGGTCCAGACGTGCCGTCAGGGATGGACGACCTCCCGCAACAGCCCGCCGACGGACCCGCATCACTTGTGAAAACACAGCTTCAAGCCCGTTCGGCTTTTGAACCTGAAAGCATAGCCATCGACGCTCAAATCGTTGATGCGGCACCGGGCGCTGCTGCCGCCAGCACGGCCGCGAACGCCACGTTGCGGTCGACAGCGGCAACTCCCGTCAATGCCGACCGCACGGTCTCCGCGTCAGAAACACCGTTGCTGCCAAATGGGCCTAGGCCGCTCCAGGGCTCGCCGGAAGCCCGGCGCGCCGGAGCGGCTACGGCGGTGGCCAGCGACAAGCTCCAGCATGCCGCCAAAGACTCGAAGGCGGCGGAGTTGATCGGTGCAGCGCGTCCCGAGGCTGGTTTGGCCGATAGCGGACCGCTCCACATCCTTCATGCGGGCGCGTCGGCTCAAGCCATCTCCGAGACACAAGTCGCCTCGGCAGCGCAGCCTCTCGCCCAGCCCACGCCGGCCCCCGCCGCGGCTTCGCATGCTCCGCCTCCGCCGGCCCCGTCTCCCGTGCCGCAAGCCGTACTCCAGCCCTTGCCGCCTCCGCCATCCGCGCAGCTTGGTTCGGTCTTCGCAGCACTCACCGGAACCGGCAACACCGAAACGCCGCAGAGCCTCGTCATCAGGCTCGATCCGCTTGAACTCGGCAAAGTCGAAGTTCGCATCGACCGCTCTAGTGGCGGCCCGGCCCGTGTCGAACTCGCGGTCGAGCGGACCGACACCCTGATGTCGCTCCTGCAAGACCGGCCGCAGCTCGACAAGGCGCTCGACCAAGCCGGAGTTCCGACCGAAGGCCGAACCCTGCAATTCAGCTTGTCAAGTCAAGGTTCCAGCCACGGATCATCGGCAAGCTTTGCCGGGTTCGGGCCCGGTTCGAACGGAGGGTCCGGCGGTCATGGCGCTGGTCATGGCGCTTGGGGCGGCCGCACTTATTCCGGCAGCGGCGACTCATCCGGTGGCGAACCGAGACGCAATACTCGCGGCATTTGGCTCCGCGATGGCATCGACATTACAGCTTGAAATGAAAGGCACAACGTGAACGTCAGCAACACCACGAGCCAGCCTACCTCCACGACCGCCGCGTCCGCCGCAAGCGGGCAAAGCGCGCTCGGGTCTCTCGGCAGCAACTTCAACGATTTTCTCAGCTTGCTTATGACGCAACTCAAGAACCAGGACCCGACCAGCCCGCTCGACACCAACCAGTTCACCAGCCAGCTTGTGCAGTTCACCAGTGTCGAGCAGCAGATCAATACGAATACGAGCCTGAACAAGTTGATCCAGGCAACTCAGGGCGCAAACCTGTTGCAGTCTTCCTCGTTGGTTGGCCAGGAGGTCCAGATTTCAGGCGACCAGCTCAGCCTGCAGAATGGTCATGGCGCAATCAGCTTCCAGACGCCAACGTCCGAGACGGTCAGCATCGGCATCTATTCCAGCGCCGGAACCAAGCTGCGCGATGCAACCATCACGTCCAACCCGGGCAGCAACACCTGGACCTGGGACGGCACCGACGCCGCCGGCAGCAAGCTCCCGGACGGTCCATATCGGGTCGTCGCCGTGCAGCAGGATGGCTCCGCCGTGCCCTTTACGACCTACGCGACGGCGACCGGCGTCCAGCGCACCGGCGACGGCATGAAGGTCCAGCTTGGCGGCCTGAACGTCGATTTCAGCGCCGTCCAGTCAATCGGCGTCCAGTAGGCATCTTCTGCCCATCCGTTAACCTTTAAGAAAGACTATCCGGCCAAACTCCCGCCATGGGACGTTGGCAAAACGAGAACGAGCTCCTCGAAGGTCAATCCGCATGAGCGGCCTGGCCTCCATGTTGGCAGGCTTGCGTGCGCTAGGGCCGCTGAAGCTTGGTGCTTTGGCCGCCGTGGCGCTCGTCTCGCTCGGCCTGGTCGGCACGCTGGCGTTGCAAACCGGCCGTGAGCCGATGTCGCTGTTGTATGCCGACCTTGAGTTGCGCGAGGCCGGGCAAATCGTCGACCAGCTCGATAAGGCTCGTATCGCGCATCAGTCCGAAGCGGGCGGCACTCGCATCCTCGTTCCTTCGGACCAGGTCGACCGCGCCCGCATGTTGCTCGCCAAGGAAGGCCTGCCGTCCGGCGGTTCGATCGGCTACGAGATTTTCGACCGTTCGGACGGGCTGACCGCCAGCGCCTTCCAGCAGAGCATCAGCCAGACCAGGGCATTGGAAGGCGAACTCGGCCGAACCATCCGCAACCTGCAAGGCATCCGTGCCGCCCGGGTCCACCTCGTGCTGCCGCGGCGCGAACCGTTCTCGAGGGACCGGCAGGATGCCCAAGCCAGCGTCGTGCTGACAATGGCGGGCGCCGCCCGGCTTGACCGTGAGGGCGTCCAGGCCGTGCTGAACCTCATCGCCGCCGCCGTTCCGGGCCTGAAACCTAAGAACATCGCCGTGATCGACAGCCGAGGCAATCTCCTGGCCCGGGCCGGACAGCCGGAAGCAGGCCTCGCAGCCGCCCAGAATGGCGAGGAGCTGAAGCGCGCCACGGAACTCAGGATCTCCCATGCCGTCGAGGAGATGCTGGAACGCAGCCTGGGCGCCGGGCGTGTCCGTGCCGAGGCGACGGTCGATCTCGACTTCGACCAGGTGCGCGAGACTCAGGAGAAATTCGACCCCGATGGCCAGGTCGTCCGCAGCCAGCAAAACAGCACGAGCAGCAGCAAGAGCACCGAGGCCCAGCAGAACGTCTCGGTCCAGAACAACCTTCCGAATGCCGACCCGCAGGCCGGGGCCGCTGGCAGCCAGGAACAGAAGTCAGACGAAACCACCAACTACGAGATCAGCAAGACCGTTCGCACCGTCAACCGCGACCAGCCCCAACTGAAGCGCTTGAGCCTCGCCGTCATGGTCGATGGCGTGACGACGGTCGGCGCTGACGGCAAGCCGAGCTGGTCGCCGCGCTCGCCCGAGGAGCTCGGCCGGATCACCAACCTCGTACGCAGCGCCGTCGGCTACGACGAGAAGCGCGGCGACCATGTCGAAGTCGCCTCCATGCGCTTTGTCGGCGCGGACGAGGCAGCCGAACCTGCCGCGAGCTCCATCTGGTCGCAATTCACCAAGGCCGATGTCATCCGCCTCGCCGAAATCGGCATCCTGGGGATAGCAGTTGTCTTGTGCCTGCTTCTGGTGCTGCGCCCGCTCATGCTGCGCCTGTCGACAGTGGCCGGCCAGCCTGCCGCCGCCTTGTCCGGTCCCGAAGCCAGGGCGGCCATCGCCTCGGGTGAAACCTTTGCTGAAGAAGATCCTAACGCCATGGTTCAGATCGCCCACGTCGATGGAGAGTTGCGCGCCGCCTCCATCCAATCCGTCGCCTCGCTTGTCGACCGCCATCCGGACGCAACCCTCGCCCTTGTCCGCGGCTGGCTCGCCCCGGAACCCGGCGAATGAGTGGCGCAAGCACCCGTCTGGTCCCGATGCCAGAGGGCAAGCCCCCGGCATTGAGGATGACCGGGCGTGAGAAGGCGGCGGTCCTGATGCTCGCTATCGGCGAGGAAAAAACCCGCAAGCTCTTCGGCATGATGCATGAGGACGAGATCCGCGACGTCTCGTTCGCGATGGCGCAACTCGGAACCATCCGCGCCTCGGAAGTCGAAGCGCTGTGCACCGAGTTCGTCCAAGGGATCGGCGGGCCAAGCGCGCTTGTCGGCAGCATGGAGACGACCGAGCGCCTCCTGCATTCCACGCTGCCGAAAGATCGGGCCGCACAAATCATGGAAGAGATCCGAGGCCCCAAAGGCCGAACGATGTGGGACAAGCTCGGCAATGTCAATGAAGTGGTGCTGGCCAATTACCTACGTAATGAATACCCTCAAACAGTTGCAGTTATATTGACAAAAGTGAAGCCAGATCATGCAGGGCGCGTGCTGAGTCTGCTGCCTGATAATTTCGCTATCGAAGTCGTCATGCGGATGCTACGCATGGAGAGCGTGCAAAAAGACGTGCTTGAGGGCGTCGAGCGCACCTTAAGGTCGGAGTTCATGTCGAGCCTCGCTCAAAGCACCCGGCGCGACAGCTACGAGGTCATGGCCGAGATCTTCAACAGTCTCGACCGCCAGACTGAAAGCCGCTTCGTCGGGGCGCTGGAGGAACGCAACCCGGAAGTCGCCGACCGGATCAAGGCGCTCATGTTCACCTTCGAGGATTTGCGCCGGCTTTCGGCCCCGCACATCCAGATCCTGTTGCGCTCGGTCGACAAAGAGAAGCTGCCGTTGGCCCTGAAAGGCGCCTCGGACAGCATGCGCGACCTGATCTTCGGCAACCTCAGCGAGCGGGCCGGGCGAATGCTTCAAGACGACATCGCCGCACTCGGCCCCGTCAAGCTGCGCGACGTGGACGATGCTCAAGCGACGATGGTCGCCGCGGCAAAGCAGCTCGCCGCGAGCGGCGAGATCGAGATTAGTCAATCTGGCGCCGAGGAGATGGTGGACTGATGATAGAAAACGAATACCGTTCAAGCGCGGCCCTGGGCATCCTTTATGCCGAGGACTTCGATGTCGAGCCGGAGCAACCGGCGCCAACGCCTGCGCCCGCGGCCGAGCTTCACCCGCGACCGGAGCCTCAGCCGGAGCCGGCGCCTGAGGCGAAAGCGTCGCAAGCCATATCGCGGGCTGACGTCAACGCCTTATGTATCCGTGCCGTCGAAGCCGCACAGGCCGCATGGGCAGAGAGCGCGCAAGAGCGCCGAACCCTGGCCCTCGAGGCTCTCGCGCAAGGATTGGCGGCCGCGCGGCGCGATGCCGAGGAGGCGGCGGAAGCCGTCGCGGACGGCGTTGCCCGGACGGCCCTCGCCATGGTGGCGAGCCTGCTGCCGGAACTCTGCAAGCAGCATGGCGATCAGGAGGTCCGCCTCCTTGTCAAGAAGCTGCTTCCGTCGATCGCCCGCACCGGGCCCGTCGTCATCCGGGTACGCCCGGAGCTTGTCGAGCTGGTTCGCACCGACATCGACGCGCTCAATGACGGCGCTTTCGAGCATGTCGAGCTCAGGTCCGCCAACCTTTCCGTGGGCGACGTCAAGTTGTCATGGGATGAAGGCAGCCTCGCCCGCGACACCGCCGCGATCAAAAAAGCGATCGAGGACGGCCTTGCGCAACTCGGCCTGACCGAGGCCCCCGAAACGATTTCAACCCTGCAAGACGCATGGAGCTTCGCATATGCCGAATAATATGGACCTTGCCGACCTCGCGGCCCCGGGCAGCGACCCGGCCCCGATTGAGCTGCCTAGAATCCCCCGCAACCTGGACGCCGTCTACGACATCCCCGTCACCGTCAGCGCCGTGCTCGGCAACGCGACGATGCAGGTCAGCCAGCTCCTGAAGCTGGGCCGGGGCGCCGTAATCGAGCTCGACCGCAAGCTCGGCGAAGCGATCGACATCTACGTCAACAACCGTCTGGTCGCCCGCGGCGAGGTGGTCATGGTCGACGAGACCCGGCTCGGCGTGACCATGACCGAGATCGTCAAAGGCGACCGGGCTTCGTAGGGAGAATTGCCATGCAGGTGCTGATCATCGGCTCGCTCGCAGGCGAGTTGGGCCAAGCCGCGCAGATCGCCACCCATCGCGGCGCCAAGCTGCAGCAGGTGGACGACGACCGCGCAGCGCTCAACTATCTCCGGGCCGATGCCCGTGTCGACTTGGTGCTGCTTGCCCTTCCGCATGACGTGTCCGGCCTCGTCCGCGCCCTTTCCGCCGAGCGCATCCCGGTCCCGGTCGTGGCTTGCGGCATCGACTCGAACGCGCAAGACGCGGCGAACGCCATCGCCGCCGGTGCCCGTGAATTCCTGCCTTTGCCAGCCGACCCGGACCTGATCGCGGCCATTCTTGAGGCGGCTTCCGGCGAAAGCCACGCTGTCGTGGCCAGGGACCCGGCAATGCTCGCCACGATCCGCCGCGCCGACCAAGTGGCCGCCGCGGAGGCCAGCATCCTCATCACCGGCGAGAGCGGAACCGGCAAGGAGGTGCTCGCCCGGCACATCCACCGCCGCTCGCGCCGCGCCCAAGGCCCGTTCGTCGCGCTGAACTGCGCCGCCATCCCGGAGAACCTGCTGGAAAGCGAGCTGTTCGGCCACGAGAAGGGCGCGTTCAGCGGCGCGATTGCCCGCCGTCTCGGCAAGTTCGAAGCGGCCAATGGCGGCACCCTCCTGCTCGATGAGATCAGCGAGATGGACGTGCGCCTGCAAGCCAAGCTGCTGCGCGCCATCCAGGAGCGCGAGATCGACCGCCTGGGCGGAACGGCGCCGGTCAAGGTGAACGTCCGCATCCTGGCCACCAGCAACCGCGACCTGCAAGCCGAGGCCGCCGCAGGCCGTTTCCGGGAAGACCTCTACTTCCGCCTCAACGTCGTCAACCTCCGCCTCCCGCCCCTGCGCGAGCGGCCCGGCGACATTCCCGCGCTCGCCGAACACTACGCCCGCCGCTATGCCGAGGTGAACGGCGTTCCGTTCCGCCGTCTGTCCAGCGCCGCCCTGGTCCGCCTTTCCAATCATGCCTGGCGCGGGAACGTGCGCGAGCTTGAGAACACGATCCACCGCGCCGTCCTGCTCGCTGCCGGGCCAGAGATCGAAACGGCCGCCATCGAACTTCCTGCTGGCGGGCCGATGTCGCAGGCCCAGTGCGCCAACCCCGCCGGCGTCTTTGTTGGCCGCACGGTCGACGAAGTCGAGCGGGAGCTGATCATCGACACCCTCGGCCATACTTTGGGCAACCGCACCCACGCGGCAACGATTCTCGGCATTTCCATCCGTGCGCTGCGCAACAAACTCCGCGACTATGCCCAGGCAGGCGTCGCGGTGCCTCCGCCGGGCGTCGTCAATGGAATGCCCATGTCATGCTGACAACCCTTCTCGGCCGGGCAAAGCCGATGCTGCCCGGCACCGACGTCGGCCTCGCGCTCGGCATCATCTGCCTCCTTGCCGTCCTGGTCATCCCGCTTCCGACCACCCTGCTCGACCTCGGCCTCGCGCTCTCCGTCACCGCGTCCATCCTCGTGCTGATGGTCGCGATGTTCCTGACCCGCCCGCTGGACTTCACGAGCTTCCCGACGCTGCTGCTCCTTACCACGCTCCTCCGCCTCTCGCTCAACGTCGCCACCACCCGTCTCATTCTCAGCCACGGCAACGAAGGCCCCACCGCGGCCGGCCACGTCGTCCAGGCGTTCGGCGGTTTCCTGATGGGCGGCGACGTGGTGATCGGCGTGATCCTGTTCGCCATCCTGCTGGTGGTGAACTTCATGGTCATCACCAAAGGCTCGGGCCGCATCGCCGAGGTCGCCGCCCGCTTCAGCCTCGACGCCATGCCCGGCAAGCAGATGGCCATCGACGCCGACCTGTCCGCCGGGCTGATCGACGAGAAAGCCGCCCGCAGCCGACGCCGCGAGCTTGAGGAGGAAAGCGGCTTCTTCGGCGCGATGGACGGCGCCGCGAAGTTCGTCCGCGGGGACGCCATCGCCGGGCTGCTCATCACCGTCATCAACATCTTCGGTGGCTTGGCCATCGGCCTCGTGCGCCATGGGATGCCGTTCGCCGACGCCGCCGCTACCTACACGACGCTCACCGTGGGCGATGGCCTTGTCAGCCAAATCCCAGCACTGCTCGTCTCCACCGCCGCCGGCATCGTCGTCACCAAAGGCGGCATGGAAGGCACGGCCGACGCCGCCCTCATGCGCCAGCTCGGCGGCAGCCCCAAGCCGCTCGCGCTGGCCGGCGGCGCCGCAGCCGTGCTTGCCCTCATGCCCGGCCTGCCCACCTTGCCGTTCCTCGCCCTCGCCCTGCTCTGCGGCGGCGGCGCCTGGCTCCGCCACAAGAACCCGAAGGCCGCGGACGTCGAAGACGCGCCGACCGAGGCCATTCCCGGAGAAGCGCCGATCACCGACGCCCTTCGCATGGACACCATCCGCCTCGAGCTCGGCTATGGCCTGCTGGCGCTCGCCGGCGGCGACAAGCCGCGCCTCACCGAGCAGATCAAAGGCCTCCGCCGCAGCATCGCCGCCGAGATGGGGTTTGTCCTCCCGCCCGTCCGTATCCAGGACAACCTGCAGCTCGAAGCCGACAGCTACGTCATCAAGCTCAAGGAAATCGATGCCGCCAAGGGCGAACTCCGCCCGGCGATGCTGCTGGTGATGGACCCGTCCGGAACCGTGCCGGACCTCCCCGGCGAACGCACCACCGAGCCCGCCTTCGGCCTGCCCGCCCTGTGGATCGACCAGGCCAAGCGCGACGAGGCCATGCTCCGCGGCTGCACCGTCGTCGACCCGGCCAGCGTGCTGACCACCCATCTCACCGAGGTCGTCCGCGACTCGATGGCCGAGCTGCTTTCTTATGCCGAGACCGCCAAGCTGCTGGAAGAGCTCCCCCGCGAGCAGCAGAAGCTCGTCGCGGAACTCATCCCGTTGCAGATCTCCATCGGCGGCGTCCAGCGCGTGCTGCAATCGCTCCTCGCCGAACGCGTCAGCCTGCGCGACCTGCCAACCATTCTCGAAGGCATTCACGAAGCCTGCGCCGCCGGGGCGCGCGCCATCCCGTTGCTTACCGCCCACGTCCGGTCCCGCCTGGCCCGCCAGCTCAGCGACAGCCACACCGGCCCCGGCGGCTTCATCCCGCTCGTCACCCTCTCGCCCGAGTGGGAAGCAGCGTTCGCCGAAAGCCTCGCTGGCCCTCCGGAGGACCGCCAGCTCGCTATATCGCCCTCCCGGCTCGGGGAGTTCATGCAACGTTTCCGCGCCGTGTTCGAAACCGCGACCGCGGACGGCGCCGTCCTTCTCTGCTCCGGCCAGATCCGCTCCCACGTCCGCGCCATCGTTGAACGCCTCCGTCCCTCCACCCCGGTCTTGGCCCAAGGAGAGATCCACCCCCGCGCCCGTATCCGCACCGTGGCAATGATTTAGCCGAGGAAGGACTGGCGCGCGGATTGCATCACTTTCACCGTCCAGCTCGATCGCCTCCAGCCAAAGGCCCGATCAGCACGGTTAAGGGAGTGGTTGCCATGTTGTCACGCCGCACGACGTTCAAACTCGCCGCCGCAACGGCCACTGCCGCGGCATTCAGCGCCGTTCCCGCCTGGGCCGCCGACAAAACCATCAAAATCGGCATCAATCTCTCCTACACCGGCGCCGACGGTGAGAACGCGACCCGTATCGCCAACGGCGCCATCCTCGCCTTTGAGGAGGCCAACGCCTCCGCCACGGTCAAAGGCTACAAGTTCGACCCGGTCAAACTCGACGATGCCACCGCCACGGCCGGTCAATACGACCCGGCGCAAGCCGCGACCAATGCCCGCAAGATGGTCTCCGACCGGGAATACCTCGCCGCCATCGGCCCGCAGATGTCCGGGTCCGGCAAGGCGATGTCCCCGATCCTCAGCCAGGGCGGTCTGCCGATCATCACCCCCAGCTCAACCAACCCCGACATCACCAACCCGAAATTCGCCGCCCAATACCGCCCCGGCGGCAAAGCCGTCTATTTCCGCACCGTCGCCACCGACGACTATCAAGGCCCCAACATGGCCAACTACATGGCCGACGCCCTGAAGGTGAAGTCGATCTTCGTCCTCGACGACTCCGGCGCATACGGCGTCGGCCTCGCCGACGCGTTCCAGGCCCAAGCCGAGAAGATCGGCATCAAAGTCCTCGGGCGGGACCGGCTCGACCCAAGAGCCGCCGATTACTCCTCGATCCTGACCAAAATAAAGGCACTGTCTCCCGAGGCGGTCTACTACGGCGGCGTCGCCCAGGCCGGCGTCAAGCTGGCCAAGCAATCCTACGACATCATCCCCAAAACCATCAAAGCCGGCGGCGACGGCGTGAACAGCGCCGACTTCCTGAAGGGCGGCGGCTTCCCCGCCGTCGAAGGCTGGTATTCCACTGTCGCCTCGCCGCACGTCAGCGACGATCCGAAAACCGCCAAGTTCAGCGACGACTATTTCAAGAAGTTCGGCTCCCGCCCGGACGACTACACCATCTGCGCCTATGTCGGCGCCGAGATCGTCATCAGCGCCGTCAAGACCCTCGCCGCCGAGGGCAAGCCCGTTACCCGCTCGGCCGTCCGCGAAGGCATCCAGAACACATCCCTGAAAGACAGCCTGATCGGGCCAATCAGCTTCGACGCCAACGGCGACCTGAAAGATAAGATCATCAGCGTGTTCCAGATCGTCAAAGACGCCAAAGCGCCGCTCGACGATGTCACCGCGCAATACAAGTACGTGGGCGTGGCGCCGATGGGCTGACCGCCGGGGCCGGGCGCGTGACCTATACCGACGTTATCCTGCAGCAGGCCATCAACGGCCTCAGCGTGGGCGCGATGTACTCCCTTCTCGCCCTCGGCTTCACCCTCGTCTACGGCATCGCCGAACTCATCAACTTCGCCCACTTCAACGTCTTCATGGTCGGCGCGATGGCCGCGATGCTCGCCTTGCAAGCTTTCGGCATTTCCGGCCAGCAAACGGTCCTTACCGGCCTCCCGCTCATCGGCGTCCTCGCCGCTGCCTTCGCCGCGGCTATGCTCGTCTGCGGCGGCATCGGCGTTGCCATGGAACGCACGCTGCTCCGCCCGCTCCGCAACGTCAAAGGCCCGGCGGCCATGATCACCACCATCGGTGTCTCCTACGTCCTGTTCAACGCCGTGCTCCTGACCCTTGGCTCCGACTCGCAGAACTTCCCCAACCCGTTGCCGCCCGCCGCCTACCATATCGGCGGCGCCGTGCTTCGCCTGCGCGAGATCCTGATCTGGGCCATCGCCACTATCCTGATGGCGCTGCTGACCTACTTCGTCCGCTACACCCGCCTCGGCAAAGCCATGCGTGCCACCGCCCAGGACCCGGAAGCCGCCCGCATGATGGGCGTCGACGTCGACCGCGTCGTGATGACCGCCTTCTTCGTCGGCTCCGCCCTCGCCGGCGCGTCCGGCATGATCTTCGGCCTCTATTACAACCTCGCCAAGGTCGACATGGGCTTCGCCGCGGGCCTGCGCGCCTTCACCGCGGCCGTGCTCGGCGGCATCGGCAACGTCCCCGGCGCCATGCTCGGCGGCATCCTGATTGGCCTCATCGAAGCGGCAAGCGCGCAGTTCTTCGGCGCCGCCTGGTCAGACGTCGTCATCTTCGGCCTGCTCGTCGTCGTGCTCACCCTTCAGCCATCCGGCTTGCTGGGCCAGATCGCCCCGAACAAGTCCTAGCCGATGCCCAGCCTATTCGCCCACCTAACCCGTCGCTTCTCTCCAGCCCAACGTCGAGCCGCGGCACTCCTCGCGCTGGCCGCCGTCCTTGCCGCCTTTCCACTCGTCACCGACAACGACGCGAACGTCGACAGCGCCGCCAACGCGCTCTCATACGCAGCCCTTGCCCTCGGCCTAAATATCGTCGTCGGCTTCGCCGGGCTGCTCGACCTCGGCTATGCCGCCTTCTTCGCCATTGGCGCGTACTTCTACGGCATCCTGACCAGCTTCCAGGTGATGCCGTTCTGGAGTCCCGGCTGGGCGCCGCTCGCCGCGATCGGCTTGGTCGAGAAAATGAACCAGGGCGGCCCGGACCTCGTCCATTTCACCCTCTCTTTCTGGCTCGCCTTGCCGCTCTCGGCCCTCGTCACCGCCGTGTTCGGCATCCTGTTCGGCGCGCCCACCCTGCGCCTGCGCGGCGACTACCTCGCCATCGTCACCCTCGGTTTCGGCGAGATCGTCCCTATCCTTGCTCGCAACCTGGATTGGCTCACCAACGGCGCGGCCGGCCTCAACGGCGTTCAGGCCCCGAAGCTGTTCGATTTCAACTTCGGGGTCAGCGCCACCCCCTATTACTACGTCGGCCTGATCCTGGTCGCGTTCCTGATCTTCGTCTCCGCCCGCCTGCGGGACAGCCGCATCGGCCGCGCCTGGATGGCGATCCGCGAGGATGAGACCGCCGCCGGCGCCATGGGCGTGAACCCCGTGCGCTTCAAGCTGCTCGCCTTCGCCATTGGCGCCGGGTTCGCTGGCATGACGGGCGTCTACTTCGTCGCCAAGCTCCAGACCGCGACGCCGGAGATGTTCAATTTCAACGTCTCCTCCATGCTCCTTGTCATGGTCGTTCTGGGCGGCATGGGCAGCGTCTGGGGCGTCGTCGTCGGGGCGGTCCTCCTGCAACTGATGCAATCCTGGTTCCTGCCCGAACTCAGCGCCTGGCTTCACCTGCTCGGAGACGCCACCGGCAGCGCCGCGCTCCAGCGCGTCGATCTCGTGCAATGGACCCAGCTCATCTTCGGCGTCATCCTCATCACGATGATGCTGTTCCGCCGCCAGGGCCTCATCCCCGCCCGCCGCGAGCTTGCAGCCCTCACCTTCGAGGCCCAGCACGCCACCGTCGCCCGCGGCGGCTTCCAGGACCTCGCCGCTCTGCCGAAATGGCAGCCCGGCCCCGGCGCCCTGCTCGACATCAACGGCGTCAGCGTCAAGTTCGGCGGCCTCACCGCCCTGAACGGCATCACCATCGACATCCCGCACGGCAGCGTCGTCGCCGTGATCGGCCCCAACGGCTCCGGCAAATCGACGCTGTTCAACGTCATCACCGGCCTCGTGCCAGCGGCCAGCGGCTCGATCCGCTTCCAGGGCGACGAGCTGCTCGGCCGCGCGCCGCATCAGGTGCTGGCCCGGGGCGTCGCCCGCACCTTCCAGAACATCCGCGTGTTCCCCGGCCTTTCCGTGCTGGAGAATGTGCTGATCGGCCGCCACGCCCGCCTGCGCAGCGGCGCGATCTCGTCCGTGCTGCGCACGTCGGCCAATCGCCGCGAGGAGCAGGCGGCCCGGCAAGCCGCGATCGGCATCGCCGGCCTGTTCGGCAACCGGCTGACCCCGCGGCTGCAGCAATCCGTCAGCGGCCTGAGCTACGCCAACCGCCGCCGGGTCGAGATCGCCCGCGCGCTGGCCTCCCGTCCCGAAATCCTCCTGCTCGACGAGCCGACCGCCGGCATGAACCCGGCGGAAACCCTCGAACTCGCCGAGCAGATCAAGTCCCTTCACGCCCAGGGCCTGACCATCCTGATTATCGAGCACAAGCTCGACGTGGTGACCACGCTCGCCGACAAGGTCGTCGTGCTGGACCACGGCGAGAAGATCGCCGAAGGCCGCCCCGAGGAGGTCCGCCGCAACGAGCAGGTGCTCACCGCCTATTTGGGCCGCGCCGCCAGGGCCGCGATGGAGGCCGAGGTTGCTTGACAGGCTGAGCCGCCCCTTGCTCGAGTTCCGCGGCGTCAACACCCATTACGGCGACCTGCATGTCCTGAAAGACGTCAACTACAGCATCGCCCCCGGCGAGATCGTCTGCCTGCTGGGCGGCAACGCCTGCGGCAAGTCCACCACCATGAAAACCATCATGGGCGTCGTCCGTCCCACCACCGGCACGGTTTTGTTCGAGGGCGAGCCGATCGAGCGCCTGTCTACCAGCCTGCGCGTCCAGCGCGGCATCAGCCCGGTGCTCGAAGCGCGCCGCCTGTTCCC
The DNA here is from genome assembly GCA_965260935.1 of Acetobacteraceae bacterium. Classification (GTDB taxonomy): domain Bacteria; phylum Pseudomonadota; class Alphaproteobacteria; order Acetobacterales; family Acetobacteraceae; genus JBBROS01. The sequence goes on from OZ253374.1 coordinate 2,156,166, forward strand.
CCGCATGACCGTCTACGAGAACCTCGAGATGGGCGCCTACGCCCGCAAGCGCGGCCCCGGGTTCAACGAGGACCTGGAGCGGGTCTACGCCTTGTTCCCCCGCGTCAAGGAACGCCGGGCACAGCTCGCCGGCACCCTCTCCGGCGGCGAGCAGCAGATGGTCGCCATCGGACGCGCGCTGATGGGCCGCCCCCGGCTGATCTGCATGGACGAGCCGTCGATGGGCCTTTCGCCGCTGTTCGTCGAGCAGGTGTTCGACATCATCCAGGAGATCAACCGCCAGGGCGCCACCATTTTCATGGTCGAGCAGAACGCCGCCATGGCGCTGACGGTCGCGCATCGCGCGTATGTCCTGCAAACCGGCGTGGTCGTTCTCTCCGGCTCGGCCGCGGAGCTGCGCCAGAACGAGGATGTCCGCCAAGCCTACCTCGGCGAAATGCAAGTCTCCGCTACGCCGTAAACGGGTCAATCAGATGACGCCCTCGATTAGGGGTAGCTTTCCGCTTTTAGTTGTGCAAAGTTAAGTGGCGGCTGAACTTTTCAGCCGGGGCCAGATTCTGCTCGTCCTACCCGTCGTGCCGTTCCCCCCAATTGGAAAGTCCGAACGTTCCGCATGTCCGCGGGACGCAAGCCAGTCATGGAGGCACACGATGTCGACAGGTTCAGTAAAGTGGTTCAACCCGCAAAAGGGTTTCGGTTTCATCCAGCCGAGCGATGGCTCAAAGGACGTTTTCGTCCATATCTCCGCGGTCGAGCGCGCTGGCATGAGCACCCTCAATGAGGGCCAGGAAATCAGCTTCGACCTTGAGCAAGGCAAGCAGGGCAAGGTTTCGGCCGTAAACCTGAAGGCCAGCTAAGAAACGGGGCGGCGCCGCAAGACGCCGCCCTTTCCATAACGGAGGACATCGATGTCCGTGCACAAGTTCGCCGTGGGAGACCGCGTCACGCTTCAGCCCGACCGCCTCAACGCCAACGTCCGCCCCGGCATCTACACGATCGTCCGCGCCATGCCTGCGACGTCGCAAGGATGCCAATATCGCGCCAAGAACGCGCTCGACAGCCACGAGCGCGTGTTCAATGAGGACCAGCTCCGCAGCGCCGCCAAGGGCTGACCGCCTCGAAAATAACCGAGGTTCGCACATCCTAGTGCTAGAGGCACTGCCGCCATTGCCATAGCCCGCCTCAGACGTTTCGAGGGCAATGTATAGCAAGCAAGCCTCCGATCGCATTTTCATTTGCCGGGCGCTCTGCAAGCTCGAACGCCGTCGCTAGAGGCATTGCGACACACGGCGCACTTACGCACTCTCCAAGATTGCGCCCGGCTTGCCGCCCATCCGGTATCGCAAGCCAATATCGTGCCGAAAAATCAGTGGTTAAACTTGCTCCCTGGTTGGTGGCGTAAATCATGCCCGCCTAACAACTGCGCCGCCTCGCCAACGCCGCGCCAGCCCATACAGGAGCCTCATTTATGTCAGCCATCGAACACATCGCCCGCGACCACGAGGCGCTGACCGCGATCCGCCAGGACCTCCACGCCCACCCGGAACTCGGCCTGGAGGAGCACCGCACCGCCGCCATCGTCGCCGACGCGCTCGAAAGCTACGGCATCGAAGTCCATCGCGGCATCGGCAAGACCGGCATCGTCGGCGTGCTGCGCAACGGCTCAGGCAACCGCGCCGTCGGCCTGCGCGCCGACATGGACGCGCTGCCGATCCACGAGCTGACCGATCTCCCCTACCGCTCCACGGTTCCCGGCAAGATGCACGCCTGCGGCCACGACGGCCACACCGCCATGCTCCTCGGCGCGGCCAAGTACCTCGCCGAGACCCGCCGCTTCAGCGGCGCCGTCCACTTCATCTTCCAACCCGGCGAGGAAGGCTGCGGCGGCGCGCTCGCCATGCTGAACGACGGCCTGTTCGACCGCTTTCCCTGCGACGTCATCTACGGGATGCACAACCGCACCGGCATGGACGTCGGAACCTTCGCCGTGCGCGAGGGCGCGATGATGGCCGGCGGCGCGTTCTTCGACATCGCCATCACCGGCAAAGGCTCTCACGGCGCACGCCCCGACGCCGGCATCGACCCGGTGCTGACCGCCTGCTACCTGGCCACCGCCCTGCAATCCATCGTCTCCCGCAATCTCTCCCCCAGGGACCCGGCCGTGGTCAGCGTCACGAAGATCGTCGGCGGCGACGCCTACAACGTGATCCCGCAAACCGCCGTTCTTTCCGGCACCGCACGCTTCTACGACCGCCGGGTCGGCGGGCAGATCGAGGCCGCCATGCGTCGCCTCGCGGACGGCGTGGCGTCCGGCTTCGGCGCAACGGCCGAGACCGGATGGCGCTTGATCTTCGCCCCTACGGTCAACGCCCCCGAACCCACCGAAGCGGTGAAGGCAGCCGTCATCGACTTGGTCGGCGAGGCGAAGCTGGACACGACCAAGCCGCCCGTCATGGGTTCGGAGGACTTCTCGTTCATGCTGGAACGCGTCCCCGGCGCATACTTGAATGTCGGCAACGGCCCCGGCTTCGCCCCGCACCACCCGGAGTATGCGTTCAACGACGCCGCGATTCCGTACGGGGCCGGGCTATATGCGCGGCTGGTGGAAAGGGAACTACTCGCAGGAAATTAGGGAGACTTACTGAAGCGCCGGATCAAGGCGACGGTGCGCCGGCCCAAGATCCTTGCTTTCTGTTGCGATGCACGTCCATGCGCTTCTCGTAGTCTTGCACCAGCCTGCGCCAGCGTGTCATCCAATTGATGGTGCGCTCCTCAAGGCCAGGCTCGTAGCTCCGGATCTTGCCGTTGTTCAACGTCTCGATCTTGCTGGCGTTGGTGTCGACGCAGCGGATGGTGTGGCCAAAATCCGCGCCAAGCAGCCGCCGACCACCAAGCCGACGTAGCCGGCGCCCGTCATCGCGATCTTCATGTCACGTCGTCAGTATTGAGTTGGCCTGCGTAAGCAGCGAGCGTGTCGGCCAGCATGTGCTGCAGGCCGAACCGCTGTTTGATGAAAACCGGCGCACCGACGCGCGCGGTTGCACATGGGGGTGTTGAGGAGCAAGCCGCTGACCGCGCCGGCCAGCGCCGCCGCCTCGTCGCTCTCCACCAAAAAGTCGGTGACGCCTTCACCACGGCTTCGCCCGAGCCGCCGGCCTTGGTGGTCACGACCGGCACGCCGAGCGCCTGCGCTTTAAGCAGCACATTGGGCAGGCCCTCGACCTCGCTCGCGAGCAGCATCGCGTCCACCGCCGCGATCCACGGCTCGACCGGGCTTTTGCGCCCGGGCCGGGACACTGCTCCACAAACCCAATAAGCTGCTCAAGCCTGGCGCTATACTCGGCATCATGCATGAAGCAAGCAAAAGCCGCCTTGGCCGTTCGCACCGCCTCCGACGGCGGCAAGGCGTGCGGCGGCCCGAGCGCCGCTCTGCACGTGATCGGGTCCATCGCCGCATTAGACCCCGTAGTACGACCGATACCACTCGACAAAGGACGCGACGCCGTGCTCAACCGGCGTATTGGGGCGGAAGCCGGTCAGGTGTTCCAGGTAACGTGTATCGGCCCAGGTCCGCGGCACGTCGCCGGGCTGCATGTCGAGATTGATGCGCTCGATGGGCCGCCCGGTCGCGCGCTCGATGGCGGCGATGAAATCGAGCAAGCTGACCGGCGCGTTGTTGCCGATGTTCACCACCCGGTAAGGCCCGGCCTGGCTTGCGCCCGGCTCGCCCTCGGCCCCGTCCGCCGCTTCGGCCTCGTCGCTGCCGCCGCCCGGCGCCAAGGCGGGCGGGTTGTTCGCCAATCGCATGACCGCCTCGACCAAATCGTCGATGTAGGTGAAGTCCCGTGCCATGTTGCCGTGGTTGTAGACCTCGATCGGCTTGCCCTTCAGCGCGTTCTCGGTGAAGCGGAACAGCGCCATGTCCGGACGCCCCCATGGCCCATAAACGGTGAAGAAGCGGAATGCCGTGGTCGGAATGTCCCAGAGGTGGGCGTAGCAGTGCGCCATGCCCTCCGTCGCCTTCTTGGTCGCCGCATACAGTGTCAGCGGATGGTCGGTCCGCTGCTCCTCGGTGAACGGCAGGGTCCGGTTCGCGCCGTAAACCGAGGACGTCGAGGCCAGCATCAGATGACTGACCCGGTGTTCCCGGGCGAGCTCGAGCACGTTGAACGTCCCCACCAGGTTGGCGCTGACGTAGGCCCGTGGGTTCTCCAGGCTGTAGCGGACCCCGGCCTGGGCTGCCAGGTGGACGATGACGTCGGGCGCCGCTTTCGCCACCGCCTCCTGCAAGACGGCCTGGTCCTCCAGCATGATCTCGTTGCGGGTGAACCCGGGACGCTGCGCCAGGATCTCATGCCGCCGCCGCTTGAGCTCGACGTCGTAATAACTCGTCATGCCGTCAACCCCGCTGACGGAATGTCCCTCGTCCAGCAACCGCCGGCTCAGGTGGAAGCCAATGAACCCGGCGCTGCCGGTAACAAGGTATCGCATCGTTGCTGCCTTCTGCTCGGCGGCGCTTAAGCCCGGTGGTCCGCCCATCCCTTGGGCCCCACCCTTAGGCCCCCCTCTTAGGCATGGTCCAGCACCGCCCGGAACAAAAGCACGAACACGGCCCAAGCTGAAAGCGTGCTCACCACCACGATCGCCGACGATTGCAGCCGCGGCGGCATCACAGCGTTCTCGGGCGTGCGCAGCTCTGCTAAGCGCGTGCGCCGGTCCCGCCGGTCGAAGCCGAACACGCCCTATGTTGCGAGTAGTTCTTTGATCCGGTTGGCGTGCCGGATGTGTTCGGCCAGCAACGCTTCGCGCTCGAGGGTCAGGCGGCGCGCGTCCTCGGCCGCAAAGGCGGCCGCACCATCGCGCGCGCCTGCCGCTCACCGCGTACCCAGGCCATCAGCGTGCACAGCATCGCCTCGGCATCGATCCGGTCCGTTTTGACGCGGCGGCTGCGCCGGTTCACCGCAATCGAGGACGGGTCCACCACCAGGCTGCGCACTCCATACGCGTCCAGTAGGCGATGGCCCTCCGCTGGCTTTCCAACGGCTGCGCCGTCGGCGCCTTTCGGCCAGCTCCGCCCAGAACCCGTCGCGGCCGGCCTCCTGCATGGCAACCACCGCCACCGAACGACCGCAGCGCCGCTCGGCACGCTTCTGCAAGCGCCGCAGCAGCGCAAGCAGGCCGGGGCCGTCGCACGCCGTCAAGTCGTGCTCGCTGGCCTTGTTCTCGCCCGGTGCGCTGGCCGTCACCATCCAGCTCGGCAAGCTCAGCTCCAGGGTCGCGAACAGCCTGGCGCCCATGTCGATCGGCGTGGCAGGATCGGAATGGGCGGCGGCGGCGGCAGGATGCTCGGTGTGCGGCATCGGGCGGAGCTGCCGAAGGTTCCTGCGACGCAGTCGCTGGAATGGTAGCGGAGAGGTCTTCAGGATGAAGTGGCAACGACCTCAGCCTACGACCCGGATAGGATCTTGAACGGTTCCGCCCACCGGCGTGGCAGCACGACAAAGCCCTCGGCGCCCGGGATGCGGCGTATGGTGGGCAACGCCAGGCCGAGCAGGAAGCAGGCAAGCAGGGCGGCCATGCGATTGTAGATGCTGTCGGCGAACACGGTGCGGAGCCAGCAACAGAGCGGCTTGATGCCCCGGAGCAGGCCGCCTGCGCCGTCGGTGTCTTGGATGGAAGCGGCATGGACAACAACGCCGAGCAGCAGCCCTTGCGTGTCCACCGCGATGTGGCATTTGAACCCGTTGGCCTTTTTAGCTGCGCTGTAGCCGCGAGGCCCTCCACTTTCCGTGGTCTTCACGCTCTGCAATCGATAATGGCCGCCGTTAGGTTGGCCTCGCGCCCCGCTCCCTTGCGCAGCGTCGTCACAAGATGGTGGCGCACGGCGTCCCATGTGCCTGCGCTGAGAAAAGCCCGCATGTAGCCATATATGGTGAACCAGGGTGGGAACTCGGGCGGCGGCGGGAGGTGCCGCCACTGACAGCCGGTGCGCACGACATCGAACAACCCATCCAGCCGCCGCAGGCCGGTCGTACGTGGGCGACCTCCGGGCTTGGCAGCAGGGATGAACGGCTCCAACACGCGATACTGGTCATCGCTCAAGGCTTGGCCGGACCCGTAGCCTTCGGCCAACGCGCGATCCTCAGGTGTCCACATAGTGCTTGTCAACGCCGGCTGAGTCCTCCCCGAATGTTTCGAAGTAATATTCCCCAGATAGCGCGGCGGTGATCAGCCGGTGGCGGGATCGGGCATCTCCGCCTTTGGTGGTCGGCTGCGACGCTTTGGTTGTGCTGAAACGGCCGTTGGCCGTGCGCGCATCGCTTCTGGCACCAGGTCGGCATGCTGTCGCAGCCGTTAGCTTGCGCCCTCGATCTGCACGACGCTCGCGTGGTGCAGCAAACGGTCGAGCAAGGCCGCCGCGATCATGCTGTCACCGAACACTTCGATCTGCCCCTGACTTCGAGCGGGTCGTCTCAAGCGTCACCGGAACGGACCCGCACCACCCGCTATTCGGTCGAGAACTGGAGTTGCTGTCGCTCGCCTGCAGCCGGGGACCAGCCTTCATCGCGGTTGCCTTGCCGGACGGGCGTCGGCGGCTGCTGCGGCGCGCGGCGACCGACCTGGAACAGCCGTCGGCGCCGCAGGCGGCGCTGCCGCGCATCTCGGCCCGCGCGTTGCTGCCGCTGGCGCGGCATATCCGGAGCATGCTGGCCGCCTCCAGCGAGGAGGCTTTCCATGCCGACCGACCCCAATCCGACCCGTCCGCCTCATCGGCGGCCGGCACCATCCCGCCGCCGCCCGCGGTTGCGGGCCATGTTGCCCCCTTCGGTGCAGACGCAACTGGCCCAGCAGTTCGCCTGCCTGCTGCAACGCGTCCGCGACGGGGAGGCAAGCCATGCTGACCGCGCTGAATGAGCCGGTTGAGCGGGTCACCACGGCCCATCGCGCCAAGCTGGCCTGCATCTATGTGCGCCAGTCCTCGGCGGGTCAGGTCCGCCAGCACGGGGAAAGCACGGAGCTGCAATACCGGCTGGCTGACCGGGCCGCCGGGCTCGGCTGGCCGCGCGAGCGGATCGCGGTGATCGACGACGACCTGGGCAAGCCGGGGGCGTCGGGCGCCGAGCGCCACGGCTTTCAGCGCCTGATCGCCGAGACCGGCCTGGGCAAGGCCGGGCTGGTGCTCAGCCTGGACGCGTCGCGCCTGGCCCGCAACAACCGCGACTGGCGCCAGCTGCTGGAATTGTGCTTGATCTTCGGCGTGGTTATCGGCGACGGCGAGCGCCTGTACGACCCCGGCGTTTACCATGACCGCTTGTTCTTGGGCTTGTCGGGCATCATGAGCGAGGCGGAGCTGCACCAGATCAGAGCGCGCCTGCACCAGGGCGAGCGGCAAAAGGCCGCGCGCGGCGAGTTGCGCCTGCCCCTGCCGGCGGGGCTCGCCCATGGGGCCGGCGGTGCGACCGTCCTCAACCCGGACGAGGAGGTGCAGGCGCGGCTGCGGCTGGTGTTCAGTCTGTTCCAAGCGCTGCAGAGCGCCAGGGCGGTGATGCGCGAGTCGCGGCGGCACGGCCTGCTGCTGCCGGTGCGCCCGCTGCAGGGGCCGGCGCCGCACGCGGTGGCCTGGGCGCCGGCGCCTACGTCTATGGACGCCACCGCCAGGACCCTTTGCGGCGCCGCACCGGCGCGGCCCGCAGTGCTACGGTCAAGGCGCCGGTCGAGCAATGGCCGGTCTGCCTGCGCGACGCGCACCCGGGCGCCATTGGCTGGGAGGCGTTCATGGCCAACCAAACACGTCTGGCCGGCAACGTCGCCCGCCTGGCCTCGGCGCGGCCGGGCGCCCCGCGCCGAGGCTGGGCCTTGCTGCAAGGCATCGCGGTATGCGGCCGGTGCGGCCGACGCATGGCGCTGCGCTACTCGGGACCGCACGGCGATGACCCGGTCTTCCAATGCGCCGCAGACCAGGACAATGACGGAAACCCGCGTTGCCAGGACGTGCGGGCGTTCAGGGTGGACGCCGTGGTCGAGGACGTGCTGCTGGGCGCCATCGCTCCCGACCAGATCGCCCTGGCCGTCGCCGCTGTCGGGCAGCTCGAGGAGCAGGCGCAGGTGCTGGAACGGCAGTGGGCGCTCAAGCGCGAGCGCGCCCGCTACGAGGCTGAACGGGCGCGGCGGCAATACGACGCGGTGGAACCGGAGAACCGCCTCGTGGCGCGCTCGCTTGAGCGGGTCTGGGAGGAGAAGCTGCGCGGGGTTGAGGCGGTCGAGCAGGCCTGCGAAGCCTGGCGCCGCGAACAGGGCGCCCCCTTGGACGAGGCCAGCCGGGCCGACCTGCTCGCCCTCGCGCAGCACCTGCCGCGCGTGTGGCAAACCGCGACGGCTGAGGAGCGCAAGCGCATTCTGCGCCTGGTGATGCGCGAGGTCGCCCTTGACCAGAAGCGCGAAGGGGGCGTGGTCTGGCTGCGGATCTCCTGGCAGACCGGGGCGACAAGCGAGCACCGGCTGCAGCGTCACGTGCGCTGCTACGAGGAATGTTCCAGCAAGGACCTGCTGGAACGCCGCATTTGGGAGCTGAACGCGGCCGGCATGATGGACGGCGAGGTCGCCGCCACTCTCAATGCCGAGGGGGTCATGTCGGCGCGCGGCACGCCGTTCCTGCACGGGACCGTGCACCTGCTGCGCAAGCGATGGGGCATCCGGACGGTCAAGATCAACGGCGACGCGGCCAACCCGCCATGTTGGCCGGACGGCAGCTACTCGATCCAGGGCGCCGCCGCAGCGCTCGGCATCACGGCGCAGACGGTGTTCGATTGGTTGGGGAACGGTCGCCTAACCGGGCGGCAACTGGCCAAAGGCCAGCCCTGGCAGATCTCCTTGTCCGACGATCAGATCAGCGCTTTGCGGGCGCTAGTGCGACGCACCAGCCAGTCAAAATAGGAGGCGTCATGACACCTTCGGCTCCCCGAAAACCTGATCCCATTCGCCGAAGCCGCGGTTGCTGGTCAGGATCATGGCGCCGCGTTCATAGCGGGCGTTGACCAGCTGAAAGAATAGGTTGCCGTTGCTGGCGCTGACCGGCAGGGAGCCGGTCAGTCCGCTTCGCGGCCCGATCGTCCACGATCAGCAGCGACGTCCTGCTCAGGAACCGGATGCGCTCGCGCAAGGCCCCCTCCCGCTCGGCCCGGCCAGCGAGGCGACGATGCCGGCCAAGGGCGAGAAGTAGACGCTGCGCCCAGCCCGCACCGCCTCCACCCCGAGTGCCGTAGCCAAGTGCGACTTGCCGGTGCCGGGCGGGCCGAGGAGGTGCACGACCTCGTTGCGTTCGATGAACGCCAGCTGCGCCAGGGCCAGGATGCGGTTGCGGTCCAGCGACGGCTGAAACGAGAAATCGAAGCTCGCCAGCGTCTTGACCGTGGACAGCCGCGCTATCCGCAGCGCCGCCTTGACCCGCGGCCCCTCGCGTCCGGTGAACTCCTCGGCCAGCAGCATGTCGGTCGCCTCCACCGCGCCGATCTCGCCGCGCTCGAGCTGCTGCATCGTGTGGTCCAGCACCTCCAGCGCCCGCGGCATCCGCAGCCCAACCAGGTTGCGCCGGACCCGGTCAAGCGTCGCCGGGCCGGCATCCTGCGCCCTCATCCCGGAAGCCCCCCGCCGGCAAGCCGTCGGCCGACCGCATCGTAGAACTCCAGCGGCCGCTTGCTCACTGCGTCGCCTGGGCGGGCAGCAAGCGGAACGGTCGGCGATCCTGACCGCGGCGTTTCGCCGTTAGCTAGCGGTGGCAAGTGCCGGTGCCCGGCTGCGATCTGCCGCCGGCCGCTGCCTTCCAGCACGGGATGGGCGGCGACCAGTGCGTCCCTTCATAGATGCGCACCTCGCCGGCGAGCACCTGCACTTCGACCACACGCTTGCGTGTTAGGTTGGGCACTGAATACAGGTTGCCGTTCACCGAGATCATGCCCTCGCGGGTGATCCGCCGGTCCAGCCGCAGCACCGCCTGGAACGGCCCGGCAGGCAGCGGCTTGAGGCTTGGTCGCTCCTCGGCGGAGTGCTCGGCAACGACGCGCTGGGTGGTTGCGTGGGTGCGCGCGTTGGCGACCCCGTCCAGCCACTGCCGGAACTGAGCGTTGAGGTCGCCGAGATCGCGGAAGCTGCGGGCCAGGAAGAAGTCCTCGCGGATATAGCGGAACGGACGCTCCACCTTGCCCTTGGTCTTGGCGCGATACGGGCGGCACGCCTTGGGCAGGAAGCCGTGATCCCGGCCCACCTCGACCAGGCTCTTGTTGAACACGACGACACCCTCGGCATCCTCACCCGTCACCGCCGTATGCATGCGGTCATACAGGACCTCGGACGGCACCCCGCCCAGCGCCTCAAAGGCTGCGGCGTGGCACCGGAGCACGGTCTGCAGATCCTGGTGGGCGACGAACCGGCCCCAATCAGCCGGCTATGTCCCAGCACCATCGAGAACAGCCACATGATCCGCATCTGGCCGGGATCGTCGGCGAACTCGGTGCGGAACTGCGCAAAGTCCACCTGCGCCTGCCGACCCGCGGGCGTCTCGAAACAGCGTTCAAACACGGGCAGCGCCGCGGGCCGGACGTCGCGCAGGAACCCCGTGACGGTCGTGTAGTCGCCGGTGAAGCCGAGATCGTGGATCTCTCGCCACAGCCGCCGGCTGGTCAGCTCCGGATATGACGCAAGCCACTCTCGCAGGTAGGGTGTGAATCGGTCAATCAGCAGCGCCCGCGGCTTGCGGGGCTTGTAGGCCGGCGGCTCCACGTCGCGGGCGATGTACTTGCGGATCGTTTTGCGGTCCAACCCGACGCGGCGGGCGATGTCGGACACCAACAAGCCCTGGCGGTGAAGGTCTAGGATCATAACAAGCTTCCCCAATCGAACCGCCAGCGCCCACCCTAAAAGACCAGAGGCATCTGACGCCAGCAGCCGCCCAACACGCAGGTCAGGCCATTACAAGAAGCTGGGCAACATTCGGGTTCTGCGGCACTTCCGGGGATTATCGCGGATCTCCCGCAAATCCCCTGCTGTTGTTGCGGGTTTGGATGCACGCATAGGAGGAACGTAGATCTTTTCTGAAAGCCAAGTTTGTCCAAGCGCCTTTTGCCCCTGATCCCGGCGGGCCTGGCCGTTGTGCCGGTCTTGCCCACCCCCGAGCGCATCACCATCGTCACCCAACCGCAGGCCGCGATGGCCCCGTGCCCCGGCTGCGGCACGATCTCGCGTCGCATCCACAGCTGCTACGAGCGGCTCTTGGGCGATCTGCCTTGGCAAGGCCGTCCAGTGGCGTTGCTGGTCCAAGCGCGGCGGTTCCGTTGCCTTGGTCCGTCCTGCTCCCGCCAAACCTTCGCTGAGCGCCTGCCCGGTGTTGCACCGCTCGCCGGACGGCGGACCGCGCGCCTGGGCAGCCTGCAGGGCTGCTTGGGACTGGCACTTGGCGGCGAAGCCGGCCAGCGCTTGGCCGGTCGGCTGGCGATGCCGGTCAGCGCGGACACGCTGCTGCGCATGGCACGCCAGGCCGGAAACGACAACGAGCCGCCACCCACCCGCATAGGGTCTTTGCCTGCTCCGCCCAGCTTGGCGCCGACCGCAAGACGATCCGGGTCTGGCTCCAGGCCGGCGACCCTTCGCTTTGGCGCAAGCCGCCACGCGTGGGTGTCCTCGCCCCCTGGCTCGGCCATCTCGAACAGCGCTGGGCGGAAGGCTGCCGCAACGCCGCGCTGCTCTGGCGCGAACTTGCCCGCCTCGGCTATGTCGGCCGCTATGGAACCGTGCGGAGCTGGGCCGGCCAGCGGCGCAAGGCCGATCCGCTGAACGCCGCCGGCCACGCCAGCATCGTCAGCGGACAGCCGCCGTCCAGCCGGCGCCTGGCACGCTTGCTGATGACCGACGCCAACACGCTGCCCGAGACCGAGCAGGCCTTCGTCTCGGCTTTCCTGCAACAGGCCCCCGACCTGGCAAGCGGCATCGCAGTTGCGAAGCGGATCAACCTGCTGTTCCGCCGCAAAAGCCAGGAAAGCTTGGCCACAGCACTCGCCGACGCAGCCAGCACGCCGCTGGCGGAGTTCGCCGCCAGCCTGCGCCACGACCTCGCCGCCGTGCAGGCCGCCCTCGACCTGCCCTGGACCAAAAGCCTGGCCGAAGGCCAGACCAACCGGCTCAAAACGCTGAAGCGGACCCTGTATGGCCGGGCCGGTTTCCCGCTCCTCCGGGCCCGTGTCCTCCACGCCGCATGACCGCGCAACAACAGCACGGGATTTGCGGGAGATCCATTATCGCAGGCGCGCCTACAGCGATTTCCAGGAAGCGAAAATCTTCTAGAACGCAGTCAGGACGGCCCTGGTCAATCCGTTACGCTAGCCAAGCCAGCTTTTTGAAAAGGGGGTCTCAGCTCGATTTTGGCCATTATGCGGCATGGCATGGCACGTAGTCTATGCCGTTGCGGAGTGCTGGTTGGAGTTTCCGCATGTCGGTTGCGTGGTGGGACGTGATGAAACCCTGTTCGCGCCAGAGTTCGCGGCGCACGGCGGCGAGGGTGTCGGAGAAGGTCGGACGTTTTTTGTAGTACCAGGCGCTGGCGGCTGCGGCCCGGCGAGCATGGGGCGCGAGTTGCTTGCCGAGTAGGGTCACAAGCGAGAACAGCCCAAGCAGGCAAGGTGTTGTGCGCGCGATGGCGGGGTCCGACCATTGACGCTGTGTTTCCACCCCGAGGTGGTCGCGCACGTCCCGGAACGTGACTTCGAGTTGCCAGCGCTGGACGAACCACGCCAAATGTCAACGCCGCTTGAATGCTCCTCAAACCTGCCGGTTGAAATCTCCCCAGGTTCGGGCGGTGATCAACCGCTGATCTGATCGTCGCTCCTGTCCTTGGGTGGCCTGCCGCGGCGCTTGCCGGGCGGCGGAGGTGGCGCGACGGGCCGCGGGCGCATGGCCTCGGGCACGAGGCTGGCGTGCTGGCGCATGCGGTAGCTGTTGCCCTCGATCTGCATCACGGTGGCATGGTGCAGCAGCCTGGCCAGCAGGGCCGCGGCCACGACAGGGTCGCCGAACACCTCGCCCCATTCGGCAAAGCCGCGATTGCTGGTCAGGATCATGGCGCCGCGCTCGTAGCGGGCGTTGACCAGTTGAAAGAACAAATTGCCGCCGCCGGGCACAACGGGCAGGTAGCCGATCTCGTCCACGATCAGCAGCTGCGGCCGGCACAGGAACCGCAGCCGCTCGCGCAGGCTCCCGTCCCGTTCGGCGCGGGCGAGTGCCGTGACCAGGTTGGCCAGGGTCATGAAGTAAACGCTGCGCCCAGCCCGGATCGCCTCGACGCCGAGGGCGACCGCGAGGTGGCTCTTGCCAGTGCCGGGCGGGCCGAGGAGGTGCAGCACCTCGCGCCGGTCCACAAAGCCGAGTTGGGCCAGCGCCTGCACGCGGCCGCGGTTGAGCGAGGGCTGGAACGAGAAGTCGAAGCTGTCCAGCGTCTTTACCGCGCCGAGCCGCGCCATGCGCAGCGCCGCCTTGACCCGCCGGCCTTCGCGCCAGCCCAACCCGTCGGCGAGCAGGGCCTCAATGGCCTCCACCGCCGAGGTTTCGCCGCGCTCGAGCTGCTGCACGACGCCGCCCAGCGCCTCCAGGGCACGCGGCATGTGCAGCCCCACCAGGTGCTGGCGCACCCGCTCCAAAGTCGCCGGGGCCGCCTCGGTGTGCCGCTCCCTCATGCCCGGGCCTCCTCGGCTGCGGCGCTTGTCCCTGCAGCCAGACGTTCGCCAATGGCGGCGTAGACCGCCAAGGGCCTGCGCGCGACCTGCTCGCCGGGGCGGCCGGGGATGGGCGCCTCGGCGCAGGACGCGGGCAGCCGGGCCGCGGTCGGGTGCGCGACGCGGTGGCCGGCGGCCAAGCGGCGCCCGCCGTGGCCCTCCAGCACCGGGTGAACCGCGACCACCTCGCCCTTGCCCAGGATGCGGACCTCGTGTGCCAGCGTTTGCACCTCCACCGCGCGGCCACGCGTGCCGTCCGGCACGCTGTAAAGGTTGCCGCCAACCGAAACCATGCCGTCGCGGGTCACGCGCCGGTCCAGCCGCAGCACCGCCTGGAACGGGCCTGCCGGCAGCGGCTGGAGGTGTGATCGCTCGTCGGCAAAGTGTTCGGACACGACGCGGCGGGTCGTGGCGTGGGTGCGCTTGTTGGCCACTCCGTCCAGCCACTGCCGGAGCTGGCCGTTGAGGTCGTCCATGTCGCGGAAGCTCCGGGCCAGGAAGAAGTCCTCGCGCACGTAGCGGAACGGACGCTCAACCTTTCCTTTGCTCTTGGCCCGGTAGGGGCGGCACGCCCGGGGCTGGAAGCCGTAGTGCCGGGCGCACGCCACCAGCGCAGGGTTGTAGACCACGCCGGCCTCGTCCTCGCCGCTGACCGCGGTGCGCATGCGGTCGTAGAGGATCTCGCCCGGCACGCCGCCCAGCGCCTCGAACGCCGCGGCGTGGCAGCGCAGCACGGCCTGCAGATCCTGGTGGGCGACGAAGCGCGCCCAGATCAGCCGCGAGTGCCCCAGCACCATCGAGAACAGCCACACAACCCGGCTCACGCCAGGCTCGGCGGTGAACTCGGCGCGGAAGTGCGCAAAGTCCACCTGCGCCTGCTGGCCCGGTGCGGTCTCGAAGCGCCGCTCAAAGCCGGCCGTCGCCGCCGCGGGGCGGACCTTGCGCAGGAAGTCGGTGAGTTGGGTGTATCCTCCCCGGTAGCCCACGCTGCGCAACTCGCGCAGCAGCCGGCTCGCCCGCAACTCGGGGAAGGCGGCCACGCGCTCCCGCAAGTAGGCGTGATGGGCGTCGAGCAAGGTCGGGCGCGGCGGCCGCGGCGTGTAGGCCGGCGGTTCAAGCCCCCGCGCGATGTAGCGGCGAACCGTTTTGCGGTCGAAGCCAGTGCGCCGGGCGATGTCGGATACGCCCAGCCCTTGGCGGTGAAGGTCAAGAATCATCACAAGTTCTCCCAATCGGACCACCGGCGCTACCTCCGTTTTGCGAAGGCCATAGCGCGCCGGCTCGCCCAGCCTCACGGGCCAGGCACAAAGCTCAGCCTGGGAAAATTTCGTCCGGCAGGTCCGGGGAGTATTCAGTCAGCCGCTACAGGGGGCCAGCGCCGTCAGGAACGGCAACGCCCAGATGCGCCCTGCCCAGGGAATCGGGGCCAGCGGCATCAGGCTGAGCCAGCGCAGGCCGCTTGCCTTGACGAACTGCCCATGGCTGGACCGCACGGGGGTCGCGGTAGATGCCTTTGGCGGCGATCCGCTTGCCGCGCCGGCGCTCAATGGTATCGTCAATCCCGAGCACAACCGGTCCGCTCGGCACAAAGGCGGCGACCAGCAGCCCGAGCAGGGTGCGCGCCGCGGCGCGCGGGCACCAGGCGGCGCGGCTCAGCACGCGGTGGTCGTTCACGAACCGCCGCTCGCGCGAAAGGCCTGTGACGCGCAGGATGCTCGCCACCGTGCGCTGGCCGGGCGCCAGGACGACGCCGGTCAGCAGCACGGCGGCGTGCCGCCAACTGCGTTGAAGGAACAAGGGCGCGAAGACTAGGATGACCGCGGCGAAGCGGGGTGGCAGGTGAAGCATGGCGGCGTCTCTTGGCGGGGGCACGTCAGCTCAGCGTACCAACCCGCTCCGCCGCCCAACCCCCGTCAGCCCGCCCGGAATTGGCCAAAGTCGAGCTCAGACCCACCCCTTTCATGTGTGCGGTTGCGACGTGGGCGGGTGCGGTTTTGCCATCGGCGTCGCCCTTTGGCTTAATGGTTTTGGTGCCGCGCTTACTGGTGGCGACCTGCCGCGGGTTTATGTTGCGTGCCAGGGCAGGCAGTCGTTCGGCTAAGCAGGCTTTGCTGGTTTGTGCCACGGATGGCAAAAGGTCGGCCGTTGGGCGTGGATGAGGTAATTTGGCATGGCGGGTTGATCCTCGTTGATTGCGAGCGCGGAGCAAGTCGCGGCGTTGCGGGTTCTGGCGGGATCGGCGGTGCGCGGCGAAGCGGACCGGGCACGGGCGGTGCTGCTGACGCTTGCGGGCTGGACGGCCTCAGAGATTGGCGAAGCGTTCAGTGTCGGGGAGGACGCGGTGCGGCGCTGGCGGGCATGGTTCGCGCAAGGCGGCATCGATGCGTTGCGCTCGACTTTGGCCCCGGGCCCTTCGCCCGAACGGGGTGAGCGGGTGTTGGCCTGCGCACGCGAGATCCTGGCCGCGCCGGTGCAAGACCGGCCGAACTGGACTTTGCCGCGGCTGCGGGCTGAGATCAAGGCGCGCACGGGCGTGCACGTGGCGCAGTCGCATATGAGCGTGCTGCTGCGAAAGGGGGCTTCCGGTGGCGACGGCCCCGCCACAGCCTGACCGGGCGGCAGAACGCGCGCGAGGTGGAGCGGGTGGGCCTGCGGCTGCAACTGCGCCGCGCGCAGGCCGAGGCGGGCGACATTGTGCTGCTTTACGGCGACGAAAGCGAGGCGCTGACCCACCCCTACCTCGCCCATGCCTGGGCCGAACGCGGCGCGGACCTGCGGGTGCAAGCGCCGGGGCAGGCGCACAAGGTCGCCATTCTGGGCGTGCTGGACGCGATCACCCGCATGGCTTTGGTCCACACCTCGCCCACCAAACGCAGCAGCGACTTCATCACCTTGCTTGAGCAACTCGACCGCGCCTATGGCCCGGTTCCGGGCCAAACGCGCAAGCCCGTCGTGCTTGTGCTCGACAACGGCCCCATCCATACCAGCAAGGCAACCACCAAGGCCCTGGCCGCCCGGCCCTGGATCACGGTGAACTGGCTGCCCCGCTACGCTCCGGAACTCAACCTGATCGAGGCGACCTGGCGCGACCTCAAACGCCACCACCTCGCGCACCGTACGTTCCGCGACACGGACAAGCTTGATCAAGCTATCCACCAAGCTACGGCCGCATTGAACAAGGAGCGTTCCAGCTTGCATCCGTGCCATAACCTACCGAAAGCTGCTTAGAGCAGAATCCGATCAGTCTGGCTCATACCCGGCTGCAGTGAAGTGGTTTGCGCACTCCTGCGGCGTGACAGCGGGAGGGCATCGCGGATGGCGCCCCGCACGTCGACGTCCTTGTGTGCGGGAAGGTTGTCCATGACGACCGTATCGCCGTGCCGCAGCGTCGGGACTAGGACCTGCTCGACGTAGGCCTGGAACGCCGCCCGGTTCATCGGCCCGTCGAGGATCATGGGTGCGGTCATGCCATGCAGGCGCAGAGCCCCGGTGAAGGTGGTTGTTTTCCAATGTCCATGAGGCATCGCGGCCCGGCATCGTTGGTTGCGCAAGACTTGGCCCCGCAGCCGGGCCATTTTGGTCGAGGCCCCGGTCTCGTCGATAAAGACCACGCGCTCCGGATCAAGGTCAGGCTGGGCTTCGAACCAGGCTTTGCGCCGGGCCGCGACGTCGGGCCGCTCCTGCTCGCTGGCGTGCGATGTTTTTTGAACGTCATCGCGTGGCGATCGAGGAAGCGCCAAACCGTGCTGGCCGCGAAGAATGCAGCATGCTGCGTGCGCAGCAACTCGGCCAACTCGACGAGGGTGATGTCCTTCTGTGCCTCGATCGCGGCCAGGATCACGTCGCGGAAGGCTTCAATGTGGTGAGAGCGCGTGTCGCCGCCCTGGGGCTTGGCGCAGATCGCACCCGTGGCGTTGCAGGCGTGGACCTAGCGGACGGCGCTCGCCGCAGCAACGCCAAAGCGCTCGGCCGCAGCACGGCGGGACATGCCGCCAGCAACAGCAGCGATCAGCCTGGAACGAAGATCCATCGAAGGCGGCTTGCCCATGCACGCTGGCCTCCTGTCCAGCATGCAGGGTGAGTGACATCGCGCCCGCGTCGGGGAACCCCCTACGACTCACATAGGTTAGATCGTGCTCTAGCGGCGGCAAGCCGTATGGCGTCGCTGTCGTAGCCCTTGTCGCCCAGCATCACCCCTGGGTCGACATCGTGCTCGGCCATGAGATCGGTGAAGGCGGTGCTGTCATGGGTCTCGCGCGCTGTCAGGAGGAGCGCGATTGGAAGGCCCTCAGCGTTGGTCCGGGCGTGGATTTTGGTCGTGAAGCCACCGCGCGAGCGGCCAAGAGCCTGGTTTTGAGGCCCCCCTCGCGCCGGCAGCACAGTGGTGTGACCGGATGACAGTGCTGTCGAGCATCTGCACGGCGCCGTTGCCGCCGCCCTCGGCGAAAACTTCGAGCATCAGGTCCATAACCCGCTAGCCGTCCAGCGGCGGTATTGCCGGTGCACGGAGTTCCAGTTGCCGAGTTCGTCGGGCAAGTCACGCCAAGGCGCGCCGATGCGGGCATCCAGAACACCGCGTCCAGCGTGCGGCGGTGGTTGTGCGGCGACCGGCCTTACAACGGGCCGGTTTCGGTGACGAACACTTTGTCCACGCGACCTAGCCTTAATCGTTTATCCGCATAGCTCAGCGTAGAGTTTGGCTGTTTTTCCGGCTACATTAATCCAATCTTTTGATTGATTGTTTAGTTCTATAACGGCGGAAGAACAAGAAGAAGCAAATGGTTTGTCATTTATCATTTTGGCCATTGCTGCTGCTAATTCATCAATATTGTCAGGGGAGACAAGGCATCCATGTATGCCATTCTGCAGCACTTCTGAAAAAATTCCAACTCTTGAGGCGATAATTGGTCGGCCAAATGCGAGAACTTGTG
The DNA here is from genome assembly GCA_965260935.1 of Acetobacteraceae bacterium. GTDB lineage: Bacteria > Pseudomonadota > Alphaproteobacteria > Acetobacterales > Acetobacteraceae > JBBROS01. The sequence goes on from OZ253374.1 coordinate 2,174,854, forward strand.
AAAGTACGCCACTTGCTTCTAGTTCTCGATACGGGAATACAGCAACAATTCCATTTCCAAATAAATTAGGTATCTCAGAGTCTTTAATAAATCTTGGCTCAATTGAGATACGCTCTTGTACACCACTCGATTGTATTACCGAGTATAATTGTGACATGTCCATGTAAGGTTTACCAACAATCCTTACGCGGGCTTGTTGCTGTAAATCTTCGGGTAGGATAGAAAAAGCTTTAATGAGTACATCTATACCTTTATAAGGCTTGATCTTACCAAACATTAAAAATGTAACATCGCTGCTCATCGGATCAGGATCTAAAGTTGTAACCGAGTCAAACATCTTTCCATGCGGCAGTAAAGCTATTCTATCGATAGGCGCTCCAAATGACTCAAGTCTGCTGATTCCTTGTTTAGTATGAACAATTAAGCGATCAAACTCCGAAAATAATGCAGAAACACCGTGCGATTGAACGCTCGCCGAAGGATCCCCATTGAATGGATTTGTATCATGAACCGTTAAAACTAAAGGTGCCACTTTGCGAAAACGCGAAAGAAATCGTCGGTCTACCAGAGGCAATGGCAACCACTGGAAATGGATTATATCTGGTTGTTGATGCTGAAGCAGCCGTAAAAGTTTTGCCATTGACCAGACATGATCAACACCTTTAAATGCAAGATAAACAGACTTGGGAACGCGCATATTAGAAACTTTGCGACTGGCCGCGTAAAAAACTGGAATTAGATCAACATTTGTGACGTCATTGTCATCTTGCCCAACTGTTCTTCCGTATAACTTGACATCGTGACCAATCGTGATCAATCCATTTGCCAACGCATTATCGTAAGGCAAAGTGAAAAGTGATGGATCTATGATGGCGACACGCAAAATCAAGTGCTCTCAATTTTAGTGTTAGACTTGGCGCTGAAGCCCCGGGCAGAAGCAGGCGGGTTCCATGTCTGGAAGCGCTCACCAGCAAGAGATTTCCATACTCCAATGCCAGTTGCAAGAAATGCTCCGAATATATCGCGTAATTTTCTGACCCTCTGATCAGGAAACCAAACTAGTAAACCACTAGATAGTATAATCAATACCGCACTAGAGAAAGCCAATCCGTTATACCTATTTGCTAAAGTTCCGAAAAGAAAGCACATTAAACTAGAAAGTAAAAGGTATATAGTAAACCAACGCAGAAGTTTATGAGAAATATACTTGTATTTATCCAAGGCAGGCATTTTCCTTAAGCACGGCCAGAGGACGCGATGCACATTAAAGGCTTGGCATGCTATACGGATTTTCCGGTGAAATTCTTCGCCAGAACGTGATACAGATCTCTCATAAGCGAAAGCATCGTTTGCTCGTACTACACGGTAACCCATTATGAGAACAGACAATGATACAAACATGTCGTCGATGAGATCGGGTGGTGGAGGCCGATGCAAGCTTCGACGGATGGCAAAGATTGAGCCATCGGCCCCCATTACCGATCCTGTCTCACTTTCAAGGGCTTTGATTTTCTCTTCAAGCCGCCAGTAAGCCGAGCCGGTTTGCGCTGTCGCACTAGAATTTTCAGGCAAATAAATGAGATGACCGCAAACAGCACCAACTGCATCATCTTGAAAAGGATTTATAAGGCGACCAATTGCCTGCCGATCAAACATAACGTTTGCATCACTGAACACAACAATATCCGCTGACGAATGTTCAAGCAGTGTGTTCATTCCATATGTTTTGCCGTACCTTTTATCAGCAACAATACATTTAACTTGCTCTTTAAACTCTAGAACAATGCTTGTGGTATTATCGGTGGCAGCATCAACATAAATATAAAGCTCGAGCGCTGGAAAGACTTCTTTCAATTCAACCATGTTTGCAATCTTAGCGCGGATAACTTGATCCTCATTGTAGGCGCACACGCACAAGGCGATAGACTCAGGAACTGGGCCTGGCCGTATTGGACAAGGACGTAAACGAGCGATGATGCGCAAGCTTAGGGGATAAGTGACAAACGGATGAGTCGCTAACGCAAGCAGAATGATAGAAAATCCAATTAAGGCAGCGGCGAGGAATGTCATGATTTGGACAACAGCACTGCGACAGTCGGAGTACGATTTGCGGTTGCAAGCCGAGTAGCTGCATCCTGCACAGGTTGGTAAGTCGTTCTACCCTCTATGACCAAGGCTGCAACGTCCACTTTCTGAACAATTGAAAGTGCGTCAGCTGACGTGGCCGGGCCTGCGTCAAGCACGATCAAGTCGTACTCCTCCCGGGCTTCGACCAGTAAATTCTGAAACTCCGGGCGCTGCAACAACGATGCGGCGGTTGCGTCTGACTTCCCCGCCAGCAGAAGATCTAGCCCAGATTGCCGATCGTGGATAATTGTTGCATGCCAATCCTCGCCTGACAAAGCGTGAAGAAGAGAACCTGGCGCGTTGGTGTCCTGGCCGAATACCGCTTTCAACTGAGAATTTGCGACGTCTGTGCCAATCAGGAGCACGCGCTCACCCTGGCGTGATGCGGCGCGTGCAAGTCCTGCAGCAACCAAAGCCGCCTTATCACTTCTAAGAACCGGAACAAAAGCAACTGTCCGGGGAGCCACTCCTCGACCGGCAAATCTCAACCGATTCCGAAGCATTCGCAATGCTTCCGCATCTTCGCTATCAACTGGGGAGCGAGCTAAAATCCCGCGACCCTTCTTTAGAAGACTGGATTGGATTGTCGCAATCACTGGAACACCGATGACGGCGGACACTTCTGCTGCTGTGTCAAACCCGTTTGCACTCTTCAGCCGAGTCAACGACAGAAGACATCCGATCAGTGCTCCACCAGCGCCACCCATAAGTCCAGCGAGCTTCATATTAGGGCCGGAAGGCATGCCTGGTGCAACGGCTGCGCTCAGGATGCGGACGTCTGGCGTTTCTGAACCAAGTGGTTGAACAACAGTCTGCTGTGCGCGCTCAAGAAGGGTTTGATACAAATTACGCCGCGTTGTCGCCTCTTGCTGCAATTGGTCGAGTTGAGCCCTAACGTTTTCGGATTTAACGCCTGCCGTTCGTGCAAGGTCGAGCTGACGCTTTACGTCAGCCTCTTGCTCGCGAGCTACACGAAGCTGTGCGCCGAGTGATGCAACGATCCGATCTGCCTCCTCCCGTACGCCCCGGCGTGCTGAGCTGAGCTCAGCATTTGCGCTCTGGATGCCGGGATATCCCGGCCCGTATCTACTGGAAAGTTCCGCCACTCTGCGTGAGGCAGCCTGTTCTTGATCTCGTAGACGAGATACGGTCGGAGAGTTTAGGACTGCTGCGAGCGCATCGGACGAGCCCTGTTTAGCCGCAGCAACGGCGCGCTCATAGTTTACTTCAAGCTGAGATCTCTCGATCGTCGCACGAGCAGCAGCTGTTGTAAGCTCTTCTAATTGCTGCTGACCTACGCTTCCTGCCCGAAGACCAACAATCTCGCTTTTGCTGCGCAGATCTTTCATCTGTGATTCAATTTTGTTAAGATCGTCTCGAACTTGGTCAATCCGTTCTGTTAAAGCCGTATTTGCGCCCTTGTTTGCAGCAACACGGCGTTTCGCGCGAGTTTGAACATACGTTTCAATTAGGTCATTAACTACGTCTGCCGCCAGTTTTGGATCTTTGGCAGTAAAAAACACAGTTATGACAAGACTGCGATTATCTTGAAAGACATCCAGTGCTTTTGTCACTGACGCAACAACCGGGCCGTCAGGATCCGTTGACTCGGAAGAACCAGACTTACTGGGTAAAAACGGGCCTATGAAGGCCTTAATATCGTCCAAAATCGTTGGCGGCTGTAGCGCTGGATTGAACTCCGGGATTTTATCGAGATCGAGATGGTGAACCACCTGCGCCACCATCTGCCGGGCTGTGAGAGCTTGAACCTCGGTTCTCACCCAGGGCATTGGGTCAGGTGCGTTGTCGCTACGCAGGGCACCTTGCAATTCCGGAATTGCAAATCGGTCTCCCTCAACCGTCAGTGCGCTTGAGGCGGTAAAGCTTTTGGGCAAGGTGCGGGCGTAAAGATAACCGCCGACACCACCAGCAATCGCGAGCATAACAATGAGCCAAAGATGCCGACGAAGCAGCTTTGTCAGTGCCGCAAGCCGAAGTAAACCATATTGAGGCGCTGCGGCCGCAGTAGAGCTAACAAACGTGTCCATAAGCGTTGTCCTCAACTGCGCGACATAATAGCATGAAGTCCGGTCGGTTCGGAAACAGTGCGTGGCATGTCCTCAAACCCGTCCGGCGTCGGCAAATCAGGCGCTGTTACGTCCCGCGCTGCAAGAAGAAGCGCATGATGCATCAGCCCACGCTCGGCAAATGAGTAAAGGCCAGAGCCCGGCATGTCCGGTTGCAGCACTTCGGCTGCGCGTAACCGGTCCCAACATGCCTTCGGAATCATACGATCAGCAAGCATCACGCCATTCTCGACTTCCATTGAGCGTAGCCGTCCCCACGAATCTTGCGGCGCGGTCGCAACACGTCTCAGTGACAGCACCATCTCGCTATTGGTGGAGTGATCGGTAAGTTGACTATATAGTGCGGCGACGCGATTTGGAGCGTCTTCAACCATGCGCCCGACTGCGGATGCAAAATCCTCGTCGGAGATAACGGTTCCGCCTCGCATTGTTGCCGCCTGGGTTAATCGTAATCCGAGGAGTTGGGCTATATAGGGCATTCCTCGCGATAGCACCGTTATCCGGACAACGGCGGCTGGCGGGAACTCAAACCCGGTCTCGCGACCGCCACGGACAATAATCTGCGCAATATCCCGATCAGAGAAAAGCGGCAGATGAACGCCTGCTACGCTTCGCTGAATTGAAGGATGCTGGCCTAAAATGTGGTCGAGGTCTCGAGAAACGCCGACGATAAGAAACAGCAAAGGCACATCACGGTCAGAAAGCTGTTTGATTGTGTCGGCAAGCTTAGTTCGAGCAAACGGATCTTCGACTCGATCAAATTCATCCAGGACACAGACCAGGGAGCGACAGGCGAGCCTTTGAGGAAGGGCGACGATATCTCGAGGCCGAATTTCGCTCGGCGGCAGCGCTGCGACGCATCCTTCATCCTGGTCTTCGGAGCCGGGTTGAGCGGAGGCGGCGAGTAGATTGTTAGGCAAATCCGCCATTAACCCGCGCATCATGGTATCGAAAGTCGTCCCCGCCTCGCAGATATGCCGGGCAACGATAACGCCTTTCCGGCGCAACGTCTCGACTACGACGTTTGATAATGAGGTCTTTCCACGGCCTCTTTCAGCATAAAGCACGACATGTGCCCGATCCTGTTGCAACGCCTGAAGAATTCGTTGCAATTCGGTTTCCCGCCCGACAAGGCGTCGCCCTGTTTTCGGCTGGCTTGGCGTAAATACATCACTTGGCTGAATCAAACGCTGTGGCTCGACTCGTTGTGCAGGGTCAGGGCTCGTCGCAGCGGGCCGGTTCCCAAACAAGCTCCTGAACAATCCCATTCCCTTACAATCCCAAACGACTAATCAAACTGCGCCCCGGCGCTTCAACACCGCCGGTATTGTTTTGGCCAAAATGGCCACGTCCTGCCAAATGCTCCAGTTTTTGACATACCATGTGTCCAATCGGACACGCTGTGCGTAACCAGTATCCGAGCGACCGCTGACTTGCCATAGCCCGGTCAGGCCCGGTCTGGCTTCATAATAGTAGGCGATGTCGTCTCCATACCGCTGAACCTCCGCTAGAACGATCGGGCGTGGCCCGACAAGGCTCATTTCTAGGCGTAAAACGTTAAGCAATTGTGGCAACTCGTCGAGGCTGGTTTTCCGAAGCAGCCGCCCGATCCAGGTCACCCGAGGATCAAGCCTCAGCTTTTGGGTCTCTTCCCATTCCGTCGCGGCAGCCGGGTCGCTTTCCAGAAGCGATTTCAAAACCTGGTCGCTGTTCACCACCATTGACCTGAACTTGAAGCACGGAAACATGCGGCCTGAGGCTCCCACCCTTTGATGGGCGTACAACACGGGACCCCCATCAAGCGATACGAGAATTGTTATGAAGACTAAGACCGGTAGAAGCGCGATAAGAAGAAAGAAAGCGGCGCAGACGTCGAAAGCCACTTTGACGCCGCGGGCAACAGGCTCTGCAAGGTTACTGCTAAAGGTGAAAAGAACCGTCTCGTGGCTCAGCAAACTGGTTCGCTCGACCCCGTGGACGGGAAGTCCTGTCATAGGCGACACGATTGCGAACGGCACCCTGCCACGAACGAGCGGCTCGGCGATTTCAGACGCCCCGTCATGTGCAAGTACAAGAAGTTCGCATCCGTTCCGCCGCAGGATTTCGCGCCACAATCCCGCGCCGGGTTTGGAGCCGGCCGGTGGGGGAGCGAGAACCGCGCCAATTCTGTAGCCTAGCCCTGGCTCCGACAGGAGAGCTGTCGAGGCTTTCTGAGCCAACTCCGCATCCCCAACAACGACGACGCGGACGTGCCACAAACCAGCAGCGGTGAGAGCTTGGCGCGTGGACGTCCGCAGTATGATCATAAATATTGGAAGCAAAAACCAAGTCAGAATTAACAAAAGCCTGAAATCGTGTTTCTGCAAGGAGTATTGCACGAAGCCGCTGCCAAGAAGTGCCGCAAAGCTCGCTGTCGTAACTGCTTGCACTTCACTCCAAAACGGTAATCGGCGGCTGTAAGAACCTTTCCCAGCCAAATACACTATGACGGCTGCAAACAAACCAGCTTCGACCAGCATTGTTGAACGAAGCTGCGATGAACTAACCACTGTCGCGCCAAGCCCGGCATCGCTTTGAGCGACTTGGCTCACAAGCAGCGCTGCGAGAAGCGACAGAGCGAACGCGAGCACGTCCGCGGCAAACAGCGATGTAACCGACGCTAAGTGCGCCGTCACCGATCTGCGGCGAAGCGGCACGTCGTCGTTCAACATCGACATCGTCCGCTTGGCAGGGAGGAACGCGCTTAAAGACGTGAACGTAGCCATCGGTCCAAACTGCCTCATGCAATCATACTAGTTCGCAGGTGCAGCATTAACGTACTGCTCACGAAAACAGCAACGATTAACCGTGTCGTCGGTGGATTTGTGACCTGAACGAACGGTAGCGTTGCAATAACGGTACGCTTTGGCACTAGCAGTTCGCTCCGCTAACAACCTGCAATGGAAGAAGCCGCCAGTCGCTCGCCTAATTGCCCCAAACCGGCCTAGCATCTAACGCCGGCAACTCACATTCTGGTGTAATGATTGTTAAGGTTTGCCTTCTTTTTCGAGCAACATAGAGGTCGCAAATAGGTCGGGACCGTTGAGTCGATAACTGGCCTTGTGCCTAGCAATTGGCTTCGTTTCCTTTCGTGCGCGTTGGATTGGCGGCCAGCGCAGGCAACCCAGGCAACCCAGGCAAGCGGCTACGGTCTGCACCGGAATCCATACCCGCAAGCGGCGCCCCAAAGGTGGTTGCGCCTTAATTATTGTCGACATTTGCAATATCTGGTAAAAAATCTTATAGTGCAAAACGTAACGACGTAGCGTTTAGGGAGTGGTGGGATGGATAGCGAAAGTTGGTGTCTTGCCGGTCTGACCGGCTATCGGGCCAGCGATGTAGGCCGCCAAGCACGAACGTTGTCCGGCACGCCAAGCAGCTCATGTAATCGGCTTCTCGCAACGCTTGCGCAACGTGATTGGGACCTTGTGCGTCCGCACCTAACCCGCGTCCGCCTCGTTTCCGGTCAAATCCTGATCGAGCGTGGACACGTTACCGAGCATGTGTTCTTTATAGAGGAGGGCTTGGCATCGCTTATTGCCGGGCTTGATGGCGTCGGGAATGGGGTGCAGGTTGCGATGATTGGCAGGGAAGGGCTTGTTGGCGGATTCGCGCTGCTCGAGGCGGGCTCTGCCTCCTATGCATCGGCGATCATGCAGATTCCTGGTCCGGCCTTGCGCATTCCGACGTTGTTGCTTCGGAACTTGATGGATCAAAGTTCGTCGCTTCACCGCATCTGCCTGCAGTACGTGCAGTCCATGACCCATCAGGTGATGCAAATGGCTGCCTCAAACGCTCTCAATACTCTTTTCGACCGATACGTCCGCTGGTTGCTGATGGCTCATGACCGGATGGGCAGCAACGAATTGCATGTCACCCATGAGACACTCGCGTTACTGCTAGGTGTCCGGCGATCCGGCATTACCGTGGCTACGGCAGCGTTACAAGAAGAGGGCTTGATCCAAACCAGCCGAGGGCGAATCACCATTCTGGACCGCGGTGGTCTCGAAACGATGTTGCGCAATGGACGCCGCCGGTCTAACGCCCTAACCCATGCGCGTCCTGCTCCACTGACGAGCGTATCTCAAGCACTAACCTAATCTTTTCAACATAACGGGATTACGATGCGAATTCGGCGTATGACACAGGTCTGCACTCGTGTGATAATCACAGTGGCAATGCTTGCGGGCTGTGCGCCCGGGGCAAATTTGCCGCCCCTGCCGAATTACGGCGCTCGTAGTTACACGTTAGGCGGTGGTGACCAGGTCAGGATCATCGTATTCGGCGAGGATCAGTTGACAGGTGAGTTTCGAGTGGACGACCGCGGTCAAATTGCGGTCCCGCTCCTCGGAAATGTAGAAGCTACAGGCCTTACGCCAGAACAGTTGGATAAGCGGATTGAGGATGGTCTGCGCGACAAGAACCTGTTGCGCAATCCTAGTGTCAGCGTCGAGGTGCTGGCATACCGACCGGTATTCGTACTAGGCGAGGTGGCCAAACCAGGAGAATATCCATATCAGCCCGGCATGACAATGCTAACCGCAGTCGCTGTAGCCGGCGGTTTCACCTATCGAGGCGTAAAAGATTACGCCGGAGTTGTAAGGACAGCGAACGGCAAGGCAGTCGAGGGAAAAGTTTTGCCGAGTTCCTTTATTGCCCCCGGCGACGTTGTTCAGGTTTTCGAACGACGCTTCTGACTTTTTCCGTTCGGACGCTTCTTACTCGCGCCTTAATCTCTGACGTTTTGGATCGGATACCCGGGAGACGTGAAATAATCGAGTGGAGCGTCTCCCGATCGCCTACATGTTGAAGGCTTGCCCGACAAACCCCGAACAACGGCTGACATGGCCCTATCTGATTCCGATTAGTCGGACATGTTTTAAGTCTCGGGATTCAGCCATCAAGTTTCTTGCAACAAAGTACTTCCGTAAGCGATGCTTCTCTGATTTGCGCCGATGTCGTTCATCATGGCACATCCAGCTTTTAACAAGAAAATCAAAGACCACGATCATCGCTCTTGCTCCGTTGGTTGGTGATTACAACGGTCCGCATCGTTCAGATTTTCTACACCACCAAGCGATCTACGCTGTAAGTTGTGAAAAGGCGTAAAAATGGACAAGGCATCTGTGCCGTGGGTTGGCACAAGTTGGAAGATGAACAAAACCGTTTCCGAAGCGAATGAGTTCGTCAAAGGACTGCGTGTGGACGGAAACGGCATTCAACGCTTTGTCATTCCTCCATTTACTGCCGTGCGCGAGGTGAAAACCTCCTTGCGACATACCGACATCAAAGTCGGCGCGCAGAATATGCACTGGGCCGACCAGGGAGCGTGGACGGGCGAAGTTTCCCCAACGATGCTGACCGATTGCGGGCTTGACATGGTGGAACTGGGCCATTCCGAGCGCCGCATGCATTTCGGTGAAACGAACGAAACAGTGGGGCTGAAAACTCAGGCAGCGGTTCGGCACGGATTGATCCCGCTGGTGTGCGTCGGTGAAACGGCGAAAGACAAGGCAAGTGGACGGGCCGATGAGATCCTCCAAACCCAAGTCGAGGCCGCATTGGCGGGGTTGTCGGACCAGGAAAAATCAGCGAATATCCTCTTTGCCTATGAACCCGTGTGGGCGATAGGGGAGGGGGGCACCCCCGCCGCGCCGGATTATGCAGACGAGCGGCAAGCAACCATCAAACGCGTCGTAGCGAGAGTGGCTGGCCGGAGTCTCCCATGCCTCTATGGCGGGAGCGTCAACGCGGGCAATTGTCAGGAACTCATCCGCTGTCCTAACATCGATGGCCTGTTCATCGGGCGAGCCGCCTGGAACGTTGACGGATATAACGACATTATCGACAAATGCGTGGCGGTTGTCTGACCGGCCAATCAAGGGAGACGAACAGTGAAGCTTGCTATCGCTGGCGACAGCGCCGGAGCGCCTTTGGCAAAACTTCTCGCCGAGCATCTTCAAGGCAAGGATGGCCTCGACGTTTCCGAGGTCAGCATCCCGAAGGAGGGTGCCGAGCCATTCTACGCGAACTTGTCTGACCGGGTGGCTCACGGCGTGCTGGATGGGACTTATGACCGAGCGATCCTTTGCTGCGGGACGGGCATAGGCGTCGCAATATCAGCCAACAAAGTCCCCGGTATCCGAGCGGCTCAAACCCACGACACATACTCCGCCGAGCGCGCGGCATTATCGAACAATGCTCAGATTATCACGATGGGTTCCCGGGTAGTTGGTCCTGAATTGGCCAAGTCAATTGCCGAGGCCTTCCTTGCTTGCCAATTTGACCCTAATGGCCGGTCCGCAGGCAACGTAAACGCAATCAATGCCTTGGACACGAAGTATCATAATACTCAATGAAAGACAGACGCTTTAGTTTCGTCAGGCTTATGGTATCAATCCATCGAATGTCTAAGCCAGTCGTCAAGCAGAGCGATATTCCGAAGGTTTGCCTTGAATACAACGTCGAATGCATCGCCGATCAACGGAACCGCGCCACCGACAACTTCGACGGCGATGTTCGTGATCATCCGGCCGAGCACGGAAGCCGGCGCGCCAAGTCGCCTCGCCTCCCAAACGATGTAAAGGGACACCAGCCCGAGCAGAACGTCGCCAACAGCCGGAGCAAGGCCAAGCAAGCTGTTCAAGCCAAACCGGAAGCGTGTCCCGGGAATTCCAAATTGTGCGTCCAGCACCCAAGCCAGCCGGCGTAATCTGGCAAGCCGGGCCGCGGGGCTCGAAGCCTGATGTGCGAAAGAAGCGGTAACCATCGGCACTGATCCCGTCAGCAAACGAGACCTATGTCATGCGTTCCGCGGCCCTCGACAAGGTGTCAGCTTCCCCGTTCCTCCAACATCGCCCGGCGCCGAAGGTCACGAAGAAGCTGCCGCGACGTCAACTCGATCCGCTCCTGAAGAACCCGGTTGCTGATCTCTTGCGGCGACGGCGCTGCCGCATTCTTTTCCTCGCGGGAACAGACCATCAGCACGGCGGCCCCGTCGCCTGATATCACCGGCTTGCTCGCCTGATTGACCTTGAGGCTCGCGAGCAGGCTCCGCAGAGGCGCCGATCCCATGGCTTCCAGCTTGACCTCCCCAGGGTTGGCCGGACGCGAGCCGCCCGCTTTCTGGTTCGCGGCTTCGACGTCGTCGCAAGTCCGTGCAGACCTGCTGAGGGCTGCGGCCATGTCAACCATCCTGCGCTGCTGATCGGTCGGCGCTTGCGGATTGAGTGCCCCGCTGAACGGGAAGAAGGCCTCCCGCAGATTGAGCATCGTGCTGTTGTCGCGTCCCAGCTCGCGCTTGGCCCGCAGGGTCACGACGCTGATCCCTCCCGGCACGCGCGTCGGGTTGCTGACCGCTCCCACCGGCATCTGCGTGACGACGCTCGCGACCGTCGGGTCCAGCTCGTTGGCGCCGACCCAGCCAAGGTCGCCGCCTTGCAGCGCCGTCTGGCTCTGGCTGAATTGCGCCGCGACGACGCCGAACGGGGCGCCGGCACGAAGCTGGCTGATGACAGTTTCGGCAAACGTCTCGGCCTCGTTCGCCTTCGACGGATCCTCGATCGGGATGAAGATTTCCCCGACCCGGTATTCCGGCTTGCCGATTTGCTGCTTGAACAGCCGCTCCTGGTCGGCGATGTCCGCCGGGCTGATTTCCGCCCTGGTTCCAAGCTCCTGGCGTAAGACCCGGGTCCAACCGATTTGCACCCGCACCTGATCGATCAGCGTCCGCATCGCGACGCCCTGCCCGCGCAAGCTGGCCGCCAAAGCGCCCGCGGACATCCCGTTCCGCTGCTCGATCTCGGTGATGGCCTCGGCGATGTCCCGGTCACTGACCGCGATCTTCCGTCTCTGGGCTTCCTGCAGCCGCAGCCGTTCGTCGATGAGCTGCTTGATGATCTGCGGCCGCAACCGCTCTAGCACCTCCGGCGTCACCGGCAGGCCGGAACTCAGCGCGAACAGCCGGCCCCGGTTCTTGACGTCGCCCGTCGTGATCACGTCGCCGTTCACCACGGCAACGATCCGCTCGGCGGAACTCGCGGCCTCGCCCGCGCCCTTTTGCGCCGGCACGGGTGCGCGCGGTTGCGCCATAAGAGGCATCGCGGCCAGCATGGCCGCCGTGGCCAAAAGGATGAGACGAGGCTGCCTGGTCGTCATGGTTGATGTCCCTGCCGTGCCGCTGATGGGTTCAGGATGCATGAAAGCCGAATTGACCAACCGTCTTGAAGGTGATCTGGAACAGGATCAGAGTTGAACCTGTATCGCCATTCAACGACGTGTAACGCCGGTTAAAGTTGAAGTCAAAGATGAAGCACTCGTCTTCGTAGGCGGCGTTCACCCCGGCGCTGGTCATTCGGTTGTTCTGCAAATCCCGCCGCGCGTAGCCGCCAAGGCGATAGTAGCCGACTTTCGTGCTCGCCCCGAGCGTCAACTCGTTCCTGTGCTGGAAGTAGCTGGCTGGCACAGTCGGCTGGTCATAAAGGAAGTAAGGGTTGGTGGCCGTGTATATGTAGCCGCCCGAGACCTGGAACAACGGCACGCCAACGGTCGCGATCGCGTCGGCGAAGCGTGGGGTCAGCCGGCTGCTGTCAAGCCGGGTCCGCCCGGTGAGGTCGAGCCACGGCACTGGCGAGACCGTCGTCCGCGTGACGAAATCCGAGACCGTGCTTCCAAGCCCGGCGCCGAGCGGGTACGTGCTGCCGTTGCGGGTATGGTAGCTCTGCCCGATCAAGCCATCGACCAGGGCATCGCCCATCGTCCAATTCAGGTGCAGCCCGACATTGGCGCGCAAGCCGCCTTCCACCCGGTCGATGCCCGGGTACCGGTTGAGCAGAAACAGGTTCTGGTCGGTGAACTCGAAATCGAGGCTGTCTTCGTTCGGGATGCGTTGGTTGCGGTACCCCGGCGCGTTCGGAGCGGCGATGAACTGCGCGATCGGCTCGATCGTCTGGGTGCCGAACCGGCCCGCGTCGCGGACAAATGGCCAGTTCACCTTGACCGCGACCTGCGGCTGGAACCGGGCCGTCTCGGTGCTGCCGCTTTGGGAATAGTTCGGGAACTGGCCGAGGCTCGTGGCGGTGTAGCCGGCGCCGATCGCCTGGGCGGTGATGTTGTAGACCTCTCCCAAACGTCCGACTGCCGGGCGCTGCCAACTCAGCGTCCCGCCGGCTCGCTGCGTATTCGTGCCGATCTGCCTGACGACGTTGAAATTGGTGGTGTCGAACGTGATGCGCCCGCCGAGAACGTCAGGCTCGCCGAAATAGCTGTATTCGTAGCGAGGCAGAACGTATGGCAGCCGATTCTGCCTGATGCTGTCGACCAGGCCCTGATAGGCATTGGCATCGAGCTTGGTGTAAGCGCCCGTCCCGAAGCCCTCGACGTAGATCCGGCTGGTCAGCACGTCGCCGCGGTTGCTGAACCGGTAATCCCGCAAGTACTTGGACGACGTGGCGCGGTTGGCGTCGAAACCCCAGCGCCATGTGTCGTCGTAACTGAACCGCCCTCGGGCGAAGATAGCCGCTTCCGGCCCTCCTTGATCATAGCCGACGCTGCCGTCGACGCTCAAGGTCCCGTCGTTGAACCGCCGCCGGTAGAGGGTATCGAGGTTGAAATAGTTCGTCGTATTGAACGTCGGCGTGATCGTCGCGTCGGAAAGGTCGTCGATCGCCCAGAAATACGGGGTGGCCACAAATGCGCCGAGTTGCGTGCTTGCGCCGGGAGACGGAACAAGGAACCCGCTTTCCCGCTTCACCGACGGGTCCGCGTGCCAGAAATAGGGCAGGGCGATGACCGGCACGCCGTAGATATCGAGGAACGCGTCCCGATACTCGATCTTCTTGTGCTCGGTATCCTGCACCGCTGTCCGCGCGCGGATTTGCCACAGTGGCGGCTTCGTCGGGTCCTGCGCGCACAGGTTGCAGGTGGTGTAAACCGCGCGCGAAAGCTCGTTCACCTTCCCCTCGACCCGGCGCGCTCCGTTCGCCGCCAGCTTGCCGTTCTCCGCCAGGATCGCCCGCATGCCCTCCAGCACGCCGTCGCGCAGCCCGCCGCTGAGCTCGGCATAGTTGCTGAACAACACCTCGCCGTCCGGCTCGAGCATCACGACGTTGCCCTTGGCGGCGGCAACGTTGGTGTTGCGGTCGAACGTGATCGTGTCGGCGCGCAGGACATGGTCGTTCTGCCACGCCTCGACCTTGCCCGTCGCGGTGACGATGCCCTTGTCGCGGTCGTATTCAACCCGGTCGGCGGTGAAAGCGATCGGATCGGTCCGGTTCAGCGGCGGCGGCTCCGGTTGCCCGGGCGCCCGCCTCGTCACTGCGAACTGCGCCTGAGCCGGTTCTGCCGCCAAGACAGCGAGAAGCCACGCGGACATGACCCCCACCGGGAGAGCGCGTCGCATCAAAGCCACGTGAGGACGGGAACCGCAGGCATGTCGTTTCTATAAAGACGGTCCTGTTAAAAGCCCAGGCCGGATCGCCCGGCCAAATCATCCGTCCTCGAGATGAAGCAGCAGCGCAACAGCGAACAGCAGCCCGGCCAGGGCCGGCGCCCATGCCGCAAGCCCCGGCGGCAACGCGCCCGACTGGCCGAACTCCTCGGCAACCTTGCTGACGACGAACAGCAGGAACCCCGCGGCCACCCCGCTCGCGATCATCTGCGACACGCCGCCGCGCCGGGTCGCCCGCATGCTGAACCCGGCCGACACGAGCGCCATGGTGCCGGCGAGCAGTGGCAAGGCAAGCAGCGTCTGGAAATAGAGCCGATGCCGGATGGCGGAAAACCCGGACCGTTCGAGCAAGGCGATGAAATCGGGCAGCGTCCAAACGCTCAGCGTGTCGGGGCTGGCGAAGCTTTCCTGAACCCGGCCGACCGTGAGGTCCGTGGGAAGCGTCGTCGTGCCGATCGCCTCGGGCAGCTTGTCGGGCAAGATCCGCCGCGTGTCGGTCAAGGTCCATACGCCGTGGCCGAGCGTCGCGGTCTTTGCCTCCAGCCTGGCCAGGAAGCGGTCGTTGCCGTCGAGCCGGAACACGCTGACATCGTCGGCCGTCAGCCGCCTCCCTTTGAGCTGCACGTCCCGCGCATGGATGATGGCAATCCCCTGCGGGACCAGATCCCGGTCCGACTGGCGCAGCCAAAGCTGTCCGCCCGCCAGGGCGAGCGGGCCGCCCCCGGTCCGCAGGTATGCGTTGTCCAACAGTTCGGCACGGGACAGCATCGCCGACGAAAGCGGGCTGACCGCGGCGGTCGCAAGCGCCCCGAGCAGGACCGCGTATCCGAGCGGCGCGGCCAGGAATTGCCAGGCCGACACCCCCGCCGCCCGGGCGACGATCAGCTCGGACGAGCGGGTAAGCCGCCAGAACGCGATGATGCCGCCAAGCAGCACGGCGAACGGGAGGATTTGCATAGCCTCATACGGCAGCCGCAGCGCCGCGATCTCCATCACCAGCCCGAATGTCGCGTCCGCCTTGGTGGCTGACCGCCGCAGCAGCTCGATGAAGTCGAACAAGGCGACCAGGCCGGTGAGGGCGGCGAGCATGGCCAGCACGGCGGCGATGAATTGTCGCCCGACATAAACCGAGAGCGTGAGCGGCATGGCGTCCTCTTACGCCCTTGCCGGATGGCGGGAAAGCCGAGAGCGCTGCACAGCGGGATGCAAGTTCAGGCTTGCCGAATGCAGCCGCCGGTTCATACCTATGCGGCATGACGCAGGTCGGCTTCTACCATCTCACCAGGACCACGCCCGAGCAGGCCCTGCCGGACCTTCTTGGCAAAACCCTTGCCGCCGGGCAGCGCGCCGTCGTGCGCTGCGGGTCCGAGGCGCGCGTGACAACGCTCGACAAGGCTCTCTGGGCCTGCGAACGCCCGGACTGGCTCCCCCACGGCACGGCGCGGATGGGTCACGCGGCATTGCAGCCGATCTGGATCACCGCGGCCGACGAACGGCCCAACGGAGCGCGTTACCTGTTCCTGCTCGACGGCGCCGAAGCCGCGTTGCCGGACTGGGACCGGGTGTTCGACCTGTTCGACGGCGGCGACGACGGCGTTCTTGCCGCGGCACGGCGCCGGTGGTCCGCCGCGCGCGCCGCCGGGCACGAGCTGGCCTACTGGCAGCAGACGGCGCGCGGGTGGGAGAAGGCCTGAAACGATGGACGAATTGCTTCAAGGCTACCGGCGCTTCCGCGACACCGCCTGGCCGGAGCACCGCGCGCGTTTCCAGCAGCTCGCCGAACGCGGGCAGCGCCCGCGCGCCATGGTGGTCGCGTGCTCGGACAGCCGCGTCGACCCGCAGATGATCTTCGGCGCGGCGCCCGGCCAGCTCTTCGTTGTCCGCAACGTCGCCAACCTCGTGCCGCCCTATCAGCCCGACCAGGCCCATCATGGCACCAGCGCCGCGCTTGAGTTCGGCGTCCGTGGCTTGCAAGTCTCCGATCTGGTCGTGCTGGGCCACGGCTTGTGCGGAGGCGTTTCGGCGCTCCTATCGGGCGAGCCGGCCGCGCTGTCCGATTTCGTCCTGCCTTGGATGGCTCTCGCCGCCCGCGCGCGCGAGCGCACCCTGGCCTGCTCGCCCGCGGACACTCAGCTCGAAGGCGAACATGCCGTGATTCGCCTTTCGCTGGAGAATTTGCGGACCTTCCCGTGGATCGCCGAACGCGAGCAGGCGGGCCAGCTTACGTTGCACGGCGCTCATTT
Organism: Acetobacteraceae bacterium; assembly: GCA_965260935.1. GTDB lineage: Bacteria > Pseudomonadota > Alphaproteobacteria > Acetobacterales > Acetobacteraceae > JBBROS01. The sequence goes on from OZ253374.1 coordinate 2,191,797, forward strand.
CGATGTCCGTCACGGACGCCTGACAAAACTACAGGAAGACGGGATATTTACGTCTGTAATTTAATGTTGTGGTATAATTACCTCGCAATCTGGTCTCAGCAGTCGGCTCCGGCTTTCGTTGTTGCATCGCGCAAACACGATCGTGTTACCATTTGCGGACAACATCGCCTGTTCCGGAGGCTTCATGTCGCGCAGTCCTTGCCCTGGCTATCTCACCGAGGTCGAAGCCTCGCACCTCCTGACCCAAGCCCTCCCCGGCGCCGTCATGTTGCACCTCAAGCGCGAGATCGGGTCCGAGACGCAAGCCGGCCGCCCGCCGCGGCGCATGTTCATCGAGCTGAGCATGAGCGAAGCCGTCCAGCATTGGCGCGATCTCGGCGAGCTTATCCGCAAGGCGGGCGCGATGGAGCGCCAGGCGCCCTACGCGGACGCGGCCGGCAATCTCTGATGAATGCCGGGCAACGCCCGGCGTCGTTGCGCCTAAAGCTTCTCTGAAGAAACATCGCTTTGAGTGCCATCCACTGCATCGACCGCGCCTGGTGCGACCTGCAAGGCGTGTTCCTCCAGGGTTGGGCGCACTGCGGTCCCGAGCCGTTCGACACGCTCCTGATTAACTGTGCCGGGCGTCAGCAGGCGGTCGGCCTTTATGACCGCGAAGATGTCCGGGCAGCTTTCCCCCAAGTCCCTCAAGACCAGCCGACTGGCTTTGAAGTCTACCTTGCTTGCCCGCCCTTCCAGCCCGTCACTCTGCAGATCGGTACCGCCGCCCGCCTGACCGACATGCTCGTTACGATCCAGGACGCACGATCGGCCGGCAACACGCCGGAAACGGAGGATGATTTCTCCTTGGCGGGCTTCGCCGCCGCGATGAAGGCGCGTGGCGGCGCCGTGCTTGAGATCGGCGCCCGGGTGGTCGGCCCGCATAGCAGCCTCAACGCGCCGCTTTTCCAACCCGAATGCCGGTTCATCGGCTGCGACATCCATCCTGCTCCGGGTATCGACCTCGTGGCCGACGCGCACTTCCTCAGCGACAGCGTCCAGCCGGGAAGCCTCGACGGCATCTTCTCCCTGGCCGTGCTCGAGCATCTCGCAGCGCCTTGGCTGGTGGCGGCCGAAGTGAACCGCGTCCTGCGCATCGGCGGCGAAACCCTCCACATTGCGCCGCACGCCTGGCCCGCTCACGAGCAGCCGAACGACTTCTGGCGCTTCTCCGACGCAGCTCTGACAGCCCTGTTCGGCCCCGCCATGGGCTTTGAAGTCCTTGAAGCCCGGCTTTCAGTGCCCTTCCAGGTCATTCCTCCGCCTTCCTACCGGCACGGCGCATACCTCCAGCTTCCGCTCCATCCGGCATTCGGCCGTGCCTACATCCGCTCCCGCAAGGTGGCGGACGTGCCGGACCGGGCAGTGGCCTGGCCGCTTTCCCGCGCCAGTTCAGTCGTTCAAAGCCGCGCCTATCCCGGCCGCGCGTAAGGCCGCGTTCGGCTTCGGAGCAACGTCAGCAAGGAAACCGCTGACACGATGGCGTGTTAACCGCCCATGCCGGCGGGCATGGTTCCAGACCGGCCAGCGCCGCCCCATCGCTCGGCTCGCACGCGCAAGTCAACTATCGAGGCAAATCCGACATGAAGCCCATCGCGAGCCAAGTCGTCGTCGTCACCGGGGCAAGCAGCGGCATCGGGCTGGCTACCGCCTACGCGGCTGCGGCACGCGGCGCGACGGTCGCCCTGGTTGCGCGGGACAAAGCGGCGCTCAGCCAAGCCGCGGAGGAGATCAAGGGCCGTGGCGGCACCGCCTTGCCACTGGCGGCAGACATCTCCGACCGCGCGCAGGTGCAAGACGTAGCTGACCGCACGATCGCGGAACTCGGCGGCTTTGACACATGGGTGAACAACGCGTCGGTCGGCGTGTTCGCCAAGCTGACGGAACTCAGCGAGGCGGATCACCGCCGCCTGTTCGACGTCAACTACTGGGGACTGGTCTACGGCAGCTTGACCGCTGTCGGGCATCTGCGCGGCAAGGGCGGCGCGCTGGTCAATGTCGGCAGCATCTTGTCCGATATCTCGTTCCCGTTGCAAGGCAGCTACTGCGCCAGCAAGGCGGCAGTCCGCGGGTTCACCGACGCGCTCCGCATGGAACTCGATCACGAGCGCGCCGGCATCTCCGTATCCCTGATCAAGCCCGCGGCAATCGCCACGCCCTTCCCCCAGCACGCCCGCAACTACATGAAGCGCGAGCCGCGCCTGCCGCCCCCGGTCTACGCGCCGGAAGACGTGGCGGACGCCATCCTGCTCGCGGCCGAGCAGGGCGGACGGGACTACTACGTCGGCGGCGCGGGCAAGGCGATCAGCATGACGGGCAAGAACGCCCCCGGCGTCGTTGATTGGGCCGCCTCCAGATTCGGCCCGGCCCTCTCAAAGAGTATCCGTCCGCCGCTCGGCTCGACCGAGGGCAATCTTTACGCGCCAGGAGCGAACGGCGAGGTCCGCGGCAAAACGCCCTACCCGGTCCTCCGGGCGCGGGCATCGCTGGTGAAGGGCGCGGCGATGGCGGCCGGGACGGCGTTGACCGTAGCCGGCGTCGCCTCGGCCATCCTCAAACGAACGCCGCCGCGCCTGTAACGCCGCCGCAACAGATGGCGTGCTGCCGGTTTGAGAAACGCCCGGACAGCCGGAATTTCCCATCTGGCACCCGGCTCACGCTTGCGCCAGTATTCAATCAAGCAGCACCAATCGCTGCATGAAGGGAGAACGGCGTGCAATTGCAGGCGGCACCACAAACCCGGGCGGGCACGGTCGTCCCCCTGCTTAGCCTGCGCGGCATCACCCGCAGCTTCGGCGCCGTCCGCGCCCTCGACGGCATCGACCTTGACATCGGCCACGCCGAGGTCGTCGGCCTGATGGGCGACAACGGCGCGGGCAAGAGCACGCTCACAAAAATCATCGCCGGCAACTTCCCGCCCACCACCGGCGCCATCACGCTCGATGGCCAGCCTGTCGCCTTTCCCGCCCCCTCGGCCGCCCGCGACGCCGGGATCGAGGTCATGTACCAGGACCTCGCCATCGCCGAGAACCTGACCGCCGCCGCCAACGTCTTTCTCGGCCGCGAGCTGACCCGGCGGATCGGCCCCCTCCGCCTGCTCGACCACGCCGCCATGAACCGCCGCGCCGCCGAGCTGTTCCGCGAGCTGAAAAGCGAGACCCGGGCCAACGAGGTCGTCAAGCAGATGAGCGGCGGCCAGCGCCAGGCCGTCGCCATCGCCCGCACCCGGCTCGCGCGGTGCAAGCTCGTGCTGATGGACGAACCCACCGCCGCCATCTCCGTCCGCCAGGTGGCGGAGGTGCTGGACCTGATCCGCCGCCTGCGCGACAGCGGCTCAGCGGTGATCCTGATCTCCCACCGGATGCCCGACGTGTTCACCGTCTGCGACCGCGTCGTCGTCATGCGCCGCGGGCGCAAGGTGGCCGACAAGCCCATCGCCCGATCAAGCCCGGAGGAAGTCACCGGCCTCATCACCGGCGCGATCGAGAGGGGCTGATGGCGGACGGCGCGCTCACCTCCGAGTTCACCAACGTCGGCCGCACCGCCTGGCACAAGCGCGGCTTCCTCGCCGGGCAGACCGCCTACGTCACCCTGGCGCTGCTCGTCATCGTCGCGCTGCTGACCATCTTCGCCGGCAACTTCGCCAGCGCCAACAACCTGGTCAACGTGTCCCGCAACTTCAGCTATATCGCGCTGATCTCGCTCGGCATGACGGTCGTCATCATCACCGGCGGCATCGACCTCTCGGTCGGCTCCGTGACGGCGCTGGTCGCGGTGGTGACCATGATCGTCATGCGCTGGGCCGGCGCCGCGCTCGACGGCATACCCTGGGCCGGCCTCGTTGTGCCGATCCTAGCCGGCCTCGCCGTCGCCTCCCTGGTCGGCTGGGTCAACGGCATGTTGGTCGCCCGTGTTGGGCTGTCGCCCTTCGTCGTCACCCTCGGGATGCTGTCGATCTGCCGCGGCGTCACCTACGTCATCACCCAGGGCCGCGGGCAATCGCCGCACGGCCCCTACGTGAACGCCTTCTTCGAGGTCGCCAACGGCAACCTGGGCGGCGTGCCGATGCCGGTCGTCTACATGGCCGTGCTCGCGCTCGTGATGGGCCTCGCTCTGCACCAGACCCGCTGGGGCCGGCACCTTTTCGCCGTCGGCGGCAACGAGCAGGCCGCGGTCCGCACCGGCGTGCGGGTGGACCGGGTGAAAATCGGCGCCTACGTGCTGTGCAGCCTGTCCGCCGGGCTGGCCGGCATCCTGCTCGCCGGCTGGCTCGGCTCGGCGCCTGCCAACCTGGCCAGCGGCTACGAACTGCGCGTCATCGCCGCTTCCGTCATTGGCGGCGCCAACCTCATGGGCGGCGCGGGCGGCCCGCTCGGCGCAGTCGTGGGCGCGGCGCTGATCGAGGTAATCCGCAACGGCTTGGTGCTGAGCCGGGTCGATGCCTATTGGCAGGACGCGCTGATCGGCGCGATCATCATCGTTGCCGTCCTGGTCGATAAGCTCAGGACGCGGCAATCGTGAACCAACCATAATAACCCCACCGGGAGACCAAGATGACGTCGTTCAGAACCCTGCTCCTCGCCTGCGCCGGCGCGGCCCTGCTGTCCACGGGCGTGCAGGCCAAGACGCTGCGCTTCGCCCTCGTGCCAAAAGGCATGAACAACCCCTATTTCGACCTGTCGCGCGACGGCTGCATGGCGGAGGCGAAGAAGCTCGGCGACGTCGAGTGCATCTACCGCGGCCCGGCCGAGCACGAGCCGGCGACGCAGGTGCAGATCATCCAGGACCTCATCACCCAGGGCGTCGACGGCCTCGCCATTTCCGTCCCCGACGCCGACGCCGTGGTGGGCGTCATCAAGCAGGCCCGCGACGCCGGGATAAACGTCATCACCTTCGACGCCGACAGCCCGCAATCCGCGCGCCAAGCCTATGTCGGCACCGACAACACCGAGATGGGCCGCGAGCTCGGCCGCCAGCTCCTGAAGCGCCGCACCACGCCCGGAACCTACATCACCCAGAGCGGCGGCCCGGCGGCCGAGAACCTCAACGACCGCCTCAAGGGCCTGCATGAAATCCTGGACAAGGCCGGATGGAAGGAGCAGCCGGGCTCGCCGTCCTACTGCAACGACGACTCCGCGCTGGCCAACCAGCAGCTCGCGGACATGATGACCGCCAATCCAAATACGGATGCGGTCGTACCGATCGGCGGCTGGGCCTTGTTCGCCCCCGAGGCCTACAAGGCCTTCGTGGACCGGCACCGCGACGCCTACAAAAGCGGCAAGCTCAGCCTCATCATGCCGGACACGCTGCCGATGGAGCTCACGCTGCTGAAGGACGGCTACGCCCAAGTGCTCGTCGGCCAGCGCCCCTACGAGATGGGCGAGAAAGCGATGGACATCCTGAAGGAGCTGCACGAAGGCAAGAAGGTCAAGGAGATCACCTATGTCGGCCTCGATGTCGTGACGCCGGACAACGTCGATAAGTTCACGATGAAGAAGTAACGCACCGCGGACCGGCGCGATATCCAGTGAGGCCGGGCGTCCGATCGGTGCTACGCTGGCGTCCCGATGCGCCAGGAGACCCGATGAGCGGCACCACCGAACCCGACTGGCTGACCTGGAGCCGTTCGCTTCAGGCCATCGCCCAAACCGGACTCGCCTTCACCGGCGATCCCTATGACCGGGAGCGGTACGAAGCGATCCGCAGTCTCGCGTCGGGCATCATGGCGACACATGCCCGCGTCCCGGCCGAAGTGGTTGAGGCGCTGTTTGCCAACGAAACGGGATACGCGACGCCGAAGGTCGACGTCCGCGGCGCGGTTTTCGATGCCGAGGGCCGCATCCTCATGGTGCGCGAAGTCTCGGACGGCGGCCGATGGACGCTTCCCGGCGGCTGGGCCGATGTCAACCTCACGGCGGCCGAGAACGTCGTCAAGGAGATGCGCGAAGAAAGCGGCTACGAAACGCGGGTGCTGAAACTCGCCGCGGTGTGGGACCGTACCCGCCAGGGCCATTCGCCGGGCGTGTTCTCCTGCTACAAGCTATTCTTCGTCTGCGCCATCACCGGCGGCGGCGCCGCCGCCAGCTTGGAAACCTCTGAGGTCGGCTGGTTTGCCGAGGATGCACTTCCGGCGGAGCTCTCGGCCGGCCGCGTGCTCCCGCATCAGCTTCATCGCATGTTCGCCCATGCGCGGGACCCGGCATTGCCAACGGAATTCGATTGACCCAGCCACCGCGAACGCTAAGCAGGCTTGCGTAGCTTGTGCCACGCAAGCCTGCTTAGAAACCCTTGGGGACGCATCGTTTTATCGGCAGCATGCCGGCACGCTCCGCCGAATGATGCTTAGACCGCGATCGTTCTGACTGGAAATCAGTCAGAACGTGAATCGCCGTCTCAAATAAGGCTAGGCCCGGATCGGCCTGACACAGTCAGGGCGATACGGGTCTAAGCATTGGCCTGGACATACAAGTAGGGGCTTCCCTGCGCGCCACTTGCCTCGGTCGACGTGCCATAGACGACGCCCAGCCTGCCGTTGCTGAGATCGGCCGTGGTGAAGCCCGCGAACGTGACGGAGGCGGTTGGGGCGCCGGGCGACGTGGCATGGAGGGTGAGGCCGGTCGACCCGGCGGCGCCCTCCCCGTCTACCCAGGCAAGATTGAAGCCGTCCTGCGTGATGCCGAAGATAGTTGCCGCGTCGCCGGCGCCGAAGCTGTTGATCGTGCTCCAGATCTCGGACGTGGGCTGGCGGTCGTCGATGAAGAACGTGTCCGTGCCGGCGCCGCCAGTCAGGAAGTTCGATCCCGTGCCGCCGTCCAGCACGTTGGTGCCGCTGCTCACCGAGATCGCGTCCGTGCCGGCGCCGCTATGGATGAACCAGTTGGGCGTCGTGGCGAAAATGTTCAGGTTGTCGGGCGTGACGTTGATATACTGCTGCTGCAGGTCGCCGACCGGGCCGGTATAGGGCTGGCTCACGGGCTGCACCGGCTGGTTCGTCGTCGTGTTGTCGACCAGCAATACCGGCGTGCCGGAAAGCTGCTCTACTGCCGCGTTCGCGAGGGTCTGGTGACCGGTCTCCGTCGGATGCAGTTGATCCCAGAACAGAAACTGGTTCTGCAACGCGAGGTTCGTTTCCGCCAGCGCGCCGCTGCTGCCGCTCGTATAATTGCCGCTCCAGACTGGCGTCGTGGCGTTGGTAAGGCCATAGGCGGCAGGGTTGGCGGTGGCGTCGCCGAGCAGCCCGTAGGCATCGACGACACGGATTCGTACGTCCTCGATCGACGCGAGTTGGGTCACGAGGCTCGCGTTATAGACGCTGGAGAGCAGCGAAGCCTGGGACGCGACGGCAGTTGGGCGCGAGGTGATGCCCGGCGTCTTGCCCAGATCGGGCACGTTCAGCACCACGATATCGGTCGCGCCTTCGCCGACGAGATCATTGATGAACGATATCTCGTTCCCGACGGCGGCGTTGACGTACGCGATCTGCTGCTGCGCGGTAAGGCCAGTGGCGTTGAGGATATCCAGCAGGTCGTTCGAGCCAACCGACACCGTATAGAGCGCGTTGTCCGAAGGCGTGTCGAACCGCGTCTGGAACGCGACAAGCTGCGCCGGGAGCGAGATCGCTTGCAGGCCGGGGCTGCTGGCGTTCTGCGGCGTCGGCCCGGTCTCTGCCCCGCCGAAGGCGAAATCCGTCCCGCCGGCGAAGCTGGGCGCGAGCGTCCCGAGGCCGAGCGAGAGGGAAAGGTTCTGCACCCAGGTCTGCCCGTTGCTGAACGTGTTCCCGCTGATCGGGCCGTAGCTCTGCCTGAAGTAGGGCGGCGATACCGGCAAGGCCGACCCGGTCACGGAGGAGGCCACCGCCACGTTCCCGGCGTCGGAAAGGCTGTCGCCGAACGCGTAGATGGCGCTGTAGGTAGGAAGCGAGAACCCTTGCGGCATGAGACGGCTCCTTTTCCGGCGCACCGGTGCATTATTTGATTGTCAGCACCATATCTCATCCGCAGATGAGATCAATCTAATCAAGGCGATATTGTGCGTCTTTTGCGTTACACTCCAGGTTGATCCGCTCCCGCACCAGGCCTAGCCTTGGGGAAAGCAAACGGAGAACCATCACCATGCCAAACACCGTCAAGCAGCTCTGGGCCGAGAACAAGCCCGCCATCAACGGCTGGCTTGCCATCCCCAGCGGTTTCTCCGCCGAGGTCATGGCCCAGGGCGGCTTCGACAGCATCACCGTCGATCTGCAGCACGGCATGCAGGATTATCTCTCGATGGTGCAATGCTTCCAGGCGATGCATTCGCATCCCGTGCTCCCCATGGTCCGCGTTCCCTGGAACGAGCCGGGGATCATTGGCAAGGTGCTCGACGCCGGCGCCTACGGCCTCATCTGCCCCATGATCAACACGAAGGACGAGGCCGCCGCCCTTGTCAGCTACACGCGCTATCCCCCCAACGGCAAGCGCAGCAACGGCCCCATCCGCGCCGGCATCTACGGCGGCAGCAGCACCTATCAAACGACCGCCAACAACGACATCCTCTGCATGCCGATGATCGAGACGCAGCAGGCGATCGGCAATCTCGACAGCATCCTCGACGTGGAGGGCATCGACGCCGTCTACATCGGACCGAGCGACCTCGCCTTCAGCATGGGCCTCAAGCCGATGCTCGACCGCGAGGAAAAGGAGATCATGGACATCTACGAGACCATCCTCGCCGCCACGAAGAAGCGCGGGCAGCGCGCCTGCGTGCATTGCATGAAGCCCGACTACGCCGCCCGTATGCTGAAGATGGGCTTCAGCCTCGTCACCCTCGGCAACGATAGCGGCCTCCTGCTCACCGCCGCCCAGGCCGCCGTGAAAGCGACCCGCGCCGGATGAGCCAAGTCATCCGCCTGCACGATGACGACGCGGTGCTGATCGCTCGCTCCACCCTGATGGAGAACGTCGAGGTCGCCCCCGGCGTCACGACCCGGCAACGCATCCCCGCCGGGCACAAGGTCGCCATCCGCGCCTTGGCGCCGGGCGAGCCGATCCGCCGCTACGGCCAGATCATCGGCTTCGCGACCCGGCCCATAGCACCCGGCGAGCAGGTCCACGTCCACAACTGCGGCATGGGCGATTTCGACAAAGACTACGCCTACGCCCAGGACGCCCGCCCCACCGCGATGGCCAACGACCCCATCGCTTTCCAGGGCATCCGACGCCCGGACGGGCGCGTCGCCACCCGCAACTACATCGGCATCCTGACCAGCGTGAACTGCAGCGCCCATGTCGCCGGGTTGATCGCCGACGCGTTCCGCCGTAATCCCTTCACCGGCGCCGACCCGCTGGCCGGCTATCCCCGCGTCGACGGCGTCGTCGCCCTCACGCACAAGACCGGCTGCGGCATGACCGACGGCGAGCCGCTGCGCCTGCTCCGCCGCACCCTCGCCGGCTACGCCCGCCACGTGAACTTCAGCCACATCGTCGTTATCGGCCTCGGCTGCGAAGTCAACCAGATCGGCGGCCTGCTCGAAGAACAGCGCCTCCAGGGCCGCATCCGCAACATGGACATCCAGGCCATGGGCGGCACCCGCAAGACCGTGGAAGCCGGCATCGCCTTCGTCCGCGAGGTGCTGGCCGAAGCCAACGAGGTCCACCGCGAACCCGCGCCCATCAGCGAACTCACCATCGCCCTGCAATGCGGCGGCAGCGACGGCTATTCCGGCGTCTCCGCCAACCCGGCCCTCGGTGCGGCGAGCGACCTCGTCGTCCGCCACGGCGGCGCAGTCATCCTCTCCGAAACCCCCGAGACCTACGGCGCCGAACACCTCCTGACCCGGCGCGCCGTCAGCCAGGAGGTCGGCGAGAAGCTCGTTGGCCTGATGCGCTGGTGGGAAGACTACACCGCCCGCGAGAGCGCCGAGATGAACGCCAACCCCAGCCCCGGCAACAAGGCCGGCGGCCTCACCACTATTCTGGAGAAGTCCCTCGGCGCCATGGCCAAGGCCGGAACCACGAACCTGGTCGACGTCGTGCGCTACGCCGAACCCGTCACCGCCCGCGGCTTCGTTTTCATGGACACGCCGGGCTATGATCCGGTCGCCGCCACCGGCCAGGTCGCGGGCGGGGCCAACCTGGTTTGCTTCACCACCGGGCGCGGCAGCGTGTTCGGCTGCAAGCCCTCGCCATCCATCAAGCTCGCCACCAACACCCCGATGTTCGAGCGCATGCAGGACGACATGGACGTCAACTGCGGCACCATCCTGGATGGGAGCGAAACGGTGCAGGAATGCGGGCAGCGCATTTTCGAGATGATGGTCCGGGTGGCAAGCGGCGAGCGCACCAAGAGCGAGGGATTCGACGCCGGCCAGGCGGAGTTTGCCCCTTGGATGCTCGGAGCGACGATGTGATAGGAACGGCTTGATTGAAACGCCGGTCCGGGAACGAAGCATGCCGTTGACCCTCTCCCTCAACACCAACCCCCTGGTCAACCGCTTCGCCGACCCCGACGACCTGATCGAGACCGTCGCCCGCGACCTCAAGCTCCGCGACCTCCAACTCACGCACGAGTTCATCAACCCGTCCTGGCCCGCCTCCGTCACCCGCCGCCTCACCCGCCAGATGAACGCCGCCCTCCGCCGCACCGGCGTCCGCGTGACCTCCGGCATGACCGGCCCTTACGGAAGGCTCAATCACTTCGGCCACCCCGACGCCGACGTCCGCCGCCATTACGTTGATTGGTTCAAGATTTTCGCCGATATCATCGCCGACCTCGGCGGCAAGTCCGTCGGCACCCAATTCGCCATCTTCACCTACAAGGACTTCGACGACCCGGCCCGGCGCGAGCAGCTGATCCAGACCGCCATCGACTGCTGGGCCGAAGTCGCCGACCACGCCAAGGCGGCCGACCTCGACTACGTCTTCTGGGAACCCATGTCGGTCGGCCGCGAGTTCGGCGAGACCATCGCCGAGTGCATGGCCTTGCAAAACCGCCTCTCGGCCGCAAACATGGCGGTCCCGATGTGGATGATGGCCGACATCGACCACGGCGACATCACCAGCAGCAATCCTGACGACTACGACCCCTACGCCTGGGCATGCGCCGTCCCGCCCGTCTCGCCCATCATCCACATCAAGCAATCGCTGATGGACAAAGGTGGCCACCGCCCGTTCAGCGCCGAGTTCAACGCGCGCGGCCGCATCCAGCCTGAGCCGCTTCTTGCCGCCTTCGAACAGGGCGGCGCGCGCGACAACGAAATCTGCCTCGAACTGTCCTTCAAGGAACGCGAGCCGGACGACCGCCGCGTGATCGGGCAGATCGCCGAATCCGTCGCCTTCTGGGCGCCGCACATCGAGACCGGCGCGTCCGACCTCAACATCTGAACCGGAGAGCCCGACATGGACGCTGCGCCGACGCAGAAACTAATCAACGATGGGGACGCTGCCATCGACGAGATGCTGGAAGGCGTGATCGCCGCGCACGGCGACATCCTGAGGCGCGCCGAGCAGGCCCCCCGCGCCGTCATCGCCCGCGACGGGCCGCGCCCGGGCAAGGTCGGCATCGTCATCGGCGGCGGCTCCGGCCACGAGCCGACCTTCCTCGGCTTCGTCGGCAAGGGCCTGGCGGACGCCGCCGCGGTCGGCAACGTGTTCGCCTCCCCACCGCCGCAACCTGCGATCGACGCAGCCCTGGCCGTGGACGGCGGCGCCGGCGTGCTGTTCCTCTACGGCAACTACGCCGGCGACGTGATGAACTTCGACATGGCGGCCGAGATGCTCGAGCTCGAAGGCGTCGAGGCCCGCACCGTGCTCACCACCGACGACATCGCCTCCGCCCCGCCCGACCGGCGCGAGCAGCGGCGCGGCGTGGCCGGCAACGTGTTCATCTTCAAGGCCGCCGGGGCCGCCGCCGACCTGATGCTGCCGCTCGACAAGGTGGAGCGCGTCGCCCGGCACGCCAACGCCCGCACCTACACGATCGGCGTCGCTCTGGCCCCATGTTCCCTGCCGCAGACGCGCCGCCCGAACTTCGAGATCGCACCCGGCGAGATGGAGATCGGCATGGGCATCCACGGCGAGCCGGGCGTGCGCCGCGGGCCGCTGCAATCCGCCGACGCGGTCGCGGACGAGATGATGGATGCGATCCTGGCCGAGATGGACGCGCCGGCAGGCGACCGCGTCGCCATCCTGGTCAACTCGCTCGGTTCCACGCCGTTGATGGAACTCTACATCCTCAACCGCCGCGTCTCGCAACGGCTGAAAGAAGCAGGCTTGGCCACCCACCGCACCCTCGTCGGCCCGCTCTGCACCTCGCTCGAGATGGCCGGCGCGTCGGTCACGGTCATGCACCTGGACGACGAGTTGCAGCGCCTGATCGACCATCCCTGCCAATGCGCCATGTTCGCCGCCGGGCAGCGCTCATGACCGAGCTTGCCACGCCGGATATTGCCCGGCTGTTCCGCGCGCTGTCCGACCGCCTTGCCGCCGAGCGCGACGAGCTCTGCCGCCTGGACGGCGTCATCGGCGACGCCGACCACGGGATCGCCATGACCCAGGGCTTCTCCGCGGCATCCAAGGCGGTGGCGACGCTCGGACCGGATGCAACCCTCGCCGACCAGTTCAATGCCGCGGCGAAAGCGCTGCTGAATGCTGTCGGCGCATCGTCCGGCCCGCTTTACGCCACCGCCTTGCTGCGCGCGGGCAAAGAGGCGGGACCGCGCCCGGCGATGCCGCTCCAGGATGCGCCCCTGCTGATCATCGCGATGGCGGACGGCATCGCCTTCCGCGGCAAAGCGGAACCCGGCGAAAAGACCATGATCGACGCCTGGGCGCCGGCAGCGGACGCCATCAAAGAAGCGATGGCCGGCAACCAAGCATTGCCGGAGGCCCTCGCGCGGATGCGCGACGCGGCAGTGCAGGGCGCGGCCTCGACCGAGACGATGATCGCCGCCAAAGGCCGGTCCGCCCGCCTCGGCGACCGCAGCCTCGGCCATAAGGACCCGGGCGCCGCGTCGGCAGCCATCATCATACAAGTTATCGCCGACGACTGGGCATCGCTCGCCGATGCCTGACAACGCGGCGATCATGTTCAACGGTGCGCTCCCGAGTCGTCTGTAGCTTTATGGAAAAGAAGGAGAAGGGCGCTTGCCGCGGATTGACGAGCTTGCGACATCCGGCACAGCCAAGCCAACGCGCAACGGCGCCCTCGCAGCACTCCTGCCGGGAGTTGCCCTGTGCGTGGCCATCACCCTCGTCTCGATCGCGGTGCAAGCCGCCGAGGAGCGTGTTTTTGGCAACCCGTATATCGAGGCGCTCGTCGTCGCCATCTTGCTCGGCATCGCGCTACGCAGCATCTGGCAGCCGGCCCCGTCATGGCGGAGCGGGATCGCCTTCAGCGCCAAGCAGCTCCTCGAAATCGCCGTTATGCTGCTCGGCGCGTCGATCAGTCTTTCCGCCATCGTCGCCTCCGGCCCGCTGCTCCTGGGCGCGATCGTCTCAACCGTCGTGGTCACGATGGCGGCAAGCTACGGCATCAGCCGGACGCTCGGGCTTCCGACCCGCATCTCCATCCTGATCGCCTGCGGCAACTCCATTTGCGGCAACTCGGCCATCGCCGCGGTGGCTCCGGTCATCGGCGCCAACAGCGACGACGTCGCCTCGTCGATTGCTTTCACCGCCATCCTTGGCGTGCTGATGGTTCTCGGTCTGCCGCTGCTCGTCCCGCTGATCGGCCTGACGGACAGCCAATACGGCATCCTGGCCGGCCTCACCGTCTATGCCGTGCCGCAGGTGCTGGCCGCGACCGTGCCGGTCAGCCTTGTCAGCACGCAGGTCGGGACGCTGGTCAAGCTGGTGCGCGTGCTGATGCTCGGTCCGGTCGTCCTCGCCCTTTCTCTCCTCGCCCCCCGCTTGCGCGGCGCAGCAGCAGGTACAGGCTCCCGCCGCTTCAACATCGGCAAGCTGGTGCCCTGGTTCATCCTCGGCTTCCTCTGCCTCGCCGCGTTCCGCTCCCTGGGCCTCGTGCCGAACGCCGCGATCGCGCCGGTGACGAAACTGGCAGGCCTGCTCACGGTAGTCTCGATGGCCGCTCTCGGCCTCGGCGTGGATGTCCGCGTCATCGGCAGGGTAGGGGGCCGGGTCACGGCGGCCGTGACGCTCTCGCTCCTACTCCTTCTCGCCATCAGCCTCGGCCTGATTCGCCTCGTGGGACTTGGCTAACCAGCACGAAAGATTCAGGAGTTCTTTTCCAGATTGCCTCGCAGCGATTGTTTTCGAGCCAGTCCATAAGCCCGGTCGGCACGTTGTCGTCGGCAACCAGCTTGAACGAGGAGTTGTTGGCGGTAACAATCCGCAGCGTCTCGGCGCCGGTGTCCGAACTTTCAGTCACAACGATGCCAACATTGCCTCATAATCATGGGTGAAAGACTACGAGATGCTCACGCACTGTCTCTCGGGCGGAAACGCCGACACCAGCCCAAAGAGGGTCGCCACAGTCGCTAAGCAGGATGCGAGCCCATATTGCTCAATCTGAACTCCTACATAAAACATAGTGGACGGCTGAGCTCGCCTCTCACGCGGGTTTCGGGCGGCTTGCTGGAATAGCCCCAAGCGGATGCACAAGTCATTGGCGGCGGACGGCATCAAGTAGCCGGCCTCCGCGCCATGGAATGCGTCGTCATCCAAGACATTGTCCTGAACGAGACCGCGAAATATGCCCATGCCCTCCTGCCCGGCTCGTCGTTCCTGGCGAAAAACAGCGCCTTCACCAATGCCGAGCGCCGCACCAACCGCGGCCGTAAGATGGCGCCGCCCATGGCCGGCCTGACGGACTGGGAGGCAACGATGGCGCTCTCGAACGCGTTGGGCTTCCCGATGCGTTACCGCCATCCTTCCGAGATCATGGACGAGGTCGCCCGGCTCACCCCGAGCTTCGCGGGCGTCTCCTGCGCCAAGATCGATGAACTCGACTCCTTGCAATGGCCTTGCAACGAGGCCGCCCCGTTCGGTACGCCGACTATACACGTGGACCGCTTCGTCCGCGAAAGTCGGTTCATGCTGACGGAGTACGTGCCAACGGAGGAGAGCGCCGGCGCTCACTTCCCGTTGGTCCTCACCACCGACGACTCGGACTGGGCCACCAACTGCCCGGAGTTCAAGGTGACGGCGGTGCAGATGCGCCGCACCAACCGGCCTTCGGACTGGCGGGCGCGGTTCTTCGACGAAAACATCTCGCTCACCCGGATCGCCTCGGACACGGACCTGGCGCAAGATGCCGCCGACTGACGCCGCGCTGGCGGAAACGGCCGAGACCACCGTTTTCGCCTTCGACGGCAGCGCGCCCCAGCGCCTGCCCCGCGCCGTGGCCGTCGAAACCCCGGTCAACGTCATCTACGGCATGGTGCCCTACGCCGTGATGATGATGACCCCGGCTGACCTGGAGGATTTCGCCGCCGGGTTCAGCCTGACCGAAGGCGTCATCGCCGCCCGCGACGATATTCGCGGCACCGAGGTCGAACGCGCGCCCGAAGGCGTCCGCCTTTCGGTCAATCTGGTGCCGGAGCGGTTCCACAACCTGCTCGCGCGCCGCCGCGCCATGGCCGGTCGCACGAGTTGCGGCGTCTGCGGCATCGAGGACCTCGAAGCCCTGCCGCGGGCCACAGTGCGGATGGGCCGCGCCCCCACCATCGGCCTCGCCGCGATCCGCACCGCCCTCAATGGCCTGCCGGCGCACCAGACCCTGAACGGCGTCACCCGCGCCGTCCACGCCGCCGCCTGGTCCGGCCTCGACGGCAACATCGTCTGCGCCCGCGAGGACGTGGGCCGCCACAACGCGCTCGACAAGCTGATCGGCGCGTTGCTGATCCGCGGCGTCGACCCGAACGGCGGCTTCCTGCTGGTCACCAGCCGCTGCTCCTACGAAATGGCCGAGAAGGCGGCGGCGTTCGGCGTCGGCACGCTGATCGCCATCTCCGCTCCCACCGCCCTCGGCCTCGATCGCGCCCGGCATCACGGCATGACCCTCGTCGGCGTCGCCCGGGACGACGCCATCACCGCATTCACCGGCGCAGACCGAATCGTCGCGTCGCAGCAGATCCTGGCATGACACCGGCAAGCTCGTCCACGTGGCGAACCAGATTGCCGGCTTCCGCTCTACCTCGACAAGGGGGTGCGCGGGCGTCCACGACTACATCAAGGCGTTCTGAACCACGGATTTGCGCCGGGCGATGCTGGCACAAGGCCCGCTCCCGAAGGAAGCCGCCGGACCAGGAACGGTGGCCGTGGTTAAGCTCGGCTTGCCTTCCCATTGGACGAGCGTGCCGTAAACGTCGAACGTGATCGCGGCAGGGCGCGTCTGCTCGTTCACGGGCGAGCGCACCGGCGCGCCGCTCGCTAGGCTAACGCCGACACGGCACAGGTGCTCTGGTGGAACGGCCAACGCCAGGATATCTCAGGGTCGTTCGGCATCGTAACCATGCCGCTCGACGCAGCCCTCAGTTACATCGCCTCAGAGCCGCATTTCTGAGTCAACGCATGGCCGGAAGAGACCAAAGTCAAACCGTAGCTTGAACAAGCCAGCTTGTCAGCGTTTCAAATCCTTGTTGCCAGCGTCGTTCTTGCCAATCCCAGGCTTCACATGCTGCAAGCGGCGATGCTCAATGCAGCGTTGCTTCGGATGGTCGCCCAAGGCTCGTGGAAATTTCCACTCGGCAAGCCTCCATAGCCTCTTGCAACGCCGCGAGCGTGCGTGTCAGCTTCATCGAAGAAGCCTCGTCAGCCAGCATCCGCAGACACTCAAGCAGCCCGCCCGTTGTTGAGACGTTATCATCGACCATCGTTCACACCCATCTAATCAATGTGCGATTACGATGGGCCATTAAGTTGTAACCGTGCTATATGCAAGCCGAATCCTCAACTCTTGGTGTTCTTGCGGGCGGCGGCCCTTTTCCAGGCCGTGTAGCGGCTGCGGCCCAAGCCGCGGGACGAAAGGTGTTCATTGTTGGATTGCGCGGTTTCGCTGATCCTGGCGTAATTGCGCCGTATCAACACAGATTCGCGCGCATCGGCGCGGCGGGTGAAATCCTTTCTCTCTTGCGCTTGCATCGGTGCAACGATCTGGTCCTCGTCGGTCCGGTCCAACGGCCTTCCTTGCTCGACCTTCGTCCGGACGGGGAGGGAACCCGAATTCTCGCTCGCATCGGCCGCGCCGCATTCACGGGCGACGACGGACTTCTTGCGGCCGTCGTTCGGATTTTGGGAGAGGAAGGCTTCCGTGTTCTAGGCGCGCATGAGATCCTCACGGAGGCCGTCGCTCCAAGCGGGATTCTCGGAGAGGTCGCACCGGACAACGCAGCGTTGGCTGACATCGAACGGGCCATTCTTGTCGCCAGAGCGCTTGGCATGGCCGATGTCGGCCAGGGCTGCGTCGTTCAGCAAGGGATCGTCCTCGCCGTGGAAGCGATCGAGGGCACCGACGCCATGTTGACGCGGGCCGCGACACTCGCGCGCCCAGGGCCGGGCGGCGTGCTTCTGAAACGGGTCAAGCCGGGCCAGGACCGCCGGGCCGACCTGCCGACCATCGGTCCTGCCACCATCCAAGCTGCTGCGGCTGCAGGCCTGCGCGGGATCGCGGTCGAAGCTGGGGGCACCCTGCTGATCGACCGTGCCGCCTGCATCGACGCTGCCAATAAGTCAGGCCTTTTCCTTGTCGGCTTAAACCCCGATATGCCGTTCCCAACCAGATAGAGAGTGACCGATGGCCCAACCCCGCCTGCTTCACACCATGCTTCGCGTACGGGACCTGGACAAGAGCGTCGAGTTCTACACCAAGCTTCTCGGGATGAAGGAACTCCGCCGCAACGAGGTGCCGGACGGCAAGTACACGCTGGCGTTCGTCGGCTACGGAGACGAGAGCGACGCGTCAGTGATCGAGCTGACATATAACTGGGACCAGTCAGAGCCATACGATCTCGGAAGCGGCTTCGGTCACTTGGCCGTGGGCCTTCCGGATGTCTATAAGGCTTGCGAAGACCTGAAACAAGCTGGCGGCAAGGTGACTCGCGAAGCCGGCCCTGTTAAGTTCGGCACGACCGTCATCGCCTTCGTTGAAGATCCCGACGGCTACAAGGTCGAGTTGGTGCAACGCGCCTGATACCACCGCTTTCCAATGTAACTTTCCCGCGCGACACGATCAACCGACTGACCCGGCGCACCATCCGCATCGGGATCACCGGTCTGGCGCGTGCGGGAAAGACCGCGTTCATTACGTCAGTTGCAGCCAACCTGTTGGCTCTCGGTCGCGGTCGCCCGATCCTTCCCCAAATCACCCGGCGGTTAGCGGGCCGTCTTCCCACCGTCGCGCTGGCTCCGGTCGGCGTCTCGGCAATCCCCCGCTTCGATCACGCAAGCCACGTTGCGGCATTGACTGCCGACCCGCCGGCCTGGCCCGCTCGCACCAACGCCGTCAGCTTGCTTGCCCTGGATTTGACGATCCCGCGTGCAGGTTTCGCGCAAGCGCTCCCGCCTCAGCGCATCCGTCTTGAGTTTCTCGACTACCCCGGCGAATGGCTGCTCGACCTTCCGTTGCTACGCACGTCATTTTCTGCGTGGTCCAGTCAAACCTTGCAGAACTTGGAAGCCCGCCCCGAAGCTGCCGAGTTCTTTGCATTCCAGTCCGGCCTTCCAAGACATGCCCCGGCTGACGAAACCCTGGCGCAGGCCGGCCATAACCTTTATCGCGCCGCTCTTCGACGTTTACGCGATGAATGCGGCCTCGCCCTCTTGCAGCCAGGCCGCTTCCTGATGCCGGCGCCAGGCCCCGAGCCGGGTTGGACGCCGTTCTTCCCCCACCGTGGCGCCGGCCCCCTGCAAACCTTGTTGAACGCTCGTTACGACGCCTACACGCAAGCCGTTCAGCGCGACTTGTCCGATCCGCTGTTCGGCAACCTCGATCGCCTTGTTGTTCTGGTCGATCTCCTTTCCGCGCTCCACAACGGCCCGGCCGCCTTCAAAGACATGCAGACGGCCCTGGCCACGGCCGCAGCCGCCCTCCGTTGGCGTCGCTCATTGCTGGAAACGGCGGCTGCGTTTTCCAGGCTTCAATTCCCTCCGAAGACGATTGGCCAAGTCGTATTCGCCGCCACCAAATCCGACCACATCGGAGAACGCCAGCGCGCCAACCTCACGGCGCTGCTTCGTCAGGTCGTCTTGCCAGCGGCCCAGGCTCGTGCCGCCTATTTCAGCCTGGCAGCCATCCGCTGCACGAATGAGGAAGTCATCCAAATCGCCGGCCATGCCGTCTCCGGCGTCGTCGGCCGCCGGCTGAATGACGACAGGCCGGTTCGGTTCTATCCTGGCGAAGTCCCCCACGAGCCGCCAGGCCCAGCCTTTTGGCAACATCCTTTCCTCGACCTCCCCACATTCGAGCCGCTTCGTCCGATCGATGGCGGCAGGGGGGGCATCCATCATATCGGGCTTGATGCCGTCCTTCTTTCCTTGCTCGACGACGTGTTATGACCCAACCCTATATCGAATACGTCGATCAGCCGCCGCCTCGCCAGGCCGAAGAACCCGTATTGGCGCTTGCCTTGGAAGCGCCGCCGAGGTGGACCACGCCCCGCCTGATTTTCTCAGGCGTTGCGCTCCTGCTTATCGGCTTCGCCGCCCTGGCCACCATCAATTTTGTCGCCGATCAATTCGTTCGGACGCCGTGGCTCGGATGGTTCACTGCGGCCATCGCGCTCCTAGGGTTTTGCCTCGTCGCTGCCGGTATCTGGCGAGAGCTCCGCGCCCTCTTCACCTTCACTCGCGTCGACCGCATCCGTGCCGACCTCCGGTCGGGCGAGGCCGCTCGGATCATGGCCGCCGCCCAAGCCTGGTCGATCCAGGTCCCAGCCGGAGAATCGCTGCAACCCGCGCTCCGCGCCTTGAACGATCCCGATGCTGCGCTGGCCCTGCTCCGTTCGGGTCCCGCTCGCGAGCTGCAAGCCTCTGCCGACCAGCTTGCACGCAATGCCGCCCTACAAACAGTCGCCGGACTGGCCGCGATGCCGTCTCCGGCTCTCGACGTTCTTCTGATCGCCTGGCGCGGAACACGGCTGATCCGTCAGATAGCCGCCTTGTATGGCGTCCGCCCTGGCCTTCTCGGCACGCTATCGCTCCTGCGTCGCACGGCTTTGTCGGCAACGATGGTCGGCGTCGCCGAACTCGCCGGCAATACCGCTGCCCACGCGTTTCTGAGCAATCCTCTGCTGACGCGCGCGATTGGAGAAGCGGCCGGAGCGGGCATCGCTGCCCGGCGTATGCTGGTACTGGGCCGGGCCGCAGCCAACGCCTGCAACCCGGTCCCGCCCGATTAGCTATTTTGCCGGCGGCAAGGCTTGCCGCAACGCCTTCGTCTCGTCCAACTGCGCTTGGAACAACGGGATCGTGTTCTCGGCGTAACCCTTCAACAAACGGTCGTTTCCGTTCGATCCTTCCTTCTGCGCCGCCGCCAGTCCCCGCTCCAACTCCGCCGTCTGCGCCTCCACGAAGGCACGATTGAACGCAACGCCTTTCAAGGGCCGCAACCGGTCAATCGCCGTTTTCGCCTGTTCGCCGACATCCATGGTCGGCTGCTCGTTCCGCAGTCCGGCAATCATCACCAGTTCCCGCATGGCGAACCCGTGCGAGGTTGCCACCCATCGCCCAAACATCTTCGCAGCCTCGCCATCGGCCTGATCGATGGCCAACTGCCCCATCTGCATCTGTGCCACGTGGCTTTGCGCCATCACTCCCATCGCTTGCTTGTCGGTCCCGCTGAGCGGCTCCCGTCCTGTCTGCTCGGTCAGCGCCGTCCCTTGCTGGCCCATGCCCGTCGGCCGGGACTCGGTCGGCTTGACGCCTTGTTGCTGCGCCCAAGCCGGGCCGCTTGCCAACAACAACGCGGCCGCAGCAGCCGCTACTGTAACCTTCATGCTATTCCCTTCAGATCGTAATCGGCCCAGCACCACGTCCAAGCCTGCTCGCCTTCAACACCGCCGCCCGGCTCAGGTTCGGCCACCCTGCTCATCCTGGCCTTGGCCGTCATCGTTCCCGCCCAGGCGCAAACCCCTGCTCTCGATTGAGGTTGCCCTGGTCGGCGCAACTGCCTTGGCTCACGAACCTCGGCGTTTAGATCGCCGGATGGGAGCGGTCGTACCCGAGACGGTTCCATGCCGGGGCCTTCATCACGTTCCATCGGCACGCCAGCCTGGCAAGCCAACGCCTGACCAACCCTGCCGCGCCCCCAACCCTTGCAGCGTAAGCGGCAGGACTATTCCCGGCCAGCATCCAAAGCTCCTTGCAGCAAATAAGCCGCCGCCATCCCGTCCACCACTGCCGCCCGCTTCCGCCGGCTCATGTCTGCCTCGCGCACCAGCACCCGGTTCACCGCGGCGCTCGACAGCCGCTCGTCCCACAATGCCGCCTGAAGCCCTGTCGCCGCCGACAGCGCCAGCGCCCAATCCCGGGCCGCCTGCGCCGCCGGACCCACGCTCCCGTCCATCGAGAGCGGCCACCCCACCACGATGCCGCCGACGCCTTCCGCCCGAGCCGCCTCCGTCACCCGCGCGGCCACCCCGGCCAGCTTTCCCCGCGGCCAAGCCCCGTAGGGCGAAGCCAGCGTCAATCCCACATCCGACAAGGCGGCCCCGATCACCTTCGACCCAGGGTCAAGCCCCAGCAACCGCCGCTCCCGCCCCAGCCCGGCCCGCAAAGCCGCCATGTTGATCAACCCCATCCCCGCCGGTATCACACTCGCCGACGCACCCCAAACCGAAAGCCGACAATGGCGCTAGATCCCGCGACCATCCACCGCATCGCCAAACTCGCCCGCCTGCACCTTGCGGACGCGGAGGTCGCTCCCTTGCAAACCGAGATCAACGCCATCCTCGGCTGGATCGAGCAGCTCAACGAAGTGGACGTGGCCGGCGCTGAGTCCCTGACCGGCGCCGCCGCCATGGCCCTGCGCCTCCGTCCCGACGAGGTCACTGACGGAGGCATCCCGGATGCCGTGCTCGCCAACGCTCCCGACCGCGAAGGCGCTTATTTCGGCGTGCCCAAGGTGGTCGAATGATCCCCGTCGGCCTTACCCTCGCCGACGCCCGCGACGCCCTGCGCCGGCGCGACATCTCCGCCATGGAACTCACCAGGGCGCACTTGGACGCGATCGAGGCCCACAACCCGGCCCTCAACGCCATCATCACCCCCACCCCGGAGCAAGCCTTGCAGCAGGCCGCCGAGGCCGATGCGGCGCTCGCCAAAGGCAACGCGCCTCCGCTTGCCGGCCTGCCTATCGCCAACAAGGACCTGTTCTGCACCAAGGGTGTCCGCACCACGGCCGGCAGCCGCATCCTCGCGCCCTTCGTCCCGCCCTACGAGAGCACCGTCACCCAGAACCTCCGCGATGCCGGCGTCGTCTTTCTCGGCAAAACCAACCTCGACGAGTTCGCCATGGGCAGCTCCAACATGACCAGCGCCTACGGCCCGGTAAAGAACCCCTGGACCCGGCCCGGCGGCCCCGACCTGGTCCCCGGCGGCTCATCCGGCGGCTCGGCAGCCGCGGTCGCCGCCGGGCTTTGCCTGGGCGCGACCGCGACGGACACTGGCGGCTCCATCCGCCAACCCGCAGCCTTCACCGGCATCGTCGGCCTTAAGCCGACCTACGGCCGTTGCTCCCGCTGGGGCATCGTCGCCTTCGCCTCGAGCTTGGACCAAGCCGGACCCATGGCCCGGACCTGCGAGGACGCAGCCCTGCTGCTCGAAGCCATGGCCGGTTTCGACCCCAAGGACAGCACCAGCGCCGACCGCCCCGTCCCTGATTTCGCCGCCGCCTGCGCCCGTGGCGTCCAAGGCCTGCGCATCGGCGTCCCGAAAGAGTATCGCGCCGAGGGCATGAACCCCGAGATCAGCGCCCTTTGGGACCAGGGATTGGCCTGGCTGCGTAACGCCGGGGCCGAAACCATCGAAGTCTCCCTCCCGCATACGAAGTATGGGCTTCCCACCTACTACATCGTTGCCCCCGCCGAAGCCTCTTCCAACCTCGCCCGCTACGACGGCGTCCGCTACGGCGCCCGCACGCAGGGCCAGGATCTCACTGACCTGTACGAGCGCACCCGGGCCGAAGGCTTCGGCCCCGAGGTCCGCCGCCGCATCATGATCGGCACCTACGTCCTCAGTGCCGGTTACTATGACGCCTACTATCTCAAGGCCCAGAAGGTCCGCGCCCTGATCCAGCAGGACTTCACCCAAGCCTTCGCCCAGGTCGACGCCCTTCTGACCCCGACCGCCCCCAGCGCCGCTTTCTCTCAAGGCGAGAAAATGGACGACCCGGTTGCCATGTATCTGAACGACATCTGGACCGTTCCCGCCAACCTCGCCGGCATCCCCGGCCTCTCCGTTCCCGCCGGACTCGACAAGCAAGGCCTTCCCCTCGGCTTACAGATCCTGGGCAAGCCCTTCGACGAGGAAACCGTGTTCGCCGTCGGCGCCGCCATCGAGCGCGCCGCCAATTTCAAAGCCAAGCCCCCGATCTGGGCCGGAGCACCCGCATGACCTACACCCTCGAAGGTGAAACCGGCCCCTGGGAAATCGTCGTCGGCCTTGAGGTTCACGCCCAGGTCGTGAGCCGGGCCAAGCTCTTCAGCGGCGCATCGGCGGAATACGGCGGCGCGCCCAACGCCCACGTCAGCTTCGTGGACGCCGCCTTCCCGGGAATGCTGCCCGTCATCAACCAGGAGTGCGTCGCCCAAGCCGTCCGCACCGGCCTCGGCCTCAACGCCCACATCAACCCGGTCAGCCGCTTCGACCGCAAGAACTACTTCTACGCCGACCTCCCGCAAGGCTACCAGATCAGCCAGTTCGAGCACCCCATCGTCGGCGCCGGCAGCGTCGAGGTCGAACTCGCCGACGGCACGACGACGAGCATCGGCGTCACCCGCCTGCACCTGGAACAGGACGCCGGCAAGTCCCTGCACGACCAGCACCCGGACAAGAGCTACATCGACCTCAACCGCTCCGGCGTCGCGCTGATGGAGATCGTCAGCGAGCCCGACATCCGCAGCCCCGAGCAGGCCGGAGCATACGTCCGCAAGCTCCGCGCCATCCTGCGCTACCTCGGCACCTGCGACGGCAACATGGAGGAAGGCTCGCTCCGCGCCGACGTCAACGTCAGCGTCCGCCATCCGGGCGAGCCGTTTCGCACCCGCTGCGAGGTCAAGAACGTCAACTCCATCCGCTACGTCATGCAGGCCATCGAGGCCGAAGCCGCGCGCCAAGTCAAAGTCTGGGAAAGCGGCGGCGCCGTCGTGCAGGAAACCCGCCTGTTCGACCCGGCCCGCGGCGAGACCCGCAGCCTGCGCAGCAAGGAGGACGCGCACGACTACCGTTACTTCCCCGACCCCGACCTGCTGCCCCTGGTGCTGGACGAAGCCTGGATCGAGACCCTCCGCGCCAACCTTCCCGAACTCCCCGACGCCAAGCGCGCCCGCTTCGTTTCCGACTACGGCCTTTCCCCCTACGACGCCGCCGTGCTCGTCGCGGAACAGGAGACCGCCAATTTCTACGAGACCGTGGCCCGTGGCCGTGATCCGAAGCAGGCCGCCAACTGGATCACTGGCGACTTCTTCGCCGCTTTGAACCGGACCGGACGCACCATCGCCGACACGCCGGTTTCCGCCGTGAACCTGGGCGCGCTGCTCGACCTATTAGCCGACAACACCATCAACGGCCGCATCGCCAAGGAGGTGTTCGAAGCCATGGTCGAGACCGGCGACGCGCCCGGCGTCATCGTCGAGGCCCGGGGGCTGCGCCAAGTTACCGACGCCGGCGCCATCGACGCCGCCGTGGCCTCCGTCCTTGCCGCCAACCAGGGCAAGGTCGCCGAGTATAAGTCCGGCAAGGACAAGCTGTTCGGCTTCTTCGTCGGCCAGACCATGAAAGCCATGGCCGGCAAGGGCAACCCGGCCCTCGTCAACGAGGCGATCAAGAAGCAGCTCGCCTGACGCTCCTACGCTGAAAGCAGCCGCCGCCGCATCGGCTTCAGCACCGCGAGCGCCAGAAAGGCCGTCAGCAGGTCCGCCCCGATGGCGATGGAGAACACCGGCGTCCAGCTTCCCGTCGCCTGGCGCAGCAGCGACGCCAGCGGGCCGCCCAGGATCGCGCCGATCCCCTGCGCGATATACAGGCAACCATAGTTCTGCGTGGCGAACCGCGCGCCGAACGTGTCCGTCAGCGTCGACGGGAACAGCGAGAAGATCTCCCCCCAGCCGAAGAACACCAGCCCGGACAGCAGCACGAACGCCGCCGGGTGCTCGATGGTCAGGAGCCAGGCGGCCATTGCCAGCCCCTCCATCGCGAAGGCGAGGCCCATCGTGTTCTCCCGCCCGATCCGGTCGGACACCCAGCCGAACAGCGGCCGGGTGAGGCCATTGCAGAACCGGTCGATTGTCAAGGCGAGCGGCACCGCGGCCAGCCCCCACACCGTCAGCTTGGTGATGCCGAAATCCGCCGCGAAGTTGCTGATCTGGCTCACCACCATCAGCCCCGTGGTGGCCATCATCGCGAACATCGCGAACATCAGCCAGAACACCGGCTGCCGCAGCATCACGCCCGAGGGCACGTCGCGCACCGTCCCGGCCGCCGCCAACGAGGATGGCAGCGCCGCGGGCGCCGGCCGCAGGAACAGCCCGGCCACGAAGCCGATCGCCCCCAGGATTAGCCCGAACTGCCACAACGTCGCTTGGTATCCCGCCGCGGCCAGGCTGTCGGCGATCGGGAACGTGGTCAGGATCGCGCCGATGCCGTAGCCGGCGGCAACGATCCCGGCGGCGAACCCCCGCCGGTCCGGGAACCAGCTCACCATCTGCCCGACCACGCCGATGTAGACGATCCCGGTTCCCAACCCGCCAAGCAGCCCATAGGTCAGGTAAAGCGCCGCCAGCGAGGTCGCCTGCGAGGCCAGCATCCAGCTTGCTCCCGACAGCGCGCACCCCCCGGCGATCAGCCACCGCGGCCCGAACCGGTCCACGAGCCAGCCCTGGAACGGGCTGAAGAAGGTTTGCAAAACGATGAGGATGCTGAAGGTGACTTGGATCGCCGGGGCCGAGGCGCCCAGCGCTGCGCCAAGCGGCTTGGTGAACAGCGTCCAGACATACTGCGGGCTGGAGATCGCCATCATGCAGATCAGGCCCAAGATGAGTTGGCTCCAGCGCGTGGCGGCGTTTGGAAGGGTGATCGGCTTGGCTGTCGAGACGCTCATGAACAACTCCGGAAGGCGTCTTCCCCATGCAAAGTCGGGGCCAGCGCCCGGCCTTGCTTGTCCGCGTCCGTCCGCCTAGCGTCCGGCTCTGCTGGAGGAACGGGCCATGATCGAGCTGCACACCTGGAACACCCCGAACGGACGCAAGATCAGCGTGGCGCTCGAGGAAATGGGGCTGCCCTACACGGTCAAGACCGTCGATATCACCAAGGACGAGCAGTTCGCCCCCGCATTCCTCGACATCAGCCCGAACAACAAGATCCCGGCCATCATCGACCAGGACGGTCCAGGCGGCACGCCGATTTCCATTTTCGAGTCAGGCGCCATCCTGCTCTACCTCGGCGAAAAAACCGGCAGGTTCCTGCCCGCAGACCTCCGCCAACGCGTTCCCGTGATGGAATGGCTGATGTGGCAGATGGGCGGCTTCGGCCCGATGCTTGGCCAGGTGCATCACTTCCTGACCGTCAACGGAGCCGACCAGTCATACGGCCTTAACCGTTACCTGAACGAGACCAGGCGTCTTTACGGCGTGCTGGATCGTCGGCTTACCAAATCCGAATACCTGGCTGGCGGCATCTCCGTCGCCGATTTCGCGGCCGTCGCCTGGGCCTGGCGTCACGAGCGCCACCAGGTCAGCCTTGACGACTTTCCGAACGTTGCCCGCTGGTATCAAGCCATGATGGCGCGCCCGGCAACGAAGCGCGGCTTCGAAGTCGCTCTCAGTTAGGTTTGACCCGGCGTTGCGCCCCAGGTAGAAAGCCCGGGCAAACGATGTGTGACGACCCCCGGCGGAGGGGTGGCCGAGTGGCTGAAGGCATCGGTTTGCTAAACCGACGTACGGCGTCAAGCCGTACCGTGAGTTCGAATCTCATCCCCTCCGCCAATCCCACTTACACCAGCGGTCCTATTGGGCGGTCGTCACTGGGTTCATGCTTCGCGCGCCGCCGCCCGTCAACGCGGCATATATGCCGGTTAACCAAAAAGGTTGCCGGCACTACGCCAGATGTCGCCCTCGCAACCGCAGCGCCAAGACAAGCAAGGCAACCCCGAACACAAGCGCATAGCCTCCCAGCCACCACGTCAGCACGATAGCGCCCGCGATCGGCGCGACGAACAAAGCGCCGCCCCAGATGACTGACACGACGCCGGCTATCCATAGCCATGTCCGCCCATAAGGACGCTGCAGCCGTATGGCGGCATAGATCGCAAGCGCCCCGGACACCACGCCCCAAACACTCAAGAGCGTAATGAAAACCAGCACCGTCAGCCCTGGCAAAATGAACGCGACCGCGCCGGCAATAAGGTTGACGACGCCTTCGAAGATCAGGCCTGCCGAGCGCTGATCGTGCGAAGCGGCCCGAATGCCGGCAATAAGCGCGAACACTCCATCCGCGGCGATATAGATCGCGAACAAGAACACCAGCGCCTGCAGGGTCGTTAGCGGCAACGCGAACGCCGCAAGGCCGAACAATATCGCCAGCACGCCCCGGATCGCGAGCGCCCACCAATTCTGAGCCAGGCTGCGGCTCCCGGCATTCAAGCCGGGCGGCAGCAATGAAGGATCACGCGCCGGCGGTTGTCCAACGGCCATCGGCCAGTCTCCATCAGTGGTTACCATCGCAGACGCGACGGCCCGGTTATGGTTTCATCGCCTTCCATAGCCGCCGACCCACGGATTTGTTACGTCCGCTCACGATTCATTCCCTCCATCCGCGCCTCGCCTGCGGCTAAGATGCTTTTCTCTGTAAACTTAATGGAGGGCCGTCTGGCCGATCGGTCTTGTATGATCCTTCTTGTCGATGATGACGATGACGTCCGTGAGACCTCGGCCGACATGCTCGAAGAACTCGGTTACGAGGTCGTCCAGGCGCCAGGCGGGCAGGAAGCGCTGGCGATCATAGAAACGTGGCCAAGTGTCGATGTCATGGTGACCGACATCCGTATGCCGGGCATGTCCGGCTTGGAATTGGCGGACCTCGCCAGAGGCAAGCGGCATGACCTTAAGATCATCCTTGTCTCGGGCTACTTCGTTCCGCAGCCGCTTCAACGCCGCTTTTTGCAAAAGCCCTTCCGCACCCATGAACTCGACAAAGCCATTCAGGAAGAGCTGTTGTCGAGCTAATCAGGGCGTCGTTTCATGCACCAATTCGGCATCGACGCCGCCCTCGCCGTCAGCCTCGACATCCGTCAACGTCCGCCATGTCCCGCTGGTCAGCACCTCGCAGGGGCGGAATCTCGCTTTGTAGGCCATTTTCCGGCTTTCCGGCACCCAATACCCTAAATAAACGTAGGGCAGTCCTTCCGCCCGGGCGCGCTCGACCATCCACAAGATGGCAAATGTCCCCAGCGATTGCCGCACCAGTTCCGGCGCGTAAAAGCTGTAGACGGCAGAGAAGCCATCCCCGAGCCGGTCCGTCAGGCACCCGCCGATGAGCCTGCCATTGGCGCGGAATTCGGTAATTATGGTCTCGATCGGCGTATCCTCGACCATTGCGCGAAAATCATAGAAACTCATCGTCGCCATGTCGCCTTCGCCGTGCCGGGCCTGCTGATAGCGCTGGAAAAGCTGGAATTGCTCGGCCGTCGCACGGGCAGGGACCTCGTAGCCTTCAACCCCGGCATTGGCCCGCATAATCCGTCTCAATCCCCGGTCAGGCTCAAACCGGGCAACCGGTATCCGGATCGGCACGCACGCCTGACACGAGGGGCATACGGGCGCATAGGCGATGTTATGGCTCCGGCGGAACCCGGCGCGGGACAGCCGGTCATGCAACTGGTCCGACTCAGGCCCGGTAATCTCCGTCACGACCTTCCGTTCCGTCCGGCCAGGCACGTAAGGACAAGGCAACGGCGCAGTCGTGTAGAAAAATTGCGGGCGGCGCGGCGGCTTATAGCTCATAGCGGCGGTATCTCTGATTGCATGTTCGCCAATGTCATCCTGCGGGTCAATGTCTCCTCGCGGACCACCACCAACCCGGAAACGATGTCGTGCAGGGCGCGATGACGTTCCGTAAACAAAGCGATCAAAAGCAGAGGCACGAACACGGCAAATGTCGCCCAAAGGCCAAGAGTGAACAGCGTCGCCTCAAGCAGCCCTGGCCGCGTACCATTCGCATCTCTTACGACCACCACGCCCAACAGCGATTGCCCCGGCGTTGCGGCCCTGGCGCTGGCCACGAACAGGATATGGTAAGCAAGCGGCACGGCAGGAAGCAGTCCCATCAGCCCGAACCCAAGCCCGAACGTGATGACCCCCAACAGGAACATGCCAACGTAAAGCGCCGTCGCGATCACGGCGATGAAGATGACATCGACGATCCACGCCCACACCCTGCGCCACACGACGCCGCTTGTCATATTTTGTTCAAACATGGCATCGCTCATGGATGCAGCTCGATTGTCCCGGCCGGCTTGATGGAGGCGGCAAGCCGGATCGTCTTGTCGTCACGCCACCGGTGCAGCCAATTCCCAGCCAGGCTGCTGAATGGATTGCCGGATTGCCCAGGCGCGACGGCGAACGCGCTGCGGTCCAGATCCGCCAGATCATAGACGCCGCGATAGGACGGACCATGCACCGCGGCCCATGAGTCCCCGCGCATGTCCCCGCGGAACAAGGTCGTCCCATCGCCTGGCTGCTCGATGCTCCATATAAAGAAACGCCCAACGAGCGGAACATGGGAGAGCACCGGATGCGGGAACTCGGCCCGGTGCACGTCGCCCCAGTGGCGGTCGCGGTCATACGCCCCGGCCGCGGCGGAAAGCGTCTCGGCCAACAGGGCGTCGCACTCCTTGCCGCACCACTCGCCGCCGTCCGGCCCAAGCGCGCGGCTGATCTGGTCTGGCGTCATGCCCCCAAGCCCCTGCGGAATGCCGTCGCGTTGCTTCAAGGCGGTCACGAACCGGCGCATCCAATCGTTGAACAGCAATGGTTGCGGCCAATCCAGCCGCATCGTCCCGTCCCAACGTCGAAGAGACGTCAAAGCGACGCGTGACTTGGCGTCGGCCGGCTCCATTTGCAACAACCGGGGCAGCACCGACTGCGCGAACGCGCTCGTCACGTCGCCTTGGATGGTGATGAAGCTGTCGACGCTGTGGGTCGAACGGGTGTCGAGCAGCGCCCGAATGCGCCGGGCGCGCCAATCGCCGAACCAATCCGTCCCCATGAACACCGGAAAATCCGGTCCGGCCACCCGTTCATTCCCGTTGACGAGCCGGCCTGAAACTGGGTTGACCTGACGCGGAAGCGCGTCGCCCGAAGCGAACCCGGTCCAATCAAAGGCCCCGCTCGCCCCAGGCACGGGGAGCACGCCGTCGCCCGCGCGGCGCAACGGCACCCGCCCGGTGGTGAACAAGCCGATACCGTCACGGTCGGCAACCAGCAGGTTCTGCACCGGCGCGCTGATCCGGCCAGCCGCCGATCCTGCGGCGGAAACATCCGTCGCCAGGTTCAGCGCGAGCAGCCCATCCGCGGCCCTGTCCCCCGCCGCAAGGCTGGCCATGGACACCGCGAGGATCGCTCCGTCCGGGTCATCAAGGTCGCTCAGCACCGGCCCATGACGCGTTTCCCGCACGTGCATCACGTCGTCGGCCTGGCCGCGGACCTTGATCCGCTCCTCGCGGCTCTCGAACGCGCGCGGTCCATCCGGCGTCTCGTATCGGCCGCCGGGAAGCCCTGTCTCAACGAAAACATCCTGCGTATCGGCGCCGGTCGTGGTGAACGTCCAAGCGATCTGCCGGTTACGACCCATCACCAGGAACGGAAGGCCCGGCGCCGTCGCCCCCGCCAGCGTGGATGTCGGCGTATCGACCCGCGCGAGATACCAAATCCCCGGCATGCTGTAGCCGAGATGCGGGTCCCCAGCCAGGAGCGGCGCGCCCGTCAAGCTGTTCGCGCCATTTACGGCCCACTCGTCGCTTGCCGTGCGAGGCTGGGTGAACGGGGCAGGGAAGGCGGGGATGATGGCCGCCAGCCGCGTCGCGGCCGGGCCAAGCCGCGCATCGGGCGGCAGCGTATGCCCGTGCTTGGGCCAAAACGCGCGGACCCGCTCGGGCGGCATGCTCTGCAGCGCGGCAAGGCGGGCAAGCTCGTCGCGGTAATTGCCGGCGAGGTACAAGGCCATGGTCTTGCCCCAGAGCAGGCTGTCGACCGGGGTCCAAGGCTCCGGAGCGCCGAGCGGGATGAACTCCGGCGCCGAGAACCGCCCCCGGCGCGCGATCCACGCGTTCACCCCGGCCGCGTAGGCGTCCAGCCTGGCCCGGGTTGCCGGGTCAAGCGCGGCGAGCTCGGCTTCGGCCCGGCGGCGAAGCCCGAGCGTGCGCATGAACCGGTCCTGCCGCAATGCGGAGCCGCCCACGAGTTCCGACAATCGCCCGGACGCATTGCGCCGCATCAGTTCCATCTGGAACATGCGGTCGCGCGCATGGACGAACCCGAGCGCCGCCGCGGCGTCGATGTCGTTCGCCGCCTTGATCCTTGGTATCCCGTCGTCGTCGAGGGCGATCTGGACCGGTGCGGAAAGGCTAGGGATCGCCGCGTCAGTATGCGTGGCCGGGAAACTCCACCAGATCGCGCCCCCGACGGCCACGCCCGCCAGGACGACGAGGGCGAGGACGCCGAAAAGAAGCGTTCGCAGGGCGCGGCGCAACGGTTCAGCCGCCGGCTTTGTCCTGCGTCTTCGTCGCGAAATCCCCCGCGTCGTGACGCTCGTGCAACTGCGACGACGGCTCCCCGGATATCCGGTTCACCATGCGCCCGCGCTGCACGGCCGGGCGAGACCCGACCTGCTCGACCCAGCGTTGCAGGTTCTTGTACTCCTGCACCTGGAGGAACTTGGCCGACTCCCCGTAAAGCTGGCCGGCCGCCAGCGCGCCGTACCAGGGCCAAACCGCCATATCGGCGATCGTATACTCCGCCCCCGCCAGGTACTCGCTTTCCGCGAGCCGCCGGTCCAGCACGTCGAGCTGACGCTTCACCTCCATGGAGAACCGGTCGATCGCGTATTCGATCTTCGTCGGCGCATACGCGTAGAAATGGCCGAATCCGCCGCCCAGGTATGGCCCAGCCCCCATCTGCCAGAACAGCCACGACAGGCACTCGGCCCGCCGCGCCGCTTCCTTCGGCAGGAACGCCCCGAACTTCTCGGCCAGGTAGACCAGGATGGACCCCGACTCGAACACCCTGATCGGCGTCGGCCCGCTGCGGTCCATCAGCGCCGGGATCTTGGAATTCGGATTGACCGCCACGAAGCCGCTGCCGAACTGGTCGCCATCTCCGATCCGGATGAGCCAAGCGTCATACTCCGCGCCCGCGTGCCCTTGTTCCAGCAACTCCTCCAGCATCACCGTCACTTTCACGCCGTTCGGGGTGGCCAGCGAGTAAAGCTGCAGCGGGTGACGCCCGACCGGCAACTCCTTCTCATGCGTAGCCCCCGCCACCGGACGGTTGATGTTCGCGAACCTGCCGCCGTTGCCCTGGTTCCAGGTCCAGATCTCGGGCGGCGCATACTCGGTCGTGTCAGTCATGGTTTAGCTCCGAATAGGTTAAATGAAAGTCAATGCGAACGCGCCGACGCCACCGCCTGCCGAAGGTCATGGATGTCGGCAGCCCCGGGGATGAGCTGCTCGCCGACGATGAAAGCGGGCGTGCCCTCGATCCCGATCTGCTTCGCGAGCGCCAGGTTCGCTTTCAGCCGTGCCGTAATCGCCGGGTCATCCATGTCGCGCAGCATCCGCGCCCCATCAAGCCCCACTTGGTCCGCCAAGTCGCGCAATGAATCCGTGGTCGGCGTCCCGCCCGCCTGCATCACCGCTTGCCGCAGCTTGAAATACCCCTCCTGCTTCTGCGCGGCCAGCAAGGCGCGGCTCTCAAGCTGGCTCGCCGGGCCAAGGATCGGCAGATCCTTCTTCACCAACCTGATCTGCGGATCGGATTTCAGCAGCTCGGCGATCACCGGTTCCATGTGCCGGCAATACGGGCACCGCGTATCGTAGAACTCGACAATGGTGACATCGCCGGCCCGGTTGCCCTCGATCGGGTCTGTCGGCAGCGCCAGTTGCGGCCTGAGTTCCGCCAGCTTGTCCTTCGCCGCTTGGTCCTGCCGCTTCTGCTCGTCGGCCTGCAACGCCGCGAGCGCGTCCCGCAAGATCGACGGATCACGCACCAGCGCCTCGCGGACCGTCTGCACCACGGCCTCGCGCTGCGCCGGAGTGAGTGGGTCGGCCATCACCGGCGTCGCCAAAAGGCAGAGCAAGAGCAGGGCAGCGAATGGGCGCATGATCGATCCTCGGCGTCGGTCGGACAGCCTTACCACCGGTTGCCGCTGCGGGCGAACGCCGCTATGGCACCCCCTGTCGTGCGCGGGAGGATAACGGGTTGCAGAGCAAGGGGTTCGCCAGGACGGCCATCGCGGCCGCGGCGCTGTTCTCGATAAGTGCGTGCTCCTCGCTCACGTCGCTCAAGGACCAGTTCATCGGCGGCGGCGGCCCAGCTGCCGGGCCGGAACGCTTGGCCGGCTTCATCGGCGCCGCCGTCGCCGACGAGCCGCGCGCGGCGCTCGAAGCCCGCGAGATCCTTGCCCGCGGCGGCTCGGCGGCCGACGCCGCGGTCGCGCTCGGTTTCACCTTGGCAGTCACTTATCCGTCGCGCGCGGGCCTTGGCTCGGGCGGGGCTTGCCTCGCCTACAGCCCCGGCAAGGACGGCCCAGCAGGCGGCCGCCCGGAAGCGATCATGTTCATGCCGCAGGCGCCCGCGCAAACCCCGCCCGGCGCGGACCGCCCCGCCGCGGTGCCGATGCTGGCCCGCGGCCTCTACCTGCTTTACGCCCGCTACGGCCGGCTGCCGTTCGAGAGCCTCCTCGCCGGCCCGGAACAATTGGCGAAGTTCGGTGTCCCCGTCTCCCGCGCCCTGGCCACCGACCTCGCCGTCGTCGCCGGCCCGCTCGGCGAAGACCCGAACGCGCGCGCCATCTTCACCCCCAATGGCAAGCCCCTCGCCGAAGGCGGCCGGATCACGCAGCCCGACCTCGGCGCCACCCTGTCGCAACTCCGTACCGCGGGCGTGGGCGACCTGTATCAGGGCGCGCTGGCCCGCCGCCTTGCCGCCGCGTCCCGCTTGGCCGGAGGCCCGCTCACGGTCGATGAGATGCGCGCGGCCGTGCCGAGCGCCGCGGCGCCGCTCAGCCTCCCGGCCGGAAACGACCTCGTCGCCTTTCTGCCGCCCCCTGCGGACGGCGGACTCGCCGCCGCAGCCTCCTTCAAAACCCTCTATAGCAACCCCCGCGACATCGCCGCCGCTCAAGCGGTAGCGGTCGGGACCGCCGTCCGCGCGCGTCAGGGCGGCGTCGACCCGAACGCCCTCCTCGCCTCGCCCGCGGCCGGCGGCAGCTTGTCCCCTTTGCCGGCAAGCACCGGCTTCGCCGTCCTCGACAAGAACGGCAACAGCGTCGCCTGCGAGCTGACAATGGGCAACCTGTTCGGCACCGGACGGATCGCACCCGGCACCGGGATTGTCCTGGGCGCGTCGCCCCGCGCCTACACGCCGCCCCTGCTCGCCGCCGCGATCGCCTGGAACGAACCGCTCGAAGCCTTCCGCGCCGTTGTCGCCGGGTCCGGACAGGACGGCGCGCCCTTGGCGGTCGCGGCAGGCATGGCGAACGCCCTTCGCGCCAACACCGCGATGCCTGCCCCGGTCCCGGAGCCGGGCCGGGCGGACGTCATCGCCTGTTCGCGCTACCTCCCCGGCAACGAGAGCGCCTGCAGTTGGGCCGCCGACCCGCGCGGCCATGGCTTGGCGGCGGCGAGCAACTGATATGCGGCCGCAAGCCGCAATCCGGCGGGTGAGCCGCCGACGTGCGAGAACGACGAGTGGCATGACGGCTTTCCATCGATGGAGGCACGGGCGGTGATCAAAGTCGGCCGCGGCGCCTTCGCGCCGCCGTTCATGGTGATGGACGTGATCTCCGCCGCCAACGCCCGAGCCGCCAGCCTGCCGCCCGGCGCTGCGAACGTCCTGCGCATGGAGGTCGGCCAGCCCGGCGCCGGAGCCCCGCAAGGCGCGCGCCTCGCCGCGGCGAAAGCCCTCGGCGGACCCGACCCGATGGGCTACACCGAGGCGCTTGGCCGCCCGTCGCTCAGGGCCCGGCTCACGCAGCACTACACGGACTGGTATGGCATCGAGATCCTGAAAGAGCGCATTGCCGTAACCCTCGGCGCCAGCGGTGCCTTCCCGCTAGCCTTCCTCGCGGCGTTCGATCCGGGCGACCGGGTCGCTCTGGCCTCCCCGTTCTACCCGCCCTACGTCAACATCCTGGTAGCCCTAGGCTTGGAGCCGGTCGTCATCGAGACCGGGCCTGAAACCCGCTATCAACCCACCCCGGCACTGCTGGACCAGCTCGGCCCGCCGCCGGACGGCCTCATCGTCGCCAGCCCCTGCAACCCGGCCGGCGCCATGCTCAACCCGGACGAACTGCAAGCCCTGGCAGCCTGGTGCGACGCCCGGGGCGTCCGCCTCGTTTCCGACGAAATCTATCACGGCCTGCACTACGCCCGCCCGATCTCGACCGCCGCCGCGTTCAGCGACACCGCGATCGTCGTCAACAGCTTCTCGAAATACTTTTGCATGACCGGTTGGCGGGTCGGCTGGATGGTTTTGCCGCCCGACCTCGTGCGCCCCGTGGAGTGCCTGGCGCAGAACCTGTTCATCTCAGCCCCCCACATCAGCCAGCTCGCAGCCGAAGCGGCCTTCGCCTGCGGCCCGGAGCTGGAGGCCAACGTGGCCTCATACCGGCGCAGCCGCGACGTTCTCCTGAACGCATTGCCCAAGGCCGGCTTCCCCAACCTGGCCGCCGCGGACGGGGCCTTCTACATCTACGCCGACCTCGACGGCCGAACCAACGACAGTGTCGGCTTCTGCTCACGCCTTCTGGCAGAGGCCGGCATCGCCGCCACCCCCGGCGTCGACTTCGACCGCACCCGCGGGCGCCGCACGATGCGGTTCAGCTACTGCGGCCCAGAGAGCGACATGGCAGCGGCGGCGGAACGGCTCCAAGCCTGGCGCTGACGATTGCTGCCAATGTATTGTAGGCACTCTATTTAAGGGCTTACGTCAGGTCGTCTCGAACATTGCACGATCGACCGCAAGTCGTTTGTTCGGCAGCTAAACATTTAGTTCCGTTCCATAGCCTCGATCCTATGGCTTGTCCCATCTCTTAACATTTATCACGCTTACGCGAGCAGCCCGTCCTGAGGCATAGACGCCTCAAGCAAAAGGGGCGCGATCATGGCCAGCAGCGGAAGTCTTAATCTGACCGGTTACAAGCTGACTTTCGACGACGAATTCAACAGCTTCAGTTCTAACGGCCCGTCCAACTATCAAATTCAGGGCGGGACCGGAACCTGGGACACGACATATTCATACGGAGAGCGCAAGCTCAACGATGAAGTCCAGATGTATTCAGATTCGACTGTCGGCGTGAACCCGTTTTCTGTCTCCAGCGGCGTCCTCAACATCCACGCTGCCCCGTCCGCCGACCCGTCCAAGACGATGGGGCAAACCTACACCTCAGGCGCCATCACCACCTATCATTCGTTCTCCCAGCAATACGGCTATTTCGAGATGCGCGCCCAGTTGCCGGCCGCCGCCGGCATGTGGCCCGCGTTCTGGATGCTCTCCCAGGAGCACGTTTGGCCGCCGGAGATCGACGCGCTCGAGGCGTTCGGCGCAGTAAGCCCGGGCGGCGAAGGCGGCGCCTATTCGTTCCACAACGGCGCGGTGGTGACCGACAGCGGCGGCCAGGGCGACTGGCGCGATACCAACGGCGCGAACCTGTACACCCAGTACAACACGTTCGGCGTCGACT
Source organism: Acetobacteraceae bacterium (assembly GCA_965260935.1). Lineage (GTDB taxonomy): Bacteria > Pseudomonadota > Alphaproteobacteria > Acetobacterales > Acetobacteraceae > JBBROS01. The sequence continues at coordinate 2,228,942 of OZ253374.1, forward strand.
GGCAGGCGGACAAGATCACCTTCTACTTCAACGGCCAGGCCGCCGGGTCAATGGCCACGCCGTCCGACTTTCATCGCCCGATGTATCTCCTCGCCAACCTCGCCGTCGGCGGCCACTGGGCCGGCGCGCCGCGCGGCGAGTCCGCGGATATGAAAATCGACTACATCCGCGGCTTCTCGAAGGACGGCAACAACCCGGCCATCGTGCAGCAAACCGCCTCCTCGCCGGACAAGCGAGGTTTCAGCTTCTACGGCGCCACCGACTCCAACGGCAACGGCGGCCTCGGCGGCGCCGACGCCCCGGCCCCGCCTGCCACCAAGGCCGCGCCCATCCCGCCAGCCCCGAAAGGCGACCAAACGGTCGGCGCCGGGACCGATGACCTCACGATCCTCGTCAGCGAGGACTATTACCAAGGCGACGCCCAGTTCCTCATAACCGTCGACGGAAAGCAGGTCGGCGGCACGCTCTCCACCTCCGCGATCCACTGGAACGGCGAGCGGCAGGCCTTCCACGTCAAAGGCAATTTCGGCCCCGGCCAGCACACCGCCGGCGTCAACTTCCTCAACAACGCCGGCGGCGGCGTGGACGGCGACCGCAACCTTTACGTCGACGGCGCGAGCATCAACGGCATCGCCATCTCGGGCGTCAGCTTCGCTGAATACGTCGGCGGCGAGCGGACGTTCTCGTTCGCCGGCACGGCGTCCAAGCCGATACCGACAACCGCAACGCCCGCGCCCTCGACGCCCAAGGCGGGCGGCCCCGCAAGCGGCCCTGACACCGTCGTCGTAAACGTGTCCGAGGACGCCTACCAAGGCGACGCCCAGTTCACCATCGCCGTCAACGGCAACACGGTCGGCGGCGTCCGAACCGCCGCCGCGTCGCATAGCGCCGGGAACACCGAGGCTGTCACGCTCAACGGTGATTTCGGTCCGAGCCCTACCATCACGGTGAGCTTCCTCAACGACAAATGGGACGGGACGGCCGCGACCGACCGCAATCTCTACGTCGATGGCGTGACTTACAATGGTTTGGCGACGAAAGAAGCCTCGGCCCCGCTGTTGTCCGCCGGCTCGGCTGATTTCCACGCCGTCGCCAGAGCTGCCGACACCGTTGTCGTAAGGGTGTCCGAAGACGCCTACCAGGGCCATGCCCAGTTCACCATCGCGGTCAACGGCAACACGATCGGCGGCGTCCGCACGGCCTCCGCATCGCACGGCGCCGGGGAAACCGAGGCTGTCACGCTTAATGGCGACTTCGGCCCGAATGCCACGGTCATGGTAAGCTTTCTCAACGACAAATGGGACGGGACGGCCGCGACCGACCGTAACCTTTACGTCGATGGCGTGACGTACAACGGCTGGGCAACGCAAGAAGCCTCGGCTTCGCTGTTGGCCACCGGCTCGACCGGCTTCCACGCCCGCGCCGACACCAGCGCGGCCGGCAACGTGGTGCTGCAAATGTGTGAGGACGCTTACCAGGGCGACGCGAAGTTCTCGATCGCGGTCGACGGCAAGGCCATCGGTCAAACCGGCATGGTCACGGCCCTGCGCGCCGCCGGCCAAACCCAGGCGGTCACCATTCCCGGCATTCTGGCGGCCGGCGCGCACGACATCGCGCTGACGTTCCTGAACGACGCCTACGGCGGAACCGCCGATACCGACCGCAACCTGTTCGTCACCGGCGCCACGGTCAACGGCATCAAAGCCGGAGGCGTCTCGGCGGACATGCACGGCGCTTACACGCATCACTTCAACATCGTGGTGCCGAACGCCTGATATTCCCCGCCTGAACTGCCAGGGCCAGGCAAGGGCCCTGGCCGCCTCCGCCCCCCCCCCTTTCTTCTCCATCATCTCCGTCCGATGATTGCGTCCGACCAAATCGCATGACGCAACAAGCGAGAAGCCTGGTGCCCACGGCCACTCACTCATGACCCTGCCGCCGGTCAGCCCCTTGGCGCTGCTCGTCGCGGGCGCGTTCTTCATGGAGTTCCTGGACGGAACCATCATCGTCACCGCCCTGCCGCGCATGGCCGAGTCCCTGCAATCAGACCCGGTCAGCCTCCACGTCGGCATCTCCGCCTATCTTCTGACCGTCGCCATCTTCATTCTTCCCGGTGGCTGGGCCGCCGACCGGTTCGGCGCCCGCAAGGTGTTCACGGCCGCCATTGTCCTTTTCACCGTCAGCTCCGCCCTTTGCGGCTTGTCCCGAACCTTGCCGGAGTTCGTCGCCGCACGCGTGCTGCAAGGCATCGGCGGCGCCATGATGGTGCCCGTTGGCCGCCTTGTCGTCCTTCGCGCCACCGCCAAGCCCGACCTGATGAACGCCATCGCCACCCTGACCTGGCCCGGCCTTTCCGCCCCGCTGCTTGGCCCCCCGCTCGGCGGCTTCATCGCCGAACACCTGAGCTGGCGGCTGATCTTCTTCGTCAACCTCCCGCTCGGCGCGGTCGCGACCCTGCTCGCCTTACGCCTGGTACCCCGCATCCCGACCCAGCCGCGAACCTTCGACGGCCTCGGCTTCGTGCTCGCCGCGGCCACCTTGCTCTGCATCAGTCACGCGCTCGACCTGTTGAGCGCCCCCGATCCGCCGCTGCCCTTCGCGGCGCTGCTCCTGTTCCTCACGGCCGCCGGAAGCATCGGCTTCGTCCGCCACCTTCGCCGCCATCCCCACCCGCTGCTCGACCCGGCGCCCTGGGCGGTCCCGACCTTCAGGCTGGTCATGACAACCGGCACGGCCACGCGGACCACCATTGCCGCCATGCCGTTCCTGCTGCCACTGCTGTTTCAGCTCGGTTTCGGGGTGGACCCGTTCCATGCCGGGCTGCTGGTGCTGGTCCTGTTCGCGGGCAACCTCGGCATCAAGCCGCTGACCTCGGCCATTCTCAGGCGCTGGGGTTTCCGCACGGTCCTGGGCGTCAACGCCGGCCTGCAAGCCGCCTGCATGGCCTGCTGCGCCATGATCGGCAGCATGACCCCGCTCTGGCTTATCCTGCCGCTCTTGCTGCTGGCCGGCGCGTCGCGCTCGACGCAATTCACCGGCCTCAACACGCTCGCCTTCGCCGACGTCCCGCAAACGCAAATGGGGCCGGCCAACACCTGGTTCAGCGTCGCCTTCCAACTCAGCAACGGCTTCGGCGTGGCGATCGGCGCGTTGCTGCTGCGCGTAGCCGGCGCGGCGTTCGGCCCGGCGGCCCCGCTCCCGCCGTTCCACGCCGCCTTCGCCGCCCTCGCGGTCATAACGGCCGGATTAGCGGCCGCGTGCCTAACGCTGCCGGCCGATGCAGGCGCCGCTGTGTCCGGCCATTCGCCGCGACGGTAAGGGCCGTTCCTAAATCTTGCTCGCCGCGAAAGCGTTGAACGTAATCAGCGTATACGTGTCGGCCACGCCGGGAATGGTTTGCAGGCGCTCGGTCACGAACAATCCCGTGTCCTGGTCAGGGTCGAGATAGAACTTCCCGATCAGGTCATATTGGCCCGATGTCGAGTAAATCTCCGACAACTGCTCAACCGTATCCACGGCCGTTTGCGCGACCTGGTAGGCCTGGCCCATCTGGCATTTGATTTGAACGAAAATCGCCCGCATGACGCGCCCGACCGTGCCCGGCGGAACGGTTCCCGTCAATTGCCGAACCGCGTAACGTCACGCTCATGCGAGAGGAGCAGGCCATGACCAACGAAGCGCTCACGATGCGGCCTGGCGGGCGCGTGCTCGCCGACGCCCTGCTGTCCCAAGGCATCGACCACGTGTTCGCCGTCCCGGGCGAGAGCTATCTCGACGTGCTCGACGGCCTCTACGCGGTGCGCGAGCAAGTCCGCTTGGTGACCTGCCGCTTCGAGGCAGGCGCGGTCAACATGGCCGAAGCCTACGCCAAGCTCACCGGACGCCCCGCAGCCGCGATGGTCACGCGCGGCCCGGGCGCCTGTCACGGAGCGATCGGCGTTCACGTGGCCATGCAAGACAGCACGCCGATGCTGCTGTTCATAGGGCAGGTGCCGTTCAGTGAGACGGACCGCGACAGCTTCCAGGAAGTCGATTACCGGCGCATGTTCGGCCCCCTGGCCAAATGGGTCACCCAGATCGACGACGCCCGCCGTATCCCCGAACTCGTCGCGAGGGCTGTCGGCGTTGCCACCACGGGGCGTCCCGGTCCCGTCGTCGTCGCCCTCTCGGAGGAAATGCAGAAACAAGAGGTTGCCGTGCGAGACATAGGCCGCGCAGCAGCGTCGTCGCCCCATCCCGACCCGTCCGCCATGGACCGCCTAACCGGCTTTCTGGCCAAGAGCCGGAGGCCGCTCGTTATCCTGGGCGGCAGCGGCTGGAACCCGCCCGGCCGAGCCGCGATCCGCGGCTTCGTCATTCGCCAGGGCCTGCCGGTTGCCGTCGGCTTCCGGCGTCAGGCGCTGTTCGATGGCCGGCTGGACAACTTCGTCGGTGACCTCGGCGTCGGCTCCGACCCGGCGCTGGTCGCGAAAGCGAAACAGGCCGATCTCGTCCTCGCCATCGGCTCGCGCCTGGGCGAAGCGACAACCCAGGGCTACACGCTGTTCGCCGCCGGCGGCATACCGATCGTTCAGGTGCATCCCGACCCGTCCGAGATTGGACGCGTGTTCCGTCCCGCGCTGGGCATCACCGCCGATCTCAATGCCTTCGCACAAGCGGCCGCTGCCCTGCCGGCCACAGCCGGGCCTTGGCGCGAATGGGCAGCCGAACTCCGGTCCCTACGCCAGGAAGGCCGCGAGATACCGGAGTACAAAGGGCCGCTGAACCTGGCCCACGTCATGCGCGACCTGCAGGAGCTTGCCGCCCCGGATGCGGTCTTCACCTCGGACGCGGGCAATTTCGCGACCTGGCCAGCCCGCTTCATCGATTTCGCCGAACAGCAACGCTTCATCGGCCCGACCAACGGGGCCATGGGCTACGGCGTGCCGGCCGGGGTCGGGGCGGCGGTCGCCTACCCGGGCCGGCAGGTGATCGTCTTCGTAGGCGACGGAGGCATGTTGATGACGGGCCAGGAGATCGCCACCGCTTTCCAGGAAGGCGTGAGCCCCATCCTCCTCGTGTTCAATAACAGCATGTACGGAACGATCCGGATGTATCAGGAACGGGCCTACCCGGGCCGGGTCTCGGGCACGAAACTGACCAACCCGGATTTCGCCAAGTGGATCGAATCGTTCGGCGGCCACGGCGAGGTGGTCGAGACCACGGGCGCCTTCCGCCCGGCCTTCGAGCGGGCCGCGGCAAGCGGCAAGCCCGCCCTGATCGAGTTGCGAACCGACCCCGAGCAGATCACGTCAAGGGCAACGATCGCCGATCTCCGGGCGGCGGGCTCGCGCTAACCGCGCCCGACGGTGCATTCGATCTGCCCATGCGGCTCGTCGGTCGGCGTGAACACCGTGTTGTCGCCCGACATGCCGAACGGCGCGAGGTTGACCGGCAAGTAATGCTTGTTCGGGCAGGCCATGGTGATGGTCGCGAGTTCCGGGATGGCCGCGAGCGCGGCCTCGCCCATGCGGTAGAGGCTGTCCTGGACCCCCTTGCTGTAGGTGGCGGCGAACACGGGCAGCATGGTCTCCAGCACGCGGGCGTTGGCCCGTTCGTAGTCTCCCGGCTCGGACAACCAGGTCCACCGCGCGTCCATGGCGGTCGCGGCGATGCGGTCGGTGGTGGGGGGAAGGGTGGTGTAGTCGTCCATGACGTAGTCCATCCAACCGGACTCGGTCGTCTTCATGAACGTGTACCCGTCGATGCCCGAGATGGTTGTCGTGTCCTCGCGCGTGCTGCTGACCTCGGCGAAAGGCGTGCCGTTCGCGTCCAGCACGAAGCTGTGCGGGTGAGGCTTGCCATCGATCTCCGCCCGGCTCCACCGGGTCTCGCGCATGGTGACGGTGGCGCGTTCGACCTGCGGGTAGCGTTGAAGGAACCGCGCCGCCAGAAGCCCGCCATACTGCTCCGCCGAGGCGGCAAGGTTCTCGCGGGCGACGATGTTGGTGATGTTCTTGATCGTATCGGTGGCGATCACCTGGCGGTTGTCGCCCTCGGTGAACGCCCGGCCGAAATCGCCTTCCAGGGTCGTGGCGACTGAGAGCTCGCGCACCTCATGCCGCTCGGCCCCGCGATGGACCCGCATGACGCGGACCCGGCCCTTGCCGTAGCTGTTTGCGATCAAAGGCATGGCAGTCTCCTTCAAGCGTGGTCGGCGATCACGGTCGGCCGTTCCCCGATCTGGTGACGCCCGACGATGCCGTTGTGGTTCGATTCCTGGGCGTCGTGCAAGCCGACGCCAAAGAAGCCAGGCACGTTGAATTGGATGCTGGAGCCGATGGCGACCAGCCATTTGTAGGGATCGAAAGCCGTATTCTTGGTGTTGTGATCGAACCCGGCCTCGGTTGCTGTCATATCGCCAGCAGTCGACATGGCTCAGGTTGACGATATTCTTGCCGTTGGAGCTCGCGCGGTCGCGCACGCCCGGTTCCTGGATCGGCCCGCAGCGGTAGCCGGCGCTGTTGTCCTGGAATTCGAACAGGTCGTCTCGCGCGGCAATCGGGCATAGGAGGGCGGCAAGCGCGAGAAAGCGTGACAGGAATGGGAAAGGCGGCATCGACAGGCGACACACGCAGTCGGATAACAGTCATGTGATCGGCCTCGCGACATCCATGCCTGGCAAACCGCAATCGACCGGCTGTCTTGTCCGCCTCGACCGCCCAGCATTCCGACGTCGTGATCAGAACCGGGCAGCGCATCCGTCGTTAATGAAACAGGAAAGCCAAAAGGAGCTAAGCTATGGGTCTGTTCTCAAAGCCGATCAAAAGTCTCGATGACCTGTTCGTCCACACCTTGCAGGACATCTATTACGCCGAGCAGCAGATTACCAAAAACCTGCCGACGATGATCGAGAAGGCGTCCAGCCCCGAGCTTAAGAATACCTTCCAGAAGCACCTCGTCGAGACGCAGGGCCAGATCAAGCGGTTGGAGCAGGTCTTTGAAATGCATGGCCAGCCAGTCAAAGGCGTCACCTGCGCCGCGATGGATGGGATCATCTCTGAAACCAAGGAGATCATCTCGGATTGCTCCGATACCGAGGTCTGCGATGCGGCCATGATTTCCGCCGCACAAGCCATCGAGCACTATGAAATGACACGCTACGGCTCGCTGATCGCCTACGCCAAGCAGCTCGGACGGGATGACTGCGCTTCCGTGCTTGCAGAAACGCTGGAAGAGGAAAAGGCAGCGGACCGGGCCTTGACGGAGCTGGCGGAAGGCCGGGTCAATAAGATGGCTGCATAACCTGCCGTCCTGATGAATAAGAAAGCCGGCCCGTTGTCCGCGGGCCGGCTTTCTTGCGTCGGCACGGTTGCTGCCCGGCCGCGTGCAAGAGCGTTCCACGCGGATGGCGCCAAACGCCACGCGCCGGTCGCACACAATCGCCGCTTTAACTCAGCGTTCCGTAGAAGCTGACACTAGCCACTCCCGCCCGGCTCCACTAAATCCTCCTGCATACGCGAGGAGGCTTGAGTTAGTGTTCACCGGCATCGTCACAGGGGTCGGAACGGTGCGCCGTCTGGTGCGGTTGGGAAACGGCAAGGACATGCGCATCGAGATCGCCTCGCCCTGGCCCGACACCGGCACGATCGCCGTGGGCGCAAGTATTGCCTGCGCCGGATGCTGCCTGACGGCAGTCGAGCGCGGCGCAGACTGGTTCGCGGTGGACGCATCGGCGGAAACGTTGTCCAAGACCCGGCTCGGCGAGTGGTCCGAAGGATCGTGCATGAACCTTGAGCGGTCGTTGCAAATCGGTGATGAACTCGGCGGCCACCTGGTCTCCGGCCACGTCGATGGCCTCGGCGTCGTACTGGATGTCCGTTCCGAAAACGCCTCCTGGCGTCTGCAAGTCGAGGCCCCCCGCGAACTGGCCCGCTTCATCGCCGCCAAGGGCAGCATAGCGCTCGACGGCGTCTCGCTCACCGTGAACGAGGTTGCCGGCAACCGGTTCGGGGTCAATATAATCCCTCACACCTGGCAAGCGACCACCCTTGGCCAAAGCAAGCCCGGCCAGGCCGTCCATATCGAGATCGACATGCTGGCCCGCTACGTGGCCCGCCTCGCAGAGACAAGAAACCTCGCAGAGACGAGAAACCTCGCGGAGATGCCATGAAGGCCGCCACCCTGTCAGATTACCTGTCCAGCGCCGCCGAACTGATCGAGGAGGCGAGGGCAGGGCGCATGTTCGTTCTGGTCGATGACGAGGACCGGGAGAACGAGGGCGACCTGGTCATCCCGGCGCAGTTCGCCACCCCTGATGCCGTCAACTTCATGGCCCGCCACGCCCGCGGGCTGATTTGCCTCGCCATGACCCCTCAGCGCGTCGAGCAGCTCGGCCTGCCGCTGATGAGCCAGTCGAACGGCACGCGCCACTCCACCGCCTTCACAGTCTCGATCGAGGCGCGCGAGGGCGTGACCACCGGCATCTCCGCCGCCGACCGCGCGCGCACCATCGCGGTCGCCATCAACGCCGACAGTGGCCGCGACGCGATCACCACCCCCGGCCACGTGTTCCCCTTGGTCGCCCGCGACGGCGGAACCCTCGTCAGGGCCGGCCACACCGAGGCCGCCGTCGACCTCGCCCGCCTGGCAGGCCTGACCCCGGCCGGCGTCATCTGCGAGATCATGAACAACGACGGCACCATGGCCCGGCTCCCGGAGCTCGCCGCCTTCGCCCAGCACCATAACCTGAAGCTCGGCACCATCGCCGACCTTATCGCCCATCGCCGCCGCACCGAACGCCTCGTCAAGCGTGTGCAGGACGGCCGCCTGCACCACGCGGCCGGCGGCAACTGGACGTTGCACGTCTATGCCACAACCCTGGACCACGCCGAGCATCTCGTGCTGGCCAAAGGCGACCTCGCCGCGGAAGGCCCGGTCATGGTCCGGATGCACGCGGTCGACATCGTCAACGACGCCCTCGGCACGCATGAATGGTCCACCTTGCACGGCGCGATGCGTATGATCGCCGCCGAAGGCCGCGGCGTCGTCGTCCTGATCCGGGACACCCGCCCCGACGCCCTCAGCGCCCGCGTGCGGCTGCTGGAAGGCAGTCCCCGCCCGCTGCACTTCCTGCGCGACTATGGCATCGGCGCGCAGATCCTCGTCGATCTGGGCATCCGCCATATGATCTTGCTCTCCAACACGCATCGCACAGTGGTCGGGCTTGAAGGCTACGGCCTCGACATCGTCGACCAGCGCCCGATCGAAGGAGTGCCGCTTGAGTAGGCTACGCACCGCATGAGCACCATCGACGCGGCCCTGCCATCGGCGCCCATCGTCACAGGCCCCGCACCTCATCTGCTCCTGGTCCGCGCCCCCTACTACCGTGGCGTGGTCGATGGCATGACCCGCGGCGCCGAGCGCATCCTGCGCGATACCGGCGCGACCTACGATATCCTGGACGTCGCCGGGGCTTTCGAATTGGCACAGGCGATCCGCATCGCCCTGCGAGGCTCGAAACGCTTCGACGGCTTCGTCGCCCTCGGCTGCGTCGTCCGCGGCGAGACCGACCACTACGAGTTCATCTGCCGGACCAGCCTGGACGGCTTGATGCAGGTCGCCTTGCAGTACGGCATCGCCATGGGAACGGGCTTGCTGACCGTGGACGTGATCGCCCAGGCCGAGGCCCGCGCGGCCGACGACGGCCACAACAAAGGAGCGGAAGCCGCCGCCGCGGCCCTGCTGCAAGTCATGGCCCAGCGCCAGTTCGAGGCCGCCTGATGGCGAAAGACCGCGCAGGCGACCGTAAACGTCCCCGCACCGCGTCCCGCGTCGCCGCCGTCCAGGCCCTGTTCCAGAGCGAGCAGGGCGGCGAATCCGCCGAAACCGTGATCGAGCAATTCGTCCGCCACAGGCTCGGCGAGATGCCCGGCCCCGAGCACAGAGGCGGCGGCGGCTTCGAGGAAGGACGCGTCCCCGACGCCCATGTCCCGCTGTTCGGCCGCATCGTCCGCACCGCCGTCCAGCAGCAGGACCGGCTGGACTCCCTCATCGCCGCCGCCCTGCCGACCGAATGGCCGATGGCCCGGCTCGACCCGGTGCTGCGCGCCCTTATGCGCGCCGGCGGCGCCGAGCTGTCGATGGACGACGGCCCCCCCTCCCGCGTCGTCATCAACGAATACCTCGACATCGCGCACGGCTTCTTCCAGGGCGAGGAGCCGCGAATGGTCAACGGCATGCTCGACCGCCTGGCCCGGGATTTGCGCCCGCACGAGTTCCAACCCGCCGCGTGAGCGAACCCCCCGCCGAGTTCGGCCTGATCGCGCGCCACTTCGCGCCCTTGGCCGGCCCGGGCGGCCTGGGGTTGCTCGACGACGCGGCCCTGCTGCAACCCCCGCCCGGACGAACCCTCGTCCTGACCGTGGACGCCATGGTCGCGGGCGTGCATTTCCTCCCCGATGACCCGCCCGATCTGGTCGGGGCGAAGCTGCTCCGCGTCAACCTGAGCGACCTCGCCGCCAAGGGCGCGGCGCCGCTGGCCTACCTGATGACGGTTTCCGCGCCGCCGTCCGTCACCACCGATTGGCTCGCCGGGTTCGCCGCCGGCTTGGCCCACGACCAGGCCGAGTTCGGCCTCTCGCTGCTGGGCGGCGACACGACCCGGACGCCCGGCCCGCTGACGTTGAGCCTGACCTGCATCGGCCACGTCGGCCCGGACGGGATGGTCCGGCGCGCGGGCGCCCAGGCAGGCGACGAGATCTGGCTGACGGGGACGATCGGCGACGGCGCCCTGGGCTTGGCAGCCTTGCAGGGCAGGCTGCCCGACCCGGACGGGTTCCTGGCCGACCGGTATCGCCGCCCGCGGCCCCGGCTGGGACTGGTGAGGCCTGGGCTGGCCGCGGCGGCGATGGATGTCTCCGACGGCCTAGTGCAGGACCTCGGCCACTTGGCGCGGGCCGCCGGGTTAGGGGCCGAGGTGGAATTGGGGGCGGTGCCGCTTTCGGACACGGCAAGAGCGGCGGGGGCGGCGTGGATCGAGACGTGCCTGACGGGGGGGGATGACTACGAGGTGCTGATGGCGGTGCGGCCGGGGCGGGGAAAGGAGTTGCAGGCAGCGGCGGAGCAGGTAGGGGTTGAAGTTTCGCGGATCGGGTGGTTTCGGGCAGGGGAGGGGGTACGGGTGCTGGATGCGGAAAGGCGGGTGATGAAAGTGGAGCGGGGTGGGTGGAGTCATTTCTAAGAAAGGCAAAAACAAAAAGTTTGAACGTTGTCGGACAGACGACGGCAATATAAGCGGCGTGAGATAAGCTGAAATTCCGGTCGCAATGGCAAACGGAACCGTATTCCGCCGTAACGGCTTCTCAATGGCCAGTTGCTGATGGTCTTAGGTGCCGCCTGCCGCTGAATGCAATCTGACGCGACGATAACTGCGGTTCTACATACCTATGCTTTGATTAAAGCGATTGTCTCGTGTTGCCAAGGCCCCGCTCTATCGCCTGGTACAGCCGCCTGCGCCATAGGCAAACTCCCCCGCCGCACCCCGGCCCATAGACGGTAGCCGCCGTCTTATGGGCCGCCGCAACACCCTTGGAAGTATGCTCGTCCGTGACCCTCTGCCCGGCAATCTCCCGCGAACAGCGAACGGTTTTCAAAGGTTTCAAAGCAGGCTTGCGTAGCACAATCGACGCAAGCCCGCTTAGGCGATGGTCTGGATCACCTCGAACCCCTCGAATTCCGGATGCCCAGCATACAGCGGGCGGTCGCCGCGCCCGGAGTTCCCTGCGTTGGCATGGGCGGCGCGGAACGCCTCGGAGCGGGTCCACCCCTCGAACGCGGCGTAGTCGGACCAGATCGTATGGCTCGAATACAGCACATGGTCCTCCCGCTTGGGCCCGCGCAGCAGGTGGAACTCCACGAAGCCGGGCACGCCCTGCAACTGGCTGTCCCGGCTGGTCCACATATGCTCGAACGCCTCCTCCGAGCCGGGCAGGACTTTGAAGCGGTTCATCGCGATGTACATGGTCGTCGATCCTCGGTTAAAGCCCCAGGGGTTAAAGCCCGGGCGATTGGGCGCCGCTGCTCCCCGGCCCGACCGATCCGCCGGACCCGCCGCCCACGTTGGTCGGCGTGGTGCTGAACTTGCCCACGTTGCCCAGCAATTGCTGCAGGAAGCTCGCCTCGCTCCCCGGCGAAGGCGTCGACCGGCTCACGACGTCGACCGACTTGCTGTTGTCTTTGTCGAGCACCTTGACCGACGCCAGCGTGCCGGACGGGTCGAACGTCAGCACCGTGATGTTCTGCGACATCACCCCCGGAAGGCGTCCGATCCGCGTCCGCGTTGTCTCGCCGATGTAAACCCACCGGTTGTCGTTAAACGTCGCCCGAGTCGTCGGCGACCCGAGCAAACTGGTGACGTCCGCCTTCGTCGAGGTCCCGATGACAAGCTCCTTCAACTGGTCCGGATCGACCTTGTTGCCATGATAGGTCCGCGGGGTCTCGACGACGCTGCAAGCCGGCAAGGCCGCGAGCATCAGAACGCAGAAGGGGAATGCAAGTCGCACCGTTCACGCAACCTTGGTTCGAGGGCGGACAATGCCATCCCCTGATTGCATGGCCCCATCCGCCGCCTACATTGACGCCGTTGGGGTCTCACGCGCGCGCCCCGTTGTCAATTGAGTCGGGGGTCGCAGGCCGGATGTTGGGGTTGTTCAGGCGCAATCGTCACGAGCGCGCAAGTTTCCAGCTCTACAATGCCGCCGTCCGAGCCGGCCGGGAGCCCTACTACTACCGGGACCTCGGCGTGCCCGACACGCTGGACGGCCGGTTCGACATGGTCGGCCTGCACGTCTTCCTCCTCATCGACCGCCTCCGCGCCGCGCCGGAACCCGGCCCCGCCCTCTCGCAAGGCGTGTTCGACGCGATGTTCGCCGACATGGATTTCAACCTGCGCGAGATGGGGGTCGGGGACATGACGGTCGGCAAGAAGAACAGGCAGATGTGGGAAGCCTTCCACGGCCGCGCTCAAGCCTATCAGGCGGCGCTGGCGGATGCGAACGACGAGGCGCTCGCGGCGGCGCTGCGGCGCAACGTATGGCGGGACGCGGCGCCGGAAGGCGCGGCCGGACAACTGGCTGCATACGTGCGGCAGTGCCAGGCTGCGCTGGCTGCGGAGCCGCTGGAACGCTTCGTGGATGGGACGGCTTCGTTCCCTTCGGCCAAGGCTGCCGCAGCATGACGCCGGAAATGTCGCGCCCGGTGGCGGTGGACCGGCTGCCGGACGAAATCCTGGTGGAGGCAAACGAGGCGGAGCGGGAGTTGCTGGCGCGGCGGCTGCGGATCGAGGCGGTGCCGTCGCTCGCGTGCCGGTTCCGCCTGCGCCGGGTAGGGGCGGCGGTGCTGGCCGAAGGCGCGCTCGATGCGCGCGTGGTGCAGTCCTGCGTCGTGTCGCTGGAGCCGATGGAGCAGGAGGTGCATGAGCTGTTCGCGCTGCGCTTCGTCCCGGCCGGCGAAGAGCGGGAGGACGACGACCCCGAGGCGCTTGACGAGTTGCCGTACGAGGGCGGCCGGATCGATCTGGGCGAGGCGGCGGCGGAACAGCTTGCCCTGGCGCTGGACCCTTACCCGCGGCGTCCCGACGTCATGCTGGAAGCCGGAACGGAAACGGACGAGGCGGCGAACCCGTTCGCGCGGCTGGCCGGGCTCAAGCGGACGCAGTAACCGCGTCTTACTTGCGGCTGCGGCGGCGCTCTGCTAGACGGCGCGCCTTATCGTATTGCAGATTTATGGCGCGCGCCGGACGCCGCCGAGTGACATCAACCAGCCCGGAGGGGCGCTTAAACATGGCAGTACCCAAAAGAAAGACTTCGCCCTCACGCCGCGGCATGCGCCGGGCCCACGATGCCTTGCCAATCCAGGCATACTCCGAATGCTCGAATTGCGGCGAGCTGAAGCGCCCGCACCACGTTTGCAGCCATTGCGGGCACTATAACGGGCGCGAAGTGGTCAAGGCGGAAGAACTCAAGGGCGTCGTCAGGGCCTGAGGCGCCAGGGCTTGCTGCGGATGGTCCTTGTGCTCGCCGGGGTCGGATCGGAATCTCTAGCCCCACAGCGGTCGGCATGACGGGCGGCTACACCCTCGCCATCGACGGCATGGGCGGCGACTTGGGGCCGGACATGATCGTCGCCGGCTTGGGCCTCGCTCTCGAGCGTCACCCGGCGGCACGCTTCCTGATCTGCGGCAACGAAGCGCGCCTCGGTCCGCTGATCCGCCGGTCCAGCCGGGTCAGCCAGGCCTGCACGCTTCGCCACAGCGCCGTCGAGATCACCAGCGACATGAAACCGACAGCCGCGTTGCGCTTGCGGGGCTCCTCGATGCGCATGGCAATCGACGCCGTCGCGAGCCGCGAGGCGCAGGGCATGGTGTCCGCCGGCAACTCCGGCGCGTTGCTGGCGCTCGCCAAGATCGTCATCAAGACCCTGCCGGGAATCGACCGCCCGGCGATGGCCGCCATCGGCCCGTCGGCGCGCGGCGACGTCGTCATGCTCGACCTCGGCGCCAACGTCCAGTGCGACTCCCGCAACCTGGTCGAGTTCGCGATCATGGGCGACGTGTTCGCCCGCACCGTGCTCGGCCTCACGGCCCCCACCATCGGCTTGCTCAATGTCGGCTCGGAGGAACTGAAAGGCGACGAGCGGGTCCGTCAGGCTGCCGACATCCTTCGCCTCAGCCACCTGGCCGGCAACTTCCACGGTTTCGTCGAAGGCCATGACATCACCGCCGGAACAACCGACGTGGTTGTCACGGACGGCTTCACCGGCAACGTGGCCTTGAAAACAGGGGAAGGCGCCCTGAAGATGGTCGGCGACCTGCTCAAGCAGATCTTTCAAGGCAGCGTCGCGGGCCGCCTCGCCTACCTTCTCGCCCGGCCCGGCCTGCAACGCCTCCGCACCTGGCTCGACCCGCGCCGCTACAACGGCGCCGTCATGCTCGGCTTGAACGGCGTCGTCGTGAAATCCCACGGCGGCACCGATGCCGAAGGCTTCGCCCACGCCGTCGATGTCGCGATGGACATGGTGACCCATGGCTTCAACGACAAAATCCGCGACGGCTTGGCGCAGATCGAGCAAGTAACGCCGCCAGTCCTGGTCGCGGCCGTCTAGCCGTGCCGCGCGCCGTCATGGCCGGCGTGGGGGGCTATCTCCCAGCCAGAATGGTCACCAACGAGGAACTGTCCCGCACCGTCGACACCTCCGACGCCTGGATCGTCGAGCGCACCGGCATCCACTCGCGGCACATCGCCGACGCAGGCGAGACCTGCGCGGCCATGGCCGCCGCCGCCGCCGGCCGGGCGCTGGAGCGGGCCGGCGCCGGGCCGCGCGACGTCGATGCCGTCATCCTCGCCACCAGCACGCCCGATCAGGCGTTCCCGGCCACCGCCTTGCGCGTCCAGGCCGCGCTCGGCATCGGGCAGGGATTTGGTTTCGACATCTCGGCCGCCTGCAGCGGCTTCGTTTACGCCCTCTCAATCGCTGATGGAATGATCCGCACCGGCCAGGCCCGCGGCGTCCTGGTCATCGGCAGCGAAGTCTACTCCCGCATTCTCGATTGGCAGGACCGCGGCACATGCGTCCTGTTCGGTGATGGGGCAGGGGCGGTGTTCCTCCGCGCAGGCGCGTCCGACGGCCCGGGCATCCTATCGACGCACCTCCACGCCGACGGCGCGCTCGGTGATATCCTCTACGTCGATGGCGCGGTCGGGCAACCAGGCAAGCCGGGCCACCTCAAGATGAACGGGCGCGAAGTCTTCCGCCACGCGGTTGCTAAACTGGCCGCCGTAGTCGATGAGGCTTTGCTCGCCAACGGATTGCGCCAACAGGACATCGACTGGCTCGTTCCGCACCAAGCCAACAAGCGCATCATCGACGCCATGGGCAAAAAGCTCGGTTTGGCAGCCGGGCGGGTCGTCATCACCGTTGACCGGCACGCCAACACCTCGGCCGCCTCGATCCCCCTCGCCTTGGCCGAGGCCCACGGCGACGGACGCATCAAGCCCGGCGACCTCGTTTTAATGGAGTCGCTCGGCGGCGGCCTGACTTGGGGCTCGGCTCTTCTCCGCATGTGACAATCGCGTGCAAACCAGCAACGGTGTCGCATAGAAGCAACACTGCGTTGGAAATTGTTTTATGTCAAGGGGTTTGCTTGACCGCGGTGACCCTGCTGCTTAGCCTCACGCTATGACAACGGTGACACGCGCCCAGTTGGCTGAAACGATCTACGCCCAGGTCGGTTTGTCCCGAAACGATTCGGCCGACCTTTTGGAAACCGTGCTGAACCGCATGTCGCTCGCGCTGGAAGGCGGAGAATCAGTCAAGATCAGCGGGTTCGGCACGTTTTCTGTTCGCCAGAAAGGCCGCCGGGTCGGCCGCAACCCGAAAACCGGCATCGAAGTCCCGATCCTTCCCCGCCGCGTGCTGACGTTCCGGCCAAGCCAGGTCCTGAAGGCCCACGTCAACGGGACTGCCATCCCCGCGTCCGACGACGAATAAGCGCGATGTCGGACCTGATCCCCGAAGATCCTGGCATCGATCCAACCCGGTCCCGCGCCAAGAAGGCGCCCAACGCGTTCCGTACCATCAGCGAAGTCGCCGACGAACTCCATATCCCCCAGCACGTCCTACGCTTCTGGGAAACTAAGTTCCCGCAAGTCAAGCCGCTCAAGCGAGGCGGTGGCCGGCGCTATTACCGTCCGGACGACATCCAACTGCTGCGCCGGGTTTCCGATCTTCTTTACATTCAAGGCTACACGATAAAGGGCGTGCAACGCCTCCTGCGCGAGGGTGGCGGCCGGTTGTCGGACGACATTCCGCCCGCCCCCATTTCGGACCGGGTTGCCGCGGAAGACGAGCCTGCCGAGCCCCCCCAGACTCTCGCGCCCATGGACCCAGTCGTCAACGACCATGCATCCGCTGAAGTGGAACGACTCCGCAGATTGTTGCACGAAACGCTGGACGAGCTTGTCAATTTGAGGAAGCTGCTTCCTTAATCCACGAGAACAGAGGGCTAGACTGCAACCGCCCTGACTGGAGCGAGGCGCGTCGACAGCCAGCCTAATACATTGCCCCCGCCCGCCTGGCCTGCTACACGTTGGTCATGGTCGGAGCGTAGCGCAGTCTGGTAGCGCATCAGTCTGGGGGACTGGGGGTCGTGGGTTCGAATCCCGCCGCTCCGACCAACTCATCCGCCCCGCTGCGACGTCAAGATCGTCGCTACCGCCTGCGCCGCGATCCCTTCGCCGCGTCCAGCAAACCCAAGGCGCTCCGTCGTTGTTGCCTTGACCGACACCAGCCCGGCATCCACCCCCAGTAAGCCCGCGAGCCGCGCAATCATCGCCGGCGCATGGGGCGTGATCTTCGGACGCTCGCAAATCAGCGTCACGTCCGCGTTCGCCAGCCGCCCGCCGCGCGCCGCGATCCGCGACGCCGCGTGGCGCAGGAACCGCGCGCTATCGGCATCCTTCCACGTTGCCTCGCTCGGCGGGAAGTGCCGCCCGATGTCCCCCTCCGCCAAGGCGCCGTAGATCGCGTCGCACAAAGCATGGATGCCGACATCGGCATCCGAGTGCCCGGCAAGCCCAAGCTCATGCGGCACCATGACGCCGCACAAGATCAGCGGTCGGCCCGCCTCCAGCACATGCACGTCGAAACCCGTCCCGACGCGCGGAACAAGGGCAGGCGTCAACAGCCGTTCCGCTCGCAAGGTATCCTCCGCATGAACCAGCCTGATGTTGTCTTCCGAGCCGGGAACAAGCACGGTCCGGTGCCCGGCCTGGCCAAGCAAATCCACCTCGGCTAGCCCGTCCCGCCCGGCCGCCCGGTAAATCTCCAGCAGAACCGAATAACGAAACGCTTGCGGCGTCTGCAGGCGATGATAGCCGCTACCCGGTGCCCCGCTGCCATCAGCCCTTACCAGCGTCTCCGCCACCGGAATGGCCGAAATCGCCCCGGCAGCCCCGTCAAGTGCTGCAAGCAGCGACGGGATCGCGCCGCCGGGAACAACAGGCCGCGCGCCGTCGTGCAGCACGACCGCTTCGGGCGAGTGCTCAGCCAAGGCCTCCAGCCCAAGCCGCACGCTATCTTGCCAGCTTTCCCCGCCGTGGATCGCCGGCAACGCGCCGCTCCCGCTCAACGCCCGGTCCAGCGCCGCGGCGTCCCCAATGGGCAGAACGACAGGCATCTCCGCCAGAAGCGCCTCCGCAGCCCACCGCACGGACGGCTTGCCGCACAAATGGGCAAGATGGCTCGGCCCCGGCATCGCGGGTCCATGCCCGCCATCGGCGGACAGCAGAAGGGCGGCAACACGCATCCGCGCAGCAATGCGTCCCGCCCCAATCGCAGTCAACCCGTAGCCGCCCCGCTGATGGCGATTGCATGACGGGCCACCGTCACGTAAATTTGCTCAAATCATGTGCACTCGTAGAGAACTGTCAGGCTTGCCGTCGCTGACGCTAGGCGATGGCCCCGCCGCCGTCCGGCTAGACACGCCCGTTATCCTGGCGCCCATGTCCGGCGTCACCGACCTGCCGTTCCGGCGTCTGGCAAAACGGCACGGAGCCGGGCTCGTGGTCTCGGAGATGATCGCCTCCTGGGCAATGGTGCGGGAGAACCGCACCACCTTGCGTATGGCCGAAGTCGACGGCAGCGGCGGCCCCGCCGCTGTCCAGCTCGCCGGCTGTGAGCCGGGAGCCATGGCGGAAGCCGCGCGCATCGCGGTCGGCCACGGCGCAAACCTGGTCGACATCAACTTCGGCTGCCCAGTGAAAAAGGTCGCCGTCGGACAGGCCGCAGGTTCGGCGCTGATGCGCGACGAACGCGCCGCCGCCCGCCTGCTCGAAGCAACCGTGAAATCCGTCGCCGTCCCCGTCACTCTCAAGATGAGGATGGGCTGGGACCACGCCAACCTCAACGCCCCGAACCTCGCCCGCATCGCCCAGGAGTGCGGCATCCGCATGGTCACGGTGCATGGCCGCACCCGCCAGCAGTTCTACGCCGGCGTCGCCGACTGGCGTTTCGTCGCCCAAGTCAAGGCGGCGGTCTCGATCCCGGTCATCGTCAACGGCGACATCCTGACCGAAAACGACGCCGCCGAGGCGCTGGCGCGATCCGGCGCGGACGGCGTGATGATCGGCCGCGGCTGCTACGGTCGCCCCTGGTTCCCGGCCCAGGTGGCGGCCTACCTCGCTACCGGCACGCCGCAAGCGGACCCGTCGCTGCGCGAGCAGAAACGCGTATTACTCGATCATTACGAGGCCATGCTCATGCACTGCGGCATCGAAGCCGGCGTCCGCGTCGCGCGCAAGCACGTTTCCTGGTACTCGCGCGGGCTTCCGGGTTCCGCCGAGTTCCGCGCCGCCGTCAACCGCACGCCCTCGGCCGAGGCCGTCCGTTCGCTGATCGACTCCTTCTACGATCCGTTGATCGAGCGCGGCATCCGGCACGAGGCGCTTGCGGCATGAAGGCCGCGCTGCTCCGCCGGCGGACGGCCCTGGTCGAGCGCATCTCCCCCCGTCCGCCCAGCATGGACGCGATGGCGGTGTTAAGCGCCCTGCCGGTCCCGACCGTGGTGCTCGATCCAAACAACCGCTTCCGCTACGCCAACCATGCCGCCGAACAGTTTCTCGGCCTGTCCATGCAGCAGCTCGCCCTGATCGCGCTCGATGGCCTGCTGCCGCAGGACAACCCGATTTTCAGCCTGTTGGATCAGGTCCGGGCCCAAGGCGTCACGATCGCCGACCACGATCTGACGCTCGAAGGCCCGCGCCTGCACAAGCCGGGCATCGCCGTCCTGGCTGCCTCGCTCAATGAAGAACCGGGCGTTGTCGTCCTGACCTTACAGGATAGCTCGGCCGCCCGCGCCCTGGACCGGCAAACGGCGTTCCGCGGCGCCGCGCGCAGCGTGGCTGGCATGTCCGCAATCCTGGCGCACGAGGTGAAGAACCCGCTATCCGGTATCCGCGGCGCAGCCCAACTGCTTGAAAACACCGTGTCCGCACCCGATCAGGAACTCACGGTGCTGATCCGCGACGAGGCGGACCGCATCCGCGCCTTGGTTGATCGGATGGAAGTCTTCGGCGACAAGCCGATCGAGCGCCGGGCCGTCAACATTCACCGCGTGCTCGAACACGTCCGGCGGCTCGCCCACAGCGGTTTCGCCCACGATCTGCGCATCAACGAGCACTACGACCCCTCGCTGCCCCCCGTCTGGGCCAACCGCGACCAGCTCGTGCAAGTCATGCTGAACTTGGTGAAGAACGCCGCGGAAGCCATTGCCTCTGATGAAGACATGGTGCGCAGAGGCGGCGGCGAGATCACCCTGACAACCGCCTACCAACACGGCATCCGCCTCGCCATGCCCGGCAGCGCGCGGCGTCAGCAAGTTCCCCTCGTCGTCACCGTCCGCGACAACGGGCCAGGCATCCCCGACGACATGCGCCAATACCTCTACGAACCGTTCGTCAGCAGCAAGCCGGCTGGCAGCGGCCTGGGCTTGGCGCTCGTCGCCAAGATCGTCGGCGATCACGACGGCCTCGTCGAGGTGGACAGCCGGCCAGGCCGCACCGAATTCCGCCTCTGCCTTCCGGTCGTCTCCGAGACCGAGACAGATGCCGCTTGAGGCGCCGCTCGTGACCCCTCCCACCGTTCTCGTGGCCGACGACGACCGGTCGATCCGCACCGTCCTGACCCAGGCCCTCGGCCGCTCCGGCTACCAGGTCCGCTGCACCGGCAACGCCGCGACGCTCTGGCGCTGGGTGGAGGACGGCGAGGGCGACCTGGTCATCACCGATGTCGTCATGCCGGACGAGAACGGGCTCGACCTTATCCCCCGCATCCGCCGCGTCCGCCCGGAGCTTCGGGTCATCGTCATGAGCGCGCAGTCCACGCTCATGACTGCGGTCAAGGCCGCCCAGCGCGGCGCATTCGAGTACCTGCCCAAGCCTTTCGACTTGAAAGAACTCCTGGCCGTCGTCGGACGGGCCCTCGCCACCCCCGCCATCCCCTCCGAACAGCCCCCGGCCGAGCCTCGCGACGCCGAGGAGCGGTTGCCGCTGCTCGGCCGCAGCGTCGCGATGCAGGAAATCTACCGCAGCATCGCCCGGCTGACGACGACCGACCTCACCGTCATGGTCAACGGCGAGAGCGGCACCGGCAAGGAGCTCGTCGCCCGCGCCCTGCACGACTACGGCCGCCGCCGCGCCGGCCCCTTCCTCGCCATCAACATGGCCGCCATCCCCCGCGAGCTGATCGAGAGCGAGCTGTTCGGCCACGAGCGCGGCGCATTCACCGGCGCAATGAACCGCGCCCAGGGCCGCTTCGAGCAAGCCGCCGGCGGCACCCTGTTCCTCGACGAGATCGGCGACATGCCCGCCGAAGCGCAGACCCGCCTGCTCCGCGTGCTGCAGGAAGGCGAGTTCACCACCGTCGGCGGCCGCATCCCCGTCCGCGCCAACGTCCGTATCGTCGCCGCGACCCACCGCGACCTGCGCCAGGCCATCGGCGCCGGCCAGTTCCGCGAGGACCTGTTCTATCGCCTGAACGTCGTCCCGATCCGCCTGCCGCCCCTGCGCGAGCGCCTCGAAGACATCCCGGTGCTCGCCAGGCACTTCCTCGACCGCGCCCGCGAGGCCGGCCTGTCTCCGAAACTGCTCGACGCCTCCGCGCAGGAACGCCTCCGCCAGCACCGCTGGCCCGGCAACGTCCGCGAGCTGGAAAACCTCATGCGCCGTTTGGCCGCCCTCTACCCCCAGGAAGCCATCACCGGCGAGGTCATCCACGCCGAACTGGCCGACAGCGGGCTGCAAGCCGAACCCCTGCCTGCGAGCGGCGCGCCCGAGCCGTTGGCCCAAGCGGTCGAGCGCCACATCCGCCAGTTCCTCGCCGCCAGCCGCGACGGCATGCCCATGCGCGACATCTACGACCAGGTCATCGCCGAGGTGGAGCGCCCGCTGATCCAGATGACCCTGTCCGCCACCAGGGGCAACCAGATCAAGGCCGCGGCCATGCTCGGCCTCAACCGCAACACCCTGCGCAAGAAGATCAAGGATCTTGACATTCCCGTGGTGCGCGGCATCGGCTAATATGTCGAGGCCAGCGTTGGCTGCTGAATGGTGGTGACGAACGCGTCGCGCAGGTAAGCAGGTAAGGAGCGAAAGTCCCGTGCCGTACCAATCAACGCCTCAGGCGGAACGGATGCTGGTGGCCTGCCCCAGAAGTCCGTTTTCGGACTTCTGGGATAAGCAGGCCACGAAAACAAAGGCTAGTGTCCCGACGCACGCGATTTCAGCACGACGGATTTCTGAACCGGGACACTAGCGTGAACATATCCATCGACCCCCGCGCGCTCCGTGCCCGCCGCCCGCGCTCCTGGCCCCGGCGTCTCGCCGACTTGCTGCTGGGCAAGGTCGCGACCCTCGTCCTCGCCGCCGCGGCACTCGCGCTCGGCATCGGCACGTTCGTCGCCTTGTCGGGCGGGATCGAGCTGTCGCGGCGTCCGAACCTCATCTTCGCGATGGTGCTCTCCAACCTGTTCGTGCTGCTGCTGCTCGGCGCGGTCCTCGCCGGGCGCATCACCCGGGTCTGGGTCGACCGTCGCCGCGGCTCCGCCGGCTCGCGCTTGCATGTCCGCCTGGTCATGCTGTTCAGCGTCGTGGCCGTCACGCCCACCATCGTCGTCGCCGTGTTCGCCACCGCCTTCTTCAATCTCGGCATCCAGGCCTGGTTCAACGACCGCGTCCGCACCGCGCTGAACGAGAGCCTGGAAGCCTCCCGCGGCTACCTCGAGGAGCACCGCAACAACATCCGCGCCGACGCGCTCGGCATGGCCAACGACCTGTCCCGAGCCGGGCAACTGTTCTACAACGACCCGGCCGCCTTCGTGCAGATCCTGCAACAGCAAACCGTCCTGCGCGGCCTGACCGAAGCCATCGTCTACGAGCCGATCACCAACCAGGTCGTCGCCGGCGTCGGCGCGATGGCCGGCTACGGCGTCGAGCCGGCGCCGCCGGACGCGACCGAACTGGCCCGGTCCGGCGAAGTCGCCGTTATCGGCTCCCCGGACGGCAGCAAGGTCCGCGCCGTCGTGCAGTTCAGCGAGACCCCAACCCTGATGCTGCTCATCGGACGCCCGGTCGACCCGCAGATCCTCGGCCACATGTCCCGCACCGAGCAGGCCGTCGCCGAATACCGCCGTCTCGACAAGAACCGCTCCGGCCTGCAGGTCACCTTCGCCCTCATTTTCGCCCTCGTCGCCCTGCTCGTGCTGTCCGCCGCCATCCTGATCGGCCTCGTGCTCGCCAATCAGATCGCCCGCCCGATCGGGCGTCTGATCCTCGCCGCGGAACGGGTCCGCGCCGGCGACCTCGGCGTCCGCGTGCCCGAGATGCAGAGCGAGGACGAGGTCGCCGGCCTGTCGCGCGCCTTCAACCGGATGACCGGCCAGCTCGCCTCCCAACGCGGCGAGCTGATGGACGCCTACAGCCAGATCGATGCCCGGCGGCAGTTCACCGAGACGGTGCTGGCAGGCGTCTCCGCCGGCGTCATCGGCCTCGATCCCGACGGCCGCATCGAGCTGCCCAACCAAGCGGCGGGCCTCCTGCTCGGCCAGGATCTGATGGGCGCGGTCGGAGCCGATCTCGGCGAAACGGTCCCCCAGTTCGCAGCCCTGCTCGAACAGGTCAGGGCCAACCCGGACCGCCCGCGCACCGAGGAGATCGAAATCGGCCCCGCCCAGAAGCGCCGCAACCTGCTCGTGCGGATCGGCGCCGACAGCCGCGGCGGCCGCCCGCACGGCTTCGTCGTCACCTTCGACGACATCACCGAGCTTCAAGCCGCCCAGCGCAAGGCCGCCTGGGCCGACGTCGCCCGCCGCATCGCCCACGAGATCAAGAACCCGCTCACCCCCATCCAGCTCAGCGCCGAACGCCTCAAGCGCCGCTTCACCCGCGAGATCACGTCCGACCCCGACACCTTCGCCCAGTGCGCCGACACCATCGTCCGCCATGTCGAGGACATCGGCCGCATGGTCGACGAGTTCTCCGCCTTCGCCCGGATGCCCCAACCCGTGCTCCGCCCCGAGGATGTCGGCCGCATCGCCCGCGAGGCCCTCGTCCTCCAACGCAGCGCCCGCCCGGAAATCGTCTGGACCACCGACATCCCCGACCGCGGCCCGATGGCCCAGTGCGACCGCCGCCTGCTCGGCCAAGCCCTGACCAACTTGCTCCAGAACGCGGCCGACGCCGTGGCCATGCGCCCGCGCGGGGCAGGGGAGCCCGCCGGCCAAATCACGGTCCGCGTCGGCACGGACGGCCCGATGGCGATGGTCCAGGTCGAGGACGACGGCGTGGGCCTGCCGCAGGAGGACCGCGCTCGCCTGACCGAGCCTTACGTCACCCACAAGGCGAAAGGCACCGGCCTCGGCCTGGCTATCGTCAAGAAGATTTTGGAAGACCACGGCGGCCGGCTCGACCTCGACGACCGCGCCGACGGCCACGGAGCCGCCGCCACCCTGGCCCTGCCGCTGATTGTGCCAAGCCCCGCCGAGGTTTAAGCAGGCAGGAATGGCTCAGGAAATTCTCATCGTTGACGACGAACCGGACATTCGGCTCCTGATCGAAGGCGTCCTGGAAGACGAGGGATACGCTGTCCGGCAGGCCGGCGACAGCGACGCGGCGGTCGCGGCCTTCCGGCACCGCCTCCCGTCCCTGGTCATCCTCGACGTTTGGCTGCAAGGCTCGAAGCTGGACGGCCTCGGCATTCTGCACAAGCTCCACGAAGAAGAGCCGCATGTCCCGGTGGTGATGATCTCCGGCCACGGCACGATCGAGACGGCGGTCAGCGCCATCCAGCACGGCGCTTACGACTTCATCGAGAAGCCGTTCAAGTCCGACCGCCTGCTCCTGATCGTCCGCCGCGCGCTCGAAGCCGCCCGCCTCGCGCGCGAGAACGCCGAGCTGCGCCTGCGCGCCGGCTTCGAATCCGCCCTGACCGGCGGCAGCCCGGCCATCGCCGCCCTCCGCGCCGCCCTGGAACGCGTCGCCCCCACCGGCTCGCGCGTCCTGATCAGCGGGCCGGCCGGCTCCGGCAAGGAAGTGGCGGCCCGAATGGTGCACCAGCGCTCCCGCCGGGCCGATGGCCCCTTCGTCGCCCTCAACTGCGCCACCCTCAACCCGGCCCGCTTCGAGGAGGAGTTGTTCGGCGTCGAGGCCGGGGCCGACGCCGCCGCCGCTCCCCGCCGCGCCGGCGTGCTCGAACGCGCCCACGGCGGCACCCTGCTGCTCGACGAAGTGGCCGACATGCCGCTCGAAACCCAAGGCAAGATCGTCCGCGCGCTCCAGGACCAGACCTTCGAGCGCCTGGGCGGCTCGCAACGCGTCAAGGTCGACGTCCGCGTCCTCGCCACCACCAACAGGGACCTGCAGCACGAGATCGCCGCCGGGCGCTTCCGCGAAGACCTCTACTACCGTCTCGCCGTCGTCCCGGTTCGGATGCCCTCCCTGCGGGAACGCCGCGAGGACGTCCCGGAGCTGGCCCGGCATTTCCTGAAACGCTCCGCCGAAACGTCCGGCATTCCCGAACGCGCCCTCTCCACCGACGCGCTGGCCGCGCTGCAAGCCTACGACTGGCCCGGCAATGTCCGCCAGGTGCGCAACCTGATGGACTGGCTGCTCATCATGGCCCCCGGCCACGCTAGCGACCCGATCCGCGCCGAGATGCTGCCCGCCGAGATCAGCCAAGGCGCGCCCACCCTGCTCAGCTCCGACCCGTCCGCCGACCTCATGGCCCTGCCGCTCCGGGAAGCGCGTGACCTGTTCGAAACGCAATACCTCCACGCCCAGCTTCTCCGCTTCGGCGGCAACATCAGCCGCACGGCAGGCTTCGTCGGCATGGAGCGCAGCGCCTTGCACCGCAAGCTCAAGCAATTGGGCGTCAACTCCGAGGACCGCGTCCTGCCGTGAGCCGGATCGCCTACGTCAACGGCGCTTACGTCCCGCAGCGCCACGCATCGGTCAACGTCGAGGACCGAGGCTACCAGTTCGCCGACGGCATCTACGAGGTCGTCCACCTCCACCGCGGCCGCTTTGTCGATTGGGACCTGCACTTCGCCCGCCTCGAACGCTCATTGCGGGAGGTGCGCATCGCCATGCCCATGGCCCGCGCCGCCCTCGAAGGCGTGTTGGCCGAAGTCGCCCGCCGCAACCGCGTGCAAAACGGCCTGCTCTACATGCAGGTCACCCGCGGCGTCGCCCGCCGCGACCACGCCTTCCCGCCCGCGGAAACGCCCCCGAGCCTCGTGGTCACGGTCCGCCGCATCCCCGCCTACCCGGCGCAAGTGGACCGCTGGGCCACGCAGGTCATCTCGCACCCGGACGAACGCTGGGCGCGGCGGGACATCAAATCCGTGGGCCTGCTGCCGAACGTGCTGGCCCGGCAAGCGGCCCGCGAGCGCGGCGCATCCGAAGCCATCCTGTTCGATGCCGATGGGATGGTAACGGAGGGCGCCGCCACCAGCTTCTGGATCGTCGATCAGTCCGGCGTCCTGCGCTGCCCGCCCCAGTCCCACGCCATCCTTCCCGGCTGCACCCGCGCCGCCCTGGAAGCCGAGATGAAGGCGGAAGGCATCGCGTTCGAGGCGCAAGCGTTCAGCCTCGGCGAAGCCCGCTCGGCGCAGGAGGCGTTCCTCACCAGCGCCACCAGCTTCGTCAAGCCAGTGCTGGCCATCGACGGCGCCCCGGTCGGCGACGGATCGGTCGGCCCGGTCACGCGCCGCTTGTTCGCCATATTTTCCCGCCATGTCAGCGGGACCCAAGGGAACGCGGCATAGATTGCTGCGGTGCAGCACGGCTTGCCCTTCGCCCACGCTGCGCTAAATTGCCGGGTGCCGCCCCCATAAGGCGGGTTAACCTTCCGCCCGAGGCTGAAACCTGGGGCGGACAACAAGAAGGACACGATACGTGGCCGACAAATCCCAAAACGTGCAGGACGTTTTCCTGAATCATGTCCGCAAGGCAAAGACCCCCGTAACCGTGTTCCTGGTCAACGGCGTCAAGCTTCAGGGCATCATCACCTGGTTCGACAACTTCTCCATGTTGCTCCGCCGCGACGGCCATACCCAGCTCGTCTACAAGCACGCCATCAGCACGGTCATGCCCGGCGCGCCGATCCAGCTCTTCGACCCGGCAAAAGCCGAGATGCCCGCAAGCCAGGAGCCAGTCGCTGCCTCAGCAATCGCGTAACGCCGCCGCGCCCACCCGCGCGGCCGTCGTCCTGCCCTGGGAGAAACCCAACCGGCAGGACGGCTCCCGTGCGGCCGAGGCGCAGCTTGCCGAGGCGGTCGGACTCGCCTCCTCCATCGGCCTCGTCGCCGTCCACACCGCCATCTTGCCCTTGCGTGCGCGCCGGGCGTCCACGCTGATGGGCGAAGGGCAGATCGAGAACGTTGCCCAATCGGTCAAGGCCGAAGAGGTCAGCGTCGCCGTCGTCGATGCCCAACTCAGCCCCGTCCAGCAACGCAACCTGGAGCGCGCCTGGGACTGCAAGGTCATCGACCGCACCGGCCTCATCCTCGACATCTTCGGCGAGCGCGCCACCACCCGGGAAGGCTCGCTCCAGGTCGAGCTCGCCCACCTCGAATACCAGCGCAGCCGCCTGGTCCGCTCCTGGACCCACCTTGAACGCCAGCGCGGCGGCTTCGGCTTCCTCGGCGGCCCCGGCGAGACCCAGATCGAAGCCGACCGCCGCCTCATCGGCGACCGCATCGTCCGCCTGAAAAAGGAACTCGAAGGCGTCCGCCGCACCCGCGGGCTGCACAGAAATGCCCGCAGTCGCGTCCCATACCCCATCGTCGCCCTGGTCGGCTACACCAACGCCGGCAAATCCACCCTGTTCAACGCCCTCACCGGCGCCGCGGTCCACGCCGAGGACCAGCTCTTCGCCACCCTCGACCCGACGATGCGCGGGCTTGACCTGCCCTCCGGCCGCCGGGTCATCCTCTCCGATACTGTCGGCTTCATCAGCGACTTGCCCACCGAACTGGTTGCCGCCTTCCGCGCCACCCTGGAGGAGGTCGCCGAAGCCGACGTCATCCTCCATGTCCGCGACGCCGCCCACCCCGACAGCGCCGCCCAGCGCGCCGACGTCATCCAGGTGCTCGAAGGCATGGTGCGCGATGGAACGCTGGACGCCGCCTGGCCAAGCCGCACCGTGGAAGTGCTCAACAAGGCGGACCTCCTCGGCGGCCCGGCGAACGTCCCCGAGCGCGACGGCGCGGTGGCCGTTTCGGCGATCACCGGGGAAGGCCTGCCCGGCCTGCAACAGGCGGTCGACCACCAGATCTCCGCCGG
The DNA here is from genome assembly GCA_965260935.1 of Acetobacteraceae bacterium. Taxonomy (GTDB): domain Bacteria; phylum Pseudomonadota; class Alphaproteobacteria; order Acetobacterales; family Acetobacteraceae; genus JBBROS01. Next base: position 2,257,315 of record OZ253374.1, read on the forward strand.
CATGGAAATCGCCGAATACGTCCTGCCTCCGTCCGACGGCGCGCGCATCGCCTGGCTCTACCAGCATGGCGAAATCTTGGAGCGCGAGGACGCGGAAAACGGCATCCACCTCCGCGCCCGTCTCCTGCCCGCCAACCGCGCCCGCTTCGAGCGTGGCGTCTGATGATCTCCGAACCGCAAGTGCATGAGGTCATGCAACTCGTCCGCGCCGTCGCGCGCAGCGAGGTCATGCCCCGCTTCCGCAACCTGGCAGCAACCGATGTCGCGACCAAGTCCGGCCCCCTCGATCTCGTCACCGTCGCCGACGAGCAGGCCGAGCAGCGTCTCGGCGCGGGGCTGCTCCAGATGTTCCCCGGCGTCACGGTCGTCGGCGAGGAAGCCGCCACGCGTGACCCGGCCCTCCTCGCCCGCGTCGGCGTCGACCCGCTTTGCTTCGTTGTCGATCCGGTCGACGGAACGGCGAACTTCGCCGCCGGGCTGCCGCTGTTCGGCGTGATCGTAGCCGTGGTCGAACACGGCCAAACCACCGCCGCGATTATCCACGACCCGGTCGGCGACGACACCGCCGTGGCGCTAAGAGGGCAGGGGGCCTGGATGGAGCGGGCCGACGGGCGCTGCACGCTCCGCGTCTCCGCCCCGGCGCCGGTCGAGGCGATGGCCGGAAGCATCTCCTGGCGCTACGTGCCGGAACCGCGGCGCACCCAATTCTGCGCCCGCCTTCCCCGCGTGGCGGCAGCCTGGGACTACCGCTGCGCCGCCCACCAGTATCGGATGCTGGCCGCCGGCTCGTGCCACTACGGGTTCTATCACCGGCTGTTGCCGTGGGACCATGCCGCCGGCGTCCTGCTCCACCAAGAGGCCGGCGGCTACTCGGCCTGCCTGGACGGCAGCCCATACAAGCCCGGCCAAACCGGCGGCGGCCTGATCTGCGCGCCGGACCAACCGAGCTGGTCAGCCCTGCGCCACGCCTTCTTCGGCGAGGAATAAGCATGGCTGGCCGCCCGAGTTCACCGGGACCGGGTCCGATCCAAGCCTTTCACATCATCTAGCCCGGCCGCCCCCGAGAGCCGCGCCGATTTGAAATCCGCCCCGGTCGCGTCGGCTCCCGTCAAATCCGCCCCGGTCAGGTTCGCGCCAATGAAATCGGCCCGATACAGGTAAGCATGGCGCAGGTTCGCCCCGGTCAGGTTGGCGAACCGGAGCAAGGCGTTCCCTAGCTCCGCCCCCTCCAGGTTCGCCCCGGACAGGTCAGCGCTTTGAAACTCCGCCCGAAGCAGCCCCATCGACTGGTTCGTCATGTCGGCGCTCATCAGCGCCCCTGACAGGTTCGCGCCGCGCAGGTCGGCGAAACCAAGCCGCGACACCAGCCGCGCGCCGGACAAGTCGGCGCTCCGCATCACCGGCGCTTCCTTCGCCGACGCCTGCAGCGTGCTCGACGTCACCAGCCCGAACATCTGCGCGCCAACCATCTTGGCGCCCGTAAGATTGGCACGGATCACGTTCGTGATCGCCATGTTCGCGCCTGAAAGATCGGCGTCTGAAAGATCTGCCCCTTCGAACTTCGCCGAAAACAGGTTCGCCCCTGAAAGGTCGGCCCCTTGCAGGTTTGCGCCGCTGAAATCAAGCCTGTTCAAGTCAAGCCCCGCCAGCGACTTTCCGGATAGATCAACTCCGGCGTCAGATGCAGGCCGACGGAGCAAGTCAGCCGCCGACTCCCGCGTGTAATCGGCAGCCTTCCCCTCTCGATGCCAAACCGCCAGCAGCCCGGCGCCCGCAAGAGCCGCCCGGCGACCGATGCGAGCCAAGCCAACTGGTCGTTCACCTGGCGGGATCAAGCCTCTAGGCCACCTAGGCGTGCGCAGCCTTCGCCACATGGGTCGCAATCGCATCCATCAACGGCGGCGAGAGGCAATCATAAGGCGGCAGGCCGACATCCCGCAGCCGCGACCGCACGCCATCCATCTCCTCCGGCGGCGTCCCGGTCTCAATGATCGAGGACACGAACGCGGCAAATTCCGGCGGCGCCCAGCCCGGTCCAGGCGACAGCTCGGGATGAACGAAGTCGAGCCCGTAAAACGGGTGCGATCGATCTTCGATCCGCCCGTACATATGCACCCCGCAGCCAGTGCAACGATGCCGCTGGATTGCTGCCGACGGATCGACCACCGCCAGCTTGTCCCCATTCTCGACAACATGAAGCTTGTCCCGCGGCACGACGGCCACCATCGAGAACCGAGCCCCTTCCGGCTTCCAACACTTGCTGCAGCCACAGACATGATTATGCGCAACCTGCGCGCCAACCTCGACCTTTACTGGCCTGTCGCTGCAATGGCAGGTCAGCACGCCCCCAGCAAAACCTTCCGTTCCAGGCTTCAGCCCATTGTCAACGGCTGGATGAATATGGATCGCACTCGACATTGTTCCCTCCTGGCCAGCTTTTCTGGCTCGATTTGTTTCGAAGCAGTCCGGCTGAAACGACCTTGGACTGCGATTGCCCTGACTGGAAAAGTCACGGCGATAAAGGTCTAGTGGCAGAAACAAACGATCAGCACATCAAGGTTTAGTCCATCGCCGACCTCCGTGAACGGGCCTTCCTGTGGCTCTTAACTAGTCTTGAATCAGTGTTTCGCGTGCGCCTTCGTCCGGTCTGCCGTCGCCCCGCCGTGCTGACCCTTGTGCTCGCGGGTCATCGCCCGCCCGCCATTGCTGCGCAACGGCTCAGTCTGCGCGCCCACAGCCGGCGTCTGCCCGCCCGTCCCAAGCGTCGTCGGGCTGCCGGCAGCCGGCCCGGACGTCGTTCCTGGCGTCTGCGCCATAGCCGCGCCGCCCGAAATGATCGCCGCGGCGACCGCGGCAAACAGTATCTGTCTCGTCATCTGCATGATCCCTGCGCTAAATAATTGCCGTGACCCTGGCCTAACTCCGGTCGCCCGGCAAGCGGAAGGCGTGCTCGAACGTGGCCTTCGTGCTGTCGTTAACCTTCACCGTCAACGTCCCCGGCCCGGAGGGACTGAATCCGAACGTGATCGCCGGGTCCTCGCTCAACGAGATGTCGGCCTCCAGCGTGAATACCTGCTCGCCTTGAAAGCTCACCTCGACGTCCTGGATGAAACGGGCAGGGATGTAGTTGTGCGTCAGTTGGTCAACCTGCATGCCGTTGTTGTTCGGATGGCTGATCAACAACTGCGCCATAATGGTTTGGCCCTCCCCGAACACCGCCTCGCCCTCGGTGCGGAGCCGCATCTTGCCCATCCGGGACATGGCCAGCTTCGGATCCTTCAGCGACGGCGCCGAGCAGCCGCCCGCGGCCTTGACGAACCGCTCGGCCACGAACAGCCGCCCGTCCTCCGTCTCCGCGACCGCGTGCATCAGCGTATACTGGTCCACCCGCACGCGGGTCTTCAATTCGTGCGGGTCGGCAAGCGGCCCGAAACGGAAGATGCCGGCAAGCGGGGAAGGGTTCCCGTCAACCAGGATGTAAACCGCCTTGATCTTCCCCCCCGCGCCGCCCCCGGCCGGGTCGGTCGTGACCGTGATCGGCACGAGCGCCGCGTCCTGTGCCCGGTACGGCGCCTCCAGGCTGATCACCCCGGCCCCGTCGGCAAGCGCCTTCTCGCCGAACACCGCCTGGCGCAGATCGTGCCAGCGCGCCGCCCGGGTCGCCTCGTCCTCCGTCGCCCGCGCGGGCAAGCACGCCAGCAGCCCGAGGCCGCAAGCCAGGATCAGCGCTCTCATGGCATCACTCCCATTCCAACTCGCTGTAGGCCGTCGTGACGTTGCGGCCATTGTAGTCGTCGAACAGCAGCCAGCGGTCCCGCTCCGACTGCCCCACCGTCGCCACCGCCTGCTCGATATCCCCGCCCCCGGCGATGATCGCGCGGATGCCGCGGACGAGGACCGTTAGATACCGCTCCTCGGCCGCCGCCGCTGCCGGCCACGGCACGGCCGCCGGTCCATGCCCCGGCACCGCCCGCCGCGCCGCCATTGCTTTCAGCCGCTGCAAGGCGGCAATCCAGCCCAGGATGCTGCCATCCAAAGCCGGTACCCGGTCCACGAACAGCAAGTCCCCGGTGAACAGCGTCCCGGTTGCCGCGTCGAACACCGACAGGTCGTTGTCGGTATGCGCCGTCGCAAACGCCGCGAGATGCAGGACACGCCCGCCCAGATCGATCTCGGCCGTATCCGAAACCAGCATCGTCGGCTTCTCGTAGTCGCCCGCATCCTCGATGCCCAGCACGTCCGCCAGCCGGTTGCGGTAGAACTCCCCGCGCTGGACCAGCATCGCCTCCATCCGCGCATGGCCGACGAACACCGGCTTGTCAGGCACGAACGCCGCCGCCCCGAACACGTGGTCCGGATGCAGGTGCGTCATGATCACGTACCGAACCGGCAACGCCGTCGCCGCCCGCACCGACGCCCGCAGCCGTTCCCCATCGACCCGGCTCCCTCCGGGGTCGATCACCGCGACGCCCGACCGCCCGACGACGAAGCTGATGTTGGCGATCCCGTCCTCGTTGGCCGCGGTCGCCTCCTCATGCACCCCCGGCCGCACGTGAATGCCCGGCGCAACCTCCGTCATCGTGAACGGTTCCGCCGCCCGGGCCGTTAAGGAACTGAGGCAAGCCGCGGCCGAGACCAGGATCGCCTCCCGCCGCCTCACCCGACAGGCTCCGGCCCGCGCACCCGGCGATAAACAAGCGCCGCCGCCGCATCAGCCTCCCGGACCGCGTCGGCCATCAGATGGTGATCCGGCGACAGCGCGCAGGCCGGGTCGGTCGCCGCGGCGTCCCCGGTCAGCGCGAACGCCTGGCAGCGGCAGCCGCCCCAATCGATCTCCTTGCGCTCGCACGACCGGCAAGGCTCCGGCATCCAATCCGTCCCGCGGAACCGGGCAAAGCCGGCGTCCTCGCGCCAGATCGACGCCAGCGACGTATTCCGAACCGACGGAAACGCGAACCCCGGCAAACTCTCCGCGGCATGGCAAGGCAACGCCAGTCCCGCCGGCGTGATATTGATGATCCGCCGCGCCCATCCCCCCATGCACGCCTTCGGCCGCGCGGCGTAATAGTCCGGCACGACGTAATCAACCGTGATCCGCCCGCGCAAGCGGACGCGCGCGGCCTCGACCGTCTCGGTCGCCTCCTCAAGCTGCCCCCGCGTAGGCATCAGCGCGTCGCGGTTCGCGAGCGCCCACCCATAATACTGCACGTGCGCGATCTCGATCCGGCTCGCCCCCAGCCGCTCGCCAAGCGCCAGCATGTCCGGCAGCCGCTCGAGGTTCTGCCGGTGCACCACGAAATTGGCCGTAAGCGGCAACCCGGCCGCATGGATCAGCCTCGCCACGGCCAGCTTCTTCGCGTGCCCCCCGCGATAGCCCCCGATGCGGTCGGCATTGCCCGCCTCCGCATCCTGGAAACTGAGCTGCACGTGGTCGAGCCCGGCCTCTGCCAAAGCCGCGAGCGACGCCTCGGTCAGCGTCACCCCCGCGGTAATCAGGTTGCTGTAAAGCCCGCCCGCCGCCGTCCGCCGCACCAGTTCGAGCAAATCCCGCCGTGCCGTCGGCTCCCCGCCCGAGAAATGCACCTGCAGCACGCCCAGCGCCGCGGCCTCGTCCAGCACGCGCAGCCAGGACGCCGTGTCAAGCTCCCCCGCCGCCCGCTCCAGCTCGATCGGGTTCGCGCAATATGGGCATTGCAGCGGGCACCGATGGGTCAACTCCGCCAACAGCGCGAGCGGCGGCGGAACAGCGGCGGCGCTCATAACCGGATCGCTCCCTTGTCGGACAAGTCCAGCAGCATGGAGGCAACGTCGCCGGCAATCGTGTCGCGCGGCGCGTTGAACCGCCCGGCGAGTTCGTCAACGATGGCCGGAACGTCCCGCACGCCGTCCACCAGCTTCAGCACCTCCACCGCCGGCCCGTCGAGCACGAACAGCCGCTCGGGCGCCAGAACGACCCAAGCCTCGCGCACCTCGTCGAACCGGAGCCGGAAGCCGCGGTTGAAGGCCGGCACGCCGGTCATGCCGCCTCGGGCCTGAACGCGCCGGGAGGAACCAGGCCCGGCTCGACATAGGCGGAATACAGCGCATCGAGCTGCGACCAAAGCACGTCGCACTTGAACCGAAGCGCCGCCAAAACCTGCTCCTGCAGCGCCCGCGTCGTGGCGTGCTCGTCCACGTAGGCCAGCGCGAAATCCACGTCCTTCGGCGCCTGCGTCAGCCGCGGCGTGAAATAGGCCAGCGTTTCCCGCGTCACCCACGGGTAATTGGCCAACATGCCGGACACGCGCTCGGCGATGATCGTGGGCGAGAACATCTCCGTCAGCGACGACGCCACCGCCTCCAGAACCGAGCGGTCCCGGACAAACGCGACGTAGGCATCCACCGCGAACCGCGTGCCCGCAAGAATGCCCTCGGTGCTTTCCACATACCCCCGCTCCAGCCCGACCCCCTCGGCCAGCTTGAGCCAGCGCGAAACGCCCCCTTGGCCCGGCCCGTCGCCGTCATGGTCAGCCAATCGCGACCGCCACGCCCGCCGCAGGTCGGCCGTCGGCAACCGGGCCAGCAACGTCGCGTCCTTGGCCGGGATGCGGCTCTGGTAATAGTACCGGTTGAGCGCCCAGGCCTGCACCTGGCCCCGGTTGAGCGCCCCGCCATGCAGCTTGCGATGGAACGGATGCAGGTTGTGGTACCGCTCGTCCCCGATCCCCTGCAACGCCTGCCGCAATTCCCCGGACGACATCCTGCGGTCGCTCACAGCCGCAACTCCATGCCGTCGTAAGCGACCTCCCAGCCGGCAGCCTCCACCTCGGCCCGCTCCGGCGAATCATCCAGCAGGATTGGGTTCGAGTTGTTGATATGCACCAGCACCCGCCGCCGCACCCCTAGATCCCTGAACGCCTCCATCGTCCCGTCAGGCCCGGACACGCTCATATGCCCCATCCGTCGCCCTGTCTTGGCGCCAAGCCCGGCCCGCACCATCTCGTCGTCGCTCCACAACGTGCCGTCGAATAGCACGGCGTCCGCTTCCTGGAGCCGGTCAGCCAGCCGCGCGGTCATGCCGGCGCACCCGGGAATATAGAACAGCGTGCGATCGCCATCCGAGACGGCCAGGCCCACGCTCTGCTCCCCCTCCCGGAGCGTCGGTGTCTCCCCGGCCCGCTCAAGGTAAAGCGGAACCTTGCCCGGCACCGCGAAGGGCAGCACCGTAAGCCCGCTCCCCTTCCCATCGGCACGCTTGATCGAGACCCGCTCATCCAACGCCATCACCTCGCGCCGCACGACGTCGCGCGCCAGAACCTCGAAAACCGGGTTGGCATCCAGCACGCCATGAACTTCGCCCGTCGCATAAACGCGAAACGCCTCCCGCTCCCGCATCGTCAGCAACCCGGCGATCGCGTCAACATCCCCGCCAGTCAGCGCCACCGCATCAATCGGCGTGGACCGAAGCCCCTCGCGCGGCTGCAACGCCGGCGTCCGCTCGATCTGTTGCCGCAAATCCGGCGACGCGTTCAGCAACGTCCACCGCAACCCATCCGCACTGACCGCAACCGACGCCTGGGTGCGAGGCAATGCGCCCTCGTCACCGGACCGCGCCCGCCGGCAACCCGGCGCATTCGAGTTCCATTGCGGAAATCCCCCGCCGGCCGCGGCGCCAAGAATAATCGCCTGCATTGCCAAAAGCCCAGTAACAGCAGCAGCCCGCCGCGGAACAACCGGGCAGGCTACCAAAGCTGTAGCGGAACGTCCGCTTATTTAATATCGGCGCAGGCGTAGGAGTTGATCTCAGCGCCCAAAGCGATCTCAACGATAACCGGTGTGGTCCAAGCCATGACAAAGCCTCCTCTTTCAATATTATTGATACCGAGAATGAGCACTCAACCCCTGTCAGTCAAGTCACATTCACGGTCCGCTGCAATCTTTCAGGTCCTTGTCCGACAAGGAGAATGCAACCCGCTTACCGCCAACCACCGTGACATCACGCGCCAGGCACTGCCGTCCCTTCGCGTCCGTCGTCTGCACGTCGTAATGCCCCGGCGTCACCCCAGCCAGCCGAAGCCGCTCGTCATGATCCACCGTCCCGTCCTTGTCGTTGGCGCACTGGTCCGGCCCGAATGCCGTCGTGCCCGCGGGCGCCATCCTCAATCGCGTGATCGTGTTGGACGTGAGGTTCCAGAACTCCATCCGCTCCGCCGCAGTGGCCGGCCCGGCCAGAGCGGCACCCAGCAACGCCCCCGCTATGATCCCGCGCACCGTCACTCCCCCAGCAACGCGCGCGCATGGTGCGCGATATGGTCCGGCATGAAGCTCTGTATGAACCAGTAGCTATGGTCATACCCCGGTTGCCGCCTCAGCGTGAGGTCCTGCCCGGATAGGCGCGCCGCCTGCTCCAGCGCCTCCGGATGGAGCTGCTCCTCCAGGAACTGGTCGTCGAGTCCCTGGTCCACCAGGATCGGCCCCGGATAAGCGCGCCGCCGCATCAGCGCGCTCGCGTCCCACTCCTCCCAAGCCGCACGGTCCGGCCCAAGGTAGTTCGAGAACGCCTTCTCCCCCCAGGGAACCGCCGCCGGGTTGGCGATCGGCGCAAAGGCCGAAACCGAATGCCAGCGCGCCGGCTCCCGCAACGCCGTCACCAGCGCCCCATGCCCGCCCATCGAATGCCCGAACACGCCCCGCCGGTCCGCCCGGACCGGGAACTCGGCCTCGACCAGCCCCGGCAGCTCCCGCGTCACGTAACGCGCCATCCGGTAATGCGACGACCAAGGCTCCGCCGTCGCATCGAGGTAGAACCCGGCCCCGGTCCCGAAATCCCAGCTCTCATCCTCTCCCGGCAAGTTCAATCCCCGCGGGCTGGTGTCGGGTGCCACCAGCACGAGCCCGTGCTCCGCCGCCAGCCGCTGCGCCCCCGCCTTGATCGGGAACGTCTCCTCGGTGCAAGTCAGCCCAGCCAGATAGTACAGCGCCGGGCAAAGCCCGTGCTCAGCCTGCGGCGGCGTGAACACCGCGAACTGCATCTCGGTCCCGGTCGCCTCCGACGGATGGCTGTAGAACCCGATCCGCCCGCCGCAGCAGGCCTGCTCGCTGCGCCGCTTGATCACGCCACCTCGCCGAACTGCATCACCGGCTTGGCATCGGTGAAGTTCGGGATGTCGCCGAAAATCTCCTTGCCGTGCTGCTCGCCGGCCGCCTTGAAGCTCTCCATCGAGTCGAACGTCAGCAGCGTCATGACCGTATACCTCGGCGGCGTCCCATCCGGCCCCTTTATCCCGCGCGTCACCTTCGTATCCTGCAACCCAAGCGGCATCCAGCGCTCGCGCACCATCGGCATGTGCGTCTGCATGTAATAATCATGGTCGAACTTGGTCCCGCTGTCCGCGGGATACATCACGGCGATGGCGATCATGGCGTCCTGCCCTCCAGTGTTCTTTCCGGTATGCTTAACCGCATCCAGCCAGGACGGAAAGGCCGCGCGGCAACCCAAGAAGCCCCGCTAACTCGACAATCCGGAATCTCCGCCCATACTGAACCCACGCGCCCATCGAATGGCGCAATTCAGGAGGAACGATGCGTTACGGATTTACCATAGCCTTGGCAGCCGGTTTTGCGATGCTTGCGGGCGCGGCCCACGCCGACGGCGACGCCGCGGCCGGCAAGGTCGTCTTCAGCAAGTGCGGCATTTGCCACGCCGTCGAGGAAGGCAAGAACAAGGTCGGCCCCAGCCTGCACGGCGTCGTCGGCCGCCCGTCCCACGCCATCGACTCGTACAAATATTCAAAGGCCATGGAAGCCTACAACGTCACCTGGGACCCAACGACCCTGGACCACTACCTCGAAGACCCGCGCAAGGTCGTGCCAGGCACGAAGATGATCTTTCCCGGCCTCAAAAGCGAGACCGACCGCCAGAACGTCATCGCCTACCTCGAAACCCTCAAGTAGCGAACCCCGCCGCGACGCGGGCGCCCTCGCCGATCCCGCGCCGCCGGCTCGGGCCGGGAATCACCCATTCCCGCTCAACCCGCGCCGGCCCGGCCGAGAGCAGGAGCACCCGGTCCGCCAGCGACGCCGCCTCCGCCAGGTCATGCGTCACCAGGATCGCCGAGCAACGGTGCCGTCGCCAGGCCTCCGTCAGCACGCGCCGGCCCTGCTCCGCCATCGCCGGGTCGAGCGACACGAACGGCTCGTCGAGCAGCACGGCCTCGGGCCGGATCGCGAACGCGCGCGCGATCGCCACCCGCCGCGCCATCCCCAGCGACAAGGACGGCGGATAAGCCTCCTCATACCCCGCAAGCCCCAGCGCGCCCAGCAGATCGCGCGCCGCGCCCTCGTCCGCCGGCGAGGCGAGCGCGACGTTCTGCCACACCGTCCGCCAAGGCAGCAGCCGCGGCTCCTGGAACACCGTCCCCACAAGCGGCATCGTCCCGTCCCGCCACCGGATCACCCCCTGGAACGCGCGGTCGAGCCCCCCGATCATCCGCAGCAGCGTCGTCTTCCCGCACCCGGACGGGCCAACCAGCGCCACGATCTCGTTCTCCCCAAGCGAGAACCGCAGCCCCTCGATCACCACCCCCGCCCGTCCCGCCGCCCGCTTCCGATCGACCGCGACCTCCAGCATCACCGCCACCGGTTCGCCCGCCGCTCCAAGGGCTGCAACACCGCCCACTCGATCAATTGCACCACGAGCACGAACGCGGTCGTGTAGGCCAGGATGCCCGTCACGTCGAACAACTGGAAGAACACCTGGATCTGGAACCCGACCCCGTCGCTGCGCCCCAGAAGCTCCGCCACCAGCACGATCTTCCAGATCAGCGCCAGCCCCGACCGCGCAGCCGCGAAGAAGTATGGGTAAAGCTGCGGCAGCACGACATGCCGCAACGTCGCGCCCCGCCCCATGCGGAAACTTTGCGCCATCTCGGCCAGCTTCGGATCCAATGTCCGCGCGCCCTCGCGCAACGTCACGGCGGTGTTGGGCAGCTTGTTCAGCGCCACCGCCGCGATCGCCGTCGTCTCGCTCAGCCCGAACCAGACGTAAAGCAGCACGATCCCCACCAGGGCCGGCAGGTTCAGCAGGATCGTGAGCGGCGTGTCGAGCAGCAGGTCAAGCCGCCGCGACCGCCCCATCGCGATGCCGAGCGCGCTCCCTCCCAGCATGGCGATGGCGAACGCGCACCCGACCCGGCCGAGCGTAATGCCAAGGTTAGGCAGAAGCTCGCCCGAAACCGCCTCGCTGGCCATGGCCAGGACAACGGCGCTCGGCGGCGGGAACAGCCGGCTGCCAGCCCACCGCGCCGCCGCCTCCCAAACCAGCAGCAGAACCGCGATCGGCAGCAGTCGGACGAGCGCCGCCCTACCCAGCGGACGCCGCTTCGCCGCGCCAGAACGTGCCGGGCGCCAGATGCTCGGCCCGCCCGACCAACGCCGGCCCGCCGGTCGCGGCCAGGATGTCATACAAACGGCCCGCACCCCGCTCCTGCTCGGCGCGCGCCGGGCCGGGTATGCCGCTACGATACCAAGCCCGCAGCCGCGCCAGCTCGGCCTCGCTCCCCGCACCGGTCAAAGGCGCGATCCGCTGCCACTCCGCATCCGATTGGCTGAGCATGGCCCGTGCCTCCGCCGATGCGGCCAGGAACCCCTTCACCCCCGCCCGCTGCTGCCCGGCCCAGCCAACCGAGAACACCCAGCCCAGCATGGGCAGCCCGCTCGGCAACCCAAGCCCCTCCAGCGCCGCATCCACCGAGAGCGCCTGCCGCATCCCATCCGCCTCCGCCCGGGCCGCGAACGGCCAATAGGTCAGCATCGCATCCAGCCGCCCGGCGCGAAGCTGCTCCAGCAGCAGGGGAGGGGGCCCGAACAACTTCTCCACCGCCCGGTCCAGGTCGAGACCAAACCGCTTCTCGGCATAGGCCCGGACGATCAGCCAGCTCTTGTCCAAAGGGCTGCCCGCGATCCCCAAGCGCCGCCCGCGCAGCTCGCCGACCCCCTGCACCGGAGACCGCTCCGGAACCATCACCGCGCCCACCGCGGCCGAAGTCGGCGAGAACGTCCAATCCGCCCCCGCGTTCCTCTGCCGCGACACCCACAGCCAATCCTGCACAACCACGTCGACGCGCCCCGCCTGCAGCGCCACCTGCGTCGCCTGCGATGCCGCGAACTCCACCGGCTCCACCCGAACCCCGGCCGCCGCGTCGAGCCGGTGATGCCGCATCACGTCAAGCTCCCAGCCGACCGAGCCGAACCGCAGCGTGCCCACCCGGATCGCCGGCAAATCCTCGGCCCGCGACAGCATCGGCCACGAGCAAGCAAGCGGCGCAAGCAGCAGCGTGCGGCGAGCGGTCATCGGTGTCCTCCCTGGGCGGCGTCGTTCTCCGGCGTTCAACGCTCCTTGCGGAACATGCGCTCGTTAATCAGGTAGCGCAGCCCCCGATGCCAGGATTCGTCGGTATTGCCGCGGATGTCGACGCTGTCCGCCTTCACCACCTGTCCCGTCTTCGCGTCCTCGATCACCACGTTGATATTCAGGATCAGGTTGCTGACCTTCTGCACCCAGCCATAAGCCGCCAACTCCGCGCCGGCCTTGCGCGCCAGGTCCAACTCGCACCCGTTGCAGCCCCGGATGGACGAAACACGGGCAAGCTCCCCGCGCACCGGCCCGACATCGACCGGCTCGTAACGCCCCGGCGCCGCCAACGCCGCATGAAGCTGCCGGTCAAGCGACCGCAGCCGGTCCGCCTCGGCCGCCGTCGTCGCCGCCGGCGACGTGTTGACCATGTCGAAATCAAAGATCGCGACCGTCTGCGGCGCGGCAAGGGCCGGAGTGGAGAGCGTGAATAAGGCGAGCAAATAAGGCTTCATCGTTCCCATCCCTTAGTTACGGGTTCGTTTACAACGACCTCATGAAAATCCGGCTGAGGCGAGCGTGTATCCGTTTCGCAAACCTGCCATAACAATCCCGGCAGAACGAATCGCACGGCAACAGGGAATCGACCATTGGCCACGACAAGCGCTCCCGACCCGGCGGCAGACCTTCTAATCGCGTTGAAAAACCAGACCTTCGCCTGCATCCTGGCCGACCCGCCATGGCAGTTCGTCAACCGCACCGGCAAGATGGCGCCCGAGCACAAGCGGTTGAGCCGCTACGGCACGATGGACCTGGCCGCGATCTCCGCCTTGCCGGTGGGCAAAGGTCAGCGCCCCGGTGTCCCATCTCTACCTATGGGTCCCCAACGCCTTGCTGCCCGAAGGCTTGCAGGTATTGAAGGCGTGGGGGTTCAGCTACAAGAGCAACATCGTCTGGCATAAGCTCCGCAAGGACGGCGGCAGCGACGGGCGCGGAGTCGGCTTCTATTTCCGCAACGTCACCGAACTCCTGCTGTTCGGCGTGCACGGAAAGAACGCGCGGACCCTGCAACCGGGCCGGACGCAGGTCAATTACCTCGGAACGCGTAAGCGCGAGCATTCCCGCAAGCCGGACGAGCTTTACCCAATCGTCGAGGCATGCAGCCCAGGCCCCCGCCTCGAACTGTTCGCGCGCGGCACGCGTCCCGGCTGGGCCGTATGGGGCAACGAAGCCGACGACGCCTACGAGCCGACTTGGAAGACTTACATCAACCACTCCCGCGCCTGGGACATGTTAAGCCTTCTCGGTTGACACGTCTCCGTCCAGCTCTCCGAAGGCGACAAGGCTCGCGGGCAGGCCGGTTAACAGCAGCGGGCAAGGATTGCCGGCCCCGTGCTTGACGCGGCCCTCCAGCTTCCGCCAATGCGTCGCCGCGGTTCCTCGAATTGGGGCTGACAACTGCCCGGCAGCGGTCCATCCTCATTCTAAACAACAGGACGGCGCAATCGGCGTCGCCAACGGAAGGGAAACGGATGCTGCGCCGGGCATTGGCAATGATGGCGGTCACGATCGGCCTCGCGCAGCACGCCCACGGCGCAACCGTCGACATCGGCTACATCTCCCTCACCCCGCCAGAGACGCCCGCCAGCCTGCTCGACCCCCCGCCCGCCGACGACGGCATCCAAGGCGCGCGCCTCGCCCTCCAGGATAACCAAACCACCGGCCGCTTCCTCGGCCAAACCTTCGCCCTGCACGAGACGGTGGCCCCGGACGCGGCGGCAGCTGTAACAGCGGCGAAGAAGATGGCGGCGGACGGCACCCGCATCCTCGTCGCCGACCTGCCGGCGAACGCCCTGCTGCAAGTCGCCGCCCTGCCGGAGCTGAAGGACGGCATCATCCTGGACGCAACGAACCAGGACGACCGCCTCCGCGGCGCCGATTGCCGCGCCAACGTGCTCCACCTGCTGCCAAGCCGGGCCATGCTGGCGGACGCGCTGATGCAGTTCCTCGCCGTCAAGCAATGGCGAAACCTCCTGCTCGTCACCGGCCCTGCCGACGCGGACCAACTCCTAGGCGACGCATTCCGCCGCTCGGCCCGCAAGTTCCAGCTCCGCGTCACCGACAAGCCCTGGACCTTCAAGCCCGGCGCGCAGCGCACCGACACCGGCCACATGCTGATCGGCGCCGAAGTCGCCCGCTTCACCCAAGGCCTCAGCTACGACGTCCTGGTCGTCGCCGACACCACCCTCGACGGCTTCGGGGAGGACCTCGCCTACCGCGCCACCGACCCCCGCCCCGTCGCCGGCAGCTACGGCCTTGTCCCGACCGCCTGGGCCAAGCCGTTCGAGCAATGGGGCGGCACCCAACTGCAAAGCCGCTTCCTCAAGCTCGCCCACCGCTGGATGACCCCGCACGACTACGGCGCCTGGATGGCCGTCCGCGCCGTCGGCGAGGCATCCACCCGCGGCGGCGGCACCGACCCGGAAAAGATCGCCGCCTACCTGCGCAGCCCCAAATTCGAGCTCGCCGCCTTCAAAGGCTCCCGCCTGACCTTCCGCCCCTGGGACGGCCAGCTCCGCCAGCCCGTCCTCCTGGCCGACGCCCGAAGCCTGGTCTCGGTCTCGCCGCAGCCAGGATACCTGCATCAACGCACCGAGCTCGACACGCTCGGCATCGATCAGCCGGAGACGACATGCCACATGTGACCCTCGCGGCCCTTCTCCTGCTGCTCGCCGCCGCCCCCGCCCACGCGGACCGCATCTTCGTCTCCAACGAGAAGGACAACACCATCACCGTCCTCGACGGCCAAACCCTGAAGGTCGCCGCCACCGTGCCGGTCGGCGAGCGCCCCCGCGGCATCGTGCTCTCGAAGGATGGCCGCAGCCTCTACATCTGCACCAGCGACAGCGACCACATCGAAGTCCTCGACCTCGCCTCCCTGAAGGTCAGCCGCATCCTCCCCAGCGGGCCGGACCCGGAGCTGTTCGCCCTCAGCCCCGACGGCAACACCCTCTACGTCTCGAACGAGAACGACAACATGGTCTCCGTCGTCGACATCCCCGCCGGCCGCATCGTCACCGAGATCGGCGTCGGCGTCGAGCCGGAAGGCATGGGCGTCAGCCCCGACGGCGCCATCCTCGTCAACACCTCCGAAACCACCAGCATGGCGCATTTCATCGACACCAAGACCCACGGCGTCGTCGCCAACGTCCTCGTCGGCAGCCGCCCCCGGGTCGCGAAGTTCACCCCGGACGGCAAGCAGGTCTGGGTCTCCTCCGAGGTCGGCGGCACCGTCGCCGTCATCGACGCCGCAAGCCACGCCTTGCTTCACACCATCGAGTTCAAGGTGCCGGGCGTCCCCGCCGAATCGATCCAGCCGGTCGGCATCGCCATCGACCCCGAGCAGCCGCTCGTCTTCATCGCCCTCGGCCCGGCCAACCGCGTCGCCGTCGTCGACGCCCGCAGCTTCGAGGTCCAGAAGTACCTCCTCGTCGGCCAGCGCGTCTGGAACCTCGCCTTCTCGACCGACGGCAAGCGCCTGTTCACCACCAACGGCATCAGCAACGACATGTCCGTCATCGACGTGGACAGCCTCAAGGTCACCAAGTCGGTCCCCGTCGGCCAGCTCCCCTGGGGCGTCGTGGTCGCCCCCTGATGCTGGCCCGCATCGAGCCGCCCGCCGCACTCGAAGTCTCCGGCCTGCGCCACGCGCTCGGCGGCAAAACCATCCTGCACGACGTCAGCCTCGCCATCGCCCCCGGCGACTTCACCGTCCTGCTCGGCCCCAACGGCGCAGGCAAGACCACCCTGTTCGCCCTCGTCACCCGCCTCTACCACGCACACGGTGGCCGCATCGCCGTGTTCGGCCAAGCCTTCAAGCAGAACCCCGGCGGCGCCCTGGCCCGCATCGGCGTCGTCTTCCAGCAACCCACGCTCGACCTCGACCTCACCGTCCAGCAGAACCTGCTCTACCACGCCGCCCTGCACGGCATGGCCCGCCGCCACGCCCTCGCGCGCGCCACGGCCGAGCTGCACCGCATAGGCCTCGCCGACCGCCGCCACGACCGCGTGCGCGCCCTCTCGGGCGGCCAGCGCCGCCGCGTCGAGCTCGCCCGCGCCCTGCTCCACCAGCCCGCCCTGCTGCTGCTGGACGAGCCGACCGCGGGACTCGACCTTGAAAGCCGCGCCTTCCTGCTCGCCCACGTCCGCGCCCTGTGCAACGAAGGGATGGCCGTCCTCTGGGCCACCCACCTGATTGAGGAAGCCGGCTCCTGGGCCCGCGTCGTCGTCCTCCACCGCGGCCGGGTGCTGGCCGACGGCGCGGTAGCCGACGTCGTGGCCGGGCAGAACGCGGCCGACCTCGAAACCGCCTTCGGCCAACTCGTCCGGGCGCAAGCGGCATGACAGGCGTCCAGTACGCCCGCTGCATGGCCGGCATCGTCAAGCGCGAAGCCCTCCGCTGGGTGCACCAGCGCGGCCGCTTCGTCTCCGCCCTGGTCCGCCCGCTCGTCTGGCTCGCCATCTTCGCCGCCGGCTTCCGCTTCGTCCTCGGCGTCTCGATCGTCCCGCCCTACGAGACCTACGTCCCCTACGAGGTCTACATCGCCCCCGGCCTGATCGCCATGATCCAGCTCTTCAACGGCATGCAAAGCTCGCTCTCCATGGTCTACGACCGCGAGATGGGCAGCATGAAAACCCTGATGGTCAGCCCCCTCCCGCGCTGGTTCCTCCTCCTCTGCAAGCTCCTGGCCGGCGTCGCCGTCTCCGTCGTCCAGGCCTACCTCTTCCTCGCCATCGCCTGGTTCTGGGACATCGAGCCTCCCCCACTCGGCTATCTCACGGTCCTGCCGGCGCTCATCCTCTCCGGCCTGATGCTGGGCGCCCTCGGCCTCGTGCTCTCCTCCGTCATCCGCCAGCTCGAGAACTTCGCCGGCGTGATGAACTTCGTCATCTTCCCCATGTTCTTCGCATCCTCCGCCCTCTACCCGCTCTGGCGCGTCAAGGAATCCAGCCTCTTCCTCTACTACGTCTGCGAGGCCAACCCCTTTACTTCGGCCACCGAGCTCATCCGCTTCGCCCTCTACCAGCGGTTCGACCCGGTCTCGGCCCTCGTCGTCGCCGGCTGCACCCTGTTGTTCATGGCCGCCGCCGTCATCGGCTACGATCCCGCCCGCAGCCTGATCGCCCGCCGGGTCGCCGCCGAATGAAGCGCCTCCTCGCCGCCGTGGCATTGCTGGCCGCCGCCGCCGGCCCGCCCCCGCCCGATCCCGACTGGCCCTGCGTCCAGCGCCTCGTGCCAACCCTTACCGCCGGCACGTTCTGGCCAACCCCGATCCCCAACGCCGATTGGCGAGACGACCCACAAATCGCCAGCCTCGTCGCATCCGTCGCCCCCCGCTCCGAACCGGTCGAACAGGGCGTCGAACGCCTGCAAACCTTCGCCGCCGCCCTGGCCCCGAGCGACCGCCAAGCCACCCTGGGCCGCGTCTTCGCCGGCCTCGTCGAGCAAACCAACGCGGAACGCAACCAGGTCATCGACCGCCTCCGCGCCATCGCCCGGCGTCAGCGCGCCATCGCCGAAACGGTCGGCCAAGTCACGGCCGAACTCCGCGCCCTTCCAGCCGACGCCCCGTCCGGGCAACGCGCCGAAATCACCAACCGCCGCGCCTTCCTGATCCGTGACTACGACTCCGTCGAGCGAACCATCCGCTACGCTTGCGAAGCCCCTGTCGAGCTCGGCGCACGGCTCGGCGCCTTTGCCCGTGTGCTTCAAGGCTCATTGGAAAACCATCGGCAATAAACGCCTCGGCACGCCGACAAAGCTAGCTGCCCGGCTACCGTCCCGAACCAGATGTTCGTCCGACGGCTGGCGGCGTGCCCGTATCTGGTCCGAAGTGGCGGAGAGAGTGGGATTCGAACCCACGGTACGCTTGCACGCACACACGCTTTCCAAGCGTGCGCCTTAAGCCGCTCGGCCATCTCTCCCGCTGCCCCGGCGCTTTAGCACGCCCCGCCTAGCTCGTCACCCGCTCCCGCGTGCAGCTTCGCCATTCCAACGCCGGGTTGACCGTTTCCCGTCCCCAACTCCCCTCAAAGCACCGCCGGTCCAGATCAAACCGAAGCCGCGCCACCCCGCTCCCGTAAAGGTCGGTCCAGCGGAACACGGCCGTGTCGCATCCGGCGTCGCCGGCCGGCTCAAGCGTCCCCGCAACATCCCGCCCGGCCTCATGCAGCACGTAACGCCCCTCAAGCCGCCCGTCCGGTGCAAGCCCGATCCACGTGTCGATCGCCTTCTCCCCCAAGCTCTCCACCGTGCCTAGGTAGTGCCCCACCGCCTGCGGATGCCAAGCCGCGCAAGCCGCCGCAAGCGCCGCCATCGCCAGCATCAGGCATCCATCTTCAACGCCGCCAGGAACGCGCTCTGCGGAATTTCCACCTTGCCGAACTGCCGCATCCGCTTCTTCCCCTCCTTCTGCTTGTCCAGCAGCTTGCGCTTGCGGCTGATGTCCCCGCCGTAGCACTTGGCCGTCACATCCTTCGAAAGCGCGCTGATCGTCTCCCGCGCGATGATCCGCCCCCCGATCGCCGCCTGGATCGCGATCTTGAACAACTGCTTCGGGATCAGCCCCTTCAGCTTGGCGCAGATTGCCCGCCCCCGGCTTTCCGCCACGCTCCGGTGCGCGATGAAGCTGAGCGCGTCCACCGGGTCCTGGTTCACCAATATGCTGATCCGCACCAGGTCCCCCTCCTCATACCCGTCGATCGCGTAGTCGAAGCTCGCATACCCCCGGCTCACGCTTTTCAGCCGGTCGTAGAAATCGAACACCACCTCGTTCAGCGGCAGCCGGTACACCGCCATCGCCCGGTTGCCGACATACGTAAGGTCCGCCTGCTGCCCCCGCCGCTCGCTGCACAGCGTCAGGATGCTGCCGAGGTACTCGTCCGGCACCATGATCGTCGCCTTGATCCAAGGCTCCTCGATATGGTCGATAAGGCTCGGATCGGGCATGTCGGCAGGGTTGTGCATCTCCTCCACCGCGCCCCGGGTCGTATGGACGCGATAAACCACGCTGGGCGCGGTCGCGATCAGGTCCAGGTTGAACTCCCGCGTCAGCCGCTCCTGGATGATCTCCAGGTGCAGCAATCCCAGGAACCCGCAACGATACCCGAACCCCAGCGCCGCCGAACTCTCCGCCTCGTAGTGAAAGCTCGCGTCGTTCAGCCGCAGCTTGCCAAGGCTCTCCCGCAAATGCTCGAAATCGTCCGCATCAACCGGGAACAGCCCGCACCAGACCACCGGGATGCTCGGCTTGAACCCGGGCAAAGCCGCCGACGCCGGCGCCCGGTCATCCGTGATCGTGTCGCCTACGTTGCAGTCGGCCACCGTCTTGATCGCCGCCGTGATATACCCCATCTCGCCCGGCCCAAGCTCGCCCACCGGCACCATCTTGGGCGTGAACACGCCAACCTGCTCCACCCCATGCGCGGCGCCGTTCGACATCATGCGGATGCGCTGCCCCTTCTTCAGCCGCCCGTCCTTCACCCGCACCAGAATGACCACGCCCAAATAAGGGTCGTACCAGCTATCCACCAGCAACGCCTTCAGGGCCGCATCCGCGTCTCCCGCCGGCGGCGGTAGCCGCGTCACCAACGCCTCCAGCACCGCCTCGATATTCAACCCCGTCTTGGCGCTGATCATCACCGCGTCGTCGGCCGGAATCCCCACCACGTCCTCGATCTGCTGCTTCACCCGCTCCGGCTCCGCCGCCGGCAGGTCGATCTTGTTCAGCACCGGCACGATCTCGTGGTTCGCGTCGATCGCCTGATACACGTTGGCCAGCGTCTGCGCCTCCACCCCCTGGCTCGCGTCCACCACCAGCAGCGACCCCTCGCACGCCGCCAGGCTCCGGCTCACCTCGTAGGCAAAGTCCACGTGCCCCGGCGTATCCATCAGGTTCAGCTCGTAGGTCAGCCCGTCCTGCGCCTTATACGCCAGCCGCACGGTCTGCGCCTTGATGGTGATGCCGCGCTCCTTCTCCAGCTCCATGTTGTCCAGCACCTGGCTGGTCATCTCCCGCGCCGTCAGCCCGCCGCAGGCCTGGATCAGCCGATCCGCCAGGGTGGACTTGCCGTGGTCGATATGGGCGATAATCGAGAAATTGCGGATTTGCGCGAGCGGGGTGTCGGTCATGCCTCAGATGTACAGCGGCCAAGGCCCGGTTGCCAGGGGCGCAAGGGTCGCGATCTGTTACCGCCCCACGGCATACCCCTGCATCCCGCGCGCATTGGCCCCGCCGTAAAGGATTGCCCCCTCCGTCCGCGCCGCCGAAAGCCGCCCCTCCGACCAATCCTCCCCCAGCTCCGCCGCATGGCCCCGCTTCAGCAGCGCGTCGAACGTCCCATTCCCGAGCCGCCCCTCGAGCACCAGCCGCCCGGGCCGGGCCACCCGCGGCCAGAAGCTGCTCGGCCAATGCTCGGAATGGAAACTCGGCGCGTCGATTGCCTCCTGGATGCCCATCCGGTGATGCGCCATCCGCAGGAAGAACGTCAGCGACCATTGGTCCTGCTGCTCGCCCCCCGGCGTGCCGAACGCCATCCACGGCTTGCCGTCGCGCAATGCGAAACTCGGCGACAGCGTCGTCCGCGGCCGCTTGCCGGGCTGCAGGCTGTTCGGCAGCCCGTCGCGCAGCCAGAACATCTGCCCCCGCGTCCCCAGCGGGAACCCGAGCCCCGGCACCACCGGCGACGATTGCAGCCACCCGCCAGACGGCGTGGCGCTCACCATGTTGCCCCAACGGTCGATGACATCGACATGCACCGTGTCGCCGCCGACCACGCCGAGCCGGGCCACGGTCGGCTCGCCCACGCCCGGCGCCTGCGCCAGCATCTCCGCGCGGCGGTTCGCGTCGTGGTCCACCCAGGGGCTCCGTCCGGCCACGGTTCCGGGCCGCAACTCAGCCGACGCCTGCTCCCCCACCAGCGCCCGCCGCTCGTCGTTGTAAGCCTCCGACAGCAGCGTTTCGAGCGGAACGGCCCCGAACGCCGGGTCCCCGTAGAACGCCTCCCGGTCCGCGAACGCGAGCTTTGCGCATTCAACGACGACATGAATGAACTCCGGCCCCACCGGGTCCATCGCCCCGATATCGAAACCGCGCAGCAACGCAAGCTGCTGCAGGAACACCGGCCCCTGGCTCCAAGGCCCGCACTTCAACACCGTATAACCGTGATAGTCCAACGCCGCCGGCGCCTCGATGCCCGGCGACCAAGCCGCCATGTCCGCCCCGGTCAGCAGCCCGCGATGACGGTCGCCCGACGCATCGAGGAGTTCGGCCTCGCGATAGAACCGGTCGATCGCCTCGGCCACGAACCCCTGATACCAAGCGCGCCGGCCCGCCTCGATCCGCGCCTCCCGGCTGTCCCCTGCCGCCTCGCGGCAAATCCGCTCATACGTCGCCGCCAGCGCCGGATTGGCAAACAGCCCATCCACGCCGGGCACGCGGCCCCCAGGAAGGAACACCGCCGCACTGCTCGGCCACTCCGTCTCGAACAACGGCCGCACCCCCTCGATCGTCGCCGGGATCCGGGCCACCAGCGGCACGCCATGCCCGGCATAGCCGATCGCCGCGTCCAGCACGTCCGCCAGCTCCCAGGTCCCCCAATCGCGCAGCAGCACGCACCAAGCGCCGAACGCCCCCGGCACCGTCGCCGGCAGCAGCCCGGTGCCGGGCATCAGATCGAGCCCAAGCCCCGCGAAGTGCGCCGTGGTCGCGCTCGCGGGCGCCGGCCCCTGTCCGCAAATCACCTGCTGCTGCCCGCTCGCCGCGCTATGCAGGATGATCGGCGCCTCGCCGCCCGGCCCGTTCAGGTGCGGCTCGGCCACCTGCAACGTGAATGCTGCGGCGCACGCCGCATCGAAGGCATTGCCCCCGCGCTCCAGAACCGACATACCCACCGCGCTGGCAAGCCAATGGGTCGTCGCGACCACCCCGAAGGTCCCGGCGATCTCAGGGCGAGTGGTGAATGCCATGGCAGCAACCTAAGTTGAGACTCGGCAAACGCCAAGAGGCAGTGAAGCAAATTTGAGACAAGAGGCCATGTGCTGATACTCATCGTCGGACCAAGCGGGGCGGGCAAGGACACGCTCTTGAACGGCGCCCGCTCAATCCTCGGCCGCGAACCCGGCGTCCGCTTCGTCCGCCGCGTCATCACCAGGCCAGCCGAACCCGGCGGGGAACAACACGACACCGTCACCGAGCAAGCCTTCGAAGCCCGGTGGAGGGCCGGGGAGTTCGCCTTGGCCTGGCGCGCCCACGGCCTGCGCTACGGCATACCCGCCGACATCGCCATCGACCTGGCACAGAACGCCGCCGTCATCGCCAACATCTCACGCGCCCTCATCAGCGAAGCCGCCGAACGCTTCCCCATCGCCGTTATCGAGATCGCGGCCCCGGCCGACATACTGGCCCGGCGTCTGGCCGCCCGAGGCCGTGAGGACGCCGTCGACGTCGCCCGTCGCCTGTCCCGCGCAATCGAGTTGCCGCTCCCCGTCGACCGCGAGCGGATCAACAACGACGGCGCCGTCGAGCAAGGCGTCCGCAAACTCGTCGCTGCCATACAACGGATCAGGAATCGGGCGGCGTAAGCGCAGGCTTTATCTCGTCAGCGACGGCGTCGGCGCCGTCGGCGTGACGATGCTCCGCCCGGTAGCCGGCGTTTGTTGTCCCGGCCCGGGGATCAAGGTGCTCGGCTGTCCGCTGAACGGCGTCCCCGGATGTGCCCCCACCGGCCCGCCCGCCCGGAACGCCGGATCAACCCGTTGCGGCCCGATCGACGGCACGGGCGCGGGCGTGAACCGCTTTTCCTGAGCGTCCGCCGCCGCGGCAAAGCTGAACGCGGCTGCGGCCGCAACGATGATCGTTTTCATTCCCGCCCCAACGCCCGCAGGCCCGCATGGGTTCCAAGTAGAGGTCAGTTCCAAGTCGCGGGCCGGCTCGGCATCAACCCGCGCCGAACAACGCGTTTTCAAACGTTCCGAAGCAGGCTCGCATGGCGAAACCCACGAAACCTGCTTAGTGCTTCGACTCATGCCGCACTTTCTGATTCCACTGAGGCGCTAGCGATGCCCGTCTGGCTGCCCTTCACCCTGGTCGGCGCCTTGTTCCAAACCTGGCGCACCGCCCTGCAGCAGCGCCTGCGCGGGCGGCTCTCCGTCGGCGCCGCCGGGCTCGTCCGCTATCTCTACGCCATCCCGGTCGGCCTGCTCATGCTGGGCGCCTACTGCGCCGCCGCCTCGGCATGGCCTCCCGTCCCGACCGCTGGATTCATCCTCGGCTGCGCCGCCGGCGGCCTGGGCCAGGTGCTCGGCACCGTGCTCCTGATCATGGCCTTCGGACACCGCAACTTCGCCGTCGGCACCGCCTATTCCAAAACCGACGCCGTGCAGGCCGCCGTGATCGCCTGGGTGCTGTTCGGCCAACGTCTCGAAGCCGCGGCCTGGATCGGCATCGGCGTGGGCGTCGCCGGCGTGCTCGTACTCTCGCTCGCCGGCCGCGGCCTGCATCCCGCGGCCCTGCTGCGCGCCACCGTCCAGCCCGCCGCCCTTTGCGGCCTCGGCGCAGGCGCCGGTTTCGCCGCCGCCGGCACCGGCATCAAGGCCGCCGTCCAGTCCCTGAACGCGCCAGACACGGTCCTGGCCGCCATCTTCGCCCTTGTCGTCACCAACACGCTCCAGACCGTCATGCAAGGCGGGTGGATGCTATGGCGCGAACCCGCCGGCCTGCGCTCAGCCTTTACCGCCTGGCGCAGCGCCGCCTGGGTCGGCGTCCTGTCCGCCGCCGGCTCCGCCTGCTGGTTCATCAGCTTCGCCCTGGCCCCTGTCGCCCTGGTCCGCACCGTGGGCCAGGTCGAGATGGTCTTCACCCTGTCCTTCAGCCGTTTCTACTTGCGCGAAACGCTCCGCCCCGCCGACGTGGCCGGCCTATGCCTGATCGTCGCCGGCGTCGTGATCGTCCTCGCGGTTCACTGAAACCACGCCGCCAAAGCAGCGGCATCGACCTCCTCAAGCGACCCCGGAGTCCACCGCGGCGACCGGTCCTTATCGATCACCATCGCCCGCACCCCCTCGGCGAAATCCGGATGCGTCCCGGCCCGCCGGGTCAAGGCAAGCTCGGTCGCGAAGCACTGCTCCAGCGTCCGCAATCCCCCGCGCCGGACGATCTCGAACGTCCAATGCACCGCACTCGGCGAAACCCGGCGAAGCGCGGCCAGCGTCTCGCGCGACCAATCCGTCCCCAACCGTTCCAGCCCGGCCACGATCCCGGCCACGCTGTCCGCGCCGAACGCGCCGATGTCCGCGTCAGCGATCCCCGGCGCGGGCGGAGGCCTCACGGCGTCGGCCAGCACCGAAATCCCGTCCTCCGCCATCGCGTCCGCCAAGCCGCCCACTGCCTCCCGCGAAACGAAATGCGTTGCAAGCCCCAGCCACGCCGCATCCGCGCCCCCCACGCGCGCCCCGGTCAGCGCAAGATACGTCCCGTAACAACCCCGCAGCCGCGGCAGGATAAACGTCGCCCCGATGTCCGGGAAAAACCCGATCCCCGTCTCCGGCATCGCGAAAACCGCTGCCTCGCTGGCCACCCGGATGCCGCCATGCACCGAAAGCCCGATCCCGCCCCCCATGCAGATGCCGTCGATCAGCGACACGTACGGCTTCGGATACCGCGCGATCGCCAGGTTCAGCGCATACTCCTCGGAAAAGAACCGCTCCGCCTCGGCATGGTCGCCCGCAAGCATCCACGACCGGATCGCACGGATGTCCCCCCCGGCGCAGAACGCCCGCCCTGTCGCCTCCAGCACAACGGCGTGAACCAAAGGGTCGTCCCGCCAGCTTTCGAGTGCCGAGGCGATCCGCCGGACCATCTCGAGGTTCACCGCGTTCAACGTGTCGGGCCGGTTCAGCGTCAGTCGCCCGATCCGCCCCTGCCTGCGGATAACAACCGAAGCCCCGCCATCATCCGGCACGGCCGCCGCTACCGTCCGATCAGCCGCGACACAAGCCCGCTCGCGATGCTTGCCGCACCCCGCCGGGCTCCCGCGCGCGTCCTCATGCGAAAGGCAAGCCCCGTCGTCTGCGCCACAATTCCCATCAGCGTCAGCGACCGTTTCAGCTCCGCCACCGCCTGCTCCTTGATCTCCCGCGCTTCCTCTTCGGCCGCATCGCGCCCGCCGCCGACCGCCAGCCCAATCATGATCCCGCCCAGCACCACGTCGACGCCGATGACGCAAACAACGGAAAGCAGCGGCGAGAGCCACCGCAACAGGAACATCCAGAGCAGCACGTGCAGCCCGGTGAACACGGCAAGCAGGAAAACGGCCCCGACCGCCGCATAAACCGCCCGAAAAGCCTGCCGGCGCGCGAAGCGGCGAAGGCGCAACGCCTCCGCCGCCAGCGCGACCTTCGCAAGGTCAACCGACCGCATCCCCTTAGCGGGCGATACGGCCGAGCAGGTACCCGATCCCGGTTGCAACCATGATGGCGATCATCGGCGACTCGCGGACCCGCTCGGACAACGCCTCCGTCTGCTCGTCGTATGTGTCCCTCGCCTGCTTGGCGTAGTGTTCGGCTTGCCCGGCCACGTTGGAAAGCGCCGGCGTCACCCGCTCGTTCATCAGCGTCTGCACCTGCTCCCGGAGCTGGGCGATCTGGGCTTTGGCGTCTTGCGCGGCGTCGTCGTAGTTCGAAGCGGCCATGCGGGCCTCCCTGAAGTGGAATGAACGCCCAACGCAACGCTTAAGTGACGGTTCCGGGCGTCCGCGCTTTATAGGCCAACATCAGCTTTCGTAAAGATTTGCAGAAACGCGTCGCAGCTCAGCCGTTCCGTCGTTCATAACTCTTTAACGTCGATCGGTTATCGACTACGGGAACGCTAGTGGTCTGATGCTGACAGGCGCTTCAGCGTGTTAGCTGAATCAGCCCACCAAACAAGGCTAGTGCTTCGACTCATGCTGTATCTTCTGAATACGTCGAAGCACTAGGAGACCGAATTGAAACTGCTGGCTGTCGAGGCCGCGCGGGGAATGGCCGCCCTGATGGTCGTCATGGTTCACGCCGCCCACATCCTCGGCGGCGTCAAGGACTACGGCCGCCAGCCCTTCGGCGGCCTCTTCGACTTCGGCCGCGCCGGCGTCGATTTCTTCTTCGTCCTCAGCGGCTTCATCATCGCCTACGTCCACGCCCAGGACATCGGCCGTCCCGCGGCCTTCGCCGGCTTCTGGCAAAAACGCCTCTTGCGCATCTACCCGGCCTACTGGGCCGCCTTCGCGCTCTGGGGCCTCTTGCTCGCCGTCAGCCCGACGCACGGCCGCGCCGAGCAGGATGCCTGGTACGTCCTCAACAGCGCCGTCCTCCTGCCCGAGGACGGACGGGTCCCGATCCTCGGCGTTGCCTGGTCGATCCAGCACGAGCTGCTGTTCTATGCCGTTTTCAGCCTATCGATCCTCAACAAGCGGCTCGGTTCGGCCGCCTTCGCCGCTTGGTTCACGCTCACGGCCCTCAACGCCTGCTGGTCGACCTTCGCCGGATCGCCGCTCCTGCGAGGCTTCCCGGCGGATTTCCTCCTGCGCGTGCTCAACCTCCAATTCCTGTTCGGCATCGCCGCGGCCACCCTGTTCCGCTCCCGCCCAGCGTCGAACCCAAGATCGCTCGCAATCGCCGGCGTCATCCTGCTCCTGCTCACTGGCCTGTTCGAGTCCTTCGTCCCGGCAAGGCCGCACGAGTGGCCGCCGATGCACCTCGCCTACGCGGTCGCGAGCGCGATGGTCCTCTACGGCCTGGCAACGCTGGACAGCGCGCGCGCGATGGAGGTGCCCGCTGTCATGCTCGAACTCGGAGCCTCGTCCTATTCGGTCTACCTCGTGCACGTTTTCTTTCTGCTGCTGGCCCAGCAAGCGATACGCTATGCCCGTCCGGTCCTGGGCGCGCCGCTCGAGGTCGCCTTCCTCTTGTCGGTCGCCTTCGCCACCCTCGGCGGAGTCGCGTTCAGCCGCCTCGTCGAGCGTCCCCTGCTGCGGGCCGGCCGCCGGGCAATCGGCGCGAAGCCGCGTCTGGCCCGGGCGGAGCCGAACGCCGGATGATCGACACCCTGAGCATCCTGTTCAGCCTGGCCGCGGTCATCCTCGTCGTGATCCGCGCCGCGGTGCTCGACCGCACGACGCCCTGGTTCCAGACGCCCCGGCCCGAGCACGCCGAACGGCCCGGCCGCCCGAACCCGCCCCCGCATTCGCCATGAAGGATCTGGTCCTTCTCTGCACGTTCGTCACGTTCATGGCGGTCGGCACGCTCGCGCCGTTCGTTTGGGGCCTCGGCTATATCTGGGTCGACGTCCTCATCCCGCACCAATTGAGCTACTCGCTGCTCAACGGCATGCCGGTCGCCTTCATCATGGGCGCGGGCGCGTTCGCCTTCTACCTTCTCTTCGACCGCCGCTCCCCGCCGCATATCTCCGCCCTGCACGTCCTCTGCGGCGTCATCGCCGTATGGATCACGCTGACGCAGACATGGGCGGTCGTGCCCGCCGCTGCCTGGGAGAAGTGGGACCCCAGCGTCAAGGTCGTCGCCTTCGCGGCGTTCATGCCGTTCATGTTCCGCTCCCGCGTCCAGATCGAGGCCTATCTTCTCGTGCTGGCGCTCTCCGCCGCCGGGCACCTCCTGCCGTGGGGGCTGAAGACCCTCGCCACCGGGGGCGGATACAACCAGTCGCTCGGCCTGCTCAGCGTGAATGGCAGCGTGCTGGCCGAGAGCAGCGCCGTCGCCGCCGTCAGCATCATGTTCGTGCCGTTCCTGCTCTGGCTCCGCAGCCACTCGCTGATCATTCCCTGGCAGACCGCCCGGACGGCGCTCAGCGCGGGGCTGGTTGTCCTCTACCTCGTCGCCTCCATCGGCACGTTCGCGCGGACCGGCTTGATCGGGCTCGCCGTGCTGGCCGCCGGCCTGTTCGTGCGGTCCCGGCGCAAGATCCTGTTCATCCTGCTCGCCCTCGTGGTCGGCGGCATCCTGTTCGCGGTCACGTCGGACAAATGGTTCGCCCGCATCGACACCATCACCGACTACAAGGAGGAAAGCTCGGCCCTGGTGCGCCTGCTGGTCTGGCAATGGACCCTCGAATTCGTCGCCGAGCACCCCTTGGGCGGCGGCTTCAACAGCTACCTGATCAACACCATCAACCTGGACACCGGCCCGGACGGCCTGCCGTTCATCGAGCACGGGCGCGCGTTCCACAGCATCTATTTCGCAGTCCTCGGCGAGCACGGCATCCCGGGTCTCGCGCTCTATCTCTCCATCCTCGGCCTCAGCCTGCTCAGCATGCAGAAGGTCATCCGCCAGTGCAAGAAACGGCCCGACCTCGCCTGGGCCGGAGATCTGGCCAGGGCCGCCCAATTGGGCCTGCTGGTCATGATGGCGTGCGGCAACTTCGTCGACCTGTCGTTCATCTTCGTCATCTGGGACATCGTCGCCCTGATCATGTGCCTGAACGCCCATGTCTACCGCGTGCTGCACGCCACCCCAGCGCCCGTTCCGCAGCCGGCCCGGCCGGGCGCCCTCGCCCCCGAGCCAACCGCGAACTGACGCCGCCTCTCCCTCAAGCTGGACCGGACGCCGGTTGCCAGGCACTCTCGCTCCGAGCGCCGGGGAGGCGCGGGGAGGCTTGAAAGGCGACGCCGATGCCGGACTTTGTGCAAACCCTGCACGATATCGTTGGACCGTCCGGGCTGCTGCTCGGCGATGACGCCGAACCCTATACGCGCGATTGGCGCGGCCTCTACCAAGGCCGGACCGAAGCCGTCGTCCGCCCGGGCGCCACGGAGGAGGTCGCCGAGGTCGTGCGCGCCTGCGCCGGGCACGGCCGGGCCATCGTGCCGCAGGGCGGCAACACCAGCATGGTCGGCGGCGCAACCCCCAGCGGCGGCCGAAACATCATTCTCAGCCTCGCCCGCCTGAACCGCGTCCGGGACATCGACCCGGTCGACATGACCATGGTCGTCGAGGCCGGCCTGCCCTGGCAAGCGGCGCGGGAAGCGGCCGACGCGGCAGGCTGCCTGCTTCCGCTGTCCATCAGCAGCGAAGGGACGGCACAGGTCGGCGGCATCCTTTCCGCCAACGCCGGCGGCAACAACACCGTCCGCTACGGCAACGCGCGGGACTTGGTGCTCGGCCTCGAAGCCGTCCTGCCCGACGGCCAGATCTGGCACGGGCTGCGCCGGCTCAGGAAGGACAACACCGGCTACTGCCTGCGCCAGCTCCTGGTCGGCGCGGAGGGGACGCTCGGCATCATCACCGCCGCAGTCCTGAAGCTGGCCCCACGCCCGGCCGACATTCAAGTCGCCCTTTGCGCCACGCCCAGCGTCGAGGCCGCCTGCGCCCTGTTCCGCCGCTTCCAGCAAGCCGACCCGGCCTCCGTCCAGGCCTTCGAGTACATGTCCGGCGCCGGCATGGGCTTCGTCCTGCGGCACGTCCCCGGCGCGAGCCTGCCGCTCGAACGGCCCGCCCCCCACTACGCGCTGATCGAGCTCGCCGCCGTCCGCGCGGACGGCGGCCTGCGCGGCAGCCTCGAAGCCACCCTGGAGGCCGCCCTCAACGACGGCCTCGTCACCGACGCCGTGATCGCCGAGAGCGAGGCCCAGCGCCAGGCAATCTGGAAGCTGCGCGAGGAGCATTCCGAGGGACAAAAGCAGGAAGGCGCCAGCGTCAAGAACGACGTCTCGGTCCCGGTTTCCAAGGTCGCCGAGCTGATCGAGCGGGCAAGCGCCGCCTGCGCCGGCCTGATCCCGGACATCCGCCCGGTCCCGTTCGGCCATCTCGGCGACGGCAACATCCATATGAACTTCGAGCAGCCGCCGGGCATGCCGCCCGAGGACTTCCTGGCGCAGGACCACGCCATCATGGACGCGGTCAACGCCGTTGTCGCCTCGCTCGGCGGCAGCTTCAGCGCCGAGCACGGCGTTGGCCAGCTCAAGCCCTACATGATGCCCGGCTGGCGCGGCGGCGCCGAGCTCGACGCCATGCGCCGCATCAAGACGGCGCTTGACCCGACCGGCATCATGAACCCGGGCAAGATCCTGCCGGCCTGACCCGCGCCTCGCCCGCACCCTTGAGACCGGCCCGATCGGCACGTAGTAAGGGCGGCTTGCACTAAAGGATGGATGGATGGCGACGCGCAGCGTGGCGACGGTTATCGGCGGCGGCGGCTTCATCGGGCGCTACGTGGTCAAGCGCTTGGCCGCGCAGGGCCATGTCGTGCGCGTGGCGGGCCGCAACACCGAGCACGCCAAGGACCTGATGACCACCGGCCGCGTCGGCCAGGTCGTGCCGCTCTACGTCTCGCTCGGCAACGAGTCCACCGTCCAGCGCGCCGTGGACGGGGCCGACATGGTCGTCAACCTGGCCGGCATCCTGGCGGAGAAGCGGCCCGGCGATTTCCAGCGCATCCAGGCTGAGGGCGCGGGCCGGGTCGCCATCGCCGCCGCCTCCGCCGGGGTGAAGCGCATGGTGCAGATCTCCGCCATCGGCGCCGATCCGGACAGCGAGAGCGCCTACGCGCGCACCAAGGCCGAGGGCGAGGCGGCGGTCCGCGCGGCCATGCCCGGCGCGGCGGTGATGCGGCCCTCGATCGTGTTCGGCGCGGAGGACAAGTTCTTCAACCGCTTCGGCTCGATCGCGATGTATTCGCCCATCATGCCGGTCATTCATGGCGGCACGCGGTTCCAGCCGGTTTACGTCGGCGACGTGGCCGACGCGATCGTGGCCGGGCTTGCCCGGCAGGACGCGGCCGGCGTCACTTTTGAACTGGCCGGCCCGCAGGTTTATACCTTCCGCGAATTGCTGCGCTTCATCCTCGATGAAACCAAGCGCCGCCGTTTCACGTGGAACATCCCCGCGGGGTTGGCCCGGCTGCAGGCCCGGCTCGGCGAGCTGGTACCGGGCAAACCGTTCACCCGCGATCAGTTGCTGCTGCTGCAACGCGACAATGTTGCTGACCCAAACATGCCGGGCCTGGTCCAGCTTGGCATCACGCCCACGCCGATCGACTTGGTAGTGCCGGGCTATCTTGATCGCTTCCGGGTGGGCGGTGGCAAGCGAGAGGAGGTGCCGAGCTGATTATCTGGTCCGAATCGGACCTTTGTTGAGTTTAGGGATCGGTTGAGAAGGTGGGCGCGACAGGAAGCTATAATTTCGAGACAGAACTACTGCCATAAACCATCTTTTGTCCTTTTCTTGCGGGGCGGACGACCCTAATAGGGTGTGGCCCGATATACGGTGACATCGATGGAGCGCCGCCATGGCTGACCGGATGCTGCAATTCACCCACTTGCCGCAACAACCGCCGGCCAAGCGATCCGTCAGCATGAGGCGTGAGGACTTCGCCGAAATCTACGCCGATTTCGACCCAGCCGCCGCCGGCGCGCAGGCCAGCCGTTGCAGCCAGTGCGGCGTCCCGTTCTGCCAGATTCACTGCCCGCTTTCCAACAACATCCCCGATTGGCTGAAGCTCACGGCCGAGAACCGGATGCAGGAAGCCTACGAGGTCAGCGCCGCCACTAATACATTCCCCGAGATCTGCGGACGCATCTGCCCGCAGGACCGTCTTTGCGAAGGCAATTGCGTCATCGAGAAGGGGTTCGACAGCGTCACCATCGGCGCCGTCGAGCGCTTCATCACCGACCACGCCTGGGAGCAGGGCTGGGTCAAGCCGCCCCGACCGCGGCAGGAGCGCCCGCAATCGGTCGGCATCGTCGGCGCGGGCCCGGCCGGTCTTGCCGCCGCCGAACGCCTGCGCTCCCTCGGTTACCAGGTCCATGTCTACGACCGCTATGACCGGGCGGGCGGGCTGATGATCTATGGCATTCCCGGCTTCAAGCTGGAGAAGGAGATCGTGCTGAAGCGCTGGAGGCTGCTGGAAGACGGCGGCATTCGGTTCCATCTCGGCGTCAGCCTCGGCGAGAACGAGGGCTTCGCCGACCTGCGCGCCCGGCACGACGCCGTGCTGATCGCCACCGGCGTTTACAAGGTGCGCGACATCGCGGGCGTGGGCGCGGGCCTCGGCGGCATCGTGCCCGCCATGACGTTCCTGACCGCCAGCAACCGCAAGGGCCTCGGCGACAGCGTGCCGGACTTCGACAGCGGCGCGCTCAACGCCGCCGGCAAGCGCGTCGTGGTTGTCGGCGGCGGCGACACGGCGATGGATTGCGTCCGCACCGCCGT
Source organism: Acetobacteraceae bacterium (assembly GCA_965260935.1). Lineage (GTDB taxonomy): Bacteria > Pseudomonadota > Alphaproteobacteria > Acetobacterales > Acetobacteraceae > JBBROS01. The sequence continues at coordinate 2,289,903 of OZ253374.1, forward strand.
CCGCCAGGGCGCTGCCAGCGTCACCTGCCTTTACCGCCGCGACAAGGCCAACATGCCCGGCTCCATGCGCGAGGTGAAGAACGCCGAGGAGGAGGGCGTCCAGTTCGCGTGGCTCAGCGCGCCCGAAGCATTCCTGGGCGACGGTTGCGTGAGCGGCGTGCGCGTGCAGTCGATGCGCCTCGGGATGCCCGACGCCGCCGGGCGCCAATCGGTCGAGCCGGGCGACGAGCGCCACGCCATCGACGCCGACCTGGTCATCAAGGCGCTCGGCTTCGACCCTGAGGACCTGCCCCGGCTTTGGGACCAGCCCGGCCTTGAGGTCAGCCGCTGGGGCACGCTCAAGACCGATCACCGGACGGCGATGACCAGCCTGCCGGGGGTGTTCGCGGCCGGGGACATCGTGCGGGGGGCGAGCCTCGTCGTTTGGGCGATCCGCGACGGGCGGGACGCAGCGGCGGCGATGCACAAATATATGCAGCAACCGGCCCTGGCCGTGGCGGCCGAATAGCGGCGCGGAGTTTACGATACATGACAGACGTCAATTTCGTCGCCGACTGGCACGCCAACGCCGCCCGCCTCCAGCACACCTACGACCCTTCCCAGGAACACGATTCGTGCGGCGTCGGCCTCGTCGCCGCCCTCGACGGCAAGCCGCGCCGGGATGTGGTCGAGGCCGGCATCGACGCGCTGCGCGCCGTTTGGCACCGCGGCGCGGTCGACGCCGACGGCAAGACCGGCGACGGCGCGGGCATCCATGTCGAGATCCCGCAGGACTTCTTCGCCGACGCCATCAGCCGCAGCGGCCACCAGCCCGGCGCGGACGCCATCGCCGTCGGCATGGTGTTCCTGCCCAAGACCGACCTCGGCGCGCAGGAGCGCTGCCGCCAGATCGTCGAGACCGAGATCCTCGCCTTCGGCTACGGCATTTACGGCTGGCGCCAGGTTCCGATCGACGTGGCCTGCATCGGCGAGAAGGCCAACGCCACCCGCCCCGAGATCGAGCAGATCATGATCCGCGGACGCGGCGCGGACCCGGAGGCTTTCGAGCGCGACCTTTACGTCATCCGCCGCCGCATCGAGAAGGAGGCCATCGCCGCCCAGGTGAACGAGCTTTACATCTGCTCGCTGTCTTGCCGCAGCATCATCTACAAGGGCATGTTCCTGGCCGAGAGCCTGGCCGAGTTCTACCCGGACCTGCAGGACAAGCGCTTCGTCAGCCGCTTCGCCATCTACCACCAGCGGTATTCCACCAACACCTTTCCCACCTGGCGGCTTGCCCAGCCGTTCCGGATGCTGGCCCACAACGGCGAGATCAACACCATCCAGGGCAACGCCAACTGGATGAAGAGCCACGAGACCCGGCTCGAGGCCGGCGAACTCGGCGCGTTCGTCGAGGACATCAAGCCGGTGGTGCAGGTCGGCGGATCGGATACCGCCACGCTGGACGGCGTGTTCGAGCTGCTGGTGCGCGCCGGGCGGGACGCGCCGATGGCCAAGGCGCTGATGATCCCTGCCAGCATCGGCAACGACGCCACCATGCCCGAGGCGCACCGGGACATGTTCCTTTACTGCAACGCCGTGATGGAGCCTTGGGACGGGCCGGCCGCCATCGCCGCCACGGATGGGCGATGGGTGATCGCCGGGCTTGACCGCAACGGCTTGCGCCCGCTGCGCTACACCGTCACCGACACCGATCTGCTCGTGGTCGGGTCCGAGGCGGGCATGGTCAAGTTCTCCGAGATCGAGATCGTCGCCAAGGGCCGGGTCGGCCCGGGGCAGACCATCGCGGTCGATCTTGACGGCCCTGCCTTCTACGCCGACGAGGCGCTGAAGGATTTGCTCGCCGCCCGCCATCCGTATGGCGACTGGGCCCGCCGCATCACCAAGATCGACCAGGTGGTGAAAACCGACGCCGCCGAGCCGGCGCTGTTCGAAGGCGAGGACCTTCGCCGCCGCCAGCTCGCGGTCGGCATGACGCTTGAAGAGCTCGAGATGATCCTGCAGCCGATGGTCGAGACCTCGGCCGAGGCGGTCGGCAGCATGGGCGACGACACGCCGGTTGCCGTGCTGAGCGAGAAATACCGCGGCCTGCACCATTATTTCCGCCAGTCGTTTGCCCAGGTCACCAACCCGCCGATCGACAGCCTGCGCGAGACCCGGGTCATGACGCTGAAGACGAGGCTCGGCAACCTTGGCAACGTGCTCGACGAGGACGGCGACCAGTGCGACATCCTGCAGCTCGAAAGCCCGGTGCTGTCCACCGCCGAGTTCGCCGCCATGGTTGGCGCGCTGGGCGAGGCTGCCTGCCGGGTCGACTGCACGTTTCCGGTCGGCGAGGGCGAGGACGGGCTGCGCGGCGGCATCGAACGCATCCGGCGCGAGGCCGAGGAGGGCGTGCGCGCCGGCTGCGCCCACGTCATCATCACCGACGAGGCGCAAGGGGAGGGCAGGGCGCCCATTCCCATGATCCTGGCCACCGCCGCCGTCCATACCCACTTGGTCCGCCACAGCCTGCGCACCTTCACCAGCCTCAACGTCCGCTGCGCCGAGTGCATGGACGTGCACTACTTCGCCGTGCTGATCGGCGTCGGCGCGACCACCGTCAACGCCTACCTGGCGCAGGAGAGCATCGCCGACCGCCACCGGCGCGGCCTGTTCGGCCCCATTCCGCTGAAGGAGGCGGTGCAGCGCTATAAGAAGGCGGTCGACAAGGGGCTGCTGAAGGTGATGTCCAAGATCGGCATCTCCGTGCTCAGCAGCTACCGCGGCGGCTACAACTTCGAGGCCATCGGCCTCAGCCGCGCCCTGGTGGCCGAGTTCTTCCCCGGCATGCAGTCGCGCATCAGCGGCATCGGCCTGTCCGGCATCGCGCGCAAGGTGCTCGGCCTCCATGCGGCCGCCTGGGACGGGGAGGCGGCGACGCTGCCGGTGGGCGGCGTGTATAAGCTGCGCCGCCGGGGGGAGACCCACGCCTTCGACGGGGGCCTGATCCATACCCTGCAAGCGGCCGTCGCTTCCGATAGCTACGAGACCTATCGCCGCTACGCCGATGGGGTCCGCCGGCAGAAGCCGGTGGCCTTGCGCGACCTGCTCGACTTCCGCACCGACATCGCCGCCCCCATTCCCGTCGACGAGGTGGAAAGCATCACCGAGATCAGGAAGCGCCTCGTCGCGCCCGGCATCTCCCTGGGCGCGCTCGGCCCGGAGGCGCACGAGACGCTGAGCATCGCGATGAACCGGATCGGCGCCCGCAGCGACAGCGGGGAGGGCGGCGAGGACCCGGCCCGCGCCACGCCGCGGCCCAACGGCGACAACGCCAGCAGCGCCATCAAGCAGATCGCCTCGGGGCGCTTCGGGGTCACGGCGGAGTACCTCAACGCCTGCCGCGAGATCGAGATCAAGATCGCGCAAGGCGCCAAGCCCGGCGAGGGCGGCCAGTTGCCCGGGTTCAAGGTGACGGGGCTGATCGCCAGGCTGCGCCATTCGACGCCGGGGGTGACGCTGATCAGCCCGCCGCCGCACCACGACATCTACTCCATCGAGGATTTGGCCCAGCTCATCTACGACCTCAAGCAGATCAACCCCGACGCGACGGTCTGCGTGAAGCTGGTTTCGCGCAGCGGGATCGGCACCGTCGCCGCGGGCGTGGCGAAGGCGCGGGCGGACGCCATCCTGATCAGCGGCCACAGCGGCGGCACCGGGGCCAGTCCGCAGACCAGCGTGAAGTATGCGGGCCTGCCCTGGGAGATGGGGCTGTCCGAGGCGCACCAGGTGCTGACGCTGAACCGCCTGCGCCACCGGGTGAAGCTCCGCACCGACGGCGGCATCAAGACCGGGCGCGACGTGGTGATCGCCGCCATGCTGGGCGCGGAGGAGTTCGGCATCGGCACCGCGAGCCTGGTGGCGATGGGCTGCATCATGGTGCGCCAGTGCCACAGCAACACCTGCCCGGTCGGCGTTTGTACCCAGGACGAGGCGTTGCGCGCCAAGTTCGAGGGCACGCCGGAGAAGGTCATCAACCTGTTCAGCTTCATCGCCGAGGACGTGCGCAACATCCTGGCCAGCCTTGGCATGCGCCGCCTGGTGGACGTGATCGGGCGCACCGACCTGCTGCAGCAAGTGAGCCGCGGTTCCAACCTGCTCGACGACCTCGACCTCAACCCGCTGCTCGCGCAGGCGGACCCCGGCGGGCACGCCCGCTACTGCACCCGCGAGGGCCGCAACGAGGTGCCGGACACGCTCGACGCGCAGATGATCGAGGACGCCGGGCCGCTGTTCGAGCGGGGCGAGAAGATGCAGTTGCAGTATGCCGTCCGCAACACGCACCGCGCGGTCGGCACCAAGCTTTCTTCCAAGATCACCCGCAAGTACGGCATGTCCGGCCTGCAACCCGGGCATCTCCAGGTCCGTTTGCGCGGCTCGGCTGGGCAGTCGCTCGGCGCCTTCGCCGTGCAGGGCTTGAAGCTGGAAGTGCTCGGGGACGCCAACGACTACGTGGGCAAGGGGCTTTCGGGGGCGACGATCGTTATCCGCACCGCCCCGAGTTCCCGCCTGGTCAGCAACCAGCACACCATTATCGGCAACACCGTGCTTTACGGCGCGACCGCCGGCTATTTATTCGCGGCCGGGCAGGCGGGCGAGCGCTTCGCCGTGCGCAACAGCGGCGCTGTCGCCGTCGTTGAAGGCTGCGGCAGCAACGGCTGCGAGTACATGACCGGCGGCACCGTTGTTCTGCTGGGCGCGGTGGGCGACAATTTCGGCGCGGGGTTCACGGGCGGCCAGGCGTTCGTTTACGACGCGGAGGACTTGTTCGAGCGCCGGGTCAACCCGGAGACGCTGCTTTGGCAGCGGGTCGGGCATCCGCATTGGCAGGGCGTGCTGCGCGAGCTGGTGCAGCGCCACGCCGTTGAGACGCAGAGCCGCTTCGCCGCGATGATGCTGCACGGCTGGGAACGCGAGCTGCCGAAGTTCTGGCAGGTGGTGCCGAAGGAGTACGCCAAGTACCTGCCGGCGCCGATGCAGGAAGAGGAGGCGTTGCGCGCCTGACGCATTGGCGGCAGCGGGGCGGGGTGCAATACTCCACGGATGCGGCTCCTTTACCACCTCCCGCTCTCGCCCTTCTCCCGCAAGGTCCGGCTTGTGCTGGCGGAGAAGCGGCTGCCGTTCGAGTTGCAGGTCGAGAAGGTGTGGGAGCGGCGCGAGGAGTACCTCGAGATGAACGCCGCCTGCACCGTGCCCACCTTGGTCGAGGAAAACGGCCTCGTCGTCCCGGATTCCGGGGTTATTTGCGAATACCTTGAGGAGGCCTACCCCGACACCCCGCTTATGGGCCGCACCCTGGCCGAGCGGGTCGAGGTCCGCCGCCTCGTCGCCTGGTTCGACGGCAAGTTCGCCGACGAGGTGACCCGCAACCTGCTGGGGGAGCGCTTCATGAAGCGGCTGCTCGGGCGCGGCAACCCGGATGCCGGGGCGTTGCGCGCGGGCTACGGCAATCTGCGCCATCACCTGACGTACATCGGCTGGTTGGCCGAGAACCGGACCTGGCTCGCCGGGCCGTCGCTGTCCTACGCCGACTTCGCCGCCGCCGGCCACCTATCCGCGCTCGACTTCGCGAGCGACGTGGACTGGACCGTCTCGGCGGCGGTGCGGGACTGGTATGCCAAGGTGAAATCCCGTCCCAGCTTCCGCGCGCTGCTGGCCGACCGGGTTCCGGGCGTCACCCCGCCCGGGCATTACGCGGACCTCGATTTTTAGCCTGGCATAGCGCGGCTCCGACCGGACGCCCGGCAGGTGCCCGGACGAACGCCGTCATCGCTTGCCGCCTTCGGTATCACGCATCCGCAAAACCCCTACCAATCCTCAACCTCCATGCTAGGCTCCCCATTGTGCGCTGCGACATGAGCCGACCTTGCCGATCCTGACCGTCCGACACCTTACCGCCTACGCCTACCGGCAGCCCGTCGCCTTCGGCGAGCACTGCATGATGCTCCGCCCCCGCGAGGGCCACGACCAGCGCCTGATCGAGTCCCGCATCGACATCACCCCGTCGCCGAAAGAGATCCGGTGGGTCCATGACGTGTTCGGCAACAGCGTCGCCGTCGCCCGCTTCGGCCGCCGCGCCCGCGAGCTGCGCATCGAAAGCACCTGCACCCTCGACCACTCGCCCCATAACGTGCTCGACTTCCAGCTCGACCCGCACGCCGAAACCTACCCCGTTGCCTACGCCCAGGAGGAGATGCCGGACCTCGCCCGCTCCATCGAGCGCCACTGCCCGGACCCGCGGCGGCAGGTCGACGCCTGGGCGCGATCGTTCCTCCGCACGGACGGCCCGACCCCCACCGTGGACCTGCTCGCCGCCGTGACCCGCGGCATCAAGCGGGACTTCACCTACCTCGCCCGGCACGAACCCGGCATCCAGGACCCGGCCCGGACCCTTCGTCTCGGCAGCGGCACCTGCCGCGACTACGCCGTCCTGATGATGGAAGCCGCCCGCGCGCTCGGTTTCGCCGCCCGCTTCGTGTCCGGCTACATCTACTCCCCCGGCCTCGACGGCGGGCCTTACCTCGGCGGCGGCGCGACCCACGCCTGGGCGCGCATCTACCTCCCCGGCGCCGGCTGGGTCGAGTTCGACCCGACCAATGGCATCGTCGGCAACAAGGACCTCATCCGCGTCGCCGTCGCCCGCGACCCCGGCCAGGCCATCCCCTTGCAAGGCACCTACACCGGCTTCCCGGCCGACAGCCTCGGCATGACCGTCGAAGTCCAGGTCACGTCCAACGACCCTCCCCAGCCCTTGCGCCGCCACGCCTGACCTCAACGAAAGGAGCCCGCCCATGCTGATCCGCGCCGGCTACGAGATCGTCTACGACAGCCAGCAGCCCACCCCCATGCTGCTCAACCTCAGCATCCACCCGTCCCGCGCCAAAGACCTGCGAACGCCGCACCAGATCCGCTTCGATCCCCCGGTCGAGGCCCGCGACTACACCGACGGGTTCGGCAACGCCTGCACCCGCATCGTCGCCCCCGCCGGGCGGATGACCATTTCCACGAGTTTCGACGTGGAGGATTCCGGCGAGCCGGACCGCCAATCCCCCGGCGCGGTCCAGCACCCGGTCCAGGACCTCCCGGACGACGTTCTCGTTTTCCTGCTCGGCAGCCGCTACTGCGACACCGACAAGCTCGGCGACCTGGCCTGGTCGCTGTTCGGCGGCGCCGAACCCGGCTGGCCCCGCATCCAGGCCATCTGCGATTACGCGCACGACCGCCTCACCTTCGGTTACGAGCACGCCGACCCGACCCGCACCGCCTTTGACGCCCATTCCGGCCGCTACGGCGTTTGCCGGGACTTCGCCCACCTCGCCGTGACACTTTGCCGCTGCATGAACATCCCCGCCCGCTACTGCACCGGCTACCTGGGCGACATCGGCGTGCCGCCCGCCGACGCGCCGATGGACTTCAGCGCCTGGTTCGACGTTTACCTGGGCGGCGAGTGGCACACGCTGGACGCCCGCCACAACGTCCCGAGGATCGGGCGCATCCTGATGGCGCGCGGGCGGGACGCGACCGACGTCGCGCTCACCACCACCTTCGGCAGTTGCCGCCTGGCCGGGTTCCTGGTGCATACCGACGAGATCGTGGCCGCATGATCGAGCCCGTCAGCGTCGTCAACGAGCACGGCGCGTCGCCCTACGTTCTGCTCTGCGAGCACGCTTCCAACCACATCCCCGACGAGTACGGCCGCCTCGGCCTCGATGAAGCCGACCTCGGGCGTCATATCGCCTGGGATATCGGGGCCGCCGGCACTGCCCGCCATCTGGCCGGGCTGCTCGACGCGCCCCTTTACCTGTCCGGCTTTTCCCGCCTGCTGATCGACTGCAACCGCCCCGAAGGCGTTCCGTCCAGCATCCCCACGGTCAGCGAGGACACCGAGATCCCCGGCAACCGGAACCTTTCGCAGCAGGAACGCGACCGGCGCGCCGGCGCCTTTTTCCACCCGTTCCGCGACGCGGTGGCCGCGGCTCTGGACCGCCGCCAAGCGGAGGGTAGGCCCACCAAGGTCATCGGCATCCACAGCTTCACGCCGATCTTCCTGGCCGTCTCCCGGCGTTGGCAGGCCGGCATCCTTTACGGGAGCGCGGCCGGGTTCGCCCGGTCCCTGATCGCCAACCTGCACGCCCAGACCGGACTTGAGATCGGCGACAACGAGCCTTACCGCGTCAGCAAAGACACCGACTACACCGTTCCCCGGCACGGCGACGCCCGTGGGCTGGATGCCGCCCTGGTGGAAATCCGGCAAGACCTGCTCACCGACAAGCAGGGCATGGAAACCTGGGCCTCCCACCTTGCCAAAGCCCTTGCCGCCAGTTTGTAGGGCATCTCGCGACAATATATCACCAGCCATGAAGCTCCGCCTCGCCGTCAATCCGTCAAGCTGGCTCGACATCTCCCAGGCCCGCCAAGCCCTTATCGCCTTTCTTCTGGCCCGGCGGCACGGCGCGCAACTCCTGCTTCGGCTCGACGACGCCGACGCCGGGCGCGCCCAGCCGGAGCACGGGCGAGGCGTCCCGCACGACCTGGCCTGGCTCGGCCTCGATTGGGACCAAACGGTCCAGCAATCGGGCCGGCTGCCGCTTTACCAGGCTGCCGCCGGGCGGCTGCGGGCCGCCGGACGGCTTTATCCGTGCTTCGAGAGCGAGGAGGAGCTTAACGCCAAGCGCGACCAGCGGCAGCGCCGCGGTTTGTCGCCCATCTACGACCGGGCCATGCTCAATCTTACTCCCGCGCAGCGTGCCCGGGCCGAGGCCGGCGGCAAACGGCCTTATTGGCGCTTCCGCTTGTCCGGCGTCGAGGCCGAGTGGGGCGACATGGTGCTTGGCCGCCAGCGCGTCAAACTTTCCGCCGTCAGCGACCCGATCCTGGTCCGCGCCGACGATACGCCGCTGCAAACCTTCACGTCCGCCGTTGACGACGGGGATTTTGGCGTCACCCACGTCGTCCGCGAGGACAGCCAGCGCACCAGCACCGCCATCCAGCAGGACATCCTTGCCGCCCTGGGCGTCCGTTCCGGCGCCGTCCGCTATGCCCATCTCCCCGGTCTCGGCTTCCCGGAGCCCGCCAAAGGCGCCCGCGCGCCCACGCTGCGCACCCTGCGCCACGACGGCATCGAGCCCGAGGCCCTGGCCGCCTTTCTCGCCGCCCTCGGCACGCCGGACAGCCCGGCGCCCGCCGCCGCCGCGGTTCTCGCCCGAACTTTTGACCTGTCCCGGATCGCCAAGGACGCGCCCCGGTTCGACCCTGCCGAACTCCTTGCGCTTAACCGCCACCATCTGCGGACGCTTTCGTTCGACGCCGTGCAGGCCCGGCTCCCGCCCGGCGCGACCCGGCCTTTCTGGCACGCCGTCCGCGGCCATATCGACCTGCTGACCGAGGCACGCGCCTGGTGGGACATCGTCGTTGGCGAGGTTGTTTCGCCGCCGATGGAGGCCGAAACCGCGTTCCTGCGGCAGGCCCTGAGCGTTCTGCCCGCCGAACCGTGGGACGCCGCCACTTGGCCCGCCTGGGCCGACGCGTTGAGCCGCGCAACCGGGCGCGAGGGCGAACGCCTCCTTCTGCCGCTCCGGCTGGCCCTTACCGGCGAGGAGCAAGGCCCGGAGCTTCCGGACCTGCTGCCGCTGATCGGCCGTCCGCGAGCCGCCGAACGCCTGGCGCGGGCGACGCGCTGAGGGCCGTCGTTTCGGCGGCCTGCACCGCCCGGCAAGATGTCGAGCATTGGGACAATCTCCGGGCGTTGCCGCCCGACCCCAACCCGAGCGGCAGGACGATGACCGACGACGCCGCGGTAGGGATAGGCCACAAGCATACGGCGGCCAGCGGCAGGCCGTTGCACCCGTGGGGGCGTCCAACATGCGTGCAAGCGCCTTGCCTCACGCGCCGTGCTGGCGTAACGTTGGTTCGTGGTATTTGTTCTGCCAATGCTGGGATGCACGACGCAGCCGATAGTCCAGCGACTGTCGCCCGCCATCCCGCGTGCCGCGGGCGGCCTCCTCCTTCGACTTACCCGCCCCTGAGCGCCACGCCCGGCTGATGGTCGGCTACGCTCAGGGGAACCTGAGACCGCCGTTTCCACCTTTGCCGAGGATCGCGCCCATGACGATCAATCATCCCAGTTTCGGCCAAATGGCCGATGACCGCGTTATTATTTTCGACACCACGCTGCGCGACGGAGAGCAATCGCCCGGCTTCTCGATGAACCTGGCCGAGAAGGTCCGCATGGCCGAGGCGTTGGCGGAGCTTGGGGTGGACGTGATGGAGGCCGGGTTCCCGATTGCCTCGCCGGGGGATTTCGAGAGCGTCCAGGCCATCGCGGCGCGGGTGAAGGGGCCGGTGATCTGCGGCTTGGCGCGGACGGGGCAGGCCGATATCCTTCGGGCCGCCGAGGCGCTGCGTCCGGCGGAGCGCAAGCGCATCCACGTCTTTCTCAGCACCAGCCCGCTGCACATGAAGTATAAGCTGCGCATGGAGCCGGAGCAGGTGCTTGAACTCACCACCGCTTCCGTCACGCTGGCGCGGCAATATGCCGACGATGTCGAGTGGTCGGCCGAGGACGGCAGCCGGACCGAGGCGGATTTCCTGTGCCGCTGCGTGGAGGCCGCGATCAAGGCCGGGGCCACGACGATCAATATTCCCGACACGGTGGGCTACGCGGTGCCGGACGATATGGCGCGCATCTTCACCATGCTGCGCGAGCGGGTGCCGGGCGCGGACACGGTCGTGCTTTCCACGCATAACCACAACGACCTGGGCCTGGCCGTGGCCAATACCTTGGCGGCCGTGCGGGCCGGGGTGCGGCAGATCGAATGCACCATCAACGGGATTGGGGAGCGGGCCGGGAACGCGGCGCTGGAGGAGATCGTGATGGCGATCCGGACCCGGCCCGATGCTGCGCCGTTCAGCCATGCGGTCGAGACGACGCGCATCCTGCGCACCAGCAAGCTGCTGTCGATGATCACCGGCTTCGACGTGCAGCCGAACAAGGCAATCGTCGGGCGCAACGCGTTCGCCCATGAGAGCGGGATCCATCAGGACGGCGTGCTGAAGAATGCCGCGACCTACGAGATCATGACGCCGGAGAGCGTGGGCTGGAGCAAGAGCAGCCTGGTGATGGGCAAGCATTCGGGCCGGGCCGCGTTCCGCGACAAGCTCAAGGCGCTCGGTTACGGGGACGTTGGGGACAACCAGCTCAACGACGCCTTCCGGCGGTTCAAGGATTTGGCCGACCGCAAGAAGCTTGTTTACGACGAGGACATCAGCGCGCTGGTTGACGATGCCGTCGGGCGTGACAACGAGCGGATCCGGTTCGTGTCGCTGGACCTCCATGCCGGATCGAAAGCGCCGCCGCGGGCGGTGCTGGAGCTTGAGATCGACGGGCGCGTGCTGATGGCGGAAGAGAGCGGGGACGGGCCGGTCGATGCCACGTTCCGGGCGATCCATGCCCTGTTCCCGCATGAGGCGCGGCTCGTGCTGTTCTCGGTGGGCGCTGTGACGGAAGGGACGGACGCGCAGGCGAAGACGACGGTGCGCCTGGAAGAGGGCGGCAAGATGGTCGATGGGCAAGGGGCTGACACCGACACCATCGTCGCCTCCGCCCGCGCCTACGTTCACGCGCTGAACAAGCTGCTCGTGAAGCGGGCGCGGACGGAGCCGGAGGCGCTTTCGGCGTAATCAGCGCCCGGAGAACGGGGCTGGCGCTGTTGCGTCAGTACCCGTAGGCGGGCCGCTGCTGGTAATAGCCGGGCGCCGGCTGTTGCGGGTAGTAGCCGCTGGCCGGCTGCTGGTAGTAGGGCCGCTGTTCGTATTCCGGACGGCTTGGGCCGCGCGGCGTGGTGACCGCGCCTGTGCCGGCGCCCAGCGCGCCGCCGGCCAATGCGCCGATCGCGGCCCCACGGCCGCCCCCGGCGATCGCGCCGATGGCGGCACCCGTGCCGGCGCCCAGGACGCCGCCGCCTACGGCCCGCTGGCCCGGATCATACGGGTTCGTGCAAGCCGTAAGCCCTAGCCCGGCGATCAATGACAAACTGAGCAAAGCTTTGTTTCGTGACATTACTTACCTCCTGAATCAATACCGCCTAGGGGCCGTCACGGCGCCGCCGATGGCGCCGACCCCGCCGCCGATCAGAGCGCCGGTTCCCGCGTTCCCGCCCGTAACCGCGCCGGCCGCGGCGCCGCCTCCGGCCCCGAGCAGGCCGCCCGTGACCGCGCGGGTGCCGGGATCCCTACCACAAGCGGCAACAAGCGAAACGATACCGGCGAGCGCGAAGACTGTTCTTAACATTTTCATATCCCAATCCTCCTCTACAGACCTTAATTCATGGTGAACACTGAAATGGTGACTGAGCTATGGCAACACTGCGGCGAGACCGCGATTGACGCGAATGTGAATACTTCCCGAAGATACGGACCATCGCCGCGATGGCTTTGCCGGACGGCTGACGATTTCATCCAGGCCCATTTTAAGTCGCGTTGATAGGATAGCAAAATGTTCGGACGTCTGCTGGGGTTCATGTCCGCCGACATGGCCATCGACCTCGGGACCGCGAATACTCTGGTTTACGTGAAGGGGCGCGGGATCGTGCTTGCGGAGCCGAGCGTCGTCGCGATCGCCGACGTGCGGGGCAAGAAGCAGGTTCTGGCGGTGGGGGAGGAGGCCAAGCAGATGCTCGGGCGCACGCCCGCGAACATCGCCGCCATCCGGCCGCTGCGCGACGGGGTCATCGCCGATTTCGAGGTGGCGGAGGAGATGATCAAGCATTTCATCCGCAAGGTGCATAACCGTCGCGGGTTCGCGAGCCCGCTGATCATCGTGTGCGTGCCGAGCGGGAGCACCGCCGTCGAGCGGCGGGCGATCCAGGAAAGCGCGGAAAGCGCCGGGGCGCGGAAGGTGTTCCTGATCGAGGAGCCGATGGCGGCGGCGATCGGCGCCGGGCTGCCGGTGACGGAGCCTTCGGGAAGCATGATCGTGGACGTGGGCGGGGGCACGACCGAGGTGGCGGTGATCAGCCTGGGCGGCATCGTTTACGCCCGCAGCGTGCGGGTGGGGGGCGACAAGATGGACGAGGCGATCATCAGCTACGTCCGCCGCTCGCACAACCTCTTGATCGGCGAAAGCTCGGCCGAGCGGATCAAGTTGGATATCGGGGCGGCGATGGCGTCGGATCAGGGCGAGGACGGGCCGTATCGCGAGGTGAAGGGGCGCGACCTGATGAACGGGGTGCCGCGGGAGATCGTGGTGAGCCAGCGGCAGATCGCGGAAAGCCTGTATGAGCCGGTGTCGGCCATCGTCGAGGCGGTGAAGGTGGCGCTGGAGAACACGCCGCCGGAGCTTGCCGCCGATATCGTCGACAAGGGGATCGTGCTGACGGGCGGGGGATCGTTGCTGCACCGGCTCGACCAGGCGCTGCGCAACACGACCGGGCTTCCCGTCGTTATCGGCGAGAACCCGCTGAGCTGCGTGGCGCTCGGGACCGGGCGGGCGCTTGAGGACATGAAGCGGCTGCGCAACGTTCTGACGTCCATGTATTAGGAAGGCGTCCGCGGGGTGATCCGGCTTTCGATCCCGTTCCGCCAGGCGCTGGCGAAGCTCACGCTGCCGCTGCTGATCGCGGCCGCGGCTGGGCTGACGCTGCTCGCCCGGGCCGACGCGAGGCTCGAGGCACGTGCCCGGATGGCGTTCGCGGACGCGTTGACCCCGCTGTTCGCCGCTGCCGGCACGCCGGTTGCCGAGTTGCGCGGCCTCGTGAGGGAAGCGGGGATGGCGTTCGACCTGCACGACGAGAACCTTCGCCTGGCCGCGGAGAACGAACGCCTGCGGCATTGGCAGAAGGCGGCGCTGGCGCTCCATGCCGAGAACGCGCGGTTGAGAGCGATGCTGAATTACGTTCCCGACCCGACGCCGAGCTTCGTGACCGTTCCTGTCGCGGCCGACGCGGGCGGCATCTATGCGCGGGCCGTGCTGGTGTCGGCCGGGCTGAACCAAGGCATCAGCAAGGGCGGGATCGCGCTCGATGGGCAGGGGGTGGCGGGCCGGGTCACCGAGGTTGGGGCGCGCAGCGCGCGCGTCCTGCTGCTGACGGACATCAACAGCCGCATTCCGGTCAGCTTGGGGGACAACCGCGCGCGTGCGGTCCTGGTTGGCACGAACGGCCCGCGGCCACGGCTGATGTATTGGCCGGAAGGCGCGGGTCCGGCCGAGGGCGAGCGGGTTACGACCTCGGCCGAGGCGGGCGCGTTTCCTGCCGGGCTGCCGGTTGGCGTCGTGCGGCATGGCAAGGCCGGCGTGGCGGAGGTTGAGCTTGCCGCGCAGCTTGACCGGCTGGATGTGTTGCGGATTTTCGATTACGGATTGCAGCCGATGCCTCCGGACGGCGCGGACCGTCCGGCCCGGGCGCGCAACGTGGCCGAGCGGCGGCGATGAGCGACAAGCTGCCTGGAATCCGGCCCCGGCCCACCGTTCGGCGGCGGCTCGACATCGCCAGCCGGACGATGATGCCGGTTGTGTCCACGGCGTTGCTGATCCTGTTGCTTGCCGCGCCCTTGCGCCTGCCGGGCCAGGCGCAATTGCAGCCGGCGACGGCCTTGGCCTGCGTCTTTTTCTGGTCGCTGTTCCGGCCATCCAGCATGACGCCACCGGCCGTGTTCGTTCTCGGCCTGCTTTCGGATCTGGCGGGGCTCGCGCCGCTTGGGGTTTGGGTGTTGATCCTGCTGCTGGCGCATGGTTGGGCGGTGCGGTGGCGGGAGCTGGCGTTGAAGGGCTTCATGACCGTGTGGCTGGCGTTCGTGGCCGTCGCGGTTGTTGCCGCGTCGCTTGCCTGGCTGCTGAGCAGCTTGCTCATGCTGCGGCTGCTGCCGTTGCCGCCGGCGGTGTTTCAGTTCAGCCTGGCGGTTGGGCTTTATCCGGCGCTTGCCGTCCTGCTGACCGCGGCGCACCGCGGGCCGGCCGATCCGGGGCGCGCATGACGCCGTTCAGGAAGCCGGACAAGCGAGACGGGGTGTTTACCCGGCGTGCCCTGTTGCTGGGCGGCGGACAGCTCGCCGTGCTGGGGCTGCTGGGCGCCAAGCTCTATCAGGTGCAGGTGATCGAGGGCGAGCGTTACGCGACGCTGGCGGAGAGCAACCGGATCAGCGCGCGGCTGACGGCGCCCTCGCGCGGCCGCATCCTTGACCGGACCGGGTTGGTGATCGCCGGGAACCAGCTCAACTGGAGCGCGCAGCTCGTCGCGGAGCAGACCGACAACGTCGACGCGACGCTTGACGCGTTCGCCCGGCTGATTCCGTTGGCCGGGCACGAGCGCGCCCGCATCCTGCGCGACCTGCGCCGGCACCGGCGGTTCACGCCGGTCGCGGTGCGCGACGACCTGACCTGGGAGGAGATGGCGCGCATCGAGGTCAACGCGCCGGACCTGCCTGGGATCGTCGTCGATGCCGGCAGCACGCGGGCCTATTCCCAAGGGCCGGCGCTCGCGCACCTGGTCGGCTACGTGGCGGCCCCGAACGAGGAGGATGCGGACGACGATCCGATGATGGGGCTGCCCGGCCTCCGCATCGGGCGCTCCGGCATGGAGCGGGCGCAGGACGAGGCGTTGCGGGGCAAGGCCGGCGTGGTGGAGATGGAGGCGAACGCCGTCGGCCGGGTCATCCGCGAGATCGGGCGGCAGGACGGCACGCCGGGGGAGGATGTGGGGCTTACGATCGACGCCGGGTTGCAGCGGGCGGCGATCGGGCGGCTGGGGGACGAGAGCGCGTCGGCCGTCGTGCTTGACGCGCGCAACGGCGAGGTGCTGGCGATGACCACGACGCCGAGCTTCGACCCGAGCCTGTTCGGTTCCGGCGTCAGCCACGCGCAATGGGCGGAGTGGATGGGCGACAAGCGCGCGCCGTTGATCAACAAGGCGGTGGCGGGGCTTTACGCGCCCGGCAGCACCTTCAAGATGGCGGTGGCGGCGGCAGGGCTGGAGGCCCGGACGATCACGCTGCGGGACAGGATCGTCTGCCCGGGTTACCTCGATATCGGCGACACGCGGTTCCATTGCTGGCGCAAAGGCGGTCATGGCGCGCTCGATGTGCGGAACGCGTTGAAGCACAGTTGCGACGTGTTCTTCTACGAGACGGCGCGGCGCACCGGCATCGACCGCATCGCCGCGACCGCGAACCTGTTCGGCTTCGGCGTCGACCTCGGCATCGAGCTGCCGGGGGCGCGCACCGGGCTGATGCCGACCAAGGCCTGGCGGCAGCGGGGCGGGCACGCATGGAATTTGGGCGATACGATCTCCTGCGGGATCGGCCAGGGATACATTCAGACGACGCCGCTGGCGCTCGCGACGTATACGGCGCGGCTGGCCACCGGGCGGGCCGTTGAGCCGCATTTGTTGCGCACCCTGGGGGGCGTGGCGCAGAAGGGCGCTCAGGCCGGGGACTGGCCGGCGCTCGCGGTTCCGGAGCCTGTGTTGCAGGTCGCGCGCGAGGGGATGTGGGCGGTGGTGAACGAGGCGGGGGGCACGGCGCCGGTGGCGCGGCTGCCGCTTGCGGGCGTTCAGATGGCCGGCAAGACCGGATCGACCCAGGTGCGCCGGGTCAGCCGGGAGCAGCGGGAGCGTGGCTTCAAGTCCGAGCGCTTGCCTTGGGAACTGCGTCCGCACGCGCTGTTCGTGTGCTACGCGCCGTTCGATGCGCCGCGGTATGCGGTGGCGGTGGTGGTGGAGCACGGGAACGCCGGGGCGGCGGCGGCGGCGCCCCTGGCGCGGGACATCATGGCGGACGCGCTAGTGTCCCGAACCAGAAATTCGTCGGGCTGAAATTGCGTGCCTCGGGACACTAGCCCTTTGTATTCGTGGCCTGCTTTTCCCAGACGTTCGAAGGCGAACTTCTGGGGCAGGACACTCGCCCGCGATCCGGCTGGCCTTCCGGCGGGCGGGCCGCGCGTGGCGGCGCGGACGTGATCGCCGCCCGGCGCCTGATCCGGGCCGAGCCTTCGTTCGGCATTGCCAGGAAGGCGCGGCGGGTCAGTTGGCTCTACGTGGCGCTGCTCTGCTTTCTGGCCGGGGTTGGCTATGTTGCGCTGTATTCGGCCGCGGGGGGCGCCGCCGAGCCTTATGCAACGCGTCATGTCGTGCGCTTCGGCTTCGGCCTGGCGCTCATGCTGTGCATCGCGATGGTTGATATCCGCTGGATCGAGAAGGCGTCCTACGCGGTTTATGGTTTGTCGGTCGTGCTGTTGGCGCTTGTGCTGCGGATGGGGCACGTGGGCAAGGGGGCGCAGCGCTGGATCGACCTTGGCGGATTGCAGGTGCAGCCGAGCGAGCTGGCCAAGATCGGCTTGGCGATGGCGCTTGCGGCCTGGTTCCATAAGGCGAGCTGGGAGCGGATGGGCAACCCGCTGTTCCTGCTTCCCCCGGCGCTGATGATCCTGCTGCCGGCCGGGTTGATCCTGAAGGAGCCTAACCTTGGCACCGCGGTCATCACGGGCGTCGTGGGCGGCGTGATCGTCGTGGCGGCGGGCCTGCGCTGGTGGGTGCTGGCGCTCGTTGCCGCCCCGACGCCGTTCGCCGCGCAGTTCGCCTTCAGCCACATGCACGACTACCAGCGGCGGCGGATCGCCACGTTCCTCCATCCGGATTCCGACCCGCTGGGCGCCGGCTACAACATCATCCAGTCCAAGATCGCGCTCGGGTCGGGCGGGTTCTGGGGCAAAGGGTTCCTGCAGGGCACGCAGGGGCACCTCAATTTTCTGCCGGAGAAGCAGACGGATTTCATCTTCACCACCATCGGCGAGGAGTTCGGGCTGGTCGGCGGGTTGTCGGTCCTGGCGCTGCTGGGGCTGATCGTGCTGGGCGGCGTGGCGATCGCGCTGCGCTGCCGCAACCGGTACGGCAGGCTGCTCGCGCTCGGGATCGCGGCCAACTTCTTCATGTACGTGTTCGTCAACGTCGCCATGGTGATGGGCGCGATCCCGGTCGGCGGAGTTCCGCTGCCGCTGGTCTCGCATGGCGGGTCGGCGATGCTGACCGTGATGTTCGGGTTCGGGTTATTGATGTCCGTGCACGTCCATCGCGACGTTCGGTTCGGCGATGGCGAAAACGATTGAGCTTCGGACGTTTGGATCCGCTGTAACTGGCACGGCGTGTGCCTGGCTCAGCCAGGGCGCGGCGACCCGGTCGGCGTCGCGTCCGGCCGCGTTACCGCCTCGGCACGGATCGCCTGGTGCAGGTTGGACAGCTTGCACCCAAGACAGCGACGCTGCGGGCGCGGCGAAACCTGGCCCGTCAGCCGTTGGACCCCGGTGTTCTGGGTGATGCTGCTTATGTCCACCTGCACCGTCACTGGCGGCCTCATGGCGGTCGCGCAGCTCGGCTTCATCGCGACCGACTTCGCCGTGAAGGCGTTCGACGTCAACCTGTACTTTTTCGCCATGGCTGCGCCTGAAATCGTCCCATTAAATCCATATCACCTTATCCCAAGGTCAAACCTTTAGCGGCGAGCCGGGTCGAGGTCGGGACAGCGGCACGACGCTCCGGGGCGGCGGCGCTCCGCGGCGGGGTAATCGCCCTGGCGGTTCCCGATGGCGGATAGGCTTCCTCCTTTGCCGGAAGCAGGATATAGGACGGCCGGGTCCGGGGCGTGGCGCAGCCTGGTAGCGCGCTTGTTTTGGGTACAAGAGGCCGCCGGTTCGAGTCCGGCCGCCCCGACCATCCGAGGAGAGTTGGTTCATGCGTGCCCGTGTATTCAGACGCCCCAAGACCGCGACGCAGTCCGGCCAAGCCAAGGCGGGCGAGTGGGTATTCGAGTATCAGCCGGAAGAGCGGGAGCTGAACGACCCGCTCATGGGCTGGTGGGGCAGTTCGGACATGCGCGGCCAAGTCCGGCTGGTGTTCGACACGCAGGAGCAGGCGGTGGCGTATGCGGAGGCGAACGGGGTGCCGTTCGACCTTGAAACGCCGCCGCAAGCCAAGCCGATCAAGCCTAAGGCTTACGCGGATAATTTCCGCTATGGCCGGAGTGAAAACTGGACGCATTAGACTTATACTTGGTTCGCGTGCGCCCTTAGCTCAGTCGGATAGAGCGGCGGCCTTCTAATCCGCATGTCGGGGGTTCGAATCCCTCAGGGCGCGCCAATTTCGTTGTTGATTATAACGACTTGGGCAGTTGCCCTGGAACATTGTTTCGGGAGGCAAGGGCTTCCATCGAGTTTCGCTGACGCAGCGCAGCAGCGATGCAACCGGTTCGTACCGGTAAGTCGGCAGTTCAGTTCCGATCGCCGGCGCCAGACCAAGGCGTTAGCCAGGTTAGCACGGTGGCAGAGAGGCTATGCGCAGGACTGCAAATCCTGTCTACGCCGGTTCAAATCCTGCGCGGACCTGTTCCTCGATGTGGGCCTCGTAACCCAGTTGGAAAAGCGCCAGACTTCTGGTGTCCCGGTTCAGAAATCCGTCGTGTTGAAATTACGTGCCTCGGGACATTAGCCCTTTGTTTTCGGGGCCTGCTGTTCCCAGACGTTTGAAGGCGCGGGACACCAGAGCGTTTCCATGCCGAGCCGCATCAGCCCTCCCCTTTCCGGCATGGACCGGAGGCGGCGATGGCGCGGCGGACGGCCCTGCAGCGAGGGCCTGTGGGATGCTGTGGGCAGCGCCCTTGCCCAGGTCAGTCCAGCTAAGTGCGCCAACTCCGTCGCGAACTCCGGCTATCCATGCTCGGCATGGAAACGCTCTAAATCGTCAAATCTTCGCGGCATTGCTCGGCCCCACCTTGGCGAGCGATGGCCGGGCCACATGTCTTGAAGATGTTAAAGCGTCGTAAACCATTGGGACGGTCGCCGGCAAAAAACCGTCGCTGGGCGGGTTTTGGGCCGCATCCGGCGGGCGCAGTCCCGCGTATAACTGAAAATGTGGGTATGACGCGCTCCGGTACGCCGGCGCTCCTGCAAGCGCGAGCAATGGCCAAGAGTTCGTTCGCCATCCCGCTCCGTAACGGCATATGCGGGACAAGCCTGAAATGCCTACGAACTGGAGACGCAGATGCCTAATGGAGGCTCATTTCCGGTCGGCGAGCATTATGAAGAAGACGTGGAGCGTCCGCGCGCGTCAACCAGCCAGGCCGAGGCCCATCCCGGTTCGGCTGCGCGCCAGTTCGAGGCCTTTCCGCCCATCAGCCTCGCGGCCTTACGGGAGACTTGCCGCGATCTGGTGAACGCGTTCGCATCGGGCGCCAAGCGTGTCGCTTTGGTCGGCCCGCCCGGGTTCGGAAAAACATACGCGCTGGATGTCTTCTCTCGCGCCGTTTCGTCATCGGGTCAGGCTCGAATCCGGATCGCGTCACAGCCGCGTGCCGAGGATGCCGTGCTTGATCTCGTCGACGCCGTGGACGACGCCGGGCTGCGCGCGGTCGCCTCCCAACCGCTATCCGGCAAGCAGCTCATCGCGATCCGGCCGCAAGCCTTGCCCATACTCAGGACCCTTATGCCCGAGGCAGTGGTCGTGACGATGCGGCCCATCGGCGCTCGCGATGTCCGCGCCATGTTGGAGGAACGGCGCAAGCAGCTCCGGCTTCCGAGCGGGGTTCTGACCTTCAAGGCGCTGGCCTTGCTGGAAAGGCTTTGCGAAGGCAATCCGGGCACGCTTGATAAGCTGATGAGCCGCTCGATCCGCATCGCCCGGGCGGCGAACGTGGGACGCGTCACCGCGCAGCACGTGGATCTTGCGGCCGCGGAGCTGGCCGCCGAAGCCCAGGCCGCCGCCGCGCCGCCGCCGCCCGTTGATCCGGCTGCCCGGCAGCCAACGTGGGAGCCTGTGCCGGACAACGTCATCGTGTTCCGCCCGGCGCTTGTTGCAAAATCCGGTCCGGACAGTGCCGAGACTGACGCCGTCGCGCTTGCCTCCGTCAAGGCCGATTCGACGCCGCTTCCAGGAGCCGCGCCCGTGCGGCCGCTTTCGGTGCCGCCGCCGCCTGTTGCGCCGCCCCCCGAACATCGTCCCGCTTTCGCCGCATCGGCGGCGTCGGCATGGGACCGCCTGCGGCAACCGTTGCCGTCGCAAGCGCCGGGACAAGCCGCCAAGCGCTTCGACAGCCAAGCCTTGCGGCGCAACGCTGTCCTGGTCGGCGTGCCATTCCTTGCCGCAGTCGCCATCTGCGTCGGCTATGCCGTGACATGGACCGGGTCCGACGTCCCGGATCAGGTTAAGCCTTTTTCTGACCGGATTGCCGCTGCAACCCCGCCCCCCGTCGCGCCGAACGTTGCGGCAGGCAAGCCGGATGAGGTCGAGCTGCAATTCGATGACGCCAAGCAGCCGGCTATCCCACCCAGGCCCCAGCCCGGGCCGCCGCCGGCACAAGCGGAGCGCAAGCCGGCAGCGCCCCAAACCCAGCTCGCGTCAAAGATGGTCCCGTCGCTACCCACCCCTGGCCTGGACACTAACCCGGAGCATCAGGCAAAGGCGGCTCATTTGCTCGATCTCGGGAAAGCGATGCTGTCAATTGGTCAGACGAACGATGCGCGGGCCATGCTCGTTGCGTCGGCAGAGCTTGGCAGCGCCGAGGCCGCGGACTTGATCGCCGCCCGGTTCTCATCCGGCCCCGACAAGTCGGCCCCGAACACGCCGTAAGCTGGGCAGTCGATATGGCTGTTTGATACCGACTGGAATAATCCTGTTCTCGTGGATCGTTTGCGAGCCTTGATCCCGAACCGACCGGCCGGCCCCCTCCTGCTATTCGGCCATGCTCCTGAAGATTCACCTACACGGCTACTTAAACCGCATCCAGTCGAGCCGACGCCTTGAACGTGAAAGCCAGCGTAACGTCGAGCTAATGTGGCTGGCCGGCCGTCTCAGGCCGGGCTTCAAGACGATCACCGACTTCCGCCGCGGCAACGGCGCCGCGTTCTCATAGTCCGGGCGCTTGCGGCCAATTCGCGCGCACTGCTGGACGAGCCGACGAGCGCGCGCGCCGACTTTGCTGCACCATTTGCAAGTGCGGGAGCTGCTGCGGAGCGTTACGGCCCGGCGCGACCTGACGACGAGCGCGGTGCTTGCACGGCTTGAACGCGGCGGCGCGCGTCGCCGGCTGCATCGCGGTGACACGGGCCGGATGACTGATCGGCATCGGGCGTCCAGCCGAGGTGCCGACAGCGCCCGTGCTCGGCAGGCATTCGGCGTGCAGGCGTTCGTGCTGCCCGGGCCGGACAGCTATCTCGCGATTATTCCCCTACGGACGCTGGCGTTTGGACGGCAGACGCCTTCCGCGGCCTCACGCCCAGCAGGTGCGCGATCGCGTAGGTCAGATCCGGGCGGTTGAGCGTGTAGAAGTGGAACTCGTCGACGCCGTTGGCCTGCAGGAGTCGCACCTGCTCGGCGGCGACGATGGCGGCGATCATGCGGCGCAGCTCCGGGTCCTGCTCGGTGCCTTCGAACAGCGGTCCCATCCATTCGGGGACGGTTGCGCCGCACATGGCGCTGAACTTGGCGGCCTGGGCGTAGTTGGAGACCGGGAGGATGCCCGGCACGATCGGGGCGGTGATGCCGGCGGCCAGCGCGCGGTCGAGAAAGCGAAGGAACACGGTGCCGTCGAAGAAGTATTGCGTGATGGCGCGGGTGGCGCCGGCGTCGAGCTTGCGCTTCAGGTTGTCGATGTCGTGGTCGGGGCCGAGTGCGGTGGGATGGATCTCGGGATAGGCGGCGACGGAGATCTCGAACGGAGCGATTTTCTGCAACCCGGCCACCAAGTCGGCGGCGTAGGCGTAGCCGTCCGGATGGGCGGCGTAGTCCTGCCCGCCCGGCATGTCGCCGCGCAGGGCGACGATGTGCCGCACGCCGGCCTCCCAATATTGGCGGGCGACCTGGTCGACCTGCTCCCTGGGCGCGCCGACGCAGGTCAGGTGGGCGGCGGGGGTAAGGGACGTTTCGCGGACGATGCGGGCGACGGTCGCGTGGGTGCGGTCCTGGGTGCTGCCGCCTGCGCCGTAGGTGACGCTGACGAAGCGGGGAGCGAGCGGTTCGAGGCGCTGGATGCAGGCCCAGAGCGACGTCTCGGACGCTTCGTTCCGAGGCGGAGAGAACTCGAAGGAGAGCGCGGGCGGGGCCATGGCGGCGGCGCGCGGGGGCAGGCCGTCGAAGCGGGGGCCAGTGAGCCAGCGTTCGAGGGTGGCGCTCGGGGGTTGCGCCTGGGGGCGTTGAGGATTGACTTCGTTCATGGCGTGCAGCCTATAGTTCGACACAGTGCGTCTGCGAAGGGAAACGACACGGCGATTTGATCGTGCCACGTTGCAAGCGTTTCGGATAGTATAACGACTTCGCTTGGCGGCGTCACATGCGCGCGTCTGAGGCTGCGGCCTCCTTATCAGTCAGGACTATTCCATGCGGCTTGCAGTGTCTCGGATGATCTTCACCATGCCGGTTGCCGCGTTGGGGCTCGCGCTTGCGGGCTGCGCGACGCCGCCGCCGGCGAGCGACCAGGCGGCACTGCAGGATTACCAGCAGACCAACGATCCGCTGGAGCCGACCAACCGGTTCTTCTACCGGGTCAACAACACGCTGGACAAATACGCGCTGAAGCCGGTGGCGACCGCATACAAGAACAACGTGCCGGACGGCGTGCGGCGGCCGATCCATAATTTCCTGGTCAATGCGGCGACCCCGGTCGTGTTCGCGAACAACGTGTTGCAGGCCAAGCCGCGGATGGCCGGGAACTCGATGATGCGGTTCCTCATCAACACGACGGCCGGCGGCGCCGGGCTGTTCGACGTGGCGACCGATTGGGGGTATCCGGCCAACACCACCGATTTCGGCGTGACGCTGGCGCTTTGGGGCGTCGATGCCGGGCCGTTCCTGTTCCTGCCGGTCTTGGGTCCGAGCAACCCTCGGGACGCGACCGGGTTTGCCGGGGACGTCGCGCTCAGCCCCTTCACATGGGCCACGTTCGGCGGCGACACGGCGTTTCAGGTATCAAAGGGGGCTGCCGGCGTGGTTGATACGCGGGCGCGGCTGCTGGACGTGACGAACAACATCGATCAAACGGCGCTGGACCCGTATGCGACGTATCGAAGCCTATACAAGCAGAACCGGGAATCGCAGATCGAGACGACATCGAAGGGCTTGCCGCGGACGGTGCCGGCCTGGTTCTCCCATTGAGGCGGCTCGAGGCGGACACCATAGTCTCGCAGCCGGCGTCGCGCCGGACCCATCATTCAAGGACAACGTTTGACGATGAGCATGACACGACGGCACTTGCTGATTTGCGCTACGGCGGCTGGCGCCTTGTTTGCCGGCGGACGCCATGCCTGGGCCCAGGGGGGCGGGCTGAGCGAGCAGGAGGCGACCAACTTCATCGTGAAGCTGGGCAAGGAACTCGTTCGGATCATTGACGGGCCTGGCTCTTACGACGAGAAAAAAAAGAAGCTTGCACCGGTGATCGAGGACGCGGTCGATGTAAAAGGCATTGCCTTGTTCTGCCTCGGCCGCTTTCGTCGGACTGCATCGCCGCAGCAGCTTGACGAGTACGTTAAGCTATTCAATCAGGTGCTGCTGAACAACGTATTTGGCAAGCTTGGAGAGTTCCAGGGCGTCACGTTCAACACGACGCGGACCACGCCTGGAGATGGCGGAATGGTCGTGGGCACGTTGATCAAGCGCCCGAACGAGCAAGCGAACAACGCGCAATGGGTGGTGAAGGACGTCGGTGGGCAACCGAAGATCATTGACTTGAAAGCTGAGGGTACCAGTCTGAAGATTACGCAGCGATCCGATTACGAATCATACATGCAGCGCAACGGGGGCAATGTCTCGGCTTTGCTTACCGCCATTAAAGGTCAGTTGTCCCGCTGACGTTTACCGGCTGCTCCCGGCCGAAGACGGGCCGGGAGCAGGGTGCAAGCGGCTCTGCTACTTGGCTGTGCTCTTGAAGGCTGCGTCGGCAGGCTTGCCGTCGAACGTGGTGACGCCTGCAAGCCAGCTGGCGACCGGAGCGGGGTTTTGTTTGATCCACTGTGTCGCCATTTTCTCCGGATCTTCGTGCTTGACTAGGATTTTACCCATCCAAGCGTTCTCTTTTTCAAGATCAAATTTGAGATTTTGCAGCAACTTATAGACGTTTGGACAATCGTTTTCGTAGCCGGCGCGAGTAAGGGTGTAGATGGTCGCGCCGCCGTAGTTCGGCCCGAAGCTGTCATCTCCGCCAGTCAGGTACTTGATAGAGAATTCGGTGTTCATCGGATGCGGTTCCCAGGCCAGGAACACGACTGGCTGCTTGTTCCGCACGGCGCGGCTGACCTCGGCCAGCATACCCTGTTCGCTCGATGCGACCAGGCTGAACTTGCCGAGGTCGTCCTTGTTCTCCTTGATCAAGTCGAGCACGTGCTGGTTGCCCTCGTTTCCAGGCTCGATCCCGTAGATTTTGTCGTGCAACGGCTTGGCGAACTTGTGGATGTCGCCGAAAGATTTGAGCCCGGCATCGTAAGCGTAGGTCGGGGTCGCCAAGGTATATTTGGCGCCTTCCAAGTTAACGCCGACAACGTTGATCGACTTATCCTCAACCAGAGGGGCCCGCAGCTCTTTCTGCGCCGGCATCCAGTTGCCCAGGAACACGTCGATATTGTTGTTTTTGAGTGAGAGGAACGTCACCGGAACCGAAAGGATCGTTGTCTTTGGCGTGTAGCCGATCGATTTCAGAATGGCGCTGGTCACGGCGGTGGTGGCGGTGATGTCGGTCCAGCCAACGTCCGAGAACCGCACCGTTTTGCATGAGGCAGGCTCGGCCGCCACGGCAGTCCGGGCGAAGGGTGCGAGCAAGGCGGCGGCGGCAACGGTGCAGAGCAGTTTCCTGGTCATTAAACGAACCTCCATTGATTGGACCATGCAGGCCATGCCCTTCAGGCACGGCCAGGCATGATACATCACCGCCAATACCAGGATCCCGGCGAGCGCCAGTCTGGTCCCATGAAACATTTAACGCCAGGTCACAACCGCTGTTTTGCCCGGCTGTTCGCCCGGGGTGCGCTGCGACTCGCCGTCGGCGACGATTTGAAGGCGGTTGACCGGGAGGCCCCGGTCGACAAGTCCCTGCTGCACGGACCGGGCGCGCTGGGCCGAGAGGATCAGGTTCGGATACTCCTGACCGGTTTTGTCGGCGTGCCCGGTGACGGTCATGATTTCCGGCCTGGCGTCGCGGTAAAGCCGGGCGGCGTCGTCGAGCTGCGATTGCGCAGTTGGCGACAAGGTGGCCGAACCGTCGTTGAACTCGATGACCAACGATTCCGCGGACGGCTTGGCGGCGGCCTGAGCAACCGGCGGCGGCGGCGGCGCAGCGGCCTGCTGGGGAGGCGGCGGCGGCTTCGGGGTGGCGCAGGCAGCTAGGCCGGCGAGGCAGACGATGGATATGACAGGACTGAATTTCATGCAGGGTCTCCCAAAAACGTTCTTGAACGATTGTATGCAAATTTGGTTGCAACCTCGAACTTTTTATCCCGTGCCTTATATTTTCAGCAGCCGCAGTAGGGTCGCGAGCCGACAATGATGAAGCCTGCCCTCTTGTCCTTGATGTTGCTTGCCTTCGCTGCATTCGATGCGAGCGCTGACGAGGTGGCGGGCGATGCGGCTTTTGTCCGGGGGGATTACAGGACCGCGCTTGCACAATGGCAGCGGCTCGCCGAGGCCGGGGAGGCTTCGGCCATGCTCGGCATTGGCACGCTGTACGACACTGGGCACGGCGTGCCGCAAAATTTTTCGGCCGCCCTGGACTGGTACCGGCGCGCCGCGGACGCGGGGAGCGCCAGCGGGGCATTCAATGTGGGCGTCATGTATGACAACGGGCGCGGCACGCCGGTGGACCGGGCGGAGGCGGTCCGATGGTTCCATATTGCAGCGGACCGAGGGTTTGGCCGGGCTGCGTATAATCTGGGATTGATTTATCGCGAAGGAGACGGCGTGCCGCAGGACCCCGACGCCGCGGTCCGTTATTTCCGGCTGGCCGACAAGTATGGCATCGCCGCGGCGAGAAGGAGCCTGGCAGCGCTTGGCGCTCCCTTGCCCCCGCTTGCGCCGCCGCCGGCGCCGTCCGGAACGCCGGCCCCGGCGCCGAAACCAAGCCCGGACCGGGCGGAGGCAGGGCGCGCTGGCATCGCGGAGTTCCAGCGGGCCGCGCTGGAGCGGTCGGACGTGCCGACCGCCGCCGGCGAGGCGTTCGCGAACAACATCGCGACTTTCAAGGAACGTGCCGACAGCGGCAACAACGTGGCGCAATACGACATGGGCTGGGCTTACCAATACGGGCTTGGCGTCGATACGGACCCGGCCAGGGCCTACGTTTATTATCTTCGGGCGGCGGTATCGGGGGCGCCGAACATTCATGAGGCGGCGTTGAAGGGCGCGTCCGAGGTGAGCAAGAGCATGACGGCCGGGCAGCACGAGGCGGCACGGACGATGCTGTTGGAAGGTTTGCCCTAACTGTGGGTCTTGCCCGACAACGGCCGCCACGATTAGCGGTGACGAACAAGCGTCAGTACCAGCTTCCCCAGGGCTATCGCATTTGGCCGAGGACGGTTCCGGCAAAGTCGTCGGACCATCCGGACCGTCCGCGCTTGCCTATGCGGTAGAAAAGCCGGGCGTCCGGGGCCGTGCTCGAACGACTCTTTTCCGGAATTCACATCCATCGCAGCGAGTTGCCCTGGTGCATAACACCCGGCAAAGACATCGTGCGTAGACCGGAAGGGCAGAGCCTCATGCCAGATCGAGAGCAGTGGGAGAAACGCCAGAAGGCGCTGGCCGAGTTCGGGGAGTTCGCGCTGCGCAGCGAGAAACTCGACGATATCCTGCACCGGGCATGCGAGCTTGTCGGAGAAGCGCTGGGAACGGACATCTCCAAGGTCCTGGAGATCGATCACGGGAAAGGGGACCTGCTCGTGAAAGCCGGGATCGGCTGGCCCCCCGGCATCGTCGGCCGGCAGCGCCTGTCGATGAACGAACGGTCGTCCGAAGCCTACTCGATCGCCGAGGGCGTCCCCGTTTTCACGCGGGACATCGGCAAGGAGGCCCGCTTCGACTTCCCGGACTTCATGAAGGAGGCGGGCATCACCGCCATCGTGAACGTGCCGATTTTCCTGCCCGGCACGGAGAAGAAGGCCTACGGACTGCTTGAGGTGGACAGCCGCGAGTCGCGCGAGTTCGGGGAGGGGGACCAGGAGTTCCTTCTGACCTACGCGACCATCCTGGGACCGGTCATCGACCGCCTTCACAAGGTCCACGACCTCCGGGCCGCGCTCGACGCGAACCGACATCTGCTGCAGGAAGTACAGCACCGCATCAAGAACCATATCGGGGTCATAACCTCTCTCGTGCAGATGCGGCGCCGGGAGGCGAAATCCGAAGAGGCGCGGCAGGAGCTGGCCGCCATCGGCGAGCGGATCGAGACGCTGCGCTTGGTGCACGAACAGCTTTACGCGGCGGGAATAGTTCAGCGTCTTCCCGCACGGGCCTACCTCGCCCGGCTCGCCGGGAACCTGTGCCGCATGTACGAGAGCGAGTCCGGCCCGGTGCGGCTGGACCTCGCCATCGGGGATGTCGAGTTCAGGTCGGACGCGGCGGTTCCGCTCGGGCTTATCTTGAACGAGTTCGTCACCAACAGCCTCAAATACGCCTTCGACGGACGGGGCGGCGTCATTGCCATCGGCGTTGAACCGCTGGCGCAAGGCTGCGTTCGCGTGCGCCTTTCTGACAACGGCAAGGGATTGCCGGCCAAGCCCCGCCCCTCGGCGCCCGGCTCCGGCACCGGGATGAAGCTAATGGAGGGCCTGGCACGCCAGCTCGGCGCCGAGCTGGCTTGGTCCTTTACGGGAGGGACGGCGATCTGCATCGAGTTCGCCCTTAACTGAGGCGGCGCACGTTGCGCGGGTCCGTCGCGCCCTGATGGGCCTGCTCCGGGTGCGTTCGGCCAAGCTGCGATTATTATGATCCGTTCAGGGTCATTGCGAGCCGGTTGACCTCGGGGCCGCCCCCGCGCTGTTGTAGGCGGCGGAGGACGGGAATGGTCGAGCGGGTCGAGTGCGTGGTGGCGGGGGCCGGGGTGGTGGGCCTGGCGGTCGGGCGGGCGCTGGCGCTGTCCGGGCGCGAGGTTTGGGTGCTGGACGGGGCGGAGGGGGTTGGGACGGGGATCTCGTCGCGCAATTCCGAGGTGGTCCATGCGGGGATCTATTACCCGGCGGGAAGCCTGAAGGCTCGGTTCTGCGTCGAGGGGAAGGGGCTGCTCTACGATTACTGCGCCGAGCGGGGGGTGGCGCACCGGCGCTTGGGCAAGCTGATCGTGGCGGCGGACGAGGCGGAGGTCCCGATGCTGCAAACGATCCGGGCGCGGGCGGCGGCGAACGGGGTGGGCGACCTGGAGATGCTGAGCGGGGAGGCGGCGCGGGCATTGGAGCCGGCGCTGCGCGCGGCGGGGGCGCTGCTGTCGCCGAGCACGGGGATCGTTGACAGCCACGCGTTGATGCTAGCCTTCCAGGGCGACATCGAGAACGCCGGGGGGGCGGTGGTGGCCCATGCGCGGGTGCTGGGCGGGCGCGTGCAGGACGGGACGGTGCTGCTGCGGGTGGGCGGCGCGGAGCCGATGGAGCTGGAGTGCGAGGCGCTGGTGAACGCGGTGGGGCTTCATGCGCCGGACCTGGCCCGCTCGATCGAGGGGGCACCGGGGGAGGGCGTGCCGCGGGCTTATTATTGCAAGGGGTCATACTACTCGCTGACGGGCCGGGCGCCGTTCTCGCGGCTGATCTATCCGGTGCCGGAGAAAGCGGGGCTCGGGGTGCACCTGACGATCGACCTCGGCGGGCAGGCGCGGTTCGGGCCGGACGTGGAGTGGGTGGAGGAGGAGGGTTACGACGTTGACATCCGCCGGGCGGACGGGTTCTACGCGGCGATACGGCGGTATTGGCCGGGGTTGGCGGATGGGCAGTTGACGCCGGGCTATGCCGGGATACGGCCGAAGATCAGCGGGCCTTTGGACCCGGCGGCCGATTTCGTCGTGTCCGGGCCGGATGAGCATGGGGTGGCGGGGCTGGTGAACCTGTTCGGGATCGAGAGCCCTGGCTTGACGTCGTCGATGGCGATCGGGCGGTATGTGGCGGGGCTGTTGAACGGGGGGGCGGCGGGGTGAGGCGCGGCGGCTGAACGGCGCGCGGCCCGGCCGTTTCAGGCTTTGGTCGTGGCGGGGCCGCGCCAGGCGCGCTCGAACGGCAGACGCCAGGCGTGGGGGGCGACGAGCTGGTGGACGGATTTGGGACCCCAGGAGCCGGGCTCGTAAAGGCGGACGGGGGGCGGCGCCTCGATCAAGGGTTCGGAAACCTGCCAAAGGCGCTCGATGCCCTCGGCAGTGGTGAACAGGGTGTGGTCGCCGCGCATGGCGTCGAGGATGAGGCGTTCGTAGGCTTCGAGCACGTCGCCGATCAGGCCGGTGTCGTGCATGGCGAACTGGAGGCTGAGCTTGTCGAGCCTCATGCCGGGGCCGGGGCGCTTGCCGTAGAAGGAGAGCGACATCTTGGAGGCGTCGGCGAGGTCGAAGGTGAGGTGGTCGGGGCCTTGGGCGCCCACGCCGGAGTTGATCGGGAACATGCTCTTGGGCGGCTCGCGGAAGGCGATGGAGATGATGCGCTGGCCTTCGGCCATGCGCTTGCCGGTGCGCAGGAAGAAGGGGACGCCGGCCCAGCGCCAGTTGTCGATCATGCATTTGAGGGCGACGAAGGTCTCGGTGTCGGATTCGGGGTCGACGCCGGGTTCGGCGCGGTAGCCGGTGTATTGGCCGCGGACGACGTGGCGCGGCTCGATGGGCATCAT
Organism: Acetobacteraceae bacterium; assembly: GCA_965260935.1. Taxonomy (GTDB): domain Bacteria; phylum Pseudomonadota; class Alphaproteobacteria; order Acetobacterales; family Acetobacteraceae; genus JBBROS01. The sequence goes on from OZ253374.1 coordinate 2,320,751, forward strand.
GCTGCGGAAGACCTTATTCTTCTCCTCGCTGATGGGCTTGGGTTCGAGCGCGGTAGGGGGTTCCATGGCCATGAAGGCGAGGATCTGGAACAGGTGGGTGACGACCATGTCGCGGAATGCGCCGGTTTGCTCGTAGAAGGCGGCCCGGGTGCCGAGGCCCAGGGTTTCGGGAACGTCGATCTGGACGTGGTCGATGAAGTTGCGGTTCCAGATCGGCTCGAACAGGCCGTTGGCGAAGCGGAAGGCGAGGATGTTCTGGGCCGGCTCCTTGCCGAGGAAGTGGTCGATGCGGAAGATCTGGTTCTCGGAGAAGACCTCGTGCAGCTTGGCGTTGAGGGTGACGGCGGTGGCGAGGTCGGTGCCGAAAGGCTTTTCCATGATGATGCGGGAGCGCTCGACGAGGTCGCCGCGGGCGAGCGTGTGAACGGCGGACAGGGCGGCGTTGGGGGGGACGCTGAGGTAGTGGACGCGGCGGCTTTCCCCGCCGAGGGCGTGTTCGGCGCGGGCGACGGCGGCGCGGAGGGTCTCTGCCCCGGCGGAAAGGGGGACGTAGTCGAGGGTTTCGGCGAAGGCGGACCAGTCGGCCTCGTCGACGCGGCGCATGGAGAACTGGTTGAGGGATTCGCGGGCGTGGGCGCGGAAGGCCTCGGGGGTGAGGTCGTCGAGCGAGACGCCGATGATGCGGCAGCTCGGGATGAACCCGGCGGCGGACAGGTGGAAGAGGCCAGGGATGAGCTTGCGGCGGGAAAGGTCTCCGGTGGCGCCGACGAGGACGACGACTTGCGGGTAGCGGGGGCCGACCCCGGCGCGGGCTTTCTTGGATGACATCGCGGCTCCTTCCATGGTCGTTGCTTTCGCGGCAGTATATGCCGAAAAGCTGGGCGGGGCGTTATTCAATAGGGTTGCGTCCAGGTTGGTTCTCCTGATCGGGGCCTATTGCCTCGTTTCCGTCACCCTCAACGCCTACGACGTGTCCGTGCCGGGGCGCACCGAACCCGTTTTGCAGAAATTGGAGCAGGGCAATGGACCCGGTTGAAGCCCGGCGGCACGAAATGGTGGCCAGGCAGATCGCGGGGCGGGGCGTGCGCGACGAGCGGGTGCTGGACGCCATGCGGTCGGTGCCGCGGGAGCGGTTCGTCGGCGAGGCGCTCGCGGAGTTCGCCTACGACGACGCGCCATTGCCGATCGGCGAGGGGCAGACGATTTCCCAGCCCTACATCGTCGCCGCCATGATCGAGGCGGCGGCGATTGGCGCAGGCGACCGGGTGCTGGAGGTCGGCGCAGGGTCCGGGTATGCCGCGGCCGTGCTGGACAGGATCGCGGGCCGGGTGTTCGCGGTTGAACGGCACGAGGGATTGTGCGAGCGGGCAAGGGCGGCGCTGATGGCGGTAGGCGCGAAGGTGGAGCTGCGGGCCGGCGACGGGACGGAGGGCTGGCCGGGCCGCGCGCCGTTCGACGCGATCGTGGTGTCGGCCGGCGGCCCGGAGGCGCCACAAAGCCTTAAGGACCAACTGGCGCCGGGCGGCAGGCTCGTGATGCCGGTGGGCGACCGCGAGGAGCAGCGCCTGCTTAAGCTCACGCGGGTGGAAAACGGGTTCGAGTTGCAGGATCTCGGTACGGTCGCGTTCGTGCCGCTCATCGGCGCGGAGGGCTGGGGGGCGGGCTGAATAGAAAGCGATTCACGTCGCGTAAACCGTTCGCGAAGTCCTTGAAGGGCCAGATCTGCTGGTCTGGGGCTACGCGCTCGTCTGGATGCTGGTGAGCGACGAGGCGAATCTGCTCGCGCGGCGCTTCGCTCATCCATCCAAAGCTGAGTGAGGCTCCGACGTTGCGAAAGCCGGCGTCGCTACAGGCCGGGCGGCACTCCCGCCGCGTCCAGCGCCGCTTTCTGGCGGGCCTCGACCGCCTCGACGTTGAAGCCCTCGATCAGCTTGTGGAACATCTCGTACCAGTTCAACTCGGCCTTCAGGCGGAGGAACACGCTGCCGAGGCCCAGGGCCGAGCGGTCCATCAGCACGAACTCGCGCGGCGGCTTGACCCCGCCCGTTTGCCGCAGGCCGGCATGGACCTTTTCCGCCACGCTGCGGCCGTACTGCGAGTCGCCGTGCTCCTGAATCCGCCGCACCCGGTTGTCCAGCAGCGGCTCGTAGACGAAGGCGGCCCACTGGTTCAGCACGGCCATCTGCTCCTTGCTGAGATTGGTGAAGCCCCAGCCCTCGTAGGCCTCGCGCGCCTTTGCATCGTCGTGGTCGCGGATCGCCTCGTAAAGGTCGATGACGCCGCGGACGAACTTCGGCGGGAACACCCGGATGGCGCCGAAATCGAGCAGGTTGATGCCGTTGTCGTCGCGCACCTGGTAGTTGCCGAGATGCGGGTCCCCGTGGATGACGCCGAAGCGGTAGAACGGCACGTACCAGGCGTGGAACATGCCCTCGGCGATCTGGTTGCGCACTTCCAGCGGCGGCTCCTCGTCGATCCGCTTCTGCAGCGCGGTCCCGTTCAGCCATGTCATCGTCAGCAGGCGCTTGGTGGTGTACTCCTCAAGCGGCATCGGCACGCTCACCCGCGGCTCGTCGGCGAGCATGGCGTCGTAGAGGCGCATCTGGGCCGCTTCGCGCTTGTAGTCCAGTTCCTCGCGCAGGCGCTCGGCGATCTCGGTGTAGATGTCGTCGCCCTCGATCACGGTGTCGATGCGCTTGTAGATGCGCATCGCCACCCGCAACTGCCGCAGGTCGGCCTCCACGGTGCTCGGCATGTCGGGGTATTGCAGCTTGCAGGCGACATCGGTGCCGTCCGGCAACGTGGCTCGGTGCACCTGCCCAAGGCTGGCCGCGGCGGCGGCTTCCTGGCCGAAACTCTGGAACCTGGACTGCCAGTCCGGCCCCAACTCGCCGGCCATGCGGCGGCGGACGAAGTTCCAGCCCATCGGGGGGGCGTTGGCCTGCAACTGCGCCAGTTCCGCCGAATACTCCTCCGGGATCGCGTCCGGGATGGTGGAGAGGATCTGGGCCACCTTCATCAGCGGCCCCTTTAGGCCGCCCAGGACTGACTTGAGATCCTCCGCGTGGGAGGCGCGGTTCGGCTTGAAGCCGAACACCCGCTCGCCAGCGACGCGGGCCGCGATGCCACCCACGGCGCCCGATGTCCTCGCGTAACGCCGGAGCTCGCCGAACAGGTTCGACCGGTCGTCCGCCATCAGGCCCGCTCCAACTCGTCGATGTAGCCGGCGATGACGTCGAGGCCGCGCCGCCAGAAGGAGGGGTCGGAGGCGTCGAGGCCGAACGGGGCCAGCAGTTCCTTGTGCCGCTTGGCGCCTCCGGCGCGCAGCATGTCCAGGTACTTGGCCTCGAACCCCGGATGGCCGCCCTGGAACACGCTGTAGAGCGCGTTCACCAGGCAATCGCCGAAGGCATAGGCGTAGACGTAGAACGGCGAATGGATGAAGTGCGGCACGTAAGCCCAATAGACGGCGTAATCCGGCGTGAAGTGGAAGGCTGGCCCCAGGCTCTCGGACTGCACCTGCATCCAGATCTCGCCGATGCGCTCGGGCAGCAGCTCGCCCTGGCGGCGCTCGTCGTGCAGCCGGGTCTCGAACTGGTAGAACGCGACCTGGCGGACCACGGTGTTGAGCATGTCCTCAACCTTGTTGGCGAACATGATGCGCCGCCGGGCCGGGTCGGTTTCGGCGTCGAGCAGGGCGCGGAAGGTCATCATCTCGCCGAACACGCTGGCGGTCTCGGCCAGGGTCAGCGGGGTGCCGCTCATCAGGTAGCCCTGCTCGGCGGCGAGGAGCTGGTGCACGCCGTGGCCGAGCTCGTGGGCGAGGGTCATCACGTCGCGGGTTTTGCCGTGGTAGTTCAGCAGCAGATAGGGGTGCGCCGACGGCACCGTCGGGTGCGCGAAGGCCCCGCCGGACTTGCCCGGCCTGGGCGCCGCGTCGATCCATGCGTTGTCGAAGAACCGGCGCCCGAGCGTCGCCAGTTCCGGCGAGAAGCCGCCATAGGCCGACAGCACGCGGGCGCGGGCGTCGTTCCAGCCGATGCTGCTGTCCGTATCCTCCGGCAGAGGGGCGTTGCGGTCCCAATGCTCCAGCTTTTCCAGCCCGAGCCAGTTTGCCTTGAGCGCGTAGTAGCGGTGCGACAGGCGGGCGTAGTCGCCGGTGACGGCGGTGGCCAGGGCGTCCACCACCTCGTCCTCGACCATGTTGGCCCGGTTGCGAAAGCTGGCCGGGCGCGGATACTGCCGCCAGGCGTCGACGATCTCCTTGTCCTTGGCCAGGGTGTTGGTGATCAGGCTGAACAGCCGCAGGTTGTCGGCGAAGGTGGCGCTGATGCCGCCCGCCGCATCCGCGCGGACGCCGCGGTCCCGGTCCGAGAGCTTGTTCAGGGCCGCGGAGACCGTCAGCCGCTCCTCGCCTACCGGGACGCGCAGGCCGGCGATGGTTTCGTCGAACAGCCTCGACCAGGCGCTCCGGCCGGTGACTTCCTTCTCGTGCAGCAGCTTCTCGGCCTCGTCGCTCAGCTGGTGCGGGCGGAAGACCCGCAAGTCCCGCAGCCAGGGCGACCAGCGGGCCAGGGCCGGGTCCTGTTCCTTTTCCGCCAGCACGGCGTCGTCCAGCCGGTTCAGCTCCAGCGAGAAGAACAGCACGTCGCTGCTGATCGCCGTTACCCGCTCGCTGACGGATTGGTAGAACTGGCCGCGCGCGGCGTCGGTGCTGTCGGCGCTGAACTGGAGCTGCGCGTAGGACATCAGGCGGCCTTGGATCTCCTCGATCCGCTGGTATTCGGCCAGCGCGGCGGCGAGGTCCGCGCCGCCGATGCCGGCCAGCTTGCCGGCGTAGCGCCCGGAGAAGGCCCGTGCCGCGCGGCCTGCTTCGGCGAAATCGGCCTCGACCGCTTCGGACTGGGGGCCTGGGTAGAGGTCCGCGAGATCCCAGGCCGGAAGTGCTTCGGCCGCCCCGGCCGACTGGCCGTCAGGAGAGAAACGCGCGTGATCCGGGGGAAGCTGCATCTGGTGCCGGTCCTGTCGTGCTGGTAGGAGCTTGCCCATTAAGGTGGGTCGCGGCCCTGCCGGGGCAAGCGGCCCCTAACCAGGCTTGCGTGGCTTGTGCCACGCAAGCCTGGTTAGACGTTTTTGGAGACGCATCGTTTTACCGGCAGCGTGCCAGCGGGCGCTGCCGAACGATGCTTGGTTCGAGCGAGAGGGGTAGCCGGTGCAGCGCGTTGACGATTGGCCGAACCTGGCCGCCATGATGTTCGGCCTTGCCCGGCAGCGCCCGGCCCGGCCGATGCTTCGCCATTACGAGGGCGGCGCTTGGCACGGCATCACCTGGGCCGCGTTCGCTACCAAGGCCGCCTCCGCCGCGCGCGGGCTTCGGGTCGCCGGGGTCGCCGCCGGGGACCGCGTTCTCATGGTCAGCGAAAGCCGGCCCGAAATCCCGATCCTTGAGACCGCGCTGATGGCCCTTCGCGCCATTCCTGTGCCGGCCTACGTCACCAACACGCCGGACGACCATGCCCACCTGTTGCGGGACAGCGGGGCGCGGACGGCCATCGCCTCCAACCCCGGCCTCGCCGCGCGGGTCGCGGCCGGGGCCGCGCAGGCGGGCGGGCTCGACACCCTGTTCTGCATGACGCCCAAGGAGACCGGGTCCAACCATCGCCCGCTCATGCCGCTGCTCGACGACCCATCGCCTCCGGACGACATCGCCGCCGAGGCGGCCATCATCCCGCCGGGCTCGCTCGCCTGCCTGGTCTACACCAGCGGCACGTCCGGCCCGCCCCGCGGCGTCATGCTGCCGCACCGGGCCATCCTGTCCAACATTGCCGGCATCGGCGAGTTCGCCGCCCGCACGCTGAACCTCGACGGCAGCGTTTATCTCTCGTTCCTGCCGCTCTCGCATAGCTACGAGCATACGGTCGGCCAGTTCATCCTTCCCGCGCTCGGCTCCGAGGTGGTGTATGGGCGAGGCCTCGAGCACCTGGCCGCGGACATGCAGGCGATCCGGCCCACGATCCTGACCGTGGTGCCGCGGATGCTCGAAGTGATCCGCGGACGCATCCAGAACCAGCTCAAGCGCGACCCGGCCTGGAAGCGCCGGCTGTTCGAGCAGGCCTTGGGCGCCGGGCTGCGCCGGATCGACGGGCAGGGGACGCTGGCCGACCAGCTGGCCGCGCCGTTGCTGGACCGGCTGGTGCGCAGCAAGGTGCGTGCCCGTTTCGGCGGGCGGCTGATCGGGCTGATCTCGGGCGGCGCGAGGCTCGACCCGGAGACCGGGCGATTCTTCGAGGCCTTGGGCCTGCCGCTGCTGCAAGGCTATGGCCAGACCGAGGCCGGGCCGGTGGTCAGCGTCAACCTGCCGACCCGGCCCCGCAACGCGACGGTCGGCTACCCGCTGCCCGGCATTGAGGTCAGGACCGCGGGCGACGGCGAGGTGCTGGTCAAGGGCGGCCTGGTCATGGACGGGTATTGGAACGACGCCGAGGCGACGGCGCGGACGTTGCGGGACGGCTGGCTGCATACGGGCGACCTCGGGCGGATGCACCCTGACGGCACGCTCGAGATCACCGACCGCAAGAAGGACATCATCGTGCTGTCCGGCGGGGAGAACGTCAGTCCGGCGCGGATCGAGGGCCTGCTGATGAACGAGCCCGAGATCCAGCAGGCGGTGGTCGGCGGCGAGGGCCAGGCCGGGCTTTCCGCCCTGATCGTGCCGGCCGAGGGAGAGGCGGCGCAGACGGTGGCGGCTGCGGTCGGGCGGGTCAACCAGCGGCTGAGCGTCACCGAGCGCATCCGCCGGCACAGGATCGTGCCGGCATTCACCATCGAGAACGGGTTGCTGACGCCGAGCCAGAAGATCAAACGGAGCATCGTGCTTGCGGCGTATGGGGCGGCGGCGCAGGAGGCGGGGTAAACTTGGTCGGCTAATTGGCCGTCAGATCTCCGGGGCGACCCGCGCGGTCGGCGTGGAACGGATGACAGGCATTGACATCGTCGTGGTTGCGCCGGGCATTGGCGTGGCCGCGGTCAGGCGGCGGATGCCGAGGAACCGGCTTTTACCCGGCCCGGCCCCGCACCAGCGCCGTTGTCACCTCCGCCACGTGACGGCCCTGGCTCTTGGCCATCTCGATCTCGTCGGCGCTCACCTGGCGCGAGCCGTCGCCGGCCGCAATCGTCGATGCGCCGTAGGGCGTGCCGCCGCTCACGGTGTCGAGCTGCAACATCCGCTTCTCGGTGTAGGGCAGGCCGACGATCGTCATGCCGAGATGCATCAGGTTGACGACGGTCGAGACGATCGTCGTTTCCTGGCCGCCGTGCTGGCTGGCGGTGGAGGTGAAGACCGAGCCAACCTTGCCGACCAGCTTGTCCTGGAACCAAAGCCCGCCTGTCTGGTCGAGGAAGCTCGCCATCTGCGATGTCATCCGTCCGTACCGGGTGGGCGTGCCGACGATGATGGCGTCGTAGTCGGGCAGCTCGTTCACGGCAGCTATCGGCGCCGGCTGGTCGAGCTTGAAGTGCGCCTCGCGCGCCACCTGCTCCGGCGCCGTCTCGGGCACGCGCTTGACCATCACGTCGCAGCCGGGGACGGAGCGGACGCCGTCGGCCACCGCGTTGGCCATCGTCTCGACGTGGCCGTAGCTGGAGTAATACAGCACCAGAATCTTTGCCATGAGCGTGCCCTTTCAAACTGACGCGGCACAACCTGCCCATCCTGGCCGGGTTCCGCAACGACTATGCCGGAAACGCGGCGTTCTCTAAGCAGGCTTGCGTGGCTTGTGCCACGCAAGCCTGCTTAGAAACCTTTGAGGACGCATCATTTTACCGGCAGCGTGCCGGCACGCCCTGCCGAATGATGCTTAGAACCGAACGATGCGCCCCAGTACCGAAGACCTTGCAACCTTTGTCCAGGTCGCCGACAGCGGCGCCATCACCGCTGCCGCCCTGCGTCTCGGCCTTGCGAAATCCGTTGTCAGCAAGCGCATCGCGCACCTCGAAGCCGCGCTCTCCGCTAAGCTGCTGCACCGCTCCGCGAGGCGAATGACCCTGACCGACGCCGGCGCCATATTCTACGGGCGCGCCGCCGCCGTGCTGTCGCAGCTCGACGCCATGAGCGACGAGGTGGCCGCCCGCTCGGGCGACCTGCAGGGCCGCATCCGCATCCCCGCTCCCATGAGCTTCGGCATGAGGCATCTCGGCCCGGCCATCGCCCGCTTCATGCAGGCCCATCCACGGATCGAGATCAGCATCGACCTCGATGACCGGTATACCGACTTGCAGGGGGAGGGCTACGACCTTGCCGTCCGGATCGGCCGCCTGCACGACTCGGCTCTCAAGATGCGCAAGCTCGGGGTCAGCCGCCGCGTGCTGTGCTGCAGCCTGGCTTATGCCGAACGAAGGGGCTTGCCGGAATCGCTGGACGGGCTGATGGCCCATGACTGCCTGACGTATGGCAACGTCGCCGTGAGCCGGGTCTGGCGCTTTACCAACACTGGCGGTTCGGCAGTTGGCGAACGCTCGCTCGCGCCGCGCGGCAGGTTTGCCTCGAACAGCGGCGAGGCCCTGTTGGAGGCTGCCTGCGGCGGCATTGGCCTGGCAGTCCTCCCGACCTTCATCGCCGCCGACGCGCTCGCCGCTGGCAAGCTGGTCGTGATCCGCATACCCGGCTGGGAGCCTTCTCCGGGCCTGATCCAAGCCGTCTACCCCGAGACCGTCGCCATGCCGCTGAAGGTCCGCGCCCTGATCGACCATCTTGCCGCCGAGCTGCGCGAACCGTTCAGTTGGGATCAGGGCAACGGCTAAGGCTGCGGCGCCTTGCGGGCCTGTTCCATCTCGTTCTTGTCCGGCGTGGTCCCGGCCTCGTTGTCCGTGCCCAGCATCGATGCGCCCGGATCGAATAATTCGGCGTGCTCGCCCTCCTTCTCGCGCGTGATCTTGTCCTTCAAGCGCGCGCCCTCCGCGCCCTTCGGGGCAAGCCCGGCTTCATCCTGCTTGGTCATATGCCATCCTCCATCGGAACTGCCCGAGATAAAGGGCGGGAATGCCGGCTGGGAAGGCCCTTACTTCACCGGCACGACGCGCAGGGCGTTCGTGGTGCCGGGCTGGTTGAAGGGGATGCCGGCGGTGACGACGATCTCCTGCCCCGGCGTCGCGAACCCCTCGACGCGGGCGATCCGGCTTGCCCGGGTCACGGTCTCGCTCATCGTGTTGGTTTCGGCGGTGACGACGGCGTGAACGCCCCAGACCACGGCCAAGCGCCGGGCCGTGGCAAGATTGCTGGTGCAGCCGATCACCGGCACGTCCGGGCGCTCGCGGGCCATGCGCAGGGCGGTGCTGCCGCCCTCGGTGAATGCCGCGATGGCAGCCCCGCCGATGGTATGGGCGATCTGCCGGCTCGCCGCGGCGATGGCGCTCGCGGAGAGGCTCTCGGGCTGCGGCCGGGCCGTCTCGATCGTCTGGCGCCAGCCCGGGTCGCGCTCCACGCGCTCGACGATGCGGTCCATCATGTTCACCGCCTCGTAAGGGTAGTTCCCCGCCGCCGATTCGGCGCTGAGCATCACCGCGTCCGCCCCGTCGAACACGGCGGTAGCTACGTCGGACGCCTCGGCCCGGGTCGGCGCGGGGGCGTTGATCATGCTTTCCAGCATCTGGGTGGCGACCACGACCGGGATGCCCGCCTCCCACGAGGCGCGGATGATGCGCTTCTGCGCGATCGGCACCTCCTCGGGCGGCAGCTCCACGCCGAGGTCGCCGCGGGCGACCATCACCGAATCGGAGGCGGCGATGATGGCATGGAGGTTGTCGAGCGCCTGCGGCTTCTCCAGCTTGGTCATGATCCAGGCCCGGCCTTTCGCGAGCGCCCTGGCCTCCATCACGTCCTCGGCCCGCTGCACGAAGCTGAGGCCGAGGTAGTCCACCCCGTTCTGCAGCGCGAACTCGAGGTCGATGCGGTCCTTCTCCGTCAATGCAGGAATCGGCAACGCCATGTCGGGCACGTTGACGCCCTTGTTGTCGCTAAGCGGGCCGCCCGTGACCACTTCCGTTTCCAGGTGGTCGTCGCGGACCTTGTTGACCCTGAGCCGCAGCTTGCCGTCGTCGAGCAGCAGGGAGACGCCGATGCCGGCGGCCTTGATGATCTCGGGATGCGGCAGGTTGACCCGGCGGCTGTCGCCGGGAACGGACGAGAGGTCGAGCCGGAAGGACTGGCCCGTTTGCAGCGCCACCCGGCCGCCCGCGAAGCGGCCAACCCGCAGCTTGGGGCCTTGCACGTCGGCCAGGATGCCGATCGGACGCCCGGTTTGTTCCTCAAGGGCGCGGATCATCCGGATGCGGGCCAGGTGGTCCGCATGGGTCCCGTGGCTGAAATTGAGCCGGAACACGTCCGCGCCGGCATGGAACAAGCGCGAGAGGACCTCGGGGGTGTTGCTCGCCGGCCCGAGGGTGGCGACGATCTTGGTCCTGCGGCGGCGCCTGATCCTGGTCCTGTGGGGCATCAACCCTCCTGCTGGCTCTCGTGGCGGCGGCACTATGGTGCGACGCCCGCCGTTGATCCAGGCCCGGCGGCGGCCCAAATCAACGCCAGGAGGACTGACATGACAGAAATCGACATTTCGACCCGGACGGAGCTTGAGGCCGCGGCGTTCCGGCGTCTCGTGGGGCATCTGCGGGAGCGGACGGATGTCCAGAACATCGACCTGATGAACCTGGCCGGATTCTGCCGCAATTGCCTGAGCCGATGGTATCGGGAGGAGGCCGAGCAGAAAGGCGTCGCGCTGACCGATCCGGAGGCGCGGGAGATCGTCTATGGAATGCCTTACAAGCAATGGCAGGCGCAGCATCAGCGCGAGGCGACGGCCGGGCAGAAGGCGGCGTTCGCCGAAAGCAATGCCGGGCATTGATTGACCGTCGATTGACCGGGGCGGCTTGCGCCGCTACTCCGCCCGCTCCGATTTCCAAGCGAGGCGACGATGGCTCCGGGCGATGCCGACACTGACGAGCTCGACAACATGGGCAAGGAGGATGCGAGGGTTGGCGGGATCGCCGCCGACCGGCTGCGCAGCCTGATCGAGCGGATCGAACGCCTTGAAGAAGAACGCAAGGCGCTGGGCAACGACATCAAGGATATCTACGCCGAGGCGAAATCGGCCGGGTTCGACGTGAAGGTGCTGCGCCAGATCATCCGCATCCGCAAGCAGGAGCCGGCGGAGGTGGAGGAACAGGAGACGTTGCTGGACGTTTACCGGCGGGCCTTGGGGATGTGAGGATGGAGCTGGCGGTCACGGAACAGTCGCCGGCCGGGTTTGAGAAGTTTGTGTCGGACGTTTTGACCGAGTTCAACGCTGGCCGGGCCGGAGGGTGGAAAGGCTTGAACATCGCCTTGCCTGGCGCTCGCGAAGGCGAGTTCTCAGGCGGCATCCTGGCCAGGACCGGCCACGGCCATCTTCATGTGCGGTATCTCGCGATTGCCGAGCCGATGCGCGGGCAGGGCCTCGGACGCCGGCTGATGCGGATGGCGGAGGAGGAGGCGGTGCGTCGAGGTTGCCACGCCGCCTGGCTGCACACATTAAGTTTCCAGGCGCGGCCATTCTATGAGCGTCTCGGCTATGCCGTGTTCGGCACGCTGGGGGATTACCCGCCTGGCCACGCCGCCTATTTTATGCGGAAGGCGTTGTCGTAAACGCCACTGCATCACGCCTGTCATTGATGGAGGACACAGATGGAAAATACGGCGACGACGGCCAAGCCGGTCAAGACACCTGGCCCGGAGCATCCGATCACGGTTGAGCGCAATCCCAACCGCGTCATCGTCAAGGCCGGGGGCCAGGTGGTCGCCGATACGCGGAACGCGCTGACGCTCCGGGAGGCGGATTATCCGCCGGCGCACTACATTCCGCGCCAGGATGCGGCGATGCCGCTGTTGGAGCGAACCGAGCACGGCACGCATTGCCCCTATAAGGGGGATGCCGCGTACTACAGCATCCCGCTTGGAGGAGACCGCTTGAAGAACGCCGTGTGGAGCTATGAGCACCCTCACGAGGCCGTCGCGGCCATCGCGGGGCATTTGGCGTTTTATCCCGACCGGGTTGACGTTGCGGAGGAGGCAGGCGGCGCGTAGTCGCCGGCGCTTGCGGGCGTCGCTGCCTATGTTCGTATACAAGGTGATTGCAGCTTAACGGCTGCAAAGGCCGATAGCGCCTTTCAACGCGTCGGCAACAAGTCGCGGATGTAGCGCGGCAACTGGAACGCGGCCGCATGAACGTCCGGCGTCCAATACCGTGCCTGCGACAGAACGTTAGCGGAGATGCCGCGATCCTTTAGTTCCACCGGGGAAAGCGAGTCCAGGCCCGCTTTGTTCGACGCGAAGCCGAGCGTCATCAGGCCGCCGACATACGTCGGGACAGCGGCGACGTATGCGGTGACGTGCGCGAACGAGCGGGCAAGGCGCGCGGTTGTCTGGCGCAACTCCTCCCCTTGCAGGAACGGGACGCCGCATTGATTGACGATCAACCCGGACGACCCCAGGATACGCGCGCAATCAGCGTAGAACGCGTCGGTGAACAACGGCTCGCCGACGCCAGCCGGGTCCGTGCTGTCGACGATGATGACGTCGAAGGAGTTGTCGGCGGCTTCCGCGACGTATTTCACGCCGTCATCGATGACGACCCGCGCACGAGGGTCGTCCCATGCGGTTCCGGCAATCTCCGGCAGGAACTGCTTCGACACCCGGATCACCGCGGCATCCACTTCCACCAGCACCGCGGTTTCCACGCCGGGGTGCTGCAAGACGCGACGGAGGACCCCCCCGTCACCGGCGCCGACGATCAACACGCGCTTGGCGGCGCCGTGGGCGAGCAATGGGACATGGGCGAGCATCTCTTGATAGATGAACTCGTCCGCCTCGGTGATCTGGATGCATCCGTCGAGCATAAGAACGCGGCCATACCTCTTGTTCCTGAACACGACGATGTCCTGGAAACTGCTGCGCTCCCGGGCGAGGATTTCCACGGCCTCGAACTGCTGCCCCCAATCGGCGTAGAGCGTTTCCTTCAGCCACTCACCCATGTGCGCCCCTTTCTGTGAACACGGACAGGCGAAGGGCCAACCGTGCGGAAAAGCCAAGCCGGCATCGGAGTCGTTTTTCACGCGCCGCCAACTGAGGCCGGGCGCTCCGGCTCATGCTGCATTTCTGTGTTGAAGCGCCAGGGCCTGTCAGGCGCAGATGGAAGCGTCCGACAGACTCTGGCTGCTTTGCCGAGCGACGGCACTGGACCGGATGATTCCACCCGGCCCAAACGCGTTCTAATGCTCCGGGTCAAGCATCCGTTTGCTGGAAACCTCGCAGCCCGGGCCACTGGTTCGTTGCTTTCGTGAACTGATCGCCCCTGAAGCTCGTGACACGAACCTCGGGGGCAGGGCGCTAAGGCACAAGGCCGCGGCGTTCCTCGTTCAGGTCCAACCGGCCCGGGTGGAATGCCCGGCGCAGCACAGGGATGGCGTCGTGCGGATTACATGCGCCACACATGAAGATATCGATTGCAGCGAAATCTCGTTCTGGCCAGGTATGGATCGAAATATGGCTTTCAGCCAGGACCACCACGCCAGATACGCCCCCATTCGGAGTGAAATGGTGGAAGTGGCTGTGGAGAATCGTGGCACCGGCCGTTACCGCCGCCTCGCGCAGGGCGTCATCGATGTGACTTGGGTCGGACAGGTTGGTCGCGCCCCATAAGTCAACCAGGAGATGCGTTCCGGCGAACCGCTCTCCGTTCCTTTCGACAAAATAGTCCTTGCGATCCAGGTCGCCTTCGCTGGAAACTGTTGCAATCGTCGTCTGGTTTTCGCTCGGAAGTTCCGAGACCATCCCCAGTTGAGCAAGTGCGTTCATCACGTACCCCCAAACCAGTAGACAGCCTGTTGGGCGGGATCGCCCCCTTGGGCCAAGAGAGGCGGCAGATAGGACCTCCATGCCGGCATGGCAAGGGTGAAAATGTCTGTCCTGCCAAGCTATTCCGTGTTTCGCCTCGCGTTCCGCAATCCAGAGAGTTACGCGGGACAGTTTGGCGGAAAGGCATTGTCACGTTGACTTGTTCCGCAGCCGTATCGACGCCGTCCGGGCCCGGCGCAAGGAGCCGCGCGCCTGAGCTTACCCCCGGGCGTTGCGGCGCTGCCGTCCGTGGCTCAACGCCGTCCGGATGTCGTTCGTGCGGCAATGCCGCCGCAAGGGCAGGATTGGAAAGACGCGCTGCAACATGCTGACGAAGCGGCCGGGCAAAACGTAAGCTCTCAGGCTCGTTCGCCTGGCCGGGTCGAAGCGATCACTGTTGAATGACGCTTAAGGCGCTTGCACCCCCAGGAATGCCGCCAAGGCCGGGCCATGCCGGTCCTGCCCCAGCACCTGCTCGTTCTCCTCATAGATCACCAGGTCCGCGTCCCTGAGCCTCGCAGCCCGCTCCCTTTCATCCACCGCCCCCGCCGACACCAGCCGCCCGCTTTCCCAAGCCAGCCGGATCGCCGACCAATACTCGTATTCCACCACAAGCGGCCGGCACCCGGCGCCCGACAGCGTTTCCGCGATCGCATGCATGAAACTTCCCCCCACCACCGCGACCGACCATCCCTTGCAACCCGGCGGCGCATCCGGCGCCTGCAACCGGACGACCGGCACCTGATAATGCACCGGCTTCCAGATCAGGTTCATCAGCATCGCCAAGTCCACGTCCACCCCCTCCGGGTGATCGGACAGCGTCCAACTGAACTCCAGCGGCGAGAACCGTCTGCCTCCCACCATCTCGTCCAATTCCCGCTGCACCGCCCGCGTCCCCAGCGCCGCCGCCACCGCGTTCCAATGCGTTCCCCCCTTCGGATACAGCTTGAACGGATACGCGCCATGCGCGGCCCAGATCGCCGCCGTCGTGTCCGCCACGTGCACCCCCGCCGCCCGCACCAGCCCGAGCCAGGCCGGAACCAACCCCGTCCGGTCCGCCGCCCTGGCCAGGCATGGCATCCCCTCCGGCAAGTCCCCCGGATACTGCGCCACCTTGGACGGCGTCAGCACGTAGAGGAACCGCTGCCCCCGCCGTTCCGCCGCGTCCTGCATCGCCCGGATCGCGCGCGCCCACCGCCGCCCCCAAGGCATGAACGCGGCCAGATCGCGGCTGCAGTAATCGTCGATATAGGGCCGCTCCAGCAGCACCCGGTCCCGCCCCACCACGACCGCGGGCGTCGCCGAGACCCCGAACACCGAGTATTCCACTTGGTTGCGAAGCCGCACCGCCGCCGGGTAGAGCGGCACGTCGGCGCTCAATCCCCGCCCGAACCGGGCCTGGAACGACCCGTCCAGCAGGCTCGCCCCCGACAGCGCCGGCCGCTCCCGCGCCACCACCCCGCTCAGCCCCGGCGACAGCTTGATCCCCTGTCCCCCGGCAACCCCCTTCACGATCAAGTTCGCCATCAGCAACAGGGAACAGCCCAGCAGCGCCGCCGCCCCGAGGGCGACCGGCACATTCGGCCAAGCCATCCGCCGCCACAGCGCCATGCTCAGAACCGGAAATACAGGAACGGCTTGAACGGATCGGCCATCGCCTTCGCCAGCGCCAGCACGAACAGCAGCGACAGCGCCAGGTTCACCCCGAGCCGCCCCCAGGGCGCCGCCAGCACCGCCGCCCCCGCCCGCTCGAACCCCGGCGCCCGGGGCAGGAACGACAGCGCCGCCCCGGCCGAAAGCGCGCTTATTAGCAGCGGGTCACGCCAAAGCCCCGAACTCCCCTCCAGCCCAGGCTGAAGCATCGCCCAATAGAACCCTCCCGCCTGCTCCATCGACCCGGCCCGGAACACCGTCCATCCCAGCACCGTCACCAGGAACGTGAACCCGTTGGCCACTAAAGCCGGCGCCCGGCCCAGCAGCCGAAGCAACACGATCCGCTCCAGCACCAGGAACACGCCGTTGTAAGCCCCCCAGGCCACGTAGGTCCAAGCCGCCCCATGCCACAACCCGCTTAGTAGGAAGCAGACCCAAAGGTTCGCATACCGCCGCCATACCGGCACCCGGTTTCCGCCCAGCGGAATGTAAAGATACTCCCGTATCCAAGTCGAAAGCGAGATGTGCCACCGCCGCCAGAACTCGGTGATGCTGCATGAGATGTAAGGCTTGTTGAAGTTCTCCGGCAGATGGAACCCGAACATCCGCGCCAGCCCAATCGCCATGTCGGAGTAGGCGCTGAAGTCGATGTAGATCTGGAACGTGAAGAACAGCACGCCCCACCAGGCGTCGGCGAACCCGAGCCGCGCCGGGTCGGCGGCGAAGGCGGCGTCGGCCCCGGTCGCCAGCGTATCGGCCAGCAGCGTCTTCTTGACCACCCCCAGCATGAACCGGGCGAATCCCTCCGACAGGTCGCCCGCCCGCTCGCGCCCGCCCGCCAGCAACTGCGCCTCGAGCTCGTGATACTTGATGATCGGCCCGGCCAGCAGCTTCGGAAACAGGAACACGTAGAGCAGGTAGGTGGCCAAGTCGGGCGCCGGGCGGCTCAGGCCGCGGCGGATGTCGGCCAGGTAGGTGATCTTCTCGAACATGATGAACGACACCCCGATCGGCAACGCCACCGCGCCCACCTTCAGCGCCGGCAGGCCCATCCCCGCCAGCATCAAGTCGAGGTTGTCGACCGCGAAGCCGGTATATTTGTAGTATCCCAGCATCCCGACGTTGATGGCGACGCCCAGCGCCAGCCACCACCCGCCCCGCCGCCCGGCCACGACCCGGCCCAGCGCCAGGTCGGTCACGCAGGTCGCCAGCACCACCGGGACGAACCGCGGCTCGCTCCAGAGATAGAAGGCCACGCTGGCGGCCACCAGCACCCAGGCCCGCGCGCCATGCCTGCGCCGCGCCGCCAGGAACGCGGCCAGCACGACGGGAAAGAACAGGAACAGGAACAGCGGCTCGTAGAACAGCACGGCGACGGACCCGCGACTTTAGGCTCCGGCGTCGAGTCGGTCGTAGCCCGATGCGCGGTAGAGCAGCACCGAGCCCGCCCAGCAGACGATGAACACCCCCACGATCACGAGCCCGATCGCGCCGAAATTGTCGTTCAGCACGGCCACCATATCCCAGAACCGTCCTGTCGGCTGCAACCGGTCGGCGACCAGGTGCAGCACCTGGACGAGACCGACCAGCAGCGCCACGACGACGGAGGCGAAGGTGATGGTCATGTTGTAGTACAGCTTGCGGATCGGCCGGGCGAAGGCCCAGTCGTAGGCGCCGACCATCAGAAGGCTGTCGACCGTGTCCATCAGCGTCATGCCGGCGGTGAACAGGGCGGGGAACACCAGGATCGAGCCAATCGGCAGGCCGTTGGTCGCCCCAGCGGCCGAGAGGCCGAGCAGGCCGATCTCGGTCGCGGTGTCGAAGCCGAGGCCGAACAGGAAGCCGAGTGGATACATATGCCAGCTTCGGCGGATCAGCCGGAACAGCGGGCGCAGCAGCCGGGCCAGAATGCCGCCCCCCGACAGCAGGACATTGAGCTCGTCGTCCCCCACCGCCTCTCCGGCCCGCAGCCGCACGAACGTCCGGCGTATGGCGAGCAGGATGGTGACGTTCACGGCGGCGATCGCGAGCAGGAACAGGATCGAAACCGACGTGCCGACCAGCCCGCCCACCCCCCGCCACGCATCGAGCTGGTCGGCGAAGGCGAACGCCGCGCTGGCGATCCCCAGCGTCGCGAGCACGACGACGCTCGAATGGCCGAGCGAAAAGAACAGCCCCACGCCGAGCGGGCGCTGGCCGTCCTGCATGAGCTTGCGGGTGACGTTATCGATGGCGGCGATGTGGTCGGCGTCGAAGGCGTGGCGCAGGCCGAAGCTGTAGGCGAGCATGGCGCTGCCCAGCAGCACCGGATAGTTGTGGAATGCCGCGATGGCCCAGGCCCACGCCGCCACGTTCCCGGCCGCAAGCGCCAGCAGAAGCGGGCCCGCCCGGCCTCGCAGGCGCCGGGCGGGCCAGAGTTGTATCAGCCCAGCCACTGAGGGTTCTGGATGGTTCCGTCGAACTGGTGGCTCACCTTGTAACGCTCCGTGCTGCCGTCGCGCGCGACCGGCGCGGTCTTGGCCAGCAGGGCCTCGCGCACTTCGGGCTTAAATGCATCGAGGAAGCGCACCGCGTCCAGGGCCTGTTTCAGGATCGGCAGGCTGTCGATGCCAGTCACCTGCAGCGCGACAGGCAGGCTGAGCGGGTATTGCAGCAATTGGATCGGGGGGGCGACGTTGCTTTGCAGGATGAACGGGTCGCCGAACGCCTTCATGCCCAGCACGCCGGTGCCGTGCCGGAGGGCGATCGGCAGGACGGTCTGCTCGAAGCTGTCGTAATGCGCGTCCATGACGTTGACTGGCATCTGCACGGTATCGAAGTGGAATCCGTGCTGGTCGGCCACTTCGAACATGTGCTTGTGGATGGCCGGGCTTTTGTGGCCGGTGAAGCCGATGTAGCGGAGCTTGCCTTGCTCGCGGGCCTTCAGCATGGCCTCGAGGGCGCCGTTCGGGGCGAACACCTTCTCCGGATCGTCCATGCGGATGATCTCGTGGAATTGCAGCAGGTCGAGGTGGTCGGTCTGCAGCCGCTTCAGCGATTCGTCGAGTTGCTTCATCGCTGATGCGGCGGTGCGGCCATCGATCTTGGTCATCAGGAACACTTGGTCGCGGTGGCCGCCGGCCAGCGCCTTGCCGAGACGGATCTCGCTTTCGCCGCCGTTGTAGTCCCAGCAATTGTCGAAGAACGTTATGCCAGATCCGATCGCCTCGTGGACGATCCGGATCGCCTCGTCACTGCTGGCGCCGCCGGGCTTGGCCAAGTGGAAGCCGCCGACGCCGAGGATGGAGACAATCTCGCCGGTCGTGCCGAGCGGGCGGTATTTCATCTCCGGGTTCTGCGCCAGCTTCGATGTGACGGGGCCGGCGGCCTTGCTGACGCCGCCCTGGGTGGTTTGGCTGATGACCTCGTGGGCAGTCTCGGCGAAGGCGGGGGTGGCCATGGCGGCGGCGGCGGCCGCCTTGATCAGGTCGCGTCGTTCCATTTCGTGCTCCTATCGGATTGGTCCGGGGCGGGTCCCAGGACACGCAGGGCGGCGCAGGCCGCGCCGTAGCCGTTGTCGATGTTGACGGCGAGGACGCCGGGGGCGCAGCTCGCCAGGATCGAGTGCAAGGCCGTGTGCCCGCCCTCGGCCACGCCGTAGCCGACCGAGGTGGGCACGGCGATGATGACGGCGCCGATCAGGCCGCCGACCACGCTGGGAAGGGCCGCGTCCATGCCGGCGGCGACGATCACCACCCTCATGCGCCGCAGATCCTCCACCCGGCGCATCAGCCGCCACAGCCCGGCGACGCCCACGTCGGCGATCAGGCTGGCCTCCTGGCCCTGGAACGCCAGGGTGCGGACCGCTTCCTGAGCGACCGGCACATCCGACGTGCCGGCGGTAACGACGGCGATTTGGGCCGGGCCGGAGGGCGGGAGCGGGGGACCGGAGAAGGCGGTGGCGGAGACCGGGTCGTAGTCAAGCTCGCGCTGCTGGGCGAGCGGCAGGTCGGCGAACTTCTCCGGGGCGAGCCGGGTCAGCAGCAGGGGACTATGGGCATAGTCGAGGATGGCGGTGATCTGGGCCACGGACTTGCCGGCGCAGAATACGGCCTCGCCGAAGCCGATGCGGGCGGCGCGGGCCTCGTCGAGCACGAAGTCGGGGTGGTCGGTCATGCTAGCGCCGACCCTCATCGGAAGCCGGCACGCCGCTGGTCTTTTTCGTAGCCGGATCACGGCCGGAAATAATTGGCACTCCTTTGCGACCGGACATCGGGGCGTGCAGGAAGGCGCTGCCGGTTTTATAGGGGGCGAAGGCGATTGGGGCGGCGAAGCCGGCTCCCGTCGCCAGGGCCTGTACGTCGGCCCGCACCGTGTCGGCGGCTTCGAGGGCGGCCGGATCGAGCTCGATGACGACGCCGCGGGCGCGGATGCGGCAGCGGACGGTGCGGGGGGCGAGGCGGTGGGCCACGAGGGTTTCGGCGGCGTGGACCAGGGCGAGGACGGAGGGTTCGATGCGCAGGCCGGTCTCGACCCGGCTGGACAGGCACGGCGAGGATGGCAGCTCGGACAGGGCGCCGAGGCCCAGCTCGGCGGCGAGCCGGCGGACGGCGCGCTTGTCGATGCCGGCCTCGACGTAGGGATGGCGGACGCCGTGGTTGTTTGCCGCGTCGAGGCCGGGGCGGTATTCGCCGAGGTCGTCGGTGTTCGTGCCGGAGACGATCTGCTTGGCCGTGCGGGCGGCAACGGCGGCGTAGAGGTTGGTTTTGCAGAAGAAGCAGCGGTTGACCGGGTTGGCGCGATAGGAGGGGTCGGCGAACTCGCCGGCGTCGAACACGTCGAGCGCCCAGCCCTCGGCGGCGGCCAGCGCGCGGGTGCGCGCGGTCGCCTCGGGCGGGACGGCGGGCGAGGTGGCGTGATGCATCGTCACCCGGCCCGGCGCGCGGCGGTGCGCGGCGACGGAGAGGGTCAGGCTGTCGATGCCGCCGCTGACGGCGATGGCGAGCGATCCCATGCCGCCGAGGGCGGCTTCGAGGCGGGCGAGGGGGGTCATGCGGCGCCGGCTGGTTCGCGCGCCACGGCCAGGCGCTCGGCGTCGCGGCGAAGGCGCGTGCGGGCGGCGTGGGAGGGGACGCCCTGGAGGTGGTCGGCCTCGGCCTTGCCGGTCAGCGCCGGGCCGCCCGGCGAGGGACGTTCGACTAGTTTCACCGTCAGGGGATGGCCTTCGACCTCGACCGTTTCGAAGCGGCGGGGGAGGGCGCGGCCCTGGACGAGATGGGTGCGCAGGCCGATGGTGGTGGTCTCGCGGAAGCATGCCTCGACGGCGGCGTCGAGCGCGTCGGGGGCGGCGAGCACCTGGACGTGGACGGCCAGGCGGGACTTCTTGCCGAGGGCCGGCATCTGGATGATGTCGTGGACGCCCGGGGTGGCGCGGATGCGGTCAAGGCCTGTGGCCAATTCCTCGCCGGATTGGTCGTCCACCTCGAAGTTGACGACGGCGAGCTCGCGGTGGCCGGGGACGGCGGGTTTTTCCGCGGTTTCGAACACCAGGGCGCGCAGGCAATTGCTGAGGCCGGGCAGGCGGCGGGCGCCGAAGCCGGTGCCGACGTGCCGCAGGGTCGCTTGGGCCGGACCTTTGGCGGCGCAGCCGAGGTAGCGCAGGATGGCGCCGCCGGTGGGGGTCACGCGCTCGCCGGGGATGCCGTCGTCGTGGACCGGGAAGCCCCGGAGCAGCAAGGCCGTCGCAGGGGCTGGGACCGGCATGATCCCGTGCGCGGTGTGGATTGTGCCGCTGCCCAAGGGGAGGGAGGCGACCGACCAGGCAGCCGGGCCGACAGCGTCGATCAGGAACGCGGCGGCGACGATGTCGGCGATGGAGTCGGCGGCCCCGACCTCGTGGAAGGCGACGTCGTCCGGGGGGCAGCCGTGGACCAGGCCCTCGGCCTCGGCTAGGACGGCGAAGATGCCGATGGCGTGGTCCCGGACGGCGGGCGCCAGGGCGGAGGCTTGCAAACGGGCGCGGATGCCGCGCCAGGCGGTGTGGGCGTGGTGGCCGTGGGCTGCGTGGTCGGCGGCGACGGTGAAACGGCTGCCGGTGAGAGTGCCGTCGTCGTGCGGCACGGCAGCGCACTCCACGGAAGCCAGCGTCTGCACGGCCTGGATGACGGCGGCGGCGTGGCTGGGGAAGGCGTCGAGCAGGCAGGCGGCGAACATGTCGCCGGCGATGCCGCCGAGAGGGTGGAGGTGGACGTGCTGCATCGTGGCGCTCCGGATCATGCTGCACAACGCTTTGGATTCCGCAAGGGTTCGCGAGCGGGGGGGCCGCGCACGGCTTTGCGATTTGCCGCGCCGGAAGCGGGAGCTTGAAGCGAAGACCGGCTCTTGTTCTTACAATTTCACGCGAATCCTGGCAGTTGTTGGCTGAGAGCATTCGGATTGCGTTAAGGATTGATCGTCATCCTGTGCCCGGCCGTTCCAATAACGGAGCGGCCGGGCACGGGAACCGTTTGATGGCCAAGGCTTCACTTGATCGAAAAGGCCGTCTTGAGGGAGAGGACCGCGCGTCCTTGATCGATGCCGTCTTGAAGCGCAAGGGATTGCGCCTGCGTTTCCCTCCTGCGCTGGAAGCGCAGTTCGAGCAGGGCGCCGGGCCGGAACGGCGGCGGCTTCACGTGCGCTACGCCCTCCTGAGTCTTGTCCTTTCTTTCTTTTTCATGCCGAACTACTTCGCCATGCTGCCCGACGTTGCCTGGCGGGCGCTATGGCTTCAGCTCGCTATCGATATTCCGCTCACCGCTGCGGTGGTCTGCTACATCAGAACGGACCCGCCCGTGTTCTGGCGCGAAGTGGTCCTGGTTTGCGGCGCAATCGCTACCACCGTCGCCGACATGGTTTCCTATCACGACAGCGTATCGTCCGCTGCCTTGTTCTTCCGCTACGCGCCGGTCCTCGCGGTGCTGTACGTGAACGTCGTCCTGGCCGTCCGATTCCGTTTCGCCGTTGCGTCGTCGGCGGCCATCATGGTTTGCAACGCCTTCGATCTTTGGTTGTTCGCTGGCGCCGGCACCGACGTCAAGGAGCTCATCGCCAGCTTCGTCGCCACCGTCGTCGCATTCACGTTGCTCGCCAATTACCGCTTCGAAAAGGAGCAGCGGCGGGCCTATCTGCTGAACGCGCGTGAAGGACTGCTGCGCGACGAAGCTGCCCGGCTGGCCGCCGAAACGTCCTGCGAGGCGCTGCGCCGGGCGCAAGAGCGGGAGCAGGCTGCCGCCGCCGCCGCCGCGCGGGCGGCTGAGTTGCGCGACGCGCACCGGGTCGCGCGGATCGGCACCTGGAGGCGCGATCTGGCCGATGGCGGGCTGATGATCTCGGATGAGCTGCACCGGCTGCTCGGCACCGACCCGCAGACGTTCGAGCCGACTCACGAGAACCTGCTGAAGCTCGTCCATCCTGATGACCGGGCGGCAACGGCGGCCGTGCTCGCGCGCGTCGCAACCGGCGAGCCGGCGGCTGAACATGAATGGCGGATGCTGCGCGCGGACGGCAGCGTCGCCTGGTTCTGGGCCGAGACGCGGGTCGAGACGGACGCTTCGGGCCGCGCCGTCGCGGTGCGCGGGGTGTGCCAGGACGTGACCGAGCATCGCGCGGCCGCGGAGCGGATCTATCGGCTTGCGCACCACGACGCGTTGACGGGGGTGGCCAACCGGTCGCTGCTGGAGGAGCGCGCCGTCGAGGCGATCGCCCGGGCGCGGCGCACGGGCGGCAAGCTGGCGGTGCTCTGCCTGGACCTCGACGGGTTCAAGGCCGTCAACGACCTGCGCGGCCATGCGGCGGGCGACCGGCTGCTGCGCGAAGTCGCGGCGAGGCTGAGCCGATGCGTGCGCGAGACCGACACGGTGGCGCGCCTGGGCGGCGACGAATTCGTCGTGCTGCAGGCCGACGACGTCCAGCCCGACATGGCGCGCGCGCTGGCTGACCGGCTGGTGGCGGCGCTGGCCGAACCCTACGACCTTGGCGTCGGCGAGGCGCGGAGCAGCGTGACGGCCTCGATTGGCGTCGCGCAGTTTCCCGTTGACGGAGAGGACCCGGAGACACTGCTGCACAACGCCGATACGGCGCTGTACCGGGCCAAGTGGGGAGGCAAGAACCGCGCGGCCTTTTTCCGGCCGGAGATGGACCATGAACTGCGGGAGCGCCGGGCGCTGGAGCACGACCTGCAGCAGGCGGCGGCGCGCGGGCAGTTCGCGCTGGCTTGGCAGCCGCTGTCGGAGGCGGGGGAGGACGGGCGGGTGACGGGGTTCGAGGTGCTGCTGCGCTGGCATCATCCCGAGCGCGGGCTCGTGCCGCCCGACGTGTTCATTCCGGTGGCGGAGGCGTGCGGCGCCATCACGTCGATCGGCGCCTGGGTGCTGCGGGAGGCGTCCCGGGAGGCGGCAGGCTGGGATGCGCCGTTGCGGGTGGCGGTGAACGTGTCGCCGGTTCAGGTGCAGCAGGGCGACGTGTTCGCCGAGATGGTCGAGGGCGTGCTCGCATCGTCCGGCCTGGCGCCTGAGCGCCTGGTGCTGGAGGTGACGGAAGGGATGCTGATCCGGGATGCCGAGCGGGTGCTTGCGGCGCTCTGCCGTCTCAAGGCGCTGGGCGTCAAGGTGGCGCTGGACGATTTCGGCACGGGGTATTCCTCATTGGCGACGTTGCGGGCGTTCCCGTTCGACACGCTTAAGATCGACCGCAGCTTCGTTTCCGGGATCGGCGCGGCGCAGGAGGGGCAGGATATGGCGATCATACGGGCGGTGCTGGGCCTGGCGCGCGGCCTCGGCTTGCCGGTGGTGGCGGAGGGGGTGGAGACGGAGGTGCAGCTTGAGGCGCTGCGGGCCGCCGGGTGCGAGGAGGTGCAGGGATGGCTGCTTGGGCGGCCTGCTCCGATCGAGAGCTTCGAGCGTCTGACCGGGGCGTTGGCCGCGGCGTCAGCGGCATAATCACGCGGGGCCGGGCGTCAGGGCGCTGGAGGGATCGACGCTGGGGCGGACAGGCGTGCGGTGCAGGCGATCCCTTGCCGCGTTTTGATCAGAACGCTGCTTGGGCGCGCAGCGCGACGGCTTGGATGCGCTGGCCGATCTGCGTCGTGCCGGCCGCGTTCAGCCGGTTCACGTCGATGATGTCGTAGTCGAGCATGAAGCGCAGGTGGTCGTTCGGATACCAGTTTACCCCAACGGCGTAGACATCTTGCCGCCCGCCAAAAACGCCGCCGGTCCTGACCGCGGGAGCGCCGCGGGTGACGCTGTCGTTCAGGTCGATGTGGCTGTAGCGGCCGACCAGCTCGAAGGCGCCGTATCCCCCGGTGCGGAGCGAGAATGGACGTTCCGGGGAGGGATTGCCGAAGGCGGCGCTTGCGGCTCCGTACTTCCGGGGTTCGCCGGTGATGACCCAGCTTGCCTCGGCATAGCCGCCGCTGAACTCGAGGCCCGGGGTGGGCGCCACGGGGCCGCCATCGGTTCGGTCCACCCCGATGCGGATGTATTCTCCCTGAAACATAAAGTTGCGCCAGCGCAGGGCGAACTCCGGGCCGTAGGTGTAGGCGCTGCGGGCGTTGAGCGCGCCCGTGCTGATCAGGCGGTTCTGGTCGATCCGCAGCTCAGGACGCTCCGACACGGTCAAGCTCTGGCCATTTGCGGTGCGCTGGATGCGGAAGGCCCTTGAGCCGGAGAAGCCAAGGTGCCAGTCCCAGTCGGCGGTTGCCACTGGCCGCCCGGCGACGCGCAACGTCGCGCCCGTCTGCTGCGGCTGCGCCAGATCAGGACGCTGGCTGCCGTAGAAGCCGCCGGTCAGGTAACTGGCCAGGAAGTACCGATCCTTGAACCAGCGCACGCCTGCGGAGGCGCGCGCGTCGCCAGCGGCGATGTTGCGGGAGGCCTCGACGATGCTTGGCCGCTCGAGAAACAGGAATGCGTTTGAACTGGTGCTGTCGCCCAAGGTGAGCCAGGGCTTGAAGTATCCAAGCGTGGCCGTAAGCGGCTTGATCGGCGCCCAGTTGATGTTCGCCTCATACAAAGTGGGGCTGCCGTCAGGCGAGCCGCCGAAGTCGGGCGTCACGTTGATCTGGAAATCGTCGTAGCGGAACTCGAACGGCAGGCGGGCGCGCCGCAAGTTTTGGCCGAACGTGTCGAGCCGTTGCACCCCGCGCGTGTCGGGTCGCCGATCGCCTTGGAAGTAGCCGCCGAGGTCGTAGTGCAATTGCAGGCCGACGGACGTGGAGAAGCGGCCGTCATTGGACGTAAAGGTCGGTCGCCCCTTGGGGAAGCTAACGCCGCCGGGGTTTTCCGGCGCAGGCGGCGCGCTGGTGGACGGCGGGGCCACGTTGCTGATCGGCACGTTCGGGTTGAGGCCGCCCCGTTCTGCCTCGGCCTGCTGCGCGGACAGATTTGCAGGCCGGGCTGCCGGCGCCGTTTGTCGGGCGCGGGCCTGGCGGGCGTTCTGCAGCTCGGCGTTGCGGGCGTTGAGGTCGCGGCGGACCTTTGCCAGTTCGGCCTGGAGGGCGCGGATCTGGTTCTCGATCGCATTCAGTCGGGAGGTTTCCTGGGCGAATGCCGGCGAGGTTAGGGCCGCTCCTGCGACGCTTGCCAGAAGGAGGGGGCGCAATAGGCTCATAGCGGATCTCCGGTCTCGACCGGGGCATCATTGCGGCTATGCGGGACAGAGTGGTGTCAGACACGAGTCAGTTTGATGACTGCGGCTTGTTACTGGAGCCGTGTTGCATAATCACCAAGGGGGTGAAAGGTTTCAACGGACGCGGGTTCCGGCGGCCTCGTCCCAATGGAGGGGGCGATCGGATTTTGGCAGCGGGGCGTCGGCGGGGCCCGGGGCGACGCCGGCCTGGGTGTCGGCGGGGCAGATGGCGACGTAGCGGGCGTAGCCGCCGGTGCCGCCCTTGAGCTTGGGGTAGCCGATGGTGACGAGGCAGCCGGTTGGGGGGACCTGGCCGAGGTTGGCGACGCCCTCGGCCTGGGCGAAGCCGTGGTGCATGAGCCAGTGCTCGCCTTCGAGGGTGGGGGTGGTGTCGGTGTCGAGCGGTTCGTGGCCGTGCATGAGGATGTGGCGCTCTTCGTGCAGGTACTTCAGGGCGTCGAGCGAGACGCCGGGGAACTCGGTCTCGGTGGAAAGGGCGAGGTCGGGCCAGCGCTTGGACCAGTCGGAGCGGACGAAGACGACGGTGCCCGCGGGGATCGGGCCGTGCTGCCGCTCGAAGGCTTTCACGTCGGCGGTTTGCAGGGCGTAGCCGGGGTTCTTGGCGACCTGCTCGAGGATGGAGATCACGACGAGGGGGCGGATGGCGTAGGTGGGGGGAAGCTCGTCGATCGAGGGGTATTCGGGGGCCCAGTGGGCGGGCGGGTCGAGCTGGGTGCCGAGCTGGTCGGTTGAGAGGTCGTAGTGCGTGGCTTCGAAGCCGTCCTTTTCGTAGGTGTAGGATTGGCCGGTCTTGGGGTCGGTGGTTGGGGAGAACTTGGAGGGGCCGAAGCCGTGCCAGACGGGCGTGCCGGGCGTGACCGTGTGGGTGAGATCGATGTATTTGGCGTGGGCAAGAGTTTGGGTCCAAAGGGACCAGAGGCCGGGTTCGGCGGCGTGGGCCGGGACGAGGGCGAGGGCGGCGAGGGCTGTCAAAAACGCGACTCTGCGCGGCATGGGCGTTTTCCTTCGGTCAAGACGCTTTTAGATCACGGCGATGCTACCGGGTGCTGCTGCAGGGTCAACGGTGTTGGCGGGGTGGTTGGGCCCGCTCGTATGGGTCACAGGGCGATGGTGACTTTGAAAGAGCAAGGCCAGGGCGCTGCCCTGGACCCGTTGGGGCCTTGAGCCCCAAACCCCATTTCGTTCGCAAGCCGTTTCCTAGCTTTGCCTGCTATCCTGCGGGGAGAGGAAGAAACGCGCTTACAGGCTCCAGCGCAGACCGCAGCCTTGGCAGGGCTTGGGCGGGGCGTCGCCGACGAGGCTGGTGCGGAAGTCGCGATAGGCCGGGCTGTTCCAGATCTCGCGCAGGGTCTGCTGGGTGGCGTCGCCCAGGGTATAGTTCTCGTAGCCGCGGGCGCTGAAGGGGGCGATGCAGCAGGGAAGCGCGCGGCCGTGGGCGGTGAAGTACATCAGCGACCAGGGGCGGCGGCAGACGGACCAAGGCTTGTCGTCGGCCTGTTTCTTGAGGCTGAGGCCCGGCTCGGTGGCGCCGGAAGCGTCGAGCAGGACGCCGAGGGTGGCGCCGATGGCTTGGGCTTCGGCGATGACGGCTTCCTCCTCGGCGCGGGTGCTCTCGAACAGGCTGCTGTCGGGGCGGGCCATGCCGAACCCTTGGTCGTCAAAGACGAGGCGCTGCAGGTGGACTTCCTTGACGCCGATGCGGGCGGCGAGGCGGACGAAATCGGGGAGCTGGTCGACGGTTTCCTTCAGGCCGGTGAGCCAAAGGGAGACGAGGGGCTTGGTTGCGCCGGTGGCGGCCTGGAGGTTGGTGAAGCTGCTGACATTGCGGACGATGCGGTCGAACATGTCCTTGCCGCGGACCTTGAGGAAGGTGGCGGCCTCGGCGGCGTCGAGCGAGACGCGGAGCTCGTCGAGGCCGGTGGCGATGATCTCGCGATGCTTCTTGGGGGCGAGGAGGGTGCCGTTGGTGTTGAACAGGACGTGGATGTTGCGCCCGGGCTGCTTGAGGTAGCGGATCATGTCGGGGAGGTGCTTGACCAGCATCGGCTCTCCGACGCCGTGCAGGACGACGCGGGCGACATTGGGCACCTGGTCGACGATGCTGCGGAACAGGTCCATGGACATGTCGGCGGGGGGTTCAAGGTCCTCGAAGGTGCGGGGGCAGGTCTCGCACAGGAGATTGCAGCGGTTGGTGACCTCCAGATAGAGGCAGACGGGAGGGCTGGCCGCTTCGCTGCTGGTGTTGGCGACTTGCTCGAAATAGCGGCGGGGGTCGGGAAGGTGGGTGTCCGGCATCAGGAACCTCGTTGGGGGAGCAGGGCCGGCGTTTCGGCCCGGCGGCGTGAGCGTAAGTCGAGCGGCAGCAAAGCGATGGCCGGCAGGAAAACGATGGCTGGCCACAACACCTCGTAGTAGCCGTAGTCAAGGTAGAGCAGCGGGGCCAGCACGGTGGGCCAGAGGGCGCTCCAGGCCGGGACGATGATGGCTGGGAGCGTCAGCATGGTCAGATACCATGGATAATGCGGCGAAAGCACGGCCATCAGGGCGGCGGAAAGCAGGAGGGCATCGCGGGCGATCACATTCGTGCGCGCGGCCTGGCCGGCGGGGAGGGGGCGGCGGAGGCAGACAAGGGCGGCGAGGGCGGCGAGGCCGAGGAGGCTCGCGGCGATGTAGACCGGGCCGGCCCAGGGCGGCAGGGGGCCGAGCAGGGAGAGGAGGCGGAGGAGGAGGAAGCCGCTACCGTGCTCGAGGCCTTCCTCCTGGGCGTAGCCGGGGAGGTAGCCGAGGACGTGGGGGCCGACGGAGGCGTAACAGGCGTAGCCGCCGAGGATGATGGCGGCGGCGGCCAACGGGGTGCGCCAGTTCCAGCGGTGCCAAAGGGCGGGGAATAGGGCGGCGGGAAGGAGCTTCATGGAGACGGCGATGCCGAGGGCGGCGCCGGCCCAAGCGGGCCGGGCGCGGACGGCGAGGAGGAGGGCGAGGGCGGAGAAGGCCAGCGCGGCGGCGTCGATGTGGCCGCCGCCGGCGAATTCCCAGATGACGAGGGGGTTCCAGGCCCAGACGACGATCTGGGTCAGGGGGCGGCGGGCGGCGCGCAGCAGGAGGAGGCCGATCGCTGCCGTCGCGAGATCGAAGGCCAGCATGGCGGCCTTGACCGTCCAGATGCTGGAGGCGGCGAGGCCGATGGCGGCGAAAAGGGCTTGGGCGGCGGGGGGATAGATGGTGCGGGCGGTGTCGGCGCGGTTGATGTTGAGGTAGATGGCGGTGGGGCCGTGGGCGGCGTCGCGCAGGGAGGCGAGGGCCGGGTCGGCGGGGACGTAGCGGTAGGGGTTGATGCCGGCGGCCTGGACGCGGCCGTCCCAAACGTAGCGGTAGAGGTCGGTGGAGAGGACCGGGGGGCTTGCCAGGACCAGGAGGCGGGCGGCGAGGCCGGCGATGAGGATGACGGCGAGGGACCAGGAGGGAAGGCGGCGGGCGCGGACAAGCCAGACGGCGGCGGCGTAGGCCAGGCCGGCGGCGAGGGCGGCGGCGATGTAAAGCTCGGTGTCTGGCCGGGAAAGGGTGGCCAGCGCGCCGGGCGGGGGAATGGCGAGGCCGGCGGCGACGCTCAGGACGAGGGCGACGCCGAGTGCCGGGAGGAGCCAGTTGGCCCGCATCAGTCCGCGGCCGAGGGAAGCCTGCCGCCGATGCCGAGGGCGCGCAGGCGGGCGGCGGTGCGCGGAGCCGGGTAAGCCGGGCCGTCGTGGCCGATCTCGTGCAAAAGACGGGCGAGGGAGGGCGGGTCGTCGATGTCGTACCAGGTGGCGAGTTCCTTGGTGCGCAGGCCGGCTTCGCGCAGGCGTTGCCGGGTGGTTTCGGCGACGTTGCCGGTGCTCCAGGCAATGCGGGCATAAGGGGCGGGGTGCGGGGCGGTGAGGCCGAGGAGCCAGTAGCCGCCATCGTCGGCGGGGCCGAGGACGGCGTCGGCGTCGCCGGCAAGGAGCAGGCGGGCGGCGCGGATCAGCTCGGCGGTGGGAAGGGTCGGGCTGTCTGCGCCGAGGACGCAGGCGGCGGCGTAGCCTTGGGCGAGGAGGGCGCGGGTCGTGTCGAGCAGGACGCGGCCGAAGCCTTCAACGCCGGGCGCGTCGCCGCCCGAGCCATCGGCCAGGAGGAGGGCCACGCCGGGGGGGATCATGCCGTCGAAGCGGGCTTCCTCGCCGGCCGGGGCGTAGGCGACGACGGCGTCGATCGGGGCTTGCTGGGCGGCGAGCAGGACGTTGCCGATGGTGTCCTGCAGAAAGGCCGTGCCCAGGGCGGCGGTTTCGGCCGCGGTAAGAAGGCCTTGGAGCCGGGTTTTGACGTGGCCGGGGCGGGGGGCTTTGGCGATAACGGCGATGGCGCAGCGGGGTGGACTGGTCAAGCGGGGCTGTCCGTCAGGGTGTCGGCAGGCAGCATGTCGGCCATGGCCGTGCTTGCCCTAAGCGTCATTCGGCGGAGCGTGCTTGGAGCGAAGCGCGTCCTTACGAAACTGTATCACAGCCATGGAAGGGGGCTGATGCGTTAGGATCAAGGCGAACAGATGGCAGGATGAGCGGATGGACAAGCGAGTCGCTTTGGTGACGGGGGCGGCGCACGGGATCGGGCTGGCGGTGGCCCGGCGGTTGGCGCGGGACGGCTGGAAGGTTGTGGGGGCGGATCTGGACCCGGCGCCGGAAGCGGCGGGGGTTCGCGGGGTGCGGGCCGACGTGTCGGACGAGGCGGCGGCGGCCGGGCTGATCGACGGGGTGCGGGCGCAGGAGGGGCGGCTCGATGCTTTGGTGAGCAATGCCGGGATCATGGTCAGGAAGCCGCTCACCGATTTGTCGCTGGACGAGTGGTCCCGCGTGATCGGGACCAATTTGACGGCGGCGTTCCTGCTGGCGCGGGCGGGGGCGGGGATGCTGCGGGCGGCGCGGGGAAGCATCGTCGCCATTGCCTCCACGCGGGCGCGGATGAGCGAGCCGGATACGGAGAGCTACGCGGCATCGAAAGGCGGGCTGGCGGCGTTGACCCATGCGCTCGCGGTGAGCCTCGGGCCGGAGGTGAGGGCGAATTGCGTCAGCCCCGGATGGATCGACGTGGCGGGGGAGGCGCTGAGCAAGGCCGACCATGCGCAGCACCCGGCGGGACGGGTAGGGCGGCCGGAGGACGTGGCGGGGCTGGTGGCGTGGCTGGTTGGCGGGGAGGCCGGGTTCGTGACGGGGGCGGAATTCGTGCTGGACGGGGGCATGACGCGGAAGATGATCTACGCGGAGTGATGGCGTCGTCAAAGGGTCGGTTCTTCGGCCTGGGCGCTGGCGATCCGGGCCGGGCGCCTTGCCGGGCCGATGTCCGGGGCACGGGCGATGTCCAGGAAAACTTGCTCCAGGTTGTCGCGGCCGTAGCGGGCGACGAGGCCGGCGGGGGGGCCTTGGTCGACGAGGCGGCCGGCCTTGAGCATGAGGACGGTGTCGCAGAGGCGCTCGACCTCGGCCATGTTGTGGCTGGCGAGCAGGATGGCGCAGCCGGTTTCGGCCCGGTAACGCTCAAGCCAGGTGCGGACGGTGTCGGCGGTGTCGGGGTCCAGGCTCGCGGTGGGTTCGTCGAGCAGGAGGACGTCGGGGGTGTTGATGAGGGACTTGGCGAGGGCGACGCGGGTTTTCTGCCCGGCGCTAAGCTGCCCGGCGGGGCGGTCGAGCAACGGGTGGAGGTCGAGCTGGTCGGCGAGCTGGGCGATGCGGCGGGGAAGATGGGGGACGTTGTAGAGATGGCCGTAGACGCGGAGGTTCTCGCGGACGGTAAGCTTGGCGGGCAGGGCGATGTAGGGGGAGGAGAAGTTCATGCGGGCGAGGGCGGCGTAGCGGTCGGCGGCCATGTCGTGGCCCAACATGCGGATCCGGCCTTCGGTGGGCAGGAGAACGCCGAGGAGCATGGAAATGGTGGTGGTCTTGCCGGCGCCGTTGCCGCCCAGGAGGCCGAGGGTGCCGCCCTGGGGAACGGCGAAGGAGAGGCGGTCGACGGCCAGGGTCTGGTCGTAGCGCTTGGTCAGGTTCTCGGCGGCGATGGCGGGGGCGGGCATCAGGCGGCCGCGGGGACGCCCTTGCTGGTGCTGTATTCGAAATGCAGCGCGGTGTCGGGGTGGACGATGGGGTGGATGGCGTGGGCGGCCATGGCGGCTTCGCTGAAGCCTTGCAGGATGAGCTTGAGCTTGCCGGGGTAGGCGGCGACGTCGCCGATGGCGAAGACGCCTGGGGTGGAGGTCTCGCAGGTGGCGGGCGCGACGTGGACGTGGCTGTGCTGGAGGTCGAGGCCCCAGGCGGCGATGGGGCCGAGGTCCATGCTGAGGCCGAAGAAGGGGAGGAGGGCGTCGGCTTCGAGGCGGCGTGTGTTGTTGGAGAGGTCGGCGACTTCGACGGCCTCCAGGGTTCCGTTGCTGCCGTGCAGGGCGTGGAGCTGGTAGGGGATGACGAGTTCGATCTCGCCCGCCGCCGCGGCGGCTTCGAGCTGGTCGCACGTGCCGGGAGCGGCGCGGAACTTGGGGCGGCGGTGGACGACGTAGGTTTTGGCGGCGATGTCCTTGAGGGCTAAGGCCCAGTCCACAGCGGAGTCGCCGCCGCCGGCGATGACGATGCGGCGACCGGCGAAGTCGTCGCGGCGCTTGACGAGGTATTGAACGGCGCCGGTGTCCTCGTAGGCTTGCAGGCCGGGCATGGGGGGGCGGTTGGGGCCGAAGGCGCCGGCCCCGGCGGCGAGGAGGACGGCCTTGCACCGGACGGTGTCGTTGCGGTCGGTGTGGAGGGTGAAGGCGCCGGCGCGGCCCGCGAGCTTGTCCACGCGGCGGGCGAGCAGGCGGGGGATGTCGAAGGGAGCGATCTGGGCTTCCAGGCTGCTGATGAGGTGGCCCGCAGCGATGGCGGGGTGGGCGGGGATGTCGTAGATGGGCTTCTCGGGGTAGAGGGCGGCGCATTGGCCGCCGACTTCGGCGAGGGCGTCGATGAGGCAGGTGGATTGCTTCAGCATGCCGCATTGGAAGGCGGCGAAGAGGCCGACGGGGCCTGCGCCGATGATGGCGACGTCGGTTTCGATCTGTTCCGGCATGGGAGGTAACTAGCGGTTTCGGCGTTGGGTGCAAGGCTGGGCGGCGCCAGGATGGAGGAGGTCTCGTGCGGCAATCGGCCTGTTGGGCATGTTGCGTGGTTACGGCGTGACTACATTCCGCTGTTGCGCTATGGCTGTTTTCGAAGCTGATCGTGCGCGTCGGCTTTGGTCGAGGCGCATCGTGGAACTTTCCATACGTGAAGCTAAGGCGCGGTTCGCTGAGGCCCGGCCACTGCCTCGCACGGCGAGCGTGTTTTGGTGACCAAGCACGGGCGGCCATTCGTCGAACTCGTTCCGGTGCGGAAGGGGGCGGGCATGGATTTCGGGCAGGCGGAGGCGGTTCGGCGTGAGCTTGGGCTTGATGGGCTTCAAGTGCGTTTCCCGGCCAACTTCGATAATCCGGATTTCAGCCGGCAGGCGCTCGGCCTCGACGATTGAGGCTGCTGCTTGATACGCATATCGTGGTCTGGGCGGTGCTGAATCCGGATGCGCGGCTTGTTGGGCATCCGTTCGCGGTGGATGGATGGGGAGCGAGGCTGGCGAGTTCGGGTTTTCGAAAGGGGGAGGATAGGCCGACTGCTGTAGCGGGCGATTGGCGTGGTCGACGTCGCGTCTTCCTGTGTTCACATCGAGGGGTTTCATGGCAGAGCGAGAGCAGGCCCGTGTAAGCCCTGCGCATCAGCGCGTTGGCGTGCGGGAGTTTCGGGGAAACCTGACCGGGTTCTTGCGGCAAGCCCGGCTCGGCACGACGTTCCTCATTACGTCGCACGATCAAGTTCTGGCGGAGATACGACCGCCGCCGAAAGCGGGCCGTACCCCTCGGACGCCGGGCGCTTTGCACGGCAAGATCAAGATATAGATTGCGCCTGACTTCGACGTGCTTTCTCCGGATGTGTTTGCAGCGATGGAGGGTGAGGACGGTTGAGGCTGCTGCTCGATACCCATGCCTTGCTTTGGTGGTTGTCCGATGACGATCAACTCGGCGCACGCGCGCGTCGCTTCATCGCGGACCCGGCCGATGATGTTTTAGTCAGCGCGGCGTCGTTGTGGGAGATCGTTGTCAAGGCGCGGATTAGCAAGCTGAAAGCCAATATCGGTGAGATCATGGATGCTATTCACAGGGACGGGCTTACCCTGCTCGGCATCAGCGCCGCGCATCTTTCGGCGCTTGCTGGCCTGGCGATGCATCACCGTGATCCTTTCGACCACATGCTCGTCGCACAGGCGATCACCGAGGAGGCGGGCTTCGTCACTGAAGATCAGCGGATCGGTGATTACCCTGTGCAGCTTGTAAGCTGTCGAAGCTAGCGGAAAACTGCGGCCTGGCCCGGTTCCTTGGGTCAACGCTGTTTGACAATCTATTCGTCAGATAGGAGGCTTCCAAAAGCCGGGGTGCCCGTGTTTTGCGGGCTGAGATCATACCCGTTGAACCTGTCTGGGTTATTCCAGCGAAGGGAGGCGGCCATGATGTTCGTTGTGCAGTTCGAGGACGTCTACTTGGAACAGCCTGAGCGGCTGGCGGAGCGTGAGAAGCACATGGCGGATCATCTGGCGTTCTTGGCGGCGCATGGCGATCAGGTTGTCGCGGCAGGAGCGTTGCGGCCTTCCGCCGCTGAGACGCCGACGGGCGGGCTTTGGATCATTGCTGCCGAGACGAAGGCCGCCGCGGAAGTGTTGGTCGAGAACGACCCGTTCTGGAAGGCGGGCCTGCGCAAGTCGGTTCGGGTAAGCCATTGGGCAAAGGCATACTGGTCGCCTTCGTTCGCTAACTGCATGGCCGGACCGGATCAGGCGTAGCGCCCCGCACTCGACGGAACCGCGAGCAGGGTCAAGCATTTTGCGACCGCCTTTCGCGCCCGAAACTCTGCTTCCGGACCTGGCCGCAACCGAAGCGTTGGGCGCCCGGCTTGCCGGATCGATACGGGCAGGCGACATAATCTTACTTGAAGGCCCGCTAGGCGCTGGGAAAAGTGCCCTGGCCCGCGCCCTGTTGCGGGCGCTCGCCAACGACCCGGCGCTCGACGTGCCCAGCCCGACCTATACGCTGGTCCAGGAGTATGAGACCCCGCTCGGCTTGGTGCAGCATTTCGACCTTTGGCGGCTGGACGGGCCGGGGGCGTTGCTTGAGCTGGGGTGGGGCGAGGGGGACGCGGCGATCGTGGAATGGCCGGACCGGCTGGGGGCCTTGCGTCCGGAGGAGGCGCTTACGGTGAGGTTGGACCACGCGGGCGGGGATGCCCGGCGGGTGCGGTTGAAAGGTTGGGAGGGGCGGTTTTGAACATCTTCACCATTGCGCCGGGCGTGCCATTCCTCGATGCGATAGCGGAATGGTGGCTGTCGCGCTGCGACGACCCGGTGCAGCAGGCGGAGGGGCTGATCCTGCTGCCGACACGACGGGCGGCGCGCGGGCTGACGGAAGCGTTCGTGCGGGCGGCGGAAGGGAAGGCGCTGCTGTTGCCGCGGATCGCGGCTTTGGGGGCCTTGGACGAGACGCCGCTGGCGTTGGCGGGCGCTTTGGATGTGCCGCCGGCGGTGGGGGAAGCGGAGCGGCTGGCGGTCCTGACGCGGATGGTGATGGCGCTGGAAGGGCGGTTCGGCGCGCCGCAGACGGCGGAGCGGGCCTGGCCGCTGGCGGCCGAGCTGGCGCGGCTGCTGGACGAGGCGCACCGGGAAGGGGTGGCGCTGGAGCGGGTGCTGCCGGGGCTGGTGGATGAGGGGTATGCGGCGCATTGGGTGGACACGCTGCAATTCCTGCAGATCGTGACGGCGCATTGGCCGGCGTGGCTGGCCGAGGCAGGGCGGGTGGACGCGGCGGAGCGGGGGGTGCGGCTGTTGCGGGCGCAGGCGGCGGCTTGGGAGGCGTTTCCGCCCTCCTACCCGGTGGTGGTGGCGGGGACGTCGGGAGGGAACGCGGCGACGGCGGCATTGATGCGGGTGGCGGCGGGGCTGCCGCAGGGGCGGGTGGCGCTGCCGGGGGTGGACCTGGGCATGGCCGACGAGGTTTGGGAAGGGCTGACGGAAGGGCATCCGCAGGCCGGGCTGCGGGCGCTGCTGAGCCGGATGGGGGCCTCGCGGAAGGACGTGCGGGTTTGGCCGGGGGCGGAGCCGGCGACGGGGAGGCGGGCGGAGACGCTTTGCCAGGCGCTGCTGCCGGCGCGGGCGCTGGGGACTTGGCGGCAGGCTTCGGTGCCGGACATGGCCGGGGTGGAGCGGCTGGAGGCGGCGGACGAGCAGGAGGAGGCGGTGGCGGTCGCGCTCGTGCTGCGGGAGGCGCTGGAAACGCCGGGAGCGCAGGCGGCGCTGGTGACGCCGGACCGGGGTTTGGCCGGGCGGGTGGCGGCGGAGTTGTCGCGGTTCGGCGTGGTGGCGGACGACAGCGCGGGGGAGCCTTTGGGGCACACGCCGCCGGGGGCGTTCCTGCGGCTGCTGGGGGAGGCGGTGGCGGCGGGGTTGTCGCCGGTGGCGCTGCTCGGGGCTTTGAAGCATCCGTTGGCCGGGTTCGGGTTGCCGTTGGCGGAGTGCCGGGAGCTGGCGCGGCGGTTGGAGCGGCGGTGCTTGCGCGGGCCTGCGCCGCCGGGCTGGGTGGCGGGGTTGCGGGCGGCGATGGCCGGGGAGGATGACCCGGCGTTGCACGATTTCGTCGATCGGATCGAGGCGCGGCTCGGCCCGCTGCTGCGGCTGGCGGCGGGGGGGGATGCGAGCCCGGACCTGGCGATGCGGGCGTTGATCGAGGCCGGGGAGGCGGCCGCGGAAACAGACAGCCTGCCGGGGGCTGAGCGGCTCTGGGCGCTGGAGGAAGGGGAGGCCCTGGCCGAGCACCTGGCCGGGCTGCTGCAGGCCGTGACGGTGTTGCTGCCGCAGCCGTTGCGGACGTTGCCGGGCTTGCTGGACGCGAGCCTGGAGGGGGCCGTGGTGCGCAGCCGGCGGGCGTTGCGGGGGCGGGACGGGTTCGAGCATCCGCGGGTGGCGATCCTGGGCTTGCTCGAGGCCCGGCTGCAATCGTTCGACGTGGTGGTGATGGGGAGCTTGGCGGAGGGGGTTTGGCCGCCCGGTTCGGACCCCGGGCCGTGGATGAGCCGGCCGATGCGCCGGGCGGCGGGGCTGGAATCGCCCGAGGCGGGGGTAGGGCAGATGGCGCATGATTTCGTCATGCTGGCGTGCTCGGCGCGGCGGGTGGTGCTGTCGTGCCCGCGGCGGCGGGAGGGCGCGCCGACGGTGCCGGCGCGGTGGCTGGCGCGGCTGGAGGCGTTCCTGCGCGGGCAGGGGACGGCAATGCAGGAAAGCCCGGCAGCGGACTGGGCGCGGGCGCTGGACCAGCCTTTGGGGGAGCCTCGGCCCGTGCGTCCGCCCCGGCCTTGCCCGCCGGTGGCGATGCGGCCTCGGAAGCTGAGCGTGACCGAGGTGGAAACCTGGCTGCGGGACCCGTACGGGATTTACGCGCGGCATGTGCTGGGGCTGCGGGCGCTGGATGAGCTGGAGCAGTCGGTCGAGAATTCGGATTTCGGGGAGTTGGTGCATACGGCGATCGCGGCCTGG
Source organism: Acetobacteraceae bacterium (assembly GCA_965260935.1). Lineage (GTDB taxonomy): Bacteria > Pseudomonadota > Alphaproteobacteria > Acetobacterales > Acetobacteraceae > JBBROS01. The sequence goes on from OZ253374.1 coordinate 2,358,618, forward strand.
GTGACGGGGCTGCCGAGGACGTACCCGCACGACGCGGCGGGGCGGCTTCGGGGGGAGATGGAACGGGCGCTGGGCGGCAAGGTGGTGCGCCCGGCGCTGGCGGCCTGGTGGCGGCCCCGGCTGGCGCGGATCGCGGATTGGGTGGCGGAAACGGAAGGGGAGCGGCGGCGGGCCAGTCCGAACGCGGTGATGGCGGTGGAGGTGTCGGGGACCTGGGCGGTGCCGGGGAACGGTGCCCCGTTCGTGCTGAAGGGGCGGGCGGACCGGATCGAGCGCCGGCCGGATGGGCGGCTCGCGCTGCTGGACTACAAGACCGGGGTGGCGCCGAAGGGCAGCGACGTGGAGGCGGGATACGCGCCGCAACTGCCGCTGGAGGCGGCGATGGCGGAGGCCGGGGCGTTCGGGGACGCGTTGACCGGGGTGGCGGGCGAGCTGGCGTACTGGCGTTTGACCGGGGGCTACGTGCCCGGAGAGGCGAGCCGGCTGTTCGGGGGCGACGCGGCCGAGGTGGCGCAGGGAGCGGCGGCGGCGCGGGAGGCCTTGGCGGCGCTGGTGGCGCAGTTCGACGACCCGGCGCAGGCGTACTTGTCGCAGCCGCACCCGGGCGCCGCGCCGCGGTTCACCGATTACGCGCACTTGGCGCGGGTGGCGGAATGGTCGGCGGTGGAGGACCAGGGGTGAGCGAGGCGCGGACGCGGGCGGTCGAGGAGCAGTCGCGGGCGTCCGATCCGGCGGTTTCGGCGTTCGTGGAGGCGTCGGCCGGGTCGGGAAAGACGAAGCTGCTGACCGACCGGATGCTGCGGCTGATGCTGGGGGGCGCGCCGCCGGAGCGGATCCAGTGCCTGACGTTCACCAAGGCGGCGGCGGCGGAGATGGCGTTGCGGCTGCAGCGGCGGTTGGGCGATTGGGTGACGATGACGGATGAGGCGCTCGATGGGGAGTTGGCGGCGCTGGAGGTGACGCCGGGGGAAGGGGTGCGGGAAACGGCCCGGGCGTTGTTCGCGGACGTGCTGGATCTGCCGGGAGGGATGCGGATCGGGACCATTCACGCGTTCTGCCAGGGCTTGCTGCGGCGGTTTCCGCTGGAAGCGGCGATCTCGCCGCACTTCCAGTTGGTGGAGGAGGTGGACGCCGAGGCGGAGATGGGCGCGGCGCGGGAGCGGGTGCTGGAGGCGGCAAATCCGGCGGCGGTGGCGCTGGTGGCCGGGCTGGTCCGGGCGGATGACTTCCGGGGTCTGGTACAGGCGTTGCAAGGGCAGCGGGGACGGTTGGCGGGGCTGCTCGCGTTGCCGGATGCGGCGCGGGAAACGGCGGTCAGGCGGGCGACGGGGACGCTGGCGCGGTCGGAAGCGGAGGTGGTGGCGGGCGCGGTGGCTTGGGGGGAGGAGGCGGGGATGCGCGAGGCGCTGCGACTGGCGGCGGCGCAAGGGTCGAATAAAGTTCGGGAGCGGGCGATGGAGATGCTGGGCTGGCTCAGCTTCCCGCCGGCAGAGCGGCAGGCGCATTGGGGCGACTGGCTGGGGCAGTTCTTTGACAAGAACGGGGGGGAGCGGAAGTTCGGCCAGTTTCCGAACGCGAACCTGGACAAGCAGCATCCGGAAATCCGCCACGCGATGCAGGCCGAGCAGGAGCGGGTTTGGTTCGTCGAGGACGCGCGGCGGGCGGTGCGGTGCGCCGATGCCACGGTCGCGCTTCTCGGCCTCGCCGCCCCGGCGCTGGCGGCGTACGCGGCGCAGAAGGAGCGGAGCGGGCTGCTGGACTACTCCGACCTGATCGGGCGGGCGGAGGGGCTGCTGACCGACCCGGGCGCGGCGTGGGTGCTGTATAAGCTGGACGGGGGGATCGACCATCTGCTGCTGGACGAGGTGCAGGACACCGCGCCGGAGCAGTGGCGGATCGCGCACCGGCTGACGGAGGAGTTCTTCGCCGGGCTCGGGTCGCGCGAGGGCGAGGCAAGGCGGACGTTCTTCGCGGTAGGAGACCCGAAGCAGAGCATCTACTCGTTCCAAGGGGCCGATCCGGACGAGTTCGTGCGGTCGCGGGGGATGATGGCGACGCGCGTGGGGGCTTCGGGGCAGGAATGGCGGGACGTGGCGCTCGACGTGTCGTTCCGGTCGACGGTGCCGGTGCTGGCGTTGGTGGACGCGGTGTTCGCCGAGGGGGCGGCGGCGGCGGAAGGGGTCGCGGACAACGGGGCGCTGCGGCATTTCGCGGACCGGGCGGGGGCGGCAGGGCGGGTGGAGTTGTGGCCGCTGGCGCCCAAGCCGGAGGTGACGCCGGCCGAGGCCTGGAGAGTGCCGGCCGAGAACGTCGGGTTGCGGTCCGCCCAGCAGATGCTGGCCGAGGCGGTCGCTGGGGCGGTCGCCCGGGAGTTGAAGGCGGGCGTCCGGCTGGAGAGCCGGGGGCGGGCGCTGACGGCAGGGGACGTGCTGGTGCTGGTGCGGCGGCGGGGACCGTTCGCGAGCGCGCTGGTGCGGGCGTTGAAGGCGCAGGACGTGGCGGTGGCCGGGCTGGACCGGCTGGCCTTGACCGAGCAGATCGCGGTGCAGGACGTGCTGGCGGCGTGCGACGCGGTGCTGCTGCCCGGCGACGACCTGGCGGTGGCGAACGTGCTGACCAGCCCGTTGGGCGGGTTGTCGGACGACAGCCTGATGCAGTTGGCGATGGGTCGGCGGCACGGGCTGTGGGCGACGTTGCGGGAGCGTGCCGGGGAGCGGGAGGATTGGGCGGCGGCCTGGGCGTTCCTGTCGCGCCTGGCGGAGCGGGCGGACTACGTGGGGCCTCACGCGTTGCTGGCGGAGGCGTTGGGGCCGCTCGGGGGGCGGGCGCGGCTGCTGGCGCGACTGGGGGCGGAGGCGGGGGAGCCGATCGACGAGCTGCTGAACGCGGCGCTGGGCTACGCGCGGCTGCATCCGCCGGGGCTGCAAGGGTTCGTGCATTGGCTGCGGCGGTCCGGGGCGGAGGTGAAGCGCGAGGCGGGCGGCGCGGGGTCGGCGGTGCGGGTGATGACGGTGCACGGGGCGAAGGGCTTGCAGGCGCCGGTGGTGATCTTGCCGGACACGACCGGGTTGCCGCCGGACAAGGAAAGGCTGGCCTGGGTGGAGTCGGACGGGGTGGAGACGCCGCTGTGGTCTCCGCGCAAGGAGCTGACGTGCGCGGCCGTGACGCGGGGCAAGGAGGCGGCGGCGGCGTTGCGGCGGCGGGAGCATAACCGGCTGCTCTACGTGGCGCTGACGCGGGCGGAGGACCGGCTGGTCGTTTGCGGGTGGGAAACGCAGGGGGCGGACCGGGAGGACCGTTGGTACGGGATGGTCCGCCAGGGTTTCGAGCGGATCGGGGCCGAGGCGACGCCGTTTGCCGGGCCTTGGGGGGGCGAGATGATGGTGAGCTCGAGCCCGCAGGCGGAGCGGGTCCCGCCCCGGGCGGCATTGGCGGCGACGGGGCGGCGGCCCTTGCCCCCGTGGGCTGGGCGGCCGGGGGATTGGCGGGCTTCGGCGCCTCCGGAGGAGCCTGCGCTGCCGCGGCCGTTGGCGCCGAGCCGGCCGGGCGGGGCGCTGTTCGGTTCGGTGCCGCCCGCGTTGTCGCCGCTGGCGGCCGGGCCGGGCGCGCGCTACGCGCGGGGGCGCGCGGTGCACACGCTGTTGCAGCACCTGCCCGGCCTGGCCGAGAGCGGGCGGGCGGGGGCGGCGCGCGATTACCTGGCGCGCTTGGGGTTCCCGGAGGCGGAGCAGGAGGCGCTTGCCGCGCAAGTGCTCGGGGTGCTGGGGCATCCGGCCTTGGCCGGGCTGTTCGGCCCGGGCGGGCGGGCGGAGCAGCCGGTTTCGGGCTTGGTCGGCGGTCAGGTGATCTCCGGCGTGGTTGACCGGATGGCGGTGCTGCCCGACAGGGTGCTGGTTGCGGACTTCAAGACGGGGCGGGCGGCGCCGGCGACGGTTGACGACACGCCGGTCCGCTACGTGCGGCAGCTTGCGGCGTACCAGGCGGTGCTGCGGGCGTTGTTCCCGGGGCGGGCGATCGAGTGCGCGCTGGTGTGGACCGAGGATGCCGCGGTCACGGTGTTGCCGGATTGGCTGTTGGACCGGCATGGGCTGGGCGCTGCTTGAAGCGGCCGGGCCAGTTGCCCAAATCGGTCGGCGAAGGATCAGAGGAACGCGAGATGAGCGAGAACACCGTGGCGGTGGACGACGACAGCTTCGAGGCGAAGGTGCTGAAGGCGCCAGGCCCGGTGCTGGTTGATTTCTGGGCCGAGTGGTGCGGGCCGTGCAAGATGATCGCCCCGGCGCTGGAGGAGATCGCGGCCGAGATGAAGGGGCGGGTCACGGTCGCGAAGGTGAACATCGACGAGAACCCGATGTCGCCCAACAATTACGGCGTGCGCGGCATCCCGACGATGATCCTGTTCAAGAACGGGCAGCCGGTGGCGACGAAGGTAGGGGCCGCGCCCAAGAGCGCCTTGAAGGATTGGGTTTCCGGCAGTCTGTGATCGGCCCACGGCATTGCCCGTCTTGGAGGGGTTCCCCTTATACCGAGACGGCTTCGCTGCGGGAAAACATGGTTGCGAATTTCGCCTGCAAGTCCACGCGCCTGTAGGGCTTCATCAGGAATTCGACGCCGGGGTCGGTGTCGTCGGTTGCGGCAAGGTTGTGCTCGGTAAAGCCTGAGGTCAGCAGGATGCGGGTTCCGGGCGAGCGGCGGGCTATCTCGGCTGCAAGGCCTACGCCGTCCATTGCGCCCGGCAGGACGATGTCGGTGAACAGAAGGTCGAAGGGGTTGTCGGCCTCCAGATGTTTAAGGGCGGCGTCCGCGGCATCCGCGCTGACGACCTCAAACCCGAACTGGCGCAACATGCGGCTGACGGCAATCAGGACGCTTTGCTGGTCTTCGACCACCAGCGCCCTCAAGCCGCCCGCGCGCCATTCGGCTTGGTTCGCTTCCGTATCGGCGGCCTCGTCTGCCGTGCCGGCCGGGACGGGAAGGAACAGGCGGACGGTGGTGCCGCGGCCGGGCTTGCTGTCGATGGTGACGTGGCCGCCGGATTGGCGGGCGAAGCCGTAAACCATGCTGAGGCCCATGCCGCTGCCTTTGCCCGCCTCCTTGGTGGTGAAGAACGGCTCGAAGACGCGGGAAAGCAGGTGGGCCGGGATGCCTTCGCCCTGGTCGGCCACGCTGATGAGGACGTAGCGGCCGGGAACCACCTCGTCCTGGAAGCCGATGCTGTCCGCGGCGAGCGTGACGGAGCGGGTTTCCAGCACGATCTGGCCGCCTTTGGGCATGGCGTCGCGGGCGTTGATGACGAGGTTCATCACCGCGCTGTCGAGCTGCGCCGGGTCGACCATGGCGCTGCCGCCGTCGTGGCGGAGCAGGACCTGAAGCTCGAAGCGCTCGCCGAGCACGCGGTTGAGCAGGGGGCGGAGGGCGCCGAAGAACTCGTCGGGGCGGACGCGCTCGGGGCGGAGCGTGGCGCGGCGGGCGTAGGAAAGGAGCTGGCTGGTGAGCTCCGCGCCGCGGACGGCGGCGTGGAGGGCGGGCTGCAGCACCTCCTGCAAGTCGTCGGCGTCCGGAAGCTGCTCGCGGGCTTCCTCCAGGTTGAGGATCACGACCGTGAGGAGGTTGTTGAAGTCGTGCGCGACGCCGCCGGTGAGCTGGCCGAGGGTGCGAAGGGATTCATTGCGGAGCAGGGCTTGCTCGGCGCGCTTGCTCTCGGTGATGTCCTGGCTGTAGCCGAACAACTCGATGACGTCGCCGTCGCTGTCGAGCACGGGGCGGACTTCGGCGCGGAAGTGATGCGCTTGGCCGTCGAGCATGACGACGCGGTATTCGAATTCCTGGCTGGACGCGTCCTGGGCCGCGTTCTCGAAGGCTTTGCAGACCGTTTCCCGGTCGTCCTCGTGGATGTCGTGCGCCTGGTCGGCGGGGCGCAGGTTCATGATGTCGCGCGGGGCTTCGAGCAGTTTCGCGAGCGCGCGGTTCCAGCTCGGGTCGCGCCAGTCGACGGGGACGCGCCAGTTGCCGAGCCGGGCCAGGCGCTGCGCTTCGGCCAGCTCCTCCGTGCGGGCATGGAGCTGGAGCGTGCGGTCGCGCAGCAGCTCGTTGGCGTGGCGCATGTCCCGCCGGGCGGCCTCGAGGTCGGTGACGTCCCAAAGCACGGCCAGGCGGGCGTCCTGGCCTGCGTAGACAGTATCGTGGGTGAAGGCCTGGAACTCGAGCACGGTGCCGTTAGCGCGGATATGGGTGCCGGAGAGGGAGCTTGCGGGGTTGCCGCCGGCGGCTTCGGACGGCGCGGCCCCGTCGTGCGGGCTGAGGTCGTTCAGCGTCTTGGCAAGGAACTCGTCGCGCGACCAGCCATACTGCTCAAGGGCCGCGTCGTTGACCTCGATGAAGCGCAGGTTGTCCCGGCTCGTGACCACGACGGGAATGGGGGTGTCCTGGAACAGGAGGCGGAACGAGTCTTCGTGGCGGCGCTGGGCGGCCTCGTTGCTGCGGCGCTCGGTGACGTCGCGCTGGATGCTGACCCAATGGGTCGTTGCCCCAGTCTCGTCGGTGATGGGCGTAAGGTCGATCTCGGCCCAGAACTCGGAGCCGTCCTTGCGGGTGTTGGGCAGCTCGGCGCGGACGGGCTTCCAACGGCGCATGTTCTGGCGCAGGCGTTTGACCGCCTCGGTGTTCGCGGCCTGAAGCATGTCGTGCGGGCGGCCCAGCACCTCCTCCAGCGCGTAGCCGCTCTGCCGGCAGAAGCTCGCGTTGGCGTAGAGGATTTTCGGCCCGGCTGCGCCGAGCGGCCCGGCTTCGGTGATCAGCACCGCATCGTTGGCCCGGTCGAGCGCGGTGCCCAGCAGCCTCATGCGCCGTTCGGCGACCTTGCGGTAGAGCGCGGGGCGGACAAGGCGCGCCATGGCGGCCACGTCGTCGGCGATGGCTTCGAGGTCGCGGCGAGGGGTGTCGAACAGGAGCACGACGCCGAACCGCTCGTCGAGCAGGTGCAGCGGCTGAATGACCACGGCGCGCAGCCCGGCGCGGATCGCCTCAAGGCTGAGCGCATAGGCGGAGCTGGTTTCCCTGCCGGAGAACGCCAAGGTGCGCGCGGTCCCGCTTTGGATCGCGGTCGCCGCGTGCGAGTTGTCCGGCGTGGCGGCGGACGACGACAGTTCCGTCAAGTAGTGGCCCAGGCCGGATTTATCGTTGAAGTGGCTCAATTGCTGCAAGACTTGGGTCGTGTTGTTGAACTTGCTGATGAATCCGGCTGTCGCCTTGTGGTGCGCGCAAAGGCTGATGAGCATCCCGGCCAGGGCCAGCTCGCACGATTGCGCCCTGGCGACTGCGGCTTCGAGTTGCTCGGCGCGGGCGGAGCCGTGGGATGAGCCGAGCAGGCTTGCTGCCTTGCGCTTCCGCTGGATCATCGTGGCCGCAAGGGTGGCAAGGTCGGCCAGGCTGTCCGATTGCTCGCTGGAAAGGCCGGGGCGGGGATGGGCGTCGATCAGGCAGAGCGTGCCGAGCGCGTCGCCTTCGGCCCCGAGCAGCGGGATGCGGACGATGAAGCGGACCCGAAGCTCGCCGGTGACGGCCGGGTGGTGCCACAGCGTCGGGCTTTGGGTGGCGTCGGGGATAACCTCGACGGCGCCGAACGGTTGCGATGCCGGGCCCGGGAGGTCGCAAACGGCATGGAGGCGGTCGAAGCCGGCCGACGAGACGGCAAACGCCGGGTCGGCCCAGCCGAGCCTGATGCCGCGGCCGCGGATCAGCGCGACCGGCGCCTGGCCCAGGCGCGCTGCCAAGCGGACGAGCTGCTCGAACTCGCCTTGCAGGTTCATGGCCCCTTCGACATCGGCGTCGGGCCAGATCGGCGGGACGCCCAGTTCATTCATGTGGCCGGTGGATTCCAACATGGCATTAGGGTCCGGAACCGTTTATGTAATTGAGTTAGCGGTAAGATAAGATTGCGCTGACATGCTTATCCAATAAAGCAATGCGTATTGTCCATTATCGGATAGTTTGCGTTTCCGCTGCCACAATGGCGCACATTTCCTGACATTCAGGGGCGTGGCAAAGGCCGGAATTCTTGTTCGGCGTCAATCAAAGACGTTTGCTAGTCATAGGCAAACCGTTGTTGAACAAGGTCTTCTCAGATGATGTTACTTTGAATTTGCATGTAATTATGACCGGGCTTATTAAGGGCTCAATCGCGGGCGGGCTTGGAGTTAGCCAGGCAGCAGTTTGGTCGAAAACACAGTCAACAAATCCTCTTGCATTTTTATACAAGATTTGTTGTTGTATTAACAATCATTTAACGCATTTCATCTGCTAGCAATATTGGTCCGCGGTCAATTTATGGTAGCTATCAGTTAAGGTTTCATCCCGGAGATTATAAATGCACGTCTCAAAGCCTGAGCCTGAGGATGTCCTGCTTAACCCCAGGGTGCTGCTGATCGAGGATGACGAGGCTGTCGCGCAGGCAATGGTGCGGGGGATCGAGCGGTCCGGGATGAGCGTCGCCTTGGCCGGCACCGGGGCGAAGGGGATGTCGTTGAAGCAGACGTTCAACCCCGACGTGGTGCTGGTCGACCTCGAACTGCCGGACACGAACGGGGTCGACCTGATCGGCTGGTTCGCCGAGCAGCGCGGCTGCGGCGTGATCGTCGTCAGCGGGATGGGCGAGGAGGCCGACCGGGTCGTGGGGCTGGAGCTGGGCGCGGACGACTACATCGTCAAGCCGCCGCGGATGCGGGAGATGATCGCGCGCATCCGGGCGGTTCACCGCCGGGTCAACCGACGGGAAGAGTCGCGGCTGTCGCCGAAGAACCGGGAGGTGGTCTCGGTGGGGCCGATCCGGATCAACGTGGTGCTGCGGGCGGTGACGAACTCGGACGGCAAGCGCATCCCGCTGACGTCGGCGGAGTTCACGTTGCTGGAGGCGCTAGCGGCGGCGAACGGGCAAGCGGTGTCGCGCGACACGCTGTCGGAGGCGGCATTGCGCCGGCCTTGGCGGCCCGAGGACCGGAGCGTGGACCAGCTGGTGTTCAGCCTGCGGCAGAAGCTGCCGCCGGACGAGGGCGGGGGGACGCTGATCCACAGCATCCGCGGCGCGGGCTACCTGTTGCGGGCGCCCGACGACGCGGAATAAGCGGACCCGGCGCCGGCGGGGCTGAGCGGGGCGCGGCCATGGTGAAAGCCGGGCCGCGCCTTCCTACACCCCTTTCGTCCTGACTGTGTCAGGACGAAAGGGGTGTAGCACTGATCTGGACTGGCAATTGACGCCCTGACTTTCCAGTCAGGGCGATTGCAGTCTATCTGATGGGGCATTGTCCTGGGGGCGCGCGATGTCCGGCTTGAGCTTGTTGCTGAATGTCCTGTGGATCTTGCTGGGGGGCGTCTGGATGGCGGCCGGGTGGCTTCTGGCCGCGGTTGTGCTGGCGATCACGATCATCGGGCTGCCTTGGGCGCGGGCGGCGTTCAACATCGCTGGGTATACGTTCCTGCCATTCGGACGCCGGGTGGTGTCGCGGGAGGCGTTCACGGGGCGGGACGATATCGGGACGGGCGCGCTCGGGTTCGCCGGCAACGTCATCTGGTTCGTGCTGGCCGGCTGGTGGCTGGCGATCGGGCATCTGGTGATCGCCGCCGGGTTCGCGGTGACGATCATCGGGCTGCCGTTCGCCTGGGCGCATCTGAAGCTGGCCGGGATCGCGCTGTGGCCGATCGGGCGGATGGTGGTGCCGGCGGACGCGGCGGGTCAGGCGGCCGCGTAGCTCCGGCGCTGCAACATCATGTAAAGGCCGACGCCGGCCGTCATCGCCGCGCATAGCGCCGCCACGCCGCCAGTGCCGAGGCCGCGGATCAGCAGCGGCGCCGCCAGCAGCCCGACAATGTTGCCGACCTGGTTGCTGGCAATGAAGACGCGCACGGCGGGCGCCACGCCGTCAGGCCCGGTGCGGGTTTGCCGCATGACGGCGACGGGGACATCCATCATCGGGCCACCGGGCGCGGCGATCAGGGCACCCAGCATGAAGCCCGGCAGCAGCAAGGCGGGCGGGGCGAGCCAAGCCGTCAGGGCCACGACGGCCATGCCGGCCATCATGACGAACCTGGCGGCGATGATCTGCGTTTCCGGCCTCCTGGGCATCTCGCGGTTGCCCACGATCAGCAGGGCGGCGAAGTTGGTTGCGCCGTAGCAGGCGATCACGAGGCCGAAGGCGCCGAGGCCGGAGCCGCCGAAGGCGGTTGCGCCGGCGCCCTCGATGGCCAGCGGCACGCAGAGATAGAAGGTCACCATCCAGGTGCCGTTGGCGATGCCTGTCACCGTCCAGCAATCATGCAGCAGCTTGTCCTGCCGGACGGCGGCGACGCCGCGGAGCATGGAATCCCAGATCCGGCCTGCCTGCGCACTGGCCGCCTTGCCACGCGCCGGCAGCATGTAGGCCGCCAAGGCGGCGAGGGCGAAGCTGGCAGCGTCGAGGGTGAGGAAGTGCTTCTCCGGCAGCAGGCCGGCGAGGACGCCGACGATGAGCGGGCCGGCGAGGCGGGCGATCCGCTCGGTGCTGTCGATCAGGGCGTTGGCGGCGGGAAGCTGGGCGCCGTCGGGCAGCAGCTCGGGCAGGACCGCCTGGACGGCCGGGCGGGTGATGCCGATGCCGGTCGAGAGGACGACGACGGCGAAGACCAGCAGCACGGGGGAGGCGGCGCCGGTCGCCGTCCAGGCGACGACGACCAGCGCCAATGCCGCGGCCTCGACGAGGTAGTCCGCGATCAGCGTCCGCCGCGGATGCCAGCGGTCAAGCCATCGCCCGGCGAACAGGACCGAGAGCAGGACGCAGGCGGATTGCAGCGCGGTCAGGTAGCCGGCGGCGGGGCCAAGGACGCCGACGGCGATCCAGGCGAGGGCGACGGCGTAGAGCTGGTCGCCGATGGCGGAGAGGGCGAGGCCGGACCAGAGCAGCGACACGGAGCGGTGCCGCAAGGGCTGGAGCAGTCGCATGTCGCGGATGGCACTCCGGCAACGGCGGGGTGTCAACCATTCGGAACGGCTATTTGACCCCGCTGCCAAGGAACTGGCGCAGCTCGGGCGTCTGCGGCTGCTCGAACATTTGCGCCGGGTCGCCTTCCTCCCAGATTCTGCCCTGGTGCATCAGCACGGCCTTGGTGACGAGGATCATGGTCACGCCCTCGACGGCGAGCGCCTCTATCACGGCCAGGACCTCGCCGGTAAGCTCCGGGTCGAGTGCCGAGGCGAGGGAAGAGCCTGCTCAAAAGTTGCGGCTTCGAGCCGGGTGTCGAACAAGCCCCGAGCCGTTGTCCAGGCGGGAGTTCCGTCCGCGCGCCGACCCGCTGACGGCTCACGCCGCCCTCAGACCACGCTGGTCAGGCCGCCGTCGACGTAGAGGATCTGGCCGTTGACGAAGTCCGACGCGGGGGATCCAAGGAAAACGACGGCGCCGCCGAGTTCCTCCACCCGGCCCCAGCGCCCGGCGGGGGTGCGGTTGCACAGCCAGGCGGAAAACGCCGGATCGTCGACGAGGGCTTGGGTGAGCTCGGTTTGGAAATAGCCGGGGCCGAGGCCGTTGACTTGCAGGCCGTGCTTCGCCCACTCGGCGCACATGCCCTTGGTCAGCATTTTGACCGCCCCCTTGCTCGCCGTATAGGGGGCGATGCTGGCGCGGCCGAGCTCGCTCTGGACCGAGCAGACGTTGATGATCTTGCCTGCGCCGCGGGGGATCATGTGGCGGGCCGCGGCCTGGGCCACGAAGAAGACGCTGTCGAGGTTGGCGCGCATCAGCTCGTGCCACGTTTCGGCTGGGAAGTCCTGCAAGGGCGCGCGGCGCTGGATGCCGGCGTTGTTGACCAGGATGTCGATCGGGCCGGCGCCCGATTCGATCTGGCCAATTGCGGCGGTGACGGCAGCTTGGTCGGTAACGTCGAACACGGCGGTCTCGACGGCGGCGCCCTTGCCGCGCAGGACGGCCGCCGCGGCGTCGAGCTTGGCGGCGCCGCGGCCGTTCAGGATGACGGATGCGCCGGCCTCCGCCAGCGCCTGGGCGAGGGCGAGGCCGATGCCCTGTCCAGACCCGGTGATGAGCGCGCGGCGGCCTTCAAGGCTGAAAAAGGGCATTGGCGTTCTCCTGTGGCCGGGCTTATGGGTTTGGCAAGCGTTGCCCGCAATCAATGCCGGAGTGTCAGCCGATGCAAGCCGCCGTTATCCATGCTGCCCGGGATTTAAGGATCGAGGAGGTCGACATCCCGGCGCTCGGGCCGTTCGACGTGAAGGTCCGGGTTCGGGCGGGGGGCATTTGCGGGTCCGATCTGCACTACTACCAGGACGGCGGGTTCGGAACGGTCCGGGTGCGGGAGCCGATGATCCTGGGGCATGAGATCGCGGGCGTGGTGATGGAGGCGGGCGCTAGCGTCGTGCGGGTGAAGCCGGGGGACAAGGTGGCGGTGGACCCGAGCCGTCCGTGCGGGGCGTGCCGGTATTGCCTGCAAGGGGAGGCGCGGCACTGCCTGGACATGCGGTTCTACGGCAGCGCGATGCGGATGCCGCACGTGCAGGGCGGGTTCCGCGAGGTGCTTAACTGCACGGAAGCGCAGGCCGTGCCGGTGCCGGCGGAGTTGCCGTTGGAGCACGCGGCGTTCGCGGAGCCGTTGGCGGTCTGCCTTCACGCCGCGTCGCAGGCGGGGCCGCTGCTGGGGCGGCGGGTGTTGGTGACGGGGTGCGGCCCGATCGGGGCGCTGTGCGTGCTGGTGGCCCGGCACGGGGGCGCGCGGGAGGTGGTCGTGACCGATATCGCCGACGCGCCGCTCGCGGTGGCGCGGCGGATCGGGGCGGACTGGGCGGTGAATACCCGCGCCGAGCCGGACGGCTTGCGGCGGTTCGAGGCGGACAAGGGGACGTTCGACGTGGCGTTCGAGGCGTCCGGCAGCGGGGCGGCGCTGGCCGGGGCGGTCGGCGCGGTCCGGCCGGGGGCGGTGATCGTGCAGGTGGGGCTGGGGGGCGACGTTCCGGCGCCGATGAACGCGCTCGTCGCCAAGGAGATCGCGTTGCGGGGAACGTTCCGGTTCGACTGCGAGTTCGAGTGGGCGGCGGGGTTCATCGCGTCCGGGGCGATCAAGGTGACGCCCTTGCTGACGGAGGTGATGCCGCTGGCCGAAGCGGTGCGGGCGTTTGATTTAGCAGGGGACCGGAGCCGGGCGATGAAGGTTCAGCTTGCATTATAGGCGCCGGCAGATTGCGGACGCCGTGACCCCGGCCTGGCGCTGCAGGGTTGGAGCAGGGTGGCGAAGCTGATCTATGCCGGCGGCGCGGCACTCTGCCCGCCGGCGCTTGAGCCCGTGGTGGCTGCGGCGCGTGCCAAGCGGCAGCGGGCCGCGAAGCCCCGTTAGCTGTCGGCGGATTCGAGGCTCTTGGTCCGCTTTGCCGCGTGTTTGCGCCGGGCGGCAAGCTGGTTCAGGGCCTCGACCAGAACCGAGAAGCCCATGGCGGCGTAGACGTAGCCCTTCGGGATATGCAGGCCGAAGCCGTCGGCCAGGAGCACGAGGGCGATCATCAGCAGGAAGGCCAAAGCGAGCATCTTGACCGTCGGGTGCTTGTGCACGAAGGCGGAGAGCGGGCCGCTGGCGGCCACCATTACGATGGCGGCGACGATAACGGCGGTCGCCATGATGCTGAGCTCATCGACCATGCCGACGGCGGTGATGACGCTGTCGAGCGAGAACACGAGGTCGAGCAGGATGATCTGGGCGATGACGGGCCAGAACTTGGCGGCGGTGGCGCTGGCCGCGGCTTCGTCCTCGCCTTCGACGCGGTGGTGGATCTCGGTCGTGCCCTTGTAGAGCAGGAACAAGCCGCCGGCGATCAGGATGAGGTCGCGCCAGGAGAAGCCGTGCTGGAACAGGGTGAAGATCGGTTCGGTGAGGCCGACCAGCCAGGACAGGGAGGCGAGCAGGGCGAGGCGCATCACGAGCGCCAGGCCAAGGCCGACCCGGCGGGCGGTCGGCTGTTGCGACGGGGGCAGGCGGGTGGCGAGGATGGCGACGAAGATCAGGTTGTCGATGCCGAGCACGATCTCGAGCACGGTCAGGGTGAGCAGGCTGATCCAGGTCTCGGGCTGGGCGAGGAGCTCGATCACGCGTTGGCCTTGTCGCGGGCGGCGGTCATGAGCGCCTTCATGCGGGCAACGACGCCGGGAAGGCCGTCCATAACGGATTGGCCAATCAGGAAGTGGCCGATGTTCAGCTCCATGCACTCGGGGATGGCGGCGATCGGGCGGACGTTGGCATAGGTGAGGCCGTGCCCGGCGTGGCATTCCAGGCCCGAGGTGGCGAGGAGCTTGGCCCCGGCTTGCAAGCGTTCGAGCTCGCCGGGGCGGCCTTCGGCGTAGGCGCCGGTGTGAAGCTCGACAACGGCGGCGCCGAGGGCGGCGGCGGCTTCGATCTGGCGAGGATCCGGATCAAGGAACAGGCTGACGCGGATGCCGGCGTCCCGGAGCGCCGCGATCCTGGGGGCGAGCGTGTTGTGCTGGCCGGCGGCGTCGAGCCCGCCCTCGGTGGTGACCTCGGTGCGCTTCTCCGGGACCAGGCAGCAGGCGGGCGGGCGATGCTTCAGGGCGATGCCGACCATCTCGTCGGTCGCGGCCATTTCGAGGTTGAGGCGGATCTCGGGAGAGGCGGCGATGCGGTCGAGGTCGGCGTCCCTGATGTGGCGGCGGTCCTCGCGTAGGTGGACGGTGATGCCGTCCGCCCCGGCGCCGACGGCGACCAGGGCGGCGGCGAACGGGTCCGGATGCGGGCCGCCGCGGGCGTTGCGGATGGTGGCGACGTGGTCGACGTTGACGCCGAGGCGGATGGTCATGTGTTGGAGCCTGTCAAGACGCATCAGCCGGTTCGCGGCGGGCGCTGGCGTCATGCGAGCTGATGCTGAGCCGGGCGGCCATTTCGAGGGCGGCGATCAGGCTGGACGGGTCGGCGCGCCCGGCGCCGGCGATGTCGAAGGCGGTGCCGTGGTCCGGGGAGGTGCGGATGATCGGCAAGCCCAGGGTGACGTTGACGCCACTGGCCATGTCGAGGGTCTTGAGCGGAATCAGGGCCTGGTCGTGATACATGCACAGCACGGCGTCGTAGGTGGCGCGGGCCGCGGGCGTGAACAGGGTGTCGGGCGGGTAGGGTCCGGCGGCGTCGATGCCTTCGGCTTGCAGGGCCGCGATGGCGGGCGCGATGAGGGCGGTTTCCTCGTCGCCCATCGCGCCTTGCTCGCCGGCGTGGGGATTAAGGCCGGCAACGGCGAGGCGCGGTCGGGGGATGCCGAATTGCTGACGGAGGGCTCGGGCGACGATCTGGCCGTGAGAGACGATGAGGGCGGCGGAGAGGGTCTCGAGCGCCATGCGAAGGCTGACGTGGACGGTGACGGGCACGACACGGAGGTATTGGTTGGCCAGCATCATGACCGGCTGCGGCGCGCCGGTGAGGGCGCCAAGGAATTCGGTGTGGCCCGGGTGCTGGAAGCCGGCGGCGTAAAGGGCGGACTTGGCGATCGGGTTGGTGACGACGGCGCTGGCGTCGCCGGCTTCTACGGCCCGGACGGCGCGCTCGATGCTGGCGATGGCCGCAGGGGCGTTGGCGGGGCTGGGGCGGCCCGGCGTCACCGGCTCCTTCAACGCGAACGGCAGCACGGGGAGCGCGTCGGCAAACACCGTCTCGGCTTCGGCCATCGTAGCGACGGCTTGGATCGGGGCCGATGGATCAATGGCGGCGAGGCGTGCCGGGTCGTCGAACGCGACGAAGGCCGGTCCGCGGCTCCGCAGCGCCGACCAGGCTTTGAGGGTCAGCTCGCCGCCGATGCCGGCTGGCTCGCCCATCGTCAACGCGAGCATCTAAGCCTCGGCGAAAAGGAAGACTGGTTCGTGCCGGACGGGGAAGTTCACCGAGTTGGCGATGAAGCAATACTTGTGCGCGTCCTCGTGTAAGGCGCGGGCTTTGCCGAGGTCGGTGCCGGGGGGGACGGTGATCTCGGGTTGCAGCACGACCTCGGTGAAGCGCCCGCTGCCGTCCGGGCGCTCCCGCATCACACCCTCGGCAATGTCCTGATAGGAGGTGACCACGATGCCTTCGGCCGAGCAGAGGTGCAGGTACCAGAGCATGTGGCAGGCAGACAGGGAGCCGACCAGCAACTCCTCAGGGTTGTAGCGGGCGCCGTTGCCGCGGAAAGCCGGGTCCGAGGAGCCAAGGACCGGCGGCTTGCCCGGCCCGGTGATCTCGTGGCCGCGGTCGTAGGCCCTGTAGGCGGAGGTGCCGGAGCCGGTATTGCCGGTCCAGGTAATGGTGAGGGAGTAGATCTGCTCTCCCGGCGCTTCCATGCTCATCAGACGTGCAGCGCCCGGCCCTCGACGGCGAGGGCGGCTTCCTTGACGGCTTCGCTGAGGCTGGGGTGGGCGTGGCAGATGCGGGCCACGTCCTCGCTGCTGGCGCCGAATTCCATGGCGGTGGCGAGCTCGGCGATCAAGGTTCCGGCGTCGGGGCCGATGATGTGGGCGCCGAGGATGCGGTCGGTGTCCTTGTCGGCGAGGATTTTGACGAAGCCGTCGGTGCTGCCCATGGCGCGGGCGCGGCCGTTGGCGGTGAAGGGGAACTTGCCGACGCGGTAGTTTGAGCCTTGCTGCTTCAACGTATCCTCCGTCAGGCCTATGCTGGCCACTTCCGGCCAAGTGTATACCACGCCGGGGATCACCGCATAGTTGACATGCCCGGCCTGGCCCGCGAGGCGTTCGGCGACGGCCACCCCCTCCTCTTCGGCCTTGTGCGCGAGCATTGGGCCGGCGATGACGTCGCCGATGGCGTAGATGCCGGGGACGTTGGTGGCCCAATGCTCATCGACGAGGATGCGGCCGCGGTCGTCGCGGTTGACGCCGGCTTGCTCCAGGCCGAGGCCTTCCGTGTAGGGCCGGCGGCCGATGGCGACCAGAACGACATCGGCGTTGAGGGTCTCAGGCTCGCCGCCTTTCGCGGGCTCGAGCGTAAGTTCGACGCCCTCGTCGCCGGTCTTGGCGGCGGTGACTTTCGTGTTGAGGCGGAACTTGATGCCTTGCTTGCCCAGGGTGCGCTCGAACTGCTTGCCGACCTCACCATCCATGCCCGGGACGAGGCGATCAAGGAATTCGACAACAGTGACATCCGCGCCGAGACGCTTCCAGACGCTGCCGAGTTCCAGGCCGATGTAGCCGCCGCCGATAACGACGAGGTGCTTGGGAACCTGGTCGAATTCCAAGGCGCCGGTGCTGGTGACGATGCGTTTCTCGTCGACTTCGACGCCGGGCAAAGGGACGCTCTCGCTGCCGCTGGCGATGACGATGTGTTTGGCCTCGTAGTCCGTGCCGTCAACTGTCACGTGGCCGGGAGCGGCAATCTGGCCCGACCCCTTCAGCCAGGTGACCTTGTTCTTCTTGAACAGGAACTCGACGCCCTTGACGTTGGCGGCGACGACCTCGCCTTTGCGGGCCTGCATACGGGCGAGGTCAAGTTTGATGCCGTCGATCAGGATGCCGTGGTCTTTGTAATGGTGCGCGGCTTCCTCGAAGTTCTCGCTGGATTGCAGCAGGGCCTTGCTGGGGATGCAGCCGATGTTGAGGCAGGTGCCGCCCAAGGTGGCGCGCTTCTCGACGCAAGCGGTGCGCAGGCCGAGCTGCGCGGCGCGGAGGGCGCAGACGTAACCGCCGGGGCCGCCGCCGATGACGACGACGTCGAAAGACTCACTCATCCCGATATTCCTGTCGTTAGTGGCCGCGGCCCAACACGTAGCCGAATGCCCCGAAAACCCCGGCCACGATTGCCGCCGTCGCACCGAGTATGGCAACGAACAGCCTGTATGGCTCTGACCGGGTCATCGCCTTTTTGTAGTCAGTATCCGCGTCCTTGTTGACCACGTCCGCGCGAAGCTGGGCCATTCTCAACTCCCGTTCCTCGGTGTCGCTCATGTGGATGCGACATGCCTATAAATCCAGCAGGAGCCGACGCGGGTCCTCGACCCCTTCCTTGACGCGCACGAGAAAGCTGACGGCCTCCTTGCCGTCCACGATGCGGTGGTCATACGAGAGCGCGAGATACATCATCGGGCGGATCTCGACCTTGCCGCCGACGGCCATCGGGCGCTCCTGGATCTTGTGCATGCCAAGGATGCCGGATTGCGGCGCGTTGAGGATCGGCGTGCTCATCAGGCTGCCGTAGACGCCGCCGTTGGTAATGGTAAAGGTGCCGCCGCTGAGTTCTTCGAGCTTGAGCTGGCCGTCGCGGGCGCGGCGGCCGAAGTCGCCGATGGAGCGCTCGATGTCGGCAAAGCCCATCCGGTCCGCGTCGCGCACGACCGGGACAACGAGGCCGTTCGGGCCGCCGACGGCGATGCCCATGTGGACGAAACGCTTGTAGACGATGTCGTCGCCGTCGATCTCGGCGTTCACGGCGGGGAATTCCTGCAGAGCGGCGACGCAGGCGCGGACAAAGAACGACATGAAGCCGAGCCGGACGCCCTTGTGCTTTTTCTCGAAGGCGTCGCGGTATTCGGCGCGGAGCGCCATGGCCGCGCTCATGTCCACCTCGTTGAAGGTGGTGAGCATGGCGGCGTTGTTCTGGGCCTCCTTGAGGCGCTGGGCGATGGTTCGGCGGAGCCGGGTCATCTTGACCCGTTCCTCGCGCGGATCTTCGGTGCGGAGCGCTTTCTGGGCCGGGGCTTGGGCGGGTTTCGGCGCCGGGCGGTCGAGGAATTGAAGCACGTCGCCCTTGGTGACGCGCCCGTCCTTGCCGCTGCCCGGCACCTCGTTCGCGCCCAGCCCGCGCTCCTGCATCAGCTTGGCGGCGGACGGCATCGGGGGGTGTTCGGGGGTGGCCGATGTCGTGTGGTCGGATTTCGCTTCGGCCGCGATGTCGGACGGCGGCGTGGCCGGGCGGGACACAGGGCCTCGCGGCTGCGGCGGCGGCTTGACGCCGCTGGAAGGTTTGGGTTGGCTCGGTTCCGGTTCGGCCTTGGCGCCGGAGCCTGCCTCCAGCATCGCCAGTATCGCGCCGACCTCGACCTCGGCACCTTCCTCGGCTTGGATATCGGCCAAGGTGCCGGCACCCGGCGCCGGGACTTCCACGGTGACCTTGTCGGTTTCAAGCTCCACCACCGGTTCGTCGATCGCGACGGCCTCGCCGGCTGCCTTCAGCCACCGTGCAACCGTCGCGGTGGTCACGCTTTCTCCGAGCGTTGGGACCTTGATCTCCGTGGGCATTCTGTTGTTCCTAGATCATCGATGATGCGTATTCGTTACGCTGTCGGCACAGGCCATGGTTGGGAGCCGAACGGCAGCTTTGACGTCATTGCAATCCTAGAGCTTCTTGCACCAGGGCTGCTTGCTGCTGGGCGTGGACTTTGGCAAGACCAGTTGCGGGGCTGGCGGCGCTTTCGCGGCCGACGTAGCGCGGACGCGTCGCCTTGCCCCCCAGCTTGGCGAGCACCGCTTCGATCCGGCGGTCGACGAAGAACCACGCGCCGTTGTTCATCGGCTCCTCCTGGCACCAGACGACCTCTGCGTTCGCGTAAGGCTTAAGCGCGCGGGCCAGCTTCTGTTCCGGGAAGGGATAGATCTGCTCCAACCGCACGAGGGCGACGTCGTTCACGCCCTTCTGCTGGCGTTCGGTCAGGAGGTCATAATAAACCTTGCCGCTACAGATGACGACGCGCTTGACCTGGCCCGGCTCCGCGATCTGACCGGTTTCGGGGATGACGAACTGAAAATGGCTGTCGTCGGCCATGTCCGCGAGCGAACTCACCGCGAGCTTGTGGCGGAGCAGGCTCTTGGGCGTCATGATCACGAGCGGCTTGCGGAAGTTCCGCTTCATCTGGCGGCGCAGGGCATGGAAGTAGTTGGCCGGGGTCGTGAGGTTGCAAACCGTCATGTTGTGCTCGGCGCAGAGCTGCAAGTAGCGTTCCAGGCGGGCGCTGCTGTGTTCCGGGCCTTGTCCCTCGTGGCCGTGCGGCAGCAGGAGCGTCAGGCCGCTCATGCGAAGCCACTTGGTTTCGCCGCTGGCAAGGAACTGGTCGATGATGACTTGCGCGCCATTGGCGAAATCGCCGAACTGCGCCTCCCACAGCACCATGACCTTCGGGTCGGCCAGCGTGTAGCCGTATTCGAACCCCAGCACGCCGGCCTCGCTGAGGAGCGAGTTGAAGATGTCGATCTTCTCCTGGCCGGGAGCGATGTTGTTGAGGGGAACGTACTCGTTCTGGTTGGATTGATCGACCAGGACGGCGTGGCGCTGGCTGAACGTGCCGCGCTGGCAATCCTCGCCGGACAGGCGGACGCGGCTGCCTTCGAGCAGCAGGCCGCCGAAGGCGAGGGCCTCGCCGGTGGCCCAGTCGATGCCCTCGCCGCTCTCGATCATGGCGCGCTTGGCCTCGAGCTGGCGGGCGATCTTGGGGTTGAGGTCGAAATCGGCGGGAGGGGTCGACAACGCGTGGCCGACCTGGCGCAACCGGTCAAGCGACATGCCGGTCGCTTCCTCGTGGCGCTCGTCGCTCTGGTCCGCCTGCTTCAGCCCGGACCAACGGCCTTCGAGCCAGTCGGCCTTGTTCGGCTTATAGCCCTGCCCGGCTTTGTAGGCGTCTTCCAGCTTGGATTGGAACTGGTCCCACATCCGTTTCGCGTCGTCCGCCTGAACACTGCCTTCGCCGGCGAGCCGTTCGGCATAAAGGGTGCGCGTCGTTTTGCGGGCCTTGATGGCGCGATACATGATCGGCTGGGTGAAGGCTGGCTCGTCGGTCTCGTTATGGCCTTGGCGGCGGTAGCAGACGACGTCGAGCACGATGTCGGCGCCGAATCGCATCCGGAACTCGGCCGCGAGCCGGGCGCAGAACACGACGGCTTCTGGCTCGTCGCCGTTCACGTGCAGGATCGGGCACTGCACGCTCTTGGCGATGTCGGTGCAATACATGCCCGAGTAGGCGTGCGCCGGAACGGTGGTGAAGCCGATCTGGTTGTTGACCACCAGATGAATCGTGCCGCCGGTGCGGTAGCCGATTAACTGGCTCATCGCGAGCGTCTCGTACACCAGGCCTTGCCCGGCGAAGGCGGCATCGCCGTGCATGATGATGCCCATGACGCTGCGGCGCTTGTCGGTGTCGCCGGCAGCGTCCTGCCGGGCGCGCACCTTGCCGACGACGACCGGGTCCACGGCCTCGAGATGGCTCGGGTTGGGCTGCAAAGAGACGTGCACCTCGTGGCCGGCGATCTCGAGGTCGGTGCTGGTGCCGAGATGGTATTTGACGTCGCCCGAGCCTTGCACGTCGTCGGGCTTGAAGCTTTCGCCGCCGAACTCGCTGAAGATGGCGGTGAACGGCTTGCGGACGACGTTGACAAGGGTGTTCAGGCGCCCGCGGTGCGGCATCCCGATGACGACCTCGTTCGCGCCGCCCTGGGCCGCGACCTCGATCATGGCGTGCAGGGCGGGGATGGTGACTTCGCCGCCTTCAAGACCGAAACGCTTGGTCCCGACGTAGCGCTTCTGGCAGAAGGCCTCGAACCCCTCGGCCTCGGTCAGTTGTTCGAGGATGGCGCGTTTATCGCGGGCGTCGAAGCCGTTGTTCCAGGGCGCGCCCTCGAAACGCCGCTGGATCCAGGTTTTTTGCTCAGGATCCTGGATGTGCATGAACTCAACGCCGATCGGGCCGCAATAGCTGGCGCGGATAATCCGCATCATCTCCCGCACCGTCGCCGTTTCGCGGCCCAGCACGCCGTCGATGAAGATGGGACGGTCGAAATCGGACGGCTTGAAGCCGTATGCAGCCGGGTCAAGCTCGGAATGGTAGCCCGGCTTTTGCAGCCCGAGGGGATCGAGGTTCGCCTCGAGATGGCCGCGGACGCGATAAGCGCGGATCATCATCAAGGCCCGGAGGCTGTCGGTCGCCGCGGCGCGGACCTCGGCCTCGCTCGCGCCGCCAGCCGATACCTTGGGCTTGGCGGCCTCCGCCTCTCCGACGCTGAAATCCCGCGGCGCCCATGAAGCGCCCGACGCGTCCTCCAGCACGCCGCGGGCTTCGTCGTTCAGGGCGGCGAACAACTCGGCGAAGCTCTGGTCGACGCTGGCCGGATCGTTGGCCCATCTCGCGTAAAGGTCGGCGATGAAGGCGGCATTGGCGCCGTTGAAAGCAGAGGCGATCACGTCAATGCCGGGCATCATCTATCCTTGGAAACAGACTATTCATTCAGATGGGGATTGAACGTGTCTGCCGATGCCCGCTCAGGGTTGCGCCGGATGCAAGTCTTGGTCCCTGCGCATGAGATAAGCGGGCAGGCTTAACGAAGCATGAAGCGCTGCGGATCATCCGACCAGCTTGCGGCTCGCCTCGATCAGCTCGCGGACGCTGGCGCAGCTTTTGTCAAAGGCCGCTTGCTCGTCGCTGGTCAGCTTGATCTCGACAACCCGCTCGACGCCCCCTGCGCCGATAACCACAGGGACGCCGACGTAAAGGCCGTTGACGCCGTATTGGCCATCGAGGTGGGCGGCGGCCGGCAGGACGCGCTTCTTGTCCTTGAGGTAGCTCTCGGCCATGGCGATCGCGCTGGCGGCGGGGGCGTAGAAGGCGCTGCCTTTCTCAAGCAGTTTCACGATCTCGCCGCCGCCGTTGGCGGTACGCTTGACGATCGCGTCCACCTTGTCCTGCGTGGTCCAGCCCATCGCCACCAGGTCGGGGATGGGAATGCCGGCAACGGCGCTGTAGCGGACAAGGGGGACCATGGTGTCGCCGTGGCCGCCGAGGACGAAGGCGGTGACGTCCTCGACCGAAACGTTGAATTCGTGGGCGAGGAACAGGCGGAAGCGGGAGCTGTCGAGCACGCCGGCCATGCCGACGACCTTGTGCGGCGGCAGGCCGGATTTCTGCTGCATCACCCAAACCATCGCGTCGAGCGGGTTAGTGATGACGATCACGAAGGCGTCGGGGCAGTATTGCTTGATGCCGTCGGCGACGGTGGCGATGACGCCGGCGTTCTTGGCGACGAGGTCGTCGCGGCTCATGCCGGGCTGGCGGGGGAACCCGGCGGTGACGATGACGACGTCGCTGCCCTCAATGGCGCCGTAGTCGCTGCCGCCGGTCATCAGGGCATCGAACCCGTCAACGGGGCCGGATTGCATGAGGTCGAGCGCCTTGCCCGCGGCGACGCCGCCGAACACGTCGAACAGCGCGACGTCGCCGAGTTCCTTGAGGCCGACCAGGTGCGCCAGAGTGCCGCCGATGTTGCCGGCGCCGATGAGGGCGATCTTGTTGCGTGCCATGTTCTCTCCCCGTGAGTTGGTCCGGGAAGGGCAAGCGGGGCGCCCGGACGCCCGGAAACCGCGAGACGGTTACTCCATCGGGCCGGGCCGGGCAAGGCGCGGCGGCATTTTGCCGTTGCGTTCGTTGCTGATCGGTCCGAACTTCAGGTCATGTCGGGTGGCACGCAGATTGTCGAACCGCCGTTCGAGGCGGTCATCACGCCGCACCGGAGCCTGAGCGAGGCTGGGCTGCGGCGGCTGGTGGCGTTCCTTCTGTTGCTGAGCGCGGGGGTCTCGACCGGGCTTTGGTTCATCGGCGCCTGGCCGGTGATCGGGTTCAACGGGGCGGAAATGCTGTTCGCGGTCGTGTTGCTGCGCCGCAACGCGCGGGAGCGGGCGCGGGTGGAGCGGCTCGTGCTGTCCGACGCGGGGCTGTCCGTGCAGCGGACGGAGCCGGGCAGGCGGCGCCGGGAGCGGCGCTTGGATGGGGCTTGGCTGCAAGCGGTGCTGGAGGAGCGGCCGGGGCGGGCGCCGCTGCTTCTGCTGGTGGAGCGGGGACGGCGGCTTGAGGTGGGCGGGGATCTCGGGGAGGACGAGAAACGGGATCTGGCGGCTGCTTTGAGCGCGGCGCTGTATCGGCGGCGGAACCCGGTGTTCGACAATCCGCAGTTGCGGGACTGACGCAAAGGCGCGCTGCCGGCTACTCCGCCCTGCTCGTCTCCGCCGCAAGCCAGTCGACGACGTTGGCCAGCGATGCCGTGCGGTCGCCAGTCTCGGCCATGCTGCCGTTGAACACTTCGAGCTGGCGGTCCGAGCTTGCGCCGTGTTCGGCGATCTCGCGCGCCTGCATGGCTTCCTTGGCGCAGCCGAGCGCGTCGGCGTCGTCGGCGATCAGGCCGAGGGTTTGGTTCAGCGTCTCGGCCAAGGCGGTTGCCTCGCCGCCCGCGTAATCGAGGAAAACGGCGCGCCGCCCGTCGCGCTGGGCGCGCCAAAAGTTTTCCGAGACGATGGCGCGGGCGCCGCCGGTCAGCCCCGCGTGGAGGCGCGGGGTGCGGACGGCCAGGCGGACGAGGCAACGGTAAAGGGCGGCGATGGCGAGGGAATGGCTGAGGGAGGTGCAACTGTCGGCCACGCGAAGCTCGAGCGTCGGGTACTTGACCGAGGGGCGGAGGGTCCACCAAAGGTAGCTCGCATCCTTGATGGCCCCGGCGCCGATCATGGCGGAAACGTAGCGGTCGTAGTCCTCCATGTCGCGGAACAGGTCCGGCAGGCCGGTCCGGGGCATCTCGCAGAAGACGGACATGCGGTAGCCGGCCAGGCCGGTGTCGCGGCCTTGCCAGAAGGGCGACGAGGCCGAGAGGGCCAGCAGCAGCGGCATGAACGGGAGCAGGCGGTTCATCAGGTCGACGCGGGCGTCGGGGTTGGGCACCTCGACATGGACGTGCATGCCGCAACAGAGATTGCGGCGGCCAAGTATCTGCATCTCGTGCAGGAGGGCCTTGTAGCGGTCCTTCTCGGTATGCGCCTGGCGGGACCAGCGGGCGAGCGGGTGGGTTCCGGCGGCGAGCACCAGGATGCCGTGGTCGCGGCCGATTTTGGCGAGTTCGGCGCGGGCGTCGGCCAGTTGGCCGCTTGCGTCGGCGAAGCTGGTGGAGGGCGTGCTGGCGACTTCAACCTGGGAAACGAGGAGTTCGCGGCCGATGTCCGGGTGGCGGGCGTTGACGGCGCGGTGGAAGGCATGGACGGCGCGCCGGGGCGTGCCTCTGGTGGCGGCGTCGGCCAGGAAATATTCTTCTTCGATCCCGAACTGATAGGTTTCGTTCATTGGCTCTCCGCTCAGGGCTTGTCCGATCGGCAAGCGTAAGGCGCGGCGCGGTTCACGTCACCATTGCATCACACGCCTGGCGCAGCGGCGAACGCTGCCGATATACGGGCCATGCGAGCTTGGAAACCGAAACGCGTCCTGGTGACGCCCGCCGCGCTGGCTTGGCCGGCCGGCGAGGCGATGGCGGCGCGGGCGGAGGCAATGGGATCGGAGGTCGTGCGGCTGAAGGCTGACCGGCTCACCGGGCTGCCGGATGCCTACAAGGACGCGAAAACGACGATGGCGGTGGTGACGGCGAGCGCCGCCCGGCGGCGGCTGCAGCCGATCCCGCCCAGCGCGGACTGGCGATTCGACCTCGCCGAAGGGTGCCCGGCGCATTGCACCTACTGCTATCTGGCCGGGTCCCTGGCGGGGCCGCCGATCATCCGGGCCTATGCCAACCTGCCGGAAATCCTGGACGGGCTGCCGGGAGCGGTGGGGCACGGGCGCGTGACATCGGCCTCGGCGCTGCGGGCGGGGGAGGGGACCACGTTCGAATGCTCCTGCTACACCGACCCGCTGGCAATCGAGCACCTGACGGGGCACCTGGCGGCTTGCATCCGCTATTTCGGGGCGTGGGACGCGCCGGTGCAGTTGCGGTTCACGACCAAGTTCGACGCCGTGGGGCCGTTGCTCGGCTTGCCGCACGGGAAACGGACGCGGGTGCGGTTCTCGGTCAACGCGGCGGAAGCGGAGCGGCACGAGGGCGGGGCGCCCCGGGTGCGGGCGCGGCTCGCCGCACTTCGGGCGATGGCGGAAGCCGGGTACCCGGTCGGGCTGACGGTGGCGCCGATCATGCGGCTGGCGGACTGGGCGGACGCGTATGACCGGCTGTTTGCCGAGACGGCGGCGGCGCTGGAGGGGGTGGCGGGCGTGGACCTGACGGCGGAACTGATCACGCACCGGTTCACGCCGAAGTCGAAGGGGGTGCTCGAGGGCTGGTATCCGGGAAGCCCGCTGGAGATGGACGAGGAGCAGCGGTCGCGGAAGCTGACGAAATTCGGGTCGGTGAAATACGTGTTCCCGCGCGAGCAGATGGCGGAGATGCGGGGCGCGGTCGAGGGATCGCTGGCGCGGCGGCTGCCGATGGCGCGGGTGCTGTATTGGACGTGACAGCGGGCTTGGCAACCCGGTCGGCCCTCGCGGTTTATGGTGACGGTCTAACAATCGGAGATGTTGCAATGGCGCAAGACAATGGCGCGAAGCATGAGAAGGCGCGGGACTTGACGGAGCAGGCGCTCGACAAGCTGGCGAGCGGAGACGGCAAGGCCGCGGATCAACTGATCGAGAAGGCCAAGAAGATGGATAAGTCCGGGGCGGAAGAAGTGGTGCAGGACCTGGACGAGGACGCGGCCGACCGGGGAAAGGCCTGAACCCTGCTTCCTGCCGCCGAACAAGCGGACACCAGAGGCTCGTTCAACAACCGCCGCGACTCAATCGGCTGAACGAGCTTTAAGCAGTTATCGGCGGCATAAGCTACGAACGTCTGCTTAGGTCAGATGGGACAGCGCGAGATAGGCGCTGCTCTGCATTTCCTCCAGCCGCGACGCGGTGCGTTGGAAGACTCTGGTATCGTCGCCCTCAAGATATAAGCGGTCGGGTATGGCCGCGGCACTCGCGATAAGCTTGACGCGATGCTCGTAAAGGGCGTCGATCAGGATAATGAACCGGCGGGCATGGTTGTAGTTCTCGGACGAGAGGATCGGCACGGCATCGACGATCAGGGCCTGGTAATGCGTGGCCAGGGCCAGGTAATCGCCAGGACCGAGCGGCTGGCCGCATAGCGCCTCGAAATTAAAGCGGGCGACGCCGCCTGCTGCCTTCGGGATGACAAACTGCCGGCCCATGACAGTCAGCCGTTCCGGCCCCGGCTTGACGCCGCCCGAAAGCTCGTCGAACGCGGCATCGAGTGCGGCGCCGGCGTTCTGGTCTGCTGGGACATGCCAAGTGGGAAGCGACTTCAATCGCTGCCGCCGCCAGTCGCGGTTGCCGGTCATGACGATCAGGTCAAGATATTGCTTGAGCAAGGCAATGAACGGAAGGAACGCGTCCCTTCCAGGCTGCCCGGCGAACAAGTCGTCCGGAACCGTGTTGCTGGTGGCCACCACGACGACGCCGCGGGCGAACAGGGCCTTGAACAGGCGGCTCAGGATGGCGGCGTCGGCAACGTCGTTCAACTGGAACTCGTCGAAGCAGAGAAGCCAAGCGCCGGCTGCGATCTGGTCGGCAAGCGGCGGGATCGGGTCGTCGCTGTGGGGATCGGCCAGGCGATGCGGTTCGCGGCGCCAGGCGTAGATGCGGCGGTGGACCTCTTGCATGAACTCGTGGAAGTGCACGCGGCGTTTGCGCTCCACCTCTGCGCCGTCGAAGAACATGTCCATCAGCATGCTTTTCCCGCGCCCGACCTCGCCCACGAGGTAGATGCCGTGGGGATAATTCTCGGGGATGTCGTCGGCAGGCTTGCGCCCGCGCAGGCGGCTCCAGACCGAGCGGTCGTCGTGGGGACGCTCGGGAGCGTAGTTGCGCAGGCGGCGCCAAAGGGACTGGAGGCGCTCGGCGGCGAAGCCTTGAGCCGGGTCGGCCTCGAGCTGTCCCGATGCGACGCGGGCGCGGTAGGCGGCGAGCGGGCCTCCGGGGGCGATCTCAGTGGCGCCGTCCACAGGTTAGCAGCCGTTGCGGAATGTGGCGTCGATCGCGCTTCGCGTTTGCAAATCGGTAAGCTCTGCGAGCGATAAGCTATGGTCTACGAGGATGGCTTGTTTCCTTGCTGCCTTGCTTGGCCTCATGGGCGAGATGGCGGACCGTGGCCCGCCTTATATATGCAAGGGGTCGGCATTGTCTCGGATAGCGCTGCGCCAAGTCCATCGGCGGCCCGGCATCGCCGCAGAGCGTGATTCGCCGCACGTTGCCATAACGGCCCGGAGTTGATTAGAAGGCGTTATGCCGATGCTTGATTATCAGAAGCTCGCTGAAACGCCGGCCGCCGCCGTCCCGTTCACGCACGTGGTCGTGCCCCGGTTCGTGCCGGAGGCGGCGTTGGCCCAGGTGGTGGCGGATTTGCCGGCGATCGGGAAGGGCGGGTCGTTCCCAACCGGGGGATTGCGGCTCGGGCCGTCGGCCAAGGCCTTGATCGACGAGTTGGAAGCGCCTGGCTTCCGGAACGCCGTGGCGGCGAAGTTCGGCTTGGCGCTGGACGGCGCTCCGGTGATGGTGACGTTGCGGGGGCAATCGCGGGAGAAGGACGGGCGCATCCACTGCGACAGCGCGGCCAAACGGGTGACGGTGCTGCTGTACCTCAACCCGGAGGGCGCGGAATGGGCGCATCAGGAGGGCTGCTTGCGGCTGCTGCGCGGGCCGGACGACATCGAGGACTACGCCGTCGAGGTGCCTCCGGTGAACGGGACGCTGCTGGTGTTCCCGAACGGGCCGACGACGTTCCATGGCCACAAGCAGTTCGTCGGTCGGCGGTATGTCATCCAGCTCAACTGGATGACGACGGACGACAAGGCGCGATACGAGATGCGGCGGCACAAGGTCTCGGCCTTCCTGAAGCGGCTCACGCGGGCGGCTTAGCTTGCACCGCCCTAACGATTGAGCAGGGGCAGGGCGGCCCGGCGCTCCCAGCCATCCCGCTCGAGTTGCGGCTCCGTGCTTTCGGCGGCAGGGATGCCGAGGCAGAGATACGCGACGAGTCGCCATGACGGGTCCACGCCGAGCGTTGCCAATGCCCGCGCCGGGTCGAGAATAGAAAGCCAGCCGAGACCGATGCCCTCGGCGCGCGCCGCAAGCCAGAGGGTGTGGATGGCGAGCACCGCGGAGTAGCCGACCGTCTCGGGCTGCGTGGCCTGGCCGAGTCCGCCTCCTTGCGCCGGGTCGGGCTGGATGCAAACGGCGAGGTGCACCGGCGCTTCGTCCAGGCCCGCCAGCTTCAGGCGAGCGTAGAGCGCGGAGCGGCTTTCCGGCTGCGCGCGCAGGGCGGCTTCGTTGGCGTCGCGAAAGTTGTCGCGGATGGCCCGGCGGCGGTTCGCGTCGTCAACCGTGACGAAGCGCCACGGCTGGCTCAACCCAACGGACGGCGCGGCATTGGCGAGGTGCAGCAAACGTTCAAGCTGACCGGGCGCCAACGGGTCCGGGCGGAAGCGCCGCACGTCGCGACGCCACGCGAACAACGCGGCAAGCTCGCCGCGGAAACGGGGTCCGAACTCGGGCGGCGAAGGGGAAACGGCGTCACTCGCGCTGCAGGACGCGGTCGGTGATGAAGCTGGCAAGGCCATGGGCAACGAAATCCTGCTTCAAGGCGGCCTCGTCATAATGGCAGGCAACCCATTCAAGGAACGGGACACGGCCTTCCGCCTCGGCGGCATAGCGGTGGAAGAAGGCATCGAGGACACCAGTGCGGGCCTGCTTCCAATGCCCGAAGCGCCACGAAAGCTGGCCAAGGGCCTGCGCCGCCGCGCCGCCCGTGAACAGGATGGCGAGGCCACTGGCAAGCCCGGCCCGGTCGGCCCCGGATTTGCAGTGCATGAGCGCCGGGCCGTCGAGGGACTGGAAAATGTCGTGGAAGCGAAGGATGCGGTCCCGGTGCGGCGCGCCCCGGCTTTCAAACGCCATGTCGATATGGCGCAGGCCCAGGCGGTCCGCGGCATCGCGGGACAGAGCGTCGGAGCCGCAGAAGCGGCGGCCCCGGAGGTTGATGAGGGTGGTAAGGCCGTAGCGCCGCTTGGCGGCGGCAAGCTGGCCCGGCGTGGGATGGTTGCTGCGATAGAGCCGCCCGGGAAGGACTTCGGCCAGGTTGGTCCAGGCCAGGCGGAAGATGGCGTGGTCAACGAGCAGGCTGTCGCGCCAGGCGGCGGCGCGGTTGACCTTTATGTTGCCCCGGAACGGCATCCCGCCTCGTTGTCCCGCTCTGAAAACCCGCTCGTCAGCCCTTCCGCTCGACAAGCATCTGCTTGATCGCGCCGATCGCCTTGGCCGGGTTGAGTCCCTTGGGGCAGGTCTGGGTGCAGTTCATGATCGTGTGGCACCGGTAGAGCTTGTAAGGGTCTTCCAGCGCATCAAGCCGGTCGCCGGTATACTCGTCGCGGCTGTCGGCGATCCAGCGATAGGCCTGGAGCAGGACGGCGGGGCCTAAGTAGCGGTCGCCGTTCCACCAATAGCTGGGGCATGACGTGGTGCAGCAGAAGCAAAGGATGCACTCCCACAAGCCATCCAACTCGGCCCGCTCCTCCTTGCTTTGCAGGCGTTCGGCGTCGGGCGGCGGCGGAGTGTCGGCCTTGAGCCAAGGCTCGACGCTGCGGAGCTGGGCATAGGCCTGGCTGAGGTCGGGAACGAGGTCTTTCACCACGGCCATGTGAGGGAGCGGGTAGATGCGGATATCGCCCTCGATCTCGTCATGGCCCTTGAGGCAAGCCAGCGTGTTGCCGCCGTCGATGTTCATCGAGCAACTGCCGCAGATGCCTTCGCGGCAGGAGCGGCGGAACGTGAGGGTCGGGTCGATCTCGTTCTTGATGTGGATCAGCGCGTCGAGCACCATCGGGCCGACGCGGTCGAGGTCAAGCTCGAAGCTGTCGATGCGCGGGTTCTCGCCGTCGTCCGGGTTCCAGCGGTAGACGTTGAAGGTCTTGGTGCGGACAGCGCCCTCGGGCGCCTTGACGGACTTGCCCGTACCGATGCGGCTGTTCTTGGGAAGGGTGAAGGTGGCCATCGTTCTATTCCGTCCTAATACACCCGCTTCTTCGGCGGAAAGACGCTGACCTCGTTGGTAAGCGTCTGCATTTTCACTTCGCGGTAGCCGAAGTCGACTCGGCCGTCCTCGTCGCACCAGGCCAGCGTGTGCTTCATCCAGCTCTCGTCGTCTCGGTCCGGGAAGTCGTCGTGGGCGTGGGCGCCGCGGCTTTCCTTGCGGTTGTCGGCGGATGCCATGGTGGTCATGGCGTTGCCCATCAGGTTGTCGAGTTCGAGGGCTTCAACCAGGTCGCTGTTCCAGATCATGCTGTGGTCGGCGACGCTGCGGTCCGCAAGACCGGACCAGAGGGCCTGCATCTTGCCGACGCCTTGCTTGAGGCTCTCGCTGTTGCGGTACACGGCGGCGTGCTGCTGCATGATCTTTTGCAGCTCGCCGCGGATGCTGGCGATGCGGGTGCCGCCGCTGGCATGGCGGGCGCCGTCCAGGCGGGCAAGGGCGTTGTCGCCGGCGCCGGCCGGCAGCGGGGCCTGGCTCGCGCCGGGCTTGATGGTTTCCTGGGCGCGGTGGGCGGCCGCCCGGCCGAACACGACGAGATCGAGCAGCGAGTTGGTGCCAAGGCGGTTGGCGCCATGGACGGACACGCAAGCGGCCTCGCCGACCGCGAGCAGGCCGGGGACGACCGCGTCCGGGTCCCGCACGGTGGGGCGGAGGACCTCGGTGCGGTAGTTCGTGGGGATGCCGCCCATGTTGTAATGCACGGTAGGAAGGACGGGGATCGGCTCCCTCGTCACGTCGACGCCGGCGAAGACGCGGGCGGTCTCGCTGATGCCCGGCAGCCGTTCGTGCAACAGCTCGGCGCCGAGGTGCTCCAGGTGCAGGTGGATGTGGTCCTTGCCGGAACCGGCGCCGCGCCCGGCGTTGATCTCCAGCGTCATGCTGCGGCTGACCACGTCGCGGCTGGCAAGGTCCTTGGCCGTGGGGGCATAGCGTTCCATGAATCGCTCGCCCTCGGAGTTGGTCAGGTAGCCGCCTTCGCCGCGGGCGCCTTCGGTGATGAGGCAGCCGGAGCCGTAGACGCCGGTGGGGTGGAACTGCACGAACTCCATGTCCTGCATCGGGATGCCGGCCCGGAGCGCCATGCCGTTGCCGTCGCCGGTGCAGGTGTGGGCGCTGGTGCAGCTGAAATAGGCGCGGCCATAGCCGCCGGTGGCAAGCACGGTGGATTGGGCGCGGAAGCGGTGGATGCTGCCGTCCTCCAGCGACCAGGCCATGACGCCGCGGCAAGCGCCCTCTTCGTCCATGATGAGGTCGAGCGCGATGTATTCGATAAAGAACTCCACCTCGTGCTTGAGGCTTTGCTGATACAGCGTGTGCAGGATGGCGTGGCCGGTGCGGTCGGCGGCGGCGCAGGCGCGCATGGCCGGGGCCTTGCCGTACTCGGTCATGTGGCCGCCGAACGGGCGCTGGTAGATGCGTCCGTCCTCCGTCCGGCTGAATGGCACGCCGTAGTGCTCCAGTTCGTAGACGGCGGGGATCGCCTCGCGGCACATGTACTCGATGGCGTCCTGGTCGCCGAGCCAGTCCGATCCCTTGACGGTGTCATACATGTGCCAGCGCCAATCGTCCTCGCCCATGTTGCCGAGCGCGGCGCCGATGCCGCCCTGGGCGGCGACGGTGTGGCTCCGGGTCGGGAAAACCTTGGTGATGCAGGCGGTGCGCAGGCCGGCGGCGCCCATCCCGAGCGTGGAACGCAACCCGGCGCCCCCTGCGCCAACCACCACCACGTCGTAGGTGTGGTCAACCACGGTGTAGGCCCGTCCGGCCGGGTTCGAGATCGCGTTCATCGGATGCCTCGCAACTACAAAACGGCGAGCTTGACCACCGAAAGGGCGGACAGCAAGCCGAGCAAGCTACATATGGCCTTGGTCGCCAAGATGCCGAGGCTCATTGCCCATTTATGATGCACGTAATCTTCGAGCACGACCTGGATGCCGAGCGCCATGTGATAAAATGTCATGACGATCAA
Source organism: Acetobacteraceae bacterium (assembly GCA_965260935.1). Lineage (GTDB taxonomy): Bacteria > Pseudomonadota > Alphaproteobacteria > Acetobacterales > Acetobacteraceae > JBBROS01. The sequence continues at coordinate 2,391,456 of OZ253374.1, forward strand.
GGCGAGCAGCAGCACGCTGTTCCAGGGATGGCCGGCCCAGCCCGCCACGGCTTCCTGCGGCGAGCCGGCCAGCCGCACCATGCTGAAAACGAACCAGAGCGTAAGCGGGATCAGGGCGATGGCGCTGACGCGTTCGGCATACCAGTGATGCACGCCGGCTTTGGCTGTTCCGGTGCCGCGGACGCGTGCGAGCGGGGTGCGGCGGTCGCGGACCGCGGAGATGTCTGCCATCGGGGTCAGCTATGCAGCACGATCAGGCCGGCGACCCACGCCAGCACGGTCGCAACAACGGTCGCGATGATCGTGAGCCACCCGGTCAGGTGGGTGCGGTCGAGTTCGTAGCCCCAGCCGGCGTCCCAGGCGAGATGCCTGATGCCGCCGAAGAAGTGATAGAACAGGGATGCGGTCCAGCCGAACAGCACGAACAAGCCGATGGGCGAGCCGATGAAGCCCTGCACGGCGGCGAAAGCCTGCGGGCCGGTGGCCGCGGCAACCAGCCACCAGACAAGCAGCAGCGTTCCAACCGAGACCGCGATCCCCGTCACCCGGTTCATGATCGACAGCACGGAGGTGATCTGCGGCGCGTAGACCTGCAGATGCGGCGAGAGCGGGCGGGCGACCAGCCGGCCGTCGGTGGCATGGCCCACCATCTGGGCTTGTTCAGCGTCACTCATACGCGCGTCGGCATCGGAACGGGCATCCTGTCCTGGCGGAGTTGCAAAGGCATAGCTTCGTATCGTCCGACGTGGGCAGGGTCAACGCGAGTGCAACTGCGGCGCAGCGAAGCCGGTGCTTGGAATCTGCGGCAAGGCCGGTCAATGTCAGGAACCGTTTGGGAGACGTGCGTCGATGCGCCCTCGATTGACCAGACCCGGCCTTTGAAGCCAATGCTTGGCAGCGGCGCCCGTCGGCCGCGGGTCCGCGTCACGATGATTTCGAACGGATGTTAAAGGAGCGACCGGAATGAGCGTTAAGCTGGCGATAGTCTCGGTGCTGGCGGTCTTGGCGACGTCGCCGGCCTTGGCACAGGGGATGCGCTCCGCAAGCGGCGAGACGCAATCCTCGAATCCGGCGTTGTTCCAATCGGCCGGAAACTATCCGCCAATAGTCCCGACAACGGCGCTGCAGCCGGCCGGCGGCAGCCCGGGTGACGTGCCGCGGAGCTGCCCGGCCGCCGGGGCACGGCTGGAGCAGGTGGGCGGGCCGGCGTTCGAATACCTCGGCGTCGACCCCAACCAGCCGGACATCTGCCGCATGAGGGTCGACGGCCAGCCGTTCGCCGCCTGGTTCGGCATCTGGGGCATCGGCTGGGCAGGGGGCAACGCGGCCTATCCCGCCATCCGCGACTCCATGCGCGGACCGACCGGAACCGTGTTCGGGTTCGACACCGTGGCGAAGCCGGATGCGAAATGGCACGACTACGTGCGGCAGGAAGGGATCGAGCAAATCTACCTTCTGGGCAAGGCGTACCGGGCAATGAAGCTCTCGCACTACCGGGAGGGCTTCGACGGCAACGGCTACCGCTCGGTGTCGACGGTTTGGAAAGACATCGACACGGGGATCGTGCTTTACGGCAATTACCAGCACATCGCCGGCGCGCCGCAGCTCGACGGCCAGTTGATCCCGGCCAAGATCACCCCCGCGCGATAGGTGCCGGACTCCGGCTCCGAGTGGCTTGAAGCGGACGCCGCCGGTAGCTTCGCGTCGGGAACCGCGGATGGCGTGCGGACCCGGCGCTACCACGCGCTGCTGCTGGCGAACGCTCCGAACGGGCGCGTGGTGCTGGTCAACGGGTTCGAGGCCTGGGTGGACCTGCCCGGCGACCCCGTCGCGGTCAGCAGCCAACGTTACGCGCCCGACGTGATCCATCCGGACGGGGCGTCGCGGATCGAAGCGTTCGAGGCCGAGCCTTGGCCGCGATGGACGTTCGCCCTGCCGGACGGGAGCCGGCTGGTCCAGGAAACGTTCGTCGCCGGCGACCAGGCGAACCTGCGCTGGACACGGCACGGCGAAGGCGCGGCCCGGCTGCGCGTGAGGCTGCTGCTGTCGGGGCGGGACTACCACGCCCTGCACCATGAAAACCCCGGCTTCAACTTCGAGGCCAAGGCGTTGACCGGCGGCGTGCGGTGGCGACCCTATCCGGGGGTGCCGCCGATCTCCGCCTGGGGCGGAAACTGGCGGGCGGAGGCCGAGTGGTACCGCGGGTTCCTGTACCGCCGGGAGCAGGAACGGGGAATGGATGCGGCTGAAGACCTGGCCTTGCCCGGCGTCCATTCCTGGGATCTGGCAAGGCCGGCGACGTTGTCGTTGCGATCCGACGAGGCGGATTGCCTGCCGGTCTCTGAGCTGGGGGACGCGGAGGCGGCCCGCCGCCGCGCGGTCAAGCCGCTGCACCGGGCGGCGCTGCAATACGTGGCGCGGCGAGGCGAGGGGCTGACGGTGCTCGCCGGGTTCCCCTGGTTCACCGATTGGGGGCGGGACGGCTTCATCGCCCTGCGAGGGTTGCTGCTGGCGACGGGGCGGCAGGACGAGGCGGAGCGCGTGCTGCTGGAATGGGCCGGGCATGTGGACCGGGGAATGCTGCCGAACCGGTTCCCGGACCGGGGTGGAGCGCCGGAATACAACGCGGTCGATGCCAGCCTCTGGTTCATCGTGGCGGTGCATGACCTGCTGGCTGCCGGCGTCGCGGCGGCCCCTGCATCGAGGTTACGTGGGGCGTGCGTCGAAATCCTGGAAGGGTACGCCGCCGGGACGCGGTTCGGGATCGGGGCGGACGCGGACGGGTTGCTGCTGGCCGGGGCCGAGAAACAGCAGTTGACGTGGATGGACGCGAAGGTCGGCGGCCGGGTGGTGACACCGCGGCGCGGCAAGCCGGTCGAGGTGCAGGCGCTGTGGATCAACGCCCTGCGGATCGCCGGCGGCTGGCCGGGCGGCGAACGCTGGGCCGCGGCGGCGGAGCGGGCCACGGCGGCCTTCCTGGCGCGCTTCCCCGACCCGGCCACGGGCGGACTGTTCGACCTAATCGACGGCGACGAGCAAGAACGCCGCCGCGTGCGCCCGAATCAGCTGCTCGCGGTCGGCGGCTTGCCGCACACTGTCGTGCCGCCCGCCCTCGCGCGCGGCATCGTGGACCTGGCCGAACGGCGGCTGCTGACGCCGCTGGGCCTGAGGACCCTGGATCCGGCTGATCCGGCGTACAAGCCCCGTTACGCGGGCGGCGTCGCGGAGCGGGACGGGGCCTACCACCAGGGGACGGCGTGGCCCTGGCTGCTTGGGCCGTTCATCGAGGCGTGGGTGCGCGTGCGCGGCGGCACGGACGCGGCGCGGGCCGAGGCGCGGCGCCGGTTCCTGCCGCCGCTCTATTCGCATTTGCAGGAGGCTGGATTGGGGCATGTCAGCGAAGTAGTGGACGGAAACGCGCCGCACCGGCCGGGCGGCTGCCCGTTCCAAGCCTGGTCGCTGGGCGAGTTGCTGCGCATGGAGGCGCTGCTTTGACGATCTTCGACACCGCCGAGGGCGCCCGTCTCCAGGGAATCGGCCGGGGCGACGGCTGGCGCCGCTGGGGGCCATATCTGAGCGAGCGGCAATGGGGGACGGTGCGGGAGGACTACAGCCCGCATGGCACGGCCTGGGAGTACTTCCCGCACGACCACGCCCGCAGCCGGGCCTATCGCTGGGGCGAGGACGGGATCGGCGGCTTCGGGCACGAGCGCCAGCTTTGGTGCCTGGGCGTGGCACTCTGGAACGGGCGCGACCCGATCCTGAAAGAGCGGCTGTTCGGGCTGACCAACAGCGAGGGCAACCACGGCGAGGACGTGAAGGAGGAGTACGCCTACCTCGACGGCACGCCGACGCACTCTTACATGCGGATGCTCTACCGCTACCCGCAGGCGGCGTTCCCGTATGCCGAGCTGGTGGAGGAGAACGGGCGTCGGGGCCAGAACCAGCCGGAATACGAGCTAACCGATACCGGGGCGTTCGACGACGACCGGTATTTCGACATTGTTGTCGAGTACGCCAAGGCGTCGCCCGACGACATCCTGATGCGGGTGACGGCCATCAACCGCGGGCCGGAGGCGGCGGCGCTGCACCTTGTTCCGCAGCTTTGGGCGCGCAACACCTGGGCCTGGAAGCAGGGATCACGGCGTCCGTTGCTGCGGGCGGACCAGGGCGGGGTGATCGCCGCGCACCCGCGGCTGCGCCCGATGCGCCTCGACTGCGACGCAAACGCCGCGTTCGTGTTCTGCGAGAACGAGACCAACGTGCGGCGGCTATACGGCATGGACGGGGCCGGGCCGTTCAAGGACGGGATCAACGACTTCGTGGTGCACGGGAACCAGGCGGCGGTCAGCCCGGCCGGGCAGGGCACGAAATGCGGCGTGCCGGTGGCGATGCGGCTGAAGCCGGGCGGGCAACAACAGGTCCGCCTGCGCGTCCGCCCGGAGGAGCGCGGCAGCGAGCCGTTCGCCCATTTCGACGAGACGTTCCAGCAACGGCGGGACGAGGCCGACGCGTTCTACGCCGAGTTGCAGGCCGGCATCGCCGACCTGGACATCCGGCTGGTGCAAAGGCAGGCGTTCGCCGGGATGCTGTGGTCAAAGCAGCTCTATTTGTTCGACGTCCGCCGCTGGCTGGAAGGAGACCCGGCGCAACCGAAGCCGCCCGAAACGCGCACGCGCGGCAAGAACTGGCGGCACCTGAACAACGCCGACGTGCTGTCGATGCCGGACAAATGGGAGTACCCCTGGTTCGCGGCCTGGGACCTCGCGTTCCATTGCACGACGTTCGCGCTGATCGATCCGGCGTTCGCCAAGGACCAGCTCGTGCTGCTGCTGCGCGAGTGGTACATGCACCCGAACGGGCAGATCCCGGCCTACGAATGGGGCTTCGGGGACGTGAACCCCCCGGTTCATGCCTGGGCCGCCTGGCGGGTGTTCGAGATCGACCGGACCCTGACCGGGACGGCGGACTACGCGTTCCTTGAAAGCGTCTTCCATAAGCTGATGCTGAACTTCACCTGGTGGGTGAACCGCAAGGACGCCGACGGGCGCAACGTGTTCCAGGGCGGGTTCCTGGGGCTCGACAACATCGGCGTGTTCGACCGCTCCGCCCCGCTGCCCGGCGGCGGCACGCTCGACCAGGCGGACGGGACGGCCTGGATGGCGATGTACGCGCTGAACCTGATGCGGATCGCGCTCGAACTGGCCGGGCGGAATGCGGTCTACGAGGACACGGCGACCAAGTTCTTCGAGCACTTCCTGCTGATCGCGGAAGCGATGGCCGGCCAGGGCGGCAACGAGAAAGGCACGGGCGGCGGCCTTTGGGACGAGGAGGACGGGTTCTTCTACGACTCGCTCCGCCTGCCCGGAGGCGACGTGGAGCGGATGCGGGTGCGCTCGCTGGTGGGGCTGATCCCGATGCTGGCCGTGGAGGTGATCGGCTCGCACGTGATCGAGGCGCTGCCGGACTTCGCCCGGCGGCTGCGCTGGTTCTTGAATTACCGTCCGGACCTGGCCGCGCTGATCTCGCGCTGGAACGAGCCGGGAATGGGGGAGCGGCGGCTGCTAAGCCTGTTGCGCGGGCACCGGATGAAGGCGCTGCTTGCCCGGATGCTGGACGAGGCGGAGTTCCTGTCGCCCTACGGCGTGCGCTCGATGTCCAAGGCGCACGAGGCGGCCCCGTACCGGTTCGTGTTCGAGGGGCAGGCATACGGGGCGGCCTATACGCCCGGGGCAAGCCAGACGCGGGTGTTCGGCGGCAACTCGAACTGGCGCGGGCCGGTGTGGTTCCCGGTCAACGCCCTGCTGATCGAGAGCCTGCAACGGTTCCATGACTACTACGGGGACGACTTCAAGGTGGAATGCCCGGTCGGGTCGGGGCGGATGGTCACGTTGTCGGCGGCGGCGGACGAGCTGAGGTCGCGCCTGATGCGGCTGTTCCTGAAAGACGGCCACGGCAGGCGGGCGGCGATGCCGGGCCGGGCCTGGATGGGCGAGGACGCCTTGGCCTTCCACGAGTACTTCCATGGAGACACCGGGGCCGGTCTGGGGGCGGCGCACCAGACTGGGTGGACCGGGCTGATCGCGCTGCTGATCCAGAACCAGGCCGATGCGAAGGCGCAGGCCTGATCGTCGCCGATGAGGCTCCCGCCACGGCGCACGTGCCGCCACGATGCGGTCAGGGCAACACGGGCGTTGAGATGTCGCTGACCAGCAACGTCGTCCCGTCCAGCCCGATGATCCGCAGCGCCTGCCCGTTCGCCGGCACGGTCCCGTCCGTCACCCGCGCCGCCCACGTGCCATCGCCGAACGCGACCCGGCCTTCCCCATCCCGGAACTCCAGCGCGCGGCAGACCTGGCCCAGCAACCCGGCCGAAGGCACGTTCACCACGTCCTTCAAGGGCCGCCGCTGCAGGCGCAAGCCGACCAGCCCGACCGCGGCGGCGGTAAAGCCGACGAACGCCGCGAGCTGCCAAGTGGTGATGGAGGCGGGGCGGGTGGTCGCGACCGATATGCACGAGCAGCTCGTGGCGGGAGGCGGGCTCTATGCGCGCCTGGCGGCGCTGCAGTTCACGGCGGCGTAGGACCTGCGCTGTCGCACCAGCCGTTTTACAACAGAAACAGACTTTAAGATACTATCCATTTGGGTAATACTAGAGAACGAAAACGGGGCTGTTGTGCAATGGGAATTTTAGCAGTTCTAACCAGAATAAAAAAATTCTTGCCTAAACCCGGGCTGCGATCAAAAAAACTTCCTACTGAAAAGATTATTGCCGACTTCGGGGCGTTTCTGGAACATAGCGGCGCAATGCCAATTCGGATTGTTGACAGTACCCTTCTTCCACATCCTAAACATATGATTTTAGACGCTTTTACACTTGCCGTCGCTTGCACCCGTGACAAGCAGATGCAACACACACTTAGAGCTGGCGCGCTATGTCTTGCTTATTTCCAACCAAAAATAGGTAAGAAGCCGCTTGAGATACTCGGCTGCGCTATCGAAGATTTGCCGATGTTTAGTTCTAAAGACTCTGATGCCATTGATACTTCATTAAAATTGATTTCTCAATTCGAGGGTCCCACACGGAAACGCTGGATTAAGTTCGATCAATTAGTTGAAAAGGACATGCAGGGCATACGATCCAGAATGGAAGCTGCGATGCGTTGGCAGGCATTTCGTTGAGCAAGCGACGCAACCTCAATCAGGCCTCAAGCTTTCAACCAGCAACGTCGTCCCGTCCAGCCCGATGATCCGCAGCGCCTGCCCGTTCGCCGGCACGGTCCCGTCCGTCACCCGCGCCGCCCACGTGCCATCGCCGAACGCGACCCGGCCTTCCCCGTCCCGGAACTCCAGCGCGCGGCAGACCTGGCCCAGCAAGCCGGCCGACGGTGCGTTCACCACGTCCTTCAAGGGCCGCCGCTGCAGGCGCAAGCCGACCAGCCCGACCGCGGCGGCGGTAAAGGCGACGAACGCCGCGAGCTGCCAAACCAGGTCCAGCCCGAGCAGCAGCGTGATCCCGCCCGTCGCCACGGCGGCCACCCCGACCCAGAGCAGGTAGACCCCCGGCGCCATCATCTCCAGCCCGGCGAGCATCAGCCCGGCGGCCAGCCAAATTCCCCAGGCGTTCATGATTGTGCGTTCATGGCTGCGCCCGCCCCCCGCCCAGCGTCATCGCCTCGACCGCCTGGGTGATGCCGCCCGCCAGCGCGCCGGCCTCGATCGGGATCACCAATGTCCGCCCGCTCGGGTTCGCCGCCAGCGCCCGCACGGCGTCCACGTATTTCTGCGCCACGAAATACCGTAGCGCCTCGGCCCCCTGGCCCTCCGCCGCCTCGGCCACCACGCGGGTCGCCAGTGCTTCCGCCTCCGCCAGCCGTTCCCGCGCCGAGGCGTCCTTCATCGCCGCCTCCAGCCGCGCCTCGGCCTCCAGCACCGTCGCCTGCTTCGCCCCTTCCGCCCGCGCGACCGCGGCCTCCCGTTCCCCCATGGCGCGGGCTACGGTCGCGCGCCGCTCCCGCTCGGCCGTCATTTGCAAATTCATCGCCTGCACCAGGTTCGCCGGCGGCTCGATCTTGCGCAGCTCGACCCGGCTGACCTTCACGCCCCAGGGCGAGGTGGCATGGTCGAGCGTCGCGAGCAGCCGGGCGTTGATCTCCTCGCGCCCGGACAACGCCCCGTCGAGGTCCATCGAGCCGATCACGCTGCGGATGTTGGTCATGGCCATGCTCGTCAACGCCTGCACCAGGTTCTGCGCCCCGTACGCGGCCTTGGCCGGGTCGAGCACGCGGTAATACATGATGCCGTCCACCGCCACGGCCGCGTTGTCGCGCGTGATCACCGCCTGCTCCGGGATGTCCAGCACGATCTCCTGCACGTTCATCTTGTGGCCGACCTGCTCGATGACCGGTAGCAGCAGGTTGAGGCCGGGATGCAGCAGCCGCGTGAACGCTCCGAACCGCTCCACGGTCCAGACCTGCCCCTGCGGCACCGTCCTCACGCCAAGACCGGCCGCCGCCACGGCCACCGCTGCCAGCACAAGCAACACGATCAGCAGCGACACCGCTCAATTCCTTCCATGTCCGGCCCACGCCCGGCGTCACGCACGTCGCCAGGACATGAAGCCCGCGCAACGGCGAAATGGTGACGCCCGCCGCCCGATACCACCTCTGCCCGGACACCGCCCATGTTGCCAAGGCCCCGCGGCAACGCTCTAGTGCCGCCCGCAACCAGGAGGCTACCATGTCCGAACCCGGCGACCATCCCACCTCCGAGACGCTGTTCGACCGCGGCCTGCCGATCCGGCGCGCGGTGCTGGGCGAGGACTACGTCGACAACTCGATCGCGAGCGCCAACGAGTTCATGCTGGCCTTCCAGCACGCCACCACCGAGCTTGCCTGGGGCTACGCCTGGGCGCGCCCGGGGCTCGACCGCAAAACCCGCTCGCTGCTCAACCTGGCGATGCTGACCGCCTTGCGGGCACACAACGAGCTGAAGCTGCACGTCAAGGGCGCGCTGGCGAACGGCGTCAGCGTGGACGAGATCAAGGAAGCGCTGCTGCACGCCACCGTCTACTGCGGCATCCCGGCCGGCCTCGAAGCGTTCAAGGCCGCCAATGAGGTGCTGGTGGCCGAAGGCAAGCTCCCCGCCGGCAAATAGCGCCAGGGCTGCGACGCGGTGCGGTTCTCGGTCGTCGCGTCCGCCCTGGTCGCCGTGCTGGTCGGCTTCGGCGGCACCCTGGCGCTGATCGTCGCCGCCGCGCGCAACCTGGGCGCCGATGCGGGCGAGACCGCCTCATGGGTCGCGGCCCTCTGCCTCGCCATCGGCGTCAGCAGCATCGTCCTCAGCGTCCGGCACCGGATGCCGGTGGTGACAGCCTGGTCGCTCGCCGGCGCGGTGATGATCGCCGGCCTGGCGCCGGGCATGACGATGGCCGAGGCGGCCGGCGCATTCCTGCTCTCGGGCGCGCTGATGCTGCTCGCGGGCGCCGTCCCGGCCTTGGGAGCGGCGGTCGCCAGGCTGCCGGCGCCGATCGGGGCGGCGATGCTGGCCGGGCTGCTGCTCCGCTTCGTGCTGGCGCTGTTCCAGGCCGGGGGCGCGGAGCCGTTGCTCGTGCTGCCGTTGCTCGCGGCGTTCCTGCTCGCCCGGTCAATCCACCCGGCGTCCGCGCCGCTGGTGGTCATCGCCGCCGGGCTGCCGCTCGCAGCCCTGCTCGGGCACCCGCTGCCGCCCCCGGAGTTCAGCCTCGCGGTCCCGCGCTGGACCACGCCGGCATTCAGCCCGGCGGCGTTGCTCGGCCTGGGCGTGCCGTTGTTCCTCGTCACCATGGCGACGCAGCAGATCCCGGGGGCTGCCGTGCTCCGCGTCGCCGGGTATGAGCCGCCCGTCCGCAGCACACTCGTCGTGACCGGCGCGCTGACGGTCCTGCTGGCCCCGTTCGGCTGCTTCTCGGCCAACCTGTCGTCCGTGACCGCCGCCATCTGCACCGGGCCGGAGGCCCACCCCGACCCGGCCCAGCGATGGAAAACAGGCCCGTATTTTGGCGCGTTCTATCTGCTGCTCGGGCTGTTCGGCGCTGGGTTCGCGACGATGCTCGCGGGCTTGCCGCCGCTGCTCGTGTCGGTCGTGGCCGGGACGGCGCTGCTGGGGCCGATGACCAACGCGCTCGCTGCCGCCGTCGCGCACGATGGCCAGCGCTTCGCCGCCGTCACCGCCTTCGGGGTCACGGCATCGGGCCTCAACCTCCTGGGCCTGGGCGGGGCGTTCTGGGGCTTGCTCGCCGGGGTCGCCGTGCTTGCCGCCGACCGCCGGCTGGCTACCTGATGCCGTTCCGCTTGGAGGCGCGATACTGGTCCGGGTCGGCGATGTTGCCGTGCCAGCCGGAAATCTCCTGCACGACGATGGTCCAGCCGTCCGGGATGCCGTCGTTGTCCACGACCTTGCCGCCGCGGCGGGTCCAGCTCGGGATGGCCTGGTTGCCGATGATGAGGTGCATCGCCACGGTCTTGCGTTTGCCGTCGGCCGGGTCGACAAAGGTGTCGGGCGCGTACTCCATGTAAACGGTCGAAACGAGCTGGCCGTCGACCAACAAATCGATCAGGTTGCTGCCGTCGCCGCGCCAGTTGCCGATCAGGTCATGGAAACCCTCCGACCAGTCGAACGGCGCGCGCGCGAACTCAGGCTTAAAGGATGGGCCATAGTATTTCCATCCGTCGCCGTCCGCCCAATACACGCCGTGCGGCGGCGTCTTCCACTTGGTGCCGTAGATGTCGGGCGTTCCGAAGTCGATCTGGTAGCCGGGCGGGACGCCCGCGGGCAGGCGCGGGTAGTTGTCGTTCCAATCGATCTCGAAATTGGCCTTGCTGGCGCGATACAACGCATCGGGGCCGTTGAAGCCCTGGTAAGGCTCGCCGCCCGGCCCGGGCGAGGCCTGCTGGCCGGTGAACATCCAGATCGGTGCCCAGGAGTGCGCGCCTTTGGGGCTTTTGTAGCGGACCTTCATGACCGTGCCCGGGCGCCATTCGAACGGCAGCCGGATCATCGCCCCCCAAACGTGGCCAGGCTCGCAGTTCGTGCCGTTGTCCGAGCAGACCGCCCGGAGATGCAAGCCGTCCGGCTTCATGACGTGAAGGTCGTTCGGGTCGCCGGGCGCGGTGTGCCGGGCAACCGCGGCGAAGGTGTTGTTGTTCGCCTGCCCGGTGTCCATCGGGCTGCCGATCGCCTTGTGCAGGTCGCCCGACATGTAATTGAGGAAGAACCGGTCGCGCACCGATTGGCCGCTCGTCATGTTGGCGCCCGGCTGCGCGCTGCCCATGATGAGCGAGAAGGCGTTGCGCGCCCCCCGCGTCATCGTCAGCCCGTGGCCCGGCACCGCGCCCGCAACAACGGGAAGGGGGTCCCTGCGCGGGTTGTTCGGTTTGGTCGAGAACGTCGCGCCCGCGTCGCCCGGGGCTGCGCAGGCAGGTAAGCCGGATGCGAGCATGGCGGCGGCCAGGCAGGCGGTTCTTGCGAGATGTCCCACGTGCATACCCATCGAGTTCGTGACGGGCGCGGCTTAAAGCGCCGCGCTGGCAATGTCGATTCCGAAGCGGGCGGCGACGACGCGCCAAAGATGCGGACGGGTGTGTCTCGTTGCCATATCAAACAAAAAACCAGAGTATTTACAATACGATACTGGGCGGGCGGATCGGCTGCGGCGGCGTCCACGCAATGATTCCACTATTAAGGACTCGTTATTATGTTGAATGAATCGTTATAATAATGTTAGATGTTCGCATACGCTTGCTGACGGAAGCGGCATGAGGATCATGCGGCTACACTTCATGACCGACGGTATAGACAAATGATGCTCAAACCCGCCATAGTGTTGACGCGCTTGAGAAGTCCTCGCCGGGTCGCAGCCGTCGCCGCGCGGCCGCAGGCCCGTCCCCAAACATTCCTGAAACCGGCGGAGATCGGCGCGAACGGCGTGGCGCTGCTCGACCTGCTCCGGGCCGTCGGCGCCAACTTGGTGCTGTTCGGCCACACGGCGGACGTATTCGGCATTGCCCACACTGTCTCGTTCGGCCAGATCGGCGTCGGCATCTTCTTTATCTTGTCCGGGTTCCTCATCTTCCAATCCAGCCTGAAGCGCATCCAGGAACCGCAGCCCTACTTCGCGCCCTATATGATAGACCGGTTCGCCCGCATCTTCACCGCCTACATCCCGGCTCTCATCTTCGTCGCCGCGCTCAACGCGGCGGTCAACCTCGGCGACTGGGGCCAGCCCGGCCTCTCCCACGGCCCGCTGGCGTTCCTGGGCAACCTTTTCCTGCTGCAAGACTATCCCCTGTTCCAGCTCGGCCACCGGGCCTTCGGCGACGGGCTGTTCATCCGCACCTACAACGCCGCCGAGCCGTTCTGGACCATCCCGATCGAGTTCTGGATCTACGTGCTGTTCGGCCTCGGCTTTTTCGGCCTGGTCGCCCGCGAGCGGCTTAAACGCCCTCTCTGGATCGTTCTCGGCGCGGTCGCCCTCCCGGTCGTGTTGTGGAACGTCGCGGCTGGCGGCGGCAACGGCTTGACCCTGGTCTGGGTGGTCGGCGCGATGGGCGCATACATCTGGGTGCGCGCCAGCCGGCGGATCGAGAACAAGGCGCAGATCGGCCTGGTGATTGTCGGCGCGAGCCTCGTGTGCATCGCCGGGCGCGGGATCAAGACCGGCTGGAACTTCCAGGACCTCGGCATCGTGTTGTGCGAGGCGGCGCTTGTGCTCGGCCTGCTGTCCTTGATGCAAGGCATCCCAAGCCTGCCGCGCGTGGTCCGGAAATCCTGCACCCTGTTCGCGTCGTACAGCTACAGCCTTTATCTCATCCACAACACGGTTCTGATCCTGGTCTGGCATCTCTCATCCGGAGCGCCGACGCCCGCCGCCCTGGTCGCCGCGTTCATAGCCATGCACGCGGCGGCAATCGTCTTGTATCTCGCTTTCGAGCGGCATCATCGTCAGGTGGCTCATTGGCTCAAGCGCCGGTTGGACTTGCGCCAGCGTTTCGCCTAGACCGCGATCGTTCTGACTGGAGGCAGTCAGAACGTGAATCGCCGTCTCAAATAAAGCTAGTCCCGGATCGGCCTGACCGGCATCGCCTCGGCTTGCCCGGGCAAGGCAACCTTCGCCCCGGTGGCGGCTTTGATCCTCACCGCCGTTTCGCACAAGGGCCGTCATGGGATTTCGCATCATGGCACTGGCATCAAGCCTGCTCCTCTCGGCCTGCTCCGTCGTCGGCATCCGGACGACCGAGGAGCCGCATTACGACGCCGTTGCCGAAATCGGCAATGTCGAGATCCGCGAGTACGGCCCGCGTTTGGCTGCCCAGACAGTCGTGTCCGGCGATGCGGTCGCCGCCCGCAGTGCCGGATTCCAAACCCTTGCCTCCTACATCTTCGGCGCCAACAAAGGCAAAACGAGCATCGCCATGACGGCCCCGGTCGGGCAATCCTCCGCCAAGCCGGAGAAGATCGCCATGACCGCCCCGGTCGACCAGGCCCGGGAGGCAAGCGGCGAGTGGCGCATCCGCTTCTTCATGCCGCCCAACTACACGCGCGAGACCTTGCCCGTGCCGACCGACCCGAAAGTCGAGATCGTGACGGTGCCAGCGCAAACCATCGCCGTCTTGCGCTATTCCGGCACGGCGTCGGCCGCCACGGTCGAGAACGAGAACGCCCGCCTGCTGCGGGCGCTTTCCGGCAGCAAATGGCATCCCACGGGCAAGCCGATGGCCTGGTTCTACGATCCGCCCTGGACGCTGCCGCCGTTGCGCCGCAATGAGGCGGCGGTCACGGTCGGGCAATGGGCGTTATTCCGCTGCCTGCATCTCGGCCCGCGGCGAAGGCGGGCGGACAGCCCCGAGCCGCAGCAGCAGGGCGGTGGTGAAATAGATCGACTTGAACGCGAGCACGGGGAAATCCGAGCGCCAGTTGCCCCGCAGATTCCCGGCCAGAAGGCTCACCAACCCGTCGCGCATCCGGAAGGCGTTGCGCGGCGCCATGAACAGCAGCCGCAACGCCGGCGTGTTGATGCGGTAGACCAGCCAGCCGATGCGCGCCATCGCATGCCGCATCTCCCGTTCCATCCGCCGCGCCATGGCCCGGCCCCGCGCCGGGTCGGCAAGCCAGGCGTCGGCGACGGCGGCCCCTTTCTCGCCGGAGGTCATCGCCAGCAACACCCCGCTGCTGAACACCGGGTCGAGAAACGCGAAGGCGTCGCCGATGAGCAGGTAGCCGTCGCCGCCGATGCTTCTCGCATCGTAAGAATAGTTGCCGCTGCCGCCGACCTCGGAGACGCGCTCTGCCCCCCGCATCCGGGCGCTGACGGTCGGGCTTGAGGCGATCCGGTCGGACAACAGCGCCGCGAGGTCGCCTCGGCGTGCCTTGAACGCGCCCGGGTTGGCCACGAAGCCGACGCTCATCACCTGGTCCGGCAGCGGGATCATCCAGAACCAGCCGTCCTCGGCCAGGTGGATGCTGACGTAGCCTTCAAGCTCGCCGGTGCGGAACTCGACGCCTTTGTAATGGGCGTAGACCGCCGCCGTGTTGTTGCGCTTGTTCGCCCGCTTATGGCCAAACCGCCCAGCCAGGAACGTGTCCCGGCCCGACGCGTCGAGCACGTAGCGCGGCGTCCAGCGGACAATCGTGCCATCCGCTTCGGCGACGGTCACCTCGGCCCGGCCGCCGTCCGCCGCGAAGGCGACCTCCTTGACGGTGGCGCGCTGCATCGTCCTGGCCCCGCGCGCCTCAGCCGCTTCGAACAGGAGTTGGTCGAACTCCGCCCGGCGCACCTGCCAGGAGGAGGTGTAGGTCTTGTCCAACCCGCTGGCGAACGAGAAATGGACCTCCTTGCCGGTGTCGTCGGCCACGAACTCCGCGCCGGGCTTATGGGTGCCGATGGCGGCGATCTTGTCGCGCAGGCCGAGCCGGTCGAACAGCGCCGTGTTGCGGGGAAGCAGGCTCTCGCCGATATGGAAGCGCGGATGGCGCTCTTTCTCGACCACTACCACGTCATGCCCGCGCTCGGCCAGCAGGGCCGCGGCCGTGCTGCCGGCCGGCCCGCCGCCGATCACCAGCACGTCGCACTGCGAACCGCTCAAACCATGCCCCCGTTGATCGAGACCGTCTGCCCGGTGATGTATCCCGCCTGCCTGGAAGCCAGGAAGCCGACCAAATCCGCCACCTCGTCCGGCCGCCCGGCACGCTTCATCGGCACGATCTCCGCGATCCGTTTCGCATCCATTACAGCGTCCACCGCCGGAGAGGCAATAACGCCGGGGGCCACCGCGTTCACGGTGATGCCACGGGCGGCCACCTCGCGCGCCAAGGACTTGACCGCGCCGATCAGGCCGGCCTTGGCCGCGGCGTAGGCGACCTGGCCGCGGTTGCCCAGCAGGGCGGCGACCGAGGAGACGGCGATCACCCGCCCGTATCGCGTGCCGATCATCGGCAGCAGCAGCGGGCGCAGAACGGCGTAGAACCCCCCCAGCGACACGTCGATCGGCCCCTGCCACTGCGCCGCGGTCATCCCCGCCATCGGCACGTCGTCGTGCAGGCCGGCGTTGTGCACCACCACCTGCAGCACGCCGCCCGCCAGGATGCGCCCGACCGCCGCCTCCGTGCCCAGCACGTCGCCCAGGTCGCAGGCGAAGGCCTCGGCCGAGCCGCCCAGCCCGGCGATCTCGGCGCACAATGCTTCCGCCCGGCCCAGCCCGGCATGGGCATGAACCAGCACGTGCATCCCGTCGCCCGCCAGCCGGCGGCAGATCGCGGCCCCCAGCGGGCTCGCGCCGCCCGTGACCAGCGCCCTCACGCGCGTCCCGCGGGCAATGCGATCGTGGCCCGGGCCTGCACCAGGCGGCGTCCGGACGGGTCCATCAGCGCTAGCGCGTAGAGCATCCCGCCAGCCTCCTGCCGCTCCAGCCGAGCCTCCACGGCGATCTCCTCCCAAGCCGGGTCGTCGAGGTATGCCACGTGCAGCGCCATGTCGCGAAGCCGGGCCACGTAGCCGGCCTGCTGCGCCACGCCGCCGGCGAGCAAAGCCCCGTGCAGCGCCGCCGCCTGCAGGCCGAACTCCACCCCGCATATGGCGGATAGCCGCCCGGCCCGGCGCAACGGGTTCAGCGGGTCGAGATGCGACCGGGTGGCGCAGCGGATGGCCGCCGTGTCCCATTCCACGAGGCGGCCAAGCAATACCATCGCCCCGGCATGGGGCAGCAGTTCGGCCAGGCGCGCGCCTTCGATCATGCCTGGACGCTGACCGAAAGGTGGCCGCCGCCGTAAGGAACCGCCAGCGTGTCCGCGCCGCCCCGCGCCAGGGCCGACAGCAGCGGCAGCGCCCGGGCCGCGGCGTTGTAGCGCGCCAGGGCGTCCAGGCCGGGAGGCAACGGCTTGCCTGGCTCGCCCGGCGACGACGCGTAAGCGACGCGGAGCGACGGGCGTCCCTCCGCCGCCGGCGTCAGCACCAGCCCGACGCCGAACGGCGCACCGGTCGGGCGCAGGGCGTCGAGCGGCGGGGGCAACGGATGGTCGTAGCAGCACAGCAGCACCGGCTGCCGCCCGCTGGCCAACTCGGCCATCGCCGTGAGCAGGGCCGCCGGCCAGGTGTCGTCGTGCGCGCCCAGGCACGTTGCGGGCTGGCGGCTCGCGTTGGCGATCGACCAGTATCCGGCCGCCGCGTTGTGGACCGAGTTGTGGAACTGCGTCGGCGAGACGCCCCGCTCCCCCGCGGGCGTGCGCGCCAAGGCGTCGAGGATGCTGCCCACGGTCGTCCCGTCGCCGTTGCCGCTGCCGAACACGCTGCGCAGGTCGCCCGGCGCCAGGCCCGAGGCGGCGGCTGCCTCCTGCGCCACCGTGAGCGCCAGCCGGGTCACTGGCCCGGTCCGCCGCCGCTCGTTGGGCGGCAGGATGGAGGGGGCAGGGGCGGGGGAGGGACGCGGCTCGTAGCTCGTTTCGCCAGCGAGGACGGGCCGGCTGGCCTGCCAGCCTTCCAGGCCCGGTCCCCAGACCGACACGCCCAGCACGGAGGCTGCAAGCGGGGTCAAGGGGCGGCGCCGAACACGAGGCTGCAATTGATGCCGCCGAAGCCGAACGCGTTGCTCATCACCCGGCCGACCCGGCGGCGCAGGAGGCCGGTCGCCACCTGCGACTTGAACGACGGGTCCGGCGCGTCCACGCCGAGGCAGCCCGGTATGATCCCCTCGGCGATGCACTCCTGGGCGAACAGCGCGTCCAGCACGCCGCAAGCCCCGAGCGTGTGCCCGGTCCAGCCTTTCGTGCTGCTGCACGCCACGCCGTCGCCGAACACGGCCGAGACGGCGGCATCCTCCATGGCGTCGTTGGCGCGCGTGCCGGTGCCGTGCAGGTTGACCCAGTCGATGGCCTCCGGCGTCAAACCGCACGCGGCCAGGGCCTGGCGCATGGCCGCGACCGCTCCGACGCCTTCGGGGTGCGGCGAGGACATATGGTAGCCGTCGCTGCTGGAGCCGCCGCCGAGCAGGGCGATGCCCTCGCCCTCCCGCTCCAGCAAGGCGAACCCGGCCGCCTCGCCGATGGAGATGCCGCTGCGGTCGCCGGCGCAGGGCCGGGTTGGGGTGGGAGAGATCAATTCCAGCGCCGTGAAGCCGTGCAGCGTCATGCGGCACAGGCTGTCCGCGCCGCCGACCACGGCCGCGTCGCAAACCCCGGCGGCGATCATCTGGGCGGCGTCGATGAAGCAGCGGGCGCTGCTGGCGCAGGCGATGGAGATGACGAAGGCCGGGCCGCGGAGGCCGAGCGCGGCGCGGACGTAGTCGCCGAGAGAGTAGAGGTCCTGGGTATGAGCGTAGTCGAACCCTGATGGCAGCGGGCCGTCGCCGTCCCGGTCGCGGTAGGCGTCCTCGGCGGCGTTGATGCCGCTCGTGCTGGTGCCGAGCACGACGGCGATGCGGTCGGCGCCGTAGCGAGCAACGGCGCCGGCAACGCGGAGATCGAAGCCGTCGGCCTGCAGCGCCATGTCGGCGAGGCGGTTGTTGCGGCAGTCGTAATTGGCCATGCGCGGGGGCAGGGCATGCCGCTCCACGCCGGGGACACGGCCGATCCAGCCGCCGGTTGCCGGCTCGAAATCGTTGGGGCACAGGCCCCCGGTTCCGTGGAGCAGCGCCGCGCGATGGGCGCCCGCGCCCGTTCCCAGGGCGCTCACGGCGGTGCAGGCGGTCAGAATCAACGGCATCATTCCCTTTCGCCCACGGCCTTGCCGGCGACCAGGAAGGCGTAGCCCATGGCGAGCAAGGCCCCCGCCGCGACGGTCACTCCAATGTCGCGCAGAACCGGCGTCTGGCAAGCGGCGAGCAGGCCGAAGGTTAGCAAGGTCATGGCGTTGCAAGTGACCAGCGTCCGCAGGGTGCGGGCGCGCTCCTCCGCGTCGATCTGGCGGCGGGCGTAGAACAGGGCGTAATCCAGCCCGACGCCCGCGACCAGTTGCAGGGCGACCAGGTGGATCAGGGACAGGCGGACGCCCGCGGCGGTCAGCAGCGCCACCGTGACGAGCAGGGCCGCCAGCAGGGCGCCGATCACGCGCAGCACGCGGGCGAGGTCGCGCAGCCCGGCCAGCAGCACCAGCAGGATGGCCGCCGCGCTGCCGCCGAGCCACCACCAGGCGCGGGCGGTGTAGGCGGCCAGGATGCCGCCAAGTTCGGAGCGCATGTCGACGTAAAGGACGCCTGTGCCGACGAAGGCCTCGGCGACGCGGGCGGGGTCGGCGACGCCTTGCAGCGCCACCGGGCCGAGCCAGCCGTCGCCGCGGGGCAGCAGCAAGGGCGAGAGGCGGGCGTTGAGGAGCGTGCCTTCGAGGTCCTGCAAGCGCAGCGGGGCCGCGGTGCGGGCGGCGGCGACGGCATCCTTGAACGGGCGGAACGCTTCCGGGCGGAACGGCAGGCCGGCGCGGGCGATGTCGAGGTTGACGGCCAGGCTGACGGCATCGGGCAGGGCCGCGGCGCGGGCTGCCTGGGTCTTGGCGCTGGGCAGGAAGCGGGCTGCCAGTTCGGCCCCTTGGATCATGCCACCGGATTTTAGCCGGTCGAGGATCGGCAGCAACCGTTCCTCGGCTTCCAGGACCGCCTCCGGCGTCGCGCCGCGCACCAGGAGGAGGTGCCCGGCGTCCGGCGCGCCGATCTGGGCGCGCATCTCCCGGTCGAGCTTGCGGGAGGCTTCGGGGACGGGGCTGAGCGCCTGCAGGTCGCCTTCCCAACGCGGGCCGTGCCAGGCGAGGTAGATCGCGGCGGCGACGACGGGGAGGGCGGACCAGGCGCGGAAGCGGCGGACGTTCTCGACCCGGGGCAGCCAGGCCGGGTCGGAGGCGGCAACGGGGGCGAGGTTGGCGGCGACGATGAGGCGGGGGAGGATGGTCCAGGTGAGGACGGCGCAGGACAAGAGGCCGATGGCGGCGAACGCGCCGAGCTGGACGAGGCCGGGGAAACCGGAGAACACCATTGCGGCGAGGCCGAGCAGGGCCGAGGCGACGGCGAGGGTGAAGGCGCGGCCGATTCGCGTGCGGGTGTGGGCGGCGGGTTCGCCGCGCTTGCGATGGCCGATCATCAGCACCGGGTAGTCGACCGAGACTCCGAGCATGGTGGCGCCGAAGCCGAGGGCGACGCCGTGGACCATGCCGAACAGGACTTGTACGGCGACGGCGGCGATGGCGACGCTGAGCACGACGGGGGCGGCGATGGCGGCCAGCACCAAGGGCGAGCGGAAGCGCCACCAAAGGAGGGCGACGACGAGCAGGGTGGAGAGGACCGAGATGCGTTCGACATCGGCTTTGATCGCGCGGGCGGCGTCGCGGGCGAACACGGCCGGGCCGGCGACGAGGAGTGTCGCGGGGCCGGGCGCTGCCGCCTGGAAGGCGAATTGGATGGCGGCGAGGGCGGTTTCCTGCGCGGGGATGTCCATGCCGCCGGCCTTCGTGCGGGCGAGCAGCAGGGCGCGGGCGCCGTCGGGGGAGAACCAGGCGCCGTCGATCATGCGGATGCCGGACGTGGCGCCCCAGGCGCGCAGCAGGGCGAAGAACGCGCCCGGCGGATCTGCCAGGCCGTACTTGACGATCAGGGGGGCGGCGGAAGAGCGGAGTTCGGCAAGCAGCCGCTCCAGCGATCTGTGCAGGGCGGGGGCGGTAAAGGCCTCGGCGGCCGTGGCCGGGCTGAGGGCGTAGCGGTGGTCGAACAGGAGGGATTGGTCGAGCGGCGGGGGCTGGCCGCCGGCGACGAGCTGGAACAGGCCGGTGCCGGGCAGCGCGGCTGCCATCGACACGGCGATGCGGGCGAGGTCCGGGGCGGGCGCGTTCTCGACGCCGATCAGGACGAGGCCGGTGGCGGCGCCGGTGCGGGCCTCGTCGAGCACCAGGCGGGCGGCCTCGGTGCGGCCCCTGGGGAGGAACTCGGCCATGTCGGTGCGGACGGTGATCAGCGAGATGGCGAGGACGAGAAAGGCGATCGCGGCGGCCAGGCTGGCGAGGACTGGTGCGGCGCGGGTCATCGAGGCGTGATCGTCATCGTCTGCTCGTCGCCGTTGGCCTGGGTGATGGCGAGGCGGTCCA
The DNA here is from genome assembly GCA_965260935.1 of Acetobacteraceae bacterium. GTDB lineage: Bacteria > Pseudomonadota > Alphaproteobacteria > Acetobacterales > Acetobacteraceae > JBBROS01. The sequence continues at coordinate 2,412,049 of OZ253374.1, forward strand.
CCTGGCCGTCATGACCCTGGAGATGGACGCCGCGGAGGAACTTGGCGGCGGCCAGGTCTTTGGGGGTGAGGTCGAGGGTCCAGCTTGCCATCGTGCCGCCGGTGCTGGCGTGGAAGGCCTTCCGCAGCGCCGCCGCGTCGCCGAGCAGCGGGCCGCGGATGGCGTCGATCAAGGTGCGGAGCTCGGGCGCGGCGCTCATGGGGATGACCTGCGGGGGTTGGTTGCCGGCGGTGATGACCAAGCGGTCACCGTCCACGACGAGGCGCTCGGGCTGCGGCCAGGTGGTGACCTTCTCCAAGTAGCCCTTACGGTAGGAGAGGGCGCCGCTGCTCTCGAGCGGGGTGTCGAGGGCGGCGAAGCGGCGCTGCTCGCGGAACGTGGCGCTGCGCTCCGGCACGGAGGCGAGCCTTGCCATCAAGGCTTCGAGCGGTGGGCCGCCGTCAGCCCTTGCCGGCTGCCCAAGCAGGAGCGGGGCCAGGAGAACGAGCGGCAGCAAGCGCCGCCCGTGGATCATGCCCCGCATCGGACGCGTGTTCCCAGAAAGGAAAGAAGTTGAACCATTGGTAGGGGTGCGCGCGGCAAGCGGCCTCGATCTCGATGACGTAGCGAGCCATGGTATCGCGCAAGTCGGCGCCGCGACAGCAGCGGCGCAGGACGATGCGGTCGGCGAAGGGCTTGAAGCGGACGTCGTAGCGGGCCGGGCCGGTGCGGACGGCGTGGAAGAGGATAACGGGGGCGGCGATGGCGTTGGCGAGGACGAAGGGACCGGAAGGGAACGGGGCGGCCTCGCCGAGGAAGGGAAGGCTCACCATGCGGTGGCCGGAGGGGGCGCGGTCGGCGAGGATGCCGACGACCTCGCCGCGCTCGACGCATTCGCGGGCGCGGATCATGCTGGCGGTGTCGCCGATCTCGAGCACGCGTTCGTGCAAGGCTGGGGCGAGGCGGTCGAATAAGGGGCCGAGGACGCCGGCGTTGCGGCGGTACATGAGCGCCCAGACCGGGACTGGGGAGTGGCGGGCGACGGCGCGCAGGACTTCGAAGCTGCCGAGGTGCGCGCCGAGCAGGATGCAGCCCTGGCCGCGGCCGAGCAGTTCGGTGAGGTGATCGAGGCCCTCCGTTTGGACGTCGAAGCCGGCGTGATGGCCGCAGAGCAGCAGGATGCGGTCGAGTACGGCGTGGGAGAAGCTATGGAAGTGCTGGGCGACGTGGCGCAGGCCGGGCGGGGCGGGCAGGACGTGGCGGAGGTAGTCGCGCGAGGCGCGGCGGGCGGCGCGGCTGGTGAGCAGGAACCATAGGGTGACGGGCCAGAGAATGAGCGGGGCGAGGAGCCGCCCGGTGTGCGTCGCGAGCCACAGGCCGGCCCTGGCGGCGAGAGGGGAGCCGCGTTCCTGCTGCTGCGACCAGCTCATATGAGCGACACGGTTCCGCTGACGACCGCCCGGCCGTCAATGTTGCACGTGAAACATTTGTCCGCGTATTCGACCTCGACGCGCTCGCTCGGGCGGACCGGATGCGTGAACCGGACGGCTGGGAAGCCGGCGAGGGCGCGGCCTGGCTCGGCGGCGAGGATGAGGGCGGCGGTTTCGTCCAGCAACATGACGCCGGGCACGATTGGGCGGCCGGGGAAATGGCCGGGCAGCGCCGGATGGTCCGGCGGCACGGTGAAGGAGCCGGCGGGGCGCATCAGTCCTCGTGTTCCAGAAGCTGCAGCAGGGCCTGGCGCGGCAGCTTGCCGAGGGCGTTGCGCGGCATGGCGGGGACGCGCACGACCCGGCGGGGCATGAACGCCGGGTCCATCACGCGGCGGAGGTCGGCGAGGATGGCGGGGGCGGTGCGGCCGGGCGCGACGACGATGGCGACGAGGCGGGGAGTGGCGCGTCCGGGTTCGTCGGGCAGGACGAAGGCGCCGTCCTCAATGCCCGGCAGGCCGGCCAGCAGGTGGTTCAGGCCTGGCAGGGAGGCGCGGCGGCCGCCGAGCTTGATGACGTCGGTGCGGCGGCCGAGCAGGCGGAAGCCTGCGCCGGTGCGCTCGATCATGTCGGCGAGCGGCACCGGGTCTGCGCCGTGCGCTTGGACGATTGATCCTGCCTCGGTGACGGCGATCCGGACGCCGGGATAGCCGACCCAATCGGGGCCTGCGGTGGTGCGGCGGCTGGCGATGCTGCCGCATTCGGTGGCGCCGAAGATTTCCAGGATGGGGGCGGACCATGCGGCTTCCGCCTCCGCGGCCAGCGCGTGGTCCAGCGGCGCGGTGGCGCTGATGCAGGCGGAGACCGGCGGCATCGGGTGGCCCGCTTGGATCAGGGTGCGCAGGTGCAGCGGGGTGGTGACGAGGACGCGCGGGGCCGGGCAGGCGGCGAGGGCGGCGGCGACGTCGGCTGGGAAGAAGGCCGGGCCGCACCAGCTCGCGACCCGCGCGTGCAGCGGCAGGAGGATGGTGGTTTCGAAACCGTACATGTGTTGCGGCGGCACGGTGCCGACGATGCTTGCGCCGTCGAGCGCGAATTGCTCGCAGGCGGCCTGGCTGCGGGCGGGCAGGGCCGCCCATCGCTTCGGGTGGGGCGTCGGCTGGCCGGTGCTGCCGGAGGTGAAAACGATCGCGGCCAGGTGGCCGGGCGGGAGCGAAGGGTTGTCGGGACGGTGGGCAGGCTCGGCGGCGGACGGGCGGACGGGCGTTGCCGGCCATGGCAGGTTGGGCCGTTCCGTATCGGCGGCGACGGTGCAGCCCGGATAGTCCGAGGCCATTGAGAGGAGGGCTGCGGGCTCCACGTTGAGCAGGCTGGTGCGGCCGCGCAGCAGCCCGGCCGCGAAGGCGACGGCGAAGGCGTACCGATCCTGACATAAATTGACGAGAAAGCGCCCGTCCGGCAGGATTTCCGCGAGGTCGTAGGCGTCGCGCAGGAAGGCGGCGGCCGAGACCGGGCCTTGCGGGCGGTAGAACAGCGGGCTGGAGTCGGGCCGGTCCAGCAACGTGGTCGGCGCAGGCATCGTCAGCGGGTCCGGTGCGCCTCGACGTGGGCGGACAGGGTGCGGAGGGAGGCGAAGATGCGCTGGTTGCGCTCGTCGTCGGAGCGCAGTTCGAAGCCGTATGCGCGGGAGATGGCCAAGGCGAGTTCGAGGGCGTCGATGGAGTCGAGGCCCAGGCCGTCGCCGAATAGCGGCTCGGCGGGGCCGATCTCCTCCGGCGCGACCTCAAGCTGCAGGGAGCTTGCGATCAGGACCGCCAAGGCTTGCTCGGGTCCGGTTTGAACCGGGGGGAGGGCTTGCAACTGTGTCACTGGATTTTTCCAAGCGCGATCATATCGGAGTGTCTGATAGGCTGCAAAGTAGTTGATATGTCATGGTTTGCAAACCGATCCAAATTTTGAGGGCTGGCGCGTTGATCGTGCTGGCCTCTGCTCCCGTCGGCTCGCGTGTTGCGCTCGCATTGGGGCACGGATATGGCGTCGTCGGCGCTGCATCGGCGGCGCAGGCGGTGGCGGCCGGGATCGTGCTTTGGGCCAGTTGGGCGCGGGCGCGCTGGGCTGGCCCCGTTCTCTCGTTGGCGCTGTTGGCCAGCTTGGCGGCCGGCTCGGCGTGGTCGGTGCGGACGGGTGTCCTGGCGATGTCGGGCGTGGCCCACATGCTGCTGTACGGATGGCTGTTGGCGCTGTTCGGACGGTCGCTGCGGGCCGGGCGGGAGAGCCTGGTGACGGGGGTGGCGCGGCGGGTCAACCCGGCGTTCCATGCGGGGATGGTGCGTTACACGCGCGGCGTGACGATGGCCTGGTGCCTGCTTTTCGCGGGCGAGCTGGCGGGCTCGGCGGCGCTGCTGGCCTGGACGCCCGGCTGGTGGGTTTGGTTCGTGGGCGGGCTGCACCTGGCGCCCGCGGCGGCGTTGATGGTTGCGGAGGCGTTGTTGCGGCGGCGGCTGTGGCGCGATCATGCGACGGGGTTGATCGAGACCGTGCGAGGGATGCGCAAGGCTTGGAGGCGGGCGTGACCGGCCGTGAATTGTTCTAGGAAGTTGCGAGGCATTTCGGATATAGCGCGCGAGGTGTTTTGGAGGGCGGGCGGATGCATGTCGAATTGCGGGTGAAACGAGTTCTGCAGTCGGTCGCGGCGCCGGGGTTGTTTCTTATCCTGGTCGGTTATTTCAGTTGGAACGCCACGCAAGGGGAGCGTGGATTGCGCGCCTACTCGTTGCGGCAGGCTCAGTTGCAGGGCGCTCAAGCCGAGCTGCACCGGGCGGAACGCGAGCGGGACGTGCTGGAGCGGCGGGTGGCCGGACTGCGGACGCAGCGGCTCGACCTGGATGCGCTGGATGAGCGGGCGCGGGCGATGCTGAACGTGGCGGAGCCTACGGACGTGGTGGTGATGTATGCGGCCGGGAAAAAGCTGTTCTAGACCTTTATCGCCCTGACTGTGTCAGAGCGGTAAAGGTCTAGCACTAATCTGGACTGGCAATTGACGCGCCTCGCTTTCCAGTCAGGGCGATTGCAGTCTAGGCCGAGGCGAGGCGGCGAGGCTTGACTTAACCGGAATCTGGTTAACGCGCGTATTGCGTTGCACAACAACGGTTTTAACGCGCGGCCTTGCCGAAGGGCGGAGGGCCTATTAGGTTTTTAGCTCGAGTTCGAGCGGAGATCAGGCGGATGGCCCAGGCTGCCGAGGCGCGCAAGCGCGGCAAGACGCGCGAGAGCGCGATGACGCGTGACCAGTTGGTGAAAGCGTACGGCGACATGATGCTGATCCGGCGCTTCGAGGAGAAGGCCGGGCAGCTGTACGGGATGGGGCTGATCGGCGGGTTCTGCCATCTGTATATCGGGCAGGAAGCCGTTGTTGTGGGCGTGCTGTCGGCGATGGACGACGGCGACCAGGTGATCACGTCGTATCGCGACCACGGGCACATGCTGGCGACGGGGATGGACCCGCGGGGCGTGATGGCGGAGCTGACGGGGCGGAGCGGGGGCTATTCCAAGGGGAAGGGCGGCTCCATGCACATGTTCAGCAAGGAGAAGCGGTTCTTCGGGGGGCACGGCATCGTGGGGGCGCAGGTCAGCCTGGGGACGGGGTTGGCGATGGCCAATTGGTACCGCGGCAACGACCGGGTGTGCGCCACGTTCTTCGGCGAGGGGGCGAGCAACCAGGGGCAGGTGTTCGAGAGCTTCAATCTCGCGTCGCTGATGAAGCTGCCGTGCGTGTACGTGATCGAGAACAACAAGTACGGGATGGGGACGAGCGTGGAGCGGGCCTCGGCCTCGCGCGACTTGTCGAACAACGGCTCGCCCTGGGGAATGCCCGGCGTGCAGGTCGACGGGATGGACGTGATGGCGGTGCATGAGGCGGCGGCGGCGGCGGTCGCGCACTGCCGGGCGGGGAACGGGCCGTATTTGCTGGAGGTGAAGACATATCGGTATCGGGGGCACTCGATGTCGGACCCGGGGAAGTATCGGACGCGGGAAGAGATCCAGAAGATGCGCAGCGAGCGGGACTGCCTGGAGGCGGCGCGGCATATGCTGGAGGGCATGGGGGTCGGCGAGGAGGAGACCAAGCGGATCGACACCGACGTGAAGGCGCGGGTGCAGGACGCGGCGGATTTCGCGCAGTCGAGCCCGGAGCCGGATGAGAGCGAGCTTTGGACCGACATCCTGGTGGAGGGCTGAGCGTGTCCACGCAGATCCTGATGCCGGCGCTGAGCCCGACCATGACGGAGGGCAAGCTGGCGCGGTGGCTGAAGAAGGTGGGGGAGGATGTGCGCGCGGGGGACGTGATCGCCGAGATCGAGACGGACAAGGCGACGATGGAAGTGGAGGCCGTCGATGAGGGGACGCTCGAGCGCATCCTGATCGAGGAAGGGACGGACGGGGTCGCGGTCAACACGCCGATCGCGGAGCTTACGGGGGAGGGCGGGGCGGCGACGCCGGGCAGGTCGGCGCCGGCGGCGGAGGCGTTGCCGGACGCGTCGCCCACGGTGAAGGCGCAGGCGATGCCGGGCACGACGGCGCAGGCCGCCCCGGCGCCGGCCAGCCAGCCGCTGGCCGCGCCCGCGCCGGAGAAGGATTGGGGGCCGACGAAGCCCGTGACGGTGCGCGAGGCGACGCGGGAGGCGATGGTGCTGGAATTGCGCGCGGACGACCGGGTGTTCCTGATAGGCGAGGAGGTGGCGAACTACGAGGGCGCCTACAAGATCAGCCAGGGGATGCTGGAGGAGTTCGGGCCGCGGCGGATCATCGACACGCCGATTACCGAGCACGGCTTCACCGGCATGGCGGTGGGGGCTGCGATGGACGGGTTGAAGCCGATCGTCGAGTTCATGACCTTTAATTTTGCCATGCAGGCGATTGATCAGATCGTGAACTCGGCGGCCAAGACGCTTTACATGTCGGGCGGGCAGATGGGGTGCCCCATCGTGTTCCGCGGGCCGAACGGGGCGGCCTCGCGCGTCGGGGCGCAGCATAGCCAGGACTACGCCAGTTGGTACGCGCATTGCCCGGGGTTGAAGGTGGTGGCGCCGTGGTCCTCGGCGGACGCGAAGGGGCTGCTGCGGGCGGCGATCCGCGATCCGAACCCGGTTATCGTGCTGGAGAACGAGATTCTGTACGGGCAGACGTTCGAGTGCCCGGTTGACGAGGACTTCGTGCTGCCGCTCGGCAAGGCGAAGATCGAGCGGGCGGGGACGCACGTGACGATCGTCAGCTACAGCATCATGGTGGGCGTGGCGATGAAGGCGGCCGAGACCCTGGCCGAGCAGGGGATCGAGGCGGAGGTGATCAACCTGCGCAGCCTGCGGCCGATGGACACGGCGACGGTCGTGGAGAGCGTCAAGAAGACGAGCCGGCTGGTCACGGTGGAGGAGGGCTGGCCTTACGCGGGGATCGGGGCCGAGATTTCCATGCAGGCAGTCGAGCATTGCTTCGATTGGCTGGATGCGCCGCCGGTGCGGGTGACCGGGCTCGACGTGCCGCTGCCTTATGCGGCCAACCTGGAGAAGCTGGCCTTGCCGCAGCCGGGGTGGGTGGTGGATGCGGTGAAGAAGGCGACCCAAGGGGGGATGGGGTAGATCATGGCGACGAACATCCTGATGCCGGCGCTGTCGCCGACGATGACCGAGGGGACGCTGGCGCGCTGGCTCAAGAAGGAGGGCGAGCAGGTCAGCGCAGGGGACGTGATCGCCGAGATCGAGACCGACAAGGCGACGATGGAGGTCGAGGCGGTCGATGAGGGGGTGCTGGGGCGCATCCTGGTGCCGGACGGGACGGCGGGCGTGAAGGTCAACGACCCGATCGCGATCCTGGTCGAGGAGGGCGAGAGCGCGCCGGACGAGGCGGCGGGCGGCAAGGCGGCTCCGGCGCCTGAGGCGGCCAAGGCCGAGGCCGCGTCGTCTCCGGCCCAGACGCCGACGCAGACGCCGACTCCCGGGCAGCCGAGGGACCCGGTGCAGCCGATGCCGAACGGCCATGACGCGGGCCGGGTGTTCGCGACGCCGCTGGCGCGGCGGATGGCCAAGCAGGCCGGCATCGACCTGGCCAGCTTGAAGGGCAGCGGGCCGAACGGGCGGATCATCCGCGTTGACGTGGAGGCGGCGCACAAGGGCGGGACGGCGGCCCCGGCGCCATCGCCGGCCGAGGCGGCGGCGGAGCGGGAGCCCGCGGCGCCTGCGGCCGAGCCGACGCCCGTGCCCGCTATGGCGCAGGCGCCGAAGCCGGCGGCGATCACTGCGCCGCACCGGCTCGTGCCCAACTCGCAGATGCGCCGGGTGATCAGCCGGCGGCTGACCGAGAGCCATCAGCAGGTACCGAACTTCTTCGTGACGCTCGACATGGAGATCGACGCGTTGCTGAGGCTGCGCGGGGAGTTGAACGCGAAGCTGCCGAAGGAGGGGCCGGGGGCGCTCAAGCTGTCGGTGAACGATTTCGTGATCAAGGCGGCGGCGGCGACGCTGCGGCGGGTGCCGCAACTGAACGCGTCGTATACCGAAGAGGCGATGGTGCTTTACGAGGACGTGGACATCAGCATCGCCGTCAGTATGCCGGACGGGTTGATCACGCCGATCCTGCGCCGCGCCGACCAGAAGGGCCTGGCCACGCTCAGCGCCGAGATGAAGGATCTGGGGGCGCGGGCGAAGACGGGGAAGCTGAAGCCGGAGGAGTTCCAGGGCGGCACGTTCTCCATCAGCAACATGGGGATGTTCGGGACCAAGCAGTTCACCTCGATCATCAACCCGCCGCAGGCCGCGATCCTGGCGGTGGGGGTGGGCGAGCAACGGCCGGTGGTCAAGAACGGGGCGCTGGCAGTGGCGACGGTAATGAGCTGCACGCTGACCGTTGACCACCGGGTGGCCGACGGGGCGCTCGGCGCGCAATGGATGGCCGCGTTCAAGGCCATCATGGAGGACCCGCTGAGCTTGATGCTCTAGCAGGGTCGCGGAGAGAGTTGATGGATACGACATTCGACCTGATCGTCGTCGGCGGCGGCCCTGGCGGCTACGTGGCCGCGATCCGGGCGGCGCAGCTTGGCATGAAGGCGGCGGTGGTGGAGCGGGAGCACCTGGGCGGGATTTGCCTGAACTGGGGCTGCATCCCGACCAAGGCGCTGCTGCGGTCTTCGGAGATCAGCCATCTGCTGCATAACTTGGACGAGTTCGGGTTCGCTGCGGACAATATCCGGTTCGACCTGGCCCGCGTGGTGAAGCGGTCCCGCGGCGTGGCCCAGCAGCTCGCGTCCGGCGTCGGGCACCTGCTGAAGAAGAACAAGGTGGCGGTGTTCGACGGCGAGGCGAAGCTCGCGGGCAAACATAGGCTGGCGGTGTCGAAGGGGGGCAAGCCGGCGGCGACGCTGGACGCGCCGCACATCGTGCTGGCGACCGGGGCGCGGGCGCGGCAACTGCCGGGGCTGGAGAGCGACGGGAGATTGATCTGGACCTATCGCGAGGCGATGGTGCCCGAGGCGATGCCGAAGTCGCTGCTGGTGGTGGGGTCGGGGGCGATCGGGATCGAGTTCGCCAGCTTCTACCGCAACATGGGCGCGGAGGTCACGGTGGTGGAGGTGCTCGACCGCATCCTGCCGGTGGAGGACGAGGAGATCAGCGCGTTCGCGCGGAAGGCGTTCGAGAAGCAGGGGATCACGATCCTGACCGGGGCGAAGGTGTCCGGCGTGAAGAAGAACGGGGATAGCGTGACGGCGACGGTCGAGGCCGGGGGGACGGCGCGGGAGCTGACGGTTGACCGGGTGATCTCGGCGGTGGGGATCGTGGGCAACGTCGAGAACCTGGGGCTTGAGGGGACGGGCGTTCAGGTGGACCGGACGCATATCGTGATCGACGAGTGGTGCCGCACGGGGGAGCCCGGCGTGTACGCGATCGGCGACGTGACGGGCGCGCCTTGGCTCGCGCACAAGGCGAGCCATGAGGGGGTGGTCTGCGTCGAGGCGATCGCGCGGGTGAACGACGTGCGTCCGCTGAACGTCGGCAACATTCCAGGCTGCACATATAGCCGGCCGCAGGTGGCGTCGGTGGGGATGACGGAGGCGCGCGCCAAGGCGGCCGGGCACGCGGTGAAGGTCGGACGGTTCCCGTTCGTCGGCAACGGCAAGGCGATCGCGATGGGCGAGCCGGAGGGGATGGTGAAGACGGTGTTCGACGCCAGCACCGGCGAGCTGCTGGGGGCGCATATGATCGGGGCCGAGGTGACGGAGATGATCCAGGGCTACGCGATCGCGCGCACGCTGGAGACGACGGAGACGGACCTGATGCATACGGTGTTCCCGCATCCGACGGTGAGCGAGACGATGCACGAGGCGGTGCTTGGGGCGTATGGGCGGGCGATCCATTTCTAGGACTGCACTGGCGGTTGACGTTCTTACGAGGCTTCGCCACCTGTAGGGCCGAACGAGACGAGGACCGCCGATGGCGACCCGGTTGCTGATTGACCACCGCACGGCGCCGCGCCACCCGGAAAAGGTGGGGCGGCCCGACAATCCCATTCAGCGCAAGCCCGATTGGATCAGGGTCAAGGCGCCGAACCACCCCGTTTATCATGAGACCCGGTCGCTGATGCGCGAGAACGGGCTGGTTACGGTTTGCGAAGAGGCGGCTTGCCCGAACATCGGGGAGTGCTGGTCGCAGCGTCACGCGACGATGATGATTATGGGCGACACCTGCACGCGCGCTTGCAGCTTCTGCAACGTGCGGACCGGGATGCCGGGCGCATTGGACAGGACCGAACCCGGGCGGGTGGCGGACGCGGTGGCGAAGCTGGGTCTGCGGCACGTGGTGATCACGTCGGTGGACCGGGACGACCTGGCCGATGGCGGGGCGCGGCATTTCGCGGACGTGATCCGGGCGGTGCGGGCGGCGGCGCCGGGGACGACGATCGAGGTGCTGACGCCGGACTTCCTGCGCAAGCCGGGGGCGACCGAGGTGGTGGCCGAGGCGCGGCCGGACGTGTTCAACCATAACTTGGAGACGACGCCGCGGCTGTATCCGACGATCAGGCCGGGGGCGCGGTATTACCAGTCGCTGCGGTTGCTGGACCGGGTGAAGGCGGTTGATCCGACGATCTTCACCAAGTCGGGGTTGATGGTGGGGCTTGGGGAGACCCGGGCCGAGATCTTGCAGGTAATGGACGACTTGCGGGTGGCGGATGTCGATTTCCTGACCCTCGGGCAGTATTTGCAGCCTACGGTCAAGCACGCGGCGGTTGACCGGTTCGTGACGCCGGACGAGTTCGCGGATTATGCCGGCATGGCGCGGTCCAGGGGGTTCTTGATGGTGAGCGCCACGCCGCTGACGCGGAGCTCATATCATGCGGACAGCGACTTCGCGCAGCTTCGCGCGGCGCGGGACATGAAGCTGGCGGCTGGTTAGTGCCTACCCATGCCGAGAAGCGGACGTTGCCGTATACGCCGGAGCAGATGTTCCAGCTCGTCGCGGATGTGGGGAAATACCCGGAGTTCCTGCCGTGGTGCGCGGCGGCGAAGGTGAGGTCGCGGACCGAGACGGAGATCGTGGCTGACCTGACGATCGGGTTCAAGGTTTGGCGGGAGAGCTTCACGAGCCGGGTTAGCCTTGACCGGCCGCATAAGTGCATCGTCAAGTACGAGCATGGGCCGTTCCGGTACCTGAACAACCAGTGGACGTTCGATCCGAACCCGGCTGGATGCCGGGTCAGCTTCTTCGTCGATTTCGAGTTCCGCAGCCGCATCCTGCAGGCGGCAATCGGGGTCGTGTTCAATGAGGCGGTGCGGCGGATGGTGAACGCGTTCCTGAAGCGGGCGCGGGACGTCTACGGCGCTCCCGCGCCGGCTGGGGGCGCACGCGTCCCGGCGCGTCCCTAATTTAAGGAGGGTCACGCATGGCCTATGCCCCGATGCATTCCGATGCCGGCGTCCCGGTGCGGATCAACTTGTACTCGGACACCCAGACGAAGCCCACGCGCGCCATGCGCGAGGCGATGATGGATGCCGAGGTGGGCGATGAGCAGTCCGGCTCTGACCCGACGATCAACGCCCTGAACGAGCGGATGGCGGCGTTGCTGGGCAAGGAGGCGGCGGTGTTCATGCCGTCCGGGACGATGTGCAACGAGGTGGCGATCCTGGCGCAGTGCCGCGCGGGGGACGAGATCCTGGCGCATCACACCGCGCATATCCTGACGGCTGAGGGCGGGGCGCCTTGGGCGTTGGCCGGGGTGCAGGTGACGGGGCTGGCTGGCGAGGCCGGCATCTTTGGCGTGGAGGCGCTGGAGGCGGCGGAACGGCCGCGGAACCGGAACTCGCCGCCGCAGCGGATGGTCGCGGTCGAGCAGACGGCAAACCTGGGCGGCGGCGCGGTTTGGCCGGTTGAGACGCTGGACGAGGTGGCCGAGTGGGCCCATGCGCGCGGGATGGCGACGCACATGGATGGCGCGCGATTGATGAACGCCGTCGTTGCGTCGGGCATTCCGGCGGTGGAGATGGCGGCGGGCTATGATACGGTTTGGCTCGACTTCACCAAGGGGCTTGGGGCGCCGCTCGGGGCCGTGCTGGCCGGGTCTTCGGCGTTCATAGACGAGGCTTGGCGCTGGAAGCAGCGAATCGGCGGGGCGCTGCGGCAGGGCGGCCTGTGCGCCGCTGGGTGCCTTTACGCGCTGGATCATCACGTGGACCGGCTGGCGGACGACCATCTGAATGCCCGCGTGCTGGCGCGGGAGTTGAGCCAGACGCCGGGGCTGAGCGTGGCGGTCCCGGATACGAACCTGGTTTACGTCGATACGTCGGCGAGCGGGCTGACCGCGGATGACGTGGCCCGGCGGGCGCGGGCGGAGGGGCTGCTGGTTTCGGTGATGGGCAAGCACCTGGTGCGGGCCTGCACGCACCTCGACGTGGATGCCGCGGGGGTGGAGGAGGCGGCGCAGATCATCCGGCATGTGATAGCGGAGGCGTAACCCTTCCTGACTTGCCGCCTCGGCCTGCGTGGGCTGAAACGGCGGCGCTGTTTTCAGGAGGGTTTCATGCGTATCGCGTTGCTTCCGCTGCTTGCCATGCTTGCCGCCGGTCCTGCGTTCGGGCAGGAGGCATCGACGGCGACGGGCAAGGCGGCGGCGATCTCGACCGAGGACGCCCCGTTGCCGGCGTCAACCGCGAAGAAGGCATCGAGCCATCATCGCCGCACGGCCAAGCAGCGGTTCGAGGAGACCAACACGAGCCGTGACGGCAAGTTGACGTTGGAGCAGGCGCGGACAGCGAAGATGACCCGGGTGGCGAAGAACTTCGAGGCGATCGACGCCGGGCATAAGGGTTACGTGACGCTGGCCGAGATCAGAGCCTACAACAAGGCGCAGCGGGCGGCTAAACCCTCGTCGCCCTGACTGTATCAGGGCGACGAGGGTTTAGAGCCGTTCCCGCTCACGTAGCAACGTCGTCGTCGTTGTCGTAACCGGCGGCGGTGACGTAGTTGCGGCATTCCTGCGAGGTGAAGCGGGCCAAGGCATCTCGAATGGCTTGGTGCAAGTCGGCTGTGGTGCGGGCGGCCGCACTGCGCAGCAGAGCCTTGAGCTTGGCGAAGGCTTGCTCGATCGGGTTGAAATCGGGGCTGTAGGGGGGCAGGAACAGCAGGCGTGCGCCGGCCGCCTCGACCGCCTCGCGCACCCGGCCACCTTGTGGACGCACAGGTTGTCCAGCACCACGACATCGCCGGGCCGGAGCGTCGGGACCAGAGTGTGGGCCACGTAGTCCAGAAAGCGCTCCCCGTTGGTCGCACCCTCGAACATGGCGGTGGCGACCAGGCCCGTGGTGCGCAGGGCGGCGGTGAGCGTGGTGATCCTGCGGTGCCCAAGCGGGACGGCAAGGCGGCAACGCTTGCCGCACGGCGCCCACCCGTAGCGACGGGCCATGGTGGTGGTCGCTGCGGTCTCGTCCAAGAAGATCAGACGGTCCGGGTCGAGGTCGGGCTGACCCTCGAACCAGGCTTGGCGCGCGGCCCTTACGTCCGCCCGCTCCTGCTCGGCGGCGTGCAGGTCCCCTTTTTGCGCGTGATGCCATGCCGGGCAAAGAAGCGCGACAGGCCGCTGGTGCTGGTCTGCACGCCACGCTCGGCCAAGTGGTCGCGCAACTCGCGCAGAAAGATGGCCGGCCGCCGACGGCAGGTGGCCAGAATCAGCCGGGCTTGCGCCTCCATGCGGTGCGAACTGTGGTCGCCCCCGGACGGCCTGGGTGCCACGTGCCCGTCCTGGCGCTGCCGTGCCGCCCAGCGGCTGGCGCTCGCGGCACTCACCCCGAAGCGGGACGCGGCCTCACGGCACGACGCGCCCGACGCGCCCGACAACATGGACGCCACAACGCGCTCGCGCAGATCAACAGACAAGGGTGACGGCATGGGCAGCCTCCTCTACCCGTCAACGCCTAACGCCCGAACGCGTTGCTACAGGCTCGGGAGCGGCTCTAGCACTGATCTGGACTGGCAATTGACGCCCTGACTTTCTCAGTCAGGGCGATTGCAGTCTAAGAAGCCGGCGCAGTAGGACGGGCCGCCACGCCGGAACAGGCGGCGATGACCAGGAGCAGGGCTGCGACGCAGAGGAACGAGGCTGGCAGGCCGGCGGCGTGGGCGACGAAGCCGATGCCAGCCGGCCCGGTCAGGATGCCGGAATAGCCCAGGGTGGTTACGGCGCCGACCGCCAGGTTGACCGGCATCGCCCGTTGCAGGCCGAGCGCGGAGTAGAGCACCGGCACGATGTTGGACGCGCCGATGCCGACGAGGGCGAACCCGGCCATGGCGGCGGGCCATGACGCGGTGAGAACGGAGACGGCCATGCCCAAGGCGGCGCATAGCCCGCCGCACAGCAGGACCATGCGCCCGCCCAGGTTCTGAACGATCCGGTTTCCGGAGAGCCGCCCTGCCGTCATGGCGACGGAGAACACGGCGTAGCCGACGCCCGACCATGCCGGGCTCGCGCCGTGCAAGGTGGTGAGGATCAGGGCGCTCCAATCCAGCATCGAGCCTTCGGCGAGGAAGGAGATGAAGCAGAGGCTGCCGATGAGCAGCACCGGGCCGCGCGGGAGGGCGAAGGCGGGGCCGCCCGCTTCGCCGCCGTGGGGCAGGAGGCCCCGCCAAAAGGCGAACAGGATGGCGACGATCAGGGCTACGGCGCAGAGGGTTGCGAGCAGGGGGGCGCCGCCGGCCCAGAACACGCTGGTCGCGGCGCCCGCGCCCGCGAAGCCGCCGATGCTGAAGCAGGCGTGGAAGCCTGACATGACGGGGCGGCGCAAGGCCCGTTCGACGATGACGGACTGGATGTTGATGACAACTTCGAAGGTGCCGAGGCCTGCGCCGAAGACGAGCAAGGACAGCGCGAGCCCAGGGATCGTGCTTGCCGTTGCGAGTGCTGGCAGGGCGAGGCAGATGACGATGGCGGCGACGCCGATGACGCGGCGGCAGCCGAAGCGCGCTGCCAAGGCCCCGGCGAGCGGCATGGTCGCGATCGACCCGGCGCCGAGGCAGAGCAGGAGTAATCCGAGCGCGCCGTCGCCGATGGCGAGGCGTTGCTTGGCGTAGGGCACGAGGGGCGCCCAGGTGGCCGCGCCGAAGCCGGCGATGAAGAAGGCGGCGTAGGTGGAGCGCGTCTCAGGCAAGCCAGGCGTTGTAGCCGCGGCGCCGGACGCTCGCGAGGCGCTCATGAGGGATCGCGGGCCGGGCTTTGCATCCAGGCACCATGATCCGGAGCGACCCGGCGGTAAAGGCAGAGTTTGCCATACGCGGCGCATGGCAGCGCCGCGATCCGCCTCTCGCCTAATCGGGCGGAAAAGCCGACACTCCGGTCGACCTCCAATAGCCTCGTTGAAATGATGCTGCGTAAATTCCTCGCCTATTACCGGCCGCACAAGCGGCTGCTGCTGCTTGACTTCGGTTGCGCCGCGCTGTCCGGGATGCTTGAGCTCGGGTTCCCGATGGCGGTGCGGGCGTTCATCGACCAGCTGCTGCCGCAGGGCGACCTGCCGCTGATCCTGATCGCGATCTTCGCGCTGCTGGCGGTGTATGTGGTGAACGCCGGGCTGACGGCGGTGGTGAACTATTGGGGGCACGTGCTGGGCATCAGCATCGAGACGGAGATGCGGCGGCGGGCGTTCGAGCATTTGCAGCGGCTGTCGATGCGGTTCTACGACGGGCAGAAGACCGGGCACCTGGTCAGCCGGGTGACAACGGATCTGGCGGATATCGGGGAGGTGGCGCACCACGGGCCGGAGGATTTGCTGATCGCGCTGCTGACGTTCCTGGGCGCGTTCGTGCTGATGCTGTTCGTGAGCCTGCCGCTGGCGCTGATCGCCGCGGTGGTGGTGCCGGTGGCGACGTGGGTGGTGGCGCATTACGGGGCGCGGATGGACCGGAGCTGGCGGGCGCAGTTCAAGTCCGTGGGGCGGTTCAACGCGCGGATCGAGGAGAACGTGGGGGGCGCGCGGGTGGTGCAGGCGTTCGCCAACGAGGCGCACGAGAGCGGGCTGTTCGCGGCGGAGAACGCGCTTTACCAGCGGGAGAAGCTGAAGGCCTATGCGACGATGGCGGTGAGCACGACGCTGAACTACCTCGGCATGAGGCTGGTGCAGATCGTGGTGATGCTGGCGGGGACGGTATTCATCGTACATGGGAGCCTGTCGGTCGGGGATTTCGTCGCGTTCCTGCTGCTGGTGGCGGTGTTCTACCGGCCGCTGGACAAGATCAGCGCCATGATCGAGACGTATCCGCGCGGGATCGCCGGGTTCCGGCGGTATCAGGAGCTGCTGGAGATTGCGCCGGACGTGGTGGACGCGCCGGATGCGGGCGAGGCGCCGGCGTTGCGCGGGGACGTGCGGTTCGAGGACGTCCATTTCGGCTACGAGCCTGGGCGGCCGGTGCTGCGGCGGCTCAACCTGTCGATCAAGGCCGGGGAGACGGTGGCGCTGGTGGGGCCGTCGGGAGCGGGGAAGACGACGATCTGCTCGTTGCTGCCGCGGTTCTACGACGTGGACGGGGGGCGGATCACGGTTGACGGCATCGACGTGCGGGCGTTCACCCGCGCCTCGCTGCGACGGCAGATCGGGATCGTGGAGCAGAACGTGTTCCTGTTCGCGGGCTCGATCCGGCACAATGTCGGGTATGGCCGGCTGGGGGCGGACGAGGCGGCGATCCGGGCGGCGGTGCGCCGGGCGCGGCTGGACGAGCTGGTCGAGAGCTTGCCGGACGGGCTTGACACCGAGATCGGCGAGCGGGGGGCCAGGCTGTCGGGCGGGCAGAAGCAGCGGCTGGCGATCGCGCGGATATTCCTTAAGAACCCGCCGATATTGATCCTGGACGAGGCGACGTCGGCGCTGGACAGCGAGACAGAGCGGGCGATCCAGCGGTCGTTGGCGGAACTGGCCAGTGGGAGGACGACGCTGGTCATCGCGCACCGGCTGGCGACGGTGCGCAACGCCGACCGCATCATCGTGGTGTCGGAAGCGGGGGTGGTGGAGCAGGGCTCGCACGAGGCGCTGATGGCGGCGGGGGGCGCGTACCGGGGGCTGTATGAGGCGCAGTTCGGTGACGGGTCGTTGGCGGCGGAGTAGTTTGTCAGGAGTGGTAGAGATAAGCGTCCGGCAACCCGAGGCGGCGAACAATGCCCGCAGCCCGGCGGCGGAGTTTGGCGGGCGTCGACCCGGCGCTGCAACGGGGAGGGAAGGGCGGCCATGCTCCATGTTGGGCTGCGCTGCTTTCGCTGACGGGCAAGGTTCCGCAAATGGGCGTCGATGCCTATATCAGGACAACAGCTTTATTTGGAGGATTGCCATGTCCCTGTTCGCCCGCACGGCCGAGCCTGAGACCTTTCCCTTTGCGTTGAGCGATGCCGAATGGCGTCAGCGCCTGACCCCCGAGCAGTATCAGGTGATGCGCGGGCACGGCACCGAGCGCGCCTGCACCAGCCCATTGAATGCCGAGAAGCGCGACGGCGCTTATGTCTGCGCCGGCTGCGGCCAGGCTCTGTTCGGCACCGGCGCGAAGTTCGAGAGCGGCACGGGCTGGCCAAGCTTCTATCAGCCGGTCGCTGCCGATGCTGTCGGGACGACGAAGGACCGCAGCTTCGGGATGGTGCGGACGGAGGTGCATTGCAGCAACTGCGGCAGCCATCTCGGGCACGTGTTCCCCGACGGGCCGCGGCCGACTGGCGACCGGTATTGCATCAACGGCGTCGCGCTTGAGTTCCAGCCGGCTTAGGCTGCATGACGGTCGAGATCTCTGTCGGGCCGCCGCAGCTCGCGATCCATCAGGGGTTCACCGTTCTGGTTACCGAACCGGACGGCAGCATAGGCTGGCCATCCGACAAGGGTTTTTACTACAACGACACGCGGCTGGTCAGCGCCTATGCCATTTATGCCAACGGCCAGCCCTGGACACTGTTGAACAGCGGCAGCCCGGCCTATTATGGGTGCCGCGTTTTCCTGACCAACCAGAGCGTCCTGACCGAAAGTGGGGAGATTTGTCCCCGGTCGCTGAGCCTCGTGCTCAGCCGCGTAATCGATGGCGGGATGCTCGAACTGCATCAGATCACCAACTACGGGCAGGACCCGGTTGCCTTTAATTATGAGGTTTCGATCCGGAGCGATTTCACCGACATCTTCGAGGTCAAGTCCGGTCGGATCGTGCGGCGTGGGCGGATCGGCAGCGTGTGGTCGAAAGAGGCCTGCGAGCTGACGACCGAGTACAGCAACGCCGGTTTCCACCGCGGCCTGCGCATCAAGGCACGCGCGCCCTCCCAGGCATACTGGGCCAATGGCCGGCTCAGCTTTGCGGTCACGCTCAAGCCCGGCGAGAGTTGGTCGGGCGCCCTGCACTACGATTTGCTGGACGGCGACAAAGTCATTGAGGCCCCGGATGAGTGCGTGCTGACCGGCGACAGCGCGCAGCGTCGGGGGCTGGACCGATGGCGCGCAAGCGTGCTGAAACTTTCGAGCAGCGTGTCGTCTTTCGAGCGGCTGTTCAACCAGGCGGTCGAGGACATGGCGGCGCTTCGCCTGCCGGTCGAGCAGGACGGAGGGGTGGTGCAGATCCCGGCGGCCGGGCTGCCCTGGTTCGTGGCGCTGTTTGGGCGGGATACGCTCATCGTCTGCTTGCAAACGATCATTCTGCATCCCGACTTCGCCCGCGGGACGCTGAGCGTGCTTGGAAAGTGGCAGGCGCGCGAACGCGACGATTACCGCGATGCCGAGCCCGGCAAGATCATGCACGAATTGCGCAGCGGCGAACTGGCAGCGCTCAAGCTCATCCCGCATACGCCGTATTACGGGACAGCGGACGCGACGCCGCTTTACCTGATGCTGTTGCACGCCACGTGGAAAGCGACGGGCGACACGGGTTTGCTGCGGCAACATTTGCAGACTGCCGAGGGTTGCCTCGGCTGGATCGACGCGTATGGCGACCGCGACGGGGACGGGTTCCAGGAGTACGGCACCCGGTCTGGCCAAGGATACGAGAACGTCGGCTGGAAAGACAGCGGCGACGCGGTTGTCGATGCCGATGGGGCGCTGGTTCACGGCCCGAAGGCGTTGTGCGAGTTGCAGGGCTACGTCTTCGCGGCGTGGCGCGGCATGGCGGAGATTTTCACCGCATTGGGCAACCCGGCCCGCGCGGCGGTGCTGACGGCCAAGGCGGACGCGCTTTACGCCAAGTTCAACGACGCGTTCTGGGATGAGGCCGGCGGCTTCTATGCTTACTGCCTCGACGGCAGCAAACGCCCGATCTTGTCGGTTGTGAGCAACCCGGGGCATCTGCTCTGGTGCGGCATCGTTCCGCCCGAGCGTGCTGGCCGGGTGGTTGGCCGGTTGATGCGCGAGGACATGTGGAGCGGGTGGGGCATCCGGACGCTGAGTGCGGAAAACCCGTCCTATAATCCGTTCTCGTATCAGAACGGCGCGGTGTGGCCGCATGACAACAGCCTGATCGCGCTTGGCTTCAAGCGGTATGGGTTTCATGAGGAGGCGAGCCGTGTTGCCGAGGACATCCAGCGGGCCGCCGGTTATTTCACGCATCGGCAATTGCCTGAGTTGTACTCCGGAGTGGAACGCGACGAGATTAACTTCCCGGTGCAGTATCTTGGCGCGAACGTGCCGCAGGCCTGGGCGGCCGGGTCGGTGTTCGCGCTCGTGCAAGCGGTGCTGGGATTGGAGCCGGACGCGCCGAACGGACGGCTGCTCGTTGATCCCGAGCTTCCGGAATGGCTGCCGGACCTTACGCTTCGCGATATCAAGCTGGGCGAGCATTGCTTCGACATCGCGTTCAAACGGGTGGATGGACGGACCGAATTTACCGTGCTGCGAGGCGACGCGGACCGGATTGTCCGGCGGGAGAAGGGCGGCAGTGCGGCGGGCGGGGCGTTCAGCTAGCGGTCTCCGTCTTTCAGCAGTCCGAATTGCCAGCCCAGCTCGTCGGCCGACATTGGGTACTCGCCTTGCTGGCCGGGGATGAGGATGTCCCGAGGGTCCAAGCGGCCCAGGGCGGATTGCACGGCTTGGGCGGCCTGCATGGAGAAGCCGGCTTTCCAACTCAAGCTGATCAGTGCTTTGGCGCTACGCAACGATATTGCTCTTTTTACCACCGCGATATTAACGCGGCTTGCCTCGGCGAGCAGCAACGCGACCTGCTGATCGTTTCCGGACTGCGCCGCTTGCATCAGCGCCGCTTCGGTCGGGTTTTGAATCGCGATGGCGCCAGCGTGGCGGTTGTGCGGTGAGAACGTTGTTCCGGGCGCGGGTTCTTGACTGAGCCTGTTGTTAAACCGGGTGCGTAGAGTTTCGGCCAAGGTTCCTGGCATGTCTGGACGATTGAGCAGCACTTCGAGCACGTGCGCGGCAACGATATTCGATAGCGTCCTCATGCCGCCGACGGGTAGTTTTGGGCGGCAGGCCAGCGGCTCGTGCCAATCGGGGTGGGCGCCTGCGCGTTTGATCAGCGCGTCGAGCGTTGCGTCCTGGATATTGGCGGACTCGTTTTGCAAAAGGATGCGGATTGCCGGGTCGTCCGCGTAAGCCGCGATGTGGTCCGCGACCGTGGGGCCGAGATTTTTCCGGCCTGCCACTGTTTCCGCCAAGCCCGTGTGCATCGCCGCGGACGACAGCAGGGCAATCAGGTCGGCATCGCTCAGCAGCGGAGAGGAGCGCGCGATAGGGGCGCTTACCGTCACGTCGGCGTCGCGGGCGAGGCGGAGGATGATGTCGCGCGGCGCTTCGGGCATTAGCATCAGCGCGTCGGCCAAGGCCGCACGCACGCGAACGGCGGCATCCTGCGCGAGCACCTTCAGCGTGTGTTCCACGTGGGCGTGGGCTGCGGTCCGCCCGGCTCGGGACAGGCCCGGCAGGAGCCGCGCCATCTTCCGTGCAAGCAGCGCCCGGATCCGTTCGTCCCCGTCGGCCAGCAGCCTGCGGTCCGCGCCTGGCGCATGTGCCGTGTTCATTGCCACGGCGGCACGGACGGTGAGCGACGGGTCCTTGGCGAGCACGCGCAAGAGTGTTGACGGCGTGGAGGGCCGCGCTGCCAAGCGGACTCGCGTCGCTTCATCGCTTTCCAGGTCTTCCCAAGCGAGCCGTCCGCCTTGCGCGAGGCGCTGCGATGGGGAGACCATGCGGTTCAAGCCCGGCTGACTGCGAGCGAGACGCGCCAGTGCCCACCCTGCCCGCGCTTCACGTCGTGCATCGCACGGTCGGCACGGTGGATCATCTGTTCCAGCATCTCGTTACTGCCGGGCTCGCGGGTGGCGATGCCGATCGAGACGCCGGTCTTGGCTTCGCCCTCCGTCAGGTGCGAGAATTCGTCCGGCGCCGCCTGGCAGAGCGACTCGGCGCGCTCGGCGGCCGTGAGCGAGTCGGCGCCGTCGAGCCAGACCGCGAACTCGTCTCCGCCGATCCGCGCGATCAGGTCCGAGGGCCGGAACGTGCGTTGCAGCAGCGCGCTGGCGAGCTTCAGCGCGGCGTCGCCTGCTTCTTGGCCGAGACGGCCGTTGATGTGCCTCAGGCCGTCCACGTCGATCAGCAGCAGCGTGCCGGGTTGCCATTCCCGCTCCTGCCGGTCCAGCCGCCGTTCGGCCTCTTCGATAAACACGCGGTGATTCGCCAGTCCGGTCAGCGGATCGGTTCGTGCTTGCCGCGCGAGGCCGCGCTGGATGGCCCCATGTTCGAGCACGATCCGAACGATGCCGGCGACGGCGCCCGCAAGTGTCAGGTCGTCGCCTTCCCATGAGCGGTGGCCCGGCTTTCGCCAGGCGAGCAGGGCCGCGCGCTCGCCGTAACGCGTGGAGCACGGGCAGACGAGCATTGTCTCGCCGCCGTCAAGATCGACAAAGCGGACCGTGTCGTCGCCAGCCGCCAGCAGCGGCAGCACCGGGCCGATACGCGGCGTCAGGTCGACGCCGACGGCGTGCAGCATGGCCGGCTGATCGACCTGCATCAGATCGACTATCGCCGCTGCCTGGCATCCGAGCGCTTGTATGACCGCGTCGAGCGCCGTTCCCATCATGCTTGGCGCCAGCACCTCCTGGCGCATTTGCGTCAGCAAGCGGTCCAGGACGAGGCCGCGGCGGATTCCGGCCGAGGCGCCCTTCGCGGCACGTTCTTCTTGCGTCACATCGACGCCGATGCCTCGCAGGCCCCGGAACCGGCCGGCTTGATCCAGCATCGGCGTCAGCGTCAGGGCCATGCAGACTGGCGTGCCGGTCCGGGTCCGGAACCAAATCGGCTTCCGGCGCAGTGGGCCTGCCGATTCGAACGGGTTCGGCCCGGCAGGATCGGTCAGGAGCGCTGCGGCTGGTTGGCCGAGCAATGCTGCCGCGGGCCAGCCGAACGCCGTTTCCGGTTCGATGAAGCTCCATTGGCCGAGCGCGTCCGTTTCGAACAGGATGTCGGCCGCGAGCGTGCCAAATTGCTGCCAGCGTTGGCGGCTTTCCAGGAGCCCTGGCAGCAATGCCGCCGCTTGCGAGGCGGTCAGGCCGGGCTTGAGGTTATGGGCCGCCTCGGGCGTGTTGGCGGCTTGTTCGGATGCGGCGCACAGGCTCATGTGGATTCCTTTCCACGCCGAGAGTGCATGACCGAAATTAAGATACTCTTACCCTGCGGCAATCGTTTGACACGATTGACACCCGACAGCATGGTCCGCCCGCAACGCCGCTGCGGGACCACTGATGCACGACCATCCACTCCGTTCGAGGATCGACGCCCTGTGGGACGGGCGCGAACTGTTGTCCGCCAAGACCACGGGAGATGACCGGGCGGCTGTGGACGAGACGTTGGACGCGCTCGATTCAGGCGCGCTGCGCGTGGCCGAACCCGGCCCGGACGGCTGGACCGTGCATGAGTGGCTGAAGAAGGCGGTGTTGCTTTCCTTCCGCCTTAACGATTCCGCAACCATGCCCGGGGTAGGAGGAGGGCCGGCGTGGGACAAGGTGGCGATGAAGACGGAGGGCTGGGGCGAGAACCGGTTTAGCGAGGCGGGGTTCCGCGCCGTGCCGGGTGCCATCGTCCGGCGCAGCGCCTACGTGGCGCCGGGCGTCGTGCTGATGCCGAGCTTCGTGAACGTGGGCGCGTTTGTGGACCGCGGCACGATGATTGACACGTGGGCGACAGTGGGTTCGTGCGCGCAGATCGGGCGCAATTGCCATTTGTCCGGCGGCGTCGGGATCGGCGGCGTGTTGGAGCCGTTGCAGGCCAACCCGACGATCATCGAGGACGACTGCTTCATCGGCGCGCGTTCGGAGGTGGTGGAAGGCGTCGTGGTGGGGCGCGGCTCCGTGCTGTCCATGGGCGTGTTTATCAGCGCGTCGAGCAAGATCATCGACCGCGAGACGGGCGAGGTATTCGTGGGGCGAGTGCCTGAATACTCGGTCGTCGTGCCGGGCTCGCTGCCGGGCAAGCCGTTGCCGGACGGCTCCCCCGGGCCGAGCCTTGCCTGCGCCGTCATCGTCAAGCGCGTCGACGAGCGGACCCGCGCGAAGACGTCCATCAACGAGTTGCTCAGAGATTGAGCGACCCTGTTCCACTCGCGCAGGCGCTGATCCGCTGCAACTCCGTGACGCCGGCTGACGGGGGGGCGCAGGACGTGCTGGCGGCGGCGCTGGAGCCGCTCGGGTTCGCCGTCTGGCGGTTGCCGTTCGGCAGCACGCCGAACCTGTTTGCCCGGCGCGGCAGCGGGTCGCCGCATCTGTGCTTCGCCGGGCATACCGACGTCGTGCCGCCCGGAGACGCGGCCTGGAGCGCGGACCCGTTCGGCGGCGAGATCAAGGACGGTGCGATCGTCGGCCGGGGGGCGTGCGACATGAAGGGAGCGATTGCTGCTTTCGTGGCGGCGCTGGGCGAGAGGCCGGCGAGCGAGGCATCGGTCAGCCTGCTTATCACCGGCGACGAGGAAGGGCGGGCGACCGACGGCACCGTCCGCGTGCTCGAATGGATGGCGGACGAGGGGCATATTCCTGACTTCTGCTTGGTTGGCGAGCCGACCAATCCGCGCCGTCTCGGCGAGGCGATCAAGATTGGGCGGCGGGGGAGCCTGAACGCGCGGATCACGGTTCATGGAACGCAGGGGCACGCCGCTTATCCGCAGAACGCGGATAATCCCGTGCATCGGTTGGTTCGGGTCCTCGATGCGCTCATTGCGGCCCCGCTCGATGCCGGCAGCGATTGGTTCGAGGCGAGCACGTTGCAGATCACCAGCATCGACGTCGGTAACCCGGCCAGCAACGTCATTCCGGCTACGGCGTCCGCGCGGCTGAATATCCGGTTCAATGACCTGCATACCGGCGGCGGCCTGAGCAAGTGGCTTCACGCAGCCATCGCGCCGATTGCGCCTCGCGCCGTTATCGAGGTTGAGATCAGCGGCGAGAGCTTCCTGACCGAGCCGGGGCCGATGGTTGAGCGCTTGCGCGCCGCGGTCGCCGAGGCTTGCGGAACGGAGCCGCATCTCGACACGGGCGGCGGCACGTCTGATGCCCGTTTCATCGCCCGGTACTGCCCGGTAGCGGAATTCGGCCTGGTGGGGGCGACCATGCATCAGGTTGACGAACGCGTGCCTGTCGCGGAACTGCGGGCGTTGACACGGGCCTACGGCGCCGTCATTGCGGCGTTCGCATGAACTTCCAGCCTTTGATCGGCGCCGCCCGCCTCGCACTCGGCCGCGGCCAGGGCATCACGCTGTTCGGCGACACGCCGCAGGCTTTCCTGGCGAGCTTGGCGCCGCTGATCGCGTTTCCGCTCGTTGGGGCGGCGGTGTTGCTGCTATCCGGCGACATCATCACGGCGCTGACCGCGCTGGCGCTGACTGCGGTGGCCCAGCTCGCGCCGGCGGTGCTGTCGCATTTCCTTGCGCTTCGCTGGGGGCGGGAGGAGGACTGGCTTCGATACGCCACCGCGTTCAATTGGTGCCAGTGGGCGATTCCGGTCGCTGCTTTCGTGCTGCTGATCGTGATGCAGGTGGCGACCGGGGGCGGGATGACCGAGGAGGCGGCTGCCAAGCTGCTGGTGGTTTGCCTGGCTATCTACGGGCTTTGGCTGCATTGGATCGTTGCGCGGCATGGGCTTGACTTGTCGCGGTGCCGGGCCGTGCTGCTGGTGATCCTGGTCAACATCGGCACCGTCGCGCTGATCATGATCCCGCGGCTGATCCAGACAGCGCTGGAATGAACGGGTTCGGGTCGTAGCGGACGTTCGTCAGCGTCAGCCCCGCGGCAGGGGCGGTCGGTCCGGCCGCGGACCGGCTCTGCGCTGCCAGGACTTCGGCGACCTTGCCCACGGGCCAGCGCGCTTCGCCAACCAGTTTCAAGGTGCCGACCATGTTGCGGACTTGATGGTGCAGGAAGCTGCGCGCTTCGGCGATGACCGTGATCTCGTCGCCGTCGCGGGCGACGCCGAGGCGGTCCAGCGTGCGCCAAGGTGATTTTGCCTGGCACGCCGCGGCACGGAACGAGGTGAAGTCGTGCCGCCCGAGGAGGGCTTGGGCGGCGTCGGCCATGAGGGCGGCGTGCAGCGGGCGTTCGACGTGCCAGACCCGGCCGGACTGGAGCGCGGGCCTCGTGCGGCGGTTGAGGATACGATAGGCGTAGCTCCGGCGGGTTGCGTTGAAGCGGGGGCTCCAGCCGTGCGGCGCCTGCGCTGCCCGCAGCACGACGAACGCATGCGGCTTCAGGTGATAGTTGAGCGCGTCCCTGACCTGGCCGGCGCGGTACTGGTCCGGCAGCTCGATCAGGGCCACTTGGCCGGTTGCATGAACGCCGGCGTCGGTGCGCCCGGCGGCGACGCTCGGGACAGGCTGGCCGCGGTTCAGGTTCGAGGCGGCGGCTTCCAGTGTGGCCTGGAGGGTTGGTGCGCCGTCTTGCTTCTGCCAGCCTGCGAAGCCGGCACCGTCGTATTCCAGCAGCAAGGCCCAGCGGTTCAATGGAGCAGGACGCCCGGCGTGACGGGGCGGCCGCGCAGCATGGACGCTGCGTCCATCGGTCCGCGTCCGGGGCGCTGCACGCGAAGCAGGCGGAGCGCACCGTCTCCGCAGGCGACGAGCAGCTTGTCGTCGAGCACCGTGCCGGGCTGGCCATGGCCGGGCTCGGGGCGGGCCTGGAGCACCTTCAGGGGGTCGCCGTCCAGCGTGGTCCATGCGCCGGGCCACGGGAGCAGGCCGCGGACCATGCGGCCGAGCGTTTCGGCGGTTCGCGTCCATATCAGCCTGCCGCTTTCGCGGGTCAGCTTCGGCGCGTAGGTTGCTTCGCCCGGCTGGGGAACTGGTTCGGGTCGCGCATCCAGCGCCTGTACGATCAGGCTTGCGCCGAGGGCGGCGAGCGTGTCGTGCAGGTCGGCGGCGGTGGTGTCCGGGCCGATCGGGGTTGATCGGCGCAGCAGCATCGGGCCGGTATCGAGCCCTGCGTCCATCTGCATGATCGTGATGCCGGTTTCCGCGTCGCCGGCCAGCACCGCGGCCTGGATCGGCCCGGCGCCGCGCCATCGGGGCAGCAGGCTGGCGTGGACGTTGAGGCAGCCGAGGCGCGGCGCGTCGAGCATCGGTTGCGGGAGGATCAGGCCGTAAGCCGCCACGACCGCGGCATCCAGGTCCAACGCCTTGAATGCGGCATGTTCGGCGGCATCGCTGCGGAGGCGGGCCGGCGTACGGACCGGCAGGCCGAGGGCTTCTGCCGCGCGTTGCACCGGGCAGGGGGTGAGCGCGCGGCCGCGTCCGGCGGGGCGGGGGGGCTGCGTGTAGACGGCCCGTATGTCGTGGCCCGCCGCGTGCAGGGCTTGTAGCGCCGGCACCGCGAAGGCCGGGCTGCCCATGAACGCTAGCCTCACGCGGTTTCCGCGGCCTTGAGCTTCCGCTCCTTGGCCAGGCGGCGCAGGATCATGTTGCGCTTCAGGGCCGAAAGGTGATCGACGAAGAGGACGCCGTCGAGGTGGTCGATCTCGTGCTGCAGGCAAGCGGCGAGCAGGCCCTCCGCTTCGATCTCCTGGCGCGCGCCTTGGAGGTCCTGATACCGGATTGCCACGCGGGCGGGGCGGGACACGTCGGCGTATTGGCCGGGGAGGGATAGGCAGCCTTCTTCCCGCGTCGCCCACTCCTCGCTGACGCGGATGATTTCCGGGTTGACCAGGTAGATCGGCGCCGGGGTCTCGTTCGGCATCAGGTCGACGATGGCGAAGCGCAGGCCGACGCCGACCTGCGGCGCGGCGAGGCCGATGCCTGGCGCTGCGTACATCGTGGGCAGCATCCGGGCTGCCAAATCGCGCACTTGGCCGACGTCGGCTGGCCCGACAGGCTTCGCCCTTGCGCGCAGCACCGCGGCGGGAGGCGAGAGGATCGGCATGGCGGCTGCATCCGTCCCGGTCAGTGGGGAAGATGTTTGGATCATGGGTGCGATGTAGCGGGCAGGGCGCGGTGGTTCAATCCGACGACAGGGCCATCCCCATGCCGCGGCCCTGGCCGCTGGCAACGCCGGCTCTTGAACTAAAATGGTTGGCGGCCAAAATAAAGCCATGCCGGGACGCCATGACGGGTTCCGGCGTTGCTTCGCTCGACCGAGGGGGCCTGATGACAACACGCGTTTTCACATCGCCCATGTTCCTGGGCTTCGATCATCTCGAGCAGGTCCTCGAGCGTGCGGCTAAAACGTCTTCGGACGGCTACCCGCCTTACAATATTGAGCAAACTGGTCCGAATGGCTTGCGTATAACACTAGCGGTGGCTGGGTTCAGCATGGCCGAATTGCAGATTACGCAGGAGGACAACCAGCTCGTGATCCGGGGACGGCAGGCGGAGGAGCCTCAAGGCCGTGTTTATCTTCACCGCGGCATCGCGTCGCGGCAGTTCCAGCGCGCGTTCGTGCTGGCCGAGGGAATCGAGGTGAGAGGGGCTTGGTTGGACAACGGTCTGCTGCATATCGATCTGGCCCGGCCGCAGCCGGAGGTGCGGGTGAAGACCATTCAGATTACCCGGCCGGCGCAGGCAAACGTGCCGACGGTGGTGGACGACGTACCGGACCGTGATTGACAGGCCGGGCGCAACCGGTCCCCACCGCGGGCTGGGACAGCATGTAAATCGTAGGCGCTGCCGCTGTTGGGGCGCTGAAGTCAACGAGGAGTGAAGATTATGACGATTTCAGCCTCATCCGAACCTCGCACGACGGTTGCCATCGATGTCCGCCGCATGACGGCCGAGCAGTTGATGCAACTCGGAATGGCGCAATTGGCGTATGTCAAGCCGGTCATGCTCAACGGGCAGACCGCGTTCGCCATTCACGCGGCCGACGGGTCGCCGATGGCGATGGCCGCGGATTGCGATCTGGCCATGGCAGCCATCGTCCAGCATGAGATGCAGCCGGCGATGGTGCATTGAGGCAGGCGTGATCTTAGCCGGCCGCCCGTTCACCCCTGGGCGGCGGCCGGGTCGATCCAGCCGATGTTGCCGTCCGAGCGGCGATAGACGACGTTGAATTCGGAGGTGGTGCTGTTGCGGAACATCAGCACGGCTTGATTGGCCAAATCCATTTGCATGACCGCTTCGCCGACGCTGAGCGTGCTGATCTCGGCGGGGATTTCGGCAATGACCGTCGCGAAAGTGGGAGCTGAGACGCCGTTCGCCTCGGCCACGTTCGTCGCCTCTTCTTCCTGTTGCAGGATGTATTGCCTTGCCGCTTCCGGGCGTGCCCGGTTGGCGAGGTCGCGGGCATGGTCGTTGACCCGCCGGCGGTAGCGGCGCAGGCGCTTGGCGATGTGCTCGGCCGCGTCGTCAAACGCTCCGTGGGCGTCAGCCGCCTCGCCCTCGCCGCGCAGCATGAGGCCGCGGCCGGCGTGGACATTGATGTCGCAGGTGAAGAAGCTGCGCGCCCGGCTGAACGTGACGTTGGCTTCCTGGGCGTGATCGAAATATTTTCCGGCGATCTGGTCCAGGTGTTCGGCGACGCGCAAGCGCAATGCGTCCGAAAGGTCCACCTGCTTGCCTGACACCGTGATCTGCATCCGTTCAACTCCCTGCTGAATTGCGCGTGCGCCTCGCGCTATGCCGGCAACGCCTTCTCCCGCTTGCGCTGGACTGAACTCGGGATGCGCAGCGCTTCCCGATATTTGGCCACGGTCCGGCGGGCAATGTCCACGCCTTCCCGACGCAACGCCAACACGATTGCGTCGTCCGAAAGCGCTTCGACTGGGCCTTCATTCAGAATTAACGACCGGATACGGTGCCTTACCGCTTCGGCGCTATGACTTTCCCCGCCGGAGCTGGATGCGATGGCCGTCGTGAAGAAGTATTTCAGCTCGAACACGCCGCGCGGCGTGGCGAGGTACTTGTTCGCCGTGACCCGGCTGACGGTGCTTTCGTGCATTTCCACGGCCTCGGCCACGTCGCGCAAGATGAGCGGGCGCAAGTGGCCGACGCCTTGGCGGAAGAACGCATCCTGTTGCCGCACCACCTCGGCGGCGACGCGCAGGATGGTGTTGGCGCGCTGCTGCAGCGACTTGACGAGCCAGTTCGCGCTGGAGAGGCTTTCGCCCAGGAACGTCCGCGCCTCGCGCCCGGCCCGGGCGCTGACCCGCGCGTGGTAGCTTTCGTTGACCAGCACCCTCGGCATGGTGTCCGGGTTCAATTCCAGCAGCCACTCGCCGTTCG
Organism: Acetobacteraceae bacterium; assembly: GCA_965260935.1. GTDB lineage: Bacteria > Pseudomonadota > Alphaproteobacteria > Acetobacterales > Acetobacteraceae > JBBROS01. The sequence continues at coordinate 2,441,630 of OZ253374.1, forward strand.
AGGCCGCACGCATCAGCACGTCGGGGATTACCTGCTGGATCGGGGCTGCGTCGAACCCCGCGCCCGGCTTCGGATCGAGCCGGCGCAGCTCGGCGATCATGTCGGTGATGTCCTCGCCGTCCACCCCGCAGACCGCCATCAGGGCACGGATGTCCCGGCGGGCGAGGAGGTCTAGGTTGTCGAGCAGGGCTTGCATCGCCGGGTCGAGCCGGTTGCGCTCGGCAAGCTGGGCGGCGAGGCAGGTCCGCAGGTCGGGCGCGAACAGGCCGGAGGGGTCGAACCGCATCATGCGCTCGCGGACGGCGGCGATCTGCGCTTCTTCCAGGCCCATGGCGTCGGCCAAGCCGGCATTGCTTACGGCGACCCGCCCGGCGCCGTCGAGCATACCGATCAGTTGGGCGCCGATCATCCGCTGCACCGGGTCGGAGAAGCTCAGGCGCAGTTGCTCGCTGAGGTGGGTCCGCAGGTTCCGGGGCGCCTCGACCAGGTCGTCGATGCCGCGTTCGTCGGACAGGTCGGGCGCGCTGCGCATCGCGCCCGCATAGCTTTGCTCGAAGGCCGCGCCGTCGGCGGCGCTCCCCGCGTCGTAGCTGTTGGCGTGGTCGGCCTCCACGGCGTCCGGCAGCTTCTCGCCGGCCAGGAGCGCCGCGGCGTCCATGCCTTCGATCGCTTCCGGGCGCTGGTCCGGGGCAGGGCGCTCGGCGGTGGTGTCCGCCCGTTCGTCACGCTCAAGCAATGGGTTGCGCTCGAGCTCTTCCTCGACGAACGCCTTTGCTTCAAGATTGGTGAATTGCAGCAGCTTGATGGCCTGACGCAGTTGCGGCGTCATGACCAATGATTGCGTTTGCCGGAACTCTAGCCGTGGACCCATCGCCATGGGAGGCAATCTACAGGCTAAACCTTTCGCCAAGATAGACGCGCCTCACGTCCTGGTGCGCCACCACCTCGTCCGGGCGGCCTTCCATCAGGACTTGTCCATCATGCATGATGTAGGCGCGGTCAATAATCTCGAGCGTCTCGCGCACGTTGTGGTCAGTAATCAGCACGCCAATACCTCGGTCTTTCAAGTGAGAGACCAAGTCACGGATTTCGCCGACTGCGATCGGGTCGATCCCGGCCAGCGGTTCGTCCAACAAAATATAATGCGGCTGGGTGGCCAGCGCGCGGGCGATCTCGACCCGGCGGCGCTCCCCGCCCGAGAGCGCCAGCGACGGGGTGCGCCGCAGGTGGCCGATGCCGAACTCGGTCAGCAGCTCGTCCAGCATCTGCTGACGCCGGTCCGGATCGGGCTCGACCACTTCGAGCGCCGCCCTGATGTTGCGTTCGACGTTGAGGCCGCGGAACACGCTCGCCTCCTGCGGCAGATAGCCGATGCCGAGCCTGGCCCGCCGGTACATGGGCAGGCCGGTGATGTCGCTGCCGTCCAGCTCGATGCGCCCTGTGTCGGGCCGGACAAGGCCGGTGATCATGTAGAAGGTCGTGGTCTTGCCCGCGCCGTTCGGGCCGAGCAGGCCGACGGCCTCGCCACGCTGGACATGGATGCTGACGGACTGCACGACCGGGCGCTTCTTGTAGGTCTTGCCCACGGCGCGCGCGACCAGGCCGGCGCCTGCGCCCAAGGCGTCCCGGTCTGTTACTTCGAGGCGGGCGTCGATGATGCGCTTCCTTTCGCGTCGCTGCGCTGCACGTCGTTCGGGATGACGAGGCCTTCCACCCGCTTGCCCGGTTCGTTCACCAAGGTCGAGACTCCGGTACGCATGTTGACCACGGCGTCGTCGCCCTGCAACTGGTTTTGCCCGCGCGTGATCTGGACGTGGCCGCCCAGGCGGGCGATGCCGGAATCGGCGACGTAGATGCCCCGGTCGCCTTTGACCGTCTCCGTCGCCGTGCGGATTTCCACGTGGCCGAACGCTTCCACCCGCTCGAGCTTGCCGGAAGCGCCTGCGGCGTCGTCCGGCTTCCTGCTGGCCTGCGACGCGTTCTGCACGGCACCGTTCTCGGGGGATTGGGTGTAGGCGACCAGGACGTCGGCGGAGATGCGGCGGCCATCGTTGGTGGTCACCGTCGCCAAGCCCCGGGCCACGGCCATGTGCTTGAGCGACCAGTATTCCATGGTGTCCCGCGCGGTCATGACCTGCTGCGGGGTGGTGATCGACATGGCGTGGCCGGTGAGCAACAGGACCGCCTGGTCGATATCGTAAATGGCTTTATCGCCGACCGCGAGGTCGGTCGCGGTGAAGATCCGCACATGGCCGACCGCCTCGAGGCGGTAGACCTCGTTCGACCCGGTGTTCGCGGCGGCAGGCGACCCGGGCGTTTTCAACGGCGCCGCGGAGGCGACGGCTTTCTTGCGATACCGGCCGATCAGCATGTCGGCGGTCACGGTGACGTTGCCCCGCACGGCCCTGGCGTCGCCGCGGGCGACGACCTCCTGCTCGTTCTGCCGCAGCTCGACGCCGTCCTGGGCGGTGATGTCGATCGCGCCGCCTTTTGATAGGTCGAGGCCCTGGGCCAAGGCGGGCGCGGGGGCCAGCAGCATCAGGCCAACGATGGCCGGGCGGATCATCTCGCTTCGGCGCCATTGAGGACAAGGTGGGCCGGGCCGGTGAACTGGATCGAGGTTCCTTTGCCGGTCAGCATGAAGCCCTGGGCGTCGAGCATGCCGAAGGGGCCTTCCGCATGGGTCTTGTCGCCGCTTGCCGCCGCTCCGGCCTTGAGGTCAATGGCGATCGCGTCGGTTTTGAGCGTTGTGCCGTCCTCGCGATAGAGCGTCACGTCCTTCGACATGTCCAGGAGCGAGCGGCGCTGGATGAACACGCCCTGCCTGGATTGCGCCATGAGCCAGGTGTCGCTTTCGGTGAGGATGTCGCCTTTGGGGTTGACCAAGGCAATGCGCTCCGGGCTGGTTTGCGTCGCGGAGGTTGCCGTGACGGTGTAGGGGCGGCCGCGCTCGTCCACGCCGCGATACCGCGGGTCGAGCATCCGTCCGGACGCGGCTTCGAGCGAGAAGGACTTGCGGAAGGCGATCCGCTCCTGGTCCTTGACCTGGACCAATTCCGGCCAGACTGCGATGGAGCCGAGCAGGGCCAGGGCCAGGGCCGGCAGCACCCATTTCGCGAACACGACGGTCAGGTGGCGGCGGGCGATCCGTTTCGGCGTCGGCGTCTTGCGATGCCGGTACGTCGACATCAGGCGGCCGCCTTGCGGGTTGGCGAACCGCGCTTGCAGCCTTGTGTCGGAGGCAGTCAAATGATGCCTGCCCGCAGCAGGTCGTGCACGTGCAGGATGCCGGTCGGCCGGATCGCCGCGTCGGTGACGAAAAGGCTGGTGACCGGGCGGGGCGCTTCGTTCATGAGCCGCAGCGCTTCCGCGGCCAGCGCTTCGGCGCCGATCGTACGGGGGGTTTTGTTCATCACGTCGCGGACGCTTCGGGAGAGCAGTTCCGGTCCCATGGCCCGGCGCAAATCGCCGTCGGTCAGCACGCCGGCGAGGCGGCCGTCGGGCGACACGGCGCCAAGGCAGCCGAAGCCCTTGCCCGTCATGAGCAGGAGCGCCTGATCCATGGGCGTGTCTTCCGGCGCCAGGGGGATAGCGTCTCCCGTGTGCATCAGGTCCGCGACCCGGCGGAGCTGGGCGCCGAGCCGTCCGCCGGGGTGGAAGGCGGAAAACTCGCTGGCCGTGAACCCGCGCCGCGTGAGCAGCGCCACCGCGATGGCGTCGCCGAGTGCGAGCTGCATGGCCGTGCTGGTGGTGGGGGTAACGCCGATCGGGCAGGCTTCGGCCGCGGCGGGAAGCAGGAGGACGATGTCCGCGGCGCGGGCGAGCGTCGATTCCGCGCGGCCCGTGACCGCGATCAGCGGGATGCCGAACCGGCGCGTGTGCCCGACCAGATCCGCAAGTTCCGTGGTCTCGCCGCTGTTGGAGAGCGCGATGACGGCATCGTGGCGGACGACCATGCCGAGATCGCCGTGGCTCGCCTCGCCCGGGTGGACGAACAGGGCGGGCGTGCCGGTGGAGGCGAGGGTCGCCGCGATCTTGCGCCCGACCAGGCCTGACTTGCCCATCCCGGACACGACCACCCGACCGCTGCACGCTTGCAGGCATTCGACGGCGGCGTCGAACGTCTCGTCCAGCGACGACGCGAGGCTTTGCAGGCCGGCTGCTTCGGCTGCAAGCACGTCGCGTGCGACCGAGACCGCACGCACTGGCTTGATGGCGATCGCGACGGTCATGATTCTCCTTCTATGGGCAGCCGGGCCAGGCAGGTCAATATCGTTAATTCAGCGTTACGCAACGATGCGGCAATGCTGCGGGTCGCTTCCCTTTGCCCTGCTTGACCATGCTTCGCAGCGAAATTACGGCGGACTTACTGGCGCGGATGGCTGGCTCGTTGAGGCCTGACGGCGAACTTATGATTGGGCATCCGGGGACACAACCATGCACCGTGTCCGCGACTTCGCCAGACGCTCGCAGGCTTCGGCCGCGGAATCTCGTGACATGCCGGTCAGCCGGGCGCGGTAGAGGACGCCAGAGGATTGCCGAACGCTTGTCACGTTCGTGTGAGCGCCGCTCAGCACGTCGCGTACGTTGTTTCGCGCGGCGCCGGCTGCGGACAGCGCCACGCCGCGATTGGCGAATGCGCCAACCTGAACGGCCCAGTCGCCGGGCGAGAAGCCGCTCTGGCGGAGGCCGACCGGCTCCGCATTGGCGGGGCTGACCAAGGCGAATCGGGATTGGCGCGGCTGGACGGGCACCAGCGCCGCGGCTGCCAGTTGCCGCTGCGTGCCAGGGGCGAATTGCGGAGCGCGCGGGGGCTCCGGGGCTTGCGCGACCTGGACCGGCACCGGGGCTGGAAGGGCACGGGGCGGGGGCAACGGCTCTGATTGGACGGCCGAGGCTTGCTGAACCGGAGCGAGGGATATGGGGGGCGGCTTCTGCAGCGTGATATAGGGGCCGCCTGACGGTTCCGCCGCGCGGGCGAGCTGGATCGGCGCCGGTCGGGCCGCGGACGCTGGCGGGTTCAGCACGATGACAGGCCTCGATGAGGGCGCAGGCTGGCTGCTCGCGTAGCGGGTGCCGGGATCGAGGGCATTTGACGCATACATTGCGCCTGGCGACGGCAAAGTGGGAGCGCTGCCGGCGATGCGGGGGCTGATGGCCGCAACGTAGCGCCGGGTTTCCTCCGGAAGGGTCCGGTTGCGGGTCAGGTAGTCGTCGAGGCGTCCAGGGCCTGCGTTGTAGGCGGCGAGGAAGCCTGGCGAGCCGAAAATATCGTACATCTCGCGGATGTAGGCCGTGCCGGCCCGGATGTTGTTGTGTGGGTCGAACGGGTCGTCGCCGAGCTCGGCGTAGCGTCCGCGAAGCTCGTCGTAGGTGGCCGGCATGACCTGCATCAATCCCATGGCGCCGGCGCCCGAGGTGATGAGGTCGCCGTTGCGCCCATAAAGCCGGCCGCCTGATTCCTGACGCATGACCTCGCGTATCCAGCGTTCCGGCACGTCGTACTTGCCGGCGGCCTCGCGGATGTATGGACCCCAGGGATCGCTGGCCGGGCCTGGCGCGGGATAGGTGCGGCTGGCATGAGCGCGGTAGCGGGACGATTCCGACTGGGAGCTCAGCTTGGGGCCGCTTGCGCAAGCGGCCAACAAGGCGAGGCCGGCGGCGCACCCTGCAACGCGGGCGAAGTTTTGGACCTTCAAACAGGACCTCCCGTCATGTCTGCCCCGGCGCGTTTGCTGCGGGGCGGGCTTGTGAAACCGGCGCCTGCGTTTCCGCCGGCGCGAGTGGCAGCAGCGGGATCTGCAAGGGGTGCGTTGCAGGCCGTTGCTCAGGCGTTCCGGAAGGAACCTTGTGCAACCCGTTAACCCGACACATCTTTTTCGGCAACAACTCTCTGTCGTTCAGGCGTTGTTTTTTGTTATGAACGTGTCGTGCGCGTGACAGATAGGGGTTGAGTTGCGGCGTGGAGGCGGATCGGCTACTGCCGCCTCCTTCATGAGCGCGACCGACACCACCGTAACCCTCCCGGCCTCGAGCGACCTGCTGCTGCGCTCCAACCTGACGTGGCGGGCGCGGCAGCGGCAGGCGATGGCGGACCTGCGGGGGGCGCTGCGGCTTTGGCGGCTGGCGTTGGCGCTGGGCTGGTTCGATATCCGGCTGCGCTACCGCGGGTCCGTGCTGGGGCCGTTCTGGCTGACGCTGTCCACGGCGGTGATGGTGGTGGCCTTGGGCGTGCTCTACGCGAAGCTGTTCAAGATGGAGCTGCACGAGTACCTGCCGTATCTCGCGCTGTCGCTGGTGCTGTGGAACACGCTGGCGGGGGTGGTGACGGAGGCTTGCGTCTGCTTCACCACCGGGGAGGGCATGATCCGGGCGATGCGGATGCCATTCCTGCTTTACGCGGCGCGGGTGCTGGTGCGCAACGTGATCGTGTTCGCGCACAACGTGCTGGTCATCATCGCGGTTTACGCCTGGTTCGACGTGTGGCCCGGATGGTCCGTGCTCGAAGCCATCCCCGGTATGGGCGTGTGGTTCCTGGATGCGATTGCCGCGTGCTTGCTGTTGGGCGCCTTGTGCGCGCGGTTCCGCGACATTCCGCCGATCATCGGCAGCGTGATGCAGATCGCCTTCTTCGTCAGCCCGGTGATCTGGAAGCCTGACCTGCTGACCGACGCCGGGCGGGACTGGTTGATCGCCAACCCGTTCTACACGCTGCTCGAGATCGTGCGCGCGCCGCTGTTGGGCTCCGTGGCCAGCACCGCCGTCTGGGTTTCGGTTTCGTGCTACAGCCTGGCGCTGGTCGGGATTGCTTGGCTGGTGTTCGTTAGGGTCCGCGGCCGGCTGGCGTTCTGGGTGTAGCGCGGTGGCGTCGGTTGAGGTGCAGGGGATCGATGTCGAGTTCCCGATCTATCACGGCAACAGCCGGAGCCTGAAGCGCACGGTGTTCGCCGCGGCCAGCGGGCGACTGCAGGAGGACGACCGGCACCGGATCGTGGTGCAGGCCTTGCGCGGGGTCTCGTTCCGCCTTGAGCGGGGCGAGCGGCTGGGGCTGATCGGCCAGAACGGGGCCGGCAAGACGACGCTGCTGCGGACCTTGGCGGGCATCTACGAGCCGCAGGTCGGCGAGGTGCACGTCAAAGGCTCGATCGGCGCGCTGCTCGACACCAACCTTGGCATGAACCCGGAGATGACGGGGCGGGAAAACATCGCGCTGCGCGGGCTGACCGTCGGGCTGGGCCGTAAGGCGATCCGCGCGCTTGAGGAGGATGTGCAGGACTTCGCCGAACTGGACGCGTTCCTCGACCTGCCGCTGCGGTTCTACAGTTCCGGCATGACGGTGCGGCTCGGCTTCGCGCTCGCGACCGCCATCAAGCCGCAGGTGCTGCTGATGGACGAATGGTTCCTGGCCGGGGACGCGGCATTCATTGACAAGGCGACCGCGCGGCTCGAGAGCATGGTCCGCGGCGCCGATATCCTGGTTTTGTCGTCGCATAGCGAGAAGGCGATCCTGGACTGGAGCACGCGGGTGATCTGGATGGACCAGGGCCGGGTCCGCGCCGACGGGGCGCCCGAGGCGGTTGTGGAGCAATACAACGAGAGCCGCTGATCAGGCGACCTTCCAGGAGATCTCCGCGGGAGGGGCCGAGTTCGGGTCGTAGCGGATCCATTGCCCGTTCTGCACCGACTGCCCGGTCAGGGACATGATAAAGCCCCAATGGCACACCACCAGCGTGTGCGCCCAGTCCGGCAGTGCGGCCATCTCGGCGCGGAACAGCCCGGCGCGGGCGACCACGTCCTTTGCCGGCTCGTCGGCTTCGGGCCACCAGCGTTCCTCGATCGCGGAGAAGTCGTGCTCGGGCCAAGCCTGCATCAGGGTGGCCCTCGGGCTGCCGACGTCGCAGGTGAAGGCGTACCGCTCGCGGACCGAGGGGTTCACCACGACAGGAAGGCCGAGCCGGCGGGCAACCGGGGCGGCGGTCTGGAGCGCCCTGGTGTAGGGCGAGGCGAGGATGCGCCGGATGCCTTGCCGTGACAGCGCCTCGGCTGCCGCCTCCGCCTGCTCCTGGCCGAGCGGCGTGAGCTTCGGGTCGGTGATTCCGGGGTCTGTCCGCGTTTGGGTGAAATGGAGGTTGAACTCGCTTTGGCCGTGGCGGAGTAGGATCATGCAACGGAGATAGCAGGCCGCCGGACGTCGCCCAAGAGCGGACGCTTGGGGGCGCGGCGGGCCGATTACGGACGCTTCACGACTCGTTCATTGTTTGGTCCTACCATTGGGCCTATGTGTGGGACCATGAGAAAGGACTCGACCTAATGGGCGCCGGTTTTCCCATCGACCTGCTGTTGTTCGGCATGATCGCCGCATTCCTGGTGCTCAGGCTTCGCAGCATCCTAGGCAAGCGGACCGGGTTCGAGCGGTCCAATCCGGCCAACCGCCCCAATGCCGGGGTTGCACCCGAGTCTGCGCGGGTTGGGCCCACGATCGACGGCAAGGCCGAGCCTGCCGGGCCGGAGCGGCTATTGCCAGACTCGTCGAGTCAGGCTGGGCAGGCGTTGCAGGCAATGCAGGGCGTTGACCGGACCTTCGCGCCGGCGCATTTCCTGAGCGGGGCGGAAAGCGCATTCCGCATGATCGTGGACGCCTTCGCCCGTGGCGACCGGGTAGCGTTGCGCCCCTTGCTGGCCGATGGGACGTATGCCGCGTTCGAGCAGGCGATCTCGGCACGCGAGAGCGCCGGGCAGACGCAGCGGAGCGAGATCAAAGGCATTGAGCAGGCGACCATCGACGAGGCCATGCTCACCGGAAGCGTCGCGCGCATTACCGTGCGTTTCGTTTCCGACCAGGTATCCGAGACGCTCGGGGCGGATGGACGTCCGGTGGCGGGGGCCGATGCTGTGGCGGAGATCACCGACCTTTGGACGTTCGAGCGCGACCTGAGGCAGGCTGACCCGACATGGCGGCTGGAAACGGCCCGCACGGGCTAGCGTACCCATGTCGGCTTTTGGGGCGCACCGACTGCATTGCGGGGACTGCATCGAGGTGTTGGGCGCAATGCCTGACGAGTCCGTCGACCTGATCGTCACGTCGCCGCCCTACAACCTCGGTATCGGTTATACCCAATATGACGACCGAAAAGCTGAAGAAGATTACCTCGAATGGATGATCTCCGTCGCCGTGGCGCTGAAGCGGGTGTTACGGTCGGACGGTTCGTTTTTCCTCAACGTTGCCGGCTCATCGACGCAGCCATGGCTACCGTTCGAGTTGATCATCCGGTTACGGCAGTTGTTCGCTTTGCAGAATCACATCGCCTGGATCAAGTCGGTCGCGATCGGCGACGACGGGGTAGGCCATTTCAAGCCGGTGCCGGGGGAGCGTTTCTTGCATCGCAACCACGAGCACATCTTCCATCTGACGCATCACGGGAAGGTGCAGCTCGACCGGCTGGCCGTTGGCGTGCCGTTCAAGGACAAGAGCAATATTGCTCGCCGGAGCCATGCGCGGGATTTGCGTTGCCGCGGCGATACCTGGTTCATTCCTTACAAGACGGTACAAAGCCGGACCGAGAAGTTCTCGCATCCGGGAACGTTCCCGCTTGAACTGCCGCGCTGGTGCATCCGCTTGCATGGGCAGCCGGGTGCGGTCGTGCTTGACCCCTTCGCCGGCGCGGGGACGACGGTGCTGGCAGCCGCGATGGAGGGCTGCGTCGGGATCGGGATCGAGATCGATCCGGGCTATGTCGCGACGGCTGAAGCGAGGCTTGCACAATTGGCATTGCAGACCGCGCCGACGGGCCTGAGCCAGGCGGGGGACTGGCGGGTTGCGCCTGGGAGCTGACCTAATGCCGACGTTTTGTTTTTTGAGCGGCATCCGGGTTCCGCACGCTGCTGCGACCGGCTGCATCTTGAAACGATGCCCCAGCGAGGCTTAAGCGAAGCGGATCGGGCGGTGTGGGTCAATTATGCCCGGTCTGTCGCGCCAATACCCGGAGCCGCGCTTCCGCCGCAGGAGCTGCCTTTACTGCCCATGGCCTCGCCCGCCCTCGCAACACTGCAACAGCAGGCGGCGCGGCCGTTTCAGCAGGCTGCATCCGTGCTTGTGGGCGCTGCGCCGGGCGGCCTGGACGCGGCGACGTGGAACCGGTTCCGGCAAGGCAAGCTGCCCCCAGCTCGAACGCTCGATCTGCACGGGCGTACTGTCCAGCACGCTTATCAGGTTCTCGATCGATTCCTGACCGGCGCTGCCGCCAACTCCATCCGCTGCGTCGAGGTCATCACCGGGCGGGGGCGCGGGGACACCGGCGGGATTATCCGCCGCGAGTTCCCGTTCTGGCTCAACCAGCCGCATCTGCGCGCGCTGATCCTTGCCGCGGCCCATCCCCATGCGCTCAATCCCGGCAGCGTCAGGCTTCTGCTGAGGCGCAAGCGGCAGGGCGCCAGATGACGCCGTTCGGTGCCCGGTTGCGCGTGCTCAGGGCAAGCCGGGGCATGACCATGGGCGAGCTTGCCGGGGTCCTGCAGATCAGTTCGGCCTATCTTTCGGCGCTGGAGCATGGCCATCGCGGCACGCCGAGCTCAGGCTTGGTGCATCAGATCTGCGACGTTTTCGGGCTTATCTGGGATGAAGCCGACGAGCTGGCCCGCCTTGCGCGCCTTTCGCACCCGCGCGTCACGGTTGATACGGCTGGGCTGAGTCCGGAGCAGACGGCGTTGGCGAACAGGCTCGCCCAGGCCATCCATCGGCTGCCGCCGGCGACGGTCGGGGCCTTGCACGACCTGCTCGACCAGGCTTTGTCCTTAAAGCAGGATCAGGCCACCTCGTAAGCCTCTGGCGACGGCATCGGTGCGGCTGGTTGCACCGAGCTTGGAGAACACGGCTTCAAGGTGGAACTTGACGGTATGGGCGCTGATGCCGAGCCGCCGGGCCGCTGCCTTGTTGCTGAGTCCTTCGCCGAGGCAGGCGAGAATTTCCAGTTCGCGCGGCGTCAGCAGCGGACGTGGTTCCGCGGGCGAGAACCCGTCCGGTCCGACCGGTAGGCTGACCTTGAGCCCCACGGCAACTGCGCGCAAGGCGGCATCGAGTTGAGCGGGAGCGAGGCCTGCCGGCAGGGCGCTGCCGGGGCCGATGCGCAGGACCGCTTGCTCGGGCGGCACGGGCGATGCGGCGTCGGCGAGCACGATGTCGGCCGTTTCGGGTTTGGCCACGATATGCCCGGCCATGGCGACGCGGGCGGCGAGGTCCGCGGCGCAGACGGGTTCGGCGGCCATGATGGCGATTTGCAACGGCGCCGCGCCGGTGCGCTGGGCAGCGACGCAGATCATGGCTTCGGCCTGGTGGCAATGGTTGCGGGCAGCTCGACCGGCGAGCCGCCCCGCAGCAGCCTGAGCGGCACCGTTGCACCCACGCGGTCGCCGGCCAGGGCGCGGGCGACGGCACCCGGGTTCAGCGCCGGTATGCCGCCGACGTCCATCAGGATGTCGCCGGGCAGAACGCCGGCGTGTTCCGCCGGACCGCCCGACGCCAGGCTCATGACCATCAGGCCGGCGTCGCGCCCGGCGGCTTCGTGCAGACCGGCTGGCAATCCGACGGGTTGAAGGCCGAGGCCAAGCCAGCCCCGGCTCTCGGTGCGGCCCTCGATCAGCGCCGGCAGCGTTCGGCGGATCGTGCTCGCCGGGATCACGAGAACCCGGCGCCGCGGGCCGAATGTCGACATTCCCAACAGGCCGCCCGAGACGCCCAGGACCGGCCCGCCTTCGGCGACCGAGGAGAGCCGCAGGTCGAGCCGGATAAGCCGGTCGATCGTGCCGCCTGCCATGCTGTCCCAGGCCGGGCCGAGCTGGTGGATTAGGCCCATGGCCGCCGTTGGGCTGCCATCGGCGCTGCCGAGCGCGAAGGCCAGGCCGCCCATGCGCGGCTCCGCATCGGTCAAGGCGGGCGCATCGACTGCTAACTTGAAGACGGCGAGGTTGGTGCCCGGGTCTCGCCCGACCAGCTTTGCCGTTGTTTCGCCGCCGCCGGGCAGGATGGCCGGCACGTCCTCGGCATCCGGCAGGCGCTGCTCGCTGGTTACGACCAGGCCTGACTCCCAGGCATATCCGGTGCGCTGCGCCCGGCTGCCGGGGAAGAGCGCGACCATGCCAGGGGCTGCGGCCGCCACTTGGCCGGTAAGTTGATCGGAAAAGCTGGCGAGCGTGTCGGTCATGCGGTCTCCTCCGACTCGGGATATGAGCAGCCTCGCCGCGCGATGCACGATCTGACGGATGGGGAGGGCATCCGGTTGCGCTGATGGCGGGAGACGGGCATGTGTTTGGCGATTATATGGGAATGCGAACCATGCGCCGATTGCTTGTCTGCTCCTTCGTGCTCTGCGGGTTGGCAGCGCCGGGCTTTGCCGCGGATGACCCGACTCGCATCGGCGATGTCAGCACGACGTTCCGGGTGCTCGGGCGCAACGACCGGATCGTCGTCGACCGATACGACGATCCGCGGGTGCCTGGGGTGAGCTGCTACCTTTCCCGCGCGGAGACGGGCGGGATCAAGGGCACGATCGGCCTGGCGACCGATCCGAGCCGGTTCAGCATCGCCTGCCGCGCGACCGGCCCGGTGACGGTGCCGGCCAAGATGCCCGACAACGAGGTCGTGTTCGGGGCGTCGGCCAATTGGCTGTTCAAGGAAATCCGCGTCAGCCGCATGTGGGACGAGCAGAAGCGGGTGCTGGTGTATCTCGTGTGGTCCACCAAGGCGCTCAGCACCGGGGGCAGCCCGTATAACAGCGTGACCGTCGTTCCCGTTGCCCCTGGCACGCCGTGACGCAGTCGGTCCATCGGCTTGCCGTTGAGACGCGCGGCCCCGGCTTGGTGGAGATCACCAGTCCGGTGCGGCGCTGGGTGGCCGGGGAGGGGGTCGGGACCGGGTTGCTGACGTTGTGGTGCCGGCATACCTCCGCGTCCTTGATCGTGCAGGAGAACGCGAGCCCGGACGTGCGGGCCGACTTGCAGGATTTCTTCGCGACGCTGGCGCCGCATGAGAGGGGCCGATATCGCCACGCGGACGAGGGGTTGGACGACATGCCGGCACATCTCCGGAGCGCGCTGACCCAGCCCGGCTTGACGATCCCGGTCGTCGATGGCGAGCCGGCGCTGGGCACCTGGCAGGGGATTTACCTGTTCGAGCATCGCGACCGGGCGCACCGGCGGGAGGTCGTGCTGCATCTGCTGGCGGATTAGGCGAGGCGGCCTGCTTAGGAATTTTCTAAAGACGCTCTGGCGAGTGATGCTTAGACCTCCAGAGTGACGCAGACCGGCACGTGGTCCGACCCGCGCTCCCAATCCCTTGCTTCGGTCAGCACTTGCATCGATCGCAAGCCCGCTGCCAGGTCCGGCGTCACCCAGATATGGTCGAGCCGGCGACCGCGGTTCGCGACTTTCCAGTCGCGGTTGCGGTACGACCACCAGGTATAGAGCTTGCGCTCCGCTGGCACGAAATGCCGCATGGCGTCGACGAAGCCGGCGGCGAGCCAGGCTTGCAGGCAGGCGACTTCGACTGGCGTGTGGCTGACGACGGCCAGCAATTGCTTGTGGCTCCATACGTCTTGCTCGAGGGGGGCGATGTTGAGGTCGCCGACCAGCACGCAGCGCTCGGCGCGCCGGGCTTGGAACCAGTGGGCCGCCTCGGCCACGAACGCGAGCTTGTGGGCGAATTTCGGGTTGAGCGCCGGGTCGGGCACGTCGCCGCCGGCTGGGACATAGAAGTCGTGCAGCTCGACCGGGCCGGAGGGGGCTTGAAGCTGCACGGCGACGTGGCGGCAGTCGCCTTTGCCGCACCAATCGGGCGCGAGATCGCAGGCTTGCAGCGGCAGGCGCGAAAGGATGGCCACGCCGTTGTAGCCCTTCATGCCGCGGCGGGCGACGTGCTGGTAGCCCAGGGCCGCCGGGGCGTCGTCGGGGAACAGGTCGTCCGGCACCTTGGTTTCCTGCAGGCAGATCACGTCGGGGTCGAGCGATCCGACCAGCTTTTCCAGCAAGGGCAGGCGGAGGCGCAGGGAGTTGATGTTCCAGGTGGCGATACGCAGCCTCATGGCGGGGCGCTGCGGGCGTGTTCGGTGTCTGGCATGGCGGCATAGTCCCTTGCCGCGACCGGGGCGGCAACCACCCGGCTTGATTCAAGCGCGGTTTCCGATACGGTCCCGCCTCAATCGCACTGGTCAAGCGGAACGTCTTTGTTTAACCGGGCAGCTTTGCCGGTGTGCTGACGCACTTGTTGCCGGCGCTGCCCTTACTCCGGAGGAACGCAATGCTGCGCAGGACCATGCTTGCCGCCACTGTCATGGCTGGTTTCGCCACGCCGCTCTGGGCGCAATCGAAAGAGCCGGTTCCGGTCGGCTCGATCGAGATCCTGAGCGGGCCGAATGCCGCCTACGGCGTCGCGATCAAGAACGGGCTTGAGCTCGCGCTGGGGGAGGTGAACCAGAAGGGGGTGCTCGGCGGGCGCAAGATCGGCCTGACCGTCGAGGACAGCGCGGCCAACAAGGACCAGGCGATCAACGCGGCCCGGAAGCTGATCGGACGCGACAAGGTCGTGGCCATCATCGGGCCGACGCTGTCCAACGAGATGTTCGCGGTTGGCCCGGTGGCGAACGGGCGCAAGATCCCGATCATCGGCACCAGCACGACGGCGGCCGGCATCACCGCGATCGGCCCGTACGTGTTCCGCACCAGCCTGCCCGAGAGTGACGTGATCCCGGTGACGCTCGCATATGCGAAGACGCGCGGCGTCAAGACGATCGCGCTGATGTACGCGAACGACGACGCGTTCAGCAAATCCGGCTTCGACACGATGAAGGCGGCGGCGGAGAAGGCCGGGCTCAGAATTCTCGCGATCGAGAGCTTTTCCGGCAAGGACACCGATTTCAGCGCGCAATTGACCAAGATCAAGTCGCTCAAGCCCGACGCGGTCGGTATTTCCGCGCTGGTCGAGCCGGTTTCCGGGGTGCTGCTGCAAGCGCGTCAGCTTGGGTTCGGCGACGAGACGCAGTTCATCGGCGGCAATGGCAGCAACTCACCGAAGCTGGGGGAGATCGCGGGGGCCGCGGCCAATGGGCTGATCGTCGGCAGCCCGTGGTTCCTGGGCAAGGATGACCCGGCGAACCAGGCTTTCGTGAAGGCCTACGAGGCCAAGTATGGCCAGCCGCCGGACCAGTTCGCGGCCCAGGCGTTCGACGCCATGCACATCCTGGCCCGCGCGATCGACCGCGCCGGCGACGCCGAGCCGGAAAAGATCCACGATGCGCTGCTGAAGACGGACTACAACGGCGTCACCGGGCCGTTCACCTTCACCGAAGGGCGGGACCCGGCGAGCACCGAGGGCGTGGTGGTCCTGGTGATGCAGGACGGCAAGTTCCGCATCGCGCCGAAGTAACCTGCCGCGCCTTGTGCTGGTAAATAGCGGCTTCAGCCGGCCGAGGCAGCCGCCCGAACGCGATAGAGTTCTTCCGCGCTCTCTGCTAGGCCGGGATTATGCCCGAGCAATACTTCTACGAACCCGGCAAAGGCCATGGCCTGCCGCACGATCCGTTCAACGCCATCGTCGGCCCGCGGCCGATCGGCTGGGTGTCGACGCAGGGAGAGAATGGGTCGGTCAACCTTGCCCCCTACAGTTTTTTCAACGCGTTCTTCTACACGCCGCCGATCATCGGCTTCGCCAGCACCGGCGAGAAGGACAGCTTGCGGAACGCACGCGAGACCGGTGAATTCGTTTGGAACCTGGCGACACGTCCGATTGCCGAGCAGATGAACCAGACGAGCGCGGCCGTGCCGCACGGGACCGACGAGTTCGAACTGGCCGGGCTGACGAAGGCTCCGGCCCGGCTGGTGCGGCCGCCCCGCGTGGCCGAAAGCCCGGTCCATTTCGAATGCAAGGTCGCCGACATCATCCAGCTTAAGAGCCATCTGGGTAAGCGGGTCGAAGGCTGGCTGATCCTTGGCGAAGTCGTCGCCGTGCATATCGATCAGCGACTTTTGAAGGACGGCGTGTTCGACACGTTCGGCGCCGAAATCGTGCTCCGGGCCGGCGGGCCTTCCGGCTACGTCGCTATTCGCCCGGACAACCGTTTCGACATGCGCCGGCCGGGGTGATCGGATCTTGAGTGACACTGAAGGCAACGAGAATGGAAAAGCTGGGTGAAACCTGTGGAAGTCCCTGAATGCGGGTTCGCTGAACAGGCCCAAGCGGCAGAAAAGCCTATGACACGGTCCGGTCCGCCCCAACGGTCTTCCCAGACCGTTATCGCCCAGACTGCGGAACGGTGATAGCGGTCTCGGTTGATCCGAGCTGGCAACTGACACGTCTTGCTTCTCCAGCCAGGGCGATTGCAGTCTGATGGCAACGAACGTGAATGGATCACTGCATAATGGGCAAGCGCGGCGCTAATCCCCTGTTTCTTCTCGCGGCTGCTGGCACGGGCGCGCTGCTGCTTTCGCGCATGGGGGAGCGGCGTCCGTCCGGCGCCAGCCGCTCCCGCCGGCGTAAACCGGGGGCGAGCGGGCGGGTTGTGGTAATCGGCGCCGGGTTCGGCGGCTTGCAGGCGGCGCTACGGCTCGCGCGCTGCGGCGGCGGCATCGATTTGACGGTGATCGACTCGCAGAACCACCATCTGTTCCAGCCGCTGCTGTATCAGGTTGCGACGGCGGCCCTGTCGCCGGCGGACATCGCCTCGCCGATCCGCAACATCATCCCGCCTTCTCCTGACAGCCGCGTGCTGATGGAGACGGTGACGGGCATCGATACTGGCCTTTGCCGGGTTGTTTGCGGGTCGCGCTCGGTTCCGTATGACGAGCTCATCATCGCCACCGGCTCGAAGCCCAGCTATTTCGGGCATGGCGAGTGGGCGGCCAACGCGCCGGGGCTTAAGACAATCGAGGACGCGCTCGACCTTCGCCACCGCATCATCGGCGCGTTCGAGAAGGCGACGGTCGTTTCGCCTGGGGAGCGGGGGGAGGCGCTGACCTTTGTCCTGATCGGCGCGGGGCCGACGGGGGTGGAGATGGCGGGATCCATCGCCGGGCTCGCGCACGACACCCTGTTGCGGGACTACGAGATCAACCCGGACATGATCCGCATCATCCTGGTGGAGGCCGGGCCGAGCGTGCTGCCCGGCTTCCCGGAGGACCTGTCGGACTACGCGGCCCGAGCGCTGCGCGGCTTCGGCGTCGAGATCCGCTTGGGCAAGGAGGTGACCGGCATCGAGGCGGGCGTTGTCCATCTCGATGGCGGGAGCATCCGGTGCGGGACGGTGATCTGGACCGCCGGCACCGAGGCGACGCCCGTTGCCGATTGGCTCGGCATTGAGGCGGGCAAGGGGGGGAAGATCGCGGTTGAGCCGGACTTGAGCGTGCCGGGCCATCCGGAGATCCGGGTGATCGGCGACGCGGCGCTCGTGCATGGGCGCGATGGCAAGCCGTTGCCGGGCTTGGCGCCGGTCGCGAAGCAGCAGGGGACGTATGCCGCCCGCAGCGTGATCCGCAGGCTGCGCCGCCTGCCGCCGCCCCGTCCGTTCGCTTACAAGGATTTCGGCACGCTGGCCACGATCGGGCGCAACAACGCGGTGGCGGAGTTCGGCGGCTTGCACGTCACCGGGATCGCCGGCTGGCTGATCTGGGCGGTGGCGCACATCTTCTTCCTGATCGGCTTCCGCAACCGCCTCGCGGTCAGCGCCTCGTGGGGATTCGCTTACCTCACCAACGAGCGTCCGGGCCGGCTGATCGTCGAGCAGCCGGCCTGGCGTCATGACAAGCCGGCTCATCAGCCTCCGGTGGCGAACCCGGGATAGAGCGTCATGCCGCCGTCGACGAACATTGTTGTGCCGGTCAGGTAATCGGAGGCGTCCGAGGCGAGCCAGACGGCGGCCTGGGCGATGTCGTCCGGCTCGCCGATCCGCTTGTAGGGGACGAGCGTCATCAGGCTCTTGTAGGCTTCCTCGGTGTTCCAGGCGGCGGTGTTGATCGGCGTGCGGATGGCGCCGGGGCCGATGGCGTTGACGCGGATGAACAGCGGCGCCAGTTCCTGGGCGATGCTCTGCATCATCATATGGATGCCGCCCTTGGAAGCCGCGTAGTTGGCATGGCCGGCCCAGGGGATGACCTGATGCACCGAGCTCATGCAGATCATCTTGCCGGCGGCCTTCGAGACTGATGAGACGACGCCGCGCCGCTTGAACTCCCGCGCCGCCGCGCGGCAGCACAGGAACTGGCCGGTCAGATTCACGCCGATCACCGTATTCCATTGCTCCAGCGTCATCTCGTCGAACGCCGAGTCGCGCTGCAGCCCGGCGTTGCTGACGGAGATGTGCAGCGTGCCGAAGTGCTTGACCGCGTCGGCATACATCCGCTCGACCTCGTCCTCGCGGCTCACGTCGGCCTTTAAAGTGATGGCGCGGCGGCCCATGCCCTCGATCTCGTGCGCGACGGCGTCCGCCGCTTCCGGGTGGGTGACATAGTTCACGGCAACGTCGGCCCCGGCACGGGCAAGGGCGAGGGCGACGCCTTGGCCGATGCCGGAATTGGCGCCGGTGACGATTGCCGGCTGGCCTTCCAGCACGGGATAATAGGGGACGTTGGGCAGGCGGCCCGCATCCGGGAGCGCCGGGGCGGTGGGTTCGGTGGTCTGCGGCTTCGGGTCGCTCATGCATGGGCCTCCAGTATCGGGGCCGGGAGTGGCCTCGATCCCGGCCACGCTACCCTATCGAGGGCGACGGCGCATCGGGGGCCGGATCGTGCCGCGGGAAATAGAGCCGAAACGTGGTTCCCTTTCCGGGCGCGCTGTCGAGCCGGACGAAGCCGCCGGATTGCTGCATGAAGCCGTAAAGCTGCGACAGGCCAAGCCCGGTGCCTTCCCCCACCGGCTTGGTGGTGAAGAACGGCTCGAACGCGTGCGCCCTGGTCTTCTCGTCCATGCCGATCCCGGTGTCGCTGACCGCGATCTCGACGAACTCGCCGGGCCTTGCCTCGCCTTGGCCCGCCACATCGGCGGCGGTGAGCACGACACTGGCCGTGCGGGCGACAAGCTCGCCGCCATCCGGCATCGCATCGCGGGCGTTGATCGCGAGGTTCAGCAAGACGTTCTCGAGCTGGTTCGGGTCGCACAGCACGGTCCAGGGATCGTGGCCCAGCTCCAGGCGGGCGGCGACGTTCGAACCCATGGTGCGGCTGATGAGGTCGGCCATTCCCTCCACCAGTGCGTTCGGCTCGACCGGGCGCGGCTGCAGCGCCTGCCGCCGGGCAAAGGCGAGCAGGCGGTGGGTGAGGGACGCGGCCCGCGCCACGGTCTTCTGCGCATTGCCGATGAAGCGGGCGGCGTCCTCCAACCGACCCTGGGCGGCCCGGCGTTGCACCAGTTCCAGGCTGCCGCCGATGGCCTGCAGCATGTTGTTGAAATCATGGGCGATGCCGCCGGTCAGTTGGCCGACCGCCTCCATCTTCTGGCTTTGACGCAACTGCGATTCGGCCTGGGCCCGTTCGAACGCTTCGGCGTGCAGCGCGTCGACTGCCTGTTTCAGCTCCTCGGTCCGTGCCGCGACCCGGCGCTCCAGTTCGCCTGCCGCGAGGCGGGCGGCCGTGACGTCGACCGCGCAGCCGGTGTAGCCCAGGAAAACGCCGACATCGTTCAGCCGGGGCACGCTCTCGCAGCGCATCCAGCGGACCGCGCCGGCCTTGTCCCTCACGCGGACGGTCCATTGCAGCGCCTTGCGTTCTTGGAACGCCGCACGGTAGGCGGCGCGGAACGGCTCCAGGTCCTGCGGCAGCACCACCTCGGTCCAGCCGAGGCCCTGCATGTCCGACGGCGAGCGGCCGAACACGTGGCCGAAGTGCATGTTGGCGAACACGACGTCGCCCCGGGCGCTGTTCATCCAGATCAGCGCCGGCACGCTGTCGGCCAGGTGGCGGAAGCGGGCCTCGCTTTCTTGCAGCAGCCGGGCTTGCTCGTCGCGGGCGGTGATGTCCTGGAACGCCGCCAACGCGCCTTCCACGCGCCCGTCGACGCCGCGCACCGGCACGATGTTGACCAACAGCACGACACGCTGGCCGTCCGCCGCGGTGACGGCGTGCTGGTAGTCATGGACGGTCTCGCCGCGCAAGGCCCAGGCGGCCGGAAAGCGGCCGGGGGAGGGCGGCTGGCTGCCTGGGTGCGACGTTTGCCAGGCGGGGTGGTCGAAGGCGCGTCCGGTCAGGCCGCCCGGCGTCCCGCCCAGCATCTTCTCCGCGGCAGCGTTGGCGAAGGTGATCAACCCGCGGACGTCGATCTCGACGATTCCGGTCGGCGTCGTCGAAAGCAAGCGGGCCAGGCGGGCTTCGCCGGCCTGACGCGCGGCTTCGGCCCGGTCGCGTTCCTCTTCGCGTTGCTGCAGCGCGGCCGCGGCGCTGGCCAGGGCAAGGCCGGTCCGGGTCGCTTCGCGCACGCCTCGCGGGGTCCGCTGCGGGGCCTCTCCCCGTCCGAGGGCTTCGGCCGCGACGGCGAGCGATTGCAGCGGACGGGCGATGCGCCGGGCATGATAGGCGCTGACCGGCAGCCCGAGCGCCAGCATGGCTGCGCAGACCGCGCCGACGGCCGCGAGCGTGCGCAGAAGAGCGCCCTGCAGAAAGGCGCGCGGGGTTTCGACGACGGCGATCCATCCGGTGCCGGCGACTTCGGCCGCCGCGGCCAGGACAGAGCGGCCGCCGGGCGAGGTCGCGCCGAATGTGCCGCGACCGGGTTTCGGCTTGAAGTCCGGCGGCGCTTGCTGACCAACGAGGTCCTCTACACCGTCAACGCCGCGGGCCAGGATGCGGCCCTGGCCGTCCAGCACCGAGGCTGCTTGTCTATCGGGGAGGTTCTGCCGGACGAGCACGCTGGCCAGCACCGCTGGCGAGACGCTCATGCGCAAGTCGTAGGCCACCCTGCCGGCAAGCTCGACCGGCACATCGATGCAGAACCGGTATCCGGCGCTTTGGCCCGGCGTTGCGACCAATTGAGAGATTTGCGGCTGGTTGGTTTGGAAGACACGGGCGATGAGCGCCGGGTCTTTGGCCTCGCGCGGGGGGGGGCCGGGCGCGGGCGGGGCGGAGGCCCTGATGATGCCGCCCGCGTCGATGAGCTGGAGAGTGGCGCCTTCGGGCCGGAGCGCGCGGGCCATCTGGGCCTGCAGGGCAGGAAAGTCGGCCTTGCCCAGCGATGGCGAGGTGGCCAGGGCGAGCAGCACGCCCTTCATAATCTCCAGTTCCCGGGCGATGTCGCTGGCGAGACCTTTGGCTTCGGACACCAGTTCCTGCTCGGTGGAGCGGCGGCTGGTGTTCCAGGCGAGCACGGCGAGGACGACGGCGATGACGGTTGCCGGCAGGAGGACGGAGAGCAGCAACACCCTCAGCCTGGTGCGGACCGATGGCTCGCTCCGCCCGATTTGCGCGTCGATGGCCTTCAGGCGTTGCAGACCAGCATCCTCCGATGTGACCCCTTTCGGGGCGGTCGCCTCGGACCGGGTGAGGAGGTCTGCTATTTCCGGCCCTGATTGTCCACCGGAACTGGTCGGCCAGCGGTCTGTGGCATGGATCGGCAGCGGCGTTCGCACGGCCGGAATGCAGCACGAAAAAAGAAGCGTTCCGTGTTAAAAACGATATCGATTTGTGCGGGATTGGCGTGGTATGGGCCAGGAGGATGGTTCTCCTGGCCCAGTTTGGCATCAGGCGGGCACGTTTTCGCGTACCGCGGCCTCAGTGTCCGCGACCGGCAGGGCGGCGGGCATCTGCCCCGGCCGCTTGCTGACGGTCACCGGCTCGCCGTCGAGCGTCAGCCAGGAGAAACTGACATCCTCATTGTAGGTGTCGACCGTATCCTGCAGGAATTCGCGGGCGATGCGTTCGCCGAGCCTCACCGACTCCGTATAATCGGAGCGCCAATGCACGCCGGCGAAGTTGCGCGCCAAGCCGACATTGGCGGCGAGCTTGTCGAGTTCGCCGCCGACAGTCAGCTGATCCCAGTCGCTGCCGTGATAGGGCATTAGTATGTTGCCGCCGGCGTCGGGCTGCATCACCGGCACGTTCAACTCGGCGAACGTGACCTCGGTGTTGAACAGCGCCTTGAGCACGGTGACGCACGCCCCGGCGACCGTCGCGTGGCCGGCGCCGTAGGCGGGGTGGGTCGGGCTGCCCTCGGGGAAGGCCATCGGCAGGAACGCCTTGCTGGCGGCGATCCGCGGGTGCGCGAGCGGGCCTGCCTGCAGCTTGGCAAATTCGGCCGGGTCGAAGTCGTAGCTCGCGTCGCCTTTGATGTGATAGTGGATGCGTCCGGCATAGACCTCCGGGCGGATGCGGCGGTGGACGTACCATTTCTGGAACCAGACCGCTTTGAGCGCCCGGGTCGCGACCTCGGCGACGAGCACCTTGAAGTTGGGCTCGCCCAGGGTGCCGAAGCCGACCTGGGTGGGGTTGTTGACGTAAGGGTTGCCGGGAGCTGGTGGAACACCGAAGCCGCCGCGCAGCTTGGGGGTGATCATCAGCAGGCAGGCGTTGAGGTAGCCCTGGAACAGCTCGTCGATATGGACATAGCTGCCCAGGCTGCGGCCGTCGTGCATGAGGCGGGCCGCGGCGAGCGGCGCCGGGTCCATCCCGGTCTTGTAGCCGTTCTGGACCGCGAGCCAGGAAGCCTCGTCGGTCATGAAGTCCATGTTGTCGGGGAAGCCGTAGGCGATGCGCGCCGAGGTGCGCTGCGCCCCGTAGGGGACGTCGTAGATCGTGAACTGCGACAGGTATGGCCCGGCCTTCGCGCCGGGGGCGGTGTCGCGGAAGATGTTAGCCGGGGTGACGTGGCCGGCTGCGTCCTTCGCGCCAAGGAACGTGCTGTACTCGTTGAGGTCGGCGGCGGCGCGGCCGATCAGCGGGTGGTGGTCGTAGGCGCTGAACGGGATGTCGCGGCAGAGGGCGAGCCAGTAGTTCTCGGCGATCTCGCCGATGGCCTCCTCTGAGTTGAACTTAGGGGCCGGCTTCATCGTGAAATGGTGGCCGTCGACGCCCTCCAGGTCGAACGCGAGGCCGGCTTGCGGGTTGGTGAGCTTGACGCTCTGGCTTTCCGGCGCGCCGAGGATGATGCCGTCGAAATCCGCCGGTTCGCCGCTGCTCAGGGCTTGGATCATCGATGCGTAGCTCTCGTCGTCGACCTCGCCGCGGTCGTTGTGGCGCAGGCCTTTCGAGTAGCTTGCGTAGTGGTTCTGGCCTGCGTAGCCGGCATCGTCGCCGTTGTTGCAATGCGGCTCGGAACTCATGCTTGCGTGCGACGCGGCGGCCTGGATGCGGATGTCCTCCGCGGTTTTGCTCCGATCGGCGGGGCTCTGGGGGCCTATTTCGTTGTTGGACATTTTCGTTGCTCCGGTTGGTTTGTGCTGGGCCAGCGGAGGCAACATGCAGGTGCGGCTTGGCGGGCGCTGTGACGTGGATCACAAGGCGTGCGGGCGCGCTGATGGGCGGCGCTATTGTTCGGCGAGATGCTCGCGTAAGGTTTGGGTGGCGTAATTGCGGCGGAAGCGGCCCCTTCGTTGCAGCTCGGGGACGAGCAGGGTGACGATGGCGTCCAGGTCCTGGAACAGCGCCGGAGTGTGGCCGAGCATGAAGCCGCCGCGGCTGCCGGTGGCATCGAAGGCGTGCTCGAGGTGGTTGGCCAAGCGGGCGGGGGTGCCGGCGATGGTCTTATCGTAGGCGGTGGCGGCCTGGGCGCCGTGCTCGAAGAACTCCTCGCGGGTGATCTCGGTGTCGCGGCCGAGCTTGACGCCGAGCTCGTGGACGAAGCCTTGGGGGGAGGCGTTCTTGGCGACGATGGCGTCGTGCAGTTCGGCGATCGTGAAGCGGGCGGGCAGGGTCGAGAGGTCGTAGCCGATGTTGTAGGAGAGGTATGCGCCGACGGCCTCGGGCGGGATGGCGGAAAGGAGCTGGTCGCGGCGGCGGTCGGCCTCGGCCTGGGTTTCGGCGACGACGATCGGCGTTTGCCAAAGGATGCCGACAGTGGAGGGGTCTCGGCCCAGGTCGGTCAGGGCTTGGTCGAGGGCTTGGCGTTGCTGGATTTGCAGCGGCAGGGCCATGTCTGCGCCGAAGACGTGGTCGGCAACGTACGCCGAGGCACGGATGCCGCGGGGGGAGCCGCC
This sequence comes from Acetobacteraceae bacterium, assembly GCA_965260935.1. Classification (GTDB taxonomy): domain Bacteria; phylum Pseudomonadota; class Alphaproteobacteria; order Acetobacterales; family Acetobacteraceae; genus JBBROS01. The sequence continues at coordinate 2,465,785 of OZ253374.1, forward strand.
GGCCTGGATCAGCACGGGGCGGCCCTGGGGGGAGGGGGGCGTGTTGAGCGGGCCTTCGACGTTGAAGAAGCGGCCTTGGTGGGACATCGGGTGGACGCGGGCCGGGTCGCCGACATGGCCGGTCTCGTGATTCCAGAGCATGGCGCCGGGCTCGGTCGCGTCCCAGAGCTTGCGCAGGACGTCGGTGAACTCCTCCATGCGGTCGTAGCGGGCGGCGTGCTCCATCAGCTCGTCGAAGCCGTAGTTGGCGGCGTCGGCGGGGCGGGTGGAGGTGACGAGGTTGAGCGCGATCCGGCCCGCTGTGACATGGTCGAGCGCGTTCATCAGGCGGGCGGTGTAGTAGGGGTGCATGAAGGTGGAGGAGTAGGTGAGGCCGAAGCCGATGCGGCGGGCGACGCGGGACATGGCGACGGTCAGCGGGTTGAGGTCCTGCCGCGGCCAGGAGATGCCCCACTCGATGGCGGCGTCGCGCGAGCCGCGCCAGGTGTCGGGGACGCCGGTGCCGTCGCCGGAGAACAGCAGGTCGAGGCAGCCCTGCTCGGCGAGGCGGGCCATGCGCTCGAACAGGGCGACGTCGGGGTAGGCGTGTCCGTCGAGCGCGTGCGGCAAACGCCAGCGCCCGCCCATGTGGTTGTAGGAGTAATCGAAACCGAGGTGAATCTTGGCGGGCATGGGTGGGGGCCTCAAGCAACGCGCCCATTTACCATCCTTGACCCATCCCGCCACATCTCGCATCCAGGCTGGCCATGACCGATAATCCCTTGCTCGCACCCTGGACCACCCCGTTCGGCGTGCCGCCCTTCGACCAGATCAAGCCCGAGCACTTCGCCCCGGCGTTCGCGCAGGCAATGGACGAGCACCTTGCGGAGATCGCCGCGATCGGCGCTGACCCGGCGCCCCCGAGCTTCGCCAACGTGATCGAGGCGCTGCAGCGCAGCGGGCGGGCGTTGGAGCGGGTGGGGGCGGTGTTCTCCAACCTATCCGTGAGCCTGGGCGGCGAGGCGCTGGAGGCGCTGGACCGCGAGCTGGCGCCGAAACTGGCGCAGCAAGGGATGCAGGTCTCGCTCGACCCGGCCGTGTTCGCCCGGATCAACGAGCTGCATAACAAGCGCGAGACGCTCGGCCTCGACGAGGACCAGTTACGGCTGCTGGCGCGCACCCATCTCGGGCGGGTCCGCAGCGGCGCGGCGCTCGGCCCGGCGGAGAAGGAGCGCATGACCGCCATCTCCGAGCGCTTGGCCGTCCTGCACACGGCGTTCGGCCAGAACGTGCTGCACGACGAGAAGGCGTTCTGCCTCCAGCTTGGCGAGGCCGATCTCGACGGCTTGCCCGAGTTCCTGCGCGCCGGGACCGCCGATGCGGCGGCGGCACGGGGGCTTGAAGGCTACGCGGTCACGCTGTCGCGCTCGCTGATCGAACCGTTCCTGACGTTTTCCGCCCGGCGCGACCTGCGCCAGGCCGCCTACCAGGCATGGATCGCGCGCGGCACGCACCCGGGGCCGCATGACAACCGCCCGCTCATTCCCGAGATCCTGGCGCTTCGGCATGAGCGGGCCGTGCTGCTGGGCTATAAGGACTACGCGGACTACCGCCTGGCGGACACGATGGCAGGCTCCGTGCCCGCCGCCGAGGGCCTGCTGGCGGAGGTTTGGGAGCCGGCCAAGCGCAAGGCCGCCGCCGAGCGCGGCCGGCTGCTCGCCGTGGCCCGCGCGGAGGGCTTCAATGGGGCGCTGGCGGCATGGGATTGGCGCTACTACGCGGAGAAGGTGCGGCTTGCCGATTACGCGCTCGACGAGGCGGAATTGAAACCGTATTTCGTGCTGGACAACATCCAGCGCGCGGCGTTTGACACGGCGACGCGGCTGTTCGGCGTGACGTTCGCCGAACAGGCCGATGTGCCCGTGTATCACCCGGACGTGACGGCTTACGAGGTGCGCGACGCGGCCGGGCACGTGGGCGTGTTCCTGGCCGACCCTTATGCCCGCGCCGACAAGCGGTCCGGCGCATGGATGAGCAGCTACCGCGACCAGGAAAGCCTGGATGGCGAGGTGCCGCCGGTCATCGTCAACAACAACAATTTCGCCAAGGCCGACCCGGTCTTGCTCAGCTTCGACGACGCCGAGACGCTGTTCCACGAGTTCGGCCATGCCTTGCACGGGCTGCTGAGCAAGGTGCGCTACCCGTCGCAGTCTGGCACCTCCGTCCGGCGCGACTTCGTCGAGCTGCCGTCGCAGATCTACGAGCATTGGATGTCGCTGCCGGAGACGCTGAAGCGATACGCGCGGCATCATGAGACCGGCGCGCCGATGCCGGATGCGTTGATCGGGCGGCTGCTGGCCGCGCGGGGCTTCAACCAGGGATTCGGCGCCGTCGAGTATACCGCCGCCGCGCTGATCGACATGGCGCTGCATAGCCACCCGGACCCCGGCTCGATCGACATCGACGCGTTCGAGCGCGAGTTCCTCGGCGGCATCGGCATGCCGGACGAGATCGGCATCCGCCATCGCCCGGCGCACTTCCAGCACCTGTTCTCGGGCGGCGGCTACGCGGCGGGATACTACTCCTACATGTGGTCCGAGGTGCTGGATGCCGACGGGTTCGAGGCGTTCGAGGAGGCGCAGGACCCGTTCGACCTGGTGGTTGCGGCGCGCTTGCGCACCGTGCTCGCGGCCGGGGACACGCGCGACCCGATGCAGCTCTACGTCGGCTTCCGCGGCCGTCCACCAAGCACAGCCGCCTTGCTGCGCAGCCGAGAGCTCGCGGCGGCCTGATCGTGGGGCAGGCATGGACGGGGTGACCGCCGCGCGACTGCAAGCCTTGCCGCAGGTGCAGAAGCTGTTGGAGCTGCCAGGCGCATCGGGCCTCGCTGACCGATACGGGCGCGCCGCGGTGGTCGAGGCGTTCCGCGCCGTGCTAACGGAGGCGCGCGACCGGTTGCGGAACGGGTCGTGGGCGGCTCCGTCCGCCGACGACGTGCTGTGCTCCGCGCGGGAGCTGTTGGCCGAACATGCTGCGCCCGGTCTGCGCCGCGTCATCAACGCGACGGGCATCATCCTGCACACCAACCTGGGCCGCGCCCCGATGGCGCCCGAAGCGGCCGAGGCCGCCGCCGCCGTTGCCCGCGGCTACTGCAACCTGGAGTTCGACCTCGCGGCCGGCCGCCGCGGCAGCCGTATGCAAGCGGCCGAGCCGTTGCTGCGGGCGCTGACCGGGGCCGAGGCCGGGCTGGCCGTCAACAACTGCGCGGCGGCGATGCTGCTGGCGCTCGCGGCGCTGGCCGGCGACGGGGAGGTGATCGTCTCCCGCGGCGAACTGGTCGAGATCGGCGGCGGGTTCCGTATCCCCGACGTGATCCGCCAGGGCGGCGCGCGGCTGGTCGAGGTCGGGACCACCAACAAGACCCGGCTGGCCGACTACCGCGACGCCATCACGCCCGACACCCGCGCGCTGCTGAAGGTGCATCAGAGCAATTTCCAGATCGTCGGCTTCACCGAGAGCGTCGAGACGGCGGCGCTGTCGGAGCTTGCGCAGGAACGCGGGCTGCTGCTAATCGACGACCTGGGCAGCGGCGCTGTGACGGATCTACGCCGGTTGGGCCGGCCCGCGGAAGCGACGGTGCAGGAAAGCGTCGCCGCCGGGGCGGACGTGGTGGCGTTCAGCGGCGACAAGCTGCTCGGCGGGCCGCAGATGGGCTTGCTGGTTGGGCAGGCAGCCGCGGTCGGGGCCATGCGGCGGCACCCCCTGCTGCGGGCGTTGCGGCCCGACAAGATGTCGCTGGCGGCAATGGAGGCGACGCTGCGGCTGCACGCCGGGCGTGGGCATGAGGCCATTCCGGTGCTGCGCGCGATGGGGCAGTCTGCCGCCGCGCTCCGCGACCGGGCCGGGCGGCTGGCTGCGATGCTTGGCCCGCTCGCCCAGGTGCAGGCGACGCAGGGGTTCGCCGGCGGCGGCTCCTTGCCGAACGAGGGCATCGCGAGCGCCGCCGTGGCGCTGCATGTCCCGGCGCCGGACCAATTGGCGGCCCGGCTGCGGGCGGGCTCCCCGGCCGTCGTCGGGCGCATCGCCGACGGGCATCTGCTGCTGGACATGCTGACGGTGCCCGACTCCGAGCTTGCCGAATTGGCCGCTTCGGTTCACACGGCATTGAGATCGCAGCAGGCGTGAGCCTTGGAGGCGACAGGGGTCTGGTGGCCTCCCTGGTCTTCAAAACCAGAGACCCGCTCGCAGCGGGTGGTGGGTTCGATTCCCATCCGCCTCCGCCAGCCTGGCCATCGCCGTGAAGGACTTGGTGCTGGTCGGCGCCGGGCACGCCCATGTCGAGGTGTTGCGCCATTTCGGCATGGGCAAGCTGCCCGATGTGCGGCTGACGCTGATCACGCGCGAGGTCGATACGCCGTATTCCGGGATGCTGCCGGGCCTGGTGGCTGGGCGCTACACGTTCGACGAGGCGCACATCGACACGGGGCCGCTCGCCCGGTTCGCGGGCGCCCGGCTCTACCGGGACGAGGCAATCGGGATCGACCTCGCCGCAGGCACCGTAATATGCCGCGGCCGCCCGCCGGTCCCGTTCGATCTGCTGTCGCTTGACGTCGGCTCCCGGCCCAATACCGGCGGGGTGCCGGGAGCGGCGGAGCATGCGATCCCGGTCAAGCCGATCGACGGGTTCCTCCCGCGCTTCGAGCAACTCCGCGCTCGGGTCGTTGAAGGCCGGTCAAGGCACATCCTGCTGGTTGGCGGCGGGGCGGGCGGGGTGGAGCTTTTGCTCTCCGTCGAGCGCCGGTTGCGGCAGGACGCGCCGGATCATGCGCTGGCCTTCACCCTCGCCACCGCCTCCGCGGACATATTGCCAGCGTTCCCCCCCGCGTTCCGCGCCCGCTTCCGCACGATCCTGGGGCAACGCGGCATCACGCTCCGCGCCGGGGCGCGGGTGAGCGCGGTGGAGGCGGGCTGCGTCCGCCTCGATGGCGGCGAGCGGGTCGCCGCCGACGAGGTGCTATGGACCACCGAGGCGGCACCGGCCTCCTGGCTGGCCGGCACCGGTTTGCCGCTCGACGCCGCCGGGTTCTTGCGGGTCGATGGGCAGTTGCGCGCCGTGGGACACGAGCGCGTCTTCGCGGCGGGCGACATGGTGACGTTCGAGCCGGGGCCGGCCGAGCGGTCCGGCGTGTATGCCGTGCGTGCCGGGCCGGTGCTGGCCGGCAATCTGCGGGCGGCGCTGACCGGCGGGCGGCTGCGGCGATACCGGCCGCAGCGGGACGCGCTGTATATCGTCACGACCGGCGAGCCCTCGGCGGTGCTGACCCGCAACGGCTTCACGCTCGGCGGCGGCTGGGCATTCCGTTTGAAGGACTGGATCGACCGCCGTTTCATGGCCCGGTTCAGCGACTTGCCGGCGATGGCGGCGGAGGGGCCGATGCGCTGCGGCGGGTGCGGCGCCAAGGTGGGGCCGGCGACGCTCTCCCGCGTGCTGGCCGGCATCGAGCCGTGGCAACGGCCGGAGGTGCTGACGGGCCTGGATGGACCGGATGATGCCGCGATCGTCGACAACGGGGCCGGGCGGCTTTCGGTGCAGACGGTCGATTATTTCCGCGCCATGATCGACGACCCGTACCGCTTCGGGATGATCGCCGCCAACCACGCGCTCGGCGACGTGTACGCGATGGGCGGCTCGCCGCAGACCGCGCTGGCGATCGCAGGCATCCCGTTCGGCCCTGAGCACAAGGCCGGAGACGACCTCGCCGCGATGATGCAGGGCGCCAACGAGGTGCTGCGTGACGCGGGCTGCGCGCTGGTGGGCGGGCATACGGGCGAGGCGGCTGAACTCTCGCTCGGGTTCGCGGTGCATGGCCTTGCCGGACGGAATTCCGTCATTCGCAAGGCCGGGCTGCAACCGGGTGACGCGCTGGTGCTGACCAAGCCGGTCGGCGCCGGGACGCTGCTGGCCGCCGACATGCGCGGGCTGGCGAAGGGTCGATGGGTGCAGGCGGCGATCCGGCACATGCTGGTCTCGAACCGCGAGGCCGCGGCGGTGCTGATGCGGCATCGCGTCCATGCCATGACGGACGTGACCGGGTTCGGGCTGCTCGGCCACTTGGTCGAGATGCTGACGGCGAGCGGTGTGGATGCCTTGCTGGCGCTGGACCGCATCCCGGTGCTCGATGGGGCGTTTGAGACGGCGGCGGCCGGGGCGTTGTCGTCGTTGCAGCCGCAGAACCTGCATTTCAGCCATGTCGTGCGTAACCTGGAGGCAGCACAGCGGCTTGCGCTGTTTCCGCTTCTGTTCGACCCGCAGACCGCGGGCGGCCTACTGGCAGGCGTGCCGGCGGACCGGGCGGAAGCCTGCGCCGCCGCGTTGCGGGAGGCGGGCTACGAGGCCGCGGCGCTGGTGGGCGCGGTCAGGGCCGGTTCGGGCAACGGCCCGTCGGTATCCATCATCGCCGAATAGGCCTTCTGGTCGTCGTACATGCGCAGGAACACCCGGTACTTGGCGTCGTGGAACGCCGCCGCCTCGCCCCCGGACGGCTGCACCACTTGGCCGGCCCGGCTCATCGCCGACATCGCCGCCGGGATGTCCGGATGGACGCCGCCCGCGACCGCGCCCAGCATGGCCGAGCCGAGCAGGATCGCTTCCGGCTCCTCCGACAGCACGATCGCGCAGCCGCAGGCGTCGGCGTGCTCGCGCAGGAAGACCGGGTTCTTTGTGCCGCCTCCGGCTGCCATGATGGTGTCGATGGCGTAGCCCTCGGCGTTCAGGGTCTCGATGATATGCCGCGTGCCGTAGGCGATGGCCTGGACCGTCGCGAGATAAAGCCGGGCCAGGTCGTCGGCGCTGGCGGACAGGCTGAGGCCGCTGACCATGCCGCGCAGCTCCGGCTCGGCGCGGGGCGAGCGGTTGCCGTGGAAGTCGGGCATGACGTGCAGGCCCCGGGTCAGCGCGGCGGGGAATGGGACGTTGGCCGCCAGCGACTCCAGCCGGGCGTTCAGGGCCTGGTAAACGGTCTCGCCGCGCCCCTTCGCCGCCTCGTTCAGCCCGGGAAAGGCGGCGTGGGTCATGATGACATGGTCGATCAGGCTGCCGGTCGCCGACTGCCCGGCCTCGTTCAGCCACAGCCCCGGCACCATGGCCGACTGATAGGGTCCCCACACGCCGGGCACGAAACGAGGCTCCGGCGAGAGGGCCATGTGGCAGGTGGAGGTGCCGCCGATCAGGGCCACGCGGCGCAGCATGGCCTCGCTCGCCGTCTCGTTGCCGACCTTGGCGCCGATGATGCCGATGCCGCCGGCGTGGGCATCGATGGCGGAGACGCCGACGGGCGTTCCCTCCGGCAAGCCGAGTTCCGCCGCCGCTCGGCTCGACAGGCCATTGCCCACCGCGTCGCCGAGCGGCAGGATTTCAGTTCCGATGCGGCGGAACCCTTCATCCGCCAAGCCGCCGAGGCCGATGGAGCGGAAGTAGCTCTCGTCCCACCGGGCTTCGTGGCCGAGGTAGGTCCACTTGCACACGGCCGAGCAGAGCGAGCGGCTCATGGCCCCAGTCGCGCGCCAGGTCAGGAAGTCGGGCAGGTCGAAGAACAGGGCGGCGCGGTTCCAGGCCTCGGGCAGGTTCTCCTTGAGCCAGAGCAGCTTCGGCGTCTCCATCTCGGGCGAGATCTGGCCGCCGACGTAGCGTAGAACGTCGTATTGCCCCGCGTTGATCCGGGATGCTTGACCGAGGGCGCGGTGGTCCATCCAGAGGATGACGTCTTGTGCCGGGTCTCCGTCGGGATCGATTGAGACGGGGTTGCCTTCGGCGTCGATCGCCGCGAGCGAGCAGGTGGCGTCAAAGCCGATGCCGCGCACCCGGACATCGCCTGCTTGGCAGAGCGCCTGCTTGATCGCCTGGGTGACGGCGTTCCAGATGTCCGCGGTCGATTGCTGGACGAAATCGGGGCGCGGCGTCCAGCGCCTTGTCGCCAGGGAGGCTTGCGCCAGCATCTCTCCTTGCGTGGTGAACACCCCGGCCCGCGCGCTTCCCGTGCCGACATCCACCCCGATGACCGCGTCCTGCATCCGCTACCTCCGTTCGGCGTTCGTCGTCGCCAGGCGCTCGACCACTTGCCGGGCCGGCATTTCTCCGGCTTCTTCCAATGCCGCGCACAATCGGCGCATCCGCGCGCGTGTCAAATGCAGCTCGTCCAGCAAGGACAGCACGACCGGCATCGCTGCCTCGCCGACCTCCATGTCGCGCTTCAGCTCCAGGATGAGCTGCACGCGGGCCACGTCGATCTCCTCGAACACCGGCATCCCGGCCTCGCGCCGCGGGCGCACCCACTCCTGCGCGACCCAGAGCTCGACTGTCGCCGGGTCCAGTCCCTGGAACCGCTGCACTAATGTCGAGATCGTCATCATGCTGCCTCTCCCAGCCCTGCCCGTGGATCGAACCCGGCCTGCCCGGGAGACCAGCCCCGCAGGAACGTTTCCAGTTTGTCGTCGACGGGCCCGACCACCAGCTGGAGCACGATGAACAGGTCGCCAGCCGGGCGCGTGCCGTGCGCCGCGATGCCGCGGCCGCGAAGCCTGAGCCTGGCGCCGGCATCGGAGTGGGGCGGGACGGTGACTGTCACGCGGCCGCCCGGCGTCGGCGCCTGCACTTTCGCGCCCAGGACGGCTTCGGCGAAAGTGACTGGCAGGTCCATTTCCAGATCCGCGCCGTGGCGGCGGTAGAACGGGTGCGGCAGGATCGAGACCTCGATCAGCGCGTCGCCGTCCGCGCCGCCCCGCGTGCCGGGCTCGCCCTTGCCGCGCAGGCGCAGGACCTGGCCGTCCTCCAAGCCGGGGGGAATGCGGACGTCAAGCGTGGCGCCGTCGGGCAGGGTCAGCCGCTCCGTGGCGCCGATGATGGCGTCGATGAAGCGGACCTCCAGCCGGTAGCTGCGGTCCCGCCCGTGGGCGGGGCGGCTCATCTGCTCGCGGAAGAATGCGCCGAAGATATCGCCCATCTCCTCCTCGTTGGCGGCGCCAGCCGGGCGGTAGCGTCCGGCCTGGGCCTGCTGGGCGTAATCGCGGTAGAAGCCGCGCTCCGGCGTCGGCTGGCCTTCGGCGTCGATCTCGCCGCGGTCGAACTGGGCGCGCTTCTCCGGGTCGGAAAGCAGGTCGTTCGCCGCGTTGGCGGCCTTGAACTTGGCGACGGCCTCGGTGTCGCCCGGGTGCAGGTCGGGGTGGTATTTCTTCGCCTGCGTGCGGAAGGCGCGGCGGATCTCGTCCGCCGAGGCCGTCTTGCCCACGCCCAGAGTCTCGTATGGATTGCTGGCTGCCATGCCGGTTCAACGCCTTTCGACCGGCTTTGGATTTACATCGCGGCGCGGCGTGGCCCAAGGTGCGCGGATGGCCGCATACGCGTTCGAGACCGTCGATGTTTTCACCACGACCCGCTTCGGCGGCAACCCGCTGGCGGTGCTGACCGATGCGCGGGGGCTTGATACGGAGGCGATGCAGCGGATCGCGCGGGAGTTCAACCTGAGCGAGACGGCGTTCGTGCTGCCGCCGGAGGACCCGGCGCATACGGCGCGGGTGCGGATTTTCACGCCTGCGCGGGAGATCCCGTTTGCCGGGCACCCGAACGTCGGCACCGCCCTCGTGCTTGCCGCCCGGCAGACCAAGCCGCCCGAGACGATGGCGTTTGAGGAATCTGCTGGCCTTGTGTCCATTCGCTTCGATTGGGCCGGCGCCGCGCCTCGCGCCACGCTTGACACGCCGCAGCCGCTCACTTTGAAGGATACGATTCCGCCGGAGACGATTGCCGCCTGCGCCGAGCTTGAGGGGGCTGACTTTCTGACCGACTTGCATCTCCCCGTCATCGCCGGTACCGGCCTCTTGTTCGTTTTGGCGGAGGTCCGACCCGAAGCGATGGCGCGCGCGTCAGGAAACCGTACGGCTATAAGGGATGTCGCGAATTCTTATTCAGATCTATCATCAGGATTCGGGGTGTACCTGCACACCCAGACGCCATCCGGCCGTCGCGCCCGCATGTTCGCCCCTCTCTCTGGCATTCTTGAGGACCCGGCAACCGGCAGCGCCGGCGTCACGTTGGCAGCCCTACTCCTCTCATTGACCGACGCCCCCACGCTCAACCTCGAGATCGAGCAAGGCGTCGAGATGGGTCGCCCCAGCTTGCTCTACGCCGGCGCCAGGCGCGCGCCCGACGGCATTCGCGCCTCCGTGGGCGGCAGCGCCGTCCCGGTCATGCGCGGCGTGATCGAAGTTTGACCCCGACGTGCGTAGCCTTGGGCACTACGCTGTGCCCAAGGCTACGCTGTCAGAACCGTCAGGCGTCGATGCTGATGCCGAAGTGCTGCGTGCCAGCCGACAGGAGCGTCGCGGTGGTCCCGGGCATGACCTTGCCGCCGTACTCGATCGCGTCGACGTAAAGGTTGCGGTCCGTTGATCGCGTGCCATGCCACAAATCGTTCAGGAACGTCACCGCGATGTCGTGCTTGCCCGCGGCAAGCTCGGCATCGAGCGCCATGAACTGCACCTGGCCGTCCGCGTGCGACGCCGTGACAGCCTGCGGGCCGCCCAGGGCCTTGCCGTCCACCGCGACCTGCACCATGGCGTCGCCCTGATAAGCGTCCTCCGACAAGTGCAGCAGGATCGGCCCGCCGCTTGCCTGACCGGACGTGTCGACGCCGAAGCTCTTGATGCCTGCGGAGTAGAGGTGCTGCGGCGCATTGCCTGACTTCACGCCGTTGAGCGAGACCGCCTCGACATGCAGATTCCGGTCCGTGGACGGCGTGCCGCCATAGGCGTCGTTGACGAACTGGACGCCGACGGTGTGCGGGCCCGGTCCCCAGTCGCCCTTCAGGACAACGGTCTGCGTCTGCCCGGCGGAGCGCAGGGCCGTGACCGTTTGCAGGCCGCCGATCCGCTCGCCATCGACGCTGATCCAGGCCTGGGCATCGCCCTGCCAGGCGTCCTCGGACAACGCGACCACCAGCGTGCCGCTGCCGGAGACCGGAGTGGCCGCGCCCGACCCCGTTCCGCCGGTATTCGGCTCCGTTGCGGGCGGCGGGGGCGGCGGCTGACTGGCTGACGGACTCAGCACCAGGACCGCGTCGCCGGTCGGCGAGTTGAACCGCTCGCTGGAATTGCCGCCCTTCACGGAAAACGGGTCGGACAGCTTGCCCGTGCCGACATTGACCCAGCGCGCCTCCAACGTCTTGCCCGAGACGCCGCCGAGGTCAACGGTGAAGCTGCCGCCCGAGGGAGCAAGGACGACGTATTCGCCGCGTGCCGGGTCCGCCAGCGCGAACCCGGTGGATGTCAGGTAGTCCCGAGGCTTCATGGTCGTCACGTCGACGTGCTGCAGGACTTGGGAAATCTCCTTCAAGGCGAACCGCTCGGAGGTCTCGCCCGCCTGGTGGCTGCCGCCCAGGTCGAACACGCCGCCAAGTCCGGTGCCTTTCATGTCGTCCATCACCAGCACGCCGCCCTGGCCGCTGATGAACTGCTGCCAAACCCAGTTCGCGTCGCCGCCGATGCCGAAGGTGTGGTCGCTGTCGACGACCGACACTTGGTTCGTGGTGCCGTCGGGCGGATTCCACTGGTAGTGCTCCCAGCCGTTGGGCGAGATCCAATCGGCGTTGGTGGCTTGCAGCATCGGGTTGATCCGCGACTGGTTGCCTTCCGGATAGGTCGCGGTGATGCCGACCGGCTGGGCGAGCAAGCCGTGGCTCGATTGATACTGGTGCATGAAGTCCACCAGCGTGTTGCTCCAGTCGATCGACGCCTGCGAGTTGTGCGTCTCGTTGGCGATCTCCCACATGACGTTGCTCTTGTGCCCGACGGTGTCGAGCAGCTTGGCGATGTAGGCTTTCTGCAACGGGAGCGCGACCGGGTCCCATTCCTCGATCGCGATGTTGTTCGTCGTGGTGCCGTTGACGTTGTTGTTCCCGTTCCAGACCGAGCTTGCCCAGCCGTAATGGTTTTTCGGGTCGTAGTCGAACAGGGTCATGATATCGACGTAGATGCCTTTAGCGGCGGCGGCGTCGACGTCGGCGGCGACATGGTCGAAATAGGCCTGGTTGAACTTGGTCAAGTCCCACTTGCCGTCCGCATTGCGCTGGAACGGCTGCATCAGCGCCTGCCCGGCGTTATTGCCGTCGGCCCGCGCGCCGGCCCACATCCAGTAGCGGATCAGGTTCGATCCCTGATCCTGCAGCAGGTTCAAGTATGCGCCGAAGTTGAACTGGCCGGCATTGGAGAAGCTGATGTTGTTGGTCCAGGTGTGGTCGCCCCGCAGGAACACGGCATTGCCGTCCGCGGTGGAGAAATAGGCGCTGCCGGGCTCGTGATGGAGTAGGCCTGGCGTTGGAGTGGGCATCCGAAGCTCCGTCTGTTGGCGTCTGGCCGAGTCTTGACGAGGCCGCTGCGCGGCTGATGCGGGCGCAGCTAAGACGTGCGCTCTCGTTGGTAAGACAAGGACGGTCCGCTCTGCTTGCACGCAGCCGTGCAGCAATGTTGAAATGGAAAGGAAGGCTTTGATTAGGAGAGAAAGACAAACGTTGTATGGCGTGAACCATACTGATCTAGAATGAGATGTCGACATCAAGTTTGTTACCAATCGCCATAATATAATTAGTGCTTCGGAGCAGAAATTACTGCTTATAATGCAGATAATGTAACGGCGTATTAGCGCCGATGTGTTTACGTGATTATGCCGTTTCGATGCACGATCGGTCGCACGGCCTTGCGCGCTCGTTTCGGCCTTTATGGAACGCCGGTACGGCATTCATTTTTCTCGTAGCCGGGTCACGCATCGGATCGCGACAAGGCGAATTCGCGCTTCTCGGCGACCGGATGCTCAGGGCGCCTAGCCGGCAAACCCGCTTGCGGCTACGCCGGCTGCAGATAGCCGGGCAGGCGGGCCAGTTCTTCGGGCGTGTCGATGTCGCGCAGCACGGCATCGTCGTCGAGCGGGACGACCGCAACGTGCTCGGCATGATGGTCCAGCAAAGCCCGCGCGCCCCGGTCGCCGGTGAGCGCCATCATCTCGGCGAAGAAGCGGCGGTCCCACAGGACGGGGTTGCCCAGCTTGCCATTGAAAGAGGGCGCCGCGATCAGGCGTCCCTCGTCCGGGTCGTAGGCCTCGATCAGCCGTGCCGTGACTTGGGCAGTCACCAGCGGCATGTCGCCCAAGCAAACGACGACGGCGCGGGTATGCGCAGGAAGGGCGGCGACACCGGCGCGCAGGCTGGCGGCAAGCCCGGTGTCCCAATCCGGCGCGACAACGCGCTCGGCCGGGCGTGCGCCGAGTGCGGCTTCCATTTCGGGCGCGCGATGGCCGAGCACGACGACGACCGGGCGAAGCGGCGTTGCGAGCAGGTTGTCCACCACGCGCGCCAGCATCGGCTTGCCGGCCCGGTCGGTGACAAGGAGCTTGTGCCGCGGCCCCATGCGGCTGCTCCGCCCGGCGGCCAGAACAAGGGCGGCGATGTCAGGCGCGGGCGGCGGGGCCTTGGCGCGGGGCAGGGGACGGGCGCCGACGTCCTTCAGCAAGCCGCCGACGCCCATGCCGGCGAGGGCCGCGCCATCGACTTCGAGACCCGCGAACAAGCGGCTGAGCACCCAGTCGATGCCGTTGAGCTTGGGCGAGCGCGCGCAGCCGGGCAGGACCAAGGCGGGGGCGGCGCCGATGCGGCCGAGGCAGATCAGGTTGCCTGGGTCGACCGGCATGCCGAAGTGAAGGATCTCGCCGCCAGCCTCGACGATGCCGGAGGGGCCGACGTCGCGCCGGTCCACGACGGCGCTGGCGCCGGCGACCAGGAGGATGTCGGCGTCCCGCTGCCGCAGTTGCTGTAAGCTATCAGCGACTGCAGCGGTGGCGTGGTCGCACTCGACCGGTTCGAGCAGCGTGCCGCCGAGGGCTTCCACGCGGTTGCGGGTGGCGTCCGCGGTGCCTGCCAGGATCGAGGGCTTCAGGCCGGGCAGCTTGGTCATGACGAGGCCGACCCGGCGGGGCGCATAGGGATGCAGCCGCAGAGCGGCCAGCCGTGCCGCGGCAAGCGCGTTGTCGAGCTTCGCGCCGGGAACGGCGAAGGGGATGACCTTGATCGTGGCGACCATCTCGCCCGTGGCGACGCTGGCCCAGTTCGGCAGGGTGGCGAGGGTCAGGCTCTCGTCGACTTGGTTCAGCGCGTCCACGCCGTGCGGCTCCATCCGTAGCAAGCCCGCGGCACTGGCCAGGAGGTTGACCCGCCCGGTGCCGGCGCGAGACCGGGCGAGGCCCGGCGACAGCAGGGCGTCAGCCAGGCGGGAGGCGGCTTCGTCCTCGTCGACGTCGCCGGGTTCGAGGCGGGCGGCGATGATGGGGTCGCGCCCAGCTTGGCGGAGGGCTTCGATGGCGGCGGCATTGAGACGTGCGCCCTTTTTGAGCACCAAGCCCGGGAGCCGTTGCGTGTGGGCCAGGACGCATCCCTCGGCCTCATTGAGGGTGGTTGGCCCAAAGATCATTTCGCGGCGTCGCGGCGGACGGCGACGAGCTGGGCAAGCACGCTGAGGGCGATCTCGCCGGCCGTGACGGCGCCGATGGAAAGGCCGACCGGGCCATGGATGCGGGCCAAGGCGTCGTCCGTATGGCCGAGCGCACGCAAGCGTTCAAGCCGGGCGGCGTGGGTTTTACGGGAGCCAAGGGCGCCGATGTAGAAGGCCGGGGAATGAAGCGCGCGGTCGAGCGCCGGGTCGTCGAGCTTGGGGTCGTGGGTTAGGGTGACGATGGCGGTGCGGGCGTCGGGGCGCAGGGCGTCGAGGGTTTCGTCGGGCCAATCGGTGCTGACCGCGACGCCGGGGAAGCGCTCGTCGGTGGCGAAGGCGCGCCGCGGGTCGGTGACGGTGACGGCGTAGCCCAGGCCGGCCGCCATGGGGACGAGGGCTTGAGCGATATGCACGGCGCCGACGACGACGAGCCGCATGGGCGGGTTGTAGGCGTGCAGGAACCAGGTGGCCCCGTCCGCCTCGATTGTCGTGTTGCGGTCGCTCGCCAGGGCTTTCCCGGCCGCTTCGGCGAGGCCCGGCATTTCATCGTCCGGCAGCAGGCGTTGCTCGCCGGAGCCGAGATGGGTGGCGAGCACGACGGGGCGGTGCCCGGCGCGGGCGGCTTGCAGGCGTTGGAGGATGTCCGGCGTCACGCCAGCGCTTCCACGAACACCTTGAGCTTGCCGCCGCACGCCAGGCCGACTTCCCAGGCGCGTTCATCCGTGACGCCGAAATCAAGCAGTTGCGGGCGACCGGTCCGCATCGTTTCCCGCGCGGCTTCCGCCACCGCCCCTTCGATGCAGCCGCCGCTGACCGAGCCGGCCATGCGCCCGCTGCCGGTGACCGCCATCTGGCTGCCGGCCGGGCGGGGCGAGCTGCCCCAGGTCTCGGTCACGGTGGCGATGGCGACTTGCTCGCCTCCGTTGAGCCAGGCGGCGGCGGTTTGCAAGACGTCCTCGTCTGTCATGATAGCGCGCTCCATTCGGTGCGGCCCCGCGCGGGTGCGGGGCGGGATAGCAGGTCCACCAGCGCGCGCAGGCTGTCGAGGTTGTGGATGGTGCGGAACTCGTCCACGTGCGGCAGCATGGCGCGGATGCCTTGCGATTTGGGCTGGAACCCGTCCCAGCGCAACAGGGGATTGAGCCAGATCAGCCGGCGGCTCGACCGATGCAGGCGGTCCATGGCCTCGCTGAGGCCCTGGGCGCCGTCGCGGTCGAGGCCGTCGGTCATCAGCAGCGCCACCGCGCCCTGGCCGAGCACGCGCTTGGCCCAGCGGCGGTTGAACAGGGCGATGCTCTCGCCGATGCGGGTGCCGCCGGACCAGTCCGGCACGGAGGCGGCGACCATCTGGAAGGCGACTTCGGGATCCTTGTTGCGGAGCTGGCGGGTGATGTTCGACAGCCGCGTGCCGAACAGGAAAACGTGCACCCGGCCGCGGCTGTTGGCGACCGCGTGTAGGAAGTGCAGCAGCACCTGCGCATACCGCGCCATGGAGCCGGAGATGTCGCACAGCACCACCAACGGCGGGGGGCGGACGACCCGGCGACGGCGGCTGAGGTCGAGGATCTCGCCGCCACGGCGCAGGCTGGTGCGCAGCGTGGCGGCGAGGTCGACATGCGGGCCGCCCGCGTCGGGCCGGGTGCGGCGGGTGCGGCGACGGTCGAGCGGGAGCGTGAGGCGGCGGATGGCGGCGCGGGCGTTGTCGATCTGGGCGGCGGACATCTGCTCGAAGTCCATCAACTGCAACTGCTCGCGCTCGCTGACGCCGAGGGTTGCTTCAATCTCGGGCGGGCGGTCGTCCGGCGGGCGTTGCTGCTTCGGTTCCGACATCGCTTCGGCGATGCGGCGATTGCCGGGGGAGGGGGCCTGCTCACGCGGGGGCTTGCCGTCGAGCAGGGCCATGGCTGCGGCCTGGCGCATGGCGGCCGGGTCGCGCCAGAACAGGTCGAAGGCCTGGTCGAAGATCTCGGCTGATTCGTGCCGCTGCGTCATCAGCGCCCGTAGGCCGGCGCGCACCTGGTCGCGGTCATCGACGCCGAGCAGGGCGAGCGCCTGGCTCGCCGCGACCACGCTATCCGGCCCGACCGGAAGCCCGGCGCGGCGCAGCAACCCGGCGAAGTGCACGATATTGCCGGCGAAGGCGCCGTTGCTATGGACGCGGGGCGGGATCATGCCCGTAAGGTGGGCCTGGCACGGCCGCAATCCAGACGCGAGGGGGGTCAGTCACGCATGGGTGGGCAGCCGTGCCAGGCCTGGCTGATCTACGGGGCAAGCGGCGGCTTGGATGCAAAGTTTCTTGCGGCCGTTGGTCAGGGCGTTTCCTGGGCGTCGGCGATGAGCCGGGCGGCTTCGGCGCCGCGCACCTTGGCGATGTCGTCCTGGTATTTCAGCAGCACGCCGAGGGTCTCGTCGACGGCGCGTTCGCCGAGCCGGTTTTGGTCAAGGTATTGCAGGGCGGCGGCCCAGTCGATGGTCTCGGCGACGCCGGGGAGCTTGAACAGGTCCATCTCGCGCAGGCGCTGCACGAAGCGGACCACCTCGGCGGAAAGGCGCTCCGGGACGCCGGGGGCCTTGGCGGCCAGGATCGCGCGCTCGCGGGAGGGGGTGGGGTAATCGACCCATTGATACAGGCAGCGGCGGCGGATGGCGTCGTGGACCTCGCGGGTGCGATTGCTGGTCAGCACCACGACCGGCGGCGTTCCGGCGCGGACGGTGCCGAGTTCGGGGACGGTGATCTGGTAGTCGGCCAGCAGTTCCAGCAGGAACGCTTCGAACGGCTCGTCCGCGCGGTCCAGCTCGTCGATCAGCAGCACGGCGGGCGGCTGGTCCGGGTCGATGGCGCTGAGCAGCGGGCGCTCCTGCAGGTAAGCGCGGCTGAAGATGTCCGCGCCGAGCCGGGCTTGGTCGCGCTCGCCCGCGGCTTCGGCAAGGCGGATGGCCATGAGCTGCTTGGCGTGGTCCCATTCGTAGGCGGCGGCGGCGAGGTCCATGCCGTCGTAGCATTGCAGCCGCACCAGGCGGCGCCCGAGGCCGGCGGCGAGCACCTTGGCGATCTCGGTCTTGCCGGTGCCGGGCTCGCCTTCGAGGAACAGCGGGCGGCGCATGGCCAGCGCAAGGTGGATGGTGGTGGCAAGCGCCTCGTCGGCGATATAGCCGCCCGCCGCGAGCATGGCGGCCGTTTCGGCGACGGAGGCGGGATCAGCCAAGGACGTAGCCGCCGAAGATCATGACGAAGATGATCAGCCACAGGACGATGCCGACGACGCCGATGATCGGGATGCCGAACAGCTCCGAGGGGATCAGCGCGAAGATGGACACGCTCGGCCCCGGCGTGGGCATCAAGGTGGGCGGGATCGGCAGCGGCGTGCCCTCGACGGCCGGATCGGCGCTGACGACCCTGGGCTGCACGTCCTGCGGCAGCGGCGCGTCGTCCGGCGTGCCGACGATCTCGGTGAAGCGGTTGAAGAACATGTCGGACATCTGCTTGCTGGTCGCGTCGATCAGCCGCGCGCCGAGCTGGGCGATCTTGCCGCCGACCTGCGCCTTGACGTCGTAGGTCAGCAAGGTGCCGTCATCGTCGTCGGCGAGGCGCACGTCTGCGCCGCCCTTGGCGAACCCGGCCACGCCGCCCTGGCCCTCGCCGCTGATGTGGTAGCTGTTGGGCGGGTCAAGGTCGGAGAGGTGGACTTTGCCGTTGAAGCGGGCGGAAATTGGGCCGATCTTGACGGCGGCGGCGGCTACGAAATCGGTGTCGCTGGTTTTTTCCAGGGTTTGGCAGCCCGGGATGCACAGTTTGAGGACATCGGGGTCGTTCAGCGCGTCCCATACTTTCTGCCGGGGCGCCGGGATCCGGCGCTCGCCTGTCATATCCATTTAAGAAGCCACTCCTCGACAATGCGGGCGGACATTATCGGCGGGGTGGGGGGCGTGCAACCGGCGAGGCTGCCGTGCCGAGGCTTGACCGGGGCAGCAAGCGCCATGCGGCCGTGCCATGGCCGCCGCTTGTTCCAAGGCCGGTCCCGTCGTGTCCTGGCGCAGATGAGAGAGACGTCGTAATTCACCAGGCGGCGCGGATACGGCGCCGATTACAGCCATGCCGGAGCCGGACGATGCCTTCCTTCGTTGCCGATAAGCGGCCAGCCTGGCCCGCTTCCGATCCGCTCGCTGCTTGCATCGTGGCGGAAAGAGCAAGTCTGCGCCAGTAATGCTGCCCGTCCCGCTCTATGTCGGCAGCGAGATCTACCGCGGCTCGACCTATGGCCCGACTCATCCGTTGGCGATCCCTCGGGTGACGACATGCACGGACCTATGCCGGGCGATGGGTTGGCTCGGTGACGCGCAGTTCCGAAGCGCGCCGATGGCGATGCGGTCGGAGGTCGAGCGATTTCACGATCCCGGCTACGTCGATGCGCTGTTCCGCGCCGAAGCGGCACAGGCGGTCAGCGACGAGGACCGCGACTGCTACCGGATCGGCGCGGAGGGCAACCCGGTTTACCCGGAGATTTATCGCCGGCCGATGACCTCCGCCGGCGGCGTGATGCTGGCGTGCCGGCTGGCGCTCGAAGGCGGCGTCGTGCATTGCCCCGGCGGCGGGACGCATCACGGCCGGCCGGCGCGGGCCAGCGGCTTCTGCTACTTGAACGATCCGGTGCTGGGCTTGCTGACGTGGCTGGAGGCCGGGTTGGAACAGATCGTTTACGTGGACATCGACGCGCACCACGGCGACGGCGTTCAGGACGCGTTCCATGACGACCCGCGCGTGTTCACCATCAGCATCCACGAAGCCGGGCGCTGGCCGTTCACCGGCCGGGCCACGGACCGGGCCGGCGGGGCGGCACGTAACCTGCCGGCGCCGAAGGCGCTCAACGACAGCGAGATGCGCTGGCTAATGCAGCGGGCCGTGCTGCCGTTGATCGAGCGGCTGCGCCCGGATGCGATTTTCCTGCAATGCGGAGCGGACGCGCTGGAGGAGGACCCCTTGGCGCGGCTCTCGCTCTCGAACAACGCGCATTGGGAGATTGTCTCGGCGCTGCGGACGCGGTCGCCGCGCATGGTCGTGACGGGTGGGGGCGGGTATAATCCCTACACGGTCGGGCGATGCTGGGCGGGCGTGTGGGCGACGTTGAACGGCATTCCCATCCCGGACCGGACGACCCCGGCGGCGGAGGCCGTCCTGCGCGCGCTCGTATATAACCGCGCGGCCGGACGTAACCCGCCGGAGCATTGGTTCACCACCATCCGCGACGCCCCGCGGGAAGGCGCGGTACGCGCGGAGGTGCGCGAGCTGGCCGAGATCACTTTGTCTGAGAGGCTTCCTGCATGACTCGTCGTTTCACCCGCCGTTTCCTGGCGCTGCTGTTGCTGCTGTTCCCGCTCGCGATATCGCTGCCGGCCGTGGCCCAGACCGTCGCGCAACCGGAGCTGCCGAAGGAGAAGCTGGTGATCGTCACCAAGGATGGCAGCCGGCATCCGTTCGACGTGGAGATGGCGACGACGCCTGAGCAGCAGCAGGTCGGGCTGATGTTCCGTAAAACCGTGCCGCCCGATGGCGGGATGCTGTTCGACTGGGGGCAGCCGCAGGACAGCACGATGTGGATGCGCAATACGGTATCCTCGCTGGACATGCTGTTCATCAATGCGGATGGCACGATCCGCCGGGTGGTGACGGACACGGTGCCGGAAAGCCTGGCGATGATCTCGAGCCGCGGCCCGGTACGGGCGACGCTCGAGCTGGCAGCAGGCACGGCGCAGCGCTTGGGCATCCACGCGGGCGACAAGGTGGAGCAGCGGATTTTCGGCAACGCCCCAAGCGGCTGATCAAAGATAGCTGGACCGCGGCGGACAAGCCGGAGCGTTGGACCCAAGCCCGCCAGGCGTCGGTAAATTTGGTGCGGCTAACTGGCCAGGTGACCCGGCGCTCCGACCATTAGCCTGGATGCGATTCGCGAACGGTGTGTCAGCGCAACCTACTAAACAGTCGCGGAGAAGCCGGGCGGCGGGCCGCGTCAAGGTGACAGATGGGTCTGCCAAGGGCAGCCAGCCAGTTCAAACTGTTTACGCCCTCGGAGGGCTGGCGGTTTGCTGGGTTGAATGATCGCCGTGCCGCATTTGGGGTCGCCCGACATGCGTATGGCAAAGATCAAAAGGATTGTTACGTCAGCAACGTTACAGTCAACGGTGTGACGCTATCAAAAAATCCGCACCGAAAGCTGTTGACCAGGAGACCCTTTCTGACGTTTCAGAAGATGGGCGAAGCGGAAAAAGGCATCCAGTTCATGCAAAGTTCAGAGCACTCAATGTAACAACAGCCGGATATCTATGCTAAACTCGATGACGATGAGCTTGCGGGTCTGGAACATCTTAGGCGTCGATGTGGCAGTTTGCGAGCGGTGCCAAGCCATAGCCGCACTCGACGGCAACGCGGCCGCGGGCGTGCCAACGCGCGTCGCCTTCGCCAACACCAACCTGCTTAATCTAGCGGCGTCCGATACCAGCCTGCGCGCCGCTTTATCCGAGTTCATGGTGCTCAATGACGGCATCGGTGCCGACATCGCTGCCCGAATCCTCTACGGCCGCGCCTTTCCCGCCAACATGAACGGCACCGACTTCATTCCCGCTTATCTGGAAAGCACCGCGCTGAACCACCGCATTTTCATCGTCGGCAGCCGCCCTGACGTTGCGCCTCGGGCCGCGCAGGCCTTTCAGCAACGCTTCGCGCCGCGTCACGACGTCGTCGGCTGCGTCGACGGCTTCGATGGCCTTGCCGACACAGCCCAGCTTGCCGACCGTATTGCCGCAACTCGGGCGACCCTTCTGCTCGTTGGAATGGGCAACCCGCGGCAGGAGCGCTGGATTGCCGACAACATGACGGCTACGGGTTGCAAGCTGGCATTCGGCGTTGGCGCGTTGCTCGACTTCGCCGCGGGCGAGGTCAGGCGCGCCCCGCTCGCCGTGCAGCGCATGAGGCTCGAATGGGCCTACCGCCTTGGGCAAGAGCCCAATAGGCTCTTCCGCCGTTACGTGTTGGAGACGCCTGTGTTCCTGTGCCGCACGCTTATCCAGCGGTTGAACCAACACGCCCGGCATGTCGCGGGTCAACGCGTTTGAACGAACCCGTTGGTGGCCCAGCCATCACCGGCACTGAAAAAGGAACCCTGATTGCAACATCGACGAAAGGCTGAGACGGCGCTTGCCGGTCCGGTTCTGCCGGGCTCCGTGCCTGTTGACAGGCCGGAGAGCGCGCCCGATCGGGCACCGCTCGACAGCCGGGCCGCCAAGCTCTGCTTCTCCGCCCTGATTTTCGCGTCCTACCTCTTTTTCTCTCCAGTCCTGGCCGGCGCATACAATGCGGAAGGGCAACTGAGCGGCGGGGGAGATACTCTTCGCCAAGTCGTTTTCGTCGCCTTGTTCCTTGCTATCGCCGCCACGACTTTTACCGCCAACGGCATCAAAGCCTTTCTGAACGTGCCATTGGCCCTCGTTGCCGTCCTGCTCTGGTGCTGGGCCAGCGTCGCCTGGGCCATCGTCCCCGATGTCGCCCTACGCCGCGTCTTGTTCACAACCATCGTGATCCTCGGCGTCACCTACTCGGTCAATCTCCTGAGCTACCGCGCCGCGGCGTCCATCTTATGCACCTGGTTCGCCGCCATCCTGATGCTGGACTGGCTTGCCATGCCCTTCTGGCCCCAGGCCGTCCACGGCCTCGGCGAGATCGACCGCGCCCTGATTGGCAACTGGCGCGGCATTCACGACCACAAGAACGAAGCCGGGGCGTTCTGCGCCCTGGCATCGCTCGTCTTCATCGACAAATGGCGGTTTGGCCGCTCGACGATCAGTGCGCCGCTGCTGACGGTCCTTTCGCTCGTCTTCCTGGCCATGACCGAATCAAAGACCTCGGCCGGCCTTCTTCCCGCCGCGATCCTTCTTGGAGTGCTGATGAGCTACGGCTACCGCAACCCGACCCTCCGTGCGGCCGTTCTGGCCGCCGTCGGTTGCGTAGCGCTGCTGGCCGCCGTTGCCCTATGGGACGACCTCCCTAGCGTGCTGGCCTTCTTTGAGAACCCGGCCTCCTTGACCGGCCGCGTGCAGATCTGGCCGGTATTGCTCGATTACGCAGCCAACCACCTGCTGCTCGGCGCCGGATACGGCTCGTTCTGGGCCATAGGCGATGCGAGCCCTGTTTATCAAAGCGGCGCGAGGTGGCTGACCACGATTTCTCATGCCCATAACGGCTACATTGATCTCCTGGTTCAAACCGGGCTGGTCGGCGTGACGCTGGCCGTGCTCGGATTGGTTGTCAGGCCGGCCTTCTTGCTGATCAGCCGCCCGATGGCCGTTCGCGACTCGCGCTGGCTGCTCGGCTCGGTCCTCGCCTTCTGCTGGCTGCACAACCTGCTGGAATCGTCCTTGCTCGACCGTGCCAACATCGTCTGGGTGACCATGCTGATCGCCTTGAACCTACTGGAACGCCGCCCTCCTGCGCTCTCCGACGCGCCACGGGCGATTGACCGGGAGGCTTCAGGCGCCGTCAATTTCGACGAGGCGAAAGAAGGTGCGTGAAGCCACGCCGCGTCCCGTCTCCCCGGCATGTAAGGCGTCGTCCGCGTCATGCCGCACCAATTTCAGGCACACCCGCAATTGCGGCCCGGCATCGGTCGTCAGTTCGACCTGGCATCGCACGAACCCGCTTTCCAACCGCGTCGCCCGGCAGTCGTGGAGGATGTATGGCGACGCGTCCTGGGATGCGAAGCGGGTTCCGGCAACGGCGCGGGCGAGGTCGAAATACGCCTGCACGTTCTTGCCGTATCCGGCAGCGATCTCGAACTTCACCCATTCCCGTCCGTGCGTCCTTAGGTCGGCACTCACGACATAGCGGATGGCGCGCGCGGGTTTCGATATAAACTGCTCAACCGCATGGTCCGCCGTGTCCGGTTGTTCCAACACCAGTTCGACGCCAGGCGCGCTCCGCCCGGCACTGGCCTGCCCGGCTCCCTTGCCAGCGCCGGACATGAGTCGCACGCCCGATTTCCGCCATGTAGGATCGGCAAGGGATTGCTCGCTCTCGTTGGCAAGCGCATTGCGGGCGACTCCCTCGTCCAGCACTGTCACCGACACCGGCTGCTGCCACGTCCGTCCCTGCCCGTCGGACGCCTCGATGATAACTTTGCAGTAAGGCCGCTCTTGGAAGCGCAGGCGCCGCGCCGTCAGCAGCGACCGCCCTGACACCGTGAACGATCCGCCCGCATCGTCCAGCAGCCGGAATGTCGTCGCCTCGGGATCGTCGGCTCCCACGCACGACAGGATACCGACGCGCGTGCCGGGCGGCGCCGTTTCCGCAATCGCCGTTGCGGACGCCACAACCTGCCGCGGCCCCTTCTTCTGCCAGGCCTTGACGCTGCGGACCATGAAATCCACCGGCCCAGGCATCGAGTCGTCGGGTGCCGGAACCCATTCAGCTTTTCGCGATCCGATCGCGAGATTGACGATGAGATAGAACGGCTGGAAGAACTCGCGACGTCCCGCGATCAGCTTCGTCGCGGTGCAGACTCCATCCAGATAGAACCGAATCGACGTGTCGGTCCATAGACAGCCAAAGCGATGGAACGTTTCCCCAAGGTCGTGCCCGGCATCGACCGTCGTCTCGTTTGGGGCCGGTCCCAGCGAAATGCAATTGACCCGGTATTTATCCGGCTCATGGCCGAGATGCTCGAACACGTCGATTTCCGGCGGATGTACCTCGTCGGCCGGCAACAGCCAGAACGCCGGCCACGTTGCGATCCCTTTCGGAACACGCGCCTCGATCTCGAAGTAACCCCCCTGCTGGATGAATCGCCGCCGCGAGTTCAACATGCCCGACACCCATTGGTACGGAGCGCCCGTGAGCGGATCTTTCGGTATCTCGCCAGCCCGGAAACCAAGCGCCGCCGTGCGCTCCGCCCTGATCCGCAGCGCGCCGTCGACGATGGAGAATGGCGTGAAGCCGTTCGACCAGTTGTATTCGGGATCGGCGTAGAACTGATACTCGCCGTTCCAGACGTTGCCGTGCCCCTTCGGCGCCGCTTCGGTCGAGAACCGCGGCTGCCAGATGCCGCCGGGCGGTGCGCCCGCGTAGCCTGCCTGTCCAGGTCCGCCAGTCAGGAGCGCCAGCCCGTCCCGCGCCGGCACGTAATCGAAACTGGGCTCCATCCCGTCCCACGGCGTCGCAAGCTCCGACCGGGCCGAGGACGGCTTGGCTTCGACAGTCGAACTCCGGCCTATCCCAGCAAAGGCGAGGCACCGTAGCAGCACGGTTCGGCGCGGAGTCAGGCCGTGACCCTCCTCGTAACGCCCGACCGCTTGCGGCCCATCAACAGCGCAACTCCTGCCCCCGCCATACCGCTCAGCACGGCCGCGACCAGCGTCGCCAGGATGTAGTTCGGGAAAACAGGCCGGACCGGCACCGTTGCTTTCTGCAGCACCTTCACCGAGGACAGCTTAGCCGCATTCGATTCGGCGGTGATCTGCTCCTCCACCGTCCGCCGTGCGTAAAGATCGGAGTTATACGTCGCCTGATCGACGGCCCTGCGCAAGGCCGCATACTGCTGCTCTTTCTCGGAAAGCGAGTTCAATTGCGACGTTAGTTTCACCGTCTCCTCGGTTTGCTGCCGCTGCAGGTTCTCCAGCCCGGCCAGTTCCGCATTGACCTTGAACAGCTCGGTCATCGAGTCCTGATAAACGCGCACCAGCAGCAAAGGCGGGTCCGCAGCCCGCTCCGCAACGTCTGGGGAAGGGCTGGCCCGCGCCGCACGTGGATTGTTGTCGCCGGCCGCGAGCGACTCGACCAGCGAAGAAACGTATGGGGAGCGTGCAACCGGCGCCAGTTTGCGAAGCTGGTTCGCCAGCGCCTGCCGCTGGCCGGTCTTGTCGGCGATCGCTCCGCGCGACCGCGCCAGCGATGCGGAAAGGTCGTTCAAACGCTTTAATAACAGCTCGCGCTGATCCCCGGCCGCGAAAATCCCGGTTTCAACCGAGAATTTGTCTAACGCGTCGGAGGCGTGCCTCAGCTCCTCGCCGAAACGCTCGCGCTGGCGCAAAAAGAAGCCTGCTGCGCCCGGCCTGGTCTGCAAGGCAACCTGCCGGTTGACGAAGGTCTGCGCCACCGCGTTCGCGAACCGCGCCGCGATGACCGGGTCGTGATTCCTGAACGCGATGCGTATGATGTTCGATGTCGGCTCGCCGTGCACGCTAAGCGCCTGCTTGATGCGCGGCAGGTAAATATCCCGCGCCGGCAATTCCGGGTGCGGCGTGATGATGTCCGGGAAGACCACCTTGCGCAGCCGCTCGAACAACGAAACCCGCTTGGGGCTCATGCCCTGTGTCAACGTTTCCAGTCCAACCTTGTCGATCGCCTCCCCGACCACCTCCTCGCTTTCGGCGACGCGGACCAGCGCCGCCGAGCTTTCCGGCGTTTTGTGGGCTGCGTCGGATGAGACCTCCTGGGTGTCCTGCCCGCCTATCAGCAGCGTGGACCCTTCATAGATTGGCGAAATCCTCAACACGCCGATCATCAGCGCCGAGAACACGGCGATGGCGGTCAGGCCAGACGCGAACCAGTGCTGCCAGATGGCAACGAACAGGTGCTTGATGCCCCGCTCCAACGAGCGGTCGAGGTCGGCCACGTCCATCACTATCTCCTCATCGAACCGACGCGTCCTGCCGTTTCCGGCAAGCCTGTCCGCTTTCGCCATATCCGGTCGTCGCGGGTGCCTCGCTTCGGTCCATCCCGTTGATCGTATCGCGATGCTAATGCATGGCCAGCACGCTTGCCTTCATAATGCCTGGGAAATTGTGAACAGCTCATTAACGAACGAGCGTCGTCGTGGGCCTAATAACGACTGCTTAACCCCGACCCTGGTATACAGCTCCGATGATGGCAGAGTGCGTTCGTTGAAGCTCCGTGAAACCGCGGTCGTGTCCGGCGGCTTGCTTACCCAGCAAGCGACGGTGTTCGCGACCGGCATTCTTATCGCCCGAGTTCTCGGGGCCGGCGATTTCGGCATTCTCGGCACCCTCAAGAGCCTCGGCGCCATTCTGTTGATCGTCACCCCACTTGGCCTTGATCTCGCGCTGCTGAAGCACGCTTCGTTCTATCACGAGCGCCTCGGCGAGTTGCGGACCATCTCGCGCGCCCTGCGCCTGTTCGTCGCCGGGCTGAACGTTGCGCTGCTCGCCTTGGTCTGGCTGTGGGTCGGCGGCGCCCTTCAGCAGATTTATCAGGACATTCCCGACTTTTCCCGCCTCTGCGTCGTCACGATGCTCGGGCTGGTCTTCGCCACGGACGTGCAGATATCCGGCGCGCTCTACCGCGTTCACGACCGCGTCGTCCCCTATGCGCTCATGGTGAATTACGGCCAGCCGGTCCTTCGCCTCGCGGCGACCTGTCTCGTGCTCGCGGCCGGCGGCGACGTCGGGGCCGTGGTTTGGGTCAATACCGCGGTGTTCGCCTGCACCTTCATCGCCATTGCCTCCAACGACCGCCGCCAACAGGCCGCGGCCAAACCTATGGCCGTCGGCGAGATCGCACGGAGCATCAGGCAAGTCCTTTCCGAGTCGCTCTGGATGGGGATGTCGTTGCTTGTCTATCAGGCGATCAGGTTGGTCGACATCCTGGTCCTCGCGGCGTTGACGACCCCCCAGATCACCGGGGAATACACGGCCATGAGCAGCGTGGCGCAGCTTATCCAAATCTACCCGATCGCCATTTCCCAGACGCTCGGCCCGAGGATCGCCTTCGCCTACAAGCAAGGCGATTTGGCGGGCATCAAAGCCGAGCTGCAAGCGTATCTCCGCAAGGCCACGGTGTTGGGGGGCTTCCTGTTCGGCGGCGTCGCCGTGTTCGGCGCCGATCTCGACCTCGTCTTCGGCCACGGCTTCACGTTTCCATGGCTGCTGCCGTTCTTGCTGGCCGCCGGCTGGTACGTCAGCGCCACTTTGGCTCCATTCGGGTACGTCCTTTCCATGACCGGACGGCACCGCCAGGAGTTAGCGATCCTGACTGGCGGCGCCGTCCTGCTCGTTGCCTGCCTGCAGCTCCTCATTCCGCCGTTCGCGGCGATCGGCGCTGCCCTGGCGGTTGCCATCGTGTTCATCGTCGTCAACGCGGTGCGTTGCGGGTACGTGATCAGCATCCTGCGCCTGAACCCGCTTCGATTCCAGGATGTGTTCCCGCCCGCCTGCTTCCTCGCCGCGGCGTTCGCCGTGCGCGAGGCCGGAACGCTGCTTGGAAGCCGCTCGCTCGCGGTCCTGGTCGCGGAATGCGTTGCCTATGCCTGCCTTGCCGGCGTCGCTTACGTTGTTTTGCTGTCCG
The DNA here is from genome assembly GCA_965260935.1 of Acetobacteraceae bacterium. Lineage (GTDB taxonomy): Bacteria > Pseudomonadota > Alphaproteobacteria > Acetobacterales > Acetobacteraceae > JBBROS01. Next base: position 2,493,638 of record OZ253374.1, read on the forward strand.
AGCCGGGGGAGCGTCGGATGCTCCGCGGACTCGCGCGCAGCGGCCGCGCGTCCTGATGCGTCTCGCAATCATCGCGCCGCACTTTCCTGAGTATGCGCTGCGGTACGCCGAAGCGATGGCGCAACGCTGCGACGTGCTGGCCTGCGTGGATGCCGGGCAGCTTGCCTCGGAGTATGAAGGCCGGCGCCGGCCGGAACTGCCGGCAGGCCGCATCGAGCCAGTCCGCTTCAAAACGCCGGCCGACCTGTGGCGCCTTCTACGCCTGGTAATAAGCTTCCGGCCAGACGTCGTTCATTTCCAGGAAGCCGCCGGGCCGAGGCGCGGCGTGTTCCTCGCCGCCGTCGCCAGGATATTGAAGCGGTCCACGCTCATCGTGCTCACGGTGCACGATCCGCTTCCACACCAAGGGCGCGACATCCGCGCCGCGAAGCGGGCCGCCAAGCCGAGGGACTACCTCCGCCGCCTCGCGAACGTCCTGATCGCCCACGGGGCTTACTGCGCCGACCTCCTGCGCGGCAGCGCGCGTCCCGGAACGGGCCAGGTGATCGCGAGCGAGCATGGGGTGATCCTTGAGCCTGCCGAACAGCGGCCAGTCCCGCCCGGCCCACTCAAACTTTACACATTCGGCCGCATGGAAGCCTATAAGGGCGTTGAAGTCCTCCTCGCGGCGGCCGAGCGGCTTCATGCCGAGGGCTTGCCGTTCGAGCTGTCCATCGCCGGCCACGGCCCGGAACTCGACCGCTTGCGTGGCCGTTTCCAGACGCTGCCGGAGGTCCGGCTTCAAACCGGCTTCGTGCCGCCTAACCAGGTCATCGCCTCGATACAGGAGGCTGACTGCGTTGTTCTGCCTTACCTCAGCGCCACCCAGAGCGGCGTCCTCGCTGCCGCGTTCGCCGGGCATCGCTTCGTGATCGCCAGCGAAACGGGCGGCATCCCTGACGTTGTCACGCACGGGCGGAACGGCTTGCTTGTCCCACCCGGCGACCCGGCCGCTTTGGCCGACGCGGTCAAGCTCGTGGCGCAAGACGCCGGGTTGCGCGAGACGCTGCGCCAAGGCGCCATCGCCACCGCCCGGCAGCAGTTGAATTGGTCCCGCATCGCGGAACGCCTGCAAGCCGATTTTGCCGCAGCCCTCGAAACCCGCTCCACTGCGCGAACGACGCGCCGAAAACACTCATGAGCGTGCAACCGTCTCGGCGGCTTGCTCGAGTACGGCGACGCACGCGTCCCACCCGTAATCCGCCGCGATCCGCTCCGCCGCGGGTGACGCCTTGTCTCGCAACATGCCGGGCGTCGCCGCGGCCAGGAAGTCCGCTGCCGTCTCGGCAGCGCGCGCGTTGCCGACGATGTGCCCGCAATATTGCGTCACCATGGATCGCGCGCCGGCCAGATCCTTGCAGATCGGGAACACGCCGCAGCCGATCGCCTCGAGCACGATCAAGGGAAACGAGTCGATTTCCGACAGGTGAACGAGCGCGTCGGCCGAACAAAGCGCGTCCAGCAGGCGGGTTTCAGGTAAAGGTCCGATGACCTCGACGCAATTCGAAAGGTCGTTTTCCCGAACGGCGGCGTCGATCCGGCTGCGCGTGGCGGCGTCGCATAACCCGATCAGCCGGGCTTGGAACGGGCGGCCCCGCTGCTTGAGATTGGCGCAGACCTTCAGAAACAGGAACGTTCCCTTGCCCTCCGACAACCGCCCGGCATGAACCAGCGCCAAAGATCCCTGGCTTGGGCGGGCAGGCTCGCGGTGGGCTGGGAAACGGCGCGGCAGGAACGTCCTGACCTGAAACCGCGGCACGGCGTTCGGCAGCGCGAGTTCCCGGGCCTGCGTGTCCGAGATCAGCGCGATCCCATGAGCCAGCCCGAGCAAGCGAAGGCTTCCCGCCCGCAGCAAAGGTTTCGACTGCGAGGCCCAGTTCGAGCCCAAATGCGGCGTGACCAGGATTTGGAAGCCCAGCAGCCGGCACACGCCGAGCAATGCGAGGTCCGGAAGGTTGACGTATTGCAGCCAAACGAACCGCCATCCTTGCCGGCGCCTGCGCCAAAGCTGCCGGACGCCCGCCAGAACCCGGCCCAGCGCCGCCAGTTTCAAAAACGCCGTGTTCGAGTGCACCCATTCGACGCGATGCCCTCCGATTTCGGTCAGGGCGTTCCGCGCCCGTTCGCAAAACAACTCAACGCCGCCACGGCTCGACGGCGTGCCGCCGACGATCAGGATGTCCATGAGCGTCTTTGCCTCATGACTGCCAGGGAGCCACGCCACCAATTTCTGCCTGCATTATCCATTTATTCTCATCCACTGTAATGCTTTCAGTAATGCAAAGGGCATTAATTTTGGTCGCCGACAGCAGGTGAATAGATTATGTTTTGCAACGAAGTGTTGGACTATAGTTAAAGGACTTACTTATTATCTAAGTAGCTTCGATATCGCTATCCATTTTGAAGGTGCTGCTGATAATAATTATTTATCTATTCGATGGCTATCTTTACCTACGAAAGAGCAAAGGAGAGTCAGGATGTTAACATGGATCAATTAGAGGCCGGTGCTTCCCGTAAACAAAGAAAGAACGCAAACAATACCAAGGTAATGGCATTGCTCGACGGCCCATGCCGCCGGTTTCGGGATTGCCAATGATCTGTCGGGTGGTGGAGGGGGTTGGATTCGAACCAACGTAGCCATTACAGCAGCGGATTTACAGTCCGCCCCCTTTAGCCGCTCGGGCACCCCTCCGTCGCTCGCGGGGTAGCGCCGAGATGGCAGTGTTGTCAATCGGAGCCAGGCCGGATTGTAGCACTGGAGCATACACAAAGGCCGTTGCCGCCCCTATAACGCGCACATGCAATCGAAACCACCCGGCGGCGCAAATGGGTCGCGGCGTTCACCACCTCGGGATCGCGCGTCCGGCCCGCGGCCAAGCCGTCCGCCAGAACCCGGGCAGCAGAAAGGCAAGCCGCGGCCTCCCCAGCGGGTGCTGGCGCCGGCGGCGGAGCCGGTGCGGCCTCCGCCGCCGCGGTCGCCGTCGGCGGATACGCTGCGTGCGCCGGCCGTGACGCGCCCGCCGCCGAGCTCGCGTCCGGCAGGGCCTGTTGCGCCGCGGGGCAGCGTCTGGCTGCATGGGACGCACGCGGTCGCGGCCGCGCTTGCCAACCCCGGGCGGCGGCTGAAACGGCTCGTGCTGACCGAGGATGCCGAAGCGGCACTGGCGGCACGGGTTCCGCAGCCCTGGCCGCTCGCTGCCGAGCGGATCGAGCGGAGCCAGCTCGACCGGCTGCTGGGGCGCGACACGGTGCATCAGGGAGCGGCGCTGCTGGCCGACTTGCTGCCGCCGCCCGCGATGGCGACGGTGCTGGGGAGGCCGGGGCCGATCCTGATGCTGGATCAGGTGACGGACCCTCGGAATATTGGCGCCACGTTGCGCAGTGCTGCAGCATTCGGCGCTGCCGGGGTGGTGCTGCAGGACCGCAATGCGCCGGAGGAAACCGGGGTGATGGCGAAGGCGGCTTCGGGGGCGCTCGAGACGGCGCCGTTGTTGCGGGCGGTCAATCTTGCGCGAACGCTGGTGGCGTTGAAAGCGGCCGGGCTGTGGGTGGTCGGGCTTGAGGCAAATGCGCCGCCGTTGCGTGGGGAGGCGTTGCGTGAACGCCGGGTGGTTCTGGTGCTGGGCGCGGAGGGCGAGGGGATGCGGCGGCTGGTGCGCGAAACGTGCGACGAGCTGTGCGGCTTGGCGATGCCTGGCGGAATGGAAAGCCTGAACGTGTCGGCGGCGGCGACGGTGGCGCTCTATGAACTGACCCGCCCGGCATGAGCGCGTTCTCGCCGGAGCGGTGCGCCGCGGCATTGATGGGCGCGCGGCGCGTTCCCCGGGCGGCGCGGGTTCCGTTGCGGCCGCTGAGCCCGGGTGCGCGGCCATCGACGCTGGCGGAGGGGATCGCGGCCCAGGTCGCACTCGCCACCCTGGCCGACCAGGCGGCACCGGGAGGGTTCAAGATCGGCGCGACCACGGCGAGGATGCAGGCATACCTGGGGCTTGATGGCCCGGCGGCCGGCTTCATGGCGCGGGACAGCCTCCATGCCAGCGAAAGCACGTTGAGCTTCGCGCCGTTCCTCCATCCGGGGGTGGAATGCGAGCTGGCGGTGCATCTGGCGAGGGATCTGCCGCCGAAAACGTATACCGTCGAAGAGGTCGGCGAGGCGGTCGACTTGCTCATGGCCGGGATCGAGGTTGTGGAAAACCGTTATCCGGATTTGAAGGAGTTCGGTACGCCGTCGCTGGTCGCCGACCAGGTGTTCCATGCGGCGGCGGTCCTGGGTGCGCCGGTTCAGGATTGGCGCTCGCTCGACCTTGCATCGATCCGCGGCGAGATGCTGGTCGCCGGGCAGTTGGTTGGCGCGGGGGAAGGGCGGGAACTGCTCGGGCATCCATTGGCTGCGTTGGCTTGGCTTGCGGGTTCGGCCGAGGCGGCGGGCTTCGGCGGGCTTCGGGCTGGCCAGATCGTGATGCTTGGTAGTGTTACGCCGCCAGTTTGGCTGCAAGAGCCGGCGGAGGTCGAGGTTCGGTTCGGGCCGCTACCGCCCGTGACGCTCAACTTGGTGTGATGCGTTCGATAGGAAATTATTAATAATGTCGCGGCATCCTAACGGTTGACCGCGTAAGTTTCCTAGCGGCGCCACGAAACGCCAGAACGGCTCGACGGATACCCGTATCGATGACCGAATGGAACGCGCTGCCGGAAAGCCTGCAGCTTTACTTGGCGCAACAAGCGTTTCGCCAAGCAGTCGAGACAATAGCCGAACAGGCGGATGTCTTGGCCCAAGAGTTCGCCGATGGCGTGCTTGCGGATAGGGGCGGAGCCGAGGCCTTGCACCTGATGGCGGCGATCATCCGAGCCATTGGCCCCGGCAACGCCCCGACGCCCGGGCTTGCTTGACAAGGGTGGGGCGGTTCCCGCTCGTTTGGGAGCCGTCCCGATTTCGCCTTGTCAGCCGTTCAGCTCGCCGGCCGACCTTTACCCTTGCGCGTTGGGCGAAACCGCGATGAAGCGGGCTTGGCCGTCGCGCATGACGCGCAGCGCGACGTCATTGCCGTTCTTGGTCGCGCTGCGGATCGCCTCGACCGTTTCGCGCGGCCCAGTGACGGCGTTGGCGCCGACACCGACGATCACGTCGCCTTCGCGCAAGCCTGCCTCGGCGGCCGGCGACCCTTGTTGCACGCCGGCGACGACGACGCCCTTCTGGTTGTCAGGGAGGTTGAGCTGGTCGCGCATTTCAGGGGACAGCGGCGCCAAGGCGACACCGATCCGGCCTTGCCCGCCCTGGCCCGTATTGTCGTTGTCATTCGACGCCTGCTGCTGGTTGCTCATCGTGCCGAGCTTGACATCGAGCGTCTTGTCTTCGCCGTCGCGGACAAGACCGACCTGGGCGGTGTCGCCGGGCTTGATGTCGGCGACCATCAGGGCGAGCTTATGCGGGTTATCGACCGTCTTGCCATCGACGGAGCGCAGCACGTCGCCGGGGCGGATCCCGGCCTTCATGGCGGGACTGCCGGGCGTAACGCCCGCGACGAGGGCGCCCTTGACGTTGTTCTTCAGGCCAAGGCTCGGTGCGAGTTTGGCCGTGACGTTCTGGGTTTCCACGCCGAGGAAGCCACGGGTCACGTGGCCATCGGCGATGAGCTGGTTGGTGATGTCCTTCACCAGGTTGCTCGGGATCGCGAAGCCGATGCCGACGCTGCCGCCCGAAGGCGAGAGGATGGCGGTGTTGACGCCCACGACCTTGCCGTCTTGGGTGAAGAGTGGGCCGCCGGAGTTGCCGCGGTTGATCGCCGCGTCGACCTGTAGGAACGCGTCGTATGGCCCGGCGCCAATGTCGCGCCCGCGGGCGGAGACGATGCCGGCGGTGACGGTGCCGCCAAGGCCGAAGGGGTTGCCGACGGCGATGACCCATTGGCCGGGCTCGACATCGTTCGAATTGCCGAGCTTGAGGGCTGGGAGCGGGTGGCCGGCGTCAACCTTGATCACGGCCAAGTCGGTGCGCGGGTCGGTGCCGACGACCTTGGCCGGCAACTCGGTCCCGTCGTTCATGGTGACGGTGACTTGCGATGCGTCCTTGACGACGTGGTTGTTGGTGACAATGGTGCCGTTCGGGTCAATGATGAAACCGGAGGCGCGGCCTTCGCGGACCATCCCGGGATGCCGGCCCATCATGCCCATGCGGAACTGGGCTTGGCCTTGCTCGGGCTTTTCGCGGACGGTGACGGAGACGACGGCTGGGCTGACCTGAGCCGCAAGTTGGGAGAAGTCCGGCAGGCGGGCGGATGGGCCGGTCGGCTGGATGGTGTTGCTGTTGGCGGAGGACGAGTCCTGCGCATTCGCGGTGACGGCATAGGTTCCGAAGCCGCCCAAGGCGGTGCCGCCGAGCAGGACGGCGACGAGCCCGGCGCGGATGGTTCGCGGGGTGCGTTTCAGCATGGTGTTGGCTCCTTCGTGTCAGGCGGTCCGTTCCGGACAGCCGCTTGAGGCGAAGATGGGACGGGGCGCGCTTGGAAACACTTTCGGCGGGATGACGGTTGCTTCATGAACGCGTTGTCACGATTCGGCGTCGAGTGGATCAGGGGGGCTTGAAAGCGGTTCCGGAAAAGAAGAGTCTGAGGTCGTGGGGCCGGGTTAGCACAGCGGTAGTGCAGCGGTTTTGTAAACCGAAGGCCGGGGGTTCGATCCCCTCACCCGGCACCATATCGTTCCTCGATTGCGTTCCCATCCACGATCGGACGGTTCCTTTGGTTTTTGACTTGCAAGCGGCGTCTCCTCCGCCTCGGCGCAGGCAGGCGACGCGCGGCCCTGCTTGAGGCCCGGCGTCGAACAGGGCGTCGTCGTCGTCGGCGCCGGAGCAGCGGGACTGGCCGCGACCAGGCGTTTGCGGGCGGAAGGCGTCGCGGTCACGCTGATCGAGGCCGGCGGGCGGATTGGCGGGCGGGCCTGGACAGGCCAGATCGGGGGCGACCCGTTTGATCACGGCGCTTCGTGGCTGCATGATGCGGAGCGGAATCCGCTGGTTGACCTGGCGGACGGCGATGACCGTTTGATCAACTCCGACGCGGCGCGGCGAGAGCGCGTCACCGTTGGCGGTCGGCCTGCAAGCGCGGCCGATCTGGCCGAGTATGAGGCCGCATGGGACCGCCTCGACTCGGTGGTCGCCCCTGCCCTTGAAGGTCCGGACACAACCCTGGCCGCGGCCATGGCGCCGATGCGGGAAGACCCGTGGGCAGGGCTGGTCGCGTTGTGGGAGGGGGCGATCATCGCTGCGGCTGATGCGGACCAGCTCGGTTTGCAGGACTGGTGGCGCAATCGGCTTGGCGGCAGCAATGTCGTGCCCGCCCAGGGCGTCGGCGATTACGTGGCGAAGCATCTTGGCGCCGGGGCGGAGCTGAATACGGCGGCGCGGCGCGTGAGCTGGGGCGGGGCCGGGGTTCGGGTCGAGACCGACCGCGGGACGGTCACGGCCGGGGCCGCGGTGATTACGGTCTCGACCGGGGTGCTGGCGTCCGGGAGAATCCGGTTCGATCCGCCGCTGCCGGGCGCATTGCAGCAGTTGATCCAAGCCTTGCCGATGGGGTTGCTGAGCAAGGTCGCGTTCGCAAGGCCGGGCGATGACCGGCTCGGACTCGACGACGGCACGCTGGTGACGGACCGGGGTGGCCGGATGACATTCAATGCCTGGCCGCAAGGACGCGGCTACATCGTCGGTTTCATGGGCGGATCGGCCGCGTGTAGCGTGGCCGGGGACGCGGCTGCCGCGGAGAAATTGGCGCGGGACGAGCTGCGGCGGGCTTTGGGCAACGACGTTGTTCGGCGGCTCGGTCCTGCCGCGGCGGTGACGAACTGGGGGCGGGACCCGCTTTATGCGGGCTCCTACGCGTTTGCCGGGCCAGGGGACGCGGATGCGCGAGGGGCGCTGGCGATGGCGTTCCCGGGAGAGCGGATCGTGTTCGCCGGGGAGGCGACGCGGACCGATGGGCTCGCGGGCACGGTTGGAGGAGCTTACCTTAGTGGGGTGGCCGCGGCTGAACGGTTGCTGGGCATGGACAGCGGGGCGCCAAACGTTCAAATTCGAACCTAGCAATCATTATCGCGACATACTCAGTCGGCCAAGGCCGTTGGATCGCTGGAACGGTGTTCAAACGGCAGTTTCGGCTTGAAATTGAAGGACAAATTGCCCAAATAATGGCAATCATCGTTAAGTCAGGCAGCGACAGAGAGACAAAGGGCGCTCCCACGATCTTGCCGTAGGATTTCATCTCGTGCCCGTGCCAAAGCAACCTGACATTGCTAACCGTCTTTTGCGGGTATTGTCTCCTGAGGCTTACACGTCGTTGCAGTCGAAACTCGAGCTAGTCGAACTCAACAAAGGCGACGTCCTGCTCGAAGCCGACACGCCCTATGAATGGGCCTATTTTCCGGAGAGCGGCCTTGCGTCCGTCATTGCCGTCGGTAACGACAACCGTGCCTTGGAGGTTGGCTTGTTCGGGCGGGAAGGAATGGGGAACGTGGCGGTCGCGCTCAACTCAGGACGCTCGCCACATCGGACCCTGATTCAGGTTCCCGGGACGGGGCATCGGCTGCCAGCGCAGGAACTCCTGCAGTTGATGGACCAACTCCCCGAATTGTCGGCGCTGCTGCTTCGCTACGTGCAGGCATTCTTAGTGCAGGTCGCGCAGACCGCGCTTTCGAACGGTAGTTTTAGTATCGAGAACCGATTGGCCAGGTGGCTGTTGCTTGCGCGTGACCGATTGGACACCGACGAGATTGATCTCACGCATGAGTTCCTCTCGACGATGCTCGGCGTCGGGCGAACCGGAGTGACGCTTGCGATGCAGACGCTGGAAGGCAATGGCCTGATCCGCGCGAGACGGGGGCTGCTGACGATCGTCGACCGGCCTGGGCTGGAGGAGAAAGCAGCCTTCGCATATGGCCCGGCCGAGAGGGAGTATAAGCGGCTGATCGGTCCGCTGCGCTGACGCGTATTTGAGGCAAGTGGCGGCGCCTCCGCTGCTCAATCGTATTATGTCTGCTTGCTTGACGGCGGGCTGAGGCAGGAAGGAGACCGGGATGCGGCAAGCTATAATGGTCGAAGGGGCTGCGAAGCCGGCCGGGCAGTATTCTCATGCCGTAGTGGCGAATGGGTTCGTTTTTGTCTCGGGGCAAGGACCGGCGGACCCGGCGACCGGGGCGATGCCCGATGGCTTCGCCGCCCAGGTGCGGCAAACGCTGGTCAACGTCATCGCCATTTTGCATGGGGCCGGGGCTGACGCGGCCAATGTCGTCAAGGTCAATGTCTATCTGAGCGACGCGACCCGTTTCCGCGAGTTCAACGACATCTACCGCGAGATCTTCCCGCACGAGCCTCCGGCGCGCACCACGGTCGCTTGCCAACTGCTTGGCATGCTGATCGAGATTGATTGCATCGCTGCCCTGCCGCAAGGCTGACGCTTCTAAACCTTTATCGCCCTGACAAAGTCAGGGCGATAAAGGTCTAGCATTCAGGTCGCAAAGAAGTTCTTAACGCTTTAAGACTTAACGTGACGGAGCCGCCGACTTACCAAGTGCCTAACTAGCCAACCTATGCGAAGGCGCAAAAAACCGTTTTTGGCAATATTCCGTAAACCTTCTTTCGTCAGTATCGCGCCAAATGCGATACCGCCCCGCCTGCAAGCCGCTGGCCTTTGCCGACCAGATCAAAAGCTTGCGCCAGAAACGCCGAAGCGGAGGCTTGCGCCGCGCGCAGATGGCGCTGCAGCTCGGGATTCTGGGCGGCGCCGCGTCCGGCCAGGCAATCGAGCAGATCGCACGCATTCTATGCCGCTCCATCGAGTGGCTGATGCCGCGCGCCGTGTGCGCCGTTTTTCTGGCGACGTCCAACGGCAAGCTGCAGCTCCTGGCGGCGCCAAGCATGCCGGACGGGACGCTGCAGGCGCTGGATGGCGTCTTGATCGGTCCAGAAGCGGCAAGCTGCGGAGCGGCGGTTGCATCAGCCTCGCCAGCGACGGCATCAGATATCGCGTCTGACCGGCGCTGGAGCAAGTTCAAGGCTGGCCCGCTTGCCGCAGGCTTCAAGGCCGTGTCGTCCTATCCAATTATCGACCAAAGCGGTAAGTCGCTCGGGTCCATCTCGCTTTTCTTCCGTGCTCGCCGGGGTCTCGGACGACTCGACGAAGCCCTGCTTGAGTCCTGCCTTGGCCCTTTCGCGCTCGCGATCGAGCGGGGCGAGATGTGGCAGCATCTGCAATGGACGAATGAACGCTTCAACGTCGCGCTAAGCAACATCTCCCAAGGCGTGTGCTTCTTCGATGGCGAGCGCAAGCTCATCATCGCCAACCGCCGCTTCAGCGAGATATATGGCCTCGCGCCGGAAAGCATCCGCGTTGGCATGAGCCTTGCTGAAATCGTGTCGATCCGTGCGGCCGTTGGGGCAGGACCGAAGGTGCAGCCGGAGGAGTACCTCAGCTGGCGCAGCGCGGTCCGCAACGAGAACGTCGCCTCGGACACGGTTGTCGAGCTGGAGAACGGCCAGGTTATCGCGATCCGCCATCAACCGATGCCGGGCGGCGGCTGGGTCGGCACGCACGAGGATATCACCGAACGCCGGAAAGCCGAGGCGCAGATCGTTCACATGGCCCGGCATGACGCGCTGACCGGGCTGCCCAACCGCACCCTGTTCCATGAGCGGCTTGATCAGGCGCTCGCGTTTCTGGGCCGGAGCCAGGAATGCGCCGTGCTGTGCCTCGACGTGGACCACTTCAAGGACGTCAACGACACGTTCGGGCATCCGGCTGGCGACTTCGTGTTGCAGACTGTCGCGGCCCGGCTTCAGGCCTGCGTGCGGGAGGTCGATACCGTGACCCGCCTCGGCGGCGACGAGTTCGCCATCCTGCTGGTGAACACCGATACGCCGGCCGGCACTCATGACGCCGCCCAGCGAATCATCCGCGCCTTGCGTGAGCCGATCAGATTTCATGGCAATACGATCATGTCCGGCACCAGCGTCGGCATCGCATTAGCCCCGCAGGATGGCGACACGCCAAGCAAACTGCTCAAGAACGCCGACTTGGCTTTGTATCGCGCCAAGAGCGAAGCGCGCGGAACCTATCGCTTCTTCGAAGCGGACATGGATGCCCGCGTGCAGGCACGCATGGCGCTGGCGCAAGAGCTTCGCCAAGCCATGCACGACCGGGCGCTCAGCATCGTCTACCAGCCGGTTTTCAACATCGAGCAGCAAATGATTGCCAGTTTCGAGGCGCTGCTGCGTTGGGACCACCCAACTTACGGGCTAATCTCGCCGAACGAGTTCATCCCCGTCGCCGAAGAAACCGGCTTGATCCTTGAGCTTGGCGCATGGGTGCTGCGCCGCGCATGTTGTGAAGCCGTGCAGTGGCCAAGCTCGGTGCGTGTTTCCGTCAATCTTTCCGCCGCACAGTTCAAGAGCCATTCGCTTATCGCAACCGTCCAGACTGCCCTCGACAAGTCGGGCCTGGCGCCCGAACGCTTGGAGCTGGAAATCACCGAGTCCGTGCTGCTGAGCAAGCATCGCGACACGCTCGCCATGCTGCGCTCGTTGCGCGGCATGGGCGTGAGCATCGCCATGGACGATTTCGGAACCGGCTACTCGTCGCTGAGCTACCTCCGCAATTTCCCGTTCAACAAGATCAAGGTCGACCAGTCATTCATCCAAGGCATCTCCGAGCAGGATGAATCCGTTGCCATCATCCGCGCCATCGTTAGCTTGGGCCGCAGCCTTGGCATGGCCACGACAGCGGAAGGCGTCGAAACGGAGCAGCAGCTCGAACAGCTCCGGCGGGAAGGCTGCACCGAGGTGCAAGGCTTCCTCCTCAGCCACCCCGTACTGCCCACGGAAATCGCCGACCTGCTCGCCCAGCGCGAACAAGGGCCATACGCCAGCGGTCGACCGATGTCTCCCGCCTAAACAGGCTCGCACGGCTTGTGCCATGCAAGCCTGCTGAGAAATCGCGAAAACGCATCACGTTACCGACAGTGTGCCAGAGCGCACGCCTGGCATATCGGAGGCGCTACTCCGCGGCCGTCTGCATGGGCTGCTGCATCTCCGCCCAGGCAATATCCAGCCCCTGGCCAAACCGGCGGCAGAGTTCCCGCGCCTCCGCCGCGCTTATCACGAGCGGCGGCGTGAAGGCGATCCGGTCGCCGATCGCCCGCACGATCAGCCCGGCCCGCTCGCAAGCCGCCTGGACCCGCGGCCCAACGGCGGCAGACGGCGGGAACGGCACGCGGCGGGTTTTATCCGCCATCAGCTCGACGCCGGCGATCAAGCCCACCCCACGGACGTCGCCCACGAGCGGGTGGCTGCGGAATGCCTCAAGACCTTCGAGGAACGCGGGGGCGACCTCGCGCACGTGTCCGACGATGTCGCGCTCGTGATAGATTTTCAGGGTTTCGAGCGCCACGGCGCAGGCGACCGGGTGGCCGCCATAGGTGTAGCCGTGGCCGAACGTCCCGTGCTGCCGGCTCGCCTGCATCAGCGCCTCATGCACCCGAGTCCCGATCAAGAGCGCCGAGATCGGCTGGTAGGCGGCCGAGAGCTGCTTGGCGCAGGCAATCATGTCCGGCTCGATGCCGTAGGCGTCGCAGCCCCACATGACGCCGGTGCGGCCGAAGCCGCAGATCACCTCGTCGGCCACGAGCAGGATGTCGTGCCGCTTCAGCACCGCCTGGATCGCCTGCCAGTAGCCGCGGGGCGGGGTGATGGCGCCGCCGCCGCCCTGCACCGGCTCGCCGAAGAAGGCGGCGATCGTCTCCGGTCCCTCCTGCTGGATCAGCGCTTCCAGGTTCGCGGCCATGCGCTTGCTGAACGCCTCCTCGTTCTCGCCGTCCGCGTGGAAGCGGTAATAATTCGGGTTGTCGGCATGGATGAAGCCGGGGAGCGGCAGGCCGAAGCCCTGGTGCATGTGCGGCTGGCCCGACAGGCTGACGGTGGCCACCGTGTTGCCGTGGTAGCCGCGCACCCGGCCAATGATCTTGCGCCGCTGCGGCTGGCCCTGGACTCCCCAATAGTTCCAGGCCAGCTTAATCGCCGCGTCGTTCGCCTCCGACCCACTGCATTGAAAAAGCACCCGCGTCATGCCCGGGGGGGCGATTTTCAGCAGCGCCTCGGCTAGTTCCACCGCCGGCTCATGGCCCTTTTGGAAGAACGTATGATAGTAGGGCAGCTTCAGCATCTGCCGGTGCGCCGCATCGGCGAGCCGCCGCTCGCTGAATCCGAGACTCGCGCACCACAGCCCGGCCATGGCCTCGATATATTCCCGCCCCTCGGTGTCCCAAACCCGGCAGCCCTCGCCGCGGTCGATCAGGATCGCGCCGTCGCGGGCGTGGCGGTCAAGATCGGTCTGCTGATGCACCAGGCTGGCGATGTCGCGGGCATGAAGGGAATTGGGCTGCATGGTCAGATTCCTTTGGGAACCGTTCATTCTTCCGCCATTTGCCAGATCAAGGATAGCACTTCCTCACGCCTGGCCACGAAATCGGGCCGGCTTTTCACGCTGCGGATGCCTTCGGCGGCGTGCTCGCGCGCGAACGGCATCGGCAGCCGGGCCACGATCCGGCCCGGGCGGGGCGACATCACCACGACCTCGGTGCCGAGATAGACCGCTTCCTCGACGCTGTGGGTGATGAACACGACGGTCATCCCGGTGCGCCGCCAGACGGCATGAAGCTCCTCCTGCATTCGCTCGCGCGTCAACGCATCGAGCGCGCCGAACGGTTCATCCATCAGCAGGACCTTCGGTTCGTTGCACAAAGCGCGGGCAATCGCCAGGCGCTGCTGCATCCCGCCGGACAGCTCGTAAGGGTAGCGGTCGCGGAACTCCCACAGGCCGGTGGCGCGCAGCCATTGCTCGGTGCGGCTGGCCGCCGGGGCACGGGCCTCGCCGCGCATCTGCGGGCCGAAGCCGGCGTTGGCGGCGACCGTCATCCACGGGAACAAGGCCGGCTGCTGGAACACCACGCCCCGCTCCGGCCCCGGCCCTGTCACCGTCTTGCCATCGACGCTCACCACGCCCGTCGTCGGCGGGAGGAATCCGGCCAGGGTCTGCATCATGGTGGTCTTGCCGCAGCCCGACGGCCCGACGATGCAGACAAAGTCGCCCTGCGCGAAGCCGAGGTCGGCCCGCTCCAACGCCCGCACCGCCGATGCGCCGGTCCCGTACGAGACCGACACGCCGGCGAACTGGACGAAGGATGTCACCCGATCGCCTTTTGCAGGTACTCGGTATCGATTGCCTTCTGGAATGCGTCCAGACCCGGCGCGCTGCGGATGCTGCGCTGCTCGACCAGGAACTCCGCCGTGTCATGCAGCACTTTGGCGAACTGGCCCGGCGCGCCCGTTTTGCCGAGCCATTCCTTGCCCTCCTGCGCGCGGAAGGGGACGAAATCGTATTGCTTCATATCCGCCATCGCCACCTCCGGCGTCACCCCGGTCTGCTGGGCAACGATCCGGGCCGCCTCCTCCGGCTTCTGCGTCCACAGCGTCAAGGCGCGGTCATAGGCCTTGAGGAAGCCGACCACGGCTTGGGGGTACTGCCGGGCGAACTCGTTGCGGACGATGATGAGGTCGGCGATGATGTAGCCCGCTTGGTCCAGCTTGTCCCAAGTCGGGTAGAGCGTGCCGCCGTCCTCCACGAGCTTGCTGCGCGCCGGGGGCCAGACGTAGGCGGCGTCGATGTCGCCGCGGGACCACGCCGCCTGGATCGCGGCCGGCTTCATGTCCAGCACCGTCACGTTTCGCTGGGTCAGGCCGTTGGTTTTCAGGAAGCCCAGCAGCCGGAAGTGGCTGGTGGAGCCGAAGGGGGTCGCCACCTTCTTGCCTTTGAAGTCGGACGGCTTGGCGATGTTCTCGGAGGTCTTGACCACCATGTCCTCGCCGGGACCGATGTTGTCCATGATGGCGACGACCTTGTAGCCGAGCCCCTGGCTGATCCCAGCCGCCACCGCCACGGAGCCTGCGCCCAGCCCGATGTCGAGGCTGCCGGCGGCGATGCCGGCGTTGATGTCGGCGCCGCTGCCCATCTCGGTCCAGTTGATGCGGGCGGCGGTGTCCTGCTCGAACCAGCCGTTGCCCTTGGCGATCATCGAGGGCTTGGTTTCGGTGAAGAAGCCGGCGTTGATGCTGCCCGGCACCGCGGCCCTCGCCGTGCTTGCCAGCAGCGCGCCGGCGCCCGCGCCCAGCAGGACGCCGCGCCGCGTCAGTCGATCAAAGCTCATGATGCCTCCCTAGAAGTTAACGCCCGGCCCAATGCACCACCCGGCGCTCGATCCAGACCAGCAGCCGATCAATCGCCAGCCCGGTTAGCCCGATCATCAGAATGCCGGCGAACACGTAATCCGACCGGAGAAAGCGGCCGGAGTCCATGATCATCCAGCCGATCCCGTTCGAGCCGGCGATGATCTCGGCCGCGATCAGCGTCGCGTAGACGATCCCGGCCGCAAGGCGGACGCCGACCAGGATTTCCGGCATCGCCGACGGGATGACCACGTGGCGGAACGCCTGCCACCGGCTCGCACCCAGCGCCTGGGCCACCCGCAGGCGCTCCGGTGGCACGTTGCGTACCCCGTCGCGCGCGGCGACGGCAGCGACCGGGAGCGCGGCCAGGAACAGCAGCGTGATCTTGCTGGTCTCGCCGATGCCGAGCCAGACGATCAGCAGCACCAGGTAGGCGAGCTGCGGCAACGGGCGCAGGAACTCGATGAAAGGGGCGGCGGCCGCGTTCAGCCGGGGCGCGTAGCCCATGCCGAGCCCGAGCAGCGTGCCGGCCGCGGCGCCGGTCAGGAAGCCGACGCCCACGCGCACGAGGCTGATGCCGACATGCTCCAGCAGGCTGCGGCCCTTGTAGCCGAACTCGGCCAGTTCGGTAAGCCCGGCCCACACGTCGAGCGGGCCGGGAAGGAAGATGTCGCGCACGAGGCCGCCGCTGGTGACGGCGACCCACAGGGCGAGCACGGCGGCCATGCTCAGGCCAGTGACGGCCCAGGACGGAAACGGACGCCGCATCACTCGCGCCCGCGCCAATGCACCAGGCGGCGGTCGAGCAGGCGCATCGCCCAGGTGAGCGTGACGCCCATCGCGCCCAGCAGCAGGATGCCGAGCACGATGACGTCGTTGCGCAGGAACTGGCTGGCCGACAGCACCATCCAGCCAAGCCCGTTGCTGGCGGCCAGCAGTTCGGCCGCCACGACGGTCGAGAACGCGGCGGCGAGCGCGATCTGCAGCCCGGTCAGCACCATCGGCGCCGCGGAGGGCAGGATGACATGGCGGAACACCTGCGCGGAACCGGCCCCCAGCGACTGCGCCGCCTGCACCCGCTGCTGCTTGACGCCCCGCACCCCCGCGGCGCTGGCGGAGACGATGATGGGAAAGGCGGTCAGGAACAGCAGCGCGGCCTTCGACGCGTCCCCGGTGCCGAACCAGAGAATCAGCAGGATCATGTAGGACAAGGGCGGCAAGGGGCGCATGAACTGCACGATCCAGTCGAGCGCGGCGTGGGCCACGCGATTCATGCCCATCCAGAGGCCGAGCGGCACGCCGGCGATGGCTGCGAGCGCGAAGCCGCTGGCGAGCCGGCCCAGGGTGGCGAGCGCGTTGCCCCAGAGCGTCGTGCCGCGGTAGCCGTGTTCGGAGATGCCGACGGCGGCGGCCCAGACGTCGGCCGGGCCGGGCAGCAAGGCGCGCGGGACGATGCCCCAAGCGGTCAGCGACCACCAGGCGAACGCCATGGCGGCGACCGACGCGCCTCCGAAGAGGGCGGTGGAAACCACGAACGGGCGCTTGGCGCGCGGTTCCGCGGGCCTGGTCCCGGCGGCTTCGGCGTGGGTTGCGACGGTGGTCATCGTCGGGATCGATGCAACTCTGGTGCCATCGGTGTTGCGAACCGTTCGCATCATTACGAAGCCGGGTTGATCGTTTCGGCTCCGTTCGCCATTTTATCGGCAATGCGGACTTTCAACGAACTCGACGAGCGGGAAATCCTCGCCTTAGCCATCAGCAGCGAGGAGGAAGACGGGCGCATCTACGCGGACTTTGCCGAGAGCCTGCGGGAGGAGTATCCCGACAGCGCCCGTGTGTTCCAGGACATGGTCGCCGAGGAGGATACCCACCGGCGTTGGCTGATCGACGCCTACGTCGAGAAGTTCGGCAACCACATCCCGCTGGTGCGGCGGCAGGATGTCCGCGGCGCCGTCGTCCGCAAGCCGGCTTGGCAAATCCGGCCGTTGGGCATCGACGCGGTCCGCCGCCACGCGAGGCAGATGGAGGTTGACGCCAGCCGGTTCTACGGCGAGGCGGCTGGGCGCACCTCCGACGCGTCGATCCGCAAGCTGCTCGGCGACCTGGCCGCGGCCGAGATCGAGCATCAGCACGCGGCCAACGCCATCGAGGCCAAGCGCCTGCCGGGCGACAAGCGCGAGCTGGAGGACGAGGGCGCCCGCAAGCGTTTCATCCTGCAGATCGTGCAGCCCGGGCTGGTCGGGCTGATGGACGGGTCGGTCTCGACCTTGGCGCCGGTGTTTGCCGCAGCCTTCGCCACGCAGGACAGCCGCGACGCGTTCCTTGTCGGCATCGCGAGCTCGGTCGGCGCCGGCATCTCGATGGGATTCGCCGAGGCGCTGGCCGACGACGGCAAGCTCTCGGGCCGCGGCACGCCGCTGCTGCGCGGGTTCGTGTGCGGGCTGATGACGGTTGCCGGCGGCATTGGGCATACGCTGCCTTACCTCATCAAGGATTTCTGGACCGCGACGGTGCTGGCCGGGGTCGTCACAGTCTTCGAGCTGCTGGCGATCGCCTGGATACAGTGGCGGTACATGGAAACGCCGCCGGTGTCCGCCGCGGCGAAGGTGATGCTGGGGGGCGCGCTGGTGCTGGCCGCGGGAATCCTGATCGGCAACAGTTGACGCCGCGATCAATGCCGGAAATGCCGCATTCCGGTGAGCACCATCGCCACCCCGGCCTTGTCTGCCGCCGCGACCACCTCCGCGTCGCGCATCGAGCCGCCCGGCTGGATAACGGCGGTGGCGCCGGCCTCGATCGCCGCCTCCAACCCGTCGGCAAAAGGAAAGAACGCGTCCGAGGCCACGACGCTGCCATGGGTCAGCGGCTCGTCCTGTCCCGCCGCCCGCGCCGCCGCTTCGCCCTTCCAGGCGGCGATGCGAGCGCTGTCCACCCGGCTCATCTGCCCGGCGCCGATCCCCACGGTCGCCTCGCCTTTGGCATAAACGATCGCGTTCGATTTGACGTGCTTGCAGACCCTGAAGGCGAACAGCAGGTCGCGCTGCTCCTCGCGGTTGGGCGCCCGCTGCGTCACCACCTGCAGCGCGTCCGCCTCGACCCGTCCGGCGTCGCGCGACTGGGCGAGAAAGCCGGACGCCACGCTCTTGAAGGCGACGCCGGGAGCGGCCGGATCAGGCAGTCCGCCGGTCAGCAGCAGGCGCAGATTCTTCTTCCGGGCCAGGATCGCGCGTGCTGCCTCGTCGGCGTCGGGGGCGATAATCGCTTCGGTGAAGATCGCCGCGATCCGCTCTGCCGCCGCGGCATCGAGCGTCCGGTTCAGGGCGACGATGCCGCCGAAGGCGCTGGTTGGGTCGCAGCGCAGGGCAGCTTGCCAGGCGGCTTCGAGGCTCTGTGCAGTCGCCACGCCACAGGGGTTGGCGTGCTTGACGATGACGACGGCCGGGGCGGCGAACTCGACCGCGCATTCGAAGGCGGCGTCGGTGTCGTTGAGGTTATTGTAGGACAGTTCCTTGCCCTGGACCTGCCGGGCCGTGGCGATCCCGGGCCTGGCGCCGTTGGTGTAGAAGGCAGCCTGCTGGTGCGGGTTCTCGCCGTAGCGCAGTGTTTGTTGCAGTGTGCCTGAGATCGTCATCCGCGGTGGAAATCGCAGATCCGACTGACCCTCTTGGGCAAACCAGGCCGCGATTGCCGCGTCGTAGGCCGCCGTCCTCGCGTAGGCGTCCCCAGCGAGCCGCGTGCGCAGCGCGAGCCGCGTGCCGCCGGCCGCAAGCTGTTCCTGCACCATCCCGTATTGCGACGGGTCGGTCAGCACCACGACGGAGGCATGGTTCTTGGCCGCCGAGCGGATCAGCGCCGGGCCGCCGATGTCGATGTTCTCGATGCAGTCCGCCGCCGCGCCGCCGGACGCGACCGTCGCCTCGAACGGGTAAAGGTTGACGCAAACCAGGTCGATGGGCGCGATCCCGTGCTGTTGCATCTGCGCCAGGTGGTCCGGCAGATCCCGCCGGGCCAGGATGCCGCCGTGAATATGCGGCGCCAGCGTCTTGACCCGGCCGTCGAGCATTTCCGGGACGCCGGTGTGCTCGGCCACTTCTTTGACCGCGACGCCAGCCTCGCGCAACGCCTGGGCCGAGCCGCCGGTGGAAAGGATTTCCGCCCCGTGCGCCGCGAGCGCCTGCGCTAGCGGGACGAGGCCGTGCTTGTCGGATACGGACAGGAGGGCGCGGCGGATCGGGAGCAGGTCGGGCATAGGCGCGGCCTTACGCTTGCCAATGGATGAGTGCAATCGGGGCCGGTTGATGCCGAGCGAATGCCCCGGCAGATGACGAACTGCCCAAGGCTGACTCGAAAACTCCGAAGGCCTAGTGGTCTGATGCTAACGGGCGCTTCAGCGTGCTCGCTGAACCAGCCTGCCGAATACGGCTAGTGCTTCGACTCACGCTGTTTCGTTTCTGCACTGGTTGCGTAATGCAAAACTCCTAACGTGCTTCAGGAGGACTAAGCAGGCTTGCGTGGCTTGTGCCACGCAAGCCTGCTTAGAAACCTTTGAGGACGCATCATTTTACCGGCAGCGTGCCGGCACGCCCTGCCGAATGATGCTTAGCGGCGGGAGAACATCCGCAGGGCTTGGGCCCGGCTCTGCCACCCGCCATGCAGCAGGCGGACCAAAGCGCCGAATCGCCGGACGTCGTTCGGCGTGACGGATTGCAAGTGAGGATACGGGCCACGGACGCGGGTGCTGATGGTTTTCAGCTTTGTCAAAGCGAGAAGGCCCTCAGGCCCGCGGGTGACGCCGAAGCCGCTTCGGGCCGTGCCGCCGAACGGAAGGCGCGGATCGGCGGTCGGCACGATCAGGTCGTTGATGCAGACGGAGCCGGCATTGACACCCGCGGCGAAGGCCTCAGCGGCGGAGGTTGGGCCGAAGATGCTGGCCCCCAGGGCATAAGGGTTGGCGGCGGCCAGCCCGAGCGCCTGCTCCGGGCTTTCGACGGGTATGAGGGCGAGCCAAGGGGCGAAGATGTCTTGGCGCAGGATGGGCAGGGCCGCGGGCGTGTCCAGCAGGACGGCGGGGCGGGTTCGGCCTTCGTGATGCAGGCGGGCGCCGTTCGTCACGGCTTGTTTGAGCAGCGTTTCGAGGCGTCCGGCGATTGGCGGAGGGGTTGCGGCATCGGGGATGCCCGCGAGGAGGGGAAGAAGGAAGGCTTCCAGAGCTTCGGCCTCGGATTTCTGGACAAAGACCCGGCGGGGAGCGATGCACGTTGCGCCGCCATTGAGGCGGAGGCCGTAAGCGAGGCACTTCGCCGCAAGCCCAAGGTCCGCGCCGGGGAGGACGAAAACGGGGTCGGCGCCGGAGAGTTCCATCGTGCAGGGGGTGAGCGTCGGGGCGGCGGCTTCGAGGACCTTCGCGCCGGTCTCGGCGGAGCCGGTGAGGAGGATGTGGTCGTAGCCGGAGCGGACGGCGCTCGGGCCGTCGTCGGGCCTCAGGACGTGGAGCAGGCCGGAGGGAAGGCCGGCTTCGGCGAGAAGGGCGGCAAGGGCATGGGCGGCCGCTTCTCCGGTGGGGGCGGGTTTAAGGGCGACGGCGTTGCCGGCGGTAAGGGCTTGGAGGATTTGGACGCCGGGGAGGAAGATGGGATAATTGCCGGGAGCAAGGATAAGAATGACGCCGAGAGGTTCGCGGCGGATTTCGGCGTTGACGCCGAACAGCCAAAGAGGGCGGCCCCGGCGGAGACGGCGAGGGGACAACAGGGCTGGCGCTTCGCGTTCCAGGAAGCGGGCGGCTTCCAGGAGGGGAAGGATCTCGGCGGTCAAGGTGTCGGGCAAGGGGCGGCTGACGGTGGCAGCGAGGGTCTCGGCCCTCGCCGCGATGAGGCGGCGGGCGCCGCGGACAACGCGGAGCCTGGCTTTGATCCCGGCTTCGGCCCATGGTGCGGCGGCGGCGCGAAGGGCGGACGGCAACGGCGGGGTGACAAGAACGTTCATGCGCTTAAGTTTAGCCGCGTCCGGCAGATTGACGAGAGAGAGGCCCGAATTGTTCATGGCGTTGCCCGCGAGAAGGAAATCGGTTTGCAAATGAACAAGCGGGTTGGGATCGTCGGCGCGGGGCCTGGAGGCCTTGCCGCCGCCATGCTGCTGGCGAAGGCCGGGGTGGACGTAACGGTGCACGAGGCGCATGGGCAGGTGGGCGGGCGGTCCAGCACCATCACGGCGCCGACGGAGCAAGGGACGTTCCGGTTCGACATGGGGCCGACATTCTTTCTGTATCCGCGGGTGCTGTCGGATATTTTCATGGCCTGCGGGCGGCGGCTGGAGGACGAGGTCGAGCTGATCCGGATTGATCCGCAGTACCACCTCGTCTTCGAGGGCGGAGGGGAAATCCGGGCGTCCGGCGACATGGAGAAAATGGCAGCGGAGTTGGCGCGGTTCTCGCCGGCGGACGCGGCCGCCCTGCCGCGGTTCATGGCGGACAACCGGGCCAAGCTCGAGGTGTTCCGTCCGGTGCTGGAGGGCGCGTTCAACGGGATGCGCGACCTGATGCGGCCTCCGGTGCTGCGGGGATTGCGCAAGCTGAGGCCGCATCGGAGCGTGGACCAGGACCTCGGCACGTATTTCCGGGATGAGCGCGTGCGGCTCGCGTTCAGTTTCCAGAGCAAGTATCTCGGCATGTCGCCGTTCCGGTGCCCGAGCCTGTTCACGATCCTGTCGTTCATGGAATACGAGTATGGGGTGTTCCATCCGCGCGGGGGAAGCGGGGCGGTGATGGGGGCGCTGGCGCGGGTGGCGCGGGACTTGGGGGCGGAGATCCGGCTGGGCGAGCCGGTCGAGGAAATGCTGTTTGCCGGGCGGCGGGCGACCGGGGTGCGGACCGCGGAAGGAACGCGGGAGTACGACGCAATCGTGATCAACGCCGACTTCGCGGAAACCATGACGCGGCTGGTGCCGGACCGGATCAGGCGGCGGTGGACGGACAAGCGGATCGGGACGAAGAAATTCTCGTGCAGCACGTTCATGCTTTACCTGGGCATCGAAGGCGACATCCCGGACCTGGCGCACCACACGGTTTATCTGGCCGAAGACTACCGGCGCAACCTGGCGGAGATCGAGGCCGGAATACCCCCCGGCAACCCGAGTTTCTACGTGCAGAACGCATGCGTGACGGACCCGGCCTTGGCCCCGCCCGGGCATTCAACCCTGTATGTGCTGGTGCCGGTCGGGCACCGGGTCGGGGAAGGCGTCGATTGGGATGCGGAAGCCCCCCGCTACCGGAAGCTGGCTCTGGAGCGGCTGAAGCGGATCGGGATACCGGATATCGAATCCCGCATCCGGTTCGAGAAGATGTTGACGCCCCGGGGGTGGGAGGATGACCTGCGGATCTACCGGGGGGCAACGTTCAATCTCGCGCACAACTTGGCGCAGATGCTGCATTTCCGGCCGCGGAACCGGTTCGAGGATTTGGACGGCGTGTATCTCGTGGGCGGGGGGACGCATCCGGGAAGCGGGCTGCCGGTGATCTTCGAGAGCGCGCGGATCACGACGAAGCTGCTGACCGAGGATTTGGGCGTGCGCGCGGATTGGGAGGCGCCGTCGGCCATGGCGGCGCCGAATTACGTGCCGGCGATTGCGGAGGCTCTATGAACGCGATTTCTCCTGTGGGACAGCCTGTCGGGGTGGTTGGGGCCGGGCTGGCCGGGCTGGCGGCGGCCTGCGTGCTGGCGGCGCGCGGGCACAAGGTGGTCCTGTTCGACAAGAACCCCTGGCTCGGAGGCAAGGCGGCGCAGTTGGAAGAGGACGGGTTCCGGTTCGACATGGGGCCGACGATCCTGACCGTGCCGCACGTGCTGGAGCGGGTGTTCACCGAGGCTGGGCGGAACATGGCCGACTACCTCGACTTGCGGCGGCTCGATCCGCAGTGGCGCTGCTTCTTCGATGACGGGACGGTTCTGGACTTGGGCGAGGACGTGCCGCGGATGGCGGAGACGATCGCCGCTTATGCGCCGGGGAGCGAGCAGGGGTATCGAGACTTCATCGCCATGAGCGAGAAGCTGCATGAGGTGAGCGAGAAGTTCTTCTTCTGGAAGTCGGTGGAGGGGATTTCCGATACGCTCAGCATGAAGGGGATGAACCTCGCCACCTTGCGGGACGTGATGTCGTTGCGGATGGGGACGTCGGTCGCCGCGCAGATCCGCAAGCGGGTGCCGGATAAGCGGGTGGCGCAGATGCTGGACCATTTCGTGCAGTACGTGGGCAGCTCGCCGTACGCGTCGCCGGCGGTGCTGTGCGGCATCGCGCACATGCAGACCAACCTGGGCATCTGGTATCCAATGGGGGGAACGCGGGCGGTGCCGCAGGCGCTGGAGCGGCTGGCCGGGGAGTTGGGCGTCGATCTGCGGCCCTCGACGGGGGTGGCCCGGGTCCTGCACGAAGGGGGGCGGGCGACGGGCGTGGTGACGGAGGCCGGGGAAACGATCCGGCTGTCGGCAGTGGTGTCGAACATGGACAGCGTCCGCACCATGGACGAGATGGTAGGCGGCGCGCCCGGCAAGGCGTTCGCCCGGCGGTGGAAGCGGGACGCGGCCTGCTCGGGCGTGGTGCTCTACCTGGGGCTTGACCGGGGATACGAGCACTTGGCGCATCATGACTTCGTGTTCTCCAAGGATCCGGAGGAGGAGTTCCGCTGGATCTACGACAAGGGGGAGCCGGCGCCGGACCCGACGTGCTACCTGGCGGCGACGGCGCGGACCGAGCCGGGCGCGGCGCCAGAGGGAGGCGAGGCGCTGTATGTGCTGGTGCACACGCCGTTCCTGCGCAAGCACCACGATTGGCCGGCGATGTTCCCGGCCTACCGGCAGGTGATCCTGGACAAGCTGAAGCGCTGCGCAGGGATGCCCGACTTGGAAGAGCGGATCGTGTTCGAGCGGCACCTCACGCCGCAGGACATCCACGAGCGGTATCGGGTGCTGAACGGGGCGATCTATGGGCTGGCGAGCCACGGAAAGGTGAACGGGGCGTTCAAGCCGGGCAACCGCTCGCGGGACTTGGCCGGGCTTTACCTTGCGGGAGGGGCGGCGCACCCAGGGCCGGGGATGCCCATGGTGCTGATGAGCGGCTGGATCGCGGCGGATAGCCTTTGCCAGGATATAACGCCGGGCGGCGGCGCCGCGGCGCGCGGGATGGCAGCGGCTGGGTCTGAGCCGGCGCTGGCGTAGCGCGTGGGCGGGGCACGCCTGTCCGCCGGGCAGCGGCAAGATCCGGTCGCCGCGCGATCGCGGACGCTGTTCTGGCTGTTCGGGTGGTACCTGCATTGGTATCTCTGGCGGCGGTTCCGGGCGGTCCGGGTGTCGCGGTCCGGGATGCCGCACGTAGCAAGCGGGCGACCCTTGATCATCTACAGCAATCACCCGTCGTGGTACGACCCGGCGCTTTATATCCTGCTTTGCGCCAAGCTGTTCCCGGGCCGGGCCGGGTACGGGCCGATGGACGAGAAGGCGCTCGGGCGCTACGGGGTGTTCGAGCGGATGGGGGTGTTCGGGATCGCGCTCGACACGCCTCGGGGCGCGGCGCGGTTCCTCGAAACCTGCTTGCGGGTGCTTGGGGACGCGTCGAACATCATCTGGATCACGGCGGAAGGGCATTTCACCGATCTGCGGCGGCGGCCAGTCCGGTTGCGGCCGGGAATCGCGCACTTGGCGCGGCGGGTGCCGGGGGCGGTGATCCTGCCTTTGGCGCTGGAATACACGTTCTGGAACGAGAGCAAGGCCGAAGCGCTGGTACGGTTCGGTCCTGCGTTGGAAACGGGGCGGGAGCGGAGCACGGCGGAGTGGACGCAGTTCCTAGAAGAGGAATTGACGCGGACGATGGACGCGCTGGCGGCGGAAAGCGCCGAGCGGAACCCGGCATTGTTCGTGCCGCTCGTTCGGGGGCGCGGCGGGGTCGGAGGCGTTTACGATATTTGGCGCAGGCTGCGGGCCTGGTCGGCGGGGCAGAAATTCGACCCATCGCATGAGGGGCAAGAATGACGGCGTTGGCCTGGGCGGCTTTGGCGCTGGCGTTGCTGCCGTTGATTATGACGCTGGCGAACTTGCGGGGGTTCAAGGCTCCTGCCCCGGCGGCCGGCCGACCATCGGTCAGCGTGCTGATCCCGGCGCGCAACGAGGAGGCGAACATCGCCGAGGCATGTGCCGCGGTGCTGGCAAATGAGGGGGTGGAGCTTGAGTTGGTGGTGCTGAACGATGCCAGCACGGACCAGACGCCGGAAATCTTGGCGGGGATCGGCGATCCGCGGCTGCGGGTCGGGCAGGCGCCGCCGCTGCCGGTCGGGTGGTCGGGGAAGCAACATGCCTGCTACGTGCTCTCGGGATTGGCGCAACATGAGCTGATGGTATTCGTCGATGCCGACGTGCGGCTGGCGCCAGACGCGCTGGCGCGGATGGCGGGGTTCATGCAGCGGCACGAGGCGGGGCTGGCGAGCGGGTTTCCGCGGCAGGTCGTTGTCACCTGGTCGGAGCGGCTGCTGTTGCCGCTGATCCACTTCCTGCTGCTCGGGTTCCTGCCGATGGGGGTGATGCGGCGGTCGCTGTCGCCCGGACTCGGCGCAGGGTGCGGGCAGTTGTTCATCGCGCGGCGGGACGCCTACCACGCGGCCGGGGGCCATGCGGCGATCCGGGCGAGCTTGCATGACGGGATCACGTTGCCTCGGGCATTCAGGCGTTCGGGGCACATGAGCTTGCTGTTCGACGCGACCGGGTTCGCGCGGTGCCGGATGTACGTGAATGCCGGGCAGGTTTGGGAGGGGCTGTGCAAGAACGCGACGGAGGGAATGGCCAAGCCGGTCGCCTTGCCGATTTGGACCGTGATCCTGGGCGGGGGGCAGGTATTGCCGTTGGCGCTGATGCTGGCTTGGCCGGGCTGGGCGGCCGGGTTCGCGCTTGCCGCCGGGGTGGGACTACGGCTGCTGCTGGCCTGGCGTTTCAAGCAGCCGTTCGTGCCGGCCTTGCTGCATCCGCTCGGGGTTCTGGCGCTGCTGGCGGTGCAATGGTTCAGCCTGTTCCGCGCGGCGCGAGGAGGGCGGGCGACTTGGCGCGGGCGGGCTTACCCTGCTTGATTTTCCTGGCGATGGCGGTGGGGACGGCCCGGGCGGGCACGCTGGAGGTTCAAGTCGAAGGCGTGCGGAACAGCGCGGGCGACGTGAGGGTCGCGGTTTGCTCCGAGCGGACGTTCCTTGAGAAGACGTGCGAACACGTGGGCTACGCGAGGGCCCATCCCGGGGTGGTGACGGTGCGGGTCAACGGGGTTGCGGACGGGGTTTGGGCCGTGCAGGCGTTCCATGACGAGAACGGCGACCGGGCGATCAACCGCAACTTCCTTGGATTGCCGAGAGAGGGGATCGGGTTCAGCAACGATGCCCGGTTCCGGTTCGGTCCGCCGCGGTTCGCGGATGCCGCCGTCCGGGTGGGCGCGGATGGCGGGGTGGTCCGGTTTTCGCTGCGTTACTTTGATTGAGGTTGGGTGATGGGTGTTTCCTTGCCAGGTGATCCGCCGTTGTTCTTTGAGGCGCATCTGTTCGTCTGCACCAACCGGCGGCCGGACGGGCACAAGCGCGGGTCATGCGCGGCCCGGGGGTCGGAACGGTTGCGGGATTACATGAAGGCGCGGGCGAAGGAGTTGGGGATCGCGGGCATCCGGGTGAACAGCGCCGGGTGCCTGGACCGTTGCGAGTTGGGGCCTTGCCTGGTGATCTATCCAGAGGGAGTCTGGTACCGGGTGGGGAGCACGGCGGACGTGGACCGGGTGCTTCAGGAGCACGTCATCGAGGGAGGGCGGGCGAAGGATTTAATGCTGGAGGCCTGACGGACCCGTGGGAGATGCTGCTTATAGCGTAAGTCTTTCAAGGAGTGCTGTAATGTCTAACCTGACGTTTGAGAACCTCAACATCCCGGCCTCCCGGCACGCTACCAACATCACCCTTCCCGAGACGCTGCTTCGAGAAGCACGGGCGATGGACATCAGCATCTCGAAAGCGTGCGAGCGGGGGTTGATTGCTGCGGTAGCCGAAAAACGGCGAGAGCAATGCCTTGCAGAGAACCGAGGCGCCATATCCGCTTGGAATGAATTCGCCAGCACGAACGAGTTGCCGTTGGCGGGCTACCGGCAGTTCTGACGGCGCGGTTCGACGCCTATCCTCTGCCGGGCGGCCAAGCCAGTTATGTAGTGGACGTTCAGGCCGAACTCTTATCCGGGCTTTCAACCCGCGCCTTTGTTCCGTTGCTCCCGCTGCAAGCGTTTCCGAAACCAATACGCGATCTGAATCCGGTTCTTGACATCGCCGGCGAGCATCACGTGCTTGTAACCCAAGCGATTGCAAGCATTCCTACGCGGGAGATCAAGCAAGCAGTTGTTTCATTGGCCGCGCACCGCGACGAGATTACCCGCGCGCCCGATACGCTGCCAACAGGCTTCTGAAGTCCGCTCATGCGCCGGGGGCGATGGCCTGCAACACCTGGGCCGGGTCGGCGCCTTTCGGGACGGCCAGGACTTCGCCGGGAGTCGCCGGGCCAACGATGGTGACCGCTTGCTTGGGGCAGAGGTTCAGGCAGCCCACCTCGATGACGCGCAGCGCCCGCCTGCGGCCTTGCTCTTTCAGCTCCGTCCGCAGCGCCTTCGAAAGGGGCTGCTTGCCCTTGCGCCCGAAGCCGCCGCCGAGTTTCTTCGAGCATTTCCTGCAAACGAGGGCCACGCCGTCCCAAGGAGCTCGGGTCGGTTCGAGGCGCGTCATATGCGTTCGCTCACGTGGATGGCGACCTTGCAGCCCGCTTTGATGACGGCGGACATGAGGCGGTAGGCGGGGGCGAGCTCGGCTTCGTGCTCCAGGCCGATGTCGCGGTGTTCGAGTTCGTCGGCGCGGAATTTCTCGATGGTGCCGCGTAGCTCGGCTTCTTCTTCGGGAAGGCTGGCGGCCTGGGCGGCATAATGCTCGTCGATGGCCTCCTCGACGGCGACGGTGCAGGCCATGGCGGCGCGGTCGCCGAGGGCTGCGGTGGCTGCGCCCAAGGCGAACCCGGCGATGTGCCAGAGCGGCAACAGGGCCGTGGGGCGGACCCGGCGCTTGGCAATCAGGCCGGCGAAGGTGTCGAGATGGACCTGCTCCTGCTCCTTCATATGGCGGATCAGGTCGCCTTTGTCGCCGCGGCCCATGATGGCGAGCTGTCCTTCGTAGATGCGGGCGGCGCCGTATTCCCCGGCGTGATCGACACGAATGATGCGTTCAATGGTGGTGCGGAGAGGGAGATCGCCGGGGAGCGGGGCGGAGTGGCTCATGGTTCAATCCTTTTGGCGGCGGTGGCGGCCAGGGCGACGGTCAGGAGAAGGGAAAGGCCCAGGTTCATCCCGGCCATGCTGACGGGCAGGGCCGGGACGAGATAGGTGGGGTCGTCGCAGGGTTTGGAAGGGCGCGCGGGCATCCGGGCCAGGCGCTCGGCAACCGTGCCTTGGCCAAGGTTTGGCGCCTGGCACTCCGGCAGCGGGCTGGGCCAGTAACGCTGCTCGACGCCGACGTGGACGGCGGCAAGGGCGGAGCTGGCGAGCATGGCAAGGGCGGCGAGGGCGATCAAGGGCCGGGCGGCCTTGCGCCAGGCGAGGGCCAGGACGCAAAGGAGGATCGCCACCCGGTAGGGCCAGCGCTCGACCAGGCAGAGGGCGCACGGGACCAGCCCGGCCCAGGACTCGGAAAGGCGGGCGGTCAGGAGCGCGAGGCCGGCAAGGACGGCTCCGGCAAGCCCGGCACGTTGCGCTGCGGTAAGCGGCATGGGGGTGATATGGGCAATTTGCGGGTTGGAGCAATTGGCCGGGGGGCATAGGGTGCGTCGCGACGAGAGGCGGGAGGCAGCGATGCGGCGTATTCTGGGACGGGCGAATTCCAGCAACGTGATGAAAGTGGTCTGGCTGCTGGAGGAGCTGGGGCTCGAGTATCAGCGGGAGGATTTCGGGGGCGCGTTCGGGAAAACGGATGCGGCCGAATACCGCGCGATGAACCCGAACGGGCTGGTGCCGACGCTGGTCGAGGGCGATTACGTGTTGTGGGAAAGCAACGCGATCCTGCGCTATCTGGCCTCCGCCCATGCCGGGGACCATCCGATCTGGCCACCCGATTTGCAGGCGCGCGGCAGCATCGACCGATGGATGGACTGGCAGCAGACGGTGCTTGGGCCGCCCATGGGCGTGGTATTCTGGGGCTTGATCCGGACTGCGCCGGAGTTGCGGGACCAAGCGGCGATCGCGGCGGCGGGAGCAAAGTTGGAGCGGGTTTACGGGATTTTGGAAAGCATCTTGCAGGGGCAGCCATACGTGGCCGGGCCGGAGTTTACGCTGGCGGACATCGCGATCGGGCCGCAGGTGCATCGGTGGTTCAACTTCGACATGGAGCGGCCTGAGATGCCGGCGTTGCGGGGATGGTATGAGCGGATGCTGAGCCGTCCGGCCTATGCCCGGCATGTCGCGATGCCGCTGAGCTGAGCGGCTGACGAAACGCAAGCGGGCCGGATGACGCCTGAAGACCTCGCCGAGCGGCATCCCCGGCTGTTCCACGTCACGTTGCCCGAAGCCACGGCGAGCATACTGAAGCGAGGGTTGCTGCCGACCAGCCGGCTGCTCGACCTGTTCGAGGCAAGCCCCGAGCAGCGGGCGCGGCTGGAACGCACGCCCCGGCCGGCGGCTGTCCCGATCCGCCATCCGCTCCACGGGACGGTGGTCATCAACGATCAAGCGCCGATGACGGAAGCCGGGCTTGCCAAGTGCCTTGATGACGGGTTGACGCCGGCGGATTGGCTCGCGCGGCTTAATCGCCGGGCGTTCTTCTGGAGCGGCGAGGACGGACTGGGGCGGCTGCTCGGCGCCCGGGCGAACCGTGCGCGGGCGGTCGACGTGCTGGTCGTCGATACGCTCGGGCTAGCCCGAGCTTTCGCGGAAAGCATCGAGATCAGCCCGATCAACTCGGGCGCCACGATGCGCAGGCCGGCGCGGCGCGGGCTGTCGACGTTCACGCCGCTGCTGGCGTTGCCGTATGAGGCGTGGTCACGCCAGCGCGGGCGGCGGGATAGGATACTTGAGGTCACCGTACTGGACGGGGTGCCGGACATCGGGCGGTACGTGGTCGAGGTCAGGCGGGTCGCGCACAAATCGTCTCGGGCAAGTTCCTTGTCCGCCGGCCAGACAGGCTCGTTGCTGCCACAGGCCTGACCGATAATCAGGGAAGCCGGCTGCGCTCCGCCTGCTTCTGCGCTTCCTGCGCGGCTTTAAGTTGCGCCTTGGTGTACATGAGGGCGTGGGCGGCGAGGTCGTAGCTGTCTTCCCAAAGGTTGCGCCAGATGCCGAGAATGCCTTCGAGCGGCTGGCCGACGACACGGGAGGAGAAGGATTCGAAGGTAATCGGGCCTCCGTAACCGGACTTGACCAGGGCACGGAACACGCCGGCCAGGTCAATGGTGCCGGAACCCATGTAGCCGCGGTGCGAGTCGCCGGTGTGGAAGTAG
The DNA here is from genome assembly GCA_965260935.1 of Acetobacteraceae bacterium. Taxonomy (GTDB): domain Bacteria; phylum Pseudomonadota; class Alphaproteobacteria; order Acetobacterales; family Acetobacteraceae; genus JBBROS01. Next base: position 2,524,466 of record OZ253374.1, read on the forward strand.
CCGAGGTGCTCCCCGGTCTCGATGATGGCTTGCTGGATGTCAGACTCCTCGATGTTCATATGGTAGACGTCGAGGTGGACCTTGACGTTGGGCGCCCCGATGCGGCGGCACATCTCGACGCCCTGAGAGGCGGTGTTCAGGACATTGGATTCATATCGGTTGACGACTTCGAGGCCGATGGTGATGCCGCTCCGGGCCGCGGTCTCGGCCACGCGCTGGAGGATCTCGACGGAGCGTTCGACGCCCTCGGCAGTGGTGGGGACGGCGTATTTCTGAAAGGCGGATTCGAGGATGCCGCAGACGTGGGTCGCGCCGATGTCGCGGGCCATGGCGAGGGCTTGCTCAAGCCGGGCTTGGCCGCGGCGCTCGTTGTCGCGGTCGTTGCTGGAAATGTCGGTCTCGGCGTCGAGGCCGAGCGAGGAGGTGGCGCCGATGCCGGCCTGTTCGAGCTGGCGGCTGGTGAAGCCGGTGTCGATCGAGGCCGGGTCCAGGGCGGGGATCTCGATCAGGTCGTAGCCGGTCCGGGCGGTGTTGGCGATGGCGCGGGCGCATTCGTCGCGGCTCCAGCCTTTTTCCCAGACGAGCGCGTGTACGCCGAGCTTGTTCATTGGCTTGCTCCTTTGCGAGTGCGGTTGGCCCAGAAAGACCGAATCGCCATGACCAACAACAGGAATCCGCCCCAGAGGGCGGTGGCGAGGTGCTGGTTGGCCCCGAGCAGGTTCAGGCCCGAGGCGATGACCTGCAGGATGACCAGCGCGAGGGCGACCGGGACGACGCGGCCGAAGCCGCCGAACGGGTCGACCCGGCCCAGAAAGCAGGCGAGCACGGTGATGAGCAGGTAGCTCTCGCCGTGGCCGACGCGCACGGAGTTGAAGCGGGCGAGCATGACGATGCCGGCCACGCCGCACATGAGGCCGGACAGGGCATAGATCAGGATCAGGACGCGCCGTGTCGGGACGCCGGAGAAACGGGTGGCTTCGAGGTTCGAGCCGATGAAGCGGGTGGAGAACCCGAGCCGGGTGCGCTGCATGACGACGTGCCAGAGCAGGACGGCGGCGGCGAAGACCAGGAGGGGGGACGGGATGCCCAGGAAGACGCCTTGGCCAATTGATTGGACGGCGCCGGGCATCCCGGAGATGTCGCCGCCCCGGGTCAGGAACTCGCCGAGGCCGCGGACGAAGATCATCATGGAAAGGGAGACGAGGATGGGGTGCGCGCCGGTATAAGCGATGATGACGCCCATGAGGCAGCCCACGAGCGCGCCGGTGGCCAGCGCGGCGGCGATGCCGAGGGCGATGAAAAGAGGGCCGGCCTCGGCGGCGCCGTTGGCGTGAAGGGTGGCGGCCATGGCAAGGCCCGCGAGGTTGGCCGTAAAGGTGACGGCGAGATTGAAGCCGCCCGAGATGATCGGCATCAGCATGGCAAGGCTGAGCAGGCCAAGCTCGGGGAGCTGGAACGCGATGGAAGCGAAGGTGCTGCGGGAGAGGAAATTGCCGGCCGTCGCGCCGAAGACGGCGATGACGATGAGAAGAAGGGCGAGAAGGCCTGCGATATCGGCGTCGACGCGTTTGCTGGCGGCGGCGCCGGCAGGAAGGCTGTGGGCGGACATCAGGCGGGACGCCTCGAAGGCGTTGCGCGCCAGGAGCCGACCAGGCGGGCAACGCCTTCGCTGCTGAGGGTGATGGCGGCGAGGATGATGGCGCCGATGATCATCTTAAAAGCGTAAGGCGAGATGCCGGCAAGGTTGAGGCCATTCTGGGTCAGGCCGATGAGCAGGACGCCGAGAACGACGCCCAGGACCGTGCCGCGTCCGCCGCCGAGACGGGCCCCGCCGAGGACGACGGCGGCCAGCACGTCGAGCTCGCGGCCGTAGAGCGCGTTGGGGACGACTTCCTGGGCGTAATGGGCCTGCATGAGCCCGGCGATCCCGGCCGTCAGGCCGAGCCAGCCGTAGGCGACGTAGTGCATCGCGCCGATGCTGATGCCGATGCGCCGGGCGGCGTCCGGGTTGTCGCCCATGGCGTAGAGCTGGCGTCCCGTGCTGGTGCGGCGGAGCAGCAGCCAGGTGGCGGCGGTGCAGGCGAGCATGGCGAGGACCGGGAGGGTGAGCTCGGCGTAGCCGCTGGGCGTCTCGATGCTGACAAGGGCGACGCGGGTCGCGAGCCAGTCGGGCAGGTCGTAGATGCTGACGCCGCCGGAGAAGAACATCAGCAGGCCGAAGAACAGGTTGAAGGTGGCGATGGTGACGACGATGGAAACGATGCGGAGTTGGTAGATAAGGGCGGCGTTGCAGCAGCCCAGGAGTGCGCCGAATGTCCCGGCGAGGAGAAGGCCAATGGGCCAGTTCCCGCCAGAAAAGTACGGCAACGCGAGAACGACCAGGTATTGCACGACGGAGGCGGCGACGGCGAAGGAGATGTCGATCCCGCCGGCGACCAGGACAACGAGCAGGCCGACGCCGAAGATGATGTTGACCGCGCTCTGGTTCAGCAGGTCGAACAGGTTGGGAAGGGTGAGGAAAGTAGGCGTGACCAGGCTCAGGGCGGCGCCCATGGCGAGGATCACGAGGAGCAGCCAGCGTTCGGTGGAACCCACGTTACGCATGGATCGCTTGCTCGATGGCTTCGGCGGTGACGACGCCGGGGCGGTACTCGGCGACGATGCGGCCTTCGTGCATGTGCAAAATGCGGGCGGCGTTGGCGTAGACCTCGGTCACTTCGTCGGAGATGAGGAGGATGGCGACGCCTTGCTCCGCCAGGCGGCGGATGATGGCGAAGATGCCGGCGCGCGCGCCGACATCGACGCCGACGGTGGGCGAATCGAGGATGAGCAGGCGGGGGTCGGTGGCAAGCCATTTGGCCAAGACGATCCGCTGCTGGTTGCCGCCGGAAAGGGTGGAAACGGGATCGCCGGGTCGTCCGATCTTGATGTCGAGGGCGGCGACCCACCGTTCGGCCAGGGCGGCGCGCTTGCCGGGTGAGAGGAGCGGGGGCGGGCTGAGCAGGCGGTCCAGGCTGGCCGCGGCGGCGTTGTCGGCGATGGATTGCGGCTGCACCAGGCCGAGGGCAAGGCGGTCTTCCGACACGTAGGCGATGCCGGCGGCGATGGCGTCCCGGTTGCTGCGGAAATTCGCCGGGCGTCCGTTCAGGGTGATGACGCCTTGGGCGGGGCGGGTCATGCCGAACAGGGTCAACGCGAGTTCGGTGCGCCCGGAGCCGAGGCGTCCGGTCAGGCCGAGGATTTCGCCGGCATGGACTTGAAGGGAAACGTCGGCGTAGTCGCCGGGGCGGGTGAGGTTTTCGACGGCGAGGACCGTGGGGGCTTGCTCGCGCTTCACAGCAGCTTCGACGCGGGCAAGGGGTTTGCCGGTCATGAGTTCGGTCAAGCGGGCTTGGGTCATGCCGATAGTGGGATAGGCGCCGACAGTGCGTCCGTCGCGCAGGATGGTAACGCCGGTGCAGATCTCAAGCACCTCGGCGAGGCGGTGGCTGACGAAAACGACGGCGATGCCCTCGTTCGAGAGGCGGCGGACGATTTGGAGCAGGGACTCGGTCTCGGCATGGCTGAGCGAGGCGGTCGGCTCGTCCATGAAGACGAGGGCGGCGTCAGTGACCAACGCCCGGGCGATGGCGACGAGCTGGCGTTGCGCGATGGGGAGGGTGCGAACGGAGGCTTCGAGGTCGAGGCTGACCCCGAGGCGGTGAAGGATTTGCGCGGCGGCGGCGCGGGTCGCGGCGTAGCTGACCAGGCGCAGGCGGCCGAGGTTGCGCTCGAAGCCGATGTTTTCGGCAACCGACATTTCCGGAAACAGGGCGAGGTCTTGCCAAATGACGCGAATGCCGAGATCCCGGGCGCGGCTAGGGGTCAGGCCCTCGATGGAGCGGCCCCGGAAAAGCATTATGGCGCCTGGCTCGGGACGGTGAACGCCGGTGACGAGCTTGATGAGGGTGCTCTTGCCGCAACCGTTCTCACCGGCGAGGCAGAGGACTTCTCCCGGCCGGACATCGAAGCTGACGTTGTCGAGCGCCTTGACGCCGCCGAAGGTTTTCGAGACGTGCCGCAGATGGAGCAGCGGCGTCTCGGGAGCGGCGGCGCCGGAGTCCAAGCGTGCTCGCGGCGGTTTCAGAGGCCGAGCTTGGCCAGGTCGTCAACGGTGTCTTTGTTGAGATTGACGAGTTGGTCGACGATGAGGTTATGGCCCTCCGGGTGGACGACGCCGAGGCCGGGAATCTTAGTGCCATCGGTGATTGTCTCGCCCTTGGCGAGCATGGCGCCGAGGGAGACGAAAATCTCGCCGGCGAGCATGGGGTTCCACATATAGCCGCCGGTCAGCACCCCTTCGTGCACCAATCGCCTGCCTTGCCCCGGCGAGAACGGTCCCATGACGACGATCTTGCCGCCCATGTGGCGTTCCTGAACGGCGCGGGCGGCGCCGATCGGGCCTTGGCTGCCGAACGCGAGAAAGCCCTTGAGGTCCGGGTGGGCGCGCATGAGGTCGAGCGCGGTGCTGCGGGACTGGTCGACGTTCTCGGCGACCCCGTAGCGGTCGCCGACCAGTTTCATGTCGGGGGCGTGCTGCTTGATGTAGGCGATGGCGGCGTCGGCCCAGGCGTTGTGCAGCGGCACGGTGAGGGAGCCGACAAAGACCGCGTATTCGCCTTTGCCGCCCATATCCTTGATGAGATCCTTGGCATAGGCCTCGCCGAAGCCTTTCACGGAGGCAAGCTCGAAGTCGTAGTCGGTGTTTGCCTGGTTGGGGGATTCGTGGGTGATGAGATGACCTTGATGCCGGCCTGCTGGGCGCGTTCCAGGATGGGTTCGAGCACCTTGGCGTCGTTGGGAACGACGCCGATGACGTCGACCTTCTGAGCAATGAGATCTTCGATGGCGCGGACCTGGAGGGCCGGGTCGGCGCTGGTGGGGCCAACCATGAAGGCGTCGACGCCGAGTTGCTTGGCCTGCTTCTTGATGCCTGCGTCCATGGCGTTGAACCAAGGAATGCCGCCGATCTTGACGACGACGCCGATGACCGGCTTGTCCGGGGAGGCGAGGGCAGGGGCGGCAAGCGTGAGGGCAAGGATCGTTGCGCAAAGGATGCGCCGGGCGCTGTTGAGCACGTTCAAGATCTCCCAGGTTGCGTTCGCCGCTGTTCAAGCAGCGGCTTTATCGGCCTATTGTGCCAGCGATGGAGCCATTGTCACGCGTTAAACGCTGCAGAACCGGCGTCCCGGGCGCGCTCCGCAACGAGCGTGGCCTGACGCTCGCGCACCTTCTCCGAAGCGCTGCACGAGACAATCCCGCCGCTTCATTCCCGGAGACAAGCAACGTGGCGCACCACAGGCAGACACATCGCAGCCAGCTTTGGGAAAGCGCTCGCCTCTTTGCAGGGCCGTCCGCCGCGCGCAGCATGGCGGCATCAGAGCGATTGAGTGCCGTTCCATGAGCGGCCCTCCGCCGGTCCGCGGCTCCGTTGCCCCATCATCGCCGGCAGGCGCCGGGCACCGTTTGCTGGCCCGCGTGCTCGACGTGCGGCCGGAAGAGATGGCGACGCTCGGCTGGGCGTGGCTCTACATCCTCGCCGTGCTGTCCTCGTATTACATCCTGCGCCCGATCCGCGACCAGCTCGGCGTCGCAGGCGGCGTGAATAACCTGCCCTGGCTGTTCACCGGCACGCTGCTGGCGATGCTGGCGTTCAACTTGCCGTTCGCCGCCCTGGTGCGGTCGCTGCCGCGCAGCCGGTTCATCCCGCTCACCTACCGCTTCTTCTCGGCCAACATCCTCCTGTTCGCCGTTGCCCTGCACTGGGCCAGTCCGGATGCGCGCGTGTGGATCGGCCGGGCGTTCTTCATCTGGGTCTCGGTGTTCAATCTGTTCGTCGTGTCGGTGTTCTGGGCGATGGTCGTGGACGTGTTCACCTCCGAGCAAGGCAAGCGGCTGTTCGGCTTCATCGCCGCTGGGGCGACGGTGGGGGCGATCATCGGCTCGGGCTTGACCTCGGTCTTCGCCGAACGCGTGGCCCCGCTCTATCTCTTCGCCGGGGCCGCCCTGCTGCTGGAGATTGCCGTTTTCAGCGCCCGCCAGCTTTCACGCCTGTCGTCCAGCCTCAATGCGCGCCCGGCAGCCGACCAGGCCGACACCCCGCTCGGCGGCGGCGTCCTGTCCGGCATTCGTCATACGGTGCGCTCGCCTTATCTGCTCAATGTCAGCCTCTACATGCTGCTGTTCTCGCTGACCTCGACGTTCCTTTATTTCCAGCAAGCCGGGATCGCGCGCGCCGCCTTCGCCACGCGCGGGGAGCAGACCGCGTTCTTCGCCAATATCGACTTGCTCGTGAATGTTCTCACGCTGCTGGCGCAGGCTTTCGCGACCGCGCGGCTGCTCCGCGTGATCGGGGTCGCGTTCACCTTCGCGCTGATCCCGGCGCTGAGCATCGTCGGCTTCGGCTCGCTCGCCATCGCGCCGACCATCGCGGCCATCGTCGCCTTCCAGGTGGTTCGCCGCGCCGGCAACTACGCCATCGCCCGCCCCACGCGCGAGCTGCTGTTCACCGTTGTCTCGCGCGAGGATCGGTATAAAGCCAAGAGCTTGATCGACACCTTCGTTTACCGCGCCGGCGACCAGGTGGGCGCCTGGTTCTACGCGCTCATCGGCGGCATCGGCTGGGGCGCGAAGGGCGTTGCGGTCTCAGGCGCCGTGATCTCGGTTGCGTGGCTGGCCAACAGCTTCTGGCTGGGCCGCCGGCAAGAGGCGATGGCCGCGGGGGAGCAAGCGGTCTCGCGAACGCGGGATGAGGTGTCCTGATACAAAGCGCCCCGTATCTCATGCCGAAGCGGAGGCGCCGGTCGCGCCGCTCGGAGGAGGCGTGCGTGTCAGGTTTGCACGTCGCGAAGCACGCGTTTCGGACGAACGGCGCCAGCATCACGGGGCGCGTTGCTTTCCGAACATAGACCGCCCGGAGCAAGCCGGTTGGGTTCTTCGCGTTTTAACTCCGGCGCGGAACGCTCCGCCTGATCGTAAACGACCCATGCTCGCAGCAGGAGCTCGTCCGCCTTCGCCCTTTGGCCGCAAGCACGGGCGTCTTCGGCCAGCTCGATCAGCCGTCCGACAATACTCTCAATGCGCCTTGAAGATTGTTGCGACATATACGGACAATCAACCGCTTTTTAACAGTTATCGATGAAGCTGCGTCAAGTGGTGACAAGCAATTTCTTGTCTCACGCTAACGACTTGTTTACCACACGTAATTGTGAAGTAACCAAGCAAACAGGGGCGACAGACCAGCATGCAACACAGCAGCCTCACGACCGCGCTCCGAGCCGCCGAGTCAGAACTGCTGGTGCAAATCGCCGACACGCCCGGCCTGATACACGACGCGCATCGCCTTCGCCACAAGGTTTATTGTCTCGAGCGGGGCTACGAGCCTGGCATCGGAAACCTTGAGATCGACGCGTTCGACCGGCACTCGCATCACGTTATCCTCAGAAGCCGCCATTCGGGGGATGTCTTCGGCACCGCCCGTCTCGTTGTCGCAACAACCGCGAACCCGGCAAAAAGTTTCCCGATGCACCAGGTATGCGACCCGGCCTTGTGGCGCGGCTTGCCGCTCCGGACCACCGCCGAAGTTTCACGTTTCGCCTTGTCCAAGGACCGGCAAGGCTTGAGCGCCGAGGCAACCAGTCTCGCCCGGCTCGCCCTTGTCAAAGGCGTCGTCCAACTCAGCGCCGAGCACGGCATCACCCACTGGTGCGCCATCATGGAACGCACCCTGCTTCGCCTGCTGCGCGCCTCCGCCATTGATTTCATCCCGATGGGCCCGCTCGTTGAGCACCACGGCCTGCGCCAGCCGGCCCGCTGCGAGATCGCCCCGATGCTCGCCTGCATGGCTTACGAGCAGCCCGATATCTGGCATTACGTCACGGGCGACGGCCGCTATGCCATGGAATGCCTACCGCAGCTGCAAGCCGCCTGACTCAACCTTGCTGCCAAAGCGCCGAGAGCGGCCGACGCACGGATCGCGCTTTCGGCAAGCCGGGGAACGGCTCGCCGATTCGTCCCAGGAACGCCACTTGTCCCGGTTTCCGCCCGAGCGCCAAGCGGAACCGCTCGGCCAAGCGCCGCGCTTTTGGCAAAAGCCGGGCATCGTTGCTGAACGGAACGCCCTCGGCCCCGTAATGGGCAAAAGCCAGCACTGCCAAGGCGGGCTGCATCGCCAACCCGAGCGCCGTGGCCGTCAACCAGAACCGTTGGATCGCCTCGCCTTGACGCAGCAGGCAATCGACCCTCGACTCTCCCGACGACGCGCCTTGAGGTTCGAGCGTGAAGAATGCCGCGCTGCCCAACGCGGGCAGCAAGTCGAGCTGCAACGAAGCCGCTCCCGTGCCGAATGCGCGATTGATGCCCCGCATCCGGGACCAATGCCGCATGGCCCATCTCATCAAGGCGAGCGTCCCGCGGTCAAGCCCGAGCGCCGTGGCCGGCAGGCCGGTCGCGCTATGCCCCCCGGTCCAGTCGATCACCCGCTGATGCACCTCGAACGTTTCCCGCGCCCGCAGCCGGATATCCGTCGCGAGCGCCCCCAACCGCCCGATCCGCATCCGGCTCGGACGCGTCTCGAACCACCGCACCGTCAGCGCATCGCCCAGCGCCCCGGCCAACGCCGCCTTCTCGTCAGACGTCAAAGCCCGGCGACGGAAAGGCCGCCGGTCCACCGTACGTTCCGGCAGCACGCTCGCAAGGCTGTCCGGGCGCAATCCGCGGACCACGGGAAACCGGCTGACGATCCGATACGGGTCCGTTGCCGCCTCAACCTCCCACGCCATGCCCCGCCCGTGCTGCGAGGCGGCGATCCGCAGGCTTTCAAGCAGCATTCCGCCGGACAGCAGCGACGGCTCGCCGCTGCGGAACTCGTACGGGTTGCGTCCCGCCTCGGTCGCGAGATGAGTCCGAACCGTCTCCGCGTCCAGCGCCTCGAACCGCCAGGGCTGCGCGTTGTCCCCGCTCGGCGCCCACCGGCCCGCGTCCAGGATATGCTCGATCACGCTCTCCGGCGCCGGGTCCGAGACAGCCGTCGCACGCGCCCGCCCTAGCTGCCGCCGGGCCACCGCCAGCCGAACCCGCTGCATCGGGCTGCCATTGCCCCGCCGCAGCCGCGTCACGTCGAACCGCCCGCGATAGGCGTCGAAATGGTGATGGAACGGCGCCGCCTTCACGCCGCCCCGGCGCAGCAGCAACTGCAACGCCATTACCCCCGTCACCCCGGCGCAAAGCTGGCACGCCATCGCCGTCGACGGCCCTTTGCGCGCCGCCAAGTCGATCCGCGACGGATCGACTAGGTAAGCGGCATGAAGCCCGCGCGGCGCGACCCCCATCAGGAATCGCAGGAACTGCTCGTTCTCGGGCTGCCCCTCGAGCCGGAAATACTGCTCGAACGTCATGCCCCCAGGCACAAACGCCAGATACCCCGTTCCCATTCCGATCGGCGCCGCCGTCAATGCCGGGATGCCCAGCTCCGCGCACCGCTTGAACACGCGCGCGCGGATCGGCAGCGCGAAGAAGTCGAACCCGTCCACGAACAGGTCCGCCCCCAGCAGGAACTGGTCAACCGCCTCGTCCGTCACCCCGTCGGGGAATCGCTCCAGTTCCAGCGCGGGATTGATCGCCAGCGCCATCTCCGCCATCACGTCGAGCTTCGGCCTGCCGATCGTCTCGACCGTCGCCCCCACCTGGCGGTTGAAGTTCACGATATCGAACCGGTCGAAGTCGGCGATGCGGAACCGCCCGACCCCGAGCCGCGCCAACGTCAGCAGATGCACGCCGCCGACCCCGCCCATCCCGGCGATCGCCACCGACTTGCGGCGCAAGGCGGACTGCTCCCATTCCGTCACCCAGCCAAGGTTCCGGCTGAATGCCCGGTCGTATTGGAACGCGGCGTCGGACACGAGGTTCAGCCCTTGGCTTTGATGAGAACGCAATCCCTGCCCCACCTGATCGGGTGCCGGGGCAGCGCGTTTCCAGGCTGCCCCGCTTATCCCGAGCGGATCGGTCCGTGCGCTACCCGCGCGCGCGCCGGCGCAGCAGGCCGACGCCGAGCAAGCCGCTGCCGAGCAGAGCCAGGCTCATCGGCTCCGGCACGGGCGCCGCCTGCGAGGTGAAGGTGACGACGCCCCCGCCGTTGTTAAGCAGGAAACTTGTTCCGCCATTGATGACGGTGGCCGAGTTGACGTCGTTGGTGAACGCGCCGGCAAGCTCCAACGTCAGGTCCGCAGGGCTTGCGAAAAAGCCCGGCACGGCCTTCACGACCGTCGCGGTCAGCGAGCTGCCGGGGCTGATCTGCGGGCTGCCGTCGTCGTTGGCGCCGAGGTAGTTCACCGAGGTTCCGCCGTTGATCAGGCTGCCGGTCGCCAGCACGACCGGCGTATCGGCATTGGTCACCGTCGGCACGTTGCCGTCCGTGCTGAAGGTGCTGACGCCGTTGACGCCGTAAAGCGTGTATTCCAGCGAGCTGATCGTTCCGATCGAGTTGGACGTGAAGTCCGACGCGTCCTGGGTGCCTGACCCGGTGAACTGGAAGTAGAGCGAGTAGGTCGAGTTCAATCCGTCCGGACGGGACGGCGTGATGTCGTTGTTCGAGATGTTGTTGACCTGCAGAAAGCCCGTCTGCGTGAACGGCACGCCGGCGTCGGTCGGTGCGCCAAGGTCGACCCGCGCGAAGTCCAGCAGGTTGATGTTCGTGCCTGTAAAGGGCGTGCTGCCGTTCAGGGAAGCGGCCGTCGGATCGAATGTGAAACTGATCGGCTCCGCAAAGGCGGGCGCGCCAGTAAATCCACCGACGACGGCGGCAATGGCGGCATAGGCCAGGGGTTTACGCATGGGCTTTTCTCCGTAGGCAAGTGGCCGGTTTTGGCCGCTGGGATGCCGTGTCTGCAAACACTGTGCCGACGAAGAACAATAAAGAGATAACAGTCGTTTACGCGATCGTAAGATCCGTGGACAGCAACCAATTGTAACGAATTCCTTACAGATCAGCGCCAACCGAACAACGCCTTGCGGCGGCCAACAATCTCAGCGGAACACAAGCCGCCGTGCCAAGAAGAAGTTCGCGAACATCCCCGCGACCGACCCGGCTGCCACTGCGAGCACCGGATGCGCCTGGCATGCCGCGTTATAAGTCACCAGAATGAAGTAAGCCCCCCGGTTGAACACCAATCCCGAGGCGTTCACCGCCATCCACCGCAGCCACTCCTGCCACAACGGCCCGCTGCCTTGCCCGGCGAACGTCCAGCGCCGGTTGAATGCCCATGTCCATGTCGCCGCGATGAGGTATGAGGCGGCGCCTGCCCAATAAAGCCCAAGCTGCCCTTTCACGCCGTAGATGACGGCTGTGTCCACCAGGAAACCGCTCGTCCCCACGATCCCGAACCGCAGGAAATCGGCCAGCAGGCCCAACTGCGCGGGTGTCAGGTAACGCCCCAAAACGTGCAAGGGACTCACCGCGGCGCTGCAGCCCGCTGCAGCCGGTCGTTGATCGCGAGCCCCAGCCCCTCACGCGGCACCGCCATCGCCGCGATCCGCTTGAGCCGCAGCCGGGCGCCTTCCGCATCGAGCCAGCGCAGCCCGGCAAACAGCCGCGCCGCCGCTTCGATCAGATCGCCCCGCGCGCTCAACTGGAACACCGTCCCCCCATCCTTCGCCACCGGGCCGAACGCCAGCAAGGCCTCGTCCGCCTCGGCCCCCTCCGCTTCCAGCCGCACCGGCAAACGCGGCGCATAGTGCGACACCATCAATCCCGGCGACCGCAGCGTCCGGCTCGCCTCCGCCTCCGCCGGCGTCACGCCTCGGCCAACCGGTCCGACCAGCGCCTCGATCGCCTCCACCGGAACGCCGCCGGGCCGGAGCAGGCAGGGCGCTCCGGCGGCCAGATCAACGACCGTGCTCTCGACTCCCACCCGGCAATCGCCGCTATCCAGCACCGCCGCGATCCGCCCGCCCAGCCCGTCCAGCACATGCGCGGCACTCGTCGGCGAAACCTGGCCAGACCGGTTGGCCGAGGGCGCCGCGACCGGACGCCCAACCGCCCGCAGCAGAGCGCGCGCAGGGTCAAGCGCCGGCGCCCGCACCGCCAGCGTCTCAAGCCCGGCCCCCGCCAGCAACGCCACCGGGCATGTCACCCGCCGCGGCAACACCATCGTCAGCGGCCCCGGCCAGAACGCCGCCGCCAGCAGCCTGGCCGCCGCTCCCGCCTCGACGTGCGCGAACGCCGCCTCCGCGTCCGGATAATGGCAGATCAGCGGATTGAAATGCGGACGCCCCTTCGCATCGAACACCGAAGCCACCGCGGCCGGCTGCGTCGCGTCCGCGCCGAGGCCGTAGACCGTCTCCGTCCCGAACGCGACGAGGCTCCCGGCCAGCAACAGCCGCGCCGCCTCCCCGACGCCCGCCGCGTCCGCTTGCAAGACCTGGGTCATACCGAGCCGGTGCAAACGAACGGGGGGTTCCTCCAAGCAGCCTTGCCATAGGCGAGGGCCGCCCCGTCCATGGTGCGAACCTGCCCGCCCGCGGCCTCCAGCACCGCTTGCGGCGCCGCCGTGTCCCACTCCATCGTCGGCCCGAACCGCGGGTAGAGATCCCCCACGCCCTCCGCCAGGCGCAGCATCTTCAGCGCCGAGCCGATGTGGGTGACGCGTTCGACCCGGCGTCCCTCCAGGAACGTATCGAGCCGGGGGTCCTGCGCGAAATGACGGCTGGCGTAAACCGCAAGCCCTTCCGCCGGCACGGGCCGAACGGCGATGGCCCGCTCCCCGGACCCGTCCCGCTTCCATGCCGCAGCGCCGGGTATGCCGCCGAACAGCTCCCCGTATGCCGGCACGCCAACCACGCCCAGCGCCGGCCGGCCATCCCGGATCAGCCCGATGTTCACCGTGAATTCATCTCGCAGCGCCGCGAACTCACGCGTTCCGTCCAGCGGATCAACCAGCCAGTACGCCCGTCCGGTCTCATGCACGTGCCCGGCCTCGATCTCCTCCTCCGCGATCACCGGGATATCCGGGGCCGCGCGCCGAAGCCCCTCCAGGATCAGGGCTTCCGCCGCATGGTCTGCCGCCGTGACCGGGCTGCTGTCCCGCTTGCTCAGGGTCTCGAAACCTTGCGCCCGGATCTCCAGGATCAAAGCTCCTGCCCGTTGCGCGAGGTCGGCGGCAAGCCCGAGCAGCGTCGTGTCATCCATTTGACCGGGTTTACCGGCACAGCTTGCTCAAGCCAAGCGAACTTGCCGCGCCCCTGGCGCTTCCCCGCAGCGCTGCTACAGTACGCCTCAGCCATAAGGACCACCTATGCTCGATATCGACTTCCAGCCCGCGACCCTGCCCGAAACCGGCGCGCTTGCTTTGCTGCTGATCGAGGGCGAGGGCCTGCAAGGACTTGCCGCAGCCCTGAACGAGGCCTGCGGCGGCGCGGTCGCCCGCGCCATGGAAGCCGCAGAGTTCACCGGCAAGAAAGGAAAGACGTGCACACTGCTCGCCCCCGGCGCGGGCCTGCAGCGCGTCGTGCTGATCGGCCTTGGCAGGGCTGAGGACCACACTTTGCGCGGCATGGAAGAGGCCGGCGGGGCTGCCGCCGTAGCCCTTGCCCGCGATGCGAAGGCTGCCCTCGCCGTTGACGGAATGGGATCCGACCATGCCACCCATGCCGCCCTCGGCGCGGTCCTCCGCAGCTACCGCTTCGACCGATACCGCACCAAGCAGGAGGCCGACGCCAAGCCCAAGCTCGCCACCCTGCAAATCCTGACCGACAAGCCCGGCGATGCCCGCGAAGCCTGGCCCGCTTCCCGTGCCATCGCGCACGCCACCGCCCTCAGCCGCGACCTCATCACCGAGCCCGCCAACGTCCTCAATCCTGCCGAGCTCGCCGAACGTTGCCGCGCCCTTGGCGACCTCGGCGTGGAGGTCGAGGTGCTCGGGCAAGAGCAACTGCGGGAGAAGGGCTTCGGCGCGCTGCTCGGCACCGCGCAGGGCAGCGTGAACGAGGCGCGCGTCGTCGTCATGCAGTGGAAGGGCGGCGACGAGGGCGGGCGTCCGGTCTGTTTCGCCGGCAAGGGGGTCACCTTCGACACCGGCGGCATCAGCATCAAGCCCGCCGCCGGGATGGGCGACATGAAGTGGGACATGGCCGGGGCCGGTGCCGTGGTCGGTTTGATCGCCGCCCTCGCCGGGCGCAAAGCCAAGACGAACGCGGTCGGCGTGATCGGCCTATCCGAGAACATGCCCAGCGGCGCCGCCATGCGCCCCGGCGACGTCGTCACCAGCCTGTCCGGCCAGACCATCGAGGTTCTCAACACCGACGCCGAGGGCCGCCTGGTGCTGGCGGACGTGATCTGGTACGCGCAGGACCGTTTCGACCCGGTGTTCACCGTCGACCTCGCCACCCTTACCGGCGCGATCATCGTCAGCCTCGGCCATGAATACGCCGGCATGTTCAGCAACGACGACGAGCTGGCCGCCCGCCTCGCCGCCGCCGGGCAGGCCGCCGGCGAGCCTGTCTGGCGTATGCCGCTCGGCGACGCCTATGACAAGCAGATCAAGAGCGACATCGCCGACATGAAGAACATCGGCGGACGCCCAGCCGGCGCCATCATCGGCGCGCAGTTCATCAAGCGCTTCGTTCGCGGGCCGTGGGCGCATCTCGATATCGCCGGCATGGCCTGGAGCACCAAGGATACCGCCACCATCCCCAAGGGCGCCACCGCCTTCGGCCTCCGCCTGCTCGACCGCCTGGTCGCCGAGCACTACGAGAAATCCTGATCCCGTTGCCGACACACCTCACGCCCCGCTTCGTCCGCGACAGCGGGGCCGAAACCCGTGCCCTCCCCATCGCCGGGGGCGCATTCCCGCCCGATCCCGAAGCCGCGGCCCGGGCCGGCTTCGGCGAGAGGGCGGGGCAGACGGCCGAGATTTTAACCCCCGAGCACCGCCTTCTCCTTATCCGCTGCGACGAGGACCTCGAAGCCGCCGGCGCGCTTGCCGCAGCGAAGCTCGGCCAAATTGCCCACATCGCCATCGACGCGCAGGCCTGGCCGTCCGAAGCCGCCGCCCAGTTCGCCGCCGGAGTCGTTCTGCGCGCCTGGCGCTTCGACCGCTTCTTTACCCAGCTAGACCCTGACCGCCCCGTCCTCTCACAACTCGATATCATCACCCGCGACCCCGAAGCCGCCCAACAGGCCTGGTCCGTGATGTCCCCCGGCATTCAAGGCGTCCTTTTCGCCCGCGACCTCGTCGTCGAGCCCGGCAACGAACTCACTCCCGCGACGTTCGCCGCCCGCCTGGCCGCCCTCCAAACCCACGGCGTCGAGGTCGAGATCCTCGGTCCGGATCGCCTGGGCCTTGAAGGGTTCGGCGGGCTGCTCGCCGTCGGCCGCGCCAGCGCCCATCCCCCATGCCTCGCCGTCCTCCGCTGGCCTGGCGGGAGCGGCGCGGTGCCCCTCCTTCTCGTCGGCAAAGGCATCACGTTCGACACCGGCGGCGTTTCCATCAAGCCCGCGGATCATATGTGGGAGATGCGCGCCGACATGGCCGGGGCCGCCGCCTGCGCCGGGGCCGTCCTTGCCGCCGCCCTCCGCCGCTCTCCCGCCTCCATCACCGCCGTGCTCCCTTTGGCCGAGAACGCCGTCGGCGCGGACAGTTTTTGCCCCGGCGACGTGCTCCACATGCAATCCGGCCTGACCGTCGAGATCGTCGACACCGATGCCGAGGGCCGGCTGGTCCTTGCCGACGCCCTCGCCTGGGGCATCACTGCCATCAAGCCCAAGGCCGTTGTTGATCTTGCCACCCTGACCGGCAGCATCATCACCGCTCTCGGCCACCATATGGCCGGCCTTTTTTGCACGGACGACGCGCTCGCCGCCGGGATCGCCGCATCCGCCGCCGCCGTGCACGAACCCGTCTGGCGCATGCCGCTCAACGACGCCTATGGCGACCCGCTCGAAAGCGATATCGCCGACCTCCGCCAATGCAGCGATGGCCGTATGCAGCCCGATGCCTGCCATGCCGCCAACTTCCTGAACCGCTTCGTCGAAGGCGTTCCTTGGGCGCACCTGGACATTGCCGGCGTTGAAAGCCGGGAAAAACCGAGCGACCGGCACCCCGCCGGCCCAACTGGCTGGGGCGCCCGCCTGCTCGACCGCCTCGTCCACGACCATTTCGAGGCCGGGTCTTGAGAGGCCGCTGGGCAAGACAGTTTCATCTACCTTGTTAAATCAGTGAACGCTGCCGAGCGTATCATCCGTCGCTCCGGAACGGCTAAGCCCGTCTTGCGGATTACGGCGTGCGGAAGGTGGCGAGGTTGCCAGTGTCCGGGTCGAGCGGATGGAGAGTGGTGAAGCTTTGCGGCAGGCTGCCCGGTGGTTGCGGTGAGAGATTGTTAGCCGGGCTTTGAAACGTTGAGCGCGGGGGGCTGTCGGAGCCAACGGCGGAGCAGCCCGACAGGAGAACGGCTACGGCGAGCGGCAGGAGGGGGCTGCAGGCCGGCATAGGCGGTTTCAGGCGGCGACGGTTGCGTGCCGGCCTCCCCTGAACCGTGTCGAGGCGCGAGTTCAACCGAACGATCCAACATCGTGGCTGACGGCCATCGCCACTTCGCGGACGATGGCGAACAGGGCAGCGATCGGCTGGAAGATGTCGGTGTGCTCGCGGGCGTAGGAGCCGGCGGCACGCGGGGCAGGGGGCTCGCCATAATCCTGGTCTATGGCCGGATCGGCCTGTGCGGGGAAGATGTCCGAGAGAAGGGCGAGGCTGGAGGGGACTTCAAGGCGGATGAGTGCGGCTTCGAGGTTCTGCCGGGTCACGCCGTGCCGGGGGGAGAAGTCGGGGATTTCGGTGGCGAGCAGCCAGATGCGATGGATGGCGGCGAGGCGCAGGGCATGGAGCAGCAGTTCGCGCGGCGTCATGCGGGGCGCCTCGGGCCAGGCGGCGCGCAGGGCAAGATGATCGGCCTGAACGCGCCGGAACATGGCCTGTATCTGGGGGGAAAGACCTTGGCGTTCGAGCGCGCGGGCGACTGCGGCGAGCGCCTCGCGACGCCCGGGCCTGCGGGTATGCCCGGCGCGGTCGAGCCAGGAGCCGGGGTCGAGCGTACCGACCAGGGCACGCAGCACGTCGAGGTCGGAATGGGCAAGGGCGTGGGCGGGGAAGTCGAGCGCGCGGTGGAAGCGGCGGCTCTGCTCGCGCATCGGGCCGAACGCTTCCGGGTGGCGGGCGGCGCCTGAGCCGATGCCTTGCAGCGTGTTGGCGCACCAGCCGAGTTGCTGCAGGATGGCGTTGTTCGGGATGGCGCGCAGTTCGCTCGGATGGTGGATGGCGACGACGGTGGCTGCCCCCTCGGCTTGGCGGGCCGGCGGGCGGGACCCGGTACGGTCGATGAGCGCCGGGCCGAACGTGCCGAGCAGGGCGGCGTAGCCCGGGTCCTCAACGAGCGCCTGCATACTGGTGCGGACGGTGGCGAAGAAGTCGGCGGCGAAGTCGGGGTCGTTGTAGATCGGGTCCTCGATCTGCCCGGCGGCGGGGTGGAAGGCGTGCTCGGCGATGCGGGCGACGGTGGCCAGCGCGAGTTCGGGGGTGGCGAAGAAGAGATAACCGTCGCCCCCCTGGAAGGCGCTTTCCTCGCGCACCGGGAGCTGCGCCTTGCTGAGCGCCTGGCGGCTCGCGGTGGGGGAAAGGTATTTGAGCCGGTCCGCGAGCGAGCCGGGGTGCGCGCCGCGGCCGATGCTCTCGCCATGGGTGTCGAACAGGATCACTTCGACGCCCTTGACGCCGAAGCGGGCAAGCGTCTCGCCGATCTTGAAACGCAGGCGCTCGATCAGGTAGCTGGCGGCGGTCTGGCCGACGTAGCGCCCGCTGTCGGAGTAGCCGAACTGCAGCGACAAGCGCCCGGTGGCTTCGAGGTAGGCGCGCCAGTGCGGGTTTCGCAGCGCTTCTTCCAGGACGCGCTGCCCGCTTTCGAGCGCTTCGGCGGTCTCGAACAGGGGGCAGATCTCGATCTGCCGCTCGATGCCGAACAGGCGGGCGAGCCAGAGGGCGGCGAGCAAGGTGTAGCCGCTTTCGGTCTCGGCGATGAGGAAGCGGACGGGGGTGGAGGCGTCGATGTGCTTGACCATCTGGGCGACGGTCATCATCAGGCGGGCGGCGGAGGCTTGCTCGGCGACGAGGCCGCCGAAGTCGACCGGAACAGGCCCGACGGTGTCGAGCGCTGCGCCGATGCGGACAAGGAGGGCGCGGCGGTAGGCCGGGTCGTCGGCGGCGTCGCGGATGCCGAGGCGCTGGCGGACGACGTTGTGAAGCTGGGTGGAGTTGAGGCGGACGTGGGTGTGGGCGAGGGCGAGGCCGTGGGCCTCGAGGCCGGCGCGGGCAACGCAGAGGGCGCGCTGGTCGTCTCCGCTGGCGGCCTCGATAGCGGGGGCGAAAAGGTCGAGCAAGGGAGCGGGGGTGGTGAGCGCCTCGTCGCGGGCGCCGGCCAGGAGGCGGGCGAAGGCTGCGGTGGATTGCGGGTCGCAGGCGTCGCCGGCGGCCTTGATCTGGGCGTGGACGGCATCACGGGCTTGGTCAAGCCGGGCCATCAGCTCGGCGGTGTGAGGCAGACGCCCGATCTGGGCAGCCAGGCGATCGAGCTGAAGCATCTTGACGCGCAGGCGCAGGCCGAGGGTTTCGGGCCAACCGATGTCGGTGCGCCCGTCGGTGTCGTAGCCGACCCAGGTGGAGAGGATGATCGGGCGCGGCAGCAGCGTGGTCCAGCGGTCGGGCCAGACCTTGGCGGCGGTTTTCAACAGGGCGTCGTTCAGGCGGTCGAGGGCGGCGCGCCCGTTCTGGATGGCGGCGATGGATTGGCTGAACTCGGATTCGAGAGTGATGGGCGGGGGGCGGTGCGTGTCGAGGGCGGGCGGGTTCTCGTCCGCTTCCGCGCCGCCGCTGGCCATGGCGGCGAGTGCGACGGCCGCTTCGGGGGAGAGGGAAAAGGTCGGGTGGGCGGTGAAGACGGCGGCGTAGCGCGCGCGCTCGACGCTGGCGCGGAACTCGGTCCAGCGGACGGGGCTGTCGGCCGGGTCGGGGCGGAGAATGGTTTGGGCGACGGTTTCGAGGGCAGCCTGGTTGGCGGCCTCGCCGGTGCCGCCGACATAGGCGGCGAGGCGCCGGGCGCGGGCGGCGAAGGCTTGGTCCCGAAGGTCGCGGACAAGGGCGGCCATGGAGGCGTTGTCGAGCGTGCCGTCGTCCTGCATCCGGGTGATGGCCAGGGCGATGGACAAAACCGGGTTGCCGAACGGATCCTCGGCCGCCTGATCCATGCGGCGGGCGACAAGGGCGAGCAGGCCGTCGATGCCTGGGGCAGCGTATGCGTCCATGAACCGATGATGCATCGCAGCATTGGGCGGCGCCATAGGAAAAATCCGGTTCGGCCGAGGAAAGCCGACTGCTTCCGACACGGGCGGCGGCAACGCCTCTGCGTCAAGCGGTTGTCACGGCCCGCCCGGAGTATAGCCGGGACAGCGTCGCGGCCGCTTGGCGGATCTTGTGCCCTAGCGCGTTGAGCCGTTCCGGGGGCATGCGCACCGCGGGCGCGGAGATGGAAATAGCGCCGATGGGTTCGGACCATTCATTAAGGATGCAGGCCGAGACGCAGCGCATTCCAGTCGTGTGCTCCTCGTCATCGATCGCCCAGCCGCGGCCGCGCACCGCGTCCACGTCCCGCATCAGCGCGGCCCGGCTTGAGTGGGTGTTGGCGGTCAGCGTCGGGAGCGGGCCGTCGCCGAGCAGCTCGCGTTGCAACTCGTCGGCGCCGGCGGCCAGGATGGATTTGCCGGCGCCAGTGGCATGGATGGGCAAGCGGCTGCCGAGGCGGAAGAAGGCGCGCATGGCGGCATGAGATTCGGCTTGCGCGACGCAGACCAGGTGGGTGCGGTCGAGCATGGAAACGTTGACCGTCTCGCCCTCCTCGGCGAGCAGGGCGCGGGTGACGGGGCGGGCGAGCTCAGGCAGTTTGCGGATACGCAGGTAGGCCGAGCCGATCTGGAACAAGCCGGGGCCGATGGTCCACAAGCCATCGCCTGGCTGATGGCTGACCAAGCCGCGGCGGAGCAGGGTGGAGAGCAAGCGGTGAGCGGTCGATGGCGGAAGCTCCGCCTGGCGGGCAAGGTCGCTGAGGCCGAGGCCCTCGCCGGACGCGAGCAGATCGAGAAGGGCGATGGCGCGGTCGAGCGACTGCACTTCCGCCAATTCGGTGCTGGGCGAAGCCGGGCGGCCGCGCCGGCGTGCGGGCAGGACAGGCTCGGCCTCTTCGAGTCTAAGATTTTTCACGATGTGACATTAATTTTCATCTTGCGCCCGGAAGTCAAGCCTGCCAGATTTTGCCGAATGCTGGAAATCAGTTCCACGGAATGAGCTAAGGCGCGTCTGGTATACAAAATACCACACGTATAAAGGCAATAGGAGGATGCGATGCGAATTTGTATTTACGGCGCCGGGGCGATCGGCGGCTACGTCGGCGGGCAATTGGCCCTGGCCGGGGCTGATGTCAGCCTCGTGGCGCGTGGGCCGCATCTGAAGGCAATGCGCGACGGCGGGCTAAGGCTGCGGGTCGGCAATGAGGAGCGCGTCGCCCAGGTCCGCGCCACCGATGATCCGGCCGATCTCGGGCCGCAGGACTACGTGTTCGTGGCGCTCAAGGCGCATTCCATTCCGGGCGTGGTCGATGCGATGCAGCCTTTGCTCGACGACCACACCAGCCTGATCACGGCAGTGAACGGGGTGCCTTACTGGTATTTCTACAAGCATGGCGGGCATCTCGAGAACTCGACGCTGGAGACGGTCGATCCGGGGGGCAAGCAGTGGAACTCGCTGCTGCCGCAGCGGGCTATCGGGTGCATTGTCTACCCGGCAACCGAGGTGGTTGAGCCGGGAGTGATCCAGCATGTCTACGGCGACAAGTTCCCGCTGGGCGAGCCGAGCGGGGAGATGACCGAGCGGGCGGACGCGTTCAGCAAGGCCATGGCCGCGGGCGGGCTGCGCGCGCCGGTGCTGGACAAGATCCGCGACGAGATGTGGCTCAAGCTGTGGGGCAATCTCAGCTTCAACCCGATCAGCGCGCTGACGGGCGCGACGCTCGACGTGATCACCGAGACGCCGGGCACGCGCGCGGTGGCAAAGGCGATGATGCTGGAAGCGCAGGAGATCGGGCATAGGCTCGGGGTCGGCTTCCGGGTAGATGTCGAGCGGCGGATCAACGGAGCGGGGGCAGTGGGCGCGCACAAGACCTCGATGCTGCAGGATCTGGAGCGCGGACGGGCGATGGAGATCGACCCGCTGGTGTCGGTGGTGCAGGAGCTGGGACTGCTGACCGGCGTGCCGACGCCCACGATCGACATCGTGCTGGCGCTGGTGCAGCAACGTGCCCGCATCGCCGGCTGCCACTGACGATGGCAATTTGGGTCCGCTTCGAGCGGGAGGGCGGGGCCGGGTTCGGCACGCTCGAGAACGGGATGGTCGCGGTGCACCGGGGCGACATGTTCGACGGGGCGGACGCGACTGGCGAGACCGTTGCGCTTGAGGCCGTCCGTCTGGTCGCGCCGGTGCAGCCGCCGAAGATGCTGGCGCTTTGGAACAACTTCCGTGCGCTCGGGCAGAAGCTCGGCCTTTCCGCTCCTCCAGAGCCGCTTTGGTTCATCAAGGCGAGCTCGTCCTATGCCGGTCCGGATGCCGTGGTACGCCGCCCGCCGGGCTACGACGGCAAGGTGGTGTTCGAGGGGGAGTTGGGCATCGTGGTCGGCAAGACGCTGCGCAACGCCGGGCCGGAGGAGGCGGAAGCGGGGGTGTTTGGCTATACCTGCATCAACGACATCACCGCGTCCGACATCCTGAACAAGGACCCGAGCTTCGCGCAATGGACGCGGGCCAAGAGCTACGACGGGTTCAGCCCGTTGGGGCCGGCGATCTTGACAGGCGTATGGCCCGAAACACTCTCGGTGCGAACGGTGCTGAATGGCTCCGAGCGGCAGAACTACCCGATCTCGGACATGGTGTTCACGGTGCCGGAGCTGGTCAGCCGGCTCTCGCGGGACGTGACGCTCGTTGCGGGCGACGTGATCTGTTGCGGAACGTCGGTGGGCGTGGGCGCGATGCGCGAGGCGCGCAACACGGTCGAGGTGACGATCGAGGGCGTGGGGACGTTGCGGACCGTCTACGAGAACGAATAGCGCGGCCGGGTTATCTGGACTGCACTCGCCTTGACTAAAAAGTCAGGGCGAGTGCCCCAGGTCCGCCGTCTTGGAGAAAGCGTTCATCGTCACGACGCCAGCCACGATCAGCGCCATGCCGATGATCGCTTGCGCGTCAAGCTTCTGGCCTTGGAACACCCACGCAATGGCGGTGATGAGCACGATGCCGACGCCGGACCACGTCGCATAAACGATTCCCGTGGGCAGCGAGCGGAGAGCTTGCGCCATGAAGTAGAAGCTGAAAGCGTAGCCGACGGCCGTGGCCAGGGATGGAAGAAGTCTCGTGAACCCTTCTGACGCCCGGAGGAACGTCGTCCCGATGACTTCGGCGACGATGGCGACGGCAAGAAACACGTAGGGCATTGGCGGCATGTAGCGCCGGCTTCGATGGAGAGTCGACTCACGCTGTCTTGCAACCGGATGGACGCGTTTTGCTTGGGGCCGGCCCTGGCGGATGGGGTGAGATTCGAACTCACGGTACGGTTGCCCGCACGGCGGTTTTCAAGACCGCTGCCTTAAACCACTCGGCCACCCATCCTTCCTGTTCCTCTACCCTGCCGTTCGTCTGCCCGGCAAGCCAGGGGTTTCTGCATTGCGCCGATTGTTGTAGTGGCACGGAGAGCAACAGGGCTGGGATGCGATGACGCCACGGATTGCAGCGCGGATAGCGGGACTATTGGCCATCGGGGCCCTGCCAGCAATGCCAGCCTTCGCGGAACCGCCGCAAGATCCGCACGGGATCTTCACGTTTCAGGTCGAGAACGACTCGGCCAGCACGTTGAAAAGCAATTCCGACCGGTATTACACGTCGGGCTTGAAGCTCGGGTATACGACCGGGACGACGAGCGTTCCGGATGTCCTGTCGAATATCGGGCGCTCGGTTTGGGGCGACGGGGTGCAGCGGATCAGCTTCGATCTCAGCCAGTCGATCTTTACGCCCCGAAACACGCAAATGAACCCGCCCAATCCGCGGGACCGTCCTTATGCCGGGTATCTGCGGTTGAGCGGCGCGCTGATCCACGACAGCGATACGGCCCGAAGCTTGCTCGGGGTCAGCCTCGGCGTGATCGGCCCGTCCTCTCTTGGCCGGGTGGTGCAGAACGGGTTTCATGACGCGATCGGGGATACGGAGGCGAAAGGCTGGGGAAGCCAACTCAAGGATGAACCGGCGATCGAGTTCCTGGCCGAGCGCACCTGGCGCGTGCCGATCGCGGCTGTGGGCGGGTTCGAGGTCGATACGCTTCCGGCGCTGACCGCCGGCGTGGGCACGGTGCGCGACTATGTGCAGGCGGGGGCGAGCATCCGGTTCGGGCAAGGGCTCGACAGCGATTTCGGCGCGCCGCGGATCAGGCCGGGGCTCAGCGGGAACGATCCTTATACGCCCACTCGGCCGTTCGCCTGGTACGTGTTTGCCGGGGCCGATGGCCAGGCGATCGCGCGCGACGTGTTCCTCGATGGCAGCACGTTCCGGGGAAACAGCCCGCACGTGTCGAAGAAGCCGTTTCTGGGGGAGGTGCAGGCCGGGTTGGCGGTGATGGCTTATGGCGTGCGGCTGACCTATACGCAGGTTTGGCAGACGGAGTCGTTCCACGGGCAGAAGGGCGGATGGTTCAGCTTCGGGTCGTTCGCGGCTGGCATCCGGTTCTGAGTAACGTCCAGGGCTTGACGCCCTGGTTAATCCAGTCGAAGCGGCCAGGGTCTAGGCATCCGGAAACCAATTGCCGTGAAAGCCCGGCGGGATCCTGAACGGTACGCGCACCGTGGCAACCGGGGCTTGTTCGAAACGCTGCGCGTCGAGGATCACGAGTTCGGTCGTCTCCTCGGCGGTGTTGATAACGAGGCCGATGAGCCAGCCTTCATCCTCCTCGGCTTCGGGCGCGGCCGAAACGAAGATGAATTCGCCGGGCAGGCGGCCGTCGCCGAAATCATGCGTAAGGCGGCAGCCTGTTTCGAGATCGTGCCGGTAAATCCTGGTCGCCCCTGTAAGCTGAGGGTTGGCGTCCGGAGGAACGGAAACCGTGTAAAGATAGCGGTAGCCCTGGCCGAAACGGCGCTCGTCGATGCGGGGGAATTCCTGCGGGGTGGGGTCGATCACGCGGCGGCTGGTGCGGCGGGTTGCAGGGTCGATCGTCCAGCGCTCGAGATGGCCCAACTGGTCGAGTCCGCTCGCGCCGGAGGTGAACATGGTGGGATAGGCGACGACATCGAGCGCAACGTGGCCATCGGGGCTGTCGAAAGCGTTCCCCACGTGGAAGACGAAGCACGGCTCGACGTCGCACCAGATAATGCCGGCGGCGTCGCCGTTGCGCGGGAGGAGGCCCACGCGGGCGCGGTGCGCCGGGTTCCAGCGGAAAGGAAACAGATGGCCGCCGAGGACGGCGCGCATCGAGAAGGTCACAGGCAAATCGAGGACGATGGCGAACCGCGCCGTGAAGGCGCAGTCGTGGATGCAGGGCCCATCCTTGACGGCGACCGGCAGATCCCGGACCACCTTGCCCGAGGGCGAGACGACGACGTGGCGGACGGCGTCCCACACGCTGCCGTCGTAAGCGATAGCGTGGTGCTCGCCGGTGATTGGGTCGCGGTGCGGGTGCCCGGAGAAGGAGCCGTGGAGCGTTCCGTCGAACGGGTTGTATTGCTGTTGGTCCAGGGTCTCGGACAGCTCGACGGGAAAGCTGCCGGCCTCGACAAGGGCGAAGGCGCGCCCGCCGATGTCCGCCACGTTCGTATTGACGGTGTCGTTGCGGCCCCTGCGCGGGCCGGGTGCGGCGGCCTGTCCGAGGGCGGCCGCCGCGAGACGTGACCGAATCCAGCGGTTGCGGTACCAGACGGCCTGGCCGTCGCGAAGGGCGATGCCGTGGACCATGCCGTCCCCGAGGAACCAGTGGCGCCCGGCCGTATCGGGGGTGACGGGGTTGGCTCCCATCTTGAGATAACGGCCGTTCAGCCCTGTCGGGATCGATCCCGTAACGGAGAGGGCATTGAGCGTCCGTTCGGATTGGATCGGCTCGTGGATGCCGGTCGTGTAAGGCGATGCCGTCCTGGGCAGGCGTTTGCGGTTCCAGGCCGCGATGCGTTCAACGGCGGTTTCAAGGACGGTGCGAACAGACGATTGAATAAGGTTGGGCATGAATGGCGGTCACGTATGGCCGGGACTGGCCTTACATGTCCATCGGACCCTTGCCGCGGTCGCCCGAGGAAAGGGCGCGGTCGAGGTAGTAAGCGGCGCTGATCAAAGCAAGATGGGTGAAGGCCTGGGGAAAGTTGCCGAGTTGCTCTCCGGCGGGGCCGGTTTCCTCGGCGTAAAGGCCCAGGTGGTTGGCGTAGCCGAGCATCTTGTCGAACAGGAAGCGGGCCTGGGCGAGGTCGCCGGCGCGGGCGAGGCATTCGATGTACCAGAAGGAGCACATGTTGAAGGTGCCTTCGATGCCCTCGAGGCCGTCGGATTCGGCTTCGGCGGAGTAGCGGTAGATCAGGCTGTCGTCCATGAGCTTGTCGCCAATGGCCTTGAGGGTGGAGAGCCAGCGGGGGTCCGTGGGGCTGATGAAGCGGACGAGGGGCATGAGGAGGCAGGCGGCGTCGAGGGCGACGGCGCCTTTGCTTTGGACGAAGGCGCCGAGGTCCTCGTTCCAGAAATTGTCGTGGATATCCTGCTGGATGGCGTCGCGGCATTCGCGCCAGCGGACGATCGGGGCGGGGAGGGAGCGTTTATTGGCGAGGCGCAGCGCGCGGTCGAGGGCGACCCAGCACATCAGGCGGGAGTGCAGGAAGTGCTTGCGGCCGCCGCGGACTTCCCAGATGCCTTCGTCAGGCTGGTTCCAGTTTTCGGCGACATATTCGATGGAGCGGCTCGCGCCGAGCCAGCTTTGCCACGAGATCTGCTCGCCGTACTTGTCGGAGAGATAGACGGCGTCCATGAGTTCGCCGGTGATGTCGAGCTGGAGCTGGTCCACGGCTGCGTTGCCGATGCGGACGGGAGCGGAGTTCAAGTAGCCGCGGAGGTGGGGGAGTTCGGTCTCGGTGAGGTCGGCTTTGCCGTCGACGCCGTACATGAGCTGGAGCGTGCCGTCGTCGCCGCATTCGCTGGCGCGCTGGCCGAGCCAGCGCATGAAGGCGGTGGATTCGGCGGTGTGGCCGATGCGGAGGAAGGCATAGACGGTGAAGGCGGCGTCGCGCATCCAGGTGTAGCGGTAGTCCCAGTTGCGGCCGCCGCCGATTTCTTCCGGGAGGCCGAAGGTGGGGGCGGCGACGATGGAGCCGAACTCGGCGGAGGTGAGGAGCTTGAGGGTGAGGGCGGAGCGGTTGACGGCATCGCGCCAGCGACCACGGTAGCTGGAGCGGGCGGCCCAGTTGCGCCAGTAGTCCGAGGTGTCCTTGAAGGCGGCGGCGACGTAGTCGGGGTTGGACGCCGCGTCGTTGGCGCCGATGGCGGCGTCTTCAAGAATAAAGAAGGCGGATTCACCGGGCGGCAGCTCGAATTCGGCGGTGGCGGCGTCGCCGTCGATGCTGAGGCCGACGTTGGCGTGCAAACGCAACGTGGTGCCGTCCCGGCCTTTCGATTCAAAGACGACAGTGCCGGATTCAAGGCGGGTTTCGTGCTCGGCGCGGGCATAGTCGAAGCGGGGCAGGCAGCGCATACGGAAGCGGACGGCGTGGCGGACGGCCTTGACCCGGCGGACGAGGCGCTGGGGAACTTCCGGGTCAGGATCAGATTGGTGGGCGTGCCCGTTGACGAGCATGAAATCGGAGATTTCGGCCACGCCTCCTTTCGCAAGGAAGCGGGTGAGCAGGACGTTGGTGTCGGACAAATAAAGCTGGCGGTGCTTGGCGCCCTCAAGAATAGGTTCGAGCTCGAAATGGCCGCCGCGCTGGTCGTCGAGCAGGGAGGCGAAGATGCTTGGGCTGTCGAAGCGGGGCCAGCACATGAAGTCGATGGTGCCGTCGAGGCCGACGAGGGCGGTGGTGCGGAGGTCTCCGACGATACCGTGGTTCTCGATCGGTTGGCCCATTCGCGAATGGCTCCTGTTTGGGTGCGACGGTTGCAGCATGGGGGCGTGGCGGGGTTTGTCCAGCGGAAAGACACGGTTCGGCAAGCGAACCTGGGCCAGTGGCGCCCAAAGGGCGTCTTGACGTAAACTGTTTGTATCATATTAACATCATTGCGCCGGAATGGAGAAGCGATGTTGCAAGATGCGGGGGCGTTGCTGTTCGAGAGCGACCAGGTGCGAATCCGGCATTGTCCGGGGCGGTCGGACGACCTGCTCGTGGTGACGTTCGCCAACTTCTACCAGCCGCAGAGCAAGGACGAGCCCGGGTTCGGCGAGCGGCTGCTGCGGGCGGAGGGGATCGGGGCGATCCATGTGACGTGCGGCAGCAACCGCTGGTACCAGTATCCGGAGATGCTGCGGCTGGGCGAGCTGGTCGCCGGGGTGCGAGGACGTTACCGGGAGGTGGCGACGTACGGGTCGAGCATGGGGGCGTATGCGGCGATCCTGTTCTCAGGAGCGGTGCGGGCAGACCGGGTGGTGGCGGCATCCCCGCAATACTCGATCGACCCGGCGAAGGTGCCTTACGACCGCACCTGGGATTGGGTCGCGCAGGACGTGACCTTCATCAACGACGCGATCGGGGCGGATACGAGCGGACAGATCTTCGTCATTTACGACGACAGGCACGTTGACGGGACCCACGCCGAGCGGATTGCGGCGGAGGCGCCGGTGCAGCGGATCGTAACGCCGCATTCGGGGCATCCGGCAGTGCATTTCCTGCATCGCGCGGGACTCCTGAAGGAAATGATGCTGGACTTGCTGCGGGGGCAGTATGACGAGGGGCAGGTGCGGGGGTTGATCCGCGGCGCGCGGGGGTTGTCGGCCGGGCATCTGTGCGGCTTGGCGCGGCGGGGGCGGTCGCTGGAGCGGCGGCTTCGGCTGCTGGACCGGGCGCAGGCGCTGGAGCCGGCGCGGATGGAGGTCTATGCCGTGCGTGGACAGATCTATAATCGGCTCGGCAGGCTGGAGGAGGCGGCGGCGGCGTTCCGGGACGGGCTGGCGCTGAACCCGCGGCATAACTGGGGCAAGACCTGGCTGGCGGACGTGTTGAGCCGGATGGGGCGGCATGGCGAGGCTGTGGCGCTGGCGGAGGACGCCGTGGCTTGCGCGCCGGAGAAGGCGTTCCAGGATTGCCTGGAACGATGCCTGGGGCGGATCGGTAGGCCGGCTACTGTTCTGCCGCTGCAATTAGTTGCAAGGCATGAAGCACGGTCGCCCGGCGGATAGCGGAGCGGTCGCCGGGGAAACGCTCGCGGCTGGCGTTGACGCCGCTTCGGGTGGCCAGGCCGAACCAGACCGTTCCGACCGGTTTTTCCGCCGAGCCTCCGCCCGGCCCTGCGACGCCCGTTACGGCGACGGCCAGGGTGGCGTCTGAATGGGCGAGCGCGCCCGCCGCCATCGCTTGCGCAACCGGGCCGCTCACCGCCCCGTGCTGCCCGATCAGGTCGGGCGGGACGCCGAGCATCTCGGTTTTGGCGGCGTTGGAGTAGGTGACGAAGCCGCGGTCAACCACGTCGGAGGAACCGGGGATCTCGGTGAGGACGGCGGCGATCAAGCCGCCGGTGCAGCTTTCCGCGGTGGCGACCTTGTGGCCTTGCGCTCGCAGGGCTTGCAGCAGAATGCGGGCGGCCTGGGTCATCGAGTCGTCGATCATTGCCGGGCGCCTTGGACATTGACCGGGTTCGGGGCGGCGATGCGGAGGCGGGCGCGGTAGATGACGATGTTCTCGATCACGCGCTGGACGTAGTTGCGGGTCTCGTCGAAAGGGATCTGCTCGATCCAGTCGATCATGTCGCCGGGCGAGGCGGTGGGATCAGGGTTGCCGATGAGCCAGTCGGCCACGCGGTTTGGCCCGGCGTTGTAGGCGGCGATGGCGAGCGGCAGCGCGCCATCGAAGCGGGTGAGCAGGGCGGCGAGATAGGTCGTGCCGAGGCGCATGTTGTAGGCCGGGTCGGCGGTCAGGGTCGGAATGCTGACGGGCAGGCCGAGCTTGCCGGCGACCTCGGTGGCGGTGGCGGGCATGAGCTGCATGAGGCCTCGCGCGCCCGAGCGGCTGAGCGCTTCGGGGTCGAAGCTGCTTTCCTGGCGCATGATGCCGAGGGCGATGCCGGGTTCCAGGGCGTCGTCGGGCGGGGCGAAGGCGGCGGGCCAGCCGGCGGCGGGGAGCATGAGGCCGGTGCCGCCGGCGCGGCGGGCGATGGCGACGGCTTGTTCGGGAAGGCCGAGTTCGAGGGCGAACCGGGCGGCGAGGGCCCGGGCGGCAGGGTTGGGGGCGAGGTCGTCGAGGCGCTGGAGGAAGGCTTTGGCGCGGCGGGGTTCGCCCCAGGCGGTGAGGAGGATTGCGGCGCGGGCGAGGTCCTGGTCCAGAAAGGAAAGGGCGGCTTCGGTGTCCCATTCCGGGTCGTGGGCGGCACGGATGCTTGCGGCAAGGGCTTGGGGAGTGTCCCCCCCAGCGAGAGCGGCGAGCTGGCCGTAGTAGGTGGTGGGCCAGGCGGCGGCGGCTTGGAACTCGGATCGGGCCGCGGTTGGGTCGCCGGCGGCGGCTTGGGCGCGGGCGAGCCAGTAATGGGCGCGGCCCTGGGTTATGGCGGCGGGGGACAGCCGTTCGAGGGCGGCGAAGTGCGGGATGGCCTGGGCAGGTTGGGCGAGCTTCCGCAGCGCGATCCAGCCGGCAAGGAAAGCCTGGTCGAGCCGCGCCTCCCTTGTCGCGGCCGGGGCGGCCGCGACGGCGTAGGCCAGGGCGGGTTCGTTGGCGCGGAGCAGCCCGCGGGCGAGGCGGTTGCGCTCGGACCAGAAAGCGGCCTGTTGGCTGGGCGGGGCGGCGTGTTCGGCGGCGACGCCCGGGCCGGTCCAGACTTGGGCGGCGTCGTGGTCCTGCCCGGCGCGGCGATACCAGCGGGCAAGTTCGAGCACGGTGGCCGGGTCGTCCTGCGCGGCGCGCGGGAGGGCGTGGAATTGGGCCGGCGCGGTCGCGGCGTCCGCGCGGAGGGCGAGGCGGGCAAGGGCCGCGGCGCGCTGCGGCGGGGACAGGCGGGCGAGTTGCCGGGCCATAACGCCGCTGGCGGCGGGCGTGCCGGACCAAGCGAGGCGGTCGAAGCGGGCCCACTGGTCTTCGGGGCGGAGCTGAAGGGACCAGCGGGCCAGGAAGGCGGCCTCCGAGGGCGGGTCGGTGATGCCTGTTACCCAGGCCCGGCGGGCGGCGGCTTCGGCAGATGGTTTGCCGGCGGCGCTCTCGGCGTCGGCGCAGCGGAGGAGGGAGGGGATCGCCTGAGGCTGCTGTTGCCGGCAGATGGCGAGGACGGTGCGGCCGTCCTTGTCGTCGGCCAGGGCGTCCTGGAGACGGCGGCTGAGAAGGGCTTGATTCGGCCAGGTTGGGTTCTGGGCCATGAAGGCGGCGATGTCGGCGGCGCTGGCGGCGCCTGGGGCGAGCAGGCGGTAGTAGAGGACGAGCTTTTTTGCCAACGGACCGGGTTCGGCGGCGGCCAAGGTCTCGGCCTCGGCCCACTGGTCGCCTCGGACGGCCTGCATGAGAGGGGTTGCGCCGGCTGGGAGGGGGGCGAGAAGGGCTGCGCAGAGCAGGGCCTGGGTGCGGCGCATGGCTCTACCCTTAGCAGACGGGCAGGGCCTTCCAAAGCGTCATGACAGGCCGATGATCGTGAAGCCGCCGACGATGTCCCGGACATCCCCGAACAGCGTGGCGACCTGATAGCTGAGCATGAAAGCCAGAGCGTAGAACGGCGCCGGGTGGGCTTTGCTCCATATGACGACGCGTTCGCCGATAGCCAAAACCCAATTCATCTGACACGCGCAAATCACGGTCGCCCCGAGTGCCGTTCCAGCGATGAGATCGGTGGGGTAGTGGATTCCCATGTAAAGCCGGGCGAACTCCAGCACGGCGTAGTACGGGACCAGAACCCAGGCGAGCTGTGGCCGGCTGATGAGAATGATTGTCACGAGCGCGCCGAAGGTGGTGGCGTGGTCGCTCGGGAACGAGTTCCAGGTGTTCAGCGACAGCCTGGGAAGGTCGGACGGGTTCTGGAAGGCCGCGAGCGGATCGTAGAACGGCCTGGAATGGGTCGGCAACGTGTGTTGAAGCAAGCGGCTGACGACGCCTGCCGGGAACGCCAGGAGGGCGCCGACGAGGACGTGGGCTTGCTCCCGTGCCGAGCCGCTCGCGAACCAGCAGAAGCAAATAAGCGTCATCAGCAGAACGCCGGAGAGAGTGTAATAGCGGTCTAGGTCATAAAAGAATTTGTCAGCAGCGTAGTTTCGGCTGGCAAACCCATTGACCCAACGTATGACAGGTATGTCGAAGGAGGCAGGCGCCTTGGCAAGCGCGAAGGCTGCAAGGAAGCAGAGTGCGAAAAACAATGCGTGTAGGAGATAAGGATTGAGGCTGGCCGGCCTAATTGTTGCCGGCAAAGCATTGATTCTGATCCGTATCTTTTCCATTACGGTTTTGTGACATGCGTTTCATGCAAACGCAAACAGCGATGCCGCCTGTTCGGAATCAGCGGTTCCGGTCAGGACGGTTGGAGTTTAATGTGCATGCTCCGCCGCGCGGTTGCGGCGGCTTGGAGAGAGACGATGTTCAAGGGTTCGCTGGTCGCGCTGATCACCCCGATGCGCGAGAACGGCGCGGTCGACGAGGAGGCGTTCGGGAGCTTCGTCGATTGGCAGATCAGGCAGGGCACGGACGGGATCGTGCCGGTGGGGACGACCGGGGAAAGCCCGACGCTGAGCCATGCGGAGCACTGCCGGGTGGTGGAGATCGCGGTGGAGGCGGCGGCGGGGCGCGTGCCGGTGATCGCCGGGGCCGGGTCGAACAGCACGGCGGAGGCAATCGCCTTGGCCCGGCACGCGAAGCAGGCGGGAGCGGACGCGGCGCTGGTGGTGACGCCCTATTACAACAAGCCGACGCAGGAAGGGCTGGCGCTGCATTTCGAGGCGGTGGCGGATGCCGCGGAGTTGCCGGTTGTCATCTACAACATCCCGCCGCGCAGCGTGGTCGACATGAGCGTGGCGACGATGGCGCGGCTGGCGAAGCATCCGAACATCGTGGGGGTGAAAGACTCGACGGCGAGCCTGGTGCGGCCCTTGCACACGAAGCGGGCCTGCGGGGCGGAATTCTGCCAGTTGTCGGGGGAGGACCACACGGCGCTCGCGTTCCTGGCGGCGGGCGGGGCGGGGTGCATCAGCGTCACGGGCAACGTGGCGCCGGGGCTTTGCAGCTCGATGCACAAGGCTTGGCAGGCAGGCGACGTGAGGCGGGCGATGGCGGTGCAGGAGCGGCTGCTTGACCTGCACGACGCCATGTTCGCGGAAAGCAACCCGGGGCCGGTGAAGTATGCGGCCAGCCTGCTGGGGCACGGGTCGGGGTTCTGCCGGCTGCCGATCGCGCCGGTGTCCGCGCCGGTGCGCGAGCAGGTGCGGGCGGCGATGGCGGGCGCCGGGTTGCTGAACTAGCCATGGCGGTGACGAAGAAGAAGTCGGGGCTGATTGCGCACGGGATGGCGGCGCAGAACCGCAAGGCCCGGTTCGACTACACGATCAAGCAGACGATGGAGGCCGGGATCGTGCTGAAGGGGCCGGAGGTCAAGAGCCTACGGCTGGGGCGGGCGACGCTGACGGAGGCTTGGGCGGGAGAGCGGGAAGGGGAGCTTTACCTGTTCAACTGCTACATCCCGGAATACCAGGGCGGCATCCTGTCGCGGTTCGAGCCCCGCGCGCCGCGCAAGCTGCTGCTGAAGAAGAAGCAGATCGGGACGCTGCTGGGGGCTGCGACGCGGGACGGGCTGACGTTGGTGCCGCTCGACATCCACTTCAACGAGCGGGGAATGGCCAAGGTGCTGATCGGGGTGGGCGAGGGACGGAAGAAGCAGGACAAGCGGCAAGCCATCGCCGCGCGGGATTGGCAGCGGGACAAGGCGCGATTGATGCGGGAGAAGGGGTGAGGCTTGCCCTCGGCGGGGCAGAAGGGTTACTTACTGCCTGGAGCGCGGGCGTAGCATAGTGGTAATGCGGTAGCCTTCCAAGCTTCTGATGTGGGTTCGATTCCCATCGCCCGCTCCATCATTTGCGAAGAAGCAGGTAATTGATCGTGACAGGCACTTTAACCGTCTGTCCCTCAACTTCGTCCGGTAGCGGCGAAAGCTTCGCATCCCTGAAGCTGCCAACACTGGCCATATCCAGATATTCCGAACCGGACCCCATCTTGATCGTGACGCCCTCGACGCGGCCGTTACGGTTCACAGTCAGTTCCAGCTCGACTGTTCCGTCCTCCCCGCGAAGGAGAGCTTGAGGC
Organism: Acetobacteraceae bacterium; assembly: GCA_965260935.1. Lineage (GTDB taxonomy): Bacteria > Pseudomonadota > Alphaproteobacteria > Acetobacterales > Acetobacteraceae > JBBROS01. Next base: position 2,558,067 of record OZ253374.1, read on the forward strand.
GGAAAATACCGATGTCGCAACCAATATTGGTAGAGGCCTTCATACCATCCAGCAGCCGCACTCTTTGCCCGGCCGGCGAAGTGCAACTGGCGTCGATTGAGATCATCTTTGGGTTCGCCGAGCGAAAGATCAATCGAGCGCGAGGCGACGCTGCCCGCCCGGGCCTTTAAGCGCGGCGCTGCGAGGCGCTCCCGGCTATTGCCGAAATCGAGGTCAAGCGGGTTGGCAAAGGTTCCAGCCGTCGATGGGTTCGGTGTTGTTTTTGGACGCGGCGGGGCTGATGGAGGGAGCGGCAAAGGCATCGGCGGTGCCGGTATTTCAAATTCCGGAACCGGTCGCCTCGGCGTTTCTGCCGGCGGCTCCTGCAAACGAACCTGGGGAGTTGCTCGCGGCGATTGGGCTTCCGAAGATTTGGGCAGGTCGGCCGGAAGCGGCGTCTCCGGTACGAGCGGGACCGGTGCGGGCGCTGGCTCAGCCGGTGCAGGCGCTGCTCTTTGCGGGAGCGACGATGCCGGGGTTTGGGGCGGTGCTGTTGTGGTCGAGTTCGGGTCAGGCAACGACTCTGGAGCTGGTGATTCGGGGCCGAGCAGGGCATCCATACCGGACGGAGGAGGCGCTTCCAGTGCGGAATCCGGGGCTGGTTTCGGTTGGGCTTCGTCCGGCGCGGACATTCGTTCCTGATTGGCGGGAGGAGCATTGCCGCCGCTCTCGAACACCAAGTCGTAAGAGGGCTCTGCCGGCACATTTTGCTGAGGCTGGCGAACGAGGCCGAGCATGAACAGCAACACGGCCCCATGCACGATCAGCGACGCCGCCACAGTCCAGCGGCCACGGCCGTCGGTTCGTCGATTGGCAGGGGCGAGGCGCGCGATGGTCATTGCCGGTTCCGTATAGGCGCTTGCGCTACGGCGCGGGAGATGCGCACTTTGACGCGCTATATCGGGGCAAAGACTTGACAATGCGACCGGTCCGCCGTTTCTACCGGCTTCGCGCGGGTTCGGCGCCGGGCAGGTGTGTCAGGCGTCGCTGGCTCCGTAGGGGTGTAGCTCAATTGGCTAGAGCGCCGGTCTCCAAAACCGGAGGTTGAGAGTTCGAGACCCTCCACCCCTGCCAAGCCGCGGCGCGGACACTCATGCAGCATGTAGAGAGTTCCAGGTTATGGCGGTGGCGATCAATCCGGCGAAGTTCATCCGCGAAGTCCGCGCCGAGATGGCGAAGGTGACCTGGCCGACCCGCAAGGAGACGATGGTGACGACCGGATTGGTGTTCGCGCTGTCGGCGCTGGCGGCGGCGTTCTTTTTCTTGGCCGACCAGGTGATCGGCATCGGCGTGCGGGCGCTGTTCGGCGTCGGGGGTTAGGAAACAGGCTATGGCGAAGCGTTGGTATGTGGTGCACGTCTACTCCGGGTTCGAGAAGAAGATCGCGCAGCAGGTGAAGGAAACGGCGGCGCAGCAGGGGCTGTCCGACCTGGTCGACGATATCCTGGTGCCGGCCGAGGACGTCGTGGAAGTGCGGCGCGGGCAGAAGGTGAACGCCGAGCGGAAGTTCTTCCCCGGTTACGTGCTGGTCAAGATGGAGATGACGGACCAGACCTGGCATCTGATCAAGGACACGCCGAAGGTCACGGGCTTCCTGGGCAGCAAGCTGCGCCCGACGCCGATCACCGAGGCCGAGGCGGACCGCATCATCAAGCAGAGCGCGGAAGGCGTGGAGCGGTCGCGGCCCGCGGTCCTGTTCGAGGTGGGCGAGCAGGTGCGGGTGGCCGACGGGCCGTTCACCAGCTTCAACGGCACCGTCGAGGAAGTGGACGAGGAGAAGGGGCGCCTCAAGGTCAGCGTCTCGATCTTCGGGCGCTCGACTCCAGTGGAGCTGGAATACAGCCAGGTGGAGAAGGGCTAACGTCCTGGCCGGCGTGGCCAGGACGGTTGCAACCTAATACCGCCGCAGCAGGCCGATCAGCTTGCCCTGCACCTTCACCTGGTCCGCCGGCAGCACCTGGACGCGGTGCTTGGCGTTGGCCGGCTCCAATGCCACCGAATTGCCCCGGCGGCGCAGGCGCTTCAGCGTCACTTCCCGGTCGTTGACCAGGGCCACGATGATCTGGCCGTTCTCGGCCGTCTCGCTCTTGCGAATGATGACGGTGTCGCCGTCCAGGATGCCGGCATCGACCATGGAATCGCCATCGACCTGCAACGCGTAATGGTCGCCTTGGCCGAGCATGGCCATCGGCACCTCGATCTGCGCGCCGTTGTCGCGTAGGGCCTCGATCGGCAGGCCCGCGGCGATGCGGCCGTAAAGCGGGAGCTGGACGGCGCCGGCCTCGTTGGCGGCGCGGACCCCGGGGAGGCGGGCGGAAAAGTCGCCGCGGATGACGTTGGGGGCGAACTGCTGCGGCGCGCCCGGCTGCGCTTCGGCGTAAGGACGGGTGGTCTCGTTCGGCAGGCGGACGACTTCGAGCGCGCGGGCGCGGTGGTGGTGGCGGCGGAGGAAGCCGCGCTCCTCAAGGGCCGAGATCAGGCGGTGTATGCCGCTTTTGGAGCGGAGCTGGAGGGCTTCCTTCATTTCCTCGAAGCTGGGGGAATAGCCCGTTGCCTTGAGATGACGGTCGATGAAACTCAGCAACTCGTGCTGCTTGCGGGTCAACATGGATGGACGCCCCTCGGGTAGCCGGCTCTGGAACAAAACCGGAAACAGACGGGTGTTCTAATTAAGTTCTCCGTGCCGCGTCAACACTCGGATCGGTTATACGCCGAGATGGTCAAGGCGGATAACGTCGACGATTGCTCCGGCTTCGAGCCGCGGCGCGTTCGGCGCACGAAGGATCAGGGCTTGGGCCTGGTAGAAGACGTGCAGCATCGAGGAGTCTTGGCGGGGAAAGGGGGTTGCGACCGGCACGCCGTCGCCGCTGGCGGCGAGCGTTGCGCGGAGGTGGTCGGCGCGGGCGTCGTTGGCCGGGAGGAGCGCGCCAAGGCGGGCGGGGGTGGTGGCGGGCGGGTCGCCGGGAAGGCCCTGCAGGCGGTCAAGGGCGGGAAGCAGGAACAGGATGGCGCAGACGAGGGCGGAAACCGGGTTGCCGGGCAGGCCGATGACGCCGGTGTTGCCGACCCGGCCGCAAAGCAGCGGCTTGCCGGGACGCATGGCGACTTTCCAGAAATCGAGAGCGAAACCGTGGCGCTCGAGGCCGGGGCGGACAAGGTCGTGCTCGCCCACGCTGGCGCCGCCGGTGGTGACGAGGAGGTCGGCGCTGGCAGCGGCATCGACGGCCTCGGAGATGGTTTCGGCGGAGTCCTGGGCGATCGGAAGAACCATGGGGATGCCGCCGCGCGCGCGGACCAGGGCGGCAAGGGCGTGGGCGTTGGAGCTGACGATCCCGCCCGGCGCGATCGGGTTGCCCGGCAACGCGATCTCGTCGCCGGTGGCGAGAATGGCGACGACGGGGCGGCGGTGAACCGCGAGCCAGGGGTGGTTGCCGGCGGCGGCAAGGCCGATGCCGCGGGCGTCCAGGCGGGCGCCGGCGGGAATTAGGATAGCGCCGGCGGCGAAATCCTGGCCGCGGCGGCGGATGTGGCTGCCGGGGCGCGGCCTGTCGTTCAGGATAAGGTGGTCGGCCTCTCGTTGCGTGTCCTCCTGGATGACGACGCAATCCGCGCCGTCGGGCACGACGCTGCCGGTGAAAAGCCGGACGGCCTCGCCGGGGCCGGCCTCTCCCCCGAAAGGATGGCCGGCAGGAGCTGCGCCGATGACCCGGCGCGGGCCGATGTCGGCGGAGCGGAGGGCGTAGCCGTCCATGGCGGACACATCGGCGGGAGGCTGGTCGAGCCGTGCGCGGATGGGGGCGGCGGTGACGCGCGACCAGGCATCGGGCAGGGCGACGATCTCGGGTGGCGTGGGACGGAGAGGGGCGAGGATGCGGGCGCGGGCTTCGTCAACGGAGATCATCAGGCTTGTTCGAAGCGGCCGGACTTGCCGCCGTCCTTGTGCACGACGCGGAGGCCATCGATGCGCATGGCGCGGTCCACGGCTTTCAGCATGTCGTAGACGGTAAGGGCGGCGACGCTGGCGGCGGTCAGCGCCTCCATCTCGACGCCGGTGCGGCCGGTGGTGCGGACGGTGGCGGCGATGTCGACGCCGTCGCCGGAGAGTTGGAGATCCAGCGTCACGGCGGAAATCGGCAGGGGATGGCAGAGGGGGATCAGGTCGGCGGTGCGCTTGCTGGCCATGATGCCGGCAAGCCGGGCGACGCCGAGCACGTCGCCTTTCTTGGCGGCGCCGCTGGCGATCATCTGCCGGGTCTCGGGCTGCATGAGAACGGCTACGCGGGCAGTGGCGCTGCGGCTGGTCTCGGGCTTGGCCGAGACGTCCACCATATGGGCGCGGCCATCCTCGTCGAAGTGGGTGAGGCCGGTCATTCGCCCAGCATGGCGCGGGTGGCGGCGGAAATGTCCTCCTGTTTCAGGAGGCTCTCGCCGATCAGGAAACAGCGGATGCCGACTTCGCAGAGCAGCTTCACGTCTTGGTGGGTCCGGATGCCGCTTTCGGCGATGACGAAGCGGTCGGACGGGACATTGGGGGCGAGATCGACGGCGGTTTGGATGCTCGTCGTCATGGTTTTAAGGTCGCGGTTGTTGATGCCGATGAGCGAGGTTTGCAGGCCGAGGGCGCGGTCGAGTTCGCGCTGGTTGTGAACCTCGGCCAGCACGTCCATGTCGAGGGCGCGGGCGAGTTCCTCCAGCTCGCGGGCAAGGCTGTCGGAAAGGGCGGCCATAATGAGCAGGATGCAGTCGGCGCCCATAAGACGGCTTTCGAGCACCTGCCACGGGTCAAGGATGAAGTCCTTTCGCAGGACAGGGAGCTTGACGGCATCGCGGGCTTGCTTGAGGTGGGCTGCGTCGCCTTGAAAGTAAGTGGCGTCGGTGAGGACGGAAAGGCAGGTGGCGCCGCCCTGCTCGTAGGCCTGGGCGATGGCGGCCGGATCGAATTCCGGGCGGATCAAGCCGGCGGAAGGGGATGCTTTCTTGACCTCGGCGATGAGGCCGTAACCGCTGCCGCCGTCGGCTACGGCCTCCTTGAGGGCCAAGCCGAAGCCTCGCGTGTGCGGCGGGTGGCGACCGATCTTGGAGCGCAATTCCTCGGCGCTGTGCTGTGCCCGGCGGCGAGCGACTTCGGCCTGGGTTTCGGCGCAAATGCGGGCCAATACATCGGGCGCATCGGCGGGGGGAGCGGTTAGAATGGCGTCCATGGCAGGTTGGGAACTCCGTCGGCGGTGGGGATCAGGCTGTTGTGGCCTGGCGTAGTGCGTCAAGAGCGGCCAAGGCGGCGCCCTGGTCGAGGCTGGCGGCGGCTAGGGCTGCCCCGTCCCGCAGATCATCTGCTCGGCCGGCGACGACCAAGGCGGCAGCCGCGTTCAGCAGCACCGTGTCGCGATATGGGTCGCGCTTGCCTTGCAGCAACGCCAGGAGCGCGGCCGCGTTCGTTGCCGCATCGCCGCCGGCGATGGCGGCAATCGGGGCACGGGCAAAGCCGGCGTCTTCCGGGAAAACGGTTTTGGTCTCGATCTTGCCCTGGTCGAGGCTGACGACGTGGTTTTCGCCGGCGAGGGTCAATTCGTCGAGACCTTTGCCGTGGACCAGCCAGGCCCGCTCCAGGCCAAGGGCGCCGAGGGTTTCCGCCATCGGGCGCGCCCAGGACGGGTCGAACACGCCGGTGAACTGGCGGCGGACTGCGGCCGGATTGGCGAGTGGTCCGAGCAGGTTGAAGATGGTGCGGGTGCCAAGTTCCATGCGCGGCCCGGCCGCGTGGCGCAGGGCCGGGTGATGCCGGGGGGCGAACAGGAAGGCGCAGCCTGCCTTGGCAAGGATTCCGGGAAGGCGTTCGAGCGGGACATCGACGTTGACGCCGAGTTCGGCCAGCACGTCCGCGCCGCCGGTGCGCGACGAAAGGGCGCGGTTGCCGTGCTTGGCGACGGGGACGCCGCAGCCGGCCAGGACAAAGGTGACGGCGGTGGAGACGTTGAGGGTGCCCGCGTTGTCGCCGCCGGTGCCGCAGACGTCGATGGCGCCGGGAGGGACGGGGACGCGGGCCATGCGGGCGAGCATGGCGCGGACGGCGCCGGTGAGTTCGGCGACGGTCTCGCGGCGGACGCGCATGGCCATCAGCAGGCCGGCGATCTGGGCGGGGGTGGCTTCGCCCGACATGATGACGCCGAAGGCTGCTTCGGATTCGGCTTCGGAAAGGGTTGCGCCGGCGGCGAGGCGGGCGAGGGTAGGCTTGAGGTCGTTCATGCCGCCTGGGCGTTTCGGCCTGCGGCGAGTGCGAGGAAGTTGGCGAGCAGCGTGTGGCCGTGCTGGGACGCGATGCTCTCGGGGTGGAACTGGACGCCGAAGATGGGCAGCGTGCGGTGGCGCAGCGCCATGATGACGCCGTTCTCGCTCCAGGCCGTCGCTTCGAGCGTGTCCGGCAGGGTTTCGGGGGCGACGACCAAGCTGTGGTAGCGCGCGGCGTCGAACGGATTGGGAATGGCGGCGAACAGGCCGTCGCCCGCGTGGGTGACCGGGCTGACCTTACCGTGCATCGGCGCCGGGCCGCGGACCACCTCTGCGCCGAAAGCCTGGCCGATGGCCTGGTGGCCAAGGCAGACGCCGAGGACGGGAACGCGCCCGGCAGCCTCCTGGATAAGGTCCAGGCAGATGCCGGCCTCATTGGGGGTGCAGGGGCCGGGTGAGAGGATGATGGCTTCGGGTTGCCTGGCGAGGGCTTCGGCCGGGGTGAGCTGGTCGTTGCGGACCACGTCGGAGCGGACGCCAAGGTCGCCGAGCAGGTGGACCAGGTTGAAGGTGAAGCTGTCGTAGTTGTCGATGAGCAGGATCATGGGATGGCTGCGAAGCGGACGGCTTCCTCGGCGGCGCGGAACAGGGCGCGTGATTTCTGCCGGCTTTCCTCGTATTCGCCCTCGGCGGTGCTGTCGGCGACGACGCCGCCGCCCGCCTGGACATACATGGCGCCGTCTTTCACGACGGCGGTGCGCAGGCCGATGCAGGTGTCCATCGTGCCGTTGGCGGCGAAGTAGCCGATGCAGCCGGCGTAGATGCCGCGGCGGGTGGGCTCCAGCTCCTCGATGATCTCCATGGCGCGGATCTTCGGCGCGCCGGTCAGGGTTCCGGCGGGAAAGCCGGCGATCAAGGCGTCGAGCGCGTCGAGGCCGGGACGGAGCTGGCCCTCGACGGTGCTGGATATGTGCATGACGTGGCTGAAGCGCTCAATGGCGAAGCTCTCGGTGACGCGCACGGTGCCGAGTTCGGCGACGCGTCCGACGTCGTTGCGCCCCAGGTCGAGCAGCATCAGGTGCTCGGCGCGCTCTTTCGGGTCGGCAAGGAGGTCTTGCTCGAGGCGGTCGTCCTCCTCCTTGGTTGCGCCGCGCGGGCGGGTGCCGGCCAGCGGGCGGAGGGTGACCTTGTTGTCGCGCAGGCGGACCAGGATTTCCGGCGAGCTGCCGACCACGGCGAAGCCGCCGAAATCGAGGAAGAACAAGAAGGGCGCCGGGTTGACGCGGCGCAGCGCGCGGTAGAGCGCGAAAGGAGGGAGTGCGAAGGGAACGGAGAAGCGCTGGGATGGCACGATCTGGAAGGCGTCGCCGGCGACGATATACTCCTTCATGCGCTCGACGATGGCCATGAACTCGGATTTCGTCAGGTTCGATGTCGGCTCGGGCTGCGGCGGCAGGGCGACGGGCGGGAGGGCGTGGGGCAGGGGGCGCTGCAAGGCGCTGGCCGCGGCGGCGAGCGCGGCCTGGGCGGCATCCCAGGCCGCTTGGGCGGAAACGCTGGGCTGCGGGTAGATGGGGGCGGCGAGGGTGAGCTCGTCGCGGACGTTGTCGAACACGGCGAACAGGGTCGGGCGGAGGAGGATGGCTTCGGGGAGGCCGATCGCGTCCGCGTTCTTCTCCGGAAGGCGCTCCATCTGGCGCACCATGTCGTAGCCTAGATAGCCGACCAGGCCGCCTAGGGTGGGCGGCAGGTGGTCAGGGATGTCCATCCGGGTTTCGGCGATAACGGCGCGCAGGCTTTCCAAGGGCGCCCGGGCGTCGCCGGTGAAAGCATGGGGGGCGCTGCGGGCGTGACGGTTCAGTTCGGCCCGGCCGCCGCGGCAGCGCCAAACAAGGTCGGGGTCCATGCCGATAATGGAGTAGCGGCTGCGGGCGGCGCCGTTCTCGATCGATTCGAGCAGAAAGGCGTTGGCGCGCCCGGCGGCGAGCTTCATATAGGCGGCGACCGGGGTTTCAAGGTCCGCGACCAGGCTGGTCCAGATCAGGGCGCCGCGGCTTTCGTCGTAGGCTTGCAGGCAGGCGCTTCGGGTGGGGGAGGCGATGGCGTTCATGTCCCTTACTGGACCAAGGATTCGAACAGCGGGCGGTTGACGGTGGGCTTGGCGCGCTGGCGCAGGGCGGCGGCGTAGGCCATCTCGACGTCCTGGGCCATGGATTCGTTAAGGGCGACGCGCATCTGGGCGGCGGCCGCCGGGTCGGAGGATGGTTCGGGGGCGTGGATAGCGTCGAGGCGGGCGACGATGAAGCCCTCGGGCGTTTCCACCATCGTCGCCTCGTTCGGCTTGAGGCCGAACACCGGGGGCACGAGTTGCGGCGGCACGCCTTCGGTCGCGCCGGAGCGGGCGATCGGCGGCGTTTTCTCGGTGCGCAGCCCGGCGATCGTGGCGGCGTCGGCCAGCAAGCCGCCGGCATTGACTGCGGTGAGCAGCTTGGCGGCGACCTTCTCCTGTTCCTTGCGCCGGTAATCGGCCTCCCAGTTCTCTTTCACCTCGGCCTCGACGGCGTCGTAGGGCTTGACGGCGGCGGGGGTCACGTCCTCGACGGTGATGGCGTAATAGGACTGATCGGGGCCTTCGGTCATGTGCGGCGGCTCGCCCTTCGGGGCAGCGAAGGCGGCGGCAACGATCGCCTGGCGCAAGGCCTGCGTGCCGGGGATGGGGGCGGGATTACCGTCCTTGGTGTCGCCCTGGGCGTCAAGCGTGCCGGTGATGGCGGCGACGCCGAGGTCGGCGGGGAGGTTGTCGAGGCTGTCGCCAGCGGCAAGAGCGTCCTCCAGCTTGTTGGCGCGGGCGTAAACGTCGTCGACGGCCCGGCTGCGCGCGATCTGGTCGCGGATCTCGTCGTGGACCGCGGAGAGCGGGCGTTCGTTGCCGGGTGTGACCTTGGTGACGCGGGCGACTTGCCAGCCGAAGGCGGACTTGACCGGGCCTACGGTTTTGCCGGGCTCGGCGGCGAAGGCGGCGTCTGCGAGTTCGGTCGCGGGAATGTCGGTCTTGGCGGCGTCGTCGAGCTGGGCGGAGGATGTCCCGGCGGCGGCAGCGGCTTTCTGCATCGCGGCCCAGTCCGCGCCGGCGGACCACTGGCCGGCAAGCGTCTTGGCGGCGGCTTCGTCCTGAGAGACCAGGACCTCGACGGAGCGCTTCTCGGGCGCGCCGAACTCGGCCTTGTGCTGCTGGTAATAGGCGGCGATGTCGGCGTCGGAGACCTCGATGCCCTTGGCCAAGGTTTCGGGCGAGAGGATGACGGCCTTGATGCGGCGGTAGGCGGGGGCGCTGTAGCGGCTTGGGTCGTCCTCGTAGGCGGCCTTGAGCTGCTCGGCGGTCGGGGCGGGCGGCTCGGGGGCGGCGCTGAAGGGCAGATCGACGGTCTGGGCGACGCGGGTCTCGTTCTGGTAGGCGAACACCTGCTTTAGCATTACGTCGGGCGCGTTGACGCCGGCCTGCACCGTCTCGATGATCTGGCGCTGGCCGAGGTCGGAGCGCATCAGTTCGAGGAAGCGGCCCTCGGTCAGGTTATTCTGGCGCAGGATGGTGTCGAACCTGGATCGGTCGAACGCGCCGCCGGGGCCGCGGAAGGCCGACATGGTGAAAACCGACCGGCGCAAGGCCTCGTCCGGGACGGCAAGGCCCATCTGCTGCACCTCGTTGGCGATGGCGGCCTGGACGACGAGGCGGTCGAGCGTCTGGGCGGCGACTCCCTTGCGGATCTCGGGAGTCGGCTCGGCCTTGCCGCCCATCATGCGGGTGACTTGGGTGAGCTGCTGGCGGAACGCGTCCTGGAACTCGGCAGGCTCGATGGCACGGCCGCCGACGGTGGCCAGCGCCGTGTTCTGGCCGTAGTTTCGTGCGACGTCGGCTACGCCCCACATGACGAACGGGACGATGAGGACGATAAAGAACAGGCGGGCGACACGGGTGTTGAGGAACTTGCGGATGGAGCCGATCATCGGGCGTTCATGTCCAGGTCAAACGGGTGCCAGCATAAGGACAGGGGCAGGCGTTGACCAGATTGGGGAGACAATGCCGTGCGGCAACTGATCGCGGGGAACTGGAAGATGAATGGCCGCCGGGCCATGGCGGCGGCGCTGGCGGCGGAGGTGCGGGAGGCCGCCGGAAGCCTGGGGTGCGACCTGCTGGTGTGCCCGCCGGCGACGCTGGTTGGCATGGTGGCCGATGCGCTGGCGGGGAGCGGGGTCGGGGTCGGCGGGCAGGACTGCCATCCGGGTGCGGACGGCGCGCATACGGGCGACGTCAGCGCGGGGATGCTGCGCGACGCCGGGGCTGGTTGGGTGATCCTTGGACATTCGGAGCGCCGGGCCGCGCATAGCGAGGCCGACCCGCTGGTGCGGCAAAAGGTGCAGGCGGCGATGGCGGCCGGGCTGAGGCCGGTCGTGTGCGTGGGCGAAACGGAGCAGCACCGGCTTTCGGGCAATGCCGAGCTGGTGGTGGCCTCGCAGATCGACGGCAGCTTGCCGCCGGGGTTCGGGGGGGCCGTGGCGTACGAGCCGGTCTGGGCGATCGGCACGGGGCAGACAGCGACGGAGGAGGATGTCGTGGCGATGCACGGGGCGATCCGTGGGCAGCTTATCGGGTTGCTGGGGGACGAGGCGGGGCGGGCGGTGCGGATTTTGTACGGCGGGTCGGTGAAGCCTGGGAATGCGGGGGCGTTGCTGGCGCTACCGGAGGTGGGCGGGGCTTTAATCGGGGGGGCGAGCTTGGCGGCGGGGGATTTCCTGGCGATTGCTCGGGCGGCGGCGTAGCTTGTCGCTGCGGCCCTAATCCCTGAAGATATCCGGATGCAGTTGCACCATCCACTCATTTCGTTGGAACGTCACTCGTTGCCTGTTGGAGTTCTTCCCATTAAGCCCGTCGCGAATAAGACGTGAAATACCTAAAAGCCTGTTATCGCTGTCGTTTCTGAGAATTCCACCGTTACAACACGGCTTGCCTGTGTAAGATAATAGATCTTTCATATACATTGAATAGACAACAACATCAATGTAAGGACAGTTGTTTTCAGAAGATTTCGAGTCAAACGATCTGCAAACTCGGTCATCTACTACGACTGGCATAAGTCCTGGAACACGATCAGATATCAGTAAAGCTACTCCGACAGCGTTCGGAAGATTTAAAATCTTTTTTGTAGATGCAATTTGATTGCTTGCATGATGCAATTTCTGGCCGATTTTGTTATAGAACTTACTTTTTAACCTCTCCGTTTCTTTAATTTCAGCGTTAGTTGATAGACCGTTTTGTATAAGTCGGTTTGTAAATTCATACATCTGGCGACCCTTCATACGATGCTCTGCGCTATCCTCATATTCTTTTTGTTCAACAATAATACTTCGATTTGATAGGAGATAATCCGCTCGATTGCCCTCACGTACGTTATGAAGGACAGTCTCGAGGTTTTCACAACCCGAAATTTCTTTCATTTGAGTTTCAACGTGCTCACGTAGAGACCCAGGCTTGGCAGCTTTTGACATAACTGAACTCACGTATTGTACGAACGAGTGACCGCGACTCGGATGTGAGAGTTTAGCGCAGGGCAATCGCTTGAAGTGCGGTCACGCTGATTGGCGGAGCAAAGCTTCAAGATAGGCGGTATCCCAAGCGGCTGATTTCCGCCTGACCTCAAGGCTGTGTTTGTCCTTCGGCCCGCGCAGCAGGTTCATCGCCATGTGCCGGACCGTGGCCATGTTCTGCGGCCCGGCACCGGATCGCAGGCGGTTGAGGTCCTCATGGAACACGACATCGAGCACCCAATGCAGGCGGTTCTCGACATGCCAGTGGCACCGCACGGCGTGTGCGAACAGCTTTGCATCGAGCGGCAAGGACGACAGGTAGTAGCGCCGTTCGGAGCTGGTGCTGGCGTTGCGTTCGACCTCGGCCTCGACGACGGCGATGGCCCGCAGGCCCGGGAACCGCGGCTCACCCGGGAACCGGCGGGCGGTAGTGAGCCAGTCCACGTCGTGGCTGACCCAATGGCGGCGGACCTCGATGCGGCCGTGGTCGCCGTCGGTCGTCTCGAACCGGCTGTGGACCTTGCCCGCGGGATCATCGAGGTAGCGCCTGATCTCGTCATGCAGGCTGGACTGGTTGCCCTTGAGCGCCAGCAGGTAGTCGCCGCCGCGGTCGAGGACGGCCTGGGCGATCTTGGTTTGCGTGCCCATGGCGTCGATGGTGACAAGCGCCCCGGTCAGCGCCAGGCGTTCAAGCAGAAGCGGGATGGCGGTGATCTCGTTGGACTTGGCCTCGCACGCCTGTTGGCCGAGCACGAGGCGCTGGCTGCTGGCCCATGCTGACACCATGTGGAGTGGCCCGCGATCCTTGGCACGGTCGTGGGTGCGGCGTGAGGTCTTGCCGTCGATGGCGACGATTTCGGGTGCAGTGGACGGGGCCGGGGCCGGGTCGCGGAGAGTTTCGACCCAGGCGGTGAAGCACTCGGCAAAGAGCGCGCCGTCGAGAGCGTTGATGACGTCGTTGAGGGTGTCGTGGCTGGGCACACCAGCCTTGAACGGCAGCAGGCGGCGCAGGAACTCCTGATGCGTCTGGCCCCAGCGCCTGATTTCAACGAAGTCTTCCGCGCCGGCCAGCGTGGCGCAGAGCACGACCAGCAGAACCTCGGGCAACGGAAACAGCACCTTCCAGGACTGACGCGGATCCTCCAGCACCGCGAAGTGGTCGATCAGCGATGGGCCGGGCATCGGGAAACCTCCTCAACGAGAGGTTTCCCATGAATCAGACTTCAGGCCGCGCCGGAATCCCAGTACGGTTCAAGCGATTGCCCTGGAGTTTAGCGTTTTTGGTGTATCCAAGCTCCATGATTTCTTACACTACGATTTCGTGACCCTCGCGCTGATCGGTGTTCCGCTGATCCAGCGCAGCGAGGAGACGGGCTCGGCATCGGGTCGTCGTAGGGCATGGGCGGGATTCATGTCCGGGCGGGGGACGGCGAACCTACTGACGCAGGCGACGACGGTGCGGGGGACGAGCACCTATAGTGTCACGGCAAGCCAGCCGCGGCCGTGCTAGACTGGTATCGCCGCGGCCATTGAAGGCCGAGCGTTCTGGGTGAGGGATATGTCCAAAGCATTAATGCTTGATGACCCGCCGGTGACGATTGCTGTTTTCGACGCGTTCTTGGACGCTCAAGAAGACACCCGGCCCTGGGAACTCGTCGCGGGCCGGATCATCGGCATGACCAACCCGAGCCAGCGCCATGAGCTGATCGTCAGCAACGTCGGCGTCGCGCTCAAGCAAGCGGCGGACAAACGCCATTGCTATACGTTCTTCGGCGGCATGCGCGTCCAGCGGTCCAAGAACGGCGCCGGCATCGATAAGCCTCGCCCCGACCTGCTGGTCCGGTGCGGCATGATCGAGGACAGGAACTACGTCACCGATCCGTTGATCGTCGTCGAGGTGCTCTCGCCATCCACGATGGACAACGACCGGGGCGACAAGTTGCGGTTCTATAAACGAGTGCCGACCCTCGCCCACATCGTCCTGCTTTATCAGGATCAAGTGCGCGCCGAGCACTATCAGCGCGTCGATACGGGTTGGGAAACGGTGGTGCTCACGCAGCCGGACGACGTGCTGGCTTTCGCGGCCCTCGGCTGTTCGGTGCGCCTGGCCGATGCCTACGCGGGGCTATAACCGTTCACGGCCAGGTCCGGTTACGCCTCTAACCCGCACGCTTCCCAACCCCCGCCCCCGGGCGTAGAACGCGCGCCCATGACAACCGTGCTGCTGATCATTCACCTGTTCGTGACCCTCGCGCTGATCGGCGTCGTGCTGATCCAGCGCAGCGAGGGGGGCGGGCTCGGCATCGGCTCGTCCCAGGGAATGGGCGGGTTCATGTCCGGGCGGGGGACGGCGAACCTGCTGACGCGGGCGACGGCGGTGCTGGGGACGATCTTCTTCGTGCTGTCGCTGTCGCTCGCGCTGCTGAACCGCGGCACGACCGGGGTGGGACGGTCGCTGCTCGACAATCCGCCGCCGGCGACGAGCGCCCCTGGGCCGGCGTCTCCCGAGTCGGCGCCCGCGCCCACGGCGCCGAAAGCTCCGCAGGTGCCGACGAACTAACGGTGTCCGTGCCAGGATTTCCCGATGGGCGTCGCTTCATGTATCAGGAGCGCCCATGACGCGGTTCGTCTTCATTACCGGCGGCGTGGTGTCCTCGTTGGGCAAGGGGGTGGCGTCGGCAGCGCTCGGGGCCTTGCTGCAGGCGCGGGGCTACAGCGTCCGGCTGCGCAAGCTCGACCCTTACCTGAACGTCGATCCGGGAACGATGAGCCCCTACCAGCATGGCGAGGTGTTCGTCACCGACGATGGGGCGGAGACGGATCTCGACCTCGGGCATTACGAGCGGTTCACCGGCGTGCACGCGACGCAGCGGGACAACGCCACGACGGGGCGCATCTACTCCGAGGTGATCGCCAAGGAACGGCGCGGCGACTACCTGGGGGCGACCGTGCAGGTCATCCCGCACATCACCGACGCCATCAAGGAGGCGATCACGCGCGAGACCGAGGAGGTGGATTTCGCGCTGATCGAGATCGGCGGCACGGTGGGCGACATCGAGAGCCTGCCGTTCCTGGAGGCGATCCGGCAACTGGCCAACGACCTGGCCGCCGGGCAGTGCATGTTCGTGCACCTGACGCTGGTGCCGTATATCCCGAGTGCCGGGGAGCTGAAGACCAAGCCGACGCAGCACTCGGTCAAGGAGTTGCAGAACGCCGGCATCCAGCCCGACATGCTGCTGTGCCGCTGCGACCGGCAGATCCCGGACGGGGAGCGGCGCAAGATGGCCAATTTCTGCAACGTGCGCCCGCAGGCGGTGATCGCGGCGCTGGACGTGGATACGATCTACGCCGTGCCGATCAGCTACCACGCCGAGGGCATGGACCGCGAGGTGCTGCGCCATTTCGGGCTGCCGTTCGACGAGGAGCCGGATCTCTCCGCCTGGCAGGAGGTGATCGACGTGGTGCGGGGGCCGGAGGGCGAGGTGCGGATCGCGGTGGTGGGCAAGTACACGAGCCTGCTGGACAGCTACAAGAGCCTGGCCGAGGCGCTCACGCACGGCGGCATGAAGCACCGGGTGCGCGTCCGGCTCGATTGGGTGGACAGCCAGGTGTTCGAAACGCCCGACGCGGTGGCCCGGCTGGAAGGGGTGCACGGCATCCTGGTGCCGGGCGGGTTCGGCGAGCGCGGGACGCCGGGCATGATCGCCGCCGTGCGGTTCGCCCGCGAGCGCCGGGTGCCGTTCTTCGGCATCTGCTTCGGGATGCAGATGGCGGTGATCGAGTGCGCCCGCAACATGGCCGGGCTGGACGATGCGTCCTCAACCGAATTTGGCCCGTGCGAGACGCCGGTTGTCGGGCTATTGACGGAATGGGCGCGAGGGAACGCGATGGAACGGCGGGCGGAGGGCATGGATTTGGGCGGGACGATGCGGCTGGGCGCCTACCCGGCAGTGCTGGATGGGGAGTCGTTGATCGGCGCGATCTACGGCGAAACGCAGATCAACGAGCGGCACCGGCACCGCTACGAGGTCAACATCAACTACCGGCGCGCGCTTGAGGCGGGCGGGATGCGGTTCGCGGGCATGTCGCCGGACGGGGTTTTGCCGGAGACGGTGGAGCTGCCGGGACATCCATGGTTCATCGGCGTGCAGTATCATCCGGAGCTGAAGTCGAAGCCGCTTGACCCGCATCCGTTGTTCGCCGGGTTCGTCGGCGCCGCGGTGAGGCAGTCTCGCCTTGTCTGACGAATTGGACGAGCTGCTGGAGGGCATGGACGATGCCGGGCCGGACGTGCCGGAGCCTGCGGGGCCGCATACCGTGCGGGTCCGCGACGTGCGGGTGGCGAACGACCTGCCGTTCGTGCTGATCGCCGGGCCATGCCAGATCGAGGGCGAGCAGCACGCCTTCGAGATGGCGGAGGCCTTGCAGCAGGTCGCGAGCGGGGCGGGGGTGCCGCTGATCTACAAGTCGAGCTTCGACAAGGCCAACCGCACCAGCGCCCGGGCGGCGCGCGGGGTGGGGATGGCGAAAGGCTTGTCGATCCTGGCAGGCGTGCGGGAGCGGTTCCGCATCCCGGTGCTGACCGACGTGCACGACGCCCGGCAGTGCGACCCGGCGGCCGAGGCGGTGGACGTGCTGCAGATCCCCGCGTTCCTGTGCCGGCAAACCGACCTGCTGATCGCGGCGGGCGAGACGGGACGGGCAGTGAACGTCAAGAAAGGCCAGTTCCTGGCGCCCTGGGACATGGCGCACGTTGCCGCCAAAATCGCCGAAACCGGCAACGAGAGCATCCTGCTGACCGAGCGCGGGGCGAGCTTCGGCTACAACACGCTGGTCAACGACTTCCGTGCGCTGCCACTGATGGCGCGCACCGGCTACCCGGTGGTGTTCGACGCGACGCACTCGGTGCAGCAGCCTGGGGGGCAGGGGAGTTCGTCCGGCGGGCAGCGGGAGTTCGCCCCGGCGCTGGCCCGGGCGGCGCTGGCCGTGGGGGTGGCGGCGGTGTTCATCGAGACGCATCAAGACCCGGATCGCGCGCCGAGCGACGGGCCGACCATGATCCCCATGAGCGGGATGCCGGCGCTGCTGCGGCGGCTGCGCCAGTTCGACGACCTGGCCAAGAACTTCGCCGGGGTGACGGATTTCGGCCCGGCGTGAACCGAGGCACGCTTGGCGCGGCGTTCGCGGCGGACGGGAGCAACCTCGACCTGATGCGGCTCGCCGGCGCGGTGCTGGTGCTGGTAAGCCATTCCTGGGTATTGACCGGGCACGCGGAAACCGAGCCGTTCGCGCCGCTGCTGGGCAAGTACACCGATGGCGGCGGCCTCGCGGTGGCGATGTTCTTCATCGTCAGCGGCTTCCTGATCGCCCGCTCGGCGATGGTCCATCCGGTGCGGGATTATGTGCGGGCGCGGGCGCTGCGGATTTACCCGGCGTTCGCGGTGGCGGTCCTGGTGCAGACGTTCGTGGTCGGGCTGGCCGCGACCAGGCTTTCCACGGCGGCATACCTTACCGACGGCGCAACATGGGATGCGGCGCTGCGGGGGCTGGCGTTCAGCCCGCGTCTCGGCCTGCCGGGCGTGTTCGAGGGCAATCCGCTGCCCTTGGCGGTGAACGGGTCGTTGTGGACCTTGCGGATCGAGGTGCTGTGCTACGGCGGACTGCTGGGATTGGCCTTGCTGGGCCTGTTGCGGCGGGGCCGGGTGCTGCTCGCGATGGCGGGCGGGTTCGCGGCGCTGGGGGTGACGGTCGCGGCGCGGGCGGGGCTTGCGCCGTCCGCGCTGGGAACGCTGCGGGTCGTGTCGATCCTGGACTGCGGGCTGCATTTCATCATGGGCGCCGCGCTCTGGTGCTATCGCGACCAGGTGCCGCGGCGATGGTGGCTGGCGGGGTTGGGCGTAGGCGTGCTGGCGATCGGGCGGGAGAGCTGGGCGGGGCCGGCGCTGTTCCACCTCGTGCTGCCCTACCTGGTGCTTTGGCTGGCGCTGACCCCGCCGGTCGCGCCCGGGCTGCTGCGGCGGCTGGGCGACGTGTCTTACGGGACGTATCTTTACGCGTTCCCGGTGCAGCAATCGTTGCTGGCGGCGTTCGGGGCGGAAATGGGGCCGGTCGGGCTGGCCCTGACGGCTTTGCCGATCGCGCTCGGCTGCGGGATGGTGTCGCGTTGGGCGGTGGAGCGGCCGGCGTTGCAGTGGCAACGTCTGCGTGTCGCGCCTGGGCGGGCGGCTGAGATGGGGCGGCTATGACGCGCTGGAAGTTTTTCATGAGCACGCTCAACGGATCGGCCATATGAAATCCGAACGGTCCGCATTCCTTGTAACGGAGGCAGCGACACAGCCGGAGCGCCTCAACCGATTTCACGCCCGTTTCTAGGCTGCAATTGCCCTGACTGGAAAAGCGAAGCGCGTCAATTGCCAGTCCGGATCAGTGCTAGGCCCTTATCGCCCTCACATAGTCAGGGCGATAAGGTTTTAGTCGGCTCGGTCCATATGCGCCAACGCGATCCGCATGGGTTCGCTGGAAAGCTGCTGCAAGCCGGTCAACGCTTCGCTGTAATCAATGATCAGGTACAACGGCGACGTAATCGACAAGGCCGACAACGCGACAACGATGTAGATCAATCTGTTGCGCGGAGCAGTCAAGGCAAAGATCGCGAACACGATCGAGAGCCACGAGGTCAGTATTGATAGGAAAGCCCACGAGACTGTCGAGTTGGCGGAAAGGACTAAGCGCCAACGCTGCTGGATCGTCTGCGCCACGCGGTCGCGCAATTGCGCGGCTGTTTGCCGATAAAATTCGTTTCCTGGCGCAAGATGCCCAATGGCTATATCAATGTCCGAGAGCATGTCGCCAAGGGCGGTGCCCTCCACGCTGCGCAACCCTGAAGCGTGATCGAAGCGCGGGTAGCGGCCGGGCGGCAATGATTCGCCCGGCCAAGTGTCGGCAATTGCTGCAGCGGTGTAGCTTCGTAGCAGCTTGCGAATGATGTCCGCTCCAGGGCCATACACGCGGAGACGATGATCGAGCTCGATCAAGTCCGCGCCGAACGTCCTCAATTCGTTGTTGAGTCCATCGAACCTTTCTTTGGCGGAGGAGGTCAGCAACCCGAGCACGAGCGCCGAGAAGGTCAGCAGCATCCCCATAAGGAGCCGGACGCTTTCCGCAGATTTTTCCGAAACGAAACGTTCGTGCAGCTTGCGCTGCGCGCTCCATCCGGCGGCCGCGCTGAGCAGCAGCGTAACAAAGACCAGGGCTGGGAACGCGACGTACAAAACTGGCTCAGGTTATCCTGCCACTTCGTTCGGCGCCCCTCGTCCGGCCAGCACCGCGTCGATGCCGTCCAGCACGAGGAAGCCCATTGCATCGCGGGTTTCCACCGTGGCGCTGCCCAGATGCGGCAGCAGGACAACATTTTCCAGCGCCAAATAGCGCTCGTTGACCCGCGGCTCGTCGTTGTAGACGTCGAGGCCGGCGGCGGCGACCTGGCCCGACCGCAGCGCCTCGATCAGCGCCGCATCGTCGATCAACGTGCCTCGGGCCGCGTTGGCGACGATTGCGCCCCGCGGCAGCTTGGCGATGCGCTCGGCGTTCAGCCAATGCCGCGTGCCTGCGCCGCCTGGCGCGTGGAGGGAGAGCACGTCGCAGGCGGCTAGGAAGCTGTCGTCGCCGGCATGGAACGTCGCCCCGCCTTCCAGCTCCGGGGGCAGGCGCTGCTGGTCGCGGTAGTGCGCCTCCATGCCGAACCCGCGCGCCATCCGCGCCAGCTCGCGCCCGATCCGGCCCATGCCGAAGATGCCCAGCCGGCGACCCGAGACCAGCGTGCCCAGCAACTGCGTCGGCGCCCACCCGCCCCAGCCGCCGCCGCGCACCAGCCGCTCGCCCTCGTTGGCCCGGCGCGCGGCGGCCAGGATCAGCAGCATCGCGCACTCCGCGGTCGCCACGCTCAGCACGTCCGGGGTGTGGACCACCTTGATGCCCCGCGCCCGCGCCGCGGCCACGTCCACGTGGTCGAAGCCGACGCTGAAGGTGCCGATGACGCGGACGCTATCTGGCATGCCGGCGATGACGGCAGCGTCCAGCCGTTCGGCCGGGCAGCAGAGGACGGCATCGGCGCCTTGCGCGCGGGCGATGATGTCGTCGCCCGTGACCGGCGTGTCATTGACGTTCAGGCGCGCTTCGTAGTCCCGCGCCGCACGCTCTTCAACCGCGGCGGGGAGACGCCGGGTTACGAGTAGGACCGGTCTCATCGGTTCAGCTCCATAGGGGGTCGATCGCTGGGCGGCCGTCCAGCACCGCCCTGATGTTGTCAAGCGCGCGGAAGCCCATGGCGTTGCGGGTCTCGGTCGTGGCGCTGCCCATGTGCGGCGTGAGGAACACGTTCGGCAGCTCTGACAGGCGACGGTCGAACGCCGGCTCGGTCCGGTACACATCGAGGCCGGCGGCGAACAGGTGGCCGCTCTTCAGCGCCTCGATCAGCGCGTCCTCGTCGACCAGGGTGCCGCGGGCGGCGTTGACCAGCACCGCGCCTTTCGGCAGCAAGGCAATGGTTTCACGGTTCATCAGCTTGTCCGTGGCCGCCCCGCCCGGCGTGTGCAGGGAGAGCAGCGCGCAACGCGGCAGGAGTTCGGGGAGCGAGGAAACGAACTCCGCGCCGTCCTCCTGATCCGGCGCAGCCCGCGCCACGTCGGTATAAAGCACTGTCATGCCGAAGCCGTGGGCGCGCCGGGCCACGGCGCGGCCGATGCGGCCGAAGCCGACGATGCCCAGCGTCTTGCCGCTGGCGCGGATGCCCAGCATGTCGCGCATCCCGAAGCTGCGGCCCCAGCCTTCGCGCATGACCGCGCCGTATTCCCCGGCGCGGCGGCACGCGCCGAGCAGGAGCAGGAAGGCGAGGTCGGCGGTGCAGTCGGTCAGCACCTCCGGCGTGTTGGTGACGACGAGGCCGCGGGCCTTCGCGGCGGCGACGTCGATGTGGTCGAAGCCGACGCTGCATGTTGCCGCAACCTTCACGCGTTCCGGCAGGCGCGCGACCAGGTCCGCGTTCAGTTTCAGGTTGCTGCTGAAGAACAAGGCCTCCGCGCGATGGGCTTCGAGGACCGCGACCACCTCGTCCGGCGAGGCGTCGCGTTCGTCGAACACGTGGGCGTCGAACTCGTCCTGCGCCCGTGCCGTGACCGAGGGGGGCACGGGACGGGCCACCACGATGCGCTGCTTTGCCATTGCCGGTTCCTCCTGTTGCTTGGCCGCATCATGGCCGGGGTTGCCCCTGAGCGGAAGGGGCGGCAGGTTGAGGCGATGCAGCACGCTCGTCTCGCCGTCGATATCGGGGGCACGTTCACCGACCTTGCCATCGAGCACGGCCCGGCCCGGACCACGATGAAAGTCCTGACCACGCCCGCGGAGCCGGAGCGCGGCGTGCTGGAGGGGATCGCGGCCTTGCTGCGGCAGGCCGGCCTTGCGGCGGGCGACATCGGCATCTTCGTCCACGGCACGACGCTCGCCACCAACGCGATCATCGAACGCAAGGGTGCGCGGACGGCGCTGGTCACCACGCAGGGCTTCCGCGACGTGCTGGCGCTCGGCAACGAGAGCCGCTACGACCAATACGACCTGAACATCGTGCTGCCGCAGCCGCTGGTTCCGCGCCATCTTCGCCTGCCGGTGCCGGAACGGCTGGACAACGGGGGCGAGGTGCTGCTGCCGCTTGACGAGGGCGCGGTGGCGGCGCTGGTGCCGATCCTCCGGCGCGAGGCGGTGGAGAGCATCGCGGTCGGCTACCTGCACAGCTTCGCCAACCCGGCCCATGAGCGGCGCACGCGGGATTTGCTCACGGCGGCCTTGCCGGATGTGGCCGTCAGCCTGTCGTCGGACGTCTCGCCCGAGATGCGCGAGTGGGAGCGGTTCAGCACGACGGCCGCCAACGCCTACGTGCAGCCGCTGATCGCCGGCTACCTCGGGCGGCTTGAACAGGGGCTTCGCGAGGTCGGCGTCGAAGCGCCGGTGTTCCTCATGCTTTCCGGCGGCGGGCTGACGACGATCGAGACGGCTCGCCGGTTCCCGATCCGGCTGGTCGAAAGCGGGCCGGCCGGCGGCGCCATCTTCGCCGCTGACATCGCCCGGGCCTGCGGGCTGGAGCGGGTGCTCAGCTTCGACATGGGGGGAACCACCGCCAAGATCTGCCTGATCGACGAGTTCCAGCCGCAAACCTCGCGCACGTTCGAGGTGGCCCGCGTCGGGCGGTTCAAGAAAGGCTCCGGGCTGCCGCTGCGGATTCCGGTGATCGAGATGGTCGAGATCGGCGCGGGCGGCGGCAGCTTGGCGCACCTCGATGCGTTGGGCCGGATCGCGGTCGGCCCGGAGAGCGCCGGGGCGGACCCTGGCCCGGCCTGCTATGGCCGCGGCGGCGTCCGCCCTGCGGTCACGGACGCCAACCTGGCGCTTGGCCGGTATGAGGCCACGCGGTTCGCCGGCGGCGCGATGGCGCTCGACAACGCTGCCGCGGAACGGGCGCTGCATGCCGCGGTCGGTGGGCCGCTCGGGCTGGAGCCTGGGATCGCGGCGTTGGGCGTGATCGAGATGGTGGACGAGAACATGGCCAATGCGGCGCGCGTCCATGCCATCGAGAGCGGCAAGACCTATGCCGGGCGCACGCTGATCGCGTTCGGCGGCGGCGGGCCGGTCCATGCTTGCCGGGTTGCCGAGAAGGTGGGGATCGACCGCGTGCTCGTGCCGGTCGGCGCAGGCGTCGGCAGCGCCATCGGGTTCCTACGCGCCCCGGTCGGCTACGAAGTCGTCCGCAGCCTGTATCAGCGGCTCGGGACCTTCGATGTGGACGCCGTCAACGATCTGCTCGCCGGCATGGCTGCTGAGGCCGCCGCGGCGGTCGCGCTCGGCAGTTTCGGCGCGGACACGGTGGAAACGCGCACCTTGTATATGCGCTACGTTGGGCAAGGGCATGAGATCCCGGTGCCCTTGCCGGTCGAGGCGTTGACCGAGGCCGGCGTCGGCAGGCTGCGGGCCGCGTTCGATGCGGCGTATGCGCGGTTCTACGACCGCCCGGTGCCGGGCTCGGACGTCGAGATCATGAGTTATGCGGTAACGGTCAGCACCGTGGCCGGCGCCGTGCCGTCGCCGGCGCTGCCCGAGCCCGTGCCCGCGCCGCCCCGGCGGCAAGCGGTACGCGACACGGCGACCGGCGAGGTGGCGGACTGGACGGTGCATGACCGGTCCAGCCTCGGCGCGGACGCCCGCGTCGCCGGCCCGGCCATCGTCGCCGAGGATGAAACGAGCACGCTGGTTGGGCCTGGTTGGATCGCGACCCTGGACGCGCGCGGGTTCCTCGATCTTCGGCGTGACTTGAATGGCGCTTGATAGGCTTAAAGCTGCCTAATTCGACAAAGCATAACAGTAACGATTAATTAACAATTAGGGTATAACCAACCAGCGTCGCAATATGCCACTGCCCACTAGGTTGATGCCCTTTGCTGAACAGTTCCCAAACCGATCGCGGAGCGGCATTCGTCCCCTCGCGCGTTTTGCGGGATGGCTGGCAATACCGCCCAACCCAGCCCAGCGACGCGGGCCCGGTCGCGAACGGCCTTTGGCAGCCGGTCGTGCTGCCCGACGACGTGGGCATTGCGGACAGTGATGCGCTCGACCACTGGTTCCGGCTCGAGGCGGAGCTTCCTGGCGGGTCGATGCTGGAGTTCCTCGGCCTTGCGACCTTGTCGGAGATTTGGCTCGACGGCGCTTTGCTGTGCCGTCACGAGACCATGTTCCGGCCATTGCGGCTGACGGTTCCAACCTCCGGCGGCTCTCGGCTCGAGCTTTGCTTCCGGGCCCTCGGGGCGGCGCGGCGGCGGATGAAGCGTCCGCGCTGGCGCAACCGGCTTGTCGAGGATGAGACGCTCAGGGGGGTGCGGACATCGCTGCTCGGGCGCATGGCCCGCACGGGACAGCCGGTTATCGGGCCGTTCCGTCCCGTCGTGCTGCACCTGCCGGGCGTGGCGCCCCGCCTGGAGCGGCTTCATGCGACGCTGCAGGACGGCGCCGGGGTCATCGACGTGCGGTTCGCGGGGCCGGGGGTGGCCCGGTTGGCGGGGTTCGTCACGGCAGGCGGCCAGCAGGCGCGGCTGGAGCCTCGAGGGGAGGACCTGGTCGCCAGGCTGAAACTGCCCGATGCGCCGCTCTGGTGGCCGCATACGCATGGCGAGCCGGCCCTGGTCGAAGTGGCGGCCTCGTTCGACGGGCGGCGGATCGCATTGGGACGGACCGGGTTCCGCTCGATCGAGAAGGCGGGCGAGGGGGGGCTGGCCCTGCGCGTCAACGGCGAGGCGGTCTTCTGCCGCGGCGCCCTCTGGAGCGGCGGCAATCTCGCGACGCTGCCGACGGCGCGAAGCGGCGGGATGAACATGCTTCGTGTTCCTGGGTATGCCATGTATCCGGAGAGAAGCTTTTTCGAGGCATGTGATAAGCTGGGATTACTGGTCTGGCAGGATTTTATGTTTGCGCGGGCGGATTACCCGTTTGATTCTTCTTTCCTGGAGGAGGCAAGCGCGGAGGCGCGGCATTTCCTCGATGAAACGGCGGGCGCCCCGTCTTTGGCAGTATTGTGCGGCGGGCATGAGGTCACCCAGGCTGCCGCAATGTCTGGCCGTCCTGTTGCGGAGTGGCAACACCCTCTGTTTAACGAAACACTGCCGGATTTGGCTGTTTCATTGCGCCCGGACGTTGTCTATGTGCCGAACGCGCCTTTTAATGAGCAGCCCGATGGTTTGCCGCCCTTCGCCGTGTCCGCTTCGGTGACGCACTATTTCGGCATCGGAGGTTATTGGCGTCCGTTGTCGGACGCCGCCGGGGTCCGTTTCGCTGCCGCGTGCCTCGCGTTCGCCAACCCGGAAGATCCGGAAGAATGCCGCGCCCTCTCGCCTGTTCCGGGTGACGCCGGTTGGCAGCAGGCGGTCCCGCGCGACCTTGGCGCGCCGTGGCATTTCGACGATGTGCGGGACCATTACGTCGCGACGCTGTTCAACCAGGACCCGGCCCTGTTGCGACGGACCGACCCCGAGCGCTGGCTTGCATTCGGGCGTGCAGCGGTGGCTTTGTCGATGCAATCGGCCTTTGCCGCATGGCGCGCCGACCCGCGATGCGGCGGCGGCTTGGTGCTGTCGTGGCAGGATCACGTGCCCGGGCCTGGCTGGGGGGTCATGAGCGCCAGAGGTTGCCCCAAATCGGCCTTCCACGCGCTTGCCAGGGTGCTTGGGCCGATACAGGTTCTGCTGGTCGACAAGGGGTTGGACGGCGTGGTGGCGCACCTGTTCAACGAAACGGCTCAGCCGCGCCGGGTGCGCCTCGAAATACGCGGCTTGCTGCCGGGCGGGGCGGTTCAGGTCTTGGCCGAGAGCGAACACGTGCTCGATGCGCGCGGGCACGTGGCGCTTTCAGCCTCGGCGCTCATGGGCCGGTTCCAGGATCTGGCCGGGAGTTGGCAATTCGGCCCCCCGCCATACAAGGCGTTGGGCGCCTGCCTCAGCGCCGCCGAAGACGGGGCCGTTTTGTCCGAGGCGACCATTTTCCCCGCCAGCCCTTTGCTGCCGCGCGAGGACGTCGGGCTTGAGGCAGTCGTGTCGGCGGGCGAGCCTTGGGCGGTCACGCTTCATGCAAAGCGCTTCGCCCAGTTCGTCATGATCGATGCGGGCGACTTTACGCCGGAAAGCAACCATTTTCATCTCTGGCCGGGCGAGATGCGCCGGATCGGCTTGCGCGCGAGTGCTCCGTTCCAGCCGGCCTCGGCGCCAAGCGGCAGCGTTGCCGCGCTCAACGGCACTGCCACGGCCTATTTCCAGGCGGTCGCATGATCTGTCGGTCGATGCTCTCCCTGCTTCGGTATCAGGGGGTGGTAATGCGCGAGGTCCGCAAGACCAGCCCGCCGCCTTAACCCGGGCTTAGTGTTTCTGTTGGATAAATGCCGAAGGGGTTTTTGAAAATGAGCATCGATGTGTCCGAGAATACCGAAGTCGCGTTGCGGGAGATTTTGGTGGAGCTGCGGTTGGGCGGCCATGCGGTCGGCCGCAATGACGACCTTGCCGGCGCAGGGCTGACGTCGCTTGCAACCGTCGATCTTATGCTGGCGATCGAGGACCGCTTCGGGGTCGAGTTCCCGGAATCAATGTTGAATCGCCGCACATTCGCCACGCTCGCGAACCTGACAACGGCGGTCGATGCCCTGCGGTCGGCAGCATGACAGCCTTGATGCCGCGGATGCCCCCGACTGGCGGCATGGCGATGGAAGCGCGGCGGATCGCGCGCGAGGTCGCGATGCCGGCGGCCGAGGCGGTCGACCATGAGCGGCGTCTCCCGCTTGAGGCGATCGCGGCGCTGCGCGAAGCCGGGCTGCTGGGCGCCGCGGTGCCGCGCTCGCATGGCGGGATCGGGGCGGGGATCGCCGACATTGCCGCCGCCTGCTTCGAGCTTGGCCAGGGCTGCTCGAGTGCCGCGATGGTGTTCGCGATGCACCAGATCCAGGTCGCGTGCCTGTGCCGCCATTCCGGCGACGAGCCGTGGCAGTCGATGTTCCTTCGCCGGGTCGCTGACGAAGGATTGCTGCTCGCCTCGGGCACGACCGAAGGCGCGACCGGCGGCGACGTCAGGCAGAGCGACTGCGCCATGCTTGCCGACGATGGTCTGGTGCGGGTCGAGAAAACGGGTTGCGTGATTTCCTATGGCGCCGCCGCCGATGCCGTCCTGATTACGGCCCGGCGCGACCCGGATGCGCCGAGCAACGACCAGGTCCTGCTCGTCGCCGAACGGTCGCAACTCGATCTGGAACAGAAGGGCACGTGGGACACGCTGGGGATGCGCGGCACCGATAGCCGGGGCTACCGCCTGCGGGCCGCCTGCCGCCCCGGGCAGATCATGCCGGCGCCGTATGCTGTCATCTCGGCCGAGACGATGCTGCCGGTGTCGCACATCGTCTGGGCGTCGCTTTGGCTCGGCATCGCGATGGACGCTTGCAACCGCGCGCGCCGCGCTGTTCGCGACCGTGCCCGCAAGGCGCCCGGCCGCACGCCGGCGGGCGCTGGCCGACTGGCCGAAACGCTGGTGACGATGCAGACCGCGCGGGCGACGTTGGTCGAGGCGGTTCACCGCTACGAGGCGGCGCTAGCCGAGCCTGAACGGCTCGGCTCGATCTCGTTCGGCCTGGCGATGAACAGCCTCAAGGCGGCGGCGAGCACGGCGTCGATCCAGATCGTGAGCCAGGCGATGCAAGCGATCGGGCTGGCGGGCTACCGCAACGACACGCCCTACAGCGTCGCCCGGCATCTGCGCGACGTCCATTCGTCGGTGCTGATGATCGGCAACGACCGCATCCTCGCCAACAACGCCAACATGGTTGCAGCTTATCGCGGTGAGGAGCCGTTGTTCGCATGAGCGGTCTGGTTTCGGAGATGGTGTCTGCCGGGCTCATGCTGCCGAGCGCGGCGCAGGGCGTGGTGGCGTGGTCGGGCGATTTCCAATCGGTCGTGACCGGGCTGGAGCGGCTGCTGGACCAAGAAGCTGCCGGGCATGGAATGGAGGTGGTGCGCTTCCCGCCGATCATGCCGCGCAAGCATTTCGAGACCAGCGGCTACATGAAGGGCTTCCCGCAGCTTGCCGGCACGATCCACTGCTTCTGCGGCACGGAGGCCGACCACCGGACGCTGCTCCGCTGCCTGTCCGAGAACGAGGACTGGACTGGCCAGCAGCGCGCGAGCGACGTGGTGCTCACCCCGGCCGCCTGCTATCCGGTTTATCCGCTCCTGGCGCAGCGAGGACCGTTGCCCGAAGGCGGCCTGACGATCGACCTGATGTCGTGGTGCTATCGCGAGGAGCCGTCCGAGCATCCGGCGCGAATGCGCAGCTTCCGCTTGCGCGAGTTCGTGCGGGCCGGGTCGGCGGACGATATCACGGCGTTCCGCACGCATTGGATGGCAAGGGCCCAGGACATCGCGGCCCGGCTCGCCCTGAATGCCGAGATCGACATTGCCAACGATCCATTCTTCGGCCGTCCTGGCAAGCTGCGCGCCGGGATGCAGCGAGAGGAGCAGGCGAAGTTCGAGCTGCTGATCCCGATCGAAGGGAACTCGCCGAGCGCCTGCGCCAGCTTCAACGATGCCAAGGATCTGTTCGGCGGCCTGTTCGGTCTGCGGCAGTCGGACGGGAGTACGGCGCGGACAGGATGCGTCGGCTTCGGCATCGAGCGCATGGTGCTGGCCATGTTCCGCCAGCACGGCGTCGTCATAGCCGATTGGCCGGCCGAGGTGCGCAAGGCGCTCGGCCTCTGATGCAATACCGCGCGATCACCGCCACGCCCGAAACGTTCACGCTGTCGCCGTTGAACGATCCGTCGCGGACGTGGCCTGAATCCAATTGCTACCTAGACCTCTGGATCGGGCTGTTGCGAGCGGCCGGGCACGACGCCCGGCCATTGATGGGGGCTGCGGCCGGGATGCGTTGGGAAGGCGACCACTTCACCTTCGTCAAGCCGAACGCCGCCGACCTGTTCGATCTCGCGGGCGTGGTGATGCACGAGTTGGCGCTTTGGGATGACCTCGAAGTTCAGGTCGCCACACAACTTGCCTCGGGGTCGGTGCCGTTGCCGGAAGTGGATTCGTTTTTCCTTCCGGACACGGGCGACTATCAACGCCAGCACAGCAAGACGACGATCGGGGTCACCGCGGTCGACACGGCTGCCCAAGTTTTGGAATACGTCCACAATGGCGGCCTGTTTCGCTTGAGCGGCGACGATTATGCCGGCGTATTGAGCCTTGCCCCGCATACTCGAACGCTGTTTCCCTATTCGGAGCTGGCGCGCCTGCCCTTGGCGCCTCCCAGCTTAGCGAGACAACGTGCCGCGTCATGCGTTGTTCTAAGGCGGCTCACCGCCATGCGTGGTCCGGGCAATCCGGTGGAACGGTTCGCGGCGGCGCTGCCGTCGCTGTTCGAGCGGCCAAATGTGGCGAACAAGGTGCATGTGCTGTGCTTCAACACGGCCCGGCAACTCGGCGCCGGGTTCGGCCTGCTGGCTGAGCACCTTGCCTGGCTTGGCGGCAATCCCGAGCCGGCGGAGCGACTGTCCGAACAGGCGAAGACGTTTCAATTCCAGCTTGCGCGCGCCGCCCGGCGCGCGCGTTGCGACCCGGCGTTGACGCTTGCCTTGAATGGCATGGCAGAGACCTGGTCTGAGACTGCCGCGGCCGTGGCATTGGCTGCCTCAAGCACAATGAAGACGGAGCGGGCGGATCAAACTGCCGCCGCCTTCTGACGTTCCGGGGGAGATGGCAATCGAAACTGAAGGCACCGAATGATGACGTGTGGATCGGGCCGTAAGACGGCACTACGGATAACGGTGGCGGCGCTGTTTGCGATGCCGCTCGCGGCGTGTGTCGGCGTGGCCTACGGGCCTGTCCCAGTGGCCGCCCCGTTTCAGCGGTATGATCTTTCATCCGACGTTTTGTTTGATTTCGGCAGTGCGACCTTACGGCCGGGCGCGGAGTCTGCGTTGCAGGCGATCCTGGCGCAGATGCGCGCCGTCTACCCGTACCCGGCAATTCGGGTGGAAGGCTACACCGACAGCATCGGCGCCATAGCGGCGAACGACGCCCTTTCAACGGCGCGGGCTGAAACGGTCAAGCGGTGGCTGATCGGGGCAGGCATCCCGCCGCAAGTCATCGCGGCGCAAGGTTTCGGAGAGCAGAGGCCCGTCGCGCCCAACACGCTTCCCGATGGGGCTGATAATCCTGCAGGCCGTGCGCAGAATCGGCGGGTCGAACTGATCGCATCTCCAGCATAGACTGCAATCGCCCTGATTGGAGAAGCGAAGCGTGTCGATTGCCAGTCCAGATAAGGATCTAGGTCAAGCAAGGCGGCTATCGCTGTTCTACAGTCTAAATATCATTCGGCAGAACGTTCTGGCATGCTGTCGGTGAACTGATGCGTCTCCAAAGGTTTCTAAGCAGGCTTGTGCAGTATAAGCCACGCAAGCTCACTTAGACGATAGCGGCCTGGCACAACGCTCCTTCTCGGTGTCGAATGCCATGCCAAGTGCTTGCGGGCTGGCCGGCCCGTAATAGGTAAGGCCATTGCAAGAAAAGCCTCGATGAATGGCCTGCTCTGATCGCGTTCTACCCGAGCCTCGACCGCCATCCCGGCAACACGCCCCCGAGTTGTCCGGTGATAGCGTCTGCGGTCGCGCGGACTGAATGGCCAAGCAGCGGAATCCGGGCGTCGGAGATGCGCGCCATAGGTCCCGAGACCGACACGGCGCCGATTGCTTCGGCATTCTCGTTGAATACGACTGCGGCGACGCATCGCAAGCCGACTGCGTGCTCCTCGTTGTCAATCGCGTAGCCACGCTGCCGGGCGGCAGCCAAGTCGCTCCGGAGAGACGCCTTCGTATGCAGGGTTTTAGAAGTTACCTGCGGCAATCCGCGGCGGTTCAGGACCTTTCGTATCTCGCTGTCTGGAAGCACCGACAGCAGGGCTTTGCCGACGCTCGAGCAGTGCAAAGGAACGCGTCCACCGGGGCGGGCGAAGGCGCGCATCATCTGGCGGCATTCGACTTGCGAAAGGTAGACGGCCTCGAGCCGGTCCTCCACGGCCAGGTTGACGGTCTCTTCGGTTAATTCCATCAGCGCGCGCATGTGCGGGCGCGCGGTGCCGGCAAGGCTGCGGGTTTTCAGAAAGGCGCTTCCGGCAACGAAGGCCTGAACGCCGACTGACCAAAGCCGGCGCTCGGCATCGAAATGGACGTAGCGTTCCTGCTCCAACGTGGTGAGCAGGCGGTGGGCAGTGGAGGGGGAAAGGCCGACCTGTTGGGCAAGTTCGCTCAGCCCGATCCCGTCATCCGCGCCCGCCAGCCGATTGACGATCCCCAGGGCGCGCACCAGCGATTGCACCTGACCGGACCGGGACGGGAGAGCAATAGGCGCGTGGCCGGCGGCTTTCCGCGGGCGGGCGGGTTGCGGTGTGCGCGGCATATGCAGTTCGGCCTCCATTGCTCCCAGAGATGATACAGCACGGCGCTTCCTGAAATTCCAATGCCTTCTAACCTCGACTTTGGCCATTTGAGGCGGCGTTGGGTGGCGGAGCGGTCTGGCCGTTGAAGCTGGCGTGTCCCCGCCAAGAGACCCGCCATGCCCTGCCTGCCATCCCGCTTCGCCGCGATCATCCTGAGCTTCGCGCCGCTGTTCTGCCAGCGCAGTTGGCGTCATGCCGAGGTGCTGCTGATCGGCGCCATCCTGGCGCCCGGCACGCGCACGGTCGCCAGCCTGTTGCGCATCTGCGGGCTCGCGGGCGAGCGGCGTTTCGTAAACTACCACCGGGTGCTGAACCGGGCAGCCTGGAGCCCGCGGGCCGCGTCGCAAGTGCTGCTGGACCTGCTGATCAAGACCTTCGCGCCGGACGGTCCCGTGGTGCTCGGCATCGACGACACCATCGAGCGCCGCCGTGGCAAGCGCATCGCCGCCAAGGGCATCTACCGTGACCCGGTCCGCTCCTCGCACGGGCACTTCGTCAAGGCGTCCGGCTTGCGCTGGCTCAGCCTGATGCTGCTGGTGCCGATCCCCTGGGCCGAGCGCATCTGGGCGCTGCCGTTCCTGACGGCTCTCGCCCCGTCCGAGCGTTACAGCCGCGAGCACGGCAGACGGCACAAGAAGCTGACCGACTGGGGGCGGCAGGTGATCCTGCAAGCCCGTCGCTGGCTGCCCGGACGCGACCTGGTGCTGGTGGCCGACAGCAGCTTCGCCGCCCTGGAACTCCTGACCGCGCTGGGCCGCCGCGGCGTAGTCTGCGTCACCCGCCTGCGCCTCGATGCCGCCCTCTACTCCCCGGCGCCACCTCGTCTCCCCGGGACGATCGGGCGACCCCGGGTCAAGGGCGCGCGCCTGCCGAACCTGTCCACGGTGCTGGCCGACGCGGGTACGACCTGGCAGCGCGTCACGGTGCCGGGCTGGTATGGCCAGGGCGAGCGCATCGTTGATCTCTGTTCCGGCACCGCCGTGTGGCACCATGCCGGGCTGCCCGTCGTGCCGATCCGCTGGACACTGGTGCGCGACCCGCTCGGCCGCTTCGCCCCGCAAGCCCTGCTCTGCACCGACCCCGATCAGAAACCGGAGCAGGTCCTGCGCTGGTTCGTCCAGCGCTGGCAGCTGGAAGCCACGTTCCAGGAAACCCGGGCGCATCTAGGGGTCGAAACACAGCGACAGTGGTCCGACCTGGCCATCGCGCGCACCACCCCCTGCCTGCTCGGGTTGTTTTCCCTCGTCACCCTGCTTGCCGCGCAGCTCAGCCCGAGGGCATGCGGGGCTGTCATGACTACGGCTTGGTATCGCAAGCGCCGTCCAACCTTCAGCGACACGCTGGCCGCCGTGCGTCGCCATGTCTGGCACGAACAGGGTTTCACCATGTCCCGCCTCGCAGGCAACGTGCGGAAACTCCGACCAGCGCTCCGCGAAGGTATCACCTACGCGCTCTGCCATGCCGCTTGATGGCCAAAGTCGAGCTAACTACGGCACAAAGTAAGCCGTTTTCCACATCGCGGAAAGGCGTCCGAAACCGCTGGCAATCCGCCCCGCGCGGCGCGATACTGTTTCACGGGAAACATTGATGGGAGGGCGACATGGCCAAGATGAGGGCGATCGACGCGGCGGTCCGCATCCTCGAGCGCGAGGGCGTCACCACGACGTTCGGCGTGCCGGGTGCCGCGATCAACCCGCTTTACTCGGCGATGAAGGCGCACGGGAAGCTCCGCCATATCCTGGCCCGCCACGTCGAAGGCGCCTCGCACATGGCCGAGGGCTATACCCGGGCGAAGGCCGGCAACATCGGCGTGTGCATCGGCACCTCCGGCCCGGCCGGAACCGACATGATCACGGGCCTCTACTCCGCGCAGGCGGACAGCATCCCAATTCTGTGCATCACCGGGCAGGCGCCGCGTGCGAAGCTGTATAAAGAGGATTTCCAGGCCGTCGACATCGAGTCGATCGCCAAGCCGGTCACCAAATGGTCAGTCTGCGTGCGCGAGCCGGCCCTGATCCCGGGCGTGTTCCAGCACGCGTTCCATGTCATGCGGTCCGGGCGGCCCGGCCCGGTGCTGATCGACTTGCCGATCGACGTGCAGCTTGCCGAGATCGAGTTCGACGAAGACAGCTACGAGAGCCTGCCGCCATACAAACCGGCCGCCACCCGCAAACAGGCCATGCGCGCGCTGGAAATGCTGAACGCGTCCGAGCGCCCGCTGATCGTCGCGGGCGGGGGCGTCATCAACGCCGGCGCGTCGGAGCTGCTGGTCGAGTTCGCCGAACTGACGGGCGTGCCGGTGATCCCGACGCTGATGGGCTGGGGCACGATCCCGGACGACCATCCGCTCATGGCCGGGATGGTCGGGCTGCAAACCAGCCATCGCTACGGCAACGCGACGTTCGTCGAGTCCGACTTCGTGTTCGGCATCGGCAATCGCTGGGCCAACCGCCACACCGGCTCGGTCGAGGTTTACACGCGGGGCCGCAAGTTCATCCACGTCGATGTCGAGCCGACGCAGATCGGGCGGGTGTTCGGCCCCGACCTCGGCATCGTGTCGGACGCCAAGGCGGCGCTGGCCGAGTTCATTGCCGTGGCGCGGGAGATGAAACAGGCCGGGACGCTGCGGGACCGTTCCGAGTGGGCCGGCTCGTGCCTGCACCGCAAGAACAACATGCTCCGCCGCAGCCATTTTGACGCCGTGCCGCTGAAGCCGCAGCGCGTCTACCAAGAGATGAACGAGGTGTTCGAGCGGGACACCTGCTACGTCACCACCATCGGCTTGTCGCAGATCGCGGGCGCGCAGTTCCTGCACGTCTATAACCCTCGCAACTGGATCAATTGCGGCCAGGCCGGGCCGCTGGGCTGGACCTTGCCGGCCGCGCTCGGCGTGCGCGCCGCGTGCCCGGACAAGAAGATCGTGGCGCTGTCCGGCGATTACGATTTCCAATTTCTGATCGAGGAGCTTGCGGTCGGCGCGCAGCACAAGCTGCCCTACCTGCACGTGGTGGTGAACAATTCCTACCTCGGGCTGATCCGCCAGGCGCAGCGCGGGTTCCAGATGGACTTCGAGGTGAGCCTCGCGTTCGACAACATCAACACCGATCCGGACGGCGATGGGATGCCGGGTTACGGAGTCGATCACGTGGCGGTGGCGGAAGGGCTGGGCTGCAAGGCGATCCGGGTCAAAAGCCCGAACGAGTTCAAGGACGCGTTCGCCCGGGCGGAGAAGCTGATGGAGGAGCACCAGGTGCCGGTGGTGCTTGAGTTCATCCTTGAGCGGGTGACGAACATCTCGATGGGCACCGAGGTGGACAGCGTCAACGAGTTCGAGGAAATCCTATGCCTCGACCCGACGCTCTCGATCCGCAAAAGCCAGGACATGGGCGCGCCGGAGCCGAAGAAGGTGCTGGAGCCTGCGTCCCGCTAGTGGTCTGATACGAAGGAGCGCTTTGGCGGGTTGGCTCAATCGGCTCGCCGAACACGATTGGCGCTTCGATTCATGCCGTATCGCCTGACTATGTCGAAGCGCTAGGCCGTTTGCCGCTGCCGTTCATTAATTCGGGCGCTCGCCGCTGGCGGGCCGCCGGGGAGTTCCGAATGCCGAAGTTCGCTGCCAACCTGACGATGCTGTTCACCGAGCGGCCGTTCCTTGACCGCTTCAAGTCCGCGCGCGAGGCCGGGTTCGAGGCGGTCGAGTTCCTGTTTCCATACGACTTCACCAAGGAGGAGGTCGCCGCCGCCCTGAAAAACAACGGCCTGCGCGTCGTCCTGCACAATCTCCCCGCCGGCGACTGGGCCGCGGGCGAGCGCGGCATCGCCTGCGACCCGGCGCGGATGGAGGAGTTCCGTTCGGGCGTCGCCCGCGCCATCGATTACGCGACCGCGCTCGATTGCCCTCGCCTCAACTGCCTGGCCGGCATCCCGCCCGCTGGCACGTCCGCGGAGGTCGCACAGCAGACATTGGTGGAGAACCTGAAACATGCGGCCGGCAAGCTGGGCGACGCCGGCATCGAGTTGCTGCTGGAGCCGGTCAACCCCCGCGACGTGCCCGGCTTCTTCGTGACGCGCCCGGCGCAAGGGTTCGCGATCATGGAGGCGGTCGGCTCGGACAACCTCAAGCTGCAATACGACATCTATCACGCCCAGGTGATGGAAGGCGACTTGGCGCGGACGATCGAGGCCAACTTCGCCCGCATCGGGCATTACCAAGTGGCCGACAATCCGGGACGCAACGAGCCAGGCACGGGCGAGATCAATTGGGCTTACATCTTCCGCCGCCTCAACGAGCTCGGTTACGATGGCTGGATCGGCTGCGAATACAAGCCGGCCGGCGAGACCAAGGCCGGGCTGCATTGGATGGCCTCGCACCGGGCGGCCTGAGCAAGCCCGCAATAAACGCAAGCAAGGACGAGACATCATGAGCAACATCGGATTTATCGGCCTCGGCATCATGGGCAAGCCCATGGCCGGCCACCTCATCGCCGGCGGCCATACGCTGTTCCTGCACGACATCGGCCCGATCCCGCAGGACGTGCTGGACCAGGGCGCGACCAAGTGCGGCAGCGGCAAGGAGGTGGCGCAGCACGCCGACATCATCATCCTGATGGTGCCCGACACCCCGCATGTCGAGGCGGCCCTGTTCAGCGAAGGCGGCGTGGCGGAGGGCCTCTCCCCGGGCAAAACCGTCGTCGACATGAGCTCCATCTCGCCCATCGCCACCAAGGAGTTCGCCGCGCGGGTCAACAAGCTCGGTTGCGACTACCTCGATGCCCCGGTCTCCGGCGGGGATGTGGGTGCCAAGGCGGCGAGCCTGACCATCATGGTGGGCGGACCGCAAAAGGCTTTCGACACGGTCGAGCCGCTGTTCAAGCTGATGGGCAAGAACATCACCCTCGTCGGCGAGAACGGCGACGGGCAGACGACAAAGGTCGCCAACCAAATCATCGTGGCGCTCACCATCGAGGCGGTCGGGGAGGCGTTGCTGTTCGCCTCCAAGGCCGGCGCAGACCCGGCCCGCGTCCGGCAGGCGCTCATGGGCGGCTTCGCCAACTCGCGTATCCTGGAGGTGCACGGCGAGCGCATGGTTAAGCGCAACTTCGACCCGGGGTTCCGGATCGAGCTGCACCAGAAGGACCTAAGCCTTGCTCTGGCCGGCGCCCGCTCGCTGGGACTCAGCCTGCCGAACACGGCGACCTGCCAGGAGCTGTTCAACGCCGCGGCCGCCGCGGGCGGCAAGGCGTGGGACCATTCCGGCATGGTGCGCGTGCTCGAAAGCTTGGCCCACCACGAGATCGGTCAGACGACGGCCGTCAAAGCCGCCGCCGAATAGCCGCCCCGATGGAGGCGCGGCCCCTCCTGGCACGGATGTTCCAGGCGGCCATCGATGCCGCCGCCCCGGATTTGTGCGTGCCGCCGCATCTTCCCGCGCCGCCTCGCGGCCGGACGGTCGTTGTCGGCGCGGGCAAGGCGGCGGCATCCATGGCGCGGGCGGTCGAGGCGCATTGGCCGCAGGACCGCCCGCTGTCGGGCCTGGTCGTCACCCGTTACGGCCACGGTGTCGGCCCCTTGCCGCGGATCGAGGTGGTGGAAGCGAGCCATCCGGTGCCTGACGACGCCGGGCAGCGGGCGGCGGCGCGGATGCTGGAGATGGTGGGCGGCCTGGGCGAGGACGACCTCGTGCTCTGCCTCATGTCCGGCGGCGCTTCCGCCCTGCTCGGCCTGCCTGCCGCGGGCATCGACCTCGCGGCCAAGCAGGCGGTCAACCGCGCGCTCCTGCGCAGCGGCGCCGGCATCCAGGACATGAACTGCGTCCGCAAGCACCTGTCCGCCATTAAGGGCGGGCGTCTTGCCGCGGCGGCAAGGCCCGCGCGCGTCCTGACGCTGATGATCTCGGACGTGCCGGGCGACGACCCGTCCGTCATCGGCTCCGGCCCGACGGTCCCCGACGCCACAACGCTCGCCGACGCCCGCGCCGTGCTGGCCCGCTACCGGATCGACCCGCCCGACGCCGTTGCCGCCTGGCTGGAGAACCCGGCCGCCGAGACTCCCAAGCCCGGCGACGCGGCCTTCGCCCACGCCCAGGCCGTCATGATCGCGACGCCGAACGCCGCCCTCGAAGCCGCCGCAGCCGTCGCCCGCGAGGCCGGCTTCACGCCCTTGATCCTGGGCGACGCCATCGAGGGCGAGGCCAGCGAAGTCGCCCGCGTGATGGCCGCCATGGCGACGCACTGCGCCAAGCACGGCCAACCCGCCAAGCCCCCCTGCGCCTTGATCTCCGGCGGCGAGACGACCGTTACCGTCCGCGGCCAGGGCAGGGGCGGGCGCAATGCCGAGTTCCTGCTGGCGCTCGCCGTGGCGCTCGACGGCCATCCCGCCATCCACGCCATCGCCGGCGACACCGACGGCATCGACGGCACCGAGGACAATGCCGGCGCCGTTCTTTCCCCCGACACGCTGCGCCGCGCCCGCCAACGCGGCCTCGACCCGCGCGGGCGCCTCGCCGACAATGACGGATACGGCCTGTTCTCCGCCCTCGATGACCTGATCATGACAGGGCCGACGCTCACCAACGTCAACGATTTCCGCGCCATCCTCGTGGCCTGATCGCCAAAGTTCCGGCGAGCGAAAATCAGCCGCCGCCCCTATATAAGAAATAGCCGGCGGGCGAAGCCGGAACAGGGAGACCGTGATGCTGACCATGCCACTGCCCGACGACGCCGTCCTGAGCCGCCGCACCGAGGTCGTCACCGCCCTGCGCAAGATTGTGCCCGGCGAGGGCGTCATCGACTCGGAGGACGAGCGCCGCGCTTACGAGAGCGACGGCCTGACCGCCTACCGCACCCTGCCGATGGTCGTCGTGCTGCCGGAAACGACGCAACAAGTCTCGCAGATCCTTCGATACTGCCACGAGAACGGCGTGAAGGTCGTGCCCCGCGGCGCAGGCACCTCTCTGTCCGGGGGGGCGCTGCCGTTGCAGGATGGCGTGCTGCTCGGGCTTGGCAAGTTCAAGCGCATCCTGGAGATCGACATCGACAACCGCTGCGCCGTGGTGCAGCCGGGCGTCACCAACCTCGGCATCACCCATGCCGTGCAGGACCAGGGCTTCTATTACGCGCCCGATCCGTCGAGCCAGATCGCCTGCACCATCGGCGGCAACGTGGCCGAGAACTCCGGCGGCGTGCATTGCCTGAAATACGGGCTGACCACCAACAACGTGACCGGGATCGAGATGGTCACGATGGAGGGCGAGGTCGTGCGGCTCGGGGGAAAGCATTACGACGGGGCCGGGCTCGACCTGCTGGGGGTCATGGTGGGCTCGGAAGGGCTGCTGGGGGTGGTCACGGAAGTCACCGTCCGCATCTTGCCGAAGCCGCCCGGCGCGCGGGCCTTGCTGATCGGCTTTCCGACCATCGAGGGCGCGGGCGAGACAGTGGCGTCGATCATCGGCGCGGGCATCATCCCTGGCGGCATGGAGATGATGGACCGGCTGGCGATCGAGGCGGCCGAAGCCTTCGTTCATGCCGGCTATCCGCTGGATGCGGAGGCGTTGCTGATCGTCGAGCTGGATGGCTGCGAGGCCGAGGTCAACCACCTGGTCGCCTCGGTTGAGGCCATCGCCGGGCAAAACGGCGCGCAGACCTGCCGGGTCAGCCAGAACGAGGAGGAGCGCCTGCTGTTCTGGGCCGGACGCAAGGCGGCGTTCCCCGCCGTGGGGCGGCTCGCGCCGGATTACTACTGCATGGACGGCACCATACCGCGCAAGCGGCTCGGCGACGTGCTGGCGCGGATGAAGCAGATGGAAGGGCAGCATGGACTGCGCGTGGCCAACGTGTTCCATGCCGGCGACGGGAACCTGCACCCGCTGATCCTTTATGATGCCAACGTGCCGGGCGAGCTGGAGCGGGCGGAGGAGTTCGGCAACGACATCCTGCGTCTTTGCGTCGAGGTGGGCGGCGTGCTGACGGGCGAGCATGGGGTCGGCGTGGAAAAGCGCGACCTGATGGGCACGATGTTCAACAAGCGCGACCTCGATCAGCAGCAGCGGTTGAAGTGCGCGTTCGATCCGGGGAACCTGCTCAATCCGGGGAAGATGTTCCCGCAGCTTTGCTCATGCGCGGAGATGGGCCGGGTGCATGTCCACGCCGGGCAAACGCGGTTCCCCGAATTGCCGCGGTTCTAGGCCGTGACGGCGTTCCAGCCAGCCGATGCCGAGGAGGCGGAGCAAGTCGTGGCCTGGGCAGCGGCAGAGAGGCAGCCGCTCGAGATCGTGGCGGGAGGCAGCAAGCAGGGGTGGGGGCGGCCTAGCCAAGCCGGGCACCGGCTCGATATGAGCCGGATCAGCGGCATGATCGAGTACGACGCCTCCGAGCTGGTGCTGACCGCCAGGGCCGCGACGCCGATGGCGGACATCCAGGAGCAACTCGACACGCACCGCCAGATGCTCGCCTTCGAGCCGCCGGATTGGCGGGCGCTGCTGCCCGGCAGCGGCGCACCGACGCTCGGCGGCACGGTCGCCTGCAACATGGCCGGGCCGCGGCGGATCAGGGCCGGCTCGGCGCGCGACCATTTCCTCGGCTTCAGCGCGATCAACGGCTGGGGCGACGCCTGGAAGGCGGGCGGCAAGGTGGTCAAGAACGTGACCGGCTACGACATGTGCAAGCTCCAGGCCGGCGCGTTCGGCACCCTGTCGGTGCTGACCGAACTGTCCGTGCGCGTGCTGCCCCGCCCGGAAACGTCGGCGACGGTTTTGCTGCGCGGGCTGGGGGACGAGGCGGGGATCAAGGCGCTGGCGGACGGGCTGAATTCCGCGGGCGAAGTCTCGGGCGCCGCGCATTTGCCGGCCGAAATCGCGGCGCGCGCGCCAGGAATGGATGCGGGCGAGGGCGCTGTGACGGCGTTCCGCTTCGAGGGGCCGCGAACGTCGGTCGATTACCGTGTGGGCATCATCGAGCAGATCGTGGGGCGGGGCGAGCGCCTGATCGCGCCCGACAGCGAGCGGTTCTGGGGCGCCGTGAGCGGGGTGCAGCCTTTGCTCGGCGATGGGGACAGCATTGTCTGGCGGCTGTGCCCAGTACCGTCCAAGTCGCCAGGCTTGCTGCGGCGGCTGCGAGCCTCGCTGCCCGAGGCGGAGGCGTTTTACGATTGGGGGGGCGGGTTGTTGTGGTTCAGCATTGCCGCGGCGGCGGCGGGGCCGGATTGCGGCGCCGGGATTGTCCGCGCGGCGATGGCGGAGACGGGTGGGGTGGCGACGTTGCTGCGCGCGCCCGAATCGGGGCGAAGCAGCGTCGATGTGTTCGAGCCCGCCGCCGGGCCGCTGGGCGCGCTGACCCGCCGCGTCAAGGCAAGCTTCGACCCTCATGGCATCCTGAACCCGGGCCGTATGCAGGAAGGCGTCTGACCCATGCAAACCAACTTCACCGCCGAGCAACTGGCAGATCCGGACACCGCGGATTCCGCCAAGATCATCCGCGCCTGCGTGCACTGTGGGTTCTGTACCGCGACGTGCCCGACCTACGTGCTGCTCGGCGACGAGCTGGACAGCCCGCGCGGGCGGATTTACCTCATCAAGGACATGCTGGAGAACGGCAAGCCGGCGACCGAGAAGGTGGTTAAGCACGTGGACCGGTGTCTGTCGTGCCTCGCGTGCATGACCACGTGCCCCTCGGGCGTGAACTACATGCACCTGGTCGACCATGCCCGGCATCATATCGAGCAGACCTACAAGCGTCCGTGGCAGGACCGGGCGCTGCGAAGGCTGCTTGGCCGGGTGCTGCCGAACCCCGGCCTGTTCCGGCTGGCGCTGCAAGGGGCCGGGCTGGGCAAGCCGCTGGCCCGGCTGATGCCCGGTCAGCTTCGCGCGATGCTGGCCTTGGCGCCGAAGCGGGTGCCGGGCAAGAGCGCGGTGGACCGGCCGCAGGTGTTCCGCGCGGAGGGCGAACGCGTGCGCCGCGTGGCGCTGATGAACGGCTGCGCGCAGCAGGTGATCGCGCCGCAGATCAATGAGGCGACGATCCGGCTGCTGACCCGGCACGGGTGCGAGGTGGTGGTGGCCAGGGGCGCCGGGTGCTGCGGGGCGCTCAACCACCACCTCGGGCAGGGCGGGCACAAGGCGGCGCGGGCCAACATCCTTGCGTGGCAGCGCGAGGTGGAAGGTGACGGGCTTGACGCGATCGTCATCAACGCGTCGGGGTGCGGCACGACGGTGAAGGATTACGGCCATATGTTCCGCGAGG
Source organism: Acetobacteraceae bacterium (assembly GCA_965260935.1). Taxonomy (GTDB): domain Bacteria; phylum Pseudomonadota; class Alphaproteobacteria; order Acetobacterales; family Acetobacteraceae; genus JBBROS01. Next base: position 2,599,205 of record OZ253374.1, read on the forward strand.
ACGCCGAGCTTGCCGCGCCAGCGCGGAGGATCTCCGGTCTCACGCAGGACATCAGCGAGTTCATGGCCGATCTTGGGCTGCGGACACCGGCTATCTCGACAGGGCAGCGGGTAGCTTACCACAGCGCGTGCTCGCTGCAGCATGGGCAGCAAGTGAGGCAGGAGCCGAAGGCGCTGCTCGCGAAGGCCGGGTTCAAGGTGGTGGACGTGCCGGAGGGGCATCTGTGCTGCGGCTCAGCCGGAACGTATAACCTGCTGCAACCTGAGATCGCCGGGCAGTTGCGGGACCGGAAAGTGGCGAACATCGAGCGGGTCGAGCCGAATTTGATCGCGGCTGGGAACGTCGGGTGCATGACGCAGATCGCATCGGGAACGGGCATCCCGGTTGTCCATACCGCCGAGTTGCTGGACTGGGCGACAGGCGGGCCGAAGCCCAGCGTCCTGTCTGCCTAATGCCGAGGACGGCTGCGTTGCAGCACGATGAACAGGCCGCCAATGGTCAGGATCGTGACCACGCCCATCACTTGCAGTACTTTCTCGATCGCCAGAGTGTAGCGGCCTGTTGCGGCGTCGTAGTGGAAGCATAACAGCAGGATCGGCGAGGCTGCCTGGGCAATAGCACCTGTATCGGCTTGGCTGACCGCGGCGCGGAGATCTGCGCCTGAGTAGCCGATCCCCTGTAAGTAGCGGCTCACCGCGCCTGATGGGGTCAGTACGACGAGGCCCGCGGGATGGAGGAACTGCTTGTATTCCGGGTCGTAGCGGGCGCGGAAGCCAACGGCGGAGGTGACGGCGGCGATGGAGGGCGCCGTGCCGGTGAGATAGTGCCAACCCGCGCCGGTGGCGAAGGACGCTTGTTCGAGGTCGGCTTTCTTCGCCGCGGCGGCGTCTTGCGGCGTTTCCGCCGGGTCGATCGATATGGAGATGAGGTCGTAATCCTTGCCGCCCTTCAAGCCGCTGGTTTCGAGGGCCTTGAACAGGTCGGCGCGGGTGATGCCGCACAGGGCTGGGCAATGGAAGTAGCCCAGGTCGAGGATGACCGGCTGTTGCGAGATCACGTCAGCGAGCTTGACCTCGCGGCCGGCTTCGTCGCGCAGCGTGACGCCGAGCGGCACCTGAGCGCCCGGGTTCATTTTCCAGGCAAAGTCGGCGGGGTTCTCGGGCGCGCTGGGGCCGGCCGCGGCCGTCGTCAACAAGGCCAGAGCGGCCAGGCAGGCGCGCAACCGCGGTGTAATCCTTCTGGATGCGGCGGTCTGGGGAACAGAACTTATCTGGCGCGGCATCATTGGCAAATGGGTCATGGAGCGAACACTGCCACTAGGGTTTAAGTGCGGCTGCATCGATTAAGCGAGAGCCGAGGCGACCCAGGCTGCCCAGGCCAGCACCGCGCGGTCGGCGCCGAAACGGCCAACCACTTGCAGGCCGAGGGGCAACCCGTTCGGTCCCGTGCCGGCCGGGACCGTGACGCAGGGGACGTGCAGGCTGGTCCAGGTCAGGTTGAAGGAGGCGTCGCCGGTGTATTCGAGGCCCATCGGCGCCTCGCCCGGTGCGGAAGGGGTGACCAGGATATCGACGCCCTCCATCGCCTCCGGGAACGCACTTTGCAGGACGCGGAAGATCTGGCGGGCGTCGACCAAGGCCTTGCCGCCTTGCGCCAGCCCCCATTCCAGCCGTTCGCGGAGGATTTCGCTGACCTGCTCGCGATGCTGGGCCAACTCCCAGCCCATGGCGCGGGCGCTTTCCGCGTTCATCACGACCGCGTGGGCCGCTTCGATGCCGTCGAAGGCGACGGATAAGGTGACGTCGCGGACCTGCGCGCCGGCTTGCGCGAGCTGCTGCGCCGCGCGCTCCATCAGCGCCTCGGTTTCCGGGCCGGACCGGTCCCGCATCGCGGTCCAGCATAGGCCGATGCAGGGCGTGGATGCTTTCTCGTCCGGGTTGCCGAGGTCGAGCCCGGTGACCGCCGAGGTCAGGAGCGCGCAATCGGCGACGCTGCGGGCCATGACGCCGATCGTGTCGAGGCTTTCGCTCATCAGCTTCATGCCGTGGCGGTTGATCGTGCCGAAACTTGGCTTGTAGCCGACGACGCCGCAATAGGCGGCTGGGCGGATGACGCTGCCAGCGGTTTGCGTGCCGTAGGCCAGCGGGAAATAGCCGGCCGCCACGCCGGCCGCCGAGCCGCTGCTGGAGCCGCCGGGCGTGTGCGCCGGGTTGTGCGGGTTGGTGGTGGGGCCTGGCGAGCGGACGGCGAACTCGGTCGTCACGGTCTTGCCGAGGATGACGGCGCCCTCGGCGCGCGCCCAGGCGACCGGGGCCGCGTCGGCATGGGGGCGGTGCCCGGCCCAGATCGGGGAGTTGTAGGCGGTTGGCATGTCCGCCGTGTCGATGACGTCCTTGACGCCGACCGGAACGCCGTGGAGCGCGCCGGGCTGGGGAGTGGCCGCGCGGACCGCGTCCGGGTCGACGTAGGCCATCGCTTGCAGCCCGGGCTCGCGTTCGGCGACGCGGGCGAGGCAGGCTTCGAGCCAATCCTCGGTGCGCAAGGAGCCTTCGTCGATGGCGCGAAGGGCTGCAATGGCGGTAAGGTCGGCGGGGTCGGGCATGGTTGACCTTTCTCTAACCGGGTCAAGGCTGGCGCAAGCGGGCCTTGAGGTCCATCTTGGATCGCGATGGACCACGCCAAGCCACTTGTCCAGGTCGGCCAAGCCCTTGATGGCACGCTGACCTACCTGATCGATCACCCGCCCGGCGAGTTGCCTCCCGTGCATGCGCGCGATCTTGCCGCCGCGTGGGACGCGGCGCGCGATGCGGCGGTCGCAGCGATTTGGGGATCGGCGCGCCGGTTCCGGTTCCGGCAGACGGACGGGAGCATGGTCGATCTGGCGCTGCACGACCGGGATGCGCGCTGCTGGGCCGGGGCGGTCGAGCTCACCTCCGGGCTGCAGACGGCCTATGGCTTGTCGCTATGCCTGCGGCTGCTGGCGCTGGTCGACCTCCTGGCCCGCGCCCGCTGGACCGACGCGCTGTGCCGGGTGCGCCGCGGCGGTGCGGAGTTGCATCCGTCGCTGTTGCGCGTCGCGGCGACGGCGCCGTTGACGAACGATGCGCGTTTCGACGAAACCCCGTTCCGCGCCGGATTGACCGTGCTGCCATCGCCTGGAGCCTTCGCATGACCCTTCCTGCCCGCCCGAGCGCTGCCTTGCTGTTCTTTGCCGTGAGCCTGGCCGCTTGCCAGCAGCCGCGGCAATCGAGTCTGGTGCGGCCCTCGGCGGCAGCCGTCGCAGACTGCCGGCAGCAAGCCGACCGGGTCTACAACGCGCAGAACCGGGTGGAGCTATCCACCCGCGACCAGCGCGACTCGCCATTTGCCGCAGGCTACAACCCTGGCGTCACGACCCGCGGCCTGGGCGCGCTCTACAGCCGGGACAACGACGTGCAGTCGTGCCTGAACAACTCGGTGACTGGGCGGGCCACTCCGTCCGCAGTGGCGCCCGGCACGGGTCCGACCTTTCAGCCACAGCGCTATTGAGGGTTTGTCCAACAGTTATCGCCTGACTGTTATTGCTGTCCCAAGGGCGGCATCGGCTGTAGGTGCGGCAGCACGCCGACAAAACTGCTGAGCGAAACAAAAGCTTGAGATGCTCGTTCGCCCGACCGGGTCGTAACGATAGGTGTCGAGCAGGCCCTAAGCCAGCCGGGCATGACGGCTGGCTTGCCATGGCGTAGAACGCCAGGATCTGCAATCTCGAAAGGGCTTTTCATGAGCAAAATCGTTCGCACCGAACCGAACAAGGTGCTTGCAAGGGCGGTGGAGTACCATGGCTTCGTCTTTTGCGCGGGCGTGACCGCGCAGGATCTGAGCCAGGACGTGACGGGTCAAACGCGCGACGTGCTGAACCAGATCGACGCGATCTTGGAAACGCATGGCACCGACAACACAAGGTTGCTGCAGGCGCAGATATGGCTGAAGGACATCCGCGACCGCGAAGCGATGAACGCGGTGTGGTCGGCTTGGCTGCCGGAGGGCGGCGCGCCGGCGCGGGCCTGCGTGCAGGCGCACATGGCCGACCCTCGGCACCTTGTCGAAATTATGGTGACGACTTGCAAATAACTGAATTATTTCGAATGCGTGAGGTTAACGCAAATGCCTAAGCTGTTCTAAACCCTTGCAGTGTTGTGGCAGGAAGGCGACAGTGTTCCCATCCAGCCACATAGCTGATTAGGTCCGGAACGGTCTAATTAAAGCAATAAGATAAGAATTATTGCCTTAATGTGAAACTTATCCACAGGGGTATTCTACTTAAATGCTTCGTTAAGAAACTTTATGCTGCTCACGCTGTTGCCGCGCACACGAAGGCACCGGTAGCCCTTTGTCCGAAGTTAGGACGGCCAAAAAAGGGGGCTCGATGCAGTTTGGTTTCTTGGGCGCGCGCTTCGTGACGGTCGGCCTTGCCGTCGCTATCGCCGTGCCGCTTGGAATGGCCCAGGCTGCACCAAAGAGTGTCCGGGGGTCCGCATACCCTCAGGCGCGAATGGCGAGCGCGCGCTCAGGAGTGTTGCAATGTGTTCCCTTCGCGCGGGACAACAGTGGCATCCAGATCAAAGGCAACGCGGCAACGTGGTGGGGGCAGGCGGCCGGAGTTTACGAGCGCGGCTCCAACCCTGAGGTTGGCAGTGTGCTGAACTTTCGTGCCAATGGACGGATGCGGCTTGGGCACGTGGCCGTGGTGACCAACATCATCGACCCGCGCACGATCGAGATCGACCACGCGAACTGGGCCGGACCCGGCGGGCGCGGCGGACAGATCGCTCGCAACATCACGGTTATCGATGTGTCGCAGATTAACGACTGGTCCGCCGTACGCGTCGCGCTCAGTGGCGGCGAAAGATTCGGCAGCATCTATCCGACATACGGCTTCATCTATGACCGGCCTGACCGGGGGATCATGGTCGCGAACTCCATCACGGCTCCTGCGCCGGTGCTCGACGCGGCGCCGACCGATCTCCGGCCCGTATCTCAGCGCATGCGCTACGCAACGGCGGCCCAGGCGGTCGAAGAGGTGGCCGAAGCCCCGGATGGTCCGCGTGGCAGGAGCAGGCGGGTTATTGGCCTGATCCGTCCAGCCGGGGCGCAGGTTTCGTCGCAGCGGTAGTCTCTCTCAAAAACTGTCAGGTTGCGAAGCATTGTCGGGAAGCGGCTGGGTCGGCTGTCATGGAGCAAGCCGGCCGGTCTTGGCGCCTTCCCGTCGTATCAGCACAAGGGTGACCCGTGCTGCATATCTGACCGAATGCCCGCCTTAACCGTGCCGACAAGACTGCCTGCTCCAGGCAAGCCTAAGCATTATTCGGCAGCGCGTGCGTAAACGTTCGGTCAGGCTCGCGGATTATTTTAGCCGAGGCGGCTGGATAGGCTTGTGACGGCCCAGGGCAGCAGTTCGGCGACGTGGTTTGCGGGATGGTCTGCGATGCAGCCGAGCATGTGGCGGAGATGTGCTTCCGGATCGATGCCGTTCATCTTGATAGGTTCCAGAAGCGACATGATCTCCGCGGCACCGCCGCCGTCGCCGTTTGACCCGCAGAACAACCGATACTTGCGCCCGAGGATGAGCGGCTAGAAGGCGCGTTCGGTCGCGTTGTTGTTATGGCGAGGGGGCCGTCGTCGCGGCAGCGGGTCAGCGCCGCCTAGCGTGTGAGGGCGTAGCAGATGGCGTCTGCGAGATCGCCGCGGTTCGGCACGCGGGCCAGCGTGGCCGTGAGCCAAGCCTGCAAGACGTTCAGCAACGGCCCGGGGCTGACGCTCGCGGGCGCATTCGTCGGGCGGGACATCCGGTGAGGTCGCGTTCGATCCTATACAGGGCGTTATGGCGCTGCACGGCCTCGGTGGCCGGCTGGGCTTGGCCAGCGGCGTGCAGGTCGAAAAACTTGCAGCGCACTTTTCCCTCCACCGGCATTCACGTGTTGTGCGAGCGCAATCTCGCATGGGATTTGTACTGTCGAGCACTCATTGCACGTGGAATTGCCCCGGTTCGACGGGACACCTTAAAGTTTTCGCCACAAGACCGTGCCCGCGCGTTCGTTCCCGCCGCGCAGCCGGCCTCTGGGGTGCATCCAGGCCGGCAAGCAGGAGGACCGCTGAGAGGCGCACCCGCCGCCGGTTCGCCTCCCAGGCCGAGGCGCGCGCCCGCTACGCCGGAGTCTGGCGCAACCCCGTCCGCCTGCATTCCAGCCCGGGCCGTTGCTCGCCCATGGCCTGCAAAGCCGAACAGGAGGCCGTCACAAGCGAGACGTGGCTCCCAAGCCCGCAAACTGTCCGCGAGAACGGGAGAATTTCAATCTTAATCCCAGGTCTACGTGGCAATGTTTCTCCCGCCCTACTCTTGGCCTCTCGGAAGCGCCAGATCGCAAGGCTCACAATAATTTTTCCCGGAAGTCTCTATGAGTTAGTTAGTTCAATAGTAACAGGCAATGTAGGCAATCTGAAACAAGCCGGACCTCAGACGGTCTGGCCTGGCGAAAAGCTACAAGTTTACACAGAGCTACGGCACGTGGGCTGGGGGACCTGGATTCGAACCAAGGCTTTCCGAGTCAGAGTCGGAAGTTCTACCGCTAAACTATCCCCCAACACGCAGAGGCTTCAGGCCACCCGTTGGTGCGTATCCGATAGCACGCAGCGGGATGGCTCGCAACGCTCGCCAACGCGCCATGCCTAAACGGCTGGATCGTGCAATTTTGAATGCCGGCGTCCATAGCCGAAAAAGATCGCAAGCCCAATCGCGAGCCAGACGACGAGCCGCAGCCAGGTTTCCCACGGCAGCCCGGCCATCAGCAGAACGCAGAACGCGATCCCCAGAAGCGGCACGACCGGCACCGCGGGCACACGGAACGGGCGCCGCACCGCGCTGTCGGAGCGCCGCAGGTAAATGACCGAGCCGCACACGAGCACGAAGGCGAGCAGGGTGCCGATGCTGACCATCTCGCCCAGGATCGCGATCGGCACGACGGCGGCAACCAGCGCGACCGATGCGCCGATCAGCAATTGGCTGGCGTAAGGCGTGTGCAGGCGGGGATGGACGTGGGCAAAAAGCCTGGGCAGCAGGCCATCATGCGCCATGGTGAAGAAGATGCGGCTCTGGCCGTAGAGAAGCACTAGGATAACGGTCGTAAGCCCCGTGAGCGCGCCGACCTTGATCAGCACGGAGAACCAGCCAAGGCCGATCGCGTCGACGCCCTTGGCGATCGGGTCGGCGATGTTCAGCTCCGCGTAGGGGACGAGCCCGGTCAGCACGCCAGCCACGGCGATGTAGAGCACCGTGCAGACCACGAGCGAGCCGAGGATGCCGATCGGCATGTCCCGCTGCGGGTTGCACGCCTCCTGCGCCGCGGTCGAGACGGCGTCGAAGCCGATAAAGGCGAAGAACACGACCGAGGAGCCGCGCAGGATGCCGCTGGCGCCGAAATGGCCGAACTCCCCGGCGTTGGGCGGGATGAGCGGATGCCAGTTGGCCGGGTTCACGTAAGCCGCTCCGAGGCCGATGAACGCTGCGACGACCGCGAGCTTGACGGCGACCATGATGCCGTTCAGCCGCGCCGACTCCTTCGTGCCCAGCACGAGAAGCGCGGTGAGCGCGGCGACGATGCAGACGGCGGGAAGGTTGAACAGTCCGTGGGCCTGCGAACCGTCCGGCAACGTGACGACGGACCACGGGCCAGCCGTCAGCGCCGGGGGCAGGTTCAGGCCGAAGTTCTTCAATAGGCTAACGGCATAGCCGGACCAGCCCACCGCGACGGTGGCGGCCCCCATGCCATATTCAAGGATGAGGTCCCATCCGATCATCCAAGCGAACACTTCGCCCAGCGTCGCGTAAGTATAGGTGTAGCTGCTGCCGCTGACCGGGATCATCGCTGCCAGCTCGGAGTAGCACAGGCCGACAAAGGCGCAGGCGACGCCGCGCAGGATAAACGACAGCATGATGCCCGGCCCGGCGTATCGCGCGGCAGCCGTTCCGGTCAGCACGAAGATGCCCGCGCCGATAATGGCGCCGATGCCCATGGCAGTGATGCTGAACGGGCCGAGCGTCTTGGCAAGGCTTTGGCCATCCCCGTCGCTTGAAGCCCTGATCGCCTCGATCGACTTCCGCGTCATGAGATCTTGCATCGGCCAATTCTCCGCCGGAGCTTACGATAGGGACGATCGCTTAGAGCGAGCGCGATTCGGCCACCTTCCGCTGCAAACAACGATCGCGCAACGGCCAGCGCGGCCGGAAGCCTGGCCTTGTCCAACGCTGCCGCTGTGCCGACATAAGCCCGATGAGCACGTGCCAACCCTTGTAATGGACCGATCAAGCCAACGCCGCCGCCGGGATGCCCGCGACGGCGCCTACGCGGCGCTGGATTTGGGCACGAACAATTGCCGGCTGCTGATTGCCGCGCCGACCCGCAGCGGGTTCCGCGTGCTTGACAGCTTCAGCCGCATCGTCAGCCTCGGTGACGGCGTTGAGGCCTCTGGCAAGCTAAGCGAGACAGCGATGCAGCGGGCCTTGCGCGCGCTGGATGCCTGCGTGGCTCGGATTGGCCGCTGGCCAGTCGTGGCGCTCAGGGCCGTCGCGACGGAGGCGTGCCGCCGGGCCGCGAACGGGCGGCAGTTCCTCGCCCGGGTGAAGGCGGAGACCGGGCTCGAGTTCGAGATCATCAGCCCGAGGGAGGAAGCCGGGCTTGCTGTGGAGAGCTGCGCGCCGCTGTTCCATCCCGAGCGCCGGCGCGCGCTGCTGTTCGACATCGGCGGCGGCTCGACCGAGCTTGCCTGGGTCCGGCTCGGGGCCGCCGGCGCCCCCCCGGAGCTGATCGGCTGCGACACCTTCCCGCTCGGCGTGGTCACGCTTGCCGAGCGGTTTGGCCCGGCAGCCTTCACGCAAAGCGGCTATGGCGCGATGGTGGACGCGGCCCGCGCGCGGCTCGCCCGCTTCGAGACCATCCACTGCATCGCTCATGAGGCGAGGCTCGGGGGCGTGCAGTTCATCGGCACGAGCGGGACCGTGACCACGCTGGCCGGCGTCGCCCTCAACCTGGCCCGCTATCAGCGGCTGCTGATCGACGGCGCGGCGCTGTCCGCGCAGGCCGGGGATGCCGCAGTCGGGTTGTTGCGCTCGCTCGGACAGGACGGGCTTCGGCTGCACCCGTGCGTCGGCCCCGAGCGCGCCCGCTTCGTCCTGCCCGGCTGCGCGATCTTCCAAGCGATCCAGGCAACCTGGCCTGCCGCGGAAACCACCGTCGCCGACCGGGGATTGCGCGAGGGCATGCTCGTCCGCCTGATGCAACGCCGCCCTCCGCCGCGGGCCGCTGTCGCACGGCCTATGCGTCAGCCCGATGCGGTCCTGAGCGCTTAGCGATGCCGGCGAAACGTCCACCGGGGCCCTCGCGCGGCCTGTCCGTCCCGCTGCGCACCGCGCGCGGACGGACGACGGCGTCGCAGAAATGGCTGTCTCGCCAGCTCAACGATCCCTACGTGCGGGCGGCGCAGCAGCAGGGCTACCGGTCGCGCGCGGCGTTCAAGCTGATCGAGCTGGACGAGCGGTTTCATCTTATCCGCCGCGGGCTGCGCTGCATCGACCTCGGCGCGGCGCCGGGCGGCTGGACGCAGGTCCTGGTCCAGCGCGGAGCGGCTCAGGTCGTCGGCATCGACCTGCTCGCGGTCGATCCCGTTCCGGGCGCGACCATCCTGCAAGGGGATTTCATGGACGACGCGATGCCCGGGCAGTTGTCGGCCTTGATGGGCGGGAAGGCCGACCTGGTGCTGTCCGACATGGCGCCCAACACGACGGGGCATACCGATACCGACCATCTGCGCATCATGGCGCTCGCCGACCTGGCGCTGCACTTCGCAATCGACGCGCTGGCGCCGGGGGGGGCGTTCGTGGCCAAGGTGTTCCAGGGCGGGACCGAGCGCAGCATCCTCGACCGGATGAAGCGGCACTTCGCCCAGGTCCGCCATGCCAAGCCGCCGGCGAGCCGCAAGCAGTCGAGCGAGTTGTACGTGGTCGCGACCGGGTTCCGCCCCGACATCGGACGGTAACCAAGCCGTGCTTGCACCCCGCCCGTCCCACCCTTAAGAAGAACCGCCAAGGCAGGGCACCCAAGCCCCGCATGAAAGGTCCCGCCATGGCCCCCGGCACGCCGTCCCGAACCCCCGTCTCCAGCCGCGTGGAAGAGGCGCTCGCGTTCGACGACGTGCTTGTTGTTCCGGCATACTCGCAAGTGCTGCCCAACGCGGTCAGCACCCGCGCCCGGCTCACGCGCACCATCGACCTGCGCATCCCGCTGATCTCGTCGGCGATGGACACCGTGACGGAAGCGCCGATGGCGATCGCGATGGCGCAGCTCGGCGGCATTGGCGTCATCCACAAGAACCTCGGCATCGCCGAGCAGGCGGCGCAGGTGCGCCGGGTCAAGAAGTACGAGTCGGGGATGGTGGTGGACCCGCTGACCATTCATCCGGATCAGACGCTGGCCGAGGCGAGCGCGCTGATGGCCGTGCACAGCATCAGCGGCTTCCCCGTGGTCGAGCGCGACACCGGGCGCCTGGTCGGCATCCTGACCAACCGCGACGTGCGGTTCGCGACCGACCCGGCGACGCCGGTGCGCGAGCTGATGACGCGCGAGAACCTGATCACCGTCGCCGGCGCCGCCAGCCCGGAAGAAGCCCGGCGCCTGCTGCATCGGCACCGGATCGAGAAGCTGCTGGTGGTGGACGACGCCTACCGCTGCGTCGGCCTGATCACCGTGAAGGACATGGACAAGGCGCAGGCCTATCCGCTCGCGAACAAGGACGAGTTCGGGCGGCTTCGCGTGGCGGCCGCGACCGGAACCGGCGACGACGGCGCGGCCCGGGCGGAGGCGCTGGTGGCCGCGGAGGCGGACATCATCGTCATCGACACCGCGCACGGCCATTCGAAGGGCGTGCTCGGCAGCGTGAGCCGGATCAAGCGGCTGTCCAACGCGGCGCAAATCATCGCCGGCAACGTGGCGACGGCCGACGGGGCGCGGGCGTTGATCGACGCCGGGGCGGACGCGGTCAAGATCGGCATCGGCCCGGGCAGCATCTGCACCACCCGCGTGATCGCGGGCGTCGGCGTGCCGCAGTTCACCGCCGTGCTGGAGACCGCCGAAGCCTGCCTTGCCGCCGGCGTGCCGGCCATCGCCGATGGCGGGATACGCACCTCCGGCGACCTCGTGAAAGCCATCGGGGCCGGGGCCGACTGCGTGATGGTCGGCAGCCTGCTGGCCGGCACGGACGAGGCGCCGGGCGAGGTGTTCCTGTATCAGGGCCGCTCCTACAAGAGCTACCGCGGCATGGGCAGCCTGGGGGCGATGGCGCGCGGGTCGGCCGACCGCTACTTCCAGCAGGAGATCAAGGACACGCTGAAGCTCGTGCCGGAAGGGATCGAGGGGCGGGTCGGCTACAAGGGGCCGGTTTCCGCGGTCGTGCACCAGCTCGTGGGCGGGCTGCGCGCGGGCATGGGGTATGCCGGCAGCGCCGACCTTGAGGACTTGAAGCGCAACACCCGGTTCCGCCGCATCACCGGCGCCGGGCTTCGCGAAAGCCACGTGCACGACGTGGCCATCACGCGCGAAGCGCCGAACTACCGGCAGGAGCTTTAAACCGTGCCCATCCAAGCGGTCATCTTCGATGCCTACGGCACGCTGCTCGACGTCCACGGGGCGATGCAGGCCCACGCGGACCGCTTGCCGCCGGATTGGGAGCGGATCAGCAACGAGTGGCGGCTGAAGCAGCTCGAATACACCTGGATCCAGACCCTCACGGGGCCGTCGAAGCACACGGATTTCTGGCAGGTCACGAAGGACAGCCTCGCGTTCGTCGCCGCCAAGAACCGCATCACGGACCCTGAGGTGCATGAGGCGCTGCTCGACGCGTATCGCAAGCTCCCAGCCTACCCCGACGCTGCCTCTACCCTGCAGGCGCTCCGTGCCGCCGGCCTGCGCACGGCGATCCTTTCGAACGGCGAGCCCGGGATGCTGCAGGACGCGGTGGAGGCCGCCGGCCTGTCGTCGGCGCTCGATGCGGTCCTAAGCGTGGAAACCGTGGGCAAGTTCAAGCCCGACCCGGATGTTTACGGCATTGCCGCCTCTGCCCTTGGCCTCGGTTACGGGCAGATGGGCTTCGTTTCCAGCAACGCGTGGGACGCCCAGGCGGCGGCGACGGCCGGGTTCCAAGTGTTCTGGTGCAACCGCAGCGGTCAGCCGGAGGAATATGGGCTTGGCGGGTCGGCCACGGTCATCTCCACCCTTGGCGAGCTGGCAGCACAGGTTGCCTGACGCCGCGTGACCCCGTCAGCCCGCCTGGCGGCCAGCATCGAGCTTCTTGCCGAGATCGCCGACGCGCCCCGTCGTCCGGCGGATGCCGTTGCCAACGATTTCTTCCGCAACCGCCGCTACATCGGCTCCGGCGACCGTCGCGCCGTATCCGACCGGGCATGGCGGGCATTGCGGCATCAGCGCCGGCTGACCTGGTGGCTGGCCCGGGCCGGCGCCGCGCCCACCGCGCGGATGCTGGTGGCCGCCAGCCTCGTTCTGGACGGCTGGACGGCGTCGGGCGTCGCGCAATCCTTCTCCGGCGGCCAGTACGGCCCGGCGCCGCTGGTGCAGCCGGAGGCTGCGGCGCTCCGGCAGCTCGACGGCCACACCATCCATCATCCCGACATGCCGCAAGCGGTGCGGTTCGAACTGCCTGACTGGCTCCTGCCGGCCCTCGCCGCCCGCTTCGGCGCCGAGCTCGCGCCCGAGATGGACGCGGCGCTGGACCCGGCCCCGCTCGACCTGCGCGTGAACCTGCTGAAAACGACGCGGGAAGCGGCGCAAGCGGCGCTGGCCCAGGAAGGCGTGAGCGCCGCGCCAACGCCGTTCAGCCCATGGGGCCTGCGCATCGACGGACGCCGCTCGATCACCGGCGGCCCCGCGTTCCAGTCCGGCCTGGTGGAAATCCAGGACGAAGGCAGCCAGCTCGTGGCCGCGCTGGTGGGGCCGACGCCTGAGATGCGTGTCGTCGACTGGTGCGCCGGGGCCGGCGGCAAGACGTTGGCGCTCGCGATGCTGATGCGGAACCGCGGGCACCTGGTTGCCTGCGACGTGTCCGTCCCGCGGCTCGAAGGCGCGGTGCGCCGCCTTCGCCGCGCCGGGGTGCAGAACAGCGAGCGGCATCTGCTGGCGCCGGGGGACAAGTGGCCCAAGCGCCGGGCCGGCACGTTCGACCGCGTGCTGGTCGATGCGCCGTGCACCGGCACCGGAACCTGGCGGCGCAACCCCGACGCGCGGCAGCGGTTGCGCGAGCAGGACCTGGCCGAGCTGCTGCCCAAGCAGGCCGCCATCCTGTCCGCCGCCGCCCGCTTGGCCCGGCCCGGCGGACGCCTCATCTATGCCACCTGCTCCCTCCTGCCCGCCGAGAACGAGGACCAGGTGAACCAGTTCCTGCAACAGCATCCCGACTACGCGGCCATGCCGCTGTCCGAGGCGTGGAGCCTGCCGACCCCGCCGCCTTGCCCAGGCCCTTGTTTGTCGCTCACGCCCCGGCGGCACGGCACAGACGGGTTCTTCGCTGCCGTGCTGGAGCGGCGGGCATGACGGTCCGCCGCGCCGCCGTGGCGGATTCGGCCGCCATCGCGTCCATCCACGTCTCCGCCTGGCGCAGCGCCTATGCCGGCATCCTGCCGAACGCGTATCTGTCCGGCATGTCGGTCATCCGGCACGCCGCCGGGTTCCAGGCCAGCATCGCGGCGGGCCACGGCACGCTGGTGGCCGAGGCCGGCGGCCGGGTGGTCGGCTACGCGACGTTCGGCCGGGCGCGGTCGAAGGGGATCGGGGATGGCGAGGTGGAAACCCTCTACGTGCTCGACGATTGGCGCGACCAGGGCTTCGGACGCCGGCTGTTGCAGGCCTCCGCCTTGCAGCTTTCCCAGCACGGCTGCCGCAGCCTGTTCCTTTGGGTGCTGCGGGAGAACCCGAGCCGGTGGTTCTACCAGCGTCTGGGCGGGCGCGCGGCCATGAATTCGGTGACGAGCGTCGCCGGGCAGCGACTGGATCAGACGGCGTATGTTTGGGACCCGATCGGGTTGCTGCTGGGCGCGTCTGCCAAGGGATAGCGATGGGGTTTGGTGGCGTGGCCAAGTCTTTGCAGGACGCTACAAGTAAACCATCTCAGGTTTTTGACACATCTGTAACGCGAGGGTAAAAACAAGGCCGACATACCAGGAATGCCCAACCATGCCAAACCGTTCCTGGCAGGTTCTACTGTTCATTCCGCTTACGGCGGCGCTGCTCCAGGGCGAGAACGCCTGCGCGCAAGGGATTACGATTGACGGCCGGCTATCTCCGGCGCAAACCCTGGCTGGCCCGAATTACGCAATCGGCGCGAGGCTGGGCCGGCAGGTCGGAGGCAACCTGTTCCACAGCTTCGGCGCTTTCGGCCTCAAGGAGGGCGAAACAGCCACCTTCAGCGGGCCGCCCAACGTTGGCAACGTGATCGGCCGGGTAACCGGAGGCGCAGCCTCCTCCATCGACGGCAATGTCAAATCCACCATTCCTGGGGCGAACCTTTACTTGGTGAACCCGGCCGGGGTCGTATTTGGGCCGAACGCGAGCGTGAACGTGAGCGGAAGCTTCCACGCCAGTTCCGCTGACTACCTGAAGCTGAAGGACGGCGCGCGATTCCAGGCTGCCAATCCGGACGCCAGCACCCTTACATCCTCGCCGCCGGAAGCGTTCGGGTTCCTGTCCGCCAACCCTCGGCCGGTCACGGTCAACCGGTCGACGCTGCAACTTCCTTCTGGCGGCACGCTGGGTTTGGTGGGCGGAGACGTGACGATCAGCGGCGGCGTCCTGGTGGCCCCGGCGGGAACGGTGCACATTGCCAGCGCCGCAGGAGCAGGCGAGATTCCGGTCAATCCGCAGGCCGGACCGCCGCCCACCGTGTCCCGCTCCGGGACCGTGCAGGTGACGAACAACTCGACGGTCTACCCGAGCGGCGGCAGCGTTTTCATCCGCGCCGGAGACCTTTCGGTATCAGGCCCAGGCACCGTCATCGTGACCGACAACAGTATTCCGGGTGGCAATGGGGCGCTCTCGCTGCACGGCGACCGGACCGTGGCCATCCGCGGCGGGGCGACTGTCGTGGCTTCGGCGACCGGGCCTGGGCGCGCTCCCGGGATCAGCGTCGGCACCGCGGCGGGGGGGACGACGACGATTGATGCGTCCACAGTCGCCACGAACGCCCCCGTGTCGAGCGACGGCGGGCCGGTCGCGATCAGCACGGGCGGCCTCACGTTGCGGAACGGGGCGGTGGTGGTGAGCAACGCGCGGGGCCTCGGCAATGGCGGGCCGATCAGCGTGACCGCCGACAGCGTGCTGCTGGATGGGCCGGGGACGATGCTGGACAGCGAAGCCTACGGAGCGGGGCTGGCGGACGCGAACGGCGTTCCGGCCTTGGCTGGCGCAGGAGGGGCGGTCAATGTGAGCGGGGGCGACTTGACCGTGCAGAACAGGGCCACGATCCAGGCGTTCACCTCGGGCAGCGGCGCTGCCGGGCCAATCGGCATCGCGATGAACGGCGCGGTTGCCCTCACGGCCGGCTCGCAAATCCTGTCCAGGTCGACCGCGAGCGGGCCAGGGGCCAACGGCGGCAATGCCGGCACAGTCACTGTCAGCGCTGCCGCGCTCACGCTTGCGCGCGGCAGCTCGATCAACACCGACACATCCAATTCCGGCAACGGGGGCCGGATCGCCTTGGAGATTTCCGGCCCGCTCACGGTTGACGGGACCGGAAAGGGCGAGTTCGCCAACGGCGTCAGCAGCGAGGCGGAGGTCAACGCGCCCGGTTCGGCTGGGTCGGTGCAGGTCAACGCCGGCAGCGTCTCGGTGCTGAACGGCGGCTTCATCAACAGCAACACGCGCGGCGCCGGCGCGGGCGGCTCGGTGCGGGTGTCAACGCCGGGGGCGTTGCTGCTCGACGGCGGGGGCGGCGGCTTCACCGAGATCGGGGCATCGGCGCTCGGGCCGCGGTCGGGCAATGCCGGCACGGTTACGGTCAACGCCGGTTCCGTCACGGTGCAGGGCGGGGCGCAGATCGCCAGCCTGAATGCGGGGCCAGGGCGGGCCGGCGATGTGACGGTCAACGCCGGCGCGCTGATCCTCGCGCGCGGCGGCTCGATCACGACCGACACCTCCGGCCCCGGCAATGCCGGCGAGATCGCGCTCAACATCGGCGGCCCGCTCACGATTGACGGCCTCGGCAAGGGCAGCTTCGTCAACGGCGTCAGCAGCGAGGCCGCGGTCAACGTCCTTGGTTCGGCCGGGTCGGTGCGGGTCAACGCCGCCAGCGTCTCGGTGCTGAACGGCGGCTTCGTCAACAGCAACACGCGCGGCGCCGGCGCGGGCGGTTCGGTGCTGGTGTCAACGCCGGGCGCGTTGCTGCTCGATGGCGGGGGCGGCGGCTTCACCGAGATCGGGGCCTCGGCGCTCGGGCCGCAATCGGGCAATGCCGGCGCCGTGACCGTCAGCGGCGGCTCGGTCACGGTGCAGAACGGCGCGCGGATCGCCAGCTCCACCGCAGCACCAGGACGGGGCGGCAACGTGGCGGTCAATGCGGGCGCGCTCACCCTCGCGCGCGGCGGCTCGATTACGACCGACACGTCCGGCGCCGGCGACGCGGGCGACGTCGCGCTCGACATCGGCGGCCCGCTCGCCATCGACGGCTCCAACAAGGGCGAGTTCGTCAACGGCGTCAGCAGCGAGGCCGCGGTCAATGTGCCTGGCTCGGCCGGGTCGGTGCGGGTCAACGCCGGCAGCGTCTCTGTCGTGAACGACGGGTTCATCAACAGCAATACCCGCGGCGCCGGCGCTGGCGGCTCCGTTCTGGTGGCGACCCCTGGCGCGCTGCTGCTCGACGGCGCAGGCGGCGGCTTCACCGAGATCGCGGCGTCGGCATTGGGGGCACGGTCGGGCAATGCCGGGACGGTCACGATCGACGCCGGTTCGGTCAGGGTTCAAGGCAAGGCACGGATTGCCAGCGCCACCGCCGGGCCGGGCCGGGGCGGAGCCGTTGCCGTCAATACCGGAACGCTGGCCGTGTCGGGCGGCGGTTCGGTCAATACGCAAACCGTCGCTTCCGGCGATGCCGGCGTGGTCTCGTTGAACGTCGGCGGGGATCTGGCCATTGACGGCGGCGGCGTTGTCAGCAGCGAAGCCTCGCCAGGAAGCTCGGGCTCGGCCGGAGCCGTCCGGGTCAACGCGGGCAACATCTCGGTTTTGAGCGGCGGCACGGTTTCCAGCAGCACGCGGAGCACGGGCGCGGGTGGCTCGGTGGCAGTGTCCACTCCTGGCGCGCTGTTGCTCGACGGCCGGGGCGTGCCCGGCGCCGCCATTACGGCGGCCACGTTCGGGACGCAGTCGGGCGACGCCGGCACGGTGACGGTCAGCGCCGGCACGGTCACGATCCTTGACGCGGCGCAGGTCGCCAGTTCCAGCACCGGCCAAGGCCGCGGCGGCGACGTGCGCGTGGCCGCCGGTTCCACCGCCACCCTCGACGGCGTCGGGCCGCAGATCAACGCCACCTCCACCGGCGCGGGCCCGGCCGGCTCGATCACCGTCTCGGCGCCGCGCCTTTCCTTGCGCAACGACGCGTCCATCTCGACCGAGGCGCAAACGGCCAATGGCGGCAACATCACGATCGGCCCGGGAGACCTGCTCTATCTTCAGCGCAGCTCGATCGCCTCCTCGGTCAACAGCGCGTTCGGCAACGGCGGCAACATCACCGTCGATCCGCGCCTGGTGGTGCTCGACCGTAGCCTGATTCAGGCCAACGCGGTGGGCGGCAACGGCGGCAACCTGCTTATCCAGGCGCAACAACTCGTCCCCTCGGCCGAAAGCGCCATCACCGCTACGTCGCAGCTTGGCGTTTCGGGCGAGATCTTCATCACCGCGCAGCCATTGAACCTGAACGGCGCCCTGGTCGTGCTGGCGAGCGACCTGCGTTCCGCCGCCGCCTTGCTGCGCGAGGGATGCGCGGCGCGAGGCGCCGGCCCACGCTCCAGCTTGCTGATGACCGGGCACGGCGGGCAGCGACAGGCCGTTGATGTTACCGTGCCGGCGCTTTACTTCCTGGGCCGCCCGCTTCGCGGGGACGGGAACCAGGGAGCGGCCATTCCAGCCCAGCGCACCAGCATCGGGTTGTCCAGCGGATGCGGATAGGCGCGGGCATCCGCGGCTTCGGTCCGTGCCTCGGCGTCGTCCTTGTCCTGCTGCAAGCTGCCGGACCCGCGGCCGCTCAACTCGCGTCGCCCACGAACCCGCTGCCGGAACGGCGCGGCTCCGGGGCGCCCAGCTTGCCCCAGGTTCTCCCGGCGCCGCCGCCGGACAGGCCGGCGCCGGCGCGTAAGCCCCGGCCGCAAGTCCGCGCCAGCCTTCCCAACGATCCCCGCTTCGTGCTGCAAAGCGTCCGCCTGCTCGGCAACACCGTGCTGGGCCAAGCGGACATCGCCCGCGTCGTCACCCCGTTCCTCGGCGCCCCGGCAGGCTTTCAGGACATCGAGGAAATCAGGCGGCAGCTCACGCTGCTCTACGTGGATCAAGGCTACATCAACTCCGGCGTCGTCGTGCCGGATCAGACCGTCGCCAACGGCAATCTGACATTGCAGGCCGTCGAAGGCAGGCTGACGGACATCGAGGTCACCGGAACGCGGCATTACCGCCCATCGTATTTCACGAGCCGCCTGCGCCGGGGCGTGGCCGTGCCGTTCAACGTGAACGACCTGGGGCGGGAGCAGCAGATCCTGCTGCAAGACCCCGGCCTTCGCCGCCTCAACCTCAATATCCGGCCCGGCCTCGTTCCAGGCGAGGCGCGCCTGACCGGGGACGTTTCCGAGGCAAACCCCTATTCGGTCAACCTGCAAATCGCCAACAGCCAGTCCCCAACGGTCGGCGAGGTGCGCGGCCAAATCCAAGGCGCCGTCGGCAACATCGTCGGCGTCGGCGACCTCCTGGCGCTGCAATACGGGCGCAGCGAGGGAATCAACGATGGGGCCGTCAGCTACTCGCTGCCGGTCGCCAGCGACGACACCAGGGTCAGCCTGCGCTACGACATCAACGATTCCCTTGTCATCGGCCAAAGCCTCGGCCCGCTCGACATCACCAGCCGGTATCAAAACGTCGGCCTCGGCCTGAGCCGGCCATTTTACCGGACGCCCGAGCGTGCCCTCAACCTGGGCCTCTCTTTCGAATGGCGCCGTAGCCGGACATTCCTGCTTGGCGAGCCTTTCTCGTTCTCCCCGGGCGCCGACGAGGGGCGCACCAACGTCACCGCCCTGCGCTTCTATCAGGACTGGCTGGACCGCACTGCCATGCGGGTTACAGCCCTCCGGTCAACGTTCAGTTTCGGGATCAACGCTTTGGGCGCCACCGTGACGAGCACGCCGCCGACCGGACAGTTCTTTGCCTGGCTGGGCCAGGGGCAATACGTGCGCCGCTTGTTCGGCGCGAACGAGCTCCTGCTCCGCGGCAGCCTGCAACTCAGCAAGGACCCGCTGTTCCCGATCGAGCAGTTCGTGCTCGGCGGCTTCTCCACCGTGCGCGGCTACCGGGAATACCTGACCGCAACCGACAACGCTGCCGCCGGCACGCTTGAACTGCGCGTTCCGGTCGGTAGGGTCCCTGTTCCTTTTCTCGGCAGCACCGCCGATACCGGCACCGTTCAGGTAGCGCCCTTCTACGATTTCGGCTTCGGCTGGAACACGCGGCGCGCGACGCCCCCGAACGCTAATTTGACGAGCGTCGGCGTCGGCCTGCGCTGGCTCGTCTCCTTGGAAACCTCCGCCGAGTTATACTATGGCTACGCGTTGCGCCGGGTAATCAGCCGCGGCAATTCCCTGCAAGACCAAGGCATCCATTTCCGTATCGTCACGGCCGTGTTTTGATCAGGGGCGGGCACTCGCGCCAGCATCGGCCGGCATCTGCAACTCCGCCTCCCTGAACATAAACGCGAGCGCTTCGCCATGGCCGCTCTTGCGGCGTTGCTCGGCCAGATAGACGGCGTCATACCAATATCCAGCCTGCGCGAGCGCGGCAGGGCGCTGCTCCGGGGAAACGTCCGCCGCCCTGAGCGCCGGGTTGCCCGGCCGGTACTCGATCAAGGCGCTGCACACGAGGTCCTGCGAGGGCGCGCGCGGGTTCAATGCCAGGGTGAGCGACCAGGTGCAGAGGAGGTTCGGGGGAAGCTGAACCCGATGCTCACGCAAGCTGATCGTGCCCAGGCCCGATACGCGGCTGTGCCGAAACTCGAAGTCGGCCAGCGGCCGTGCCTGACCACTGGTGCTGATTGTCAGCCGAAAAGGCTGATCGGCCCTGCCTTGCAGGATGTAGTACAAAATCGGCTCACCGGCCGAGGTCAGGCCTACGCCCCGCAACGGCGCGACCAGGTCTACCGTCACATCGCCGTTCGGACTGTCTGTTCCGCGCGTGGCCGCACCGGTACGGCCAGTCGGCGCCCCGCGGTTCTGCAGGTCGCCGCCATCATTCGTCCGGCCTTGCTGGCCGCCCGGCGGCTGCGCCGCACGCGCCTCGGCGGCAATCGCGCCACCCGTGCCGATAAGCGCGCCCAGCAACGCCCGTCTCGTTTGCATGACACCGGACTCCTTTGTCAAAGCCAATTGCCGATAAGCAGGAAAGGCGCCCAATAGGCCGGGTGGCCGAGCAGCGGGTCGGCCACCATGCTCCGCTGCGCCGACTGCAGCGCCCGTGCTTTCGAGACGGTTCCACGCTTGAGCTGCTTATAGAAACTGACCATCAACGGACCCGTGGCCTGGTCGCTGACCGACCACAAGGTGGCCACCGCGCTCCGCGCGCCCGCCTTCAACGCCAGCCCGGCCAGGCCGAGCGCCGCCCGGTCATCGCCAGCGGCCGTTTGGCAGGCGCTGAGCACCAACAGCCCAAGGCCCGGGTCACGGAACCGCGTTGGCTGAATGCTGGCCTCAAGGCCATCCAGATCGAGCCGACTGTTGAAGGTCAGCACGAAATCCTGGCTCGGATCACGGCCAAACCGCCCGTGCGAGGCGATGTGCACGATGCCGAAATCCGTGTCCCGCAGCTCACGCGCGAAGCCGGACGCCACGAAGGCGCGGTTGAGCAGGATGACGCCGCCTTGCAGCCGGTGCACGTCCTCAAGCTCCGAGGCGACGTTCGGAAGCGCGGAAAACCCTTGGCGGCTTTGCGAGACGCCGGCGGCCAGCGTTCGCGACGACTCCGGCGTCAGCGGCTGCGGGGCCACCAGCCGCAAGCCCGGCGCCGTCGCCAACGCGTAGCGCTCGATCAGGAAGCGCTTGCCGTCATGCAGGGCGGCGAACGGGATGGTGCGCAGCACGCCGTCCGGCACGATCACCAGCGTATCGACCTCCCGCCCGGCAAGCAGGGCGTCGATCGGCCGGGCGATCAAGTCATACAGCCGACGCGCCGGAACCAGGTATTCGTTGGTCGAGCGCCGCTCCAGCGCCAGGCGGAACTGCTCCACCTCGGCCCGCAGGCGCGCTTCGCTGATCGGAACGTCGATCTGCCGGTAGTCCTGGCCGACGCTGACCAGGAGCGCCAGCCGGTCGGGCAGGATGACCGGGTAGATCACCGCCGTATCCGGCGCGACCGCCTCGATGACGCGCCGCTTCGACTCGAAGTCGGCGATGCAGGTGTCGCGGTAATAGTCCTGCAGCTCGGCCTGCTTCAATTCTTCCAGCGTGTCCTGCGCTTCGCGGATCAGCGCCGAGGAGTTCCGCCGGTCATTGCTGGCCCGGCGCAGCAGCGCGTCGGCGAATTGCCTGTAGAGCGGGCCGAACGTGCCCTGGAACGAGGACTGCCCATCCCGGTAATCGACGGGGATGTCGCCGCGAACCGATTGCAGGGTGGAGACGGCGTGCCGGAAATTCGCCAGCGCCGCGTCCTCGTGGCCCAAGGCGCGGTCGATCCTTGCCTGCTGCCACTCAATGCGGAACAGGATGTCCGGCGCCGACGCCTGCTGCGCGCGGAACTGCGCCTGTTGCGTGAGGCGGTCCGCCTGCGCCAGGTTTCCCAGGCGCTCCTCCAGGCGCCCGGTTCCGCCGAGGGCGAGGGCTTCCAGGGCCGGATGCCGCAAGCGCCCGGCGATCGCTTGCGCCGCCTCGAACGCCTGCCGGGCCACGCTGGCGAGCGGCTGAGGCATCGGCGCGTCCCCAAGCGCGGCCGTGCCGGCGGCGACGAGCGCCAGCCCCGCCTGATAGCTCGGCCCCATGCGAGCCAGCTTGGAAACGGCGCTCCGCAAGAAGGAGGCGGCCCGGGCGGGGTCGTTGGCCCCGAGGGCGAGCCGGGCGGCATTCGTTTCGGCCGTCGCCGACAGGGCGGGGTCGTTGCCCGCATCCGCGAACCGGATCGCCTCCGCGTAGGCCCGGGCGGCTTGCGGCGTCCGCCCCGTGGCGGCGTAGAGGTTGCCGAGATCATTGCTGCTGGCGCCCGCCACGGCTGTGTCGTCCAACCGGCGCGCAAGGGCTTGGCTTTCCAGCAGCAGCGGCTCGGCCGCCGTGGTGCGCCGTGACATGAAAGCCAGGTTGCCCAAGGCGCCGCTGGCGGCGGCGGTCAGGGACTGGTCCTTCGCCGCCCGCGCCCGGCCGAGCGCGCCTGTCAGGTCCTCGCGCGCCTGATTGAACTGGCCTTCCACCCGATAGGCCTCGCCGCGCCGCGCCAGCGCCTCGGCCTCGAGCTTCGGCGCGCCTGCGAGACGGCACAGGCGAATGGCTTCCGTCCAGTGCTTGGTGGCGCCGACAACATCGCCGACCTCGAAGGCTGCGACGCCACGGCCCAGAAGCTGTAGGGCGGCCTGGCGATCCGTCGCCGGATCGGCATGGGCGATGGAGCCGGCGCCGAGCGAGAAAAGGAACGTACAAAGCAGCGCCCATGAAAGCTTCATCACTTCTCTTTCATGACAACGCGGACGCCCGTCTCTCCGGACGCGAGCCGCGCGCAATGGAACACGACGCAAGGATCGCCCCGCCCTAGCGCCTGGAACATCGCGCCGGCCTCGGGACGCCCGGCGCGAAGGGCTTCGTAGGCGGCTTCGTACCGGACAACACGCTGCGGGTCCACTCCGTCAGCCTGGGTGAGCGGGGTCGCGACCGCCAGAGTCTTGCGCCGGCCTCGCAGCACGAATTCGCCGACCGGGCGAAAACGACGCCGTGGGCAGCGCCGCGCCGTTTCTCCCGAAACGGCGATCCGCGTGCCGACCCGCTTGTTCAGCGTCTCAAGCCGGGACGCCGTGTTGACCATGTCGCCGACCGCCCCGTAGTTCAGCCGCGCCCTCGTGCCGACGTTGCCGACCAGCGCGGTCGCGGTGTGCACGCCGATGCGCGTCGTGCCGAAAGGGATGCCGCGCCCTCGCTGCCTGTCGCTGAAGCTGGTGGCAAAGGCGTCGATGCGCAGCGCGGCCTCGACGGCGCGGTCCGCATGGTCGTCCTGCCGCCGGGGCGCGCCGAACAGGACCTGCAGCCCGTCGCCGTGGAACACGCTTACCAGGCCGCCGCAGTCCAGGATGGCGGCGCACACCCCGTCGAAGTAGTCGCGCAGCAGGGCCGCGACCTCCTCCGCCGGAAGCGTTTCCGCGAGCGCCGTGAAGCCGGCGATGTCGGTGAACATGACAGTCACCTCGCGCCGCTCGCCGCCGAAGCTCGGCAGGCTCTCGGCGGCGAGCAGGTCCTCGATGATGCGTGGGTCCAGGTAATGCTCGAAGCTGCGCCTGAGACGCAGCCTCTCGCGGATGCCTATCCCGTGCAACGCCCACAGCGCGCCTGCCGCGGACAATGCCCAGGCCAGCGCGCCCGGTATCGCCGGCAGGATAAGCCCAGTCGCGGAGAATGTCGCCTGCGCTGCCCAAGCGATCAGCCCGACCCCGGCGACGAGCAGTGCTGCGAAGGCGACTCCGGCCGTCGGCAGCGCCGCGGTCATCGCCGCGGCGGCCACGGCGCAGGCCCAGATAGCCGCCGCCTCCGCAGTTCTCGGAAGCGCCGTCAGGCTCGTCGTTTCCCCGGCATGGATGCGGAGCAGTTGATCGGCTAACTCCGCGTGCAGCATGACCCCGGTGAATGGCTCGCCGCCGCCGAGGCCGGTGCTGAACGGGGTGGCGAAGCTGTCCTTCACGCTCGGCGCCTCCGTGCCGATCAGGACGACCCGCCCGCGCACCAACGGCGCCGCCGCGTCGCTTTGCAGCAGCTCGCCCAGGCTTGCCCGCTGAAAACGGTTTTGCCCGCCATGGTAGTCAAGCAAGGTCTGGTATCCGGCGGCATCCGTCCGGGCATAAGGGCCGAAGCTCGGGGTGACGAGCGCCACGCGCCCGGGTCCGAGGGCGACGTCCGCTCCGGATGGCCGCAGCCGCTCGCCAACGTCATGTTCCGCAAGCGCCGTGCCCAGCGTGCGGACCGTCCGGTTCGCGCCCGCGTCGGTGGCGGCGAGCAGTCCGCGCCGGACGACGCCCCCCGCATCGGTGACGACATCGGCGAGGACGGCGCGGGCGCTGTTGGCAAGGGCGGGCGGCGGCGGGACGCCGGGGCCGCTCTCGTCGGCAAGCTTGTAGATCCAAAAGATTTCCTTGTGACGCCGCAGCAGGTCAGCAAGCTCCTGGCTGCCGGGAGGCAAGGGGTGGTCACGGTAGATGTCGACGCCGACCGCATCGGCGCCCCAATCGGTCAGACGCCGCAGCAGCAGGGCCAGTTCCCCGTCCCTTAAAGGCCAGCCATACCGGCCGATGTCCGTTTCCGTGATAGACGCGATCAGCACGCGCTGGCTGCGCGCCTGGCCGGCGGAAGCGGTGACCAGGCGGTCGTAGGCCATCAATTCCAATGGCTGCAGCCAGGTCGACTCACGGCAAAGCAGGACTGCGGCAGCCACCCCTTGCGCCGCGAGCATCACCAAGAGCCAACGTCGCAATCGCCACGGCAAGCGCCGGCCCGGCCGGGCTGGCGTCGGAATAGGCGTCCGCATCGCTTGAGGGCCCATTGCCAACTTGACTATGCGCGTTTCAAGCGCCGGACGTGATGCGGCTCGCGAACCCGTCCCATAAGGCTGGTAGTAGCTCCGCGTCCTTTTTCCGTCCACCAAGCAAGCGCATCCTCGCCCGGACGTGCCGGACGAGGATGGTTGGCGACGCCGCCCGCTCGGGTGCTAAGGGCAGCGCCGGAGACAAGGGCGCCGGCGCGTCTGCAGAGCTGCCCGGCCAAGTAGAGGCCGAAGCGTTCTCAGAATCGCTGAACGTCGTGACAGTCTTCGAACAAGCCTCAAGAAATGGTCGGCCCTTGCTGCAGAACCGGATCAATCGCGTTCGTCGCTGCGCTCCCTTGCTGCGGAGCCTGATCGATCGCGTTCGTCACTGCGTTTTGCGCCGCGCCCGAGGCGACGCCGGTCGGGTCCACCATGCCGAGGCCTGCGCCCACCGCCGTGCCGGCGACGCCGCCGCCCCAATCCTTGCCGGCCTGCTTCAAGTCGCCGCCCTGGACGGCGGTGTTGGCGAAGTTGAGGCCGCCCGAGATGTTCGCGGCCCCGATCTCGACCCCGGCGGATATTACCTTGCCGATGCCGGGGATTTTGCCCGCTGTATCGGCCGCCAGCTCGCCCACGCCCTGGGCGATGTTGGAACCGGCCGTCAGCATGCCGCTGGCCATCTCCTTGCCGGCCTGCTTGACGTCGCCGCCGGTCATGGCGGCGTCCGCCACGTTCGCTCCGCCGGAGATGCCGGATGCCGCCATATGCAGCGGCCCCAGCAAGGATTTGAGCGGTCCGGGCAGGCCGTCGAGCGCATGGCTGAACGCGCCGGCGATATTGGAAACGCCCTGCGCGACCTCATGGCCGGCATAGGTCAGGTTATCCATGTTCGTGCCGTCTTTCTTGACGTGCCCGTCTTTGGTCGTGTCGAGGCGGTGATCGTCCTTCAGCGCGGAGTAGCCGTCCTTGCCGAAATCTTGCAGCAACCCGGCCTCCGTGCCGTGCCGCGCGTCGCCGTCCTTGGTGAAGCCGTCGATCTTGCCGTCGTCCTTGACATCGCTCGATCGGTCGTCGCCGCTAGAGGTTTTGGAGCTTTTCACGTAATCCAGCACCTTGGACGCGCGGTAGGCCGCGTCGGGGTCGTGCTCGAAGTCGCCGACCTGCTTCTTCAAGTTGTCTTTCACGTGGCTTTGGTTGCCGAGGTTCTTCAGCGTGGGATTGTCGTCGATGATCTGCGCGGCGCTGCGCGTGTCGCCCGCCGGGCGCTTGTCGTCGGCGGACGGCTTGGACGGGGCCGATGCGCCGCCCTGAGGCGTGCCGCCCGCCGCGCCGGCACCGTTGGCTGAGGGCGATGGCACGCTGCCGCCGGGGTTGGCCCCACCGGTCAGAGCGGCCAGGGCATCGGTGAGGTCAGATACGACGCGAAGCGCTTGTTGCATGTCGCCGGGTGCGGATGATCCGCCGGGCATGGGCGCCGCACCGCTTGTCGGAGGGAGCATGTTGCCGCTGGGCGCGGACAGGCTGGTTGGGCCTTCAAAGGGCAGCGCCATGCCGCCAGACGCCGGCGCCTCCTCGCCGGAACTGCCCAGGAATGCCGGAAGGCTGGCAGGAAGCGACGAGAACGCGCCTGCCGCTGCGGAACCCAGGCCCGAGCCAGCGCCGTTCAGAAAATTGCTGAACGAGTTCGATGACGAAGTAACTGGCGGCTTTATAAATCCGCCGTGATCTGCCGCTGAGTTGCTAAGCGGCGCCTGATGCTGTGGAGATGAAGTAATTCTCACGAGACTGCTCCTGGTTGGTGGAGCGGCCATGTTTGGTGGGCAAACCTGCCTTGAACCTGACCGTTCGAGATCATTCTCGCATTCTTCACGCCCCGCCGGCCTGGGCCACCATCTCGCGCAGCAGCGCCACGTCCAGGAGCGCTATGGCGCCCCGCCGGCGCTCGATCACGCCGCGGCGGGCGAGGGCGTTCATCTCGCGGGTGATCGCCTCGCGATGGCTGCTCACCCGGGCGGCCAATTCGGCATGGGTCGGCGGCGGCGAGACGACGGCCTGGCCATTCCCTGTTGCCGTTCCACGCGCCAATCGCAGCAGCTCGGCATAGAGCCGCTGGCGCGCGCCGAGGTTGGAGAACTCATTGGCGCGGTTGGCGAGCGTGCGGATTTGGCCGACGAGCGTCCGCAGCACCTGGTCGCAAACGTCGGGTTGTTCATGCACCATTCGCAGGAACACGTTGGCCGGCATCCGGGCGACGAGCGTGTCGGTAATGGCCAAGATCCCGGCCGAGCGCGGCTGCTGATCAATCGCCGCCAGTTCGCCAAAGAATTCGCCGTCACGGATGTCGCGCAGGATCACGTCCCGTCCCGCCGCCGCGATCACCACACGGACATGGCCATGCAAGACAAAGAACAGCTCCGTTCCGGATGAGCCGTAGTCGAGCACCCACTCCTTGGCCCGCGCGCGCTGCCAAACGCACAAAGCGTCGAGGCGCTGCACCGCAGCCGCATCAAGCGAGTGGAACAACGGAACGCGCGCCAGCGTTTCAGCAACTCGAGCCACGCGCGTATATAGCGGCAAAAACCAAAAGGAGCGCCTTACAAAGATTACAATACGATTATTGCAACATGGCCAGACACACAGGAGCCGGAGGCAACGAGCTGAGCGACGTTAGTTTAATGTTGACGACCTGCTTTTCCTTGAGGCTGCTCCAGGCGGGCCGCTTTATTGCCGGAACACAGCGGCCAAGCTAAACGACAGGTCCGATCAGCCATGCCGGCCGGATACGTATGCCAGGCAAGGAGCCGCTTCCATGTTCGATCATCCTGCCGTCCGGCCCAATCGGAAATCCCTGGCAGGCTGGCTGCTTGCCGCGTTGCCGCTCCTCGCCATGTTGCCGGCCGCGGCATGGGCGCAGGCCGGCCAGACGACGCGCCCGCCGGCCCCGGCGCAATCGGATTCGGCGCCCGCCAGTGTGCGGACGCCCACCTGGTCAGGCCCGCGCCAACCGGTTGCGCTGACCGTCGGCGCCGGCAAGCTGCTGCGCTTGCCGTCGCCCGCCGGCAGCGTCATCCTCGCCGATCCATCCATCGCCGACGTGCAAACGCCGGGCGAGTCCGAAGTGTTCGTGTTCGGCCGCAAGCCGGGCCGGACCACGCTCCTCATCCTGTCTCGCGGCGGCGCGACGATCGCGTCCTATCTGCTCACCGTCGAACTCGATCAGTCCGCGTTGCAATCGGCGTTCCGCGCCGAGGCGGGCGACTTGCCCGTCCGCCTGGTGCGCGTGCCGCACGGCCTGATCCTTGAAGGAACGGTGCCCACGCCCGCCGCCGCGGCCCGGTTGCAAAGCGTGGCGCAAGGCTATCTTGCAAGCGGCGAGACGCTGGTGAACCAGTTGCGCGTCGGGTCGCCGGTTCAGGTCAACCTGCGCGTGCGCGTGGCCGAGGTTTCGCGCAGCGTGTCGCGCTCGCTCGGTTTCAATTGGGCCGCCCTGTTCCGCGCCGGCTCGTTCCTGATCGGCTTGCAGACCAACCCCGTCGGCGCCGGCGCGGGTTTCGCCAACCAGGCCGGCACCCTGTTCAGCAACGGCGGCAACATCGGCGCGAGCGTGGGATCACGCGATGCAACCGGCACGCTGGTGCTGGACGCCATGGCCAACGAGGGCCTGGTCACGATGCTGGCCGAGCCGAACCTCACCACCACCTCCGGCGAGGCGGCGACGTTCCTCGCCGGCGGACAGTTCCCGATCCCTGTGCCGCAGGCGCTGGGCGTGACCTCGATCGAGTACAAGAACTACGGCGTCAGCGTCGGGTTCACCCCCACGGTGCTCTCGACCGGCACGATCAGCATGAAGGTCAGCCCCGAGGTCAGCTCGCTGTCCACGGCGGGCCAGAGCACGATCAACGGCACGACCGTGCCGGCGCTCATCTCGCGGCGGGCCGAGACGACGGTGCAGCTCGCCTCCGGCCAGAGCTTCGCCATCGCCGGGCTGCTGCAGAACAACGCGTCGAACAATATCCAGAAAATTCCCTGGCTCGGCGACATCCCCATCCTCGGCGCGCTGTTCCGCTCGACACAGTTCCAGCGCGACCAGACCGAGCTTTTGATCGTCGTCACCGCCTACGTCGTGCAGCCGTCCGACCAGATTCCGCCGCTGCCGACCGATGAATTCCGCCAGCCCACGGATTTCGAGCGCCTGCTGCTCGGGCGCGTCGCTTCCCGCGCGGGGCCGGCGGCCGATCCGGTGCGGGCGCCGATCCTGCGCGGCAGCGCCGGGTTCCTGTTCGAATGAGCGGGGCTGCGCCTTGCCGGGCGGCAGTGGCTTTGCTGGCGCTGCTCGCATCCTGCGCCGACCCGGCCATCGACCGCGGCCGTTCCCCGCCGATCGTGCTCTCGGAGGCGGACATCGTCGTTCCGCTGGACCATTCTCCGCACGGCCCGGCCTTCGCGTCGGCCATCAGGCTGCTGGGCGGCCCCGCGGCCTCGAACGCGATCCGCGCCCGGGTTGGCGTGAGCGGACGGCATCAGTTCGACGCCATCCGCGCCGAGTTGCTCGCAGCCGGCCTCGACCCGGCCCGCATCAGCGTTCTGCCCGGGCCAGGCGAAGCGGTCCTGTTCAGCCGCACTGTTGCCCGCATGGCCGATTGCCGCTCAGCCATCGCGCCCGGGCCGTTCGGAGACATCTCTCAAAGTTTCCAGAGCATTGCCGAGTGCCAGCAAGCGCGTGCGCTGGCAGGCAGCCTCGTCGACCCGGCCGATCTCGCGTCGCCCCCGGCGCCCGGGCTGGCGGACGGGAGCAAGGCGGCGAGCGCCGTTCTACGCTGGCAGAGCGTGGCGCCCCGGTCGAACGCGGCCCCGGGCTACGCCAACAACGGCGAAGCCGGTCAGTCCGGCGGCCTCGGAGCGATCCCGTCGGCGGCTGCCGCCGGGCTGGATGGGCTCGTGCCGGCCGGCGCCGGCAACCCGCTCACGTCCTTCGCCCCGCTTCCCGGCTTGCCGATCGCGCCTCCGACGCCGCCCCCGCCGAGCGGAGCGCCGGCAAGCGCGGAGTAGATGCGGGCATTCTGCGCCTGGTCGACCGGTTTCAGCGCGGCGCCTGCGGTCCGCATGGCTTTCTGCACGTCGCCGGCCATGCTGTAAGCCAACGCCAAGTTGCCCTCGACCGTTGCCTCCTGCTCCGGCGCCGCGCCGCGCCCGGCCAGGTCGGCCCGCAAATCGTTAAGCTGTCGGATCGCCTCGGCAGCCTGGCCTGACAACGCCAGCGAGAGCGCGAGGTCGTTGCGGGCGGCGATCAGTCCGGGCTTGAGCGCGAGCGCGCGCCTATAGGCGGCCTGCGCGCCGGCCTGGTCGTGCGCAAGGTCGAGCGCCACGCCCAATGCCACGAGAAGCGCCGTGTCGTTCGGGTGGGCTGCGAGGCCGCGGCGGAACACGCCCGCCGCAACGTCGGGCTTGCGCATCGAGACCAGCAGCCGTCCGAGCGCCGCCGAGACGGCCGGGTCGTCGGGACCGCGCGACTGGGCTTGGCGCAGCACCTTGAGCGCCTCCTCCGTTTGCCCAGCCTCCGCCAGCACGCGGGCGTAACGGATCTGGAGCTGCGCGTCGGCGGGGGCGAGTTTCGCCGCGCGTCCCAGGAATGCGGAGGCGGTCCGGGCATCGCCGGTTTCCAAGGCGGCGTCGGCGATGCGCGTCAGCGCCTGCGGATCGTTCGCCGCGCGCCGTTCCGCCGCTTCGTCAACGCGCCCCGGCTCCGAGACGCAGGCGGCGAGCGGAATGGCGCAAAGGAGCAAAGCTGTCGAAAGGCGCGGCATGGGCGCACCTATGCCGCCATGGCGGGGCGGCAGGCAAGCGCGGCGCTCCTGCGGCCCGGCGCGGCCGATCGCGGGATGTGGGCTTTGCCACAGACCGTGCGGCCGGCCTGGAGCATCCATGCGCTCCGGCCAACGCGCCATGACAAGTATCGCACCCGGCTCGACTAATGGTCCGAAGTCAAGCCGCCCGCCATCAGGAGTATCGGCAATGCACCCCAGCAACCAGTGCCGCCAATGAGCAGGATTACGTCAGAGCCGCCGGTCAGGCTTGACGCCGCCGTCGCGCGAACCTTGCTGGAGCCGGTTGACGCCGCGACCCGTGCCGAGCTCAAGGCATCGCAAGCGGTCATACGGAGCAAGGCCGCGGAGGCCGAGGCGATCGACCCGCCGAACCTGGTGGGCGAGGTGTTCGCCTACATCATGCCGAGCCTCACCAACCCCGGCGTGCTGCGGCTTGAACGCCGCCGGCTGCTGCTCGACCGTCTTGAAGCCCGGGCGAACGCGCGCGGCCGCGATGATGCGCTCGCGGCCGGCGGGCTGATGGCGCTGCGCCATGAGCTAGCGAACCTCACGCTGCTGCGGCGCAACCGCGACAGCCTGATCGAGGGCTGAGCCGCATGGACGCCGAGCAGCGCGACCTGCTTCTCTCGATGGCTTATCTTTACTCGGCCTGCGACCGCGAACGCCGGGCGCTGCCATTGCTGCTGCTGGTGGCGGCGGAACACCCCACTGACCGCGATTGCCTGCGCGCCCTGGCCCACGCCTATACCGCCGCTGGCCAGGGAGACCTGGCGATGATGGTGATCGAGCGTCTGGAGTCGCTCGAAGGCGAGCCTTGCAGCCGCGGCCTGCTGCTGCTGCGCAGCCGCGCCCTCCATGCCCAATCGAGGCTCGCCGAGGCGCGCGCGTGCTTCCGCCGTTACGCCGAGGCGGAGGAGGCGGCATGAATCGCGCAACCTTGATCGCGGCGCTCCGCTCGGTGGCCGCGCGGCAGGATCTCGTGCTCGTCACCATCCTGATGCTGACGGTCAGCATGTTGATCATGCCGCTGCCGGCCGGGCTTGCCGACGTGCTGATCGGCTGCAACCTCGGCATCTCCGTCCTGCTGCTGATGGTCGCGGTCTACCTGCGCTCGCCGCTCGACCTCACGGCGCTGCCGGGCATCATCCTGGTCTCCACCGTGTTCCGCCTGGCGCTTGAAGTCACGGTCACGCGCCTGATCCTGACGGAGGCCGACGCCGGCGCCATCGTCGACACGTTCGGCCAGTTCGTCATCGCCGGCAACGTGGTGGTCGGCCTTGTGGTGTTCCTGATCATCACCACCGTCCAGTTCATCGTCATCACCAAGGGCACCGAGCGGGTGGCCGAGGTCGGCGCCCGCTTCACCCTCGACGCCCTGCCCGGCAAGCAGATGAGCGTCGACAGCGACCTGCGCTCCGGCGACATCGACCAGGCCGAGGCGCGCCGCCGCCGGGCCAACGTCGAGCGGGAAAGCGCGCTGCACGGCGCCATGGACGGGGCGATGAAATTTGTCAAAGGCGACGCGATCGCCGGCCTGGTCATCATCCTGGTCAACTTCGTCGGCGGCGTCGGCATCGGCATGGGCCAGCGCGGCATGTCGATCGGCGACGCGATGCACACCTACACGCTCCTGACGGTCGGCGACGCGCTGATCTCGCAGATCCCGGCGCTGCTGATATCCTTGACGGCGGCGGTGGTGGTCACGCGCGTCGGCGGCCACGGGCTCGACCTCGGCCGCGACATGGTCGGCCAGCTTGTCTCGGACCCGAAGGCCTTGCGCCTCGGCGCGGTCGTGCTGTTCGGCATGGCGCTGATCCCGGGTTTCCCGAAGCCGGTGTTCCTGGTGCTCGCCCTCGTTTTCATCGCCGCCAGCAAGCCGGACTGGCGCAGGCTCGCGCGGCTCCCCGGATCGTGGCAAGGGCAGGCCGAGCCCGTCCCGGAACCCGAGCGCGTTCCGATGGCCGAACCCGCACGCCATGCCGAAACGGCCGCCCTGGTCGCGGTCAGCCTTTCCGCGGATCTGATGGCCGCCATCGGCGGCGTCCCGCTCGCCCGCCTGCTCGCCGCGGCGTCCGCGCAGGTGGCTCAGGACCTCGGCATCGAGTGCCCTGACCCGCTGCTGCGCATCGCATCGGCGCACGAGGGGATGCGCTACTCGATCGACCTCGAGGACGTGCCCATCGAAGAGAACGAGCTGCGCCCCGACCGCTTGCTGCTGCGCGACGACCCGGTTCACCTTGATCTCGCCGGCGTCGATGCGGAGCAAGGCCCGCCGCTGCTCGGAACCAGGCCGTCGTTCTGGATCGACCGCTGCCACGAAGCCCGGCTGCGCGAGGCCGGCATCGGCTTCAATGACGCGGGCGCGGTGATCGCGGCACGGCTGCGCACGGTACTGCGCCAGCGCGCCCCGCACTTCATGGGCCTGCAGGAAGCGAGGAACCTGATGCAGCGGGTGGAGCCGCAGTTCGGCGACCTCGTGCGCGAGGCGACCCGGGTCATCCCGATGCAGCGGCTGGCCGACGTGCTGCGCCGCCTGGTCGAGGAAGGGGTTTCGCTACGCAACGTCCGCATCGTGCTTGAAACCCTTGTCGAGTGGGGCGAGCGGGAGAGCCGGGTGTTGATCTTGGTGGAATACGTCCGCCAAGCCCTGTCGCGGCAGATCTGCCATCGGCACGCGAACCCGCAGAAGCTGCTGTCCGCCTATGTGCTGGCGCAGGACACCGAGCAGCTCATCCGCGACGCCATCCGCGAGACGGCGTCCGGCCCGTTCCTGGCGCTGGACTCCGACGTGGCGGACCGTCTGATCGCCGTGTTCCGCGAGCGGCTCGGCGCGCATGAGCCGGGGCCGGGCCAGCCGGTCGTCGTGACCTCGGTCGATGTGCGCCGGTTCGTGCGCGGGTTGCTGGCCAGGAACGGGCTCAACGTCGCGATCCTGTCCTATCAGGACCTGGCGCCCGAGTTTCCCGTGCAGCCGATCGGCCCGATCGGGCTGCAAGCGGTGTCCGCGCCTTTGAGCGCCGTCGCGAGCTGACAGGCGGAGGCATTCTGTAATGATCCAGGCAACAGGAGATGCAAGATGAGGCTGATGATCGTGTTCGACAGCCTGAAGCTGGCGGAAAGCACCGCGGTCGGGCTCAACGCCGCAGGTTTCGGCACCGACGCGTTTTCCACTATCGAGGATGCGTCCATGGCTTTGCGAGACAACCATTACGACATGGTGATCGCGGAGCGGCGGCTCGGCGACGGCGACACGATCGCCTGGCTGCGCGGCCAGGGTATGAACAAGCTCGCCGGCACCGCCTTCGTCATCGTGCTCGCCGATAAGGAGGAGGAGCGGGTTGCCGCATTGGAGGCAGGCGCGGACGACAGCGCGATCAGCTTGATCAGCATGCGCGAGCTGGTCGCCCGCATTCACGCGATCTTGCGCCGCCCGCGCATGGCCGTGGAGAGCCGCCTGACCTTGGGCGACCTCAGCCTGTGCACCGTCGCCCGGGAAGCGAGCGTTTGCGGCCGCTCGTTGCCGTTGCAGCGGCGACAGACGGCTATCCTGGAGATGCTGCTGCGCCGAAGCGGCCATATCGTGCCCCGGCCATTGCTGGAACAGGATATCTACGGCTTGCAAGCCGTGTGCCCGAACTCGCTCGAGGTGCGCATCAGCCGGCTTCGCCGCCAGCTTGCCGAGGCAGGGTCGCAGATCACGATCGAGACGATCCGCGGGATCGGCTATAGGATGGTCGTCTCGTCGCCGAAAGTTCTTCACAGCTAAGGGCAGTGTCGGCAACAAGTGCGCCAGCGTGCCACTGAAGCTGTCAGGCGAAACGAAAACTCATGGCTTGCTTGCCCAATTAAGTCGCAATGATTGTTGTCGAACGAGACTTAAAGGCTTGCTCGGTGATACTTGTTAGGATCAGTAAAGCATTCGCCTGTTTACTGACTCGCGAGATTGATTTATTAACCGGGTTGCCGGAGCCCTCCATATCCTCCCGCAACTATTCATCGCGTCCTAGGCGGGCTGAGGTCATCCCGTCCTATTAACTCTCCCGCGCTTTGTATGAAAGCGAAGGGGCATCTGGAACGAACAGGGCTTTGGGATCGCGAAGAAATCTTAGCTTGCAGGCTTTGGTCAGCGTGTCATCCCGAGCCGCCGGGATCGTTGACCAACTCCGTAGCGAGTTCGGTTTGTTGGCCTCTCGGTTTGCAGGGTCAGCTCCATGTGAAGTGCGGCAGAACCAATGGGACGGGACCACCTCAGGCGTCAGGCGCCTTATCCGGCCTCGTGGCGCCACGATAGTCGGTTCAGATGCAAGATAAACGCGCATCACGGCGGCGAGGTCAGGATCTGGACAGCTTGGAGAGCGCATCGTGTCGCCGCAACCAGTGCAAAGAAAGGCAATCACGATGCATCGCATAGGTAGGTCAAATCACGAGCAAAACACGCCGGCCTTCGATCATGGCAACACTATGGAGATGGGTGCGATGCCGCACCGGTCGTCTTCGGCTTCGGCAGGGCCGTCGTCTTCGCAGCAGCAAAACTTTGAAAATCACCTGGGGCAGGACAACCAGCACCGCCCCAGCGGCACGGGGCAACCACAAAGCCAGCCAATCCCATCAACGCCGAGCAGCCCTATAAGCACCCACGCGCCGAACGGCAGCACGCAGCAGTCGCTGTATACCTTGGCCAACTCAAGGCCACCGAGCCCACAACTCTCTCCGCACCCAACGACGACGCCAGCAAATCCTGCCAGCGCATCGAGCCAAGGCGTGCAGTCTGGTCAAAGCCCCGACAATCTCGGCACCAACGGGGTGACCGGCAATGCCGGATTGCATCAAGTGAACAACAATCCCGGCTCGTTTTATACAACCAACAATTCCGGGCGCATCACGACCGCTTCGAACACCGGCCTGTATTCCTCGTCAGGAAACACCGGAAACGAATACATCGGCCATAATTCCGGCAACGTGCAAATCGCCAACAGCGCTGGCAACCACGTTGTCAACAGCAACAATGGAGGCAATGTCAGCATCAGCAACTTGCAGCCGGGCGCAAACGTGCTGGTCAACCAACAGCATGGGCGCGTCACCCAGACGTTCCCGGAGGGAAGTTTCATGAACTGGCGTCACCCCGAAGGCGTTACGCATGGACCAAGTGCGAAACCTTTGGAGCTTGACCAGTACGGCTCCGGTAACTTCACCAACGTGTCGGCAAACCTTCTCCGCAACCCAGGGCGTTACATTCCGGAATATGGCGGCGTTGTTGCGGGTGCAGGCCTTACGGGGGCGGTGCTTGTCAACAACGGGTTCGCAGCGCCGGCGAGCCTGTCATCTTCGGTAGCAGCCGGCCAACGTTTCGGCGGCGGCTAACAGATGTTTCCATCATCCGCATCGACCGGCGCTTCCCGATCCGAGTTACTCGGGATGCCGCCGCTCGATTGATGATACGAGCAATCGCTCGAGTGCGGCCTAAGGGCAGCGTCGGCAATATGTACGGCAGCACGCCAACAAAACTGCCAGGCAAGATAGTAGATTAAGGCTCTTTCACCCGATCAAGTCATAGCAATAATTGTTGAACGAGCCCTAATCTACAAGATGTGCTCCAAGCGTGAGTTAAGACATGTCTTACACTCTGCTTGGAGCGCCTCTTATTCTGCCATGTACCGCATCTGACCTGCTCTCGTTTCACTTCCCCCGTATTCGGAAAGCTCATCCAAAACCCGCTTGAACCGGGCTTTTTGAGTTTTTGTCCCGGCCTGTAGAGCAAGCGAGGCCCGCCGCCGGTCCTTCTGCTGCATCGCCTATCGCTGAGAAGGCCGGCGCCGTGCAGGGCATGGTGGTCTCTGCTGGTCAGCTTCAAATCAGCTTTCAACCTTAACTTTGTTTTCTCTCCGACAAAGGATGGTCACATGAATCCCCTATCAACCATCGAACCGGCCGGAACGTCTGCAGGTCAAGGCTCGCAGCAATTTTCAGCCAATGATACGACTGGCAACCTTACGTTGCTGGTCCGTGAATTTGCCCAGCTCCTTGAGTTACTCAGCCAAGCGGGCGCAAGCCAGGGCGGTCCGGCCAACGCCGCTTCCTCCGCTTCGCAGGCCGGCGCACTGCAAGCTAGCGCACCGAAGGCGGGCGCACCGCAGGACGGCGCTGGGCCGCATGCCCCAGCAAGCAAGCCCGGCGGATCTGGCATCTCGGCCGGTACGGGGCCGAACACGATCAGCGTCACCAACAACCAGGATCACGCGATCACGGTCGGCAAGTTCAAGAACGGCGAATCGACGACCGATCCGTCCGCCAAGATCACGCTGCAGCCGCACCAGACCGGCAGCCTCAAATACGAGAACGGCGAGGCCGGGTATGCTGCCCAGGCCGACGCAAGCGGCAAGTTCCAGCCGACGGCCAGCCGGCTGGAATACGAGTCCGACAAGGACGGCAAGATGAAATACCCCGACGTCAGCTACATCGACGGCCGCAATGCCTCGATTTCCCTGGACGACGGCGCCGGCCTGCATAAAGGCGACAGCAAGAGCATCGCCGATAGCGCGCCGGCGGACATCGTCACGAAGGACTCGGGCGGCGGCAAGACGGTCGCCGGCTGGTATGACGGCTCCACCTCTCAGATGCAGGCAGGCGGCGCGTTCATGCAACAGCGGCTCGGCACCTCAGGAGCCTACCTCCATCCTGACGATGACAAGTTGTCCGGATCTCAGAACCCGATGAGCGGCACTCAGAGCTCGACGATCAAAGCGGCGTTCGGAGACGCCTGAGGGCGCAATCGCGTTCCATGGCGCGCCAGCTCAAGCAAGCGGGCAAGCCATGAACACTGGTTCACAGGTTTCATACGCAGTTGCTTTGAATCGTTGGCACAGAAGTATTCGAAGAAAATTTCAAAGTGTCAGGCTCAGGACAGATAATCAAATTAAACCAGTTCATGCCAACGGGTTTCCCGGACGATTTCGATCAGGGGGATTGGCAAGCGCAGCACTGAAACAGAGGAGAGCAAATCTCATGAGCGGTAGTATTTCTCAAGTTCCACCATCGCCAGGAGGGAGTTCCGGCTTTGCGATGAACCCAGCCGCGCAGGCGGACCTGGCTGGCGGCGTCGCGCAGTTCAACAGCATGGTCCAGAGCGGCAACATCACCGATATCAAGAGCAGCTTGCAGAACCTGCAGGCCAAGATCGGGTCCGATGTTACGGATTACTTCGGACAGAATGGGGCCGGCCTCAATGCCGAGTCCTATAAGGACCTCTCCGGCGCGCAGTATCAGCTGGGCCAGCTCGCGCCTCAGCTTGGCAGCGGCGCCAGCTCGCTCGCCAACCTCAGCAAGTTCGGGCAGACGCTCGAATCCGCCCTCGCGCCGCCGCAGCAACCGGCGGTTTCCGCTGACGCCTCGGCGGCCGGGCCGGCTGGCGGCGTCGATGGCGGCGACAGCATGTCCGGCATCGCCCAGCAGGTCGTCGAACTTTTGCAGCAGGCGTTGCAGCAGCTTGGCCAGGGTGGCGCGCAAGGCGCTGGCCAGGGTGGCGCGCAGGGCGCTCCGGCGTCAGGCGGCAGCCCGCCTTCGGCTGACGGAGCGTCGCAAGCCGCGGCTGCCGGACCATCCGCAGAAGGTGGTTCGGAGTCGATCATCCAGGAGCTGCTCAAGGTGTTGGAGCAAATGGTCCAACAGCTTGGCCATGGCAG
Organism: Acetobacteraceae bacterium; assembly: GCA_965260935.1. GTDB lineage: Bacteria > Pseudomonadota > Alphaproteobacteria > Acetobacterales > Acetobacteraceae > JBBROS01. The sequence goes on from OZ253374.1 coordinate 2,637,749, forward strand.
CGCGGAAGGTGCTGGAAGCCCGGAAGGCGCCGGCGGCCAGCCTTCCGCGCCGGCAGGCGGAGAATCGGACGAGCTGTCAAAGCTGAAAGAGGCGCTCGGCCCGCTGATCCAGAAGCTGGGCGGCCAGCCGTCTCCAGCGGCGTCGCCGGCCGGCCCTGGCGCTGCGAGCACCGGGCCGTCCGGGACTGAGCCTGGCAGTCAGGCTGCGGGTTCGTCCGGCAACAGCCACCAGGCTGAGATGATGCAAATGATGAGCGAACTTCTGCAGGTCATCATGCAGATGATGCAGACAATGAACGGGCCGATGGGCGCAAGCTCGGGCGGCACGGAGGCGTAGAACGCCAAGTACAACTGAGTAACCTATAAGTCAACAATAAACCTATCTCGTGTAACAAAGGAGACAACTCATGCATAATTTCTTCAGCGGCAACCGTGGCCCCGTTTTCGGCATCGACGGCGTTCAATCCGGCGGAGCGGCCGCCGCAAGCCAGGCGAGCCTTGGCGCGATGGGTGGCGGCGATTCCGATATGAAGGCGATGTTCGACCAGGGCATGGCGCAGCAGAAGGCGATGTATGCTCAGAGCATGCAGGAAGCGCAGCAGAAGAACGAGCTGCAGACCCAGGGCGACGCCGCCCTGAAAACGCTGAAAGCCGTGCAGATCAGCTAGACCGCAGTCGCCCTGGCCGGAAAGTCAGGGCGTCAGTCGCTAGTCCAGGTCAAGCTGGACCGCCATCACCGTTCCACGATTTGGGCGATAGCGGTCTGGTGTCCTGCCCCAGAAGTTCGCCTTCGAACGTCTGGGATAAGCAGGCCACGAAAACAAAGACTGAGTGTCCCGAGGCACGCAAGTTCAACACGACGAATTTCTGAACCGGGACACTCGTGCGGAACGGCGGTCTGGAGCGCCCGCTCCAGACCGCTTCGTCCGCCGCTTTCCAAGGTTTTCCCATGAACCGCCAGCAGCCGCCAAGCCTTTATGTCCTGACCGGCCTCAACGCCGGGGCGATATGCCTGCTGCCTGATAGCCGTTTCAGCATCGGCAGCGAGCCGCCCGCGCAGATCCTGCTCAGCGACGAGTGCGTAATGCCGCAGCACGTCGTCATCGAACGCAACGAGAATGGCCTGCAACTCTCCATCGAGGGTCCGGGGGTCAGGATCGAGGGTACGGAACTGCCGGCAGGAAACGTCGCCGCCGCCGTGCTGCCGGTCACGCTCAGCATCGGCGATGTCGACATCCGCTGCGAGGGCGGCGTCGGGACCACGCCGCCGGCAAGGCGCCTCGCGTGGCCGTTCAGGCGCATCCGCATCTCGGCTCTTGGCATCGGGGGCGCGATGGGCGTGGCCCTGCTGGCCGGAGTCGCCCTGCTTCCTGTCGCGACCAGCGCGTTTGTCTTGCCTCGCCCGGCGCAGCCGTCCCCGAGCCGGCCAGATCCCGCACAGCAGCCGGCCGAAGCGCATACGGCACCCTTGAACGACGCCACGCTGCAAGCCGAGACGGAGCAACAATTGCAGGCCCGCAAGCTGGCCGGCCTCACGGTCCGCGTCAGCAGCGGCGTCGTCACGGTGCAGGGGCATCTCGATCCGGCGTCGATGGGCCGCCTGCATGAGGCCGAGCTCTGGTTCGACCGCCGCTTCGGCGAGCGCGCGGTGTTCATGTCGGAGGTGTCGTCGCAAGCCGCCCGCAAGTTCACCATCCCGCTCGATGCCGTCTGGGATGGCCCGGATCCGAATGTCGTCATCCGCGGCCAACGGTATTACGTCGGCTCCAGCCTGCCGGGCGGCGCGTCGGTCGACCAGATCACGCCGCATCAGGTGCTGGTCAGCCAAAACGGCCAACGCTATGCCGTCGATTACTGATGCCAGCCGTTCTTACGGGCGACCGGTCTCAGGGTCGCTTTCCGCGCGCCGCCCGCCAAGCCCTCGCGCATACCGGTCAGCCTTGAAAGCTGCCGGTATGCTACGCCCGGCAACGTTCACTCACCCACCCAGGGCGTTGCCGGCCGTGCCGCGTGCGCCGGTTTGGCCGGCGGCGGCGCGCCAGACGGTCCTGTCAGCGCGCCGCCGGGTCAGACTGGGGAAACTCGGTCCTCTGCGCGTTGGCGCCGCGGTAGATCACCACGTAGCCCGGCTTGCCCGCGTCCTCGGGCACCTTCGGTCGCAACGCGGCTGCCGTCTGCTCCACCAGGTCAACGAAATGCGGCGGCCCGGAAACAATCACGCTGTTCGTGCCAGCCAGCTCGCGCAACGGAAAACGCGGGTCGGAAATCTGGCCGGACGCCAATGCCTTGTTCAAAGGCTCGAACAAGTCGTGCGGCAGGCCGATGATCTTGGTCACGTCCTCGCTGTTCGGCGTCACGTAGAGTTTCGAGCCGTCGTAGTACCAGTCAAGCCCGTATTCGGCCGCCAGCGTGTCAAGGAACTGCCGTGGGGCCGAGATCGGGATGCCGCCCCGAACCCGGCCCTTGACGCCGTCGCTCATGTCGAGACGCAGACGCATGTTGCTGGCGAATTGCTGCAGCACGTCCCGCAAATCCTGATCGACGATGGTGTACCTGTAGGGGCTGTCGCCGAGCTTCAGGTCCGCGGCTTGGGCGTGATGTGGCAAAACGCACATCCAAAGCAATGCGGACGACATAAAAACGGCGCAGCGGCGATTTTGCCCGACAGCCCACGTCAATAGTCGATTGCCCAATACTCGCGTCCTTCTCAGGTGGCCCCATCTTGGCCGCTCACCGGCCTCGTATGGCAATTCATTCGTCTCAACTGGTGAGGTATCAGATGTCGATCGGCCCAGCAGTGATAACAACGCCGCTGACCCAAGCGCCAGTGCCGCAATCGCCGGCCAGCTTTCCCGCCGACAACGGCGGCGCCCCGTCGCGAACCGAGTTCTCCTCCATGCTGAACGGCGCACCTGGCGGCATACCTGCAAGCCCTGCGCCGCAGGCCGCGCCTAGCCCGGAGCGTCCCGCCCAAGGCGGGGTGACACCGCATAACCAGCTCGGCGACCAGGTGCTTAACGGCCTACGGAAACTCGGGAAGAGTATCGAGGCGATGAGCAACATGGGCGCGCCGTCGCACGACCCGAAGCCTTTATCCACGGCGACAACCTCCTCCGCAGCCAAGCCGAAACCCTCGAACGCTCCCCCGGAGGGCGCCGCGCAGACACGGGATTCCGGGAGCGACCTCCGCGAGATGCACGCGATGTGGGAAGGCGGGATGCAGCGCCAAAGGCAGCTCTACAAGACGGTGTTCGAGTTCGAGCTTGTCCAGGAATCCGCGCAGTCGATGATGAAGTCGCTCAAAAGCCTCCTCACCCAGGGAGGCGGCTGATGCGGGCCGCCCGCCTCTGCCTCGTCCTGCTGCTGCTGACCGGCTGCAAGACGCAGCTCTACAGCTCCCTCTCCGAGCGGGACGCCATGGAGATGATGGCGATCCTGCTGCATCACGACATCGCCGCCGACCGCGTCATCGCCAAGGACGGCACCAGCACGATCGAGGTTGACCAAAGCCGCATCGCCGACGCCGTCAGCCTGCTGAACGCGAACCGCTATCCGCGCACGGTCTACGCCAACATGGGCGAGGTGTTCGAGCAGAAGGGCATGGTTTCCTCCCCCATCGCCGAGCGCGCCCGCTTCGTCTACGCGCTCAGCCAGGAGCTGGCCAAGACGCTTAGCGGCATCGATGGCGTCCTGACCGCCCGTGTCCACATCGTGCTGCCGAAGAACGATCCGCTCGAAGGCGACGAGAAACCCGCCGCCGCGGCCGTGTTCATCCGCCACGACGCCGATGCGCCGGTCGTGCAACTGCTGCCGAAGATCAAGATGCTGGTCGCTAACAGCATCGAAGGCCTCTCCTACGACAAGGTTTCCGTTATCCTGTTGCCCGTCCCGCGCCCGGCACAGCCAAGGCTGCCGGCAGAGCAGTCGGCCAGCGGTTGGTCTTGGGCAGGATGGGCGCTGGCGTTGGCTTGGCCGTTGATCGGCGCCGGGTTCCTGTCATGGCGCCGGTTCGGCCGCCGTTCCGCGCCCCTCGTCGAGGCAATGCCGCGAAACCTGCGGCGGGTGTCATGAGCGCGCCGCCGTCCAAGCTGGTTTCCTTGCCGGCCCATATGGTGCATCCGTCGCATTTCGCTGCCCTGTTCCCCGAGCTCGGCCCGGCGGCGATCGACCGGCTGCGCAACTGCGCCCGGCTCTCGATGCGGCTCGCCGGCCAGATCAGCGTTGGAGGCGCGCTTCCGCCCGCCATGGAAGCAGCCGGGCCTGAACGGCTGGCGCTGCTCTCTCCCGAGCGCATCGGCGAGGCTGGCCGCTTCATGGGCGCCGTTTGGCACGGACGCGCGCTGCAAAGCTGCATCGACGCCGAGTTCGTCAGCGAGGTTGACGCGCGGCTCGGCCAGGCTGTCCGCCGGTTCGGCTTGCGCCATGCGGCGCTTGCGGCGGCGGACAGCCCGCCCGGCTCGCCCGGCGAACTCGCGGATGCCATCGTGGCGGACGGCCTTGCCTGCCTGGTCGCCTGGCGCGAGCGGCTAAGCGACTCATACCGCCATCTCGCCAGCCTCAAGCTGCCATGCCACGGCCTGCCCGCGGCGGCGCCCTCGGACAAGGCGCAGCCGATCATCGAGCACGTTCTGCGGGAGATCGCCGATGCGTCATGACGCAGTTTTGGCAGCCCGCCCGGCGGCAAAGGTCGTCCGTGCCGCGGAGCTTTGCGTTTGGCACGACGCCGCCGCCATGCTCGCCGACGCGAAACGGCAGGCCGCCGATATGCAGGCGGCCAGCAAGGAAGCATTCGAGGCCGAACGCCAACGCGGCTATGACGAAGGCCTTGAGCGGGGCGCGAAGGAGATGGCCGGGCGCATGACCGCCGCCATCGCCGCCGCCGATGCCCTGCTGCAGCAGATCGAGCGCGCCCTCCCGGCGCTCGTTTGCGACGCGGTCGAGAACCTGTTGGGAACGTTCGACCCGCAGGACCTGCTCCGCCCCGCGGTGCAGCACGCGCTCAAACGCCTCCGCCTCAACGCGACGGCAACGATCCGCGTCGCTCCCGAAGGCGTCGCGGCAGTGCGCGCCGTCTGCGACATGCCCGGCCTGCATGTCCAGGCCGACCCCAGCCTCGCCCAGGGCCGCTGCCTGCTGGAATCCGAGCTCGGCACCGTTGAACTCGGCCTGGAAGCGCAGCTCTCCGTTCTGCGCTCGACGATGACGGCCGCGTGGGAGCAAGCCGCGTGACGGACCCGGCCGCCCGGCTGCAAGCCGCCCTGCCTCGCCTGCGTCTCGCGGCGTCCGGCGGCAACACCCGCCCGATGCGCGGCCGGGTGGTCGGCGCAACAGGCACCCTTATCCGCGCCGTGCTGGCCGATGTCGCGGTTGGCGAACTGTGCCGCCTGACCAACCCCGGCCGCGGCTGGAGCATGGACGCCGAGGTGGTTGGCCTTTCGGGCAACGAGGCCCTGCTGTCGCCAGTCGGCGGCCTGGCCGGGCTTTCGGCAGGCACCGAGGTGATGGCGACCGGCCAGCGCCGCCAGATCCCCGTAGGTGACCGCCTGCTCGGCCGCGTCGTCGACGCGCTCGGCCAGCCGATCGACGGGCGCGGCCCGCTCGGCTCCCTGCAATCGTGCCCCGTGTCCGCGTCCCCGCCGCCGCCGATGCAACGGCAGATGATCGCCAACCCCCTCCCGCTCGGCTTGCGCGTGCTCGACGGCCTGCTGACCTGTGCCGAGGGCCAGCGTTTCGGCATCTACGGCGAGGCCGGCGGCGGCAAGTCCACCCTGATGTCCCAGATCGTCAAAGGCTCGGCCGCCGACGTCGCCGTTGTCGCCCTGGTCGGCGAGCGTGGCCGCGAGGTGCGCGAGTTCATCGAGCACAGCCTCGGCCCCGATGGCCTGGAGCGCGCCGTCGTCGTCGTCTCCACGTCCGACCGCCCGGCCGCCGAGCGCGTCGCCTGCGCCGAAGCCGCGACGGCCATCGCCGAGCATTTCCGCGACGAGGGCCGGCGCGTCCTGCTGTTCGTCGACAACGTCACCCGCTACGCCCGCGCGCTGCGCGAGATCGGCCTCGCCGCCGGCGAGCCGCCGACCCGCCGCGGCTTCACCCCCTCCGTGTTCACCGCTTTGCCGCAGTTGATGGAGCGCGCCGGCATGGGCGAGCGCGGCTCCATCACCGCCTTCTACGCGGTGCTGGTCGAGGACGGCGCCGGCGACCCGATCGCCGAGGAGACCCGCGGCATCCTCGACGGCCACGTCATCCTGTCGCGGGCGCTGGCCGCCTCCGGCCACTATCCGGCCATCGACGTGCTGAACAGCCGAAGCCGGGTCATGAACCAGGTGGCAGGCAAGGAGCACATCGAGGCGGCGTCGCGCATCCGCGCCCTGCTCGCCCGCTACGCCGAGATCGAGTTCCTGATTCAGGTCGGCGAATACAAGCCGGGCAGCGATCCGCTGGCCGACGAGGCGGCCGGCAAGATCGATGAGCTTCGCGCCTTCCTGCGCCAGGGCGGCGGCGAGCACACGCCTTTCACGGAGATGCTGGAATGGATGACGCGGCTCAGCGCGCGGCCTTGCGCGGATTGAAGCTCCTTGAACGCTGCCGTGCCTTGCGCCGCGAGGACGCGGCCCGGCTGCTGTCGCAGCGCCTGCGCGAGATCGACCAAGCCAGGACGGCGGAACGCGAGATGCAGGCCGACCTCGTCGAGCACCGCAGCAAGTGGCTGGCGCGCGAGGATGCGATGATGGCCAGCGCCATCGGCAGCGCCGTGCCGGGCCAACGGTTCCGCGCCGGCCTGAACGATCTCGATGCCATGGCCGACGGCACGATCCGCCGCCTGGCCTGCCTCGGCGCGGCGCGTGCCGCCGTGGGCGAGGCGGAGGCGGCGGCGGAGGCGGCGCGGGTCGCGCTCGCCGCCTATCAGCGTCGCTTGCAGCAAACCGAGGCCATGAGCGGGCGCGTGCTCACCTTGCAGAACGCTGCCGCCGAGGCCGCCGCGGAGCAGGAAGCCGACGACGACGTCGCCTTGCGTTACGGCGGCCCGCGATGCAAGCGTTGACCCTTGTGCCCGCCGGCTCGGCGGCCACGCGCTTCCAGCCACGCCCGTTGCCGTATCCGGCCGGCCTGTCGCCGCTGGTGTCCCGCTCCCAATTCGCGTTCGACATCGAGGGCATTCCGGTGCAGGGCCTGCTGACCGCGCCCGTTGCCGACGGACCGTACCCGACAACCATCCTTCGTTGGCGCTTCGGCAGCGCCACCGCCGACTTGGCCTTGCCGGGCTGGCTCACGGCCCGCGTGCTCCGCGCGATCGAGCCTGAACTGGATGGCGAGGTCGGCGGCATGACCACGGCCCTCCTGCTCGAGATGGCATTGGCCGAGCCGCTCGCCCGCCTGGAGGCGGCCTGCGGCGAGTCTCTGGAGCTGGTCGACGAGAAGCGCCCCGCCGCGGCGTCGGCTGACGAGAACGACATCGTGCTCGGCATCGCCGGCCTGTTCGACGGCGAGCCGTTCGCGGGCGCCGTCCGCGTTCCGATGGGGGCGATGGCGGCGTTGCAACGCCTCGCCGCTTCGCCGCCGGCCGCCGCCGTGCCGGTCGAGCCGCCCATCGCCATCGCCGTTCGCCTCGGCCTCGCCCGGCTGGAAGCCACCCTGCTGCGGTCGCTCGAAACAGGCGACGCCATCGTGCTGGAGCAGCCGCCCGATGCCGCCGTCGTCATCGTCGTCGGCGAACGCCTGACGGCCGCCGGCCGCCTCGACGGCCGCCGCGTCATCCTGGACGCGCCCCTGCAACCAGCAACCCGAACAGCCATGGAGATCTGGCTCATGACCGAGAACGCCGGACCCGACGCCCCCCACCCGGAAAGCCTCGCGCCCCCCGAGACGCCGCTGCACGACCTGCAAGTCACCCTCGTCTTCGAACTGGCCCGGCAAGCGGCCACCCTGCGCGACGTGCAATCCCTCGCTCCCGGCCACGTCATCGAACTGGGTCCGCTGGCCGAGCGGCACGTCTCCGTCCTGGCCAACGGCGCGAAAATCGGCGAGGGCGAGATCGTCCGCGTCGGTGACGCCACAGCCGTCCGCCTGACCAGGCTCGCCGCGGGATGACCGCCTCGCCCAACCTGTTCCTCGCCTTGGGGCTGATGTTCGTGTTCGGCCTGCTCATCCTGGCCGTCATCAGCATTACCTCCTTTGTCAAGATCTCGGTGGTGCTGTTCCTTCTGCGCACCGCGCTCGGCATCCAGCAATCGCCGCCGAACATCGTGCTCTACTCGATCGCGTTGATCCTGACGGTGTTCGTCAGCGCGCCCTTGGCCCGCGAGGTCTATGTCAACGTCGCCAGCGCCGAGATCGAGCCTCATACGATCCAGGATTGGCAAACGCTGGCCGTCCGCGCCGAAGCCCCGGTGCAGCAGCACCTGCTTCGCTTCACCCTCCCGCGCGAGCGCGCTTTCTTCCTGGGCGCGGCGCAGAAGCTCTGGCCGCCGGAGATGCAGGCCGTCACGACCCCGGACTCCCTGCCTGTCCTGGTGCCGTCCTACCTCATCGGCGAACTGAAGCGCGCCTTCGAGATCGGCTTCCTGATCTATCTGCCCTTCGTCACCATCGACCTGGTGATCACCACCATCCTGATCGCCATGGGCATGTCGCAAGTGCAGCCGAACACGATCGCGGTGCCGCTGAAACTGCTGCTGTTCGTGCTCGCGAGCGGCTGGACCAGGCTGCTGCACGGCCTGGTGCTCAGCTACGTGACGTAACCAAAGGAGACAAGCGCCATGGGCGAGACAATGCTCACCAACGAGTTGAATACGTCGTTGATGCTGTTCGCGACGATGGCCGGGCCGCCGCTCGCGGTGGCGCTGGTGGTCGGCCTGGTCGTGGGCCTGCTGCAGGCGGCGACGCAGATCCAGGACCAGACCATGCCGCTGACCTTCAAGGTCACGGCCGTCTGCGCCACGCTGATCCTTCTCGCGCCGGCCATCTTCCCGCCGCTGCTCGCCTACACCGAGCGCGTGCTGAACCAGTTCCCGGCCATGACCCGGTTCTAGGCCATGGCGCCGTTCGCCCCCGAGGTCGGCGCCCTGGCCGACCGCCTCATCCCTCTCGTGTCCGCCGTCGCGGTCAGCATGGGGCGTCCGGCGGGTTCGGCCCTCGTGCTCCCCGTGTTCACGCGCGCCCAACTCGGCGGGCCCGTGCGCGGCGCCGTCGCTTTCGCGCTCGGCCTCGCGGCCGTTCCGGGCATCGACGCCGGGCTTGCCGCCCACCCGGTCCCCTTGCCGTTGCTGGCCCTGCTCGGCGTCAAGGAGGCGTTCGTCGGCCTTCTGATCGGCGTCCTGCTCGGCGTGCCGATCTGGGCCGTGCAATGCGCCGGCGAGTTCATCGACACCCAGCGCAGCGCGACGCAGGACCGCCAGCCCGAGCCCGGCAGCGGCAACCAGAACTCCACCACCGGCAACTTCCTCGGCATGACGGTGGTGGCGCTGTTCGTGATCTCGGGGGGCCTCAACGCGCTGGCTTCGACCATCGGCGCAAGCTACGGCGTCTGGCCCGCCTTGCAGTTCCTGCCTCTGCCGACGACCGGCTGGGCCGGCTTCCTGTTCGGCCTGCTGGACCACATCACCCGCGTGTCGCTTTCCCTCGCCGCTCCCGTCGTCATCGGCATGGTCATGTGCGAGGCCTGCGTCATCCTGCTCATGCGCGCGGTGCCCAAGCTGCACGTCTATGACTTGGCGCCGACGCTGCGCAACCTGATGTTCGTGGTTCTGATGCTGGCCTACGCGCAGTTCCTGGTCGCGTACATGCATCGCGAGATCGGGCACCTGCAGGGCGCGGCCGTGCAGCTTCGGGAGCTGCTGCGGTGAGCGGCGACACCAGCGAGGAGAAAACTGAGCCTGCGTCGCACAAAAAGCTGGCGGACCAGCGCAAGAAGGGCAAGCTCGCCAAAGCGCCCGACCTGCTGGCCGCGATCACGACCGGGGCGCTGATCGCCTATGTCCTGCTCGCAGCCCGGCAGGTTTCGGCAAAGCTGCAGGATCTGATGACGGTCTCGGCGCAAAGCATCCAGACCGATTTCAATCACGGTTCCAGGATGATGCTGGCCGAAGCGCAATCAGCCCTGCTGCAATGCGGGCTGTCGGCGCTCCTGATCGCAGTCGTTGCCGCCATTGCCGGCGGCATGTTGATCAACAAGGGATTTGTATTTTCCATGGAAGCGGTGACGCCGAAGCTGGAGAAGGTCAATCCGGTCAGTGGCTTCAAGAACCTTTTCAAGGTCAACAACCTGGTCGAGTTCGCCAAGTCGGTGATCAAGGCCGCGTTGTTCGGCGCCGCGTTGTTCGGCGTCGCGCGCGGAGCGGTCGGACCGCTGCTCGATTTGCCGGCCTGTGGTCCCGGCTGCATTCCCTCGGCAGTTCAATCAGTGCTGACGCCGCTGCTTCTGATTGCCGCCGGGTTCTATTTCGCCAGCGGCGCCGTCGATGTCCTGATCCAAAAGTGGCTGTTCATGCGCGACATGCGCATGACCAAGACCGAGATGAAACGGGAAAACAAGGACACCAACGGCAATCCTTTGATCAAGGGCCAGCAGCGGCGGTTGCAAAGAGAGAACGCGCAGGATAGCGTCCGCACCGGCTTTGCCCAGGCGACGCTGGTTATCTGCACTGTCGGAGTGGCGGTGGGCCTGCGCTACGTGCAGAACGAGACGCCGCTGCCGATCGTGGTATGCCGGGCGATGGACGAAACGTCGGCTGACATGATTAGGGCCGCCCGGACGCGGCAGTTGCCGGTGTTCTGGGACAAATCGCTGGCCACCGATCTCGCCGTCGGCGTGATGGTCGGTAAGGCCATCACGGTGACGTTCTTCTCCCGGGTTGCACAGGCCATTCTCCTGTCAAGGTGAACCGCGCCCGAAGCCGTGGCCTGAGGTTCTCGACGGCGCTGGCGCATGGACCGGAGGGCACTGTCGACTTGTTGGACTGAAGTTGCGATGGCGCGCGATAGGTTGTGCCCGGATGATAGCGGCCTCGTTTGATCTGGATTGGCAGTTAACATGCCTCGCTGTTCCAGTCAGGGCGATTGCGGTTTAATCGTCTCTGTGAACCCGCTCCATACGCTCGTGGCGCTCCTGCGCCTCGATCGACATCGTTGCGATCGGGCGAGCTTCCAGGCGCTTGATCCCGATTGGCTCATCGGTCACGTCGCAAAAACCGTAGGTGCCACTCTCGATCCGCAGCAAGGCCTGGTCGATTTTCGTGATGAGCTTGCGAGCCCGGTCACGAGTCCGCAGTTCAAGCGCCCGGTCCGTTTCCACGCTGGCTCGGTCAGCGATGTCGGCTTCGTGGATGCCGCCTTCCGACAAGCTCGCCAGCGTTCCTCCGGCATCGCGCAAGAGCTCCCCACGCCAGCGCAACAGCTTTTGACGGAAATACTCCGTTTGCAGCGGGTTCATGAACGATTCCGCGTCGGAAGGCCGGTAGTCCGGGGGTAGCGTGACCATCATGCCGGCGATCCTCTCCTGTGATCCATCTGAGCCGCAACGCGAACCGGGCAACAACTGCCGGGCTTATATCGATGCCGGCAGGGGTCGCCAAGACCTGCGTTGAATGTGTCAAAAACCTGTCTCACAGCCGGCTTTGCTCATTATCTCGAACGCTGGGCATAGCGGCGCGCCAATTCGACGGCGACGCGCGCCTGGAGTGCGCGCTGAACCGCGATCAGCCGCGGATCGGCGGCTTCGGGCGCGTTGCGACTCAGGCTCGAAAGCGTTTCCAGAACGCCGTCGGCTTCGCCACCCAGCAAGGCTCGTTGCATTGCTGCCAGAGCTTGGAGCGTGGCCGTTCCATGGCGCCGCGCTTCCCGGTCCCTCGCCGCGGCCTGCTCGGCTTCTTGCAATGCCAGCAAGTCGCTTAAACCGACACTCGGCGCGGCGGCCACGTCCTGTGCCGCGGTTGCCGGCACGCTGAAGGCGCTGACGCTCGCGCGTCGCGTGATCGGCCGGACCGCTGTCTGCGGCCGCACCGCGGTTGGCCCAACTTGATTAAAGCCGCTCAACTCCGCTCTCCCATTTCTGCCGCCCGGCAAATTTTGCCGCGGCGTCGTTGGCGTAAATGCCCCGGCAAACCTGGCTTTTCTTCTGGCACGGCCGTTGCAGCAGCTCGATCATGCCCACGATTATGCCCACACGAACCTTTACGATTTGGAAATGTGCGCTCGCCATAATGGCGGTCATGCTTCCCAACCTTGCCAGAGCCGATGTCCGCATCAAGGACATCGCCGACATCGAAGGCGTCCGAGACAACCAGCTCGTCGGATACGGGTTGGTCGTCGGACTGAACGGCACGGGCGACCGCCTCGACAGCGCGGTGTTCACGCGGCAGTCGCTGATCGGCATGTTGGAACGGCTCGGGGTGAACACGCGCGATCAGGAAAGCAAGCTGCAGACCAAGAACGTGGCGGCCGTGATGGTGACCGCCAGCCTTCCCGCCTTCGCGCGCAGCGGCAGCCGCATCGATGTGTCGGTATCCGCGCTCGGCGATGCCAAGGACCTGACGGGAGGGACGCTCCTGGTCACCCCGCTCATGGGCGCAGACGGAGAGGTGTACGGCGTCGCGCAAGGAACGCTCGCAACGGGCGCGATCTCGGCAAAGGGCGCCGGCGCATCCATCACCCGCGGCGTCCCGACTGCAGGCCGGATCGCCAATGGTGCCACCGTGGAGCGCGAAATCCCGTTCAAGTTCGGCGGCAAGGACGTCATCCACCTCGGGCTGCGCAACCCAGACCTCACCACTGCCCGGCGGATGGCGGACGTGATCAACCGCGCCGTCGGCGGCGGCGCGCGAGCGACTGACCCGCGCACGGTCGAACTCAACCTGGCCGGGCGGGACCCGGTAGATGTCGTTGCCCGGATCGAATCCCTGAACGTGAAGCCTGACAGCCCCGCGACCGTCGTGATCGACGAGGCGAGCGGCACCATCGTCATGGGAGACCACGTGCGCATCAGCACGGTCGCGATCGCGCAAGGCAACCTTACGATCCGCGTGACCGAAGCGCCGCAAGTCAGCCAGCCCGCGCCGCTCTCGAACGGCCAGACGGTCGTTACCCCCCGCTCCAACGTGCAGGTCGACACCCAATCCGAGAACCGGCTCGGCATCCTTCAAGGCGGCGTGACGCTGGGCGACCTAGTGGCGAGCCTTAATGCCCTCGGGGTCGGTCCGCGAGACATGATCAGCATCTTGCAGTCGATCAAAACCGCAGGCGCCCTGCAAGCTGAACTTGTCGTGCGATAATGATGATCTACACCAACGAGCCCGGCGCCGCCCTCTCGCCAGCCCAGCGCCAGAAGATCGCCGCGTCCGCCCAGCAATTCGAAGCGCTCGCGCTTGGACAATTGCTGACGCCGATGTTCGACACGGTCGACACGAGCAAGGGCTTGTTCGGAGGCGGAGAAGCCGAAGCCGCCTGGAAGCCGATGATGGTGAGCGAACTCGCAAAGAGCATTTCCGCCTCGGGCGGACTGGGCCTTGCCAAGCCGATCATGCAGCAGATGTTACGCTTACAGGAAGCAAAGTCATGAGTTCAGATGAGTCTATCGTTCGCCTGATCGACGTTCTCGATGCTGAGAACAACGCCTTGGCGCAAGGCAATGCCGCGCAAGCCATACTGTACACCAACGAGAAGAAAGATGCCCTGCAAGCCCTGCAAGCAGCATTGCCCGGCGCCACGCCCGATGCCGCACTTGCCGCACGGTTGCGGGACGCCGTGGAACAGAACGGCCGTTTACTGAGGCAGGCGATCGAGGTGCAGGGTCGCGTGCTCGTCCTGGTGGCGCGCGCCGCCGTTCTCGCTGCTCCGGAACCGGTAAGATATTGCGCGCACGGGTTTACGGCACAGGAGGGCGGGGCGCTAGCACTCAAGCTCAGGGCTTGATCCTTGCTGACCTGCCCGAAGTCGTTTCGTTGCCGTTGGCCGATCTGAGTGGAGTTGAGCCGTTAGGGCAGTATCAGCAGGTCATGCGTTCGCGGCCATGCCCGGTTGCGGAAGCAAAATTCGGCACGGCTGGCTTTCGGCGGGCCGGAGCGGGCGCGACTTGCATAACGGGCCAGCAATGAAAAGCTGATTCAAGCTGCTCGGGCAGCAAGCGCGTCGATCATGCGGAGGCCCTCGGCATTAGCCAGGACGGCTGCGCGCTCGGGGCGGGTCAAGGCTTGGGCGGCGGCGAGGGTATCCATTTCGGCGAGCTTGGCGAGGCCGACAAGGAGGGCCGGGTCGAAAGGGTCGCCGGGGCTGCGGGGGGGCGGGAGCATGGCGCGGTGGGCGGCCATGAGAGCCGGGTCGGCGACGAGGCGGGCAATGGCGTCGGTGGGCGGCTGGGCGAAGGCGGGTTGCAGGGAGCGGGCTTGCAGGAGCACGGGCGGGGGGGCGGCTTCCTCGGGGGTCCGGAGCAGGCCGGCGCGGCGGAGGGCTTGGCCTGCGGTGCGGCGCGCGGTGAGGGCGGCGAGGGGAGCGGCGAGGGCGAGGCCCAGAACGACCGGGGACATCCAGAGCAGGAGCGGCAGCGAAATGGCGTAGGATGTAAGGCCCAGGACGAGGCCGGTCAGGGTGTGGGGGAGGTATTGGCGCAGCGTATCGCGGAAGGGGACTTGGCCGTCCTCGCGGATCTGCGGCATCCACCCGGCGTCACGGCCGAACAGAATGGTGGCCACCGAGGCGGATTGGGTCAGCATGGTGACCGGGGCTAGGAGACCGGCAAGAAGAGTCTCGGTGAGCACGCCGAGCAGGGTGCGGAGTGCGCCGCCGAAGGCCTGGCGGTCGCGGCGGCTGGTCAGGAGGGCGAGCCAGGCCAGGAGCTTGGGACCCAGCAGCACGGCCATGGTGCCGATGAAGACCCACATGGAGCGGACCGGGTCGACGACGGGCCAGGTGGGGAAGAGGCTGGGGCCTGCGGGGAAATAGTCGGGCGGGACGAAGCGGGCGCGGACGGAGATCATGATGCCGAGGATCAGGAACAGCATCCAGAGGGGGGCGGTGACGTAGCTGCCGATGCCCATCAGC
Organism: Acetobacteraceae bacterium; assembly: GCA_965260935.1. Taxonomy (GTDB): domain Bacteria; phylum Pseudomonadota; class Alphaproteobacteria; order Acetobacterales; family Acetobacteraceae; genus JBBROS01. The sequence goes on from OZ253374.1 coordinate 2,652,779, forward strand.
AGGTGGAGGCGGCTGATCGGGTGGAGGCCACGGGCAGGGAGGACGGCCATGTGCTGGAGATTGCCTTGGCACCAGCGGCGGTCCCGGACGGCGAGCTCGGAAAGGGACGGGGGGCATTCCTCGAAGCTGCCGGACAGCGCCGGGAGCATGTGCACGGCCCAGCCGGCGCGGCGGATCAGGGCGGCTTCGACGAAGTCGTGGCTCATGATATGGCCGCCGAATGGCTTGCGGCCGGGAAGGGTGGGAAGGCCGGCGGCTGCGGCGAAGGCCTCGGTGCGGATCAGGGCATTGTGGCCCCAGTAGTTGCCCTCCGCGCCATGCCACCAGGCGATGCCGTGAGCGATCATGGGGCCATAGAGGCGTCCGGCGAACTGCTGCAGGCGGGCGAACAGGGTCTGTGCGCCGACGATGACGGGCAGCGATTGGATCAGGCCGGCGCCGGGCGTTCCGGCCATGGCGGCGGCGAGGCGGGCGATGCAGGGGGCGGTCATGACGCTATCGGCGTCGAGGATCATGAACTGCGGGTAGGCGCTGCCCCAGCGGCGGACCCAGTCGGCGATGTTGCCGGCCTTGCGCTCGGCGTTGTGCGGGCGGCGGCGGTAGAAGATGCCGGATGCGCCGGTTTGGGCGCGGAGGGCGAGGAAGGCGGCTTCTTCGGCGATCCAGGCGTCGGGGTCGGTGGTGTCGCTGAGAATGAAAATGTCGAAGCTGTCGGCGAGGTTCTGCTGGGCGAGGTCGGCGTGGATGACGGCGAGGGCGGCCATGATGCGGGCGGGGGCCTCGTTATAGGCAGGCATCAGGAGGGCCGTCTTGGGCAGGGACGCGGCGGGCAGGTTCGCAGGCGGGCGGGCGGCGAGGAGGGAGACGAAGCCGCAAAGGCTGCTGACGAGAGAGAGGGCGATCCAGGCGAAGAGGCTGACGAAGAGCGCCAGGATGGCGATCTCGAGCGGGGAGGTGCCGGCGGCGCCCAGGACGAGGTGCATCTCGCGGGTGGCGAAGACGGTGAGAAGCATGGCGCTGCCGAGCACGAGGAGGCGACGCCAGGCCATGCCTCGAGGCGATGAGTCGGGGCGGCGAGTGACGGGGGGAGCGTGCTTGAGGGATTGCACCGGCATGTCGAGCGGCGCGTCGGGGGGAAGGGCTTGGAAGGGCGGGGTAAGATCGGTGGGATTCAGCGTTGAGCCGTCATCATGAGCGGGGCGGCGTAGTTCAGGGTTGGAGGCTTGCGTGCGCCCCCGGATGTCCGCGTCGGCCCGCGACGACGTTGCGTCGTTCACGGTCCGTCGATCGGCGCTGCTGGGGTCAGGCCGTCCAACGGTAGATCCAGGTTTCGCTGAGGGGGGTGTCGTCGTGCATGAGGGTGGCGCGCAGTTCGACCAGCTTGGCATCGCCGGGCTGCATGTCGAAGCTGATGCGCCAGCCGCCTTGCTCCGGGTCGGGGATGGCGTTGACGTTCTGGACCGTGCCGGGGCTGGCGGAGACGGCGGCCTTGATGGCGGGATTGGCTTGGAGCTTGGCGATGTCTTCGCCCGAAAAGTCGATCACGTAGACGCGGCCGTTGGGAATGGCGCCGCTCATGGTGCGGTGGACGCGGGCGAGGTCGGATTGGCCGGGGGCGGTCTCGCACCAGTGCAGGCGGTAGGTGATGTTGTGCTCGCCCTTGGCGGTGAAGGGCTGCTTGGGACGCCAGAAGGCGACGATGTTGTCGTGGATTTCCTCGCGGGTAGGGATCTCGACCAATTGGACGACGCCTTCGCCCCAGTCGCCGATCGGTTCGACCCAGAGGCTGGGGCGGCGGCCGTAGCGGGCCTCGAGATCCTGGTAGTCGGCGAGGCCGCGCTTGCGCTGCATGAGGCCGAAGCCGCGGGGGCTGGCGTCTACGAAGCTGCTGATCTGTAACGTGCGGGGGTTGGCCAGCGGGCGCCAGAGGTGTTCGTTGCGGCCGGTTCGCATCATCAGGCCGTCGCTGTCGTGCACGGCCCGGCGCCAGTCGTCGAAGGCGGTGCGGTTGGTGCTGTCGTAAAGGAACATGCTGGTGCCGGCGGCGATGCCGGCGGCGTGCAGGTCGGTGCGGGGATAAAGAGTGAGCTCGCAGTCCATGGTGGTGTCCTCGCCGGGGCGGAGCGTGACGCGCATGGCGCCGGTGGCGCTGGGGCTGTCGAGCAGGCCGGTGAGGACGAGGCTGTTGGTGCCGGGCTGCGGGCGTTCAAGGTAGAAGGCGCGGAAGATGGGGAACTCCTCGCCGCCCGGGTCTGCGGTCTTGAGCGAGAGGCCGCGGGAGGAGAGGCCGTAGCCTTGGTTGCGGCCGACGGCGCGGAAGTAGCTTGCGCCGAGAAAGACGGCGACTTCGTCGAAGTAGTCGGGGCGGTTGATGGGGGCGTGGATGCGGAAGCCGGCGAAGCCGAGATCTTCGGCGGGGGGCTTGAGGTCGGGGCCGAAGTCGAACAGTTCGGGGCGGTAGACGATCGGGCGGGCTTCGCCGTTGACAACCTCGTAGATGTCCATCTTGGGGCCGAAGAGGAAGCCGCGGTGGAAGAACTGGGCCTGGAACGGGAGGCTGGCGCCGCGCCAGAGGGCTTGGTTGGGGTCGAAACGGATTTTCCGGTAGGCGTCGTAGTCGAGGTTGCTGAAGGCGTCGGGGAGCTTGGCGCTGGGCGGCTTATAGGGGGATTGGGCGAGGGTGCGGGCGAGGGCACGGACGGTTTGGCCGTTGAACGGCGTCGGAGCCTCGGCGGCCGTGGCCTTCGTGGCCAAGGCAAGGGCGGCGGTGACGCCGAGGAGTCGCCGTCGCTGCACGATGGGTCCGGTCATGTTTATGTAGTGTGAACGATAATTAAGGGCCGAGCAACTGGCCGCCGTCGACGACGATGGTTTGGCCGGTGATCCAGCGGGCGCGGCGGGAGGCAAGGAAGAGCACGACGTCGGCGACTTCCTCGGGCGTGCCGAGGCGGCCGAAGGGGATTTCGGCGAGGGTTGCGTCATAAAGGTCCGGGTCGTCGGCGCGGCGGCGCTCCCAGGTGCCGCCGGGGAACTCGATGGAGCCGGGGGCGACGGCGTTGACGCGGATGCCGCGGGCGGCGAGAGAGCGAGCTTGGCTGCCGGTATAGTGGATGACGGCGGCCTTGATGGCGCCGTAGGACATGCTGCGCTTGGTGGCGCGCATGGCGGAGATGCTGGAAATATTGACGATGGCGCTGTCGGAGGCGTGCTCCAAGGCGGGAAGGGCGGCTTCTGTGGCGCGGACAATGGCCATGAGGTCGACCGTGACAGAGGCAGACCAGCTTTCCTCATCGTTGCCGTGGCCGAAGCCGGAGGCGTTATTGATGAGGACGTTGATGCCGCCAAGGGCGGAAGCGGCTTCGGGAACGAAGCGGGCAATATCGTCGGCGCGGCCAAGGTCAGCCGGCGCGGCATAGGCGGGGACGCCGCGGGCTTCAATATCCCGGCGGGTCTCGTCGAGGGCTTTTTGACCTCGGGCACAGATGGCGACAGCGGCGCCAGCCTCCGCAAAAGCAAGGGCGGTGGAGCGGCCGATGCCGCGGCTGCCCCCCATGACGATGACCCGGCGTCCAGCGAATTCTGTCATAGGGCTTGATACAGGACCGGCGCGGCAACTGGAAGGTTGCCGCGCCGGGTTATTCGCTTCGTTATGGTTTGGGCGTTACTCGGCGGCTTTGCGCTGCTCGCCAAGCCCAAGGCCCTCGGCCACGCGGCGGCCAAAGTCGGGATGCACCTTATACCAGTGGTGCAACATCCGCTCCTGGATCGGGCGCGGGTCGTCGATCGCCATCATCGGGTTGCTCATGCTGGCGATGATGTTCTCCACCAGGTGCTGGCGGCCTTCGTCGTCCAGCGACTTTTCCCACAACATGCGCGGCTGGGCATAATAGTCCTCGTCGTCGCACGGATAGCTGGCATAGCGGGCCGCATTGCCGTCGATCCGCAGCGGCGGCTCGGCGACGGACGGATCTTCAACTGGGCCGCCGAAGGAGTTCGGCTCATAGTCGACCGAGCCGCCGCCGTTGCCGTCGAGGCGCATTGCGCCGTCCCGGTGGTAGGTGTGGGCCGGCGCTAGGGGCCTGTTGACCGGGATCTCGTGGTAGTTGGTGCCGATGCGGTAGCGGTGGGCGTCAGGGTAGGAGAGGATGCGGTTCTGCAGCATTTTGTCCGGGCTGAAGCCGATGCCCGGCACGACATTGCTGGGCTCGAAGGCGGCCTGCTCGACCTCCTGGAAGTAGTTCTCCGGATTGCGGTTCAGTTCCACAACCCCGACGTCGATCAACGGGTAATCGGAGTGCGGCCAGACCTTGGTCAGGTCAAACGGGTGCCACTTATAGGTGTCGGCATCCGTCTCCGGCATCACCTGGATCTTCATGGTCCAGCGCGGGAAATCACCCTGCTTGATGGCGTCGTGCAGATCCTTGCTGGAACTGTCGGGCGCTTCGCCCATGACCTTGGTGGCCTCGGCATCAGTGTGGTTCTTGATGCCCTGCTGGCTCAGGAAGTGCATCTTGACCCAGAACCGCTCGCCGTCGTTGTTCCAGAAGCTGAACGTATGGCTGCTGTAGCCGTGCATGAAGCGGGCAGATACCGGGGTGCCGCGGTCCGAATACAGGATCATGACTTGGTGTACGGCTTCAGGGGACAGGCCCCAGAAATCCCACCGGCGCCAATGCGGCTTGAGGTGGGTGCCTGGGTCACGCTTCTGGGTGCGAATGAAGTCGCTGAACTTGAGCGGGTCGCGCACGAAGAAGATCGGCGTGTTGTTGCCGACCATGTCCCAGTTGCCCTCCTCGGTGTAGAACTTGAGCGAGAAGCCGCGCGGGTCGCGCGCCACGTCGGCCGAGCCGCTCTCCCCGCCCACGGTGGAGAAGCGGGCAAACATCGGGCAGGTGTTGCCGACCTTGCCGAACAATTTGGCACGGGTGTACTTGCTGACGTCGTGGGTAACGGTGAAGGTGCCGTGCGCGCCGTAGCCCTTGGCGTGGACAACTCGCTCGGGCACGCGCTCGCGGTTGAACTGCGCCATCTTCTCGATCAGCGCGTAATCCTGCATGAGGATCGGGCCGCGTGGGCCTGCGGTCAGCGAGTTCTGGTTATCGGCGATCTTGTTGCCGAACTGGGTCGTCATTGTCGGCTTGTCAGACATTCTTTGCCTCCTGAAGCGTGACTGAAGGGTCAACGTGGCGACGGCAGGCAGGATGCGTTACATCGGGTTTAAATATCGGCGCCAACATGAAGGGAACACTTATGTGGCAGCCCGCTGCTTCGTATCCTGACCCGGCTATACAAGTCCTGCAGTCCGTGTTTTCAAGATATAGGCTGCCATTGGCGGCTGTCGAGCGGTTGGCGACCGGATTGCGCTGGGCGGAAGGGTCGGTTTGGTTCGGCGATGCCCGGCATTTATTGGTCAGCGACATACCGAACAACCGCATCGTGAAATGGGACGAGCAGACGGGTGCGCTGAGCGACTTCCGCAAGCCGAGCGACTACGCCAACGGGAATGTCCGGGACCGGCAAGGCCGGCTGGTGACGTGCGAGCATGGCGGGCGGCGGGTGTCGCGGACGGAGCACGACGGGACGGTGATCACCCTGGTTGACCGGTTCGAGGGCAAGCGGCTGAATTCGCCGAACGACGTGGTGGTGAAGTCGGACGGGACAATCTGGTTCACCGACCCGCCGTTCGGCTTGCTCGGCGACTACGAAGGCAACCGGGCGGAGCAGGAGTTGCCGGCAAACGTTTATCGGCTCGACCCTTCGACGGGGCGCGCGACGGTGCTGGACGGAGATGTGCCGGGGCCGAACGGGCTGGCGTTCTCGCCGGATGAGCAGACGCTGTATGTTGTGGCGAGCCGGGCCGAGCCGCGGGAGATCTTGGCCTATGACGTGGTCGACGGGGAACGGCTGGCGAACCGGCGGACGTTCATCGACGCGGGGCCAAGCGGGACGCCGGATGGGTTCCGGGTGGACGAGCATGGCAATCTGTGGTGCGGCTGGGGGATGGGATCGGCGGCGTTGGACGGGGTCATGGTGTTCGACCGGGGCGGGGAGGCGATCGGGCGGATCGCGTTGCCGGAGCGGTGCGCGAACCTGTGTTTCGGCGGGCGGCGGCGGAACCGGCTGTTCATGGCGGCGAGCCAGTCGATCTATTCGCTGTTCGTTAATGTTCGGGGCTTATAGCAGCGAATTGGGTGTGGGTGAGGGTTATAGAGATGTCCCATAAACGGGCTTGCTCTGCGGGGCGGGCCGCTTGAGGCATGATGCGTGATTTGGCAGGTTTGCCGCGGGTCTCGCCCCAGCAGCAGGGGCCGTAGTAGGCGCCCGGCTTGGCGCCCGGGTCGAGGGCGGCGAAAAGGATGGGAAGGGCGCCCTCCTTGGCGGATTGGCCGAGGGCGTTGAAGCCGGCTTGCATCAGATGGGCGAGCGGGCCAGGGCGGCCTGCGCCCGGTCCGTTGGCCACGATGCGGGTGGCGGACCAGCCAGGGTGGGCGGCGAAGCCCCTCACGCCCCAATCGTTCGCGGTGGAGCGGCGTTGCAGCTCGATCGCGAACATCAGCATAGCGAGCTTGCTCTGCGCGTAGGCGCCCCAGGGATTATAGGAAGCCTCGCCCTGGAGGTCGTCGAAGTGGATGGTGCCGCGGCGGTGGGCGAGGCTGCTGACGTTGACGACGCGGCCATCGCGCAGGCGGGGGAGAAGGCGGGCGGTGAGGGCGAAGTGGCCGAGGTAGTTGACGCCGAGCTGGCGCTCGAAGCCGTCGGGCGTGAGTTGCCGTTGCGGGAAAGCCATGACGCCGGCGTTGTTGACGAGGACGGCAACCGGTTGCTCAATGGCGGCGGCGAACTGCTGGATCGCGTCGAGGCTGCCGACGTCGAGGAGTTGGAAGCGGGCGCGGGCGTTGGGAAGGAGTTTCTTCAGCCGGTCCAGGGCGGTTTGGCCGCGGTGCGGGTTACGCCCGGTGAGCAGGACCTCGTGCCCGGCATGGGCCAAGCCGAGGGCCGTCTCGTAACCGAGGCCGCCGGTGGCGCCGGTGACGATCGCGAGGCCGTCCGACATCAGCAGTGCGACGGCTGAAGCTTGAATTCCTTCATCTTGCCGCTCATGACGAAATCGGTGAAATCCATGTTCAGGTCGTTGGCGACGCTGTTGGACCAATACCTCATGCCGACCTCGTAGTCCGGGCTGCCTGCGGGCTTGTCCTTTTTGGCGGTCGAGGGCGTGCGGTCGAAGAAGGCGATGCGGACGCGGCCGCTGGGAAGGGCGGCGAGGGCGGGGTCCGGGGCCGGGCCGGGCGGGTCCCAGCTTATGATGGCGACCGAGCTGTCCTGGACTCCTTTGTCGCTGGTGCCGTCGAATATGGGCAGCGAGATGAATTTCTTGCCGGCCTCGGCGGCGGCGATGATGGCCTGGGTGTGGGCGGTGGGGAACAGCGTGCCTGCTGGGAGCGGCAAATCCTTTTCTTCCGGGACCGTGTAATGGATGGAGCCGGCGCCGCCCGGGCCGTTGAGGACAGCTTCGCCTTCGGCCTGGTCGGTGAGGGCGGTATCCGTGGTCTGGCGCATCTTGAAACGCATTTTCAAGCCGTCCTTGCTTTCCCAGGTCGCGTAGTCGCTGACGAGATCGATGTCCTGGCCGTCGCGGTTGGTGATGGTCAGCGAGAGGCGCTGGCGGGTGGCCCAGCCGTCGCAGGCGTCGGTGAGCTCGTAGGCCATGGTGCCCTTGGCGGCGCTGACGTTGGCGCCGCGGGCGGATTCCATAGTGAGTTCGTAAAGGGCGCGGTGGGCGGCGGGCGGGGGCGGCTCGGCGGCAAAGGCAAGCAGGGGGGCGGCGGCGAACCCGAGCAAGGCGATGGCGAGGGGGCGCAGGCGCATGCGCGGTGTCTCCGGTTTGGTGTGGTTCAGCACATAGGCCCCCGCGCGTTTGCGCGCCAGACACAAGACACCCGCGCGGTTCGGCGCAAAGATCACGCGGTCTTCTTGATCGGCAGGTCCGGACGGATGTGGACGTCCTTGAGGCGTGCGGGCTCGACGGTGGAAGGGGCGCCCATCATCAGGTCCTCGCCCTGCTGGTTCATGGGAAAGAGGTTGACTTCGCGCAGGTTGGGCTCGTTGGCCAGCAGCATGACGACGCGGTCGATGCCGGCGGCCATGCCTCCGTGCGGGGGCGCGCCGTAGCGGAAGGCGTTGAGCATGCCGCCGAAGCGTTCCTCGACGGCGCTGGCCGGGTAGCCGGCGATCTCGAAGGCGCGGAGCATGATCTCGGCCTTGTGGTTGCGGATGGCGCCGCTGGCCATCTCGTAGCCGTTGCAGACGATGTCGTACTGGTATGCGCCGATCTCGAGCGGGTCTTTCGTGTTGAGGCCTTCGAGTTCGCCTTGCGGCATGCTGAACGGGTTGTGACTGAAGTCGACCTGGCGGGTTTCCTCGTTCAGCTCGTACATCGGGAAATCGACGATCCAGCAGAAACGAAAGGCGTTTTCCTCGATCAGGCCGAGGTCCTGGCCGAGCCGGGTGCGGACCTGGCCCGCGAACTTGGGGGCCTCGTCGCGCGGGCCTGCGGCGAAGAAGACGGCGTCATCGGGGCCTAAGTTGCAGGCGGCGCGGATGGCTTCGAGGCGTTCGGGCTCAAGGTTCTTGGCGATCGGGCCTTTCGCGCCGGACGGGTCGAAGGCGATGTAGCCGAGGCCGCCTGCGCCTTGCTCGCGCGCCCATTCGTTGAGCTTGTCAAAGAAACCGCGGGGGCGGGCGCCGGCGCCGGGGGCGGGAATGGCGCGGACGACGCCGCCCGAGGCGGCGATGCGGGCGAAGAGGGCGAAGCCGGAGTTGGCGAAAGCGTCGGTGACGTCGGCGATGCGGATCGGGTTGCGGAGGTCCGGCTTGTCGGTGCCGTATTCGAGCATCGCGATGGCGAACGGGATGCGGCGGAAGGGAGCCGGGTCCACCGCGCGCCCGTTAGCGAATTCTTCAAACACGCCGGCCATGACGGGCTCCATGGCGGCGAACACGTCGTCCTGGGTGACGAAGCTCATCTCGACGTCGAGCTGGTAGAACACGAGGGTGCGGTCGGCGCGTCCGGCTTCGTCGCGGAAGCAGGGGGCGATCTGGAAATAGCGGTCGAAGCCGGCGACCATGCAAAGCTGCTTGAACTGCTGGGGGGCTTGCGGCAGGGCGTAGAACTTGCCGGGGTGAAGGCGGGCGGGGACGAGAAAGTCGCGCGCCCCCTCGGGGCTGCTGACGGTGAGGATGGGGGTCTGGAACTCGGTAAAGGCGGCGTCGACCATGCGGCGGCGAAGGCTGTCGATGATCTGCGCGCGCAGGATCATGTTCTGATGCAGTTTATCGCGGCGGAGGTCGAGATAGCGGTAACGCAGGCGGAGCTCTTCCGGGTAGGTGCTGTCGCCGGCCACCTGGAAGGGGAGGACGTCGGCGGCGGACTGCACCGCAAGGGTTTCGACCTGAAGCTCGATTTCGCCGGTCGGCAGGCGCGGGTTGATGGTGCCCTCGCTGCGCGGGACGATCTGGCCGGTGGCGGTGACGACGCTTTCGGGGCGGAGGCCGTCCGCGGTTTCAAACGCCGGGGCGCCTTGCGGGAGGACGCATTGGGTGATGCCGTAATGATCGCGCAGGTCGATGAACAGGAGGCCGCCGTGGTCTCGCTTGCTGTGCACCCAGCCGGAAAGGCGGGCCGTCTGGCCGGCGTCGGAGGCGCGGAGGGCGCCGCAGGTGTGGGTGCGGTAGGCGTGCATGGTCTGGCTTTCCTTGAGCGTCGCGCAAACAAACCGCGCCCATCCGGGGTGTCAAGCCGGGGGGCGTGGATGCGGCGCCTCTGTTTCCGTTCCCGCGCACCCGTGTCATAAGCGGGTGATGTCCGCCTCCCAACGGGTTGCCCGGCCTGCAACCTCTTTCTCCGATCCCGTGCTGATTACTGGTTCCGCCGACCTAGCTATGCTTTGCGGGCGGCTGAGGCAGGAGCCGTGGATCACGATCGACACCGAGTTCATGCGGGAGCGGACGTATTATCCGGAACTGTGCGTCGTCCAGCTCGCGGGCAAGGCTGATGTCGCCGTCGTGGACGCGCAGGCGCCCGGCATGGATCTCGCGCCGCTCGGGGCGTTGCTGGCCGATGAGGCGGTGCTGAAAGTGTTCCACGCGGCCCGGCAGGACGTCGAAATTTTCCTGGAATTGTTCGGCTCCGTTCCGAAACCGTTGTTCGATACGCAGATCGCCGCGATGGTGGCCGGGTTCGGCGACCAAGTGGGGTACGATGCGCTGGTGCAAGCGTTGAGCGGGGGGCAGATCGACAAGGCGCACCGGTTCAGCGATTGGTCGGCGCGCCCGCTTTCGGCGAGCCAGCTCAGCTATGCCGCCGCCGATGTTACGCATTTGCGGGTCGTATACGAGCGGCTGCAAGCGCGGCTGGAGCGGGATGGGCGGCAGGATTGGGTGGCGCAGGAGATGGCGGCGCTTGACGACCCGGCAACCTACCGGGCCGACCCGGAGACGATATGGGAGCGGCTGCGGCCAAAGACCAACAACCGCCGGATGCTGGGGATGCTGCGCGCGGCGGCGGCCTGGCGGGAGCGCGAGGCGCAGCGGGTCAACGTGCCGCGGCAACGGCTGGTGAAAGATGAAAGCCTGCTGGAGATCGCGGCGACGGCGCCGGCGACGCCCGAGGCGCTGTCGCGCGTGCGCGGGGTGACGCGCGGGTTTGCCGAGAACCGGAGCGGGGCCGGATTGCTGGCGGCGCTGAAGGAGGCGGGGAGCTTGCCGGACTCGGCGCTGCCGCCGGCGCCGCGGGGCAAGGATGCGGCGCGGCCCTCCCCGGCGCTGGTGGCGTTGCTGAAGGTGCTGCTGGCGGCAAAAAGCGAGGAGCATCACGTGGCGCCGAAGCTGCTGGCATCGTCGGAGGAGCTTGACCGGCTGGCGGGCGACGCGGAAGCGGACGTGCCGGCGCTGCAAGGATGGCGGCGCGAGGTGTTCGGCGCGGATGCGCTGGCGTTGCGGGCCGGGCAGATCACGCTGGGCGTGGACGGCAAGCGCGTCAAGCTGGTTCGGGCATGACTGCCCGGCTGATGGCGCTGGCTCCGGCGGCGATGCTGCTGATGGCTCAGGCGGCCGCCCCGCCTTCGCCGGAAAACCCGCCATCGAAGCCTCCCGCGCAGAAGGAGCTGATCTATAGCGGCGAGGCGGCGAGCATTCTCGGGCGCATGGTCGTAGGCCCGAACGCCAACGACATCGGCCGAATCGTCGATGTTCTGGTCGACGAGGCAGGGCAGCCGCGGGCGGCGGTGATCGACGTGGGCGGCTTCATGGGCATGGGTACGCGGCGGATTGCGGTGGCTTGGCGCGCGTTGCAATTCACGCCATCGGACAAGGGCGGGACGGTGACGATCGACATGTCGATCGACCAGATCAAGGATACGCCGGAATTCAAGCGGCAGGCTGGCCCCAGTGCGCCGCCGATCACTGTTGCGGCGCCGCCGGACAAGGCCAACGTGGCCAAGTGACCCATTTCGGCGGACTTGAAGCGGAAGCGTCTGTAAACTCCACGGCAACGGGCAAGCCTAAGGCTGTGCCGAGCTATAGCCTCGATGCGTTCAACGGCCTGGTCGCGAGCGTGCAAACGGGATTTGGGCCGTTCGTCGCCGTTTACCTGGCTTCCGAGGCTTGGACCCAGGGACAGATCGGCGTGGCGCTGAGCGTCGGCACGGTGGCCTCGATGCTCAGCCAGGTACCTGGCGGGGCTGCGGTGGACGCTTTGGACAACAAGCGGCTCGCGGCCGTCGTGTCGTGCCTTGCGGTCGCGGCCAGTGCGCTGTTGCTCGCGATATGGCCGGTCTACCTGCCGGTGCTTGGGGCGGAGGTGCTGCACGGGTTCGCGAGCTGCATGTTGGGCCCGGCCATTGCCGCCATCAGCCTGCGGCTGGTTGGGCGGGCCGGTTTCGGGGAGCGGCTGGGGCGAAATGCCCGCTACGCCGCCATCGGCAGCGGGATGGCGGCAGGCGTGATGGGTGCGGTCGGTGCCTGGGTAAACGAAGCGGCGGTGTTCTACCTGACCGCGCTGCTGATGCTGCCGGCGCTCTGGGCGCTGGCGCGGGTGAGGCAGCCGGCAGCAAGGATCGAGGCCGCTGTTGCTGATGTCGCGCCGACGGCGGGGTGGCGCTTGGTGCTTGACCGGCGGCTGCTGGCGTTCGCGCTGTGCATCGGGCTGTTCAATCTTGGCAACGCAGCCGTGCTGCCGTTAATCGGCGCCGACCTGACGCGGGTTTCGGGAAGCCGGGCGAGCCTGATCATCGCCGCTTGCATCGTGCTGCCGCAAGCGATCGTGGCGCTGATTTCGCCTTGGGTGGGGCGAGCAAGCGATAGTTGGGGCCGGCGTCCGCTGCTGCTGCTGGCGATGCTGGCGCTGCCGGTGCGTGCGGCGGTGCTGGCGTTCGTGCGCGACCCGGCGCCGGTCGTCGTGGTGCAGATGCTGGACGGAGTAAGCGCCGCGGGGATCGGGGTGTTGCTGCCGTTGCTGGCCGCGGACCTGACGCGGGGGACCAACCGGTTCAATTTGTGCATGGGGATGCTTGGCTTGGCGGTTGGTCTTGGAGCGACGTTCAGCACAATGCTGGCCGGGTTCGCGGCGGATGCGTTCGGGCCCCGCGCGGCGCTGCTTGGCTTGGCGGGCGTGGGGCTGCTGGCCACGGCTGCGGCGCGGCTGGTTCCGGAGACGAGGCTCACGCGGCCGATGCCGGCAGGCGAAAGGGCGGTTGCCTGATGCGGGGCATCAACCAAGCCCAGCTCCGGCGGCTGCGGCGGATGCCGCTCGTTTCGCCCCGGCTTTGGCTGCGGCGGACGGTGTTCTGGACGGGCGCGATTCTGGTGAGTCTGGCGGCGATCGTGTTTGCCTCGGCTGCCGACGCCTCCGCGCATCTATTCGGGACGGTTATCGGGTGGAATGCCTGGATCGCCCTGGTCCTGTCGCCGCTCGGGCTGATGCTCTCGGTGCTGCTGACCCAGCGATTCTTCCCGGGGGCGCAGGGCAGCGGCGTGCCGCAAGTGATCGCCGCGCTGCACCTTTCGGACCCGGCGCAGATTTCGCGCGTGCTGTCGATGCGGATCGCGGCGGGCAAGGTGCTGCTGACGTTGATCGGTTTGTTCTGCGGCGCGTCGATCGGGCGCGAGGGGCCGACGGTGCAGGTGAGCGCCTCGATCATGCAGGGGTTGGGCGGGCTGTTGCGCCTGCCTCGGGTGGAGCTGAAGCGGGCGCTGGTGCTTGCGGGCGGGGCGGCCGGGATTTCGGCGGCGTTCAATACGCCCATGGCCGGGATCGTGTTCGCGATCGAGGAGCTGGCCCACTCGTTCGAATCGCGGGCGAGCGGGACGGTGCTGGGAGCGGTAATCATCTCCGGCATGTGCACCTTGGCATTGACGGGCAATTACACCTACTTCGGGCAATCGGCGGCGTCGCTCGATTTCGGGGTCGCATGGATCGCGGTGGCGGTTTGCGGCATCGGCGGCGGGCTGCTCGGCGGCTGTTTCAGCTCCTTGCTGATCCGGGCGGCCGACGGGCTGCCGCTGGTTGGGGCCTGGATCGCGAAGCATCCGATTTTGTTCGCCGGGGTTTGCGGGCTTTGCATCGCGGTGCTGGGCCTGGTGTCGGGCGGGGCGACGTATGGAACCGGATACGAGCAGGCGCGCGGGATGGTTTCGGGCGAAGCCAGCTTGCCTTGGTATTTCTTTATCCTGAAATTGCTGGCAACGGTTGCGTCGTATCTGAGCGGGATACCGGGCGGGATCTTCGCGCCTTCGCTATCGGTCGGCGCCGGGTTTGGGCAGACCCTTTGGCTGCTGATGCCAAGCAGCCCGGTGGGCGCGTTGGTGCTGCTGGGGATGGTCGGTTATTTTTCGGGCGTCGTGCAGGCGCCGATCACGGCGGCGATCATCGTAATGGAGATGACGGAAAACCAGCAGATGACGATCCCGTTGCTGGGGGCGTCACTGCTGGCTTACGGCGCTTCACGGCTGGTATGCCGGCGGTCGCTTTACGGAGCATTGGCGCTTCGGTTTTTGCGGACGCTGTGAGTTGGAAACGAAGTCGCTGTCCGGTGCCGGCCAGCGCAGGCAGCGACGATACCGAATCAGGCCGCTTGGGGTTCCTTGAGCCGGTCACTGAAGGTTTTGCGCAGCTTCGCGACCTTCGGGGTGATAACGGCGCGGCAATAGCCTGACCAGGGATTGCGGGCGAAGTAGTCCTGGTGCTCGTCCTCCGCGCGCCAGAATTTCTCGAGCGGCGTGATCTCGGTGACGATCGGACGGGGCCAAACGCCGCTCGCGTCGATCTCGGCTTTCACCGCTTCAGCCGTTGCTTTCTGCCCGTCATCCTCGGTCAGCACAATGCTGCGGTACTGAGGCCCGATGTCGGCGCCCTGCTGGTTGGGGGTTGTCGGGTCATGCATGGTGAAGAAGACGCGGAGGATGTCGGCGAAGTCGATCACCGCAGGATCGAATTCCAGTTGCACGACTTCCGCATGACCTGTGCGCTTGCCGCAAACCTGCTCGTAGGTGGGATTTTGCGCGGTTCCGCCGGCATAGCCTGATGTAGAGGACTTCACGCCCCTGAGCGCCAGGAACACTGGTTCCAGACACCAGAAGCAGCCTCCGCCGAGTGTTGCCCGTTCCGTTGCCATGATTGCCTCCATTCCCTTGATCGAGGCGATATGGTGTTCAACGGCGAGCCGTCAAAGGCTGGTGTGATCGAGCGCCGTGTTGGAGTGGGTCAAACGTGAGATGGCTTGGCGCAGGGTATTCCAGGTAAAGGGCTTGGTCATGTATTCCTGCGTGCCGGGGGGCTGAGGGCGGCCGCTGACGAGCAGGACCGGCAACTCGGGCCATCGCGCCTTGACTTCGTTGGTCAGCGCCAAACCATCCATGCCGGGCATGTTGATGTCTGCAATGACGAGGTCGACCGGCCCCTGCCGCACGAGAAAGTCGAAGGCGGCGATGCCGTCGGCGGCTTCGTGAACGGTATGGCCGGCATCCGCCAGCATCCAGGCGGTGACTTCCCGAACGAAGATGTCATCGTCGGCCACGAGCACCGTAAAGTGCGAAGCGGACAGTTCAGGAATGATACGATCCTTCATCGACGCAGAACGGCGTGAAAATTATTACCAAGCCGCTACTAACGCCAGAGAAATCTGCTGCTAGACTGCAATCGCCCTGACTGAAAACGTCAGGGCGTCAATTGCCAGTCCAGACCGGTGCTAGACCCTTATCGCCCTGCCACAGTCAGGACGATAAGGGTCTAGCGCTTGGCGAATCCAACCCGGAGCAATTCGGCTCTGGACAGACCAGCCCGTGTCCATTGCTTCAGGCTTGCGGATATCGTTACTATTCTGCGAAGACTGCTAGGAGGCTTGTGGTGTCGCTCGTCCTGATAATCGTCCTTGTGTTGCTGTTGGCTGGCGGCGGCGGGTATGGCTGGCGGTCCGGGTACTATGGCGGCGGCGCATATGGCGGCGGGCTTGGCATCGTTGTCTTGATCGTGATCGTGCTGTTGCTTATGGGACGTATCTAGATTGCGCGGTTGGCGACGAGGTCGGCGACGACGCCCGGGTCAGCCAGCGTGCTGGTGTCGCCCAGGGCTTCGGTCTCGTTGGCGGCGATCTTGCGCAGGATGCGGCGCATGATCTTGCCGGACCGGGTTTTGGGCAGGCCCGGCGCCCATTGGATCGCGTCGGGCGAGGCGATGGGGCCGATTTCCTTGCGGACCCAGACGACCAACTCCTTCTGCAACGCCTCGCTCGGCTCCTCGCCGGCAATAAGGGTGACGTAGGCGTAGATGCCCTGGCCCTTGATGTCGTGGGGAAAGCCGACGACGGCGGCTTCGGCGACCTTGGGGTGGGCGACGAGGGCGCTCTCGACCTCGGCGGTGCCCATGCGGTGGCCGCTGACGTTGATCACGTCGTCGACGCGGCCGGTGATCCACCAGTAGCCGTCGGCATCGCGGCGCGCGCCGTCGCCGGTGAAGTAGAGGCCGGGGAAGGTGCTGAAACAGGTTTGAATGAAGCGGTCGTGGTCGCGGTAGAGGGTGCGCATCTGGCCGGGCCAGCTTCGGGCGATACAGAGGTTGCCTTCGGCGGGGCCTTCGAGGCGCTTGCCTTCGGCGTCGACGAGGACGGGTTCGATGCCGGGCAGGGGGAGGGTGGCGGAGCCGGGCTTGAGGGCGACGGCGCCGGGGGTGGCGGAGATGAGGATGCCGCCGGTCTCGGTTTGCCACCAGGTGTCGACGACGGGGCAGCGGGCGTCGCCGACGACGTGGTGATACCAGTTCCAGGCTTCGGGGTTGATCGGCTCGCCCACGGTGCCGAGGAGACGGAGGCTGCTCCGGGAGCAGGCTTTGACCGGGGCGTCGCCCTCGCGCATCAGGGCGCGGATGGCGGTGGGCGCGGTGTAGAAGATATTCACCTGGTGCTTGTCAATCACCTGCCACATGCGGCTGCTGTCGGGGTAGTTGGGAACGCCCTCGAACATCAGGGTGGTGGCGCCGTTGGCGAGGGGGCCATAAACGATGTAGGTATGGCCCGTAACCCAACCGACATCGGCGGTGCACCAATAGATTTCGCCGGGGCGGTAGTCGAAGACGACCTGATGGGTGAAGCTGGCCCAAACCATGTAGCCGCCGGTGGTATGCAGCACGCCCTTCGGTTTGCCGGTGCTGCCGGAGGTGTAGAGGATGAAGAGCGGGTCCTCGGCCGCCATCGGCTCGGGCGGGCAGTCGGGGTCCGCGTTGCCGAGCAGGGCGGCCCAGTCGTGGTCGCGGCCCTCTTGCATCGGGACGTCGGCGCCGGTGACGGCGACGACGAGGACGTGCTGGATCGTGGGGCAGGATTTGAGGGCGGCGTCGGCATTCGTTTTCAGCGCGACCCGGCGTCCGCCGCGGCGGCCCTCGTCGGCGGTGATGAGCACGGTGCTGTCGCAGTCCTGGATGCGGTTGGCGAGGCTGTCGGGGGAGAAGCCGCCGAAGACGACGGCGTGAACGGCGCCGATGCGGGCGCAGGCGAGCATGGCGACGGCGGCCTCGATCACCATGGGCATGTAGATGGTGACGCGGTCGCCCTTGCAGACGCCCAGGCCTTTCATGGCGTTGGCGCAGCGGCAGACCTGCTCGTGCAGCTCCCGGTAGGTGACGGACTTCGACACCCCCGGGTCGTCGCCTTCCCAGATGATGGCGGCCTGGTCGGGGCGGGCCTCCAGGTAACGGTCAAGGCAATTGGTTGACGCGTTCAGGATGCCGTCCTCGAACCAGCGGACGTGGACGTCGCCGCTGAAATCGCCGGTCTGGGTCTTGGCGGGGGGCTTGATCCAGTCGATGCGGTGGGCGATGTGGGCCCAGAATTTCGCCGGGTCGGCGGCGGCCTCGGCGGTCCATTCCTGGTGGCGCGCTGCAGTGAGGTAGGCGCCTTCGGCGATTTCGGGGGGGATCGGGTAAAGGGTCTCGGACACGGGTCGTCCTCCGGTTGGCCTTGTTGGGCCGGATATTACAGCCCGGCCTTCTCCGGCACCAGTATGAGGCCGTCCTTCACGGTGGCGGGCACGGATTCCAAGAACTTGCCTTTGCAGGGGCCGCGGACGCAGCGGCCGGTTTCGACCTCGAACTCGGCGGCATGGTTGGAGCAGAAGATGCGGCTGCGGTCCGTGGTGAGAAAGGCGTCTGGCGCGTCGTCGAGGGCTGCGCCGACGTGGGGGCAGGCGTTGACGTAGACGTAGACGGCGTCGCCTTTCCGGACCGCGAACAGGCCGGTGAAGCTGCCGAGGGCCGGGCCGAAGCCTCGGGCGCGGCCGTCGGGAAGGTCCTCGAGGCGGCAAAGCGTTCTCATGGGCGGCGTCTCGACATGGCGTTGACGTGTTTCCATTCCTCGGAGGTGACAGGGGCGACGCTGAGGCGGGAGAAGCGGATGAGGGCCATGCCGGCGAGCGCGGGGTCGGACTTCATCTCGGCGAGCGAGACCGGGCGTTCGAGCGGCGAGACGGTTTTCATGTCGACGCAGAGCCAATCGCCCGTTCCGGCGGTCGGGTCGGGGTACGCCTCGCGGACGACCTCGACGATGCCGACGATCTGCTTGCCGATGTTGGAGTGATAGAAGAAGGCGCGGTCGCGGCGTTTCATGGCGGCGAGGTTGTTCTTGGCCTGGTGATTGCGGACGCCGGTCCATGGCTCGATGCCGCGGGCCGCCTGCTGGTCCCAACTGAAGGCGTCGGGTTCGCTTTTGACCAGCCAATAGGCCATTTCAGTCGACCGCGGCCCCATCCTTGAAGACGGTGCGGTAGCCGCGGATCATGGTGGTCTCGAACAGGCCGGCCTTGGCGTAGGGGTCGGCGTCGGCGAAGCCTTCGGCGGCGGCGCGGTCCTCTACATCTACGATCAGGAGGCTGCCGCAGGGGCGGCCGTCGTGGTCAAGGGTGGGGCCGCCGTGGACGAGGCGGTCGGCGTAGGTGGTGAGGTAGGCGATGTGGGCGGGGCGGGTGGCGAGGCGGAGGTCGAGGCTGCCGGGGCGGTCGGTGCAGATGATGGCGAACAGCATTTGGCGTGTTTCCCGTTGGTTGCAGTGCACAGTAAGCTCGATCGTAGTGGGTTCAAAGCGCGAAGAGGCGTGCTATGTGTGCGATGTGGACGCTCAAGCCCTGCCTGCCCGCCGCGCGCGGAACCTGCACCGGTTCGCCAATCCCGGGCGTTTCTTACGTCTCGCGGCCGCGGTGCAGCCTTGGCTCACGTGGCCCGCGCTGCTGCTTCTCGTGGGCGGGCTGGTTTGGGGGCTGTTCTTGTCGCCGGCGGATTGGCAGCAAGGCGACAGCGTGCGGATCATGTATGTCCACGTGCCGTCGGCCTGGCTTGCCTCGGCGGGGTACGCCTCGCTGGCGTTGTGCGGGTTCGCATCGTTGGTCTGGCGGCATCCGCTGGCGGATCTGGCGGCGTTCGAGATCGGGCCGGTCGGCGCTTGCTTCACGGCTTTGTGCCTCGCGACCGGGAGCCTTTGGGGCAAGCCGATGTGGGGCGCCTGGTGGGTTTGGGACGCGCGGCTGACGAGCGTCCTGGTGCTGTTTTTCCTGTATCTGGGCCATATCGCCTTGGTCCGGGCGTTCGATGACCCGGTGCGGGGCGCGCGGGCAGGGGCGGTGCTTGCGCTGGCGGGGGCGGTCAACCTGCCGATCATCAAGTTCAGCGTCGATTGGTGGAACACGCTGCACCAGCCGAGCAGCATCACGCTGACGAGCGCGCCGGGGATGCACGAGGACATGCTGATGCCCTTGCTGGTCTGCACCCTCGGCTACACACTGACGTTCGCCGCCATCGTGGCCGCACGGCTGCGGGCGGCGGTGATGGAGCGGCGGATACGGGGGTTGCTGATGGCGCAGGTAGAGCGGGCATGACGCACCTTCCTTACGTGGCCGCGACGTATGTCCTGGGCGCGGGCGTTCCCTTGGCGTTGGCCGTGTTGGCTTGGACGCGGCTGGGTCAGGCGCGGCGGCGGCTTGCGGCAGTTGATCCGCGGATGGGGGCCAAGTCATGACGCGCAAGAAGCGGCGGCTCTGGATGGTGCTGGCTTGCCTGACCGGGCTTGGCTCGGCCACGGCGCTTGGGCTGAACGCGTTCAGCGACAACCTGGTGTTCTTCGTGGCGCCGTCCGACTTGGCCGCCCACGCGGCCGGCCCGGCGCGGACGTTGCGGCTGGGCGGGCTGGTGGAAGCGGGGAGCATCCACCGGGGCACGGACCATGGCAGGCCGGTGGCCCGGTTCCGGATCACGGATGGGCGGGCGGCGGTGAACGTCAGCTATTCGGGGATCTTGCCGGATCTGTTCCGGGAGGGGCAGGGAGCCGTATCGTTGGGCACGCTGCAGCCGGACGGGTCGTTCCGGGCATCGGAGGTGCTGGCCAAGCACGACGAGACCTATATGCCGAAGGACGTGGCGGACGCGCTGAAGAAGACCGGGATGTGGCACCCCGACCAAGGGCCGCCGCCGCCGGCCGCGACGTGGAACACGCTTGAACCCGTGAGGAAAGCTGGCGGATGATCCCTGAGCTTGGCCGTTTCGCCCTGGCGCTGGCGTGCGCGATCGCATTGGCGCAGGCCGTGCTGCCGATCTGGGGCGCGCAGCGGGGCGACGCGCGGCTGATGGCGGCGGCGCCCGCCTTGGCGATCGGGCAGTTGCTGGCGCTCGGGGCCGCTGCCGGGGCGCTGGTCTGGGCCAGCGTTTCGGACGACTTCACCGTGCTGAACGTGGCGGAGAACAGCCATACGCTGAAGCCGCTGCTGTATAAGATCACCGGAACCTGGGGCAACCACGAGGGCAGCATCCTGCTCTGGGTGTTGATCCTGGCGCTGTGCGGCGGCGCGGTGGCGGCGTTCGGGCGCGGGCTGCCGTCGGCGTTGCGGGCGCGGGTGATCGGGGTGCTGGGCGGGAGTTCGGCCGGGTTCCTGCTGTTCTGCCTGCTGGCGAGCGATCCGTTCAACCGGATTTGGCCGCCGCCGGTCGAGGGGCGGGACATGAACCCGCTGCTGCAGGACCCGGGCCTCGCGTTCCATCCGCCGATCCTTTACGCGGGCTACGTGGGCTTCGCGGTGCCGTTCGCGTTCGCGATCGCGGCGTTGCTCGAGGGACGGATCGACGCCGCCTGGGGCCGCTGGGTGCGGCCCTGGACCCTGGCAAGCTGGTGCCTGCTGACGAGCGGCATCGCGCTCGGGTCGTGGTGGGCCTACTACGAACTGGGCTGGGGCGGGTTCTGGTTCTGGGACCCGGTGGAGAACGCGAGCCTGCTGCCCTGGCTGACCGGGACGGCGCTGCTGCATTCGGCAATCGTGGTGGAGAAGCGGGAGGCGCTGAAGGTTTGGACGGTGTTGCTGGCGATCGGCACGTTCTCGCTCAGCCTTTCGGGGACGTTCCTGGTGCGGTCGGGCATCCTGAATTCGGTGCACTCGTTCGCCAACGACCCGACGCGGGGGGTGTTCATCCTGGGCCTGCTTGGGATCGTTATCGGCGGGTCGCTGCTGTTGTTCGCGTTCCGCGCGCCGGTGCTGGCGGCGGGCGGGCTGTTCGCGCCGTTGTCGCGCGAGGGGGCGCTGGTGCTGAATAACGTGCTGCTGTGCAGCATCGCGGCGGTGGTGATTACCGGGACGATGTATCCGCTGATCGCGGACTTCGTGTTCGACACCAAAATCTCCGTGGGCGCGCCGTTCTTCAACGCGACCGTCCTGCCGTTGGCGATCCCGGTATTCGCGGCGATGGTGGTCGCCCCCGGCCTTGCCTGGAAGCGGGCGCAGGTCGGGCCGGCGCTGATGCGGCTCTGGTGGGCGGCGTTGGCGGCCCTCGTCGTCGGCATGACCGCGGCGCTCGGGCCGGCGCGAGTATTGCCGTCGCTCGCGTTCGCCGCCGCGGCGTGGCTGATCCTGGGTTCGTTCGCCGAGATCGTGGAGCGGACGCGGCTGTTCCGCATTCCGGCGCGCGACAGCTTGGCCCGGCTCGGCGGGCTGCGGCTGTCGGTGTTCGGGACGACGCTGGGCCATGCGGGGATGGGCGTGCTGGTGGCGGGGGTTGCCGGCATGTCGCTGGCGACGCAGGACGTGGTGTTGTTGAAGCCTGGGCAGAGCGCCGAGGCGGCGGGGTATACCTGGACGCTGGAGGGGGTGCGGGACCAGGCCGGGCCGAACTACATGGCTCGGGTGGCGACATTGCGGGTCAGCCACGATGGAGAGACCGTCGTGGTGATGCATCCGGCGCGTCGGGCGTTTCCGGTGCAGGGGATGACCACGACGGAGGCCTCGATCTACACGACCGGGTTCGCCGACCTGTACGGAGTGCTGGGCGAGGAGCGGGACGGAGCGGCCTTGATGCGGCTGCACTACAATCCCTTGGCGCCCTGGATCTGGTTCGGGGCGCTAATCATGGGCTCGGGCGGGTTGTTGTCGTTGCTCGACCGGCGGATGCGGGTGGGCGCTCCGGCGCGGGCACGGGTGCGGCCTGGCTCGGCGGTGGCCTAGATGATCGACCGTCGCCGCGCCTTGCTGCTGGCGCCGTTCGGAATTGCCGCCGTGGCAGGGGCCGGATTCTGGACGGTGCTGGGGCGGATGCGGGAAGGACGGTTCGACCCGCATGACGTGCCGAGCCAGTTGATCGGAAAGCGGGTGCCGGATTTCAGCTTGCCGGGCTTGGGCGAGGGAGCGGGATTCACGGCGGCGGACCTGCAGGCGGTGAAGCGGCCGATGCTGGTCAATTTCTTCGCGAGCTGGTGCGTGCCTTGCATAATTGAGGCGCCGGAACTGATGGCGTTGTCGAAGGAGGGATTGCCGATCTGGGGCGTCGCCTACAAGGACGCCGTGCCGGCGGCGAAGGGGTTCCTGGCCAAGCACGGCGATCCTTACGCGCGGCTCGCGGCTGACAAGCCCGGCCAGGTGGCGATCGACTGGGGGGTTTACGGGGTGCCGGAGAGCTACTTGCTCGACGCGGATGGGATCGTGCGGTGGCGGATGGCCGGGCCGATCACGCGCGAGATCGCCGCCGACCAGTTGCGCCCGTTGCTGAAGGCGATGGCGTGAGGCGAGTCCTTCCGCTGCTGCTGATCCTGGCCTCGCTGGGGGCAATCCCCGCCTGGGCGATCAGCGACCCGGCGGAAATGCTGAAGAACCCGGCGCTCGAGGCCCGGGCGGAGGCGGTGGGACGCCAATTGCGTTGTCTGGTCTGCCAGAACGAGAGCATCGAGGACAGCAACGCCGGGCTTGCGAAAGACTTGCGGCAAAAGGTCCGGTCGCGGATCGCGGCCGGGGATACGAATGCCCAGGCGATCGATTGGGTGGTGGCGCGCTACGGCGATTTCGTGCGGTTGCGCCCGCCGGTGAACGCGGTGACGGCGGTGCTTTGGGCGTCGCCGATCCTGGCCGTGGGCGCGGGGCTTGGCGCGGTTGCCTGGTCGCGCCGGCGACGGGCCGGGCCGCCGCCGCCGTTGACCGATGCGGAGCGGGCGCGGCTGGCCGAACTGACCGGGCGGTAGACGCCCCCGCATGATCTGGATCGTGATCGGTTTGCTGGCCGTGGCGGCGCTGACTCCGCTGATGGCGGTGCTGGAGCGGAACAACTCGGCGCGCGGCGCGCAGGCGCTGGCGGTGTCGCTGCACCGGACGCAGTTAGCCGAGCTGGACCGGGACCTGGCCGAGGGGCGGATTTTGCCGGCGGAGCACGAAACGGCGGCGCTGGAGGTGCAGCGCCGACTGCTGGCGGCGGCGGAAAGGCCGGAGCGGGCAGTGCGGAGCGGCTCCCGGATGCCATTGCTCGCGGCCTTGCTGCTGGTGCCGGCGGCGGCGGTCGGGCTTTACGTGGTTGGGGGTTCGCCGGGGATGCCGTCGGTGCTGGCGGGGAGCCGGGAAGCGCAGCAGAACCGGTTCGCCGAGGAGGCGGCGCTGATTGCCCAGCTCCGCGAGCGGCTGGCGACGCTCGACCCGAAAACGGACCAGGCCCGGCAGGGTTACGTGCTGCTGGGCAACGTGGAAGCCTCGCGCGGGAACGCTGCTGCGGCGGCGCAGGCGTGGCGGATGGCGCTTGCCGACAAGTTCGATCCGGTGCTGGCGGTACGGACGGCCGAGGCTTCGATCCGGGCGGAAGGCACGATGTCGAGCCATTCGGAGGGGCTGCTGCGGCGGGCGCTCGCAGCGGCGCCGCCGGACGCGCCTTGGCGTCCAGCGGTGGAGGACATGCTGAAGCAGGCGACGCCCTGACTTTTCCAGTCAGGGCAATTGCAGTCTAGCCGCCCGATCAAGCGGCGGATACCGTATGAATGGCCTTTTGCTGTGACCGTTTCCGTCGTCGCGAACCGAAAGCGCGGCAATTTAGGAGGGCAGCATGTGACACCGTGAAGAAAGGTCCTGAACCGCCAAGCCGCCCCGCGGCTCTTGGCAACGGTATGGTTGCATAAGGGTCAGAACATATGGCTGTTGATCTCAGAATCGATCTCCGCGCGCCGCCGCCCGCTAACCTGGCGCGCATATCAGTCAGCCGAAGCAGCCGCTGGCATGATGCTGCGTTCCAGGCCGTGTTGACGGCCATTGCGGTTCGGTAAGAGTTTATGAGGTTGGATCGGCGGCGTTACGGCTTATAAGGCAGGCATCCTGTCTCAACAGTTTAGGGCCGGGCCGGGTGGCTTCGGGCCGAAGGATTGCGTCATGAAAAGACCGCTAGGCTGGCACGTACTTATCTGTTGCGGTGCTTTGGCGGCATCCGGCTGCGCGGGGCGCGGCCATCCGCCGGTGCCGCCCAACTTCACCGAGCAGGTGCCGGCGCCGCCGCAGTCGCAATCCGTGCTGATCTGGCGGCCGGGCCATTTCAACTGGGATGGCAAGGCTTATGCTTGGGAGCGCGGGGAATGGGTCGAGCGGGGCCAGGTGAGCGGGTTATGGCAGGACGGGTACTGGAAAGAGACTGGGCGCAGTTCGGTCTGGGTTCCAGCGCATTGGTTGTGACGCCGGGCGGAAACGTTAATCGCCGCCGCCCTTCATCTCTGACTTGCCGTCCTCACTCTGCGGGCGGGTTTCCGGGGAGTTCGTTTGCTGGCTTTGCTGCTCGGACGGCTTGGATTGCGGCGGAGCGACAGGCGCTGGCGCGGCTGCCGGAGGGTGCGCCTCTTTGTCTTTGTTGAGTTCGATGATGAAGGGCTGGGCCAAGGCGGGCGCCGCGACCGAGAGGGCGAGGACGGCGAGCAGGATAGGTTTCACTTCAAGTTTCCTTCAGGCGGTGATGGGCATGGGGTGTCGGGTTACCGATTGAGTCGGAACACCCGATTGCCGGCAGCGTCGGTGGTGAACGTTCCGATGTAGGGAGGGGTTGGAGGAGGCTGCCGCACGTCGGCGCCGGGCGGAAAGGGCGCAGGGGCGGGCTGGTAGGCTTGTGTGGACTGGTCGGTCGAATAAGGGTCATCCCAAACGGCGGCCGGGCCTTCCGCCGGCTGCGGGCGGGATAGCGGGGTGTTGCGCGGCTGCCTTTGCGGCGGTGTTAGGGATGGAGAGGGCCCCGGCTGCTGCGGCGCAACGGCGGAAGAATCTTGCTGGTTCGTGAAGGAGGGCGGGATCGGCGGGATTGGGATGCCGTTGATTTCTTCGGTGCCGGCGATGTCGGGCGCGGGCGCTGCAGCCGGCGCGGTGTTGGCCGGCGATGCGGGAGCAGAGGGCAACGGCGTCGGCGTCGGCGTCGCGGCAGGGGGCATGACATCGGGAATCGACGGGGCGGAGCCGGACCCGGCGTTCGGGGCCGGATTGGGTTTCGGCAAGGGCAGGGGCGCAATTGCGGGCGCCGGACTGACGGGCGCCGGACTGACGGGCGCTGGGTTGGCGGGCGCCAAACTTGCTGCCGGGCGCTGCGGCTCGGGCGAATAGGACAGTTTCCGGCCGAACCAAACGTTCAGGACCAGAAGACTGAGGACGATGCCGGACGCGAATGCGGTAAGGGCGATGCTCCATTCGCGCGGGCGGCTGCGTTTGCCAGGCCTCACGACGGCGGATGCGGCATAGAGCGGTTGGGGCGGCGACGGGGCCGGCCGCTTGGCCCGGGGCGGCTCGGGCAGCTCAGACGGTTCGGGCGGCGGCGGCTCGAACGCGGGCAGGTCCATCGCCGTCTTGGGCGCCGGCGTGAGCGGCGGTTCCGTGCCCTGTCCGGTTTTGACCCGGGCGCGGGCGGCGGAAACGTTCTGCTCGTCCAGGACGTCGAACAGCTCCTGGCTGCCTGCCAAGACCAAGGAAAGCGGGGACTGCTCGCGCCTGACCAGTTTGAGGTAATCGAGGGCGTTGCGGTCCAGCGCCTGGGCGTCGCTGACCAGCAGGGCGATGCGGTCGCACGTCTGGTCCAACTGGGTGAGCGCGCGGTAGCCCTTGGTTTTCACGTCAACGCCGCGGTCGGGCGTGCTTGACTGCCCGGCGATCTGGCTGACCAGCGATGAAAGGGTCAGGCTGCGCTCCGTGCCGGGCGCGGCGCGCAAGACCCGCGTCCGCGTGTCGGCGAGGCGGTCCGCGGCTTCGTCCAGCATGTCGCGCGCATGGCCGTTATCGACGGCGAGGGCGACATCGGTGCCGGCCTGGACTTGGTTGAGCAGATAGGACCCGGCCTGCGCCGGGGCAACCGGCAGCGCGATCTTGCGGAAGTCAGCCCTGGCGTTCGAGGGTGTGGGGATAAAATTCATGCCGTGTCACGTCGCTGAGAAATGAGGCAGATCTTCAATTGACAGTTTAGCACATTTCCGCCCGTTGACACCTGTTGACGGTAAAGCGGCGATGCCGGTCACGCGGACGGGGCCGGGCTCGCGCCAAGGTAAGTTTGCATCACCCGCCCGTCGGCGGCCAGTTCGGCGCTGGAGCCTTCGAGGGTGACGCGCCCGGTTTCAAGCAGGTAGGCGCGGTCGGAGACGCGCAGGGCGGCGCGGGCGTTCTGCTCGACCAGGAGAACGGCGCAGCCGCTGGCGCGCAGGGTGGCGACGATGCGGAAGATGTCCTGGACAATAAGCGGCGCGAGACCGAGGCTGGGCTCGTCGAGCATCAGCAGGGCGGGGCGGGACATCAGGGCGCGGCCCATGGCGAGCATCTGCCGCTCGCCGCCGCTGAGCGTGCCGGCGTGCTGGCGGCGGCGTTCCAGAAGGCGGGGAAAGAGGGCGTAAACCTCATCGATGGCCGCCTTCGCCGCGGCCCGTCCCTGGGCGCGCAAGCGGAAGCCGCCGAGGCGCAGATTGTCCTCGACGCTCAGCGAGCCGAACAGTCCGCGCTTCTCGGGCACGAGGCAGAGGCCGGCGCGGACGCGGTCCTCGATGGAAAGGGTGGCGAGGTCCTGGCCGGCGAAGCAGATGCGGCCACGACCCGGATGGACGCCCATGATGGCGTTGAGCAGGGTCGTCTTGCCCGCGCCGTTGGGGCCGATCACGGTGCAGATCTCCCCCGGCGCGACGGCGAGGCAGACGCCGTGGACCGCGCCGATGCCGCCGTAGGCGACGCTGAGGTTGTCGACCGAAAGCAGGGTCAAGCGGGCGCGCCGAGATAGGCTTCGATCACGGCCGGGTCGCGGCGCACGCTGGCGGCGGAGCCTTCGGCGAGCTTGACGCCGAATTCCATGACGACGAGGCGGTCGGCAAGGCCCATGACGAAATCCATGTCGTGCTCGACGAGCAGGATGGTGACGCCGTCGCCGCGGAGGCTGCGGAGGAGGGCGGCGAGGGCTTGCTTCTCGGCATGGCGGAGGCCGGCGGCAGGCTCGTCGAGGAGGAGGAGGGCCGGGTCGAGGCAAAGGGCGCGGGCGATCTCGGCGATGCGCTGCTGGCCGAGGGCGAGGCTGTCGGCGGGACGCCAGGCATCGGCGGAAAGGCCGACGCGGGCGAGCTGGGCGGCGGCTTCGGCGAACAAGGCGCGTTCCTCGGCGCGGTCGAGGCGGCAGAGGGCGGAAAGGGCGCCGGCCCGGCCGCGGAGGTGCGCGCCGACGGCGACGTTCTCGACGACGGACATGCCGGAGACAAGCTTGACGTGCTGGAAGCTGCGGGCGAGGCCGAGGCGGGCGAGTCGTTGCGGAGTAGGGCGGCGCAGCGTCTGGCCGAGGACGCGGATCTGCCCCGCGGTGGGGCGGGCGACGCCGGTAAGAAGGTCGAAGGTGGTGCTTTTGCCGGCGCCGTTGGGACCGATCAGGCCGACGATCTCCCGCGCGTCGATGTGGAGGGAAAGGCCGTTGACGGCGACGAGGCCGCCGAACGTCTTGCGCAGGCTGGCGGCTTGCAGGACCGGCGTCCCCGGCTTTGGCAGCGCCCGGCGCGGGAGGGACGCGCCGCCGGGCAGCGGTCTCGGGCGGGAAACGGCACGGCGGCGGATCAGGGGCCAGAGTCCATCGGGGGCGGTTTGCAGCACCAGGACGAGCAGCGCGCCGAAAACGATGGTCTCGTAATTTCCGGCGTGGCCGAACAGCCGGGGCAGAAGGGTCTGCAACTGGTCGTTCACGACCGTCACGAGGCCCGCGCCCAGGAGTGCGCCGGGAAGGGCTGCGGGTCCGCCGACGACGGCCATCAGCAGGTATTCGATGCTGGCGTTGAGGCCGAAGGGCGTCGGGTTCACGCTGCGCTGCATGTGGGCGTAGAGCCAGCCGGCCAGCCCGGCCAGGACGGCGGCGTAGGCGAACGCCAACATGCGGGCCAGAGCGAGGTTGACGCCGAAGCTGGCGGCCGCGGCGGCCCCGCCGCGGAGGGCACGGACAGCGCGGCCGAGGCGGCTGTCGAGCAGGTTGCGGGTGAGGAGCAGGACAAGGGCGACGGCCAGCCAGACGACGATGAAATAGGAGCGGCTGGAGGTGAGTTCGACGCCGCCGATCCGCAGCGGAGGGATGCCGGAGATGCCGTCGTTGCGGCCGAACAGGTCAAGGTTGGCGAAGACGTAATAAAGGCTGACGGACCAGGCGATGGTGCCGAGGGCGAGATAGTGGCCGGACAAGCGCAGGGTGATTGCGCCGATCAGGAGTGCCGCGAGGCCGCTGGCGAGCAGCGCGCAGGGGAGGGCAAGCCAGGGGGACCAGCCTGCCTGGGTGGTGAGGATGGCGGTGGCGTATGCGCCGAAACCCATGAAGGTGGCCTGGCCGAAGGAGGTCATGCCGCCGTAGCCGGTAAGGACGACGAGGCCGATGGCGACGATGGACGCGATGCCGGCGTAGTTGGCCAGCGTCAGCCAGAAGCTGGGAACAGGAAGGAAGGGGAGGCAGAGCCAGGCCAGAAGCGGGAGGACGGGCAGCAGCCGCATCATTCTTCGTCCGCCGGGGCGCGGAGGGAGCGCCAAAGGAGGACGGGGATGATGACGGTGAAGACGATCACCTCCTTGAAGGCGCTGGCGTAGAAGCTGGAGATGCTCTCGACGCAGCCGACGAGGATGGCGGCGAGGGCGGCCAGCGGGTAGCTGACCAGGCCGCCGATGATGGCGGCGACGAAGCCCTTGAGGCCGATCAGGAAGCCGCCGTCGTAGTAGACGGTGGTGAGCGGGGCGATGAGGATGCCGGAAAGGGCGCCGACCGCGCCGGCCATGAGAAAGGCGGTGCGTCCGGCCAGGGCCGCGCCGATGCCGACGAGGCGGGCGCCGAGGCGGTTGATGGCAGTGGCCTGCAGGGCCTTGCCGGAGAGGGTGAAATTGAAGAACAGGGCAAGGCCGGCCATCAGAGCGACAGTGATGCCGATGATCCAGATTGCCTGGCCTTGCACCATCATATCGCCGAGCATGAGGCGGGCGTCGGAGAAGCCCGGCGCGCGGAAGCCTTCCGGCCCGAAGATAACAAGGCCGAGGCCGACCAGGGCCAAGTGGACGCCGACGCTGGCGATAAGCAGGACGAGGACGGAGGCTTCGGCAAGGGGCTGGAAGGCGATACGGTAAAGATAGGGTGCCATCGGGGTGACGATGGCGAGGGTGAGCAGGGCGGAGGCGATGACGCCGGGCTTGGTTGGGGCAATAAGGACTGTGACGAAGGCGACGGTGACGGGGAGCGCCAAAGTCTCGGCGGCGAGAACCAGGATGGCACGGGCGCGGAGCGTGCGGCGGCCCGCGAGGAGGCCGGCAAGGAAGGCGGCGACGCCGAGAGCGCAAAGGAGCCAGATGCTCCCCGGGGCGCGGGCGTCGTTGATGGCGGCATACGTAAGTGCGCCGTAGGCGACGATCTCGCCCTGCGGGATGAGGATGACGCGGGTAACGGTAAAGACCAGCACCAGGGAAAGGGCGAGCAAGGCGTAGATGGCGCCGTTGACAACGCCGTCTTGCAACAGGATCAGCAGGATTTGCGCGTCCATACGAGGCGTCAGACGCGGGGGCGTCGGATCAGGGCAGAAGCTTCCAGCCGCCGTCCTTCACCGTGACCATGACGCGGGCGCGGTCGTCGAAGCCGTTGTGGTTCTCGGGAGACATGGTGGCGATGCCGTGGGTGAGGACGACGCCGTGCTCATTCTCGAGCGCGTCGCGCAGCGCGGCGCGGAACGCCTCCGTGCCGGGCTTGGCGGACTTGAGGGCGACGGGAATGGCGGTTTCGAGCAGGATGGCGGTGTCCTGCATATGCGCGCCGAAGTTGTTGACGGTGCCGGGGCCGTATTTAGCGTCATATTCCTGGGTGTATCTCATACCGACGGCTTTGAGCGGGTTGCTGTCGGGGAGCTGGCTGGCGACCAGGATGGGGCCGGAAGGGAGAATAATGCCGTCCGCGTCCTTGCCGGCGACGCGGAGGAAGTCGGCGTTGGCGGCGCCGTGGGTCTGATAATACTGGCCGGCGTAGCCGCGCTCGTGCAGCGCCCTTTGCGGCAGCGCGGCGGGGGTGCCGGCCCCGGCGATCAGCACCGCGTCGGGGCGGGCGGCGATCAGCTTCAGCGCCTGGCCAGTCACGGACGTGTCGTTACGGGCGTAGCGCTCGGTGGCGACCATCTTGATGCCTTTAGCCTTGAAGGCACGGGTCGCCTCGGTCAGCCAGCCGTCGCCATAGGCGTCGTTGAAGCCGATGAAGCCGACGGTCTTGACGCCGCGCTTGGACATGGTGTCGGCGATGGCGTCGGCCATGAGGCTGTCGTTCTGCGGCACCTTGAACACCCAACGCTTCTGCTCGTCCATCGGCTCGATGATCTTGGCGCTGGCGGCGAGCGAGATCATCGGCGTCCGCTTCTCGGCGGCGACGCCGACCATGGCCAGCGAGGCGGGCGTGACGCTGCTGCCGACGATGGCGTCGACGTGGTCCTCCTCGATCAGCTTGCGGACGTTGGCGACGGCGCGGGTGCTGTCGGCGCCGTCGTCGAGCACGATCCAGTCGAGCTTTTCCCCGTCAAGCTCCGTGGGCAGGAGGGCGACGGTGTTGCGCTGCGGGACGCCGAGGCTGGCGGCGGGGCCGGTGGCGGAGATGGTGACGCCGATCTTGACGTCGGCGCGGGCAGCGGCAGGGGCCATGGCGGCGAGGAGAAGGATCAGCAAACGCCGTCGCATGGGAGTGTTTCCTCGGTTTCTTGTGTGTGGGAGTGGTATGGCCGGGCCGCGGGGCCTGTCAAGGAATCGCAAGGCAAGGAGAGCGCGATGGAGCGGATGACAACGGCGGAGGCCGTGGTGGCGACGCTGGAGGGGCATGGGATCGGAACGGTGTTCGGGGTGCCGGGCATCCATATCGATCCGTTGCTCGATGCGCTTCACGGCTCGCGGGTGCGGATGCTCCATGCCCGGCATGAGCAGACGGGGGCGTACATGGCGCTGGGCGCGGCGCTGGCGACCGGGCAGGCGCAGGCGTTCGCGGCGGTTCCGGGGCCGGGAATGCTGAACACGGGGGCGGCGCTGCTGACGGCCTGGGGCATGGACGCGCCAGTACTGGGGCTGATCGGGCAGATCCCGGCCCATGCGATCGACCGGGGCTACGGGCACCTGCATGAGATCCCGGATCAGCTCGGGCTGATGCGGCATTTCACCAAGCACGCGGCGCGGATTGCCGGGCCGCATGAGGCGAGCGCGCAGGTGGCGAACGCGATCTGCCTCGCCTTGTCGGGGCGGCGGCGTCCGGTGGCGGTGGAGTGCGCGATCGACGTTTGGGCGCGGAGCGGGCCGGCGCATATCGTGCCGCCGATCCCGCCCGTGGTGCCGCCGGTGGACTCAGAGGCGGTGGATCAGGTGGCGCGGGCGCTGGCCGGGTCGCGACAACCGATGATCGTGGTGGGGGGCGGGGCGCAGGATGCCTCCGCCGAGGTGCAACTGCTGGCGGAGATGTTGGAAGCGCCGGTGGCGTCATACCGGCGCGGGCGGGGAGTGATGCCGAGCAGCCATCGGCTGGCTTGCCCGTTCCCGGTGGGGCATCGGCTGTGGACAACGGCGGATGTCGTGTTCGGGGTCGGAACGCGGCTCTACGCTGAGCAGAGCCAGTGGGGCGTGGATGCGGGGCTGCAGGTGCTGCGGCTCGACGTGGATGCGGAGGAGCCTGGGCGCTACCGGCTGCCGGCGGCTGCGATCGTGGCCGACGCGGCAGCGGGGCTGCGGGCCGTGCTGGAGCGGTTGCCGGCGTATCTGGGCCGGCGGGAGTCTCGGGAGGACGAGCTTGCCGGTCATCGCGCCTGGCTTGCGGAGCGGCTGGAGCGGCTGGAGCCGCAGATGGGCTTCCTGCGGGCGATGCGGGCGGCATTGCCGGATGACGGGGTGCTGGTGGACGAGGTGACGCAGGTCGGGTTCGCGGCCCGGCTGGCGTTTCCGGTGGAAGCGCCGCGGCGGTTCTTCTCCGGGTATCAGGACAATCTGGGCTATGGTTATGGGACGGCGCTGGGTGTAGCCGCGGCCACGCCGGGGCGGGCGGTGCTGAGCATCGCCGGAGATGGCGGGTTCGGGTATCAGGCGTTCGAGCTGGCGACGGCCAAGCGGCATGGGCTGGCGGTGGTCGTGGTGGTGTTCGACGACGGGGCGTTCGGCAACGTGAAGCGTATCCAGCAGCAGGCGTTCGGCGGGCGGGAGATCGCGAACGACCTGGCCAACCCGGATTTCGTGCGGTTCGCCGAGAGCTTCGGCGTGGCGGCATATCGGGCGGAAACGGCGGAGGCGCTGGAGGAGCGGCTGCGGGAGGCGTTCGCGCTGGGCGAGCCGGCGCTGGTGCATGTGCCAGTCGGGCCGATGCCGAGCATTTGGGACTTGATCGCGATGCCGCCGGTCCGGGGCGGCGCAGGGCGGCCGGCGATGCCCTGAGCCGGCCGCCATTCGTTACGGCTTGATCGAGTCGTCAGTGCTGATGCGCACGGTGGTCCATGCCGGGCATTGACGGCGCTGAAGCGGCGTCGGGTCCGGATTTGGCCATGCCGGCGTGTAGGCGCAAAGCTAAACTGTCCCCTGTTTGCAAAGCAGAAATGTCAGGCTTCCCGGACGTTGATCTGACCGGGAGAGCGGGTTGTGGGCTGGGTGATGATGAGCAAGCGCGACATACAGCGTATCGAGACGCTGTCCGAAGTTGCATCCGGCCGCCGCACGGTCGCGCAGGCGGCGGCACTGCTGTCGATGACGCCGCGGCATGTGCGCCGCCTGTTGCGGCGGCTGCAGGCCGGCGGTGGCGCGGCGCTGGCGCACACGGCGCGCGGCCGGCCGGCCAACAACCAGATCGCTGCGGGTGTGCGCGAGCAGGCACTCGCGCTGATACGGGACCAATACGCCGATTTCGGCCCAACCCTGGCCGTGGAGGCGTTGACGCAGCGGCATGGGCTTTCGGTGTCGCGCGAGACGCTGCGCGCCTGGATGGCGGATGCTGGCCTTTGGCTGTCGCGCACGCAGCGCCGTCGCTTCCACCAACCTCGGCTGCGCCGTGAACGGTGTGGCGAGCTGGTGCAGGTTGACGGCAGCGAGCACCGCTGGTTCGAGGAGCGCGGACCGCCTTGCACGCTGCTGGTGTTCATCGACGACGCCACGGGCCGGCTGATGCAGCTCTGGTTTGTTGAAAGCGAAAGCACGGCCGCTTACTTTACGGCGCTGCGCGGTTACCTCGAGGCGCACGGCCGCCCGGTGGCCTTCTACTCCGACAAGCACACGGTTTTTCGCGTGGCCAAGGCTGACGCAAAGGGTGGCCAGGGCATGACCCAGTTTGGTCGGGCGCTGGGCGAATTGAACATCGACATCCTCTGCGCCGACACGCCGCAAGCGAAGGGGCGGGTTGAACGCGTGAACCGCACCTTGCAGGACCGGCTGGTCAAGGCGCTGCGCCTGGCTGGCATCGCCGCCATGGAGACCGGCAACGCCTTCCTCCCGGGCTTCACCGAGCGCTTCAACGCCCGTTTCGCGGTCACGCCGGCCCACCCAAGCGACCTGCACCGGCCGCTGGACCTCTCGCCGGGGCGGCTCGACGACATTCTGTGCCGCCGCGAGCTGCGCCATGTGGGTCAGCAGCTCACCCTGACTTACGACCGTAAGCTGCTCATTCTGGCGCGCAACGGCGTCACGGAGGCGATCGCCGGGGCGTATGTCGAGGTTTACCATTATCCCGACGATCGGCTGGACATCCGCTGGCAGGGCCACTCCCTGCCCTACAGCGCGTTCGACAAGGAGCAGCGGGTTGGGCAGGGCGACATCGTCGAGAACAAGCGGCTGACGGCGGCCCTGACCCTGGTCAAGGCGCAGCAGGAGGCCCAGCGCCCGTCGCCGCGTGTGCGGACGAACAGCGAGGCTGGAGGCTACCAGGCCCGACCAAGACGGCGGGCCAGCCCGCCCGGCGCCACTCCGCCTACGGCTGCGCCGCGCTGAGCGGGCTGGCAGGACATTTCAGCTTTGCACGCCAGCGGACATTTCTGTCCGGTTGCAACACGGCGTGGTTCATGCCTTCCATGCCGGGGATGGTTGCCGGATCGACGGCGATGCTGTCCGGGTCGCCTTTGTATTGGGCGATGACGGAGCGCATCAGGGCGATCTCCTGGGTCTGGTCACGGTCGATGTCGATGTTCATCAGGCCGAGAAAGCCGTTCCGGGCGTCCGGGTTGGCGTGGTAGGCGCGGGCCATCTCGACGGCTGCCTGGTGGTGCATGATCATGCCCTTGGCAAAAACCACGTCGCGGGCGCTGACCGGGGCGTTGCCGTTCGATAGGCCGTTGAGCAGGCTCGGCATCGGGCTGCGGAGGAAGCGGGTGCGTTGGGCGAGGCCTTCGCCCGCGGCGGCTTGCAGCCTGAGTTTAGTGAAGCCGAGATTGATCTCGACCGGCGGCTGGCGGAGCTTGGCGTCGACGGCGTCGAGCAGGGCGATCTCGAAGGTCTGGTTGCGGATGATGCCCTGGGCCAGGGCGCGGAGGACGGGGCTGCTGGATTGCGGGTCGGCGAGGTAGTCGCGGCTCATGGTCAGGGCGCCGGCGTGGTGGGGACGCATGCCGTCGACGTAGTCGCGGTCGGCTTTGAGGGCTGCCGGGTTGGCGGGGATGAACCAGGTGGTTTCGGGCGGGCCGGCGGTGTCCTGGGTGTAGTCGCCCTCGATGGCGGCCCGGGCGGGGGCGGCGAAGGCGACTAGGCAGACGACCGCGAAGGCGGCGGCCCGCTTGGAGGTTGGGTGCATGGTTTGTCGTCCCTTGATCTGCCGGCGTTCAAGGCGCCGGCATGGATTGCGCGCGAAGGTTTCGCTTCAAGCGCGCCGGGGCGGGGGAAGATCGGGACGGGTCTGCCGGCCTGGGCGGAGCGTGGAGGGCATAAGGGGATGCCGCAACGCCGCGGGCGGCGAGATCGACAAAGGCGCGTGCGCGGTGGCGAGGAACGAGGTAGCTGGGCTGGCGCAGAGGTGGGCTGCGGCGCATGGCGCGTGGGATTGCAGGGCGCCGGGGCTTGGCGCGTGGTCGGCTTGCGCCACGGCTTCGCAGTCTGGGACATGCTGGCAGCACGCGTGCGCCGGAACCGGAGAGGCGCCCCAGATGGCGAACAGCGCCAGGATGCCGAGGAGCGCGGTCCAGACTGAACGAGGGTAGGGCATTACTGTCCTTTGATCCTTCGAGTATGGTCATCGGCGCTGCGTGGCACAAGCCTGGCAAACGCCGCCCTTTGCCCGTCTCGCGTCCTCGGCCACGCTCCGGCGGTGCAAACCGAGCGGACCCAAGTCGGCATCCTTGGCGGCGGCCCGGCCGGGTTGCTGCTGCCGCGTCTCCTGGCCGGGGCGGGCATCGGCAGCGTGGTGTTGGAAAGCCGGTGCCGGAAGCGGCTCGAGACGCAGGTGCGGGCCGGGGTGCTGGAGCAGGAAACGCGGGACTTGCTCGTGCGATCATGAGAGATGCTTGCTGCGCTTCGGCGGCGAGATGCGGCGGACCTATTTCTCTAAGCAGGCTTGTGCCACGCAAGCCTGCTTAGGGCAGCGTCGGCAATAACTGCGGCAGCACGCCGACAAATCTGCTCGATAAAACAAAGGTTCAGGGCTGCCAAACGGGAGTGCGTCTTTCCAGGAAGGCGTCGATCCCCTCGGCCGCGTCGCGCTCGGCCATGTTGCGGACCATGACGGCGGAGGCGTAGGCGTAGGCGTCGGCGAGCGGCATCTCGGCCTGGGCGTAGAAGGCGGGCTTGCCGATGGCAAGGACGGTGCGGCTTTTGCCGGCGATGCGGGCTGCAAGGGCGCGGACGGCGCCGTCGAGCTCGCCGTCCGGGACGGCGCGGTTGACCAGGCCAAGACGCGCTGCGTCCTCCGCGCCAATGAGGTCGCCGGTCAGCAGCATCTCCATCGCCGCCTTGCGTCCGACGGCGCGGGAGAGTGCGACCATGGGGGTGGAGCAAAACAGGCCGATGTTGACGCCGGGGGTGGCGAAGCGGGCGGAGGCGGCGGCGACGGCGAGGTCGCAGGTGGCGACGAGCTGGCAGCCGGCGGCGGTGGCGACGCCGTGAACGCGGGCAATGACGGGGACGCGCAGGCCGGTGATGCGCTGCATCAGGCGGCTGCATTGGGCGAACAGCGCCTGGTGCGACGCGCGGCCGGCGGCGCGGACCTCTTTCAAGTCATGCCCGGCGCAGAAGGCTGGCCCGGCGCCGGCGATCACGGCGACGCGGACGGCGTGGTCGCGCTCAATGGCGTCGAGCGCGTGCTCCAGCTCGGCCATCAGGGCGGACGAGAGCGCGTTGCGGGCGGCCGGGCGGTTGAGGGTGAGCCAGGCGACGCCGGCGTCGTCTTGCCTCAGGACCAGGGCGGTATCTTGGTGCATCGGTCGGTTCCGTTCCGGGAAAGGCCAGCCTAAGCATCATCTCGCGGGACGGCTCGCCGTCACGACGCGAAAAATGATGCGTCTTCAAAGGCAGGACGATAGTCGCTGGGCGTTGCCGTGTCGAACGCGGGTTGAGCCTTCGTTGAGCCGGGCAGCTTCATCCGCTGCCGGTGCCGGCCTTGGGCTTGCCTCTCGCCCAGGTGGCGGTGGCTTGGGCGATCGGCTTGCCGGGGCCGTGGGGTTCGCTCCAGATGCGGACATCGTGGATCAGGAGGGTCCGCCCGGCGCGGAGGGGGAGGGCTTCGGCGATGAGCGGGGTCGCGAGCGCGGGGCGGAGGAAGTTGATGTGCAAGCTGGTCGTCACGTCCTCGTCCTCTTGGCGGATGGCGAGGGTCAGTGCATAGGCGGCCACGTCGGCCATGGCGAACAGGACTGGCCCGGCGACCGAGCCGCCCGGGCGGAGCAGTTGCGGGTTGGCATGGAGACGGACGCGGGCGCGGGCCTGGGTGGCGGCGGCGATCTCGATGCCGAGCAGGGCGGCGATGGGGAGATGGCCGGCGACGTGCGAGCGGATCGTGCCGAGGGTCCAGGTTGGGCTGTCCATGGCGCGCTCGTGGCACGGGCGCGGGGGATGTCAAGCGCCGAGTGCGGCGCCGAGGCGGGCCCAGGCCTGTTCGTCGGGGGGAAGGCCGAAGCGGAGCCATGCGGGTTGCTGCTCGAAGGCGCGGACCAGGATGCCGGCGTTCGCGAGATGGCGCGCGAGGGCGGCGGCGTCCGGGGCCGCGGCAAGGCGGAACAGCGCTGCGCCGCCGAGAGGCGTAAGGCCTGCCGACCGGAGCAAGGCGTCGAGGCGGGCAACGGCGGCTTGGGCCTGGGCGGCGGCCCGGCTGCGCCAGGCGGCGTCGTTCAGGGCCTCGGCCCCGATCAGGGCGGCGGGGCCGCTGACGGGCCAAGGACCCAGGGCCTGGCGGATGCGGGCGGCGAGGCGGGGTTCGGCAAGGGCGAAGCCGAGGCGGAGCCCGGCCAGGCCGTAGGGCTTGCCGAAGGAGCGGAGCAGAATGAGCCCGGGGATCGGGAGGCGGGGGGCGAGGGTGAGGCCGGGTTCGAAATCGGCGAAGGCTTCGTCGACGACCAGGGTTTCGAGCCTGGCGGCCAAGCCGGCCAGGGTTTCCGGATCGTGGCGGCGGCCGGTCGGGTTGTTGGGGTTGCACAGGACGGCGGCGCGACAGGTTTCGGGCGGGGCGTCGTGGACCTCGGCCCCGGCGGCCCGCCAGGCGGCGGCGTGCTCGGCGTAGGTCGGGGCGGGGATGGCGATGGCCGGGACAGGGAGAAGGCGGGGAAGAAGCTGGATCAGGGCCTGGCTGCCGGGGCCGGCCACGACCATGGCCGGGCTGGGGACGCCGTAGGCCCGGGCGGCTGCGGTTTCGAGGGCCTGGATGGCTTCCGGTTCGGGCAGGCGGCGCCAGGCGTCGGGCGGCGGCGGAGTGAAGGGGTAGGCGTCGGGGTTGATGCCGGTGGACAGGTCGAGGAAGGGTTCGGGCGCGCCGGGGTATCGCGTTCGTGCTTGGGAAAGGCGGCCGCCGTGGGGAAGGGTGTGCATACCGCGCGGGTATCACGCGTTGACGCCGGTTGGGAGGCGGGCGGCACGATGGCGATCTTCATATGCAAGGCTTGCGGCACGTCGTTCCCGGAGGGGCCTGAGCCGCCCGATCGATGCCCGGTATGCGAGGAGGAGCGGCAGTTCGTGCCGGCGTCCGGTCAGGCGTGGGTAACGCGGGAGGCGCTGGCGAAGGGGCATCGGAACGCCTGGCTGTGGCACGAGCCGGGGTTGATGAGCGTGCAAACGGTCCCGGCGTTCGCGATCAACCAGCGGGCGTTCCTTCTGCTCACGCCGCACGGGAACGTGCTGTGGGACTGCATCGCGCTCCTGGACCGGGCGACCGAGGCGCTGGTGCGCGGGCTGGGCGGGGTGGCGGCCATCGCGGTCTCGCACCCGCACTACTACACGGCGATGCAGGACTGGGCGGCGGCGTTCGCGGCGCCGGCGCACCTTCACGCGGCGGACCGGGATTGGGTGATGCGCGGGTCGGAATGGCTGCGGTTCTGGGACGGGGACAGCCTGGAGCTGCTCCCTTCGGTGACGCTGATCCGGGCGGGCGGGCATTTCGCCGGGGGAACGGTGCTGCACTGGCCGGAAACGGCGGACGGGGCAGGGGCGCTGCTGGCAGGCGACATCGTGCAGGTGACGCCGGGGGCGCGGCGGGTGTCGTTCATGTGGAGCTACCCGAACATGATGCCGTTGCCGGCGGAGGAGGTGGAGCGGCTCGCGGCCCGGCTCGCGCCATGGCGTTACGAGCGGATTTACGGGGCGTTCGCCGGGCAGGAGGTGGCGCGGGACGGGCCAGGGGTGGTCGCGCGCTCGGCGGCGCGGTACGTGGAGCTGCTGCAGGGGCGATAATCCGGCTGCGCGGCCCGGCTGCTCCGTCAGTTCTAGACAATTGCGCCTGCCGGCCCAGGTCGCCATGTAACGGTTAACAGTGCCCGTTCCGGCACAGCTCAGCGAGGGCAAGGCGCGCTCCCGTTTTAACGCGGGAGGGCCTTATGGCCGACGCTACCCATCCGATTCGAAACCGATTGCTGCAACTGATGCCGGCCGCGGAGCTGGAAGCGTTGCGGGGGCAGATCGAGTGGATTCCGCTCGTGGTGGAGCAGGTCATACTGGAGGCGCACCGCCCGGCCGAGCATGTCCACTTCGTCGAGAGCGGGACGATCTCGATGATCACGGTCATGGACGATGGCACGCAGATCGAGGTGGGGCTGGTAGGGCCGGAGGGGTTCGTGGGCTTGCCCGTGCTGCTCGGTTCGCCGACCTCGCCGCTTGAAGGGCTGGTGCAGGCCGAAGGGGGCGCGCTGCGGATGGAGGCCGGGGCGTTCCGCGAGGCGCTGCCAAGGATGCCGGGCCTGATGGGGCTGCTGCTGCGCTACGTGGAAACCTTCCACATGCAGGTGACTCAGTCGGCGGCCTGCAACGGGCGTCATCCGACCGAGCAGCGACTGGCGCGGTGGCTGCTGATGGCCCACGACCGGATCGAAGGGGACGACTGCGCGATGACGCACGAGTTCCTGTCGCACATGCTGGGGGTGCAGCGCCCGGGGATAACGCTCGCGATAGGGTCGCTGCGGCGGGCCGGGCTTATCCGGCAGGAGCGGGGCGTGCTGACGGTGCTGGACCGGCCCGGCCTCGAAGCGGTGTCCTGCGAGTGCTACGCGACGGTGCAGCGGCGGTTCGAGTGGCTGATGGGGACGGGCAAGACGTAAGCGGGGGCGGCAGCATTGTTCGGCGTCATACTGATGGAACGGAGAAAGAAGAGTAGCTGACACATAGTCCCTGTTCGTGAGGATGCGTTAATGGGCGTTAGTGCTAGGCCAGCGATGGCTGGCGGTGACGATTTTAACACGGCCCAGCTGCGATTGCTTATGGAAGATTGCCGTACCGAGCTTGCGTCGGGCAGGGCGGCGGTTTTGCGGGACGGAAGGGACGGGCAGGAGAAACGTCTGGACGGGGTGGCGGCACGGCTGGAATCTGCCGTGCAGGCATTGGAACGGGCGATGGAGGGGCAAGCGGCGCGGATCGCGGCGGACGTGCTGGCGCGCGAGGCGGACCACCGGATCAGGAACAACCTGCAAATGGTGGTCGCGCTGCTGCACCGCCAGGAGGAGCGGGCGGAGTCGGAGCCGGTGCGCATGGCACTGCGGGCAGCCGGGGCGCGGGTGCAGGCGATCACGAGCTTGCACGCGGCGCTGCATGGGGCGTCGGGGGCGACAGGGCTCTTGCCGCAGGTTGATCTTGGGCTGTATCTGCCCAACCTGTGCGGGACGTTGGCCGAGGCGGCCCAGGCGGACGAGGGCCGGCGCGAGGTGCTGGCCGAGGTCGATGGGCGGCTCGTCCCGCCGGAACAGGCGCAGGCGTTGGGGCTGATTGTGGCGGAGCTGGTGACGAACGCGCTGCGGCACGCGTTCGTGCCGGGGCGGGCAGGAACCGTCCGGGTGAGCGGGCGGGCAAAGGCGAAGAACGGTTACGTCATCGTTGTCCGGGACAACGGGCGGGGTCTGCCGGCCGGGTTCGACCTTCGGCAGCGGGGCGCGGAACTGGGGCTTCGGGTGGTGAACGTGCTGGTTGGCCAGGTGAGGGGGAAATTGGACGTGGACGGGCGGGCCGGGGCGCGGTTCCGGCTGACGTTGCCGCCGGGGTAAGCGCGGCGAACGGCTGCCGAGGTTGATTGCTTGACCGTTCGCTTGCGCGAACGATTGCCCTTGCCATCGGCCCGATCTTCTGTGAAACGATTTTTAACGGAAGATTGCTGGGCGTCGTAAGCCCATGGGAGACGTTGATGGCGGATGGCGCGGTCGGGACATTCGGTTCGGGAGAGAGTATCCTTGGGCGCTCGCGGACGGTGGCGAAGCCGGGGTTCAATCGTTGGCTGGTGCCGCCTTGCGCGCTGGCGATCCATCTGTGCATCGGCATGGCCTACGGGTTCTCGGTGTTCTGGCTGCCCCTGACGCGGGCGATCGGGATCACCGACAGCGTGAAGGCGCCGGCGGATGCCGGGATGCTGACGATGCTGTTCACGACGACGTATGACTGGCGGGTGTCGGACGTGACGGTGCTCTACACCCTGTTCTTCGTGTTCCTGGGGTCGGCGGCGGCGGTGTGGGGCGGCTGGCTGGAGCGGGCGGGGCCGCGCAAGGCCGGGTTCTACGCGGCGCTGTGCTGGTGTGGCGGGCTGGCGCTGACGGCGTTGGGCGTTTGGGTGCACCAGTTGTGGCTGATGTGGCTCGGGGCCGGGGTGCTGGGAGGCATCGGGCTGGGGCTCGGGTACATCTCACCGGTCTCGACCTTGATCAAGTGGTTCCCGGACCGGCGCGGCATGGCGACGGGGATGGCGATCATGGGGTTCGGCGGGGGCGCGCTGATCGGCGCGCCGCTGGCGCAGATGCTGATGACCTATTTCCGCTCCCCGACATCGGTCGGGGTCGCGCAGACGCTGCTGGTGCTGGCGGCAATCTACGGGGTGTTCATGCTGGCCGGGTCGTTCGGCTACCGGGTGCCGCCCGCGGATTGGAAGCCGGAAGGCTGGGTCGCGCCGGCGTCGGCGAGAGGGATGATCACGTCGCGCAACGTTCACCTGCGGGACGCGCACAAGACGCCGCAGTTCTGGCTGATCTGGTCGGTTCTGACGCTGAACGTCTCGGCGGGGATCGGGGTGATCGCGGTGGCGTCGCCGATGCTGCAGGAGATTTTCGCGGGCAACCTGATCGGTGCGCCGGGGGTGGGTTTCGCCCAGCTCGACATCGGGCAGAAAGGGCAGGTGGCGGCGGTGGCGGCCGGGTTCGTGGGGCTGCTGTCGTTGTTCAACATCGCGGGGCGGTTCTTTTGGGCGACGGTGTCGGACAGGATCGGGCGGAAGGCGACCTACGCGACGTTCTTCCTGCTGGGGATCGCGCTGTATGCCGGCTCGCCGCTGGTGGCGCACGCGGGGCATGTCGCGTTGTTCGTGCTGTTCATGGGCGTGATCCTGTCGATGTACGGCGGCGGGTTCGCGACCGTGCCGGCCTACCTGGCCGATATGTTCGGGACGCAGTATGTGGGCGCGATCCATGGACGGCTGCTGACGGCGTGGTCGACGGCGGGGATCATCGGCCCGGTGGTGATCACGCAGATCCGGCAGGCGCAGCTGTCGGCGGGGGTGCCGGCGGATCTGGTTTATGACCGCACGCTGTATATCCTGGCCGGGTTCCTGGCGGTGGGGTTCGTCTGCAACCTGCTGATCCGCCCGGTGGCCGAGCGGTGGTACATGCGGGAGTCGACTCCTGTGCCGGGGATGGAGGCGGGCGCGGGCGGGTCGTTCGGCATCGGGCGCGGGGGGATGAGCGCGCCTGCCTTGCTGGCCTGGGCGGCGGTAGGAATCCCGATCCTCTGGGGCGTGTGGATCACGCTCGGGAAGGCCGCGGCGCTGTTCCGCTAGTGCTTCGACACATTCAGGAGATGCAGCATGAGTCGAAGCACTAGCCTTATTTGGTGGGCTGATTCAGCTATCGCGCTGAAGCGCCCGTCAGCATCAGGCCACTAGCATGGGCACGATCGGCATCGTCGGTCTCGGCAACATGGGGTTGCCGATGGCGTCGAACCTGGTGCGGGCGGGGCGCCGCGTTCAGGGGTTCGATCTGGCGCAGGCCGGGCGGGACGGCTTGGCAGCGGTGGGCGGCGAGGTCGCCGAAAGCGTGGCGGCGGCGGTGCGGGGCGCCGAGGTCGTGCTGCTGATGCTGCCGGCGGGCAAGCAGGTGCGAACGGTGCTGACCGAGGCGGGCGGGGTGTTCGAGGCGGCAGCAGCGGGGGCGCTGATCATCGACAGCTCGACGATCGACGTGGCGACGGCCCGGGAGATGGCGGGCGAGGCGGAGCGGCGGGGGTTCCTGTTCCTGGATGCGCCGGTGTCGGGCGGCACGGCGGGAGCGGCGGCGGGGACGCTGACGTTCATGGCGGGCGGGAGCGAGGCGGCGTTCGCGGCGGCGGAGCCGGTGCTGCGGGCGATGGGGCGGACCATTGTTCACGCCGGCGGGGCCGGGGCAGGGCAGGCGGCGAAGGTCTGCAACAACCTGATGCTGGGGATCACGATGATCGGGGTGTCGGAGGCGTTCGCGTTGGCGGAGAAGCTAGGATTGTCTGCGCAGGCGTTGTTCGACATCAGCAGCACGTCGTCCGGGTCCTGCTGGTCGCTGAACTCCTACTGCCCGGTGCCCGGGCCGGTGCCGGCGGCCCCGTCCAACCGGGATTACGCGGCCGGGTTCGCGGTCGCGTTGATGCTGAAGGATCTGGGACTGGCCGCGGATGCGACGGCGGAAACCGGGGCCGGGTCGGTGCTCGGGGGCGCGGCGCGGGAGGCTTACGCGCGGCTTGCGGCGGAGGGGTTAGGGGAAAAAGACTTTTCCGTGATGGCGCGGGCACTGCTGGAAGGGCGTTTCAACAGTTAAGCGACTCTTGGCGGCGCTCGTTTTCCGCGGCGCCGGAGGCCGCATCTGCGCGCCAAGGATTGATCGGCGGTAAAGTACACAGGATCGTGAAGCCCGTGCCGTCGGGTTGCGCCTTTCCATTCAGCAATTTACGCGTTCGGGTTCAAACGTGCGGTTGCGCAGAGTCGTCGTTGGCTGGCGCGGCCCCGGGATTAGGAGGCTTGGGCTGGATGGCGGAGCGGGTTTTGGTGACGGGGGGCGCCGGGTTCATCGGCTGCCACGTGGCGCGGATGCTGCTGGAACAGGGCTACGAAGTCCGGGTGCTGGACAGCATGATCGACCAGGTCCACCGCAACGCGCTGAGCCGAAACCCGGTGCTGGACCAGGTGGAGCTGATCCGGGCGGACGTGCGGGACCTGGACCGCGTTTCGGCGGCGCTCGCGGGGGTGGAGAGCGTGGTGCACCTCGCGGCCGAGGTGGGGGTGGGGCAGAGCATGTACGCGATCGACCGTTACGTGTCGGTCAATGACGGCGGGACGGCGGCGCTGTTCCAGGCGCTGATCGACCGGCCGGTGCGCCGGGTGGTCGTAGCGAGCAGCATGAGCGTCTATGGCGAGGGGCTGTATAGGTCGGCCTCGGGGGAGACGCTGGACGACGTGCAGCGCCCGACGGCGCGCGCGGGAACCGGGTGGGACCCGGCAGGGCCGGATGGGAAGGCGCTGACGCCGGTGGCGACGCCGGAATGGAAGCGGCCGAACGTGGGATCGGTCTACGCGCTGACGAAATACGTGCAGGAGCGGCTGACGCTGACGGTGTCGCCGGCTTACGGGATGGAAGGGGTGGCGCTGCGACTGTTCAACGCCTACGGGCCGGGGCAGGCGCTGTCGAACCCTTATACGGGGGTGCTGGCGATCTTCGCCTCGCGGCTGCAGAATGGCGAAAGGCCACTGGTGTTCGAGGACGGGGCGCAGCGGCGGGACTT
This sequence comes from Acetobacteraceae bacterium, assembly GCA_965260935.1. Classification (GTDB taxonomy): domain Bacteria; phylum Pseudomonadota; class Alphaproteobacteria; order Acetobacterales; family Acetobacteraceae; genus JBBROS01. The sequence goes on from OZ253374.1 coordinate 2,697,428, forward strand.
CGTTCATGTCGAGGACGTTGCGCGCGCCTTCCTGCTGGCGCTGGAGCACCCGGCAGCGGCGGGGCGGGTATTCAACATCGCCAGCGGGCGGGACGTAAGCATCCTGGAGGTGGGCGCGGCCCTGGCCTCCGCGATGGGAATGGCGGACCTGACGCCGGAGGTGATGGGCAAGGCGCGGGTGGGAGACATCCGGCATTGCTTCGCCGATATTGGGCTGGCGCGGGACGTGCTGGGGTTCGCGCCGCGGCGCACGTTCGAGGACAGTCTGGGGGAGCTGGCCGAGTGGGTCCGCGAGCAGCAGGCGGAGGACCTGGTGCAGGACGCGCGGCGAGAGTTGGAGCGGCGCGGCTTGGTCGCGTCGTGAGCGGGATGGGTGTGCCGGTCCTGGTGACGGGGGGCGCCGGGTTCATCGGCAGCAACCTGGCGGACCGTCTGGCGGGCGCCGGGCATGTCGTGCGGGTGTTCGACGCCTTGGCGCGGCCGGGGGTCGAGGCGAACCTGGCGTGGCTGCGGCGGCGGCATGGGCGGCTGATCGAGCCGATCGTCGCGGACATACGCGACCGGGGCGCGGTGGAGCAGGCGACGGAGGGGGTGGCGGCGGTGTTCCACCTGGCCGGGCAAGTGGCGGTAACGACGAGCATGGACGAGCCGGAGGCGGATTTCGACGTCAACATGCGGGGGACGTTGCATGTGCTGGAGGCGCTGCGGCGGCGGGGCGGGGCCGTGCCGCTGGTGTTCGCCAGCACGAACAAGGTCTACGGGGCGTTAGCGGATATCGCCCTGGCCCGGGACGGGGATGCGTATCTGCCGTCCGACGCCGGACTGCGGGCGCGGGGGATCGATGAGGGACGGGCGTTGAGCTTCTACACGCCCTACGGGTGCAGCAAGGGGGCAGCGGACCAGTACGTGCTGGATTACGCGCGGAGTTTCGGGCTGCCGGCCTGCGTGATGCGGATGAGCTGCATCTACGGGCCGCGGCAGCGGGGAACGGAGGACCAGGGCTGGCTGGCGCACTTCCTTTACTCCGTGCTGGCCGGGCGGCCGATCAGCATCTACGGCGATGGGCGGCAGGTCCGGGACGTTCTGTTCGTTGACGACGCGGTGGATGCCTACCTGGCGGCTTGGCGGCGGATCGGGATGGTGTCGGGGCAGGCGTTCAACCTCGGCGGGGGGCCTCGGAACGCGGTGACGCTGTTGCAGGTGCTGGCGGAGATCGGGGACGTGACGGGGCGGACGCCGGAGTTGCGGTTCTCGCAGTGGCGGCCGGGGGACCAGCGGTATTTCGTGGCGGACACGCGGCGGGCGGAGCAGGCCTTGGGGCTTTCGCGGAGCGTCGGCTGGCGGGACGGGCTGCGACGGCTGGCGGCGTGGGTGGACGCCGAGCAGCGGGTGCTGGAGCCGGCGGCGGCGGGGGGCGGGGCTTGAAGGTCGCGCTGGTCAACCCGCCCTGGACGTTCGAGGGAAGCATCTACTTCGGCTGCCGCGAGCCCCATCTGCCGCTGGAGCTGGGGTATTGCCGGGCCTTGCTGGAGCGGGACGGGCATTCGGTGCTGATGCTCGACGGGCACCTGATGGGGCAGGGCTACGAGGAACTGGCGCGGGAAGTGGCGGCGTTCGGGGCGGAGATGACGGTCGTGACCACCGCGCCAAGCTACCTGTTCTGGCGGTGCGCGCCGCCGGAACTGCGGGTGCCGCGGGCGATGCTGGACGCTTTGAACGGGGCCGGGGGGCTGACGGTGGCGGTGGGGCCGCACGGGTCCTCGACGCCGGGGGCCACGCTCAGGAAGCTGGGGGCCAGGTGCGTGGTGATAGGAGAGTGCGAGGAGGTCATAGCGGCGCTCGCAAACGGCGGGAAGCCTGGCGCGGTGAGCGGGACGGCGGTGCTGGAGGAGGGCCGCGTCCAGACATGCGGAGGGGCGCAAGCGGCGCGGTTCACGGACGCGGCGGCGCTGGCCTGGCCGGACGCGTGGGTGGCGCGGCATTGCCATCACCACCATCGGTTCGACCGTGCGCCGGCGCGGCCCGGGGCGGAGGTGGAAGCGTCCCGCGGGTGTCCTTACAGCTGCACGTTCTGCGCCAAGATCGACTTCCGGGACAAATACCGGCGGCGGGAGCTGAGGCCGTTGCTGGCGGAGATCGACGGGCTGATCGCGCAGGGGGTCGAGTACGTCTATTTCGTGGACGAGATCTTCCTGCCGAACCGGGCCTTGCTGGAAGCCCTCGTTGAGCGGACCGTCGAGTTCGGGGTGCAGACGCGGATCGACCTTTGGAAGCCGGAGATGATCGCGCTGCTGGGGCGGGCAGGCTGCGTCAGCATCGAGGCGGGAGTGGAGAGCCTGACGGAGCACGGGCGGGCGGCGCTGGACAAGCGGTGCAAGCTCTCGACCGACGAGTTGTCGGACCTGCTGGTCCTGGCCCGGCGGCACGTACCCTTCGTGCAGGCGAACCTGCTTGAGACGGCGGGCGACGACGCCGGGCAGGTGGAGGCCTGGCGGGCGCGGCTGCGGGCAGAGAGCGTTTGGGCGAATGATCCGGTGCCGCTGTATCCATATCCGAGCTCGCCGGACTACCGGCGGCTGTTCGGAGCGCCGGACGACGCGGCGTGGGAGCGGGCGCACGCGCACTACTTGGGGCAGTTCGAGGCGTTCTCCGATATCCAGGATGGGCGGCCATTGCCTTTGCCCGAGTTGGAGCGGGCGTGCCGGTTGGGGTGAGCGGGCGGCTGCTGCTGACAACGGATGCGGTAGGCGGGGTTTGGCGATACAGCGTCGATCTGGCCCGCGGGCTGGCGGAACGCGGGGTGGAGAGCGTACTGGCGGTGCTGGGGCCTGCGCCGAGCGCGGCTCAGTTGGATGAGGTGTGGGGCGTGCCTCGGCTCACGCCGGTACAAACCGGGCTGGCGCTGGATTGGACCGCCGAAAGCCCGGCGGAATTGGCCGCTGCGTCGGAGCGGCTCGCGGGGCTGGCGACGCTGACGGGGGCGACGGGGGTGCATCTTCACGCGCCGGCGCTGATGGGGCAAGCGCGTTGGCCGGCGCCCGTCGTAGCGGTGGCGCATTCCTGCGTCGGGACCTGGTGGCGGGCGGTCCGGGGCGGGACGCCGCCGGACGATTTCGCATGGCGGATCGCGGCCACGGGGGATGGGCTGCGGCGGGCGGCGGCGGTGCTCGCGCCGACGGCGGCGCATGGGCGGGCGATGGAGGAGGTTTATGGGACGGTGGGCGCGCGGGTGGTGCATAACGGGGCGGCGGCATGGACGGCGCGAAACGGCGTGCGGCAGCGTGCGGTGCTGACGGCAGGACGGTTATGGGACGAAGGGAAGGGGATGGCCGCGCTGGACCGGGCGGCGACCGGGCTCGGGGCGCCGGTTCGGGCGGCGGGAGCTTTGCGAGGGCCGAACGGGGCGTCTGTCCGGCTGGAGGCAATCGAGCCTTTAGGGGCTTTGGGTCCCGGCGCATTGGCGGAGGCCTACGCCTCGATGTCGGTGTTCGCCTCGACGGCTGCCTACGAACCGTTCGGGCTGTGCGTGCTGGAAGCGGCGCAGGCGGGGATGCGGCTGGTGCTGTCGGACATCCCGAGCTTCCGCGAGTTGTGGGACGGGGTGGCGATATTCGTGGATGGCGAGGCGGCGTTGCCGGACGCGCTGCGGGCGGCGCTGGACGCGGAAGGGGATGGGGGCGCGCGCGAACGAGGCTTGAGCTACTCGGTCGAGCGGATGGTTGACGGGGTGCTGCAAGCGCACTGGGACATAGGCGGGCTAGCGGGATGAACATCCGGTACTTCACGCATTCGCTGCGGTCGTGCTGGAACCATGGCAACGCGCACTTCCTGCGCGGCGTGCTGAGGGCGCTGGGGCGGATGGGGCATTCGGTGCTGGCATTAGAGCCGGAGGGGGCCTGGAGCATGCAAAACCTGCTCGCCGACGGAGGCGAAGGGGCGTTGGAGGCTTGGCGGGAAGCGTATCCTTCTCTGCAAACAGTGGTTTACGGCGCCGAGGACGACCCGGCGGCGCTGGCGGACGGAGCGGACCTGGTGATCGTGCATGAGTGGAACGAGCCGGGGCTGGTCGCGGCCTTGGGCGACCTGCGGCGGCGCGGCGGGCGGTTCACCTTGCTGTTCCACGACACGCATCACCGGGCGGTGAGCGATCCGGAGGCGATGCGGCGGTATGACCTGTCGGGATATGACGGAATCTTGGCGTTCGGGGCGGCGTTGGCCGAGGTGTACCGCGGTTGGGGGTGGGGCGAGCGGGCGTTTATCTGGCACGAAGCGGCGGATACCGAGGTGTTCCGCCCGCCGGCTGAGGAAGGGAAGCGGGCGGGCGCGGTCTGGATCGGCAACTGGGGGGACGGAGAGCGGACGGCGGAGCTGGAAGCATTCCTGCTGCGCCCGTTGCAGGCCGCGGACGTGCCGCTTGACGTTTTCGGGGTGCGTTATCCGCCGGAGGCCCGGGCAATGCTGGATGCGTTCGGGGCGCAATACCGGGGCTGGCTGCCGAACCACCGCGCGCCGGGGGTGTTCGCCCGGCATCTGCTGACGGTGCATGTGCCAAGGCGGTATTACGCGACGATGCTGCCGGGGATACCGACGATCCGGGTGTTCGAGGCGTTGGCGTGCGGCATCCCGCTGGTGAGCGCGCCCTGGGAGGACAGCGAAGGATTGCTCACGCCGGGGCAGGACTTCCTGCAAGCGGAGGATGGGGCGGCGATGCTGTCGCGGGTGCGGGACCTGGCGCATGACCCGGCGTTGCGGGCCGGCCTGGCGGCGCACGGCTTGGCAACGATCCGGGCGCGGCATACCTGCGCGCACCGGGCGGAGGAGCTGATGGGTATCGTGCGGCGGATCAACCATGCCGGCATGGCGGCCTGAATGGACATCGCGTTCTACGGGTCGAGCTTGCTGTCGTCGTATTGGAACGGGGCGGCGACGTATTACCGGGGCATCCTGTCGGCGCTGGCGCCCCTGGGGCACCGGATCACGTTCTACGAGCCGGACGCGTTCGAACGGCAGCAGCACCGGGACATCGAACCGCCGGATTACGCGCGGGTGGTGGTCTACCCGGCGACGGAGGCGGGGCTGCGGGGCGTGCTGGCCGAGGCCGGGCAGGCCGACGTGGTGGTGAAGGCGAGCGGGGTCGGGGTATTCGACGACGAGCTGCTGGCCGGCGTCGTGGAGGGCGCGCGCCCCGAGGCGTTGCGGGTGTTCTGGGACGTGGACGCGGCGGCGACGTTGGACGAGGTGCGTTCGGACAGCGGCCATCCGATGCGGGCGGCGCTGCCTCGGCTCGACGCAGTACTGACCTACGGGGGCGGCCCGCCCGTGATCGCGGCGTATCAGGCGCTCGGAGCGCGGTCGTGCGTGCCGGTCTATAATGCGCTCGACCCGGCAACGCACTTCCCCGTTCCGCCGGAAAGCCGGTTCGCGGCGGATCTGGCATTCCTGGCCAACCGGCTGCCGGACCGGGAGCGGCGGGTAGAGGCGTTCTTCCTGGATGCAGCGGAGCGGCTGCCGGACCGGGCGTTCCTGCTCGGAGGCAACGGCTGGCAGGGCAAGGGAATGCCGCCGAACGTGCGGGCGATCGGGCATGTCGGGACGGCCGAGCACAACGCGTTCAACTGCTCGGCGACGGCGGTGCTGAACGTGGCGCGGGACAGCATGGCGGCGGTGGGGTTCTCGCCGGCGACGCGGGTGTTCGAGGCCGCAGGCGCAGGGGCCTGCCTGATCACCGATGCTTGGGAGGGGATCGAGCTGTTCCTGGCGCCGGATGCGGAAGTGCTGGTGGCGCGGGATGGGCGGGACGTGGCGGACTTGCTCGGGGCGCTGACGGCGGAGTGGGCACGGGAGATCGGGGAGGCGGCGCGGGCGCGGGTGCTGCGGGACCATACCTACGCGCAGCGGGCGGTGCTGGTCGATGCCTTGCTGCGGCGGGCTTTCGCGCATCAGAGCGTGAGGTGACGGTGTTGTGAGGCGTCGTGCCGCCTGGATGGCCTACGTCTTCTCTCGTTGAACGGAGTTGACGATGACCAACGGAACCGAGCCGCCGCGGCAGATCGCGCTTGTCACTGGGGCGAGCAGCGGCATCGGGTTTGAACTGGCGAGGCTTTGCGCCCGCAACGGGTTCGATCTGATCGTGGCGGCCGATGAACCGGAAATCCACGCGGCGGGGGAGATGCTGCGTGAGAAGGGGGTAGGGGTGGAGGTGGTCGAGACCGGGCTTGACACCGTCGATGGGGTGGACCGGTTGATGTTGGCCCTCGACAGCCGGCCGGTGGCGGCGGTGCTGGCGAACGCCGGGCGGGGCCTTGGCGGCGGGTTCGTCGACCAGCGTTGGACGGACGTGCGGCGGGTGATCGACACGAACGTGACGGAGACGACGTATCTGCTGCATAAGCTCGCGCCGCGGATGAAGGAGCGCGGGGCGGGGCGGATCCTGATTACGGGGTCGATCGCCGGGTTCATGCCGGGGACGTATCAGGCGGTCTACAACGCGTCGAAGGCGTTCCTGGACAGCTTCAGCTTCGCTCTGCGGCATGAGCTGAAGGGCTCCGGGGTGACGGTGACGTGCCTGATGCCCGGGGCGACGGAGACGGAGTTTTTCGAGCGGGCCGGGATGATGGACACATCCGTCGGGCAGGCGGACAAGGACGATGCCGCGATGGTGGCCAGAAAAGGGTTCGAGGCGATGATGGCCGGGGAAGGCGACGTGGTGACCGGGTGGCAAAGCAAGCTGCAAGCGGCAATCGCGCATATAACGCCCGCGGGCGTGTTGGCGGAGCTGCATCGGAAGATGGCGGCCCCCGGGAGCGCCGGTTAAAATCGGTCGGCTTTCTCGCAGATGCAGCACGATTTCGGCTGACGGGGGCGGGAGGCAGGAGTAAGCCGGTTGGATGCCGGACGCGACACCGCCGCTGCAATCGGAGACATTGCCGCACTATAGCCATCAGCAGATCGTGCGGGTGGTGACGGGAATCATGCTGTGCATCTTCCTCGCGTCGCTGGACCAGACGGTGGTGATCCCGGCGGTGCCGGCGATCGCGGGCGACCTAAACGCGTTCGGGCATCTATCCTGGATCGTGACGGCATACCTGCTGACGAGCACGGCGGCGACGCCGATCTACGGCAAGCTTTCGGATATTTACGGGCGGCGCGCGCTGCTGATTCCGGCCCTGGCGCTGTTCATCGCGGCCAGCATGTTGTGCGGGTTCGTGCAGACGTTGCCGCAATTGATCGCGGCGCGGGCGCTGCAAGGGCTTGGGGGCGCCGGGCTGATGGCGATGGCGCAGGCGGCGGTGGCCGACGTGGTATCGCCTCGGGAACGGGGGCGATACCAGGGGTATATGGCGTCGATGTGGGGACTGTCGTCGATTGCCGGGCCGATCGTGGGCGGGTGGGTGACGGACCATCTGTCCTGGCGATGGGTGTTCTGGGCAAACTTGCCGATCGGGCTGCTGGCTTTGCTGCTGTGCAATAGGTCCTTGCGGCTGATCCGGGTGGTGCGGCGCCCGGCGCGGATCGATTGGCTTGGCGCGGCGCTCGTGGCGGGGGAGGTGACGGCTTGGCTGCTGCTGCTGAGTTGGGCAGGGTCGGAGTTCGATTGGGTTTCGGCACCGATTGCCGGATTGGCGGCAGTTGGGATGGCGTTGCTGCCGCTTTTGATCTGGCGGGAGCGGCGGGCGCCAGACCCGATCTTGCCGCCGCGGCTGTTCGGCAACGGAACGTTCTTTCGCGGCGTGATGATCGCGTTCTGCACGTCGCTCGGGCTGTTCGGCGCGACGTTCCTGTTGCCGTTGCAATATCAGTTGATGCTGGGGTTCGATGCCGCGGCTTCGGGATTGCTGGTGGTGCCGTATATGGCGAGCAACGTCGTGGGGGCGCTGGTGTCTGGCCAGGCGGCGCGGCGGATCGGGCGGACGAAGGGGATCGTGGCTTGCGGGCTGGTGTTCTGCGTGGCCGCGTTTGCCGGGCTGGCGCTGATGGCGCAGGGAGCGCCGCTTTGGCTCGTGGTCGGGTGCTCGTTCGTGCTGGGGATGGGGACGGGGATGACGATGCCGACGGTGCTGATGCAGGTGCAGAATGCGGCGGAGCGCCGGGACGTGGGGGCCGCGACCGGGTCTTTGCTGTTCCTGCGGTCGATGGGCGGGGCGTTTGGCAGCACCGTGGTGGGAACATTGCTGGCCATGCGGTTCAACGCCGGGCTGCATGAGGCGGGAATGACGGGGAGCATGGATCTCGGAGCGTTGCGGGGCGGGGCAGCGGGGTTGGGCGGATTGGGGCTGGAGCAAGCGCGGGCGGCTTTGGGATCGGGGTTCGCGCTCGGCTTCGGCGTGTGCGCGGCGCTGCTCGGGGCGGCTTTGGTGATTGCCCTGGGAATGCGGGACTTGCCGTTGCGGTCGAGCGAGACGGTCAGGGATTTGGGGCACTAACGGGAACGGCGGACGCGGGTTCGGCGCCGAGGACGCGGACAACGACGAACCAGGGATAACGGGCGTCGATGACCCGGCCAGTGAGGTCAGCGAGCGTGCCTTCCGGCGTAGTGGGAACGTGCTTCATGGTGACGCCGGCGGCGACGTTGCCGCCGATTGCGAGAAGCTGGCTGGGGAACTTGGCCGTGACGATGTCGCAGTGGGCGAAGAAGCGGGTGGTGGGAAGGTCGTTGAAAACCAGGGGGCGCTTGCGTTGGCGGGAGGCGCAGATGAGGTCGCCGGGTTGGGGAGGGTAGATTTCGGGGCGTTCGGCGCGGAGGATGCCTTCGTCCCGGGCGGCGGCGTTGATGTAGTCGGCATGGAGGGGAGTATAGGGAAAGCCGCGCCCGGCGCCGGAAACGCGCATGACGTAGGAAACGAAGGCGGCGGACCACGCGGGCGGGTCGCCGGTAAAGGGGGTGCCGCTGTCGTTATAGCGGCTGTTCCAGCCAGACTCCTCACTGCCGGAGTCCTGGCCGATCCACCAGTAATCGCCGACGCGTTGCCAAAGGCCTGGCTGGCGGTCGGGGCGAAGGATCTGCGGCAAAGGGATTTCGCTTGGCGGGCTGTCGTCGACGACGCTGCCGAACGCGCGCCATTCGCGCTGGGCGATGGCGACGACGTTGGCGCGCGTGAAGTGTTCAGGAGGGTAGCGGACGTAGCGTGGCGTCTGCTGGTCCGTGCTGCGGTCGGGCTTGGTGAGGGATGCGACAGTGGGGGGCTTGGCCGTGCAGGCGCCGAGCAGGAGGAGGATCAGGAGGCGGTTCATTACTATTTAACGGTGGCACGAACGCCGTTGCCGCTCAAGCCGTTGCGCGGTTCGGGATTGGTTTCTCAGGCAGCGCGTTCTGGGAACAGGTGGCGAAGGGCGGGGGTGCTGGCGGCGCAGCGTCCACGCTCGGTGATGAGGCCGGTGACGAGGCGCGCTGGCGTGACATCGAAGGCCGGATTGGCGGCCGGGCTGCTGGTCGGCGTCAGGCAGACAGTTGAAATCTGGCCATCAAGGCCGCGGCCGGCGACGGTGGTGACTTCTGCGGCGTCGCGCTCCTCGATCGGGATCTCGGCCACGCCGTCGTTGAGCGTCCAGTCGATAGTGCTGGACGGCGCTGCGACCCAGAAAGGAACGTTGTTGTCGTGGGCTGCAAGCGCCTTGAGATAGGTGCCGATCTTGTTGGCCACGTCGCCGTTCGAGGTCACGCGGTCGGCGCCGACGATGGCGAGGTCCACCTGCCTGCGCTGCATGAGGTGGCCGCCGGCGTTGTCCGAGATGACGGTGTGCGGGACACCGTGCTTGCCGAGTTCGTAGGCGGTGAGGAATGCGCCCTGGTTGCGCGGACGGGTTTCGTCGACCCAAACATGAACCGGAAGCCCAGCGGCATGGGCTTTGTAGATCGGGGCAAGGGCGGTGCCCCAATCCACCGTTGCGAGCCAGCCCGCGTTGCAATGGGTGAGGACGTTGACGGGCCCGGCGCGGCAGCCGGCAAATTCCGCGATCAGCGTCTGGCCATGATCGCCGATCGCCTGGTTCTGCGCGACATCCTCGTCAGCGATAAGGGCGGCTTCATCGTATGCGACATTCACGCGGCGTTCGGCTGGCGTATTGCGCAGCCGGGTCAACATGCGGTCGATCGCCCAACGCAGGTTAACGGCTGTGGGCCTAGTTGCGGCCAGTGTTTCCGCGGCCTGCTCCATTGCTTCCGTGGACGGGTCTTGCCGCAAGGCGAGAGCCAACCCGTATGCTGCGGTGACCCCTATAAGCGGCGCACCCCGGACCTGCATGGCCCGGATTGCGTGTGCGGCAGCGGACAGATCACGCAAGGAAACGATATCGAGCGCCCAGGGAAGGCGGGTCTGGTCGATAATGCGGATCGACCACTTGTCAGAGTTGTCAACCCAAATCGTGCGGTAGCTAACGCCGTCGATTTTCAATGCCAGGTTCCTGTCGTGAGGCATGGACATTAGAGCAAAACCGGGTTCGGCGAAATCCATACTTATTGCGCCGTATAATGTTTTAGGCTTGCAGGCTCTCCTCACGAATCATGTCCAGCCAGCATGTTGGCAACGGCTCGGCCAGTGATGGACCGTATTCAGCCCGTAGGCTTCGCTGCAGCCATTGATTAAACATTGGCGGCGTGGCTTCAGCTTCCGTGTTGGGGCGATTGCTCGGGTGCATGGAGATGCAAAGCGTTTTGGCGCTCGAAGTTGCAACAATCGTTCGCAACCTTGATGTACGGTTGTGATTACGACCTTGAGTGCGCGTGGATTTAAGAACGGGCGGCGGCAATGATCATCCGGGCGAGATGGCTGCCGATGCAGGCATGAACGGCATCGACGACCCGTTTGCGATCGGCTTTGGCCGTATGTTCAAGGTCCAGCCCGCCTTCATTGGCCCACGAACGCATGAGGTCGAAGCGGTGAAACAGCATGACGCCCGGCATACTGGCCGCTTGCTGCAAATCCTGCAGGTATGGATCAAGGTTGCTGTTGGTTTGCAGGAAGCGGCTGTATTGAGGATCGATCATCACCAAGTCGGCGCCGCTGCCCTGAATGGCTTCGACTCCCTCGGATAAAGCCTGGGCGAAATCGGATGGCGAACTGTTGCGGACCGCTTCAACGGTGCCGGTTTGCCAGAGAACGAGCTGGTATCGCCCGGCTTGTAGAGTGGATTGCAAGAGCGGCAGCATGTCGCCGGCGGTCATGCCGCGCCCGCCCCGGACGACGACGTCGACCTGCAAATCCGGGATCGCTGCCTGCAGGGCTTTAGCCATTTGCCAGGGAAAGGCCCGCTGGCTGGCTTGCTGCGACAGGATCTCTTTCGGCGGGACGGTGATCTTTGAACCCGTATCGAGCGATTGGCTGGTGATGGTGCCCGGGCTGACACTGGCATCGGGGCCGAACATGGTGGCCGAGCCGACGGCGAGCACATTGAGGCGCCCGCCCGGGCGCAGAACCGACGCGACTTGAGGGAATGGCGTAATTGCGCCGGCAGTGTCGTCGGAGGCTGGACAAACATCTGCGGCTACAGCCGGGCGTCCCATAATTATCAATGCGAACAATGCCGGAATGGCCAGGCAGCGAAACCACTGCATTGCTAAGTCGCCTTCTTGCTATCAGCGAGCATGGTGCCTGGGGCTTGCCGCGGCGGCCTTCCTCGGTCGCGGTACCAAGCTGCGAGTGCTGCAACGGCGACAAGGCCAACCGCACCGAGCGCATTCACGGCCGCTTGCATCGCCCACCAGCCATTCTGCCATTCCATAGCCAGACGCCCGAGGAACGACAAGAATATGCCGACGCAGAAAACCGGAAGCGAGTGCTGGCCGCAAAGGATGAACGGCTTGGCCCAGCGGGTTCGCAACCATTGGGCGCCGAAAGGTATGAGCCGGACGACGAGCCATGTCAGGGCCAGGATCGAGACCAAGCGCATGGGATGGAGGCTTTCCTTATCCACAAGGAGCACGGCGCGCGCGAGCAACGGAGGGATGGAGGCGCTGACGTCCTGGCTGGGCCAGACCAGCCAAACCAGAATAAAGCCTGTGATGACGACCACGCAGGCCAACGCGTCGACGATGCGCTTGTCGATGGAGATTTTGGGGGGATGACGCGAGAGGATCGCGCCGACAACGAAGAGGAACTGCCAAGCGAGCGGGTTGAAATACCATCCGCCGCCTGTCCAAGCCGGGAAGTTCAACCCCGTCGCGCGCGCGGCGACATAGATGGCCGCGGACAGCGAGGCGAGGACGGCCGGCCGGTTCAGCAACGGCAGAAGCGCCGCGAACCAGCAGAGAAGCGCCACGTACATCGGCAAGATGTTCAGGTAAGCCGGCTGGAACCTGAGCAGCAAGGCTTCGAGCATAGCGCGGTAGGGCGCATCGGCCAGGACGTCGAGGTGGATTTCTTCGAGGTAATCCGAGCGGTCCAGCGCGGTTGCCGAGTAAGAGACTTGGGCGCTGAACACCACGAACAGGAAGATATGGGCGATGTAGAGCGTCCAGGCCCGGCGGAGAACGTCGGCTGCGGCATACAACCAGCCGTTCCGGTCGTAGCTCCGCCCGTAAGCGATGCTTGCAGCATAGCCGGCGAGGAGGACGAATATCTCGGTTGCGTCGCAAAGGGCGAAGTTCCGCAACGAGAACCGGGCAATCCAATTGTCGGGAATATGGTCCGTGAAGATCCACCACAGCGCGACGCCGCGGAAGAAGTCGACCCTTAAGTCTCGTTTGGAGCCGGTCTGACCCAATTCCGCCTCCAGGCACGCCGCAAAGGCTGCCTATAATGCGCCGCCTGTACATAGGTCAAAGGGCTTCGGCAATGCGGGCGACGTCTTGGGCGGCCGGGCACGCGGGATGGCGGGTGAGCAGGAGGGCTTGGCGCCGGATCGCTTCGGGAACGCGCGTGTCGCGACGGATGCTGCCGAGAAACGAAGGGGCACGGCCAAGGAAGGTCGTGCACGCGCGGCGGATGGCGACCGCGGTGCGTTCGGCGGCTGCCGGCGAGGCGACCTGGTTGATGATAAGGCGGGCGTCTCCGGTGGGGCGGTCGGCCGTGTGAAGCTTGAGGGTAGCGTACGAGTCGGTGATGCTGGCGGGCTCATCGGTGGCGAGCACGAGAAGCGTTTCGGCCCAGGCTGTCAGGCGGCGGACTCCGCCATCGATGCCAGCGCCGATATCGAGGATGACGTGGTCGTATTCGAGGCCGAACCTGCCCAAAAGGCTAAGGATATGGTCGAGCGCCTCCGGGGCCAGTGCGGCGAGCGTTCCGGAGCCGCTTCGGCCGGCAAGAACGTCGAAGCCGCCTGGCTCGAACCGTTCCACGGCCTGCGCCATCGAGACGGCGCCGTTCAGGACATCGCCGATGTCGTGCCGCGGCACGAGGCCAATCTGGATGTCGACGTTGGCCAGGCCGAAGTCGCCATCGAACAACAGAACCCGGCGGCCTTGCAACGTGAGCGCTTGGGCCAGCGTGATGGCGAACCAGGTCTTGCCGACGCCGCCCTTTCCTGACGCGACCGCGACGAAACGGGGCATGTTGGATTCTGGGGCGGGCATTAGGCGGCCCTCCTGTTTGGGGACGCCGTAAGGCGCCCTGAAAGAAATGCAGGGGTGAGAGGCTGCAGCCCGTCTTCCGCACGGGCGCTGGTGCCTGCCTCTGTCAAGGCGAGGCCGGCTGCGGCTGCGGCGAGAACGCCGCCGATTCGCCGGGCGGCATCAACCCTTGTCGCGACCATCTGGGTTGCCCCGGCTGCTGCGCACGCTGCCGCCGTATCGGCAGATTCGGAAGGATCCAGGCCGGCTGGAAGAACGAGAACGCTTGTCGCTTTGCTTGCGGCCACGATGGCCGCGACCGCCGCCTGTTCGGCGGGGTTGAAGGGATTGATGCCGGCAGTGTCGATCAGGACAGGAACGCCATCCTGGCGGCGCTTCAAGGCCCGGGCAAGAACGGCGGTGTCATGCGCTGCGATCAGCGGCAGGCCGAGCAGGCGGGTGAAGGCCGCGAGCTGTTCCGCGGCGCCGGCCCGTTCGGCGTCCGTGGAAATGACGAGCGGCTTGACGCCCTTCAGAACCAGCCTTGTGGCGAGCCGCGCCACCGTGAGCGTCTTGCCGCCGCCGGGAGGGCCGGTGACGAGCAGGGGTTGCGAGCCGGCCGAAAGATCGAACGCGGCGAAGCGGAAACGGACTGACAAGGCCAGCGGCAAGGGGCCAGCGGCCAAGGTGGCGGCAAGCGGGTCTGGCACGCCATGCCATTTAAGGGCGGAAAGTTTGGCCTGGTCCGGCGCAGGCTGGGCTGGCGCCGGCGGTTTCGGAGCCGGCGGGGCGGGACCGTTCTGAACAGGCTCAGGTTCGGCGGCAGCGGTCACTTCGACGCCCTCGCCGATCCGCCGGGTCGATAAGATGAGCGCATCTTCGCCGAGTTCGGTCCGGACCTGCGCGATGGCCGCCGCTACGGTGTTTGCGCGGAAGAGTTTAAGCCGCATTCCCACACGGTAGCGGGGAAAAGTTGCTAAGTCGTTACTAAAAAATGTTCACCGATCGTTAACCGGGATCATGTAGTCAGACGGTGAACTGCTCTGTAATGATACGCTCCGATAGGCCTTGGTCCGGGTCGAACAGGACAGTGGTGGTGATGCTGCGATCCTCGCTGACCGCGACGGAGGCGACGTCTCGGACTTCGGTGAAGTCCGCCACCGCGGCGACTGGACGCTTATCGCGTTCCAGAACCTCGAACAGCACATCGACCGTGCTGGGCAGCAAGGCGCCGCGCCAGCGGCGAGGACGGAAGGCGCTGATGGGCGTGAGCGGCAGGAGGTTGGCGGAGAGAGGGACGATGGGGCCGTGGGCGGAAAGGTTGTATGCCGTGGACCCGGCCGGCGTTGCAATAAGGACGCCATCGCAGATCAGCTCGGCTAGCCGGAGGCGTCCGTCGATGGTGATGCGGATCTTCGCGGCCTGCCGGAGCTGGCGCAGCAGGGAGACCTCGTTCAGGGCGACTGCCTCCTCGACGGCGCCGGCCGCGGTCACGACGCTCATCCGCAGCGGATGCAGAAGGGCGGCTTGGGCGCGGGCCAGACGCTGCGGGAGTTCGGCCTCGTCGAAGGCGTTCATCATGAAGCCGACCGATCCGCAGTTCATTCCGTATACGGGGGTGGTGCGGTTGGCGGCCAGCAAGCGGTGCAGGGTTTCCAGCATGAACCCGTCGCCGCCTAGGCAGACAACGGTATCGGCGTCGATGATGTCGTGCGTGCCGTATTTCCCGATCAGCCGGGCGCGGCTTTGCTGGGCGAGCTCCGTCGGCGCGGCGACGATGGCGATCCGCTCTGGCTGCCGCGTCAGATGGGCGGCGGCGGGGAGGGGCGTCAATGCCGACACGATGGCCATTGCCGCCGAAGAAGTGCGTGAGGGTGCATCGCGTTGTCCGTCAGTAAAGGCGAGGCTCGTTGCGTCGCACGGGCCGGTTCGGGTCGGGAGCGGCCGGGCGGCGCGGCACGGGAGGAATAGGCGGGCGCTGGCTCCCACGGCTTACGGGCGTGACATAGTCGTCCCCGGAATCGTAGGCGTCCGGCAAGCGGAGGGACAGGCTGCGTATCTCGCTTTGTATTTCGTCCAGCCTTGCCTCGATACCGTCGAGCCTCGCTTTGGTCCCGAACACGCTAAAGGGCATCAACAGGAACAGCAGCACGAACAGCAGGGCTGCCAACAGGATGACAAGGTGGACCCACCATGGAATCCAGTCCGGCAAGGGCAAAGGCGACGTCATAACGCTAGGATAGCAAAGCTCGCGGCCCGCCGCGATGGGCACCTGCCTGAATGGAGCCCGGCGTCCGGTTTCACATCCAAGACGAAGGAAGTCACTCGATGTTGCTTCTAATTCCGGGCCCGGTCTCGACTGATCCACGCGTCCGGGCCGCGGCAGCCAAGGACTACGCGCCTTGGGATGACGACTTTCGCGTTTTGTATGCGCGTCTGCGGCGTCGTGTCTGCGCGCTCGTGGGCGGGATTGAGCAGGTTCATGCTTGCCTGCCGCTGCCAGGCTGCGGGCATTTCGCGATCGAGGCCGCATTGCGGACCTTCGTGCCGGCCGGCGGACGCGTGCTGGTGCCGATGACCGGTTCCTACGCGGAACGGATGCAGCGGCTAGCAACCGAGGCCGGGCGTCTAGTGGTGTCGCTTGACGTGCCTGAAGGCAAGCGGGTGGACCCGGACGCGGTCGAGGCTGCGTTGCGGGCGGACCCTAGCATCAGCCACGCCGCATTCGTGTATAGCGAGACGTCGACTGGGATCGTTCATGACGTGCCGGCACTGGCCAAGGCCGTTGGCCGGGCAGGGCGGCGGGTGGTCGTGGACGGCGTGTCGGCAATCGGGGCGCTGCCGTTCAACCTGTCGCAGCTACCGATGGTTGACAGCGTGAGCTTTACGTCGAACAAATGCCTGGAAGCCTTGCCGGGGACATCGATGACGGTGTCGCCGGTTGATCGGCTGGAAGCCTGCGCAGGCCAGGCGGGAAGCTGGTCGTTCGATCTGAGCGCGCTTTATGCGCATTCGGTGGCGGTGAATTGGGGAGCCGCACGGTTCACGCCGGCGGCGGGCGTGCTGGCCTCGCTGGACACGGCGCTCGAGTTGCTGGCAGCGGAAGGAGGCCCACCGGCCCGGCTTGCACGGTATGCCGCGAACATGCGAGCTTTATGCGACGGGGTGAAGTCGCTCGGGCTTGAAACCTATCTTGATTTGAGCGTGCAAGGGCCGATCGTGGTCAACGTGGCCGCGCCGGGCGGGGCAGGGTGGAATTTGCAATCATTCGTTGATGGCCTGAAAAGACACGGATTTGTCATCAGCAATTTCTATGACACGCCAAGACCGAGCTTTCGCGTCGGCTGTATCGGTGCGGTGACGCCTGACGACATGCGCCGCGCGGCCGCGGCAATGGGAGCCGTGCTGACGGAGATGAGAATTCACCAGCGGCGCGCTGCCTGATGTTGAGTGATCTAGAGATTTCCCGGGCCGCGACGTTACGCCCGATCACGGACATCGCGGCTAAAGCCGGTGTGCCTGAAGCCGTATTGGAGCCATACGGCCGCTTCAAGGCGAAGATCGGTCTTGATTTTGTGCAGGCGCAGAGTTCGGCGCCCCCGGGCAAGCTGGTGCTGGTGACTGGGATCAGCCCCACCGCGGCAGGAGAAGGCAAAACAACAACGACGATCGGCCTTGGGGATGCGCTGAACCATTTGGGCATGCGGGCGATGATCTGCCTGCGCGAGCCTTCGCTTGGCCCATGTTTCGGCATGAAGGGAGGGGCGACGGGGGGCGGCCGGGCGCAAGTGGCGCCGATGGAGGACATCAACCTCCATTTCACCGGGGATTTCCACGCCATCACCAGTGCGAACAACTTGCTGGCGGCGTTGCTGGATAATCACCTCTACTGGGGAAACGCGCTGGGGATCGACCCGCGCCGGGTCACCTGGCGGCGCTGCTTGGACATGAACGACCGGGCGTTGCGGGCAGTGGTCAACGGATTGGGCGGCGTCCGGAACGGCAGCCCGCGCGAGGACGGATTCGACATCACGGTCGCCAGCGAGGTCATGGCCGTGTTCTGCCTAGCACGCGACCTGAATGACTTACAGGACCGGCTGGGGCGCATGCAGGTCGCGAGCAGTCGCGACGGACATGCGATCCTGGCCCGCGACCTCGCCGCGGACGGCGCGATGGCGGCGTTGCTGCGGGAGGCTTTCGCGCCCAACCTCGTGCAAACGCTGGAGGGCAACCCGGCGCTCGTTCATGGCGGGCCTTTCGCCAATATCGCGCACGGGTGCAACTCGGTGGCGGCGACCCGGCTCGGCCTTGGCCTTGCCGACGTTGTGGTGACAGAGGCCGGGTTCGGGGCCGATCTGGGCGGCGAGAAGTTTCTGGACATCAAATGCCGTGCGGCGGGACTGGCGCCTGATTGCGTGGTGGTGGTAGCGACGCTGCGGGCGCTTAAGATGCATGGGGGAATCGCGAAAGCGGACCTGGGCCGGGAGAACGTCGACGCGGTTCTTCGAGGCATGGTGAATTTGGCCCGGCACGTGGAGAACATGCGCAAGTTCGGATTGCCGGTTGTGGTCGCGCTCAATCGATTCAGCTCGGACACGGACGCTGAGTTCAAGGCTGTGGGCGAAGCAATGGCGTCGCGAGGGGTGGAAACAGTGTTTTGCAACCATTGGGCCGAAGGCGCATCCGGGGCCGTGGAGCTGGCACGGGTCGTCCTCGACCGGATCGCGTCGCAAGCGGCACAATTCAAGCTGCTTTACCCGGACGACATGCCATTGGTTGAAAAGCTGCGAACCGTGGCACGAGAGATCTATCGGGCGAATGATGTGTCGATCCCGTCACCAGTCATGAAGCGGCTGGAAAGGTTTGAAGCTGACGGTTTCGGTCATTTTCCCGTCTGTGTCGCAAAGACGCAGTACAGCTTCAGCGCCGACCCGTCATTGATCGGAGCGCCTGAAGGGCATGATCTACCCGTTCGGGAGGTCCGGCTTTCGGCTGGCGCCGGATTTGTCGTGGCGATATGCGGAGACATCATGACAATGCCCGGCCTGCCCCGAGTGCCGGCGGCAAACGGGATGCACCTGAATTCGGAAGGCGCTATCGAGGGACTTTTCTGAAAGCCTGTCTTTCCGGCTGCTCATTGGACAAGCAAGTGCAGGGGGTGACGAATTGGCGCTCGCTGTTATAGCCAGAAATTACATGCCTTGTGTTCTGTGCCTTTAGGCAAAGGCCAGCGCCTGGCCTTGCCGAACATGCCTGGTCTGAGCGTCAAGTGTAGAACGCGATATCCAGGTAAACGCCTTTCCAGGCTGTTCGGCATCGGCACATCAACCCTCCCGCAGCGTCGCGGCTACTCCGCGGCTTTTCCACCAATCTGTTCGCTTTGCGCGCCGCTTTGGTCGCGGGCAGGGCCAAGCACTGGTTCTTCGCCCATCGGCCGGTTCTGGAATACGCTGAACTGCCCCTTGCCGTCCATCGACGGGCCATCAGTCCAGCGGCCAGCTTGCGGCGCGGCCTGGTTCACCTCGGTCGCGTAGAACGCGTAGGAATGCTGCTGCGTTTCCTTGCTCTGCGGGAAGGAGTTGGGGATCGGCAAAACCTCGTGCAGGCCGCCCATATCCTCGATCGCGGCAAGCCACTGCTGCTGGTGCATCGTATCGCGGGCGATCATGAACGCCAGCATCTCCTTCATGCCGTTGTCATTGGTCGCGTTGTAAAGGCGCGTCGCCAGAACCCGGCCCGTGCTCTCTGCGGCAACGTTGCAATACATGTCAGCAGCGATGTTCCCGCTTGCATAGATATGCGACATGTTGAACGGCACGCCGTCGGAGTTCGCAGGGAACGCCGACAAACCGGTCGAGAGGACGTGCCGCTGCAGCATTCCCTCGACCACGTGGCGAGGCCGCTCGTTGCCGCCCATCACGGCGTTGACCACCGGGTTCGACTGGCTGGCTGTCTCCTGCAAGCTGAGCGGGGCCTGCTCGAGATTAAGGGCAACCGCAGTCGCGAGCATCTCGATATGCCCGATCTCCTCGGTCGCGGTGTGCAGCAGCATGTCCTTGTATTTCGTGCTCGGGCCGCGCGCGCCCCAGGCCTGAAAGAAGTACTGCATGCAAACGCGGATCTCGCCTTCGATGCCGCCGATCGCCTGCTGAAGCTGGCGGGCAAACAACGGGTCCGGGTTCTCGACGCGGACGGGCCACTGCAGCTTCTTGTCGTGATAATACATTCGGTTAAGCTCCGGTATTTGGGCTGGACCGCTTTCTTGCGGTTTGGACGCCTGGCGTCCTGGCGACCTAGCGCGCGAGCCTCGGCCGTGGTGGCATCACGATTAAGAGTGCCAGCTTTTGAACAACCGCAGCATCGGCCGCAAGCGCGTCCCTGAGCAGGCTTGCATGACCCGTGTCACGCAAGCCTGCCTAGGACGTATCATTTTACCGGCAGCGTGCCGCCATGCTGCCGAATGATGCTCAGGCCGGCAAAGCGGCCCCATGCCGGACATGATACAGGACTTCGATGACGAACCGGTATTACAGCGGGCCAGCCACCGACCACTTCGATGGCGCCCGTTTCTTCAACCCCGGCCACCCGAGCACGGACAGGAGCCTCCTCGATCTCATCCGCATGCGCTTCGGCGGCAACAGGGTTCCATGGCCGGCGGCGTCACGGGAGCAGGCCGTGCGGGAGGTCGTGCCGGCGCGGTCCGTGGAAAGCCTAGCCGTCACGCTGATAGGCCACGCCAGCTTGCTGATCCAGGCCGCCGGACGCAATTTGCTGGTCGATCCCGTTTGGGCCGAGCGGGCCAGCCCGTTTCAATGGGCAGGCCCGCGCCGGGTCAATCATCCGGCCGTCGCCTTCGACAGCTTGCCGCCGATCGACGCGGTGCTGCTGACGCACAGCCACTACGACCACATGGACATCCCAACCCTCCAGCGCCTATGGCGCAGGGACCGGCCCCGGATCGTGGCGCCGCTCGGCAACGACGGGGTGGTGACGAGCACGGCGCCGGATATCGCGGTCGAAACGCTGGACTGGGGGCAGACGCTGGCGCTCGACGGCGGGGTAGCTCTCTGGCTGCACCCAGCGAACCACTGGTCGGCGCGGAGCTGGACGGATCCCCGCATGGCGCTCTGGGGCGGGTTCGTGATCAAGCCGCCCACCGGCTGCATCTACGTCGCGGGCGACACCGGCTACGGCGACGGGCAGATCTTCCGCGACGTGCGGGCGCGGTATGGCGCACCGGACCTGGCCATCCTGCCGATCGGCGCCTACGAGCCGCGCTGGTTCATGAAGGACCAGCATGCGAACCCGGCCGAGGCGGTGCAGATCATGCTCGATTGCGGCGCGGCCCAGGCGCTCGGCGTTCATTGGGGTACGTTCCAGCTCACGGACGAGCCGCGGCTCGAACCCGCGCAAACCCTCGCCCGCGAGCTGGAGCGGCGCGGCTTGGAGGCCGGGCGTTTCCTGGCAATGACGCCGGGTGACCAATGGCTGGAATCGTCCCGTTCTCGTAAACGGTTTACAGGCTTGGGAGCCACGCCTCGCTTATGAGGGCCTCCTGCTCGGCTTTGCGAACCGTGGGCGAGCGGCGGCACGGGCTGGAACGCGGGCGGACGGGGTTGCGCCAGCTTTCGGCGTAGCGGACGCGCGCCTCGGCCTGGGAGGCGAACCGGCGGCGGATGGGCCGCTCGGCGTCCAGGGCGGAAAGGACGCTTTCACAGCCACGGCGTCGCCGGCCGAGCCTGTCGGGGGCCGCACGCCGGCCTCGGCGCGCCGCTTGGCCCGGCGTCCGAACGTCTGGTCTACAAGTTAGCGGCATACAAAATCAGGCACCGGCACGAAAGACTTCGTTAACCTTTCGGCCTCATCGTGGGGCCATGCCGCCTCCCGCATCAGACCTGGCCGTGAGTATCCCGCCAACCGCAGCGGCGTTGCTGCAACAGGTTGCAAGCACCGTCGCTATCGCCCGGGAACTCGCCGCCTCGGGCCGAAACGTCGATCTCGCAGGCCTTGATGGGATGGCCGGACGGCTGTGCGCCCACGTGCTTGACCTTCCAATCGAGGCAGGCGCCGCCACGCGCCCCGCCTTGATCGAACTGGCGGAGAAGCTGATCAAGCTCAGGCACGCGATCGAAGCCACTCCCTAAACAACTCCCCCGGCAAAAGGCCGAACAATGAACATTCCATTCAATTCGATGCTGACGGGCGTCGCGGCGCTCGCGATCGTCCTCGGGCTGATCCTCTTCGCCGCGCAAGCTGCGAAGAAGACCGGTCTGGTGCGCCAAGCCACTGCCGGCCGGCTCACGATGCGGGACACGCTGGTCCTGGACCGGGTCCGCCGGCTCCACATCGTCCGCTGCGACGGCCGGGAGCTTCTGATCCTGACCGGCAGCACGGCCGAGCATTTCGCCGGGTGGCTTCCGGAGCCGGCGGGCGGCGAGCATCCGGGAGCCGGCGCATGATCTCCCGGACGGTCAAGCTCCTCGCTGTTTGCGCCCTGGCGGGCATAGCGGTCCTGGCATGGCCGCACGGCGCGCACGCCCAATCGGTAACGGTCGACCTCGGCGCATCCGGCGAGGCCGGCGCCACGGGCCGGCTCGTGCAGATCACCGCCTTGGTGACCGTGCTGTCGTTGGCCCCGAGCCTGCTGGTGATGGGCACCGCCTTCACCCGGATCATCATCGTGCTGTCGCTATTGCGCAGCGCGGTCGGGGCGCAAGGCACGCCGCCCAACACGGTGCTGATCGGGCTTGCCCTGTTCCTCACCTTCTTCGTCATGCAGCCCACGCTTGAGCAGGCCTGGACCCAGGGAGTCGTGCCGATGACCGCGGGACAGGTGAGTGAGATGAAAGGGCTTGAGCTCGTGGCCGACCCGTTCCACCGGTTCATGGCCGGCAATGTCCGCGGCACGGACCTGCAACTGTTCCAGGATCTGGGCGGGTTGCCGCCAGCCGAGAACGCGTCGAAGACCACCTGGCGCGCGCTGGTCCCCGCCTTCATGATCGGGGAAATGCGCCGGGCGTTCGAGATGGGGTTCCTGCTCTACTTGCCGTTCCTGGTGATCGACCTCGTGGTCGGCAGCGTGCTGATGTCGCTCGGCATGATGATGTTGCCGCCCAACGCGATCTCCTTGCCATTCAAGCTGATCTTCTTCGTGCTGGTGGACGGCTGGCGGCTGGTGTCCGGCAGCCTGGTGCAGAGCTTCCTGCCGTCCTGATGTCAGCCGCCTTCACGGGCGCTGCCGCCCGCCAAGCCTCCAAGCATGCAGTCAGCCTTCAAGGCTGATGGCATGCACGGAACGGCTGTCGGCGGCTGCGTGCCGGTCAGGCCTTTCCTTGCACCCCCTGCACGAACCAATTCATCGACAGGATCTCCTTGTCCCCAAGCTGGGCTCCCGCGGCCACCCGCTCCTTGCCCGACTGGTCCTTGATCGGCCCGGTGAATGCCGGCAACTTGCCGGCCTTCATCTCCGCCTCCTGGGCCTTCATCGCGGAGGCTGCCGCCTCGGGCGCCGCGCTGTTCAGCGGCGCCATGGCGATCATGCCTTCGCGGACTCCGCTCCAGGTGTCCTCCGGCTTCCAACTCCCGTCCATCGCCGCCTTCACCCGGCCAACGTAGTAGCCGTCCCAATCCATCACGATCGAGGTCAGGCAGGTCTTGGGACCGAAGCGGGACAGGTCGGAGTTGTAGCCGATGGTCCAAATGCCCTTCTCCTCGCCGGCCTGCACCACGGCCGTGCTGTCGGTGTGGTGGGTGACGAGGTCGGCCCCTTGCCCGATCAAGGTGTCCGCCGCCGCCCGTTCCTTGCCCGGGTCGAACCAGGAGGAGGTAAAGATCACCTTCACCGCCACGTCCGGCTGCCGCCTGCGCCGCCAAGGTGAAGGCGTTGATGCCGCGAACCACCTCCGGGATCGGGAAGGCGGCCACGTAGCCGATCACGCGGCTCTTGCTCATGTGCCCGGCAACCGTGCCGCTCAAGGTGCGGCCCTGGTAGAAGCGCGCCGAGTAGGTTCCGACATTGGCCGCCCGCTTGTAGCCGGTGCAATGCTCGAAATCGGTTTTCGGGAACGCCTGCGCCACCTTGATCGTCGGGTTCATGAACCCGAACGAGGTGGTGAACACCAGCTTGTTGCCGCCGGACGCCAGGCTGCGGATGACCCGCTCGGCGTCGGCGCCCTCGCTTACGTTCTCGACGTAGCTGGTCTTGACCGCCTCGCCCATCGCCGCCTCCACCGCGCGACGTCCGAGGTCGTGCTGATAGCTCCACCCGGCCTCGCCGACCGGAGACACGTAGACCCAGGCCGCGCGCATCGGCTCCGCCGCCCGGCTGCTGCGGAACGCAAGGATCGCGGGCGTTGCCAGGGCGGCGCCGATCAAGGGCCGGCGGGACATCAGGGCCATGCTTGCACTCCTTCAGGTCGTGGGATGAAACGGCTTGCCGAGCGCCGAGGGCGCGCTCAGCTTCAAGCGGGCGGCGTCGCGCGAGATCAGCACGAGCACGACGATCGTCGAGACGTAGGGCAGCATCGCCAGCATGTCGGGCGAAACGTCGAGTCCCAGGCCCTCGGCCTGGAACTGCGCGATCGTCACGAAGCCGAACAACAGCGCGCCCAGCATCAGCCACAGCGGCTGCCAGGTCGAGAACACCACGAGCGCCAGGGCGATCCAGCCGCGCCCGGCGACCATGTTCTCGGTCCACATCGGCGTGTAGGCGAGGCTGAGCGACGCGCCGGCCAGGCCGCTCATCGCGCCGCCAAACAGCACCGCCAGCAGCCGGATGCGCAGCACCGGATAGCCGAGCGCGTGGGCGACCTCGTGGGATTCGCCCACGGAGCGCAGGGCAAGGCCGGGCCGGGTACGATACAGGAACCAGCCGACGGCGAAGGGCATCAGCGCCGCCAGCCAGACTAGCGGATCGAGCAGCATCAATTGCTGCGCCACCGGCGACGCCTGGGCCAGCCCGGGGAACAGCGATGTGGCCAGGCCAGGCAGCGGCTGGCCGACGTAGCCCGTGCCCAGCAACGCGGACAGCCCGGCGCCGAAAATCGTCAGCGCCAGCCCGGTCGCCACCTGGTTGGCCAGGAGATACAGGGTCAGGACGCCGAACAGCAGGCTCATCGCCATCCCGCCCGCCATCGCGCACAGCAACCCGAACGCCACGTGCCCGGTCGATACCGTGCCGGCCACCCCGCAAACCGCGCCCACCAGCATCATGCCCTCGACGCCGAGGTTGAGAACGCCGGACCGCTCCGTCACCAGCTCGCCGAAGCCGGCCAGAACCAGGGGCGTCGCGGCCCGCGCGGTGGCGACCAGCACGCCGACGGCGAACGCCTCGTCAAGCATGGCGGATCGCCGGGCCATCCACGCGCAAGCGGTACGCGACCAGCACGTCCGTCGCCAGCAGGAAGAACAGCAGCATTCCCTGCACGACGCCCATTGCCGCCAACGGCAGTTGCAGGCTGATCTGCAACTGCTCGCCGCCCAGATAGAGCAGCGCCATCAGCAAGCTCGCGAACAGGATGCCGACCGGGTGCAGGCGGCCGAGAAAGGCGACGATGATGGCCGCGAAGCCATAGCCGGGGGAAATCACCGGCGTGAGCTGGCCGATCGGCCCGGCCACCTCGCATACCCCGGCCAGCCCTGCCAGCCCGCCGCTTGTCAGCAAGCCGACCCAAACCGCTCCGCCCGCGCTGAACCCGGCGTAGCGCGCCGCCTCCGGGGCCAGTCCCACCACCCGCATCCGGTAGCCCGCGAAGGTCCATCCCAGCAGCACCGCGGCGCACGGCGCCGACAGCAGCGCGAACAGCGCGGCCACCGTCAGGCGGGTGCCGGGCACGAGCGCCGGCAGCAGCGCGTCGGCGGCGAACTGCCGGGATTGCGGGAAACTGAACCCTTCCGGGTCCTTCCAAGGCCCGTGCACCAGGTAGCCGAGCAGGTGCAGGGCGACGTAGGTCAGCATCAGGGTCGTCAGGATCTCATGCGCGTTGAAGCGGGTGCGCAGGAAGGCCGCGACCGCCGCCCACCCAAGGCCGCCCAGCACGCCCGCCGCCAGCATCAGCGGCAGGACGTACCAGCCGCCGGCGTCGCCGAAGGCCAGGGCCACCCCGCCGCCCGCGATCGCGCCGAGCGTGAACTGGCCCTCGGCCCCGATGTTCCAAACGTTGGCCCGCACGCCCACGGCGATGCCGATGGCGCAGAGCAGCAGCGGCGTCGACTTCAGCCCCAGCTCCGCCAGCCCGTATTCCGTGGAAAGCGGGGTCACGGCCATGACGCGCAACGCCTGCGCCGGCGCCTGTCCCAAGGCTGCGAACAGCGCCGCCGAGCCGATGGCCGACAGCGCCACGGCAAGCACGGGCGAGGCGTAGAACCAAAACCGGGACGCGTGCGCCCGCCGCTCCAGCCTAAGCCGCATCGGCCATCGAGCCCGTCATCCCGCCCATCGATTGGCCCACCGCGCCTGCCGAAAGCGCCGCCACCGGACGCGCGGCCACCAGCCGGCCCGCGCACAGCACGGCGATACGGTCGCAAACCTCGAACAATTCCGACAAGTCCTCCGAGACCACCAGGACGCCCGCGCCCGAAGCCGCCAGGTCGGCCAGCGCCTGCCGGATCGCCACCGCCGCGCCGACATCCACGCCCCAGGTCGGATGCGACGCCAGCAGCGCGCGGGGAGCAAAGCCGGTTTCCCGCCCGACAATGAACTTCTGCATGTTGCCGCCCGAGAGGCTGGCCGCCGCGGCGTCGATGCCGCTTGCCTTCACGTTGAACCGCTCGACGACGCGTGCGGCGAAGTTCCGGACCACGCCACGGCGGACAAACCCGCGGCGCACGAAGCCGTGGCCGGAACACGTCAGCAAGCCGTTCTCGGCCAGGGTCAGTTCCGCCACCGCGCCGCGGCCCAGGCGCTCCTCGGGAATAAAGGCCATGCCGTGCCGCCGCCGCGCCGCCGGGCCGAGCTGGCCGATTGGCGTGCCGCCGATCCGGACCACCCCCGCCGCGGTCCGGCGCTCCCCGGCGAGCGCTGCCAGCAGCTCCTTCTGCCCGTTGCCCGCGACCCCGGCGATACCGAGGATCTCGCCCGCCCGCAGCGTGAACGAGATATCGTGCAGCGCCGTGCCGAACGGGTCCTCGGCCGGCAGCGTGAGCTGCTTGACGACGAGGCAATCCTCCCCGGCCGCTGCTGCCCGGCGGCGCATCTGCGGCAAGCTGCCGCCGACCATCAGCGACGCCATGGAGGCCTGGCTTTCCGCCCGCGGGTCGCATTGCGCCACGACCCGCCCGCCGCGCAGCACGGTGGCGGCGTGGCACAAGCTCGCGATCTCCTCCAGCTTGTGGCTGATGTAGAGGATCGAGCAGCCCTCCCCCGCCAACCGGCGCAGCATGACGAACAGGCGCTCCACTTCCTGCGGGGTCAGCACCGAGGTAGGCTCGTCCATGATCAGCAGGCGCGGCTCCTGCAGCAGGCAGCGCACGATCTCGACCCGCTGGCGCTCGCCGACCGAAAGGTGATGCACGTGTCGGCCCGGGTCGACGGCAAGCCCGTACCGCTCGGCGACGGCGGCGATGCGGCGCGCGAGCGCGGGCAAGCGCTCCTTGCTGCGCAGGCCAAGGGCGATGTTCTCCGCCACCGTCAGCGTCTCAAACAGCGAGAAGTGCTGGAACACGACGCCGATGCCGAAACGCCGGGCCAGGTCCGGGGTCATGGCGGCCACGGGCTGCCCGTCCCAGGCGATGCGGCCCATATCGGGCGCGACCAGGCCGCAGACGACCTTGACAAGCGTGCTTTTGCCCGCGCCGTTCTCGCCCAGCAGGGCGTGGATCTCGCCGGGCATGACGCGGAGGTTGATGGCATCGTTCGCCTGCGTCGCCGCGTAGCGCTTGCTTATGCCCGATAGCTCCAACCGGAGCGCGGGACCGTGATCACCCATACCAGCGACTTAGCAAGCTTTATGCCATTCAGGCGAGCAGTGCCGAGGCTGCCGTTATCCGGCCAGCGCCGCCGCTGCCGCATTGTGCCGGCGCATCAGCGCCTGCTCGTCGAGGCCCACGACGTGCCCATCCTCCACCACCCAGCGCCCGGCCACCATCACCCGGTCCGCCCGGTGCGCGCCGCATAGCACCAGTGCCGCCAGCGGATCCCCGGCGCCGGAGAAGCGCATCTCGTCCAGGGTGAACAAGGCCAAGTCCGCCGCCGCGCCGACCGCGATGCGGCCAAGCTCCGGTCGGCGCAGACATGCCGCGGACCCTTCGGTCGCCCAGCGCAGCGCATCCCGGTGCGACACTGAGTCGATCCCGCTGATCCCGCGCTGCAACAGGAACGCGGCCCGCACCTCCTGCATCAGGTTCGAGGCGTTGTTCGAGGCCGAGCCGTCCACCCCGAGCCCGACCGCCACCCCCGCCTGTTCCAGCGCGCAGACCTGGCAGGCGCCGGAAGCCAGCACCTGGTTGCTGCACGGGCAGTGCGTCACGCCCACGCCCGCCTTCGCCAGCCGGCCCATCTGCGGCGCATCGAAATGCACGCCGTGCGCGACCCAGGTTCCCGGCCTGAGCCAGCCGCACTCGTCGAGGTAGTCGAGCGGCGCGCAGCCGAAACGCTCCTGGCAGAAGTCCGCCTCGTCCCGCGTTTCGGCAAGGTGCGTGTGCAGCAACACGCCTCGCGCCGCCGCCAGCGCGGCCGTCTCGCGCATCAGGCGCGTGGTCACGGTGAACGGCGAGCAGGGGGCGAGCGCCACCTGCGTCATCGCGAACGGTGCCGGGTCATGGTAGCGCGCGATCAGGCGCTCGCTGTCGGCCAGGATCGCGTCGGCGTCCTGCACCACGCTGTCGGGCGGCAAGCCGCCGTCTTTTTCGGAAAGGTCCATCGAGCCTCGGGTGAGCACGGCGCGGATGCCGAGCCTTGCCGCCGCCTCGGCCTCGATGGCGATGGCGTCCCCGATCCCGCCGGGGAACACGTAATGATGGTCCGTGGTCGTCGTGCAACCGGACAGCAGCAGTTCGGCGAAGGCGAGCGTCGCCGCCGCGTCCATCGCCTCCGGCGTGAGCCGCGCCCAAACCGGGTAAAGCGCCCGCAGCCAGGGGAACAGCGTGCGGTCGAGCGCCGCCGGGTGGGCGCGGGTGAGCGTCTGGCAGACGTGGTGGTGGGTGTTGACCAGGCCGGGCAGGACGACGTGCCGCCCGGCATCGAACACCGCATCGGCCGCGCTCGGCGCCGCGCCGGCGGGCACGAGCTCGGTGATCCGCCCATCCTGAACCACGATGCCGCCGGCGGCGTCGCCCCCGACCGCCAGCGGATTGCGCAGCCATAGCGAACTCCCCACGCTTGCTCCTTGGTCCGGATGCTCGCCCAGCCCGCGAGCCTGAACGCCGCCGGCTCGGGTCAATGAGGTTTAATCTCGATTACACTCGGTTAACAATGAAAGTACTTCACTGTTAACGCCCCCCATCCTACACAAGCGAACATTGCCCTACAAACGGAATAACCCCGGTGCATGCTTCGCGGCCTCCCCACCCCCTGTTCGTGCCAAGGCCGCCCAAGCCGCCGGGCGAGGAGTTCTTGCCCGAAAGCCAGCGCCAGGCCCTGTCGGCCGTTGCCCACGCGCTTGCCCGGCCCGGCTCGGTCGTCGTCCTGACCGGCGACGCCGGACTGGGCAAGACAACGGTGGTCAACAAGGTTGTTTCCGGCCGGGCCGGGGAATCTGGCCGGGTGCTGCGCGTGCAGGGCGCGGCCGGCGACATGATCCGGTCGTGGCAGACGCTTTGCCGGGCCGCGGGCGCGCCGGCAGCGACGCCGCTTGAGACCGGCATCAGCGTGGCGGACCCGGTGCGCGCCCCCCATTCCGGCGTGCTCGTCATCGACGACGCGCACGAGATCCGGTTGCCGGCGCTCCGCCAGCTTGCCGCCAGCCTGCGCGCCGGCAGCGCCGAGCGGCCCCGGCCATGCCTGGTCCTGGCCGGACGTTCAGAGCTGCGGGAAACCCTGAACCACCCGAGCTTGTCGCGCCTGCGCGACCATATCACCGATCAGGCGACGCTTACGCCGATGTCCTACAAGGAAACGGAACGCTACATCGAGCACCTGTTCCAGCGGGCCGGAACGTCCGCCCGGGCGCTCATGCCGGAAGCGACGCTGCGCACGCTGGTCATGAGCGCACACGGCAACCTGCGCCAGATCAATGCCGAGCTGGCCCGGGTCCTGGCCGAGCATAGGGGCCGCGAGGCTGCCGCAAGCGACGGGCCGCCTGCCGCGACGCCGGCGCGCCGCTCCAGGCGGCTCGGCCTTGCATTGGCGGCGGGAGCCGTCGTCGTCGCGGCGCTCGGCGCCGGGATGGCTGCGATGCTCGGCCCCACCGTCCTCCAGCCCGGCTCCGAGACGCCGCAGGCCAGCCGCCCGGTTGCCGCCGTTGCGGAACGCCCGCCTGAGCCGCCGCAGGCCAGCTTTCCGGCTGCCGTTGCTACGGAGCGCCCGCCCAAACCGTCGCCTGCCGACAACCCTGGCACGTCGCCGGCGAGCCAAGCCGTCGCCAAGCCCGGCCATCCGCCAACCAACGCCCTGCCCGAGCGGGTCGTCGCTGAGCTGCTCTCACGCGGGGACGCGATGCTCGGGCTGCAAGACATTTCCGCCGCCCGCCGCCTGTATGAACGGGCGGCGGACGCTGGAAGCGCGCAAGCCGCCATGGCGCTTGCCGCCACCTACGACCCGGCGCAACGCACCGGCAAGCAATGGGACACCGAGGCAAACAAAACGCTCGCCGCCACCTGGTATCGCCGCGCCAAGTCGCTCGGCGCGGAGGAAGCGGCCAGCCGGCTGAAACAGCTCGGCGCCGAGCAGGCCGCCCGATGAGCCGTGGCTGGGGACCCGGCCCGCTTTGCCGGCATACCGACGCTACGCTGCGGGCCGGGTCCCGCCGGCTCGCGCTGCTGGTCTTCGCCGCCTTGGTTTTCGCAGGCCCGTGCACGGCCTTTGCTCAAGCGCCGTCGGCGCAAAAGCTGCTTCCGTCGCCGGCCTCGGTGATCGGCATCGTCTCGGGCGGCATCGACGGCACTTATATCCGCATCGCCGCCGACCTTGCCACCGTGCTGGATGGGACGCAGCTCCGCATCGTCCCCATCGTCGGGCGAGGATCGCTGCAGAACATCGACGACGTGCTCCACCTCCGCGGCGTCGACGTCGGCATCGTGCAGTCCGACGTGCTTGCCTACATCCGGCAGAACCGCATCCTGCCCGGCGCGGAGCGGGGCATCGGCTACATCGCCAAGCTGTATGACGAGGAAGTGCACGTCCTCGCCGCGCCAGGCATCAGCAAGATAGAGGACCTTGCCGGCAAGACCGTGAACTTCGACGTGCCGGGAAGCGGCACCGCGCTGACCGCCTCGACCCTGTTCGACAAGCTCGGCATCGCGGTCCGGCCGGCCTACCGGGACCAGGCGAGCGCGCTGGCCGGCCTGCGCGAGGGCGCCATCGACGCGATCGTCTACGTGGCGGGGAAGCCGGCGAGGCTGTTTTCCGCGGTCCCGGGCGACGCCGGGCTGCATCTGCTGCCGATCCCGACCACCTCGGCGCTGCTTGAATCATACTTGCCGTCGAAACTCAGCCATGCCGATTATCCGGCGCTCGTGCCCGAAGACGCGCCGGTCGAGACCGTCGCCGTGGGCGCGGTGCTCGCCGTGTTCCAATGGCCGCCGAACACCGAGCGCTACAAGAACGACGCCCGCTTCGTCGACGGCTTCTTCTCCAGCCTCGCCAAGCTGCGGCAGCCTCCGCATCACCCGAAATGGCGCGAGGTCAACCTTGAGGCGCAGGTGCCGGGCTGGACGCGGTTCCCGCCGGCGATGGAATGGCTGAAGCGCCGGGCAGCGAATGCGCCGCCGCAGCCGTGAGTTGCAGCTTTTAGGTCGTTCAACCCTGGCGCGATCCGTTCGCGCCCGGTAATGACCCCGGCATGGAACCGCTCGTTTACCTCCAAGCTGCCGTCCTGGGCCTTGTCGAAGGCCTGACCGAATTCCTCCCCGTCTCCTCCACCGGCCACCTGATCCTTCTGGTCGACCTGCTCGGGTTCAAAGGCCCGGAAGGCAAGGTGTTCGAGATCGTCATCCAGCTCGGGGCCATCCTCGCCATCATCGTGCTTTACTGGCGGAAGCTGTTCGGCGTGCTGATCGAGGCGCCCGCCCAGCCGGAGGCGCGGCGCTTCATCCTCAACATCCTGCTCGCCTTCCTGCCGGCGGCGGTGGTCGGGGTCATCCTGCATGATTTCATCAAGTCGGTGCTGTTCTCGCCCTGGGTCGTCTGCGTCTCCTTGATCGTAGGCGGCCTCGCCATCCTGCTGATCGAGCGCGCCAAGCCCGTGCCCCGCCGCACCGAGATCGCGGCCTTCTCTCCCGGCCTCGCGCTCGGCGTCGGCCTGTGCCAGATCGTGGCCATGATCCCCGGCGTTTCCCGCTCGGGCGCGACCATCATGGGGGCGCTGCTGCTGGGCGTCGAGCGCCGCACGGCGGCCGAGTTCTCGTTCTTCCTCGCCATCCCCACCATGCTCGGCGCCACCGTCTACGACCTTTACAAGAACCGCGGCAGCCTGACGCCCGACGGGCTGGAACTGATCGCCGTCGGGTTCGCGGTCGCCTTCGTCGCCGCGCTGCTCGTCGTCCGGGCGCTGATCCGCTATCTCGGGCGGCACGATTTCACCGTCTTCGCCTACTACCGGATGGCGCTGGGCGCGGTCATGCTGGCCGTGCTGCTCGCGCGCGGGTGATCGGGCCTGCTATGCTTGCCCATGCACGGCCTATCCGCCTCGTCGCGGCCCTCGCGCTCTTGCTCACAGGATGCGGCATGAAGACCCTCACCCCTCCGCCGACCAACGACCTCGCCGGCCTGCAGCGCCCCGCGTCGCCCAACACCGCGCTTGCCGCCCCGGCCGGCTTCACGCCCAAGCCGGATATCGTCACGCCCACCTACGATCTCCCGCCCGAGCAACTGTTCGCGCTGGTGAACGGCATCGTCGCCCAGCGTCCGCGCACGCGGCGGCTGTCGGAGAACAAGGAACGGTTGCGCGCCAACGACGTGGAGCGCAGCCTCGTGTTCCGCTTTCCGGACATCATCGAGCTGCAAGTGCTCCCGGCCGAGGGCGGTCGGAGCGAGCTGGTGCTGTATTCCCACAGCGTGCAAGGACATTACGACTTCGGCGTGAACCGGCGGCGGATCGAGGCGATCCTTGCCAAGGTCGAGGCCCAGGCCCAGTGAGCAGGGGTTTCGGGAAACCTTGCGATCCGCCCGCGTTCAGCCTTCAACCCAGGGAGCGGCAGCATGGAACAGAAGCACACCGAACAGAATATCGAGCACACGGACGGCCAACAGGATACCGGCAACCACAAGAAGCCCGGTAGCCCGACCAAGGACGGCGCGGACCGCTTCGGCGGCACCCGGGCCGGGGCGGACAACGTCGAGGGGAACGACTCCGCGCCGCCCTCGAAATCCTGATTAGGTCGTTATCCTACCCTCGAACACGACCTCGGATAGCGGCAGGCGGTCGCTCGGCATCTCCCGTTGCTGGAGCATGTCGGGCAGCTTGCTCTTGTCGCCCTTCTTGCCGACCGCGAACGCCATCTCGACCCGATAACCTTCGCTGAACCCCAGCTCGGCGAAGGCCCGTTCCATGTCGAAGCCGACCATGCCGTGCGTGTGCCAACCCATCCTGGTCGCCTGCAGCGAGAACTGCGCCCAGGCCGAGCCGGCATCGGCCGAATGGCTATGCGACGGCACGGCTTTGTCCTTGCCCGGCGGCACCATCAACGAATTCGACGCCAGCACGACGAGGGCCGCCGCGTCCTTGGCCCAGCTTCGATTGAACTCGACCAGCAGCCCAAGCATCGTCTCCCAACTGGGGGTGTCGCGCCTGGCATAAACGAAGCGCCACGGCTGGGAATTATACGAGGACGGCGCCCAGCGCGCGGCTTCAAACATCGTCATCAGGTCGGCGTCCGAGATCGGCTCGCCGGTGAAGGCCCGCGGCGACCAACGCTCAAGGAACAGCGGATCGATCGGGTAATCCGAGGTCCGGTTGCCAACGGTCGTCATGGCGTTATCCTTTCAACTTGCGTGGCCAGGCCCGAAGCGAAGCGCGGCATTACCCGTTGCTCGGCGGGGGTTCCGCCGACTTGGCTTCCTGCTCGATCTGCCGGCGCGCCTCGTCCCAGAAGGCCAGGTCGCCGCTTTCCGGACGCCCGGCCTGCTCCCACAAGTAATAAGCACGGACCCGAATCAGCTCCAAGATATCACCTCTGGCCAACACTCAACTCCTCTGTCCTCGATGTCTCGTCCGCCCAGCCAAGCTCCGCCAGGATCGCCTCCGTATGTTCCCCGGCATGGGGCAGGTCCAGCCGTTGCGCAAGTCTCTCCCCATCCATCGCCAGCGGCAACGCCGGCAGGCGCACGCCGCGTCCGTCCGGCAGCGTCAGGTCGACCAGGCCGCCCGACGCCCTCAGGTGCGGATCGTCGAACAGGTCCGCAGGCTGCGCGATCGGGGCGAAGGGCAGGCCAAGCGCCTCGCAACGGGCCATCAAGTCCGCTTGACCATACCGCCCGAGCGCCTCGGCAACCCGGGGCAGGAACCGGTCGCGCCCGGCCCGCCGCTCCGCCTGCGTCGCGAGCGAGGCGTCCGCCAGCAGCGCCTCCAGTCCGAAACTGGCGCAGAACAGCCGCCATTGCGTGTCGGTCACCACGGCCACGAACACCTGGCCGCCGTCGGCGCAATCGAAGATGTCGTAGACCGGCCACGCCGGCTGGCGCACGCCCATCGGCGGGGGCGCGGTGCCGGTGATCGCCGCCTGCGCCATGTGCTGTGCCACCAGCACCGCGTTGGTCTCGAACAGGCCGGACTGCACGTGCTTGCCCAGCCCGGTCCGATGCCGCTCCTCGACCGCCGCCAGCACGCCGAGGGCGGCGAACGTGCCGCCGAGGATGTCGTTGACGCTCGACCCCGCGCGCATCGGCTTGCCGGGCAGGCCGGTCATGTAGGCGAGGCCACCCATCATCTGCACCACTTCGTCCAGCGCCACCCTATGCTCATAAGGGCCGGGCAGAAAGCCTTTGCAGCTGCAATAAACGAGCCTTGGGTTGTCCTGCCGGAGCGCCTCATAGCCCAACCCGAGCCGGTCCAGCGCGCCGGGGCGGAAATTCTCGACCAAAACGTCGGCGCGGGCAATCAGCCGTTTGGCTATGGCCAGCCCCTCCGCCGACTTCAGATCCAGCGCCAGGCTGCGCTTGTTGCGGTTCAACATGGCAAAGAAGCCGCTGCCCGCGCCATGCAGCCGCCTCGTGTTGTCACCCGCCAGGCGATCCGCCTCCGCCGCCGGCTCCACCTTGACGACGTCCGCGCCGAGGTCGGCCAGCGCCAGGCCGCAGGCCGGGCCCATGACCATGTGGGTGAACTCCACGACGCGGAGCCCCTGCAGCGGCGTCTGCGTCATGCCGCCGCCCGGAACGTCCGCGGCACCCCGGCCCGGGCCAGGCCGCCATGGCGCGGCTCGCCGGGCAAGGCTTCGGCCAGGATCGCCCGCGCATCCAGCAATCGCCCGAGGTCGATCCCTGTCCGCATCCCCATGCTTTCCAGCATGAACGCCAGATCCTCGGTCACGATGTTGCCCGACGCGCCCGGCGCGTAAGGACAGCCGCCAAGCCCGGCCAGGCTGGCGTCAAAGCTCCGCACGCCTGCATCCAGCCCGGCCAGCGCGTTCGCGAGGCCCAGGCCCATCGTGTCGTGCAGGTGCAGCCGCGCCAGCTTTCCGCCCACCGCCGAGCGGACCGCGCGGACCATGCTCCGCACCTGCGCCGGGTTGGCATAGCCGACGGTGTCGGCCAGGGCGATCAGGTCCACCCCTGTCTCGGCGACGCCCGCCGCCACCTCAACCACGCGCCGCTCCGCGACGATCCCGTCGATCGAGCAGCCGAACGCCGTGCTCAGCGCCGCCTCCACCTTCACTCCGGCCCCGCTCCGCCTGACCCACTCAACAATGCGCCCGACCTCCGCGACGGCTTCGGCGGTGCTCCGGTTGGTGTTGGCGCGGCTGTGGCCTTCGCTGACCGAGACCGGAACCGTGACCCGGCGCGCCCCGGCTTCCGCCGCCGCCTGCACCCCTCGCAGGTTCGGTGCCAGCGCGGCCACGGTCGCGGCAATGCCGCGGATCGCGCGCACCACCTCTCCGGTGTCGGCCATCTGCGGAACGACGCGGGCGGGCACGAAGCTGCCGGCCTCGATCTCAGGCGCCCCGGAGGCGGCGATCGCCTCGATCCACCGCACCTTGTCCGCCGTGGCCATATGCCCGCGCGCCATTTGCAAACCATCCCGCGGACCGACCTCGCACACGATCACCCTCTCGGCCATGCTGCCTCCCTATCCGTCCAGGGTGATATGCGGCGCTGCCTTGTGCAAGTCTGCGTGCGTCAACCCGAACCGCGGCTGCTCCGCGGCGTCCGAAGCCCGGGCGGCTTCCATAGCGCCGGGATTGCGCTTACGTTCGGTCAAACTTCGTCAGGCAAATGAATGCGCCGTCTCGCCATCCTGGCCTTCGCCCTCGCGGCAG
Organism: Acetobacteraceae bacterium; assembly: GCA_965260935.1. Taxonomy (GTDB): domain Bacteria; phylum Pseudomonadota; class Alphaproteobacteria; order Acetobacterales; family Acetobacteraceae; genus JBBROS01. Next base: position 2,733,480 of record OZ253374.1, read on the forward strand.
CCCACCTCGCTGGACCCGCCGCCGCCCAGCCCGGGCCGGGCGGCCCGCCTTCCGTCGGGGTCGCCAAGGTCGCCAAGCAGCCGATCACCGAGAGCAGCCAGTTCGTCGGCCGCATCCAGGCAACGAACCGGGTCGATCTCGTGGCCCGGGTCAACGCCGTGCTGACCGACCGGCTGTTCGACGAGGGCGCCGAAGTGCATAAGGGTGAACTCTTGTACCGGCTCGAGCGCCCGCCGTTCGAGGCGCAGGTGGCCGCGCAAGCCGCGACCGTGGCGCAAGCCGAAGCCGTCCTGCAAGGCGACAACCTGGCGCTGGAACGGGTCCAGGGCCTGATCGGCACGCCGGCCGGCCAGAAAAGCCGCGTTGACGACGCGCTTGCCGCCCAGCGCAGCCAGGCCGCCCAGCTCGCCGGCGCGCAGGCCCAGCTCCGCACCGCGCAGATCAATCTCGGCTACACCGAGATCAAGGCGCCGATCGACGGCAAGATCAGCCGGACCAACGTAACCGTCGGCAACATCGTCAGCCCGGGCAGCGGGACCCTGGCGACCATCGTCAGCCAGGACCCGATGTACGTCCTGTTCCCGATCTCCGTCCGCGCCGCGCTCGACCTGCGCGACCGCTACGCCGACAAGGGCGGCTTCAACGCCGTCGTGGTCAAGCTGCAACTCCCAAGCGGCAAGACATACGGGCAGAACGGCAAGCTCGACTACGTCGATCCGACCGTCGCCACCAACACCGACACGCTCACGTTGCGGGCCAAGATCCCCAACCCGCTCCGCACGGGCGCGGAGCCCGGCGACCCGGGCGGGCGCGACCTCGTCGATGGCGAGTTCGTCACCGTCATGCTCGAAGGCGTCGAGCCGATCCAGGCGCTGACCATTCCCCGGTCGTCCGTGCTGTCCGACCAGGGCGGGAGCTATGTCTGGGTGGTGGGGGCCGGCGACAAGGTCGAACGGCGCGACGTCACCCTCGGCCAGAGCACGCCCGAATCCGCCGTCATCTCCTCGGGGCTGAAGGAGGGCGAGACCGTCGTCGTGGACGGCGTCCAGCGCGTGCGCCCCGGAGCCGTCGTCGCCCCCACGCCCGCGGGCGCGCAACCGGCCATGCCGCCCCGCGGCCAGGGTTGACGTGCCAAAGGCTTGCTGCAAGGGCGCCCCTGCGATGAGCTGCCATGAGCAAGCCCGTGTCGTCATGCTGTGCCGGGCAGCCTTGCCGGCACGCTGACGCGTCCGTTCCCGATGCCGCCCTAACGCCCCGCCCGACGCCCCGCCCGACGATGGACCAAGCCCGATGATCTCGAACGTCTTCGTAGACCGCCCTCGCCTCGCGATCGTGATCGCCATCGTGATCACCCTCGCCGGCGCGCTGGCGATGCTGCAGATCCCGGTGTCGCAGTTCCCCGACATCGTGCCGCCGCAGGTGCAGGTCACCACCAACTACCCGGGCGCCTCGGCGGCCGTTGTCGAAGCGACCGTGGCGCAGCCGATCGAAGCCGCGGTCAACGGCGTCGATAAGATGATCTACATGAAGTCGAACTCGGCCAACGACGGCAGCTACGGCCTGACCGTCTCGTTCGGGCTCGGCAGCGACGCGGACATCAACACCGTCAACGTCAACAACCGCGTGCAGTCCGCCCTGTCCCGCCTGCCGGCGGAGGTGCAGCGCGCCGGCGTGACGGTCTCGAAGCGCTCGTCGAGCATCCTCGAGTTCCTGCAGTTCTCCAGCGACAACCCGAAGCAGGACCCGCTGTTCATTTCGAACTACGTCACCATCAACGTGCTCGACCGGCTGAGCCGGGTGCCGGGCGTGGGCCAGGCGAACCTGTTCGGCGCGCTCGACTATTCGATGCGGATCTGGTTCGACACCGACCGGCTGATCAGCCTCAACCTCGCGCCCAGCGACATCATCAACGCCATCCGCGAGCAGAACATCCAGGCGCCGGTCGGGCGGCTCGGCGCGCGGCCGACCAGCGACAAGACCCAGTTCCAGCTCAACCTGCAAACGCAGGGCCGCCTGCGCACGCCCGAGCAGTTCGGCGACATCGTGCTGCGCGCCAATCCCGACGGCTCGGTCCTGCGCGTGAAGGACGTCGCCCGCGTCGAGCTCGGCGCCAAAACGCAGGACAGCATCAGCCGGCTCAACGGCAAGCCCGCCGTCTCCATCGGCATCTATCTCAGCCCGGGCGCCAACGCCGTGCAAACCAGCGAGCGCGTGCAGGCGGCGCTGAACGACCTGTCCACCCGCTTCCCCGAGGGCCTGAAGGCCAACGTCTTCTATAACAGCTCGACTTTCGTCTCCGACACCATCTCCGAAGTGGTCAAGACGCTGGCCGAGGCCTTCGCGCTCGTCGTGGTCGTCGTGTTCGTCTTCCTCGGCAACTTCCGCGCCACCTTGATCCCCACCATCGCCGTGCCGGTCAGCCTGATCGGCACGTTCGCCGTCCTGCTGGCGCTCGGCTATTCCGCGAACACGGTCTCGCTGCTCGCCCTGGTGCTCGCCATCGGCATCGTCGTCGACGACGCGATCGTGGTCGTGGAGAACGTCGAACGGGTCATGGAGGAGGAGCCGGACCTTCCGCCCAAGGACGCGGTCAAGAAGGCGATGGGCCAGATCACCGCGCCAATCATCGCCATCACGCTCGTGCTGCTCTCCGTGTTCGTGCCGATCGGGTTCATCCCCGGCATCTCCGGTACCCTGTTCCGCCAGTTCGCCGTGACGATCTCGGTGGCGATGCTGATCTCGGCGCTGAACGCGCTGACGCTCTCGCCGGCCCTGTGCGGCGTGTTCCTGCGGCACACGGGGCCGAGGCGCGGCATCATGGGCCGGATCATGAACGGCATCGACCGCACGCGGGACGGCTACGCCCGCGTCGTCACCCGCCTTGTCCGGGTCGCCGCCGTCGCCCTCGTGTTCGTCGCCCTGCTCGGCGGCGGCATCTATGGCCTGAACCTGTTCACCCCCACCGGCTTCCTTCCCGACGAGGACCAGGGCGCGTTCTTCGTCAATATCCAGCTCCCGCCCGCGGCCAGCGTCGAGCGCACCAGCGAGGTCGCGAGCCGGGCCGAGGCGATCTTGAAGCAGGTTCCGCAGATCCAGAACGTGCTGTCCATCATCGGCTTCTCCCTGCTCGACGGCGGCAACCAGTCCAACTCCGCCTTCATCGTCGTCCGCCTCAAGCCGTTCGCGGATCGCACCGCCGCGTCGGACAAGATCCAGGCGTTGCTCGGCCCGGTCGCCGGCAAGCTGCAATCGATCCGAACCGCCACGATCTTCCCCTTCAACCTGCCGCCCATCATCGGGCTGTCCACCGGCGGCGGCTTCGAGTACCAGTTGCAGAACCTGGAAGGCCAAGCCCCCGCCGAGATGGGCAGCGTGCTCAACGGCCTGCTCGCCGCCGCCAACCAAAGCCCGGACCTGACCCGCGTGTTCAGCACCTTCAGCGCCAACACGCCCAGCATCTATCTCGACATCGACCGCGAAAAGGCGCAGGCGCTCGGCCTGTCGATCAGCGACGTCTTCACCAGCCTGCAAGCGACCTTGGGCGGGTTCTACGTCAACGACTTCAACCTGTTCGGGCGCACCTGGCAGGTGAACGTCCAAGGCGACGCCGCCGACCGCGCCGACATCCCGGCGATCTGGCGCATCTACATCCGCAACAAGCAGGGCACGATGGTGCCGCTGCGCAGCATCGCCACCGCGCGCATCGAGCTCGGGCCGCAGACGATCAGCCGCTACAACAACTACCGCTCGATCACGGTCAACGGCACCCCCAAGCCCGGCGTTTCCTCCGGCCAAGCGCTGAACGCGATGCAAACGATCAGCGCCAACACGCTGCCGGCCGGCTACTCCTACGAATGGACCGGCACGGCCTATCAGGAGAAGCAGGCCGCCGGGCAAACCCCATACATCCTCGGACTCGCCATCCTGTTCGCCTACTTGTTCCTGGTGGCGCTCTACGAGAGCTGGGTGATCCCCATTCCCGTGCTGCTGTCCGTCACCGCGGGCATCTTCGGCGCCTTCATCGGCCTGATCCTCACCGGCCTGTCGCTCGACCTCTACGCGCAGATCGGCCTCGTCGTGCTGATCGCCCTGGCGGCCAAGAACGGCATCCTGATCGTGGAGTTCGCCAAGGACCAGCGCGAGGCCGGCAAGTCGATCCGCGAGGCGGCCGAGCTCGGCGCGCGCACCCGGTTCCGCGCGGTGATGATGACCTCGCTCGCCTTCGTGCTCGGGCTGGTCCCGCTCATCACCGCCAACGGCGCGGCGCAGATCAGCCGCCGGGCAGTGGGCACGCCGGTGTTCGCCGGCATGATCGGCGCCAGCGCCATCGGCATCTTCCTGATCCCGATGCTCTACGTCAGCTTCCAAAGCCTGCGCGAACGGACCAAGGCCCGCTTCGGCGAGAGAACCGCGGCGCATTGACCTTTGCCGCCCGGACCGCACATCCTGAGCCACAAGATTTTCAAGCAGCCGCCCCCATGACGAAATTCGGTGTCGCCCAGCCCGTCCGCCGCGTCGAGGATCCGCGCCTGCTGCTCGGCCACGGCCAGTACACCGACGATTTCAGCAAGGCGGGCGAGGCCCACGCCGCGGTGCTGCGCAGCCCGCACGCCGCGGCCGCCATTGTCTCGATCGACGCCGACGCCGCCAAGGCGCTGCCCGGCGTGCTGGCCGTCTACACCGCCGCCGACCTCGAGGCCGACGGCATCGGCCCCATTCCCTGCGCCATCCCGCTGCAGAACAAGGACGGCACCGACCGCGCCGACGTGCCCCACCCCGTGCTGGCATCCAGGAGCGTGCATCACGTCGGCGACCCGGTCGCCCTGATCGTCGCCGAAACGCAGCAAGCCGCCCGCGACGCCGCCGAGGCGATCATGGTCGATTACGACATCAAGCCGAGCATCACCGACCTCGGCGCAGCCATGGACGAGGAACAGACGCTGGTCTGGCCCAACGTCAAGAACAACGTCGTGTTCGACTGGAAAACCGGGGACAAGGCCCGCACCGACGAGCTCTTTGCCCAGGCCGGCCACGTGACCCGGCTGACCGTCGTCAACAACCGCGTCATCGTCAACAGCATGGAAGCCCGCGCCGCCATCGGCGAGTACGACCAAGCCAACGGGAAATGGACGCTGACCACCAACACCCAGGGTGGCTGAGGCATCAAGGAGATGCTCGCCACCGTCGTGTTCAACGTGCCGATGGACAAGTTCCGCGTCGTCACCCCCGACGTGGGCGGCGGGTTCGGTATGAAGCTGTTCCTCTACGCCGAGCACGCCATGGTCTGCTACGCCGCCCGCAAGCTCGGTCGCCCGGTCAAGTGGGCCAGCGAACGCAGCGAGGCCTTCCTCAGCGACAGCCACGGGCGCGACAACATCACCCAAGGCGAGCTGGCTATGGACAAGGAGGGCCGCTTCCTCGCCATGCGGACCCGCAACGTCGCCAACATGGGCGCCTACCTCAGCAATTTCGGCCCGTTCATCCCGACCGGCGCCGGGACCAAGGTGCTGGCCAGCGTCTACGGCTTCCAGGCCATCTACGCCAACGTCATCGGCGTGTTCACCAACACGGTCCCGGTTGATGCCTACCGCGGTGCCGGGCGGCCCGAGAGCAACTACATGGTGGAACGCCTGATCGACGCCGCCGCGCGCGAGATCGGCGTGGACCGCATCGAGCTGCGCCGCAAGAACATGGTGCCCCCGTCGGCCATGCCGTACCGGACCGCGATGGCGCAAACCTACGACAGCGGCGACTTCCAGCGCGTGCTCGACGCGGCGCTTGAGAAAATGGACTGGGCCGGCTTCGAGCGCCGCCGTGCTGCCAGCGAGCGGAACGGGCGCAAGCGCGGCATCGGCATGTCCTACTACCTCGAGGCCACCGGCGGCGCGGAAAGCGAACGCGCCGAACTGCGCTTCACCGAGGACGGCTTCCTCGACGTCTATGTCGGCACGCAGAGCAGCGGCCAGGGCCACGAAACGGCCTACGTGCAGCTCACCGCCGAGCAGCTCGGCATCGACGGCGACAAGATCCGCATCAAGCAGGGCGACACCGATGCCATTCCCACCGGCGGCGGCACGGGCGGCGCGCGCAGCCTCTACTCCGAAGGCCAGGCCATCCTCGTGACCACCGCCAGCGTGATCGAGAAAGGCAAGCAGGCGGCGAGCGAGGTGCTCGAAGCCGCCGTCGCCGACATCGTGTTCGAGGCCGGGCGGTTCAGCGTCGCCGGCACCGACCGGGGCATCGACATCATGCAGCTCGCGTCCAGCCAGCGCGGGCGCGAAGGGGCCACGCAACTGGACGCGGCCGAGATCGCGCAGATCGGCGTCCACACCTTCCCGAACGGGTGCCACATGGCCGAGGTCGAGATTGATCCCGACACCGGTTCGATCGCCACCGTCCGCTACATCGTGTGCGACGACGTCGGGCGCGCGGTGAACCCGATGATCGTGCGCGGACAGGTCCATGGCGGCGTGGCCCAAGGCTTTGGCCAGGCCACCATGGAGCGCACCGCCTACGACAAGGACAGCGGGCAACTCCTTTCCGGCAGCCTGATGGACTACGCGCTGCCCCGCGCCTCGGATCTGCCGGACATCGAGGTCGACCTGATCGAAGTTCCCTGCGCCAGCAACCCGCTCGGCGTGAAGGGCGCTGGCGAGGCGGGCGCAGTCGGCAGTCCCCCGGCCATGATCAACGCCATCGTCGACGCGCTGAATGGCCGGGTTATCGACATGCCGGCGACGCCGGAGGTGGTTTGGAAGACGCTGCAAGCCGCTTGATGCCGAACGGCCTCGATCCAGCCGGGCCGGATGTCCGGCTGGCCGGGCGCTACCGCGGGCTTGCCCCGGACAACACGGCCTGGAGCCCGCTCATCGACCTGCTGCTCCAGCACCGCTCGGTCCGCGCCTACCTTCCCCGCCCGCTGCCGCCCGGCACGCTTGAGGCACTGGTCGCCGCCGCGCAATCCGCGCCAACATCGAGCAACTTGCAGGCTTGGAGCGTCGTCGCCGTTCAGGACCAGGCGCGGAAGGACCGGCTGGCCGCCCTGGCCGGAGATCAGAAACATATCAGGGAAGCGCCGCTGTTCCTGTGCTGGATCGCCGACCTGTCGCGCGCCGCCCGGCTCGGGCAGGCGGTCGGCAAGCCGATGGAGGGCGCCGACTACCTGGAAGCCTTTGTCGTCGCTGTCATCGATGCGGCGCTCGCGGCGCAGAATGCCCTGGCTGCGGCCGAATCGCTCGGCCTGGGCACGGTCTACATCGGCGGGATGCGCAACCACCCCGCGGCGGTTGCCGCTGAACTCGCGCTGCCGCCGCAGGCGATGGTCGCCTTCGGCCTCTGCATCGGCTACCCCGATCCGGCGAAGCCCGCCGCGGTGAAGCCCCGGCTGCCGCAGCCCTCGGTGCTGCACCACGAGCAATACGACGCCGGGCAGGATGCGCGCTCGGTCGCCGCCTACGATCCCGTGGCCCGCAGCTTCCAGCAGGAGCAAGGCATGACGGTGCAGGACTGGTCCGCGATGATCGTCGCGCGCCTGGGGCCGGTCTCGGCCCTGAATGGACGGGACAAGCTCAGGGCCATCCTTGCGGAACTGGGCTTTGCGCTGAAATAGCCGGGCGGTTCATGGCAAAAAGTATCTGGCTGCCTGTCGTTGCCTAATCCATTTTTGCGAACATCTGGCGCCGGGACCGGAAATGTGGAACGGTGCTCCACGAATGCGACGCGGCGTCAAAACCACGGTTTCCGTGGAGCGGCGGAACGAGAGGAACGCTTTGGAACACGGCCTCGATGCGGACGATTTGATACAGCCCGGCTTCGATCCGGCGCTTGAGGCCGACCTGCGCCTGGCGCTGGATGCCAGCCGGCTCCGCATCCATTGGCAACCGATCGTCGCTTGCGCCAGCGGCGATTTGCTCGGGTTCGAGGCGCTGATCCGCTGGGATCGCCCGGGTTTCGGGCCTATAACGCCCGTAGAGTTCGTGCCGTTGGCCGAGCGCCTCGGCCTGTTCCGGAAACTGGATGGCTGGGTGCTTCGCCAGGCCACCGCCGCCGCCGCCCGTTGGCCGGGCCAGTTGCGCGCAGCGGTGAACATCTCCGCCTGCTGGTTCGACGGCCCCGGCCTCGCCGCCACGATCGCCGCCGCGCTCGAAACCTCCGGCCTGGACCCGGCCCGGCTTGAGCTTGAGGTTTCCGAAGGCATCGTCATCCGCCGGAAACACGCCGCCGGCGCGGAGCTTGCCCGGATAAAAGGTCTCGGCGTCCGCTTGTCGCTCGACGACTTCGGCGCCGGCTACGCCTCGCTCGGCTACCTGCAGGACATGCCGTTCGACAAGCTGAAGCTCGACCAATCGTTCGTCAGCCGCCTCGGCCAATGCCGCCGCACCGAGACCATCGTCCGCTCGGTGCTGCAACTGGCCGCGGGGCTCGGGATGACGGTCTGCGCCGAAGGCGTCGAACAGCCGGACCAGCTCGCCATCCTGCAAGCCTATGGCTGCGACGAGGTGCAAGGATTCCTGATCGGCTGTCCCGAACACGCCTTGCCGGACATGCTGGACTTCTACGACCGCCTCGACGAGAGCATGATGTTCATCGCCTCTCCGGGGCCTAACGCGGCGCGAGGCCCCGGCCTGGCCTGACGTGCGCTAATAGGTCGCCCGCCCTCCGGTGATGTCGAACACGGCCCCGGTGCTGAACGAGCACTCCTCCGTCGCCAGCCAGCAAGCAAGGGCCGCGATCTCCTGCACCTGGACGAACCGGCCCATGGGTATCTTCGACAGCATGTAGTCGATCTGGGATTGCGACATCTGGGCGAAGATGTCCGTCTTGGCGGCGGCCGGGGTGACGCAGTTCACCAGCACGCCTTTGCCGGCCAGCTCCTTGCCAAGCGATTTCGTCAGCGCGATCAGGCCCGCCTTGCTGGCGCTGTAATGGCTGGCGTTCGGGTTGCCTTCCTTGCCCGCGACGGACGCGATGTTGACGATCCGCCCGTAACCCGCGGCGATCATCGCCGGGACGATGGCCGAGCACGCAAGCATCGGCCCAACCAGGTTCACGTCCATCACCCGCCGCCACTGCTCGGCCGGCAGCTCCCAGGTCGGCGCGTTGCCGCCGGTGATGCCGGCGTTGTTGACCAGGATGTCGATCCGCCCCAGCCGCGCTTGCGTGTCCGCCGCTGCCGCGCGCACCGCCCGCTCGTCCGTCAGCTCAACGACGTGGCTGCTGACCGGCCCGGCAAGGCCGGCGGCCTCCAGCGCCCCCGCGTCCACGTCCCACAGCGCCACCGCGGCCCCCGACGCCAGCATCCGCTCGGCAATCGCCCGCCCGATCCCGCGTGCGCCTCCAGTCACCACCGCGACCCGCCCCTGGAGATCGAGTTGGTTCATTGATTTCCCTCCCTGGTTGCCGTGGCTCCGTATAGCAAGCTGCGGTGCCTCGTGTCTCGGGCCGCGGACGCTAACGCAGGGTCAAGGCCGACTGGCACGCTTGTAGATCCCGCCGAAGCTGACGTTGTAGCCGCCGCAACGCCCGTTGTCGTTTACGGCTAATAAGCCGTGGCCAAGAAGTTCCAGTTTGGCGACGCAGATTGGCTGCCCTTTATCCTCCCCTTCGGCAAAGGTGACGCGGTCGCCCTCCGGTCGGGCTGCACTGAAAAGGTCGCCTGAATGGTAGGGAAAAACGTTGCGGCCGGGCCAAAAGGCTTCGCCGTATACTGAAAGGCTAGCATCCCGCCCGGCCTTCAGCACGAAGAAATCGTCGCCCAAAGAACGCCGCCACGTCCCTGCCCACGCCGCGAGCGGCGGATCAGGGTCGACCGGCACGCCGTCCACCCGGGCCTGCGGCAGCCAGCCGTTGTTGTCCCTGTGCGCCGCGTTGAGGACGCAGGCGAAGCCGGGCAACGCGCTGGGGAGGACAACGACGACCGCGCCGGGGCGAAGCAAGGCGGGCGGGCCATAGATCGCCGACTTGCCGCAATTCCTGCCGCTCACGGGGCACCCGTCCATGTCGTTCAAAAGGACGGCCGGCTTGCCGGCAGTGACCCGGCCAAGGCGGACATCGGGAGCCTCGCTACAAGGCCCGCCGAACATGCCGCCGCGGCAAAACGTCACAGGGTTCCCCTCCAGGGCCGCGACTGCCTGCACAGGCCCGGCAAGGGCCAACGCGGCAGCATAGATTACACGCCGCACCCATCGCTTGCCCATGCGCCGCTTTTACCACGAGTGTCCTGCCCCAGAAGTTCGCCTTCGAACGTCTGGGATAAGCAGGCCACGAAAACAAAGGGCTAGCGTCCCGAAGCACGCGATTTGGATGTAACGAACTTCTGAACCGGAACACTAAGCATCATCTCGCGGGACGGCTCGCCGTCACAACGCGAAAAATGATGCGTCTTCAAAGGCAACTAAGCAGACATTCGTGGCACAAGCCACGAATGTCTGCTTAGGTCGGATGAAAGTGCGCGTACACGCGCCGCGCCGTCTCGCGGTTGATCCCGGGCGCCGCCTCCAGATCCGCAAGCCCGGCCTGCTTGACGCCCCGCACCGAGCCGAAATGGTTCAGCAACGCCCGTTTCCGCGCCGCCCCCACCCCCGCCACCTCGTCCAGTTCGCTCAACACCAGACCCTTGCTCCGGCCCGCCCGGTGCGTCGTGATCGCGAAACGGTGCGTCTCGTCCCGCACCCGTTGCAGGTAATACAGCACCGGGTCCCGCGGCGGCAGTTGGAACGGCGCGCGTCCGTCCAGATGGAACCACTCGCGCCCCGCGTCCCGGTCCGGCCCCTTGGCGATCGCCGCCACCGGGATCTGGTGCATCCCCAGATCCTGCATGATGCCCCGCACCGCCGAAAGCTGGCCCGCCCCGCCGTCGATCAGCAGCAGGTCGGGCAGCGCCGGCGGCGGCCCATCCCCGGCCTCGCTCGCCGCCTGCTCCTTCAGCGCGCGCCCGAAGCGGCGGTCCAGCACCTCGCGCATCATCGCGAAATCGTCGCCCGGCGCGATCGGGCCTTTGATCGAGTATTTCCGATAGGCGTTCTTGACGAACCCCTCAGGTCCCGCCACCACCATCACGCCGTAGGCGTTCGTCCCCATGATGTGGCTATTGTCGTAGCACTCGATCCGCTCCGGCGTCCCCGCCAGGCCGAACGTCTGCGCCACCCCCTCCAGCAGCTTCGCCTGCCCGGCGCTCTCGGCCAGCTTGCGCTCCAGCGCCTCGCGCGCGTTCGTCTCGGCATGGAGCACCACCGACCGCTTCTCCCCCCGCGCCGGCACGGCCATCTCCACCCGCCGCCCGGCCTTGATGCACAGCGCCTCGGACAGCAGCGTTTGCTCCGCTAGCTCCTGGTTCAGCAACACGACCGGAGGCGGCGGCTTGTCGTCGTAGAACTGGGCCAGGAACGCGGCCAGCACGGCGTCCGCCTCCATGTCCCGCGCGTGGGCCGGGAAGAACGCCCGGTTCCCGTTGTTCCGCCCGCCACGGATAAAGAACACCTGGATGCAGGTCTGGCCGCCGATCTGGTAGGCCGCGACCACGTCCGCGTCGGCCAGGCTCGCCGGGTTGATGATGGCCGTCCCCTGCACATGGGTCAGGCCCCGGATGCGGTCGCGCACCGCCGCCGCCCGCTCGAACTCCAGCTTCTCCGACGCCTGCTCCATCTCGGCCGCCAGCGCCCCCTGCACCGAATTGGCTTTGCCCGACAGGAAAGCCTTCGCCTGCCCGACCAGCTTGGCGTAATCGGCCTCGCTCACCCGGCCCACGCACGGCGCCGAGCAGCGCCGGATCTGGAACAGCAGGCAAGGCCGGCTGCGGTTGGCGAACACGGTGTCCTGGCAGGAGCGCAGCAGGAACACCCGCTGCATCGCCGTCACCGTTTGGTTGACGGCCCAGGCCGACGCGAACGGCCCGTAATAGCTGCCGCGGCGGACCTGTGCGCCGCGGTGCTTGCTGATCTGCGGGAAGGCGTGGTCCTCCGTCAGCGTCAGCCACGGATAGCTCTTGTCGTCCCGCAGCACGATATTGAACCGGGGCTTCAGCCGCTTGATGAGGTTGGCCTCCAGCAGCAGCGCCTCGGCCTCGGTATGGGTGGTGACGATCTCCATGCTGGCGGTCTCGGACACCATCCGCCGCAAACGCTCCGGCAGGCGGGCGATCTGGGTGTAGCTCGCCACCCGTTTCCTGAGGCTGCGCGCCTTGCCCACATAAAGCGCGTCGCCCTTGCCATCGAGCATACGGTAAACGCCGGGGCTGAGCGGCATGGTGGCGAGCGCCGTCTCGATGACGTGGACGCCTGGTCCTTCGGTGCTGCTTGGCTGCAAATCCATGGTTCGGCTGATTAGACTGCAATCGCCCTGATTGGAAAGTCAGGGCGTCAATTGCCAGTCCAGATCAGTGCTAGACCTTTATCGCCCTGACATAGTCAGGGCGATAAAGGTCTAGCCCGCAACGCTGGCAAAGCTCAAGGCGCCGCCGCCATGTGCAAGGAAATGAATCCATCCCCCGAAGCTGTGGATAACCTTGTGGGCAGCGCGGCGGCAGCCTGCTTGAAACCTTGATTCCACAACGGTTTCCACACTTTGCCTCCGAACCAGGCAGGCCTGCTTAACAAACTGATTTTTCAAACATTTACCCCACCCGGACCACAAGGTTTCAAGACCGCCGCGCATGTCGCTGCAAAGCTTGGGAGTCAAGCGACGGAGGTGGATGAAATGCGGTGAACCGGCGCGGAAGACGTGTGAAAACCTCGACGCGAGCGGCATCGGACGCCGTTTATGAGACGGGCCCAACCCCCAAACCCACGTCTCGATAATGGCGTTCGTCGGCGGCCCGGCGCATACCTTCAACCGCCCATGACACCGGCACAACGGCTGACTGTGCCGCCTACGCCGTACGCTCGATCGCAACCCCCACCGCCGCGGTATCCGCGAACGCGTCCAGCTTCTCGACCTGCACCCACACCCGCTTGATCCGCCGGTCGTTCAAACATGCCGCCGCGATCCGTTCCGCAAGCGTCTCCACGAGCCGCACATGCCCGGCGCCCACGATGCCGCGCACCAGTTCCACCATGCCCTCATAGTCGACGACACGCTCCAGCCGGTCAGCCCCGTCGCCCGCGTCCTCGACCGCGAGATCAACGTTCACGCGCACCCGCTGCTTCCGGCCGTGCTCATGGGCATAGACCCCAATGGAGGCCATCAGCGCCATGTCGCGCACGAACACATGGCGGATGCCCGGCCCGGCGATCGGGCTCATTCGGCCAACGCTCCTCCGCCAGCCGGCGACCATTGCAGGTGCTGCCCGCCATCCAGCGCCAGCATCTGCCCCGTCACCGACGGCAACGACAACAACGCCAGCACGGCCCGGGCAATCTCCTGCGGCTCGGTCCCCCGTCCAAGCGGCATGGCTTCGCATTGCCGGGCGAACTGCGCCTCGCTCTGCCGCGCGCTCGGCAGCGCCGGCCCCGGCCCGACCGCGTTCACCCGCACACGGGGCGCAAAAGCCAGCGCCATCTGCTGCGTCAACGACCACAACGCCGCCTTCGACGCCGTGTAGGAAACGAAGTGCGGCGTCGGCGACCACACCCGCTGGTCCAGCATGTTCACCACCACGCCCTCCGCGCCCTCCGGCAGGCCTCTAGCCAAGGCCTGCATCAACACGAATGGCGCACGCAAGTTCGGTTCCATATGCCGGTCCCAGCTTTCCCGCGTGGCGTCGTCCCACTCGTCGCGCTCGAACACGCTGGCGTTGTTGACCAGCACGCCCACAGGCCCGAGCGCCGCCGTCGCAGCCGGCAGCAATCCTTGCACGGCCGCCTCGTCGTTGAGGTCGGCTTGGAGCACCGCCGCACGCCCGCCGCGTTCGCGAATGCGCCCGGCCAACGCGTCGGCTTCGTCCCGGCTGTCACGGCAATGAATCGCGACCGCAAACCCGGCAGTCGCGAGTGCTTCGGTTATTGCGGCGCCAATGCGTTGGCCGCCGCCCGTGACCAGGGCAATGCGCGAGATCGCGGATGAGATCAGGGTCATGCCGCAAACGCCAATTGAGCATCCGCCGAGTCGTAAAGCCGTTCCATAGTGGTGAAAACCGGAACGAAGTTTTCATAAACTACTAGCATTTGGAGGCCATAGCTATTGCAAGTTCTAAGATCGGATCTCTTCCAAAAACCCAATCTAGGCTGTTTTCCACGACACTCTAACGGGCTGCAACGGAAAGAGTAGCTGTTCCACCATAGTAGGCTCCTGCTACCCGATCCAACACTTCGCAATCATTCCGTTGCCCGCCTTGGCTCTCCATTCTAGACCGCGATCGTGCCGTCTCAGATAAGGCTAGACCCGGACCGGCCTGACACAGTCAGGGCGACGCGGGTCTAGTCAGGAAACTGTCCATATCTCCGCACACGTCTGCTTGCACAGGACGAACGCCCCTAATCTGCTCCCAATAACGTGCAAGCGGGAAAAGCATTCACGCAAGCAACAATGCTGTGTCGCAGCAGCCAGAAAGCCCATCATGCGCCCGGCAGGACTCGAACCTGCGACCAAGCCGTTATGAGCGGCCCGCTCTAACCAACTGAGCTACAGGCGCGTATGGAACTCGTGCGCGGGCAGGGTTATACCCCCGGCGCGCAGCAGAATCAAAGGACGCACCATGGACCTCTCCAAAATCCCCTCCGGAAAAGACCTGCCTTCCGACATCAACGTCGTCGTCGAGATCCCGCAAGGCTCGCAGGTCAAGTACGAGATCGACAAGGAAAGCGGCGCCGTGTTCGTCGACCGGTTCCTGTTCACCCCCATGGCCTACCCCGCCGCCTACGGCTTCATCCCCGGCACCCTGGCCGAGGACGGCGACCCAGCCGACGCGCTCGTGCTGGCCAACGCCCAGGTGCTCCCCGGCGTGGTGATCCGCGCCCGCCCGATCGGGATGCTGCAAATGGAGGACGAGGCCGGGCAGGACGAGAAGATCATCTGCGTGCCGCACGACAAGGTCCACACCATCTACACCGGCACCAAGTCGGTGTTCGAACTGCCGGAGATCGTCCGCCAGGGCATCGAGCACTTCTTCACCCGCTACAAGGACCTTGAGCCCGGCAAATGGGTGAAAGTCACCGGCTGGGCCGACCGCGAGGCCGCCGAGGACGCGATCCGCAAGTCTTATCAGGCGGCGCAAAAATAGGAGGTCTCACTCTAAGCGACAGCATTTTGCTCGAGCTGCGCCGCGCGGTCCGGAAAGGCACCGTCGAGCCGAAAACCGGCATGATTGAAATCAACGAACGTCTTGGCGTGCCGGCAGCCACGTTGCATCGGCCTGCCCGGTGGCGTCCGGTGCCGGCCCGGCGTGATGGTTGCTTCCCTGCCTGACCTCGGCCACCCGCCTTGGCGTCCAAGCTGAACCAGGACCGCCGTCACCAAATCCCGAGGCAGAAAACCAACCACATGGACGCCGCAGAACGATGAAAGATCAGGATACTCCTGCGCGACCCGCACCCTCGATCATAACCTCGTCAACGATGACGTTGTTTCCCTACCCCCGGCTGTCCCGGCAACGGCGTGTCGCATCCCGCGCATGCCACGTTCAAGCACCGGGCCTGTCCTTGCGGCGACGACCGTCTTACCCCGTCCCGCGCCGCTTCCAAGCCGGCGAACACCCGTTTCAAGCTTTGGTTCCGATGTGATCGAACCCTGGGACAACCCATATGCGACCCATACAAGACTAATACAATCAAAGCGTTAAATCTGGTGCCCGCCGCCGGACTCGAACCGGCACATCCTCACGGACATCGGATTTTAAGTCCGCTGCGTCTACCATTCCGCCAGGCGGGCGTCCCCGTTTGCTTAGCAAGCCCGGGCGCGTTCTCCAATGCCTATCGCCGCTCAAACCAGCAACGCCGCCCCCGGCGTTCGATAACGAGCGGACCGGGCACACGTAACCATCAAGAAGAACGTCATGGACAGGCAAAGCCCGTGCCGCCCGGACTCCCGAGGCGGAAACGCCCGAAAAGGCCGCCCGCGCCCAGGGCGGCGCTGCCGGTCAGGGCCGAACGCAGCATCTTGCGGCGGGAAGGGTCCTGCATGGGCTGGTTCTCCTTCGGGTCGCCGTTTTTGGCATAAACACCCTATGGGCAGCCCGGAAAACAGTTCCGATCAAGAGGGCGTCAGTTCCGCCAAACGAACCAGCGCCGTCGTGCCATGCCCTGGCGGCGTTCAGAACTGCAACTGCGCCCGCCCGGCGACGATGTCGATGCTCCTGGGAGAGCGCCCCCCGTCGATATCGGCGTGCTCGTACTGCAGCGAGAAGCGGATCGGCTCGACCGGCCACCAGTTGACGCCGGCCGTCCATATCCGCTGCACGCCGCCGCGCACGTCGGAACTGTTGAGGTCAACGGTCGAGTAGCGCGCGCCGACCTCGACCGCGCCGAAATTGCCGGCGCGCGGGTCGAAGCTCTCGGCCGGCTTGGGCACGCCCCACACCCCGTCCTTCGCGGAATACTGCCGCGGCGTGCCGAGGATGGTGTAGCCGGCCTGGGCATACCAGCCGCTGAAGTTCAGCGTCCCGCCCCCCGCGTTCTCCCGCCGGTCCAGCAGGATCGAGTACCACTCGCCTTGCAGCCACAGCCGCCCGGCCGCGAAGCCGAGCTCGGGGCCGACCACGCCGATGTTGCGGGTCTCGACCGAGCCGGTGGACAAGGGAGAAGGCACAGGGTCGATCGAGAACTCCGGCTGGTCGGACAGCGAGGTTGCCGGCAGCTTGCCCGCGTCCCGGGCCGGGCGGAACACGTACTCGCCCGAAACGCCGACGTGCAGCAGCATGCTGTCCGTCTTCACCGGCAAGCCCGCCGCGCGGGCGATCACGGCGCGCTGGTCGCCGTCCCGTCCCGGCCCGCCTTGCCCGGCCGTCAGCGCGGCAGCCAGGAGGTAACGGTCCCCATGCGCCTCGGCCTGGATGGCCTCGCGGTCGATGCCGCCCGCGATGTTGCGCGTGATGGTCGAGATGCTGGCGCGCTCGAGAAAGAGCAGGTTGCCGACGCCCATGGTCGATTCAAGGCCGTTGTTGACGTGGAAGACGCCGCCGGTGAAGGTGAACGGCTTGAGCCCGGTATAGGCGATCTTGGCTTCGAACAGCTTGCCCTGGCCGCCGGGCGAATGGCCGAAATCCCAGATGAAGCCGACTTCGACGTCGTCGTTGTACTTCAGCCTGGCGCCGGTGCGCAGCCGGCGTCCGTTGAACCCGGCGCCTTGCCCGCCGGGCCGGCTGTTGCTGAAACTTCCCTGGTCGAGCTGATAGAGTCCGTATGGCTTTATTTCAAAGCCGCCGCCAAGGCGGACGGTCGTGTCGAAGGCTTTCGCGGAGTTTGGCAATGCAGCCAAGAAAATCGTTAGTGAAGCCAAACAACCTGGCAAATTAAATCGAAACTGCATCGAAATCCCCGGACAATCGCGGTGGCCCGTATGCATCGGGGATGTCGCCTTGGTGGGTCAAATCAATTTGACCGGCCTTGCATCTTATCGGCCGCTACTGTCGCGGCGGTCGATCGCCCGCCCCGCCTTGCCGGGCCGCTCCAACGTGCCCGGCGGCTCGACGACGACGCGAGCGGTAGCGCCGATGCTGTTCCTAGACCGCGATCGTTCTGACTGGAATCAGTCAGAACGTGAATCGCCGTCTCAAATCGGTATTATGTCGCACTCGCCACCACGACGGCGTGTCTCCCGCTCCGGTCCCGTCCTACGATTCGCGCATCAGTCCGGCCCTATTAGGCGGGGCGTGAGGCGTGAAGGACATGGCAATAAGAAAGGCGGCATGGACCGTAGGGTTATGTAGCCTCGTTGTGGCGTCGAGTATTGATGCCCAAGGAATGACCATTCCGCATCCAGGCAACACTCTGGCTGAACATTGTTTTTCGGTCGTATCCGAATGCGTCCCGGTAAGTGGCAACGCCCCACATGTAGAGCTTATTTGTCCTTCCATCAAAAACGTGGTTGACCAAATCTGTCGAAAGCAGCTCCGGCAGTCTGCAAGAGATCATATTGTATTGACCAGCCCCGAGAACGCCCTCGCTGTTGACGGGATGCTCGTCGAGCGGGAAGCTGAAATCATCAGGAAGGGGGAATGGCAGCAGACCAGCATTTGCTTGATACGTGACCCGGTGTGCCGGAGTGTTGCCGGTGTTTATCAAGCGAAGCCTTATTTCGAACGGCTGACCGGTTGCGCTGTCTTGGGGAACGGTCAAGTCATATACTACAGACAAGTAAGCTCGCATTTGCATCTGGCCAAACTCGCGCTGCGTTCGCCCGATCTCGGCAGTAATTCTGATGCTCTCGGCAGTGCCGACCGAGACCGCTTCCATTGCGGCGGCAGCGCGTGCGGATTCTTTAACGTGAGCATTGGCCGCATTGGCAGCGTCAACAGCTATTTTGCCCGTTTCCTTGGCATCGCGAACGGCGTTTCGAGTCTCACGCCAGAGCAAGGCGGTAAACAGCCACAACCCTCCAGTAAGGACGGCCAGCGCCCCGGTAAACCCGGCTACCCACCAGTTTGGTTCCGCATACCAGCCGCTCTGATCCTTGGACTTGGAAGCAACGGGGTTCTGGTTTGGGGATTGATTGTTTGGGACGACGGGCGAAGGATTGTCGGGGGGCTTGCCTGCGCCATCGCCTTGTTGATGTTCGTTGGTGGCGGAACCCTGATGATGTTGTTGGCTTTTCCCCGCACCTGGGGATGGTGGATTTAACGGCTGATCTGACATTGCGGGTGTCACCGCTATCAGCGGAACGATCATAAGCATCGCAAACATGAGCGGCTAAAGATTCTCTAGTCTCATCCCATCCAGCCCCAGAGCGGCTAGGACGGCAAGAAAGAACGTCGCTGCAAACGTCCCGCGCGCGAGCTTGCTGGTGATGGACGCTTCTGTTTCTTGCAACCCGTGTTCCTCCAATCGCCGCGCCAGTTCCGTGTAGGTCACGCCGGCCCGCTTCATCTCCGCTTTTAGGAAGCGGGATGCCTTGCCGGCCAATTCCTTTTCATTCGCTGCAATGCCCATTGCCGCCCATCCATAAAATGTGACTGCAAGCTATCATATACGAAAGATAACTGTTGACAATGGCCACTAATCCTGTCACATTTGCCAGGTTCCTAGCGAGTTCGGCAGATGTCCCAGCACTTCCTTCTTTCCAGCAAGGCCCGCTCGCTCTCCCTGGCGTCGGTGTTCCGCATGGCGGACGACAAGGCCGAGACGTTGTTCGCCGGCCTGCGCTGGCCTGAGACGGACGGCAAGGCGCTCTGCCCGCACTGCGGCTGCCCGACCTGCTACGAGGCCCGCCGCCCGAACGGCAGCCTGCGGTTCCGCTGCAAGGCGTGCCGCAAGGATTTTTCACTCACCAGCGGCACGCTGTTCGCCTTCCACAAGCTGCCGCTGCAAACCTACCTCGCCGCCATCGTGATCTTTTGCAACGAGGTCAAGGGCAAGTCGGCGCTCGCGCTCTCACGCGACCTCGACGTGCAATACAAGACGGCCTGGGTGCTGGCCCATAAGCTCCGTGAGGCGATGGCGACCGAAGTGAAGGGCTACAAGCTCGGCGGCGAGGGCAAGACGGTGGAGATCGACGGGGCCTACTTCGGCGGCTACGTCAAGCCCGCCAACCACAAGGAGAACCGCCGGGACCGCCGCCTGGCGAAGAACCAGAACGGCAAGCGGCAGTGCGTCGTTGTGATCCGCGAGCGGGACGGCTTCGTGATGCCGTCAGCCTTCCCCACGGAAGGTTCGGCCTTGGCCTACATCCGCAACCACGTTGCCGCCGGGACCGAGGTCCACGCCGACGAGGCAAATAGCTGGAACGACCTCCACGGGCATTACGTCGTGAAGCGCATCAACCACCAGCTCGCCTACAGCGACGGCATCGCCTGCACCAACGGGGCGGAAAGCTTCTTCTCCCGCCTGCGCCGGGCGGAGCGGGGCCACCACCACCACATCTCGGGCGTCTACCTGGCCCGCTACGCCCAGGAGAGCGCGTTCAAGGAGAGCCACCGCCGCATGGACAACGGGGGCCAAGTGCGCCGCGTTGTGGGCTTGGCGCTGGCGGCGCGGCCCAGCGTGGACTTCTGCGGGTATTGGCAGCGGGCTGAATAGCCCACGCTAAGCGTTTCTGAAATGCTAAACGCCAAATACGCTTAACGCGTCGAAAGACTCGCTTACAGCGTTCCGCCGTGTTATCTACATCGCATGGCAACGATATGCGCGACAGAATGACCGACATCCCCCAGCATTTGATCGACGCTTTGCAGGGCATTATATCGGAAATTTTTCAATCCGGCGTCAAAGTCGGCTCAGAGCAGATGCGTGCGGCCATTTTGCAAGCGGCGCAAGCCCCATTGAGTCAACCAACCGGCACCGCCCAAGAAGTCAGCTTTGACACGGCGCACCACACGCATCATTCGCCCACGTCAAGGGCGCCGCGCGGATCAGTGCGGCGTGCCGTCACCGCTGCTTTGCAAGCTCATTCCGGTTTGAATGAATTGGATTTGGGTCAAGCTGCGGCGCGGGTGGACCCGTCCGTTTCGCCACGTTCTATCGGGGGTGAATTGCGACGAATGAAGGATCACCTCTATCGGTTTGATCGAGGCCAGTGGTTCCTGATCGCTCGTGAAGGCGAAAAGGAAACGGCAGGATCGAAAAATGATCCTGCCGATTTGCTTCACCAAAAAGCCGAAGGAGGTCCAAATGCGGAAGCCTCCATAGCGGCCTGACCAGCTTCCCGATTATGCAGGCCTGGAACACCGGCGTAGTCGGCAGTTGGCGAGAGGCCAGCACCCGGAGTGGGCTGAGAGGCCCACTCCACCCTTAATCTGTGACCCCGTGGCGAAACTGGTAAACGCACCGGCTTTGGAAGCCGGTCCTGGCGAGGATTGCGGGTTCAAGTCCCGCCGGGGTCACACATCACGTCGTATGCTTAATGATTCTTGAGTGTCAATTGCGTTTATGACGTAAATTTTGGCGTAGGAAACGGTGCTTCGTGTGCGGAGCCGGTTGGTTAACTGCTAGCGGCCCCGCGCAACGCCCATCGTAGGTGACTGCCCGGCTCCCGATGTGATTGGATCGTTCCACTGAGCTGCATGTTTCGCAGTGATGCCATGATGCGTTTCTGCATCATGAGGAATGCGCCGTGATCCTCCGGGTTCATGTGCCGGGCAACCATGACGTGCAGCGTAATGTCCCGCGCTGTGAGCGGCTGCTCAGCGTCACGCAACGCCTCCCTGATCTTGCGGCTGATCTCGCCGGGCTGGGCCGCGTAGCGCACCTGCTTGGGCGCGATCTCCTCCAGCGCCGTCTCAGGCGCGAATAGGCGAATTGCGCCGTCCAAGTTGCTCAAGGCTACAGTCAGAACGGAAATGCGACCGTATGCGGCCTCCAGTTCGCCTGCCACTTCCTGCCGCTTGCGGATGAGGCCAGAGAGAACAGGGCTGGTTGTGTCCATGCCGGCATTTTACGGCGCGGGCCGGGCTGGCTCTACGTCCGCGTGGTGGCGGGTGATACATAATACCGTCTCAAATAAGCCTGGACTCCTATCGGCCTAACACAGTTAGGACGATACGAGTCTAGTGGCCCCGGCGACGAGCGCGGCTTCGTCCGGCATGCCCTCGCCGTCCCAATAACCGAGCCGGCGTCTGGCCCGCACGACCATCCGGTTCAAGCGCCCGTCGCGGGCGAGCCTGACCCGGACGGGGCCGCCGCGTCAGGGCCGGGCCAGCAGGATCTCCTCGGTTTGGGCCGGAACGACGTTGACGCCCGCGGGACCAGCATGTCGTCCGAGCGCCCCGCGCTGGACAGGCCGCGAATGTCGGAAGGGTGGACCCCGGCGGCAATGGGCGGCGTGGGCAAGGGACCAGGCGATGCGCCCGCGCTGGAAAGCTTGGCCCACGGCCGCGGACATGGCTGCCCTCCCTCCAGCGCATTGGTCAGGCTTTGGCGGCGTCTACGGGCGCGCCCTCGGGCGGTCATGGGGCCTTTGCCGCACCGGGCGAAGCGGCGGCCCCGGCGTTTGCCGGACGGGTCCGCCGAAGGCCCCTGACCAGCAGGGGGACGGACCAGAGCAAGATGGTGGCAACGCCCAAGCCCCCGGCGATGGGCCGCTCGAAGAAGGCCAGCAGCGATCCGTCGGCTTTGATAAGCGAGGTGATGGCGTTCTGCTCCAGCATCGGCCCGAGGACGAGGCCGAGGATGGCAGGGGCAACGGGAATGCCGTTCTCCTCCATCAGGAAGCCGAGCACGCCCATGGCCAGGGCGACGACGACGCCGTAGGCGCTGTTGGTGATGGCAAAGGCGCCGACGATGCAGAACACCAGGATCAGCGGCATCAGCACCCGGGCGGGAACCCGCAGCGCCTGCTTGCCCAGTTTGATGGCGAGATACCCGAAGGGAAGCAGCAGCAGGTTGGCGAGGAAGAAGACGATAAAAACGGCGTGGATCAGCTCGGGGGAATGGATGAAGATGGTGGGGCCGGGGTTCATGCCCTTGACATAGAGCACGCCGATGACGACGGCGGTGATGGAGTCGCCGGGGATGCCGAAGACGAGGGCGGGTATCCATGCGCCGGAGAGTGCGCCGTTGTTGGCAGCACTCGCCTCGGCGATGCCCTCGGCGTGGCCGGTCCCGAACTTCTCAGGCGTGCGGGACATCTTCTTGGACACGGCGTAGGCGATCCAGGCGGCGATGTCCGCCCCGGCGCCGGGAAGCGCGCCGATGACGGCGCCGAGCGCGCTGCCGCGCAGGCCCTGCTTCCAGTAGAGGCGGAGGTGGGTGGCCTGTTCGGCGAAGATGCCGGTGATCGGGCCTTTCGGCGGCGGCGGCAGGGGGGCGGTGGCGACGGCGGCGCGCAGCACCTCGGAGATGGCGAACAAGCCGATCATGGCGGGGATGAACGGGACGCCGGACATGAGGTCGACGTCGCCGAACGTGAAGCGCGGCTGGCCGGCCGGGTTGTCGAGGCCGACGGTGGAGAGGAACAGGCCGATGGCCAGCGCGACCAGGCCCTTGAGCGGCGAGGAGGGGGCGATGAAGACGGCGCAGGAGAGGCCGAGGCAAACGAGCCAGAAGTACTCGAAGGAGGAGAACTCGAGCGCGAACTCGGCGAGCCAGGGGGCGGCGAGGACGAGGACGGTGGTGCCAACCAGGCCGCCCAGGCAGGAGAAGACGAGGCCGGCCCCGAGCGCCCGTTCGGCGTGGCCTTGCCGGGTCATGCTGTAGGCCTCGTCGGCGTAGGCGGCGGAGGCGGGGGTGCCGGGGATGCGCAGCAGGCAGCCGGGGATGTCGCCGGAGAAGATGGCCATGGCGGTGGCGGTCACGATGGCGGCGATGGCCGGAACCGGGTCCATGAAGAAGGTGACGGGAACCAGCAGCGCGGTGGCCATGGTGGCGGTGAGGCCGGGGATGGCGCCGACGAACAGGCCGAAGGCGGCGGAGGCGGCGATCACGGCCAGCACGTAGGGCTGGAACACGAGTCCGATGGCGGGCCAGGCGTCGAACACGGATCAGGTCCCGCCGGTCAGGATGGCGGCGCTCGGGAGCGGGACGCGCAGCAGGCCGTCGAACACCCACCAGACAGCGAGGATGGCGGGCGGGGTGACGACGACCGAAAGGAGGAGGGGCGCGCGGAAGGCCGTCAGCAGGCCGAACAGCAGCGCGGCGCCGGTGAGCAGGAAGCCGAACAGCGGCGCCAGCAGGATGTAGCCGACGACAAGCAGGACAACGGCGGCGAGGCGCAGCCAGGAGGCGGGGACGAGGCCCCAGCCGTGCAGACGGAGGACGCGGCTCGCGCCGCCCTCGCCGTTGCGGAGGCCGGACCAGGCGGTGACGAGGCCGAGCGCCGCCACCAGCGCGCCGATGGCGAGCGGGAAGGTGGCCGCGCCGTAGTCCTGGCCGGGCATGTCCGGGTAGGACCAGGCGGCGAGCGCCAGGGCGATGCCGCAGGCCAGGAGCAGCAGGCCGATGGTGGTGTCGGTGAGGCGCATGGTCCGGCCCGGCTACTTCGCGAGGCCCGCTTCCCCCATCACCTTGCCCAGGCTGGCGTCGGCCTGGGCCATGAAGGCCTCCGCTTGCGGGCCGGGCTCGTAGAGCGCGCCGAAGCCGCGGTCCTTGAGGAATTTCTGGTATTCGGCGCTGTGATAGGCCTTGTCGACGGCCTGGCGCAGCGTTTGGGTTGCGTCGGGCTTCAAGCCCTTCGGCCCGGCAAGCGCGCGCCAGGCGGCGACCGTCCAGCTGGAGCCGGTCGCCTGCTTGAGGGTCGGCACGTCCGGGAACAGGCCTTGGCGTTCCGGGCTCATGCTCGCGAGGGCGCGGACCTTGCCGGCTTCGATCAGGGCGCGGCCCTCGGCGAGGGAGGCGGTGACGATGTCGACGCCGCCGGCGACCATGTCGGTGAGGCCCGGCGCCGCGCCCTGGCTCGGCACCCAAGTGACCTTGTCGGCGGCGACGCCTTCGGACAGCAGCCAGCCGGCGAGGCCGAGGTGCCAGATGCCGCCCTGGCCGGTGCCGGAGGCCTTGAAGGCGCCAGGCGGCTTCTGCTTGATCGCGGCCAGCAGGTCGGCGGCTGTCTTGTAGGGGGAGCTGGCGGAGACCATGACGCCGCCCGGGTCGGCGTTGATGACCGCGAGGGGGGTGTAGTCGGCGGGGCCGAGCTTGGTAAGGCCCTGGTGGTGCATCATGGCGATCTCGACCGTGATGAGGCCGATCGTGTAGCCGTCGGGGCGGGCGGAGGCGATCGCGGTATGGCCGACGACGCCGGAGCCGCCGGTGCGGTTGATGACGTTGACGGGCTGGCCGAGGTCTTTCTCGAGCAGGGTGGCCATGACGCGGGCGACGGCGTCGGTGCCGCCGCCGGCCCCCCAGGGGACGATGAGCTGGATCGGGCGTTCGGGATAGCCGGCGGCTCTCGCGCCTGTAGGCAGGGCGGCGAGGGAAAGGGCGGCGAGGCCGGTGGCGAAGCTGCGGCGCAGCATGGTTGGCATCCTCCCGTGGCTGGGGGGACGTGTGGCCGTCCCCTCCGGATTCATGGAGGGGAACTAGAGGCGATCCAGGCGGGTCTGGCAACAGGGCGAAACGAGGGGAATGGCTCGGGGGAGTTTCACGTGCAACATTGCGGGGCGTTGGCGCGGTAGGTTTTATAGGCAAATGTTTGCCTCGGGCAGCGTTGTCGTTGCGGATGAGGAGGATGGGCCGATGATGCCGACCGGGGTTTACCGCATGGCGGATTATGCCGTGGCGTTGCTGTTCAGCCGCTTGGCCCGGTCCCGGTCGCTGCCGCGGCGGGCGCGGATCGTGATCGGGGCGGCGGGCTTGGTTGACGCCGGGGCGGCGTGGCGGGGCGGGGCGGCCGCGGGGCCGGGGCACCGGGGCGGGGTGCGGCAGCGGCTGGCTTGGGGCGGGGTGGCGCTGGCCGGCGCCGGGCTGCTGCTTCGGCGGGAGTCGTTCGGCGTGCGCGCGGCGCTGGTGGGGGTGGGCGCGTCGCGGCTGGCGCTGGCGGCGGCGGGCGGGCGGGCCGCGCGGGTTTGGGCGGGAGACGCGGGCGCGCGGGAGGGCGGGGTGGGGTATGCGCCGCTTGACGTGCCGAAGCGGGTGGCAAACGACGTTTACGTGGTGGACAGCTTGCTGCCGGGATTGCTGGGGCGGGTCGCCGGGGCGCGCATGACCATCATCCGGCTGGAGGACGGCGGGTTGCTGCTGCATTCGCCGGTGCGGTTCAGCACGGGGCTGCTGCGGGCGGTGCAGCGGCTCGGGCCGGTCCGCCATCTGGTCGCGCCGAGCTTCGCGCACTGGATGTTCGTGCAGGACTGGCAGCGCGCGTGCCCGGCGGCGGCGACGTGGGCCGCGCCGGGGTTGCGCGAGCGGCTGCCGGTCCGGACAAGCGACGTGCGGCTTGACTACGATCTGCCGGACCATGCGCCCGAGGCGTGGGGGGAGGGGATCGAGGTCGTGATCGTGAGGGGCGGGCTCGGGTTCCACGAGACGGCGCTGTTCCATCAGCCGACGCGGACGCTGGTGCTGACCGACCTGGTGCTGAACCTGGAAGCGGGGAAGGTTCCGGCGCTGGCGCGGCCGGTGACGCGTTTGCTGGGGGTGATGGCGCCCGATGGGATGCCGCCGATCTATCTGCGGGCGTTGGTGAAGCTGCGGCTGCGCTCGGCGGCGGCGGGGGCGCGGCGGCTGCTGGCGCTGCGGCCCGAACGGGTGATCTTCTCGCACGGGCGATGGTTCGAGCGGGACGGGACGGCGGCGCTGCGGCATTCGCTCCGGTGGCTGATCCGGTAAAGGCCGCGTTCCGGCTTGTGCCGCGGGACACCCGATGCAAGTATCCGGGAAAGCGGACGGTTCAAGCCGCATGGAGCGATTGGGGTAGGGAAACGCCGTTGGACCAGACCGAGTCCGTTGTTCCGAAGCTCGAGATGCGGGGCATCTCGAAGAGCTTCCCCGGCGTCAAGGCGCTCGACCGCGTGCACCTGAAGGCGTGGGGCGGCGAGGTGCTGGCGCTGATGGGGGAGAACGGGGCCGGGAAGTCGACCTTGATGAAGATCCTTTCCGGCGCCTACCAGGCCGACCCCGGCGGCACGTTGCTGATCGACGGCAAGCCGGCCGTGATCGAGGACCCGATCGCGGCGAAGCGGCTCGGCATCTCGATCATCTACCAGGAGCTGGCGTTCGCGCCGAACCTGACGGTGGCGGAGAACATCTACCTGGGCTCGGAGCCGCGGCGCATGGGGCAGGTCGACCGCGCGGCGATGCGGGAGGGGTGCCGCCCGGTATTGGAGCGGCTGGGGACGCCGTTCACGGCCGGCGACCTGGCCGGGTCGCTGTCGATCGCCGAGCAGCAGATGGTGGAGATCGCCCGCGCGCTTCACGCCAAATCGGAGATCCTGGTGCTGGACGAGCCGACGACGGCGCTGTCGTCGCGGGAAACGGAGCGGCTGTTCGCGCTGGTGCGGCAGCTCCGGGCCGAGGGGATCGCGTTGATCTACATCTCGCACCGGATGGCGGAGGTATACGAGCTGGCGGACCGGGTCAGCGTCTTGCGCGACGGCGCCAATGCCGGGACGCTGACGCGCGGCGAGCTCAGCGCCGAGAGCCTGGTGCGGATGATGGTCGGGCGGGACCTGTCAAGCTTCTATACCAAGCAGCATGATCCCGAGGCGGTTCATGGCGAGGCCGTGCTGGAGGTGGAGGGCGTCACCGACGGGGGGCGGCGGGTCAAGCCGTGCAGTTTCACGCTGCGCAAGGGCGAGGTGCTGGGGATCGCGGGGCTGGTCGGCTCCGGGCGGACGGAGCTGGCGCGGCTGATCTACGGGGCGGACGAGCGGGCGGGCGGGAGCATCAGGCTGGATGGCTCGGTTGTGGCGTTGCGGACGCCGGAGGAGTCGCTGGAGGCCGGGCTTGCCTACCTGACGGAGGACCGCAAGGGGCTCGGGCTGTTCCTGGACCTGCCTTGCTCGGCCAACATCAACCTCGGCGTGATCGGGCGCGACTGCCACAGGGGCGGGGTGCTGGACCTTGCGGCCTGGAAGCGGCGGGCGCGGGAGGCGTTCGGGTCGCTCCAGGTGCGGGCGGCGAGTCCTGAAGCGATGGTGGGCAGCCTGTCGGGGGGCAACCAGCAGAAGGTGCTGCTGGCGCGCTGGCTGGAAACGGGGCCGAAGGCGCTGATCCTGGACGAGCCGACGCGAGGGGTGGACATCGGCGCGAAATCGGAGATCTACCGGATCATCGACACGCTGGCCAAGCGGGGGATCGGCGTGATCGTCATTTCCAGCGAGCTGCCGGAGATCGTCGGCATCTGCGACCGGGTGCTGGTGATGCGCGAGGGGCGGATCGCGGGCGAGGTGGGCGGGCCGGGCGCTGCGCCGATCACCCAGGAGGCGATCATGGCGTATGGCGCCGGCATGGCGGCGTAGGCGGGAGGGACGCCGAATGGCCGACACGCAGCAAGCAGCCATCGGGCCGGCGGCGGCGCGGCCCGCGCCGAGCCGGGCCAAGTGGCGGGGCGTATTGCAGGCGCTCGGGATGCTGCCGGTGCTGGTCATCCTGGCGGTCGTGTTCCACTATATGAGCGACCAGCGGTTCCTGTCGGCGCAGAACCTGTCGATCGTGGCGCAGCAGGCATCGATCAATACCGTGCTGGCGGCGGGCATGACGTTCGTGATCCTGACCGGGGGCATCGACCTTTCGGTGGGCAGCATCCTGGCCGCCTCGGCGATGGCGGCGCTGATGGGGTCGATGATCCCGGGCTGGGGATTGCTCGGGGTGCCGGCGGCGCTGCTGGCGGGCTTGGGGTTCGGCCTCGTGAACGGCGGGCTGGTGGCGTTCGGCAAGCTGCCGCCGTTCATTGTCACGCTCGGGTCGCTGACGGCAGTGCGCGGGCTGGCGCGGCTAATGGGCGAGGACAAGACGCTGTTCAACCCGGACCTCCCGTTCGCCTTTATCGGCAACGCGCGCATCCCGCTCGCGCCCGGCATCGGCATCCCGGTGCTGGCGCTGATCGCGCTGGCCGTGATCCTGTTGTCCTGGTTCCTGCTGCGGCGGACGGTGCTGGGCGTGTGGATCTACGCGGTGGGTGGCAACCCGGCGGCGGCGCGGCTTTCGGGGATCAAGGTTTGGCGGGTGCTGCTGTTCGTTTACGCGGCGTCGGGGCTGCTGGCCGGGTTGGGCGGGGTGATGTCGGCGGCGCGGCTTTACGCGGCCAACGGGCTGCAGCTCGGGCAGAGCTACGAGCTGGACGCGATCGCGGCGGTGATCCTGGGCGGGACGAGCTTCGTGGGCGGGATCGGCTCGATCTGGGGCACGCTGGTGGGCGCGCTGATCATCGCGGTGCTGTCGAACGGGTTGACGCTGCTGGGCGTGTCGGACATCTGGCAGTTCATCGTCAAGGGGCTGGTGATCATCGGCGCGGTGGCGCTGGACCGGGCGCGGCTGCAGGGCAGCGCCAGGACGTAGCGATCTCGCCGGCGGACAGGAGGGCCGCCTCGCCGGCGGGTAAACGGGGCCTAGGGAGAACGTGCGTATGTTCAGGATGTTGTTGCTGGCCGGGGTTGCCGCGGCTTCGGTGGCGAGCGCCTCGGCGAAGGAGTTGAAGGCGATCGGGGTCACGGTCGGGTCGCTTGGCAACCCGTATTTCGTGGCGCTGGGCAAGGGCGTGGAGGCGGAGGCGCAGAAGATCAACCCCAAGGCCCGGGTGACGCTGAGCTCGTCCGACTACGACCTCAACAAGCAGTTCACGCAGATCGACAACTTCATTTCCGCGGGGGTGGACCTGATCCTGGTCAACGCGGCCGATCCGAAGGCGATCCTGCCCGCGGTCAAGCGGGCGGAGGCGGCGGGGATCACGGTGGTGGGCGTCGACGTGGCGGCTGCCGGGGCGGATGCGACGGTTCAGACGGACAACGTGGAGGCGGGCAAGCTGTCGTGCCAGTTCCTGGCCGACGCGATCAGCCACAAGGGCAATGTCGTGATCGAGAACGGGCCGCAGGTGTCGGCGGTGATCGACCGGGTGAACGGCTGCAAGGACGTGCTGAAGACGTATCCCGACATCAAGCTGCTGTCCGACGACCAGGACGGCAAGGGGTCGCGCGACGGCGGGCTGAACGCGATGCAGGGGTACATCACGCGGTTTCCGGACCTGAACGGGGTGTTCGCGATCAACGACCCTCAGGCGATCGGGAGCGCACTGGCCGCCCGGCAGCTCAACAAGGCCAACATCGTCATCACGTCGGTGGACGGCGCGCCGGATATCGTGTCGGCGATCAAGAGCGATGGGCCGGTCAAGGCGTCCGCCAGCCAGGACCCTTATGCGATGGGGCAGATCGCGGTGCGGACCGGGTATGACATCATCAACGGCAAGAAGCCGGAGAACCCGATGATCCTGATGACGCCGAAGCTGGTGACGAAGGCGAACGTGGACAGCTACCAGGGGTGGTCGCATTAGCTGGCCTGCGCCCTGAGGGGGACCGTCGGGGCGGCGGCTTAGTCGTCGGTGGGGGTCACCATCCCGAGCTTGAGCATCAGGCCGAGGGTGGCGCCCTTGACCGGGCGGAGCAGGCCGAGGGTCAGGACAAGGGCGGCCGGGAGGAAGATGGCGGCCTGGAGCCAGAGGTCGGGATGGTAACGGACCTCGGTCTCGTAGATGATTGGCACGAGAAGGTGGCCGACGATGAAGAGGGTGAAGTAAGGGGGGGCGTCGTCGGCGCGGAAGCGGCCCAAGGGCGCGCCGCAGTTCGGGCATTCCGGGCGGACCTTCAGGAACCCGGCGAAGGCGTGGGCTTGGCCGCAGGCCGGGCAGAGGAAGCGTGCGCCGCGCCAGATGGCGGTCCAGAAGGTGGGGACGGGCCAGGGCGGCTGGGCCGGGGCGCGGTCTGGCTGCCAGAGGTTTTGGGGGGACTGGTCGGGCACGGCGGACCTCGTTGGGTTCGGTGGCCAGGGTTGAGCGCCGGGCCTTTACGGTCAATAGGGAAATGAGGGCGCGCGGCCCGGCCATCAAGCCGGCACGCCGAATTGTTCGAGGGGACGCCTGGACCGAGGATTTCGGGGGCACGTTCGTTAATTTGTAATTACGGTTCAGGTTGCGGTAGAGTGCGGCTTCGTTTCGATAGAGAGTCGCCCGGATGACGCTTGGACGGTTGGTTTGGCTGATTGCCGTGGGCGCCATGACGCCGCTTGGGGCGCAGGCGCGGACGCTTGAGGTGGGGCCGGGCAAGCCGTATGCGCAGCCATCGGCCGCGGCTGCCGCCGTTCGCACGGGGGACAGGGTGGCGATCCAGCCCGGGCAGTACTTCGATTGCGCGACGTGGCGTGCCGACAACCTGACCATCGAGGGGGCGGGGGACCCGAAGGCGGTGGTGATTACGGACAAGGCCTGCGCCGGCAAGGGTTTGTTCATCACCACCGGCGATCATATCACCGTGCGGAACCTGACGCTGACGCGGGCGCGGGTGCCGGACTTGAACGGGGCGGGCATCCGCAACGAGGGCGCGAACCTGACGGTGGAGCGCGTGTATTTCGTCAACAACCAGAACGGCATCCTGTCCACGCCGGGCAGTCCCGGGGTGATCACGGTCAAGGACAGCGTGTTTGACCGGAACGGCACGTGCCCCACGGGGTCGAACTGCGCCCATGGCATCTACGTCAACAACGCGAGGCTGCTGCATGTGGAGCGTAGCCGGTTCGTTGGGACGAAGCAGGGGCACCACATCAAGTCGCGGGCGGCTCGGACGGAGGTGGTCGGCTGCACGATCGAGGACGGGCCGGAGGGGACGGCGAGCTACCTGATCGAGCAGCCCGTGGGCGGGAGCCTGGTGGTGCGGGACAGCACGCTGGAGAAGGGGCCGGAGGCGGAGAACCATTCGGCGGCGATCATCATCGGGGCGGAGGGGGTGACGCAGCCGACGCCGGAGATCCTGGTCGAGAACAATCGCTTCCGGAATGACGGCGACTTTCCGACCATCTTTGTCCGGAACCTGACGGCGACGGAGGCGACGTTGCGGGACAACCGGCTGAGCGGGCGGGTGCAGCCGTTGAGCGGGGATGGCAGCGTCGTGCCTGCCCGGTGAATGCTGCGGTTCGTTTGCCTGCTGCTGGTTCTGACGGTTGCCGGACCGGCCCGGGGGCGGGTGTTGCAGGTGGGGGAGGGGGCGTGGCCGAGCCTGGCGGCCGCGGTTGCCGAGGCGGGGGACGGCGACACGATCCGGCTGGCGCCGGGGGCTTACTACGAATGCGCGGTGCTGCGGCAGCGGAACCTGGTGCTGGAAGGGGCCGGCGCGACGCTGACGGACCGGGTGTGCGAGGGCAAGGCGTTGCTGGTCGTGCGCGGGGACAATCTGACGGTGAGGGACATCACGCTGGCGCGGGCGCGGACGCCGGAGCGGAATGGCGCCGGCATCCGGCTGGAGGCGCAGGGGCTCAGTTTGGAGCGCGTGCGGTTCGCCAATGACGAGGTGGGGGTGTTGGCCGGGCAGGGCGGGCCGGGGGAGATCCGGGTCCTGGAGTGCCGGTTCGAGGGCGGGGGCGTTGCGGGAGAGCGGCCGACGGCGGCGTTGTTCGTGGGGGCGGCCGGGTCGCTGCGGGTCGAGGGATCGGTGTTCGAGGGGGTGAAGGGGGGGCAGATCGTGACCGATGCCGCCCGGTCGGAGTTGACGGGCAACCGGATCGAGACCGGGTCTGCGCCCGGCGCCGGGTCCGCGGTGCAGGCGGGGGGCGGGGCGCTGGTCATGCGGGACAATCTGCTGACGGTTGGCCCGGCGGCGCCGCCGCACGGGGCGGCCGTGGCGGCGAGCGGGGGGGCGGCGGAGCTGCGGGGCAACCGGCTGGCGAACCGGACGGGGGCGCCGATCCGGTTGCTGCTTGATTGGACGGACGCGACGCCGGTTCTGGTTGCGAACACGGTCGATGCCGGGGACAGCGTCGTGAGCAGCGCCGGGCTGTGGCGGCATCGGGCGGGGCAGGCGGCGCGGGCGGCTTTGGCGGGCGGCCGGGCGGCTGCGGGCGAGGCGAAGCGGGCCGTGCGGAGGGCGCTGGGGTGGTGAGGATGGCTTTGCTGCTTGCGCTGCTGTTGCCTGGTGCGGCGCGGGCGGACGGGCGTTGGGACCGGTGGCAGGTGCTGATGTGGCAGGACCGGACGCCGGCGCAGATCGAGGGCTTGGCGGCGCTCGGCTTCACCGGGGGCATGGCGCGCGCCAGCATGAGCAAGGTCGATGGGCGGAAGCGGGCGGCGTTGCAGGCGGCCGGGCTTTCGTTCTACCTGGAGAACATCGCGACCGATTTCTACTCGGCTTACCATCGGTATACGCCCGGGCGGGCGGTGACTTGGACGTTCGATGCGGCGAAGGGCCGGTATCGGGCCGATCCGAAGGACCGGGCCGCGTTTATCCGCGACCCCGGGCTGTCTGACCCGGCTTGGCTCGAGCGGGTGCGGACGCGCTTGACCGGGGTGGCGGCGGAGATGTCGCGCTTCGAGCCGCTGTTCTACAATCTGGGGGACGAGACCGGGATCGGCGACCTGGCGGCCGCTTGGGATTTCGATGTCGGGCCGGCGTCGTTGGCCGGGATGCGGGCGTGGCTGCGGGGCGAGTACGGGAGCCTTGATGCGCTGAACCGGCAATGGGGGCGTTCGTTCGCGAGCTGGGACGCGGTTGAGCCGGAGCTGACGGATGCGGCGCTACGGCGGACGGACGGGAATTACTCGGCGTGGTCGGATTTCAAGGCGTGGATGGACGTGGCGTTCGCGCGGGCGGTGCGGGCGGGGACCGATGCGCTCCACGACGCGAGCCCGTCCGCCTTGGCGGCGATCGAGGGGGCGCAGACGCCGGGGTGGGGCGGGTATGATTACGGGCTGCTGGCGCCGGCGGTGGACGTGATGGAGATCTACGACTTCGGCAACGCGCTCGACCTGGCGCAAGCGTTCAACCCGGCGCTGATCGCGTTGCGGACCAGCTTCGGGCGTGGGCCTCGGGAGGTCCATGCCGCCTGGCGCAGCGTGCTGCACGGCGGGCGGGGGATGGTGATTTGGGACGAGGCCGACGACGTGGTGTTGCCGGACGGGCGACCGGGGGCGCGCGGATTGGAGATCGCGGCGCTTGCGCGGGAGATTGGGGCGGTGATGCCGGCGCTGCGCGAAGGGCGGCCGAGCCCGGACCCGGTGGCGGTGCTTTACAGCCAGGAGAGCTTCCGCGTGCAGTGGCTGCTTGACCGGCGGGCGGGGGACCACGATTGGGCGGCGCGCGACGCGGAGCGGGAAGGCGACGACAACGCTTGGCGGGCGAGCCGGCGGGTGATCGTGCAGCGGCTGGCGGCCATCGGGGTGCAGCCGCGGTTCGTGTCGGGCGCGATGCTGGCGCGGGGGGCGCTGGACGGGGTGCGGGTGCTGATCCTGCCGCACGCCATCGCGCTGTCGGACGCGGAGGTGGAGGCGATCCGGGCGTTCCGTGCCGGAGGGGGGGCGGTGTTCGCGGACACGGAGCCTGGGGCGTATGACGGGCACGGGCGGCGGCGGGACCGCTTGCCGCTGCCCGACGTGCCGTGCCCGGCGGCGCTGCGGGCGACGGGCGAGGAGACGGACCCTGATCTGCTGGATGCCTTGGCGTCGTTGCTGCGGGAAGCGGGGGCCGCGCCGCGAGTGACGATGGTGGGGCCGGACGGACGGTTGGCGACCGGGGTGGAGGCGCGCTGGCTCCAGGCCGGCGGGTCGCTGATCCTGTCGCTTCAGGCGGGGCGGCCGTGGGGCGCGCCGGGCCGGGTCGGCTTGCGGTTGGGCCGGCGGGTCATGGCCGAGGATCTGAGGCGGGCGGGGCGGAGGCGGGTTTCGGACCGGATCGAGGTGGCGCTCGATGGGGTCGAGCCGACGATCTTGCGGCTTAGCCCGCCTTGAGCAAGGCGACGGCTTGGGCGAGGGTTTGCTGGATGCGCTGCGGGATCGCTGGGCTGGTGCAGACGATGGTTGGGCTGGGGTGCGGCATGAACAGGACCGTGGTCCGTGGGCTGAAGGCCGTTGCCGCCCTGGCCGCGTGACGTCCGGCCAGGACGGCGATCTTCAGGTGAAGCGCGTCGAGCAGCGGGGGCAGGGTGGCGATGCCGTCGCGCACTTCCGCGGCGCGCGGCGGGCGGTTGCGGCCGTCCGCGTGGATGATCCAGGGGACCGCGTTCCAGATGAGCCGGTCGAGCCGGTCCAGGCCCGCCTCGGCGCAGAAGCGGCGCAGGTTACGGCCGGTTCCGGTCGGGTTGTCGGCGGACACGAACCCGCTCGGCGCGACGGCTGGGCCGGGCGTTTCGAGCAGGAGGAGCAGGCGGGCGTCCGCGCCGCCGTCCAGGGGGTCGGCGTCAGGGACTTGGCCGTAGACGGCCCGCAGCCTTTCCGCGTGGCGGTTGATGGGCAGCATCCTGGGCGTTGTGGCGAGCAGGGCCTGGCGGCGGGCGATTTCGGCGGGATCGGCGAGGGGCGCCTTCATGGCCGTGCAACCCGGGCGGGGCCTCGATGGTTTAGGGCTGAGCGAAACGTGAGGGAGCAGCGATGAGCACGAGCAACGCAGAGGCGATGGAGAAGCTGTGGACGATGATGAAGGGGATCGGCGTCGGCATGTTGACGACGGAGGACGACGGGCATCTCCGGGCGCGGCCGATGCACATCAGTCAGAGCGAGTTCGACGGCACGCTTTGGTTCTTTACCAAGAAGGGCAGCCATAAGGTCGATGAGGTGGAGGCGGAGCATGACGTGAACGTGACGTTCGCGGACAGCGGCAAACAGGACTACGTGAGCATGTCCGGGCGGGCTTCGCTGGTGACGGACAAGGCTGCGATTGATACGCATTGGTCGGAGTTGCTTCGCACTTGGTTTCCGGGCGGGAAGGATGGTCCGGATGTGGCGTTGCTGAAGGTTTCGGTGAGCGCCGCCGAGTATTGGGACGCGCCGAGCAGCACGATGATCCATGCGTACGGCTACCTGAAGGCGGCTTTGACCGGCGAGTCGCCGCAGCCGGGCGGGAACGAGAAGGTGAACCTGGCCTGAGCGGTCAGCGCCGGGCCACGATGAACAAGCGCGGGAACGGCAGCAGGACGCTGCCGTCCCGTTGTTGCGGGTATGCCGCGGCGATGCTCTGACGATAGCGGTCTAGGAAGGCTGCTTTGCCGTCCTCGTTCAAGGGTTCGAGGTATGGGCGCAGGCCGCTGCCCCCGAACCAATCGACGATCGCATCCGGGCCGCCTGGCAGGACGTGATGGTAGGTTGTGCGGAAGATGTCCACGTTGCTGCATGTTGGCTTCAACAGCCGGTAGTATTCATCGGGAGTTAGGATTTCCGTTCTCAGGTCGCCGGCGTGCGACAGCGTTTCCGCCCATGGGGGCTGTTGGGCGAGGGTTCGCATGAGGCGATGCGCGGGTTCTTGCAGGTTGTCCGGCATCTGGATCGCGAGGCAGCCTTGTGGATTGAGGCATGAAGCCAGCCGGGGGAGGAGGGTGTCGTGCCGCGGCAGCCAATGCAGGGCGGCGTTGGAGAAGATGAGGCTGACAGGCTTTTCCGGGCGCCAGGCTTCGATTGAGGCGAGTTCGAATGTCAGCTCTGGATGGCGGGATCGTGCGGCGGCGATCATTTCCGGGGCGTTGTCGATGCCGAGGATGTCCGGCGTTCGGAGATGGGCTGCCAGGAGGGCGGTCGAGTTGCCGGGGCCGCAGCCGAGATCGACGGTTGTTGAGGGCGAGCGGGTCGGCAGGGCCGCGATCAGGTCCCGGGCCGGGCGGGTTCTTTGTTCCTCGAAGGCCAGGTACTGTTCGGGGGACCAAGCCACGCCTAATTCCCGCCCGGGACGTGGGAGCGGTTATATCGCGGCATGACGATTCCTTTGGAATGCGTTGACGAGATTGATTCGACATCCGAGGCGTTGAAGCGCCGGGCCGAGGCGGGGGCTGGGGAGCATGCCTTGTGCGCGAGGCGGCAAACGGCTGGGCGGGGGCGGCTGGGGCGGTCGTGGCAGACGGTTGACGGCAATCTGCACCTGTCAGTTTTGCTGCGGCCAATGCGGGCGGTCGTGCCTGGGCATTGGTCGTTGTTGTCGGCGGTGGCTTTGGCTGACGCGATGCTTCCGTTCGCCGGGCCGGGGGCGCTGCGGTTGAAGTGGCCGAACGACGTGCTGCTGGATGGAGGCAAGGCCGCCGGCATCCTGCTCGACAGCGCGATAGGCGGGAGCGCGTGGCTGGTGATCGGGTTCGGCGTCAACTTGGTTGGCGCGCCGGGAATGCTTGGGCGTGCCGTCGCGAGCCTGGAGGGGACGGGGGCGCCGGGGGCGCCGGAATTTGCCCGCCTGCTTCTCGCGTCGGTTTCGCGGTGGCGGGACTGTTACGAACGCCATGGATTCGGGCCGGTGCATGGACAGTGGCTTGCGCTCGGGCCTGATCTTGGCGTGCCTGTGACCGTCGGGATCGGGGATGCCCGCGCCGAGGGTTTGTTTCGCGGCATCGGCGAGGATGGGTCGCTCCAGCTTGAGACGGCGAGGGGTTTGGCCGCGATCGTTTCGGGCGACGTGCTGTGAATTTGCTCCGGGGCGGTTGCGGGACGATGACGGTCAGCTTTCGGCAACCCGTTTGGAGGCGGTGAACGCCGGCGGGTCGCTGGCCGGGAAGGTTTCCTTGATCGCTTCGTCGACTTCCGACTGTCCGGCCATGGTTGCGCGCGGCGATGCTTGGACAGCGGACGGGTCGCCCGTGGTTTCCATCAGCCTGGCGCGTTCCCAGAACTCCTTGTCGCGGCCGTCCGGCGATCCTTCCTTTTCCCAAAGGTAGTAGGCCCTGTCGCGGACCCGCGTTTCGTGATCGGTTTCCATCCCAGCCTCCGTTCGCGTTGCTGAACCGTGCTTGTTCTTATCGCTTCGGCGGCGTTCAGGTTTTGCGGCGCGAGGGGGCCGGGTCACCGGCTGCAGGCTGCGCCGCCTAGGACGCAGAAGCGGGCGCAGTGCGGATGGTTGAGCTGCACCGGACGGCCGGCCTCGGCGAGGGTGACGCCGAGCTCGAACTGGGGATCGTATGGCAGCAGGGTGCAGGCGAGAATGGCGGGGACGTCGGCGCCCTTGCGCTTGACCACCATGCGGGAGGACGCGCACATGACGCTCTCGGGCGACTTGCCGAGGATGCCCCAGCAGGCTTCCGTGATCTCCGGAACATCGGCTGCCGGGTCCATCTCGGGGAACAGCATCAGGGCGACCGGGTCGTCCGCGTCGATCTCGATGCGGTGCTCCGCGAAGAGTTGGCGGTAGCCGTTTCGCAGGGCGGCCTCGGTTTCCGGGCTGAAGCCGGCGCGCCCGGCCACGTGCGCCTGGAAGCCTGATCGCGAGAGCCAGGCGAGGCCGGCCATGGTTTTGTCGAAGGAGTCTTTCCCGCGCTCCCCGTCATGTAGGGCCGGGCCGTAGTGGTCGAGGCTTACGCGCATGGTGAGTTGGCCGGGGTGGGCGTCGTTCAAGGCCCGCAATGCCTGCTTCGAGCGGAGCATGGGCCGCATCGCATTGGTCAGGACCAGCGTCCTGAAGCCCCGGCGCAGCGTGTCGTTCAGGATGGGGAGCATGGCGGGGTTCATGAACGGCTCGCCGCCGGTGAAGCCGATCTCGTCCGGCGGGGGTTGGCGGGCCTGGGCTTCGTCGAGCAGGCCCGCGACGTCCTGGGCGGACAGGTAGGCCAGCGCGTCGTTGCGGGGGCTGCTCTCGATGTAGCAGCGCGCGCATGTCAGGTTGCATAGCGTGCCGGTGTTGAACCAAAGCGTTTTGAGCGCGGACAGGCGGACGGATGCCCTCCGCTGGCCTTCCGCGGTGCGGAGCGGGTGGCGGAACTTGGCCGGATCGAGCTTGGGTGGGGCGAGGGCGGGGGGCGGGGTCATGGCTGTTTATTCTCGGGCAGGGCGCATAGCGGGTCAAATCCGACTTGGCGGTCGGGGGGGGGCGAGACCCGCCGTCACGAGGCCGAGGCGGCAATAGGTCTCGGCGAGGGCGCGGCGGGCAGGGCGGTCGCGCCAGATGACGGGTGTCAGCGGCGAGACCCGGGGACTGCCGGGCCATTTGCCCGGCGACCGCCGCTTGGGTCGGCGACGCCGGACAGGCCCTAGGTCTTTGCTGCCGTTGCGATCCTTACGCCGCTTGGGCCATTTGCCGCAGCACGTAATGCAGGATGCCGCCGTTGCGGTAATAGGCGACCTCGTCGGCGGTATCGACCCGGCACAGCACAGGCACGGTATCGGATCTGCCGCCCGCGCGGTGGATGACCATTTGCAGGTCCATGCCGGGCGAGAGCTGCTCCAGGCCGAGGATGTCGATGGTTTCGGCGCCGTCGAGGTTCAAAGAGTGGCGGGTGACGCCATCCTTGAAGACGAGCGGCAGCACGCCCATGCCGACGAGATTGCTGCGGTGGATGCGCTCGAAGCTCTCGACCACGACCGCCTTGACGCCGAGGAGGGCGGTGCCCTTGGCCGCCCAGTCGCGGCTGCTGCCCATGCCGTATTCCTTGCCGCCGAAGACGACCAGCGGGACGCCTTCCTTCTTGTAGCGCACGGCGGCGTCGTAGATCGGCATCTGCTCGCCGCCGGGCTGATGGCGGGTCCAGCCGCCTTCGATGCCGGCGACCATCTCGTTCTTGATGCGGATATTGGCGAAGGTGCCGCGCATCATGACCTGGTGGTTGCCGCGGCGGGCGCCGTAGCTGTTGAAGTCGCGCTGTAGAACCTGGTGCTCGCCGAGATAGTCGCCGGCCGGGCTGTCGCGCTTGATGTTGCCGGCGGGGCTGATGTGGTCGGTGGTGATGTTATCGGCGAAGAGGGCGAGCACGCGGGCGTTCTTGATGTCGGCGACGGGCTGCGGCGTCCTGGTCATGCCTTCGAAGTAGGGCGGGTTCTGAACGTAGGTGCTGCCGCCGTTCCATTTGTAGGTCTGGCTGCTGGCGTCGACCTCGATGGCGCGCCACTGCTCGGTGCCCTCGAACACCTCGCCGTAACGCTTGAGGAACTGGTCGCGCCCGAGCGCTTGCTGGACTGCGGCCTGGATCTCGGCGTTGCTGGGCCAGATGTCCTTCAGGTAGACCGTCTGGCCATCCTTGCCGGTGCCGAGCGGGGCGGTGGTGATGTCCTCGTTCATGGTGCCGAGCAGGGCGTAGGCGACGACGAGCGGGGGACTGGCCAGGTAGTTGGCGCGGACGTTCGGGTGGACGCGGCCTTCGAAGTTCCGATTGCCGGAGAGCACCGAGACGGCGACCAGCTTGTTGTCCTCGATGGCGTCGGCCACGGCGTCGTCCAACGGGCCGGAGTTGCCGATGCAGGTGGTGCAGCCGTAGCCGACGAGCTGGAAGCCGAGCGCGTCGAGATCCGTGGTCAGCCCGGCGCGGTCGAGGTATTCGGTGACGACTTGGCTGCCGGGGGCGAGCGATGTCTTGACCCAGGGGCGCGGCGTCAGGCCTTTCTCGCGCGCCTTGCGGGCCAGCAGGCCTGCGCCGAGCATGACGTAGGGGTTGCTGGTATTGGTGCAGCTCGTGATGGCGGCGATGACGACATCGCCGTGGGTGATGGCGTAGTTTGTGCCGGCGACCGGGGCGCGCTTGCCGACGTCGTTGGCGGGCACGCCGAGGGACTTCGTCAGGTCGGCCTTGAACGCCGCGGAGGCGTCCTTCAGCAGCACCCGGTCTTGCGGGCGCTTCGGTCCGGCGATGCTGGGGAGGACGGTGGAGAGGTCCAGCTCGATCACGTCGGTGAAGACCGGGTTGGGCGTGCCGGCGTCGACCCACATGCCTTGCGCCTTGGCGTAGGCCTCGACGAGGGCGACCTTCTCCTCGGCGCGCCCGGTCAGGCGGAGGTAATCGAGCGTTGCCTGGTCGACCGGGAAGATGCCGCAGGTTGCGCCGTATTCGGGGGCCATGTTGGCCACGGTGAGCCGGGTCGCGACCGAAAGCTCGGCGAGGCCGGGGCCGAAGAACTCGACGAACTTGCCGACGACGCCCTTCTTGCGCAGCATCTCCGTGGCGGTCAGCGCGAAGTCGGTGGCGGTGCTGCCCTCGGGCAGTGCGCCGGTGAGGCGGAAGCCGATGACGTCGGGGATGAGCATGGCGATGGGCTGGCCCAGCATCGCTGCCTCGGCCTCGATGCCGCCGACGCCCCAGCCGAGCACGCCGATGCCGT
This sequence comes from Acetobacteraceae bacterium, assembly GCA_965260935.1. Classification (GTDB taxonomy): domain Bacteria; phylum Pseudomonadota; class Alphaproteobacteria; order Acetobacterales; family Acetobacteraceae; genus JBBROS01. The sequence goes on from OZ253374.1 coordinate 2,774,112, forward strand.
TGACCATGGTGGTGTGGCTGTCCGTGCCGAACAGGGTGTCCGGGTAGGCGTAGGTCTTGCCGCCTTCCTCGCTGGTCCAGACGGTGTCGGCCAGGTACTCGCAGTTGACCTGGTGGCAGATGCCGGCGCCGGGGGGAACGACGCGGAAGTTCTGGAATGCGGTCTGGCCCCAGCGCAGAAAGGTGTAGCGCTCGCCGTTGCGGCCGAACTCGGCATCAACGTTCTTGCTGAGCGCGTCGGCAGTGCCGGAAAAGTCGACCATCACCGAATGGTCGATCACCAGGTCGACCGGGATCAGCGGGTTCACCTGGTCCGGCGAGCCTCCGAGGGCCGTGATGCCGTCCCGCATCGCGGCGAGGTCGACCACGGCGGGGACGCCGGTGAAGTCCTGCATGAGGATGCGGGCGGGGCGGAACGGGACCTCGCGCTTGCTGCTGCCGGTTCTGGCCCATTCGGCGATGGAGCGGGCGTCATCCACCTTGTAGCTGCCGCCGTTCTCGAAGCGCAGCACGTTCTCGAGCAGGATTTTGAGGCTGACGGGGAGGCGGCTTACGTCCTCGTTCAGCGCCTTGGCGGCGGCGGGAATAGAGAAGTAGCTGTAGGTTTTGCCTCCGGCCTGCAAGTCAGTGCGGGTGTTGAGGCTGTCATGCCCGATCATGTCCATCGCTGCGGGGCCTTCCATCGCTAAGTGCATCTTCGGCGGTATTGTTTACGCAAGCGTTAAACCATAGTGATGTCGCTGGCGTCCACAGGCCGTCCTGTCCGATATAGGTGCCGTTCCCGTCGCGTATGCCCGAAGCCAGAACATTTTATCCCGGCCTCGCGGCGAACGGGGTGTCGGCCTTCCGCGGCGAGCGGCTGGTCCTGTGCGACGTTTCGCTGCTCGTTCCTCCTGGCGGGGCTTTGCTGCTGCTGGGGGTCAACGGCGCTGGCAAGAGCACGCTACTGCGGGTGCTCGCGGGGCTGAAGCGGCCTGAGGCGGGGTTCGTGACGTGGCGCGGGCAGCCGGTGGGCGAGGCTCCGGACGGGCTTGCCTACCTGGGCCATCTTGATGCGATCAAGCCCGGCCTGACCGTGCGGGAGAACCTGGCGTTTCCCCCGGCGGATCTGGGCAGCTTGGCGATGCTCGGGATCGAATCGCTGATCGACGTGCCGGCGCGGTTCCTGTCGGCCGGGCAGCGGCGGCGGCTGGCGTTGTGCCGGCTGATCGGGCGCGGCGCCGGGCTGTGGCTGCTGGACGAGCCGACGCTCGGGCTGGATGCCGGGTCGGTGGCGGCGCTTGGCGAGGCGCTGGCGGCGCACCGGGCGGCCGGGGGGGTGGTGGTTGCGGCAACTCATTTGCCGTTGCCTTTGCCGGGCGCGGACAGGCTCGGGTTGGGCGGGTGATGCGGGCCGGGTTCGCGTTGCTTCGCCGCGAGCTGCGGCTGTCGGTGCGGCATGGCGCCGACACGCTCGCGGCGACGCTGTTCTTCGTGCTGTCCGCGTCGTTGTTTCCGCTGGCCATCGGCCCGGCGCCCGAGACGCTCGCGCGGCTTGCGCCGGGCATCGTTTGGGTGGGGGCGTTGCTTGCGGCGTTGCTGCCGCTCGACCGGCTGTTCGGGGCGGATTACGAGGATGGGTCGCTCGATCAGCTTCTGCTGTCCGGGTTGCCCGCGCCGGTGATCGCGGCGATCAAGGCTTCGGCGCACTGGGTCGGCGCCGGGTTGCCGTTGCTGGTTGCGGCCGGGCCTGTGGGGGTGATGCTGCAGATGCCGGCGTCGCTGCTGCCGGTGCTGCTGGGCGGGCTGCTGGCCGGGACGGCGGCGCTTTCGTTGCTCGGCACGCTGGGGGCGGCGCTGGTGGTGGGCGCGCGGCGGGGAGGGGTGCTGCTGCCGCTGCTGGTGCTGCCGCTGGCGACCCCGGTGCTGATTTTCGGGGCGGCGGCGGTTGAGGCGGCCTCGGCGGGGCTTAGCCCGCGGCCGCATCTGCTGCTGCTCTGCGCCGTGCTGGCGGCGGCGCTGCCGCTTTGCCCGGTGGGGGCGGGGGCCGCGTTGCGAGGCGCCGCCGAGTAACCAAACGTTTAGGATTCCGGTCCATTCTTGCCGATGACGGAGGCGCCGCCGGCGCCGCCCCATGGAAGGATGACCGGTTCGATGGCGTTCGGAGGAGAGGACAGGGAGGAAGCTGCCCAGCAATGCCGGCAGCCGCGCTGTTCGCAGCTTGACGCCGTTCTCGAGACCGTGGCCGAGGCAGCCGGGGCGGGGCTGATCGCGACGGATGCTGCCGGGCGCGTGCTGCTGTGCAACGCGGCTGCGGCTCAGATGTTTGGCGTGGCTGCGGGCGGGCTTCGGCATCCAACGGCCATCTCGACGCTGCTGGCAGAAAGCACGGTTCTCCATGGAGGCGGGCGGGATGCTTTCCTGTCCATGCTCAAGGATTTTCAGGCGGCTCCGTTCGATGCGCCTGGGCAAGACGGGACAATTGCCGTGCCTGGCGGACAGGCGATCGAGGTTGCGCTGAGTCGGGGGGCCGAGGGCTTGACGGTCGCCAGGCTGTGCCAGGTCAGAGCGTCCCATGTGCCGGACAGCCGCGTCGATGGCCTGACCGGGCTGTCGGACCGCGAGTGGTTCCGCGGACGCGTCGCTGACCTGCTGGCCGGGGCTGGCGAAGGCGACCGGGTCGCGGTGCTGATGCTCGACCTCGACCGGTTCAAGGCGGTGAACGACTACCACGGCCATCCGGTCGGCGACGCGTTGCTGCAGGCGGTTGCGCGGCGCCTGCGCTCGGCGGTTCGGGACGGCGACGCGGTGAGCCGGCTGGGCGGGGACGAGTTCGCGGTCGCCCTGCCGGTCGCGGCCGGGGCGGAGACCCTGGCGAAGCGCCTGATCGAGCTTCTCAGCCGGCCTTACCTGATCGAAGGCAACGTGGTGACGGTGGGCGCGAGCGTCGGCGTTGCGACCGGCCCGCGCGACGGCGCCGACGTGGCCGCCTTGATGCGGGCGGCCGACCTGGCGCTGTATCAGGCGAAGGAGGACGGCAGGCAAGCCGTCCGCGTCTTCGAGCCGAGCCTGGACGCCCGTGCCCGCGCCCTGCATGGGCTGCGCGACGACCTGCGGCGCGCGGTCGTGCTGGAGCAATTCGAGCTGCACTACCAGGCGCAGACCAGCCTTGTCACCGGCTGCATCGTTGGGTTCGAAGCCCTGCTGCGGTGGAACCATCCCCAACGCGGCCTGGTGCCGCCGGCCGAGTTCATCCCGATCGCCGAAGAGACCGGGCTTATCGTGCCGATCGGGGAGTGGGTCTTGCGGGCGGCCTGCCGGGAGGCGGCGACTTGGCCGGCGCCGCTCACGGTCGCCGTCAACGTGTCCCCGAAGCAACTGGCGGAGCGGCATCGCCTGTCGCGCGCGGTGAAGGCGGCGCTCTCGCTTGCCGGGTTGCCGGCCACGCGGCTTGAGATCGAGGTTACCGAGAGCGCCTTGATGCACTCCAGCGACACGACGCTGAACATCCTGCGCGAGCTGAGCGGCCTCGGCGTCAAGATCAGCATGGATGATTTCGGCACCGGGTATTCGTCGCTGAGTCAGCTTCGGAGCTTTCCGTTCGACAAGCTGAAGATCGACCGTTCCTTTATCCGCGGCCTCTCGGGCAGCCCCGAGGCGACCGCGGTCATCCGCGCGATCGCGGCGCTTGGGGCCGCTCTCGGCATGACGACGATCGCGGAGGGCGTCGAGACGTCCGAGCAGAAATCGGTGGTTCGCGCCGAAGGCTGCACGGACATCCAGGGCTACCTGGTCAGCCGCCCCGTTCCGCCGTCCGAACTTCCCCGTTTGATCGACCGGCTCTTGAACACGAAGGAGAGTGCATCATGAATAAGTTGTTCCGCCTGATCTATTGCAGCCGCAACATGATCGAGGGGCCGCGTGAGGGCGTCGCGGCGGAGTTGGAGCGAGTCATGGCCGTTTCCCGCGCGAACAACGCGCGCGACGAGGTGACGGGCGCGATGCTCTACAACGACCGGTCGTTCGCCCAGGTTTTGGAAGGGGATCTCGACAAGGTGCAGGAGACGTTCGAACGCATTCAGCTCGATTTCCGCCATGACGACGTGGTTGTCCTGGACGCGGCGCCCGCGTCGTCGAGGCTGTTCGGCGCTTGGAGCATGGCGCTGGTCAACACAACCAACGACGCGGTCACTTACGCGGTGCTGGGCCAAGCCTTCGAGCAGCGGAACGCCGATGCGGCGGCTAGCGTGCTTTCGCTGCTGAAAGGGCTTGTCCACCGCAATGCGGAGTGGGCGTTCGCGGCCGAATAGGGCGGTTGTCAGCCCTGGCCGGGCGGATAAGCGTTGACGAGCGGCGGGACGGTGATCGGGGGCAGCTCGACCGCTTGCTCCGGCGCCGGATGCTTGGACCGGTGCAAGGGCGGGAGCGTTTGCGTTTCGCCGGTTTGCAGCGCGCGCTCGATGGCCGCGAGGACGCGCACGTCCAGCAGGCCTTCCTCGCCGTCCGGTTCGGGGTCGTGGTCTTGCAGGACGCAATCCGAGAAGTATTTCGTTTCCGCGCCGAATTGGTCGAGCTTGGGAAACGCGCGTTCGGTCGTGGCCTGTCCGATGGTGAGCCGATGGTGGAGCGGACCCGGGAAGCCGAAGGCCGGGTTGAGGACCAGGTTGCCGTTGTCGCCGCACAGGCGGTATTCGTTCAGCGTGTTGAGGCCGTAGCCGACGCTGAATTCCGCGATCCGGTCGCCCGGGAAGCGAAGCGTCACGCAGACCGTGTCGTGGAAATCGTAGCCCAGATGTTCCCGCTTGGTGCCGTGGGCGCTGACTTCGACCGGTTCGGCCCGGAACAGGTTGCGCGCGGCGTTGATCTGGTAGGTGCCCATGTCCGGGACCGGCCCGGCCCAGTAGCCGTGGCTGGCGCGATGGTTGCGGGTCGAGACGGCCTGGGCGAAAACGGAGGTGAACAGCCAGGTGCGGCCGAGCTGCCCGGATTGGGCGATGCGGATCGCTTCCAGGTTTGCCGGCTCGAAGTGCAGGCGGTAGGCGATCATCAGCTTGGCGCCGGAGGCCCGCGCCGCGTCCTGGATCGCGCGGCAGTCCGCCTCGCTGGTTGCCATGGGCTTTTCCAGCAGCACGTGGACCCCGGCTTCGAGCGCGGGGACGGCGAACTGGCGGTGCTGGTCGTTCGGCAGGGCCAGGTAGATCGCGTCGAAGCCTTGGCTGTCGAGCGCCGCCTGGTAGGCGTCGTAATGATAGGTGCGCTCGATGCCGTAGCGTTTGCCCAGCGATTCGGCTTTCTTCTGGTCGCCGGTGACGATGGCCGTCATCGCCGAATTACCGGTTTGCGCGACGCCGGGCATGAACGCCGCCTGGCTGATCCAGCCTGCGCCGACCACGGCGTAGCGGACCTTGCTTCCCTCGACCTTTCGTGCCGTTGCCATGCGCCGCCTCCTGAACGATGTCGCTTGATAGCGCCGCGAGGCTGCGCTGGTTCCGTCTCATACCAGCCGCCTTTGGGAGCGACCGGTAGCGGCATCGAAGTTGTTTTTCCCGCGCCGCCGCCTGCCAAGCCTTCGTGCCTGACACCGGTCAGCCTTAAAGGTTGTAAAGACTGTCGGCATCAGGCGGCGGCATAGCCTCCGTCGACCAGCAGGCTCTGTCCCGTGACGTAGGCGCTGGCCGGGCTGGCCAGGAACACGGCGGCGCCGACGATGTCGGCGTCCTGGCCGAAGCGGTTCATCGGCGTCGCCGCCAGCAGCCGTTGCGACAAAGCGGGGTTCGCCATCATCCCGGCGGTGAGGTCGGTCTCGAAATAGCCGGGGGCGATGGCGTTGACACGGACGCCTTTCGCGGCCCAATCGAGCGCCAGGGCTTTGACCAGTTGCTCCACGCCGCCCTTGGTGGCGCAGTACGGCACGGACTTGCGCAAGCCGACGCGGCCTGCCACCGAGCTGATGCAGATGATCGATCCGCTCGCGGCCCGCAGCATGGCGCCGCCCAGATGCTTGCAGCAGAGGAAGGTTCCGGTGAGGTTCACGCCGACGATGTCTTGCCATTGCTCGAGGGTCGTCGTTTCGAGGCCCTGGTAGATCGGGTTCACGCCGGCGTTGCAGACCAGCACGTCGATCCGGCCGAACCGGTCGAGGACGCGGTCGCGCAGTTGAAGCACGTCCGGCTCCGCCGAGACGTCGGCCGTGACTGTCAGCACCTCGCCGCCGATCTGGGCCGCCGTGGCCTCCAGCGTCGCCGGCGTGCGACCGCACAGCGCCAGCTTCGCCCCGTGCGCCGCCAGGCCCCGCGCGATGGCCCGGCCGATGCCTCGCCCGCCGCCCGTGACGATGGCGACCTGGCCCGAGAGATCGAACGCCGTCACCGGTTTGCCCCGTGCTTGACGAGATGGCGGGCGAGGCTCCAGCGATGCACCTCGCTCGGGCCGTCGTAGATGCGGAAGCCGCGGACCTCGCGGAAGATGCGGTCGACCACCGTTTCCCCGGTCACGCCCTGGCCGCCCAGTACCTGCACGCAGCGGTCCACCACGCGCCAGATCGCCTCGCTGCAGACGACCTTGGCGATGCTGCTTTCCGTGCCGGCCCGTTCGCCCTGGTCGAGCAGCCAGGCGGTGTGCCAGATGGTCAGGCGGCTGGTGCGGATGTCCATGTCGTTGTCGGCCAGCATGAAGCCGACGCCTTCGTGCTCGGCGATGGGGCGGCCGAAGGCTTCCCGTTTCGCCGCGTAGCCGAGGGCTACGTCCTGGGCGCGCCGGGCCGCGCCGAGCCAGCGCATGCAGTGGGTGAGCCGGGCCGGGGCGAGGCGCACCTGGGCGTAGCGGAAGCCTTGGCCCGCCTCGCCCAGGATGTTCTCGGCTGGTATCCGCACGTTCTCGAAGCGGACAACGGCGTGGCCGCCGGGGAAGGCGGAGTCCATGCTGTCCATCACGCGCTCGATGGCGATGCCTGGCTCGTCCATGTTGGCCAGGAACATCGTGGCCCGGTTGTCCTCGCCGCGCGCCATGACGATGGCGAAGCCTGCGCCGACCGCCCCGGTGGTGAACCATTTGCGGCCGTCGATGCGATAGTCGTCGCCGTCGCGGACCGCCGTCGTCGCCAGCGCAGCCGGGTCGGAGCCTGCGCCCGGGGGCGGCTCGCTCATGCAGAAGCAGCTCCGTATCCGTCCTTCCGCCAAGGGCCGCAGCCAGCGGGTTTTCTGGGCGTCGGTCGCCACGGCCTCGAGCAGGTGCATGTTTCCTTCGTCGGGGGCGGCGACGTTCAGGGCCAGGGGGCCGAGCAGCGAGTAGCCGGCTTCTTCGAACACCACGGCCTTGCCGACATGGTTCAAGCCCATGCCGCCCCATTCCGGGGAAACGTGCGGCGCGAACAGCCCCGCTTCGCGCGCCAGGGCTTGCAGCTCCAGGCGCAGCGGCTCGTCCGGGCCATGCGGCCCTTGGCGGGGGTCGCTTTCCATCGGCATCAGCTCGCGGACGAACACGCGCGTGCGTTCCTGCAGATCCGCGAGATCGGGGGGGATGGTGAAGTCCATGGCGTGCCCTTCTTCGCTTGGCCGGGCAGCTTCGCGGGCGCGGCAAAGCCCCCGTCGCCGTTGCTGCCCTTAACCCAGGGCATAGCGGCTCCACCTGGGCCGGGCTATCCCCTTCTTGCTGCTCGCGGCGCAACGTGCTGCATGGGCGGGGACACATCGGAGCGCGCGACACATGACCCGCAAGACTGGCCGGCAATTCTTCAGCAACCCTGGTCCGACGAACATCCCGGACAGCGTGCTGCGCGCCATGGACCGGCCGAGCCTCGACTTCATGGACCCGGAGTTCATCGCCTTGTTCAAGACCGTGGCCGATGGGCTGAAAGGCGTGCTGCACACGAAGGGCGAGCTGTTCTTCTACACCGCGTCCGGCCACGGCTCGTGGGAAGCGACGCTGGTCAATCTGTTCTCGCCCGGCGACGCGGTGCTGGTGCTGGAGAGCGGGTATTTCAGCGAGGGCTGGGCGGAGATGGCGGAGCGGCACGGGCTGGAGCCGCGGGTCGTGCAGGCCGACTGGCGCCGGGGGATCGATCCGGCGGCGGTGGAAGCGGCGCTGCGCGCGGACACGGCGGGGGCGATCAAGGGCGTGCTGGCCGTGCATAATGAGACCGCGACCGGGGTGACGACCCCGATCCGGGACATCCGCGCCGCGATCGACGCGGCGGGGCACGAGGCGCTGCTGCTGGTTGACACGATCTCGTCGCTCGGCTCGATGGAATTCGACATGGACGGGTGGGGCGTCGATGCGACGGTGGGCGGCAGCCAGAAGGGCTTGATGCTGCCGACCGGGTTCAGCTTCACGGCGGTTTCGGAGAAGGGGATGCGCGCGCACGCGAAGGCGCGGCTGCCGCGCTTCTACTTCGATTGGAGCGAGATGACCAAGCGGGCGCACCGGAGCTTCGTCGGGACGATCCCGACCAGCATGTTCTACGGCCTGCAAGAGAGTTTGAGGCTGATCGGGCTTGAGGGGCTTCCGGCCGTTTTCGCCCGGCATCACCGGCTGGCCGAGGCGACGCGCCGGGCGGTGCGCGCGTGGTCCGGCAACTCGGGGCCGCAGTTGTACTGCCTCGATCCGGCCCGCTACTCCAACAGCGTCACCGCCGTCATGATGCCGGAGGGACACGACGCCGAGGCGGTGCGCAAGACGGCGCTGGACCGGTTCAACGTGTCGCTCGGTGGCGGGCTGGCGCGCTTGTCGGGCCAGGTGCTGCGGATCGGCCACCTGGGCGACCTGAACGAGCCGATGATCCTGGGAACGCTCGGCGCGGTCGAGATGAGCTTGCGGGTCAACGACGTGCCGCACGCGGGCGGCGGCGTGAACGCTGCGATCGACTACCTTGCCGCTGCTTGAGGCTTGTTACGAATGCGTAACGCCTTATATCACGGCATCGTGTTTCAATCTGAACGGGCTTGAATGATCCACTACCAATTGCGGTGTTCGGCCGAGCACGGGTTTGACGGCTGGTTCCGGGACAGTTCGGCGTTCGAGGCGCAGGCGAAGGCCGGGCTGGTCGCTTGCCCGGAATGCGGCAGCACGGCGGTCAACCGGGCGCTGATGACGCCGTCGGTGTCGCGCCGCGGGGCGGTGGTGGTCGACCAGGAGGGGCAGGCGGCGACGCCGACGCCGGTTGCGGAGAAGAGCGGGGCGGCGATGCCGGCCAAGCTGGCGGCGATGCTGCAGAAGATCCGCGCCGAGGTGGAGAAGAACTGCGAGCACGTGGGCGCACGGTTCGCGGACGAGGCGCGGGCGATCCATCGCGGGGACACACCGGCGCGCAGCATCTACGGCGAGAGCACGCCCGAACAGGCGGAGGCCCTGGCCGACGAGGGCATTGAGGTGGCCCGGATTCCCTGGGTGCCCCGCGCGGACGGCTAGACCCTTATTATCCTGACTATGTCAGGATAATAAGGGTCTAGCACTGGTCTGAACTGGCAATTGACTCCCTGACTTTCCAGTCAGGGCGATTGCAGTCTAAACCTGCCGTTGCAGCATCGCGATGTAGTTCACGCCGAGGTTCTGGTTCGCGAACCAGCGGCGGCTGAGCGGATCGAACGACAGGCCGGCGCGGGCCTTGAGCGTCAGGCCGGCTTGCCTGCCTTTCGATGCCAGTTCTTCGGGCGTGACGAACTGGGTCCATCGATGCGTGCCGACCGGGAGGAGGCGGGCGACGTACTCCGCGCCGAGCTTCGCCGTGAGCCATGACCGGGCGGTCCGGTTCAAGGTCGAGACGAACAGCAGCCCTGCGGGTTGCAGGAGGCCCGACAAGGTTTGCAGGAACAGGCCGGGGTCGGCCACGTGCTCGATTACTTCGAGGGCGGTGACGACCGGGACGCGCAGGCCTTCCCGGGCGAGGTCTTCGGCGGCGCCGACCCGGTAAGTCAAGGACAGGTTGGCTCCTTCGGCATGGGCGCGCGCCGCCCCGACCGTTTCCTCCGCCGCGTCCAGCCCGAGGACGTCGTAGCCGATCCGCGCCAGGGCCTCGGAGGCCAGGCCCGCGCCGCAGCCGACATCGAGGAGGCGTCCGCGCCCGCCTCCGAACGCGGCTACCTGCTTGTCGATCCAGCCGACGCGGAGCGGGTTCATCTTGTGGAGCATGGCCATCGGGCCGGCTGGGTCCCACCAGTCCGCGGCCATGCGGTTGAAGTGCGCGACCTCGTTGCGACGCACGGAGCCTGACTGTTGCATTTGAGCCACTCTGTTGCCCGGCTTGTTGATCGCCGGTATGTGAGCCGGGGTTGGAGCTGCCGCAACTGGGCGAGTTCCTGGCCAAGCAGGAGAACGGGGCCGCGGATGGCGCGTATCGTGATGAAGTTCGGCGGCACCTCGGTTGCGGACCTGGAGCGCATCCGCAACGTGGCCGGGCGGGTGGCACGGGAGATCGAGGCCGGGCATCATGTGGCCGTTGTTGTTTCGGCGATGTCGGGGGTCACCAACCAGCTTGTCGCCTGGTGCCAGGCGTTGAGCGCGCTGCATGACGCGCGGGAGTACGACTCGGTCGTGGCCACGGGCGAGCAGGTCACGAGCGGGTTGCTCGCCATCGCCTTGCAGTCGCTCGGCGTTGACAGCCGTTCGTGGTCGGGCTGGCAGATCCCGCTGCGCACGGACGCGGCGCATGGGCGGGCGCGGATCGAGGACGTGGAGGGCGAGGCGCTGATCCGGGCGATGGAGGCCGGGCAGGTGCCGGTGGTGGCCGGGTTTCAGGGAATCGCGCCGGGCAACCGGGTCAGCACGCTGGGCCGGGGAGGCTCCGACACGTCCGCGGTGGCGCTGGCGGCCGCCATCAAGGCCGACCGGTGCGACATCTATACCGACGTGGACGGGGTGTACACGACCGACCCGCGGATCACCGAGCGCGCGCGCAAGCTGGACAAGGTCAGCTACGAGGAGATGCTGGAGCTGGCGTCGGTGGGCGCCAAGGTCTTGCAGACCCGCAGCGTCGAGCTGGCGATGAAGGAGCGCGTGCGGGTGCAGGTGCTCAGCAGCTTCGAGGACAAGCCAGGGACCCTGGTGGTGGATGAGGACGAGATCGTGGAACAAGCCATCGTATCGGGCATCGCCTATTCGCGCGACGAGGCGAAGATCACCTTGCGGCACGTGCCGGACCGTCCGGGGGTGGCGGCGGCCATCTTCGGCCCGCTGAGTGCCGCCAACGTCAACGTCGACATGATCGTGCAGAACGTGTCCGCGGAGGGGACGACGGACATGACGTTCACCGTGGGCCGGGCCGACCTCGCGCGGGCGCAGTCGATCCTGGAGGCGAACGGGGAGTTGATCGGGTCCAACACGCTGCTGACCGACCCGGACGTGGCCAAGATCAGCGTGGTGGGCGTGGGGATGCGGAGCCATGCGGGGGTGGCGAGCACGATGTTCGCGACGCTGGCGGGCAAGGGCATCAACATCCAGGTGATCTCGACGAGCGAGATCAAGGTCAGCATCCTGATCGGGGCGGAGTACACGGAGCTGGCGGTGCGGGCGCTGCACACCGCGTATGGCCTCGACGGTGCCTGACGACCTGGCGCTGATCCGCGGCGGCCCCGACCGGCTCGGGCGGTTGTGGTCGCGCGGCGCGGCGTTCCTCGGCGCCCGGTACGCCATCATGGGCGGGGCGATGAGCTGGCTGAGCGAGCGGCGTCTTGTGTCGGCGATCAGCAACGCCGGGGGGTTCGGGGTGATCGCCTGCGGGTCGATGGGCCCGGCGGCGCTGGCGGCGGAGATCAGGGCCACCCAGTCGCTGACCCGTGCGCCGTTCGGGGTGAACCTGATCACCCTGCACCCCGAGCTTGACGCGCTGATCGACGTTTGCCTGGAGGCGCGTGTCGGGCATGTCGTGCTTGCCGGCGGGGTGCCGAAGGGGGCGGCGATGCGGCGGGCGAAGGATGGGGGGGCGCGGGTGATCTGCTTCGCGCCGTCGCTCGGCCTGGCGCAGCGGCTGGTCCGGAGCGGGGCGGACGCGCTGGTGATCGAGGGGTCGGAGGCTGGCGGGCATATCGGCCCGGTGTCGTTGAACGTGCTGGCGCAGGAGATCCTGCCGCATGTCCACGAGGCGCCGGTGTTCGTCGCGGGCGGGATCGGGCGAGGGGAGGCGATCGCCGCCTTTCTGCGCATGGGGGCGGCCGGGGCGCAGCTTGGGACGCGGTTCGCCGCCGCGGCCGAGAGCGTGGCGCATCCGAACTTCAAGCACGCGTTCATCCACGCCCGGGCACGGGACGCGCTGCCGAGCGTCCAGCTTGACCCGGCGTTCCCGGTGATCCCCGTCCGCGCCTTGGCGAACGCGGCGTCGGCGCGCTTCGTGCAGCACCAGGCGGAGATGACGCGCAAGGTGGCGGCGGGCGAACTCAGCCGGGAGCAGGCGCAACTCGGGATCGAGCATTTCTGGGCGGGGGCGCTGCGGCGGGCGGTGGTGGAGGGGGACGTGGAGAACGGGTCGGTGATGGCCGGGCAGTCGGTCGGGATGGTGACGGGCGAGCAGCCGGTGGGGGAGATCATCGGGGAGCTTGTTTCGCAAGCGCGGGCCGCCTTGGAGGGCGACTGAGGGGCCGTGGCGGACGGTTGCTTATGTTCTAACCGGAGCGGGCGCCTGCCCGGACCAGGCCGCTTGCTGGCCCTTTTCCTGCCCTGCTGCTACCGTTTCTCTCAACCGCAGAGGATTGCCCCCGATGACGTTTCGCTTGCTCGCGGCGCTGCCTTGCCTCGGGTTCCTGCTCGGCACGCCGTTCACCAACACGGTGGAACCCTACGTGCTCGGGTTGCCGTTCGTGCTGTTCTGGCAGGTGCTGTGGGTCGTGCTCGGGGGCGCGATCATGGGTCTGGTTTACCTGCTCGACCCGGCCAACCGCCGCGGCGGGCGCTGAGGCCGCGGCATGGCCAGCGTCATCATCTTCGCCACGTTCCTTCTTGCCCTCGCGCTCGGCGTGATGGCGAGGCGTGGGCGTGACCTGGGCCTCGAGCAGTGGGCCGTGGCCGGGCGGGGCTTCGGCTCGGTCTTCGTTTTCCTGCTGCTGGCCGGCGAGATCTACACCACGTTCACCTTCCTGGGCGGCAGCGGCCTCGCCTATAGGGAGGGCGCGCCCGCCTATTACATCCTGGCTTACGGCACCGTCGCCTACAGCCTGTCCTATTTCATGCTCCCGCCGGTCTGGCGCTATGCCCGCGAGCACGGGCTGCTGACCCAACCCGACTTCTTCGCCCGCAAATACGACAGCCGAATGCTCGGGCTGCTGGTGGCGGTCGTTGGCGTGGTCGCGTTGATCCCGTACCTGGTGCTGCAGCTCCGCGGGTTGGGGATCATCATTTCCACGGCTTCCTACGGCGCGATCTCGTCCGATGCCGCGGTCTGGATCGGCTCGGCGGTGATGGCACTCTACGTGATTATCTCCGGCGTGCGCGGCTCGGCCTGGACCGCGACGCTGAAGGACGTGGTCATCCTCGTCGTGGTGGTGTTCCTCGGCATCTATCTGCCGCTGCATTACTACGGCGGCTTCGAGCCGATGTTCCGCGCCATCGACCAGGCCAAACCCGGTTTCCTCACCCTGCGCCCCTCGGGCATGAGCCTTGCCTGGTACGACAGCACCGTGGCGCTCACGGCGCTCGGCTTCTTCATGTGGCCGCACTCGTTCGCCGCCGTGTTCACCGCCCGCGAGGACGGCGTGTTCCGGCGCAACGCGATCCTGCTGCCGTTCTACCAGCTCATCCTGCTGTTCGTGTTCTTCGTGGGCTTCGCCGCGGTGCTGCAGGCGCCGGGGCTGACGGGGCCGCAGGGCGACCTTGCCTTGTTCAAGCTGTCGATCGCCACCTTCCCGTCCTGGGTGGTCGGCCTGATCGGGGCGGCGGGCGTGCTGACCGCGATCGTTCCCGGCTCCTTGATCGTCATGACGGCCTCCACGCTGATCGCCAACAACCTGGTCCGCGTTGCCGCGCCGTCGGCCTCCGAGGCTGCCATCGGCGCCATCGCCCGCGGCATGGTCCCGCTCGTGACGCTGGCCGGGGCTTATTTCGCGCTGTTCGGGGGCGCCACCATCGTCGCCTTGCTGCTGATGGGCTACGCGTTCGTCACGCAGTTCTTTCCCGCCCTGATCGCCAGCCTCATGCCGCGCAACCCGGTCACGCGGGAGGGGGCCATCGCCGGCATCGTGGCCGGCGTCGGCGCCGTTGCCTACGTTTCCAGCAGCCACACCACGTTCGCCAAGCTGTTCCCGGAGCTGCCGGAGGTGATCCGCGACCTCAACATCGGCATCGTGGCGCTGGCGCTGAACGTTGCCGTCCTGCTGGCGGTCAGCGCCTTGACGCGGGACGCCGCGGGCCGCCGCCCGGCGCGGTCCTGAGGCGAGGCGGCATGACGCCCGGGCATCCGAGGACGGGCGGCTAGTGCCTGCCTCCGGCCGCCTGCTCGTCCGCCTTCGCGCGCTTATGGCCGGGGGAGGCTCGGATTCGCGCGGCTTGATGCAGAGCTTGACCGCGCTGGTGGCGGACGAACTCGGGACCGACGTTTGCACCATCTACGCCATGCGGCCGGGCGACTTGCTGGAGCTTGCCGCCACGTTCGGGCTGAACCCGGAGGCTGTCGGGCGCACGCGGCTGCGGGTGGGCGAGGGGATCGTCGGCACCACCGCCGCGACCGGGCTGATCCAGAACCTTCCGGACGCGCAGAACCACCCGGCCTTCGCTTACCGGCTGGAAACCGGCGAGGACCCTTACGCCTCGTTGCTGTCCTTGCCGGTGCGCCGGGCCGGGCGGACGCTCGGGGTGCTGGCGGTGCAGAACCGGACGCCGCGGCTTTATTCCGATGACGAGTGCGACGTGCTGGAAACGGTGGCGATGCTGCTGGCGGAAATCCTGGCGGGGGGCGTGGCCGCCGACGGGGCGGAGCAAGGGTTCGGCGCCGCCCTGCCGCGGCGGTTCAGCGCCAGCCCGATCGCGCCCGGGATCGCGATCGGCCCGGCCGTGCTCGCGGGACTGGGCGCGCCGCTGCACCGCTTGCTGGCCGACGACCCGGATGCCGAGCTGGAACGGTTCGCCGCCGCGGGCGCGGCCATGCGGCAGTCGCTGGAGGACTTGATCGACACGAGCCTGCCGGACGGGGAGGGCGCGCGGGCCGTGCTCGAGGCGACGCGGCTGGTGTCGCGCGACGGCAGTTGGATGGCGCGGGTGCGCGAGGCGATCGCGGGCGGGCTGACGGCGGAGGCTGCGGTCTACCGGGTCAACAACGAGGTGCGCGGCCGGATGCGGCGGATGGCGGACCCGTATATCCGCGAGCGGCTGGCCGACCTGGAGGATCTGGCGAGCCGGCTGCTGACCGCGCTGGGAACGGGCACGGACAATGCGCCGCCGGCGAAAGGGGGCATCCTGATTACCCGCAGGCTCGGGCCGGCGCAGTTGCTGGAATGGCACGCCCGCGGGATCGCCGGCGTGCTGATCGAGGAGGGCAGCACGGGGGGGCACGCGGCCATCCTGGCCCGGGCGCTCGGCTTGCCGGCGGTGGGCAGCGCGCGCGGGGTGATGGAGGCGGCGGCGGACGGGGACATGGCCGTGCTGGACGCCGACCAGGGGCAGGTGATCATCCGGCCGGACGACGAGGTGCAGGCCGCCTATCACCGCGCGCTGGACGTGCGCGCCGCGGCGGAGGCCGGGTATGCGGCGCAGCGCCACCGCCCGTCGCGCAGCCGGGACGGGGAGCCGTTGCGGCTCATGCTCAATGTCGGGCTGGCGCTCGAGATGGAGCAGCTTGAGGCGACCGGGGCGGCCGGGATCGGGCTGTTCCGGACGGAGATCGCCATGCTGGCCCACGGCAGCGTCGCCGACCTGGCGGACCAGGCCGCGATCTATGCCCGGGTGCTCGATGCCGCGGGGGACCGCCCGGTTTATTTCCGCACGCTTGACCTCGGCGGCGACAAGCTGCTGCCGGGGGCGGCACGGCAGGCGGAGGAGAACCCGGCGATGGGCTGGCGCTCGCTGCGGATCGGGCTTGACCGCCCGGCGCTGCTCCGGCGGCAGTTGCGGGCCTTGCTGCTGGCGGCGGGCGGGCGGCCGCTCAGCGTGATGTTCCCGATGGTGGCGACGGTGGGCGAGTTCCGCGCGGCGCGGCATCTGCTGCTTGCGGAGGCGGACCGGGTGCGGCCCAGGCCGGAGCGGCTGCAGGTGGGCAGCATGATCGAGGTGCCTTCCCTGCTGTTCCAGCTTCCGGCGCTGATGGCGGAGGCGGATTTCGTGTCGGTCGGATCGAACGACCTGATGCAGTTCCTGTTCGCCGCCGACCGCGGGGCGCCGTCGCTCGCCAACCGTTACGATCTATTAAGCGGGCCGGCGCTCGATGCGGTGGCGAGCGTGCAGCGGGCGGCGGCGACGGCCGGGGTCGGGGTGTCGGTTTGCGGGGAGCACGCTTCGCGGCCCTTGGAAGCGCTCGCCTTGGCCGCGATCGGCATCACGTCGCTGTCGATGTCGGCGGGGAGCCTGCTGCGGCAGAAGGCGATGTTTGCCCGGGCCGACTTGGCGGAGTTGCGCGGGCTGCTCGGGGCGTTGCGGCGGCATGACGGGGGTGCTGCGAGCCTGCGCGACCCGATTGCCGGGTGGGCGCGGGAGCATGGGCTGATCGGTACTTAGGCAACACAACCTTGGGGCGAGCATCGGGAACTATTGGCAATTTCAGATGAACATCGTACCATGGGTGGACCGTCGAAAGGTCCAGTGCGTTGCAGAGCCGCAGGCCCCGTTTTCAGCACCTGTCGGAGATGATGTCTGCCGCCGAGCCGGGCGGGGTGCTGGGCGATGCGCCCGCGCTCGGCGCGTTCCGGGTGGGGGCGGAGCTGCGCGCCGCGCGGCTTCGGCTGGGCTGGGGCTTGCCGGAGGTTGCGGACGCGTTGCGGATCCGGCTGTCCTACCTTGAGGGGATCGAGGCGGGGCGCTTGGCTGACTTGCCGGGCAATGCCTACGCGCTCGGCTATCTTCGGACCTACGCGAAGGCGTTGGGCCTTGATCCTGGGGAGGTTGCGCGCCGGTTTCGCGCCGAGGCGCAGGACGTGGACCGCCGGCCGGACCTGACGTTCCCTGCCCCGGCGCCGCAGCGCGGGGTGCCGGCGGGCGCGGTGGTGATGCTTGGGGTGGTGATCACCGCCATCAGCTATGCGGCCTGGTTCGGGTTCTACGATGCGCCGGGGCCGCAGCGGCGCGAGACGCCTCCGGCGCCCGCGCGGTTGACGACGCCGGCTGAGCCGGCCGCGCCGCCCAGTCCTGCGCCCGGCAGCTTGGCGACGGCGGCGACGGACGAGCAGGCGCCGCCGCCGGGTGTTGCGCCGTTTGAACCCTCCGACGCCGAGATGGCCGGGGATGCGCCCGATGCTTCGCCGCCTGGCGGGCAGACGCTGCTTCGCTTCACCGCGGACGCGTGGGTGCAGGTGCGGCAGAAGCAGGGCACGGTGCTGGTCAGCCGGGTCATGCGGCCTGGCGAAACCTGGCCGGTGCCGCCGGATGGGCCGCTACTGCTCACCACGGGCAATGCGGGGGGGACGGAGATCGTGGTGAACGGCGTGGCGCAGCCGCCGCTTGGGCCGTCTGGCGCGGTTAAGCGCGACATCCCGATCAGCGCCGCGCCGTTGCCGCAGGCTTCGCCGCGCTGAGCAGGCTTGCGCCACGCAAGCTTGCTCAGAAACCTTTGAGGACGCATCATTTTACCGGCAGCGTGCCAGCACGCTCCGCCGAACGATGCTTAAGGCGCGTCGCTTCGGTTGAGGTCGGCCCGGCGATTGACCCTAACGGTTCCAGTCAGGGCGACGACAGGCTATATGAGGGCTGCAACACGGAAAGCAGGTGCATGAGCTACCGTCCTTATCAGCAGATCGACCGGCGTCGCTCGCGGCAGATCCACGTCGGCGCGGTGCCGGTCGGCGGCGACGCGCCGATCACGGTGCAGACGATGACCAACACGCTGACGACCGACGTGCCGGCGACGGTCGCGCAGATCAAGCGGGCGGAGGAGGCGGGCGTCGATATCGTCCGCGTCTCGTGCCCGGACCAGGAAAGCGCGCTGGCGTTGAAGCGGATCGTGCCGGCGGTGGGGGTGCCGGTGGTGGCGGACATCCATTTTCATTACCGCCGGGCGATCGAGGCGGCGGAGAGCGGGGCGGCGTGCCTGCGGATCAATCCGGGGAACATCGGCAGCCCGGAGCGGGTGCGCGAGGTGGTGAAGGCGGCGCGCGACCATGGGTGCTCGATGCGGATCGGGGTGAACGCCGGGTCGTTGGAGCGGCATCTGCTGGAGAAGTATGGGGAGCCTAACCCGGAGGCGCTGGTGGAGAGCGCGCTGGAGCACGCGAAGATTTTGCAGGACCACGACTTTCACGAGTTCAAGATCAGCGTGAAGGCGAGCGACGTGTTCATGGCGGTGGCGGCGTATCAGCAGTTGGCCGAGCAGTGCGACCATCCGTTGCATATCGGCATCACCGAGGCGGGGACGAAGCGGGCCGGGACGGTGAAGTCCTCGATCGGGCTGGGCAGCCTGCTGTGGGCGGGGGTGGGGGACACGTTGCGGGTGTCGCTTTCGGCAGAGCCCGAGGAGGAAGTGCATGTCGGGTGGGACATCCTGAAGTCGCTCGGGTTGCGGCACCGGGGGGTCAAGATCGTGTCCTGCCCGTCGTGCGCGCGGCAGGGCTTCAACGTGATCGACACGGTGGCGCAGCTCGAGGACCGGCTGGCGCACATCAAGACGCCGATCACGCTGAGCATCATCGGTTGCGTGGTGAATGGGCCGGGCGAGGCGCTGATGACCGATATCGGCGTGACGGGGGGCGGGAACGGGCGGCACATGGTCTATGCGGCGGGGAAGACCGACCACACCATCGAGGGCGCCGGGATGATCGAGCGCATCGTCGACCTGGTGGAGCGGAGGGCGGAGGCGCTGACCGCCGGTCAGGACGCGGTGAAGGTCGCGGCGGAGTAGCGTTGGCAGAGCTGCAACCGGTCCGCGGCACGCGGGACCTCATCGGCGAGGACCAGCGCCGGCACGCCTACGTGATCGACACCGCGCGGCGCGTCGCCGGGCTGTACGGGCATGAGGAATGGGCGACGCCGGTGTTCGAGGACACTCGGGTGTTCGCGCGCACCCTGGGGGAGACGTCGGACGTGGTGACGAAGGAGATGTACACCTTCGCCGACCGCGGGGGGGACAGCGTCACGCTGCGGCCGGAGAACACGGCGGGGATTTGCCGGGCGCTGGTGACGAACGGGCTGACGCAGTCGTTGCCGCAGAAGGTGTTCTATGCCGGGCCGATGTTCCGCTACGAGCGGCCGCAGAAGGGGCGTTACCGGCAGTTCCATCAGTTCGGGGCGGAAGTGATCGGGCCGGCGGAGCCTTTGGCCGACGCGGAGGCGATCGCGATGGGGTGGGCGATCCTGCGCGCGCTCGGCGTTGCTGAGAACACGGCGCTGGAAGTGAACACGCTGGGGGATCTGGAGAGCCGGGCGGCTTACCGGGGGGCGTTGGTCGAGTACTTCTCGGCGCACCAGGACGCGTTGTCGGAGGACAGCCGGCATCGGCTGGAGCATAATCCGTTGCGCATCCTGGACAGCAAGGATGCCGGGGACCGGGCGCTGGCAGCGGATGCGCCGACCATTTCGGGATCGCTGACGGGCGAGGCAGCGGCCTTCTACGACACGTTGCGGCGTCAGCTTGACCGGTTCGGCGTGCCGTTCCGGGAAAACCCGCGGATCGTGCGGGGGCTGGACTATTACAACCACACCGCTTTCGAGTTCGTGACGACGGCGCTGGGCGCGCAAGGGACGGTGATGGCGGGCGGGCGGTATGACGGGCTGGTGCAGCAGATGGGGGGGCCGAGCATTCCCGCGGTCGGCTGGGCGGCGGGGATCGAGCGGCTGGCGATGCTGCTGCCGGGAACGCCCGAATCGCCGCGGCCGGTGGCCGTGATTCCGACCAGCGATGCGCAGCAGGAGGCGGCGATCCACGCGTTGCAGGCGCTGCGCGAGCATGGCATCCGGGCGGAGATGAGCTATCGCGGCAACCTGAAGCGGCGGATGGAGCGGGCCAACAAGATCGGGGCGCGGGCGGCGGTTATCATCGGCGAGGACGAGGCGCTGCGGCACGTGGCGCAGGTGAGGGATCTCGTGAGCGGGGAGCAGCGGGAGGCGGCGTTGGTTGATCTCGCGCACATCTTGGGCGGAGAATGAAGGGCAGCCTTGATTACAAGCTCGACCGCATCGTCGGCCGGGCGGCGGAACTGCGCAGCCTGCTGAGCGAAGGGGCGGGGGACGGGTTCGCCAAGCTGAGCAAGGAGCTGAGCGAGCTTGACCCGGTGGTGGAGCGGATCGGCGAGCTGCGGGCGGCGGAGCAGGCGGCGAGCGATGCCGAGCAGCTTCTGTCCGACCCGGAGATGCGCGCGCTCGCGGAAGCGGAGCTGTTCGAGCTGAAGGACCGGCTGCCGGCTTTGCGGCACGAGATCCGGCTGGCGTTGCTGCCGCAGGACGAGGCGGACGCGCGGAGCGCCATCCTGGAGGTGCGGCCCGCGGCGGGCGGGGACGAGGCCGGGCTGTTCGCCGCCGAGCTGTTCGCGATGTATCAGAAGTATGCGGCGCAGAAGGGGTGGCGCACGGAGGTGCTGGAGTATGCCGACACCGGGCTTGGCGGGATCAAGGAGGCGGTGGCCGAGATCACGGGGCGCAACGTGTTCGCGCGGTTCAAGTATGAATCCGGCGTGCACCGGGTCCAGCGCGTGCCGGCGACGGAGAGCCAGGGGCGCATCCATACGTCGACGGTGACGGTGGCCGTGCTGCCGGAAGCGGAGGAGTTCGATGTCGAGGTGAACGACGCCGACCTGCGGATCGACGTTTACCGCGCGTCGGGCGCCGGCGGGCAGCACGTGAACAAGACGGAGAGCGCGGTGCGGATCACGCATCTCCCGAGCGGCGTCGTCGTTGCCATGCAGGAGGAGCGGAGCCAGCACAAGAACCGCGCCAAGGCGATGAAGATCCTGCGGTCCAGATTGTATGACGCGCAGCGGAGCAGCCTCGACGCGACGCGGGCGGCGGACCGGCGCAGCCAGGTTGGCACGGGGGACCGCAGCGAGCGCATCCGGACCTACAATTTCCCGCAAGGCCGGGTCAGCGACCATCGGATCGGGCTGACGCTGCATAGCATCGACCGCGTCATGGAAGGCGAACTGGACGAGATCGTCGACCGGCTGACGGCGGAGGACCAGGCGGCGAGGCTGGCGGCGCAGGAGTGACGGCGCCTTGCTGGTGACGGTGGGGGCTGCGCTCCGCGACGGCGCCGCCCGGCTCGCCGCCGCCGGGGTCGGCAACCCGGCGCTCGACGCGCGGCTGCTGCTCGCGTTCGCCACCGGGCTTGACCAGGCGTCGCTGGTCGGCGGGCGGGACAGGCGGATCGAGACGGGCGGTTACGACGCGCTTGTCGCGCGCCGGGCTGCGCGGGAGCCGTTGGCGTTCATTACCGGGCGGCAGGGGTTCTGGACGCTCGACCTGGAGGTGTCCGCGGCGACGCTGATCCCGCGGGCGGATTCCGAAACGCTGATCGAGGCGGCGCTGGCGGCGTTTCCCGAGCGCGGCCGGGTGCGGCGGGTGCTTGACCTCGGCACGGGCACGGGCTGCCTGCTGCTCGCCGCGCTGAGCGAATTCCCGGCGGCTTGGGGACTCGGCGTGGACCGGACGCCGGACGCGGCGGCGCTGGCCCGGCGCAACGCGGCCCGGCTGGGGTTCGAGGGGCGCGCCAGCTTCGCCGTCGGGGACTGGGCGGAGGCGGTCGGGGGGCGGTTCGACCTGGTGTTGAGCAATCCGCCCTACATCGAAGCGGGCGACATGCCCGGGCTGATGCCCGAGGTGGCGCAGTTTGAGCCGCGCGGGGCGCTGGACGGCGGTCCTGACGGGCTTGACGCTTACCGGGCGCTGGCTTGCGCGCTGGGCCGGTTGGTTGCGCCCGGCGGCGTGGCAATCATCGAAATCGGGGCGGGGCAGGCGGAGGCGGTCGGCGGCCTGGCGCAGCTGGCGGGGTTCAGGCCGACATTTCGCAACGATCTTGGCGGCGTCGCACGTGCAGTTGTGTTGGATAAAGGGGTTGGCAGCGGGGTTGCAGGCGATTAGGTAAGGAGATGCGTGCCGGTGTATCCGGGACCATGCCCGTGCCCGAGTTTTCAGAGTTGACGCTGAAGAGAGACTCGGGCGTCTGAATGGCATGAAGCCAACGTCGATGGACGGTTTGGAGCAGCGGCGGCAGCCAAGGCGACAATTGATCGGAACGTTCGAGAGTGCCCCAGTGAGCATAAGTCAATGAGCATGAACATGAAGCGTATGCGTGGACGCAACCATCGCGGCGGCAGCGGCGGCCCGATCCGCCACCAGAGCGGCACGACGCCGATGAACCGCAACCATGTTTTCGACAGCAATGGGCCGGACTTGCGGATCCGCGGCACGTCGCAGCAACTGTTCGAGAAATACTTGCAGCTCGGGCGCGACGCGACGAGCAGTGGCGACCGGGTGATGGCGGAGAGTTATTTCCAGTATGCCGAGCATTATTTCCGCATCCTGAACGCGATGAACCAGGCGGCGCAGCAGCAGGGGCAGGGGCCGCAGAACGGCCAGGGCTACCAGCGGCGGCAGGACCAGCCATTCGGCGGCGAGACGCAGGAAGGGCCGGGCGAGGCCGAGGACACGCCGGCGGAGCAGCCGGGCGGGGACGCGCGGCCGATCGCCATCACCGCCGGCGCGCCGGAAGGGTGATCCGGTCCGCTTCTATTCGAGCGGATAGCCGAGGCGGCGGAACAGGTCGATCAGCACGAGGTTGACGTTGAACTTGAAGTCGTCCGTGTCTCTTACGCGGCGGTAGACGGCGTCCAGTGGCCACAGTTCGAAGCCTTCGACCTCGCCGTCGCAGGGTTCGGGAGTGAAGCCCGCGGGCAAGTAAAGGTCGTAGCAATGCAGGAGATCGCGCCGCAGCCCTTCCGTGCGATCCATCGCGTAGGCGACCGAGGCGACGTGCCTGGCTTGCCCGAGCAGGTCCGGCCCTAGTCCCGCTTCTTCTTGCGCTTCTTTCGCCAGCGTCTCCATCGGGGTGAACCCGGCCGCCACGCCGCCGGCGACGATGTGGTCCAGCTTGCCCGGGTCCAGCAGCTTGTCAGGCGCGCGGCGTGCCACCCAGAGCCACAACCCGTCCGGACGGCGCACGAGGCCGTTCAGATGCACGCCGACCGCCCGGACGCCGAATAGGGGCAGCGCGCCGCGGTCGAGCACGGTGAGGACCGGGCCTTCCGCGGTTGCGCGGACGTCGAAGGCTTCGTCGCGCCAGCGGAAATGCCCGGCGTCCGCGAGTTGCCGGGCGACCGGCTGAAGGCGGCCAGGCTCGATGCTGACGCGATCATCGGCTGCCGCGACGCCGAGCGGCTTCAACGCATGGAGCAGTCCGCCGGACACCCAGCCGACCTGATGGCCGGCGACGTGGACGCCGAGGCGGCTGCCGGGGAGGACGGCGTTGTTGCAAGCGGCGATATGCCGCTGGAAGGCGTTCATCGCCGCGATATGGCAGCTATTCCGCCCTGTGCCAGCTACCGGGCTTTGCACGAGGGCGTGCTGCGGCCACATACGGGCTATGCCACGCGTTGAAACAACCGAGCCTATGCTGCGATCATCGCGCAACGGCTTGCAAACGGTCGGGTCGCTGCTGCCCTATATCTGGCCGAAAGGCGACCGGGTCAGCCATCTTCGCGTCGTGGCGGCCGCTTTGCTGCTGGTGGCGGCCAAGATCGCGACCGTCTACATCCCGGTCGTCTACAGCCATGCCGTGGATGCGCTGTCGCCGAAGGACCACATCCTGGTGGTGCCGATCGGGCTGATTGGCGCTTACGCGCTGCTGCGCGTCGCGGCGTCCGGGTTTGCCGAGATGCGAGACGCCGTGTTCGCGGCGGTGCAGCAGCGGACGATCCGCAAGGTGGCGCTGCAAACGTTCCGGCACCTGCACCGGCTTTCGCTACGGTTCCACCTGGACCGGCAGACGGGCGGGCTTAGCCGGTCCATTGAGCGCGGCACGGCCGGGGTGGAAGCCGTGCTGCGGCTTGCCGTGTTCAACATCCTGCCGACCTTGTTCGAGGTGCTCCTGGTGACGGCGATCCTGTGGCAGATGTTCGACTGGCGGTTCGCGCTGGCGACGTTCGCCACGGTGGCGCTTTACGTCGGGTTCACCGTCGGGTTCACGAGCTGGCGAATCCGGTTCCGCCGCACCATGAACGAGATGGACAGCGACGCGCAGACGAAATCGGTCGACAGCCTGCTGAATTTCGAGACGGTCAAGTATTTCGGCAACGAGGCGCACGAGGCGGCGCGGTTCGATCAGGCGCGGGCGCGGTATGAGCGGGCGGCGGTGAAGAGCCAGGTGACGCTCAACATGCTCAACCTGGGCCAGGCGTTGATCATCGCCGCCGGGCTGGGGTTCATCATGCTGCTGGCCGCGCGCGGCGTGCAGGGCGACACGATGACCGTGGGCCAGTTCGTGCTGGTCAACACGTACCTGATGCAGCTTTACCAGCCGCTCAACTTCCTCGGTTTCGTTTACCGCGAAATCAAGCAGGGGCTGGTGGACATGGAGCAGATGTTCCAACTGCTCGGCGTGCACCAGGAGGTGGCCGACCGCCCGGCCGCGCAAATCCTGCCGAAGCAGGCGGCGGGGAGCGGCAGCGTCGCGTTCCGCGGCGTGCGCTTCGGCTACAACCCGAACCGCGAGATCCTAAAGGGGGTTTCGTTCACGGCGGAGGCCGGGGCCAAGCTCGCCGTGGTGGGGCCGACCGGGGCCGGCAAGTCGACCATCAGCCGGCTGCTGTTCCGCTTCTACGACGTGACGGACGGCGCGGTCGAGATCGACGGGATCGACGTGCGCGACCTGACGCAGGCCAGCCTGCGCGACGCGGTGGGCGTGGTGCCGCAGGACACCGTGCTGTTCAACGACACCATCGCCTACAACATCGCCTATGGGCGGCCGGGCGCGAACCGGGAGCAGATCGAGCAGGCGGCCCGGCTGGCGCAGGTGCACGACTTCGTATTGGGCCTGCCGGAGGGCTACGCGACGCGGGTGGGGGAGCGGGGGCTGAAGCTCAGCGGCGGCGAGAAGCAGCGGGTGGCGATCGCGCGGACGATCCTGAAAGACCCGCGCATCCTGATCCTAGACGAGGCGACCAGCGCGCTCGACACCCGCACGGAACGCGAGATCGAGACGGCGCTGCGCACCGTTTCCGCGAACCGGACCACGATCGTCATCGCCCACCGGCTTTCCACGGTGGTCGACGCGGACGAGATATTGGTGCTGCAGGAGGGCCAGGTGGCCGAGCGCGGCACCCATGCGGCGCTGCTGGACCATGGCGGGCTGTATGCCCGGATGTGGCTGCTGCAGGCCGAACAGCAGGCGGCGGAGGCCGAAGAACCGGCGCTGGCCGCGCAGTAAGGGAGCGATCCGATGGACCACAACGAACCACCCCCCGACCTCAGCCACGCCGGCGCCGTGGTGGACAAGGCGATCGAGTACATGCTGGGGCGCGATCTGGCGCCGATCGCGGTGGCGTCCGCGCTGCTCGGCGGCTCGCTCGGGCTGCTGGCGCGGAGCATGAGGGACGAGTCGATCGTGCAGGTGCTGGAGAACGCGGTGGAGAGCGTGCGCTCCGGCGAGCTGCGGGCCGAGTATGGCGAGCCGGACCTGCCGCGCCGCGACTCTTGACCGGTCCGGCCATCATGGGCATAAGCCGCGTTCCGATCGTGGGCAGCTTGGCGCGAGCTGAGCGCCCCGGCCAAAGCATCAGGAATCGAACGAATGTCCCGTCGCTGCCAGTTCACCGGCAAGGGCGTGCAGTCTGGCAACAACGTCAGCCACGCGAACAACAAGACCCGACGCCGCTTCTTGCCCAACCTGCAACAAACGTCGCTGGTTTCTGACATCCTCGGCACCGCCGTGCGCGTGCGGCTGACGACCCACGCGATCCGGACGGTTGAGCACAATGGCGGGCTTGACGCCTTCCTGCTGGGCACGCCGAACCGCGATCTGCCGACCCCGGCGCAGGTGTTGAAGCGGCGGATCGTTCGGTGTCAGGCGAAGCGGGCGATGGCGGCGACGGCCAGTTAAGGCGCGGCATCCGCTCCGGTTGCGGGGCGGGCCGTGGCGACGTTGGGGATCAAGCGTTTTGGCACGGGAGGCCGGGTTCGGTTTCCCGTGCAGCCGGCGTCCATCGTTGTCCGGTTGCCTGACGGCCGAACGATCGCGGTTGAGGAATATGGCGATCCGCAAGGACCGGCCGTGCTGTATTTTCATGGCTGGCCGGCTTGCAGGCTGGAAGCCGGGCTGATCGCCGGGCTGCCGGTGCGATTGCTCGCGTTCGACCGGCCAGGGTATGGCCGTTCGAGCACGCAGCCTGGCCGGACATTGCTGGACTGGCCGGAAGACGTTGCTTTCGTTGCCGACCGCTTAAATCTCCCTTCGTTTTCGGTTATTGGGCTTTCGGGCGGGGCGCCGTATGCCGCGGCTTGCGCTTATGCGCTTGCCGGACGAGTCCGTGCTTTGGCGCTGGTCAGCCCGGTGCCGCCGTCGGCTGGCGTGCCGCACCGCACGCCGGGCATTGGCCACCTGTTCCGCGTGGGGCGGCATCCGAAATTGGCCCGGCGGTTGTTGATGGTGCTGCGGCCGTTGCTGCACCGGCGGATCATCACGCCCAGTACGGTCGTGGGCGGCGGCTTGCCGGCGGCGGACCGCGCGGCGCTGACGCCACCGGTGCTTGCCGGGCTCGGGCATGTTTGGCGGCAGGCTTTCGCCCGCGGCATTCATGGCGCTTTGTTGGACGCCGAGATCTATGCGCGGGATTGGGGCGTGCCGCTCGATGCGATCCGGACGCCGACGAGCGTGTGGTATGGCGGGCAGGACTCGCTGATCCCGGAGAACACGCTGGCGCCTTACGGCGCGATCCCGGGGGTGCGTTGGCACGTGCTGGCCGACGAGGGGCACTACTCGCTGCCGTTGCGGCATTCCGCGGCCGTGCTGGAGGAGCTGGCCTGTTTGGGGGAGGCTCAGCTTTCGAGCTCGCTGTCCCAGTAAAGGTAGTCGCGCCAGCTCGCGTGGAGGAAGTTGGGCGGGAAGGCGCGTCCGTTTTCCTGCAAGGCCCAGGTGGAGGGCTGCTTCGGGGCGGTGCGCGGGTGCATGTGGCATTCGCGCGGGAGCTTGTTGCCTTTGCGTAGGTTGCATCCGCCGCAAGCGGTGACGACGTTCTCCCATGTCGTGCGGCCGCCGCGGCTGCGCGGGACGACGTGGTCGAAGGTGAGGTCCGGCGTCGGGAAGCGGTCGCCGCAGTATTGGCAACTGAACGCGTCGCGCAGGAACACGTTGAAGCGGGTGAAGGCGGGGCGGCGGGCGGCGGGGATGTAGTCTTTCAGCGCGATGACGCTGGGCAGGCGCATGGTCAGGGTCGGGGAATGCACCTCGTCGTCGTATTCGCTGAGAACGGACACGCGGTCGAGGAAGACAGCTTTGACCGCGTCCTGCCATGCCCAAACGGAGAGGGGGAAATATGACAGGGGCCGGAAGTCCGCATTCAAGACCAGGGCCGGAAAGTGCATACCGCCGTCGGGCAAAACGCGCTCCTTACTCGCGGCGCGATCCTGGTGCCCTAAGCCTTGGACGAGCCGCCAGAGAATATGCGCCGCCGAACTGATTTGCTTATCGCACCGCATTTTGCACCCGGCAAGCGCGAGGGGCGTTTGTCATTTGTTCGTCATCGTCGGAGGCAATTGCAACGGGCTTGCCGGGGTTTAGCGCGGGCGGCGGCCTTTTGATGGGTGGCGGCGTCATCACCCGATTCGCGCCGAGTCCGACCGGGCCGTTGCATCTCGGCCACGTCGCCTCCGCACTCGCGGCATGGAGGACGGCGCGGGAGGCGGGCGGGCGATTCCTGTTGCGGATGGAGGACATCGACCCGGCGCGATGCCGGGCGGAGTACGCTGCCTGGATCGAGGAGGACCTGGCGTGGCTCGGCCTTGGTTGGGACGGCCCGGTGCGGCGGCAATCCGAGTGCTTCGCGGACTATGCGGCGGCGCTTGCCGCGCTCGAGGCGCGCGGCTTGCTTTACCCTTGCTTCTGCACCCGCGCCGACATCGCGGCGGCGGCTCATGCGCCGCATGGGCCGACGGGGGCGCCGGTTTATCCCGGCACGTGCCGCAATCTCGCTGGGACTGAACGCGCCGAGCGGATGGCCGGCGGCGAGCCTTACGCGCTGCGGCTGGATATGGCCGAAGCGGTCCGCCAGGCCGGTCCGTTGACGTGGCACGAGGTGGGCGAGGGGGCCGTGGCCTGCGACCCCGGGGCGTTCGGCGACGAGGTCCTGGCGCGCAAGGACACGCCGGCCAGCTATCATCTCTGCGTCACGCACGACGACGCCGCCCAGGGCGTGACCCACGTCACCCGCGGCGAGGACCTTCGGGCGGTGACGGGCATCCACCGGCTGTTGCAGGCGTTGATGGGCTGGCCAGCGCCGCAATACCGGCATCATGCGCTGCTGACCGACGAGGCCGGGCAGCGGTTGTCGAAGCGGCAGGGCGCTGCCGCGATCCGCGATCTTCGCGCGCAAGGGGCCGACCCCGGCGAGGTGCTGCTCAGGGCAGCGGCGGGGCCAGGGCGGCGGTGATCGTCACGCTGGCGCTGACTTCGCTGTCGCCGGCTTCCGTCGGCATCGGCCCGGCGCTGGCCGCGCGCGCCATCATCGGCCTCGGCACGCCCTGGCCCGGCTCGATTGCGATGGACTTCACGGGGCCTAAGCGAAGGCCTGCCGCCTCGGCTACCGCCTTGGCCTGCGCGAGAGCCGTGCGCGTCGCCTCGGCGGCGAGGCGGTTGCGGGCGGCATCCATCTCCGATTCGCGCGGGCGCAGGGCCAGGCCGTCGACCATGTTCGCGCCCTGGCCCAGCGCGCCGTCCAGCACGGCGCCGAGCCGCCCGGCCTCGACCTCAAAGCTTATGGAGGCGCGGCCGGTGAAGCCGGCTGATTGCGGCGGCTGACCGGGGACGGGCTGCGGCGTGGGCTGGATCATCAGGCCGCTCGTTCGCAGCCGGGCGAGCTTGGCGTCGCGCAAGTAGGCGAGCAGCGGCGTGAGGCCCGACGTGAGCGCCTTCTGCACGTCCGGCGCGGCCGGGGCCTGTGCCTCGACGCCGAGGCGCACGTCGGCCACGGTGTTCTCGATCCGGTCGCGCGCGGCGCCGTGGGCCGTGACCGTTGCGGTTTCCTGGGCCATGGCGGGGCCTACTGTCAGGGCCATCGCGGCGCAGGCGGCGAGCAGCGGGCGGCGGGCCGCGCCATGGTCACTCGGCACCGGGCGCTTGCCTCACAGCGTCCATCCTCCGTCGATGACCATGGCTTGCCCGGTGACGAACTGGCTCTCGTCCGAGCCGAGATAGACGGCGAGGGCGGCGATCTCTTCCGGCGAGCCGAGGCGGCCCATGGCTTGGCGGCCGATGAAGTCGCGCCGGGCCTGCTCCACCGAGCCGGCGGCGGCGGCGTTGGCGGCGATCCGGTCGTCGAGGCTGGGGGTCTGCACCGTGCCCGGGCAGACCGCGTTGCAGCGGACGCCGTGCTTGACGAAATCGGCGGCGACGGACTTGGTGAGGCCGAGGACGGCCGCCTTGCTGGTGGCGTAGACGCAGCGGTTCGGCGCGCCCTTGATGCTGCTGGCGGCGCTCGACATGTTGATGATGCTGCCCTGTTTGCGCTCGATCATGCCGGGCAGGACGGCGCGGATGGCGGCCACCATGCTGCGCAGGTTGAGGGCGAAGGCGAACTCCCATTCCTCGGCGGTCGCGTCGAGGATGGTGCCCTGGTGGACGAAGCCGGCGCAGTTGAAGAGGATGTCGACCGGGCCTGCCGCGTCCAGCACGCGGGCGATTTCGGCTGTGTCGGTGGCGTCGAGCTTCTGGGTTGTTATGCCTTGGCCTAGCTCGGCCAGCTTGGCCTCGTTGAGGTCGGAGGCGATGACGCGGGCGCCTTGTGCGGCGTAGGCGAGCGCGGTGGCGCGGCCGATGCCTTGGGCTGCAGCGGTGATGAAGGCGGTTTTTCCGACGAGGCGGCCTTCTGGCATGGGGTTCTCCCTGGGTTTGGATTGGCTGTTATCAGGCTCGTTGTAGCCGGTTGGCGTTGTTGGTGGCGATGGGGAAGGGTGGCGGGACGTTTTGTTCGGGAGTGGGCGATCGCGGCTGCATCGTTGGCCGCGCATCAACCTCTTCTCGGTCGCTGATCTACTTACATGCCCTGCTCCAGAGCGGGCGTTGTTGCGCGGTGAGCCGGCCAACGCCTGTCCCGGTTTCCATTGCCGCGATATCACGGGACTGTTTGAGACGTTCTTTCCCAAGCACGGATGTCTTCTGCGGCAACGGGCTTAGACATAAAGTAGCCCTGACCTTCGTCACACCCCCAATCTTGCAGGATGTCATAGGCTTCTTGTGTCTCAATGCCTTCCGCGACGACTCGGTAGCCAAGGTCGTGCGCCATCGCGATCATCGTGCGAACAAGCAGACGGTCCTTTGCCGAACTCGTCAGGCGGTAGACGAACGCCTGGTCTATTTTCAGCACCGATACCGGAAGCTGCTGGATGTAGGAAAGGTTGCTGTAGCCGGTTCCGAAATCGTCGATGGCAATGCCCATCCCTTGCGAGCGCAATCCGCTTAGCTGTTCGATCACCCGGTCGGTGTCACGGGCCATCGCGCTCTCGGTGAACTCCAGCTCCACGTCGTGCGGGTCCAATCGCGCATCCTGCGCCGCACGGAGCAGGCGGGTCGCAAAATCCCGCTCCTCCAAGTTCAGAGCGGAAGCGTTGATCGATACATTGAGGTCGCGGCCTTTCCGTTTCCAAATCCGCGCTTGCCGCATTGCTCGTTCAGCGACCCAGGCCATCATGGGCCGAGCCATCGCGGTTTGCTCGATCAAGGGAATGAACTCCCCCGGGGAAACATGCCCCAGCGTTGGATGACGCCATCGCAGGAGAGCTTCAACGCCCACCATCTGGTGCGACTTCATTTCAAAACGGGGCTGATACACCAGAGCAAGCTGGTCCTCCGCCGCAAGCGCGGCGTCAAACTCGCTGAGAATGGCGAAATTGCGTGCGCTGCGCTTGTCGTGCGCCTGGCTGTAGAATGCGATTCCGCCGACCGTATCGCGCGCGTCATCGACTGCGCTCACAGCGCGCCGGAAGATGTCGCGCGGGTCCGCCTCGCCGGGACCGAATGCGTAGATGCCGACCGCCGGCGCCAGGTTGATCGGAATTCCGTCCGACAGGATGGGCGGGCGAAGGGCGGCAAAGACCCTGTTCGCAATCCGCTCCGCCATTTCCGCATCCGCCAACACGACAGCGCAGCGCATTTGACCGACGTGATAAAGGCTGGCGCTATTGCCCGCGCTGCTTCGGATGAGCGACATCGCCGACTGCGTCAGCGCATCGATCTGACCCGATCCCACCACGCGCAACGTGTGGGCCGCTTGGACAGCCGGCATGATCTCGACGACGATGACCGCCGTATCGCACTCTGGCTGCGCCCGGATCAAGTCCTCCAGATCCTCGAACAGTTGGTGCTGGTTCGCCATTCCAGTGGTCGCATCCACACGGCCGATCATGTTCTGCAACTCGATCTGGCTCATCACCATTCCGGCAAGGTCTTGCAGCACGCGCTTGCCCGTGTCGTCGAGTTCCCGGGGATGGTCGTCCACGACACATATCGTGCCGAGGCCATGACCGGCACGGGTGAACAGCGGCGCCCCGGCGTAGAAGCGAACGCCCGCCTTGACGAGGGGTGAATCAATGAAACGTGGATCGACCGAAAGGTCCGGCACGACAAAAACGTCGTTGCCCTCGATTGCATAGCTGCACGGGGCCTGCTCGCGGGGAATTTCGGTGATGTCCAGACCGACTTTGGATTTGAACCATTGCCGGTCATGATCGGTGAGCGACACGGTCGAGACAGGCGCTTTCAGCAGCTGACTAGCCAGGCGGGTCAGGCGGTCATAGCTCTCGCTCGGCGCGGTATTGAGCAGACCCAAATCGCGCAATGCATTCAGGCGAGCCTCTTCGTTGCTGAGCGTATTGACTAGTCGATGCATCGTCGCCGTCCCTCTGATTCACGCCGTTATGGCTGATCGAGGTTGCCAGAGGATTAACACCGAGAACGAAGGCAAGGCGATGGCGGGAGGGATTGCCTTCAGATTAAAGCAGCCCTGCCGACAGGTTCTTCATGGCCAGCAGCTGCTATGGTTAGCTAACGTCCCAGCCACCCCTAATGGCTATGCCGCGCCTCCCCTCGCGTCTCCACGATGTTCAAGTACAACGTCGCCGGCTCCAGGCACGCCCCCGTGTTGTGCTGGCCCACCATGCTGCGGCTGATCTCCTCCCACGGCGTCTGGCTATGCAGCTTCGGCGGCTCCCAGGCGGCGCGGCGGGCGGCCAGCTCCTCGTCGGGGATCATGACATCGACCTTGCGGGCGTTGAGGTCGATCCGCACCCGGTCGCCGGTTCGCAGCAACGCCAGCCCGCCGCCCACGGCCGCCTCGGGGGCGACGTTGAGGATGCTGGGGCTGCCGGAGGTGCCGGATTGGCGGCCGTCGCCCATGGTGGGCAGCGCGTTGACGCCCGCTTTCAGCAGGGCTGCGGGGGGCTGCATGTTCACCACCTCCGCGCCGCCCGGATAGCCGACCGGGCCGCAGTTGCGGATAACGAGGATGCTGCGCTCGTCGATGCCGAGCGCCGGGTCCTCGATGCGCCCGTGGTAGTCCTCCGGGCCTTCGAACACGACGGCGCGGCCCTCGAACACGTTGGGCGCGCCGGGCTCGCTGAGGAAGCGGCTGCGGAACTCGGGGTCGATGACGCTGACCTTCATCACCGCGCCGTCGAACAGGTTGCCGGACAGGACGGCGAACCCGGCCTTCTCCTTCATCGGCTCGCCATAGGCGCGGATCACCTCGCGGTCGACCAGGACCGGCTTGGCCAGGTTCTCGCCCAGCGTCTGGCCGGTGCAGGTCATGACGTCGGTGCGCAGCTTGCCGGCGCTCAGCAGCTCGCGCATGACCGCAGGCACGCCGCCGGCACGGAAGAAGCCCTCGCCGAGGAAGCGCCCGGCCGGCTGCACGTCGGTGAGCAGCGGGATGTCCGCGCCGACGCGTTGCCAGTCCTCGAGCGTGTGGTCGACGCCCATGTGCCGGGCGATGGCGATCATGCTGATCGGGCAGTTGCTGCTGGCGCCGAGGGCGGACGCGGCGGCGACGGCGTTCTCGAACGCGGGCTTGGTCATGATGTCGGACGGGCGCAGGTTCTCCCCCACCATGCCGACGATGCGGTGGCCGGTGTGGTAGGCCATCCAGCCGCGCTCCTTGTGCGGGGCCGGGATGGCGGCGCAGCCGGGCAGGGACATGCCCAGGGCTTCGGCCAGGCTGTTCATGCTCAGCGCCGTGCCCATGGTGTTGCAGTGCCCGGCCGATGAGGCGGAGTCGGCGACCATGGCGAGGAACTCGGGATACTCGATCTTGCCCTCCGCCATCAGCTTGCGCGCTTCCCAGACGATGGTGCCGGAGCCGGCGAGGCGGCCCTTGTGCCAGCCGTCGAGCATCGGGCCGCCGGACAGCAGGATGGCGGGGATGTTCACCGTGGCCGCCCCCATCAGCACGGCGGGAACGGTCTTGTCGCAGCCGCCGGTCAGCACCACGCCGTCGAGCGGGTAGCCGTGCAGCACCTCGACCAGGCTGAGGTAGGCCAGGTTGCGGTCGAGCGCCGCGGTGGGGCGCTTGCCGGTTTCCTGAATGGGGTGGATCGGGAATTCGAGCGGGACGCCGCCGGCGTCGCGGATGCCGTCGCGCACGCGCCCGGCCAATTGCACGAGATGGCGGTTGCAGGGGGCGAGGTCGGAGCCGGTCTGGGCGATGCCGATGATGGGGCGGCCGGATTGCAGCTCGGCCAGGGTGAGGCCGAAGTTCATGTAGCGCTCGAGGTAGAGCGCGGTCATGCTCGGGTTCGATTGGTCGTCGAACCAGCCGCGGCTGCGCAGGCGGCGTGCGCCGTTGGCGGGCGTGTTGTGATGGGGGACGTGATCGGGCATCGTTACGCTTCCTTGCTTGGCCGCAGCGGCGTTTCAGGAAGCTGGCCGCAGTGGTTTCAGGTGTCAACGCACCCATCTCACACTGTTGAAACGATCGAGGGAGTATCGGTGATGGACCTTCACGCGGATTTCGCCGCCCGTGCCGCCGTTCATGCCGGGCGGCTCGGATGGACGCCGTCGCCCGTGCCCGGCGTGGACCGGCGTATGCTCGACCGGGTCGGCGACGAGGTGGCCCGGGCGACCTCGATCGTGCGGTATGCGGTCGGCAGCCGGTTCTCGCCGCATACCCACGGCGGCGGCGAGGAGTTCCTGGTGCTTGATGGCGTGTTCCAGGACGAGCATGGGGATTTCCCCGTCGGCAGCTATATCCGCAACCCGCCCGGCACGCGCCATACGCCGGGGTCTGCGCCGGGCTGCACGATCTTCGTCAAGCTGTGGCAGTTCGATCCGGAGGACCGGGTCCTCGTCCGGCTCGGCACCGTGCCGGGCGATTTCACGGCGGCCAGCGGGCGGGACGGCGTGGAAGCGATGACGCTGTTCGCCGACGGGAGCGAGCAGGTCCGGATCGAGCGGTGGAGGCCCGGCGCGGCGGTGGCGTCCGATGCTCCGGGCGGGATGGAATTGCTGGTGCTGGAGGGTGGGTTCGCCGATGGCGAGGAGCGCTTCGAGCCGCAATCATGGCTGCGGCTGCCGGCGGGATCGCGGCTGGAGGCCGTGGCCGGGCCGCAAGGGTGCCGGGTTTGGGTGAAGGAGGGGCACCTGCTGCACGTGCGTGGTGTGGCCTTCAGCGATAAGTAGCGGGACTTCTTCAGGGTTATGTGGCGCCGATCACCAGCGTGCTGCGCGCCGCCTCGACCACGTCGTCGGTGATGACGGACAGGCCGTTGATCTTGAGGATGCGCCCAATCTGGACGAACAGGCGGTGCAGCAGGCGGAAGTTGCCGCCCGTGATACGGGCGATGGACGCGATGGCCTGGGCGTCGGTGAAGTCGGCATCGTCGAGGGACAAGCCAAGCCGGCGCCAGTGGCGGGTCAGCACGAAGGCCAGCTCGTCGCCCTGCAAGGGGCGGTAGTGGTGGGCGAAGCCGACGCGGCTGTAAAGCTGCGGGTAGCGCGACAGGCGCTTCTCCATGCCGGGCATCCCGATCAGGATCAGGCCCATGCCGGTGCGGTCGAAGATGTCGCGGAGCAATTCGAGCGCGGAGGTTTGCAGGCGCTCGGCCTCGTCAACGATGACCATCTCAACCAGCCGATCCCGGTCCTTGCGCCGGAGTTCGACGCCGTCGCGCCGGAGTTGCTCCTCGATGCACCGGCCGCCAACGACGAGGCTGTGCGCCATGGTGTCCCGGATGTCGCGCAAGGCGCCGAGCACGGCGGGGGTGTGGAAGACCGTACGCGAGCGGGCCAGCAGTTCCTGCGTGGCCGCCTCGTCGTCCGAGGGCAGGCCGTAGTTCTCGATCACCGCCTCGGCCTCGTCCCAGTGGGCATAGCGGCGTGCCGAAAGCGTCTTGCCCACGCCGGCGGGTTCGTAGCACAGACCGATGTAGCAGTGCTGGCGCACGGCCTTGGCGAACTCGACGAAGCGTCGGTGCTCCTTGGTGGCGATGAACGTGCCTTCCCGCGCGCCTGTCGCAACGGGCGTTATGATCCATCCTCCTCGTAGATGCGCAGCCTGGTCCGAGCTGGCCGGGCCGGCCGCTCCGCCTTCTCGGCACGCGAAGGATCGGCGTGAACTGGCAGATAGTCCGCCACCCGCGCGACCCGCTCGTTGATGCCGGCGCGGAGCGCCCGGCGGTGGGCGCGCCGGGCTGCCTCGATGTCCTTGAGCGTGATCGCCGCGCCGGCATGCTCCTCGCTCATGGCCCGGCGCAGGAAGCGGTCGCGGTGGAACACCCGGATCTCGGACAGGTCGCGCGGGTCGTAGCGGATCGTGACCGGCTCGCGGACATAGCCGGCCAGGGCGGGACTGGTACAGCGCAGGCCCTGGAAGCGGATGCCGTCGCGTTGGACCATGCGCGGCTGTGCGTGCATGATTAGCAGCAGGGCCAGTTCTTCCAAGCTCTCGGGCAGGCGCGGCAGGAAGCCCCTGCCCGGCCAGGCGTCGAGCGGCGCGCAGCCGGTCTCGCCGTGGGGACGGAGGTGGTAGGTGTCGGCAATAAAGGCGCCGACGGCCCGGTCCAGCTCCGCCAAGGACAGACGTGGCGAGGCCGCCTGCTTGCTACCGGCGAGATGCCCGGGCAGTTCGGGCAGCAGTTCGGTGTTGATGGTACCGAACAGGCGCTCGACCTTGCCTCGGCCCTGCGGCCGGCCCACGGGCAAGCTGCGCGGCAAGCAGCCCAAGCTGTCCGACCGTCAGCAGAAGGAGCTGCACCGGATGCACGACACCGGCGAATACTCCATCAGCGACCTGGCCGAACTGTTTTCCATTTCGCGACCGACTGTCTATCGGACGCTCGCTCGGCGGGTTGGCAGCGTTGCCGCGAATGCGGCGTGAGATTCTGGAACCGACACAAAGCGGTTCTAAACACGACGGACGGTCTCTAGGTATGGCTTACGAATGCAGCGTCCGAACGTCCTGGCGCCGCCCGTACGGGCAAGGCCAGACGGCATTCTTGGCGCGCTCAGCTTTGCGCGACGCCGTTCAGCGCAAAATCGAAGATGTCGAAGTTGCGCAGGTCACCGCGACCGGCTCGCTCGATGTATGCGGGCGTGAGCGGACGGGACAACAGGAAGGGCACGCGCTGCTCGGCCAGGCCGCCGTGGGAGCGAAGCCTGTGACCTGCCAAGCCCGACAAATCGTGCTCCCGCACTGAGGCGCCGATCACCGTGCCAAAATCGCCGATCACGGCGAAGTCGCCCTCGAACTCCGCCGGCAGGTCGAAGCGGGCCGCCGCTGCCTCGCCGCTCAGCACCAGTTTCATGCCCGGCAGGGCGGCCACGGCGGCCATCATGGCATCCGGGTCGGCGCCATTGCGCGCATAAACGCGCACGTAGGAGCCGAGCGCGCCGTGGTGACGCACGAATGGGTCCGTGATGGGGCAGATCACCCGCGCGGCCCCGGCACCGAAGCGCGCGGTCAGCTCGTCTTCCAGGAACACCACACGCGGCGTGCCGTCCGGCTGCGCCTTGTCGTTCATGCCGTGATCGGCCACCACGCCAACCACCGCCCCCAGTTCCACCAGGCGGCCGATGCGCGCGTCCACCGCGGCGTGGAACCGGTCGGCCTCTGGCTCGCCCGGGGCATGCGCGTGCTGCACCAGGTCCGAAAGGGACAGGTAGAGCAGCTCCGCCATGCCGCGCTCGACCAGGCGCACGCCCGCGTCCATGACGAACAGGGACAGGTCGGGGTCGTACTGGTCAGGCGTTCTGCGGC
This sequence comes from Acetobacteraceae bacterium, assembly GCA_965260935.1. GTDB lineage: Bacteria > Pseudomonadota > Alphaproteobacteria > Acetobacterales > Acetobacteraceae > JBBROS01. The sequence continues at coordinate 2,811,589 of OZ253374.1, forward strand.
CAACCAGGGCCTCCACGTCGGCGATGCCGTTCCCCGCCTCCGTGGCGTCCCCGGCGCATTGGGACGAGAAGGCGATGCCGTGCAGGTTGTGAGCCACCATGCGACGCAGCTTGTCCTTGGCCGTCACCGCGGCGACCCGTACGCCGGCCTGCGACATGCGGCCCAGGATGGTGTCGCAGCGCAGCAGCCGCGCGTCCGTGACCATGACCTCCTCGCCGGTCTGCCGGTCGAGGTAGTAGTTGCCGGAGATGCCGTGCACGGCCGGCGGCACGCCGGTGACGATGGAGGTGTTGTTGGGGTTGGTGAAGCTGGGCACCACGGCCTCAGCCAGCGTGGAGAAGCCCTGGTCCCGGCACTGCGCCAACGCGGGCAGGATGCCGTCGGCCAGTCCCCGGTCAAGGTAGGCTGGGTCGAAGCCGTCGAAGCACACCACCACCGTCGGGCAGGCTGGACGCCGGTACGATCGGCCGTTGACCTCAACGGCGTGGAAGGGAGCGTCAGACATGGGCAGGCGCCTCGGGCGGCAGGACCATGGGTTCCGGGGATGGCACGATCCGGCCCAGGCGCACGGCGGTCAGCCCGGCCCACAGGCGCTGCGACGGCATGATGGCCACGCAGTCATCGTGCGGTGTCACGACCGGCTCGCCGCCGTCGTGGCCGATCACGGTGCCCGCTTCCGGGATGACCTCACCGCCGCGCAGCGGCAGGGCGAAGGTGAACTCGCGCTGGATGGTCACCGGCATGGTGATCTCGACGAAGCGGCTGGCCTGGTCCGGCAGGTGAGCCGCGCCTTCCCCGATTCCGGGAGCATCCGGCAGCATGCCGAGCCGGTCCAGCATGCGCAGGCAGGCAGCGGTGGCGACCACGGGACTGACAGCGGCCCAGTGCTGGCCGCACTCGATCAGCAGAGCAGTCTTGTGCGAACGCGGGTCGGCGAAGCCGCCGTAGTCCCGCATGCGTGGGCCCTGGGCGTGGCCGCGGTCCATCATGACCAAGTCGGACAGCCCCATGGCACGCGCGAGCTGGCGGCTGCGCTCCAGCGGCCCCGCTAGGACCAAAGGCTCATTCGGGTGCTGGGTCGTGTGCAGGTCGAGCAGGTAGTCGGCTTCCTCCACGAAGGGCCGCAGCGCCGCCGCCCTCGCCATGTCGGCGCTGCGTGGCGGTTGCGCTTCCAGGATGTCCGGCGACCAGACGCGGTTCATGTCCTCGTCCACCCAGCGGCTCGCCCGCGGGTTGGCAGGATCGAAGCGGGCGTAGGCGTCAGCGTTTGCGAAAGCGACGGTAAGGGTCCCCCGGCCCGGGCGCAACCCGCGCGTCAGCAGCCGATCAAGCGCGATCGCTCCCGCTGGTTCGTTGCCGTGCATGATGGCGGTGATTAGCAGGTGTGGGCCGGACCGCCCGGACGGAAAGGAATGGACAAAGGGCGTGCCCGCGTTGCCGTCCCGCCAGCGGCTGATGTTGGGGATCTCGATCTCAACAGGATAGTTGATCACGGGCTGCGTCTGCGCACGCACGGAGGAGGCTTTCATCACTGCGGTCTCCTGCTGCTGGTCCGCATTGGACCTAAGCAGGCTTGCGTGGCTTGTGCCACGCAAGCCTGCTTAGAAACCTTTGAGGACGCATCATTTTACCGGCAGCGTGCCGGCACGCCCTGCCGAATGATGCTTAGGTTCGCACAAGTGGTATAGACCTCTGTACCATAGTCAAGTCGGGGATGATCCAGGCGTGAGCGACTTGGCAGATGAGGGTGTGGGCCACCGCCTTTGGCGGGCCGTTGCCGACCGGCTTGCCGGGGAGATTGCGGCCGGGGTGTTCAGGCCGGGTGAGCGGCTGTCCAACGAGCGCGCGCTGGCCGAGCGGTACGCAGTCCATCGGCACACGCTGCGCCGTGCTGTCTCCGACTTGGTGAGCCGCGGACTGCTTGATGTGCGCCATGGGCGCGGGACCTTCGTGCAGTCCGCGCCGATTCCCTACCGCGTGGGGGCGCAGACCCGGTTCCGACGGAACATCGCGGCGCTGAACCGCGATCCCGACGGTCGCCTGCTTTCCTCCGCGACATTGCCGGCGCCCGCGCACGTGGCCGCGCCGCTCGCGATCGCGCCTGGGACTGATGTCGTGCGTTTGAACATCCTGCGGGAATCGGACGGCGTGCCGCTGATCCGGTCCGAGCACTGGTTTCCTGCCAGCCGCACGCCGGACATCGCCGTCCGCTTCGCGGAAAGCCAGAGTATCTCCCACGCGCTGGAGACGCTGGGCGTGCGTGGCCTGCGCCGGCGGGACAGCACGATCACCACCCGCCTATCGACGCGGGCCGAGGCGGCGGAACTTCGGCTGGCGCCAGGCGCGCCGCTCCTGGTGTGGGAGTCGCTGAAAGTGGAGGGGAACGGCACTCCGGTGGACTTCGGGGTGGCGCTCCTCGTCGGTGAGCGCGTGCAACTGGTTCTCGATCTCCCTCTAGGTGAGGTGCCCGCCGAATGAGTCGCTCCGGCGCTCTCACCGGCCGGAAAGCGCCTCACCAGCCTTCGCGGGACACCAGGCGCACTCTGGCCGTCGCCGGGTTGGCGCACGCGTTCCACGACGGCCTCACCTCCAGCGTCTACCTGCTGATGCCGCTCTGGCAGGAGCGGTTCGAACTCGATTACGGCGCGCTGGCAATGCTGAGGGCGCTCTACATCGGCGCTCTGGCCGGGCTGCAGATCCCGTCCGGCTGGCTTGGCCGCAGGATGGGCACCCGGGCGGTGCTGGGGATCGGCACGCTGCTGAGCGGCGGCGCGTTTGCTCTCAGTGGCATCTCGGGCGGCCTGCTCGGCTTGGGCGCCACCCTCGTGCTGGCGGGCGTCGGCGGGAGCACGCAACACCCGCTAGCCTCCGCCGCCGTTTCGCATGCCTATGGCGGCGCGGCACGCGGCCCGCTTGGCTTGTACAACTTCGCGGGCGATCTTGGGAAGGCGACGCTCCCGCCTGTGCTTGCCCTGACGATGGGACCGCAGGGCTGGCGCCCGGCGTTCTGGGCCGTTGCAGCCCTGGGGGCGGGGGTGGCGTTGTTGATCCTGTGGCTCATGCCCCGGCCTGGCAGCCACCCAATCGATGCTGCCGCGCCGGCTGTTGCGATCGCGAGGGCGCCGGATCACGGTAGGCGTGGTCGCGGGTTCGGACTTCTGGTCGCGGTCGCCATGCTCGACGGCGCGGCCGGCGTCGCCCTTCTCCTGTTCCTCCCCGCGCTGATGCAGGCCAAAGGCGGAACCCCGGCCACCCTGGGCCTGGCCTTGTCTCTGTTGTTCGTGGGGGGTGCCTGCGGCAAGGCAGTCTGCGGCTGGCTGGGCAGCCGCTTCGGCCTGCTGGCGACCGTGATCATGACCGAGATTGGCGCCGCTGCGGCGATCATGGCCCTGCTCGCCTTGCCGTTCCTTCCAGCCTTGGTGCTGCTGCCGGCTTTGGGCACCATGCTCAATGGCACGTCCTCCGTGCTCTACGGCACTGTTCCGGAGCTTGCGCCGGCCTCTCGGATCGAACACGCCTTCGCCCTGTTCTACTCCTGGACGCTTGGTTCGAGCGCCCTGGCTCCCGTGCTGTATGGATGGCTGGGCGACGCCGCAGGGCCGCGCTGGGCCGTCATGCTGGCAGGTGCGACATCCTTGGCGGTCGTGCCGCTCATGATCCTGCTGGCGCCCCAGCTCGCACCATCCCGGCCCGCGGCACGGGCCTGATCCGGCCACCTCGCCCCATCTCGGCACTGCCGGCTTCACTCTTGTTCGGGGCTCGACCATGTCCCTCACAATCCGAAGCGCCAGCCCGGCCGATGAAGCAAGCGTCGTTGCCCTGTGGCGGGAGTGCGACCTGATCGCGAGCTGCAACGATCCGGCCGCCGATTTCAGGTTGGCCAAGGCAGGCCCAGCACCCGACGTGCTCGTTGCCGCGGAAGAGGACGGAACGATCATCGGCAGCATCATGGGGGGCCATGGCGGGCATCGTGGCTGGCTGTACTACGTCGCCTCCGCGCCAACCTACCGTGGGTTCCGGATCGGCAAACAGATGGTCGGAGCTGCGGAAGCCTGGTTGCGGCAACGAGGCGTGCTGAAGGCGCAGCTCCTGGTCCGGGAAACGAACACGAAGGTCGTCTCCTTTTACGAACACCTTGGATTCGAAACCGCTCCGCGCGTCGTCATGGGAAAGTGGCTGGGTCCGTTGGCGTAGGACATTTTCCACCCAAGTCGGCCGTAGCTGCGCCACATGACGCCGAGAGAACCCCGCCAACTATCGCTGAAGGCCACACGTCGTCACCATCTCCCCGGATATGACGGTCTCGACCAACCTTGGGGGCTGGGTGAACCGGCGCGGGTTGTTTGCGCGCGAGGAACTCGTTGACACGTTCAAGGCCGAACGTATCCCGTCGACGTTCAACTGGCATTTCGCCCCGACCGGGCAGCATCTGGAACTCGGCATCGCCGAGATGAACCTGTTCACGATGCTGTCCGCGCTTGGCCTGTCGCATTCCATCTTCGGCGAGCGCCTGCTGCCAGTCGGCACGCTATATGACCCATTCATCGAACGAGGCCTCGATGCGCTGAACTACGCCTGCTACCAGGATGCCCTGGCGTCGTTCGAACCGGCCTTCCTGGACGAGTTGGCGGTCGTCATGCGCTGGGGCTTCGGGCACACGCAGCGCGCGGGCCAGGGGGCGCCGGACGAGGACACCTGGCTGCCGGATGGGCTGGGCGGCTCGGTTTGTCTCCGACTTTCGACGAGAACCTTGGAGCAACCGCGACGCCAGCTCGATGAGAATCTGGCCGACAACATCGTCCGCGGCGGCTACTGGATGCGCCGCCCTGGACCAAACGCCCAAGTGGTGATCGCCTACACGGGAGCGGTGGCGTCGGAGGCGATCGAAGCAGCGGGCCTGATCGGCGAGGATCGCCGCGACATCGGCCTGCTCGCAGCGACATCGGCGGATCGGCTGTATGCAGGCTGGACGGCGGCGCAGAGAATGCGCGAGCGCGGGCTGGTCCATGCCTGGAGCCATGTCGAGCGGCTGCTTGAGGCCGTGCCGATCCATTGCGCCCTGTGCACGGTGTTGGACGGGCACCCTGCGACGTTGGGGTGGCTCGGCGCCGTCTCCGGCCATCGCACCCGCTCGCTTGGCGTGGAACGGTTCGGCCAGACCGGGACGATCAAAGAACTCTACGGCGCCAACGGCATCGACGCGCCCGGCATCCTTCGCGCCCCGCAGGCCATCTCAGCCGGACGGCCAATCCGCCACCTGCGTGCCATCGAATAGGACTTCAGACACCGGCGGCACGCAGACAAGTCGGTCATGTTGGGCTGGGAGCGAGCTGGGCGGGCAAAACGACTGAGCGGACGATGGCGGCCTGCCGGTCTGATCCGTCTCACCTGATGTGGGCAGAAGCAGATGATCTCGCGCCCGTCTCACCTGAGCATGGGTTCAGTCTCACGTAATGCGGGCTGAGCGCGCGCTACAGTCTCACGAATCATGGGCGCGAACCGCCGATGACCTCGCGCCGGAACGCGGATGATTTCGGGTCGCTACAGATACGGTGCACGGTGGTGATCAGCAGCTCGGTCAGCGCGTCGGCGATCTCGCGCCCGCGCACGTGACGGAAGGCGGCAAGCAGCGTGAGCCGGATCGGGTCAGGATGGCGTCGGAGTTCGTGCAGCTCCTCGGCCCCGACCCGGCGGCGGTAGGCCAGCAGCATCCGGGACGGCACGCCGTCGAACAGGTCTGCAGGCAGGTTGACGGAACGGATGCGGGTCAGCTTGGCGGCCTCCTCGCCCACGCTCTGCAAGCTGGCCTGGCCGGTACCGGAGCGCAGGGCGAGCAGCGGCGGCGCTGGATCGGGTCCATCGTCGTTGCCGCCTGCCTCGCCGGGGTCGGGTGGGTGCAGCAGGGCATCCAAACCAGCAATCGTTTGGGGCAGCAGGCGTGCGAGCAAAGTGGCGCAGAACGCCTCTTCATGCCGGCGCAGGACGGAGCGCGCCAGCCGCTCCAGGCGCTCGGGCGATGGCGGTTCCAGATGCTGCGACCGGAAGCGTTCACGCGCGGCGGCCAGCAGCCGGTCCGGACGGCGTTCAAGGGCGAGCGCCTGGCCATCCAGCCAGCAGCCGGGCGCCTCGGCGTCGTCCAGCTGGCTTCGCGGAAGCCGAGCGCCGCACGGATCTGGGCACGGTGGCACTCGATGGTCCTGCCGCGCCAGTCGTAGCCCTGCCAAGCGGCCGCGGCCACGTTGACCTGGTCCGCGATGGCTTCGACCACGGCCGCGGGCACGTCCTCCAGGCGGCGCGGGAAGCGGCCCTCGGCTTGGAACAGCTTGAGCAGCACGGCAAAGCCCAGCCGCGTGGCGCCGGTCTTGTTGCCGAGCAGCGCGCGGTCAGCGACGCGCAGCGTCCAACGGTCCTCGACGTCGCCGGCTGGCCTCGTGACATGCTCACTCACACCGGTCGGCCGCGTGCCTCACGCAATTGGGCAAAGCCCTTCCATTCGGCCACCGCTCAGGCACGCGCTGCCATCCCCGAACCGATATCCGAGCAGGCGCAGGGCGTTCAGCGTGACCAGCACGGTAGCGCCGGTGTCGGCGAGCACGGCAGGCCAGAGGCCGGTGATGCCGACCACCGTCGTGACCAGGAACACCACCTTCAAGCCGAGGGCGATGGCGACGTTCTGGTGGACGTTGGCCAGCGTGGCGCGCGACAGGCCGACCAGGGCAGCGACGTCCAGCACGCGGCTGTTCAGGACCGCCGCGTCGGCGGTTTCCAGCGCCACATCGGTGCCGCTTCCCATGGCGATGCCGACCGACGCGGCCGCCAAGGCTGGCGCGTCGTTGATGCCGTCCCCCACCATGGCCACCGGCGCCCGCGCCTTCAGGGCTCCGATCTCGCGCAGCTTGTCTTCCGGCAGCAGGCTCGCCTTCACGGCAAGCCCGAGCGCCCCGGCGATGGCCTGACCGGTTCGCGGATTGTCGCCGGTCAGCATGACCGACTGCACGCCCATGGCGGCGAGCGCCTGGATGCCGGCGGCAGCGTCCGCACGTGGCTCGTCGTGCATCGCGATAAGGCCCGTGGCCGTCCCGTTCACGGCGACGACGACCACGGTCTTGCCGTCGGCCTCCCAGGCCGCGACGACCTGCTCCGCATCGGGCGGCAACGGTTCCTGCCCGGCCGCGTAAAAGGGCGAGCCGACCGTCACGCGCTTGCCGGTGACCACCGCCTCGACCGCCTTGCCGGGGATGGCCTTTGCGCCCCTTGCTGGTCGCAAGGCAATGCCGCCCGCCGCCGCCCGCTCCAGGATGGCGCGGCCGAGAGGGTGGCTTGAGCTGTTCTCTGCCGCGGCGGCCAAGCCGAGCAGGATGCGCTCGGACCCGGAAAGGGCGAGCACGTCCGTGACGCGCGGGCGTCCTTCGGTGAGGGTGCCGGCTGGGTGTGTTCGCCGAGTTCGAGACCAACCTGCGCCGCGAGCGCCAGCTCGAAGGCATCAAGGCCGCGAAAGCCCGTAGCATCTACAAGGGTCGCAAACCCACGATCGATCCGGTTGAGCTGCGGCGCCTGCGCGATGAAGAAAAGCTCGGGCCTACGGTGATTGCGCGTCGGCTCGGGATTGGCCGGGCAAGCGTCTACCGCGTGCTCGGGAAAGCATAAGCAGGCGGCGTAGCGGCCCGGTTCAGGCACCGCGCTTACTTTGCGGCTGGTAGCAGCGATGTTGGGTCACCCCCAAGCAGGTGGGATGCTGGCGGAGGGACGTAGGCCAGCAGAGCATGGCAGCTGCCGCTCTGCGCCAAGCGTTCCTGCAACCGGACCAAAAAGCGGCGCAGCAGACCTGGCGGCACGTCGCCGATCAGTTTCGTCCCCGCTGGCCCAAGCTGGCAGCCTTCATGGACGCAAGCGAGCATGACGTGCTGGCTTATGTGGGATTTCCGGCCCAGCACCGGCAGAAGCTGCATTCGACCAACACCGTTGAACGGCTGAACAGGGAGGTGAAACGCGGCTCGGACGTGGTCGGCATCTTTCCCAACGAGGGCTCCATCATTCGCCTGATCGGCGCAGTGCTGCTGGAGGCCAACGATGAGTGGGCCACCCAGCACCGATACATGCAGGTCGAAGCGATGGCCGAGTTGCTTGGTCCGCCGCTGATCGAAGGCGAAGCGGCGTCAGACGGCAACACCGAAACAACACGCCAGGCCGCATGACCGTGGCCACTCCAGTTCCACCCGCAAATTACACCAGCTTGACGGACGCTATCCTCCAATCTTCAGCTTGATCGGAAAAGCCAAGCGCAACGGCATGGATCCACATGTCCGGTGCGCCAAGATCCTCGCCGGCATTCCATATGCCATTCCGTTACGCAGATCGCCGACCCGCTGCCCTGGAATCGGCAATCGCCGGGGAGCCGGGGTCACGCCCGGACGCGTCCGACGCACCACCCTGGTGAGGCAGAACACCAAGTTGGCAGAAAAGCAGCGTCTCGCATGCCGAAGGTGTACTCAGGAGAGGCCGCGTCGTGCGATCAGGAGCGGCGCCTGAAGCGTTTGAATACTGGACAAGCGTCAAAGAACCTTCGACAGGAACGCGCGCGTCCTTGGGCTCTTGGGATCCCGCAACATCTCGCGAGGCTCTCCTTCCTCAACAAGGAAGCCCTGGTCCATGAACAGGAGTCTGTTGGCGATCTCGCGTGCGAAGCCGATCTCGTGCGTGACGATCATCATTGTCATTCTTGATCCGCTAAGGTCTTTAATGACGTCCAGCACCTCCCCTACCAGTTCTGGATCAAGGGCCGACGTAGGCTCGTCGAACAACATCAGCCGCGGTTCCATCGCCAGCGCGCGGGCGAGGCTATCCTTTGTTGTTGTCCACCTGAGAGCTGGTTGGGGTAATGATCTGCCCGAGATGCAAGCCCGACCCTGTGCAGCAGCGCCTTCCCTGTCTGTTCTGCCTCACGGCGCGGTATCCTCTTGACCGCCAGAAGGCCTTCGATGACGTTCTGAAGCGCGGTTCGATGAGGGAAAAGGTTGAAGCGCTGGAACACCATGCCGGTATGCCGCCTCTGCCTGGCGACGGCGGCGGAGGGTAGCGGACGCAGGAAGCCAGCGTCCTCCTCGTAGCCCAGTAATTCGCCATGCAGGAATATCCTTCCCGCCGAGATGCTCTCCAACTGGTTTACGCAACGCAGCAGCGTCGACTTGCCGGACCCGGACGGGCCGATCGCAACGCAGATCTCGCCCTCCGCGATCTTCAGGTCCATACCGCGCAAGGCGTGCAGGGTGCCGAAGTGCTTGTGGGCGCCGCGGAATTTAACGGCGGCGGCTTCGGGCTGCTTCTTGATCTCGGTCACCCGTCAGCCTCCGATGGCGCCAAGCCTGTCGATGCCCTTGCCGAAGTGACGTTCCAGGAAGGTTTGACCGACCATTAGAACGCTCGTGACGGCGAGGTACCAGAACGCCGACACCAGGAGCAGCGGCACCGGCAAGTAGAGCCGGTTCGCAATCGTGTTGGTGGCGTAGGTCAGGTCGAGAGTGAACGGCACCGCGAGGACCAGCGACGTCGTTTTCAGCATGCCAATCGCTTCATTGCCCGTGGGAGGTACGATGATCCGCATGGCCTGCGGCATCACGATCCTGTACTGGATCTTGAGGTTGGTCAGGCCCAGTGCCTGCGCGGCCTCCGCCTGGCCGCGATCGATCGCGTTGAAGCCGGCCCTGAAGATCTCGGCCAGGTAAGCTGACTCGTTAGAGCCGCTCCCGAGCCTGTAGCAACGCGTTCGGGCGTTAGGCGTTGACGGGTAGAGGAGGCTGCCCATGCCGTCACCCTTGTCTGTTGATCTGCGCGAGCGCGTTGTGGCGTCCATGTTGTCGGGCGCGTCGGGCGCGTCGTGCCGTGAGGCCGCGTCCCGCTTCGGGGTGAGTGCCGCGAGCGCCAGCCGCTGGGCGGCACGGCAGCGCCAGGACGGGCACGTGGCACCCAGGCCGTCCGGGGGCGACCACAGTTCGCACCGCATGGAGGCGCAAGCCCGGCTGATTCTGGCCACCTGCCGTCGGCGGCCGGCCATCTTTCTGCGCGAGTTGCGCGACCACTTGGCCGAGCGTGGCGTGCAGACCAGCACCAGCGGCCTGTCGCGCTTCTTTGCCCGGCATGGCATCACGCGCAAAAAGGGGACCTGCACGCCGCCGAGCAGGAGCGGGCGGACGTAAGGGCCGCGCGCCAAGCCTGGTTCGAGGGTCAGCCCGACCTCGACCCGGACCGTCTGATCTTCTTGGACGAGACCGCAGCGACCACCACCATGGCCCGTCGCTACGGGTGGGCGCCGTGCGGCAAGCGTTGCCGCCTTGCCGTCCCGCTTGGGCACCGCAGGATCACCACGCTCACCGCCGCCCTGCGCACCACGGGCCTGGTCGCCACCGCCATGTTCGAGGGTGCGACCAACGGGGAGCGCTTTCTGGACTACGTGGCCCACACTCTGGTCCCGACGCTCCGGCCCGGCGATGTCGTGGTGCTGGACAACCTGTGCGTCCACAAGGTGGCCGGGTGCGCGAGGCGGTCGAGGCGGCCGGCGCACGCCTGCTGTTCCTGCCCCCCTACAGCCCCGATTTCAACCCGATCGAGCAAGCCTTCGCCAAGCTCAAGGCTCTGCTGCGCAGTGCGGCCGCCCGCACCACAGCCGACTTGCACCAAGCCATTCGAGATGCCTTGGCCCGCTTCACCTCGCAGGAATGCCGCAACTACGTCACCGCCGCCGGTTACGACAACGACGACGACGTTGCTACGTGAGCGGGAACGGCTCTAAGCCCCAACCCGATAACCGCCGCGATTGCCGGGGTCATGTAGTCGCGGGTCGAGACGCTCAGCAACTCCAGGCCGAAGGGAATCCCGATCGTCAGGCGCGGGTACAACACGCTCAGCAATCCCCAGAACACGAGTTGCGTGTAGACGGGCGTGCCTCGGAAGAACCAGATCCAGAGCCATGCGATCCTGCTTGCGATTGGATTGTCGGACTGGCGCATGAAAACGAGCGCGATGGCCAGGGCCACCGCGAGCAGCATCGAGAGGACCGTCAGCAGCACCGTCCATCCTACGCCGCGCAGGACCTGAGGATTGAACAGGTATCGGCCAACCACATCCCAATGGAAGTTCTCGTTCGTGGCAAAGCTTGCCGCGACGGCAACGCCTATCGCGGCCAACAGAGCCGTTGTGATCCAGCGTCCGGGATGCCGACGATCCTTGACGATGTTGAACGCCACGGGGGACTGCTGAATCTCGCGGACGACGGACCTCTGTGGCGTGAGCGGCGAACGAGGCGCTTCCCAAAATTCTCTGTCGCTCATGGATCACCTTTATGGGCACGACCGGATTCCGAGCGCCGGACCGTGGAGCAGGACCCAATTCGGAACGGGCCAGGGCCGCGCCCCCGATGCTTTCGCGAAGGGCCCTGCGTCGACCGGAAGACGGTTATCGGTAGCCGATGCGCAGTTGGACAGGATCAACCTCGCAATCATCGCGAGCGCAGTCCGCCACACGCCCGCCCTGCAACGCTGCGTCATCCCGTCCTCCCGTTTAGGTCGCCGTGGGTTCGATCACGGTCGATCTTCGCTGTGTTCCTGGTCCGGATTTTACGCGGCGGTTCTGGACCGCTCGGTTCTTCCTGCGATCTCTTCGAGGAAACAGACGACATCTTGCCGGAGATTGTCGAGGTGCTCGAGTCCAACGCTGATGCGGAGCAGCAAATCCGCGCCGCTCCAACGCGTGGCGGAGCGGAACGCCTTGACGGGCATCGGCGCTGCAAGGCTGCGGGTGCTCCCCCACGAGGCGCCGATCGCTATCGTCTTGAGGCGGTCGAGCGCCGGCGCGACGTGCGGCACTGCTTGAGGTTTGAACATGACGCTGAACACGCCGCTCGCGCCCAGGAAATCGCGACGCCAAACCTCGTGCCCTGGAGACCCGGGAAGGGCGGGGTGGAGCACCTGCTCGACCAGGTTATGGTTCTGGAAGATTGCCATGAGCGCTTCCGCGCCTTCGGTCGCAACCCGCAGGCGGAGCGGCAAGGTCTCGAAGCCCCGCAAGACGAGCGAAGCGTCGTCGGATGACACACCCATGCCAAAACGCCCTATAAGGGAGCGGATGCGGCGCCCGAGCTGCTCATCCTTGATGCTGATGGAGCCCATGATCACGTCGGCATGCCCCGACACGTATTTCGTAAGGGCCTCCGTGACGAGGTCTGCCCCAAGATCAAGGGGTTTGTAGTTGAGCGGAGTGGCCCAGGTGTTGTCGCACCCGACAAGCGCTCCGCCCCCGTGCGCGATGGTCGCGATCAGGGGCAAGTCCTGTACTTCCATCGTTGTCGATCCCGGCGACTCGCACCAGACGAGTTTCGTCGTCGGCTTCATTCTTCGGGAAACGTCCTCTGGATCGAGAGGATCGTAGTAGTCAACGTCGATGCCGAAGCGACGCAGGTCCTGTTCGGCGAAGTCCCTGACGGGCGGATAGCACGTGTCGGCGATCAGCATGTGATCGCCAGCCAATGCCATAGCCAGGAACGCTATGGAATTGGACGCCTGTCCGGACGACGTCAGATAGGTGCGCGAGGCGCGTTCCAGGGTGGTGAGCTTGCTTTCCAGCGTTCGCGTCGTCGGGGTTCCGTAGAGGCCCTAGCTGTATCCGTCCGGACCTCGTTCGCCTCGCTTGGCGTAGTCTGCGGCGTCGGCGAAAACGATGGTCGAAGCGCGATGGACGCCAACCCCGAGGGGGTCAAACCCCTGCGTATTGACCTTCGGCGTCAGGGGCAACGCATGAAATTTGGTCCCGGTTTGGTGCGGAGATCATCGACTAGCCGACCAGGAGCTTGAGCATGTAAGCATTGTTCCAGGCTGCCTTCTTCCGTTTGCCGCGCAGGCTGGCTTTGGTTGTCCTATCTTGGCTGACGATGTTGAGCGCGATCTTGCGCAGCAGCGCCAGGTTGCGGGCCGCGGCGCGATCACGTATGCGGCTGTCGTCCTCGCGGAACGTGACGTCCAGCACCCAGTGCAGCGCGTTCTCCACGGCCCAATGCGAGCGGATTGCCTGGCCCAGGACGGCCGGGCTGTCGGGGCAGCTCGACAGGAAGTAGCGGATCTCGCTTTCGACCTTGATAGGCGCGTTGTTGACGCTGCGGATGCTCTCGACCGCCAGCACGGTGCGCAGGCTTGGCCAACCGCTCAAGGCGTCCAGAGCGGCGGCGTTGGTGCTGGCGAACACCCGGCGCCGGACCAGACGCCCGTGGGTGTCGTCGAACGCGTCGCAGTCGGCACGGCCAGGCGCGCCACGGCCGAAGCAGTGCTGGTCGAAATGCTCGACCACGGCCGCGTGCGCCAGCTTGTGGTTGCCCTTGAGCGCCAGCAGGTAGTCGCCCCCGCGCGCCAGGATCGTCTCGGCAATCGCGGTCTGGCACCCCATTGCGTCCAAGGCGACAACGGTATTCTGCAACGCGAGCTGGTCCAGCAGCTCGGGCACTGCGGTGATCTCGTTGGACTTGCCGTCAACGCACCGCTGGCCCAGCACGAGGCCCTGCTCGCTGGCCCACGCGCTGACAACGTGCAACGGCGACTGCTCCCGCCCATGATCGAACGAGCGTCGGACCGACTTGCCGTCAATGGCGACCACCTCGCGCTCGAAGCCTCTCAGAAGCGAACCGACCCAGGCCGTGAACCCCGCCTCGAATGCGTCGGGGTCGATCAGCATGAACACGCGCCGGAACGTGTCGTGCGAAGGAATGCCGTTGGGCAGCTCCAGAAACGTCTTAAGCCAGGCCAGCTTGCTGCGGCCGTACAATGCGATGTCGTCCCAGCTTTCGGCGCAGGCGATCACCGCGCAGACCGCAATCACCAGGATGTCGCGCAGGCGGTGCTCGATCTTGCCGCCGCAGCGCGGGTCCTCGATCGCGTTGAAATACTGCGCCAGGTTCTCAATCAACATGCCTTGCTCCCTCGCCGCTGCGAGGAAGCGTCATCAAGCATCAGCGCCGGGGCGGCGAGGAAAATTTCATGCGTTGCCCCTGCCTTCGGCGTGAGTACGCAAGTGGTCGTGTCGTTCATCCGCGTGGCTTTCCGGTTGAGGGACTCATCCTAAGCGGATTCGCAGTATTCAATCCAATGCAGTGTTGACGCCCAAGCATTCCGAGAGATTATACTGTCGGAGTGAATGTCAGGCAGATCGAGGCCTTCCAGTCTGTCATGTTGAATGGAACCGCCTCACGGGCTGCGGAGGTAATGCGGATTTCACAGCCCGCGGTGAGCAAGGCCATACAGGAACTCGAAAGGGGGTTGGGCTTCGCCCTCTTCGAGCGTACGAAGGGGCGCATGGTTCCGACGCCGGAAGCGCAGCTTTTCTTCCGCGAGGTGGAAAGCATGTTCAACGGTCTTGAGCGGCTACGCGGTGCGGCCGCGCGCATACGGGACTTCGGCTCCGGTGAGATCCGCATCGCCGCCCTGTCCGCATTGAGCACCAATCTGATACCGCGAGCGCTGAGCGCCTTCCGCGCGCGACGGCCCAACGTCGCCGTGACCCTCCAAACACCCATGTCCGCGGTGGTTAGAGACCTCGTGGCCGCGGGCCAGTTCGATGTGGGCCTGGCGGCGGACGAGATCGACGCCACGGGCGTCGACGTGCGCCCGTTCGCAACGTTCAGGGCTATGGTCGCCTTGCCCAGCGGTCACAAGCTCGAGAGTCATCCGGTGATCGAGCCCGAGGACCTCGACGAGGAGTCATTCATCGCACTCTCGCCGGAGGATACGACTCGACGTCAAGCCGACCAGGTCTTCAGGGCTGCCGGCAGCAGTCCGAAGGTGGTCGTCGAGACCCCCTATTCCACTACCATATGCGCGATGGTTGCCGAGGGGCTTGGCGTGGGCCTCGTCAATAGGCTCACAGCCCGTCCTTTCGAAGGCCGGGGATTAAGCCTCCGGCCGTTCTCAAAGGGCGTGCATTTCCGGACACTCATGCTGTTGCCATTCAATAAATCACCGTCGCACGTCGTTGCTGATTTTATCCAAGAGTTAATGTAAGCGTCGGTTGTAGGCCGCGGCTTTGGTGGTCCAGGTCTGACGTCGGCTTCGGCTACTGTGTCCAGAACCAGGGAAGCAGGGCGTCGATTTGACGGATGGGATGGTCGGCGATGCGCCCGAGGACGTCGGTCAGGTAGGTCTGCGGGTTGATGCCGTTCATTTTGGCGGTTTCGAGGATGGTGTAGAGGCAGGCGGCGCGTTGGCCTCCGGCATCGGACCCGCAGAAGAGATAGTTCTTTCTTCCAAGTACGAGGGGCCGCATGGCGCGCTCGGCGGCATTGTTGGACATCTCGAGCTGGCCGTCGGCGACGTAGCGGCTGAGCGCCGCCCATCGCGACAGGGTGTAGCGGATCGCCTGGGCGAGCGTGCTTTTGCCGCTGATCCGGGCGAGCGAAGTGTCGAGGAACATGCGGAACTGGTCGAGCAGCGGCTGGGCGTGTTCCCGGCGCGCGGCGGCGCGGCGCTCGGGTGGTTGTCCGCGGATGCCGCTTTCGATGGCGAACAGGGCGGCGATGCGCTGCAAGGCGTCGAGTGCGATCGGCGAGGCCGTCGCGTGGTGGACATCATAGAGTTTCCGACGCGCATGGCTCCAGCAGGCCACCTCGACCAGGGGCGCGTCGCCTGCCGGCGTGATCGGAGCATAGAGCGTGTCGAACCCGGCATAGCCGTCGGCGTGCAGGAACCCGCGGCAGGTGCCGAGCAGCACCTGGGCGTGGACGCCGCGGCGGTCAGCCGAGTAACGGTAGAACGCGGCCGGCGGCACCGCCGAGCCCCAGGGCCGCTCGTCGCGCACCAGCACCCAGAGCCGTCCGGTCCTGGTCTTGCCGAGACCGGGTGCCAGCACCGGCACGGTGGTGTCGTCGGCGTGCAGGACGGCGCCGGCCCGGATGTGGCGGCCGATCGCCTCGGCCAAAGGCGAGAGCAAAAACGTCGCTTGCCCGACCCAGTCCGCCAGCGTCGAGCGGTCGAGGTCGACGCCCTCGCGTCCATAAATCACGGCCTGGCGGTGCAGCGGCAGGTGGTCGCAGTACTTGGACACCAGCACGTGGGCGACCAGCCCGGACCCCGGCCGGCCGCGCTCGATCGGCAGGGCCGGCATCGGCTGCTGCACGACCGTTTCGCAGGCCCGACAGCTCAGCTTTGGCCGGACATGGCGGATCACCTTGAAGCTGGAGGGCACGTATTCGAGCACCTCGCGCTCGTCCTGGCCCACGCGGCTGAACACGGTGCCGCCGCAGCCGGGGCACGTGCAGGGCGGCTCATGGGTGACCGTTTCGCGTGGCAGGTGCGGGGGCAACGGCCTGCGCACCGGCTGCTTGCGCTCGCGCGTCCGAGCCTGGGGCTGCGGCCCGGCAGGGTCGGCTGCGCTGGCGCGGGCGTCGCCTTCGGCCTGCTCCTCCTCGAGTTCGCCGATCAGCAGCTCCAACTGCTCGATGTCGCGATCGAGCTTCTCGGACGATCGGCCGAACCGGGCACGCCGCAGCACGGCCAGCTGCATCTTCAGCTTCTCGATGTGCAGCGTCTTGGCGTGGATCTCGGCCGCATTGGCTGCGATCTCGATGTCCTTGCGCGCCAGCTCGGTCTGCAGGCCCGCGGCGAACAGCCGCAGCGCGTCCGGGTCGGTCGGCAGGGGAGCGCTCGCCAAGGACATGGCCGGAGCGTACCAGAGCCGGCCCTTGCCGTACAGCCTCCCCTGGGATCCGCATCGGGTCAGACCGCCACGGGCACACGCGACGCCTCGGGCGCCACCGTGCGCCGCCAGTCCATCGCTTCCAGCAGCAGACCCAGCTGCGCCGGCGTCAGCACCAGGCCGCCGTCCACGACCGGCGGCCAGACGAACTTGCCAGCCTCCAGCCGCTTGGCGAACAGGCACAGGCCGGTGCCGTCCCAGTAGAGGCACTTCAGGTAATCGGCTCTTTTGCTGCGGAACAGGAACAAGTGCCCGGAGAACGGGTCGGCGTCCAGCACCTGCCCGACCAGGGCCGCCAACCCGTCGAACCCGTAGCGCATGCTGACCGGACGGCACGCCAGATACACCTTGGTCCCGGGAACGACGGCGATCATGCCGTTGCCCGCAGCACCGTCAGCACGCGCCGCAACGCGCGCTCGTTGACGAAGGCATCCACCCGCAGCCGCGTGCCATCCGCCAGGTCGATCTCGATCACCCCCGGGCGGTCCTCCATCGCCGGGCGCGGCAGCGGCGCATGAGCCGGCGAGGGCGGCGCCACCGCGGCCGGCGATGACCGGGCCACCAGCGCAGGCCCGCCATCCTCTGCCTGCCCCAACACACCGATCGGCACGAATTCAAGCGGAGAACCTGTCATCACCGGCTTGCCCGGCGGCCTTGGCTCCGTCGCCTCGGGTCGGACCGCAGCCACCGCCGTCTGCCGCGACAGAGCCGACCGCCGCCAGCGATAGATCAGACTGGTGCAGACGCCGTGCCGGCGCGCCAAATCCCGCATCTGCGCCCCGGGCACCGACGCCTCCGCAACCACCCGCGCACGAAACGCCGCGTCATGCACGCGCCGCCGCTCGCCCATAATCTCGATCCGTGCCTCTGTGGCTGCCACTGTGGCAGCCTCTGAAGCCAACATGCCGCCGCTGCTTTCCATGCCGCCAAGCAGACCAAACCAGCCTCACGCCCGCAATGCGGCCACCAGCCCACGCTTACGAGTTAATGGAGCTTTCGGTCTTCGAAGCGTAGACGGCTACGCCAGGCTCGGGCGTCGTCTCGCAATTTTTGGGAAGCGGCAACCGTTCTCGTCGTCGTCATCACCTTGCCCGCCCTACGATCAAGGCGCCTGCATCGGTGATGGGTGACGAAGTTGTGCCCGTCATCTCTCGGCTCACGGCGCGACCGGCGGCTTCACTGAACTGAACGTGGCAGCATGGCCTGCTTGGCCTTAGCCTATCGGTCCGTCCTAGCCCGCCACCGCCTCCCTAGTCCCAGGATCCTTGGGGCGAGAGGAATATGGCGTAAAGGCGCGAGCCGGGCTCGACGAGGACAGAAAGGTCGCACGGTTGCTCCACCAGGAGCGCGTCTCGTGCTCCGAGCCGGACGCTTGAGGCTTGGGAGCGGACCTCAGCCTCGCCTTCGCAGCACAGGATCAACACCATGCCGCTTTCCGCTTCGACGGTTGCGGGTTGCCCGGCCGGCAAGCGGCGGAGTTCGTGCGTCCAGGCGCCACGACGGGTCATGACGTTGAGATCCGTGACCGGTCCGCCGACGAGCCGCGCCGTCGCGAAAGCGTCGGCCGGAAAAAACAGCGGATCGGACGCGGCCGTCAGGCGACGGCGGCCGTGTTTCTCGGTGTCGAGGTCCAAGCCTTGGCCATCGAGGATCGCGAGCGTTCGGTCGATCCCAGGAAAGATCGAGAACGGTCCGTCGACGGCGACGCGCGCCATCGAAACGCGCCAATCAAAGTTGGCAAGCCCTGCCGCCGGCGGCCGGACCGCGACCTCGACCGTCTCGCCGCCCCCGTTCTTCCAGGCCATGCGCCTGTGGTTCGATGCCCTCAGGACGCGCATGGCTTGACCCGCTCAATTGCCAAGGATGGCCGGAAGGCGGAGGCCCTGTTCGCGGGCGCACGTCATCGCCGACTCGTAGCCCGCATCCGCGTGACGCATCACGCCCGTGGCGGGGTCGTTCCACAGCACCCGCTCGAGGCGCCGGGCCGCCTCCGGAGTGCCGTCCGCCACGATCACCATGCCGGCATGCTGCGAGTAGCCCATGCCGACGCCGCCGCCATGGTGCAGCGACACCCAGGTCGCGCCCGAGGCCGTGTTGAGCAGCGCATTGAGCAGCGGCCAGTCGGACACGGCGTCCGAGCCGTCCTTCATGGCCTCGGTCTCACGGTTCGGCGACGCGACGGAGCCGGAGTCGAGATGGTCGCGGCCGATCACCACCGGCGCCGTCAACTCGCCGGTTCGCACCATCTCGTTGAAGGCGAGGCCGAGCCGGTGACGGTCGCCCAACCCGACCCAGCAGATGCGCGCCGGCAGGCCCTGAAAGGCGATCCGCTCCCGCGCCATGTCGAGCCAGCGGTGCAGGTGGCCGTTGCCGGGCAGAAGCTCCTTCACGCGGGCGTCGGTGCGGTAGATGTCCTCGGGGTCGCCCGAGAGCGCCGCCCAGCGGAACGGGCCGATGCCGCGGCAGAACAACGGGCGGATGTAGGCCGGCACGAAACCGGGAAAGTCGAAGGCGTTCTCCAATCCCTCGTCCTTCGCGACTTGGCGGATGTTGTTGCCGTAGTCGAGCGTCGGGATGCCGGCCTTGTGGAAGGCGAGCATCGCTTCCACGTGCTCCCGCATCGACGCCCGGGCCGCCGTCTCGACCGCCTTCGGGTCGCTGTCGCGCTTGGCTCGCCACTCGGCCGTGGTCCAGCCTCGCGGCAGGTAGCCGTTGACGGGGTCGTGCGCGGAGGTCTGGTCCGTGACGATGTCGGGACGGACGCCGCGCCGGGCCAGCTCCGGCACAATCTCGGCCGCGTTGCCGAGCAGGCCCACCGACTTCGCCTCGCCCGCCTTCGTCCAGCGCCCGACCATGGCGAGCGCCTCGTTGAGCGAGGTCGCCTTCTCGTCGAGGTAGCGGGTGCGCAGGCGGAAGTCGATCCGGCTCTCGTCGCACTCGACGGCCAGGCATGCGGCGCCCGCCATGACGGCGGCGAGCGGCTGCGCCCCGCCCATGCCGCCGAGGCCGGCGGTAAGGATCCACCGGCCCTTCAGGCTGCCGCCGTAGTGCTGACGGCCGGCCTCCACGAACGTTTCGTAGGTGCCCTGCACGATGCCTTGCGTGCCGATGTAGATCCAGGAGCCAGCCGTCATTTGGCCGTACATCATCAGGCCCTTGCGATCGAGCTCGTTGAAATGGCCCCAGTCGGCCCAGCGGGGAACCAGGTTGGAGTTGGCGATCAGCACGCGCGGGGCGTCCGCATGGGTGCGGAACACGCCCACCGGCTTGCCGGACTGCACCAGCAGGGTTTCGTCGGCCTTGAGCGTCCTCAACGTGTCCGCGATCCGGTCGAAGTCGCCCCAGGTCCGCGCCGCCCGCCCGATGCCGCCGTATACCACAAGCTCGTTCGGGTTCTCGGCCACGTCGGGGTCGAGGTTGTTCATCAGCATCCGCAGCGGCGCCTCCGTTTGCCAGGACAGCGCGGTGAGGTCGCTGCCGCGGGGGGATCGGACCTCGCGGATGTTGTGCCTCGCACCGGCAGGGGTGTTGGTCATCATCTGTCTCCCCATGAATGGATCCTGCCGGAGCCGTCTCCCGTCGGGTCCGTCAGTCGGCCCCGCGGGCAAGCTCCAGCGCAAGGTGTTCGAGTCGTTCCAGGATGCCTCGCAGGACCGGACGCAGCCGTTCGGCCTTGCCGCCGTCGTAGGCGAAGGGCGCGGTCTCGCTCGCGAGGTATGTCGCCTGCGCGACTTCCGTCTGGATGGCATGCACGCCGGCCTCCGGGCGACCGTAGTGCCGGGTAGTCCAGCCGCCGCGGAACCGGCCGTTGACCACCGCCGTGTAGCCCTCGGCCGCCGAACATAGGGCCGCGACCTGCCGCTCGATGGCAGGCGAGCAGGTCCGGCCGCCGTCGGTGCCGGTGTTGAGGTCGGGCAGCCTGCCCTCGAACAAATAAGGGCAGACCGAACGGATCGAATGGCAGTTATAGATCACCGCGATGCCGTGCCCGGCCTTGACGCGCTCGATCTCGACGGCCAGCGCCGCATGGTAGGGCCGGTGGAAACGGTCCAGCCGGCTCGCCGTCGCGACCGCGTCCGGCTCCAGGCCCGCCGTCCAGAGCGGATTGTCGTCGAAGTCGGTCAGGGGCACGAGGCTGGTGGTGTTCCGCCCCGGGTAAAGGCTCCGGCCCGAAGGGTCGCGGTTGGCGTCGATGCAATAGCGGTGGAAGGTGGCGCGCACTGTGGTCGCGCCGGGCAGGAGCCCGCGGTAAAGCTCGTCGACGTGCCAGTCCGTGTCGGTGAGCGCGCGGCCGGTCGCGTTGAGCCGCACTCGGATGTCGTCGGGAACGCGGGCGCCCGTGTGCGGGAAGCCGAGGATCACCGGCGAGTTCCCGCGGACGACTTCTACCGCCTCCATGGTCAACCCTTCAGGCATGGAAGGAGGCCGGCGTCGACGCTCGCCTCCAGGGCGCCCGAGAGCACGAGCCCCGCGCCGGCCTCGAGGTCGCCGGCCATGTAGCGGTCGGCCCCGAGCCTCGGCACGGCCGTCCGGATCGCCGCATAGGCTTCGAGGAGCTCCGTGCCGGTCCGGAGCGGCGCGCGTAGATCCACCCCCTGCGCCGCCGTGATCGCCTCGATGCCGACGATCCCGCTGAGGTTCTCCGTCATCGCCAGCAACCGGCGCGCCCCGTGGCAAGCCATGGACACGTGGTCCTCCTGGTTGGCGGAGGTCGGGGTCGAGTCGACGGACGCCGGGTGCGCCATCTGCTTATTTTCGCTCATCAGCGCCGCGCTCGTGACCTCCGCGATCATCAGCCCGGAGTTCAATCCCGGGTTCTCGGCCAGGAAGGCGGGCAAGCCGTAGGACAGAGCAGGGTCGACCAGCAGGGCAATCCGCCGCTGGGCGATAGCGCCGATCTCGCAGACCGCAATCGCAACCTGGTCGGCCGCGAAGGCGACCGGCTCGGCATGGAAGTTGCCGCCCGACACCACGGTGCCGTCCGACAGCACGAGCGGGTTGTCTGTGACGGCGTTGGCCTCGACCTCCAGCGTGCGCGCCGCTTGCCGGAGCAGGTCGAGCGCCGCCCCCGCGACCTGCGGCTGGCAGCGGATACAGTAGGGGTCCTGCACGCGCGCGTCGCCCTGCCTGTGGCTTTCGCGAATGGCCGAGCCCGCCAGCAGGGCTCGCAGCGCCGCCGCGGCGTCGATCTGGCCGCGATGGCCGCGCAGCGCGTGGATCTCCGGGTGGAACGGGGCGGAGGATCCCATGGCGGCGTCCGTTGACAGGGCGCCCGTGACCAGCGAGGCCTTGAGGGCACGGTGGGCGCGGAACAGGCCCGCCAGGGCCAGCGCGGTCGAGACCTGCGTGCCGTTGATCAGCGCCAAGCCCTCCTTGGCCGAGAACACGACCGGCTGCAGGCCCGCCCGCGCCAGGGCCTCGCGGCCGGGCAGCCGTTCGCCGCGATGGAAGGCCTCCGCCTCGCCCATCATCACGGCGGCCACGTGGGCGAGCGGCGCGAGGTCGCCCGAGGCGCCCACCGACCCCTTCTCGGGGACCAGCGGCGTGACGCCCTGCTCCAGCATGCCCTCGATCAGCCGAACGACTTCGAGGCGTACGCCCGAGGCGCCCCTGCCGAGCGAGACCAGCTTCAGCGCCATGACGAGGCGCGCCACGGCCTCGGGCAGCGGGGCGCCGATGCCGCAACAATGGGACAGGATGAGGTTGCGCTGCAGCTTGGCAGTGTCGGCCACGTCGATCGTGACCGAGGCGAGCTTTCCGAACCCGGTGTTGATCCCGTAGACGGGCTCGTTGCCGGCGGCGATCTCCGCGACGCGCCGGGCCGCCGCCTCGATCCTGCCGTCGGACCCGCGGTCAAGCCTCGCGGGCACGCCGGCCCAGTAGATCTCGGCGAAGTCGGCCAGGGAGACCGAGCCTGGGTCGAGGTCGATCATTGCTTGCAGCCTTCTTGGAATGCCGGTCGGGGGGTATCCATGCCCCGCCAGACGCGGGCGTGCAGGGGATTGAACCCCATGCGGTAAACGAGTTCGGCGGGGTGCCCGATATCCCAGATCGCGAGGTCGGTCCTTTTGCCGGGTTCGAGCGTGCCTGCCTCGTCCAGACGCCCGAGCGCGCGGGCGGCTTCCCGGGTGACGCCGGCGAGGCATTCCTCAATGGTCAAGCCGAACAGGGTCGCGCCCATGTTCATGACGAGCAGGAGCGAGGTGAGCGGCGACGAACCGGGGTTGCAGTCGGTGGCGAGCGCGATCCGCACGCCGTGCCGACGGAACAGGTCGACCGGCGGTCTCCTGGTCTCGCGGAGGAAGTAGAACGCGCCCGGCAGCAGCACCGCCAAGGTGCCGGCCTCGCCCATCCGCGCGGCGCCTGCCTCGTCGGCGTATTCCAGGTGGTCCGCTGAGCGCGCCGTAAGAGGCCGCCAGCGTGGCGCCCGACAGGTTGGAGAGCTGGTCGGCGTGCAGCTTGACGGGCAGCCCCATCCGGCGCGCCGCATCGAGGACCGGCCGCATCTCGTCCGCCGAGAATGCGATGCCCTCGCAGAAGCCGTCGACGGCGTCCGCCAGACCGGCCGCATGAGCGGCTTCAAGACCGGGCAGGACGACCTCGCGGATATAATCGCCGTTGCGCCCTCCGTAGGCCGGCGGCGTGGCATGGGCGCCGAGGTAGGTGGTCGTCACGGTCACGGGCCGCCGCGGCGCGAGGCCTCGCGCCGCGCGCAGCATCTTGAGCTCGCTCTCTACCGTCAGCCCGTAGCCGGACTTGACTTCAAGGGTCGTCACGCCCTCGGCTAGAAGGGCGTCGAGGCGCGGCAGACTTTCCCCGATCAGGTCTTCCTCGCTCGCCGCCCGCACGGCCGCGACGGACGAGACAATGCCCCCGCCCGCCCGGGCGATTTCCTCGTAGGTCGCGCCGGCGAGACGCATCTCGAACTCGCGCGCCCGGTCGCCGGCATGGACGAGGTGCGTGTGGCAATCAACCAGCCCGGGCATCACCCACCGTCCCTCGCAATCAACGGTTTCGGCCCCTTGCAGCTCGCCCATCGGCAGGTCGCGCTGCGGCCCTGCGAAAACGATGCGTCCCTTCCGGCTCACGACGGCGCCCCGGTCCACGACGCCGAGGCCGGGCAGGCGCGGGTCGACCGTCGCCAGCCGCGCATTCGTCCAGACCCGGTCTTCCTTGGCCACGCGGGCACCCCCTTGCAAAGCGCCGTTGCATCATCCCGACTGCTCGAATTATGTATAGACATAACGACAGGCAGCGCAAGCTGGAAGTCGGGTCGTGCCGGGGAGGAGGGTGCCATGGTCGTCATTCATGCCGAGACCGCGTTGCTGCCGGACGGCCTCGCGCGCGAGGTGCGAATTACCGTCTCCGGCGGCCTCGTGGAGAGCGTGGAGGCGGGCGCCCCCGCCCGGGCGGGCGATGAACGCCATCGCTTCGTCCTGCCCGGCGTCTGCAACCTGCATAGCCACGCCTTCCAGCGGGCCATGGCGGGATTGGCGGAAACCCGCGGTCTCGGCGAGGACAGCTTCTGGAGCTGGCGCGCGGCCATGTGCCGCGTGGCCCTCACGATGGGGCCGGACCACGTCGAGGCGGTGGCGGCCCAGCTCTACATGGAGATGCTGGAGGCGGGCTTCTGCCGCGTCGGCGAGTTCCACTACCTGCATCATGACAGGAACGGTTCTCCCCACGACGACCCCGCCGAGATGGCCGGGCGGATTGCCGCCGCTGCGGCGAAGACGGGAATCGGCCTGACGTTGCTGCCGGTGTTCTATGCCCACTCGGGGTTCGGCGGAGCCGCGCCCGCCGAGAGCCAGCGCCGCTTCGTCCTCGATCTTGATGGCTATGCCCGGCTGGTCGACCGGTCGACGGCGGTTCTCGCCGGGCTCCCCGGCGCCGCGCTCGGCATCGCGCCGCACAGCCTGCGCGCGGTCACGCCCGACGAGCTCACCGCGCTCGGCCCCCTGGCGCAGGGCCGACCGATGCACATCCACACCACGCCCCCGTGGACGACCGCTGGTGCCTCGTCCATGCGACCCACGTGACGCCGGCCGAGACCCGGCGCGTAGCCGCGAGCGGGGCCGTGGTCGGGCTATGCCCGATAACCGAATCGAACCTTGGAGACGGCATCTTCCCCGCCGCGGCCTATCTGGAGGGCGGCGGATCCTTTGGGGTCGGCACCGACTCCAACATCCGCATCTCCCTTGCCGAGGAACTGCGCACCCTCGAGTACTCGCAGCGCCTCGCGCTACAGCGCCGAAACGTGATGGCCTCGTCCGGTTCGACGGGGCTTGCAGCCCTCCGCGGCGCCGTCCAAGGCGGAACTCGGGCGCTCGAGGCGTCCGGGCTGCGGTCTGGCATCGCGCAAGGCCGTCCGGCCAACCTCGTCGCCCTCGATCTCTCGGCGGCGCCTTGGCTGCGAGTCGATCAGATCGTGGACCAGTTCGTCTTCGCGGACGGCGTGCGCGTGGACGTGGTTTGGGCAAGGGGCAAACGGCTGGTCGAGCACGGCCGGCACGTGCGTCGCGAGGCGATCTCCACCCGCTTCCGGAGCGCAATGGCCGACCTCACGACAGCCGATCGGACGTGATCGCCATGCCGTGGACTCGCGCCGCCCTGCCCGGGAACCAGAAGCCGGCCGCGGTGCCGGGGGCAAGACCGGGCCTGTCGCGGGGCGGTAGCTGGCCTGCCGCCCGGTGATCCGTGTCGACGCGTGGATCTCAGGCCAGTCTTGGATGCCTTCGGAGGCGTGATCGGGTATGCCCGTCCCTTCGGGAGGCAGATGCCGGCAATGCAGCGTCACGACACGGAACAGGGCACGGAGATTGGCGACGCAGCGCCGCTCGGGACCGTCACCGCGCCGGCAGCCCGACAGCGTGGCATGGGACGCGCGATTCTGACCCTGCACCGGCGCATCCTGGCCGACATCGAGCGCCGGATCGTCTCGGGCGAGTGGCCGCCGGGCCACCGCATTCCCTTCGAGGTGGCTCTGGCCGAGCAATACGGCTGCTCGCGCATGACGGTGAACAAGGTGCTGGCCGAGGTCGCGCGGGCAGGCCTGATCGAGCGCCGCCGCCGGTCGGGCAGCTTCGTCCGGCTGCCGCAAGCGCAGTCGGCTGTGCTGGAAATCCGCGATATCGGCGACGAGGTGCGCTCGCTCGGCCTGCCCTACTCGTACCGGGTCACGAGGCGCGTTCGCCGCCGGGCGGGGCGCGGGTGTGGATGCCGTCTCGACGTGCCGGCCTCGACCCCGGTCCTGGACACCGAGTGCGTCCACTACGCCGGACCGCACCCGTTCTGCCTCGAGCAGCGCCTCATCAACCTCGATGTCGTGCCGGAAGCGGACAAGGCCACTTTCGCTGACATCGCGCCGGGTCCCTGGCTGGTCAGCCGCGTGCCCTGGAGTGCGGCCGAGCACGTGATCCGGGCTGCCCCGGCGGACGCGGATTTGGCATCGGCCTTTGGCGTCGCCCCGGGGACGGCCTGCCTCGTCATCGAGCGGCGCACTTGGAGCGGCACGGGTCCAGTCACGCTCGTCAGTTTCACCTACCCCGGCGAGCGCCACACGCTCGTGGCACGGTTCCAGCCGACAGGGTAGCCGGTCGCGGAGCGCACGCGTCGGGGTGTAAATGCAGGCGCTTGCAATCATCGAGGCTCGTGCTCGCAAACAGCGCCGTTTCCTGCCCAGGTTAACTATAGCTGTAGTGAACCGCAATCATCGGGGCGCGGGATCGCAATCATCGGCCAGAACTGACGAAATAGCCTTCTGGTACGCATAAGCGGACAAAGATGGAACACGGCGGCGCAGAAGCTCAAGCGGGCCGGGCATTTTGGCCTTTTCGCGAGAGAGCCGGTTCAAGTTCGGAATGACGTTGAACAGGTGATTTCCGCACAGTCCAGATTGAAATCAGATCGAGTCGAAATTCCTAGCTGTAGCAAATGCGAAAAACGGTGTCGGATTGGCTGGTTATACGAAAACTTCGCAGCAAGGGTTTTCCGACATGGCTTATGCGTACCAGAAGGCCATTTCGTCAGTTCTGGCCATCTAAGCAGGCTTGCGTGGCTTGTGCCACGCAAGCCTGCTTAGAAACCTTTGAGGACGCATCATTTTACCGGCAGCGTGCCGGCACGCCCTGCCGAATGATGCTTAGCTGGCGTCGAGCCA
The DNA here is from genome assembly GCA_965260935.1 of Acetobacteraceae bacterium. Taxonomy (GTDB): domain Bacteria; phylum Pseudomonadota; class Alphaproteobacteria; order Acetobacterales; family Acetobacteraceae; genus JBBROS01. The sequence goes on from OZ253374.1 coordinate 2,838,473, forward strand.
CGCTGGCGGTTCATCGGCGTTGATCCGGCAAATGCAATGCTCGACCTCGCCCGGGCGGTTGCCGGACCAGTGGCGGGCGACCGGCTGACCCTCATCAAGGGGACGGCGCTGGATGCCCCTGCTGGGCCGTTCGACGCAGCCACATGCATTCTGGTGCTGGGGCTGGTAGCCGACGACGGCAGCAAGCTGGCAATGCTTGAGGAAGTGCGTCGCCGCCTCAAGCCGGACGCGCCGTTCATCCTTATCGATCAGTGCATTGACCGTTCCGCCCCGGGTATCGAGCGTAGGCTCGCCCGCTATGCCAACTATGCCCGCCGGTCGGGAGTTGATGACGACACCATCGCGAAAGCCAAGGCGGCGGTAGCAGCATTAGGAAGCATGGCGCCGGATTGGCGCAACGAAGAGCTGCTCGGTGAGGCGGGGTTTCATGACGCCGAAGTCTTCTACGCTGGTATGGCGTGGCGAGGTTGGGTCGTATACGCTTGAGCGCAACGAAACCGGAGGATGATGTTCTCCGCACATCGTGGGCGCAACGTTCAAGGCACGAAGCTGGAGGCGGCTTGTCCGCCGAGGTTGGTTAGGCGGACAGCCTTCGTATGTGCCACCAAGCATCCTGTGCGGCTTTGGGTTCTGGTTGAAGATGCGGCGGGCGCAGCCGGCGCTGCCAGTCGCGCCCGCCCCGCCGTTACGCTTGTGCCGCCAGCGGTCGGCGGGCCAGGCGGGTGAACGCCAGGTCGGTCGCGAGTACCACCAGCAGCGACAGCCCGACCAGCGGGAAGACGATCCCGCCTACGGCCAGGATGGCGACCACGCCCCGGAGCGCGCGCCGGTCCGCCGGCAACGGTGGCACACCGAGCGAGCCGCGGGGCCTGCGCTTCCACCACATCACGGCCGAGCTGACGCAGAGCAAGACGGTTGCCGCGCAGGCGGCCAGCAGGACGAGTTGGTTCGCCAGCCCCCATTGCTGGCCCATGTGGACGTTGATGCCCCATTCCAACGCCCGCCCCAGCGGGCCGTAGTCGGCGTAGCCCATGTCGAGCAGCGGCTTGCCGGAGTACTGGTCCAGGTGCACCACGCGCTGGCGCGATAGGTCGTTGGGATAAACCGACCCGGTGTACACCCCGGTCGGCCCGGCCGGCAGCGCCACCGCGTAGCCCGGTGCCAGGCCGAGCCGCTCGAAGGCGGCCACCGCGGCGTCGAGACCAATGGCGTGCGCGGCCTCGGCGCCCGGCGCCGGTGCCTTCATCCGCGGCGAGGCGGGGTCGGCCGGGCCGGCGTGACCGGCGTGCGCGTCCGGGTGCTGGCCCGATTGGGGCAGCCGTGCCCCTTGCAACGTCCAGTTGGTCGGGCCGGCCCCTGCGAAAGTCTGGTCGGACATGGGCAGGTCCACGCGCACGCCCGCGGGATAGCCGAAGTTGGTCCCGTTGGCCCAGCTATTGGCGTAGTCGCCCCAGAACACCGACCAGGGCATCCCGGTGGCGGCCAGGAACACCAGCACGCCGCCGATGACCAGGCCGGTGACGGCGTGCAGGTCGCGCCAGAACACGCGGCGCTTGGGCGTGCCGCGGATGGTGACGATCCCGCCCGGCTCTCCACTTGGCCGCCGGCGGGGCCACCAGAGGTACAGGCCTGTGCCCACGAGCAGGATGCTCCACCCCCCGGCAATCTCGATGAGGCCACGGGCGACGGGGCCGACGGCGGCGAGGCTGTGCAGGCGGCGCACGAACCACATGGCCGTGCCCTTGTCCGACAGCTCGCCCAGCACGCGCGCGTCGTAAGGGTCCACGTACATCACCGCGCGTTCGCCCGCGCTGCCCTTCACGCCGACTTCGGCCGACGCGACCGGCGAGGGCGGAGGTATGTAGCGGAAGGCTGCGCCGGGATGGGCTGCAAGCGCTGCGGCAACCAGCTCTTGCGGCGTGCGGGGCGGCGTCGTCCGCGCCTCGACGCGCATGAGGCCGCGGTGGACGAGGGGATCGAGATCCTGGCGGAACAGGTAGATGCCGCCGGTGACGGCGAGCAAGGTGAGGAAGGGCAGGACAAGCAAGCCGGCGTAGAAGTGCCAACGCCAAACGGCCCGGTAAAGGTCGGAAGGTCCGGCGCGCATGCGCGAGGTCGCGCCGTCCGCGAGGTGGGTAAGGTCGCTCATGGTCTGATGATCCCGAGAGGTGCCCTGCGCGCGTGATGGGTGCGCAGGGCGCCAGGTTGAATGATGAGTGGTGCGAGGGGATCAGGCCAGGACGGGCGGGGCACGCGCGCCGTGGCGGACACAGCGGCGCCGAGAGTGAAGGTGGAAGCGCCGGCCTACTGGGCGCCAAAAGGTGGACCCGAGCCGCACGGGCGATGGGAGAGCGGAACCCGCGACGGGCAAGGCTGGAGGAGGGACGCCCCCGGCGCTGCAAAGCAAGGTGCAGCACGGGTCGTGCGGCCCTGCGGGCGCCCGGTCCCCGCCGTCCGGGATGCCGGCCGGGTCTGGGCGAGCGGCGCAGATGACGCTCGCCGGGTCGAAGGTGGGAGCGTGCGGCGCAGCGTGCCCGGACAGCGCGGCTTGCAAGAGCAAGGCGAGCAGCAGGAAGCCGCTAGCCACGCCCCTGCCGAAAAGTCTCCATTCGCCGCGCCACGCCTGCATGTTCGGTAGGTTACACGTGCGTGGCGTGCCGGGCGAGTTTCGCCGTTAGGCAAGTCCCTCCACCACCAGGACCGCGCCGGTTGCCAGCAGCAGGATCAGGATCAAGCGCCGGAACGCCTCGCCGCCGAGCCGGGCGTAGAGCCTTATGCCCAGAAGCGACGACAGCAGCACGAAGGGGAGCATCCAGGCGGCCAAGCGCCAGACATCCCGCGTCAACAGGCCAGAGAAAGCGTAGCCGGCCAGGCCCGCGGCTTGGGCGACGATGAGGAAGCTCTGGAACGCGGCGCGGCTTCGGTCCCGGTCCCAGCCGCGGACGGCGCACCAGATGGTGGGCGCGGGGCCGCTCAGTCCGGCGATGCCGCCCATGACGCCGCCCACGACGCCTGCCGCGGCGTCGGCCCACCCGCCGCCCCAGCGGATCGTCGGCAGGCTCCTGAGCGCCAGCATCGACGGGCAGTAGAAGCAAAGCAGCAGGCCGACGCACAAGCGGAACGTGGCCGGGTCGATCAGCGGCAGCAGCGCGACGCCGGCCGGCACCCCGGCCAGGCCGCCCAGCAGCATCGGCGCGGTGCCGCGCAGGTCGATGCTGCGGGCGACGGTGCGGATCGTCAGCATCTGCCCGGCGAGCGAGCAGATCGCGACCAGGGGCGCCGCCACCTGCGGCGTCAAGGCGCCGGACCAGAACGCCGCGGCGACAAGGCCAAGCCCGAACCCGGCCAGGCCCTGCACCAGGCCGGCGGCGGCGGCGCCGAACAGCAGCAAGGCCGCCGGTGCGCCGATGTCAGTAATCCGTGGGCTCAATCACGTTCCGCGGGCGGCCCTCCAGCGCGGCGCGCATCGTCTCCGCCGACTTGATCCGGATGTCGAGATGCGCCTCGGGCGAGAAGTAGGCGGAATGCGGCGTGACGATCAGCCGTCCCTCAAGCCAAGGCTCACGCGCCCGGTAGGCGAGCAGCAGCTTGGGCAACGGGGCCACGGGGGGTTCGACGGGCAGCACGTCGATCCCTGCCCCGGCCAGGCGGCCTTCGCGCAAGGCGTCGTAGAGCGCGTCGATATCCGTGCTGGTGCCGCGGGCGGTGTTGATGAACACGGCGCGCTCGGGCAGCAGGGCGAATTCCGCCGCGCCGATCATGCCCCGGGTTTCCGGCGTGTCCGGCGCGTGCACCGACAGCACGTCGGACTGGCGCAGCAGGGCGTCCAGCGTGTCGGCCCGGGCGATGCCGAGGGCGAGTTCCGCGCCGTTCGGGCGATGCGGGTCGAAGAACACGGCCTTGAACCCGAGCGCCTTGGCCCGGAGAACGGCGGCCGTGCCGATCCGCCCCAGCCCGACCACGCCGAAGGTTTGCGCGCCTGTGCGCCGCAGCAGCGGATTCGGCTTGGCCGCCCAGGCGTCGGGCGGATCGTGCCGCTGCCGGTCGTAGTGCATGAGCAGGCCGCGGCGGAGCGCCAGCGTCATGGCGATGGCGTGGTCGGCGACCTCGGTGGTGCCGTAATCGGGGACGTTGCAGACGGTGACGTGCCGGGCGGCGGCGGCGGCGCGGTCGATGCGGTCGTAGCCGACGCCCATGCGGACGATGGCGCGGAGCCGGGTCATGCGGGCGAGGTCCGCCTCGGTGACGAACTGGCGGAAGATCATCAGGCCCTCGGCGGCGGCGCAGTCCTCGTCGGTCAGCTCGGAGAGAACGGCGGTGTCGCGCATGACGATCCGCGCGTCGGGGCCGAAGATGCGGCGCTCGTGCGCGTCGTCCGGATACATGCGTTCGGGGTAGAGGATCATTCGGGCCGCCCGTTTCGTTGTTGCGGGCAGGGGTAAGCCCCACGGCTGCGGTTGCCAAGACGCGGCCTGTCGCGCAGCATCGCGGGAAAAGGAGACCCCGCGATGAATGGTGCAGAAAGCCTGGTGCATGCCCTTCTGGCCTGCGGAGTGGACACCTGCTTCGCCAATCCCGGCACGTCCGAGATGCATTTCGTGGCGGCGCTCGACCGCGTGGCGGGGATGCGCTGCATCCTGGCGCTGCAGGAGAACGTGGTCACGGGGGCGGCGGACGGGTATGCCCGCATGGCCGGGCGGCCCGCCTGCACGTTGCTGCATTGCGGGCCGGGGCTGGCCAATGGCCTGGCCAACCTGCACAACGCCCGGCGCGCGCAGAGCCCTGTCGTCAACCTGGTCGGCGACCAGGCCACGTATCATCGCCCGTTCGACGCGCCGCTGACCGCGGACACCGAGGGCTGGGCGCGCCCGGTCTCGGCCTGGACGCGGACGGCCATGCGCGCGGCGACCGTCGGGCAGGACGCCGCCGCCGCGGTGCAGGCCGCCCGGACGCTGCCCGGCGGCATCGCGACGCTGATCCTTCCTTCCGACACCTGCTGGGACGAGGGCGGCACGCCGGGCGAGGCGCTGCCGGATGTGCCGCCCCCGTCGGCTGCGCCGGACGCGGTTGCCGCCGCGGTTCGCGCCTTGCGGTCGGGGGAGCCGGCCATGCTCCTGCTCGGCGGCCATGCGTTGCGGGCCGGGGCGCTTGCGACGGCGCAGGGGATCGCGGCCGCGGCCGGGGCGCGGATGCTGGCGCAGACGAGCAACGCCCGAATGGAACGCGGGGCCGGGCGGACGCCGATCGAGCGGGTGCCGTATCCGGTGGACGAGGCGATGGCGGCCCTGGCCGGGCTGAAGCACCTGGTGCTGGTGGGCGCGTCGGACCCGGTCGGGTTCTTCGCCTATCCCAACAAGCCGAGCCGGATGGCGCCGGCGGATTGCCAGGTGCACGTGCTCGCCCGCCCGGAGCATGATCCGGCGGAGGCGCTCGGGCGCTTGGCCGAGACGCTTGGCGCGCGTGCCGCCGAACCGCCGGCGCTGCCCCGTCCTGAGCGGGTACGCGGCCCGGTCAACCCGGAGGGCTTCGCCCGGCAGATCGCGGCGCTGCTGCCGGAGGCGGCCGTCGTGGTCGACGAGAGCATCACGTTCGGGCGTTCGCTGTCTCCGGCGACCCAGGCTGCCGCGCCGCATGACTGGCTGCAGATCACGGGGGGCGCGATCGGTTGCGGCATGCCGCTGGCGACGGGGGCTGCCGTAGGCGCGCCGGGGCGGCGGGTGGTGAACCTGCAAGCCGACGGGTCGGCGATGTATACGCTGCAGGCGCTATGGACCCAGGCGCGCGAGAAGCTGGACGTGACGACGGTGATCCTGTCGAATCGCAAGTACGCCATCCTGCTCGGGGAGTACCGCGGCGTGGGTGCCAATCCGGGGCGGACAGCGATGGATATGCTCGACCTGGGCAACCCGGACCTGGACTGGCCGGCCTTGGCGCGCGGCATGGGGGTGGAGGGCGCGCGGGCCGACACGCTTGAGGCGTTCGCGGACCTGTTCGAGCAGGCGAACGCGCGGCCGGGGCCGTTCCTGATCGAACTGGTGATCTGAGCGCCGGACGCGTTGACGTTCCCTTAAAGGTTTTCCGCGACACTTCGCTGGAAATGCAAGTGTGTGCAGCCGTGAGCGAAAAGCCGCCGATTTCGTCGCAGACCGATGCCCCGGCGTTCGGGCTTCGGGGGTTGGATGCGGTCGGGCTGCGGGATCTGGCGCTCGATCGCCTCCGTCAAGGCCTGTGCGTCTTTGATGACGAACAGCGATTGCTGCTGTTCAACCGCCGGTATGCCGAGATGTATTCCATCGATCCGGCCAAGCTGCGCATCGGCATGACGCTGCGCGACGTCATCGACATGCGCTACGCGGCCGGCACCGGACCGAGCATGAGCCCGGCGGATTACGCGGCCTGGCGCGCCCGTCTAAACTTCTCGGACAGGGTCACCGATACGGAGGTCACGCTCGGCAACGGCCATGTCCATGCCATACATCACGAGCCGCTCGCCGGCGGCGGCTACGTTGCCACCTTCGACGACATCACCGACCGGCACCGGGCGGAGGCGCGCATCCGGCACATGGCGCACCACGACGCGCTGACGGGCCTGCCGAACCGCACCACGCTGTCCGAACGGCTCGACGACGCACTGGCCCGCTTGCGCGGCGAGGGACGGCTTGAGGACGTTCGCGCCGCGACGCAGGGCGCGGACGGCTTGGCCGCGGTGCTGTTCATCGATCTCGACCATTTCAAGGACGTCAACGACACGCTCGGCCACGCGGCGGGCGACCTGCTGCTCCGGCTGGCGGCCGCCCGGTTGCAGGGCTGCCTTCGCGGCGAGGACCTGCTGGCACGGCTCGGCGGCGACGAGTTCGCCGTCCTGCTCGAAACGCTGACGGACCCTGGGCAGGCCGCCGAAATTGCCCGGAGGATGATCGAGGCCGCGTCCGTGCCGTTCGCGCTTGACGGCCATGAGGCGGTGATCGGGGCAAGCGTCGGGATCGCGCTCTGCCGGCCCGGCGAGCATGGCGTCGGGTCTGACCTGGTGCTGCGGCAGGCCGACATGGCGCTGTACAAGGCGAAGGCGGCCGGGCGCGGCGCCTTCGCGTTCTTTCAGGCAGGCATGTCCGCAAGCCTGCGCCGGCGGAAGGACATGGAGCGCGACCTGCGCCGCGCCGTGGCGGAGGGCGGGCTTGACGTTCATTTCCAGCCGATCATGGCCTTGTCTCCATGCCGCCTGGTCGGCGCCGAGGCGCTGGCGCGCTGGACTCATCCCGAGCATGGCGTCATCCCGCCCAGCGAGTTCATCCCCGTGGCCGAGCAGGCCGGGATCATCAACGAGCTTGGCGCTTGGGTGCTCCGCGCCGCTTGCGCCCGCGCGGTCCGGTGGGAGGGGTTGTTTCTCGCAGTCAATCTATCGCCGGAGCAGGTCCGGCAGCCCGGCCTGGCCGAATTCGTCGAGTCCGTGTTGGCCGAGACCGGGCTGCCGGCGGCCCGCCTCGAGCTGGAGATCACCGAAGGCGTCCTGTTGAGCGACACTGCGGCGACCTTGGCCGTCCTGTCGCGGCTGCACGGCCTCGGGGTCCGGATCGCCCTTGACGACTTCGGCACCGGCTTCTCCAGCCTGAGCTACTTGCGCCGCTTCCCGTTCGACAAGTTGAAGATCGACCGCAGCTTCATCGCGGGCATGACCGATGGCGGCGATGCCGCGGCAATTATTCAGACGATCGTAACGCTCGGGCGCAACCTGTCGATGCGCGTCACCGCCGAAGGCATCGAGACGGCTGAGCAGCGGGATTATTTGCGCGCCATCCAGTGCGAGCAGGGACAGGGCTACCTGTTCGGACGCCCAGGCCCGGCAGCGGCGCTGGAGGCGCTGATGCGGTCAAGCGAACCCGCCGGACCCGGCGTTCCGAGCCTTCTAGTGCCGGCCTGACCTCACCTCATGTCGGACGGCTTCTGCCCTTGCTGGATCGCTTTGACGTCCGGCTCGGTCAGCGGCGCGACCACGTCGGAGGCGTCGCGGGCGCCGTCGGCGGGGGTGTGGCTGTAGTCGATGTAGGCCAGCCTCATCGCGTGCAGGGGGCTGTCGAAGAAGATCCACGATGCCGCGAGGGAGAAGATCAGGGCGACCGTGATCGCTATCGCCGTCTCGTTGAAGCGCGGCGGCTTGCCGGAAGGGTGACGGATGGGTGTGTCGGCCATGGGGGGAACCTAGAAGCGAGGGAAGCCGCGTTTATAAACGAAGCCATGCGGCGATGGCCAGCCGGGCTTGCGGGAAACCGCTGGACGCCGCCGGGCGGATCGTCTATAGCCGCGCCCTTAATCCTTAGGAACGCGGGAGACCCCGGCGCTTGAACGCGCTGCTGTCGCTATGAACCGCGGTCCTGCATCCCACGAGGCGCAGGCGTATGGCAAAGAAAATCGTTGGCTACGTCAAGCTGCAAATTCCGGCCGGCAAGGCGAACCCGTCTCCTCCGGTCGGCCCCGCGCTGGGGCAGCGCGGGTTGAACATCATGCAGTTCTGCAAGGAGTTCAACGCCGCGACCCAGGGGCTTGAGCCAGGGATGCCGATCCCGGTGGTGATTACCGCGTTCGCTGACCGGACATTCACGTTCATCACCAAGACGCCGCCGAACACCTATTTCCTGAAGAAGGCGGCGGGGATCACGAAGGGAACGACGACGCCCGGAAAGGGCGCGGCAGTGGGCCGGGTCACGACGTCGCAGTTGCGCGAGATCGCCGAGAACAAGATGAAGGACATGAACGCCAACGACGTGGAGGCCGCGGTGCGTATGCTGACGGGCAGCGCGCGCTCGATGGGTTTGTCGGTGGTGGAGGGCTGAGGCGATGGCACGCAACAAGCGCCTGAAGGCCGGCTACGACAGCTTCGACCGGAGCAAGTCCTACGCGCTCGGCGAGGCGATCAAGCTGGTGCGCGCCAATGCCCGGGCCAAGTTCGACGAGACGGTCGAGCTGAGCATGAATCTCGGGATCGACCCGCGTCATGCCGACCAGATGGTGCGGGGACTGCTGAGCCTGCCGAACGGCACCGGCAAGACCTTGCGTGTCGGGGTGTTCGCGCGGGGAGCGAAGGCCGACGAGGCGCAGGCGGCGGGGGCCGACGTGGTGGGCGCCGAGGATCTGGCGGAGAAGGTGCAGGCGGGCGAGTTCGGTTTTGACCGCTGCATCGCGACCCCCGACATGATGGCGCTGGTCGGACGGCTCGGGAAGATCCTTGGCCCGCGCGGGCTGATGCCGAACCCGAAGCTCGGCACCGTCACCATGGACGTGAAGGGCGCGGTGACCGCGGCCAAGAGCGGCCAGGTCGAGTTCCGTGCCGAGAAGGCCGGGATCGTCCATGCCGGCATCGGCAAGGCGAGCTTCGAGGACGACAAGCTGGCCGAGAACATCCGCGCCTTCGTTGACGCGATCCAGAAAGCCAAGCCCGCCGGGGCAAAGGGCACCTACCTGCAAAAGGCGGCACTCAGCTCCACGATGGGGCCAGGCGTGCAATTGGATGTGTCGAGCCTGACGGCATAACGGAATTCACCGGTCGCGAGGCCGGTGATGTTTGGGGTGGCCTCGAAGCTGCCCCGTCCTGTCCGAGACCGCACGCCGCCCCCTCGGGGGCGTTAAACGGCAAACGCCGGCGGGTGGGAGACGGGGAAGCAAGGATGGTCTGGGCCGTAAGCGGCCCGGCAACCCGAGCGGTTCCGGCTAGAGGGTCCTTCCGCATAATTGCGCGGCAGGCTCCGGGACAGGCGATGGGACCGTCAGCAGGCGGCTCCAAGGGTAACGGCCCGGGCGTTGTTGCAGCGCCGGGGCGAAAAGGAGACGAGTTTTGGACCGTATGGAGAAGCGGGAGTTCGTAGCCTCGCTCGGTCAGGTGTTTGCAGAAACGTCGATGGTGGTCGTGACCCAGAACAAGGGGTTGACGGTGGCCGAGGTGTCTGATCTGCGGCGCCGGATGCGGGCGTCAGGTTCGACCTTCAAAGTCGCGAAGAACCGGCTGGCCGTCCTCGCCCTGGATGGGACCCGTTTCGACGGCATCAAGCCGATGCTGACCGGGCCGACTGCGCTTGCGTGGTCGATGGACCCGGTGGCGGTGGCGAAGACGGCCGTCGATTTCGCCAAGACCAACGAGAAGTTCGTCGTGATCGGCGGCGCGCTCGGCGCCCAGATGCTGGATGTCGAGGGCGTCAGGGCGCTGGCCGATCTGCCGTCGCTCGACGCGTTGCGCGCGAAGCTGGTAGGGCTGATCCAGACCCCGGCCACGCGGATCGCCGGCGTGCTGCAAGCGCCGGCCGGGCAGCTCGCGAGGGTCTTCGGGGCTTATGCAAGGAAGGACGAGGCGGAGGCGGCCTGACAAGGTTGTGAAGCCTCGAAGCAGCCACAAAGCAATTGCGGGGCCACTGGGCCTTGCATGGAATCAACTTGGGTTTAGATAAGGAAGAGTGAACATGGCCGATCTGGCAAGACTTGTCGAAGAACTTTCGACGCTCACCGTTTTGGAAGCCGCCGAGCTTTCCAAGCAGCTTGAAGAGAAGTGGGGCGTATCGGCCGCTGCGCCGGTCGCAGTGGCAGCGGGCGGTGGTGCAGCCGCCCCTGCGGCACCGGTTGAGGAGCAAACCGAGTTCACCGTGATCCTCGCCAAGGCGGGCGACAAAAAGATCAACGTGATCAAGGAAATCCGGACCATCACCGGACTTGGATTGAAGGAAGCCAAGGACCTGGTCGAAGGTGCGCCCAAGACGGTCAAGGAATCGGTCAATAAGGATGAGGCCGAGAAGCTGAAGAAGCAGTTGGAAGAGCAGGGTGCCGCTGTCGAAATCAAGTAAGGTCAATTGCCCGGCCTCGAATGCCGGGCTGATGTGAGAACGAGCGGGCGGGAACCAGGGTTGGTTGCCGCCCGCTACGCCGTGGCTAAATGGTTGCGGCGACAAACGTGCGGAATGACGACCGGAGGCGGACCGCCGTCTCCTTCACTTTGGGGTAAGGACGGGCGATGAACGCGATCACCAAGTCGTTCACGGGACAAAAGCGCATTCGCAAGAGCTTCGGCCGCATCGCCGACGTGGCGCCGATGCCGAACCTGATCGATGTGCAACGCTCCAGCTACGAGGCGTTCCTGCAGGCGAACGTGGCACCAGACAGCCGCACGCAAACAGGTTTGCAGGAAGTTTTCAAGTCGGTATTTCCGATCGACGACTTCGCCGGGCGCGGGCGGCTGGAGTTCGTGAACTACGAGTTCGAGGAGCCGAAGTACGACGTCGAGGAGTGCATCCAGCGGGGGCTGACATACGCCGCGCCGCTGAAGGTCGTGCTGCGCCTGATCGTCTGGGATCTCGACGAGGACACTGGGGCGCGCAGCATTCGGGACATCAAGGAGCAGCCGGTCTACATGGGCGACATGCCGCTCATGACGGATAACGGCACGTTCATCATCAACGGCACCGAGCGCGTCATCGTCAGCCAGATGCACCGCAGCCCCGGCGTGTTCTTCGACCACGACAAGGGCAAGACCCACAGCAGCGGCAAGTATCTGTTCACCGCGCGCGTCATCCCGTATCGCGGGTCGTGGCTCGATTTCGAGTTCGACAGCAAGGACCTCGTCTACGTCCGTATCGACCGCAAGCGGAAGCTGCCGGTGACGACGCTGCTTTACGCGCTCGAAAGCCCGGCGACCGAGGCGCTACGCGCGCAGCGACAGGCCGGCGGCGAGGGCATGGACATCAGCGACATCCGCGGGATGGATGCCGAGGAAATCCTCGGGTACTTCTACGGCCAAGTGATGTACACGCTCACTGGCAAGGGATGGGCGCGCCCATTCGAAGCCGAGGCCTACCGCGGCATTACCTTGGCCGAGTCGCTGGTCGACGCCGACACGGGCGAGACCGTTGCCGAAGCGGGAACGAAGCTGACGGTGCGGACGGCGCGCAAGATCGCCGAGCAGACCAAGACGGTGCTTGTCGGGCGTGCCGACCTGCTCGGGCGGTTCGTGGCCATCGACCTGGTCAATGAGGAAACGGGCGAGGTTTACGCGGACGCCGGCGAAGAGCTGGCCGAAGCCCGGCTGGCGGCGCTGGAGGAAGCCGGCATCACCAGCCTGCCGACGCTCGCGGTCGACCAGTCGAATGGTCCTTGGCTTCGCAATACACTAGCGGTGGATAAGAACGGCAGCCGCGATGACGCGCTGGTCGACATCTATCGCGTCATGCGCCCTGGCGAGCCGCCGACGCCGGAAACGGCCGAGGCGTTGTTCCGCGGGTTGTTCTTCGATCCTGACCGGTATGACCTTTCCGCTGTCGGGCGCGTGAAGATGAACATGCGGCTCGGGCTCGATGCCGAGGACAGCGTCCGCGTATTGCGCAAGCAGGACATCCTCCAGACCGTCAAGACGATGTGCGAGCTGAAGGACGGGCGGGGCACGATCGACGACATCGACAACCTCGGCAACCGCCGGGTCCGCTCGGTGGGCGAGCTGATGGAGAACCAGTACCGGCTCGGCTTGCTGCGGATGGAGCGGGCGATCCGCGAGCGGATGGGCAGCGTCGACATCGACACGGTGATGCCGCACGACCTGATCAACGCGAAGCCGGCGGCCGCTGCGGTGCGCGAGTTCTTCGGCTCGTCGCAGCTCAGCCAGTTCATGGACCAGACCAACCCGCTGTCGGAGGTGACGCACAAGCGCCGTCTCTCGGCGCTTGGCCCGGGCGGGCTGACGCGCGAGCGGGCCGGATTCGAAGTGCGCGACGTGCACCCGACGCATTACGGCCGCATCTGCCCGATCGAGACGCCGGAAGGGCCGAACATCGGGTTGATCAACTCGTTGGCGACATATGCCAAAGTTAACAAGTACGGGTTCATCGAGACGCCGTATCGCCTGGTGAAGGAAGGCCAGGTGCAGGACGGGTGGAAGTACCTGTCGGCGATGGAGGAAGAGCGGCTGGTGGTGGCGCAAGCCGACGCGCCGACCGACACTGCGGGCAATTTCACCAATGATCTCGTCTCGGTGCGGCGGCAGGGCGACTTCCGGCTGGTCAAGCCCGAGGACGTGACGGCGGTGGACGTCAGCCCGCGCCAGTTGGTCTCGGTGGCCGCGGCGCTGATCCCGTTCCTCGAGAACGACGATGCCAACCGGGCGCTGATGGGGTCGAACATGCAGCGGCAAGCCGTGCCGCTGATCCGGGCCGACGCGCCGCTGGTGGGGACCGGGATGGAATCCGCGGTCGCGCGCGACAGCGGCGCCACCATCGTCGCCCGGCGCCCAGGCATCGTCGACCAGATCGACGGCGCGCGCATCGTCGTGCGCGCGACCGGCGAGGACGGGGCGACGCACGGCGTCGACATCTACCGCTTGCGCAAGTACATGCGCAGCAACCAGAGCACCTGCATCAACCAGCGCCCGCTGGTCCGCGTCGGCGACCGGGTGGCGGACGGCGACATCATCGCCGACGGCCCGAGCACCGACCTGGGCGAGTTGGCCCTGGGGCGCAACGTGCTGTGCGCGTTCATGCCCTGGAACGGCTACAACTTCGAAGACAGCATCCTGATCAGCGAGCGCATCGCGCGGGACGACGTGTTCACCTCGATCCATATCGAGGAATTCGAGGTGATGGCCCGCGACACCAAGCTCGGGCAGGAGGAGATCACCCGCGACATCCCGAACGTGGGCGAGGAAAGCCTGCGCAACCTCGACGAGGCGGGCATCGTCTACATCGGCGCGGAGGTGAACCCGGGCGACATCCTGGTCGGCAAGGTGACGCCGAAGGGCGAAAGCCCGATGACGCCGGAGGAGAAGCTGCTCCGCGCCATCTTCGGCGAGAAGGCGTCGGACGTGCGCGACACGTCGCTCAAGCTGCCGCCCGGCGTCACGGGCACGATTGTCGACGTGCGGGTGTTCAGCCGCCGGGGCGTCGACAAGGACGAGCGGGCGATGGCGATCGAGCGGGCCGAGATCGAGCGGCTGGCGAAGGACCGCGACGACGAGCGGGCAATCCAGGAGCGGTCGTTCCTGAACCGGCTGCGCGAGAAGCTGATCGGGCGCAAGGCGTCGGGCGGCTTCAAGGGCATCAAGTCCGGGACGACCATCGACGAGCATGTGCTGGCGGAGCATCCGCGCGGCGCTTGGCGCAACATCGGCGTGGCCGACGACGCGGTGATGATCGAGATCGAAACGCTGAAGCGCGAGTACGACGCGGCCGTGGGCCGGTTGCAGGCGCGGTTCGACGGCAAGGTCGAGAAGCTGCAACGCGGCGACGAGTTGCCGCCGGGCGTGATGAAGATGGTCAAGGTGTTCGTGGCGGTGAAGCGCAAGCTGCAGCCGGGCGACAAGATGGCCGGGCGGCATGGCAACAAGGGCGTGGTTTCGCGCGTGACGCCGGTGGAGGACATGCCGTTCCTGGAGGACGGCACGCACGTGGACCTCGTGCTCAACCCGCTCGGCGTGCCGAGCCGGATGAACGTGGGTCAGATCCTGGAAACGCACCTGGGATGGGCCTGCGCCACGCTCGGCAAGCAGGTGGGAGAGCTGGTCGACGAGTATCGCCGGAGCGGAGCGCAACGCGAGTCGCTGCTGGAGATGCTGCGCGACATCTACGGCGAGGAGGTGTTCAAGCGCGAGATCGAGCCGATGGCCACCAAGCAGTTGCTTGAGTTGTCGGACAACCTCAAGAAGGGCATCCCGATCGCGACGCCGGTGTTCGATGGCGCGCGGATGGACGACATCGAAGGGATGCTGACCAAGGCCGGGCTGAACACGTCGGGCCAAGTCCAGTTGACGGACGGGCGCACCGGCGAGATTTTCGAGCGCAAGGTGACGGTCGGCTACATCTACATGCTGAAGCTGCACCACCTGGTCGACGACAAGATCCATGCGCGCTCGATCGGGCCTTACAGCCTCGTCACCCAGCAGCCGTTGGGGGGCAAGGCGCAGTTCGGCGGCCAGCGCTTCGGCGAGATGGAGGTCTGGGCGCTGGAGGCGTACGGCGCGGCCTACACGTTGCAGGAGATGTTGACGGTGAAATCCGACGACGTGTCGGGGCGCACCAAGGTCTACGAGGCGATCGTGCGCGAGCAGGACAACTTCGAGGCCGGCATTCCCGAGAGCTTCAACGTGCTGGTCAAGGAACTGAAGTCCTTGGGGCTGAATGTCGATCTCGACAACCGTACGCCCTGACGCCCGCCGTTTCCGTCAACCCGGCACACATGCCGGCAGCCTCCAAGGCTGCCGGCGCAACACTGACGCTTTGATGAAAGGTTCGACGCGATGAACGAACTGATGAAGATCCTGGGCCAGGCCGGCTCGGCGGTGACGTTCGACCAGATCCGCATCCAGATGGCCAGCCCGGAGCAGATCCGGAGCTGGTCCTACGGCGAGATCAAGAAGCCGGAGACCATCAACTACCGCACCTTCAAGCCGGAGCGGGACGGGCTGTTCTGCGCGCGCATCTTCGGGCCGATCAAGGACTACGAGTGCCTGTGCGGCAAGTACAAGCGGATGAAATTCCGCGGCATCATCTGCGAGAAGTGCGGCGTCGAGGTGACGCTGGCCAAGGTGCGGCGCGAGCGGATGGGGCACATCGAGCTGGCCAGCCCGGTCGCGCATATCTGGTTCCTGAAGTCGCTGCCGAGCCGGATCGGGCTGATGGTCGACCTCACGCTCAAGGAACTGGAGAAAATTCTCTACTTCGAGAGCTACGTCGTGCTCGATCCGGGGGTGACGGACCTCAAGCCGTTCCAGTTGCTGACCGAGGATCAGTTTCTCGCCAAGCAGGACGAGTTCGGCGAGGAGTTCGAGGTCGGCATCGGCGCGGAGGCGATCAAGAAGGTGCTGCACGGCATCGACGCGGACGCCGAGAAGGTGAAGCTCAGGGCCGAGCTGAAGGAGACCACGAGCGAGGCGAAGCGTAAGAAGCTGGTCAAGCGCCTCAAGCTGATCGAGGCGTTCAGCGAGAGCGGGGCCAAGCCCGAGTGGATGATCCTGACGCAGGTGCCGGTGATCCCGCCCGAGCTGCGCCCACTGGTGCCGCTCGACGGCGGGCGGTTCGCGACCAGTGACCTGAACGATCTCTACCGCCGGGTCATCAACCGCAACAACCGCCTCAAGCGCCTGATCGAGTTGCGCGCCCCCGACATCATCGTGCGCAACGAGAAGCGCATGTTGCAGGAGAGCGTGGACGCCCTGTTCGACAACGGACGCCGCGGCCGGGCCATCACGGGCGCCAACAAGCGTCCGCTGAAGAGCCTGTCCGACATGCTCAAGGGCAAGCAGGGCCGCTTCCGGCAGAACCTGCTCGGCAAGCGGGTCGACTACTCCGGCCGCTCGGTCATCGTCGTCGGCCCGGAGCTGAAGCTGCACCAGTGTGGGCTGCCGAAGAAGATGGCGCTCGAACTGTTCAAGCCGTTCATCTATTCCAAGCTGGAGAAGTACGGCCACGCCACCACCATCAAGGCCGCCAAGCGCATGGTGGAGAAGGAGCGCCCCGAGGTCTGGGACATCCTGGAAGAGGTGATCCGCGAGCACCCCGTGATGCTCAACCGCGCGCCGACGCTGCACCGCCTCGGCATCCAGGCGTTCGAGCCGGTGCTGATCGAGGGCAAGGCGATCCAGTTGCACCCGCTGGTCTGCACCGCCTTCAACGCCGACTTCGACGGCGACCAGATGGCGGTCCACGTGCCGCTCAGCCTGGAGGCGCAGCTCGAGGCCCGTGTGCTGATGATGAGCACCAACAACATCCTCAGCCCGGCCAACGGCAAGCCGATCATCGTGCCGAGCCAGGACATCGTACTCGGCCTCTATTACCTGAGCCTGGAGACGCCCGAGTTCCGCGCCACCGAGGACCAGAAGACCTCGGCCTTCGCCTCGCACGGCGAGATCGAGTACGCGCTGACGGCGGGCGCCATCAAGCTGCACGACAAGATCCGCGCCCGCTACGAGACGGTGGACGCGGACGGCAACAAGAAGCGCGAGGTGGTCGTCACGACGCCGGGTCGGATGCTGATCGCGCAGATCCTGCCGCGCAACCCCAACGTGCCGTTCAGCCTAGTCAACCGCCAGCTCACCAAGAAGAATGTCTCGGACGTGATCGACGCGGTCTACCGGCATTGCGGGCAGAAGGAATGCGTGATCTTCGCCGACCGGCTGATGGGGCTGGGCTTCGGCCAGGCGGCCAAGGCGGGGTTGAGCTTCGGCAAGGACGACCTGATCATCCCGGACAACAAGGGGGAACTGATCCTCAAGACGCAGGATGAGGTCAAGGAGTTCGAGCAGCAGTACCAGGATGGGCTGATCACCGCGGGCGAACGCTACAACAAGGTGGTCGACGCCTGGTCGCGCTGCACCGATGAGGTGGCCGGCGCGATGATGAAGGAGATCAGCAAGCAGGAGGTCGGCACGCAGACCAACTCGGTGTGGATGATGAGCCACTCCGGCGCGCGCGGCAGCCCGGCCCAGATGCGCCAATTGGCGGGGATGCGCGGGCTGATGGCCAAGCCCTCGGGCGAGATCATCGAGCAGCCGATCATCGCCAACTTCAAGGAAGGCTTGTCGGTGCTGGAATACTTCAACTCCACCCACGGCGCCCGCAAGGGCCTGGCGGACACGGCGTTGAAGACGGCGAACTCCGGCTACCTGACCCGGCGCCTGGTGGATGTGGCGCAGGACTGCATCATTGTGGAACCCGATTGCGGCACCGAGCGCGGCCTGACGGTCGGGGCGGTGATGGACGGCGGCGAGGTGGTGTCCAGCCTGTCCGAGCGCACCCTGGGCCGCACCACGGCCGAGGACGTGCTCGACCCGCTGACCAACGAGGTGCTGCTGGCCCGCAACACGCTGATCGAGGAGCCGGAAGCCGATATGCTGGAGGCAAAGGGCGTCGAGACGGTGAAGATCCGCTCGGTGCTGACGTGCGACAGCCGGGTCGGCGTGTGCGGCGCGTGCTACGGGCGCGACCTGGCCCGCGGCACCCCGGTCAACATCGGCGAGGCGGTGGGCGTGATCGCGGCGCAGTCGATCGGCGAGCCGGGCACGCAGTTGACCATGCGGACGTTCCACATCGGCGGCGCGGCCCAGCGCGGGGCCGAGGTCAGCGCCGTTGAGGCGAGCCACGACGGCTCGGTGCAGATCAGGAACCGCAACGTGGTGCAGAACAGCCAGGGCGTTCCCGTGGTGATGTCGCGCAACTGCGAGATGGTGCTGCAGGACGACAAGGGCCGTGAGCGCGCCCGCTTCCGGGTGCCGTATGGCGCGCGGCTGCTGTCCGACGACGGCCAGGCGGTCACGCGCGCGCAGAAGCTGGCCGAGTGGGACCCCTACACCCTGCCGATCATCACCGAGCGCGACGGCAAGGTGGAGTACCTCGACCTGCTGGACGGGGTCACCATCGTCGAGCGGATGGACGAGGTAACTGGCCTCACCTCCCGCGTGGTGGTGGACTACAAGCAGGCGGCGAAGGGCGTCGACTTGCGTCCGCGCTTGCAGCTCAAGGACGAGCGCGGCGAGGTGGTCAAGCTGCCGAACGGGGCCGAGGCGCGCTACTTCCTCAATCCGGACTCTATCCTTTCGGTGGAGAACGGGGCGCAGGTGGCGGCCGGCGATGTGCTGGCGCGCATCCCGCGCGAGGGCAGCAAGACGCGCGACATCACCGGCGGCCTGCCGCGGGTGGCGGAGCTGTTCGAGGCGCGGCGGCCGAAGGACCATGCCGTCATTGCCGAGACGGACGGGCGCGTCGAGTTCGGCAAGGACTACAAGGCCAAGCGCCGGGTCATCGTGAAGAACGACGAGACCCAGGAGGAGACGGAGTACCTAATCCCGAAGGGCAAGCACGTCAGCGTGCAAGAGGGCGACTTCGTACGCCGGGGCGACCCGCTGGTGGACGGCCCGCGGGTGCCGCACGACATCCTCAAGGTGCTGGGCGTCGAGGCGTTGTCGGACTACCTGGTCAACGAGATCCAGGACGTCTACCGGCTGCAGGGCGTGAAGATCAACGACAAGCACATCGAGGTCATCGTCCGGCAGATGCTGCAGAAGGTCGAGATCCTGGAGCCGGGCGACACCACCTACCTGCAAGGCGAGCAGGTGGACCGGCTGGAGTTCGAGGCCGAGAACGAGAAGCGCCTGCGCGAGGAGGAGCGCCCGGCCACCGCGATGCCGGTGCTGCAAGGCATCACCAAGGCCAGCCTGCAAACGCAGAGCTTCATCAGCGCCGCTTCCTTCCAGGAAACGACGCGGGTGCTGACCGAGGCGGCGACGGCCGGCAAGGTGGACAGCCTGAACGGCTTAAAGGAGAACGTCATCGTCGGGCGGTTAATCCCGGCGGGGACGGGCAGCGTGATGAACCGTCTGCGGCAGGTCGCCGCCGGGCGGGACCAGGCACGGCTGCGCCCGCAAACACCGGCGATCGAAGCGGCGGAGTAGCTTATCAGCGACTGCCCCCCGTCATCCTGACTTTTGGATCAGGGTGACGGGGCGGCGCTACGTTTCAACGTCCGCCGCGGCAAGCAGACGCTCGGTCTCGACAAGGATGGCCGCGGCCAGCGCTTCGCCTTCCGGGTTGGCGCTGCGGGCTAAGCCCAGCGCACGATGTCCCCTCTACCGCCCCCGCGCCTTCCGCGCCGCGTAGCGTGCGTCCCGCGCCGCCTTCCGCTCGGCCCGGATCGCCTCGTCGCGCGCCGCCTGGTCCGCCGCCCTGCGCGCCGCCTCCTCGGCTGCCGCCCGCTCGGCCTCGAGCCGCACGCGTTCGGCCTCCTGCTGCTTCAAATCCTCGGCTTCCCGCAGCTTGGCCCGTTCGGCCAGCCGCTTCTCGCGCGCGTCCGCGATCGCCTTGCGCTCCGCCGCGCGGGCCAGGACGGCCGGGTCGTCGGCCGGGGGGCGTGACTTGAACCGTTCCACCAATGCCCGCTTCGCCGCGGCCGCCTCGTCGCGACGGTCGTTAAACGTGCTGCCCTTCAAGGCCATGCCTTCCTTGCTCCCGCTCGTCCGTTGCTCAAACTGAATCCGTCGCTCAATTAAGCTATTCCCGTTGGAATTTGAACTGCCCGATCCGCCTCGCAGGCCTGCCCCGAACGCGTTCAGCCCGGCGGGGCGCCTGCCTTGGCCTGATCCAGGTTCTCTTGCGCCAGATCGGCGGCGGCGGTGCCCGGCGCCAGCTCGGTTGCCCGCCGCCAGTCGGCCCGCGCGCCGTCCAGGTCGCCTCGCGCCTGCCGCAACAGCCCGCGTTCGAGCAGGGCGTCCGGGTTGTCAGGGTTGATCGCCAGCGCCCGGCCGATGTCCGCCTG
The DNA here is from genome assembly GCA_965260935.1 of Acetobacteraceae bacterium. Classification (GTDB taxonomy): domain Bacteria; phylum Pseudomonadota; class Alphaproteobacteria; order Acetobacterales; family Acetobacteraceae; genus JBBROS01. The sequence continues at coordinate 2,858,735 of OZ253374.1, forward strand.
CGCAAAGTCAAGCTGTTTCAATTGGCGGTGGGCCGCGGCGCGGAACACGAGCGCGTCGGCCCGGTCCGGGGCGAGCTTTAGCGCCTGGTCCAGGTCCTCGATCGTATCCTGATAGCGCCCGAGCGTGCCTTCGGCGATGGAGCGGTCGATCAGCAGGTCCGGGTCGTCCGGCGTCAATGAAAGGGCCAGCGTCGTCGATCCCAACGCCCGCTGCGGGTCGGCGGCGATCAGCCAGGCTTGCCCGGCCTGCCCGTAGACCGAGGCGCGCGCCGCGGCCGACGCTTTGCTGCGCCCTGCGAGCTGGTCCAGCAGCTCGGCCCCCTGCGCCGCCTGGCCGAGCGTGACCGTGGCGAGCGCCAGGCAATGCACCGCGCCCGGGCCGCCGCCGGTCGCCACCCAGGCGTCCGCGAACCGCTGCGCGCCAACCGGGTCGGTCCCGATGGTGGCGAGGCACGCCTCGTACTCCTTGCCTTGGGCGATCCGCGGCGGCACGGGCGGGGTGGGGATCGGCTCCGCTGCCGCCCTCGTTCCGGCATCCGCTTCGGCCTGGGCGGCTTCCGGCGGATCGGGCAGGGCTGCGGCGACCGGCGCCGGCGCTTTCAGGCGCTTGGCTTTCTGTTTCGCGGTCTTCTTCGCCTTGGCGCTTTTGCCAGAAGCGCTTTTGCCGGGCTTGGCTGGGCCGGCGCCCTCCGTCTGCCCCGCGTGCGCCGGCCAACACCCCCCGCCCGAGGCGACGAGCAAGACGGCGAGCAGGCCCGCCCAGGACGATTTCCAGCGTGACATGCGGGCCAGTGTCTATACCCCGTCCCATTTTGCGGCAAACGCGTTAGGATTTGTCATGCCCACCATGCACCTCCTCATCTTCGGCCTCGGCTACACCGGGACCGAGATCGCCCGCCAGGCGGCGTCGCTCGGCGCCAACGTGATCGCGACCAGCCGGACGCCGGGCAAGCTGAAGCCGCCCAAAGGCGTGTTCCTTGTTCCGTTCGAGGCCGCGGGGCCGGCCTTGCAGGCCGCCACCCACGTGCTGCAAACGGCCGCCCCGGACGAGGACGGCGACCCGGCGCTGCGGCGGTTCGGCGCCAATCCGGGCGATCCGAAATGGGTGGGCTACCTGTCCACCACCGGCGTCTACGGCGACCGCAGCGGTGGCTGGGTCGACGAGGACACGCCGCCCGCGCCGACCGGCCCGCGAGGCAAGCGGCGGGTCGAGGCCGAGCAGGCCTGGACCGCCGCCTATCCCCATGCCCGGGTCGACCTGTTCCGGCTGGCCGGCATCTACGGGCCGGGCCGCTCGGTGCTGGACGACGTGCGCGCGGGGACGGCCCGGCGCATCGACGCGCCGGACCACCTGTTCGGGCGCATCCACCTGGCCGACATCGCCGCGGCCGTGGTCGCGGCCATGCGGCAGGACCGCGCGCCCGGTCCGCAGGCGCTCAACCTCAACGACGACGAGCCGGCCGCCAACGCGGACGTGAACGCCGAGGCCGCCCGTCTGCTCGGGGCGCCGATGCCCCCGCTGGTGCCCTTTGACGAGGCGATGGCGGAGATGAGCGCGATGGGGCGGAGCTTCTGGGCGGAGAACCGCAAGGTGTCCGGGCGCAAGACGCAGGAGCGGCTCGGCATCGCCTGGCGCTACCCGACCTACCGCGAGGGACTAGCCGCCATCCTCGCCGACGAGCCCCTGATGAAGCCGGCGTAGGAGCAGCAGGTCCTGCTCCCGCGACAAGCGGTGGTCCCCGTCCTTGACCAGCGTGACCTGAACGTCCGGGCTTTCCAGCCGCTCCGCCAGCCGCAGCGCGGTTTCCCACGGGACATCCGGGTCGCGCTGGCCTTGCAGCAGGCGCACCGGGCAGCGGAGCGGGATGGGCCGGTGCAGCAGCAAGTGGTTCCGGCCCTCCTCGATCAGCCTCAGCGTGACCGGCGTCGGCTCGCCGTATTGGCTCGGGACCAGCAGCACGCCGTCCCGTTGCAGCCGCTCGCGCTCGGGGGGCATCATGGCCTCCCACATCAGCGACTCGGTGAAGTCCGGGGCGGCGGCGATGCCGATGAGGCCCGCCACGCGACCGGGCCGCGCCAGCGCCGCCAGCAAGGCGATCCAGCCTCCCATGCTCGAGCCGATGAGGAGCAAGGGGCCGTCGGTCAGCCGGTCGATCAAGGCCAGGGCGTCCCGGGTCCACTCGCCGATCGTGCCGTCCGTGAAGGCCCCGTCGCTCGCGCCGTGGCCGCTGTAGTCCAGGCGGAGGCAGCCGGTTCCCGCGGCCCGGCACCATTCCTCAGCCGCCACCGCTTTGGAACCGGTCATGTCGCTGCGGAAGCCCGGCAGGAACACCGTCGTCGGCCCCCGGCCCGGCGTTCGCGCCCAGGCCAGGCCAATGCCATCGCCCCGGTCCAACCGCCCTTGTTCCATGCCTTCTCTCCCGTGCCGCAGGTGCTATAGCGCGTCCATGGACCTACTCCCACCTGGCACGATCATCCTTCAGGTGCTGCCGAGCCTGGAATCCGGCGGCGTCGAGCGCGGCACGGTCGAGATCACGGAGGCGATCGCGCGCGCTGATGGGGTGGCTCTGACGGCGAGCGCGGGCGGGCGGCTCGTGCCCGCGGTGGAGCGGGCAGGGGGGCAGCACTTCGAGTTGCCGCTTGCCAGCAAGAGCCCGCTCGCGATCTGGCGCAACGCGTCGCGGCTGGCGCGGCTGGTCCGGGCGAAGGAGGCGCGGATCGTCCATGCCCGGTCGCGCGCCCCGGCCTGGTCCGCCCGGATGGCCGCCCGCCGCGCCGGGGTCGCGTTCGTGACCACCTATCACGGCGTCTACAACGAAAACCTGCCCGGCAAGCGCCGCTACAACGCCGTCATGGCGTCGGGCGACCGGGTGATCGCGGCCAGCCACTACGTCGCGCACCTGCTGGTCGAGCGCCACGGCGCCGATCCGGCCCGTGTCCGCATCATCCCGCGCGGCGTCGACCCGGCGGTGTTCGACCCGGCGCGGGTGCAAGGCCCGCGCATCGCCCGCCTGGCCGATGCGTGGCGGCTGCCGGACAACGCGCCGGTCGTCATGCTTCCCGCGCGGCTCGCACGGTGGAAAGGGCAGATGACGCTGCTCGCCGCGATGGCGCGGGCGCAGAACCAGGAGGCCGTCTGCGTCCTGCTGGGCGAGGGCCGGCCCGGCTACGCGCGCGAGCTGGAGGCGGAGGCGCGGAAATTGGGCATCGCCCACCGCGTCCGCCTGGCCGGGCACTGCGAGGACATGCCCGCGGCCCTGAGCCTGGCCACCGTCGCCGTGAGCGCCTCGACCGAGCCGGAAGGGTTCGGCCGGGCCGTGATCGAGGCGCAGGCGATGCGCCGCCCAGTGATCGCCGCCAACCACGGCGGCGCGGCCGAGACGGTGCTCGACCTCGTGACCGGCTGGCACGTGCCGCCCGGCGACCCGGAGGCGTTGTCCGTCCTCATCGACCGGGCGCTGGCGATGGCCCCCGGCCACCGCGCCGCCTTGGGCGAGCGGGCGCGGGCCAGCGTGCTGCAGAACTACACGACCGCGGCGATGCAGGCGGCCACGCTCGACGTCTACCGCGAGCTGCTTTGAGGATACTGGTCATCAAGCTGGGCGCGCTGGGCGATGTTGTGCTGGCGTTCCAGCCGTTCGCCGACATCCGCGCGCATTATCCCGACGCCGAGATCACGCTGCTGACCACGACGCCGTTCGCGCCGCTGCTTTCGGCGAGCCCGTGGTTCGACCGCGTCGTCGTCGACAGCCGGCCCGCGTGGTGGGACATGCCGGGCCTGCGCCGGTTGCGGCGCGCGTTGCGCGGCTTCGACCTGGTGATCGACCTGCAAACCAGCGCGCGGTCGTCGCGCTACTTCCGCCTGGCCGGGCGTCCAGCCTGGTCCGGGATCGCCCGGGGCGCCAGCCTGCCTCATGCCAACCCTGGGCGGAACGCGATGCACACCATCGAGCGCCAGCGGGATCAGCTCGCGATGGCCGACATTCCGGGGAGCGCTGCCGCCGACCTCGGATGGCTCAAAGGAAGCGCGACGTCCCGCGCCGACCCATACGCGCTGATCGTTCCCGGCGCTGCCCCGCACCGGCCGGGCAAGCGCTGGCCGGCTTGCCGCTTCGCCGCGCTGGCGCAAGAGGTCGCGGCGCGTGGATTGCAGCCGGTCGTCGTCGGAACCGCCGCCGACAGCCCGCTCGCGAAAACGATCGCGGGGGCGTGCCCTTCGGCCAGGGATCTGACCGGGCGGACCAGCTTGCCGGAGCTTGCCGCGCTCGCAGGCCATGCGGCGCTCGCGGTCGGCAACGACACCGGCCCGATGCACCTCGCCGCGGCGGTCGGCTGCCCCTGCGTCGTGCTGTTCTCCGCCGAAAGCGACCCGGCGCTGACCGCCCCGCGCGGGCGCGTTGCCGTGCTGCGCGCCCGCGACCTGGCCGACTTGCCGGTGGAAAGGGTTGCAGCCGCCCTTCCCGCGCGCCATAGGAGCACGCTCGATACCTAGGACAAGCCATGCCCGCCATCACCCTCCCAGACGGTTCGACCCGACGCTTCGATGCGCCGGTGACCGGCACGGACGTGGCGGCGGCGATCGGCCCCGGCCTCGCGAAAGCGGCCCTCGCCATGCAGGTGGACGGGCGCCTGACCGACCTGGCGGCGACGATCGGGCAGGATGCGTCCGTCCGCTTCGTGACCCGGCGCGACCCCGAGGCATTGGCGCTGATCCGCCACGACGCCGCGCACGTGCTGGCCGAGGCGGTGCAGGCGCTGTACCCCGGCACGCAGGTCACGATCGGCCCCGTGATCGAGAACGGGTTCTATTACGACTTCGCCCGCAACGAGCCGTTCACGCCCGACGACTTCGCCGCCATCGAGGCGAAGATGCGGGAGATCATCGCCCGCGATGCCCCCTTCGTGCGCGAGGCGCATGACCGCGGCGAGGCGATCCAGTTCTTCGAAGCCCGCGGCGAGCGCTACAAGGCGGAGCTGATCCGCGACCTGCCGGAAAGCGAGACCATCACCTTCTACAAGCAAGGCGACTGGATCGACCTATGCCGCGGGCCGCACATGCGCTCGACCGGCGATGTGGGCCCGGCATTCAAGCTGATGAAGGTGGCCGGCGCCTACTGGCGCGGCGACCACCGCAACGCCATGCTGAGCCGCATCTACGCGACGGCGTGGCGCGACCAGAAGGAGCTCGACGCCCACCTGCACCAACTGGAGGAGGCGGAGCGGCGGGACCATCGCCGCATCGGCCGCGAGATGGACCTGTTCCACATGCAGGAAGAGGCGACGGGGAGCGTCTTCTGGCATCCGAAGGGCTGGACGCTGTATCGCGCCGCCGAGTCGTACATGCGGCGGCGGCTGGAAGGCGCGGACTACCAGGAAGTCCGCACGCCGCAACTGGTCGATCGCCGGCTTTGGGAAGCGAGCGGGCATTGGGACAACTACAAGCAGCACATGTTCATAGCCCAGGTCGAGGACGAGAAGACCACCCTCGCGCTGAAGCCGATGAACTGCCCATGCCACGTGCTGATCTTCCGCGACCGGCTGCGCAGCTACCGCGAGCTGCCGTTGCGGATGGCGGAATTCGGCTCGTGCCACCGCTACGAGCCGAGCGGGGCGCTGCACGGCATCATGCGGGTCCGCGCCTTCACCCAGGACGACGCGCACATCTTCTGCACCGAGGCGCAGATCGCCGACGAGACCGTGCGCTTCGTCGGGCTTTTGTCCAGCATCTACCGGGATTTCGGCTTCGACAGCTTCCGGGTGAAGTTCAGCGACCGGCCGACGCCGCGGGCCGGGTCGGACGCGATCTGGGACCGGGCGGAAGGCGCGCTGAAGCAGGCCTGCGGGATGGCCGGGGTCGATTACGAGCTGAACCCGGGGGAGGGGGCGTTCTACGGCCCGAAGCTCGAGTTCGTGCTGCGCGACGCGATCGGGCGGGACTGGCAATGCGGCACGCTGCAGGTGGATTTCGTGATGCCCGAGCGGCTGGACGCCAGCTACGTGTCCGAGGACAGCAGCCGGCAGCGCCCGGTGATGCTGCACCGCGCCATCCTGGGCAGCTTCGAGCGGTTCCTCGGCATCCTGATCGAGCAGTATGCCGGGCGCTTCCCGCTCTGGCTCGCGCCGCAGCAGGCGGTGGTGGCCAGCATCGTCAGCGACGCGGCGTCTTATGCCGAGGAGGTGGCCGGCCTGCTCCGCGCCCGTGGCGTGAACGCGAGGGCGGACAGCAGGAACGAGAAGATCAACGCCAAGGTGCGCGAGCACAGCCTCGCGCACGTGCCGGTCCTACTGGTGGTCGGACGCCGCGAGGCCGGGCAGCGCACGGTGGCAATCCGCAGGCTCGGCAGCGACGCGCAGGAGGTTTTGCCGCTGGATACGGCGGTGTCGCGTCTTGCACACGAAGCCTTGCCACCCGACTTAAAACGACTTGAAACGGCGGCCGCGCCGGAGCAAGCTTAACGTTGTAAGAACATCGACAGGAGAGTCCGATAGCCCGAGGTCCTATGCCCAATTCCACGCCATCCCGCGATGGGCCGCGCGTGAACGAGGACATCCGCGTCCCGCAGGTCCGCCTGATCGACCAGGATGGCGAGATGCAGGGCGTGATGTCCGCCCGCGACGCGCTGCAACGCGCCTACGCCATCGGCATGGACATGCTGGAGATTAGCCCCAACGCCGATCCGCCGGTGTGCAAGATCCTTGACTACGGCAAGTTCAAGTACGAGCAGCAAAAGAAGAAGAATGAGGCCAAGAAGCGCCAGCGCGTGATCGAGATCAAGGAGATCAAGGTCCGGCCCAACATCGACGAGAATGACTATCAGGTGAAGATGCGGGCGATGAAGGACTTCATCGACGACGGCGACAAGGTGAAGGTCACGTTGCGGTTCCGCGGGCGGGAAATGGCGCACCAGGACATCGGCATCAAGGTGCTGGAGCGGATTCGCGCCGAGCTGGAGCAGACCACGAAAGTGGAGCAGATGCCGCGGATGGAGAACCGGCAGATGATCATGGTGCTTTCACCCCGTTAACGGACAAGGACGCGCCCCATGCAGATCGCCGGCAAGACTTTCCTCGTCACCGGTGCTGGGAGCGGCCTCGGCGCCGCAACGGCGCGACGGCTCGCAGGGGCGGGCGCGAATGTCGTGCTGGCGGATGTTTCGGACGCGTCGTCCGCGGCGGGCGAGATCGGCGGAGCGTTCATCCGCACCGATGTCACCGTTGAAGCGGACGGCGCGGCGGCGGTGTCGCTCGCGACTGAGCGGTTCGGGGCCTTGCACGGGCTGGTCAATTGCGCCGGGATCGTCCTGGGCGAGCGGATTGCCGGGCGGGGCGGCCCGCACAAGCTCGACAGCTTTGCCCGGGTGGTGATGGTGAACCTGGTGGGCACGTTCAACATGATCCGGCTCGCCGCCCCCGCGATCGCGCGGACGGAGCCGGGGCCGGACAACGAGCGCGGCGTGATCGTCAACACCGCGTCGGTCGCCGCCTTTGACGGGCAGATCGGCCAGGCGGCCTACGCGGCGAGCAAGGGCGGCGTTTCCAGCATGACGCTGCCGGTTGCCCGCGAGTTGGCGCGCGACGGCATCCGCGTGGTGACGATAGCCCCCGGCATCTTCGAGACGCCGATGATGGCCGGCATGTCCGAGGAGGTGCAGGCGTCGCTCGGCGCGTCGGTGCCGTTCCCGTCCAGGCTCGGCCGCGCCGACGAGTTCGCGGCCCTGGTCGGCCACATCATCGAGAACGTCATGCTGAATGGGGAGGTCATCCGGCTCGACGGCGCGCTGAGGATGGCGCCGAAGTAGCGGCATGGCCGAACCCCTCTACGATGCCGCCCGGCTCCTGGCTTACGCGGGCGATCTGTTGCAAGGCGCAGGCTTGCCGCGGGACCGGGCCGAAACCGTTGCCGCGACGTTGCTCGAAGGCGATCTGCTCGGCCACACCACCCACGGGCTGGCGCTGCTTCCCGGCTACCTCGGCGAGATCGCCGCGGGGCGGATGCGGACCACGGGCGAGCCGGAAGTCATCGCCGACCGCGGCGCGACGCTGCTGCTGGATGGCGGGCGGTTGCCGGGGCCTTGGCTCGTGCATGGGGCGATCGACAGGGCCATGCCAAGGGCAGCCGACCACGGGACCTGCACGGTGGTGATCCGCCGCAGCCACCACATCGCCTGCCTCGCCGCCTACCTGGAGCGGGTAACGCGAGAGGGCAAGCTGATACTGCTGGCGTGCTCGGACCCGAACGTCGCCAGCGTGGCGCCCCACGGCGGGACACAGCCGTTGCTGACCCCGAACCCTGTTGCGGCCGGGTTTCCGACGCCGGGCCAGCCGATCCTGATGGATATCAGCACGTCAACCACCACGAATGGATTGACCGCACGCTCCCATGCCGAGAAGCGGCTCATGCCGGCGCCGTGGCTGCTCGACGCCGCGGGGGCGCTGACGGATGACCCCTCGGTGCTGTTCGACGACCCGCCCGGCGTCATCCTCCCGCTCGGCGGCAAGGAAAGCGGGCACAAGGGGTTCGCGCTCGGGCTGCTGGTGGAGATGCTGACGGCGGGCCTCGGCGGCTTCGGCCGAGCCGACCCCGGCGAGGGCTGGGGCGCCACGGTCTACCTGCAGATCACCGACCCGGCTGCCTTCGGCGGCTTGGCGGGGTTCGTGCGCCAATCCGGCTGGCTCGCGGACGCCGCCCGGCGCAACCAGCCGTCCGATCCGTCGCAACCCGTCCGCTTGCCCGGCGCACGGGGATTGGCGTTGCGGGACAAGCAGCGCCGGGAAGGGGTAAGGCTCTATCCCGGCATCATTGAGGCCCTGCGCCCATGGGCTGAACGGATGAATGTGCCCGGCCTGTGAACCAACGCGCCGTCCGACCGTTCTAATCGTCCGGAGGCGACGATGGTCAAGATCAACACCCTGTCCCCGCACGACCCTATGCCGTCGGGGCCTGATCGGCAGGTCGTCGTGCTGCGGCGCTTCGAGGAGGACAGCCCAGGCCAAACAACGATCGAGATCGTGTTGACCGGGTCGCCCGAAGAGGTCACCCATCCCCGCGGGCCTGACGGATCGGTGATGGGTTTGCAAGACGCCATCAGCGCGGCCAAGCGGGTGGCGGAAAGCGAGGGCATCGATAGCGTGTTCGTGCTGGACCGGCTGGAAGGCAAGCGCGAGCATGACATTATGGCCCATACCGGCGATCATGCCATCCACGGCGAAGGCTTGTCCGACGTGGATGACGAGGACGGCGAGCAAGGGTCCGACATGAGGGACGCCATTCATCCAGTCCGTGAACCGTGACACGGGCGTTGCCGCATTATGAACACAGCGTGCTCCCATTGACGGAGCTGCGCGGTGCATCGAGGAGAGTGATCACGCGGACGTTATCCAAATAATAGCAAGAGTTCGTCCGATAGCGGGCATTCAGCGGGTTCCGATCCGCGGCATCGCCCCTTATTGCACCCTTACTGTTTTCCCTTGGCAGAGCCATTGTGGCCAAGCCTTAGATGAGAAGAGATTTCCAAATGCCTGATTCGGGGTTGGATGCGGCCGTAACGGGACGGCGCGTCGGTGTGATGGTCGTGGGCATGGGGGGTGCCGTCGCCAGCACCGCCGCCGCCGGGATCGAGATGCTGCGCGCAGGCTCGAACGACATGGCCGGGCTTCCACTCGCGGGCGTGTCGGCGCCCGGCATCGCCGCTTACCGCAATCTGCACTTCGCCGGCTGGGACCTATATGGCGAGACGCTGGAGCAGGCCGTGCGCGAACACCGCGTGCTGGACAGCGCGCAGCAGGAGACGGTCTCGACGGCCTTGTCCGGCATGACGCCCTGGCCCGCGGTGGGCAGCGTCGATTTCTGCCGCAACGTCGATGGCAACAACAAGGTGGCGGTGAAGGGCCATCGGGAAGCGGTTGATCGCATCCGCGACGATATCCGCCGGCATCGCGAAACGTCCGGCATCGACAACCTAGTCATGGTCAATTTGGCCTCGGTCGAGCGGTGGCCCGACAAGGGGGCCGCGGCGCTGAGTTCGGTCGAGCAGTTCGAGAAGGGCCTGGACGGCAGCGACCCGGCGATCAGCCCGGCGATGCTTTACGCCTATGCGGCGATCGCCGAAGGCGTGCCCTACGGCAACTTCACGCCCAGCCAGGCCGCCGACGTTCCCGCGCTGACGGCTTTCGCCGAGCGCCGCAACGTCCCCGTCGCCGGCAAGGACGGCAAAACGGGCCAGACCTTTATCAAGACCGTGCTGGCGCCCGCGTTCAAGTCGAGGTCCCTCTACGTCGAGGGCTGGTTCAGCACCAACATCCTCGGCAACCGCGATGGCCTGGCGCTCAATCACCCGGACAGCCTGCAAAGCAAGCTGAACACGAAAGGCTCGGTGCTGGACGACATCCTCGGCTATCCGGTCGAGGATCACTTGGTCGACATCCGCTACTACCGCCCGCGGGGCGACAACAAGGAAGCCTGGGACAACATCGACTTGGTCGGCTTCCTGGGCCAGAAGATGCAGATTAAGGTGAACTTCCTGTGCCGGGACAGCATCCTCGCCGCCCCGCTGGTGATCGAGATCGCCCGTGTCCTCGACCTGGCCCGGCAACGCGGCAAGGGCGGTATCCAGGAGCAGCTTGGCTTGTTCTTCAAGGCGCCCATGACGCCCGCCGGCAAGCGGGAAGAACATGCCTTCCCGGTGCAGGAGCGCGCCCTGCTCGAATGGCTCGCCGCTTAGGGCCATGCTCGACGCCGTGCCTGAGCGAAGTACGGCGCTGGCGGCCTTTGTTCCGCTGGCGTCCGAGCTTTGCGATCTGAAACGGGTCCGGGACGCGTCGCACCCGGACAGCCTCGCCTCCAGGATGTTCCGCGCGTCCTGGGGCGCGCTTCATGCCGGGCAGGACATGCGTCCAGTCATGCTGACGGCGGTGTCCGCGGCGCTGGCGGCCTGCCGTCTGGGCGGGATCGACGCGCAGGCGCTCGGGACCGCCGGCTTGACGGCCGACGAGGCTGCGGACGTGCTGCGGCGCTCGCTCGACGAGGTGTCCAGCCCGGTTGATGAAGGCCTGCGTGGCGCGATGGACGCGTTCATAGGAGCGCCCCTGGCAGGTGGCGCGGCGCCGGCCTTCGCCGAGGCGCTGATCCGTCAGCCGCGCGCCGGGGCGACCTGTCCGGGCAAGGCGCGTATCGTGCTCGAGCCGCCGGAGAACCACGGCGACCACTGCTTCGTCGTTGCCGTCCTGGGCGCCGTGCTCGCGCCAGGCTACGGCGCGCGTCCAGAGACCGCGTTCCTCGCCGGGCTTGCGCACCATCTGCATAACGCCGTGCTGCCCGATAGCGGGTTTGCCGGCGAGGTGCTGCTGGGGCTGCATCTCTCCCCAGTCATCGAACGGCTTTTCGCCCGTGAGCTTGCCACGCTTCCACCCGGATTGAGGATGCGGACCGAAGCGGCATTGGCCACGATCCCTGACGCATCAACCGTGGAGGGCCGGGCGTTCCATGCCGCCGACGTGATCGACCGCGTGCTGCAGTTGCGCCACTACGAGCAGGTGGCCCGCTTCACGGTCGGGCAGGCGCTCGACGACATGGAACTGGTCCATGCCGGGCCGACGCAAGCCTTTCATCAGGCGGTTCTGCGGGACGCCGGCTTGCCTTGACGCCCTGGACCCGGCTGCGAAGCCCGATCAGCGGCGCGCCGCTGGAATTCGACACGGCCCATTCGCTTGCCGCGGCGGGGGAACGGTGGCCGGTGGCCGAAGGCATCCCCTATCTCCGGGCGGGCCGGCCGGACTTGGCGTCCGCGGCGCTCGCTGCGCTCGACGAGGGGCACGAAGCCGACGCCCTCGTGCTGCTGCTCGCCGACCAGGACGATTGGGCCAGGACCGCGCCTTCCTCGGAGCGGGACCGCCGGACGCTGGTGCGCGACGCCGGGAGGATCAGCTTTCGGGCGGCGATGGACATGTTGGCGTTTGGGCCGGTCGGGACCTATTTCGCGCACCGTTGGTCCGATCCGACGTTCCTGTCCGGCCTCGCGCTCGCCGAAGCCCATTGGCACGAAGGATCGCTGTTCGAGCTCGCGTGCGGGGCGGGGCACTTCCTGCGGGCGTTCTCGCGCGGCGGCATGGAGGCGGCCGGCGGCGACATCGTGTTCGCCAAGCTGTGGCTGGCACGCCGCTACGTCGCCCCCGAGGCACCGCTCGTCTGCTTCGACGCGGCACGCCCCTGGCCGTTCGAGGACGGGGCGTTCGGCACGCTGTTCTGCCACGACGCGTTCTACTTCCTGCCGGACAAGCCGCACGTGGCAGCCGAGATGCAGCGCCTGGCGGGTCGTGTGCTGGTCGGCCACGCGCACAACGCGCTGGCCGACAACTACTCCAGCGGCAGCCCTTTAACGCCGGCCGGCTATGCCAGCCTGTTCGAGAACGCCGTCCTGTTCGACGACCGGGAATTGACGGCCGCGCTGATCGAGGTCCGCACGCCGAACTCCGCGCCGGCGGACGCGCTCGCCGATGCCCCAGCGGTCTCCCTCGCCTCGCGCGCGGGCATCGCGCGCCCGGTGCTGGGAACATTCGCCTTGCCCGAACCCGGCGTCGCGCTGCGCCGCAACCCGCTCTACGACGGCCAGCATATCCGTTGGCCGTCCGAACGCTACGAGGCCGAATACGGGCCACTCGCCACCTATCCGTTGGAGGCGACGGGGCCTGAAACGGCGGTCGCCGGCACGGATGCCGCCATCGACGGCCTGGTGCGCCGCCGCGTCCTGCTGGACCTTCCGCAATGGTGGTAGCGACGCTGAACTGGGGCATCGCCGGCTGCGGCTGGGTCGCCCGGGATTACGTCGGCCCGGCAATCCAGGCCAGCGCCAACGGACGCATCGCGGCGCTTTACGATCCCGACCCGATTTCCCGCAGCCGGGCCGAGGCCTGTTTCGGCGTCCCGGCCCATGCCGGCCTGGACGCGTTCCTTGCCACTCCCGGTCTCGGCGCGGTCTACGTGGCCGCGCCCAATCACGCCCACCGTCCATTGGTCGAGGCCGCGGCGGCAGCCGGGCTTCCGGTGCTGTGCGAGAAACCGATGGCGACCACGTTCGAGGACGCGCACGCGATGGTGCAGGCGTGCAGCCGCGCCGGCGTGCGCTACGCGACCGCGTTCGACCAGCGTTTCCACGCCGCCCACAAGGCGCTGGCCGCCCTGGTCGCGGACGGCCGGCTCGGCACCGTCACCACGGTGCGGATCGTCTACGCCTGCTGGCTCCCGGCCGATTGGGCCGGCGACAACTGGCGCATCGACCCGCGCCGCGCCGGCGGCGGCGCGCTGATGGACCTCGCCCCGCACGGGCTTGACCTCACGGCCTACCTGCTGGCCGAGCCGCTGGTCGAGGTCGCCGCGATGGGCCAGGCGCGCGTCCACCGCTACAACGTCGAGGACGGGGCGCTGCTGATCGCGCGGAGCCGGTCGGGCGTGCTGCTGCAAATGCACGTCGCCTACAACTGTCCCGAAACGCTGCCCCGCCGCCGGCTCGAGGTCATCGGCACGGCTGGCCAGGCCATCGCCAGGGACACCATGGGCCAAACGCCCGGCGGATCCCTGGAATTGATCGATGCCGCGACCGGGGTGTCGCAGCCGGTCGAGATCCCGGGGGCCGAGCGCTCCCCGTTTCTTAACCAAGTCGAGGCGTTCGCGGCGGCCCTCCTGAGCGGGGCCGCGTTCCCGTTCGCCGCCGAAGCCGATCTCGCCACCATGCGCTTGGTCCTCCAAGCCCAGTCCATGGCCGTCCCGCCGAAATAAGGCCTGAGAAACCCGATGAGCCAGCACGTCCTGCCCGCCGATCTGCCTGAGCCAGCGCGCGCCTATATCGAGTCGATGCCGCGCGGCCGGGTGGAGCTGTTCCCGCTCGCAGCCCTCGACCGGACCGGGGTCGCCTGCTGGAACGCCATCTTCCTGAACGAGGACGGCACGGCATGGCACGGCGTGGCCCCGCACGGCGTCGGCTACGGGATGGACGACGCGTCCGCCCTGATCGGCACCACCGGGGAGTTGGCCGAGGCGGTGCATTCGGCCGTGCAGATCCACGCAATGGAGCGCCGAACCGGCACCTACGCCTCGCTTCGCAGCCAACTCGGCGCACGCCACGTCGCCGACCCGCTCACCCTGTGCCTGCCAGCCGGCAGCGCGGTGGACCACGAGACCACGCTCGAATGGGTTCCAGCCCGCCGCTGGCCGTCCGGCGAAACGGTTTGGCTGCCGACCGACATCGCGGCCTGCTCGGTGGGCGACCTGTCGCCGGGCTACGAGCCGTTCACCTCGCCGATCACCAACGGCCTCGGCGCAGGGCCGACGCTCGACTTCGCCATCGGCCATGGAATTTGCGAACTGCTGCAACGCGACGGCAACGGACTCGGGTTCCGCGCCATGGACCGGGGCATCGCGCTCGACCTCGGCGACGGCCCCAAGGACCCGCACACGCGGGCGATGCTAGCCCGCCTGGATGGCCTCGGCATCGAGGTGATCCCGAAGTTCGCGGGCAGCGAGTTCGGCACCGCGAACATCTACTGCGTCGGCGCGGAGCGCGAGGGCGCGCAGGCGGCGTTCCCGATCATGGTCACAGCAGCCGGGGAAGCCGCCTCGCTCGACCGTGAACACGCGTTGCGCAAGGCGTTGCTGGAGTTCGCGGCGGCGCGCGTGCGCAAGGCGTTCAGCCACGCCCCGCTCGACGCGATCCGGCACGTGACGCCGCCCGGCTACCTGGAACGGTTCCGCGCCTATCACACGCTCGGGGGGGAAGAAAGCCGGACCTTGCGGGAGATGGTGGGCTGGCTCGGGCGCGACCAGTCGGGCCTGAGGGGCCTGCTCGCCGAAACGGTGCTCAGCCGCCGCGCCGTGCAGGCGTTCGACGCGCTTCCGACCTGGGCGGGGCCTCTTTCCGGCACGCCGCTCGTGGCCGAGCTTGCCCGGCGCTTCGAAGCGGCCGGCATGGAAATCCTGTATTGCGACTGGTCGCCGCCGGGCGCAAAGGACGTGCACGTGGTCAAGGCTTTCGTGCCGGGGCTTGAGGTCGAAACGATGAGCTATCACCGCATCGGCGCCAGGGGCGTGCGCAAGCTGCTGGAACGGGGCAGCCCGCTGGCCGGGTTGGGCGAGCCGCCGCCCGGCGCGGCGCCCGTGCGGCTGCCCGCGGAGCAGGCCGCGACGTTCGGCGGCACCCCGTGGCTGGATATCGCGGCGGTCGACCGGATCGTCGGCCAGCTTTACCCGCTGTATCGCGAGCCGGAGGTGCACAGCGCCCCGATCAGCATGGAACGCTCATGAGCCTACGCTTCGCCTACAACACGAACGGCGCGGCGAACCACCGGCTCGATGACGCGCTGCTGCTGATCGCCGACTCCGGTTACGACGGCGTGGCGCTCACGCTCGACATCCACCACCTCGATCCGTTCAGCGACGATTTCCCCGCCCGGCGACGCAAGCTGGCCAGCCGCCTGCGGGAACTGAAACTCGGCTGCGTCGTGGAAACGGGCGCGCGCTTCCTGCTCGACCCGCGCGCCAAGCATGAGCCGACGCTGGTGACGGCCAGCGCCGACGGGCGCGCGCGCCGGATCGAGTTCCTGTTCCGGGCGCTGGAAGTGGCGGCCGACACCGGCGCGGACGCGATGTCGTTCTGGGCGGGCGTGCCGAAGCGCGGGGTCGGGATGGCCGAGGCGCGGGATTGGCTGCACAGCGGGGCGGAAAAAGTCGCGCGCCGGGCCGAGCAGCTCGGAACCGTCGCGGCGCTCGAACCCGAGCCCGGCATGTTGGTCGAGACGGCCGCGGAATGGGCGGCAATGGACATCCCCGGCCTTCGCCTGGCGCTCGACACCGGGCATTGCCTGGTGACGGGCGACATCGGCCCGGCGGATGCGGTCCGGCAGTATGCGGCGCGGCTCGGCACCGTGTCGATCGAGGACATGAAGCGCGGCGCGCACATCCACCTGCCGTTCGGGGAGGGCGACATGGATATTCCCGCGATCCTGCAAGCCTTGCGCGACGCGCGGTTCAACCGGCTCGTCTGCGTCGAACTGAGCCGGGAAAGCCACCGGGCCGACACGATGATCCCCGCCGCGATCGATTACCTCCGCGCGCGCGAGCCCGTTTAACCATGCGCGTCTGCCTGCTGAGCCGCCGCTTCTTCCCAGCCATCTCCGGCATGAGCGTGTACGCGCTGAACCTGCTGCGCGAATTGGTGGCCGCCGGGCATGACGTGACGATGGTCAGCCAGTATCGCGGGGACGAGTTCGGCAAGCGGGTCTACGGCGGCGGGCCTCCGCCTGAGGTCCCCGGGGTTCGCGTCATCGGCCTGGAGCAAATCGGCGAGCAGGGCACGGGCGACTTCGAGCGCGACATCGAAGTGATGGTCGCCACCATCGCTCAGGAGCACCGACGTCGGCCCTTCGACGTGCTGCACGCGCAGTATGGCTACCCGTGCGGGTGGGCCGTGCTCGAGGCGTCCCGCCGGCTCGGCGTCCCGAACGTCGTCTCCATCCAGGGCGGCGACGGCCATTGGGTCGGAAGCTGCTGCGAAACGCACCGGCTGGCGATGGTCCGGGTGCTGGACCACGCGAACGCGGTCCTGATCGGCTGCGACAGCTTCCGCGACGAGGTGGTGGAGCGCCTCGGCGTCGCTGCCTCCCGGTTCACCATCGTGCCCGGCGCGGTCGATACCGAGCGGTTCGCGCCGCCCAAGCGTCCGCGTGCCGAGGACGTGCCGGTGATGCTGTATCACGGCCGCGTCGATGCGCGGAAAGGGGTGCTGGACCTGCTCGACGCGGCGACCCGGCTGCGTGGCAGTGGCGAGCAATTCCGCCTGCTGATCTCCGGCATCGGCCCGACCTACGATGAAACCGAGGCCGCGATCCAGGCCCTCGGCTTGCAGGACGTGGCCGAGATGACGGGCTACATCGATTACGACCATGTCCCCGAGATCTACCGCCGGGCCAGCATCTTCGTCTCGCCGACCTATGCGGAAGGCTTCAGCAACACGATCCTCGAAGCCATGGCAAGCCGGATGGCAGTCGTTTCCTGCCGGTCCGTCGGCGTGGTGGATTGCATCCGCGACGGAGAGAACGGCTTGCTGACCGAACCCGGCGACCGGGCGGGGCTGGCCGAGGCGCTGCGGCGGATTCTGCGCGACGCGGAACTGCGCCGGCGGCTGGCCGATGCGGCGCTAGTGGAGTGCCGGGCCGTGTATTCCTGGAGCGAGGTGGGGCGGCAGATCATGGAGGTTTACGCGCGCGTAGCCGGGCAAGCGCCCTCGCACGCGTATGATCCGGATTTGCCGGTCACGCCGTGCCGCTTCCGCGCCGAGCCGCATTTGCTGTAATGCCGACGGCGCTTGTCCTCTCGCCGCATCTCGACGACGCCGTGTTCTCCTGCGGCGGCACGATGGCGCAGCTTGCCGACCGCGGCTGGCACGTCTGCATGGCGACGGCCTTCACCCGCAGCGTCCATCCCGCCCGCGGCTTCGCGCTCGCCTGCCAGCTCGACAAGGGGTTGCCGGCCGCCATGGACTACATGGCGCTGCGCCGGGAGGAGGACCGCGTCGCCGGGTCGATCCTGGGCGTGGGCGACGTCCGCTGGCTCGATCTGCCGGAAGCGCCGCACCGGGGCTATGAGTCGGCGCCGGCGCTGTTCGGACCCGTGCTGGAAGGCGACCGGGTTTGGCAGCCGCTATCGGCGCTGATCGCCGGGCTGCTCCGCGAGTTGCAACCGGATTTGGTGCTGGCGCCGCAGGGATTAGGAAACCACGTCGACCACCGGCAGATGGTTCGCGCGCTGCTCGAAGCGACGGGCGATGCCGTCTTCTACCGCGACACGCCTTACGCGATGAAGAACCCCGCCGCCGAACCGCCCGACGCCTTGCCGGCCCGTTCGCCGCATATCGTGACGATCGCCGCGGGCCTCGCGCGCAAGCTGGACGCCGCCTGCGCCTACGGCAGCCAGGTCGGGTTCCAGTTCGGCGGCCCAAACGCGGCTGCGGCGGCCTTGCGCGCGTTCGCCGGACGGGAAGGGGCGGGCGTGCCTGCCGAGCGTTTCCTGGGCGTCATCCCCACGTAACCGGTCGTTGCCGTTTCGAAGTCATGCCCAAGCCATAGGCCAGCCATAATTGAGGGTATATACCTTGCCCGATAACGCCCATTGGAAGCGAATTTCCGGCAATGAAGATTGAAACCGCCCGCAATGCCGCCAGGCTCGATCACGCTGTCCGGACAGTGGCGACGCCCCCGCTTCAACCGGCCCGCCCAATTGCGCTGCGACGGCTGGCGTTCTGGGCGCCGATCGTGCTCGCGACGGGCATCGGCACGGTTCTGGGCGTCGCCGCCACGGGCGGCGTCGATAGCCCGCTGCGCTGGCCGCTGCTCGGGCTGCTGGCCGTCAACCTGCTGTACATGGCGCTGACGGGGACGCCGGCTCTGATCGGGTTCGTGCAGCACCTGTTCCGGCGCAAGATGCCGCCGGTCGCGGCGCAGCCCTCGGGCCTGTCCAGGACGGCCGTGCTGATGCCGATCCACAAGGAGGACCCCTGCGCCGTGTTCGCCGCCATTGAGGCGATGGCGCGCGAGATCGGCGACGCCGGGCTGGAGAACGTCGACGTCTTCGTGCTGTCCGACACCCAGGACCCCGAGTTCGCCGCCGCGGAGCAGGCTGCCTTCGATAACTTGCGCGCCCGTGCCCCGGCCCGGCCGGCGCTCGCCTACCGCCGGCGGACCAACAACGCCGGGCGCAAGGTCGGCAACCTCCTGAGCTTTTGCGACCAGTGGGGCGACGACTACGACTACATGCTGGTGCTGGACGCCGACAGCCTGATGGGCGCGTCCGCAATCGGCGCGTTGATCGGGCTGATGGACGCGCATCCGAACGCCGGCATCATCCAGAGCGTGCCCTACCCGGTCGGGCGCGAAACCTTGTTCGCCCGGCTGCAGCAGTTCTCGGCCCGGCTCTACACGCCGCTGCTGGTCGAGGGGCTGACGTTCTGGCAGCAAGGGGACGGCAACTACTGGGGCCACAACGCCATCATCCGCATCGCGCCGTTCCGCGCCCATTGCGCCCTGCCGGTGCTGCCTGGCCGGGAGCCTTGGGGCGGGGAGATCCTGTGCCACGATGTCGTGGAAGCCGGGCTGATGCGCGGCGCAGGATGGGATGTCTGGGTGCTGCCGCAGGTGATGCAGAGCTTCGAGGCGGTGCCGGCCAACATGGTCGATTTCGCGGCGCGGGAGCGGCGCTGGTGCCAGGGCAACCTGCAGCACAAGGGCTTGCTGCGCTTGCCGGGCTTCAGGCCGGTCGGACGGTTCCACCTCGCTTACGGGATCGCCCACTACGTCGCTGGCCCGGCGGCGCTGCTGTTCCTGGCGCTCGCGTCGCTCGATGCCGTGCTCGGCGGCGGGTTCGGCGACGCATTGCTCGGCGGGCGGGCAGGGGGGTGGCTAGTGGCGCTCGGCGCGGTCCTGCTCTACGGCGGCAAGCTGCTGACGCTGGTTGCCACGCTGGCGGACCGGCGCGAGGCGGACCGGTTCGGCGGGCGTGCCGCGCTGCTGGCCAGCGCCGCCGTGGAGCAGCTCGCGTCCTGCGTGGTCTCCGCGCTGCTGATCGTGTCCTACAGCCGCTACGCCGCCGAGTTGCTGCTTGGCAGGACGGTGCGCTGGGACGCGCAGCCGCGGGACGACCGTGGCGTGAGCTGGGGCGAAGCGTGGTCGCCGATGCGGCTTCCGGTCCTGCTCGGGGTCGGCTGGCTGGCGATGCTGCCGATGATGCCGGGGCTGTGGGCCTGGACCCTGCCGCTGCTGCTGGGGTTGCTGGCGGCTTGGCCGATGACGGTGTGGTCCAGCCGTGCCGGGCTCGGCGCCAAGGCGCGCAGGATGGGGCTGTTGCTGACGCCAGAGGAGGTCTCGCCCTCGCCGGTTGTGCGGAGCTTCCAAAGATCGCTGCCGCGCCCGGCATCTTCCGCCCGTCCGGCGCTTGGCGTAACGTTGTTGAACCTGGCAAGGGCGCGGCGGGACATGCCATGACCCGGCTGTTGCGGCCACTGCTTGTGCTGCTGCTGCTGACAGGCCCGCTGGGCGTCGCGGCTGCGGAGCGGTTGCCGCCGGGGGTGAGCGACGCCGATGCGTCCGCGATCAAACAGGTGATCCGCCAGCAGATCGCGGCGTTCGGGCGCGGCGATGCGGCCGGCGCCTACCGCTACGCCGCGCCGAACATCAAGCGGTCGTTCCCGACGCCGGAACAGTTCCTGGCGATGGTTCGCCACGCTTATCCGCCGGTTTACCATCCACGGACCGTCGACTTCACGGAGCTCCTGATGCACGGCGGGTCTCTCGTTCAGCACGTCGAACTGGTCGGTCCGGACCGGAAGCCCGCGTTGGCGCTTTACACCATGATCCGTGACGGGCGGGGCGGATGGTCGATCGCCGGGTGCGTTCTTGTCGCGAGCGCCCGTGTCGTGGCGTCGTTGCCCGTGTTCGATGGTGTTCCGCAACGGCCGCGCCCGGCCGCGTCGTGATCGGGCCGTAAGACCAAGCACTGTTCCGCGGCATGGGTTCGAAGCCCCCGGTCTTCGGCTGGCGGGCTATCGGCTACCTAGCCGAAGCGCATGGTAGCCGGACATCGCCGCGATCACCTGGTCGCCCGGCAAATCCTGCGACAAGACCCGCTTCGCAGCAGCGTCGTCTCCTGCCAGCGTCAGCGCGATGGCAAGGTTCTGCCGCACCTTGGGAGTGGAATCCTGAGACGCCGCGATGGGCCGAAGAATAACCAAGGCGTCGTCCGTATTGCCGGCAAGCGCCAGGGAAAGACCGAGGTTAACTCTTGTCCCATCAGACTCGCCACGTTCCAAGGCCGCCTTATACTCGGCCTGAGCCTCCTGGTGCTTGCCTTGCAGATCGAGTGCGATGCCAAGCCCGTCGTAGCCTTTCGGGTCGTCCGGGAACATCGTGGTCAATGACCGGAACAGGGATTCCGCTGCGGCGGGATGTCCGGATTCCAAGGTAACGCGCCCCAACCCAAGCCGGGCACGCCGCGCTTGCGTGCTTCGGCTCTCCTGATCGCTCGAGACCGCCCGCCGATACGCCTCTGCCGCAACGTCGTACCGGCCCAGGGCGGACAGCGCGTCGCCTTGCTGTATCAGCGCCTGCACGTTGTTCGGGTCGCGCTCGAGTATCGTACGGGTCGCATTGAGGGCGGCCTGCGGCAATCCTCCGGCCAGGGCCGCTTCGGCAAACCGCTCGCTCCGAGTGCCACCCCGGCCTGCTTGCCCAATTGACGTAGAGTTGCTGCAAGCCGCCGTCAGCGACAGCATCGCGCAGATCATGAGCGTGAGAAACGGCCGCATACGAACGCCTCTCTATTTGTAGAATGTCTGAAAGAGTTGGATCAGGGCAGGCCCGCCAACGATGAGGAACACGCATGGCAGGATAAACAGGATCATAGGCAGCGTTAACAACACTGGCAGGCGTGCCGCCCGGCCTTCGAACCGGGTCAGCGTCTCCTGGCGCATCTCGGCAGACAACGTCCGCAAGGCTTGGCTGAGCGGCGTGCCGAATTGCATGGTCTGCACCAGCGTGCTGCCGAGGCGGCGCAGGTTCTCCAACCCTGTCCGCTTGCCCAACTCCATCAGCGCCGCGCGCCGGTCGGCATTGATCCGCATTTCATGCGACGTGATTTTCATTTCCTGGGCGACAACCGGGTGCCCTCGCCCGATCTCCATGCTCACCCGTTCGAAGGCGGCTTCCAGCCCCAACCCTGCCTCGCTGCAAATGACCAGCATGTCCAGCGCGTCCGGCAATCCATGGTTAAGCGATGCCAGGTAGGACTTCCGACGGTTGCGGATGATCAGATCAGGTAGCAGCAAACCGAGAACGCCGGTCATGCCGGCAAACGCGAGCCAGAACGACGGCCACCACTGAAGTTTGGCCATGAGCGCCAAGCTGGCCGCAGGAAACCCGAGAAGCAGCAGCAGCTTCGCGCCGACAAAGAGGCTGAGCCCGCTTTGGCCCCTCAATCCGGCCGCATTCAATGTCGTCTGCAAATCCGAAAGCGTCCGGCCGGAAAGGAGCCCGCTGCGGGCAATCATGCCGCCGACCGCGGCAACCGGGCCATACAATCCATGGCGCGAGTCAGGCGGGAGCGAGGGAGACGAGCGGTGCAAGTCGCCCACGGCGCCAGCGAGCCGTGCAGCGACTTTCTCTTGAAGTCTTAGATGTGCAAGAAGGACAAGCGCGGCGCCGAGAAGCATGGCTGACAGCAAGCCAAGCAAAACCAAGGATGTCATGCTCGCAATGATCTCTGGATGATGACCCGCATGACAGCCATGCCTGTTGCAAGCATCATGACTGTCCCTGCAAGCACGGCCTGGCCGATCTGCTCGCTGACGAGCAGTGCCGCATAGCTTGGATTGAGGATGCTGACTGCCATCCCCGCGAACACGGGAAGGGCCGCAAGGATGTAGGTGCTTGCCCGTGCCTCGCTCGCCATGGCATAGGCGCGGTTCCGTAACGCAACCCGCTTGCGGATGACCTCGGCCAAGTTTTCCAATGTTTCGGAAAGCCCGCCCCCGGTTTGCGACTGGAGCGACAGCGCGGTCGCGAAAAACCGGTACTCCGGCAACTTGTTGCGGTCAGCCATCAAGCCTAGCGCCTCGTCCAAGGCGACGCCGATCTTGACCTGGTCATGCAGCAATGCGAACTCGGTCCTGGTCGGTTCCAAGGCCTCGACCGAGACCGTGCGCACCGCTTCGCCGACCGGGGTGCCGACCCGGACGGAGCGGACGATCATCGACAAGGCATCCGGGAACTGTCGATAAAGCTGGTCGGACCGCCGTTGCTCGAACCATGCGAATGTCCGGCGGCAAGCAAGAATGACGACGAACGGAATGCTCAGTCGCGACACAGGACCAACAACAATGGACAGCGCTTGGCTGACGAGCAAGGACAAGACCAGGCACAACACGAACACGGCCGGGGCCCGCACGGGATAGTGCCGGGCCTGGCCCTGGTCGTAACCCGCCATGCGATGAAACGCCGGCAACAATCCCGTCACACGGGAAAGCGCTGCTCGCCTCCGGCCCATTTGGTGAAGTGCGGTTGCCCTTGCATACGGCGTTGCAAACTCATCGACCCGCGTCGCCAGCCAACGCTCTTCCTCATCCCGCCGGATCAACTGCCACGTCGCGACGCCCAGGCCCGCAAGCAGCGCCGCGCCGCACGCGAGCAGCTCGTGGAGCGTCAGCGGCGCGCTCACCCTTCGTTCTCCTCGAGAGCGGCGGTCCAGGCCCGGTCTAACCCGAAATAGGACAGTCTTTGGTGGAAGCTGGGCCGGGATCGGCTAACGCGGTATTGCCCGGTCAGTTGCCCGCCCGTCGTTTCCCCGTTCACCTCGAACAGGAAGATGTCGTTCAGGATGACGACCTCTCCCTCAAGGCCGGACACGTCGGTGACTTGGGTCACCCGCCGGGTTCCGTCCCGCTGGCGCTCGACCTGGACGATGAGGTCGATCGCGCCCACGATCTGCGTGCGGATCGCCCGCGCCGGGAGGCCCATGTTGCCCATCTGCACCATGTTCTCGATCCGGGTCAGGGCATCCCTGGTCGTGTTCGCGTGCACCGTGCTCATGCTGCCGTCGTGCCCGGTGTTCATCGCCTGCAGCATGTCGAACGCCTCGCCGCCGCGGACCTCGCCGATGATGATGCGGTCGGGACGCATCCGCAGGGCGTTGCGGACCAGGTCGCGCTGCGTGATCTCGCCTCGCCCTTCCAGGCTTGCCGGCCGGGTTTCCATCCGGACGACGTGCGGCTGCTGAAGCTGCAACTCGGCGGCGTCCTCGACGGTGACGATCCGCTCGCCATGGTCGATCAGCCGCGACATCGCGTTCATCATCGTCGTCTTGCCGGAGCCGGTGCCCCCGGAGATCACCACGTTGAGGCGCGACCGGCCGGCGATCTCGAGGATGCGGGCAACGGGCCGGGTCAGCGAGCCGTATTCCACCAGCTGGTCGAAGTCGATCTTGCGCTTGGAGAACTTGCGGATGGAAATATAAGGCCCGTCGAGCGCCAAAGGCATGAAAACGATGTTGACCCGGCTTCCATCCTTGAGGCGCGCGTCCACCATCGGGCTCGACTCGTCGACGCGCCGCCCGATGGCAGCGGCGATCCGCTGGCAAACGTTCGCCACGTGCGCCGTGTCGCGGAACTTGGCCGCGCTCAACGCCATCTTGCCGCGGCGCTCGACGAACACGCGGTCCGGGCCGTTGACCATGATGTCAGTCACCGCGTCGTCCTCAAGCAAAGGCTCGAGCGGGCCGAGGCCGAGCATGTCGTGCACCAGCTCGGCGGCAAGCTCGCGCTGCTCCCGGCCATTCAGTTGGAACCGGCGTTCCGTCGCGATCTCCGACAGGGTGCGTTCCACCTCAAGGGCAAGCCGGTCGGCGGTCATGCTGGCCACGAAGCCGGCATCGATCCTTGCCAGGCAAAGAGAGCGGAGCTCGTTGATGGCCGAATTCTGCGGCGGGTGGGCCGGGATCGGGCTTACCGTTGCCTGGGGCAGGGCAGCAGAGGGCCTCTGGATCAACTCGTCGGTCCTGCGCCGGCCAAAGCCGCCGGCCCCGATCCCGGACATTGTCATCGGCGCCACCAGAGCAGCCGCCGGCGGGCCAGGGTCTCCCGAAGGTCACGCCCGCCGAAGCCGACTTCCCGTGCAAGGGTCGTGATCCCTGCCCGGAACGCGCCCTTGGTTTGATAGGCAGGCAGGCCAAGGCTCGCTGCCCGCTCCACGGAGCGCTTTCCATCGGCGATGACGATATCGGGCTGCATCTTCAATGCGTCCGCCACCTGCCGGGTGTCCAAGGAGCCAGGGGCGCCAGCCCGGTTCAGGACCACGACAGCCTGCCGGGACTGCGCCGGGCCGTTCGGGAGCGACAGCATTCTCAGCGTGTCGCGGATGCTGGCCAACGTGGGCGTCATGACCAGGACGCGCTGCTGGGCCAGGTTCAGGAGGTCCTGATGCAGCGGCTGGCCGGTGAACGGCAGGTCGGCCACGACGAAGTTGTAGCGGCGGCGCAGCGAGTCGACGAGCTGGCGCGCAGCACCCGGCGCGTAGGCCAGTTGCCCGGTCAGTTGCTCCTCGGCGGCGAGAACGTGCAGCCGGTCGGCGGCGGGCTGCGCGGCACGCTCGATGAACAGCTCGTCGATGCGCGAGGGCGCTTCAAGCGCGGTCTGCAGGCCGGACCCGGATTTCACCCCGAGCAGCAACGCGCAGATGCCGCGCTGCAAGTCGGTGTCGAGCAGCACGGTGTGGCGCTTGGCCTCGGCCCCGAGATACCAGGAAAGGTTGGCGGCAACCGTGCTGGCGCCGACCCCGCCTCGCACTCCCGTCACCGTGACCAGCCTGCCGCCATGCACCGCACTTTGTTTTGCGGCAGCCCTGTTGAGGTATGGGCCGAACAGCCGTGCGACGGTGTCGCGGACGAGCGGCTTGTAAAGGTATTCCAACGCGCCAAGCTCCCGCGTGACTTGGCGGTAGAAGTTGAGGTCTTGCCGGTCGCCGACGACCAGGACGCGGACATCAGGCTCCACGACCTGGGCGAGGTCGGCCAACCTGCCCAAAGGATTCTGCTCGCCGGCAAGATCGACGAGGATGGTCAGCGGGGTGGGAATCCCGGCAAGCGTCGCCGTGGCCGTCTGTATGCCGGCACGGCGGAACTCGATCCCCTCCGGCACAAGGTCGGCCAGGCTTTGGCGCAGGACGGCCTCGGTCTCGGCGTCGGTCACGAACGCCATCATCGCCCTCCGGTCGGCTCGCGTCGCCTCCGGCTCCGGCTCGGACAGGGCATGGTCGAGCGGCGTCATTCCGGGGCGCCGCCGCCAGTGTTCGGCGTCGCCGCCACGGCGCCGGCGCCGACCTTCGAGATGTTGCTGTCGGGAAGTGGATAGACCTTGCCCGCCCTGAGCCGCTCCATCGCCTTTGCCGCCTGCTGCCCGTCGCTTGCTTGAGCGGCCACGCCGTAAGCCAGGTCTCCCGGCACGGCGGCCATCGCGCGCAGGTTCGCAGCGTTCGCGCCGGTCGGCCGCCACAAGCCGTCGCGCGTCAATGGATCGACCTCCCCGCACCCGGCAACGCAGGCCAGCGACGCGAGCCAGCAGAACTGCCGTCGCGTCATGGCAGCACGAACCCGGCGTCGCCCGGGATATGCACGCTGGCGGCTTTGACGCCGCGCGCCTTCTGCCGCAGCAGGACGAGGCGTTCGATGTCCGACGGGGGCCGCCATTGGTCGTCCGGGCTGGCAAGCGCCGCCGGGTCGCTCACGGGCCGGACGATGTAGGGCGTGACGATGATCACCAGTTCCGTCTGATTGTGCTGGAAGCTGTCGGAGCGGAACAAGGCGCCCAGGATCGGGATGTCGCCGAGGAACGGAAGCCCCAAGCCGGTGATGCTCTGCCCCTCCTGCAACAGCCCGGCGATGGCGAAGCTCTGGCCGGAGCCGAGCTCGACCGTCGTGTCCGCCCGCCGGACGGTGATGGCAGGAATCGACACGCTGGTGTTGCCGTTGCCGAGCCGGACCGCGCCCTGGTCGGTCAACTGGCTGACCTCCGGGCGCACCCGCAGCACGATCCGGTCGCCGCTGGCCACCGTTGGCACGAAAGCCAGGCTGATCCCGTACTGCTTGAACTCGACCGAGATCGAATTGTTCTGTTGCGCGATCGGGATCGGGAACTCGCCGCCGACGAGGAAACTGGCGGTCTCGCCGCTCAGCGCCGTGAGGTTCGGCTCGGCCAGCACATGCACGAGCTGATCCTGCGAAAGCGCGTCGATCGTGGCGTTGATATCGGTGAAGGCGTTGCGCGGGCCGACTTTGAGATACCGCCCGCTCACCCGGCTCGCGGAGTCGGCAAGGGTCGCCAAGGTGTTGGCCGTGGCGAAGCCGACTGCGCCGTAGCGGCCGATGTTGCCCAGGGCCTGCCAGTTGATGCCGAGCTCGCGGGTGAGGCTGCGCGACATCTCGGCGATCCGCACGCGCAGGTTCACCTGGATCGGCGCCGCCACGGTCATGCGGTTGTCGAGCGTTCCCTTCTCGGCAAGATAGGCGCGGGCGAGCCGGCTGGCGCGCTCGGCGTCCGCGGGGGTCGTCACCTGCCCGGTCATGGCAACGCCGTTCGGCCAGGCTTGGGCCGCGACGGCAGCGCCCGGCATCGCGCGGTTGACCGCGTCCTGGACCTCGCCGGCGGCAAAGGCCGACGGGCGGACAACGACGTCCCATTGAGCGATCGGGTTGCCGTTCGCGGCAAGCGCGGCGACGGTGGTGCGGCCCGGCGCGACGCCGAAGATGAACAGACTGTTGGGGCTCGCCGGACGAACCTCGGCAACCTTCGGGTCGGCCGCGAACACGCTGGCGGCGGCGCCCCTCAAGGCCATGACCTTGCCCATCCCCGCCTCGATGGCGACCGAGTGGGAGGCCTGTGCATGAGCGCCGCCGGCTGCCATCAGCAAGAAGGCGGCGGCCGCCGCAAGAAGGCCCAATTCCCGGCGTGCGAAGCGCATCCTGGTCATTCGAACTTGAATTCCTTGTCGCTTGCCGCGCCCTGGAACACGTGGACCGTTCTGCCCCCGGCGGGCCTGGGCGTTTGGACCAGGGCGGGAGAAACGTCCTGGCCCCAGGTGGTCGCAGGGGCGCGGGCAGCGACCGCCGAGACTTGGGCGATGCCGGGCACGGGCCCGAAGCCGGGGCGCTCAAGCTCCTGCTCCCCGGCCAGCGCGCGAACCGACAG
Organism: Acetobacteraceae bacterium; assembly: GCA_965260935.1. Lineage (GTDB taxonomy): Bacteria > Pseudomonadota > Alphaproteobacteria > Acetobacterales > Acetobacteraceae > JBBROS01. Next base: position 2,886,502 of record OZ253374.1, read on the forward strand.
CGCGATCTTGCCGAGCCGGACGGCGACGGCGATCCGCTCGGCGGCGGCCGGCAGAACCTCGAGCGTGATAGCCCGATTATTGAGGCTGGCGCTGTCGGGGGCGACGCCTCGGGACATTTGCTGATCCACCGCGATCACTCGGACATCGTGCAGCACGGTTTCCCCGAACGTCCGCCGGCCGGCTGGCGTGGCTTGGTCCTCCAGCGTCTGGGTCAGGATCATGTCAACGCGGTCGCCGGGCCAGATCAGCCCGGCAGTGCCGGATACGGCATCGACGGCCACGGAAACGGCGCGGGTGCCGGGAGCGAGGACCGCCGCCAGGAAGCCGCCCTCGGTCGGCCGCAGGACATCGCCCGGCAGCAACGGTTGCAACGGCTGGATGGCGTGGCGGGCCATGGCGCCGACAAGTTCGGCGCGGGTGGCGGGCGTGTCCGCGCGCGCTCCCGCGGGAACGTCGCTTGCCGCCAACTCAATCGTATCGATGTCGCCCGGCTTCAGGAGCGTTCCGACCGTTACCGCGCGAGTCGTGGCCAGGATGGCGACGCGGGCTGGCGGAGTTGGCTGAATCTCGGCCTGCGGCTGCTCCTGAACGGGCGGGGGGCGCAAGCTGATCCAGGCAACGAGCCCGAAGGCGGACGTAAGCACCACCATGACGCCGATGAGGACAGCCTTGAACATCCGCTTAGCCGGTCATCAGCGTGAAGACGCAGCCGGCAGCGATCGCGCAAACGTAAGGGAGCGGCGCGGCGCGGCGCATACGCCAAAGCTCGACGCGGCAGAGCCGTGGGAACAAGCCCCGGGTGACTGGAGCTTCGGGCGTCCGAGTTGCAGGCACGGGAGCATGACGCCCTGCCAAATAAACCAGGGCAAGGCCGCCGCCGGCGAGCGCGACAGCCAGCAGGAAATCCGCCGCAGCCGAGGCCGGGACGAGCACGGCGCAGGCGGACAGGAGCTTGACGTCGGCGCCGCCGAGCAAGCCACGCTTCCACATCGCGAACAGCACGCAGAACAAGGCTGATGCGAGCAAGATCGAGGGCGCGAGGTCGCCTGAGAGCCAGCGGGACGCGATCCCGCAAACAACGGTCCAGCCCGCGATCCAGTTCGGGACGCGGCGCGACACGACATCGAGCCATGCTCCGCCGAGAAGCGCTGGTATCGCCGTGAGCGGAAGCGTTTGGGCAATACTCACGGTGTCAGGCTCCTGAGGGGCTGCCCAGGGTGGCCGCTTCGGAAAAGCCGCCACCCCAAGAAAGCAAGGCTAGCTCCCGGTCGAAATGGACGTCGCGATAGCCTGAAACCTGGTTTGCAGGCTCGTTCTCATGCTGCCGAACCCGGCGATGATGGCGGCTGCCATGACGGATGCAATCAAACCGTACTCCAAAGCGGTCACGGCGCGGCTGTCGCGCTTCAAGCTCATTAGGCACGCGACTTGTGACATGACTCGATCAAGCATGGATAGTCTCCGTTGGGATTGGTTTCATCAGTAAACGTTTGTAATTTTCAAGGCGTATTACTTTTGCTCGAAGCGCTGCACTGCGTCGCTCCGTACCCCCCGATCAAACCACAGGTTTGCGAATTATTCGTTAATGGCCGCAGAAAGTCTGGACCGGTCTCATTACTTTCCCGGCACATACACGGCAGGAAGCCGGCTCGCCGCCGGAGCCCGCGCAAGCGCCTCGCCCCGCAGCAGGCCCGACGGGCCATAGACCCGCACAACCGCATCGGAACGCCACGGCAATGGCCTCAATGGCCGCGCCGCCCCCGACCAGGCCGCCATCACGTGCGCGGCATACGGCTCCGCCAGCCCCGGCGTCGCGGAATGGTACTGCCCGGCCGCCTTCTCCCACGAGCCGACGCCGGCGCGCAGCCTGCTCAGGAACGTTGCGGCATAGGCGCCGTTGCGGGCCGGGTCAAAGGCTTCGGCCAGGGATTGAAAGGCGTTGGGATGATGCAGCAAGCTGACCTGGAAGCAGCCAACATCGATCGACCGCACGCCCGTCGCGCGCGCGGCCTGCACGTGGGCAATCGCCGCTTCGGCAGTGGCGAAGTAAAACCCCGCCCCGCCGACGTTCACCGCGTAGGGCCAGGGAATCGATTGGCCGGTCAGCGGATTCCGACGCCCACTCTCGACCGTGCCGATCGCGAGCAGCAATCCGGGCGGCAAACCCTCGGCGCGCTCGGCCGCTTCAGCGGCTCGCGGACATCTGGACCAGATATCCGGCGCCAACGGGTCCGCCAAGGCCATCGCGTGCCTGCAAGCAATGGCGATGATCGTGACTGCGACAAGAACGGTTCTGATCATAAACCCCATCGCCCGCCCGGCGTCGCATCGGGCAACGATTCCGCCGCGCCGGCGCACCCGCTCCCGTCGGCGCCCTAAGCATGGCTTAAGCCAAAGTAGTTAATATGACACTTACAGAAATGTCAGGCGGTCAGCGCAGGCTGCGTAGCGCCAGCATCGCGGCGCCGGCAGCCGGGTCCGTCGAGCGCGGCGTGGCGAGCGGGACGCCGAGCACGCGGGCGCGTAGAGCGTTCCAGGCCGGGTTGCCGGCGTCGTCGCCGATGGAGAAGACGCGGGTCAGCTTGGGGCCGCCGAGGCTGGCGAACCGGGCGTAGCCCTCGGCCTCGGCGCGGGCGGCGCCCTCCAGCAAGGCATGGAGCAGACCGGCGTCGCTTGTTTGCCCAGGCCCATGCCGGGGCTGCGCGTGAGGAACGCGTTCGCCGGGGCCGGGCAGGGGATGGAGGCCGGACGACTGGCTCGTGCCAATCCCTTCGCCGAGCCTGGCCGCCTGTTCGGGCGTGAGCTGCGCCAGCGCCGCCTCGCCCGCGCCGATGTCGGCGCCCGGAAGCCACAACGCGCCGAAGCGGTGGCTATAAATGCCGTGCGGGGCGGAGCCGAGCGGCTTGGCGGAGAGCTGCTCGATCCGCAACCTGGCGCCCAGGGTGGTGACGCCGTCGCCCGCCCGGTCCGCGCCGGTGGCGAGCACGGCGGCGCACCCGCTGGTGGTCCCGGCCGCGACGATGACGCCGGCAGGCAGGCCCAACGCCCGGGCGGAGGTTTCGGACATCTGGCCGAGCGGATGCCCAGGCCGTTGCGGCCGGGGCAGCAGGGCCGTGGGATAAATCCTGGCGAGCCAGCCGGGCCAGGACCTGGCAACCGGGTCGAACCCGGTTCGCAGCGCGTTGTTCCAGTCGCTGGCCCCGAAGCGGCCCAGCATCCGCCCCGTCAGCCAGTCGGCCTGGTGCACGACGGCGGCAAGGCTGGGCAGCATGCGCCAGGACAGCGCCTTGGCCAGCGGCGAGGCCGCGCCCCGCGCGGGGCTGTCCGCCGGCGCGGCCCGGTTCACGGCCTCGACGGCGCCCGGATCGGCCAGGTCGTCCGAGAGGCTGGCCGGCCTGATCGCCTGGTCGGCCACGTCAAGCGGAACAACGGCCCCGTCCGCTCCCGAAACCGCCACGGCCTGCACGCGGGTCAGGAGCGTCTGGTCTCCCAACCCGGCGAAAGCGGCGATAACCGCGGCCCACCAAGCGGCGGGCGAGCGCAGTTCCGCCTTGTCGAGCGGCGCCCTCCCACTGGCCAGGACGCCGCCCGCATCAACGATGGCGGTGCGAACGCCGGAGGCGCTGATGTCGACGCCGGCGGCGACGCCGGCCATCTATGCCGCCCGGGACCACCAGGTCGCGAACTGATCCTGCTCGGCGGCGGACAGATGGAGGTAATGCTTCGTACGGCGCTGCAACACGTCGCCGGGCGCGCGGGCCCACTCGGTCCGGCGCAGGAACTCGGCCTCGCGCGCGTAAAGCTGGCCGCCGAAATGCTGGCCCAGATCCTCGACGGCTCTCGCGCCGTCAAGCAGATCCTCGCTGCGGGTGCCGTAGAGCCGGGCGTAGTGATGCGCGACCTCGCCCGGCAGCCACGGGTGGCGCTGACGGAGGCCGGAAAGGTAGTCGTCGAAATCGGCCCCGGGCATGTCGCCGCCGGGCAACGGCGCATTGCCGGTCCAGGAGCCGCCGCCCGGTTTCGCAAGATGCGGCGTGAGCTTGTCCAGCGCGTGCTCGGCGAGCTTGCGGTAGGTGGTGATCTTGCCGCCGAAGATGCTGAGCATCGGCGGCTGCTTGCCCCCATCGCCGCCGGTGTCGATGTCGAAGGTGTAGTCGCGCGTCACCGCCGAGGCATTGGCCGCGGCATCGTCGTCATACAGCGGGCGGATGCCGGAGAATTCGCTCACGATATCCTTGTTGGTCAGGTCCTGCTTCATGTAACGGTTGACGGCGCGCAGCAGGTATTCCCGCTCAGGCTCCGTCACCTCCACGTCCTCGGCCCGGCCCTCGTAAGGGATGTCGGTGGTGCCGATCAGGCACAAATCACCCTCGTAGGGATTGACGAAGATCACCCGCTTGTCGTCGTTCTGCAGCAGGTACGCCTGCGGCCCGTCCCAGAACTTGCGCACGATGAGATGGCTGCCTTTGACCAGGCGGACCTTGCTCGCCGCGTTGCTGCCGACGACGCCGTGGATCACCCGCTCCACCCAAGGCCCGGCGGCGTTGCAAAGCGCCCGCGCGCGCACCGTGTCTTCCTGCCCATCAGGCCCGCGCAGCGTCACGGTCCAGGCGTCGCCGTCGCGGCGGGCATGGACGGCCTCGGTGCCGACGCGCACGTCGGCCCCCTTCATCTGCGCGTCCAGCGCGTTCAGCACAACGAGGCGGGCGTCCTCGACCCAGCAATCGGAATACTCGAACGCCGTACCGAACTTCTCCTGGATCGGCGTGCCTTCGGGGCTGCGGCGCAGGTCGAGCTTACGGGTGCCGGGAAGGCGGACGCGCCCGCCGAGATTGTCGTAAAGGAACAGGCCAAGGCGCAGCATCCAAACCGGGCGCTGCTCGCGCGAGTGCGGGATGACGAAGCGCATGGGCCAGACGATGTGCGGCGCGATGCGCAGCAGGACCTCTCGCTCCTTCAGCGCCTCGCGCACCAGCCGGAACTCGTAGTATTCAAGGTAGCGCAGCCCGCCGTGGATCAGCTTGCCGGAGCGCGACGACGTCCCCTCCGCGAGGTCGCCCTTCTCGCACATCAGCACGCGGAAGCCGCGCCCGGCCGCGTCGCGTGCGATCCCGGCGCCGTTCGCCCCGCCGCCGATGACGAGAAGGTCGAACGGGTCGCTCATGCCGCTTGCTCCCTGTCCTGCAAACCGTAAGTGGAGAAGGCTTTCAACGTCTCAACGATCTCCGCGTCGCCGAGCACGTGCGGCTGTCCGAGCTGCAAGCTGAGGCAGTACTGCTTGGCAAGCGTTTCAAGCTCCACGGCGAGCCACATCGCCCGGGCAAGCGTCGGCCCGGCAACGACCATCCCATGATTGGCGAGCAGGCACGCGTTGCGCCCTTCGAGCGCCCGGAGCGTGACCTCGGCCAGCTCGGGCGTCCCGAACGGGCGGTACGGCGCGCAGCGCACGTCATCGCCCCCGAACGCCGCCACCATGTAGTGCACCGCGGGGATGGGCTTGCGCAGGATCGCCAGCGTCGTGCAGTAGGTTGCATGGGTATGCACCACCGCGCCGAACTCGGGCCGCCCGCGCAGGATATGGAGGTGGAACGGCCACTCGGTGCTGGGCTTCAGCGGCCCTTGCCAATGGCCGCCGCCGTCCAGGGGCATCGCCGCGATCTGCTCCGGCCGCATCGCGTCATACGGAATGGCCGAGGGCGTGATCAGCATGTCGGTCCCGAAGCGGACGCTGACGTTGCCGCTCGTCCCCTGGTTGATGCCCAGCGCGTTCATGCTCCGGGCGGCGTCGACGATGGCGGCTCGGAGGGCAGTTTCATCCATGGCAGGCCAGTTTCAGCACGGGTTGAGCGGGGGTTCGCCATCGATCCAGCGCCGCACTTCCTCGGCAGCCGCCTCGGCCGCGACGGTCACGGTGCGCACGGAAGCGCCCGCGATATGTGGGGTCAGGGTCACGTTCGGCAATCGCAGCAGCGGCCAGCCGGGCGGCGTCGGCTCAACGGCGAACGTCTCGAGCGCCGCCCCGGCAAGGCGGCCGGAACGGAGCGCCTCATAAAGCGCGTCGTAATCGACGATCGGCCCGCGGGCGGTGTTGACCAGCACCGCCCGCGGGCGCATCGCCGCCAATTGCCCGGCCCCGATCATCCCGGTCGTTTCGGGCGTCACGCGCGGGTGCAGCGTCACCACGTCCGACTGGCCCAGCAAAGCATCTAGGGAGACGGGCTGCACCCCGGCCCCGGAATCCGCGGCGGAAAGCTGCACGTACGGGTCATGCACCAGGATGCGGCAGCCGAACGCCCGCAGCAGCCTGACCACCCGGCTGCCCACGTGGCCATACCCCACGACGCCGACCGTCAGCTCCGAAAGCTCGCGCCCGGCGCGGTCGGAACGGTAAAGGTCCCCGCGCCATTCCCCCGCCCGCAGCGCGTCATGCCCGGCGGTCATCAGCCGCGTCTGCGCCAGGATCGCGCCGATGGTGAATTCGGCCACCGCCGACGCGTTTCGCCCCGGCGCGTTGCAAACGATCACCCCCCGCTCCCTGGCCGCCGCGACATCGATGTTGGCCGGCCCGCCGCGCGAAACGGCGATCAGCCGCAGCGCCGGCATCCGCTCCAGCATGGCGGCGGAAACGGGCGCGAGCTGCGTCACCAGCACCGGGGCGTCGCCCACGAACGCGACGACCTCGTCCGGGTCGCCCTGATACTCCTTCAAGCCGTCCAGGCCAGGCTCGGCGTAGCCGTGCCGCATGGGTTCGTCGGGCCAGGGCAGGGTATGGGTCCGGGTGTCGGCGCGCCCGTCGCACCGGTCATGGATGGCCTCGGCGAACCGCTCCGGCAACATGAAGTGGTCGCCGATGATCGCGACCTCGACGGGCGTCCTACCCGCCATGGCGCAGTTGATGCAGGCGGCGCCACAGCCCGGGCATCGCCTCGTAGCCCTGGCGGTAAAGCGGGAACAGCTCCTCGTAGACGGCCGCCAGCGCCGGGTCCGGCTGCTCCGGCTCGCCCCCGTCGCCAAGCCAGTCCCGGACGCAGGCGGCCATGTCCGGATAAATCCCCAGCGAGACCGCGGCGATCATGGCCGCCCCGGCCGCCCCGGCTTCGGCCAGCGCCGCGCCGCGCACCGGCCGGTTCAGGCAGGCGGCAAGGATCGCGCGCATCGGCGCGGACCGCGCCGCGCCCCCAGTGACGCGCACCTGCTCCGGCACGCCGCCGAGCGCCACGTAGCAATCCCGCGACGCCAGCCCCATCCCCTCGTAAACGCCGCGCGCAAGCTCGGCCAGGCCGGTCGTCTGGTCGAAGCCGAGCAGGCTGGCACGGGCATACGGATCAAGGAACGGCCCGCGCTCGCCGGAGGAGGAAATGAACGGGTGATACAGCACGGCGCCCGGCCGGGCGGACACGACCGCCGCGTCCAGCGCGCGCAGGATCTCGTGCCGCTCCGCCGGCGCGCGCCCCATCAAGCTGCTGCCCTGCGCCACCAGGCCCGCGAGCCAATCCATGTTGAGCGAGGCCGCCATCGTGCTCTGCGCCTGCATCACATGGTTCGGCACGGGGAAGGGCAGGCAGTACCCCGTCATCTGCGGAGAGGGCGTCACGTGCTCCGGGTCGGACGCCAGGCTCAGGTGCATCCCCGTGCTGCCCAGGATCGACACGCCGGTCGTCGTTTCCCCGCCGTAAAGCCCGGCGCCCAGGGCCGTGCAGGCCACGTCGATATACGCCAGCACGACCGGCAGGCCCGCCGGCAAGCCGGTCCGCTCCGCCGCGGCCAGGGTAAGCGGGCGATGGGTCTCAAGGCCGTCCTCAACCGGGGCCAGCAGGTGAGCCACCCGTTCCGCGCCGAGCGCCCGGATCACCTCGCGGCTGTAGGTCCGCGTGCGGTAGTTGCCCCAGGCCCAGACGGCCTCGGACGGGTCGGCGGCGGGAATCCCGGTCAGGCGCAGGAACAGCCAGTCCTTGCAGTGCAGCGACCACTTGGCCCGCCCGACCACGCCCCGGTCCATGTGCAGCAACTGCGCGCTCATGTTGCAGGCGGCGAGGCCGGACCCGGTATGGGCGAAGGCGGCCCGCGCGGCCCCGTTGCCGCGCAGCCGCTCGACCGTCGGCGCGGCCCGGGCGTCGAGCCACAGCCACGCCGGGCCAACGGGATCGCCCTCCGCATCGACCAGCCAAGTGCCGTCGCCTTGCCCGGTGACGGACAAAGCAAGGATCTCGCACCCCTCGATCTTCGTCGTCAGCTCGCGCAACGCGTCGGCGGCGTCGGCCCAGGTCCGGGCCATGTCCTGCTCCGCGCCGCCGTCCGGGCGCAGGTCGACCACGTTCACCCGCGACGCGCTCGCCACCTCGCGCCCATCCTGGGTAAAGGCGACGGCCTTCACCATCGAGGTGCCGCTGTCGAGCGCGAGCAGCAGAGGCCCCGCGGCCACGTCAGGCCCCGTGCAGCAGCGCGCGCCCGCTCTCGGCGTCGAACAGGTGGATGCCGCCGGGCGCGACGCCGAGGGGGATGGAACTGCCGACCAAGGCCGCGACCCGTTCGTGCGCGACGACGACCACGGTGGCGCCGGCCAGGTCCAGCGCCACGTGCGCCTGGTCGCCGAGCCAGCGGTTGCTGCTGACCGTGCCGGTCCACTCGCCCTGGCCGAGGCGGATATGATGGGGGCGCACGCCGAGCACGACCGGCGTGCCGGGTTTCGGGAGTTCGCCCGTGATCGGCAGCGTGAGGCCCCCGGCCTCGAGGCGGATGCCGTCCCCGGTCGTCTCGCCGGGCAGCGCGTTCATCGGCGGCTCGCCCAGGAAGGTGGCGACGAACAGGTTGGCCGGGCGGTCGCGCAACTCCTCTGGCGAGCCGAACTGCTGCAGGATGCCGGCCTCCATGATGGCGATCTGGTCGGCCATGGCGTTGGCCTCGGTCTGGTCGTGCGTGACCAGCACCGACGTCAGGCCCCGCTCCTTGGTCAGCGACTTGACCCGCCCGCGAAGCACGGCGCGAAGCTGCGGCTCAAGCTGCCCCATCGGCTCGTCGAGCAGGTGCAGGTCCGCGTCGCGGGCCAGCGCCCGCGCGAGCGAGGCTCGCTGTTGCTGCCCGCCCGACAGGCTGCGCGGCTTGCGTTGCAGGATGGGGCCGATCTCCAGCAGCTCGGCCAAGCCCTGCACCCGGCGCTTCACGTCGGCGGACGATTGGCGCAGGCCGAAGCCGATGTTGTCCGCCACCGTGAGCGGCGGATACAGCGCGTACCCCTCGAACGCCATCGCCACGTTGCGCCGGGCGGGAGGCAGGGTCTCGATGCGGCGTCCGGCCAGCGAGATGCCGCCCGTCGTCACGTCCTCGAAGCCGGCGACCATGCGCAGCGTGCTGGTCTTGCCGCAGCCCGACGAGCCGAGCAGGGCGACGAAGTTCCCGGCTGGGATCTCCAGGTCCATCCGCTTGACCGCTTGAACCGCGCCGTAGGACTTGCTGACGCCGTCAAGATGCAGCGAGCCTGCCATTCACGCCATCTCCTCGGCCCGCACGGCGATCTCGCGCCGCTGGCCGCTGTCGGCGTCGTAGAGCAAGGCCCGCCTCGGGTCGGTGTGAAAGAACACGGGGCCGGGCTCGGGGGCGGCGCCGGCGGTGCTGGCAAGGATTTCCTCGCCGTCCGGGGTGCGCAGCAGCAGCACCTGGCGCTCGTGCAACGGGGTGGCCGCGACCAGGGTGGCCGGGGCGGCGCCGGGCGCTTGCGTGACGCCGACCACGATGCATTCCGGGCGCAGCCCCAGGGTGGCCGGGCCGGACGATTGCGGCCGCAACGGCAGCTCAAGGCCGAGCGCGCGGATGCCGGCAGGCCCGGTCTCGGCGCGGACCAGGTTCAGCGGCGGGTCGCCGAACAAGCGCGCGACCTCCGTCGTGGCGGGAGCGTCGTAGATGGAGTCCGGGTCGCCCTGCTGCACCACCCGGCCATTGACCAGCACGGCGATGCGGTCGCCCAGCGCCATCGCCTCGCGGTGGTCCTGCGTCACGTAGATCGTCGCCGCGTTGGCCCGGCGCAGCAGCCGCGGCAGCTCCATCCGCATCTCGTAGCGCAGCTTGGCGTCGACGTTGCGAAGCGGGTCGTCCAGCAGCAGAACCTCAGGCTCGGCCACCAGCGCCCGAGCCAAGGCGGTGCGCTGCTTCTGCCCGTTGGACAGCGCGCGCGGCAAGTTCCCGAGCACGTGGCCGATCTTGAGCAGCGTGGCCACGCCCTGAACCTTGCTCTCCACCTCCGCCTTGGACATCTGCCGCGCCTGCAAAGGGCTCGCGATGTTGGCCCACGCCTTCATGTGCGGATACAGCGCGAAGTTCTGGAACGCGACGCCCATGCGCCGCGCTTCCGGCCCTTTGGACGAGACGTCCCGCCCATCGACCAGCACCTGCCCGCCCGCATCCGGCTCGAGCCCGGCAATCGCCCGCAGCAGCACCGTCTTGCCCGCGCCCGAAGGCCCGAACAGCACGAGCGTCTCCCCGGGCGCGACCGAGAGCGAAACGTCGCGCACGATGTCGGTCTTGCCGTAGCGGACCGAAACGCCGCGGAGTTCGAGACCCTTGCTCATCCTTTGACTGCCCCCAAGCTGAGGCCCTCGACCAGCCACTTCTGCGCATACAAAGCCAGCGCCAGGGTGGGTAGGATGGAGAGCACGATGGCAGCGGCGATGATCCCGTACTGGATGCCGCTGGCGGTGACGAACGCGAGCGCGCCGACGATCACCGGCTGCTTGTCGGCGCTGGCCAGCACGAGCGCGAACACGAAGTTGTTCCACGCGAAGATGAACGACAGCAGCCCGGCCGATGCGATGCCGGGAGCGGCCAGCGGCAGCGCGATCTTGGTGAACCCGCTCCACCAGCTATGCCCGTCGACGCGGTAGGCGTATTCGACATCGGGGCTGCTGTCCTCGAAGTAGCCGCGGACGATCCACAGGATCAGCGGCAGGCAGATGAGCTGGTAAACCCAGATCAGCCCAAAATAAGTGTCCGACAACCCGATCTGCTGGAAGTAAAGCGAGAGCGGCAGCAGCACCAACAACGGCGGAGCGAAGCGGAACGACAGCAACGTGAAGGCGATGTCCTCGCCGCCGCGGAACTTGAAGCGGGCGAACGCGTAGGCCGCCGGCACCCCGAGCAGCAGCGCGATCACCACCGAGCTGACCGACAGCAGGATCGAGTTCCACAGGTTCCGCATGAAGGTGATGTCAAGTACGCCGGCGCCGGTCTCGAGCCGGCCGGAAAGCAGCGCCTTGTAGTTCGAGATGGTGGGTTCGAACACGAGGCTCGGCGGGATGCGCAGGATCGTCTCGTTGGTCTGGAACGACATGGACACGATCCAGAAGATCGGGAACAGGAAGAACAGGCACACGCAAATAAGGGCGATGGCGCGCAGCGTGCGCCCGACGGGACTATGCATGGCCTTGCGCCTCCCTGCGCAGCCGGTGCCACTGCTTGATGAACACTTGGCTGAGGATATAGGTGATCGCCCACAGCACCATCAGCAGCGCGGCCGACTTGCCGACGTTGGTGTACTGAAAGAACGTCAGGTACGAGCGGACCTGGAACACCATCGTGCTCTCGCCGGGTCCGCCCTGGGTCATGGCATACACGATGTCGAACTGCTGGATGCTGTCGAGCAGCCGGAACAGCGTCGCCGTCAGGATATACGGCGTCAGCATCGGCAAGGTGATGCGGAAGAACACGAACGCCGGCTGCACGCCGTCGAGCCGGGCGGCCTCGAACGGCTGCTGCGGCAGGCTGCGCAGCCCGGCCAGCAGCAGCACGATCATGAACGGGGTGTAGACCCAGATATCGACCAGAACCACGGTGAACATCGCCGATGACGGGTCGCTGGCCCATTTGAAATTCGTGACCCCCAACAGCGAGATCAGCCAGGAGAACACGCCGAAGCCGGGATTGGTCATCAGCTTCCACATCAGCGCCGCGATGGCCGGCGCGGTCATCAGCGGCAGCAGCAGCGCCACCGAGATCGCGTTGTTGAGCCAGTTGCGCTCGCGCAGCAGCATGGCGATGCCGAGGCCCAGCAGCAGCTCGATGCCGACGGTCGAGACCGTGTAGATGGCGGACACCTGCACCGTGGTCCAGAAATCGGGGTCGCTCAGCAGCTCGGCGTACTGGCCCCACCACACGTATTGCCGCAGGTAGGGCATCGCCAGGTTGTAGCGCTGCAAGCTGAACAGCACCGCCGAGAAGAACGGGATCAGGATGCCGATGCAGACCAGCAGCGCCGGCAGGCTCAGCAGGTAGGGCAGGGCGCGGCTGACGAAGGGCCGCCGGGGCGCCGCCGGGATGGAGGCATCTGAAAGCGCGATGTCTGACATGGATAGTCGCGGCGCCGGGCCATCCCCGGCGCCGCCCTCCTTTCGTTAGCCGATGCCGGCTTGCTTCATGGTGCGGTTGGTGCTGTCGGCAAGCTGGTCCAGCCCCTCGTCGACGCTCACCTGCTTGGCCACCATCTTCTGCAGCGCCGCCGCCCAGTCGGTGGTGACGTTGAAGAACAGCGGCTGCGGCGTGAAGTAGATCTTCGCGTCGCCCACGGCCGAATTGTACTCCTCGATATAGCCGGGGTAGTTGCTCTTGATCCGCTCCTGCACATCCGGATCCTGCCAGACCGCGGAGCGCACCGGGTTTACCTGGTCGGCCTTGCGCGCGCCGAACAGCAGGTGGTCGGTGCCGCTGGCCCATTGCATGAAGGTCCAGGCCGCGTCCTTGTTCCTGCTGAAGTTGCTCATGCCGAGCGACCAGATCCAGACGTTGCTGGTCGGCCCTTTCGCGTCCGGGTTGGGCGTCATCGGCGCATAGGCGAGGTGGCCGTGCTCCTTGGTGTCCTTGCCGTTCATGAAGTAGCCGAGGATGTCCGCGTCGAAGATCATCGCCGAGGCGCCCGCGCCCAGGTCGGTGCCGACCTGGTACCAGGTGTAGGTGGCCCAGTTCTGCGGCCCGCCGTCCTGCACCATCTTGACGAAATCGGCGGTGAACTTCTTCGCCGCGGCGGAGTTGACCGCCGATTTCAGCTTGCCGCCCTCGACGGTGAAATCCTTCGCCCCGAAGCTGGTGAACCCCGACAGGTAGCCCGGGTGGATTGTCGCCCACGACCGGCTGCCGCGCACGCCGACGCCGTAGGGGCCTTTCGCGTCCTTGCTGACCTTGGCCGAGGCCTCCATCAGCTCCGGCATGTTGGTCGGAACCTTCACGCCGAGCTTCTTCAGCATGGTCTCGTTGTAGGACAGGTTGTACATCTCCCAGCCCCAGGGCAGCGCCCACTGCTTGGCGCCCTTGCCGCCCAGCTCGTCGCCCACCTTGCCGGACCACGCGGTGCTGGAGCGCAGGTTCGGCAGGATGCCCTCCCAATCGTATTTCGGCGCGGTCTTGGCCGGGTCGTTGATGTACTCGTTCAGGTCGACCAGCCAGCCGGCCGGGCCGTACTGCCAGGTCTGGTAGGCCCCCGTCATGAACACGTCGTATTCGGTGGAGCGGCTCGACAGCGCCGCCGTCACCTTGTCGAAGTAAACGTCCTCGGGAAAGATGTCGTAGGTGATGTTCATGCCCGTGAGCTGCTTGAACGACTCAAGGTCGGCGATCATCGCGTCCGCGTAGGGGTGCTTGTTCAGCAGCGCCTTGATGCTCTTGCCCTGGTGCGCCTTCCAGTTGAAGTCCGCGGCAAAGGCCTTGGTCGCGGCGGCGTTGACCAAGACGTCCGCTGCCGCGGCGGTCAGGCCCAGCGCGCCGAGGCGCTTGACCAGCTCGCGCCGCCCGACCCGGCCGGCAATGAAACCCTCGGCTACGTCCTGTGCTTTTCTGTCCATAGGTCTTCCTCCTCCTTCGTGGTCCTCGGGCGTTCAGCCAGCAGGGCGCTGGCGGTCGGCTCGTCGGTGATAAGCCCGCTCAGCACGCCGGAGCGCAGCGCGGCCAGGATGGCGGCGTCCTTCGCCGCGCCGCCGGCGATGGCGACGACGCCGCGAAGCAACGGGAGCGGGGCCGCCAGCACGCGCGCGTGCAGCGGCGTGGCCAGCAATCGGCCGTCCGCCGTGAAGTAGTGGCCGAGGATCTCGCCCACCGCCCCGGCCTCGACCTGCATCGCCGCATCCTCGGACGAGACCGCCCCCGCTTGGCGCAGGAACGCGGCCCCCGCCACCTCGCCCACGCCCACCAAACAAAGCGACGCTTGACGCGCCAGGCTGAACGCTTCGCGCACCCCGGTCTGGTCAAGCAGCACCTCGCGCCCGTGGGCCGTTGTCGCGAAGAACGGGACGGGCACGAGCAGCGCCTCGGCCCCGGTGCGTTCGGCGAAGGCGTGAATGACCTCGTACGGGTTGGCCGGCTGCAGCCGGGGCAGGCCGCCGAGCAGGGAAACGAGCCTCAAGCCCGGCGCCGCCATGTGCGGCAGGTAGTTCAAGCAGGCGGCAAGCGACCGCCCATGGCCGACCCCGACAACCGCGCCCGGCCCCGCGGCCTCGACCGCCTGATGGATGAACGCGGCCCCCGCCTGGCCAAGCGCCCGCAGCGGCACGCCCCGCTCGTTCAGGCTGGGCACGATGCGGCAGGCCGTAAGCCCGTACCGCCGCGCAAGCGCCTGTTCCGCCTCGATGCACCCCCCGATCGGCCCCCCGATCAGCACGCGCACCACCCCCTCGCGCGCCGCCCGCGCCAGCAGCCGGTGAGCCTTAGCGCCGGTCACGCCGAGCGCCGCGGCAACCTCGGCCTGCGTCATGCCGCCCGCATGGTAGAGCCATGCCGCGCGGGACGCCTGGTCGTTCTCCTCCATGTCGGCGGGCTGCTTGGGTTCAGTCACTGCAAATCTCTTCGTTGCGCGAAGGAATTTACGAAATCGCCGCTGCCGTCAAATGGATTCGTTGCCGCGGTGCAGCATCGGATGGCCCGGCTCGCCGCGCCCCGAGTGTCGTCGAGCGGCCCGCGTTGCGCTGCCGGGCGGAGTTCCTGGATCGGATCGCCGAATGGCCGCCGCTGGTTCGAGGTTGCTTCACTTGCAGGCGCTGGCTGCGGTCGGATGCCTGGAGCCGCGAGGGGCGGCGCGGATGTTCCGAGGCACTCGATCCCAACACGACGAACGTCTGAACCGGGATACTAGCCCTTTGTTTCCGGGGCCTGCTTATCCCAGACGCTCGAAGGCGAGCTTCTGGGGCAGGACACTAAGCAGGCTTGCGTGGCTTGTGCCACGCAAGCCTGCTTAGAAACCTTTGAGGACGCATCATTTTACCGGCAGCGTGCCGGCACGCCCTGCCGAATGATGCTTAGCAATGATCTGGGCTGGCAACCGACGCGTCCCGCTTGTCCAGTCAGGGCGACCGCGGCCTAACCTTGCCGCGGCCGTGGCGTCGGCGCGGGAGCACGCGGCTTCATCGCGCCCGCCATCGCGCCGATGTCGATGCCGTTCACGAGCACCTTGGCGTCGTCGGCGTTGATGGTCCAAACGGTCCGGCCGTCCGCGCTGCGCCCGATGCCTTTCAGGAAGGCGAGCGCCGGGATCGCTTGCTGCAGCAGCGGGATCGAATTGACCGTTTGGATCAGCTCGTCGAAGTTCTCCGCCGAAACCGTGGCCAGGCCGGCGTAACGCCCCGGCCCGGCCATGGACGCATGGCCCTCGCCGGCGAAGGTCGCGCCGCCGACCTCCAGGGTAAGGCCCTCGATCCCGGCCCGGGCGCCGTCGGCAAGGGTGGCCGCGTCGCTGGCATCCGGCGTCTGGTCCCGGCTGACCGCGGCCAGGATACGGCGCAGCTCGGGGGTTTTCAGGCCCGAAACGACGAAACGAAACGCGAGGCTTCGCGGGATGAGCGCCCCGAACGGGCCGAGCGGGGCGTTGGCCAGCGAAACGCCGTGCAGCCCGAAACCCATGCCGGCGCGCAGCAGCGTCCCCTCGGCGTTGGCGTCAAGGCCGAGGCTGAGGCCGTCGGCGTTGACGGTAACGTCGCCGACGCCGATCTTGACGCCCTCGGCCTGTCCCGTCATCGCCGCCGACGTGGCCAAACCCTGCATGTTGGCGGCAACAACGGCCAGGATGCCGGACAGCGCCTTGCGCGCCGCCGGCGAACCGGGCGGGCCGGCAGGAAGCCCCGCGGCGGCCGCGCCAACAAGCGCCCGCATGATCCCGGCTGCTTGGTCCCGGTTGACGCCCTTCATGTCCAGGCTGGTTCGCAGCGTGTCCATGCTCGAGGCGACAGGCGGCACGCCGGGCGACTGCACGGTTGTCTCATACCGCTGCAAGGACGTGTTCGACGACAGGTCGATCAGGCCAGGCCCGGCGGGCTGGATCGAGGAGACGGTCGTGGCCGGGCCGGTCGTGGCCATGGACGTGACAGGCCCGCCGTCGCTTCTCACCGTCATGCCGGCGCTGGACGCCGTCAGGGTGGAGGGGGTGGCGAAGCTTGGGTCGAGGCGGGCGTGGGCCGATTGCCCGGTCGTGGTGATCGTATACGTGACCGGGACCGACCGCGGCGGCCCCTTCCTGCCGCCCTCGTTCGGGACCGGCGTGTTGAGCGTGAAGCTGACCGGCAGGTTGGACGGGACGGAGTCGATGTCCCAGGCCCCGCCGCCTGCCTGGCGCGCGTTCGCGAGCAGGATGGTCCGGCTGCTGGCGGGCGGGCCGGGGAGCTGCAACGGCGCCGCCACGGCGAAGTGGTCCCCGTCGGCGCGGACCTCCGGCGGCTGGCCCGGCACGAGGACCGCTTGGCCAAGGTTGGCAGAGAGCCAGTCGCGCAGTTGCCGCTGGAGCGCGTCCGCTTGCTGGGCGGACACGTCGGCCGCCCGTGAGGCGGGCGCGTGCAGCGCGCCGGCAAGCAGGCCGGCTCCGATGAGGACGCGTACGTGATGGCGCAAATCGGCCTCCCTGCTTAAACTCCCTGCTGTTCCATTATAGCAGCTTTTCCGGCGCGGCGCTGGCCCCAGCTTCGCGGCGGAACACGGCGTGGACAACGGCGCCGCGGCCGCGATGGCGGGGGCCTTCGGCGAGGTCGGCCTCGGTTTCCTCGCCGGAAACGAGCGCCAAGGGGGCGAAATCCCGCTTCAGCATGTCGAGGGTGAACAGCATGTCGGCGTCGCCAGGTCCGCCGACGGAGGGCTCGCGTTGGCGGAAGGCGACGTGCCGAGGCTCGAAGGCTTCGATCAGGATCACGCCGCCGGGCCTGAGCGCGTCCCTCATGCGGGCGTGCAGGCCGGCGCGGATGGCCGAAGGGAGATGGAGGAAGACCGACGCGACGGCATCGAACGCGCCGGCGGGCCAGGCCCAGTCCCGCAGGTCGGCGCAGACGATTTCGAGCGGGACGCCTCGGGCGGCGGCGAGCCGGCGCGCCTTGCCGCAGCCGACGGGGGACATGTCGACGCTGGTGACGTGGAACCCTTGGCCGGCGAGCCAGGCGCCGTTGCGGCCCTCGCCGTCGCCGGGAACGAGGACGCGCCCGCCCGGGGGGATGTGCCGGGCGGCGCCGGCGAGGAAGACGTTGGGGTCCTGGCCGAAGATCAGGCCGTCGCCCTCATAGCGCTTGTCCCAGAACTCGGGGGAGGTGGAGTTGTCGGCCATGGGGTCAGGTTTCCGGCTGGGGTTCGGTCACGTCGAGCGGCGGCGAGGCCGGGCTCGGCAGCTTGTCGGGGAAGCGGCAGGGCGTGGCCGCCACGCAGCGCCAGCATTCGGGCTTGCGCGCCTTGCAAACGTAGCGCCCGTGCAGGATCAGCCAATGGTGCGCCGGGCGCAACACGGCGCGCGGGATGCGCTTGACGAGGCCGTCCTCCACCTCCCGCACCGTCTTGCCCGGCGCGATCCCGGTGCGGTTGCCGAGGCGGAATATGTGGGTGTCGACGGCCATCGTGTCCTGGCCGAAGGCGACGTTCAGCACGACGTTCGCGGTCTTGCGGCCGACGCCGGGGAGGGCTTCGAGGGCCTCGCGGTCATCGGGGACGACGCCGCCGTGGCGGTCCAGCAAAATCTGCGACAGGGCGACGACGTTCTTCGCCTTGGCTTTCCACAGGCCGATGCTGCGGATATGCGGGATGACGCCCTCCTCGCCGAGCGCGGCCATCGCGGCCGGGTCGGGGGCGGCGGCGAACAGGGTCTTGCCGGCCTTGTTGACGGCGGCGTCGGTGGTTTGGGCGGAAAGGACCACGGCGACCAGCAGGGTGTAGGGGTTGACGTAGCTGAGCTCGCTGGCGGCCTCGGGGTGGGCGGCGCCGAGCGCCTCGATGAAGGCGCGGACCTGGGCAAGGGTCATCGGCGGGGTTTTGCGGATGCGGGCCACGTCACTTGTCCTTCCGAATGGCGGCTGCGACTGTTTCACGTGGAACAAAATGGCCGCTCATCTCGTCGCCGGCGCTGGCGGGCAGGCGCATGGCGAGCGGGGCGGCGACCAGGCTCAGGAGGGCGACGACCATGAAGGCGACCGAGAAGTCCCACGGCGAGGGACCGGCGCGCCCGCCGGCGATGGTGGCCAGTTCCAGCACCGCGGCGCCGATGGTGATGCCGAAGGTGAGCGAAAGCTGCTGCATGGTGGAATACAGGCTGGTGGCGGCGCTCATGCGCGAGCGGGGGATGTCGGCGTAGGCGATGGTGTTGTAGGCGGTGAACTGCAGCGAGCGGAGAAAGCCGCCGGCGATCAGGACGGCGTAAACGGGGGCGAGCGGCCACGTGGCGCGAAACAGGCCCATCGCGCCGAGCAGCACGGCGGCCATGGCCGCGTTCCAGATCAGGGTGGCGCGGAAGCCGAAGCGGCGCAGGGTCCATTGCGCGACCGGCTTCATCATGATCGCGCCGATGGCGGCGGCGAAGGTGATGGCCCCGCTTTGCGCCGCGGTCTGGCCGAAGCCGAGCTGGAACATCAAGGGCAACAGGAACGGGACCGCGCCCACCCCCACCCGGAACAGCGACCCGGCGCTGACGGAGACGGCGAAGGTGGGGATGCGGAACAGGGTGAGGTCGAGCAGCGGGTCCGGACGCCGCCGGGCGTGGCGGACGTAGAGCCAAGCGGAGACGAGGCCGACGCCGATCAGTCCGACGACGAGGCCGCCGCCCAACATGCCGCGCCCGGCCAGCTCGAAGCCGAACATCAGGCAGGCCAGGGCGAGGCCGGACCAGAGGAGGCCGGTCCAGTCGAGCCGTCCGAGAGCAGGCTCGCGGAAATCCTGGACGTAGCGGCTGACCAGGGCGATTCCGAGGAGGCCGATCGGGACGTTGATGAAGAAGATCCAGCGCCAGTTGGCGTAGGTGACGAGAAAGCCCCCGAGCGGGGGGCCGACGAGGGGGCCGATCAGGGCCGGGGTGGTGAGCCAGGCCATGGCGGCGACCAGCTCGCTCTTGGCGACGCTGCGCAACAGCACGAGGCGTCCGACCGGGACCATCATCGCGCCGCCGATGCCCTGGACGATGCGGGCGGCGACCAGGGTGAGCAGGCTTTCGGACAGGCCGCAGAGGATGGAGCCGACGGTGAACACGCCGATGGCGGCGCGGAACACGGAGCGCGCGCCGAAGCGGTCCGCCATCCAGCCGCTCACGGGGATGAACACGGCGAGGCTGAGCAGGTAGGACGTGAGCGCCACGTTCATGCGCAAGGGGTCGGAGCCGAAGGCGCGGGCCATGGCGGGCAGGGCGGTGGCGACGACCGTGCCGTCCAGGTTCTGCATGAACAGGGCGCAGGCGACGATAGAGGCGGTGAGGCGGGTGCGCCCTGGGTTGGGCGCATGGTCAGTCAAAGGGGTTCGGCCCGGCGTCCTTCAGGGCACCAGCACGCTGCTCCCGGTGGTTTGGCGCGCTTCGAGCGCGGCGTGGGCGGCGGCGGCGTCCTGCAGGGGGAAGGTCTGGTTGACGCGGATGCTGACGGCGCCGGATTGCACCACCTCGATCAGGTCCTGCGCGGTGGCGGCGAGGTCGGCGGGCTTGGCGGTGTAGGTGGCAAGCGTGGGCCGGGTCACGAACAGGCTGCCCTTGGCGGAAAGCTGGCCGAGGTCGACCGGGGGGACTGCGCCGGAGGCGTTGCCGAACGAGACCATGAGGCCCAAGGGGGCCAGGCAGTCGAGGCTGGCGGCGAAGGTGTCGCGGCCCACGCCGTCGTAGACGACCGGGACCATCGCGCCGCCAGTGATGCGTTTCACCTCGCTGACCAGGGTCTGGTAGCCGACGACGACGTGCTTCGCGCCGTGGGCGCGGGCGAGTTCGGCCTTCTCCTCGGTGGAAACGACGCCGATCACGGTCGCGCCGAGGTGCTTGGCCCATTGGCACAGGATGAGGCCGACGCCGCCGGCAGCCGCGTGGACCACGACCGTCTCGCCGCTCTGGACGGGGTGGGTGCGGCGCAGCAGGTATTGCGCGGTCATGCCGGCCAGCATCATGGCCGCCGCCGTTTCGTCGCTGATCGTGTCGGGCAGCTTGACGAGGCGGTCGGCGGCGATGACGCGGTCGGTGGCGTATGCGCCGAGCGGCCCGGTGGCGTAGGCGACGCGGTCGCCGACGGCGACGCCGGCCACGTCCGCGCCCACCGCCATGACCACGCCGGCCGCTTCCATGCCGAGGGTGGCGGGCAGGGAAGGGAGCTTGTAAAGGCCGGTGCGGAAGTAGACGTCGATGAAGTTCAGGCCGACGGCGGTGTGGTGCACCAGGGCTTCCGAGGGGCCGGGCTCGGGGGTCGGGACGGATTCCCATTGCATGACTTCGGGGCCGCCGTAGGCGTGGATGCGAATGGATTTCGCCATGGTCGTTATCCTCCAGGCGCCGGATCAGGCGGCGCGTGTTGCGGGACGGGTTGCGGCGACCCGCTGTTCAAGCTGCAGCAGCCTTTGCTTGGTCTCCAATCCCTCTCCGCCCGAGTAGCCGCCGAGGCCCGCCGCGGCTACGACGCGGTGGCAGGGGATCAGCACGGGGATCGGGTTCGCCCCGTTGGCGCCGCCGACCGAGCGGCCGACGCCGCCCGCTACGGCGGCTATCTGGGCATAGGTGCGGGTTTCGCCATAGGGGATCGCCGCCAGCGCCGCCCAGACCCGGCGGCGGTAGGCGGTGCCTCGCGGGGCGAGCGGGAGGTCGAAGCCCTGGCGTTCGCCATCGAGGTATTGCTCGACCTCCGTCCGGGCGCGGAGCAGCAGGGGCGTTTCGTGCTGGTCCCGGCCCCAGCCCCAATCAACGGCGACGACCGCGCCGTCCTCCTCGCTGATGGTCAAGGCATCGAGCAGGGAGGTGCGGAAACTGAGCTGCGGCAAAGCGGTCCTTTCGCGGTTGGGGGGCGGATGGCAAACCTCCTGCCGCCGCATGTCAAGATAGCCGTCTCAAGCGGCTCATGCTACGCCGGCTGCATGTGTTCCGAGTCGGCCATGACGCCGCCCCCAGACTTGCCTCCTGACGCGTATGAGCGGCTGCGACTCTACGCCGGGCTGCTGGCGGAATGGACGCGGCGGATCAACCTTGTTTCGGTTGCCGACCGCGGGGCGATCTGGCCGCGGCATGTCGCGGATTGCCTGCGGCTGCGGGCGTTGATGCCGGCAGGCGTGGAGCGGGGGATCGACCTTGGCTCGGGTGCGGGGTTGCCGGGGCTGGTGCTGGCGATCGCGACAGGGGTCCGGTTCGACCTGATCGAGTCGGACCAGCGCAAGGCGGCGTTCCTGCGCGAGGCGGCGCGGCTGACGGGCGCGCCGGTGCGGGTCCATGCCGCGCGGATCGAGGATGCGGACGTGTTGCCCGCGCCGCTCGTGACCGCGCGGGCCTTGGCGCCGTTGCCCCGGCTGCTGGGCCTGGCCGCGCCGTTGCTCGCGCCCGGGGGGACGATGCTGTTTCCGAAAGGCGCGCGGGCGGCGGAGGAACTGCGCGAGGCGCGGGCCGGGTGGTCGTTCGGCGCGGAGGCGGCCGGGCCGGCGGACAGCCCGGTGCTCGTCGTCACCGATCCTGTCCGTGCCGAGGCTGGCGTCCGTGCCGGGGCTGGCGTCCATGCCTGAGCCGCGCCGGCGCATTCTGGCGCTTGCCAACCAGAAGGGCGGGGTCGGCAAGACCACCACCGCCATCAATCTCGCGACCGCCATGGCCGCGGCGGGGGAGGCCGTGCTGCTGATCGACCTCGATCCGCAGGGCAACGCCTCGACCGGGCTGGGCATCGGGCGCGGCCAGCGCGGCACCGGGACCTATGCCGTGCTGAGCGGGCAGGCCTCGGTGGCGGAGGCGGCGCTGCCGACCATGGTGCCGGGCCTGCGCATCGTGCCGGCGGACCCTGACCTGGCCGGGGCGGAGATCGAGCTTGCCGGGGAAGCGCGGCGGGAGTTCCACCTGAGGGAGGCGCTGGCCGACGCGCCCGCCGATGCGACGATCCTGATCGATTGCCCGCCGAGCCTCGGGCTGCTGACGGTGAACGGGCTGGCGGCGGCCGACGGGGTGCTGGTTCCCTTGCAATGCGAGTTCTTCGCCTTAGAAGGGATCAGCCAGTTGGTGAAGACCATCGACCGGGTCCGGGGCAACCTCAATCCGAGGCTCGAATTGCAGGGCATCGTGCTGACCATGTTCGACCGCCGCAACAACCTGTCCGAACTCGTGGCCGCCGACGTGCGGGAGGTGTTCGCCCATGCGGTGTACGAGACGGTCATCCCGCGCAACGTGCGGGTCTCGGAAGCGCCGAGCCATGGCAAGCCGGTGCTGCTGTACGACATGCGCTCGCCCGGCGCGCAGGCCTACGTGCGGCTGGCGGCGGAGGTGCTGAAGCGGGAGCGGGCGCTGTCATGAGCACGGCCAGCCCACGGCTGGGGCGGGGGCTTGCCTCCTTGCTCGGCGAGGCGGTGCCGCCGGGCGGGGCGGCGGCCAACCGCACGTCGTTGCCGGTGGCGGCGCTGGAGCCGGGGCCGTTCCAGCCGCGGACCAGCATGGACCCGGCGTCGCTGGCCGAGCTCGCGGCGTCGATCAAGCAGCAGGGCGTGTTGCAGCCGATCCTGGCCCGGCCGCATCCGAAAAAGGCGGGGGCGTATCAGATCATCGCCGGGGAGCGGCGGTGGCGGGCGGCGCAGACGGCCGGGCTGCACGAGGTCCCGGTGCTGCTGCGGAGCCTCGCGGATACGGAGGCGATGGCGGCGGCGCTGGTGGAGAACCTGCAACGGCAGGACCTGGACGCGATCGAGGAGGCGGAGGGCTATCGGCGTCTGGTTGGGGAGTTTGGGCTGACGCAGGACAATCTTGGCGGGCTGGTGGGGAAGTCGCGCAGCCACGTGGCCAACACGCTGCGGCTGCTGCAACTGCCGGACGCGGTGCGGGCGCATGTGCAATCGGGGGCGCTGTCGGCCGGGCACGCCCGGGCGCTGCTGGTGCATCCCGATGCGCAGACGGCGGCGCAGGTCGTGCTGGCCAAGGGGCTGAACGTGCGGCAGACGGAGGCCCTGGCGTCGCAAAGGCCCGCCGCGCCGCCGCCCCGGCCGAAGCCCGACGCGGAGCACGCACAGCTCGAGCGGGAGTTGAGCCTGTCGCTCGGGCTTGACGTTCGCATCCAGGTTGCGGGGCGCGGGGGGACGGTGCGGATCAGCTATCGGTCGCTGGACCAGTTCGACGCGCTGGTGGAGCGGTTGTCGCCGCGGTGGACGGAGGTGCGGCCGGGCGACGGCGGGGCGGAGTAGGATTCCGGACGCCGGGGGACTTGGGCTGGCCGGGTTGGGCCGGTGCTTCATTGCTGGGCGCTTCGTCGTTGCTTTGCCTGATCCCTGCTCATCCGCGGCTGGCGGGCGCGGAGCCGACATCGGTCGTGGGCGCTGCGGCGTAATGCCAGCCGCCTTTTTGTTTTGACCCGTCAGAGCCGGTTTTCGCGCCGCCGTCTGCCATTGCGGAGACCATGCCCGGGAAGGCCGGCACCGGCTGACCGCGCCGGTCCTCATGCCGGCGAATATCCGGCACGGGGCTTGCGATGGATTGCGACAGCCTGCCCTCGAACCGAAAGGGAAACAGCGTGAACGACGACAGGAACGCCCTGGGCCGCAAGATCCTCGGCATCAAGAAGCAGAAGAAGTGGACCTGGGAGCAGGTGGCGGAGAAGCTGGGCCATGCGCCGGTGTTCGCCTGCGCCGCCTGCCTCGGGCAGATGAGCTTCGCGGCGGAGGCGGCGGAGAAGGCCGGGCTGTTGTTCGGGCTGGACGAGGCCGAGGTTTCGCTGTTGCAGGAGCCGCCCTATCGGGGGAGCTTCCCGACAGCCGTTCCGACCGACCCGCTGCTGTATCGGTTCTACGAGACGCTGCTGGTGTATGGCAGCAGTTGGAAGGAGTTGATCCACGAGGAGTTCGGCGACGGGATCATGTCGGCGATCGACTTCGACATGGCGATCGAGCGGCAGCCGGACCAGAAGGGGGACCGGGTGAAGGTGACCATGTCGGGCAAGTTCCTGCCGTATAAGCGCTACTGAGCCCTGTTCCGCGCCGGGCGGTGATGGCTGACGTGCGCGGCGTCGTTTGGCGCGAGCAGCAGGAAGCCCGGGGCAGAGACGAGGGTGACGAGGGCGACGAGGACGAAGGCGAGGTGGAATTCGGCGACGGTCGGCGCCGG
Organism: Acetobacteraceae bacterium; assembly: GCA_965260935.1. Taxonomy (GTDB): domain Bacteria; phylum Pseudomonadota; class Alphaproteobacteria; order Acetobacterales; family Acetobacteraceae; genus JBBROS01. Next base: position 2,911,005 of record OZ253374.1, read on the forward strand.
GCTGGGGGCGGCGATGAGGCTGAGCAGGGTCGCGGCCATCGCCACGCCGACCGAGATCGTCAGTTGCTGGATCACGCCGCCGAGGCTGGTGCTGCGGCTCAGCTTGGCGGGCGGGATGTCGGCGTAGGTGAGCGTGTTGGTGGAAACGAACTGGACGCTGCGGGCGACGCCGAACAGCAGCACGTGGACGATGATGAGCCAATGGGGCGTTTCGGCCGTCGTGAGCGCGAAGGCGGCGATGACGGCGGCGGTGACGACGGCGTTGGCTGTCAGCAGATTGCGGAAGCCGCAGACGCGGAGCATGGCGGCCGAGACCGGGCGGACGGCCAGGCTGCCGAGGCTGGTGACGAAGGTCAGCGAGCCGGATTGCACGGGGCTCAGGCCGAAGCCGAGCTGAAGCATCAGCGGCAGCATGAAGGGCACGGCGTTGGCGCCGACGCGGCTCAGCCCGCCGGCGAGCGTGCTGACGCGCAGGGTGCGGACCTGGAACAGCCGGATGTCGAGCGCCGGGTCGGCGGTGCGGAGCGCGTGGCGGGCGAACAGGGCGAGGCAGAGCAGGCCGGCTGCGAACAGCGCGGCGACCGCGGCGGGGGGCAGCAGAGGGTGGCCGATGTTCTCGAGCGCGAGTTGCAGCGCGGCCAGCCCGGCGCCGACCAGCAGGAAGCCGGGGAGGTCGAAGCGGGGCGGCTCGGCGGAGCGCTCGTCGGTGAAGAAGCGGAGGGCGAGCGCCATGCCGGCGAGGCCCACCGGCACGTTGACGTAGAAGACCCAGCGCCAGGACGCGTAGGTGGTCAGGACGCCGCCGAGCAGGGGGCCGATCGTGGGGCCGACCACGGCGGGAACGATCATGTAGGTCATGGCCGTGACCAGCTCGGAGCGCGGGAAGCTGCGCAGGAGCACGAGGCGGCCGACCGGGGTCATCATCGCGCCGCCGAAGCCTTGGAGAACGCGGGTGGCGACGAGGGTGGGCAAGTCGGACGAGAGGCCGCACAGGGCGGAGCCGAGGGTGAAGACCGCCAGGGCGCCGACAAAGACGCGCCGTGCGCCGAAGCGGTCGGCGAACCAACTGCTGACCGGGATAAAGACGGCGAGGCTGAGGATGTAGCTGGTGACGGCGAGGTTCATCGCCAGCGGCGTCGTGTTCAGGTCGCGGGCCATGTCGGGGATGGCGGTGACGAGGATGGTGGCGTCGAGCTGCTCCATCAGGAAGGCGAAGGCGACAGTCAGCGGGATGAGCAGGCGGAGCTTGCGGTTCCTGGATGCGGGCGGGGTTGCGGGGCCGTCGTCTTGCCTGTTCAGTTGCTTGGCCCCGATGCTCTGTTTCCGTGGCCTGCTTATTCCAGAATTTCGAAGGCGAGCTTCTGGGGCAGGGCACTAGCGGAGGGCGATGAGTGCCACTGTTCGGGCGGCAGGGCTAGGCTTGCATGGCTTGTGCCACGCAAGCCTGCTTGGGAGTTTTTGGAAGCGCGTCATTTCCGTGTGCTTGCCGCCGGGGCATGGCCGGTATGCGGGGGATTGTGGGGCGGCGGGGGGTTGCAGATATCCGGGGCGGCGAGTGCAACGGGCGGGCGAGATTGACTGTTATGAGGGTGGATTTCCGGTTGAGCGTGTTGCGCCGGGCCGTGGCGGCGGCGGCTGTTGCCGCGTTGCTGGGGATTGCCGGGGCGTCGTCGGCCCGGGCGGAGACGCCGCTGGGCCATTGGCTGACGGAGGACCGCGACGCTGTTATTGCCGTCAACCAGTGCGGCCAGGCGCTTTGCGGCGAGATTGCCGGCATTCCGCTGTCCGGCCCAGCCGAGCCGATGCCGACCGATTACCGGAACCGTTCGCAATGCCACCTGACCATCATCTCGGGCGCGGCGCCGGATGGGAGGGAGTGGAGCGCGAGGATCACTGACCCTCGCGACGGCAGCACCTATCGCGCGACCTTGAAGCTCGACCGGGAGGGGCGGTTGCGCGTCCGAGGCTATATCGGGATCCCGTTGTTCGGGCAGACGCAAGTCTGGACGCGGTATGCCGGGCCGGTGCCGTCGGATTGCCGATTGCCGGACCCGATCCCGCAGGAGGAGACGCCAGGCGTTTCGAGTTGGACGCAGACCTTCGGCGGGACCGGTAGGCCCGGCTGACTGCTGCACTGGTTGCCGGCGTGCTGTCTCACTGGTTGCCGGCGCTGCCCTGACCTAAAAAACTAGCCGCCTCCGAGGTGCAGCACCGGGCCGCATAGGGCCAGGGCGGTGTTGACGACGGCGAGGTGGGTCAGGGCCTGAGGGAAGTTGCCGGAAAGGTGCTTGGCCGGCACGTCGTACTCCTCGCTGAGCAGGCCCACGTCGTTGGCGAGGGCGAGGACGCGCTCGAACTGGGCTTCGGCTTGGTCCATCTTGCCTTGCTGGCGGAGGCAGTCGGCCATCCAGCAGGAACAGGCGAGGAATGCGCCCTCGTTGGGGCCGGCGGGGCTGGGCGCGTTGCGGCGGATCAGGCCGCCCTCGCCAAGCTCGCGGCCGATGGCGTCGATGGTGGCGGACATGCGGGGGTCGGTGGCGGGGAGGAAGCCGACGAGGGGCATGAGCAGGAGGCTCGCGTCGAGGGATTGGCCGCCGTAGAAGGCGGTGAAGCGGTTGAGGCCCTCGTTCCAGCCTTCGCGCAGCACTTCGGCACGGATGACGTCGGCGTGGGCGGCGAGGTCCGCGGCGAAGTGCTGGCCGCCGCCGGGCAGGGTGTCGCGAAAATTTCGGAGACCGACGGAGGCCACGGCCTTGGAGTAGGTGTATTGGCGTGGCTCGGCGCGGGATTCCCAGATGCCGGAGCCTCTGCTGTTCCAGATCTGCATGAGGTGGCGGGCGACGGTGTGGGCGGTGGCTTGCTCGTGCTCGGTCGCGGGCAGGCCGGCGCGGCGGGCGAGATGGAGGGCGTGCATGACCTCGCCGAACACGTCGATCTGATGCTGCGTCGCGGCGGCGTTGCCGATGCGGACGGGGCGGGCGTGCCGCCAGCCGGGGAGGTGGTCGGCTTGCCACTCGTTGAGGCGGCGGCCGCCGTCGATGCGGTACATGATGCGGACCTGGCCGGGCTCGCCGGCGACGGCGCGGAGGAGCCAGTCGCGCCAGCGCCCGGCCTCGTCGGTGTAGCCGGCGTTGACGAGGGCGCTGATGGTGAAGGCGGCGTCGCGGAGCCAGCAGAAGCGGTAGTCCCAGTTCATCGAGCCGCCCGGCGTCTCGGGGAGGGAAGTGGTGGGCGCGGCGATGAGGCCGCCGCTGGGCTGGTGGACGAGGGCCTTGAGGGTGAGGAGGGAGCGGCGGACCTGGCCGGGCCATTTGGTGCGGGCATCGTCGAAGCGGGCGATCCAGTTGCGCCAGAATTGCTGGGTGGCGTAGAGGGCAGCCTCGGTGTCGATGGGGGGCGGGTCGGGCTGGCCGGCCTCGGCGTAACGCAGGACGAAGGGGAGGCGCTCGCCTTCGTGGACGTTAAAACTGGCGCCGGCACGCTGCCCGTCGTAGGCGAGGTCGACGGGGGCGTGCAGGACGACGACGTCGGGGCCAATGCGGGCGGTGAAGCCGCGTGGGGCGGGTTCGGTCCAGGGCGGCATGGCGCCGTAGTCGAAGCGGAGGGCGAGGTCCATCCGCATCGGGACGCGGCCGTGCAGGCCGGTGACGATGCGGACGAGGGAAGAGGGGCCGTCGCGCCTGGGCATGAAGTCGATGAGGCGGACCGCGCCGGTTTCGGTGTGGAGGTCGGTTTCCATGACCACCGTGTCGGTTTGGTAGCGGCGGGCGCGGTTGGTGACGGGGGCGGCGGGGGTGATGGACCAGCGGCCGTGGCCGGGGTCTCCGAGGAGGGCGGCGAGGCAGGCGTCGCTGTCGAAGCGGGGCCAGCAGAGCCAGTCGATGGAGCCGTCGCGGTCGAGCAGGGCGGCGGTCTCGCCGTCGCCGATCATGGCGTAGTGCTCAAGGGGGGTGCTCATGGGGCGTTCGTCCTTGCGGGAATACCTGGCCGTTCGCGTTCGCGGCGGAGGCGGGATGGTTTCCTCGGGCTTGACCGGTCACGCATCCATGATGGCCGGCGTGGGGCGGAGACTGGCCTCGTGCCCCGCTTTCTCCGGCCGTTTATCGCCCTGGATGTGTCAGGGCGATTGCAGTCTGATCCGCGGGAAGCGCCCGGCGGCAGGAGGCGTCGCGTTCCGTGGGAGGACGCCGTAAGGCTTCGAGGGCTTGCCCCCGTGGACCTCGGCCTTATGCTGCCGCCCCGAACGCCCCGGTGTAGCCGAACAGCGCCGCGGAGCCGCCGGTGTGGATGAACACGATCCGCTCGCCTTTGCGGAACGTGCCGTTGCGAACGAGGCCGATCAGCCCGGCCGCGCCTTTGCCGGTATACACCGGATCGAGCAGGATGCCTTCCAGCCGGGCGAACATCTCGATCGCCTCGATCCCGCCCGGCGTGGGGATGCCGTAGCCGTCGCCCACGTAGTCGGTGTTCGCCACCACGTCCTCGCGGCGGACCACGCCGGGGCAGCCCAGCCTCTCGGCAGTGGCGGCCGCGAGCTTGTATACGTTCTCCTCCTGCTTGGCCTTGGGGGCGCGCACGCCGATGCCGAGCAGGGGGATGCCGGAGTTCGTCGCCCGCAGGCCGACGATCAGGCCGGCCTGGGTGCCGGCGCTGCCGGTCGCGTGGACCACGTGGTCGATGACGAGGCCGATCTCGTTTGCGCCGTTGACGAGTTCCAGCGCGCAGTTGACGTAGCCGAGCGCGCCGGTCGGGTTGGAGCCGCCGCCCGGGATGACGTAGACGCGGCGGCCCTCGGCGCGGAACCGCTCGGCGACCGCGTCCATTTCGGCCTGCATATCGACGCCGCCGGGGCGCTTTTCGGTGGTTGCGCCGTGGAGGTGGTCGAGGAAGACGTTGCCGTTGCCGTTATAGTTGGGGTCGTTCGATCCCGTCCGGTCCTCCAGCAGGATGTGGCAGTCCATGCCGAGCCGGGCCGCAAAGGCCGCGGTTTGGCGGGCGTGGTTGGACTGCGTGGCCCCTTGCGTCATGACCAGGTCCGCGCCCTGCTGCACGGCTTCGGCCATCAGAAACTCGAGCTTGCGGGTCTTGTTGCCGCCGGTGGACAGACCGGTGCAGTCGTCGCGCTTGATCCAGAGTTCCGGCCCGCCGAGTGCTGCGGACAGCCGCTCCATCGGCTCCAAAGCCGTCGGCAGGTGGGCGTGGCGCAAGCGCGGGAAGCGGGCGAGGTGCATCGGCGGCCTGTTTCGTGGTTTCGGGCGGACATTACCGGGCGGGCGAGGCGCTTACAAACGCAATCGCCGTAGGGCTAAGCGGGCTTGCGTCGCTTGCGCCACGCAAGCCTGCTTGGAAACCGTATCATTCCACCGGCAGCGCGCCCCGCCGAATGACGCTTGGGGGCGAACGCCGGCATCAGGAGGCCTTTTTCAGCACGCCGCAGGCAACCCGTCCGCCAGCGTCTCCGGCCGGCTGGCTTTCGTAGTCGTCCGCCTTCGCGTGAACGATGACCGCCGAGCCGTCCTGATCGAACACTGCCGTCATCGGCAGGTTGGGCACGAAATACTCAATGGTGACCGCGCCGCTCGCTGGAACATGCAGGTTCGGCAGGTCCCCAGGATGAGGACCGTTCTTGTGCCCGATCCCGTGCTCCTTGCCCAGCGCCAGATGGCCGCCCGCCGAGGTGAAGTCCGGCGCCGTGCAGACGCCCTTCTCGTGCACGTGGATCGCATGGATGCCCGGCGTCAGGCCCTTCAGCGAGATCACCATGCGGTCGACGCCGGACGCTGTGGAATGGATTTCCACCTTGCCGAGGTCCTTGCCGGCTTTGTCGCGCATCTCCGTAACCGCTTCTTCCGCCCATGCGGAGGCACTGCTCCCGAAAACCATGGCGGCGGCAACCGCGAACAGCGTCGTTTGGCGCATCCTCAATCCAGTCCTTGCAGCACTGGCGCTGAACGATTCAGTTGTCGCTTGGTTTCGCGGGCGACGCCGGCGCGCCTGGTCCGAGGCGGGTCGCGTGGCGCGCATGTCACGAGATCCGGCCTTGAAGTGTGGCATTTCGGCAGCGGCGATTGACCGGCCGCAGGCGCGGCTCGCTCTTGGCGCGTGGGATTTGTTCCGCAACCCCTGCCTTTGTGCCACGTTGGCCGTGGTCAAAGGGCGCGTTCGCGGATGAACGCGCGGTCAAGGCCCTTTTTGGGAGATCAGTTCATGAAGATCGTCACTCTTACGCTGGCAGCCGGCGCTCTTGTCGCGGTTGCCGCCTGCAGCCGGACCAACCCGCCGCCGCCGCCGACCAGCTCCGGCCAGATGTCGTTTCCGCAGCCGTTGCCGCAAGGCAACGTGGGCACGACCACCACCGGGACTGGTCCGGTACCGCGCGATACGGGCAACATGGCTTACCCGGAACCTCGCCGCTCAGGCGCGATCAACAGCAGTTCCGCTCCGGGCGGATCAGGCTCGACCAGCTCCGGCCAGATGTCGTTCCCGGAACCCTTGCCGCAGGGCCAGTTGAGGACCACCAGACCGTCCGAGTAGCGGCGGCGGCTTGATCCGGCGACCAGGGCGCGGCCGGGTTGGCCGTGCCCTTCGTGCGTTCAGCAGGCGGCGGTTCGTGCCCTCGGCCCGGCAAGCGGCGCGCCACCCCTCCGACCTTGCGTCCGACAACGCCAAGCAGTTCACCCGGATGCTCGCCGACCAGCTCTTTTCCAGGACGGCCGGCGCGGAGCAGGTGCACGGCAACGCGCTGCGGCTGCTCCGCGACGGCGCCGAGAACTATCCCGCGTGGCTCGAGGCGATCGCGGGCGCGAGCCGCTTCGTGCATTTCGAGAACTACATCATCGAGAACGACGCCGTGGGCCGGCAATTCGCGGCGGCGCTGATTGCGAAGGCGCGGGAAGGCGTGCCGGTGCGCGTTCTTTATGATTGGCTCGGCTGCTTGACCACTTGGCCGGGGCTGTGGCGCAGGATGCGCCGGGCCGGCGTCGAGGTCCGCTGCTTCAACCGCCCGCGGCTCGACAGCCCGTTCGGCTGGCTCAGCCGCAACCACCGCAAATCGGTGAACGTGGACGGCGCGGTCGGCTTCGTCGCCGGGCTGTGCGTTTCCGAGGCTTGGGCCGGCAACGAGGCGCGCGGCACGGTCCCGTGGCGCGACACCGGCATCGAGGTGCGCGGGCCTGCCGTCGCCGACCTTGACGCCGCCTTCGCGCAGAGTTGGGCCTTCGCCGGGACGCCGCTTCCGGCGGACTGCCAAGGCCCGGCGCCGGAGAAAGCCGGCAGCGTCTCCGTCCGGGTCGTCGGCAGCAAGCCGAACACGATGGGCATCTACCGGATGGACCAGATGATCGCCGGCATCGCCCGCAAGTCGCTCTGGCTGACCGACGCCTATTACGCCGGCACCACCGCCTACACCCGCGCGCTTTGCGACGCCGCGAACGACGGGGTGGACGTGCGGCTGCTGGTGCCGGGCGCGTCCGACCTCGTGGTCGCCAAGGCCATCTCGCGCGCCGGCTACCGTCCGCTACTCGAAGCGGGCATCAGGGTGTATGAGTGGAATGGGCCGATGCTGCACGCCAAGACCGCCGTGGCCGACGGGCGGTGGGCCCGCATCGGCTCCAGCAACCTCAACATCGCGAGCTGGATGGGCAACTGGGAGCTGGACGTCGCCGTCGAGGACGCGGCGTTCGCCAAGCTGATGGAAGAGATGTATCTGCGGGACCTGGAGAACGCGACGGAAATCGTGCTGCAAGAAAAGAAGGTCCAAGCGACGACGCCGAAGCCCCGGCGCGTGGGCGGCCGAGGCAGTCCGGGCCGGCTCAGCATGGGCGCGGTCGGTTTGGGCAGCACCGTCACGGCGGCCATCACCAACCGGCGTCCGCTCGGCCCTGCCGAGGCGACCGTGATGGCCGGGGGCGGGGCGCTGCTCCTCGTTGTCGCTGTGCTGGCCTTGGCGCTGCCGCAGTTCGTGACGATCCCGGTCGCCCTGCTCGCCGCCTGGGTCGCGACGACCCTGCTGGTCCGCGCCGGACGGCTCAGCGTGGGCCGCGGCGCCCCGGCGGATGAGCGATGACTGCTTGACCATGATTAAAATCGTCAGCTGGAACCTGCTGCGCCTCGTGGGCGCGACCCTCGACGACGTGGTGCGCCTGGTGCATCAGGAGCGGCCGCGCTTGCTGCTGATGCAGGAGGCGACCAAGCGGATCGACGACCTGCCGAAGCATCTGGGCGGCAGCTATGGCCGGGTTCTACAACCGGGCCGCATTCATGGCCTTGCGTATTGGAGCCCGGACCCGCTGCCGGACGCCGTTGTTATCGACCTTCAGCCGGGGGCGATGTTCCATCGGGTGTGCCAGGTGGTGAACGTCGGGCCGTTCTCGGCGGCCAACGTCCACCTTTCGCATGGGCAACTCCTTAACCGCCGACAGTTGCGCCGCATCGCCGCCGCGATGCCGCACAGCGCCGCGGTGCTTGGCGACTACAACCTTGTCGGCCCGGCGATGCTGCCCGGCTTCCGCGATGTCGGGCCTCGGGAGTACACCCACCGCGCCGCCGACATGGTGCCGCTGCGCATCGACCGCTGCCTGATCCGCGGCCTGGTCTGCGGCAGCGTGCAGGCGCTGCACCGCAGCAACTCCGACCACCGCCCGATCGCGGTCCAGCTCGGCACGCCCGAGATGCGGCTGGCCAGTGTCCCGGTTCAGAAATTCGTCACGTTGAAATCGCGTGCCTCGGGACACTAGGTCTTTATCTTCGTGGCCCGGCGCCGGTTACGCGCCGCCCCAGTTCATCGTCAGCCCGCCATCCATTACGAACACTTGGCCGGTGACGTAGTCCGCCTGATCGGAGGCGAGGAACACCGCCAGCCCGGCGATCTCCTCCGGTTGCCCGACCCGGCCCCAAGGGATCGACTTCAAGCTGGCCTCCAGCTTTTCCTCGTCGTCCACCCGCCCTTGCGTCATCGGCGTCTCGATCAGGCCGGGGGCGATGGCGTTGACGTTGATCCTGTCCGCGGCGACCTCGCGCGACAGGCTGCGGACGAGCGAGTTCACCGCCGCCTTCGACATGCCGTAGGGGGAGCTGCCCGGCGTCGGCAAATGCCCGGCCACCGAGCCGGTGAAGACAATCCGGCCCTTGCCGCCGGCCTGCTTGCGCCGGTTGACGAACTCCTTCGCGCACAGCACCGGGCCGACCGTATTGGTTTTGAGGATCAGCATCAGCTTCTCCTCGTCCATCTCGGCCACCGGCATCCCGCCCATTCCTTTGCCGGCGTTGGCGATCAGCAGGTCGGGCGTGCCCAGCTCCGCGCTTGTCCGGTCGAAGGCGGCTTTCACGCTGGCGGCGTCGCCCACGTCGCACTGCATCACGAGCGCCTTGCGCCCGGCGGCTTCGACTTGCCGCTTGGTTTCCTGCGCGCCCTGCTCGTCGGTGTGATAGGTGATGGCGACATCCGCGCCTTCCCGCGCGAACGCCGCCGCCGTCGCCTGGCCGATGCCGGAGTCTGCGCCGGTGATGAGGGCGGTCTTACCTTCGAGTTGCATTGACGTGCTCCTTGCCTGAAGCGTCGCCAACGCCCGGAGGACCGGCGTGGTTCGTTACGCGGGCAGGGCCTTCCGCAGGTCGTCAACCGTCCAGTCCCGCCGCTCGCGCATCAAGTTGATCGCAGCCGCCGCTTGGGCGTTGCGCGACCAGCCTGCCAGGGCGGCTACCCGGCCGGATTTGACGTAGAAGGCGAGGAATTCCGGTTTGTTCAGGTCGCCGTCGATGACGATTTCGTCCCATGCCTCCGCGTGGCCCACGTAGTCGAGCCGCTTCTTGAAATGGCTGGTCCAGAAATACGGTACCGCGTCGTAGACGGCTTCGCGTCCCAGCATGTTCATCGCCGCGACCCGGCCTTGCTGCTCCGCCACCCGCCAGTGCTCGACCCGCACCGGCTCGCCATCTCCTCCGAGCGGGAAGGCGGCGATGTCGCCCGCCGCATACAGGCCCTCGGCGGCGCGGAGGCGCTGGTCGACCGTCACGCCCTTGTCCTGGCGCAGTTCGACGCCCGCCAGCGGTTCGGTTGCCGGGGTCACGCCGAGGCCGACGAGGACCAGGTCGGCTTCCAGCACGTCGCCGCCTTCGAGGCGGACGCGCTCCACGCGGCCATCGCCTTCGACAGCGGACGCCTTGTCGTTCATGCGGAACGTCACGCCCTTCTCCTCGTGCACGCGCTGGAACGCGCCGCCGACTTCGGCGCCCAGCTTGTTCTCGAACGGGACGCCCTGGGGGGCCACGACGGTCACTTCCAGGCCGCGCTCGCGCAGGCTGGCAGCCGCTTCCATGCCGATGAACCCGGCGCCCGCGACCACGGCCCGCTTCGCGCCTTCGGCCGCCGCGACGATGGCCTCCGCGTCCGCCTGCGTGCGCAGGGTGAAGACGCCTTGCATGTCGCCGCCGGGGACGCCGAGGTTGCGCGGCGTGCCGCCCGTGGCCACCAGCGCCGCGTGGTAGGCGATCGGGGGATGGCCCGCGACGGCGATTGAGCGGGCCTCGGCGTCGATGCGTTCCACCTCGCCCGCGATCCGCCCGATCCGGTGCCGCTCATAGAAGTCGGCGTCCTGCAGCGGCGTCTTTTCCTTTCCTTGCGTGCCGCCGAGCGTGTACTTGCTCAGCACGGTGCGGTCATAGGGAAGGCGGTCCTCGCGCCCGATCATCACGACCCGGCCGGCGAAGCCTTCTTCGCGCAACGTCTGGGCGGCGACGGCGCCCGCGGCCCCGGCGCCGACGATGACCATGCAGCGGTCGTCAGTCGCGGCCGTGGGCTGGGCGCGCTCGACCGTGCCGCTCCCGACGCCGGCGGCGACGAAGATGCGTCCGTCCGAGACCCGCACGCCGAAGCTCGGCAGGTCGTCCAGGGCCGGCGGCTCCGCGCAACGGCCGCTCGCGACGTGGAAGGCCGCCTTGTGCCAGGGGCAGGTGACGATCCCGTCGTGCAGCACGCCCTTTTCCAGAGGGCCGCCGGCGTGGGGGCAGACGGCGCCCATCGCATGGACCTCGCCGCCGATGCGCGCCAGCAGCACCTGGCGGTCGCCCGCTTCCACGCGCCGCATCGCGCCCTCGGGCAGCTCCGCATCGGCGAGAACGTCGTGATCCTGAGGCATGGGCGGCTCCTTTGTTGGGACGCGTTGAAGACGCGTCGTCCTGCCGGCGGCGCGCCGGGCACGCCCTCGCTTTTCCGGTCAGGGTGATTGCTGTTTAGGCAACGCCTTACTCCGCCGGATGTTTCTGCCGCGGCCGGCCGAACCAGCCTTTGACCCGCTCCCATGTCGGCGGCTTCGCCTCCGCCACCACCGGATACATCGACGGCAGCACCAGCAAGGTCAGCATCGTCGCGGTGATCAGGCCGCCGATCACCACCGTGGCCAGGGGGCGCTGCACTTCCGAACCCTCGCTGGTCGCCAGCGCCATCGGGATGAAGCCGATCGTGGCCACCAGGGCCGTCGTCAGCACCGGGCGCAGCCGCTTCTCCGCCGCCGAGCGCGCCGCCTCGCGCGGGGTTTTGCCGTTGTCGCGCTCCTCCTGGATGTAGCTGGCCAGCACGACGCCGTCGAGGATCGCCACGCCGAAGGTCGAGATGAAGCCGATCAAGGCCGTGACGCTCATCGGCATCCCGCGCAAGGCGAGGGCGGCCACCCCGCCGGTCGCCGCCATGGGCACGTTGAGGAAGATCAGCGACGCCAGGCGCAGGCTGCCGAAGTTGAGGTAGAGCAGCAGGAAGATCAGGGCCAGGACGCCCGGCACCACGACCGCCAGTTGCTTCGACGCGCTTTGCAGGTTCTTGAACTTGCCGCTCCATTCCAGCGTGTAGCCGTGCGGCGGCTTCACCTTCTGCTCCACCGCCTTCTGCGCCGCGGCGACGAAGCTCTGCACGTCGCTGCCGCGCACGTTGATGTCGACCGTGACCTGCCGCTCCAGCCCCTCGCGCTTCACCTGCGAGGGGCCGTCGGAGAGGGTGACCTCCGCGACCTCGCCCAGCGGCACGGCTTGGCCGCCCGACGTGCCGACCGTCAGTTGCCGCAGCCGGGCCGCGTCCGTCCGGTCCTCGGGCGGCAGACGCACCGTGATCGGCGTCTGGGTCTCGTCCTTGCCGTAGACCGTGCCGACCACCTTGCCGCCGATGGCCTCGACCACGGCCAGCACCTGCGTCGCGTCCAGCCCGTAGCGCGCGATCTTTTCCCGGTCGACCCGGACCGTCAGCGCCGGCAGCCCGCCGACGCGCTCGGCCCGCACGTCGCCCGCGCCCTTCGTGGCCTGGATCGCCTGCACCGCCTGCCCGGCGAGGGTTTCGAGCTGCTGCAGGTCCGGCCCGGAGATCGCCAGCGCCACCTCCGTGCGCACGCCTTGCAGCAGGTCGTCCATGCGCATCTCGATCGGCTGTGAGTATTGGAACTGCACGCCGGGGACCGCCGCCTCGACCTTTTGCCTGATCTCGGCCAGGATCGTTTGCTGCGTCGCCCCGGATTTCCAGGTGTCCGGCGGCTTCAGGATCACGTAGCTGTCCGTGCTCTTGACCTCCATCGGGTCGGTCGGCACGGCGGCGCTTCCGGTCTGCGAGACGACGGTTTTCACCTCCGGCACCGTCATGACGACCTTCTCGATCTCGGTCGCCGTTTGCAGCGAGGCGTCGAGATTGATGCTCGGCAGCTTGTTGGAGGTGACGACGATCGCCCCTTCCTGGAGGCGGGGGATGAACTCGCCGCCCAGGGTCGTGGACCAATACAGCGCCACCGCGAACAGCCCGGCGGCCAGCAGCAGCGTGACCCACGGGTGCTCCGTTGTCCGCTTCAGCACCGGCGTGTAGCCGCGGCGCGCCCAGCGCACCACGAAGGTGTCTCCCTCCTTGGGCTTCCTGGACAGGAACGCGCCGCACAGCGCCGGGATGACCAGCAGCGTCACCAGCAGCGCGCCGCCCAGCGCCATCATCACGGTCTCGGCCATCGGGCGGAACGTCTTGCCTTCGATGCTCTGCAACGTCAGCACCGGGATGTAGACCGCGGCGATGATCGCGACCGAGAAGGCCACGGGCCTGGCCACCTGTGCTGCGGCCTCCGGCACGACCGCCGCCGGGTGCTGCGCGCCCTTGTCGTCCTGCTTGCCGGCCTGGCGGCGCAGCACGTTCTCCACCAGCACCACCGCGCCATCGACCACGAGGCCGAAGTCGATGGCGCCCAGGCTCATCAGGTTGGCCGGGATGCCGAACAGCCTCATGCCGGCGAAGGCGAACATCATCGACAGCGGGATCACCGCCGCCACGATCAGCCCGGCGCGGACGCTGCCCAGCATGAGCAGCAGCACGCCGACGACCAGGAGCGCGCCCTCGACCAGGTTGTGCGCCACCGTGTTGATCGCCCGGCCGATCAGGTCGGAGCGGTCGTAGAACGTGTGGATCTCGACGCCGGGCGGCAGCTTCTTCTGCACCTCGGCGATCTTGGCCTTGACCGGGCCGAGCACGTTGCTGGCGTTGAGGCCGTACTGCATGTCGACGACGCCCACCACCGTCTCGCCCTGGCCGTCGCGCGTCACCGCGCCCAGCCGCAGCTTGGGTTGCATCACCACGTCGGCGACGTCGCCCACCAGGATCGGCACGCCGCCCGCCGGCGCGGTGCGGACGACGATATTGGCGATGTCCTCTTTGCTTTCCGCGAGCGCCAGGCCGCGGACGATCTGCATCTCCGAGCCGCGCTCGATGTATGCGCCGCCGCGGCTGGCGTTGTTGGCCTCGATCGCCCGGAACAGGTCCGGCAAGGTCAGGCCGCGCGCGCGCAGCCGGTCGGGCGAGACCTGGACTTCGAAGGTCGGCAGCTTGCCGCCGTAGATGTCGACGCCCGCGACGCCGGGGACGAGGCGGAGCTGGGGGACGACCTGCCATTGCAGCATCTGGTAGAGCTGCATCGCGGTGTAGCCGGGGCCTTTCAGCTCGAACTCGATGATCTCGCCGAGGCCGGTCGCGAACGGGCCTTCCATCGGGGTGCCGACGCCGGGCGGCATCAACTGCTGCGCCTGCTTCAGCCGCTCGAACACCTCGGCCCGCGCGGTTTGCACGTCGGCGGACTCGTTGAAGGTGACGTAGACGGCCGAGAGGCCGAAGCGGGAGGTCGAGCGGATGCCCTGCATCAGCGGCAGGCCGGTCATCTGCGTCTCGATCGGCACCGTGACGAGCCGCTCCACCTCGAGCGGGCCGAGGCCTTTGGCTTCGGTCAGGATCATCACCTGCTTGGGCGAGATGTCCGGTACCGCGCCGACCGCCAGCTCGCGGAGATTGAAACAGCCGCCGGCGAGCGCCGCCAGGGCCAGCACGATCACCAGCCAGCGGCGGGCGACCAGGGCCTCGAAGAACCGCTGCGCCACGTTTTAGCCGCCTCCGAGCATGGATTTCCGCAGCAGCGCCTTCAGCGCGAAGCTGCCGTCCGTCACCACCTGCTCCCCGGCCTTGAGGCCCTGCTTCACCTCGACGACATCTTGCCGCTGGACGCCGAGCGTCAGGCCGCGGCGCTCGAACATGTCCTGGCCCAAGGGCACGAACGCCACGTGCTGGTCGCCGACCATCTGCACCGCCGCGGAGGGCACGACGACCGCCTCGCCTGCCTCGCCGCTGGTGAGCGTCACGCTCACGAACATGCCGCCGCGCAGCGCCCCATCCGGGTTGGCCAGCTTGATGCGGACCGGCAGGCTGCGCGTTTGCGGGTCGACGGCCGCGCCGATGCCGGACACGACGCCGGTCCAGCTCCGCCCGCCGCCGGACGCGAGGCTGACCTGCGCCGGGTCGTTGACGGAGACCAGCCCGGCGCTCGCCTCCGGAACCTGCGCCCGCACGAGCACAACGGACAGGTCGGCCACCGTGAAAGCGGGCGAGGCCGTGTCGATGAACTCCCCCGGCGAGACGCCGATGCTGGCCACGACCCCGGTCAGCGGCGTGGTGATCTGCGCCTGGCCCGGTTGCCCGGACGGGTCCAGGCGCTTTATCTGCGCTTCGAGCACCGACACGCGGCTTTGCGCCGCTTTCAGCGATGCTTCCGCCTGGGCCAGCACCAGCTTGCGCCGGTCCGCCTCCGCCCAGGCCAAGGAGCCATCGCGCGCCAGGGTCACCCCGCGCCGCAGCGCGGCGCGCGCCACCGTCACGCCGGCCTCGTTTTCCTCCACCGCCGCCCGGGCCGAGGCCAAGCCTTCCTGCGCCGAGACCAGGCTCGGGACCGACAGCTCGGCCAGCGTCTGCCCGGCCTTTACCCGCTCGCCCGGCTGGACCAACAACCGCTCGACCCGCGCCGGCGCCAGGGGCCGCAGCATCGCGACGTGTGCTTCGTCGAAGGCGACGGCGCCGGGCACGCGGACGGGCTGCGAGATCGGGCGCTCCGCCGCCCGCGCCAGTTGCAGGTTGACGGTTTGCTGCTGCTGCTTGCTCATCCGCACCACGCCGGGGGTCGGCTGCGCGTCGTTTCCCGCCCCGCCGAGCAGCAGCAGCGCGGCCAACCCGGCGGCCAGCCGCCTCACGGGACCGCCCCTTGCGCGAGCCATAGCCGGATGCGCGCGGCGTCCAGGCCGGTCCGCGCCTTTGTTCGCGCCAGTTCCGCGTCGAAGGCCAGCGCGTCGGCCCGCACGAGCTCGATCAGCGCCATTTCCCCCAGCCGCCATGCCCGCCCGATCTGCCCCTGGCGCTTGGTCCACTGCGCTGCTGCCTGCTCCGCCGCCGCCGCGCCCTGCTTGGCCGCCGCCAGCTCCGCCTCCGCCTGGCGCAGTTCAGCCAGCACCTGCCGCCGGGCCAGCGCCAACTGCACCTGCGCCTGCGTCAGTTGCTGCTCGGCCGCCGCGCGCAGGGGGGCGTTGCGCGCTTCGGTGGCGAACGGGAGGCGGAAGGTGACGCCGAAGCGCGTGTCCCAGCGCGTTCCCGGCTGCTTCTCGTTGATCCCCTCGACGCCGATCTCCGGGTTGTCGCGATTGCCGATCCGCACCAGCCGCGCGTTGGCCTCCGCCGCTTGCACCGCCCGTTGCGCCGCCGCGACGCGGGGATGCACGCCCGCGACGCCTGACGACAAGAGGGCCGGCGGCAGCGTCAGGCGCGGGATCGCCTCCCGCCCGGTCAGCGCCGCGAGCGACGCGCGCGCCGCCTCGACCTGCGCCTCGGCCCCGCTCAGCGCGACCCGCACCGCCGCCGCCTGCGCCGCCGCGGCCAGCGCGTCGCTGTCCGAGCCTTCGCCGACCTTGAACCGCTCCGCCGCACTCGCCGCCAAGGCTTCCGCCGTCTTGAGCCGCTTCGCCTCCACATCGCGGGTGTTGACCGCGGTTGTGGCCTGGGCGGCGAGATCCAGGAGTTCCAGCGCCAGCGCGTGGTGCGCCGCGTTTGCCGCCGCCCCGGCCGCCGCCGCGTCCGCCGCCGCGGTGGCCTGCGTCGCCGTTCCCTGGCCCGGCAGCCAGAGCGGGGTGGCGAAGTTTCCTTGCGCCGTCTCGTAGTTGTAGTTGTTGCCGGCAATGCGGTCGTTGACGTAGGCGCCGCTCGCGTAGGGCGCGTTCGGGAACCACGCGCCGCCGGACGCGTAGCGCGCCGCTGCCGTATTCAGCCGGGCGGCGAAGTTCTGCCGTTGCGGCAGCGAGGCCCAGGCGGCGGCGACAGCGTCCTGAAAGCTCGGGGCCGCTTCGATGCGCGGCGGGGCAGGGGGCTTGGCCGCCTGGGCGGGACGCGTGCGCGACGGGGCGGGATGGGGGCGCGGCTTCGTGCGCGCCGAAGCCGGCGCGTTGGTCAGCATCAGGACCGCGAAGGCCGAAGCAGCAAATCGTCTGGCAACCATCTTTGTTCCTGGCCTGAACGGCGCCCGCGTAGAGTTGGCGTGCGGCCCCGGCCTGTCGAGCCATGTCAGTATCGGCAATGCCGGCCCAGGCGCGATCACGAAACGGTGTTGGGGCGAATCACTTTGCCCTGGTCAAAGCCAAGCCGGCACCCGCGCCCATCAGCAACGCCCCCGAGATGCGGTTGCGCGCCCGGGCGTGCCTGGACAACATCGCCCTCATGCGTCCGGCCGCCAAGGCCCAGAGGCTGTCGATCCCGCCTGCCAGGATCAGGTAGGTAGTGCAGAGCACGGCCAGTTGCGGCCCGATTGCCCGGTCCGGGGCGATGAACTGCGGGAAGAACGCGCCGTAGAACAGCAGCGCTTTCGGGTTGCTCAGGGAGACCAGCACGGCCCGGCGCAGCATCAGGCTGGCCGATTTGCGCTGCGCGCCGATCGCAGCGAGGTCGGCCGGCGCCGCGCGCCATTGCCGCACGCCCAGGTACAGCAGGTAGGCCACTCCCAGCCAGCGTATCCAGCCGAGCGCCGCGCCGAGCGTGCCCATCGCCTGACCCATGCCGAAGCCTACGAACAGCATGTGGACGAACACGGCCGCCGTCGTTCCCGCCACCGTCAGCAGCCCGTAACGCGCGCCGTGAGCGACGCTGTTGGCCACGATCAACGCGACATTCGGCCCCGGCGTCAGGATCAGCAGCGACGTTGCCAGCACGAACAGCGCGTAATGGCTGGGCATGGACGCCATAGCCTTATCGCGTCGCCTCGGCCAGGGAACGGCCGACGGATCCGACGCCGATGATGCCGATTTTCATGGGTTTGCTCCTGTTGCGGGACAGCGTGCTCCCGGGACGATAGGATCGTTAGCGCCTCGCTCCATTCACGAGAAGGGGATGCGGTTGGGCTTTCAGCCGCCCGGCGTCAATCAACGATCGCCGAATAGGCCAGCACCCGCAGCTCGCGCCGGACGGGGTAGGCGCTGCTCGGCGTCAACTGCGTGAGCATCACGACGGCCATGTCCTCCGCGGGATCGACCCAGAAGGCGGTGCTTGCCGCGCCGCCCCAGGCGCACTCGCCGGGCGTGCCGACGATCTGCGCGCGGGCCGGGTCGAGCATCACGGAGAAGCCGAGGCCGAAGCCGATGCCCTCGTAGTTGCTTTCGCTGAACCGGGCCTGGCCCATCGAGGCCATGTCTCCCCCGAGGTGGTTCGACATCATCAGCTCGACCGTTTTTCGGCCCAGCAGCCGGGCGCCGTCCAGCGCGCCGCGGCCGAGCAGGAAGCGGCAGAAGCGCATGTAGTCGCCAATGGTGGAGACCAGGCCGCCGCCGCCCGAGGCGAGCCGGGGCTGGAGGAAGCGGCTCGTGGCCGGGTCGTCGATCAGCGCCGCCTGCCCATCCTGGCCCGGCACGTAGTTGGCCGCGAAGCGCGCCCGCTGCCGGTCCCTGACCTGGAACCCGGTCTCATCCATGCCCAGCGGGCGCAGCACGCGCTCGGCCAGGAACTCGGCGAAGCCCTGGCCGGAATGAACCGCGACCAGGCAGCCCAGCACGTCGGTGGCGATGCTGTAGTTCCAGGCCGAGCCGGGATGGGCCAGCAGCGGCAGCCGGGCCGCGCGCTCGACCACCTGTTCGAGCGTCTCGTCGGAGGTTTGGAAATCGACGCCGGCGTCCCGGTACATGGCATCGACCGGGGTCGCCTCCATGAAGCCGTAGGTGAGGCCGGACGTGTGGGTCAGCAGGTCGCGGTAGGTGATCGGACGCGCGGCCGGCACCGGCTCCTGCATCTCGCCGGCGTAGACGCGCATGTCGGCGAAGCACGGCAGCGCGTTGGCGACCGGATCGTCGAGCTGGAACAGGCCCTGCTCGTACAGCATCATGACGGCGACGCTCGTGAGCGGCTTGGTCATGGAGTAGATCCGCACCACCGTATCTTCGGCCATCGCCAGCCCGCGTTCCCGGTCCGCGAGGCCGGCGCAGGCGGAATAGGCGGTGCGCCCGCGGCGGTGGACCATGACGGAGAGGCCCGTGAGCCGCCCGCTGTCGATCCAGCGCCGCATCCAGGGGCCGATGCGGGCGAGGCGGTCCGGGTCGAGCCCGGCGGATGCTGGATCGGGCATAAGCGTCTCCTTGCCGTTGTCGCCCGTGATGGGCCATCGTTCAGACAGCCGGCAGGTTACGTGCCGGCCGCGCCGTCCTGCAACCAACCTTTCCCGGAGATCCGCATGATCCACGTCCTCGCCATCATCACCGCCAAGCCCGGCCAGCGCGACGCGGTGCTCGAAGCCTTCCGCGGCAACATGGCGGCGGTGCATGCCGAGGACGGGTGCATCGAGTATGCCCCGGCGGTCGACGCCGAGAACGCGGGCGCGTCGCAGGCGGCGCTTGGCCCGGACACGTTCGTCGTGATCGAGAAGTGGGCCAGCTTGGACGCCCTGGCGGCGCACGCGGCGTCGGCGCACATGGCGGCATACGGGGCAAAGACCAAGGACATGCTGGCCAGCCGCGTCATCCATGTGCTGCAGCCGGCCTGAGCGCCGGGCGATGGGGCGAAAATCATTCAAACCAGTCTACGAAGCGCCACTTGCAATTCTCGCTAAAAGCGGACAGATGCTGGAAGCGAACAGTATTTGCCCGCGTCCGAGTCTCATCCGACGCATGTTGAAGAAACGAGAATTGATGGCCGACAAAGGCAATGGCGTCCCCGCGGCGCTTAATGATACGCAAGCCGCCGAACTGAAAATGCGCCAAGCGCTGGGCCTGAATACGCGAGGCCCGTCGCATAAGCCGCAGCAGCGCCCCGAGCAGGCGCGGCAGCGGCACCGCTTCGTGCAGGACGGCGGCGTGCCGGTGACCGTGCTCAACCCGCGGCAGGACGTGGAGACCGCCGCGCTGCGCGAGCGCGTCGAGGAGCTGCAATCGTCGCTGGAGCATGAGCGGGCGGCGCACGGCTCGACGCGACGCGCCTTACAGGAACAGCAGGCCGCCGCGCAGGCGTTGCAAACGCGGCTGGCCCATGCGGAGCTGGCGCATAACGAAGCCCTGTCCATCGAGCGCCAGGCCCGTGCCGCGGCGCAGGAGGCGCTTGCGAACGCGTTTGCCCGTCCCCGGCGGGCTGCGAACACGGCGGACGCGGATGACGTGGCTGAACAGGGGACGCCGAAAGTTGAGGGCGCGCCGAAGGCGAAGCGTGGGCGGCCGCGGACCGCGCCGCCGAAGGATCCGAAGCCGGTCCGTTGGTGGACGCCGAGCTTCCGCGCCAGGACGAAGGCCTAAACGTTCCGTCCGTGACGACCATCCTGGTCAAGCGGCTGGAGCATGGGGCCGACCTGCCCTTGCCGGCTTACGCCACCGCCGGGGCTGCCGGCATGGATCTGCTCGCGGCCGTCCGTGCGCCGGTCGTGCTGATCCCCGGGGCGCGGGCGCTGGTTCCGACCGGGCTTGCCGTTGCCATTCCTGCCGGGCACGAGATGCAGATCCGGCCCCGTTCCGGCCTTGCCCTCCGCCACGGCATTACCCTGCCCAACAGCCCGGCGACGATTGACGAGGACTACCGCGGGGAGTTGCAGGTTATTATCATGAATTCCGGGAACGAGCCTTTTACTGTCGAGCGCGGGATGCGTATTGCCCAGGCCGTGCTTGCGCCCGTCACGCGTGGAACTTGGCAGGAAGTCACGGCGCTTGATGCGACGGTTCGCGGCGAAGGCGGTTTCGGCAGCACGGGGACGGCGCACTCCTAAGCAGGACGCGCGCCGGTCCCCTGCACCTGACCGCTCAGGCCGTGCGAGGTTCGTCGATGACGATCGTTTCAGATATTGACGAGTCTTCGAACAAGCGCCGGGCAAAGAGGCCGGCGACCATGGCGCCGCCTATCGGCGCGATCCAGAACAGCCAGAGCTGCATGACGTACGCGCCGCCTGCGAACAGCGCGGGGCCGGTGCTGCGGGCCGGGTTGACCGACGTGTTGGTCAGGGGGATCGAGATCAGATGGATCAGGGTCAGGGCCAGTCCGATCGGAAGTCCGGCGAAGCCGACCGCGGCGCCCTTGGACGTCGTGCCGATGATGACGACGAGGAAGAAGAACGTGAGCAGAAACTCGGCGAGAAAGCCTGACGCCATCGAGTAATGTCCGGGGCTGAGCGCGCCATAGCCATTGGAGGCGAAGCCGTTCGCGACCCAATCCGGCTTGCCGGACGCGATGATCCACAGCGCGCCCGACGCAAGGATCGCCGACACGACCTGGACGACGATGTAGGGGAGGACGTGCTTGTTGGCGCAGCGCCCGGCCGCCCAAAGGCCAAGCGTGACCGCCGGGTTGAAGTGGCCGCCGGAGATGTGCCCGACGGCGTAGGCCATGCTGAGGACGGTCAAGCCGAACGCGAACGCGACGCCGGTGAAGCCGATGCCGAGCTGCGGGAACGCGGCTGAGAAAACGGCGGCGCCGCAGCCGCCGAACACAAGCCAAAACGTGCCGATGAACTCTGCGGCGAGACGCCGCTGCATATCACTGTGCATGGGTTGCTCCTGAGCTTATGAAATAGCGGCTGGGTTGAACGCCAGCAGCTAGCGGCATGCGTAGCACGCGTTATTGCGGCGTGTTACAGCGATTTCAGGGAATGTCGCTTTTTGTTAAGCCTCGTATCGGGTTTCAACAAACAAGCGGCTTTTTTCCCAGGGGCGGAGCCGGCCAGGATGATCGTGGCTTAGGTTCGGCGGCGGTCCCACCAGCGTTGGACCGCGGCCAGCGCGCGCATCGTCGGGCGCTTGAGGACGGGGATGTCCTGCGCCAGGAGCAATAGCCCGAGCGGGAGCATCCAGAAGCCAAGGATGGGCAAGAAGCCGACGAACCCGCCGCAAATCAATACGACGCCGAGCGGGATGCGCACCCATTTCGCGCCGGGCTGCCGTAGTTTTTCGAAGCCGCGCCGCACCGGGCCGGGAAGCCCCGACAAGAGCCGCTGCAGAGGGGCGTCGTCGACCTCTGGCCCAGGCCCGCCTTCGTCTCCGCTTTTATGAGGCACGCAAATCTCCTGGATGGAAAGCCCTGTGGGGTTCTACCGGAGCCTCACGCCCGGTGAAACTGCTTCGCTTGCTGTTCCAGTCCGGCGGATTGCAGGCTAACAGCGCCCGCACGAGTTCCACCCCCGAGGCGCCGCCCCCCTATGTCCGAGACCGCTCCCGCCTTCTTGTCGGCGCGACGCCTGCCGAACGTGTTCGACCTGGTTGCCGGCGCGCTCATCCTTGCCGCCCTGACCTACGTCGTCAGCATCGCCCGGGGCACGCTCGCCCCGCTCAATGAGCCGGGGGTGGCGACGGTCAGCCTCGATCCCGCCAACCTTCCCGGCTATGCCGTGCGCACCACGCTGCGGATGTTCGCGGCCCTCGGCCTGTCGTTCCTGTTCACGCTCACCTATGCCACCTGGGCCGCGAAGAGCCGGCGCGCCGGGCTGATTCTCGTGCCGATGCTCGATATCTTGCAGTCCGTCCCGATCCTGGGCTTCCTGTCCTTCACCGCCGTTTTCTTTCTTAGCCTGTTCCCCGGGCGCGTCCTCGGGGCCGAGCTGGCCGCCATCTTCGCCATTTTCACCAGCCAGGCGTGGAACATGGCGTTCAGCCTGTATCAATCGCTGAAGACCGTGCCCCGTGACCTCGACGAGGCGGCCAGCAGCCTCAGGCTTTCCGACTGGCAACGGTTCTGGCGGCTGGAGATGCCGTTCGCCATGCCGGGCCTGGTGTGGAACACGATGATGAGCATGTCCGGCGGCTGGTTCTTCGTCGTCGCCGCCGAGGCCGTCACCGTCGGCAACACCACCTGGACGCTGCCGGGCATCGGCAGCTACGTCGCCGTCGCCATTGACCGGCGGGACATTGCCGCCGTGCTGTATGCCATCCTGGCCATGCTGGCGGTTATCCTCGCCTATGACCAGCTCCTGTTCCGCCCGCTTGTCGCGTGGTCGGCCAAGTTCCGTTTCGAGATGACCGCGAGCGAGGACGCCGAAGACCCTTGGCTGCTGAAGCTGCTGCGCCGGACCCGGCTGTTGCGCCGCCTGTCCGACGCCGGGGCGCTCGCGTTCAATGCGTTCGGCGGCCTGCGCCTGTCCGCCCGGCTCCGGCAGCGTGGTGCCGCGCCGGGGCCGTCCCGCGCCGGCGACGCCGTTTATCTCGCCATCCTGATCGGCGCCGCCGGGCTTGCCGGGTGGAAGATCGTCGATTTCGTTTCCGCCTCGCTCGCCTGGTCCGACCTTTTTGCCGCCGCCGGCCTTGGATGTTTCACGCTGCTCCGCGTTGTCGTGCTGACGGCGTTGGCGACGGCCGTCTGGGTTCCGGTCGGCGTTTGGCTTGGGCTGCGCCCGAAGTGGGGGCGGCGGGCGCAGCCGCTGGCGCAGTTCCTCGCGGCCTTTCCCGCCAACCTGTTCTTCCCGATCTTCGTCGTCCTGATTGTCCGCTTCTCCGGCAGCCCCGACATCTGGCTCACGCCGCTGATGATCCTGGGGGCGCAGTGGTATATCCTGTTCAACGTCATCGCCGGCGCCAGCGCCTTTCCGGGCGACTTGCAGGAAGCCGCGCGCAACTTCCGGGTCGGCGGGTGGCTTTGGTGGCGGCGGGTGATCCTGCCGGGCATCTTCCCTTATTACGTCACCGGGGCGATCACCGCATCCGGCGGCGCCTGGAACGCGGCCATTGTGTCGGAGGTGGTGAAATGGGGCGACACCAGCCTGGCCGCGCACGGGCTCGGCGCTTATATTGCCGAGGCGACCGCGCGCGGCAACACGCCGCGGGTCGTGCTTGGCGTGGCGGTGATGTCCTGCTTCGTTGTCGCCCTTAACCGCGTGGTCTGGCGACCGATGTATGCCTACGCCGCCCGCCGCCTCACCTTGGGATAGTTGCTTCGCGATGGATCAACACGCCGCCATCGACCTCCTGCTCGTCCAGGGCGTCAGGCAATCGTACCACAAGGACAGCAACGCGGACCTCGTCGTGCTCGACGACGTGGACGTGCGGCTGCGCGCAGGCGAGATTGTCGGGCTGCTCGGGCGGTCCGGCTCCGGCAAGTCCACCTTGCTGCGCATCATCGCCGGGCTGCTGCCGCCCACGTCCGGGCAGGTGACCTGGCGCGGCGCGGCGCTGCGCGGCCCGGCCGACGGGGTGGCGATGGTGTTCCAGAGCTTCGCCTTGTTTCCCTGGCTCACCGTGCAGGAGAACGTGGAGCTGGGCCTGGAGGCGCAGGGCGTCGGCCGCGGCGAGCGCGGACGCCGGGCCGAGGCGGCGATCGACCTGATCGGCCTGGGCGGCTACGAGAGCGCCTACCCGAAGGAGCTTTCGGGGGGGATGCGGCAGCGCGTCGGGCTGGCGCGGGCGCTGGTGGTGCATCCCGACCTGCTGCTGATGGACGAGCCGTTCAGCGCGCTCGACGTGCTGACCGCCGAGACGCTGCGCACCGACCTGATCGACCTTTGGAGCGACGGGCGGCTGCCGGTGAAGTCGGTGCTGATGGTGACGCACAACATCGAGGAGGCGGTGCTGATGTGCGACCGCATCCTGGTGTTCAGCAGCAACCCGGGGCGGGTGGCGAGCGAGCTGCGGGTGCCGTTCCCGCATCCGCGCAACCGGCACGAGCCGGCGTTCCGGGAGATGGTGGACGACATCTACGCGCTGATGACCCGGCGTCCGCCCACGCCGCGCGCCGCCGCGCCATCCACGCCGCCCACGGCGCAGCGGCTGCAGCCCGTGTCCACCAACCTGCTCGCGGGCCTGGCCGAGACGCTGCACGCGCCGCCGTACGACGGGCGGGCTGACCTTCCGGCCTTGGCCGGGGCTTTGCAGCTTGAACTGGACGAGTTGCTGCCGATGGGCGAGGCGCTGCAACTGCTTGGCCTCGGCGTGCTGGAGGAGGGCGACCTGCGGCTGACCGACCAGGGGCGGCAGTTCGTGGAGGGCGACACCGACGCGCGCAAGGCCATTTTCGGCACGGCGCTGAACGCGAGCGTCCCGCTGGTGGCGGAGATACGCCGGGTGCTGGACGAGCGTCCGGCGCATCGGGCCTCGGCGGTGCGCTTCCGCGACGAGCTGGAGGATTTCATGTCGCCCGACTACGCGCACGACACGCTCGGCGTCGTGATCAACTGGGGGCGCTACGCCGAATTCTATAGTTACGACGAAGAGGCCGACCAGTTCTACTTGGACGAGGAGGAATAGGCTATTCCTTCACCGCGCCCGTGAGGCTGGAGACGTAGTACTCGACGAAGAACGAGTAGAACACCGCCACCGGCAGCGAGCCGAGCAGTGCGCCGGCCATCAGCTCGCCCCATTGGTACACGTCGCCCTGCACCAGCTCGGTCAGGATCGCGACCGGGACGGTCTTGTTTTCCGAGCTGTAGATGAAGGCCAGGGCGTAGATGAACTCGTTCCAGGAGAGAGTGAAGGCGAAGATGCCGGCGGAGATCAGGCCGGGGACCGCGAGCGGCAGGGTGATGCGGCGCAGGATCTGCAGGCGGGACGCGCCGTCGATCAGGGCGCATTCCTCCAGTTCGTAGGGGATGGACTTGAAGTAGCCGATCAGGAGCCAGGTGCAGAACGGGATGAGGAAAGTGGGGTAGGTCAGGACCAGCGCCATCGGCGTGTCGAACAGGCCGAACTGGAACACAAGCTCGGCCAGCGGCAGGAACAGCACGGTGGGCGGCACGAGGTAGGCCAGGTAGATCGCGAGGCCCACGTAGGCTGAGCCGCGGAAGCGCAGGCGCTGGATGGCGTAGGCGGCGAGCACGCTGGCGAACACGGAAATGATGGTGGCCGCGATCGACACGCCCATGGTGATCGCGAGCCAGCGCGGGTAGTCGGTATTGAACAAGAGGTTGCGGATATGCTCGAACGTCGGGTGCACGACCCAGAACGGATTGGTTTTGCTGTAATCCAGCAGCTCGTTGTCGGGTTTGATCGACGTGACCGCCATCCAGTAGAACGGGAACAGCAGGATGAACAGGAAGCAGGCGAGCGGGACGTAGATCATCACCACCCGGCGGGCGCGGCTGTCCCAGGACATCACGGCATCGGCGCCGGCGGCCTCACTCATCGCCTTCGCCCCCCTGCCACTTGCGCCGGGACAGGGCGAAGTAGCTGAACATCGTCGAGGCGACGAGGAACGGGATCATTGCCACCGCGATCGCCGAGCCTTCGCCGAGATGGCCGCCCGGGATGCCGCGCTGGAAGGCGAGCGTCGCCATGAGCTGCGTCGTGTCGAACGGGCCGCCGCGGGTGATGGCGTAGACGAGCTGGAAGTCGCTGAAGGTGAACAGCACGGAGAAGGTCAGCACCACCGAGAGGATCGGCATCAGCATCGGCGCGGTGACGTGGCGGAAGCGCTGCCAGGAGGACGCGCCGTCCAGCATCGCCGCCTCGTACAGCGAGGGCGAGATGGTTTGCAGGCCGGCCAGCAGGCTGATGGCCACGAACGGGATGCCGCGCCAGATGTTGGCGGCGATCAGCGAGAAGCGCGCGTGCCAGGGAGTGCCGAGGAAATCGATGTTGTGCGGCAGCAGGTGCAGCCGGTCGACGAGGACGTAGGAGATGATGGAGTATTGCGGGTCGTAGATCCACCAGAAGGCGATGGCCGAGAGGACCGTGGGCACGATCCAGGGCAGCAGGATGACGGCGCGGAGCAGGGAGGCGAAGCGCAGGCTGTTGTTCAGCAGCAGCGCCAGCCACAGCCCGAGCGCGAACTTCCCGGCGGTGGCGACCACGGTGTAGAAGATGGTCTGGAACACCGTCATCCAGAAGATCGGATCGTTGGCCAGCGAGACGAAGTTGCCGAGGCCGATGAACTGCCCGCCGCCGCCGATCTGGGTGTCGGTGAAGGCGAGCCAGACGCCGAGGCCGAGCGGGTAGGCCAGGAACACGACGAGCAGGCCGACCGCCGGGGTCAGGCAGGCGACGATGAGGAAGGTCTTGTTGTCGAGGACGCGGGCCAGCCGCCCCGGCTCGGAGCGCGGGCGGGCGAGAGCCGGGGCGGCGGCGTCCATCGGCTAGCTCTTGTAGTAGCGCTGCGCCCGCGAGGCGGCGTCCTTGG
Source organism: Acetobacteraceae bacterium (assembly GCA_965260935.1). GTDB lineage: Bacteria > Pseudomonadota > Alphaproteobacteria > Acetobacterales > Acetobacteraceae > JBBROS01. The sequence goes on from OZ253374.1 coordinate 2,937,871, forward strand.
CCGCGTCCTCCGGCGAGGACGAGCCGCTGGCGGCGGCGGCGAACATGTGGACCACGACGTAATCCGCCGTGACCGCGCTCGAGGCGCTGCTGATGGGGCCGGCGTAGCCGTTCCAGAAGCCGTTGCCGCAGCTGTCGCGGTAGACCGCGATCTTGGGGTCGGAGCTCCAGACCGGGGCGTTGGCGTAGGCTTTCAGCGGCTGCGACCAGTAGCCGACGCAGCCGGTCAGCCAGGGCACGTATTGCTCTTCCTCCATCATGAAGCGGAGGAAGTTCTGCGCCGCGTTCGGGTATTTCGTGTGCTTGAACGCCATCGCGTTCAGCATCAGCACCGCCTCGGCCGGCTTGCCGGGGGCGCCGAAGGGCATGTGGGCGTGGTTGACGTCGGCGGCCTGCTCCGCCTTCGACGGGTCGTTCTTCAGCGCGAAGTAGACCGATACGCCGTTCTGGGTCATGGAGATGTCGCCGGAGACGAACGCCTTGTTGTTGCTGGAATCGTTCCAGCCCAGCGTGCCGTTGATGAGGCTCGGATACATCTCCTTGGCGTATTTCAGCGCGTCCACCGTTTCTTTCGAGTCGAGCGCGACCTGCCCGTCCTCGTTGACCACCTTGCCGCCGTGCGACCACAGCAGCCAGTTGCAGAACGCGTTGCCGTCGCCGACGGCGTTGCCCAGCGCAAAACCGGCCGGGCGGTTGTTCTTCTTGAGATTGCGGCACAGGGCCAGGTATTGGTCGAGGTCGGTCGGGATGCCGTCGAAGCCGGCCTCCTTGACCCAGGACTCGCGGTAGACGCACGGCGCGCCCGATCCGCCCATCGGGATGGAGATCCAGTCCTTGCTCGCGTGCTTCTGGCCGTATTTCTCGGCGAGGAAGTACCAGCCGCCGTATTTCCTGCCGAGATAGCCGGCAAGCTCGGTCATCGGGATCAGCTTGTCGGCATAAAGGTGCGGGTCGTCCGGCCAGCCGACCACGACGTCCGGCCCGGCGCCGGTGCGGGCGCTCACCGCCGTCTGCGGGCGCAGGTCTTCCCAGCCGACGTAATCGGTGCGGACCTTGACCCCGGTTTCCTTGGTGAAGCGCTCGGTGTTCTGGTCCCAGATGACCTGGTCGGGACCGACGAACTTGGCCGGGCGCAGCACCCGCAGGCTCGCGCCTTTTTCCACCGGCATCTTGGGCGGTTCGACGCCCGCGTCGCCGAGCGCCGCCCGGGCGCGGCGGGGCGCGGCGGAGAGGGCGAGGGCGCTGGCGCCAAGGGCCAAGCCGTGCCGACGCGTGATAATGGCCATCAGAGGTCTCCCGTTTTCTAGTTCAGCCGTTTTTGTTTCTAGTTCAGCCGTTCGCCGGTTTGTTCGTCGAACAGGTGGGCCATGGCCGGGTTCGGCAGCACGCCGATGGTTTCGCCGGGCCGCGCGCCGACACGCTCGCGGAAGGCGCAGACGACCGAGGCCTGGCCCACCTTGGCGATGACGTGGGTTTCCGACCCGGTCGGCTCGATCACCTGGACCGTTGCCGGGATGCCGCCCGGGGAGAGGAGCATATGCTCGGGCCGGATGCCGTAGACCACGGGCGCCCCGTTCGCCCGGGCGGCGTCGTTCGGCAGCGGCCAGGCGGCGTTGCCGGACTGGAACGCGCCGTCCTGGATTTGGCCGGGCAGGAAGTTCATCGCCGGCGAGCCGATGAAGCCGGCCACGAACCGATTGGCCGGGCGGTCGTACAGATCGAGCGGCGCGCCCATCTGCTCGATCCGCCCGTTGTTCATGACCACGATCTTGTCGGCCATCGTCATGGCCTCGATCTGGTCGTGGGTGACGTAGACCGTTGTGGTCGACAGCCGCTGGTGAAGTTCCTTGATCTCGGCGCGCATCTGCACCCGGAGCTTGGCATCGAGGTTGGACAGCGGCTCGTCGAAGAGGAAGACCTGCGGATCGCGCACGATGGCGCGGCCCATCGCCACGCGCTGCCGCTGGCCGCCGGAGAGCTGGCGCGGGTAGCGGTCCAGCAGCGGCTCCAGGCCGAGAATCCGCGCGGCCCGCCCGACGTGGCCGTCGATGTCGCCCTGCGCGGCCTTGGCCAGCTTGAGCGAGAACGCCATGTTCTCCCGCACCGTCATGTGCGGGTAGAGCGCGTAGTTCTGGAACACCATGGCGATGTCGCGCTGCTTGGGGGCGACGTTGTTCACCACGCGCCCGCCGATGGCGATCTCGCCGCCGGAGATATTCTCCAGCCCGGCGATCATGCGCAGCAGCGTCGATTTGCCGCAGCCGGACGGGCCGACCAGGATGACGAACTCGCCGTCCGCGACCTCCGCGGAGACGCCGTGCAGGACGCGGGTCGAGCCGAAGTTCTTCACGACGTTGCGGATGCTGACGCTTGCCATGGTCAGCGCCTCATGCCTGACGCCATGTTTCGGATAGTGTCCGGGGCGAACACGCTTCCTCAGCCATTGCGGGTTTCACCCTTTACCGACCATTGGGCCGGAGCTTACGCACTCGCCGCCCTCGCCGCAATATCCGGCGCGCACGCTACAGGGCAATCGCTTGAAGTGCGGTCACGCTGATTGGCGGAGCAAAGCTTCAAGATAGGCGGTATCCCAAGCGGCTGATTTCCGCCTGACCTTAAGGCTGTGTTTGTCCTTCGGCCCGCGCAGCAGGTTCATCGCCATGTGCCGGACCGTGGCCATGTTCTGCGGCCCGGCACCGGATCGCAGGCGGTTGAGGTCCTCATGGAACACGACATCGAGCACCCAATGCAGGCGGTTCTCGACATGCCAGTGGCACCGCACGGCGTGTGCGAACAGCTTTGCATCGAGCGGCAAGGACGACAGGTAGTAGCGCCGTTCGGAGCTGGTGCTGGCGTTGCGTTCGACCTCGGCCTCGACGACGGCGATGGCCCGCAGGCCCGGGAACCGCGGCTCACCCGGGAACCGGCGGGCGGTAGTGAGCCAGTCCACGTCGTGGCTGACCCAATGGCGGCGGACCTCGATGCGGCCGTGGTCGCCGTCGGTCGTCTCGAACCGGCTGTGGACCTTGCCCGCGGGATCATCGAGGTAGCGCCTGATCTCGTCATGCAGGCTGGACTGGTTGCCCTTGAGCGCCAGCAGGTAGTCGCCGCCGCGGTCGAGGACGGCCTGGGCGATCTTGGTTTGCGTGCCCATGGCGTCGATGGTGACAAGCGCCCCGGTCAGCGCCAGGCGTTCAAGCAGAAGCGGGATGGCGGTGATCTCGTTGGACTTGGCCTCGCACGCCTGTTGGCCGAGCACGAGGCGCTGGCTGCTGGCCCATGCTGACACCATGTGGAGTGGCCCGCGATCCTTGGCACGGTCGTGGGTGCGGCGTGAGGTCTTGCCGTCGATGGCGACGATTTCGGGTGCAGTGGACGGGGCCGGGGCCGGGTCGCGGAGAGTTTCGACCCAGGCGGTGAAGCACTCGGCAAAGAGCGCGCCGTCGAGAGCGTTGATGACGTCGTTGAGGGTGTCGTGGCTGGGCACACCAGCCTTGAACGGCAGCAGGCGGCGCAGGAACTCCTGATGCGTCTGGCCCCAGCGCCTGATTTCAACGAAGTCTTCCGCGCCGGCCAGCGTGGCGCAGAGCACGACCAGCAGAACCTCGGGCAACGGAAACAGCACCTTCCAGGACTGACGCGGATCCTCCAGCACCGCGAAGTGGTCGATCAGCGATGGGCCGGGCATCGGGAAACCTCCTCAACGAGAGGTTTCCCATGAATCAGACTTCAGGCCGCGCCGGAATCCCAGTACGGTTCAAGCGATTGCCCTGGCGCACGCTATAGTTCCACGCTGGAAAGCGGCGTAAAGCATCGCGGCATGATCGGGAAACGAACCCTGCTGGCCGCCGCGGCAACGCTCGTCGTTCCCGGCCTGTTGCGCCACGCTCGGACTGCGACGCCGGAGGTGACGCTGAAGCTGCACCATTTCCTTGGTCCGACCTCGACGGCGCAGGTCAAGATGCTGGAGCCTTGGGCGAAATCGATCGGGCAAGGCTCGGATGGACGGGTCAGGATCGAGATCTATCCCTCGATGACCCTTGGCGGCTCGCCCGCGCAACTGTTCCGCCAGGCGGCGGACGGCGTGGCCGACATCGTGTGGACGGCGAACGGCTACACGCCGGGCCTGTTCCCCCGCACGGAGGCTTTCGAGCTGCCGACGGTGTTCACCAACGACATCGCCGCCACGAACCTCGCCATGCGGGCGCTGTTCGACGAGTACCTCGCGCCGGAATACGCGCCCGTTCATCTGCTGTTCGGCTTTGTCCACGCCGGCAACGCGATCCATATGGCGAGCCGGCCGGTCCATGCCGCGGCCGACGTGAAGGGCCGGAAATTGCGGTCGCCCGGCCCGGCTGCCAACGCCGTGGTCGCGGCCATGGGCGCCACGCCCGTGACGGCCCCGGCGCCGGACCTGCCGCAGATGCTGTCCACCCATGCCGTCGACGGCGCGCTGATCCCGTTCGAGATCATCCCGGCGCTGAAGCTGCAGGACGTGACCAAGTATCAGGTCGAGGGGCCGGACAGCGCGCGGTTCGGCACCACCGCGTTCCAGGTGTCGATGAACAAGGACCGCTGGGCCGCGCTGCCGCCGGACCTGAAGCAGGTGTTCGACGACGCGTGCGACGACCGCTGGCTCAGGCAAGTGGCGCGGATCTGGCGCGACGCGGACGACCGCGGCATCAAGGCCGCCGTCGAGCACGGCAACGAGCACATTGTCCTGACCGACGCGGAAATGCAGACCTTCACCGACGCGCTGGCCCCGGTTGTTGGCCGGTGGGAGCGCGGCCACACCGGCTTCAAGGCGGCGGCACTGGTGAAGGCGGCCAGGGACGCGGTCGCCACGTATCGCTCCTGATGCGAAGGCTGATGACGCCGGCCGCGAGGCTCATCGCCGCCGTTGTCCGGCTGTGGGCGGTCGGGGGCGGCCTGGTGGTGGGCGCGCTTGCCGTGATGACCGCCGCGAGCGCCGTTTCCAACCTCGCCTTCCATGCCCCGTTCGCCGCCGATTTCGAGTTGGTGAAGCACGGTACCGCGGTGGCGGTCTTCATGTTCCTGCCGTACTGCCAGCTTTGCGGCGCCAACGTCACCGTTGACATCTTCACCGGCCGCGCGAGCGAGGCGGCGAAGGCGGCGATGGCGCTGCTTTCGGCCCTGTTCGCCACCGCCTTCGCCCTGCTGCTGCTGCGCCAAATGTTTTTCGGCCTGCAGAGCTACCTGCGCTACCCGGAAACGACGCCGGTGCTGCAGCTTCCGCTTTGGACCGCTTTCCCGCCGATCCTGGCCTCGCTCCTGCTGCTCGCGCTGGCCGCCATGGTCACCGCCGGCAACAGCGTCGCCGCCATGCGCGGCCGCCCGCCCCTGGTCGAGACGGCGCGCCCGGTCCCGGTTGAATGACCGACCCGTCCGTTCTCGGCATCGCCGGCATCGTGCTGCTGTTCGGCCTGATCATCGTGCGTGCGCCGATCGCGTATGCCATGATCCTGGCCGGCATCGCCGGCACGAGCGCCATCTCCGGCCCGGCGGTCCTGCTCAACCAGCTCAAGGACCTCGCCTACGCGCAGTTCTCCAACTACGACCTTTCGGTCCTGCCGATGTTCGTCCTGATGGGCGGGCTGGCCTCACGCTGCGGGCTTTCGCGGGACCTGTTCCGGGCCGCGAACGCCTGGCTCGGACGCTTCCGCGGCGGGGTCGCCATGGCCGCCATCGCCGCCTGCGCCGGGTTCGGGGCGCTGTGCGGCTCGTCTACCGCGACGGCCTCGACCATGGGGCAGGTCGCGTTGCCCGAACTCCGCCGCTACCGGTTCTCGCCCGCGCTCGCCACCGGGACCATCGCGGCGGGGGGCACCCTGGGCATCCTGATCCCGCCCTCGGTGGCGCTGATCGTCTACGCCGTCATCGTCGAGACCAACATCGTCACCCTGTTCGCCGCCGCGCTAATTCCCGGCGTGCTCGCGATGCTGTTCTTCATGCTGACGGTCGCCGTCTACGTCCGCGCCGTGCCGGGCTCCGGTCCGGAAGGGCAAGCTGTGGCGCGCAGCGAGCTGGCCGCCGCCAGCCTCGCCGTGGTCCCGGTGGCCGCCATCTTCGGCATCGTCATCGGCGGCATCTATGCCGGCATCTACAGCCCGACGGCGGCGGCGTCCATCGGGGTCGTCCTGGTCGGGCTTTACGGGTTTGCGCTCGGGCGGCTAAGCTCGTCCCAGTTCCTCGACGCGTTGCTCGAAACCGCCCGCACCAGCGGCATGATCTTCCTAATCCTGCTCGGCGCGGAACTGCTGAAAATCTTCATGGCCAGGGCCGGGCTGCCGCAATCCGTGGCCAGCTTCCTCCAGGCCAGCGGCCTTTCCCCTTATGAAACATTGGGATTGGTCATCGTTGTTTTCCTGGTGTTCGGATGCCTGATGGACAGCCTTTCGATGGTTATCCTCGCCATCCCGTTCTTCTGGCCGGTCGTGGCCGGGTTGGATTTCGGGCTTGGCCCGGACGAGACCAAGATCTGGTTCGGCATCATCATCCTCGTGACGGTGGAGCTGGGGCTGATCACGCCGCCGGTCGGGCTCAACGTGTTCATCATCAACGCGATGGCTCCGGACATCCCGATGCGCCAGACGTTCAAGGGCGTGCTGCCGTTCCTGGCTTCCGAGCTCGTCCGGATCGCGCTGCTGGCCGCGTTCCCGGCGATCTCGCTGCTGCTGCCGCGCCTGTTGAAGTGAGCCGCTATTCTTCCGGCTCGGTGGTGAACAGCAAGGGGTAGCCTTTCTTGCGTCCGGCGTCGGTCGCGTTCGTCGCCTTGGTTTCGGCCACTTCCTTGGTGAACACCGCGACGACGCAAACGCCTCGCCGGTGCGCCGTCATCATCACCTGGTTGGCCTGCTCCTCGCCCAGGCGGAACTCGGCCTTCAGCACCCGGGTCACGAACTCGCGCGGGGTGAAGTCGTCGTTGACCAGGATCACCTTGTGCAGCTTTGGCCGCTCGGTCTTGATCTCGACCTGGACGCGCGGCGGGGTCGTCGTGTTCTGCATCCGGGCGCCTTTACCAGTCTTCACGGCCATAGATGCGTCCCGCACGGGCCGGTGCAAGCCTCGGCGGGGGCGCTAACTGTCCGCCGCGATCTCGGCCTCGAACGCTTCCAGCTCGGCGTTGAGCCGGGTCAGGGAGCCTTCGCTGACCCCGGCCTCCTCCAGCGACTTGCGCAGGGCAGGGCGGCAGGCGGAGAACTCGGCCCCGAGGGTGTCCGACGGCGCGCCCGGCTGCTTTCGCCGGGCCAGGCAGCTCAGGTAGTCCCGCTTGGCTGCGATGACCGCCGCATCGCCCGGCAACCCGCGGAACGCCTCGTCGAGCCGCTGCTCGGCCCACCCTGGGGTCGCCGCGATCTCCTCCGTCATGCCAGCAGCCCGAGCGACCAGGCCAGGACGCCTTTCTGGGCGTGGAGCCGGTTTTCCGCGCCGTCGAACACCACCGATTGCGGGCCGTCGATCACGTCGGCCGTGACTTCCTCGCCCCGGTGCGCCGGCAGGCAGTGCATGAACAGCGCGTCCGGGGCCGCCCGCGCCATCAGGGCCGCATCGACGCGGAAGGGCGCCAGCAGGTTGTGCCGATTCGCGTTGGGATCGTCGGCCATGCTGACCCAGGCGTCGGTGACGACGCAGCGCGCGCCGGCCACGGCGGCTGCGGGGTCGTCGGTCAATTCGATGCGCGCGCCTTGCGAGCGTGCCCAATCCACCAGCTTCTGCGGCGGGCGGCACAGCTCGGGGGTGGCGATGCGCAGGGCGAAGCCGAACCGTGCCGCCGCCTCGATCCAACTGCAGGCGACGTTGTTGCCGTCGCCGACCCAGGCTATGACTTGGCCCGCGATGGGGCCGCGCTTCTCCTCGAAGGTCATCACGTCGGCCATGAGCTGGCAGGGGTGGCTCATATTGGTCAGGCCGTTGATGACGGGGACCGTCGCCGCTTCCGCCATCTCGCGCAGCCGGACCACGTTGTCGGTGCGGAGCATGATGGCGTCGACGTAGCGGGACAGCACGCGGGCGGTGTCGGCCACCGTTTCGCCGCGCCCGAGTTGGAGGTCGGCGGCGGTCATCGTCATCACCTCGCCGCCGAGCTGGCGCATGGCCAGCTCGAAGCTGACGCGGGTGCGGGTGCTCGGCTTCTCGAAAATGAGGGCGAGGGTCTTGCCTTCGAGCGGGCGTTGCGCCCGGCCCCGGCGTTTCTGATCGGCGGCGAAGGCGAGCATCCGCCGCAGGGCGTTTTGATCGAAGTCGCGCAGATCGAGGAAGTCGCGCGTCTGCTCGGGGCCGGGCGGGTCGAACGGATCGGTTCGGCGCAACGCTCCGCTCATTTTGCCGCGGCCGGGATCGCGCCCGGACGGCAACGGCGCGCGCCGCGGGCGATCATCTCCAAGGCCGCGTCGATGTCCGCATCCGTCAGCACGAGCGGGGGAACGAGGCGGACGACGTTGTCGCCGGCCGCGACCGTCAGCAGGCCTTCCGCCATGAAGGCATCCTGCAACTCGGTATTCGGCACGATCGACTTCAGGCCCAGGATCAATCCTGCGCCGCGGACTTGCGCCAGAACCTCGGCATTCCCGGCCACGATCGATTCGAGGCCGTGCCAGAGGCGGCGAGCCTTGCGGTCCACCTCCTGCAGGAAGCCCGGCTCGAGGATCACGTCGAGCACGGCATTGCCCGCGGCGCAGGCGAGGGGATTGCCGCCGAACGTCGTGCCGTGGCTGCCGGCGATGAGGTGCTTGGCCACGCTTTCCCGGGCCAGGATTGCGCCCATCGGGAAGCCGCCGGCGATGCCTTTGGCGATCGACATCACGTCCGGCGCGATGCCGGCCCATTCATGGGCGAACAGCTTGCCGGTGCGCCCCATGCCGCACTGGATTTCATCGAACCCGAGCAGAATGCCGAACTCGTCGCAGGCGGCGCGCAGGCCGCGCAGGAAGGCGAGGTCGGCCGGGCGGATGCCGCCTTCGCCCTGCACCGGCTCGACCAGGATGCCGGCGGTGTGCGGCCCGATCGCGTTGCGTACCGCGTTCATGTTGTTGAACGGCACGTGGTCGAAGCCGTCCACGGCGGGGCCGAAGCCTTTGAGGTATTTCTCGTTGCCGGTCGCGGACAGCATCGCCAGCGTGCGCCCGTGGAATGCGCCGTCGAAGCAGATGATGCGGTGGCGCTCCTCCTGGCCTGATCCCGCCATGGCCTTGCGCATCATCTTGACCAGCGCCTCGTTCGCCTCGGCGCCCGAGTTGCAGAAGAACACGCTGTCGGCGAAGGTCGCCTCGACGTAGCGCGCGGCCAGGCGCTCGGCCTGCGGCACGCGATACAGGTTGCTGACGTGCATGACCCGGCCTGCCTGCTCGGCGATGGCCTGGACCAGGTGCGGATGGCCGTGGCCGAGCGAGGACGTGGCGATGCCGGCGCCGAAATCGAGGAAGCGTCGTCCATCGGCGCTGAACAGCCAGCACCCTTCGCCATGATCGAACGCGATGTCCTGCCGGTTATAGGTCGGCATCAAGGCGGTAATGGACAAACCTTTTGCTCCGGTTAGAGGTGGTCGGCGCGCCGCCGGTCAGTATTCGAACGACGGCATTCCATTAAGCTCATCCCGGCTCACGCCGGTCAACACGAGCTTGCCTGATTCTTGCTTTAGCTGGCTATAAGGCACCGCCACCAGCTTGCTGCCGATCCCCAGCACGCCGCCAATGCCGATGATGGCCACGGTGACCTTGTTGCCGTCGGTCAGGATCAGGTCGTCGACGCTGCCGGCCTTCTCGTTCATGTTGGACGTGAGGTAAACGTCGGAGCCGATGATCTTGCCGGCCCGCTGCCCGTTGTCGAGCTTCACGGTCGAGACCGACAGGTTCGGGTTGTTCGTGGTCGCCTTCAAGCCCGGGGGCGGCTCTGATGGCTGCTGCGCCATCGCGGGCGAGGCCGCGAGAGCCAAGATGCCGAGCGCTGCGACACAAACGCGAAAATCAGGCAATACTGCTCTCCTTAATACCGATGCAGCCAAGCGATCAAACGGCTGGCTGGAACAACACGCGGCCGGGGCGAAGGATCGCTGCACGGCACAAGCGAGGCTCGTTGTATCAGGATGGCGCAAACGATTAAACCCGCTGGCAAACCCGCTAATAGACCCGCCGGACCGCCGCCCACGCGCGCCCAATTGCGGGAGGCGGCGCTGCGGCATCTTTCGCGCTTCTCGGCCACCGAGGCGGGGCTGGTGCGGGTGCTGGACCGGCGCATCCAACGCTGGCGGCGGCGGGCCGAGGCCGAAGGGGCGGAAACGGCGGACGCGGGCGAGAGGGCGCGGGCGGAGGCGCGGCAGGTGGCCCGTGCCTTGGTCGAGGCCGGGGTGATCGACGACGCCGCCTATGCGCGGCAACGCTCCTCCCGCTTGACCCGGTCCGGGCGCTCCCGCCGGGCGGTTTCGGCGGATCTGGCGGCGCGCGGGATTGCGCCCGAAATCGCCACGACCGCCATGCCGGCTTCGCGGGACGAGTTGCCGGCGGCGCTCGAGTTTGCCCGGCGGCGGCGGATCGGGCCGTTCCGGCCGTCGCCGGGGGACGACACGAGGCTCAAGGACCTCGGCGCGCTCGCACGGGCCGGGTATTCGCGCGGGGTGGCCGAACAGGCGCTGTCCACCGGGCTTGAGCAGGCTCTTGAACTCATCGAGGCGCTGAAGCGCGCGGCGGCCGGGTAGTGCTTGCATGAGCCGCGAAAGAGCGCCATGTCAGCCCTGACGGCGCTGCGGATCTATCGGCTAATCCGGCGCAAGCGGGGGCCTTGGAGGAGGAAAAATGGGTAGTTTGAGCATCTGGCACTGGCTGATCGTGCTTTTGGTCATCCTGGTGCTGTTCGGCGGACGCGGCAAGGTGAGCGGGCTGATGGGCGATTTCGCCAGCGGCATCAAAGCGTTCAAGAAGAACATGGCCGACGATGACGCTTCGATGGAGACGAGCGAAGTTGAGCGTCCGGCGCCGCCGATCTCCGGCCCGGCGGCCAAGCAGACCCCGCCCCGTGAGACGACGACGGCGGCACGCGAGACGGCGACCGCCCGACACGAATAAGACCGCCTTCTATACGGTTGCCAAGACGTGAGCCTTGGCAACCGTATTCCTGCGTAAAGTTAGGCGGCTATTTGCCGCCTTTCAGCGTTTGCGTCTTGGCTTCCTCGTTCATCTGCTTGACCTTTGGGCTTTGATCGGTCGCGCCGGTGTTGTCGGTTGGCGCGGCGGGGGCCGGCTGGCTCGATGACACGCTCTCGCTTTGCGGCTCGTTGCGGGGTGCCCTGGCTTGCGCGGGCACCTGGCTTAGTCCGGCGAGCTGCTGGCCGATCGGCATCCGACGCAGCCGCTGCCCGGTTGCGGCGAAAATCGCGTTGATCAGCGCCGGCGCGACCGGCGGGACGCCCGGCTCGCCGGCGCCGCTTGGGGGGGTGTCGGCGCCGGGCGGCATGATGTGGACGTTGGTTACGACGGGCGCCTCATCGACGCGCAGGACGGGGAAGTCGTCGTAGTTGCCCTGCTGCGCCTGGCCGTCCTTGAAGGTGATCTCGCCGTATTTGGCGAGGCTCATGCCCATGATGACCGCGCCCTCCATCTGCGAGCGGATGCGTTCCGGGTTCACGTAGGTGCCGCAGTCGATCACCGTGTCCACCCGGGGCACCGTCATGCCGCCCTTGTCGTCGATCGCGACTTCCACGACGGTGGCGATGTAGCTGACGAAGCTGCGGTGGGCGGCGATGCCGAGGCCGTGGCCGGGGGGTAGTTTCCTGCCCCATTCGGCCTTCTCCGCCACCAGCTCGACGGCGCGGCGCAGGCGGCCGGCGTCGATCGGGTAGCTTTCGGTCGGCTCGCCGTAGTTCCAGAAGTCCTTGGCCGACGCGGCGATGTCGACGATACGGGCCGGGCCGATCAGTTCCAGCAGCATATCCTTCGGGTCCCGCCCGGTGGCGTGGGCGATCTCGGCCACCATGGACTGGACGGCGAAGGCGTGCGGGATGTTGGACACGGAGCGGAACCAGCCGATGCGGGTGTGGGCGGCGGCTTCCGGGTTCTCGCAGCGGATGTTGGCGATGTCGAACGGGAGGTCGACCAGGCCCATGCCGAGCTCGAAGGCGGCCTCGTGCTTGGCGCCGGCCTTGAACGTGGAGGCGATGGTGGGCGCGGCGCTGCGGTGACGCCAGGCGACGACCTTGCCCGACTTGTCTAGCCCGGCCTCGATGCGTTCGGCCGAGACGGTGTGATAGAAGTCGTGGCGGATGTCGTCCTCTCGGGTCCATTGCACGCGGACGGGCGCGGCCAGCTTCCGCGACAGCCAGACGGCTTCGAGGGCGTAGTCGCACTTGGACTTGCGGCCGAAGCCGCCGCCCAGGAGCGTGACGTGAACGGTGACGTCCTTTTCCGGGATGCCAAGGAGCTTGGCCACGTCCTCACGGGTGCCGCCGGGGCTTTGCACCGGGGCCCAGACTTCGGCTTTGCCGTCCTTGACGTTCGCGGTCGCGACCGGCGGCTCCATCTGGGCGTGGGCCAGATGGGGCAGGTAGTATTCGCCGACGATCACCTTGTCGGCGGCTTTCAGGGCGGCGTCGGCGTCGCCCTGGTCGCGGACGGCGAGGCCGGGCTTGCGGGCGGCGGCTTCCAGCTCGGCGCGGTAGGCGGCGGAGTCGTAGCCGGCGTTTGCGCCGTGGTCCCAGACGACTTTCAGGGCGTCGCGGCCCTTGATCGCCATGCCGGTGTTGCGGGCGACGACGGCGACGCCGCCGAGGGGCATGAACTTGGAGGGCCAGGGCCAGCCTTCGACCTCGAGCACCTGCTCGACGCCGGGGATGGCCAGGGCCTCCTTGTCGTCGAAGGAGACGAGCTTGCCGCCGACCACGGGCGGGCGGGCGATGACGGCGTATTTCATGCCGGGGAGGCGGACGTCGCCGCCGTAGGTCGCGTGGCCGGTGGTGATGTCGTGCAGGTCGACGAGGCCGACCTGGCCCTTGCCGATGAGGCGGAACTCGCTCGGGTCCTTCAGTTGCAGGCTGGCGGTTTCCGGCACCGGGAGCTTGGCGGCGGCGTCGGCCAGGGCGCCGAAGCCGAGGCGGCGGTTGCTGGCCGTGTGGATGATTTCATGGACGCCGGCCTTGCACTCGCCGGCCGGGACGCCCCATTGCCGGGCCGCGGCGGCGACGAGCATGGTGCGGGCGGCCGCGCCCACCTGGCGCATCGGGATCAGGAAGTGGCGGGTGCTGCGCGAGCCGTCGGTGTCCTGGTTGCCGTATTTCTCCTCGTTGCCCGGCGCTTGCACGACGTGCACGCGGGACCAATCCGCGCCCATCTCGTCGGCGACGATCATGGGCAGGCTGGTGCGGACGCCGGTGCCCATCTCGGCGCGGGAGGCGACGATGGTGACGAGGCCGTCGGGGGCGACGGAGACGAACACGCGCGGGTCGTTGACCGTGCCGTGCGGCATCTTGCCGGCGCCGGTTTGATAATTGGTCGGGAAGGCGGCGTGGGCGCGGGCGCCGGGGAGCAGTTGGGCGGCGAGCACGAGGCCGCCGAGGGTCGCGCCGCCGCGCAGCAGGTTGCGGCGGCTGACGTTCTCGATGGGCGTGGATTTGGGGGCGAAATAGGTCATGGCTCAGGCTCCGGTCGCGGCGATGCGGATGGCGGCCTCGATGCGGTTGTAGCAGCCGCAGCGGCAGATGTTGCCGCTCATCTGGCTGCGGATCTCCTCGTCGCTGGGGTGCGGCGTGGTTTCCAGCAGGGACGCGGCCTGCATGATCTGCCCGGCCTGGCAGTAGCCGCATTGCGGCACGACCAGCTCGCGCCAGGCTTTCTGGACGGGGTGGTCGCCGGTGGGATGGAGGCCCTCGATGGTGACGACCTCCTGATCGCTCACGTCGCTCATGGCGGTGATGCAGGAACGGGCGGCCTGGCCGCCGATATGGACGGTGCAGGCGCCGCAGAGGGCCTGGCCGCAGCCGAACTTGGTGCCGGTAAGCCCGGCCTCGTCGCGCAGGAACCAGAGCAGGGGCAGGGAGGGGTCGCCGTCGTAGGTTTGGGTTTGGCCGTTGACCTTCAGGGTGATCATCGAGGCATCTCCTTCTTGGACGATTATCGCGGGCCGCGGATTTCGAGCCGGGTTTGGCTGACGAAGTCCTTCAGTGGGTCGCCAGGGCGGCGGTAAAGTGCCCGGTCGAGCGCGAGATGCCGCGCCGGGGTGGATTTCTCGCAGTGCTCGTCGATGAATACGCCTCCGACCGGCTCCTTGTCATCGGCTTGATCGGCGGAGCGGCAGGTCCAGCCGGCTTCGCCGTAGCGGGCTTTGACCTGCGCGCCGAGCAGGAAGGCTTTCTTGCGCAAATAAAGGCGGGCTTTCGGGTCGGTTTCGATGACAAGGCCGTGGACCTCGGCGTCGTCGCCGATCAGCACCGTCAGCAGCACCGGGTGGCCGCCGACCTTGGTGCCTTCGTAGAGGTCGTTGACCTTGGAAAGCGGGTTGGCGGCTTCGTCGTAGCTGAAGCGGACGGCGTGGAGACCGGCGGGGCCTGCCGGGCATTGGGCGAAGCCTTGCCAACTCTCCAGATGCCGGCCCAGGTCGCTGGCGCAGGCGAAAGCGTTGTAGCCGTGCTGCGGCAGGGTGCTGACGGTCATGCCGATGCGGAACTCGCGGAGGTCGTTCTCGGCGGCGTTTGATGGGGCGAACGGGGCGGCGGCGAGGACCGCGAGGGCGACAAGGATACGGCGCATGGTCAGCCTCCTGTTTTCGCGGGCGGCGCGGCTTGCGCGTTCTTGTAGACGTTGCACACGCGGGAGCCGTTGCCGAAGAAGGCGATGCACTCGGGGTAGGTGGGTTCGCCGTGGCCCTTGATGTCGGCCAGGACGTAGTCGGCGACTGCGGCCACCTCGTTCGGGCGCAGGAAGACGTTCGCCTCGACCGGGATGTCCTTGCCGAGTTCCTGCCGGGCGAGACCGTAGCAGGGGTGGTCGGCGGCGTCATAAGCGCCGCGCTTGAAGTAGGGCATGCCGGTGCCGGGGCGGCCGCAGGTGACGGTTTCCACGATCTGCTCCCGGCCGAGCGACGTGGCGCGGAGCGAGAGGGCGTCGCCGCCGTAGCCGCCGCCTCCGCCGCCGTGCCATTTGTGGCAGCCGACGCAGTTGGCCTTCTGGTAGACCCGCTTGCCTTCGGCCTCGCTGCCGCCGTGGGGCGAGGGCTGGGCGCGGGCGGGAGCTTGCAGGAGCAAGAGGGCGCAGAGGGCGGCGGTGATCGCGTGCATGGGAGCGGGCCTCCAGCGTTTGCGGACTGGCCCCAGGCGGGCCGCATCCGCGGGCGCGCCGTCAAGTCAGAGGGCGAAGACGTAGAGCATCGAACTCGGCTCGGTTTTCTTCAGCTCGGGCGTCGATTCGATGAACCACTTGTCCCAAGCGCCGCCGAACCCGACCAGGATGGCGAGGTATTGCTTGCCGTCGACGGTGAAGGTCATGGGCGGCGCGTTCACGCCGGAGCCGGTGTTGAACGACCACAGCTTGTCGAGCGACTTGGCGTCAAGCGCCATCACCTCGCCGGAGGGCTCGCCGGCGAAGACGAGGTCCGGCGTGGCGAGCAGGCCGCCGAGCATGGGGAACTTGGTCTCGTGCTTCTCGACCACCTTGCCGGTCTTGACGTCGATGGCGGTGACGCTGCCGGTGATGCGCTGATGCTGGCTGGGACCGCCGCCGGTGTAGAATTCACGCGGCTTGAACGAGTTCTCCTTGGTGGGTTCGACGGTGATGGTGTTGCAGCTTTCGATCACCGGGATGTACCAGCGCTGCAGCGTCGGGTTGTAGGCGGTGGGGGGCCAGTTCTTGCCGCCCATGTTGCCGGGGCAGACGTCGGACGGGGTGTTGCTGCGGGACGGGGTGACGGCGGCGTTGTAGCGCTGGACCGGCTGGGACGGGTCGTATTCGACGGGCTTGCCGGTTTCGGGGTTGAGGCCGCGGGTCCAGGTCGCTTTCTTGACGAACTGCGCGCCCCAGACGAATTCGCCGTCCTTGCGGTTGTTGGCGTAGGCGAAGCCGTTGCGGTCCGCGGTCAGGGCCAGCTTTTCCATGCGGCCGTTGACAGGCACGTCGACCAGCACGTTCTCCGAGACGCTGTCGTAGTCGAACGGGTCGTTTGGGGTGTGCTGGTAGTGCCACTTGATCTTGCCGGTGTCCGGGTCGAGGGCGAGGGCGCTGTCGGTGTAGAGGTTGTCGCCGGGGCGGTGCTCGTTGTCCCAGTCGGGGCCGGGGTTGCCGACGCCCCAGATGAGGGTGTTGCTGTCCGGGTCGTAGCTGCCCGTCACCCATGTGGAGCCGCCGCCGTTGGCCGCGGTGCCCTCATTGTGCCAGGTTTCGCTGCCGGGTTCGCCCTTGGCGGGGATGGTGTAGGTGCGCCAGGCTTCCTTCTGCGTCTTGAGGTCGGTGGCGGCGATCCAGCCGCGGATGCCGTATTCGGCCCCGGCGACCCCGGTGATCGCCTTGCCGTGGACGATCAACGGCGCGCCGGTCACCACCTCGCCCTTGTCGGGGTCGGCGACCTGGCGTTGCCAGGCGATCTCGCCGGTTTCCTTGTTGGTGGCGATCAGGCGGCCGTCGAGCGTGTGGGAGATCACCATGCCGTCCCAGAGGGCGACGCCGCGGTTGTCGACGCCGCAGCAGGCGACGGCGCCGGCCCAGTCGTGGTCGGTCTTCGGGTCCATCTTCCATAGCAGCGTGCCTTTGCCGCCGTGGGCGTCGATCTTGTAGACGGAGCCCCAGCCGTCGGTGACGTACATCATGCCGTCCTCGACGATTGGGGTGGCTTCGAGGCCGCCATGGGTCCAGATGCCGCCGCCCTCGACGCCGCCGAGGGCCATGGTCCAGGCGACCTTCAAGTTCTTGACGGTGTCCTTGTTGATCTGGCTGAGCGGGGAGAAGCGCTGGGCGTCGTAGGTGCGATGATGCTGGATCCAGTTGCCCTGCTCCTTGTCGGCGTTGAGCAGGCGGTCCTGGGTTACGTCGGCTGCCCGGACGGGGGCTGCTTGCAGCGCGGCGGCGGCGCAGCAGGCCAGAAGCAAAGCGCGCAAGGACGACTGGCATTCGATCATCGGTAGACCCTCCCTATTCGCTGCGTGACTCCGGCGTTATTGATGCCTTGTTGAAACGCTTTCAATGGCGTCTTGAAGAAGCAAAGCATGGACTGGCGGGGACTGCGAGGAAAAACGTACATACGTTTGTTCATGACCGGCGTTTCAGGGCTTGCCGAGGGCGGCCATCGACTGACAAGCTCGTTTGAGAGGCTGGAGGATGCCGGCCGGGCAACCGTGGGAGACGCAAGCGATGTCCATTACAATCGAACGACCGGGGACCGAGGCGTCCGGCAATCATGCGAGCGAGAGTGTCCGGGACTGGCTTGCCCGGCTCGATGCAGCGCTTGCGTCGAGCGACGTGCGGGCAGCGTCCGGCTTGTTCGCGGCGGAATGCTTCTGGCGCGACCTGACCGCGTTCACCTGGAACATCGCGACGATGGAGGGGCGGGAGCGGATCGAGGCCATGCTGGACGCCACGCTCGCCGGCACGCAGCCGCGGGATTGGGCATTGACGGAACCCGCGGCCGAGGCGGACGGGGTGACATCTGGCTGGATCGGGTTCGAGACCGCCGTGGGGCGGGGCCGGGGTTACGTGCGGCTGCGCGACGGGCTGTGCTGGACCTTGCTGACCAGCATGGAGGAGCTGAAGGGCTACGAGGAGCGCTCGGGGGCGCGGCGCGAGATGGGCGCGGCGCACGGCGTCGAGCAGGGCCGGCGAACTTGGCTGGAGCGGCGGCAGGCGGAGGCGGCCGAGCTCGGGGTGACGCGGCAGCCTTACGTGCTGATCGTGGGGGCGGGGCAGGGCGGGCTGGGGCTGGGCGCGCGGCTGCGGCGGCTCGACGTGCCGACGCTGATCATCGACAAGCATTCGCGGCCGGGCGACCAGTGGCGCAGCCGGTACAAGTCGTTGTGCCTGCATGACCCGGTTTGGTACGACCACATGCCCTACCTGCCGTTCCCCGAGCATTGGCCGGTGTTCGCGCCGAAGGACAAGATCGGCGACTGGCTGGAAATGTACGCCAAGGTGATGGAGCTGAACTGCTGGAACAGCACCACCTGCGAGCGCGCGGCCTGGGACGAGACGCGGCGGGAATGGACGGTGGAGGTGCTGCGCGACGGCGAGCGGGTGACGTTGCGGCCGAAGCAGTTGGTGCTCGCGACCGGGATGTCGGGGGTTGCGAACGTGCCGTCGTATCCGGGGGCGGAGACGTTCGAGGGCGAGCAGCACCATTCCAGCCAGCATCCCGGTGGCGAGGCGTACCGGGGGCAGCGGTGCGTGGTGATCGGGTCGAACAATTCGGCGCACGACATCTGCGCCGACCTTTGGGAGCATGGGGCGGAGGTCACGATGGTGCAGCGGTCGTCGACGCATGTCTCGCGGTCGGACTCGCTGATGGAGCTTGGGCTGGGGCCGCTCTACTCGGAACAGGCGATGGCGGCGGGGATCACGACCGACAAGGCGGACATGCTGTCGGCGTCGATCCCGTACCGGCTGATGCACCAGTTCCAGATGCCGGTGGCCCGCGCCATCCGCGAGCGGGACGCCGAGTTCTACCGCGGGCTGGAGCGGGCCGGGTTCATGCTCGACTTCGGCGACGACGGGTCGGGGCTGACGATGAAGTACCTGCGGCGGGGCTCGGGCTATTACATTGACGTCGGCGCTTCGGAGCTGATCGCGGACGGGCGGATCAAGCTGAAGAGCGGCGTCGACGTGGAGCGTATCGAGCCTCATGCGGTGGTTTTAAGCGATGGGACGGAGCTGCCGGCGGATTTGATCGTCTATGCGACGGGCTACGGCTCGATGAACGGGTGGGCGGCGCGGCTGATCTCGCAGGCGGTGGCGGACACGGTAGGCAAGTGCTGGGGGCTCGGCTCGGACACGACGAAGGACCCGGGGCCTTGGGAGGGCGAGCTGCGCAACATGTGGAAGCCGACCCGGCAGGAGGGGCTTTGGTTCCACGGCGGCAACCTGCACCAATCGCGGCACTACTCGCTGTATCTGGCATTGCAATTGAAGG
Organism: Acetobacteraceae bacterium; assembly: GCA_965260935.1. Classification (GTDB taxonomy): domain Bacteria; phylum Pseudomonadota; class Alphaproteobacteria; order Acetobacterales; family Acetobacteraceae; genus JBBROS01. The sequence goes on from OZ253374.1 coordinate 2,956,977, forward strand.
CGCGGATGGAAGGGATCGAGACGCCGGTTTACGGGCTTGCGCCGGTGCATCACGCCGCTTGAAGAGTGCGGACCCGGTTGGGCCGGGTCCGCGAGTAGCCTACTGCGTGCGCTGAAGCTGGCCGCGGATCTCGCCGTCCTTGTGCTCTCTCGTGTGAATGTTGACGTACATCTTGCCGGCCTGGAGCGCGTCGATCTGCGCTTCGGTCAGCTTGACGCCGCCCTTGATCGGCGACGGCGTGATTTCCATCGGGACCATGACCGGGGCATTCGCGCCGGGCGCTGCCGGGCCGTGAAAGTGGGCGGCGGCTGCGGGGCCGGTGAGGTCCTTGTAGGTGACGTCGTATATCATGTTCTTGGATGTCGGGTAGAACGTCACCGTTGCCGTTCCTGTGCCGGGCGAGTTGTTGGGCGGCACCTCGTTGGCGCTGCTGAGCTGGGTTTTAAAGGTTTCGGGATATGCGCACGCGGACAGGGCAAGCGTGGCGAGGACGGTCAGAACGAGACTTGGACGCGGCATCGAAGCTCCTATTCCTAACGTTTCAATTTCTCGACTATGGCGGCTTAGATTGGGGCTGTCTGTACCAGAAATGATTTTTGCGTTCGGCCGAGCGACGGAAGATCGTCGGGTTCAACCCGTGCTATAAGAGTGAGCATGAACGACCGCCCGCTTGGACCGCCCGTTGACCCCACGCCGCGGCCGTTGCCGGCGCGGGTTCCTTTACGGGGCCGGTTCACGATCCTGGAGCCGCTGCACCGGCGTCACGCGTCCGAGCTTTGGCAGGCGGCGCAGGCGGCGGGCGGGGAGGAGAGCTGGGACTACCTGGGCTACGGCCCGTTCGGCGACGAGGCGGCGATGGCGGCGCACCTGGCGTCGATGGCCTCCGAGCACGATCCGATGGCCTGGGCGGTGCGGCCGGTCAGCACGGGGGTGGCGAGCGGGTGGCTGACGCTGATGGACATCCAGCCGCGGAACGCCGCGATTGAGATCGGGCATATCTGGTTCGGGCCGCGGATGCAGCGGACGCGGGCGGCAACGGAGGCGATGTTCCTGCTGATGCGGCTGGCGATGGACGACCTCGGCTACCGGCGGCTGGTTTGGAAGTGCAACGCGCTGAACGCGCCGTCGCGGCGGGCGGCGGAGCGGCTGGGGTTCACGTACGAGGGCACGCTGCGGGCGCACTTGATCGTGCGTGGGCGGCGGCGGGACACCGCCTATTTCAGCATCCTGGCCGACGAGTGGCCGCGATGCCGGGACGCCTTGCTGGCTTGGCTCGACGATGCGAACGCCGCGCCGGACGGCAGCACGCGGCGGGGGCTGGCGGCGATCCGCGAGGCGCTGCCCGGCGCCGCTTGAACGGGGGGTTCACTCCGCCGGGTGCATCCGGGCCGTGGCGAGCGGTTGCGGGGCTTTGCGGCGGCCTCGGATCGTGGAGGCGGCGTAGAGGGCTGGGACGAAGCAGAGGGTGAGCACCGTGGCGCTCACCAGCCCGCCCATGATGGCGATGGCCATTGGCCCCCAGAACACCGAGAAGCACAGCGGCAGCAGGGCGAAGACCGCCGCCGCCGCCGTCAGGATGATGGGCCTCGACCGCCGCACCGTGGCGCCGATGATGGCCTGCTCGACCCCGGCCCCGGCGCGGAGGTCCTGCTCGATCTGGTCGACCAGGATGACCGAGTTGCGCATGATGATGCCGGCGAGGGCGATGAAGCCCAGGGTGGCGACGAAGCCGAACGGCGCGCCCGTCGCCAGCAGCGCGGCGGTGACGCCGATCAGGCCGAGCGGGGCTGTCGCGACCACCATCAGCATCCGCCCGAAGGACTGCAATTGGATCATGAGCAAGGTCAGCATGACAAGCAGCATCAGCGGCATGACCTTGTTGATGCTGGCCGAGCCCTTGGCGCTTTCCTCGACGGCGCCGGCGGTCTCGATGCGGTAGCCCGGGGAGAGGGCCGCCTTGACGGCTTCGAGCTTGGGCAGGATGGCGGCGGTGGCGTCCGGGGCCTGCACGCCGGGCACGGTGTCGGCGCGCACCACCAGCATCGGCGTGCGGTTGCGACGCCAGACGAGCGGCTGCTCCATGCCCCAGGAGATCGATGCCACCTGGGAGAGCGGGACGGCACGGCCGTTGGCGCCGGCCACGACCACGTCGCCGATTGCGCCGAGATTCTGGCGTTCGGAGGCGACGGCGCGGGCGACGATGGGGATCTGTTCGGTGCCCTCGCGGTAATTCGTGATCACCGCCCCTTGCTGCAGGGTTTGCAGGGTGGTGGCGATGTCCTCGCTGGTGATGCCGAGACGCCGGGCCTTGTCCTGGTCGAGCGTGACCGAGACCTGCTTGGCAAGCTGGCCCCAATTGTCGTTGACGTTGCGCACGTCCGGGCTGTCGCGCATGGCCCGGCGGACCCCGGCGGCGATCTCGCGCAGCATGAGCGGGTCGGGGCCGACGATGCGGAATTGCACCGGGTAACCCACGGGCGGGCCGAGTTCGAGGCGGGAAGGGCGGAGGCGGACATCGGGGAAGTCGCCGCGATCGATCTCGGCGATCAACGTGTTCAGCAGCGCCTCGCGGTCGGCGATGGACTTGGCGTTGATGACGAACTGGGCATAGTTCGGCTGGTCGAGCTCGGGGGAGAAGGCGAGGAAGAAGCGGGGCGTGCCGGTGCCGGTGTAGGCGGCGTAGGAGGCGATGCCGGGCTGCTTGTTCAGGATGGCTTCGAGCTTGGCGACCTCGGTTGCGGTGGCTTCGAAGCTGGCGCCTTCGGGCAGGCGGACGTCGATCAGGACTTCGAGGCGGTCGCTGTTGGGGAAGAACTGCTGCGGCACGCGGGTGAAGCCGGCGACGGAAAGGGCGAAGGCGGCGGCGGTGAGCGCGATGACCCACCAGCGGCGGCGGACGCACCAGGCGACGAGGCGGGCGAAGCGGCGGTAGGCGGGGGTGTCGTAAACGTCGTGCCGGGTTTCGTGCAGGGTCGGCTCGGGCAGGAGGGCTACGCCGAGGAAGGGGACGAACAGGACGGCGACGAGCCAGGACAGGATCAGCGCCATGCCGACGACGCGGAAAATGTCTTGGGTGTATTCGCCGGTGCTGGAGTTGGCGAGGCCGACCGGGAGGTAGCCGGCGGCGGTGACGAGGGTGCCGGTGAGCATGGGGAAGGCGGTGGAGGTGTAGGCGAAGCTGCCGGCGCGGATGCGGTCCCAGCCTTGCTCCAGCTTCACCGTCATGGTCTCGACGGCGATGATGGCGTCGTCGACCAGGAGGCCGAGGGCGATGACCATCGCGCCCAGGGAGATGCGCTGCAGGTCGATGCCGAGCAGCTTCATGCCGACGAACACGCCGGCGAGGACGAGGGGGACGCTGATGGCCACGACGATGCCGGTGCGCCAGCCGAGGCTGATGAAGCTGACCAGGAGGACGATGGCCAGGGCCTCGAGGAAGCTCTCCTGGAAGTCGTGCACGTCGATGGCGACTACGGCGGATTGGTCGTTGAGCTTGCCGATGTGGACGCCGAGGGGGAGGGCAGGCTCGATCTGGGCGATGCGGTCGGCGACCTGCCGGCCGAGGGCGAGCATGTTGCCGCCTTCGGCCATGCTGATGCCCAGGCCGAGCGCGGGCTTGCCGTTGTAGCGCATGGTGGAGACGGGCGGATCGACCGTGCCGCGGGTGATGACAGCGAAGTCGCCGAGGCGGAGCATATGGCCGCCGGCATTGACCGGGAGGGCGGCGAGGGCGCCCGCGCCGTCGAGCGCCGGGCGGGTGCGGACGCGGATGCGGTCGTGCGGGGTGTCGACGAAGCCGCTGGAGACGACGCTGTTCTCCTTCCGGACGGCGTCGAACACCTCGGGGAGGGTGAGGCCGAGCTGGGCCAGCTTGCGGTAGGAGACGTCGATGTTGATGCGCTCGTCCTGCTGGCCGACGAGGATGACCTTGCCGACGCCGGGGACGGTGAGGAGCTGCTCGCGCACGTCCTCGGCGACGTGCTTCAGCTCCGGGAGGGTGAAGCTGTCGGAGGTGAGGGCGTAGAGCAGGCTGTAAGTGTCGCCGAACTCGTCGTTGAAGTAGGGGCCGTGGATGCCGGAGGGAAGGGTGGCGCTGATGTCGCCGATTTTCTTGCGGACCTGGTAGAACAGGCCGGCCACCTGCTTCGCCGGGGTGTCGTCGCGCAGGGTGACCTGGACGACGGCGTGGCCGGGTTGGGTCTGGCTTTGCGTGTGGTCGAGATGGGGGAGGTCTTCGAGCTTGCGCTCGATCGGGTCGGTGACCTGGCGGGACATCTCGTCGGCGGATGCGCCGGGCCAGTCGACGATGACGACCATGTCCTTGATGGTGAAGGCCGGGTCTTCGGCGCGTCCGAGCTGGAAGTAGGAGACGATGCCGCCGATGGCGAGGGCGAGCATGGCGAACAGGGTCAGGGCGCGGTGGCGCAAGGCCCAGGCGGAGAGGTTCATCGGGCGGCTCCGGGCCAGGCGACGAGGGCGGCGTCGGGCTCGATCTGGCCGACGCCGGCGGTGACGACCTCCTCGCCGTCGTGCAGGCCGCCTTGGACCAGCACGCTGCCGTCGCCGGCATAGCCCGCGATCTGGACCGGGCGGAGGGCGGCGCGGTGGGTTTCCGGGTCCAGGACCCAGACGGCCGGCTTGCCGTTCTTGTCGGTGAGCGCCGTTGCCGGGATTTCGGCGACAGGCGGTCCTGCGGTCCCGAAGGCGACGGTCGCGGTCATGCCGAGGGCGAGGAGGCCGGGCGGGGCGTCGTCCACGGCGACCCTGACGGCGAAGGTCCGGCTGGCCGGGTCGGCGAGGGCGCCGATCTCGCGGACGTGGCCGTGGAGCCGCTGGCCGGGGGCGGCCCAGAGCCTGATGTCCAGCTCGCGGGCGGCGCGGACCTCGGCGAGGCGGTTTTCCGGCACGTCGGCCTCGACCTCGATCTCGTTTGTGTAGGCGACGGTTGCAACCGTTTGCCCGGCGGCGACCACCTGGCCCACTTGCACGGGCAGCGCCGTGACCACGCCATCCGCGTCGGCGGCGAGCTTGCCGTAGGCCCGCTGGCTGCGCGCCAGGGCGAGCTGGCGAGCGGCCTGGACCAGGCGCGCGTCGGCCATGCGGCTCGCGGCGCCTCGCTTGTCGGACTCGGACGGCAGGTAGGCGGGGGATCTGCGTCCGAGCTGCTGGTAACGGGCGAGCTCGGCGCGGGCGTTGACGGCATCGGCCTGGGCGGCCTGGAACGCGGCGGCGGCGACCTGTTCGGAGAGCTCCAGGTCCGCGTCGTCGAGCTGGGCCAGAACGTCGCCGGCATGGACATGGTCGCCGATGTCGACCGGGCGGGCGATGACCTTGCCGCCGACGCGGAAGCCGAGATCGGCCTGGGTGCGGGCTTGCACGGTTCCGGAGAACACCATGGACGAGGGCGCGGACTTGATCGCGACGGTGACGACGCGGACGGGTTTGGGCGGCTCGCCCGCGGCTGCGGCGAGGAGGAGAACGAGGGTGAGATACGCGGACCGCACGTGCATGATAGCTTTCCTGCTCAGGCCAGCTTCGGCGAAAAGCGCTTCAGCAAGCCGACAACGCTGCCTGTCTGACCGAACCCTGATGCTGAAACGCTCCTAACAGAACATTGTTCAGTTATCAACGGTAACTTAAAAACGGCTGCACGGTGCGCGGCCTAAGGCGGCACGCTGCACCTTTGGCATACTGACAATGACGCCTCGAATTCGGACGGGCTGAGCTTATGGCAACAATTGTCCACGTCAATGTAAAAAGGCGGGACAAGCGAATGGAGAAAATTTGGTGTTTTTTGTATAAAATGCTCAATCAACACGAATTTTTTATTGCGCTGATAGGCATCGTTCGATTGGAAGGCCGATACGTGGTTTGTTAAACACGTTGGTTCTGATCTTCTACCTTATGAAACTTATTCCGGATTAGCAGTGTTCATGCCTGACACGAACGCGCCGCCTTCCATTTTCGAGTCCGACCAAGTCAGCGATGCGTCAGGAGCGGCGGCCGTTGTCGTGGATGCCATTGTCCGTTGGGACGAATGCGTCAGCTTGGTTGGCCAGCCGGGCTTTGACGTTGCGCGCGTGCTGAACGAGGCGGCGCACGAACTGGGGAAGCGGCAGGTCCGGTGCGTGCGCGTGGCAGGCTCGGTGGACGGCGGGCTGGCGCTTCGGGAATTGATCGCGCAGGTGCTGAAGCGGACTGGGCTTGGCACGCTCACGGATCGGGATCTGCAGGCCGGGTTCGAGGCCTTGGTTGAGCCTGGCCCCGGCAACCACCTCGTGGCGTTGCTGGTTGCCGACGCGCAGACCCTGCAGCCGGCGTCGCTGCGCTATATCCAGCTTGCGTGCCGGACGAGTCCCAAGCTGCGCGTCGTGCTGGCCGGGCAGGCGGGCCTGAGCCGGCATCTCGCCGCCGAGGAGTTCAGCGATCTCCGGCGCCGGATCACGCGCAAGCTCGTGCTGCCTGGCGGCGCGTCCGCGTTGTCGGCGGATGCCTTGCCGGGCGTTCCGTTCCCGCCGTCCGCGCCCGGCGACCGCCCGCGCGCGCCAGCGTGGCGGCATGTGCGGTTGGGTTTGGTCGCGCTGCTCATGCTGCTGATCGGGACGATGGTTTGGCGGCACTTGCCGCAGCAGGCGGAGTCTGGCAGGCCCGCGCTGGCGGTGACGGCAAAGGCTTTGCCCGAGCCGCCGCCGGCGCAGCCTACGGTTAGTGCCGTATCGCCTGATCCCGTGCGGCCGGAGGCGGGGCCTCCCTTGGAGGATACGGCGCTGCAGGCCGAGACTGGCACGCCTGCCCTCGACGCGGCCGAAGCCGCAAGCCCCGTCTCGCCTGCCGAGCCAAGCGTTGCCGCCGGGCCGGACGTTGCCCCACTGGAGGAGGTTCCGGTCCTGGTGGACCTGGTGTCATTGCAGGAAGCCGAACTGCTTGCAGCCGTCGCCAATGCCTCGCCGACATCGATTCCCGACGAGACGCCGGCGCAGGCCTCGCCGCCGAGCGCGGGCGATGCGGCGGCCGTGGCCCAGGCCTCGCCGACATTGGTTCCCAACGAGACGCCGGCGCAGGCCTCGCCGCCGAGCGCGGTCGATGCAGCGGCCGTCGCCCAGGCCTCGCCGATCCCTGACGAGACGTGGGCGCCAGACCGGCCGTCGAGCGGCAGCGACGTGGCGGACCGGCCCTTGACGCCGCAAGCCGCCCGATCGGAGCCGCCTCGTCCGCCGCAAAACCGGCGCCCACCGGGGCGGGCGCAGAATGCCGTTGCGCAAACAAGCCCGTCTGCGCGGCCGTCGCGCGAGGCGTCGGCGCAAGCACCCGCGGCGGTCCTCACGGCTGACCAACGACGCTGCCGCGAGATCACGGTGCGAGGCCAACTTGGACGGACGCCGACCGAGTCCGACCTTGAATTCCTGCGCAATGGCTGCCGCGCCAAGTAGGCGTAAGACCGTTCGCCGCGGCAATGGCCGGTTACACGGCGCGCTCCGCCGGCCAGAGCCGGGGGTCGACGCTTACAGGCGCGGGCCGGAGCGCCCGGCTGGCGCCGCGGTTTGGAACCCCTTGATCGCTGCGCCGAGCACGGTGTCGATCAGTCGCTGCGGCGGCGTTTCCATGTGCATCGGCTGGTTCAGCAGCAGCATCACGACGCCATGGGCGCAGGCTAGCAAGGCTTCCGCCACGGCGAGCGGGTCGGCCTGGGCAAATTGGCCGTTGTCCACCAGTTCCGCCACGTTCCGTTGCAACGTGTCGAACGATTTGCCGGCGGCTTCGCTTTCGCCGCATGCTTTTTGACTCTTGGCTTCAAAGATCAGCCGGTATTCATCAGGACGCGATAGGGCCAAATCCACGTAGGCGCGTAGGCCGGCGCGCAGGCGCGGCAGCGGCGCGTCCTCAAGCTCGCGGGACTCGGCGAGTGCGACGAGCAAGGCTTGGAACATCTCCTCAGCGATGGCGTCGAGGATCGCCGGCTTGTCGAGGAAATAAACGTAGAGGGCCGTGCTGCTGACGCCCACGTCGGCGGCGATTCGGCGCATGGTGGCGTGCTGGACGCCCTGTTGCAGGAACAGGCGTTTGGCCGCGTCCAGGATCTCGCCGCGGCGGGACGGGCCTTGGCCGCGAGGCTTGCGCGTGCGAACGGGTGGGTGGCCGGCGTCCATGAGTGAACGGTGTTTAGGTAGGCGGGTTCGCGGTTGCAAGCCTTCGCACGGCGCCGGGCAATGGATGCCGTCCGCTTGATTGTCTGGTTTGGTCGCTCGGCATGGGCATCGCCCGGTAATGAGGGCTTGGATTGACCAGCCCGTAGGAGCGTCGTGCTCTCGGCCGGTATGGCGGATCTTGACCAGACTGCACAACAGTTTTGCGGCAGCGCGGGAGGCCGGTGGCTGGATCGGGCGCTCCCTGAGCACGGGAGGGCGGCAACCGAGGCCGCCATAGGCCATGTGGTTCAGGCCACGGCTGACATATCGTTACAGTTCCTGGCTCGTGCTTTGCCGTTGCGCGGCCTAGTGCATTCGGACGCAAAACGCCGGGCGTCGCCGACCTTGGACAGAGCCGTTGCATCCGCGGAGTTCGCCAGCACCGGGCCAAAAGGGCACCGGGGACGGATGCGGACGCGTTTGTTGGCCGGGGAAACGGCGCTCGCGGATTACGAGATCCTCGAGATGCTGCTGTTCTTCGGGATCGAGCGGCGCGACACGAAGCCGTTGGCGAAGGCGTTGATCAACCGGTTCGGCAGCTTGGCCGAGGTGCTCTCGGCCGGGGCGGTTGCGCTGGCGCGCTCCGGGCTCAGTGACCGCGCGGGAGAGGCTTTGGCGCTCGTCGTCGAGGCGGCGGATTGCCTGGCGCGGCCTGAGCGGCAGGAGCGCGTCGTGCTGAGCACGTGGGACGCGCTGGCGCGGCACCTCGACCCGCCGGCCCGTAGCCTGCTTCCGGCGGGATTGAGCGGATTGCTGCTGAACAGCCGCAACCAGTTGCTGTCCGAGCCGTCGTGGAGCGCCGGCACGGACCCGGACACATTCGGGCGCGAGCTGCTGCGGGCGGCGCTCGACCGGCACGCGAGCGCGGCCGTCATCGTGCGCAGCAACGGGTCCGGCCCGGCCGCGATCGACGCGCGGGACCGCTCGCTCCATGCGGCAGTGAAGCGGAACGCGGCGGCACTGTCCGTGCAGGTGCATGACATGGTGGTCGTGGGCGGCGGCAGGTGGGTGAGCCTGCGCAACCCGGACGGCGTTTGAGTGCGCTTCGCGTGGTTCAGGGGCAGTAAGGCGGCCGAGGACGCTCCTGGCCCGGCCGGGTTCGACGCGTTGATCGATGTGCGCCCGGAGCTGCTGGACCCCGGAGTGGCGTACCAGACCGCCTGCGCCACCGTGGCCCGGGCGGTGGGCGCGCTGCCAGGCGCGGCATGGATCAACGTCGAAGTGCACCGGCAGGAGAGGGCGATCTCGGTGCGGGTGTTCCCGGCCGGGTCGGGGCAGGCGCAAGCCGGGGCGTTTTGGACGGGCCTGGCCGAGGACGTTGAACGGGCAGCATGGGCCGCGCTTGCGCCGTTAGGGCCGCGGGAGGCGGGGGGAGGGGCGTGCCTGATCCTGCCGGAATTGCCGGCGGCTGGCGCCGGGATGGCGGAGGCGATGTCGCCGACGCAGCTCGATGCGTTGGCGGCGCTGACGGAGTTGGCGAACACGCACGCGCGGCCAGCCGCCCGCGCCGCCGTGCCCGACGAGGTTGCGGCCGAGCCGTCCGCCCGGCAAAGCGAGGCATTGGCGTCGCTTGCCTTGCTGGCGCAAACGACCCGGACGGCGAAGCGGGCCAAGGCTGCGGCACAGGTTGCCACGGCTGATGGCGCCGCCAGCGACATCGCGATCATGGCCCGGCTGCTCGGCTTCGTGCTGCCGGCCGACCCGCAGGTGACGGCCGTGGCTGCGGTGCGGCATTTCGGCAGTTTCGCGGCCGTGCTGGCTGCGCCGGAGACCGAGTTGCGGCAGGTGCCGGGGCTGGGGACGCATTGCGTGGCGGCGGTGAAGCTGGTTCACGCGGCGGCGGTGCGCTTGCAGCGCGCGCGGGCGAGCCAGCAGCCGGTGCTTGACCAGCCCGAGCAGTTATCGGCCTACCTGGCCTCGGCTTTGGCGCGGGAGCGGATCGAGCAGTTCCGCATCCTGTTCCTGGACGAGCGCGGGATGCTGCGGGCCGACGAGGTGCAGGCAAGGGGCACGGTGAACCACACGCCGGTCTATCCGCGGGAGGTGGTGCGCCGGGCGCTGGAGCTGGGGGCGGCGTCGATCGTGCTGGTGCACAACCATCCGAGCGGCGACCCTGAGCCGTCGCCCGAGGATCTGAGCATGACGCGGCAGGTCGATGCGGCGGCGGCGGTGATGGGGATCGGCGTGCGGGACCACGTGATCGTGGGCAACGGGCGGTGGCTGAGCTTCCGGGAGCAGGGCTTGCTGGGGTGACGGCGTAAAACGCTCGATTGCCGGGCCTTGCTGGAGGATAGTGCGGGGAGAGCCGGAGACGAAACGTGGATAGTGCGATGCCTCAAGACACTGCCTTCGCCGCGCCCTACGCGGAAGACGACGCGGCAATCGCCGAGCGGCTGCTGGCGGATGCCGGCCTATCGCCGGAGCGGGAGGCGCGGGTCGATGCCGAGGCGCGCGCGCTGATCGGCGCGATCCGGGCGGAGGCGGGCGGGTTCGGCGGCGTGGAGGAGATGCTGCGGGAGTATGCGCTGTCCACCAAGGAGGGGCTGGCGCTGATGACGCTGGCCGAGGCGCTGCTGCGGGTGCCGGACGCGGCGACGCAGGACCGGTTGATCGAGGACCGGCTGGGGCAGGGCGGGTTCCAGCATCATGCCAGCGGCAGCGGGGCGATGCTGGTGCAGGCGACGACGTGGGCGCTCGGGTTGTCGAGCCGCATCGTCGCGCCGGGAGAGACGCCGGAGGGGGTGCTGGCCGGGCTGTCGCGCCGACTCGGGACGCCGGCGATCCGGACGGCGGCGCGGCAGGCGATGCGGGTGATGGGCGGCCATTTCGTGCTGGGCGAGACGATCGGGGCGGCGTTGCGCCGGGCGGCGTCGGGCGATGGGCGGCTGTATCGGTATTCGTTCGACATGCTGGGGGAGGGGGCGCGGACCGAGGCGGACGCGGCGCGGTACCGGCGGAGCTACGCGGACGCCATCGATGCCATCGGGCGGGCGGCGGGGAACCGGGCGTTGCCGGACCGTCCGGGCATTTCGGTGAAGCTGTCGGCGCTGCATCCGCGCTACGAGGCGATGAACGGGGCGCGGGTGATGGCGGAGCTGGCGCCGATCGTGACCGGGCTGGCGCGGCAGGCGCGGCGGCATGACCTCAATTTCACGATCGACGCGGAGGAGGCGGACCGGCTCGAGCTGTCGCTGGACGTGATCGCGGCGGTGCTGGCGGATGCGGAGTTGGCCGGCTGGGGTGGCTTCGGGCTGGCCGTGCAGGCTTACCAGAAGCGCGCGCCCGCGGTGATCGATTGGGCGGCCGGGCTCGCGGAGCGGCTGGACCGGCAGTTGATGGTTCGGCTGGTGAAGGGGGCTTACTGGGACACCGAGGTGAAGCGGGCGCAGGAGCGCGGGCTCGACGACTACCCGGTGTTCACGCGCAAGGCGATGACGGATCTGGCTTACGTCGCCTGCGCGGAGGCGTTGCTCCGGGCGCGGCCGCGGCTTTATCCGCAGTTCGCCACGCACAACGCGCTGACGGTGGCGGCGATCATCGAGCGGGCTGGCGGCGTGGACGGCTACGAGTTTCAGCGGCTGCACGGCATGGGCGACGCGCTTTACGCGCATCTGCTCAAGAGCCGGCCCGGGGCTGCTTGCCGCACCTATGCGCCGGTGGGCGGGCATCGGGACCTGCTGGCCTACCTGGTGCGGCGGCTGCTGGAGAACGGGGCGAACTCGAGCTTCGTCGCGGTTGCGGCCAATGCGTCCGTTCCGGCTGACCGGCTTCTGGCGCGTCCCGCGGCGCTGGTCGGCGATGCGGGACGGGCGCGGCAGGAGGGGTTGCCGCTGCCGCGGGACTTGTTCGGGCCGGGGCGGCGGAACTCGCGCGGGGTGGAGTTGGGAGACCGTGCGTCGCGGGACGCTTTGCTGGCGATGGTTCGGCGGGGCGGAGCGGGGCCGTTCCGGGCCGGGCCGGTGATCGGCGGCGAGGACAGGGATGGGGCCTCGCGGGACGTGCTGAGTCCGATCGACGGCTCGGTCGTGGGCCACGTCGTCGAAGCCGATCTGGCGGGCGAAGCGATGGCGGCGGCGCAAGCCGGGTTCGAGGGCTGGCGGCGGACGCGCGCCGACGAGCGGGCCGCGGCGCTTGAGCGGGCGGCGGAGCAGTTGGAGGCGGACCCTGGCCCGGCGCTGCACCTGTTGCAAGCGGAGGCGGGCAAGACGCTGGACGACGCGCTGGCGGAGGTGCGCGAGGCGGTGGATTTCTGCCGCTACTATGCCGTGCAGGGGCGGCGGCTGTTCGGGGCCGACGAGGTTCTGCCGGGGCCTACGGGGGAGCAGAACCTGTTGCGCCTGCGCGGGCGGGGCGCGTTCGTGGCAATCGCGCCGTGGAACTTCCCGCTGGCGATCTTCATGGGGCAGGTGGCGGCGGCGCTGATGGCGGGCAATGCCGTGGTCGCCAAGCCGGCGGAACAGACGCCGCTGATCGGGTCGTTGGCGGTGCGGCTGCTGCATCGGGCGGGCGTGCCGGGATCGGCGCTGCACATCGTGCCGGGGGATGGCGCGGCCGGGGCGGCGCTGGTCGCGCATGAGGCGGCGGCGGGGGTCGTGTTCACCGGCTCGGGCGACGTGGCGCGGCGGATTAACCGGGCTTTGGCCGCGAAGGATGGGCCGATCGTGCCGCTCATTGCCGAGACGGGCGGGATCAACGCCATGATCGTGGACGCGACGGCGCTTCCGGAGCAGGTGGCGGACGATGTGGTTGTCTCGGCGTTCCGCTCCGCGGGGCAGCGGTGCTCGGCCTTGCGGCTGCTTTGCGTGCAGGACAGCGTGGCGGACCGGGTGATCGAGACCATTGCCGGTGCGGCGGAGGCGTTGTGGGTTGGCGACCCGCGCGAGCTGGGGACGTCGGTCGGGCCGGTGATCGATGCGGAGGCGCACGCGGCGCTGCTGGCGCACATCGACGCGATGAAGCGGACGGCGCGGGTGCATTTGGCCGTGGCGGCGCCGCCGGGCCGGTATGTTGGGCCGCATATCTTCGAGGTGCCGTCGGTGCAATCGCTCGACGCCGAGGTTTTCGGCCCGGTCCTGCACGTCGTCCGTTTCCGGGCCGGAGAGCTGCCGGCGCTGCTCCGCTCGATTGCGGGGACCGGGTATGGGCTGACTTTGGGGGTGCAATCGCGCATCGACGCGATGGCGGCCGCGGTGACGGAGGCGTCGGCGACGGGCAACGTGTACGTCAACCGGAACATGATCGGGGCGGTGGTCGGCGTGCAGCCGTTCGGGGGCCACGGGCTTTCCGGGACCGGGCCGAAGTCGGGGGGGCCGCATTACCTGCTTCGGTTCGCGACGGAGCAGACGATCACGACCAACACCGCGGCGGCTGGCGGGAACGCGGAGCTGCTGCTGCGAAGCGGCGATGACTTGGTTCTGCCGAGGGACAAGACCAGCGACCGGGCCGCCGTCGCCCGGATAGTGGAACGGCCATAGCGGTTTGGCTCCATCTGGACTGGAAATCGACGCGTCTCGCTGTTCCGGTCAGGGCGATTGCAGTCTGGCCCTTTGTTTTCGTGGCCTGCTTTTCCCAGACGTTCGAAGGCGAACGTTTGGGGCAGGGCGCTCGCCAGCGTTGAATGCCAATTCACGTCTAATTCTGTCAAACAATGTTAATGTAGTATTGATGGTTCTATTGAGATCTGCGTAATATTCGGAGATTATAGAAGCTGATCGATGTCAAAATCACTTCCATTGTCTGAGATGAATGCCGTGGCCAGCACGGCTCGCGACAAAAAGGCCCGCCAGTTGCTCGAACTGGGGACGGCGGTATGGGCTGACATGCGACAGCTTGGCATCGTGCCGACCCCGCGCGCCTACGAGGTATGGTTCGCTTACCGCAGCCGGGCCAATCACGCGCTATCCACTTGCATCGAGAGTCATGTCGAGCAAGGCGCGAGCTTGACGCCCGCGTTGCTCGACATGGTCCACCGGCAATGCTTGTCGGGGGCCGAGGTCGATGTCGAGGCGATCGGCGCCGGCGCCGAGGCGATCCAAGCTGCGGCAGCCAGCCTGATGCAGAGCGTCGCCGGCAACCAGGCCGCCGTTGCCGAGTACGGCGACAGCCTGTCAGGGTGGGCGTCGCAGTTGGCGGACGCGCCGACGGTCAGCAGCCTTGCGGCGGCGATCGCCGCGCTGACGAGGGAGACAACCAAGGCGGCGGAGCGGAACCGTGCCCTGGAGCAACAGCTTGCGGCGTCGATTGCCCGCATCGCGAAGCTGCGGCAGTCGCTGGACGCCGCCAAAGCCGAGGCGACCACCGATTTCCTGACGGCCGTCGCCAATCGGCGCGCGTTCGACGCGAAGTTGAAACGCGCTTGCGCCCAGGCCCGAACCGATCCGTCGCTGGTCGTGTCGGTTATTCTGTTCGACGTCGATCATTTCAAGCGGTTCAACGACGCGCACGGCCACCGCACCGGCGACCTGGTGCTTCGCCTCGTGGCCAGGCTGCTCTCCGAGAGCGTCAAAGGCCGCGACACCGTTGCGCGCTACGGCGGCGAGGAGTTCGCCATCTTGCTGATCGGCGCGGGGGTGCGGGCGGCGGCGAGCGTGGCCTCGCAGATTTGCGAGGCCTTGGCGGGAAAGCAGTTGGTCAGAACTGCGTCGCCGCAGGCGATCAAGCAGATCACGCTGTCGGCCGGAGTCGCGCAATACCAGCCGGGCGAGACCGTTTCGTCCTGCATCGAGCGTGCCGACCTGGCGCTGTACCGGGCCAAGGAACGCGGGCGGAACCAGGTCTGCAGCGAGCTCGACGCGGTTTTGTCCGGCGCCGGATGACGGGACGGGGCAAGCTCCCGCTGCCGGGCGGCGTTGCTCACGCCGGTCTTTGAGCCAAGCGCTCGGCGATGCCGGCGATCAGGTCCTCGAACATCGCCGTGGTCAGCACGCCCGTGTTCGTGTTGTATCGGGACACGTGATAGCAGTCGATCAACACCGGCCCGTCCGGCAGGGAAAGGCTGGCGCCATGCTTGAACGGCGTCCGGCTCGGGACCAGCCCGGCGGCGCGCAGGACCGCGTTGTGCGACAGGACACCGAGCGCCAAGACGACCTGAAGAGCCGGCATCGACGCGATTTCCGACGCGAGGAACGGGTTGCAGGCGCGGATCTCCGCCGGCGTCGGCAGGTTTTTCGGCGGGACGCACCGTACCGCGTTCACGATCCTGCAGCGGCGCAGGAGCAACCCGTCGTCCGGCCTGGCTTCGTAGCTGCCGTCGGCAAAGCCGTATTTCAGCAGCGTTCCGTAGAGCAGCAGGCCGGCATGGTCGCCGGTGAACGGCCGGCCCGTGCGGTTGGCGCCGGACACGCCCGGGGCCATCCCGACAACCAGCAGCGGGGCGTCGGACGGGCCTAAGCCCGGGACCGGAGCATTGAACCAGGACGGGTGCTGGGCCTGGTTTGCCCGGCGATAGTCAACGAGCCGGGGGCAAAGCGGGCAGTCATAAGGCGGGGCACGAGGCGGGGCGAGCGGGCGGGGCGCGTCAGCCGGCATCGGCGGCGGCATCGGCCTGGTCGTGCGGGTGGCGGTGATTGTTGCGGCGAAGGTCCGGCCCGCGGCGGGTGAACTCGGGCGCGATGTCGGCGAGCTCGAGGAACTGATCGGCTTGCCGGCGCAGTTCGTCCGCAGCCATGGGCGGTTGCGTTTTGACCGACGACACGACGGACACGCGCACGCCTTGCCGTTGGACCGCTTCGATGAGCCGGCGGAAGTCGCTGTCGCCGCTGAACAGCACGGCATGATCCAGATGCGGCGCCATCTCCAGCATGTCGACGGCCAGTTCGACGTCCATGTTGCCCTTGACCCGACGCCGGCCGCTGGCATCGGTGAACTCGCGGGCGGTTTTGGTGACCAGCGCGTAGCCGTTATAGGCGAGCCAATCGGTCAGAGGGCGAAGCGGGGAGTATTCTTCGGTGTCGAGCAGGGCGGAATAGTAGTATGCACGGATGAGATTGGTTCGGGCGCGAAAATACGACAACAGGTTGCGGTAATCGACCTCGAAGCCGAGATGTCGTGACGACGAAAACAGGTTTGCTCCATCAATGAACAGCGCCGTACGGTCGTTTATAGAGAAATGCATAATAATGTTCCTGATAACCTGGCCACGCCTAGTCTGTCGTGTCTCAGTCTAAGCTAAAATGAAGAGTGACGGATAGAGTGGTTTGTAACACAATTCTGATAGGGATTGGCGCGAATCTTGCCGGCCTGGACGGCAGGACGCCGATCGGGACCTGCGTCTGGGCGGCGGATCGCCTGGCGTCCTGGCCTGACCTACGGATCGCGGCCCGTTCGCGCTGGTATCGGTCAGCCGCATGGCCGCCGTCGTCGCAGCCGGACTACGTGAACGGGGTCGTGCGCCTGGAGGGGGACGTGGAACCGCAGGCTTTGCTGGCGTCGCTGCATCGGCTTGAGGCTGAAGCCGGGCGGGCGAGAAGCGTGGCCAACGCGGCGCGGACGCTTGACCTGGATCTGCTGGCCATGGATGACCTCGTGCTCGATAGCCCGGCGCTTGTCTTGCCTCATCCGCGCATGGCGGCACGCGCGTTCGTTCTGGCGCCGCTCTGCGACGTGACGCCGCAGTGGCGGCATCCGGTGCTGAAGCGGACGGCCGCGCAACTATATGCGGAGTTGCCGAACCCGGAAACCGCAAAACCCTTGCCCTGAACCGCGCCTGCGCCTATTTGCGGTTGTCTATCCTTTTCATGACCGCTGGAGGTTGAGCGCATGGCGCGCGTCACCGTCGAAGACTGCGTTGAGAAAGTGCCGAATCGGTTCGAGCTCGTATTGCTGGCTGCCCAGCGCGCGCGCAACCTCAGCCGGGGCGAGGAACTGACGATCGACCGGGATGACGACAAGAACCCTGTCGTGGCGTTGCGGGAGATCGCGGACGAGACGGTTGACCGCCCGGCTTTGGAGCAGGACCTCATCAAGTCGCTCTCGCGCGCGCCGGAGCCGGAGCCTGCCGACGAGGAGGTGCTCGATTTGATCCCGACGGACCAGAACATCTTCGGCCTGCAGGACGTGTCGGCCGAGGAGGAGGCAGCGAACATGCCTGTCGAGGACCTCTCGCCGGAGGACATCGAGGCCGCGATCGAGGCCGAGCTGGGTGGCCGCGCCCGGCGTTGATCACGTGAACGGGGGCGGCCGATGATTTCTGGCTGCCCTGAAGCGTGGCGCCGTGCCGCGCGCTCGCCCGACGGCGTGACGGCGAGCGGACCAGGTTCCGCTCAACCGTCGAGTTGTCATAAACTGATCGAAACTGTCCGCCAGTATGATCCGCGGGCGAATATCGAGATCATCGATGCGGCTTATTCGCTTGCGGCGCAGGCGCATAGCCAGCAGTTGCGCGACAACGGCGACCCTTACATCACGCACCCGCTCGCCGTGGCCGACATCCTCGCGGCCTATCGTCTGGATTCGGCGAGCATCGCCACGGCGTTGCTGCACGACGTCATCGAAGACACCGGGGTCACGCGCGCCGAGATCGACCGGCGGTTCGGGCAGACAATCGGCGGGCTGATCGACGGCGTGACGAAGCTGACCCGGCTGGAGCTGCAATCGGATCGCACCAAGCAGGCCGAGAATTTCCGCAAGCTCGTGCTGGCCATGAGCAAGGACATCCGGGTCCTGTTGGTGAAGCTTGCCGACCGGCTGCACAACATGCGGACGCTGCACTACGTCGCGAGCCGTGACCGGCGGCAGCGGATCGCGGGCGAGACGATGGAGATCTATGCGCCGCTGGCTGAGCGGATCGGCATGGACAGCCTGAAGACCGAGTTGCAGACGCTCGCCTTCGCGCAGTTGGAGCCGGAAGCGTTTGACACGATCAAGGCGCGGCTCAACTTCCTGCGCGGCCAGGGGGCCGATGTCATCGACGAGGTGAAGGAGGAGTTGCGCCGGGTTTGCGCCGAAGGCGGCGCGCCGCCGGTCGAGATCACGGGGCGGGAGAAGTCGATCTTCTCGATCTGGGAGAAGATGCAACGGCGCAACGTCACGTTCGAGCAGTTGTCGGACATCATGGCGTTCCGGGTGGTCATGCCGTCGCGCGATGCCTGCTACATGGCGCTCGGCTTGATCCACGCGGCGTATCCGGTAATCGCGGGGCGGTTCAAGGACTACATCAGCACGCCGAAGTCGAACGGCTACAGCAGCCTGCATACCGGAGTGACGCTGCGGGTGCCGCAGAACCAGAAGATTGAGGTACAGATCCGCACGGCCGAGATGCACGACGTGGCCGCGAACGGGGTTGCCGCGCACTGGTTGTATAAGCAAGGGGACGCCTCGGTCAGCGACCTGCAGCGGTTCCGCTGGGTGCAGGACTTGCTTGAGATCCTGGACAACTCGCAGGCGGCGGACGACTTCCTCGAGAACACCAAGCTCGAGCTGTACCAGGACCAAGTGTTCTGCTTCACGCCGAAGGGACAACTGATTCAGTTGCCTCGCGGGGCGACGAGCGTCGACTTCGCCTATGCCGTGCACAGCGTCGTGGGCGACACCTGCGTCGGCGCGAAGGTGAACGGGCGATTGATGCCGCTTCGGCACGAGTTGCAGAACGGCGACCAAGTGGAGGTGATGACCGCGCGGGGCGGGACGCCGAGCCCGGCTTGGGAGCGGTTCGTCGTCACCGGGAAGGCGCGGGCGCGCATACGCCGGCACGTGGCGCAGCAGCAGCGCCAGACCTACCTCGACCAGGGCCGGGCGGCGCTGGCCAAGGCGTTCCGGCAGGAAGGGGTGGACGGTTCGGAGAAGGCGCTTGACGGGGCGCTGAAGGCGCTCAAGGCGGCGTCGCTCGACGATTTGTATGTCAGCGTGGGCAACGGCAACACCGGACCCAAGGACGTGGTTTACGCCGTTTATCCCGATCTGCGGCAAGCGCCGCGGGCGCCGCGGATGCTGCCGAACCTGCCGCCGCGATCCGGGCGGCCGATGACGCGCACGGACGGAATGCCGATCAACGGGCTGGTGGCGGGCATGGTGATCCATTACGCCGGCTGCTGCCATCCGTTGCCGGGCGACCGCATCGTCGGCATCGTCAGCACGGGCAAGGGGGTCACGATCCATACGCGCGAATGCCCGACGGCGGAGGCGTTCTCGGCGACGCCGGAGCGGTTCCTCGACGTGGAGTGGGACGAGGCGGAGACGGCGCGGCTGAAGCAGACGCATACCGGGCGGATCAGCGCCATCGCGACGAACCAGGCCGGGGCGCTGGCGACGCTGACGAACGCGGTTTCCAAGCATGACGGGGCGATCACGAACCTGAAGGTGACGAACCGGCAGCAGGATTTCTTCGAGGTTCTGATGGATGTCGAGGTGCGCGACGTGAAGCACCTGGCCAACGTGATCGCCGGGCTGCGGGCCGCGGGCGGGGTGACGCAGGTGGAGCGGGCGCGGGGGTGATACTCGGGATCGGCGCGGACATCTGCGACATTCGTAGGATCGAGCAGGTGATGCAGCGGCACGGCGAGCGGTTCCTGCAGCGGGTGTTCACCGAGACGGAGCGGGCACGGGCGATGCGGCGGACGGAGGCGTTGCGGGCGCCGACGTTCGCCAAGCGGTTCGCGGCCAAGGAGGCCTGCGCGAAGGCGTTGGGGACGGGGTTCCGCGCCGGGGTGTTCCATTCCGACATGGGCGTGGCGAACCGGGCCGGGGGGCAGCCGACGATGATGTTGACGGGCGGGGCGCTGCTGAGATTGCAGATCCTCGTTCCTGAGGGAATGGCGCCGGCGCTGCATGTGACGATCACCGACGAGTATCCGTACGCGTTCGCGCAGGTGATGATTGAAGGGCGGTTCCTTGACAGGTAGGGCCGCTTACGGTTGATCCCGCGGCGGAGTGTGCAGCGGATGACCCCTCGAACCATGGCTAAGCCGAAATCGGGCACCCTGCTCGAAAACGTGAAAACGCTGGTTTACGCCGGCATCATCGCGCTGACGGTGCGCACGGTGGCCTTCGAGCCGTTCAGCATCCCGTCCGGGTCGATGATCCCGACCTTGCTGGTGGGCGACTACCTGTTCGTTTCGAAGTTCGCTTACGGGTACTCGCATTTCTCGCTGCCGCTCTCGCCCGACCTGTTCAGCGGACGGATCTTCGGGAGCCTGCCGAAGCGGGGCGATGTAGCGGTGTTCCGGTTCCCGCACGACACGAGCGTGGACTACATCAAGCGGGTGATCGGCTTGCCGGGCGACACGATCCAGATGCGGCAAGGAAACCTGTACATCAACGGCGTGCCATGCCCGCGGCAGCCGCTGGGCGACTTCATGGCCGAGGAGGACGGCACCACGACCTTGGCGCCGCTGTATCGCGAGACGCTGCCGAACGGGGTGCAGCACGACATCCTGAAGATGACGGACAAAGGGAGCGCGAACAACACGATCGAATACAAGGTGCCGCCCGGGCGCCTGTTCGTCATGGGCGACAACCGGGACAACTCGGCCGACAGCCGGTTCATGTCGGGCAACGGCGTCGGGTTCCTGCCGGTGGAGAACCTGGTCGGGCGCGCGGAGATCATCTTCTTCTCGTTCGATTCCAAGGCGCCCTGGTGGCAGGTTTGGGAATGGCCGTTCGAGATACGCTGGAACCGGTTGCTGCACGGGATCGATTGACCAAGGATGCGGCCACGCAGCTTCGCGCTGCTGAATCCATTCTCGGCCATGCGTTCGCCCGGCCAGAGCTGCTGACCGAGGCCTTGACGCACCGCTCGGCGGCGCAAGGCAACCGGCAGCGGCGCCGGGGCGAGCGGCGGGGCGTGGGCTCGAACGAGCGGCTGGAGTTCATCGGCGACCGGGTGCTGGGATTGCTGGTGGCGGAGTGGCTGATCGAACGGTTCCCCGACGAGCAGGAAGGCGAATTGGGGCCGCGCCACGCCCAGCTCGTGTCGCGGCAGGTGCTGGCGGAGATTGCGGAAGGGGCGCGGTTGTCGGACGCGCTGGCGATCGCGCCGAACGAGGCCCGGGCCGGGGTGGGGCAGTTGGCGAACGTGCTGGCCGATGCGATGGAAGCGGCGATCGGGGCGTTGTATCTGGACGCCGGGCTGGAGGTGGTGCGGCGGTTCGTGCGGAGTGCGTGGGCCGGGGCGATGGAGCGGCAGGTGAAGCCGCCGAAAGACGCGAAGACGGCGTTGCAGGAGTGGATGATGGCGCGCGGGCTGGCCTTGCCGGAGTATATCATGACGGAGCGGACCGGGCCTTCGCACGCGCCGGCGTTCGTCATATCCGTGATGGGCGGCGGGTGCAGCGGGACGGGGACGGGGGGCAGCAAGCGGGAGGCGGAGCGGGCGGCGGCGGTGGATCTGCTGGGGCAGCTCGGGGCATGAGCCAGGCCAAGGTTGGGCGATGCGGATTCGTGGCGATCGTCGGCGCGCCGAACGCGGGGAAATCGACGCTGCTGAACCGGCTGACGGGGGCGAAGCTGTCGATCGTGAGCCCGAAGGCGCAGACGACGCGGTTCCGGGTGCTGGGGATATTGATGCGGGGCGAGAGCCAGGTGCTGCTGGTGGACACGCCGGGCATCTTCCAGCCAAAGCGGCGGCTTGACCGGGCGATGGTGCGGGCGGCCTGGACAGGCGCGCAGGACGCGGATCTGACGTTGCTGCTGGTGGATGCGCGGGCCGGGGCGACGGAGCAGGTGCGGGGGATCGCCGCGACGCTGGGGGAGCAGCGGCGGCGGACTTGGCTGGTGCTGAACAAGCTCGACCTGATCACGCCGCAGCAGTTGCTGCCGCTGACGGCGGCGTTGAACGGCATCGTGGCGTTCGAGGAGACGTTCATGGTCAGCGCCGGGAACGGCGATGGGCTGGACCGGTTGCTGGACGCGCTGGAGAGGGGGGTGCCGGAGGGGCCGCATCTGTATCCGGACGACGACCTGACCGATTTGCCGGACCGGCTGCTGGCGGCCGAGCTGGTTCGCGAGCAGATTTTCCTGCAGGTGCACGAGGAGGTGCCTTACGGCACGACCGTTGAGACGGAGAGCTGGGCCGAGCGCCGCGACGGGTCGGTTCGGGTGGAGGCGACGGTTTACGTGAGCCGGGCCGGGCACAAGGCGATCCTGATCGGGGCCGGGGGGGCGAAGATCCGGGAGATCGGGCAGCGGGCGCGGGGGCAGTTGGCGCAGTTGCTGGAGCGTCCAGTGCACCTGTTCCTGAACGTGAAGGAGCGGGCCGGGTGGGACGAGGAGGGCGCGCGGCTTCGGGCGCTGGGGTTGGAGGATCTGGACTGAGTGGAGTGGGAAGGCCCGGCCGTGGTGCTGGATGCGCGCCCGTATAACGAGGCGGATGCGCTGGTGACGGTGATGACGGAGGCGCACGGGGCGCATCGCGGGCTGGCGCGGGGAGGGGCTTCGCGGAAGCAGGCGTCGTTGTGGCAGCGGGGGAATTTGGTTCACGCGCGTTGGGTGGCGCGGCTATCGGACCAACTTGGCAGCTTGGGAGGGGAGCTGGTGCATCCGGGGGCGGCGCTGGCGATGGATGACGCTTTGGCGCTGGGGGTGGTGTCGTCGGCCTGCATGGTGGCGGAAGGGGCGCTGCCGGAGCGGGAGGCGCATCCGATCGTGTTCGGGGGGTTGGTCGGGCTGATCTCCGGGTTGGGGGCGGACCGGGCGCCGGTGGAGACGCTGGTGCGTTGGGAGGCGGCGTTGCTGGCGGAGTTGGGGTATGGGCTCGATTTGTCGTCTTGCGCGGTGACGGGGGAGACGGAGGGGTTGCGGTTCGTGTCGCCGCGGACGGGGCGGGCGGTTTCGGTGGGCGCGGCGGGGGAGTGGGAGCATCGGTTGCTGCCGTTGCCGGGGTTCCTGGCGGGGCGCGGGCCGGGGGATGCGGCGGAGTGGCGGGACGGGCTGCGGTTGACGGGGCATTTCCTGGCGCGGGACGCGTTCGGGTTGCAGCACCGGCCTTTGCCGGCGGCGCGGGTGATGCTTTATGACCGCGTGACGGCGCTCGCGGCATAGGAGACGCCCCGCGTCCGGACGTTCGTTCGCGTGAGGGGAAAGAGCTGTTTCATGCGGCGTAAGCTGCCGATGGTAACGCCATACCGTAATTGTCGTTACACTCTGCTTGTGCAATGCGCCATGTTGTCGTTACAAGCCGTCGATGGCGACTGATTGGAATCCTGCCAAGAACGCCGCCAACTTGGCAAAGCACCGCATTGGATTTGCGGCAGCCGCGGCATTCGAGTGGGAGACAGCGTTGGTGCGCGCGGATCTGCGAGAGCACTACGGAGAAGTTCGGCTGAATGCGTTGGGCGTGATTAGCGGCCGGTTGCACATGCTGACTTACACGCTGCGCCGGGACACCACATGGATCATCAGCTTGCGGCGGGCCAGCAGGAAAGAGGAGCGGATTTATGCGAGCGAGCTTTAAGCCGAACACTGACGAGGAGGAGGCCGCCATCCAGCGCGGGATCGCGCAGGACCCGGATAACCCGGAATGGACCGAGGAGATGTTTCGCAACGCCCGCCCGGCAAGCGAGATGATGCCGCCCGAGATCTACAATGAGCTCGTCGCAAGCTCCGAACGCGCGCGGCGCCGGGGGCCTGGCCGCAAGCCCAGCAAGGTGCAAGTGACGGTGCGGCTCGACGCGGACGTGATCGCCGGCTTGCGCGGATCAGGGCCGGGCTGGCAGGGGCGCATGAATGCTGCCTTGCGCCGGTTGATCGACGCCAGGCTTCTGTAAATATAGGCTCAAGACAGCAGCGGCAGATTTTGCGACAGGACATAATGCCAGACGACCTGACCGGCCTCATCCAAGACACCCGCCTGGAGGACGCGCTCAGCGAGCGTTACCTCGCCTACGCGCTCAGCACCATCATGTCGCGCAGCCTGCCGGACGTGCGGGACGGGCTGAAGCCGGTGCACCGGCGGCTGATCTACGCCATGCACCAGCTCCGGCTTGACCCGGCCAGCGGGTTCAAGAAGTGCGCCCGCGTGGTCGGCGACGTGATCGGCAAGTACCACCCGCACGGGGACGTGGCGGTGTATGAGGCGCTGGTGCGGCTTGCGCAGGATTTCGCGGCGCGGTACCCGCTGGTGGAGGGGCAGGGCAACTTCGGCAACATCGACGGGGATAACGCGGCGGCGATGCGCTACACCGAGGCGCGGCTGACGGAGGTGGCGCAGACGCTGCTGGCGGGGATCGACGACGACGCGGTCGATTTCCGGGCGACGTACGACGGGGAGGAGCATGAGCCGGCGGTGCTGCCGGGCGGGTTCCCGAACCTGCTGGCGAACGGGGCGGCGGGCATCGCGGTGGGCATGGCGACCAGCATCCCGCCGCACAATGCCGGGGAGGTGTGCGCGGCGGCGATCCACCTGATCCGGAATCCGGAGGCGACGACGGAGGAGCTGCTCCACCACATGCCGGGACCGGACTTCCCGACGGGCGGCACGCTGGTGGAGGAGCGGGCGTCGATCCTGCAGGCGTACGAGACCGGGCGGGGCGGGTTCCGGATGCGGGCGAAGTGGGAGGTGGAGCGCGGGCGGCTCGGGATGTGGCAGGTCGTCGTGACCGAGATCCCGTATCAGGTGCAGAAAGCGAAGCTGGTCGAGCAGATCGCCGCATTGCTGGAGGAGCGCAAGCTGCCGTTCCTGGGCGACGTGCGGGACGAGAGCACGGAGCTGGTGCGGCTGGTGCTGGAGCCGAAGTCGCGCGGGGTTGAGCCGGAGGTGTTGATGGAGACGCTGTTCCGGGCGACGTCGCTCGAGAGCCGGTTCCCGCTCAACATGAACGTGCTGACGGCGGACCGGACGCCGATGGTGCTGGGCTTGCGGGCGGTGCTGCGGGCGTGGCTCGACCATCGGCAGGAGGTGCTGGTGCGGCGGTCGCGGCATCGGCTGGCGGCGACCCTACGGCGTTTGGAGGTGCTGGACGGTTACCTTGCCGTGTTCCTTAACCTTGACGAGGTGATCCGGATCATCCGCGAGGAGGACGCGCCGAAGCCGGCGTTGATGACGCGGTTCGAGATTTCCGATCTCCAGGCGGAGGCGATCCTGAACATGCGGCTGCGCAGCCTGCGGCGGCTGGAGGAGATGGAGATCAGGAAGGAGCACAAGGCGCTGACGAGGGAGGGGCGGGAGATCACGGCGCTGCTGAAGGACGAGCGGCTGCGCTGGACGCGGATCGCGGACGAGCTGGCGCAGGTGCAGGCGAAGTTCGGGGCCGGGTCGTTGGGCGCGCGGCGGACGGTTCTGGGGGATGTGCCGGCGGCGGTGGAGGTCAATGCCGACCATCTGATCGAGCGGGAGCCGATCACGGTCATCCTGTCCGCGAAGGGATGGATACGGGCGGTGCGGGGGCATCTGGCGGACGGGGGGGAGCTGAAGTTCAAGGAGGGGGATACGCTCGCTTTGCTGACGCCTTGCCAGACGACGGACCGGCTTTGCCTGGTCGCGAGCGGGGGGCGGGCGCATACGCTGCGGGCTGGGGAGCTGCCGCGCGGGCGGGGGGATGGGCAGGCGATCCGCCTGGTCGCGGATTTGAGGCAGGACGAGGAGGTGGCGGCGCTGTTCGTCTGGCGCGAAGGGGTGAAGCACCTGATCGTCAGCGATGCCGGGCGGGGCTTCGTGGTGGAGGCCGGCGACCTGGTGGCGGAGAAGCGCACGGGCAAGCAGGTGATGAACCTGAAGCCGGGCGAGAAGGCGCTGGCGTGCGTGCCGGCGGAGGGAGACCACGTGGCGGTGGTGGGCACGAACCGGAAGCTGCTGGTGTTCCCGCTCGATCAGGTGCCGGAGATGGGGCGCGGGGCCGGGGTGCTGTTGCAGAAGTACAAGGAGGGCAGGCTTGGGGACGCGAAGGTGTTCCGTTTGGCGGATGGGCTGACCTGGCGGCTGGGGGACAAGGTGCGGACGGAGACGGAGCTTGCGCCCTGGCTTGGGACGCGGGCGCAGGCCGGGCGCTTGCCGCCGAACGGGTTTCCGCGGTCGGGGCGGTTCAGCTAGGTTCAGCGTCTTCCTCGCTGCCGAGGTCGACATCGAGATAGAGTTCCGACAGAGGGATCTCGATGCCGATCTCCGGCATACGCAGGATGGCGTCGGCTCCTAGTGCCAGCTCCGTTATCCAATCCTCGTTCTTGCGCGTGAACACGATGGCGCCCGCGTGGGTCTGCTGCAGGACGACGTATCTCTGAATTGACGGGGTGGCGCGGTATTCCGCGTTCTTGATGACCAGGTCGTTGTTGGCCGAGCCATCGCTGAGCACCTCGAAAACGACGACGGGGTCGGCGACGACCTTGGATTTTGGCGGAATGGGCGTGCAGGCAACGAAGGCTTTTGGGTAGCGGATACGGCCGGCGACTTGGAGTTTCAGCTGGCTGCCATAAGGCTGACAACGTTGTCCGCGCAGGCGCACCGTGAGCGAGACGAGCAAATTGCGTTGAATCGCGGAATGGGCGGTCGTGCCTCCAGCCATTGCTTTCGGCCCAAACCCGTCAAACTCGTAGCGCAGCTCCTGGCGATCTTCCCAGACCAGGAATTGCTGCAACGACATGGGTTTGCGCAGAGCAATATTCATGGGTGCGACCCTAGCACGCCACCGCTCCAGTCCAAGTAATCCCTGGCAGCCCGGTCAAACGTATATCGAGGCGCGTAGCCCGTATCCCGTCCGATGGCGGCGATGTCGAGCCGCCCGCGGTCGAAGGCGACGTGGCTGATGGTGTTGGGCGTCTCGCCTTCGCGAGCCAGGCGCCAGCGGAAACCCGGCTTGATCACGGCGAGGGCGCGGCACCAGTCCTCGGCCGTCCGCGCGACGCCGCTGCCGAGGTTGTAGATGGTTCGGCCCAGGGCGGGCGCTTCGGCCAGGGCTGCGAGCCCGGCGGCGATGTCGCGCGAATAGCAGAAGTCGCCGCGCCCGGGCGTGCTCAGGAGGGCTTCCTGCCCGGCACGGGCCAGTTCGAGGGCGCCGAGCATGGGGGAAAGCGTGTCCCGCACGCCGGTCGCGTACTCCCACGGCCCGTAGACGCTGGCGAGGCGGGCGGCAACGAACCCGACGCCTTGCACGGCGGCGATGCGGGGCAGGAGGGTTTCGCAGGCGAGCTTGGTCAGGCCGTAGATCATGGCCGGCTGCGTGCCGAGATCTTCGCAGATGGGATCGACGCCCCGGGCAGCGACGCCGTAGACAGCGATCGAGCTGGGATACACGAAGCGCTTGACGCCGTGCCGGCCTGCTGCGGCCAGCGTCGAGACGGCGCCCTGGACATTGACGGCGACGATCCCTTCCGGGTCCCGCCGCTCCCGTTCCGATCCGGCGGTGATGACGGCGCAGTGGATCACCTTTTCCACCGGCCCGGCGTTCAGGGCCGCCGACAGGTCGGCAGCGGAGAGCACGGTGCCGGAGATGCTGGCGAGCCGTCCGGGAAGAGTGGCGAAGGCCTGTTGGGCTTTGGCCGGGAGACCGAGTTGATCGAAGCCAATGACCGAGTGCCCGGCGCGGAGCAGGTGCTCGGTGACGTTGAGGCCGACGAAGCCGGCGGCGCCGGTGACGAGGTATGCCATGACGCATCGAACGCCGGGGCGGGCTGATGCGCAACCCGGGATCGGGACCGGCGTTCGCGAGCGTGGAGGGCAGAGACATGGCGAAGACTGCGAAGAAGACCGATCCGAAGCTGTGGGAGAAGGTGAAGGAGGAGGTCACGGACAGCGACAAGGGCGGCAAGCCGGGGCAATGGTCGGCGCGCAAGGCGCAGCTGGCGGTGCACGACTACAAGGAGGAGGGGGGCGGCTACGAAGGCAAGAAGAGCGCGGACAACCATTTGGCGCAGTGGACCAAGGAGGATTGGGGCACGAAATCCGGCAAGGAGAGCGGCGAGACCGGAGAGCGATACTTGCCGAAGAAGGCGCGGGCGAAGCTGAGCGACGAGGAATACAAGCGGACCTCAGACAAGAAGCGGGCGGACACGAAGAAAGGCAAGCAGCACTCCTCGCAGCCGAAGGACGTGGCGGAGAAGACGGGCAAGGCCCGGCTGGAGGAGATGACGGTAAAGGAGTTGCAGAAGCGTGCGGCGGCGCAGGAGATTTCCGGACGGTCCGGGATGCGCAAATCGGACTTGGTGGAGGCGCTGTCGTGAGCGATGACAAGCAGGAAACGGTCGAGGCGTTCCGCGAGGCGGTGAACATGACGCGCTCGGAGTTGCGGACGTGGCTGGACAGCGACGACAGCAAGTCGGTGGGCATGACGCCGGACGGCGACAAGGTGACGGACCCGGGGCAGCCGGAGGCGGTCGGGCATCACATGGGCGAGCGGATCATCGAGATCAAAGGCGTGAAGCAGGCCGACCTGACGGATGCGGACATGGCGGACATGCGGAAGGTGGTGGGCTACGTGCACCGTCATTCGAAGCAGCGGCCGAAAGGGGACGTGAGCGATACGCGGTGGCGGAAGTCGCTGATGAACTGGGGGCACGACCCGTTGAAGTAAGGGTCCGGTTCACCTGACCGGTTGGGGATCAGGTGTCAGGGTCGGACCACGAGCTCGCCTGCGAAACCGATCTATGAGCGCCTTGATCGCAGTCCGGCCCGGCTTCTCGACAAAGTAGTAGGCGAGTGCTGCAACCGGGATCACTGAGATCGATCCGGCAAAAGCAAACGCCAACGCTGAGGCGGGTGGAATCGGGTCTGGGAAGAAGTGTTTCAACAGTTCCAGTTCGGGCCGGCGAAACAGGTGATGGACGAGGTAGATTGAAAATGAAATGGTGCCGAAGAAATAGGGGAGCCGGGAAGACATGACTCGGCTAGGAGAACCCGTATTCCATGCCCAAGCCAGGACGACCAATGGAAAGCTCAATGCAGCAAGCAGGTCGAGGCGCAACACCAACATCGCGACGGATAGCGCCGTGATGCCCCAAGTCCCTGCATCGGCGCCAATGATCCGCACCGGGCCTTGCATCTGGAAGATGCGATAGATGAGCATCCCGTAGCTAAACTCCGTGAAGCAACGCACGAGGTCGAAGGGAACGTTCCGAGTTGCGAGGCCTAGTCGAGGATGGGCAATCGCCACGCTCGTTAACGTCAGGGTTCCTGCAAAAAAGAACAAGATGGAGATAAAGCGTGGCCCTTTAAAAACAATCCAAATGAGGATTGGGAAAATTAGATAGGCAGCCATTTCTACGCTAATCGACCATGAGGGATCGTTCAGATTGTATCGATACGAGAAGCCTTGAAGGTGAAGCACGTTGACGATTATTGAACTGACTAAACCGACTTTGATTGCGTTTTGATTGATAAAGAGGTCGGAGCGCCCCCATATCGCAGCAAAGCCTCCAAGCAGTAAAACTGTAAGTAAAACCGCTAACCCCAAGGGAAATATCCGTGCAACGCGTTTGAGGAAGAACGGTGGAAAAGCTTTTACTCCAAGTGATTGAAATGAGTTTATGTAAGTGTAAGACATAATAAAGCCGCTGAGAACAAAGAAGAAATCAACAGCCATATAACCGTGCGGCACGATGGACGGGATCCAACCTGAACTATGGAGCTGCGCCGTCGCCGAAAAGTGCTGGGTTACGACTGCTAGCGCGGCAACACCCCTCAACGACGTAAGTGACTTTATTTCCCCTGCGCTTGTATTCTGCTGAACACGCGCGGTTGGAATTTCCGTTAGCATGACATTATCGTAACAAGGCCAAAACGAGATGTCCAGGCTGCTGTGGACCTACAATACGACAAATGGCCCAGTGTCCCGGCATGGTGTCACCCGGCAAACCTGTCGGCTCGGATGTGGGTTGTTGCGGGTCGGCACGGTCTGGTTCGGTGCGGGTCTGACTTGGTGTCAAACAGCCTGATGGCGACAGGCGGCTTGGCAAAACAGCCCGCGAACTGTAGAGCTATGTCGGATACCTTTACGAATTGATCGGCACGTTTCTCGCTGAAAGCTACAAGTCTCTGTTTAAAAAAGGAGATTTGTTCTGGCATGGAAACTGCTTTTGATACTGCGCTACGATTTTCCTCCATAACGAACGGAGACTGAGCGTGCGTATCAAGGCAATTACTCTGGCGGCGATCGTGTCTACCCTGGCTTCCGGCGTCGCTTTCGCGGGTCCGAATCTGGCCATCAACGGAGGCTTCTCAGACGTCTCGCCGGATACGGCGGTCAGCAC
Organism: Acetobacteraceae bacterium; assembly: GCA_965260935.1. Classification (GTDB taxonomy): domain Bacteria; phylum Pseudomonadota; class Alphaproteobacteria; order Acetobacterales; family Acetobacteraceae; genus JBBROS01. Next base: position 2,987,270 of record OZ253374.1, read on the forward strand.
CCAGTTCGGTCGCTATTATCCGGCGGGTCCGTCCGTCATTGGTTGGAACGGCTATAAGGGCCTAAATTTCTGGTATCCGACCGCGGACGCCGCGGTCAACCAGGATGCGGCCGGGCAATACAGCGGCGAAAGGTTGTGGGCGGCGACCGCTTCGCCCGACGGCGGCGCGTTCGTGAGCCTCAGCGGCGACAAGGGCGCTGAGGGCGGCATTAGCCAGACGCTCAGCAACCTGACTGTCGGAACGAACTACGAGGTCACGTTCTACTGGGGCGGGGCGCAGCAACAAAACCGTTTCGGGCCGACGACCGAGCAGCTTGCGGTATCGTTCGGGAATGCGACGCAATACACCCCCGTCCTGAACAACGACAGCGAAAGCTTTACGGGTTGGAACTCCGCTTCGTTCGTGTTCGCCGCGAGCAGCGGTACCCAGGTGCTGTCGTTCTCCTCGATCGGCGCCCCGTCCGGCACGTCCAAATTCGCGACGCTGGATGGCGTCGCGGTGCAGGACGTGCCTGAGCCGTCATCGTTGGCCGTTTTTGGCATGGGCCTGCTCGGGTTCGGCTTCGTGTGGCATCGGCGCCGGTCCATGCATCAGGGCGCTGCGGCCTGACGGCCTATTGTCGCGTAACGGGCGTTCTCACGAGCGGCGGATGACCTGCTCATTCCGCTGCTCGCCGGCTTCGCAGAGGTCAATTGCTTCAGGCGCCACATCATAGGGCCGGGCCAACATTTGCGGGTCCTCTCCGGGCATGGCCTTGTTGCGCAGCCGGGTCGCGACCGGGCCAGGGTCGAACAAGTTGACGCGCAGGGGCGTTGATCGGACTTCCTGCGCCCAACCGAGGACCAGGTTGTTCAGCGCGGCCTTGCTGGCCCCGTAGGCGCCCCAGTAAGCGCGCGGTTCCGCGGCCCGGCAGTCGGTCAGGAACACGGCCCGGCCCGCCGGGGCCGCCTGGAGCAGCGGCGCGCAGGTGCGGATCAGCCGCCAGGCCGAGGTGGCGTTGACCGCCATCACCTCGTCCCAGTCCTTCGGCGTGATGTGTCCCGCCGGCGTCAGCGTTCCCAGCACGCCTGCCGCATGGACCAGGATGTCGAGGCGGTTGAAGCGGGCGTAAAGACTCGGCCCGAGCGGATCGAGCGCCGCCCCGTCCTTCAAATCCTGCGGCAACAGCGTTGCCGTGCCGCCCTGGGCGCGGATGGCGTCGTCCGTCTCCTCCAGGCCGCCCTGCGTCCGCGCCAGCAACACGACATGCGCGCCGCGCCGGGCCAATTCGACGGCGCAGGCAGCGCCGATGCCGCGGCTCGCGCCCGTGACCAACGCCACGGAGCCTTCGAGCGACACTGTTCAGGCTTCCGTGAGCAGGCTGAGCTGGCGGTCGGCGCTGCCGTTCATGTCGTCGAGCTGGATGGGGTATTCGCCGGTGAAGCAGGCGTCGCAGAAATGCGGCTTGGCGGCGTCGCGGCCCGACTTGCCCAGCGCGCGATAGAGGCCGTCGAGCGAGATGAAGGCGAGGCTGTCGGCGCCGATCAGGTCGGACATCTCCTGGATGTTGTGACGGGCGGCAAGCAGCTTGCCGCGCTCCGGCGTGTCGATGCCGTAGAAGCAGGAATGCGTGGTGGGCGGCGAAGAGATGCGCATGTGGACTTCGGACGCCCCGGCCCCGCGCACCATCTCCACGATCTTGCGGCTGGTGGTGCCGCGGACGATGCTGTCGTCCACCAGCACGACGCGCTTGCCGGCCAAGGCGGCGCGGTTGGCGGAGTGCTTCAGCTTGACGCCCAGGTTGCGGATGCTGTCGGTCGGCTCGATGAACGTGCGGCCGACGTAGTGGTTACGGATGATGCCCAATTCGAACGGGATGCCGCTCTGCATACTGTAGCCCATGGCGGCGGGCACGCCGCTGTCCGGGACGGGGACGATGACGTCGGCGTCCACGTGGCTTTCGCCCGCGAGGTTCGCGCCGATGCGCTTGCGGGCGTCGTAGACGGGGGTGCCTTCCATGACGGAGTCGGGGCGGGCGAAATAGATGTATTCGAAGACGCAGAAGCGGCCTTGGGTGGCGCCCCAGGGCTTGACGCTGCGGACGCCGCGGCCGTCGATGAGGACGATCTCGCCTGGCTCGACGTCGCGCACGAACTGGGCGCCGACGATCTCGAGCGCGCAGGTCTCGCTGGCCAGCACCCAGCCGCCGGTGCCGGAATTGCCGATGCGGCCCAGGATGAGCGGGCGGACGCCGAGCGGGTCGCGCACGCCGATCATGGCCTCGTTGGACATGGCGACGAGGGAGTATGCGCCGACCACCTGCTTGAGCGCGTCGATCAAGCGGTCGACCACGGTGGAATAAAGGCTGATGGCGATGAGGTGGATGAACACCTCGCTGTCGGTCGTGCTCTGGAACAGGCAACCGCGGCGGACGAGCTGGCGGTGCAGGGCGCGGGCGTTGGTCAGGTTGCCGTTATGGGCGACGGCGAAGCCGCCGAAGGCGAAGTCGGCGTAGAGCGGCTGGACGTTGCGCAGGATGGTGTCGCCGGTGGTGGCGTAGCGGTTGTGGCCGATGGCGCTTTGCCCCGGCAAGGAGGCGATCACCTTGGCCTGGCCGAAATTGTCGCCGACCAAGCCGAGGCCGCGATGGATGTGGAAGCGGGCGCCGTCGTAGCTGACGATGCCGGTGGCTTCCTGGCCGCGGTGCTGCAAGGCGTGCAGGCCGAGGGCGGTGACGGCGGCGGCGTCGGCGACCCCCCAGACGCCGAACACGCCGCACTCCTCGTGCAGCTTGTCGTCATGCAGCTCATCGTCTGAACGCGGTTGGCTGGGAACCATAGCTCCTCCTAATCCCGAGCGGATCGGGAACCGAATGCCCGCCCCTTGGGGCTGGATTGCAGCAGCGATGCGGAACTGACTGGCCGACCGGGCGGCGGTTGGGCCACGGCCGGGCGGTAACGGGGCGGCACCTGGCCGGCGAGCCAGACCGCGCCGTCATGCACGGTGGGCAGGAAGCGGGCATCCAGCACCGGCGTCGGCCATTGCACGATCGGGATTGCCATGCCGACCAGGACGTAGGCGACGGCGACCAGGACGGCTCCGCGGACCAGGCCGAAGACGAGGCCGAGGGTGCGGTCCAGCCCGCCCAACGCCGAGCCGCGAACGACGTTGCTGAGGGCGCCCGCGACGATCCAGAGAATAATCAGCGCGATCAGGAACACGGCGCCGAAGGCCACGAGGTCGGCGGTGGTCGGATCGCTGAATTGCTTGCGCATCCAGGGCTGGACATAGGGGAACACGCCGTAGGGGCTGGCGACGATCGCGGCCACGACCCATGCGCCGACGCCGAGGACCTCCCGGACCAGGCCGCGCATGAAGGCGAGCAGGCCGGACAGGGCGATCAGTACCAGGACCAGGAGGTCCACCCAGTTCATTTACGGCCCCAAATCATCGTGAGCGGCATATAGGGCAGGGGGGCTGCCGGGTAAACCGCGTCTATTTTATGACAGGCGTGCGCCCGGTAAAGTTCGCGACCAGATCGGCGACGTGCCCGATTTCGGTGAGGCGAAGGCCGTCCGGAGCGGCTTGCGCATGGCCGGCGCGGGCGAGACGGCGGGGAAGGCAGGCGGTTTCGAAGCCGAGCTTCTGGGCCTCTTTCAAGCGGGAATCGGCTTGGGCGACTTGGCGGACCTCGCCGGACAGGCCGAGTTCGCCGAAGTAGACGGTGCCGGGGTGGGTTGGCGTCTCCGTGGCGGCGGAGGCGAGGGCGGCGGCGACGGCGAGGTCGGCGGCGGGTTCATTGACGCGCAGGCCGCCGGCGACGTTGAGGTAAACGTCGGATGCGCCGAGCCGCAGCCCGGCTCGGGAGTCGAGCACGGCGAGGAGCATGGACAGGCGGGCGCTGTCCCAGCCGACAACGGAGCGGCGGGGCGAGCCGCCGCTGTTCGGCGCCAGCAGGGCTTGCACTTCCAAGAGCACGGGGCGGGTGCCTTCAAGCCCGGCGAAAACGGCGGACCCGGCGACGTTGCCGCGCCGCTCGGCCAGGAACAGGGCGGAGGGATTGGGAACTTCGGCGAGGCCGGCGCCGGTCATCTCGAACACGCCGATCTCGTCGGTGGCGCCGAAGCGGTTCTTCACGGCGCGCAGGATGCGGAACTGGTGGCCGCGGTCGCCTTCGAAGTAGAGCACGGCGTCGACCATGTGCTCCAGCACGCGGGGGCCGGCGAGCGCGCCCTCTTTCGTGACGTGGCCGACCAGGACGAGGGCGAAGCCGCGGGACTTGGCGAGGCGGATCAGCTCGAAGCTCGTGGCGCGGACTTGGGCGACGGTGCCGGGGGCGCTCTCGATGGTGTCGAGCCACATGGTCTGGATCGAGTCGATAACGACGAGGGCGAGGCCTGGCTCGGATTCCAGGGCGCCCGCGATGTCGCGGACGTTGATGGCGGCGGCGAGCTGCAGCGGGGCTTGCTCGAGGCCGAGGCGGCGGGCCCTCATGCGGACTTGGTCCACCGACTCCTCGCCGGAGATGTACATGACTTTGCGCCCGGCGGAGGCGACGACGCCCGCGGCCTGGAGCATCAGCGTACTTTTGCCGATGCCCGGATCGCCGCCGACGAGGACGACGGAAGCGGGAACGAAGCCCCCGCCGAGCACGCGGTCGAGCTCGGCGATGCCGGATTCGGCGCGGGGCGGGGGCTGGGCGCTGCCTTCGAGGCCGACGAATTGGAGGCGGTGCTTGGCCGCGCTGCGGGCAGCGCCGGGGCGGGCTTCAATGGGTTCCTCGACGATGGTGTTCCATTCGCCGCAAGCGTCGCAGCGACCGGCCCATTTGGGGTAGATGGCGCCGCAGGATTGGCAGACGTAGCGGGCGACGGGTTTAGCCACGGCGGTTTGAGCGGTCGGCTAGGATGAGAGAGATGAGGAAAGCATGGGTGTTTGGGTCGGCTTGAACTTGCTTCCAGCGCTTGAAGGTATCTACAGCCAAGACAAAACACGCCTTGGCAGCTTCGAATAAGATATCAGTTTCTAAATCATAGTCTGCCTCTTCTCGGCGATCCTGAAGTTGAACGGCCGCGTCTGCGATGGCGATGAGGTCGGCTGAGATAGGCTCTTGTAACAGCTCCTGCAGCCTTCGAGGCTTAGCAGCGCCTGAGGCCGATAATCCTTCGCAATTCCGGCGCAGATCACGGTGCTGAATGCTGCGCCTGACTCTGGTCTGGAGTTCCGTATTGGTTGTTCCTGCAATACGGTTTGCCGCTTCTTGGGTGAGGAGATGGAAAACCGCGTAATAGAAGGCAGATACAGCCCGGCGCACGTCCGCCTGGCTCGGTTTGCCGACGAGAAGCTTGCCGCCATGCTCAAGAAGCGACTGCGGTTCGAGCATTTGTTGAACCGTTAAGCCGCCGATCCTTGCTCATTGATTATCGTCGTGAATGCTGATCTGCCTGGTACAAGTCGACGCAACTCTCGAGACAACTCTAAAATGAGATCAGCGTAGACGCGCGCCTCAACATCGCTGACATGATCTCGTGCCGGAACGTGAAGCCTTATCCAGACTGCTGGATCACCGTCCCGCATCTCACCGAACTTAACATCGAAGCCGCTGATCGGCGCGGGGAGGTGATGCTGATCCACCATCTCCCTCACTTGCTGTTCCAACACCTCGAAATCCTCGAACGCCGTCGTGCTCATCTGCGCAACATGCTGCCGCGGCATGGCCGGCGCAACCGATTTCCCCTACCGCCGCAGCTCCATCTCGATCGGCCCCTCGCGCCGCCCATGGGTAAACTGGTCCACCATCGCGTTGCCGCTTTCCAGCAGCTCGGCCGCCTCGCCCTGCCAGACGAGCTTGCCGCGGAACAGCATCGCCGCCTTGTCGCCGATGCGGGTGGCGCTGGCCATGTCGTGCGTGATGGCGATGGCCGTGCTGCCGAGCTTCTTCACGCAATCGACGATCAGGCCGTCGATGACGGCGCCCATGATCGGGTCGAGGCCGGTGGTCGGTTCGTCGAAGAACATGACCGAGGGCTGGCTGGCGATGGCGCGCGCCAGGGCGACACGTTTCTGCATGCCGCCGGAAAGCTCGGCCGGGGATAGGTCGCCGACGCCGGGATCGAGGCCGACTTGAGAGAGGACACCTGCCGCCCGTTGCTTGGCATCGGCGCGGGAGACATCGCCGCGGGCGAGCAGGCCGAAGGCGACGTTCTCCCAGACCGGCAGGCTGTCGAACAGGGCGCCGCCCTGGAACAGCATGCCGATTTGCGAGCGGAGGTGCTCGGATTTGGCCGCGTCGGCCGCAAGGACATCCTGGCCGTCGATCTCGATCGTGCCGTCGTCGGGCTCGATCAGGCCGAGGATGCATTTGAGCAGCACGGACTTGCCGCTGCCGGAGCCGCCGATCACCACCAGGGAGGTGGCTTCCGGCACGTCGAGGTCGATGCCGTCCAGCACCTGCTTGGCGCCGAATGCCTTGCGCAGGCCGCGGACGCGGATTTTCGGCGTGTCTGGAGAGGTCATCGGGCGAAGAACAGTTCAGTCAAGACGTAGTCGAAGGCGAGGATCAGGATGCTGGCCGATACGACGGCACTGGTGGTGGCCGTACCCACGCCTTCGGCGCCGCCTCGGCTGTTGTAGCCGTTGTAGCAACCCATCAACGCGACCAGGAAGCCGAACACGCAGGCCTTTACCAGGCCGGCGACCACGTCGTTGGTTTCCAAGGTGTTGACCGTGGAGTGCAGATAATCCTGAGGGGTGAAACCCAGCTTCAGGGTCCCAACCAGGAACCCGCCGCCAACGCCCAGGATATCGGCGACCACGACCAGGAGCGGCAAAGCCAACAGGCCGGCCAGCAGGCGGGGGGCGACCAGGTATTTGATCGGATTGGTCGAAAGGGTGCCGAGCGCATCGATCTGGTCGGTGACGCGCATGGTGCCGAGCTCGGCCGCCATCGCCGCGCCCACCCGGCCTGAGACCATCAATCCGGCCAGCACTGGCCCCAGCTCCCGGACAACGGACAACACGACTACGCTCGCAGTGGCGCTGGAGGCGTTGAAGCGGGCGAAGCCGGAGTAGCTTTGCAGCGCGATGACCATGCCGGAGAAGATCGCCGTCATGGCGACGACGGGCAGGCTGAAGAAGGCGAACTCGACGAACGAGGCCAGGAACATGCGGCCGTAGAACGGCGGGCGGACCAGGTGCGACAAGCCGGTCGCGCCGAACAGGGCGACCGCGCCGGCGCCGCGGACGATGCCGATCGTGCCGCGTCCGACGCTTGCCACCGCATCGAGGGGATTGATCATGCGGGAAGGTAGGTCCGTGCGTAGCGGCGTCCGAGGTTGGTCAGCACTTCGTAGCCGGTGGTGCCGGCGCGCCGGGCCAGGCTGTCGACTGAGACATTCCGGCCGATCAGCTCGAGCAGGCTGCCGGCCTGGGCGCCGGGCGCATCGGTCACATCGAAGGTCGTGAGGTCCATTGAGACACGCCCTACCAGCGGGACGGGGGTGTCGTCAAAATACGCGACGGCGCGGTTTTCGAGACAACGGAAGAAGCCGTCCGCGTAGCCGACTGAAACGGCGGCGATGCGGCTTTCGCGGCCCGCTTGCCATAGCGCGTTATAGCCCACGGACTCGCCCGGGGGGATGGTCCGGACCTGCAGGATGCGCGCGGTCAACCTCACGGCCGGGCGCATCGGGTTGGGGCTGCCCGGAGTGGGGTTGACGCCATGGAGGGCAGCGCCGGGCCTGGCGAGGTCTGAGGCGAACGCCGGGCCGAGGAACAGGCCGGAGGAGTTGGCGAGGCTTCGCTTGGCGGGCGGCAGGCAGGCGCAGGCTTGCTCGAAGTGCCGGCGCTGGCGCCCGTTGCTCTCGTCCTGCGGCGATTCGGCCGAGACGAGATGCGTCATGACGTAGTCGATCGCGACGCCGTGGAGGCGGGAAGGCTGCGCGGCCAGGGTTTGCAGGTCGGCAGGCGAGAGGCCCAGGCGGTTCATGCCGGTGTCGACGTGCAACAAGGCCGGGAGCGGGCGGCCGAGGCGGGCGGCGGTTGACGACCAGGCGTCCACCTCGCCGAGCGAACCGAGAACGGGGCGGATGCCGTGTTCGACGTATTGCAGCTCTGTGCCAGGCCAAAGGCCGTTCAGGGCGGCGATCATGACGCCGGGCAGGGCGGCGCGTATGGCGAGGGCCTCGTTCAGGTGGGCGACGAAGTAGTGCCGGCACCCGGCCTCGAACAAGGCCGGGCCGACGCGGGCGGCCCCGAGCCCGTAGGCGTCGGCCTTGAGCACCGCGGCTGCCGCCCCGCCCGTTCGCGCCGCGCGCCCGTTCAGCAGCCGCCAATTGGAAGCGATCGCGGATAGGTCGATCTCGAGTTCAGCCGCCTCAGCGAAGGGCGTCATGCACCACGTCGATGTCGGCGAAGCGGGTGAACTCGCCTTCGAACAGCACGTCGACCTTGCCGGTCGGGCCGTGGCGCTGCTTCTCGATCAGGATTTCGGCCTTGTTGTGCACCTGCTCCATATCCCGCTGCCATTTGTCGAGCGCGGCCTGGAACTTGTCCTCGCTGTCGAAAGCCATCTGCTTCGGCGCCCGCTGCTGCAGGTAGTATTCGTCGCGATAGATGAACAGGACCATGTCGGCGTCCTGCTCGATGGTGCCGCTCTCGCGCAGGTCGGAAAGCTGGGGGCGCTTGTCCTCGCGGCTCTCGACGGCGCGGGAAAGCTGGCTGAGGGCAAGAACCGGGACGGCCATTTCCTTGGCGATGGCTTTCAGGCCCTGGGTGATCTGGCTGATCTCCAGCACCCGGCTTTCCGGCTTGGTGCCGACGCTCGGGCGCATAAGTTGCAGGTAGTCCACCACGACTAGGCTTAGGCCCACGGTGCGCTTGAGGCGGCGGCAGCGGGTGCGCAGCGCGGACATGGTGATGGCCGGGGTGTCGTCGATATGCAGCGGCAGGCCGCCGATCTCGCGGCTGACCTGCACGAAGCGGTCGAAGTCGCGCTGGCCGATCTCGCCGCGGCGGATGCGGTCGCCCGAGACGCGGGACTCCTCGGCGAGCAGGCGGGTGGCGAGCTGCTCGGCGCTCATCTCCAGCGAGAAGATCGCCACCGATCCTTCCGGCAGCTTGTTCGGGTCTTCGTCCTGGGCTTTGGCGACCAAGGCGCGCGCGGCGCCAAACGCGATCTTGGTGGCCAAGGCGGATTTGCCCATGCCGGGGCGTCCGGCGAGGATCATCAGGTCGGAGTTGTGCAGGCCGCCGGTCTTCTTATCGAGGTCGCGCAGGCCGGTGGACAGGCCGCTGACGCCGCCCTGCTGCTTGAAGGCGCGCTCGGCGCCGCGGATGGCGTCGGTGAGGGCGCGCTCGAAGGTGACGAAGCCGCCGTCGTTGCCGCCCTTGGTGGCGAGGCCGAAGAGCTGCGACTCGGCGTGCTCGATCTGGCCCTTGCCGTCGAGGTCGTCCTCGTTGGCGAAGGCGTTGTTGACGACGGTCTCGCCGATGTCGATGAGCTGACGGCGCAGCCAGGCGTCGTGGATGGCGCGGCCATATTCGCCGGCGTTGATGATGCCGACCATGGAGGTGAGCAACTGGGCGAAGTAGGCGGTGCCGCCCACCTCATCGAGCGCGCCAGAATGTTCGAACTCGGCCCGCAAGGTGACGGCGTCCGCCAATTGCCCGGCTTCGACCCGCCGCGCGATGGCCTGGTAGATACGGCCATGCACCGGGTCCGCGAAATGATCCGGGGCGAGGAAGTCGCTGACGCGCTCGTAGGCCTTGTTGTTGGCGAGCAGTGCGCCGAGCAGCGCCATTTCCGCCCGGTCGTTGGACGGCGGGAGGCGCTGCGACAGGCCGAGCAGGGGGGGATTGATGCTGTTCATCTCGGCTTATTCATAGCCGACCGGGCGACTGGGAACGAGGCGTTAAGCCTGTGGATGGATGAGGATAACGGGGGTAGTTTGCCCTCTCCCTGGTCGGGAGAGGGCCGACCGCTACTCCCGGTCGCCGCCGGCCTCCGCCAAGGCCGCGCCGAACTCCAGGTCGTCCTCCGGGGCCACGTCCTCCTCGGCTGCGAGGCCCACCCGTTCGCCGCGGGCCTGGCGTTCCGCTTCCTCGGCGCTGCGCGAAACGTTGACCGTGACCGGCAGGCTGACCTCCGGGTGCAGCACCAGGCGCACCTGGCTCAGGCCGAGCGTCTTGATCGGCTGGTCCAGCACGACCTGGTTCCGGTCGACGGTAAGGCCCGATTCAGTGACCCCCTCGGCGATGTCGCGGGCAGAAACCGAGCCGTACAGGCTGCCGCTCTCGCCGGCCTGGCGGATGATCACGACCGTCAGGCCGGCCATCCGCTCGGACAGGCGCTCGGCTTCCTCGCGGCGCTTCAGGTTTTGCGCGACCAGTTGGGCCTTCTGGGTTTCGAACTGAGCCAGGTTGGCCTTGGTCGCGCGCATCGCCTTTTTCTGCGGCAGCAGGAAGTTGCGGGCGTAGCCTGGCCTGACACGGACGAGGTCGCCCATCTGGCCCAGCTTGTCGATCCGCTGCAACAGGATCAGTTCGACGTTGGTTGCCATGCTGCGCGCTCCTTAGGCGACGACGTAGGGCAGCAAGGCCAGGAAGCGGGCCCGCTTAATGGCGTTGGCCAGCTCGCGCTGCTTCTTGGCGCTGACCGCGGTGATGCGGGAGGGCACGATCTTGCCGCGCTCGCTCAGGAAGCGGGACAACAGGCGCACGTCCTTGTAGTCGATCGTCGGCGCGTTCGGTCCGCTGAACGGGCAGCTTTTGCGGCGGCGATGGAAGGGGCGGCGCGCGCCTCCGGCGGCGGCGCGGCGGTTGGCCGGGCCTGCGTCGTCCGTGTCGGGTGCGTTGCGGTCGGACATTGGCCTTACTCCTCAACCGTCTCGGTTTGGGCGAACGTCTCGGGATCGCGGGCGCGGAACTCCTCGCGGTCGTCGAAGCCGCGCTTGCGCCCGCTTTCGAACCGCCCGGCGGGCTTCGGGCCGCGGAAGCTGCGTTCGCGGTCGTCGGACTTGCGCGACAGGATGGCGCTCGGGGCTTCCTCGATCTCGTCCACCCGGAGCGTCATGAAGCGCAGCACGTCCTCGTTCAGGCGCATCCGGCGCTCCATCTCGGTGATGAAGGCGGGCTTGGCGTCGAGGCCGAGCAGCATGTAGTGGCCCTTGCGGTTCTTCTTGACGCGGTAGGCGAGGCTGCGAAGGCCCCAGTACTCGCGCTTCTGGACGGACCCGGCGTCGTTTTCGAGGTCGGCCCCGATCGTGTCGGCGATGGCCTCGACCTGCTGTTGCGTCACGTCGTTGCGTGCGATGAACACGCATTCATAAAGCGGCATGTGCACCCCTATGGCTGTGGTCGGCCCGGACATGGGCATAGCCGGCGCGGATGCCGCCGCGCCGGCAGGGAAGGGGGCGGTATAGGCGTGATGCGCGATTTTGTAAAACGCATGAATTAGGCCGCCCGAGCCAAGTCCGCCCGGTCCGCCTCCAGCTCCACCAGCGCGCCGCGGCGGGCGATCAGCGTGAAGCCGCGAGGGATCTCGTGCCAGCCCTCGCGCTGGCCGTCGATCGGCTCGGAGACCAGGCGCAGGCCGGCGCCGTCCTGCTTGTAGTAAAGCGACGGCGGCCGGGCGTCGCAGGCCCAGCGGAACGCCCAGAGCGTTTCCCCGTCTGTCAGCGTGGCCGTGAAGCGCAGGGCATCGGCGATCCCGGCCGCGCGCATGGTTGCCTTGATCTCACCCAGAGTGTCCCGCATCGCGCCGACCGGATCGTGCTGCAAGCCACGTCCAAGGGCGGCCAGGAAGATCGCCTCGCTGTCCGTCGTGCCGGCGCGGGCGGCGTAGAGCGCGTCGGGAATCATCGCCTCGACCCGGCGGCGCACCTGCTGCCAGCCGCCGACCTGGCCGTTATGCATGAACAGGAATTGGCCATGCGAGAACGGATGGCAGTTGGCGCGGCTGGTGGCGGTTCCGGTGGCGGCGCGCACATGGGCGAAGAAGGTCGGGCTGCGGACCTGCTCGGCGATGCTGCGCAGGTTCTCGTCTGACCAGGCGGGGCGGACCTCGCGATACAGGCCGGGGGTGGGGCGCTCGCCGTACCAGCCCACGCCGAAGCCGCCTCCGTTGGTTTCGGTCTTGCCTTCGGCGGCGTGCAGCGACTGGTGGATCAGGCTGTGGCACGGGGCGGTGATCAGCGTCTCAAGCAGGATCGGCTCGCCGTGGTGGGCAAGAAAACGGCACATTGCGGCACCTCAGGTCCGGTATGGCGGAAATGTTATCATCGCGGGGCTGCATCAAGCCATTTATTCCGTACTCGGCATGATTGAACACGCTGAGGCTGTCGCGCGATTGACACGCTTATAGGCTGTGGGCCAAGTGCGGGGCGTCAGAAACGTGGAACCGTTCCAATAATGTCCGTCCGTGCGTTTATTTTTCCCGGCCAGGGAAGCCAAGCCGTCGGCATGGGCCGTGACCTCGCTGCGGCATTCGCGCCCGCGCGCGAGGTGTTCGGCGAGGTCGACGACGTTCTGAAACAGAAGCTGAGCAAGCTGATGTTCGAGGGGCCGGCGGAAGATCTCGCGCTGACCGAGAACACCCAGCCGGCCTTGATGGCGATGTCGATGGCGGTGCTGCGGGTCGTGGAAGCGGAGGGCGGCTTCCGGCTGGAGGACAAGGCGGTCCTGGTGGCCGGGCATTCGCTCGGGGAATACAGCGCGCTCGCGGCGGCGGGCAGCCTGACGATCTCCGAGGCGGCCCGGCTGCTGCGGCTGCGCGGCAGCGCGATGCAGAAGGCGGTGCCGCCCGGAGAGGGCGCGATGGCTGCGCTGATCGGCGTGGAGCTTGACCAGGCGGCGTCGATCTGCGCCGACGCCTCGGTGCTGCGGCACGAGGATGGGACCGAGGAGCGGCAGGTGGTCGAGCCGGCGAACGACAACGGCGGCGGGCAGGTGGTGATCAGCGGCCATCGCGAGGCGGTCGAGCGTGCGATCGCGCTGGCCAAGGAGCGCGGCATCCGCCGGGCCATGCTGCTGCCGGTGTCGGCACCGTTCCATTGCTCGCTGATGACGCCGGCTGCGGAGGCCATGCGCGAGGCGCTGGGGTCCACGTCGCTCAGGCTACCCGTTGTGCCGGTTATCGCCAACATCAGCGCGGACCGCGCGACCGAGCCTGACGAGATCCGCGGCCTGCTCGTCAAGCAGGTGACGGGCACCGTCCGCTGGCGCGAGTCGGTGCTGGCCGCGTCGGCGATCGGGGTCGACACGTTTTTCGAGCTCGGCGCGGGCAAGGTCTTGGCCGGGCTCGTGCGGCGCATCTGTCCTGACGCCGCTGCCTTCTCGGCCGGCACGCCGGGGGAGATCGAGGCGATGCTGAAGGAGCTTTGAGCCATGTTCCGGCTTGACGGCAAGGCGGCGCTGGTCACGGGCGCATCGGGCGGGATCGGCGGGGCAATCGCGCGGGCCTTGCACGGACAAGGGGCCGCCGTGGTCCTTTCCGGCACGCGGAGAGAGGCGCTGGAGGAGCTAGCGGCCGAGCTGGGAGAGCGCGCCCATGCATGCCCGGCCGACTTGCGCGACCCGGCCGCCGCGGACAGGTTGGTCAGTGCGGCCGAGGCAGCGGCGGGGCCGTTGCACGTGCTGGTCAACAACGCCGGGATGACCCGCGACGGGCTGGCGCTGCGCATGAAGGATGAGGATTGGCAGCAGGTGATAGAGGTCGATCTCGGCGCTCCGTTCCGTCTCGCGCGCGCTGCCTTGCGCGGCATGTTGCGTCGCCGGGCAGGTCGGATCATCGGCATCGGCAGCGTGGTTGGCGCGACGGGGAACCCGGGGCAGGCGAATTATGCCGCGGCAAAGGCCGGGCTGGTGGGCATGAGCAAGGCGCTGGCGCAGGAAGTCGGCAGCCGGGGCATCACGGTCAACGTGGTGGCGCCGGGGTTCGTCGAGACGGCGATGACGGAGTCGCTCTCGGGCGAGCAGACGGCGAGATTGACCTCCGCTATCCCGCTCGGGCGGATGGGCAAGCCGGAGGATGTCGCAGCCGCGGTGGCCTGGCTCGCCTCCGACGAGGCCGGCTGGGTGACTGGCACGACGTTGCATGTCAACGGCGGAATGGCGATGATCTGAGAGGGCGAGAAAGAAGCGGCCCGCACTGCCTTGGCGGGCGTTTCATAACTATGGTATGCGCCCGGCTTCACCGTATGGCGCGGCAGTATCCGGCCTGCACTGCTGCACATGATTGACAGGAAATCGAGGACAAGATGAGCGAGATCGCCGACAAGGTTAAGAAGATCGTGGTGGAGCACCTGGGCGTCGAGGAAAGCAAGGTGACGGCGGAGGCCTCCTTCATCGACGACCTGGGCGCGGATAGCCTCGACACCGTTGAACTGGTCATGGCCTTCGAGGAAGCGTTCGGGGTGGAAATTCCCGAGGACGCGGCCGAGAAGATCAGCACGGTCAAGGACGCGATCGACTTCATCGAGAAGCAGAAAGCGGAATAGATCCGATTCACGCTGGGCAAGGAGGCACGGCGATGCGTCGAGTGGTCGTAACCGGGATGGGCATCGCTTGCCCGCTCGGGGTTGGGGTGGAGCATGTCTGGTCTCGCCTGACGAATGGCGAGAGCGGGATCAGGGCGATCCAATCCTTCAACACGAGCGAACTGAGCGCAAAGATCGCGGGGCAGGTCCCGGCCGGCGCCCGGGCCAATGGCGGGCTGGACCTTTCGGAATGGATCCCGTTCAAGGATCAGAAGAAGATGGACCGGTTCATCCATCTGGCGATGGTGGCGGCCATCGAGGCCGTCGAGGACAGCGGATGGGTCCCCGAGACCGAGGAGGACCGTTGCGCGACGGGCGTGATGATCGGATCGGGAATCGGCGGCCTCGGATCGATCTACGACGCGTCGGTGATGGTCAGCCAGGGAAAGGCGCGGCGGCTGTCGCCGTTCTTCATCCCGTCGGCGCTGATCAACTTGGGTTCCGGCAACCTGTCGATCAAGTACGGCTTCAAGGGGCCGAACCATTCCGCCGTGACGGCTTGCGCGACCGGGGTCCATGCCATCGGCGACGCCGCGCGGCTGATCGGCTGGGGGGATGCCGAGGTCATGGTCGCGGGCGGCGCGGAAGGCGCGGTGAACGAGCTTGGCATTGCCGGCTTCTGCGCCAGCCGCGCGCTGTCGACCAGCTTCAACGACCGGCCCGCCGAGGCCTCCCGTCCTTGGGACAAGGATCGGGACGGGTTCGTCATGGGCGAGGGCGCAGGCGTGGTGATGCTCGAGGAGCTTGAGCACGCGAAGGCCCGCGGGGCCAAGATTTACGGCGAGGTCTGCGGCTACGGCATGTCCGGCGACGCGCATCACATCACGGCGCCCGCGGAAGGTCACGACGGCGCTTACCGGGCGATGAAGGCGGCGTTCCGCAATGGCGGGATGCAGCCCGGCGACGTGCAGTACATCAACGCCCATGGAACCGGGACGCCGCTCGGGGACGACCTCGAGTTGGAGGCGGTGGAACGGTTTTTCGGGGATGACGCGCGCAACGTGGCGATGTCCTCGACCAAGTCGGCCATCGGGCACCTCCTGGGCGCCGCGGGAGCGGTTGAGGCGATCTTCTCGTTGCTCGCGATCCGCGACGGCGTGGTGCCGCCGACGTTGAACCTGGACCAGCCGAGCCGGGAAAGCGTGATCGACCGGGTGCCCCGGACCGCGCAGGAGCGCCGGGTGGACGTGGCGCTGTCCAACAGCTTCGGCTTCGGCGGGACGAATGCCAGCATCCTGTTCAAGCGTGCAGCTTAGGACGTACTTGCGTAGCGCGCGCCATTTCGCCTTCGTGCCGCGCCCCGGGATAGGCTGAGCGATGCGGGCTGCCTGGCGGACTGCCGCGGCCCTTGTCGTCATCGCGCTGTCGCTCGGGGCAGGGGCCTATGCGGCGTGGAAGGTTTACCGCTTGCCGGGGCCGCTTGCCGAGGAGCGCACGGTTGTCGTGTCGCGGGCCACGCTCGACCAGGTGGCGGACTTGATGCAGCGGGAGGGCGTCATTGGCAATGCGGCGGCGTTGCGGCTGGCGGCGCTGGCCACGCGGGGAGAGGGACCGGTGAAAGCCGGGGAATTCATCTTTCCGGTTGGAGCAAGCCTGCGCCAAGTGTTGCAGGTGCTGCGGTTCGGCAAGCCGGTGCAGCATCTGCTGACGATCCCGGAGGGTTTGACGGCAACGAAGGTGGCCTGGCTGGTCGCTAACGCTCCGGCGCTGGAGGGCGACACGCCCGTGCCGAAGGAGGGCAGCATCCTGCCCGAGAGCTACGCCTACGAGTATGGCATGTCGCGCAACGCGCTGCTCGGGCGCGGCGCGAAGGCGATGGACAAAGCGCTGGCGGAGGCGTGGGCAGGGCGGAACGCGGATACGCCGCTTCGTTCGCCGCACGACGCGCTGACACTGGCCAGCATCGTCGAGCGGGAAACGTCGAAGCCCGAGGAACGGGCGCGGGTTGCCGCCGTGTTCCTGAACCGGTTGCGCCGGGGCATGCGCCTTCAATCGGATGCGACAATTGTTTATTTCGTCAGCGGCGGAAGCGGCGTGCTCGACCATGGGTTGACACGCGCGGAACTCGAAACGGACGATCCTTACAACACATACCGCAACACGGGCTTGCCGCCCGGCCCGATCAGTATGCCCGGCGCGGACGCATTGAACGCCGTCACGCATCCGGCGGACACGGACGAGTTGTATTTCGTCGCGGACGGGACGGGCGGCCACGCGTTCGCCAAGTCGGAGCAGCAGCATCAGCGCAACGTCTCGCATTGGCGCGAGGTGGAGCGCCAGCGTGCGGGCAACGCGCAGCCGGCGCAGCACCGGTGAGCAACCCGATTGCTTCCATGACCGGTTTCGCCCGGGTTGACGGCGCGGACAACGGGTTCGCGTGGGCGTGGGAGGTCCGCAGCGTCAATGGACGCGGTCTTGATCTCAAGTTGCGGCTGCCCGCGGGGTTCGACGGGCTGGAACCGAAGCTGCGGGATTTGGCTGGGCAGGTGTTGCGCCGGGGCAACGTTGGCGCAAGCTTGGCGGTGAAACGCGAGGAACGGGCGCGGCTCGTGGCCGATCCGGAGACGCTGGCCGACCTGCTGTCGCTGGCACGGGCGATTGCCGCGCAAATTCCGGACGCGCCGCCGCCGCGCGCCGAGCTGCTCATGGGCCTGCCTGGCGTCATTCGTCCGCCCACCGCCAGCGAGGACGGAGCCGGGGCGCCTGGCCTTGCGGCGGTGCAGGCCGGATTCGAGGCCGCCCTCGCGGCGTTGGCGGCGGCGCGGCAGGAGGAAGGCACGCGGCTGGGCGGGCTGCTGCGCGGGCAGCTCGACAGCATCGCCGCCCTTCGCACCCAAGCCGAGGCCGAAGCCGCCGACCAGCCGCGCTTGCAGCGGGACCGGATGACCGAGAGCCTGGCCGGCCTCCTGCGCGACCAGCCCGGCTTGCCCGCCGAGCGGATCGCGCAGGAGGTGGCTCTGCTCGCCACGCGCTCGGACGTGCGCGAGGAGCTGGACCGCCTGTCCGCCCATGTCGCCGCGGCCCGCGGCCTGCTCGACGAAGGGACGGCGATCGGCCGCCGGTTCGATTTCCTGGTGCAGGAGTTCGTGCGCGAGACCAACACGCTGTGCAGCAAGTCCGCCTCCGTGCCGCTGACGGCGACAGGGTTGAGGCTGAAGGCGGTGATCGAGCAGATGCGCGAGCAGGTGCAGAATGTCGAATGAGCTGCGCCGCCGAGGGCTCTGCCTGGTGCTTTCCGCGCCGGCCGGGGCGGGAAAGAGCAGCATCTTGCGGGCGTTGCTGGACGACGAGCCGGAGCTGAGCCTTTCCGTAAGCGCCACGACTCGCGCGCCGAGGCCGGGGGAGCGGCACGGGATCGACTATCACTTCACCGACCAGGCCGGGTTCGAGGCGATGACGGGCCGGGGCGAGATGCTGGAATGGGCGACCGTGTTCGGGCGCAGCTACGGCACGCCGCGGGCGCCGGTCGAGGCGGCGTTGCGGACCGGGCGCGACGTGGCGTTCGATATCGACTGGCAGGGGCACCGGCAGCTTCGCGCCGCCTTGCCGGACGACGTTGTCGGCGTGTTCATCCTGCCGCCCTCACTCGGGGCGTTGCAGGCCCGGCTTAATGGCCGGGGCGGCGACTCGCCGGAGGAGGTCGGTCGCCGCATGGCGGCGGCGCGCAGCGAGATCGGGCATTGGGTCGAGTTCGACCATGTCATCGTCAATACAGATTTCGGCCGCGCCGTGAGCGGCGTGCGCAGCGTGCTCGCCGCGGCGCGGACCGCAAGACGCCGGCAGCCCGGGTTGCCGGGCTTCGTGGCGTCTCTTTAGGCGGACGGTCCGCAAGGCGCGGACAGATTTTCTACAATATGACGCGCCCGCCCAATGTCAGCACCAGGCAGTCCATGACGAGCAAGAGGATGACAACGACCGACAAGATCCAGCGCAGCAGCATGTAGCCCTGCGGCACGAGGCCCTGCTGCGCGCCGCGAGCCTCGACGATGGTGACAGCGATGAAGCCGGCCAGCAGTGTCAGAAGGCCGATCTTGGGAAGCCCGGCGAAGGTGACGAGCAGCCCGGCCCAGCCGATCAGCGACGGCACGACGCCCAGGCCGAAGCGCAACCGCTGGGTTTGGACCGTCTGCGTCGACCCGGCTTCGAGCCCGAAACCCCAGTGCACGCCGCCCAGGAACGCCAGGATGACGGCACCGTAAGCGGCCAGCCCTAACAGCGAGATGCGCGCCGCGTCGCCGTCGAAGCTCAACGCGCCGTAGCTGCCCAGTATGAACGGAAGCAGCCCGGCGGCGCCGAGCAGGATCGCGATGGGGGGCACGCTGCGCATGGCCGTTGGTTAGCCTTCACTGACCTGCTCTGCAAATCCCGCCGCGAACAAGCTATGATGCGGCATGGGTCTTGCTCTTGAGCTTCTCGTCATCGTTCTCCTCGTCCTGCTCAACGGCGTGTTTGCCCTCAGCGAGCTGGCACTGGTCTCGGTCCGCCGCGCGCGTCTCGTGGTGCTGGAACGCCGGGGCGTGAAAGGCGCCGCGACGGCGCGCGAGCTTTCGGAGGACCCGCAGCGGTTCCTCCCCGCAGTGCAGATCGGCATCACGCTGGTGAGCGTGCTGGCGGGCGTGTTCGGCGGCGCCCGCGTCGCGGCCCGGCTGAGCGAATGGTTCGTGACCATCCCGGCGCTGCAGCCGGTGGCGGATAGCCTGTCGCTCGCGATCGTTGTGGTGCTGACGACGTATCTCACGCTGGTGCTGGGCGAACTGGTGCCGAAGCAGTTGGCGCTGCGGCAGCCGGAGCGGGTGTCGGCCCTGATTGCCGGGCCGCTCGCCTTGCTGGCAAAGGTCGGCGCGCCGGTGGTTTGGGTGCTCGGCGCGTCCTCGAACCTGATCCTGCGCCTGTTCGGCCAGCATTCGGAGGAGCGGCAAGGGGTGACGGAGGAGGAGCTTCGCGCCGTGCTCGCCGAGGGCCAGCAGGAGGGCGTGCTGGAAACCGAGGAGCGGGCGATGATCGAGCGGCTGCTGCGGCTGGCGGACAAGCCGGTGCGGGCAATCATGACGCCGCGCAACGAGCTGGACTGGATCGACCGCACCGACCCTCGCGCCGAGATCGTCGCCGTGCTGACCGGGGCGCCGCATAGCCGGTTCGTGGTGTGCGACGGGGCGGTCGACAACGTCGTGGGCGTGGTGCACGCGAAATCGATGCTGAACCGGATGCTGGTGAGCGGCGAGCTGTCGATCGCCGGGGCCTTGGAGAAGCCGATGGTGATCCCGGATACGGCGACGGCGGCCGATGCGCTGGAGCGGCTGAAGGGCGACCCGGTCGGGCTTGCGCTGGTGATGGACGAGTACGGCAGCTTCGAGGGGGTGGTGACGGCGGCGGACGTGCTGGAGGCGATCGTGGGCGAGCCGGTGACCCCGGCCAATGCCAAGCTGGCCGAGGGGGCAGTGGCCGGGCCGATGGTGATGGACGGGGCGATGCCGGTGGACGAGGTGAAGTCCCGCCTGGAGCTGCCGGACCTGCCTTCGGAGGGGAGCTATCATACGGTGGCTGGGCTGGTACTGGCGCTGCTGCGCCGGGTGCCGCGGACGGGGGACCGGATCGTGTTCGCCGGCTGGCGGTTCGAGGTGCTGGAGATGGACGGGCGGCGGGTGGCGAAGGTGAGCGCCATTCCGGAGCCGGCGGCGGGGGAGGGGTGACGCGGCTTCGTGCTTGCCCGGACAACGCTGGTCAGGGTCGAGCGAACGGCGTCATCCGATAAACATCGCGAAGCGGCGTCTGGAAGTTGATCGCCTCCATTCGCAGGTCGCCGTCCGCGTTGACCGCCTCGGCCTGCTCCGGCCATGACCCGTCCGGCTGACGCCGCAGGACTTCGGCAACAACCTTGAAGCTGCTGACGACGATGATCTCGGCAACCGACGGGATGGTGGCGAAGGCCCAGATGTTCGACCGGGTTTCCGCCTCGTTCGAGGGAGACAGGATCTCGATCAGCACGAGCGGCTCCAGCAATGCGCGTTCCTTGGACGGCGGGGCGCAGGTGACGCCGATGTCCGGGATGAGCATATTCTGATCGGCTCGAACCCGCGGGATGACGCCCGGCGCCGTCACCACACGGCAAGAACTGCCACGTGCTCGGAGATGCGCGAGAAGCAGGTAAGAAAGCTCGCTCTGAATGCTGCCGTGCGCATCCGTTGCCGGCGCCATCATCTCCGGCTCACCGTCGCGCAATTGCCATAGTGCGCCGGAGCCGTCCTCCGGATCCCATGCCAGGAACTCGGCAATTGTCATACGACGTGGCGGCAGCTTGAGGGCGGAGGACATGGACGAGTCCATATCACACCGGGCGGTCCGGTTCGATGCGCCTGAATGCCGGATGTTGATTTTACCAAGACCGCTGATCTCACGTTCTGAGGCGGGATCGCCTGAACTTAACGTGACGCGGCGGTTCGTATGTTCGTGTTGTCTTCCGCCGGTCATTGCGCTACGCCGGCTGCGGGCCACGCCCCCCCACCGGGGCGCTTCTCTTCTGAAAGGGAGAGCTGACATGAGTGAAGTAACCCTCCTGCGCGAGCAGGCTGCGTCCACGCCGGCCAAGCGTCCGGCAAATCCCGATTTCTCATCCGGCCCTTGTGCCAAGCGCCCTGGCTGGTCGCTTGCTGCGCTCGACGGCGCTTTGCTTGGCCGGAGCCATCGCGCTGCCGGGCCGAAGGCGCGGCTTGCCGAGGTGATCGAGCGTTCGCGGGCTGTCCTGGACCTGCCTGCGGACTGGAAGCTCGGCATTGTTCCGGGGTCCGACACCGGCGCGGTCGAGATGGCGATGTGGTCGCTGCTCGGCGCGCGCCCGGCCGATATCCTGGCGTTCGAGAGCTTTTCCGAAGCCTGGGCCACGGATGCGGTGAAACAGCTCAAGCTCGAAGGCGCGCGCGTGCTGTCCGCGCCGTACGGGCGGCTTCCCGACCTGGCCGCGGTTGATCCGGCGCACGATGTCGTGCTCGCCTGGAATGGCACCACGTCCGGCGTCCGCCTGCCCGACGCGGACTTCATCGCCGACGACCGCGAGGGCCTCGTGATCTGCGACGCCACCTCCGCCGCCTTCGCGATGGCGTTGCCGTATGACAAGCTCGATGTCGTCACCTGGTCTTGGCAAAAGGTGCTGGGCGGCGAGGCGGCGCACGGGATGCTGGCGCTCTCGCCGCGGGCCGTGGCCCGGCTGGAAAGCTACAAGCCCGCCTGGCCGCTGCCCAAGGTGTTCCGCCTGACGAGCGGCGGCAAGCTGTCGGCCGGCATCTTCAAGGGCGAGACCATCAACACGCCGAGCATGTTGTGCGTGGAGGACGCGCTCGACGGGCTGCGCTGGGCCGAGCAGGCCGGCGGGCTGCCGGCGCTGATCCGCCGCAGCGAGGCCAACCTGGCCGCCATCGCCGATTGGGTCGACAGCCGCGACTGGGTGGCGTTCCTCGCGGAAGACCCGGCAACGCGGTCCTGCACCTCGATCTGCCTCAAGATCGCCGCGCCTTGGTTTGCCGCCCTCGACATGGACGGGCAGGCGAAGGCTGCCAAGAGAATTGCCAGCCTGCTGGAGAAAGAGGGGGTGGCCTACGACATCGCCTCCTACCGCGACGCGCCGCCCGGCTTGCGCATTTGGGGCGGGGCGACGGTCGAGACGTCCGACATCGAGGCGTTGCTGCCCTGGCTCGATTGGGCCTACGCACAGGTGGCGTCATGACCTGCCGCGTCCTGATCAGCGACAAGCTGTCGCCCGCAGCCGTCGAGATCTTCCGCAACCGCGGCATCGAGGTCGACCTGAAGCCCGGCCTGTCGCCCGCCGATTTGCGCGGC
Organism: Acetobacteraceae bacterium; assembly: GCA_965260935.1. Lineage (GTDB taxonomy): Bacteria > Pseudomonadota > Alphaproteobacteria > Acetobacterales > Acetobacteraceae > JBBROS01. Next base: position 3,009,614 of record OZ253374.1, read on the forward strand.
ATCATCGGCGAGTATGACGGCCTGGCGATCCGCTCGGCGACCAAGGTGACGAAAGAGCTGCTCGACGCCGCGCCGAAGTTGCGCGTCGTGGGCCGGGCCGGCATCGGCGTCGACAACGTGGACGTGAAGAACGCGACGGCGCGCGGCGTCGTGGTGATGAACACGCCGTTCGGCAACGCCATCACCACCGCTGAGCACGCCATCGGCATGATGTTCGCCCTCGCGCGCCAGATTCCCGAGGCGACGTCGAGCACGCGGGCCGGGAAGTGGGAAAAGAACCGCTTCATGGGCGTCGAGCTGACCGGCAAGACGCTTGGGCTGATCGGCTGCGGCAATATCGGCTCCATCGTCGCCGACCGAGCGATCGGGCTGCGGATGCGGGTCGTCGCCTACGACCCGTTCCTGACCGACAAGCGGGCGCTCGACATCGGGGTGGAGAAAGTCGAGCTGGCCGACCTGCTGGCCCGGGCGGACATCATCACGCTGCATACGCCGCTGACGGACGCGACGCGCAACATCCTGTCGCGGGAGGCGATCGCGTCCTGCAAGAAGGGCGTGCGGATCGTCAACTGCGCCCGCGGCGGGCTGGTCGACGAGGCGGCGTTGGCCGAGGCGCTGAAATCCGGGCAGGTGGCCGGGGCGGCGCTCGACGTGTTCGAAACCGAGCCGGCGAAAGAGAGCCCCCTGTTCGCGCTCGAGAACGTGGTCTGCACGCCGCACCTGGGCGCGGCGACGGCCGAGGCGCAGGAGAACGTGGCGCTGCAGGTGGCCGAGCAGATGAGCGATTTCCTGCTCACCGGCGCGGTCAGCAACGCGATCAACATGGCGTCGGTCTCCGCCGAGGATGCGCCCCGGCTCAAGCCCTACATGGAGCTGTGCCGCTTGCTGGGGGCGTTCGCCGGGCAGATGACGGTGGCGAGCGAGGGCACGATGCGCAGCGTCACTATCGAGTACGAGGGACAGGCGGCGCAGGTGAACCACCGTCCGCTGACCGCCGCCGTGCTTGCCGGGCTGATGACGCCGATGATGGCGGGCGCCAACATGGTCAACGCGCCGGTGCTTGCCCGCGAGCGCGGGATCGACGTGGCGGAGACGGTGCATGACCGCCCGAGCGAGTACCAGACCCTGGTCCGCGTCACGGTTGCCAGTGACAAGCAGACGCGCTCCGTGGCCGGGACGCTGTTCGCCGGACGCTCGCCGCGGCTGGTGGACATCAAGGGCATCAAGGTCGAGGCCGATTTCGGACGGCACATGCTGTATGTCACCAACCAGGACAAGCCCGGCTTCATCGGGCGGTTCGGCGCAACGCTCGGCACGGCAGGCATCAACATCGGCACCTTCCATCTCGGCCGGGCGGAGCGGGGAGGGGACGCGATCTGCCTCGTCTCGGTGGACGAGCGGGTGCCGGACGAGGTGCTGGCGACGGTGCGGACGCTGCCGGCCGTGGTGCAGGCAACGGCGCTCGATTTCTGATGCGTTCTGTCCGGGGATGACGGGCGGCGGCCCTCCGTCTAAACCATCCCCGGCATGACCGACGACCCGCTCCCTAACCCTGCATTGCTGCCTGCCGGTTTCGCCGATCTTTTGCCGTCGGAAGCGGAAACCGAGGCGGCAGTGGTCTCGACGCTGATGGGGGTGTTCACCGCGCATGGCTACGAGCGCGTGAAGCCGCCGCTGCTCGAATTCGCCGATGGCTTGCTGGCCGGCACCGGCGCGCCGACGGCCGACCAGACGTTCCGGGTGATGGACCCGGATACGCACCGGATGCTCGGGCTGCGGGCGGACATGACGCCGCAGGTGGCGCGGATCGCAGCCACGCGGCTGGCCGGGTGGCCGCGGCCGTTGCGGCTGGCCTATGCCGGGCAGTGCCTGCGCGTGCGCGGCAGCCAGGTCGATCCGAACCGGCAAGTGGCCCAGGCCGGGATCGAGCTGATCGGCCCCGACGCCCCGGCGGCGGATGCCGAGATGGTGCTGCTCGCCGCCGAGGCGCTTCAGTCGCTCGGGCTGGCCCGGCTCAGCTTCGACCTGACCTTGCCGACGCTGGCGCCGGCCTTGCTCGACGAAGCGGGGATTCACGGCGTCGGCCGCGAGGCGCTAACCCACGCGCTCGACCGCAAGGACGCGGCGGGCGTCGCGCGCCATGGCGGCGTCATCGCGGGGATGCTGACCGAGTTGCTGCTGGCCGCCGGGCCTGCCGGGCCGGCGTTGGAGGTGCTTGGCCGGGCACGGTTCGGGCCTGGGGCAAATGCGCTTCGCAGCCGGCTGCAAGCCACGGTCGAGGCAATTGGCGCACGCGCTCCCGGTCTCCACCTCACGCTTGACCCGCTTGAGTTCCGTGGATTCCGCTATCATACCGGCATCTGCCTGACCGTGTTCGCGCCGGGCCGCAGCGAGGAGCTGGGGCGGGGCGGACGTTACGTTTCGGGAGGAAACGAGATGGCGACCGGCCTGACCCTGTTCCCGGACGCGATCTTGCGCGTCTGTCCCGCGCCTGCAACACGGGCCAGGGCATTCCTGCCGTGGGGCGCCGATGCGGCGCTCGGGGCGCGGCTTCGCAGCCAGGGCTTCGCCACCGTGCCGGCGTTGTCAGCCGAGGCCGACCCTTGGCACGAGGCGGCCCGGCTCCGCTGCACGCATATCCTGCACGATGGAGCGGCCGTGCCGCTGGAGAATTAGATGGCCAATGTTGCAGTAATCGGCGCTCAATGGGGCGACGAGGGCAAGGGCAAGGTGGTGGACTGGCTCGCGAGCCGGGCCGAGATCGTGGTGCGCTTCCAGGGCGGGCATAATGCCGGGCATACGCTGGTGGTGGGCAACCAGACCTATAAGCTCAGCCTGCTGCCGAGCGGCCTGGTGCGCGGCAAGCTCGGGATCATCGGCAACGGCGTGGTGATCGATCCGGAGGCGCTGCTGGCCGAGATGGACCGGGTGCGGGCGCAAGGGCTGGACGTGTCGCCGGACACGTTGCGCATCGCGGAGAACGCGGTGTTGATCCTGCCGCTGCACGCAGCCCTTGACCGCGCGCGGGAGGCGGCGCGGGGGGACCGCAAGATCGGCACCACGGGGCGGGGGATCGGGCCTGCCTACGAGGACAAGGCGGCGCGCCGGGCGATCCGTATCTGCGACTTGGCCGAACCGGAAACGCTGGCCGATAAATTGGACGAGCTGCTGCTGCACCACAACACGCTGCTGACGGGATTGGGCGCGGAGCCGTTCGACAAGCAGGTGTTGCTCGACCGGCTGCTCGCCCTTGCCCCGCGCATCCTGCCGCATGTGGAGCCGGTTTGGGAGCGGCTGGATCAGGCACGCCGGGCCGGCACGCGCATCCTGTTCGAGGGCGCGCAGGCGGTGATGCTCGATGTGGACCACGGGACGTATCCGTTCGTGACCAGCAGCAACACGATCGCGGCGACGGCCGCGGCCGGTTCGGGCATTGGGCCGGCGTCGGTCGGGTTCGTGCTCGGGATTGCCAAGGCTTACACCACGCGCGTCGGCGCCGGGCCGTTTCCGACCGAGCTGTCGGACGAGACCGGGCAGGCGCTGGGGACGCGCGGGCATGAGTTCGGCACCGTCACGGGCCGGCCCCGTCGCTGCGGCTGGTTCGATGCGGCGCTGGTGCGGCAGGCGTGCAAGGTGGGCGGGGTGCAGGGGCTTGCCTTGACCAAGCTCGACGTGCTGGACGGGCTGCCGGAGCTTAAGATCGGCGTCGGGTATGAGATCGGCGGCGAGCGGCTCAACCATCTGCCGGCCGGGCAGGCGGCGCAGGCCGCGGCTGTGCCGGTCTATGAAACCGTGGAAGGCTGGTCCGGCTCGACCCGCGGCGCACGTTCGTGGGCAGAACTCCCGGCGCAGGCGGTGAAGTATGTGCGGCGGATCGAGGAGCTGACGGAGACGCCGGTGACGCTGCTGTCAACGAGTCCGGAGCGGGACGACACGATCCTCATGCGCGACCCCTTCGAGGGATAGGAGTGCGGCCTAATCGCCTCGGCGGGGCTTAGGAGGCGCCGGCGTGGCAGCGACGCGCAGGAACGCGGAAACGATCTTCGAACCCGCGTTCAGCGTGCCTCGGAAAGAGCCCGCAACCTTCGATGATCCGGCCGCCCGGACCCGGTAGGGCACCGGAACCTCAAGGACGCGCAGTTTGGCCCGCGCGGCCTTCATCTGCATCTCGATGTTCCAGCCATATGTCATCTCGGCCATGCCGAGCGCCTCGAGCGCGTCGCGGCGGATGGCGCGGAAGGCGCACATGTCGGTGTAGCGCACGCCGTACAGCACGCCCATGAGCCGCCCGGCCAATGCCCCGGCAATGACCTGATGCCAGTTCATCGAGCCAGGCTCCCGTGCGCCCCGCGTGCGTGAGGCGATGCTGAAATCCTTCGCGCCGGCAAGGATCGGGGCGCAAAGGGCGGGCAACTGGTCCGGACGGTCCGCGCCGTCCCCGTCCATGAAGGCGATCACGTCGTGCTGCGGGCGCGCTGCGGCAGCGCCCATGCCGCAGGCCCGTCCGTAACCCCGCCCGCAGTCGATGACCGTCGCCCCGGCCGCCTCCGCCCGTGCCGGCGTGCCGTCCTGGCTGCTGCCGTCGGCGACGATGACCTGCCCGACCCCTTGCGCGAGGACTTCCGCCACGACGGGTCCGATGGCTCCAGCTTCGTTCCAGGTTGGGATGACGACCGCGACGCGTCCGAGACTGGTCAGCTCCAACGGACGTTGACGTCAGTTCGAGGGCAGCACGGCTGCGGAGAGCACCCGTCCGTCATCCGCCTGGAGCAGCAGCGCCGTACGTTCGCCGGGCGGCCTCGGCGCGTGCAGGGCCAAGGCGTCTCCCTGCCAAGTGCCAGCCGTCGCCAAGGAGCGGACGACGTTGATGTTGGTCAACGTGCGGCCGCCGTTCTCGCCCCGGCCGACGCGGGTCACGTGGGACGGGTCAAAGCCGACCAGGAGCAGTGTGGCGCGTCCGTGGCCGGCGCCGACATCGAGCGTGACCCCGGCCGGGTCGGACGCGAGTCGCAGCGGAACTGCGGAGCGGCCAGCCCCGGCGGCGGCAAGCGCGCCCAGCGCCGCGACGCGGTCCGAGCCGATGGCCTGATATCGTCCGCCGGCAACGAGCTGGGGGGTGTAGATGGACCCGTCGCCCCAGAGACTTGCGTAATGCCGTTGGCGCTCGGTCGCGAGGGGGAGGGAGTAGGGGTCCTTCCAACCAAGACGGTCCCAATAGGTGACGTGAAAGGCGAGCGCCAGGACATCGGGCCGGGCGCTGGCAAGCTCTGCGAGCAGCGCGTCGGCGGGCGGGCAGGACGAGCAGCCCTGCGACGTGAACAGCTCCACGACGGTGATGGTCTGCTGCGGGGCCTCGGCGCGTGCCGACAAGGGCAGCAGAAGGAGCAGGGCCGCAGCAATCATGAGAGCTGGAGCCAGGTTCTTGGTCGTCATGGTCTTGCCTGAGGTGAACGAGCGCAGTTTGAGGCGATTTGCGCATACGCGGCAAGTGGGCACGTTGCCGCTACCGGTCCCCTCGTTCCCCGGCCTTCACCGCAACCCACTCCGCCTCCATCGCCTCCAGGCCCGCGTCGCGCGGCGTCTGGCCCTTTGCTGCAAGGCGCTTCTCCACCGCCTCGAACCGCCGGGCGAACTTCGCGTTCGCTTGCCGCAAGCAGGCCTCGGGATCGAGCTTGAGCTTGCGCGCGAGATTGGCCACGACGAACAGCACGTCGCCGAGTTCATCCGCGAGTCGGGCAGGGGAGGCGTCCGGCAGTTCGGCGCGCAATTCGCTGACCTCTTCCTCAAGCTTCGCCAGCACGTCGGCAACGTCAGGCCAGTCGAAGCCGACCCGGCTCGCGCGGGTGGTCAGCCGCAAGGCCCGGGTCAGGGCGGGGAGGGCGAGCGGGATGCCGTCCAACGTTCCGTCTTGCTGCCGGGCCGAACGCTCGGCCGATTTCTGCTCTTCCCAATCGTGCGATCCGGCAGTCTCGCCGGGGAAGATCGCCGGATGCCGGCGCACCATCTTGTCGGCGATGCCGCGCGCCACGTCGTCGAACGCGAACGCGCCCGCCTCCTCGGCGAGTTGGGCATGGTAGACGACCTGGAACAGAAGGTCTCCAAGCTCGTCCTGAAGCGCGGGCATGTCGCCGCGGTTGATGGCGTCGGCGACCTCATAAGCTTCTTCGAGCGTGTAAGGCGCGATGGTGGCGAAATCCTGCTGAAGGTCCCAGGGGCAGCCGGCCGTCTTGTCCCTGAGGGCCTGCATGATGGAGAGCAGCCGGGCGAGCTGCTTCTCCGCCGGGGTCGGGTCGGGTTCAGATGGCGCGTTCATGGCGAAACTCTCCGCGGCTTGAGGTTGGCTCAAGAGTTCTTCGCTGCCGTGCGCACATGCAAGCCGCCCTGACCAGATCCAGGCTTCATGGAACGGCCTACTCCAATGGCCTACTCCCTGGCAGGGCCGAAATCCGATGTTGCCCGGCCCAGGCCGGTGCGGGCGCCGTGCCGCAATGCCGCCTGCACCCGGTCAACCATCTCGCTGCGCTTGTAGGGCTTGCCGAGCACCTCCAATTCGTTGGTCTTCGGCCCATCCAACGACATCTCGTCGTTGTAGCCCGTGGTGAGCAGCACCGGCACTGCGGGATCGCGCTGATGCACGCGTTCGGCCAGCACCAAGCCGTTCGCGCCGCCGGGCATCAAGATGTCGGAGAAAACCAGGCGGAACGGGTCGCCCGAGGCATAAGCTTCTTCGAAACGGCAAAGGGCCTCCTCGGCGTCGTACGCGACCGTCACGCGGTAGCCGGTGTCGGTGAGCGCCTCCTTGGCCATCTCGGCGGTCTCGCGGCTGTCGTCCACCACCAGGATCAACGGCGGCGCGGTCTGGTCCACGGGGCGGCTTTGATACCCGTTCGGGGCCGCCGATGGGTCACGATCGTCCTTTTCCGCGGCCATTTTCGGGAAGATCATCCGCACGGTCGTGCCACGCCCAGGCGCGCTGTCGATCTCCAGCCGCCCGCCGGATTGCTGGACAAAGCCGTGCGCCATGGCTAGGCCAAGCCCGGTACCCTGGCCAACGCCCTTCGTGGTGAAGAAGGGCTCGGTCGCCCGCGCAAGGATGTGGGGCGGCATCCCGGTCCCGTCGTCCGTCACGGAGAGCACGACGTAGTCGCCCGGCTCCAAGTGGCGCGCCGCCGCGTCCGCGTCCAGGCGCATCTCCTTGGTGGCGACCGTGATCTCGCCGCCGTCAGGCGACGCGTCCCGGGCGTTCACGACGATGTTGAGCAGCGCCATCTCCAGATGGCTCTGATCGACCCTCACCATCGGCAGGCGCCGCCGGAGGTTGAGGGACAGGCCGGCTTTCTGCCCCACGGACGTTTCAAGCAGCTCCCCGAAAGAACTCACAAGTTGGCTAAGGTCCGTCCCCTTGGGTTCCAGCCGCGTCCGGCGGGCAAAGGCCAGCAACTGGCGGGTCAACCTTGCGCCGCGCTCGGATGCGGCGAGGGCGGCCGCGTGATGGCGCTCGAAGGCGGCGTCGTCGCCGCGCTTGGCCTTGAGGCGGTCGAGGGCGCCGTTAACGATGTGCAGCATGTTGTTGAAGTCGTGCGCGAGCCCGGCGGTGAGCTGGCCGATGGCCTCCATCTTCTGCGCCTGCCGGAGCGACTGCTCGCTCTCGCGGCGCTTGGACACGTCGAGCTGGCTGGCGAAGAAGTAGATGAGCTCGCCGGCTTGGTCGAACACCGGCCCCATGAAGACCGCGTTCCAGAACGGCGCGCCGTCGCGGCGGTAATTGAGGATTTCGAGCGCGATTGGGCGACGGCCATGGATCGCTTCCCGGAGCTGGGCCACCGCTGTCGGGTCGGTCGCGGCGCCCTGGAGGAAGCGGCAGTTGCGGTTCAGCACTTCGCCTTCCTCGTAGCCGGTAAGGTCGAGGAATGCGTTGTTGGCAAACACGATCGGGCAGTCGTCCTGGCGGGGGTCGGCCAGGATCATGGGCATCCGGGTCATCTCGACGGCGGCGAAGAACACGCCGCCGCGCTCGTCGAGGCTGGGGTCGACGATGTTGGCCTGGCGCCAATGGTGCAGCCCAGGCCTGCCCAGCGGTTCCAGGTCTCCTTGGTCCGCGATGCCGCCCGCCGCCGTGCCGGTGGCGGCATCGTCGGCCGAGTGGCGGAAGTGGTCTTCTTCGATTTTGGACAATGGGCAGGGTGCTTTCTGATTGGGCGCGGCACTGGACCATAAACCGGCAGCAATGGCAATTAAGTTTTGTTATCGCTCAAAGAATGATTGCCGCTTGCCAATATACTAATGCAAAAGCAACTTTTTCTAAAGCTTGTTGCCATTAGCCGTTATTGTCATGCCACTTCTCACGCATTTGAGAGCATGTCCGAATAGCACACTGGATAAAACCGCTTTTCACCTTCTGCGATTCTAAGCCCTTATCATTCTGACTATGTAAGGGCGATAAGGGCCTGACATTGATCTGGGGATCTGGGCTGGAAATTGACGCCATAACCTTTTCAGTCAGGACGATTGCAGTCCCAGCAGGGACGACTGCCCCCGGCGGAGCCGCTGTTGCAACCGGACAGAAATGTCCGCTGGCGTGCAAAGCTGAAATGTCCTGCCAGCCCGCTCAGCGCGGCGCAGCCGTAGGCGGAGTGGCGCCGGGCGGGCTGGCCCGCCGTCTTGGTCGGGCCTGGTAGCCTCCAGCCTCGCTGTTCGTCCGCACACGCGGCGACGGGCGCTGGGCCTCCTGCTGCGCCTTGACCAGGGTCAGGGCCGCCGTCAGCCGCTTGTTCTCGACGATGTCGCCCTGCCCAACCCGCTGCTCCTTGTCGAACGCGCTGTAGGGCAGGGAGTGGCCCTGCCAGCGGATGTCCAGCCGATCGTCGGGATAATGGTAAACCTCGACATACGCCCCGGCGATCGCCTCCGTGACGCCGTTGCGCGCCAGAATGAGCAGCTTACGGTCGTAAGTCAGGGTGAGCTGCTGACCCACATGGCGCAGCTCGCGGCGGCACAGAATGTCGTCGAGCCGCCCCGGCGAGAGGTCCAGCGGCCGGTGCAGGTCGCTTGGGTGGGCCGGCGTGACCGCGAAACGGGCGTTGAAGCGCTCGGTGAAGCCCGGGAGGAAGGCGTTGCCGGTCTCCATGGCGGCGATGCCAGCCAGGCGCAGCGCCTTGACCAGCCGGTCCTGCAAGGTGCGGTTCACGCGTTCAACCCGCCCCTTCGCTTGCGGCGTGTCGGCGCAGAGGATGTCGATGTTCAATTCGCCCAGCGCCCGACCAAACTGGGTCATGCCCTGGCCACCCTTTGCGTCAGCCTTGGCCACGCGAAAAACCGTGTGCTTGTCGGAGTAGAAGGCCACCGGGCGGCCGTGCGCCTCGAGGTAACCGCGCAGCGCCGTAAAGTAAGCGGCCGTGCTTTCGCTTTCAACAAACCAGAGCTGCATCAGCCGGCCCGTGGCGTCGTCGATGAACACCAGCAGCGTGCAAGGCGGTCCGCGCTCCTCGAACCAGCGGTGCTCGCTGCCGTCAACCTGCACCAGCTCGCCACACCGTTCACGGCGCAGCCGAGGTTGGTGGAAGCGACGGCGCTGCGTGCGCGACAGCCAAAGGCCAGCATCCGCCATCCAGGCGCGCAGCGTCTCGCGCGACACCGAAAGCCCATGCCGCTGCGTCAACGCCTCCACGGCCAGGGTTGGGCCGAAATCGGCGTATTGGTCCCGTATCAGCGCGAGTGCCTGCTCGCGCACACCCGCAGCGATCTGGTTGTTGGCCGGCCGGCCGCGCGCCGTGTGCGCCAGCGCCGCGCCACCGCCGGCCTGCAGCCGCCGCAACAGGCGGCGCACATGCCGCGGCGTCATCGACAGCAGTGCCGCCGCCTGCGCGACCGTGCGGCGGCCGGATGCAACTTCGGACAGCGTCTCGATACGCTGTATGTCGCGCTTGCTCATCATCACCCAGCCCACAACCCGCTCTCCCGGTCAGATCAACGTCCGGGAAGCCTGACATTTCTGCTTTGCAAACAGGGGACAGTTTAGCTTTGCGCCTACAGCCGCAAGTGCGATAATGGATATTATGGAAACTCACGTCAGGGCGCGACCTCAAGCCTCATTCCGTCGAACCCCGGTTCAAACCCAGGCGGCAACCGGTTCACCAGCCAGGCCCAATCAACGTCATAACCCATGTGCGTCAGCACGACCCGGCGCGGCTTGATGCGCTCCGCCCAAACCAGGACCTGCTCGATATTGGCATGCGTCTTGTGCTTCCGGCGCTGAAAGCAATCCACCATCCAGGTATCGACGCCTTCGAGAGCGGCCAGAGCCGCTTCATCCAAGGTGACGACATCCGTGGAATAGCCGAAGCCGCCGACCCGCAAGCCCGCCGTCGGCATGAAGCCGTGGTCCTGCTCGAACACCTGCGCCTCGATCCCGGCCATCTCGACCGTGGTTCCGAACGCGAACGGTTTCTGCACCATCGTCGGCCGGAAGAAATGCGGCGGTTGCCACGGCTTGAAGGCGTAATCGAACCGCTGCTCCAGCTCCGCCAAGGTGCGCTCGGTCGCGAAGGCGTCCAACGGGCGGCCGATCACCCGGTTCAATATCCGGATGTCGTCGATGCCGAGCACGTGGTCCGCATGGGCATGCGTGAACAGGATCGCATCGACCGACGGGATGCCGCAGGCCAGCAACTGGGCGCGCATGTCCGGCGACGCGTCCACCAGCAGCCGCCGCCCGTCGCTCTCGATGACGATGCTGGAGCGGGTGCGCCGGTTGCGCGGTTCGGACGGGTCGCAGGCGCCCCAATCCCCGTGCCCGTCGGCGCCGCCGATCTGCGGCACGCCGGCCGAACCGCCGCAGCCCAAAACCGTCACGACCGGCATCAGGCGGCCTTGGAGAAAAGACGCCGGAAATTACGGGTCGTAAGCTCGGCCAGCGTTTCCGGCGTCAGTCCACGCGCCTCGGCCAGCACCCGCGCCGTCTCGGCGACGAATGCGGGCTCGTTGCGCTTGCCCCGATGCGGCACGGGGGCAAGGTATGGCGCATCGGTCTCGACCAGGATCCGATCCTCCCGCGCGTCGCGCGCGATGTCCCGGATTTCGTTGCTTTTCGGGAACGTCAGGATGCCGGAGAAGCTGAGGCTGCCCCCGAGCGCCAGGGCTGCTTCGGCCAACGCCCGGCCGGAGCTGAAGCAATGCAGCACGAACCGGAACGGGCCGCCGCTTTCCCACTCCTGTTGCAGAATGGACGCGATATCCTCGTCGGCGTCGCGCGCGTGGACGACGAGCGGCACGTCGGCAAGGCGTGCCCCTTGAATGTGGGCGCGGAACGACGCCTGCTGCGCGGGACGCGGAGCCTTGTCGTAGAAATAGTCCAGCCCACTCTCGCCGATGCCGACAACCTTCGGGTTCCGTGCCATGGAGGCCAGCGCATCGGGCGTCGGCGCCGGCCCTTCCCCGGCATTGTGCGGATGGACGCCGACCGTGCACCAGACATTCGGCAAGCCGGCGACCAACTCGACGAGATGCCGCGATTGCCCGACCCTGGTGCCGATCGTGACCATTTCGCCGATGCCGGCTTGCGCCGCCCGTCCGAGCAACTCGCCGCGCTCGTCTTCCGGGAACATGTCGAGGTGGCAATGCGAATCGATAAGCATCACACTACTGCGCTGCCGTTTCAACGTAGCGCGGGAACACAGCCGACGGCGCCGGCAAAGCTTCGTTGTCCGGCAGGCGCTGCCCGAGGCTTGCAAGATCCCGCGCCGCCTCCGGCACGCCGAGCTGGTCGAGCATCCGCCCCATGCTGCCCGGCATCACCGGCTGCAAAACGGTCGCGACCGGGCGCATCGTGTCGAGCAATGCCCGCAGCACCGCCGCCATGCGCTCCGGGTCCGTCTTGCGCAGCGCCCACGGAGCTTGGCGGTCGATGTAGGCGTTGGCGGCGCGGACCACTTTCCAGACTTCCTCGATCGCGTCGCCGAAGGCTTGGCGGTCCATCAACGGCCGCAGCGCCGACGGCAGCTCGCGGGCCGCGCCCACCAACGCAGCGTCGTCGTCGGTATGGGCTGCTTGAGCCGGGCGCTTGCCGTCAAGGTTGCGCGCAACCTGCGTCAAGGTCCGTTGCGCGAGGTTGCCGAGGTCGTTGGCGAGCTCGCCATTCAGCCGGCGCAGCAATGCGGCATCGTTGAAATCGCCGTCATTGCCGAACGGCGCCTCGCGCAGCAGGAAGAAGCGCACCGGATCGAGCCCATACTTCTTGACCAGATCTCCCGGCGCGATGACGTTGCCAAGCGATTTGCTCATCTTCTGCCCGGCGACCGTCCACCAGCCCGTGGCAAAGACGCTCCGCGGCGGCATAAGACCGGCTGCCATCAGAAAGGCCGGCCAGTAGACCGCGTGGAAGCGGATGATGTCCTTTCCGACGAGATGCACATCCGCTGGCCAGAACCGCCACAGGTCGGTCGTGGTATCAGGGTAGCCGAGGGCGGTGATGTAGTTCGTCAGGGCGTCCAGCCATACGTACATGACATGGGCCGGATCGCCCGGCACCGGGATGCCCCAGCGGAAGCTGGTGCGGCTGACCGACAGGTCGGTCAACCCGCTGCGTACGAAGCTCATCACCTCGCGCCGCCGGCCCGGCGGCATGATGGTTGCCGGCGTCGACTCATACAGGGCAAGCAACCGGTCCTGCCATTCCGACAGCTTGAAGAAGTAGGACGGCTCCGTCACCCACTCCACCGCCGCGCCGGTCTCGACGCTGACCCTGGAACCGTCGTCGAGCAGCCGGGTCTCGTCCTCGTTGTAGAACGCCTCGTCGCGGACGGCGTACCAGCCTTCATACTGCCCGAGATAAATTTCGCCCCGCTCCTGCAGACAGGTCCAGAGCGCCTGGCAGGCAACGCGGTGCCGGTCCTCCGTCGTGCGGAAGAAGATGTCGTTCGACAGGCCCATCTCCGCGCTCATCGCCTGGAACTGGGCCGCGATCTGGTCGACATACGCCTGCGGCTCGATCCCCGCCGCCTGCGCGGACTGCTCGACCTTTTGCCCGTGCTCGTCGGTGCCGGTCAGGAACAGCACGTCGTAGCCGTCAAGCCGTTTCCAGCGCGCGAGCGTGTCCGCGGCGACTGCGGTGCTCGCGTGGCCAATATGCGGCGCGCCGTTGACGTAGAAAATCGGCGTCGTGATGTAGAACGGCGGCTTCATGCGTGGCTCAACAACTCCAATCCGGCGACAACGGCCGAGCGCTTGTCGAGGTTGAAGCGCTCGGTCTCATTCTGCAGGCGGCCTAGCGCTTGCCACACTTCGCCCCATTCGGCTAGCGGGCGGCGTCCGGCGCCGGGCCAGGCCCCCTGCCCTCTCGCCGCCGCGCGCACGTGCTCGCCAAGCCCGGTCTGCAACAGCCCCATGAACGTGGCGAAACCGCTCTCGCTTTTCGTCGCTTGCTCCGCCAAGGCGTAGATGCGAGCGACCGGCAGCCGGCGGGCGTCGAGCGCCTCCCGCGCCAGCGCCGCCAAGGTGAGCGCGCCCTCCTCGGCGAGCGCCACGGCCCGCCCGGGAGCGCCGTTCGAGGTTCTCGCCAGTTCGCTTCGCGCCGCACCGTCAAGCTCCGGGAGCAAGCAAGCCAACGCGCTGTCCATCTCCGCGGGAGGAAGCGGGTCCAGCCTCAACCGTCGGCAGCGGCTGCGGATGGTCGGCAACAAACGGCCTGGCGCTGCGGCGGTCAGCAGCAGAAGCGCCTGGCGCGGCGGCTCCTCCAGCACCTTCAACAGCGCGTTGGCGGCATTCCGGTTCAGTTCCTCCACGCCATCGACGACCACGACGCGCCAGCCCGCTTCCGCCGATGTCAGGTGCAGGAAGCCAGTGACCTCACGCACCTGGTCCACGCCGACTTCCCCCCTCATCCGCTTGCGCTTCTCGTCCATCTCGCGCTCGATCGTCAGCACGTCGGCATGGCTGCCGTGCGCCAGACGGCGGAAAACCGGGTTGCGCGCGTCGTTCGGATCGCCGGCCGGCGAAAGCAGGCGCCGAGCTAGGCGATAGGCCAAGGTGGCCTTGCCAACGCCTGGCGGACCAATCAGGAGCCAGGCGTGGTGCATTCGTCCGGTTTCGAGCGCGGCGGCGAACTCCGCTTCCGCCGCCGCGTGTCCGAACAAGGCGGGGTTCTCGCGCGGCGCAAGGGTCATCAACCGAGCCGCTCCCGCACGATCGCGAAGATCGCTTCATGCACCTCGCGAGGCGTCCCATCGGCATCGATGACGATGCACCGCCCGGGCTCGGCGGCCGCGATGTCGGCGAAACCCTGGGCCACGCGTGCGTGAAAGCCGGCGTCCATCGCCTCGTATCGGTCAAGTTTCTGCCGTCTCGCGGCGATCCGCGCCGCTGCCTCGGCCGGCGAGACGCGCAGCATGAACGTCAGATCCGGTTGCCTTGGCAGCAGCCGGGTCAACTGGCGGATGAGTTCCCGGTCCGCTCCCTGGCCGTAACCCTGGTAGGCCAGTGTGCTGTCGGCAAACCGGTCGCAGACGATGACCATCCCCGCATGGAGGGCTGGCAGGATGGTCCGGGCCAGGTGCTCGGCCCGCGCAGCGAAATGAAGGTATGCCTCGGCGGCGGGCGACCACCGGTGCTCTCCGCCCAACAGCATCGCCCTGAGCGCCTCCGCGCCGGGCGCGCCGCCTGGCTCCCGGGTGGGCAATGCAGGGTGCCCGGCGTCGGTGAGCGCGGCGGCCAGCAGTTGAGCCTGGGTGCTCTTTCCTGCCCCCTCCCCGCCTTCCAGCGTGATGAACAGACCCGCGTTCTGCGGGATCAAGACCCTGTCACGTAGCGCGAGACGACTGCCATGGCGCGGCCCGGCAAACCGAGGCGCGTCACATCGGCGCCGGCCAGCAGCGGCATCTCGGTCGGCGGCACGCCCTCGCCCGAAACCGTGAGCTTGCCAAGCACGTCGCCGCGGCTGACCGGCGCCGGGATCGGGCTTGGATACTCGACGGTGACGCGGGCGTTGCGCCGCCATTGCCGCGGCATGGTTATGACCAGGTCGCGTCCGCCGACCAGAGGGACGGTTTGGGCCGTGCCGAGCCAGACGTTCGCATTCTCGACCGTATCGCCGGCGGTGAACAGCATCACGTCTTCGAACTCCCGGAAGCTCCACTCCAGCAGCCGCTCGCTTTCCTCCGCGCGCCCATGCGCCGAGGCAAGCCCGTTGATGACGACGATGACCCGCCGGCCACCCCGTTGCGCGCTGGCAACGAGGCCGTAGCCGCCCGCATCGGTGTGTCCCGTCTTGAGGCCGTCAGCCAAGCCTTTCTGCACCAACGGGTTCCTGTTTTCTTGAGAAATGTTATTGTATTTGAACGACTTCTCGCTATCAAACCGGTAGTATTCGGGGAAATCAGCGATCAGCCGCTTGGCAATCGTCGCCAGATCTCGGCATGACACGCGTTGCTCAGGGTCCGGCCAGCCGGTGCTGTTGGTGAAATGCGCGACGCGTAGCCCCATCTCCCTGGCTTTCTGGTTCATCAGATCCACGAAAGCGTCCTCCGAACCAGCAATCCCCTCGGCCAGCACGATACAGGCGTCGTTCCCGGACTGGATGATGACCCCCCGGATCAAGTCCTCCACCGTTACCGATGCGTTCAACGGGACGAACATCTTCGAGCCTTGCATCCGCCACGCTTTCTCGCTGACCGGCAATTCCTGGTCGAGCCGTAGCCGGCCGGCTTTCAGCATCCCGTAAACGATGTAGGCCGTCATCAGCTTGGTCATGGACGAGGGCGGCATAGGCTCGTCGGCATCCTTGTTCAGCAGAACCGCGCCGGTGTTGAAGTCGGTGATGAATGCCCACCGGGCCGTCGTATCGAGCGGGCCAAGCGGCGTTTCCGCTGGACTAGCCTCGGCGACAACCGGCGGTGCGGTCTTCGCGCGCCTGGCAGCTTGGACGACCGGCGGGGCGGTGGCCGACAGCGCGGAAGCCAGAAGCAGCAGGCGACGTTTCAACATAGGTCCACTCCGCTCATTGCACGACGATCCGCGCATCCATGATGCCTGCACGAAACGCTCGGTCGAGGGCGGCATCTGCCGCTGCGACGCTGTCATAAGGACCGGCGCGCACCGTGTATCGCTCATCCCGGCCATCCCATGACCGATCAACTCGGGCGGCCAGGCCAGCAAGCCTTGCCTCGGCCTGCCTCGCATAAACGATTTGCCCGAACGACCCGGCCTCGATCATCAATCGTCCGGGCTGAGGAGCGACCGTCTGCGCCGTTTCGGGCAGCGTGTCTGGGGCTGCTTGCCCCGTCGCCTTGGCGGAGTCCGTGCTTTCAGGCGTCGGCCTGACGCTTCGCTTCGGCGCCGGCTGGGCCATGCCGGCGGGCAGCGGCAGGTCTTCGGCCGTCACCCTGTCCCGCGGAGCGCCGGCCATAACAAGCCGCGGTTCGCCTCGAAGCTCCGCCCGGAGCGCGAGGCTGCGGCCCTCGTCCACTTGGACGCGCACCCGTGCCGTCCCATTGACTCCAAGCAGCCTTGCCGCTCGCGGCGACAGGGCGATCACGCGGGCAGCCGATACTGGGCCGCGGTCATTGATGCGGACCAGCGCTTGCAGTCCTGTCTCAAGGTTTGTCACACGGACGATTGCTGGCAGTTGCAGCGTCTGGTGCGCGGCCGTGAGCCCGGCGGCGTTCGCAGGCTCCCCATTTGCCGTGGCGCCGCTCCGGGTTTCCATCACGGTCGCAAGCCCAGTCCGGTCATACTGGAAGTCCTCACGCGGGTAGAACCATCTGCCGCCGGCCTGGTAGCCGGACCCAACCACGTAGTGCGCGCCGTTCCCGCTCAAGCCGGAGACTGGGCGACCGCATCCAAGTAGGCAGGCGGCGGTCAACCCGGCCGAAACGAGTAGAATGAGCCTCAAGCGGCCGCATCGCCGAGCAGGCCCACGGCCAACGCATAGAAGTCAGACGGATTGTAGCGACGCAGGACGTCGAAGTTCGCATAGACCATGTACGCCTCGCCGGGCGGCGCGCCGCTTGGGATCACGACGGCGCCCATTGGGTCCGAACGGCTGAACCGGCTGCCGTCCAGATGTCTGACGCCTTCGTCCATCCAGGCGCCCAAAGACCGCCGGTTGCCGCGCCCTGCCTGGGACACATTGAAATGTGCGGGAACTGCGATCGGCTGCCCCCAGGGTTCCCCCCGTTTCCAGCCGTGACGCGCCAGGTAGTTTGCCATTGATCCGAACACGTCCGGCTTGCTGTCCCAAATGTCGCGCTTTCCATCGCCATCGAAATCGACCGCGTAGGACAGGAAGGAACTCGGCATGAACTGCGGCTGGCCCATCGCTCCCGCCCACCCGCCGGTCAATCTGACAGGCGGCACGTCGCCTGCGTTCAGGATTCGCAGGGCGTTCAGAAGCTCCTTGCGGAAATACGATGAGCGTCGCCCGTCCCACGCGAGGGTCGAGAGCGCCTCGACCAGCCTGTAGGTCCCCTTGTTTGCGCCGAAGTTGGACTCGATGCCCCAGATCCCGACCATGACGAACGGATCGACGCCGTAACGCGCGTTGATTCGCTTCAGCAGCGGCCTTTCCTGACCATACTTCTCGCGGGCGGCTTGCAGCCGTGAGGGCGGAAGCACGCGGGATTTGTATTCCGGCCAGGTCAGGTTGAATTCCGGTTGTTTGCGGTCCAGCTCGATCACCCGAGCGTTGGGTTCAACCCCGGCGAAGGCCGCGTTGATCGTCGCTTCCCTGATCCCTGCCCGGCGCGCCTCGGCCTTCACGCCCGCGACGAAGCTCGCGAAACTGCCAGCCGCCTCGGTCTGCCCAACCGAAGCGACGGCGAAAAGGCCGGCCAAAGACAAACGGCGCGTGATCATTCCCTGGGTGTGCCACACTCAAAGCGCTCACGGCAACTTAACATACCGGTTAGTCTACGGAAGCAGTCGCGACTGTCCGACCCGTTATGAGAATGTCAGAAACAGTTGCGGCAACTCGATGGAGGGTTATCGAAGTCCGCTCTCGCAAGCGTTCTTGAACCACAGATATCCTGTCCGAGACATCCTTGCTCGGGGAAAGCGAGTGGTTGTACCGGCCGCCAGTGTAATGACGATGAAAACCCGTTTGCTAGGGCTCAAACACCTCGATCTAACGCGCGTCGAAATCCATACGGATGAAGCGATATCTGTAGGCCATTTCCATATCGGGTCGTGAACGAGTGCCGCAACTCGTTAGCCACGCGCTGGCCTGGTTTGTTGCGCAGCGGTTTCAGCCCGCTTCACTTGAGCCGACAATTCATATGCATCGGCCAACAGCGTCAAACGCGCTGTGTTCGGTAATTTTCGGAATGCATTGAGCAGCAAGGCTTCTTCGTTGGAGTTTTCCGGCTCCACGTTGGCCTGCGATTGGCTTTCCAGCAGCGTCCCCACAGGCACGTTCAACGCCTCGGCAAGCTTAATCAGCCTCGAAGTCTCAGGAAAGCAAGTCCCCCAAATCCACGCGTGAACGGCGACTCGGGAAACGTCCATTGTCCGTGCCAAACTGGCCTGGGTAATGCCTCGCTCCGCCATGATACGGGCTAGGTTGTGACGGAAACGATCCCTCGACGCGTCCGGGCGACCCCGGCCCTCGCTAGGCCAGCCGCGCAACACCATCGGTTGCCGTTGTGTCATCCACACCTCCCTTCCTGGTCGGACCCAAACCTTGCCAGCTCCGGCATGTCCTGGACTCCCTCTGCTTGCTCGACAATTCGTCACTAACATGATCGTTAAAGCAAGCAATGTTCTAATTTTAGGACTGACGCAAGTTCCTGATTGCTCTCGCATCGCGAGAATCGCCTCATCTCATACATTATCGCACGATGTTTTGTGCAAAGTGGGACCTATCAGGGCCGATGAAACGGCTGAATAAGTGGCAGGGCAGCCTTGCGCCGGCGGTCAGGACACGTTGCCGGCTTGTCCCCGTTGCGCCTGATTGGACCCACCCTCCAGCTTGATCCAGGTCAGCTTGATCCGGGGTGGATCAGCTTCCCGCAATATCGGGAGCTGGACGGGCCCTCACGAATCCCCTCATTTGAGTTGACCCTCTACTAGGCGCGATTCGGGCCGACTTCGTATGACCGCGGATAGCGGGTATGGAGTCTGGCGGTGGTCAAATTGGAGCGTCCGGACAAGCGGCTGTCGAATGTTCGGGGCTTCCTTGACGAGCTTTATGGTCGCGACCTGCATGCCAAGCGGGTTGAAGCCCTTGCGGGTGCCACGCTTGGCGTCATGGCGGGCGCTTCGCTCGCGGTGGCGACGATTGGCCAGGCGCTGGCGCAAGCACGGGGCTGGGTGACCAAGCATGCGATCAAGCAGGTCGACCGCCTGATAAGCAACGCCGGCATCGAGGTGTGGGACAGCTTCGCCCGCTGGGTCCCGCATCAGGTCAACGCCCGGCCCAGCATCCTGGTCGCGATGGACTGGACCGACTTCGACCATGACGACCAGTCAACCCTCGTGCTGAGCCTGGTGACGGACCATGGCCGCGCGGCACCTCTGATATGGCTGACGGTATGGAAAGAGGAGATCGCGACACGGCGCAACGACTACGAGGACGCGTGCCTGTGCCGCCTGGCCGAGACGGTGCCCCCGCAATGCCGGGTGACGATCCTGGCCGACCGTGGCTTCGGCGACCAGAAGCTGTTCGCCTTTCTGGGCCGGATCGGCTTTGGCTACGTCATCCGCTTCCGCGGCAACATCCGCGTGACCGATGCCGACGGCACGTCCAAGCCCGCCGCCGAGTGGGTGGGCAAGAGCGGCCGGGCGCGCAAGCTGCGCGATGCGCGGGTGACGGCCAAGGGGCAGCAGGTCGGCGCCGTTGTGTGCGTTCATGCCAAGGCGATGAGGGAGCCCTGGTGCCTGGCCGCAAGCGACCCGGAGGCGTCGGCGGCGATGCTGGTCAACCACTATGCCCGCCGCTGGACCATCGAGCCGCAGTTCCGCGACACCAAGGATCTGCGCTTCGGCATGGGACTGTCGTCCACCCGCGTCGGCGAACCTATGCGCCGAGACCGGCTGCTGCTGGTCAGCGCCTTCGCGGTCGCGCTGCTGACGCTGCTCGGCGCGGTAGGCGAAAGCCTCGGCCTGGACCGGTTGCTCAAGTCCAACACCAGCCGGACCCGCACTCACTCGCTGTTTCGGCCGGGCTGCATGCTCGACGAGCTCATCCCCAACATGCCCGAGCACCGCCTGCTGCCGCTCATGGAAGCGTTCGAGCAAGCGGTCTCAAAGGCACCAGATTTCAGCGGATTGTATGCTCAGGCGAAATGAGGGGATGGCTGAGGTACGGGCCTGCTTATTCCACGGCACTGGCCATCGCCTCCGAGACCGTCGCAGCTTGATCGAACAAGAAACCCTCGAACGCCAGCAACAGCCAGAGCGGGCCAGCAAAATTTGCCCGGCCCTGCTCATGCCGGTCGATCAATCCGGCTATCGCGGCCCGGTCGAAAAGCCCGCAATCCTGCATCGGCCCGGCAAGCAAGCGTTCGCGGACGCGAGCGGATTCCCGTCGGAGGAGATCGCCGAGGCCCATCGCGAAGCCCTGCTTGCGACGATAAAGCAACTCGTGCGGCGCCATCGGCTCCAGCGCCTTTTTCAACAGCCACTTCCCGCGAAGCCTGCGAAGCTTGAAGGCGCTCGGCAGCGACATGCCCCACTCAGCGAAATGATGGTCAAGAAAGGGAGCTCGCACCTCCAATGAATGCGCCATGCTCGTTCGATCCACCTTTGTCAGAATATCCCCGACGAGATAAGTATTGATATCAACATATTGAGCCTGCAGCAAACAATCGTCGCCGCCGCACGCCTGCATGAGATCCTGTATCCGGGCCGCCGGGTCGTATCCATCGAGCTGCGACCGTAAGTTTTTACTGAACATTTGCCGTCGTTGCCCGTGCTGGACTTTGGCAACCGTTTGATAATACCCCAGGGCGCTTTCAAGGCTGATTTCCGTAAGCGTATGCTTGGCTCGCAGCCAGCGCGGCGCCCAATCCATTTTCGGGTAAGCCGCGGCAAGCTGGCCCAAGGCCCGCCGGCGGACGGACGCAGGCAGGTAGGTTCGCGCCGCCTCGGTAATCTGGTGCCACCGATACCGTCGGTACCCGGCAAACACCTCGTCGCCGCCATCGCCCGACAGCGAGACGGTCACGTGCCGGCGCGCCAGGGCGCACACTGCTTCTGTTGGAACCGACGAGCTGTCCCCGAACGGCTCGCCGAAAATCCGCGCTTGCCTGCGTGCCGCATGGAGGTAATCAGGCTGCGCTTGATCGGTATGGTGCTCGGTCCTGTAGCGTCTCGCGATCAATTGCGCGAGCGGTGTTTCATCCTCCGCACCGGGAAAGCCGATGGTGAATGTCGATAACGGAGATGTTTTAAGCATCGCGGCCGTCGCGACGACGGCGCTGCTGTCCACCCCGCCGGACAGGAACGCGCCCAACGGCACGTCGGCGATAAGCTGCGATTGAGTGGCTTGCTTGAGTTTTTGGCGCAACGTTTCGATCGCGTCGGCTTCCGAGGCGTCAACCGATGCCGTCGGCGCAGACCAGTAACGCCGGGGCGCGCCGTGGCTGCCGGGTCGTAACAGCAGGTAGTGCGCCGCTGGCAGCTTGTGTATGCCGTCGAATATGGTGTGCGGGTCCGGAACGTAGCCAAGCGCGAAGAAGTCGTCCACGGCCGCAGCCGAGATCCGCTTCGGCAGATCGCGCACCTGTTCAAGCGCGCTCATCTCCGAGCCGAACACGAGCGACCCATCCGGACGCCTCGCGTAATAGAGAGGCTTTTCTCCAAACCGGTCGCGGGCCAGGAACAAGGTTTTCTGGTTCCGATCCCACAAGGCGATGCTGAACTGGCCGTTCAACCGTTTCAAGCAGTCCGGGCCCCATGCTTCCCAAGCATGGATGATCGCCTCGGTATCGGAATGATTGCGGAAAACGTGCCCCATGGCCTGGAGCTCTGGCCTCAGCTCCGCAAAATTGTAGATCTCCCCATTGAAAACGATAACGACGGAATGGTCCTCGTTCCACATGGGCTGGTGCCCGCCAGCCACGTCGATGATTGACAAACGCCGATGCCCCAGCCCGATCCCCGGCTCGGTATGAAACCCCTCGCCATCCGGGCCGCGATGGATCAGCGCCGTCGTCATCCGCTCCAGCAACGCGCGGTCAACGGGGGCGCCCGCGTGATGGTAAATTCCAGCTAAGCCGCACATGACTGGTTCTTTCCTTGGCAGCTAAGTCAAACGCAAAGTTCGGTCGCTGAGTGGATCGCGGGACCCTGGATCAGGCATGTTGCGCCGGGCAAGGGCGCCGGACGGTTTGAAGATGTTGAACCACCCGAACAAAACAACTGATTTTCGCCGCGAATTCAATGTTCAGGCCGCCGCTGGCGCCGATACCCGCACGATCCGGGGCGACGACCTGGATCGTTAAAGGGCGATCTGGGTATTGTTCTCTCAAACGTTGCGCCTCATGCCCGGCGTCGACGACCAACACGTCCGCGGTTGAGACAACCATTCGCTCAATCATGTTGCCTAAGGCCTTGCCCATAAAAGAGTGCGCTGCCTGACGTTCATGAGGCTCAGATTCTAGATCGGCAATCCAAGGCGCACCGACTCGGGACTTTATGACCGCTGCGGCAACGTGGTGAAGGCCGTAAGGGCCGCTTGTCAGCAGAACCGTTTCGGCGTCAGCCTCGCGGCTTGCCGCCTTGCAAGCGGCGATAAGCCAATGCAACCGCGCGTTGACTGGCAATAAGCGCCCCAGCCGTCCTGGGGCAAGCCAATTGCCAGCCCGGATTTGTTCTCTGCGCGGCGATGAGATCGAGACAAGGCGGGTTTCGCGGCTGCGAGGGCGCTCGTTCGAAAGGTCGTCCGTGATTGCCACAGTGACTGTGCCGGCCGACGCCAGACCCTCGGCAAGGCGCCTGGGCAAGGGCGTTTGTTGTCCGGAACGATGTGACCTGGGCGGCTCAATCAGCAACAATTTCCGCTCAGCCGGCCGGTCAGGCAAAGAGCTAGCCTTTGCCGGCAGGATAAAGCGGGACGCCATGGACGCAATAAAAGACAGAATCCCCCATCGCTCAGCCGAGGACAGGAAAACGCGCGTCGCGAGCAGGCAGAAAAGGATAGACCAGAATGCATCCAGCAAAATTTGCGTTGGAAGCGCAGTTGTCCGTGTCAATTGGCCCAGAAGGTAGATTGCTGCCAGAAGAACCGCGACCCGGACATAAGCAGCGATGTTGATCGGCAATCTGTGCTCGGCATTCGAGACCACCCAGCAGACGATCATGTATGAAAACCAGGTCAGGAAGGTCGAGACGGCCGCTCCGTATATTCCGTAAGCAGGGATCAGGATCGCATTAAGGCCGATGTTGGCCGCCGCGCCGCCAAGGGCTATGTTGCCGACCAGGCCGGCTCTTTTATTGATCAGCAGAAGCGCGCGGAAAAAATCGCCGATCTCGCGTGCCAAATATGCAGCGATGATGATCGGCAGCAGCAGCGGAGGCGGAAAGTAATCCGGCGGCACCATGACATGCAGCAGTTCAGGGCTGAACAAGGCAATGGCCAGGCCAGTGGCGAACAAGGCATAGGTGAAATAAGCGCCGACGCGGGCGAATTGCTCCTGCCATTTCGGCTGGCCGACGTAGCGGTACAGCGTCGCGTTCCAGCTCTTGGCGAAACTGTCTCCGACCAACGCGCTCACGAGGATGGCGAATTTATAAGCGAGCGCGTATCGCCCGAGCTCGGCCAAGCTCACCGAGGAGCTTAGAAAGAATCGGTCCGAGAAATGGATGGCAAAATACGACAGGCTGGAAAGGACGAGCGGGGCGCCGAACCGAACCAACTCCGGCACGAACATCCGGCGCCATGCCCAACCAACGTCGCGGCGCATCCGAAACAGAAGGAACACGCTGCTCGAGACCGTCACGATCAGCTTGCTGCTGACGAACCCCCAAACGCCGGCCTCGAACACGCCGATGAACACGATGTTGAGGCCGAGCGTCAGAAAGAGCGTGACCAGAGTATACTTCAGGAAAAAGCCCGCATTGTCCCGGATGCGTTCGTAGACCAACACGACCTCGATCATGTTGCTGAAGAACATCGCGATAAAGGCGGCTTGCAGCAACCTGACCCAGGTGTCGTCGTGAAAGACCAATAAGCTGATTGGCCGCGCAGCCGTCACGGCCACGACCGTCACCAGCGCGCTCAAAATCCCGGTTGCGATCAACGACGTCGAAACAACGGCCTGCTCGTTCTCCACGGTCTGCTGGTCGTGGAACAAGCGGCTCAGCGCGGCGCCGATCGCCTGAAGCCCGAACGCGATCGCGACCGTCTGCGTGCTGAGTTCGACCAGCTCGATCAAGCCATACTGCGCAGGGCTCAGGAAACGCGAGTAGAACGGGATGGCCAGAAAGCCGACGGCACGGATAATGACGTTGCCGATCAAGTAAAGCGACGAGTCCTGGAGCAGGCGTCCGAGCTTCGGCGACACGCCATGAGATCGAGGCCGGCGCTCGACGTCTGTTTCGGCGCTCACGCCCATCGACCCAAATACAATTCATCCGACCGCATACGCCGCAGGCCGGAACGGTAGAGAGGCATAAGCGGATGCACAATCAGGAGTATTGGTAGGAAATATTGTGAGTGCATTAGAGTGCCACATCGTTCATATCGGCTTCAAGGTTACGCCCGTCTCGTGTACGATGTTTTAACGATCCACGGATAAAACGCTGTGGCCGCATGGTGCGGCCGGGGTGGAGACTGACCGTTTGTTGAGCGACACGATAGCTGATTCCCGAAAACGAGAGTCAAATCGATCAGTGCAGACGCTGTTCAACGGGCCGCGGTTCTTAACCGTTCCGGCCGATTGGCAGCCGACGCTGCTCGTCGTCATCGATACGGAAGAAGAGTTCGATTGGAGGGCGCAGCCCAACCCGGCCAGCCGTTCGGTCACGAACGTCCAATCGATCCCGGCCTTGCAGTCAATCTTCGACCGGTACGGCGTCCGGCCAGCCTACCTAGTGGATTACCCGGTCGCCTCGGCGCCCGAGGCCGTTGCCGTGCTACGGTCAATCGCCGACGATGGGCGGTGCGAGATCGGAGCCCACCTTCATCCGTGGGTCACGCCTCCGATCGAGGAAGACGTGAACCTTTGGCACTCCTTCGCATGCAACCTTCCAAACGACCTTGAACGGCGCAAGATCGAGACACTCACGCGGTCGATCGAAAGCGTGTTCGGCGTGGCGCCCACGATCTTCAAGGCCGGGGCTTACGGCATCGGCCGGCGTACGCCCGGCATTCTCGCCGAGTTGGGCTACAGGATCGACACCAGCCTGGTGCCGTTCACGGACTTCACGGCAATCGGCGGGCCGGATTTCCGAGACTGGACCGGCCAACCGTTCGAAACCTCGGAGGGCATCATCGAGATGCCGCTTTCCGCCGGGTTCTCCGGCCGGTTCGCGAAGCATGGCCAGCATCTGTTCCCCCGGCTCGACCGCCCGATCGGGCGGACACTCCATCTGCCCGGCATCGCCGCGCGCCTAGCCCTGCTCGAGCGTCTTCGCCTGAGTCCCGAGGGGCATACCCTCGCGGAAATGATTCGCCTGATCGACGCGGCGCTCGCCAGGCGGGAGCGCCTGTTCATGCTGACGCTTCACAGCTCCACCCTTCTGCCCGGCGCCACGCATTACGCCCGCACGCCTGCCGAGCGAGCAACCTTCCTTCAACGAATCGAGGACTTCCTGCACTACTTCCATCAAATCATCGGCGGCTGCTCTGCCAAGCTGTCGGAGACCGCTTTAACCTTGTCCGCCCGGCGGCGCACGCCATGAGCCGCGTTTGCCTTGTCGGCGCGGGCTATATTTCGCGCGTCCACTCGGAGGCTATCGGCAGCATTCCGGGCCTTCACGTCACCGCCGTCGTGGACCCGAACGAGTCCGCGGCCCGGGCACTTGCCGGGCCGGGAACCGCGGTGCACGCGTCGGTTGACCACGCTTTGGCCGCGGGAGGGTTTGACCGGGCGCACGTCCTGGCGCCGCCTGACCGGCATGAGTCGGCCGCCGACCCGGCTCGCTCCGTCGAGCGCGCGATCCGCGTCCACGCAAGCTGATGCCCGCGCCGCTGCTCCTGCACGCCTTCTCGACCTTCGCCGTCGGTGGAGCACAAGTCCGGTTCGCCACCATCGCCAACCATTTCGGGCCGCGCTGGCGGCACATGGTCGTGGCGATGGACGGCAACCTGGCCTGCCGGGAGCGGCTCGATCCAGGGCTTGACGTGCAATTCCCCGACATCCCGATCCGCAAGGGCAACACGCTGCACAACGCTCGCGCCCTCCGCGGCGTGCTCCGAACCGTCCGCCCGGCGGCGCTGGTGACGAGCAATTGGGGCACGATCGAGTGGGCAATCGCGAACCGCCGGGCGCTGGCGCATCACGTCCACACCGAAGACGGGTTCGGGCCGGAGGAGCGCGCGCGGCAAATACCGCGGCGGGTTTGGACGCGCCGGGCCGCGCTGGCTGGCCGCGCCGTCGTCGTTCCCTCGCGGACGCTGTATCGGATCGCGACGCAGGTGTGGCGTTTGTCGCCAAGCCGGGTTCATTACATCCCGAACGGCGTCAAGCTGAGCCGTTTCCAGCCTGGCCCGGCCGAGGCATGGCCCGGCGTCGGCCCGGTCGTCGGCACCGTCTCCGCCTTGCGGGCGGAGAAGAATCTGCCCCGCCTCCTCCATGCGTTCGCTGCCGCGGTCCACGAGTGTCCGGCAAGGCTGGTCATCGTCGGCGACGGCCCCGAGCGGCCCCGGCTGGAACAGGAGGCGGCGCGGCTCGGCATTGCCGAACGGGTTCATTTTGCCGGGCACAGGGCCGATCCGGCACCGGTCCTGCGCGGGCTCGACGTGTTCGCGATGTCGTCCGACACGGAACAGATGCCGATCTCGCTCCTGGAGGCAATGGCTGCCGGGCTTCCGGTCGCGGCGACGGACGTTGGCGACATCGCCGCCATGCTGCCGGACGAGCAGCAAGGCTTCGTCGTTCCGCTGGATCACCATGCCCTGGGGTACGCCATTCAGCGGCTGGCCGGCGACCCTGCGCTGCGGCTGAGGTTAGGCGCGGCGAACCGTGCCCGAGCCGAGGCCGAGTTCAGCCAGCAACGGATGCTCGACGCGTGGGCATACCTTTACGACGAGGGCTTGCACCAGGAGAGCCGCCCATCGCCCGTTGCCCAAGAACCTCGACTTGCGCACAGCCTTGGTGAATAGTCGCCCGCGTGACGATGCCTTCACAAGCGACCGTCGGGCTGGAATACGACGACGCCATCGCGACGATCACGATGGCCGATTCGAAGCGGCGCAACGCGCTCGGCGCCGAAACCCTCGCGACGCTGACGGACGCGTTCCGTTCCATCCACGAACGCAAGTCGCGGGTCGTGATCCTGCGCGCCGGAACCGGCCAGCCCGTCTGGTGCGCGGGCTTCGACATCAACGAACTCTCGCCCGGCATGGATCCGTTGCAAGCCGATGGCGCGCTGCAAAACCTGTTCCGTGCCGTCGAGACCTGCCGGGCGCCGGTCATCGCCATGCTGCACGGAACGGCATGGGGCGGAGGCGCCGATCTGGCCCTCCGTTGCGACATCGCCATCGCCGACCCGAGCTGCACGCTGGCCTTCACCCCTGCCCGGCTCGGCTTGCCCTATGACCAGAGCGGCTTACTCAACGTTCTGCTGCGAGGCGGCTTGCCAATCGCGATGGAGATGTTCGCCACCGCAGACCCGGTGCCGGCCTATCGCGCCCTGGCCGCCGGCCTGATCAACCACCTCGTTGCGGAAGACGAGCTGGAAGCCTTCACCTACGCCATGGCCGGGCGCATCGCCGAGAACGCGCCGCTGTCGGTGGCCGTCGCCAAGGCACAGCTGCGCGCCCTCAACGCGGCCCTATCGGTCAGCAGGGACGAAGGCCGCCGCCTCCTGGCCGAACGGCAGGCAACGCTCGACAGCCACGATTTCGCCGAAGGCCTGCAAGCGTTCCGCGAGCGACGCCGGCCCAAGTTCGAGGGACGCTGAGTCGTTCAAGCCCAACCGAGACTCCTCCCAACCCCGGCGCGACTCAGCCTTGCGTCGCCGCAGCAGGCGCTGGCGGCGCGCCCGCCGGCTTCGGCTGGTTCATCATCACGCCGGTCATCGGAATGAAAAAGACGCCGACATCCTTGCGGGAATGCACCTTCCCCTCCGCATCCTTGGTGTAGACATAGAGGATCTGCCCGCGCTTGAACGGCTGGCCGATCGGGATCAGCATCCGCCCCCCCGGCTTCAACTGCTTGAACAGGTCCGGCGGCGCGTACTGCGCCGCGCAGGTGACGATGATGATGTCGAACCCGCCTGCCACCTCGGGCCAGCCGAAGTAACCGTCCCCCACGCGGGTCTCGACGTTGTCGTAACCGAGCGGGGCGAAAATCTTCGACACCGCCCGGCCCAGCGGCTCGATGATCTCGATCGAGTAGCTCCGTTTCACCACCCGCGACAGCAGCGAGCTTTGGAACCCGCTGCCCGTGCCGATCTCGAGCGTGACGTCGTCCGGCTGCGGCTTGCACACCTGAGTCATGTACGCCTGGCCGAGATAATCCGACAGGGCCGACCCGTAGCCGATCGCCCACGGTTTCGCATCGTCCTCGTAAGCGACGCCGGCATTCGACCGGTGGTCGGAGTAGACGTAATGGTAGTATTCACGCGGAACTTGCTGGAAAGCCTGCATAATGACGGGATCCGCGTCGCCGAGGCGCTGCTTCAGGTACGTCTCGATCCGCTGCAGGGCTTCCAGCTTGCGCGCCTGGATCGCCTGGAACTGCGCCTCCGAGATCTCGGTTGGCCGGCCGGACTTGCGCATCGCCTCGAGGAAGGCGTCACGGGTCCAGCCGTCCGAGGCTGCCCGCGCGACGCTGGCCACGGGAACGGCGGCCGCCGCGGCCAGCAGGGTGCGACGGGTCAGGATGTTGGGGACGATTGCCAAACGGGCGCCTTTCGCAACGACGGAAAACTGAACGTAGCGACCCCATAAAGCATCGCGGCGCAGACTAGAACCCTGTCCAGGCCTCCTTGCACCACGATCAGGTTGGCAAGCGGGGTCGCGATCACGGAAAACGCGCCGTTCAGTCCCCAAGCCCAAGGCAGGAATCCGCCGCCCGCCCGGCCCGCCCGCGACAGGCCGAGCGGGAACGGCATCCCGAGCGCCACGGACACGGGCGCCGTGATGAGCAGCAAGATCAATGCCCGAACCGCCCAGGGCAAGCCGATCGTCCCCAGCAGCAGCGGCTCCAGGCCGGCCAAGGCCAGGACGCACCAGGATATGACCACGCCCGTCACGACCCAGATGCCCACACGGCCGGCGCGCTCGGCCAGCAAGCTGCCGAGGCCGGAGAACACCAGCATTCCGGTCAACACCAGTGCAAAGGCGCTGGTCCGGTCGTTCAGGTAAAAGCTCGCCTTCTCGATCAGGACGATCTCGATGAACAGGAAACCAAGGCCCAGGCTGCCGAAATATAGGATCGGCTTGCCGATCCCGCCGGCGCGCCGGCCGTCCTGCCGGCCTGCCACCCGGGGCGCCGCGAACGGCGTCGCGAGAACCAGCAACGCGAGCAGGAACGCCTGGCCGAGCACGGCAAGGTTGACCACCTGGCCCACCTCCTGCTGCGGCAGGATCTCGATCCGGCGAAGGATGTTCGGCACCTGCGACAAGCGCAGGCTGGCGTAGAACGCCGGCCGGTCGAGGGTGATCGGCGACAGGTTGAACGCGGCCTGGCTTTCGCTCGGCTCCCCCCGCAGCACCGCCCCCGCCTCATCGGCGACCGCATCCGACAAACCGGAGGCCGAGGAAACCTCGCCACGCTCGAAATCAAGCGCAGGCAGGTCGTTGTAGATGTTCGCGCGCGCAGCGGCGACATCGATACCGGGATAGAACGAGATGTCAAACGACCGGTCGTCGCAGAACGTCTTGGCGGCGGCGATCTGCGCCGGCGTCCAGGCCTGGTTCGACACGAGGATGCGCAGGTTCCAGGCCGAGCGGTAAACGAGCACATAGGGCGTCGCATCGGCATGGCCGTTGAGCCGCAGCGCCTCGCGCACGGTCGCCAGCAAGCGGATGGCGTAGACCGGCAGTTCACGGATCGAAACCGGAATCGACACGATCCCGCCCGGCGTCAACGCCCGTAGGTCGGCCGCGACCGCTTCGGCGGAAAAGGCCGCCGCGTTCGCCTCGCCGGCGCCGAGGAAATCGGCCGAAATGTCGATCAGGTCGTATGGCCCCCGGTTGACAACGGCCGAAAGCGGGCTGCCGGGCATGACCTGCACCTGCGGGTTACGGCCAAGCGGCGGCGAACCGGCCAAGCCGTGTTCCACGGCGTCCCGCAATACCGGATCAGGTTCGAGGGCGTCGATGTGCGCCGCGCCCAACGCCAGGGATTGCTGGATGCGAAATCCCCCGCTTGCGCCCACGAGCAGCACGCCCGGCTTCGGGCGCAGCAGATAGGGCAACGCATCCAGGGTCGCCGGCGCGTAGCTGGCGTCGGACGGACCGGGCTTCGGCAGCGCCGCGATGCGCGTCCCGTCGCGGTAAAGCCCGAACGCGGTTGGCGGACCCGTCACGCCAAGCATCCCGGCATTGTTCGAGAGGTCGGTGTCGACCCGCTCGGTAAAGTCGTCGAGCAGGGCGTAGAGGCCGCGAGGCGAGCGGACCTCGGCGATCTGCCGCGCGCCCGCGACATGGGACGGCGCGTAGATCGGTTTGTAATCGTTATACTGCGCCTGCGTGCCAAGAAGCAGCAACGCCTCGCTGCCGAGCAGCGCCACGGCCGCCACGGCCGCCGGACGCCAGCGGCCCGGCCCCAGCAGCGCCGCCGCGGCAATCGGGACCAGCAACGCCGGGACCAGATGGAAGGGATGCACGACGAACATCAACGCCAGGACAGCCGCAGCGCCCGCCCCGGCGCCGGTCAGGTCGAAACCGTAGACGCGCCCGACGCGCTGCTCGTTCAGCACGAAAAAGAGGCTGATGTAAAAGCCGGTCAGGAAAAAGAACGGCAGCAGGGCAAGGTAATAGAGCGCGATGTTGCCCAATTGCGGCAGATACGTTGCCGCGTTCTGCAACTGCAACGGGTTGAACGGGTTGACAACGGTGCCGTAGTAGCCTCCCGCCGCTGCCACGACCAGCAGGGCCGGCAACCAAGCCAGCAAGCCTCGGCCGTGCCGCGCGGCCCAGTCCCGCACCAGCGCCACGCAAACGCCGCTCAGGGCAAAGCCGGCCATGACGATCGAAATGACCCAGTAGCCGTACTCCGACCATTTCGCGACGGCGAAGTAGCGGGTCAGCGCGATCTCGAACCCGACCGCCGCGCCGGAAACCAGGAACAGCGGCCAAAGCGACATCCGGGCCGTCAAGGCCAAACCCGGCGTCGGATGAAACTTTGCAGCAAGGCGTTGAACCGCTCCGCTTCATCGACGAACAGCGCGTGGCCGGCCTTTTGGAACACAACCGTCTCAGCCAGCCGACTCTTCGCCGCAACGTTTGCCGCCTGCGCCGCGAACCGGGGACGGACGACGTAGAGCAGAGGCTTGCGCACGCTGTACAGCGCCTCGCGCCAATAGCTGCGGGGAACGGCATAGTTGCCAAGCTGAGCCGCCGCTGCAACGGGAGTACGCAAGGCGGCTTTCGTCAACCGGTCCAGGTAGGCAGGCCCCGGCGATGTGCGGAACATGCCGGCCACGAACCGCCGCATCTTTTCGTCCCGCGTAAGCGTCGGCCCCCGCCGGAGTGGTAAAGAAGACGGCGTCGGCGCAGGGTTCTCCCCCACCGAGTTGTCGATCAGAACCAGCCCGGCCAAGCGCGCATCGCCGAATTGCTGCACGTAGGAAAGGCTGTCGAGCACGCCAAGCGACCAGCCGACGAGCAGGACGGGCCGTGGGCCGAGCGTCGCGATCAGGTCCGCGATATCTTGGCCGCGCCGTTGGTAGTCATAGCCGGTGGACGGCGCATCGCTCTCGCCCTGGCCGCGTGGGTCCAGCGCCAGCACACGGTAACGCCGGCTCAGGAAATTGATCTGAGGCTGAAAAATCCAGGCTGGCATGGTCCAGCCAGGAACAAACACGATCGCCGGCGCGGCCCGCGGCCCAGCCTCGATCACGTGCAGCCGGACATCATCCGAAGTGACAAGAGCAAGATCGGACGCCCTGGCGTCAACGGCCGCGAGGAGCAACAGCGATAATCCAACAACGACTAAGACATGGGCCACGCGCATAGCGGGTTATGCCGTCCTTACCGGCCAGCCTGTCAACGCCGGCCGCGCGTCTCACCTGGCCGGCCGTGCTCATCCATGGCATCGTTCCGGAATGCCTGACTCCCCCGCCCCGTCCCCGGCTCTCGAACCCGGCGCTGTTCCGGATGCGCCGCTCAGCCGCCGCAAGCAGCCGGGCGAGTTGCGCTCCGCCCGCTGGTTCGGCCCGGCCGACCTGCGCAGCTTCGGACACCGGAGCCGGGCCATGCAGATGGGCTACGCGCCAGAGGAATGGACCGGCAAGCCGGTGATCGCCATCCTCAACACCTGGTCGGACCTGCAACCCTGCCACGTCCACTTCAAGCAGCGGGTCGACGACGTGAAACGCGGCGTGCTGATGGCCGGCGGCTTCCCGGTCGAGTTGCCGGCGCTCTCGGTCAGCGAAAGCTACGTCAAGCCGACGACCATGCTGTACCGCAACATGCTGGCGATGGAGGCCGAAGAGCTGCTCCGCTCGCACCCGGTCGATGGCGCGGTGCTGATGGGCGGCTGCGACAAGACCACCCCTGCCCTGCTGCTCGGCGCGACCAGCAT
This sequence comes from Acetobacteraceae bacterium, assembly GCA_965260935.1. GTDB lineage: Bacteria > Pseudomonadota > Alphaproteobacteria > Acetobacterales > Acetobacteraceae > JBBROS01. The sequence goes on from OZ253374.1 coordinate 3,042,460, forward strand.
GGACATCCCTGCCATATTCCTTCCAGCCGGGCCGATGCTGCGCGGCAACTGGCAGGGCCGCGTGCTGGGCAGCGGCAGCGATAGCTGGAAGTATTGGGACGAGTTGCGCGCCGGGCAAATCACCGACCAGGACTGGCTCGGCGTCGAGGGGGGTATCGCGCGCAGCTACGGCACCTGCATGACGATGGGCACGGCAAGCACCATGACGGCGATTGCCGAAGCGCTCGGCATGACGCTCCCCGGCGGCAGCTCCATTCCGGCGGCCGATGCCGGGCATATCCGCCTTTCGTCCGAGAGCGGGCGGCGGATCGTCGATATGGTATGGGAGGACTTGCGCCCGAGCCGGATTCAGACCCGGGCGGCATTCCTCAACGCCATCGTGGTCGCGATGGCGATGGGGTGCTCGACGAACGCCATCATCCACCTGATCGCCATGTCGCGCAGGGCCGGGCAGGACATCGGCCTCGACGATTTCGAGCGTGCGAGCCGGCGCGTGCCGGTCGTCGGCAACGTGCGCCCGAGCGGGAACCGGTATCTTATGGAGGACTTCTTCTACGCCGGCGGCATCCGCGCGCTAATGCACACGGTCCGCGAGCACCTCGACCTCGGCTGCCTGACCGTGACGGGCCGCACCCTCGGCAACGGGATCGCGGGGGCGCAGACCTACAACGACGACGTGATTCGCCCCTTGAGCAACCCCGTCTACCGCGAAGGCTCGCTTGCCGTGCTCCGCGGCAACCTGGCGCCCGACGGCTGCGTCATCAAGCCCGCGGCGATGGACCAGCGCTTCCTGCGGCATTCAGGCCCGGCGCTGGTGTTCGACGATTACCCCAGCCTCAAGAGCGCCGTTGACGACGAAACGCTGGATGTCACGCCGGACCACGTGCTGGTGCTCCGCAACGCCGGGCCGCAAGGAGGGCCAGGAATGCCGGAATGGGGCATGTTGCCGATGCCGAAAAAGCTGCTGAAACAAGGCTATCGCGACATGCTCCGCTTATCGGACGCGAGGATGAGCGGCACGAGCTACGGCGCATGTGTGCTGCACGTAAGCCCGGAAAGCTGGATCGGCGGCCCGCTCGCGCTGCTGCGGACTGGCGACATCGTCAGCATCGACGTGCCCGGCCGCTCGATCCGCATGGACGTGGACGAGGAAGAGCTTGGGAGGAGACGCGCCGCTTGGACCCCGCCTGCGAAGCGGTTTGGCCGCGGTTACGGCCACATGTTCAGCGAACACATCCAGCAGGCCGACCAAGGATGCGACTTCGACTTCCTGCGAACCGATTTCGGCGCGCCGGTTCCCGAACCGGCAATCTATTAACCTACATCTGAATATCACCCAGCAACTCATTAAGTTTTCAATAACTTTCAAGCATCGTCAGCACATCGTTCCCAACCGGAGCGACCGAAACCGGCCGGAACCGGGCGATGTCGTCCATGCCCTGCACCCCGAACGCCGCTGCCGCCGGCCATCCATCCCCGCCGATAACCGAGGGGGCGTGAAACCAGGCAACCTGATCGACCACGCCAGCCCGGAACAGCGCGCCGGCAATCTGCGCGCCGCCCTCAACCAGCACGCGAGTGAGGCCAGCGGAACCAAGCGCCGCCAAGGTGCCCGCGAGATCGACGCCGTGCGACGCTCCAGCCACCGGGAAAAGGCGCACGCCCGCGCCCGTCAGAGCCGCTTGCCGGGCACGGTCGGCCCCGTGCCGATGCACGATCCACGTCGGGTGCTCCCGGGCCGTCGCGACCACGTTCGCCATCAACGGCGTACGCAGATGGCTGTCGAACACGATGCGTAAGTTGGGACCCTTACGATAGCTCGGGATGCGGCAGGTCAGGGCCGGGTCATCGGCTTGAACGGTACCGACCCCGACCAGCACGGCATCATGCCGGGCGCGAAGCGCGTGGCCAAGCCGACGAGCGCCCGCCCCGGTGATCCACTGGCTCTCGCCGCCCTTGGTGGCGATCCGCCCATCAAGCGTGGTGGCGAGCTTCAGCGTCAGCAGCGGACGCCCGAGCCGGACGCGAGTCAGGAACCCGGCCTGCACCGCCTCCGCTTCACCTTCCAGCACGCCCGTGACAACGTCGACGCCCGCCGCCCGCAGCCGCGCCAACCCGGCGCCCGCGACGCGCCGATCCGGATCTCCGCACCCGACAACCACCCGCACGACGCCCGCCTCGATCAGCGCATCCGCGCACGGCGGCGTCTGCCCATAATGGCTGCACGGCTCAAGCGTCACGTAAGCCGTAGCCCCTCGCGCGCCCTCCCCGGCCATTCGCAAAGCGGCCGTCTCGGCGTGAGGGCGCCCGCCCGGCGCGGTCACGGCCCGGGCAACCACGCGTCCGTCACGAACCAGGACGCAGCCGACGCTGGGGTTCGGCCACGTGGAGCCGAAACCGCGCCGGGCCATCGCAAGCGCGGCGCGCATATGCGCGTCGTCGTCGGCCGAAGCTGTCACTCCGCAGTTGCATCCAATGAGCCAAGGAAAGCCTCGAAGTCCTTGGCTTCACGGAAATCTCGGTAAACGCTGGCGAACCGCACGTAGCCGACCGCATCGACGTCGCGCAACGTTTCCATCACCAGTTCGCCCAACTGCTTGCTCTCGATATCGTTCTCGCCTGATGCCTCGAGCTGACGCACGATCCCGTTGACGATCCGCTCTTGCCGGTCCTCGCTCACCGGGCGTTTACGCAAGGCGATGCGGATGGAGCGCGCCAGCTTGTCACGGTCGAACGCAACACGGCGGCCATCGTTCTTCAGCACCGTCAACTCCCGCAACTGCACCCGTTCGATCGTGGTGAAGCGCTGGCTGCACCCGATGCAGAAGCGGCGTCGGCGGATCGCCGCGTCGTCCTCGCTCGGGCGGCTGTCTTTGACCTGCGTGTCCGCATGGCCGCAAAACGGGCAGCGCATCAGCTAGCTGGTCGAATTGTGTCAGCAATGACAGATAAGTTAAACAGCTTCACGCACTTCCATCCTGACCTTGCAAATCGGGAACCCGGGCATAGAGCGCTTCTTTCAAACCATCCACGCTAAGGCTTGCCATTCATACAAATCACCTGAGCGAACAGCCACAACGATCTAATTTCGTTATATTATTCCATCCTCCCGCAGTTTCGCGAGCTGGGACGGGCTCTTGCCCAACATCCTGCCCAACACCTCATCGGTGTCATGCCCGAGCAACGGCGGGGCGCGACGGTAATCGACCGGTGTTTCCGACAGCCGCACAGGGTTGGCAATAACCTTCACGCCGCCCTCCGTAGCCGCATGAGCCATGTCCAAAACCATTTCTCGCGCCCGGACTTGAGGGTCGGCAAACACCTTGTCCAGCGTGTTGATCGGCCCGCAGCCGATTTTCAACGCCTCCAGGCGCTCGGTCCACCAATCCGTTCCATGCCGTTGCAGCACCGGCGTTAGCGTTTCCGTGACCAGGCCGCGGTTGGCCACCCGCGCGGCATTGGTTGCGAACCGCGGGTCCTGCAGCAAGTCCGCAAGCCCAAATCCGTTGCAAAATCGCTTGAATGTCGCATCGTTACCAATTGATAATACGATAAACCCATCGCCCGTCGGAAACACCTGATACGGCACGATATTGGGATGATCGTTGCCGAGCCGGGCCGGGTTCTCGCCCGTCGCCAAGTAGTTCATGCCCTGGTTCGCGAGCCAGGCGACGTGCGTGTCGAGCATCCCGATGTCGATCTGCTGCCCCTGTCCGGTCGCTTCGCGATGCCGCAGCGCCGCCAGGATGCCGATGCAGCCATACAACCCGGCGAACAGGTCGGCCACGGGCACGCCGACCTTCATCGGCACGCCATCCGGCTCGCCTGTCAGGCTCATCACGCCTCCCATCGCCTGCACCAGCCCGTCGTAGCCCGGCCGCGGCGCATACGGCCCCGTCTGCCCGAAACCGGTGATGCTGCAATAGATCAGCCCGGGGAAGCGGTCGTGCAGCTGCTCATATCCGAGACCGTACTTCGCCAGCGCGCCGACTTTGAAGTTCTCGGCCAGGATGTCGCATCGGGCGATCAGATCAAGTGCGATGGCCTGTCCCTCGGTCGTCGAGATATCCAAGGTCACGCTCCGCTTGTTTCGATTGACGCCAACGAAGTAGGCGCTTTCATTCGTGCCAGGAATGAACGGCGGCGCGAAGCCGCGCGTGTCGTCGCCGGCGCCCGGGCGCTCGATCTTGATCACGTCGGCCCCCAAGTCGCCGAGCATCTGCGCGCAGGTCGGCCCGGCCAGCACCCGGGTCAGGTCGAATACGGTCAAGCCGGCCAATGGTCCGGTCGGGACTATCTCGGTCATTCTATGTCCATTCCCTCGATCACGTTCCAGAGTGCGGACCGCGATCCCCGGCCTTGTTCGGCAAAGGAGCCGGGTCCATTGTCCCGTTCAAGCGTTACAGAAAGCCGACAGAAAGGGCAAAGCCATGCTGGACCGTCCGCACCATACGCCACAGAGTCCGACACTCGACGAGCAAGCCCTCGCCACGGCACTGTCCGGCAGCCACTTCATTGGCGGACGCTTCGTTCCCGCACGGTCGGGCGAAATCTTCCCGGTCGTCAATCCCGCAACCGGGCGGCAAGTGGCCGCAGCCGCCCGGGGCGACGCAGCCGATGTCGATGCGGCCGTCGATGACGCGAGCGCAGCGCAAAAGGAATGGGCGCGCGTGCCTGCCCGCAAGCGCGGCGCGGCCGTCGCCCAGTGCGCCGCCGTCCTGCGGGACCATGCCGAGGAGCTGGCCCGGCTCATGGCGCTGGAAAGCGGCAAGGCGTTGCGAACGGAAAGCCGGGTCGAGGCGCAGGTCGTGGCCGACATCTTCGAGTTCTACGGCGGCCTCGGCGGCGAGCTGAAAGGCGAGACAGTCCCGTTCGCCCCGGATGTCCTGAGCGTCACGGTGCGTGAGCCGCTCGGCGTGGTCGGCGCGATCATCCCGTGGAACGTGCCGATGCTGCTGATGGCGCTGAAGGTGGCGCCCGCCCTGGTCGCCGGAAACGCCGTGGTCGTGAAGTCGGCCGAGGAAGCGCCGCTCGCGGTTCTGCGCATCTGCGAGCTGATGAACCGGGTGCTGCCTCCCGGCTGCTTCAACATCCTCTCGGGCTACGGCCCCGATTGCGGCGCGCCGCTGGTCGCTCATCCTCTCGTCCGCAAAGTGACGTTCACGGGCAGCGTGGAAGTGGGGCGTCTGGTCAGCAAGGCGGCAGCGGAAAAGCTCGTTCCGGTGACGCTCGAACTCGGCGGCAAAAGCCCGATGCTGGTCTTCGCCGATTGCGACTTCGAGAAAACGGTCATGGGCGCCATCACCTCCATGCGCTTCACCCGCCAGGGCCAGAGCTGCACGGCCGCGAGCCGCATCTATGTCGAGCGCCCGGTCTTCGCCCGCTTCGTCGAAGCGCTCGCCGCCAAGGTGGACGCGATGGTCATGGGCGACCCGCTGGACGAGGCGACCGACATCGGCACGATCGTAAGCCAGGATCAATTCGACAAGGTGCGCGGCTTCATCGACGAAGGGCTGAACACCGCCGGCGCGACCGGACGGGCCTGCAGCGCCATGCCAAACGACGAGGCGTTGGCCAAGGGCCTGTTCATCCGCCCTTACATCTTCACCGGCCTGCCCGACGACAGCCGCTTGGTGCAGGAGGAAATCTTCGGCCCCGTCACCGCCGTCTTCCCGTTCGACGATGCCGAGACGGCGCTCGCCGCCGCCAACGGAACGGAATACGGCCTGGCCGCGTCAGTATGGACAAACAACCTGAAAATCGGCCTCGACCTCGCGCACCGATTGGAAGCTGGGCTGGTGCAGATCAATCAAAATTTGGTCGTGCAGGCCAACCTGTCCTATGGCGGCGTCAAGAGCAGCGGCCTTGGCAAGGAGGCCAGCCTCGAATCGATGCTCGAACACTTCATGCACAAGAAAACCATCATGGTAAACTACGCTTGACAACAATGTCGAAGAATGACCCCAACATCCCGGCAGCTTTGCACCCCAAACCGGCCGACTTCGCCTTCGACCTGACCGAGACGCTGCGCGCGGTCGTCGCCTTGCGCTCAACCGTGCCGGACGATGCGTTCACGGCCTCCACGCTCGGCACCGAGCGTGCCGGAAGTGCCGTGCAGATCCGGCCCGGCCTGTTCCTGACCATCGGCTACCTCATCACCGAGGCGGAAACGATCTGGCTCTCGGCCTCCGACGGCCAGGCCGTCCCGGGTTACGCGATGGCTTACGACCAAGAGACCGGGTTCGGCGTCGTACAGGCCCTGGGCAAGATCAACGTGCCGGTGATCGAACTCGGCGACAGCGAGATGGCCCGTGTCGGCGAGCCTGTCGTGTTCGCGGCCGCCGGAGGCCGTCGCCATGCCGTGTCCGCCAAGATCGCCGGGCGGCAGGAATTTGCCGGCTATTGGGAATACCTGCTCGAAGACGCCATCTTCACCGTGCCCGCGCATCCGTTCTGGGGCGGCGCAGGGCTGATCGGCGCAGATGGCCGCCTGCTCGGCATCGGCTCGCTCGTGTTGCAGCAAGGCAGCGAGACGGGCCGCAAGCAGGACATGAACATGGCTGTCCCGGTGCAGCTCCTGCAACCGATCCTGGACGATCTGATCGCATACGGCCGGAGCACGCGCCCGCCGCGCCCGTGGCTCGGCCTCTACGCCATGGAGGACGACGAGGCCTTGGTCGTCGGCGGCTTGGCCGACAATGGCCCGGCGGACAAGGCAGGCGTCCGAACCGGAGACCGTATCCTGGCCGTCAACGGCACCGAAGTCCCGGATTTGGCCGGCCTGTGGCGCGAAGTCTGGGCATCCGGCCCGGCCGGCGCGCCAGTCCATGTCAGTCTCGGGCGAGGCGCGAGGGCGGCCTCGGTGACGATCGCGTCGGCGGACCGGACAAGCGTGCTCAAAGGCCCATCATTGCATTAACTCGATCAGTGGACGAAAACCTGCACCTCCCCGGCGGACGCCTCGGCCGCGGGACGGATGGCGAGCAGAACCCGGTCTTGCGGAACCCCGTCAGCAACGATCGCGCGGGCGACAGCCTCCGCGGCCTCTCCGATCGAGCGCCCGGCAACCATGTCGGCCGGCTGCAATTCGACAACGTCGAACACGACGTCGGATTTCCGCGCCCGTGCCGCGGAAACCGCCTCACCGAGTTCGCGCTTGTAATCAGCCTGCTTCGCCGTGCCGATCACCAGCAGCGGCGGTGGGCCTGCCGGCGTCTGTGGCGGCGGTTGCACAGCGGCGACGACGGGGGCGTCGCCGGCACGGGGATTGAACGTGTTCTGATCGACCAGCGTGCAGCTAGCCGTTGCCAGCGCCAGCAACGCCACGAGCAGCCTCATCAAAAAGATCCAGGCAGGCGCAACATCGTCATTGCCCGTAATCGGCGCCGGAACAGTCCAGCACGCGCTTGACGCTTTCGAGATGCAGCCGCGCGCTCTCATCGCCCCCGTCCCGCATCTGCCGCGCGGTCTCCTTGGCAACGGCGTCCGGGATAGGCCGGAGCGCGAGACCGGTCGAAAGCGCCAATCGCTGCACCTCGCAAGCGCGCTCAAGGTAGTAAAGGTCGTCCCAAGCCTCGGCAATCGAGCGCCCCGCAACCATCACGCCATGGTTACGCATGAACACGATATCCTTGTCCCCCATGCTGGCGGCGATCCGGTCGCCCTCATCCTCGTCGAGCGCGAGGCCGTTATAGGTCTCGTCAACGATGACGCGGCCATAAAACTTCAGCGCGGTCTGCCCGGCCCAGAGCAGCGGCGCGCCATCCAGCATCGTCATCGCGGTCGCATTCGGCATGTGGGTATGGAACACGGCAACCGCGCGCGGATGCGCTTGATGCACTCGCGCATGAATGTAGAACGCGGTCGCCTCAGGCTTGCCCGCCCCTGCCACGACGCGCCCGGCGAAATCGCATGCCAGCAAGCGCGACGCGGTGATCTCGCTGAAACCCCAGCCATACGGGTTGACCAGGAACAGCGAGCGGGACCCTGGAACCATGGCGGAGAAATGGTTGCAAATCCCCTCGTGCATGCCGAGCTGGCTCGCCATCTGGAAGCAGGCCGCCAGATCGACGCGGGCCTGCCACGCGGCCGGGTGGTCGAGAAGGCTGGTATCGCTGCCGTGCGATGCAGCGGCTTCGGGCATGGCAAGCGCCATTCATGACCTCCAGGCTTGCGAGCGGGTACGGGGGCGTTAGTTTGCCTGCCTTCACGGACGGCGGCAATGCGGGCACCATGAGCGACAAGCGCACCAACCAGCGGATCGACGGGCGGCGGCTGTGGGACAGCCTGATGCAGATGGCGCAGATCGGCGCAACGGCGAAAGGAGGCGTCCGTCGCCTGGCGCTCGGCCCCGTGGACAAGAACGGGCGTGACGCCTTTCGAACCCTCTGCGAGCAGGCCGGGCTGACCCTGCGCGTCGATTCGATGGGGAACATGTTCGCCCGCCGGCCCGGACGCGACCCGGCCCGTTTGCCGGTCCTGTTCGGCAGCCACCTCGACAGCCAGCCATCGGGCGGCAAATTCGACGGCGCGCTCGGCGTGCTCGCCGGGCTCGAAATCATGCGGACGCTGGACGACCTCGGGATCATCACGGAGTCGCCGCTGGAACTGGTGAACTGGACGGACGAGGAAGGAAGCCGCTTCGGCAAGAGCTTGATGGGCTCGGGCGTCTGGTCCGGCGCTTACGGTCAGGCCGAAACGGAAGCATTGGCCGACCTGGACGGGCAGACGGTCGGCGCATCGCTGGACGCCATCGGCTACCGCGGCGACGCGCCGGCGAAAGCGTTCCCAGCCGACGCCTATTTCGAGCTGCACATCGAGCAAGGCCCGATCCTGGAGCGGGAAGGCAAGCAGGTCGGGATCGTGACGGGCGCGCAAGCCCAGGTCTGGTACAACCTCGTCGCGGCCGGACAGGACAGCCACGCCGGAACAACGCCCCCGGATGCCCGGCGGGACGCGCTGCTCTGCGCCGCCCGCATCATCGAGCTTGTCAACAGGCTGATGCGCGCGCGCGGAGACGACGGGCGCGGCACGGTGGGCGAACTGGCCGTGCTGCCCAACAGCCGGAACGTGGTGCCCGGCGAGGTGCGTTTCAGTGCCGAGTTCCGGCATCCGGACGATGCCGAAATTGCCCGGCTCGCCGAGGAATTCCCGCAGCAAGCGACGGAAATCGCCGAGAACTGCGCGATCGATCTGCGCATCACGGAGTTGTTCCGCATGAAAGCCCAGCCATTCGATCAGGACTGCATCGGCCTGGTGCGCTCGGCGGCGGAACGGCTCGGCTATTCCTCGCAGGAGATCGTTTCCGGCGCAGGGCATGATGCGGTCTACGTCGCGCGCCACGTCCCGACGGCGATGATTTTCACCCCCTGCAAGGACGGCCTGAGCCACAACGAGGCCGAAAGCATCGAGCCTGAAGAGGCCGAAGCCGGAGCGCAGATCTTGTTCCAGGCCGTTGTTGAACGGGCGAACCGCGCGCTTCGGCGTGCTAGCTGAACGATTGCGGCGCGCCGCCTCCTGCCGGAGCGAACACCTGGTCAAGCGTCACGGCAGCCAGCCGAGCGCCTTGGTCAGCAAGCGTGTTTTCCGGTCGAACAGCCGTCCGGTGAATGCGCTGGAGGCCGCGCGCTTTCCAGCCTCGGCCAAGGTCGGATACGGAACGATCATGTTCGCCATCGCCGACAGCGGCAACCTGCGTCCAAGCGCCAGCGTCCAGGCGCCGATCATCTCGCCCGCCCCCGGCGCCAGGATGCCGGCGCCGAGCAGCCGCCCTGATCTGCTGATAACGAGCTTTGTCATGCCCAAGCTCCGGCCCCCGGCAATGGCACGGTCGTTCTCGTCCAGGCCCCAACAAAGAACGCGAACGCCATCCTCACGGCGTTCCGCCTCCGCCTGCGTCAAGCCCACCTGAGCGAGTTCCGGGTCCGTGTAAGTGACGCGCGGCAAGGCGGCGTAGTCCAGCTTGGCCGGCAGCCTAAACAAGATCCGCCGCGCCAAGATGCCGGCATGATAGCTGCCCACATGCGTGAACAAACGCGGGCCGATGCCTTGCGGGTCGGCGATGTCGCCTGCCGCGTAGACATGGCGGGCGGACAGGCTCCGCAGCCCGGCATCGGTGGCGACGCCGTGCCGGGTTGTCCGAATTCCTGCGGCGTCCAGGTCCAGCCCATCGAGGTTCGGCACGCGCCCGGCCGCGACGAGCAGGTGACTGCCGGCGATGCGCCGCCCATCGCCGAGCAGCAGCGCCGGGCCCGCCTCCGCCCTGCGAACCTCGGCCTGCTCGATGATCTCGGCTCCGTCCCGTTCCAGCTCGCGGCGAAGCAGCCCCGTCAGTTGCTCGTCGTCCTTCGGCGCGATCCGGCCCGCGGTGACGACCGTCACGCGGCATCCCAGGCCCGCATGGGCCTGCGCCATCTCCAAGCCGATAGGCCCGCCGCCAAGGATCAACAGGTGCTCCGGTTTCCGCTCAAGTCCGAACAGCGTCTCGTTCGTGAGGTAATCAACCGTGTCCAACCCCGGGATCGGCGGCGTCGCGGCCCGGCTCCCGGCCGCGACGACGATCCGCTTGGCCCCGATCCGCCGCCCGTCGATGTCCAGCTCTCGTGGCCCGGTGAACCGAGCATGGCCACGCAGAACCGTCGCCCCCAGTTTCTCATAGCGCTCCTGCGAGTCCATCGGCGCAATGCTCGCGATGGCGCCGTGGACATGCCGGCGGACAGCCTCCCACTCGATCACCGGCTCATTGATCCGCACGCCGAGCCGATGCGCGCGCCGGGCCGCCTGGGCCGCGTGCGCCGCCGCGAGCAGCGCCTTGCTCGGCACGCAGCCGGCATTGAGGCAGTCCCCGCCCATCCGCGCGCGTTCGATCAGCGCCACCCGCCGCCCTAGCCGTGCCGCGACATAGGTGAACGACAAGCCCGCCGAACCGGAGCCGATCACGGCGATATCGAACTTATCCACGGTGCGCCTTCCACTGACGCCAGATCACCGGAAGCAACGAAAGCAAGGCCAACCCAAGCAGCGGCAGGATGATCGCCGGGCGAAACACAACGCCGAGGTCGGGACGCTGCCCTTGGGCCAGCAGGCTGCCGACCCCGGCGCCGATCGATGCAAACACGGTCGTCCCAGGGATGATCCCAAGGAACGTCGCCGCGGCGAATGGCCACACCCGCATTCCCACCAGCGCCGGCGCGAGGTTTACCAGCCAAAACGGCACGACCGGAATGAAGCGCAGCGCAAGCAGGTAGCTGAACCCGTCCCGCTGCAACCCGTCCCTGACCCGCCCGACCAACGGCCCGGCGCGCGCCGCAAACCAGTCTCCCGCCGCGTAGCGCGCGGCCAGGAACAGCAGCACGGCCCCGGTGGTCGCGGCAACGACGGCGCAGGCAGCGCCAACGGCGGTCCCGAACAGAAGCCCCCCCGCGACGGTCAGGATGGCCGAGCCCGGTATGGAAACCGCGACGGCAAGCACGTAGACAACGATGAAACTGACGGGCGCGAGCACCGGGTGCGCCGCGACCAGGGCCTTCAACCGGTCCTGCTGACGGCCCAGGAACTCGAACGAGAGGTAATGCTGAAAACCGAACGCATAGGCGCCGGCGAGAGCCAGGAGCACGATCCCGGCCGGCCATAACCGTGTCAGCGCGCGGCGCTTGCCATTCGTCAACCCGGACACGGTTGCCCCCTTCCCTGCCGCTCGCCCGGCCTTCCTGCGCCCGGCCGGCTTCCTGTAAGCCTCATCGCCATGGCCGACCCAAGCCTCCCGTTGTTGCCGAACCTATCCGTTGTCATTCCGCTAGGGCCGGGCGAGCACGAAGCAGCCGGCCTGCTGCATGACTTGATGGCCCTCCCCCCGAATTCCGAAATCATCCTAGTGCATGCAGACCCGGAGCCATACCCGCTTCCTCCCGCCTGGCCCGCGCATCTTTCCGTGCTGCAGCGCCACGCGGCGGGAGGACGGGCCAGGCAGCTCAACTTGGGCGCGCGCCAGGCAACCGGCAGGTGGCTGTGGTTCCTGCACGCCGACACGCGCCTGCTTCCGGGCTGCCTCGACGCGCTCCAAGCCTTCATCGGCCGGACTGACCCGGCCCTCGGCTGGTTCGGCCTCCAATTCCGCGACGACGGCCCCTGGCTCGCCCGGCTGAACGCGCATGGGGCAAACCTCAGGGCCCGCTGGCTCGGCATTCCCTTCGGCGACCAAGGGTTCGCCTTGCAGGCAAAGCTGTTCGCCTCCCTGGGCGGCTACGACGAAACCGCCTCCTACGGCGAAGACCACCTGTTCGTCTGGACCGCCCGCAGCGCCGGCGTGCCGCCCCGCCGCATCTCCGGCACGGTCGCGACCAGCGCACGCAAATACGCCCGGCAGGGGTGGGCCCGCACGACGCTTGTTCACTGGGCCCTAACAGCCGCCCAAGCCTGGCCCGCCTGGCAGCGGCTCCGCCGAATGCCGAAGCAGCGGTAAGCCACCTTCGGCCCGTCCCCGAGCCTTGGCCCGGCGTCGCGCAAAGCATCGCCTTTAAAAGCGAGGCGGCCAATGGCCACGCCCTTGTGAAACCCGGTCAATCCTCTAACGTTGCATGACCGCCAAGCGTGAGATCAAACACCACAGTGCCGCATCCCACTTCCCGGCGGCTCAGAGCCGTCCTCGGCCTGCTGTTCGCAACGTTCGCCTTCGTTGCCGTCCCGCTGGAAAGCGATGCGCGCTCAAGCGGCGGCTACTCCCGGCCAAGCTTCCGCACCCCATCCGTCAGCCGCGGCGCGGGCAGTTTCCGCACGCCCTCCTTCAGCGGCGGCTACAGCCGTCCGTCGGTCAGCCGCCGCAGCTACGCGCCGCCAAGCTCGGCCGGCGACCGCAGCTTCTCCGAGGGCCGCTCCAGCGCCGCCCTGAACGCGTTCCGCGCCCAGCAGGACACCGCCAGGCAACGCCAGGCCGCCCCCGCGCCCTCATACCGCACCCCGTCGCCCAGCTATGCCAACAGTCCCAACCGCTCGAGCTGGCTCGGCAACCGAGGCTGGTCCGCGCCGCCGCCGGCCTACTACGGCGGCAGGCGCAGCTTCGGCGTCTGGGACGGCCTGTTCCTCGGCGCGCTCCTGAGCAACCTGACCCGCCCGGGCGCCGCCGACTTCTTCCACAACAACCAGAACGATCCCGGCTATCGCGAATGGCGCGCCCAGGTCGACCAGCAAGCGCAAAACGACCCCGAACTGCGCCAAAAGCTCAACGCGCTCGACCAGCAATTGGCCGAAAAAAGCAACCAGCCGCGCGACCCCGGCGCACTCCCCCCCGACGTGCCCGCCGACGTCGCCAAGGCCGCCCCCGGCCGCACCCCCGGCATTCCGGAAGGCGGCGGCGGCACATCAGGGGTCATCATCGTCGTCCTGATCGGCGCAGCAGGCCTCGCCTTCCTGGCCTGGCGTCGCCACGCCGCCGCAGGTGGAGGATCATCCATGAGCCCGCCCAAGACCGCCCTCGGCTCCGCCGCCAACATGCTCCGCCACAAGCTTTCCGGCGAAGGCTACGCCCCCGACAAGTTCCGCGTCGGCATGACCATCCAGCTCGACCCGACCCCCTTCATCCTCGCCGGCGACAAGATCAAGCTGCCGCAGCCCGAAGGCACCGGCAGCGGCCAGATCAGCGTCAGCGCCATAGGCCAGGTGAAATCCGGCAACGCCCAGCTCACCCGTCTCTACCTCCCCGACAATCGCAGCCTGATCCAGCTCCACCTCGCGCCGGGAGGCGACCCGGACGAATGCCGCCTTTTCGCTGTCATCGACGAGGTAACCCCCGCCGACCCGACCGAATGGGGCGCATGGCTCGATCCCCGCGAAGGCATGATCGGCTGGCCCGTCTTCCAAACAAAGGACGGCAAGACCTACAGCCGCGCCTGGGTCCCCGGCGACTCCCGCGTCACTCCCCGCGCCATCACCGAAACCATCGAGAGCCTGAACGGCGCCCGCACTGTCCAAAGCCAAGCCATGCTCTACGCCGCCCCGACCGGCGCCGCCGACCCGGCGCCCGCCACCGAATACGTCATGGTCGCCGCCGTCCAGGACGCAGGCCGCGCCTGGGTCGAGATCCGCGCCGGCGTCGACATCAACCCCGCCACCCTCCAGCTCGCATAGGTTCCGATGGACAGCATTCTCGCCGCCCTGCAGGAGGGCTTGCCGGTCTTGGTCGGGCAGTTCGCCGTCACCTTGGCGCTGCTCGGCATTGGCATCGCCTGCTACATGCTCCTCACCCCGTTCGACGAGCGCCGCCTGGTCCGCGAGGGCAACGTCGCCGCGGGCGTTGTCGTGGCCGGCACGCTGGTCGCCCTGGCGCTCCCGCTCGCCGCCACCCTGGCCTCAAGCATCCTCACGCTCGACATCCTGCTCTGGGGCCTCGTCGCGCTGGTGATCCAGCTCCTCACCTTCCTTGCCGCAACCGCCCTCATCCGCGGCTTGCGCGAGATGATCGAGAGCGGCAACGTGGCCGCTGCCATCGTCCTGATCGGCATCCAGCTCGCCGTAGCACTGCTGAATGCCGGGGCAATGTCCGGATAAACCAAGCAGAAGGAAACAGCCATGTACTCATTCATTCGCAACATGGTCGGGGTTAAAACCGATCAGGCCGTGAACAGCGCCATGGAGGCGATCGTCCGGTGGGACCCGCAATCCGCCACCGAAGCCGAGCTCCGCACCATGGAGCAGAACCTCGACCAACTCGGGCGTCAGGTCGCCGAAGCGCGGATGGCGTTCGACAAGGAGAAGCGTGAGGCCGACGCGATCCAGGCATTGTCGCAGCAGCGCATGGCCGCGGCCGAGCAACTGCAGCACAAGATGGACACCGAGACCGACCAGGGCCGCAAGGCAGCCCTGGAGAAGAGCCTCGCCACGCTCGTCTCCATGCTGGAGGATATGGCGCCGGACGTGGACCGGGAAAAGCAGGACGCGGTCGACGCCGAGGATTTCCTGCATTCGATGGAGGAGGCCTACCAGCAGGCCGGCCAGAAGCTCAAGACGGCGCGCGACGAACTGAACCGGGCGCAGCGGGACATGACCCGGGCGCAGCAGCAAAAACAGGTTGCCGAGGGCCGGGCCGAAGCGTCGCGCCAGGCAGCCGGCCTCTCGCACGCGACCAGCGGCCTGAGCGTCGCCCTGAAGGCGATGCAGGACAACGCCGCCCGCAACATGGCGACCGCCGAAGCCGCGAACGCCAAAGCCAAGCTGCTGGCGCCGACCCGGCCTGAGAAGGACGACCCGAACATCGCCATGGCCATGGCCCAGGTGCAAGGCAAGCTGCCCGCGCCACAAAATCTCGGCGACCGCCTCGCGGCCTTGCGCCAGAAGCAGATTGGCGGCCCGGCCAAGCAGATCAGCGCGTCCTAAGCAGGTTTGCATAGCCTGTGCCACGCAAGCTTGCTTAGATGTTTGTGAAAACGCATCATTTTACCGGCAGCCTGCCAGCACGCTCCACCGAATGATGCTTGAAACTGGCCGGACGGCGGGCGCTGCCAAGCCCCGCTGCGGCCACGGGCGTCGAACTGCGATTGCCCGGCGGGACTGCCGCCTGAGCAAGCCGGGGCGGTCACCCTCGGCGCGAGGCACGGACATCCGAACACCAATATTGAGGCCCCGATGACCAAGCCGTTGAAAGTCGCGGTCCAGATGGACCCGATCGAGACCGTCAACATCGACGGCGACAGCACCTTCGCCTTGATGCTGGAAGCCCAGCGCCGCGGCCACCAGATGTGGCACTATGACGTCCGCCACATGTCGCTGCACGAGGGCAAGGAAGCGCCGGATGGCCGCCGGACCGAGCGGCTCACCGCCCGCGCACGCCCCGTCACGGTACAGCGCCGCCCCGGCGATCACTACAAGTTCGCAGACCCAGTTGTGATCGACCTCGGCACGATGGATACCGTGCTGATGCGCCAAGACCCGCCGTTCGACATGGCCTACATCACCGCCACCCACATGCTGGAGCACATCCACCCGGCAACGCTCGTGGTCAACGACCCGAAGCACGTGCGCGACTCACCCGAGAAGCTGCTGGTGACGCATTTCCCCGACTTGATGCCGCCCACGCTCGTCACCTGGGACCTCGAGGCGATCCGGGCGTTTCGGGCCGAGTATCAGGACATCATCATCAAACCGCTGTTCGGCAACGGCGGCGTCGGCGTGTTCCGCATCAAGCCCGACGACGAAAACCTGGCGAGCCTCCTGGAGATGCACTTCGCCCGCTCCCGCGAACCGCTGATGGTCCAGCGCTACGAGGCGGCGGTGCGTAAAGGCGACAAACGCATCATCCTCGTGGACGGCGAGCCGATGGGAGCGATCAACCGGGTGCCGGCAGCGGGCGAAGCACGGAGCAACATGCACGTCGGCGGCCGGGCGGAGCGCTCGAGTTTAACCCCTCGCGAGCGCGAGATCTGCCGGCGCATCGGCCCGTTCCTACGCGACCACGGCCTCATCTTCGTCGGCATCGACGTCATCGGCGACACGTTGACCGAAATCAACGTGACATCGCCGACGGGCCTCCAGGAAGTGTCGCGGTTTGATGGGACAGACTTGTCAATCCCGATCTGGGACAGCATAGAGCGCAAACTTGCACGCAAAGGTTGATCTTTGCTCGCCGCTTCCGCGGCCACTATCGGCCCCTATGCTCCGAACGTTATCGGTTGCGCTCCTTCAAGCAACGTCAACCGCCCGAGCGGCAGCAAGTTTTCCAACCCTTCCGTAATCGTCATGCAATGATTCCCAGCCAACTGCCCAACCTTGCTGGCAAATCGGACGGCCCCGTAAGCGATAAGAATCTCCGTCTCGCTGATGCCGCCAGGGTAGACGATCACTTGCCCCGGCGCCGGAAAGCTCGTGTGGTTTTCATACGCCAGGCCCAGATCAAGGGCGCCGAGCGGGATCCAGCACGCCTCCCCGCTCCAACGGACATGGATGATGCGCTCCGAATACGGCAGCAACGTCCGGAACTTGGCACACGTAACTGGCGCAGACTGGTCTTCGAACCGGGCGCGGAACCGATATGGCCCGGCTGTTATGCTGACATCCGACACTCTCTGCCCCCTTCGCTGAAGCCGGCCTTATGCCACCCCAAGCGCTATCCGGCTAATATCGCCGGCGGGAATTGAACAAAGGGGCCGGGCCTTGTGACCGAAGAACAGGCGGCGATCCGAACGATTGGTCTTGCTCAGGCACGCCGACATTGCCTTGCGGCGCATAGGTGAAGCCCGGAGGCAGGGATTGCGGGCCCAAACCGGAATCCGCTGGAACATCGAGCACGCTCCCGTCCATCCGCATGATATCGCACGACCAGCGCCATCCCGGACGGCGGCCAACCATGCTGCCGCCCCGGTCGTAATGGCATTCGCAGACCGATCCCCCCTGCCCCAACTGTTGCCCATCGCGCTCGGCGATGCACCGCGGCCAAACACTCGGCGCGACCTGGGCTTGCGAATCGGCAATGCAAACCAGCCAAGCGATCATCGCCAACGCCCAACCCCATCGCCAATTTCGCCGCCGAAAACGCCGCGCCATGCCTCAAAACCCTGAACCCGGCGCCGAGAATAGCTCGAATAATTTACTGAGCCCTTAACGGCACACGCCCCCCGGCTTAATGCCCCGGCGGTCCGCCTTTTCCTCCAGACTTGCTAGACAGCAGCAAGCAAAGCGGCGCCACGCAAAATGCCCCGATCGCTGTGTAGGTAAAAACGTCGATGTAGGCCAATATGGCCGCCTGGCCTTGTAGTTGCTGGTAAATCCAGCCTCTTGCCGACGATGACGTCGTTCCTGCCGCATGGCCGAGTGCAAGGAAACTCTGCTCGACCTGGTTCAACGTATAGCTGTAGCCACGGTTGAGAGGCGTCAGGTTATCGACCAGGTAGCTCTGCCGGGTTTGCGACCGTTCCGTAACCATCGCCGTCGCGAACGAGATCGCGAGCGAACCGAAGAAGTTACGGAACATCGTGAACAGCGCCGATCCGTCGCCGTTCATGGATTGCGGCAACGTCGTGAAGGCAACGGTCGTGAGCGGAACGAACAAGAACGCAAGCCCCGCCGTCTGCGCCGCCCGCATATAGACCAGCGTCATGTAGTCAACCGTCGGAACCAGGTTGGCCGAGTAAAGCATCGCGCAGCCCATGATCAGGAAACCCATCCCGATCACGTATTTCGTTGGCACGTAATTCGAGAGCCGGCCCACGACGGGGATCAACAGGATAATGACGATGCCGCCGGGCGACAGGATCAAGCCGGCCAGGAAAGCGGTGTAGCCGAGCCTCTGCTGCGCAAGTTGCGGGATGATAACGGCGCTCGCGTATAGGATGATCGCCATCGCCGCCATCAAAACTGAGCACACCGCGAAGTTACGGTCCTTGAACACCCGAAGGTCGACAACCGGCTTGTCTGTATAGATGAGCCAGCAAATTGCCCCGGCGATGCCGATCGCCGCCAGTATTCCCATGCCCAGTATAAAGTTCGACCCGAACCAGTCGTCGTCCTCGCCGCGGTCGACCATCACCTCCAAGCATCCCAGGCCAAGAGTGATCAACGACAGCCCGATATAGTCGATGCTGGCAGACCGGGCTTTGGCCCAAGGCGGGTCCTCGACGAATGCCTGCACCGCCAAGAACGCGCCGATGCCGACCGGCACGTTGATGAAGAACACCCAGCGCCAGCTTATGACGTCCGTGATGTAGCCTCCGAGCGTCGGTCCCAGCACGGGCGCCACGATCGTCGCGATAGCCGTGATCGCGAACGCCTTCGACCGCTGCGCCGGCGGGAACACGTCGAGCATGATCGACTGCTGCGTCGGCTGCAAACCGCCGCCGCAAAAGCCTTGCAGCAGGCGGAAGATGATGATCTCGCCCAAGCTGGTCGAAATGCCGCACAGGAACGAAGCGATCGTAAACCCGCCGATGCAGAGCAGGAGATACCGCTTCCGCCCGATCACGTTGCTGAGCCATCCGGAGATCGTCAAAACGATTCCGTTGGCCAGCAGGTAGGACGTCAGCGCCCAAGTTGCCTGATCGTAGCTGACGGCCAGGTCTCCCGCGATATGCGGCAGTGAGACGTTGACGATGGTGGTGTCCAGCACCTCCATGAACGCGCCGACCGTCACGACGATGGCGACAAGCCAGGGGTTGTGGCTCGGCTTCCAATCGCGCTGCCCGCCCGCGTCACTCATTCAAGATGCACCGTCGGCTCGGTCGAAAGCCCCAGCGGCAGCATCTGGTTAGGCGTAAGCCCTTGGTCGATGACGATCTTGACCGGAACGCGCTGCACGATCTTCACGAAGTTCCCCGTCGCGTTCTGCGGCGGGAACGCGCTGAAAACCGAACCGGAGCCTTGCTGAATCGAGTCCACATAGCCCTTCAGCTTCAAGTCCGGATAAGCGTCGATGCTGATGTCCACCCGCTGCCCGGGCCGCATCCGGGTCAGCTCGGTTTCCTTGAAGTTGGCCGTGATCCAGACTTGCGGCGTCACCAGCGCCATGATCTGCGCGCCGGGCTGGACGTAGTTGCCCATCTCTACGTTGCGGTTGGTCACGAACCCGTCCTGCGGGGCGACCACGTGCGCGTAGGAAAGATTAAGCTCGGCCTGCTCCAGGTTCCCCTGCATCTGCGTGACTTGCCCATCAAGCTGCTTCACGTTCGCTTCGGCCTGGGCGATATTCTGCGGGATCAACTCCGCGGTCGTCACCTGCGCCTTGGCGACCTCCACCTGCCCTTCGGCGCTGCGCAGGGCTGCGCTGGACTGGTCGATGCTCTGCTGCGTCGTCGCCGCCTTGCTGACCGAGTGCTGCCGCTTGTAATCGGTTTGCGCCTGGTAAAGCTGGCCCTGCGCTTGCGCCAACTGGCCCTTCGCCTGCGCAAGCTGCGCCGGATAGGTGGTCCGCGCCTTGTCGAGGTTGACCTTTGCGTTCGCCAGTTCCGCCTGGGCTTGCTCAAGCTGGCCGCGCGCCGTGTCCCGGGCGGCGACGTATGGCCGCGGGTCGATCTGCACGATCAGGTCGCCCTTGTGCAGGAACTGGTTGTCGTTAACGGCCAGCTTGGTCACGTACCCGCCCACCTGAGGCGCGATCGTGATCGCCCGGCCCTCGGTGTAGGCATCGTCGGTGCTGACGAGATTGCGGGTCAGGAACCACCAGATCCCACCGCCGATTGCGGCCAGCAGAACGACGATTCCCAGAATGATGAGAGGCCACTTCGACCCTTTCTTCTTTTTCCCGTCATCCTCCGAGCCGTTGTCGTCCTCCGACTCCGCATCATCTTTCTTGGATTTCTTTTTATCTGATGAGCGGTCGTCCTCGTCCTCTTTGTCGTCGTGCTTCGGCCGTACGGGATCGGCGTCGCCTCGGGCGCTGCCGCTCCGTCCGGACCGCTCGGGCGCCTGGCTGTCGCGCTCGCCCGCGTGCCAGTCATTCGCCCGGGTATCAGCCTCGCTCTGATTATCCATCGCCGCATGTCCACTTGGAACCCGACCCGATCTGGGTCAGGCCCCACGTCTAATGCAGGATTTCCATCGAACTAGATAGTCGCAACGGAAAGCCTGCCATTTAGGCGGCGCCCTTGAAGCACGATCCAGCAAGCTGCCGAACGCGGCCGTCCCCTGCCATTCAACGGTTATACTGGATCAGCATATAGTCCACGGCAGCTGAGTCCTCCGGCAGCAACGTGCCGTAAGTGATGCTGAAGTGAGCATCCGCGGTTGCCCGGTCAATGCCGGCGAAGGTCATGGACCCGTTCACGCCTGTTCCGGCGCCATTCAACTCCGAATGGATGGTCAAGCCCTTGTAACCCTCGGCGCCGTCCAGATCGGTATACGGAAGCGTGCTGACCCCCTCGTGGAACCCGAAGATCGTGGCGCTGTCGCCCGGATGGAAGTTGACGATCGTGCTCCAGGTTTCAACGCCGCCGCGCCCATCGACGAAGAAGGTGTCTTGGCTGCCTTCCCCGGTGCCGCCGACGAGGAAATTGGAGCCGCCGCCGCCGTCCAGCACATTCTGGCCGCTGCTCACGGCCAGAGCGTCGCCAGCAGCGCCGCCGTGCAGAAACACGTTCGGAGCGCTGGCGGAAATCGCTACCGCGTCCGGGCTGCTCCAGATGAACTGGTGCTGCAAGTAGCTGACCGGGCCTTGATAGGCGACCCCCGCATCCGTCGTGTCGAGGCCAAGGGTCACGTTTGTTAGCTTGAAGATTTGCTCGCCGGCCGGTTTCGCGGTCGTAACCTGGGTGAATGTCTGGCCGTTGCTGAGCGAGCTTGTCGCAAGCTTGAAATCGCTCGCCTGGTAAAAGCCGGCAAAGGCAAGGCTCGCGACCGTGTCGCCGTTATAGGACAGGCGCAGCACCCCATGCCCGGCATCGGTCGCGGCGTAGTTGAAGCTGTCGAACGGCGTGTTGCGCAAGGTGATCACGTCGCTCGCAACGAACCCGGCGATCGTTCCCTGAAACCCGGCCGCATCGTCGAGCTGAAGCGCGGAATGCCCAAGACCCTTGTTCAGGAACTGCACGGTCTGGCCAGCGCCCACGTCGCTCACCAGCTCGGCCCGGCTATACGCATTGAGCATGATCGTCCCGGTGCCGGTGATCGCCGGGCCAAGGATCGCATACTGGGCCCCGCGAGACGGGTTCCAGACCGAGATGGCGCCGTCGTTCACCAACACCTGGCCCGCTCCGGTCGCCACGACATTGGGCGATGCGCCGATGGCGGCGATGGACCCCGTGTTGTGCAGAACCGTCGGCGGGCCGTCGGCGCGGTTGATGAGCGAAGTGGTGAACTGCGCGACGGGACCGCCCGTAAACGAGATCAGCCCCGCGTTGGTTATCGTGCCGGTGGCGTTGATCCTGATCACCCCGTTGTCCGACTTGGCAAGAACCCGGCTGCCGGCGCCGAAAACGGAGTCCTCCAGGTCAAGCGTCGTCCCGACCCCGTCGGCGCTGTTGAGGTCGACAGCGAGGCCGCCGAAATCCGCGCCCCCGGCCCTGACCGTGCCGGCGTTGATCACCGCCGTGTCGCCCGGCCCCGGTAAACCGGACGGCGACCAGCTTGCAGCCGCCGTAAACGCGCCGTCGGAGCCGTCCCATGTCTTGGTCGTCATTAGCCAGCCTCGTCCTTGAATACGTCTCGGAAAGAGAAGGAAGCGGCTTCCCGCCCCCCTCTCTTGTCAGGTCGATGTTAAGAAGTGATTACGCGTGCTGCCGGCGGCGGCGGATCAGCCCCATCCCAACCAGGCCGGCGCCAACCAGCGCCAGGCTGGCAGGCTCCGGAACCGCGGTGGTCGAAGCCGAAAAGGTCGTAACGACGCCGTTCTGGGTCGATAGCGTGAACGTGGCCGCGGTGCTCTCGTAACCCGTCAGGTTGAACATGCCCGTGCCGTTGATGATCAACGAGGGCAAGCTGCCGTAATTTGAAGCGACGCGGATCGGATCAGCGATCTTGTCGAGGTCGAAGGAGACCGTGCTCGTCCCATCGATGCTCGTGAAGGAATAGAAGCTCTTGATCGACGTGAAATTGTCGAAGGACGGGATATCCTGGATCGTGCCCTTCTGGTTTGCCGCGAACAGCCCGGCGAAACTGCCGGTCGCGCTCGCAACTTCACTCTTGTCCTCCAGCCTCTTCGTGCCGAGGTGGACGTCATACAAGTAAAGCCCAGTTGCAAGGTCGACAGTGGTGCCGTTTACCGCTTCATCCGACCCGGTGATGTTGATGGCGCTGCCAATGGCGATCGGCGTGGCATGGGCCGACGCGGAAACGAGAATGGCAGCAACGCCGGCCAGCAGAAGATGACGAATGCTCATACACAACTCCCAAGAACTCAGTTCAAGTCCGGGCGACGCGCCCGCACTCCGTTTCGGTGAGCTGCGCTAAATTCCAGGGCGGCTTGCTATTCCCAGTTTGGGAAGCCGAAGTTCCTTATTAACGCGGTCCGCAACAACGATTGCATAACGCGTGCCAAAGAAAAAAACTCAACTTTTACGTGTAGTTAGCCCGACAGCCATGCGCGACCGTTGGCAATATGTAATGTTTTCCGACAAAACTGGACAATGCCGCCGTTATTACCCGCCGCTATCATGCGCCCGCACGTTGCTGACGGCGGCATCGGCAAGCTGACAAAGCCGGCCGGGCACGCGCAGGACTGCCACGCGGCCGCATGCAACGCGCGCAACGCCTTCACCCCGATTGCGCCAACACCCGCCGGTCGGCGATGCGCCGGGTGAACTTGATCGCATCCAGGTACTCCAGCAGCGGCACGCTGAATTTGCGCGAAATGCCAAGCGCCGCCCCGGCCTCGCTCACCAGCAGCCCCGGCGGCCTGGCAAGCAAAGGCGCGAGCAACCGCCGCGCCTGCTCAACGGCCTCGCGATGGAACAGGATCTCGCGTTTCTGCGCCTTGTCCGGTGCGCGGATCGCGATCCCGTCCCGCACCAGCCGGTCAAGCAGCCGCTTCGTCTCCGCGGCCGGCGCAGCGAACAACGGGTCGGACGGAGCAAGCCCGCCCTGGCGAAGCCTCTCGGCAAGCACAAACATGCCGCGCGCCTCATCAGCCGCACGCGCCGCGTCCCGCTCCGCCCGGCGGATGCGGACAAGCCCGCCCGATTGCTGCAGCACCCCGGCGCGGATCAGCCCGGCCACCACGTCCTCCACCACGGCAGCCGAACTATCCGGCAACGCGGCCAAGAGCTGCTCGCGCGATTGGCCGCCAGGCTGGCTCGCCTCCCCCGCGAGGAGGCCGGCGCGCAGCTCTGCCGAGACCCGTTCATAGCCGGCAGCCGAGACAACGAAGCCCGGCCTGACCATCACCGGCGCCGGTTGCAGCCACGCCGCGACGCGGGCCGGCGCGGCCCCGCCCAAACGCGCCAAGGCGGCCAGCGACGTGCCTTTCTGCCCAGCCAGCACCACGGCCTGCCGAACCGCTTGCTCCGGACTGGCCTCAAACAACTCTCGCAGTCGAGCGACAATGCCGGGCGCATGACGCCGCAAGCGCGCCGCCTGCGGGTCAATGATCGTCCCGCCCGCCAAAGTCGCCGGCGGCGAGAAGCGGCGCAGGATAAAACGCTCCCGGGCCGGAATGGATACGGCGTCCGCGCATTGCAGTTGCGCCAGAACCGATGCGCCCGGCGCGGCTTCGTCCCGGTCCAGCAACCGGAGCCGCGCGTCGGTCTCCTCCGTCCCGGCCAGAAACGCTGCGCGCATCCCGGTCGGCAAAGCCGCTCCGGCGACCACGCGCAGCGAAACGGTCAGCCAACGCGACGGCGTCAGCAACCCTGGCGGCGTCAAAGCCATGCCCCGGCGAACCTGGTCCAGCGCCGTGTCGCGCAGGTTGGCCGCAACCCGCTGGCCCGGCGCCGCCGCCGCGACGACGTGGCCACGAACCTGCAACGAGCGGAGCCGCACGCCGCGCCCGCCCGGCGTCAATTCCATCCTGTCGCTCACCGACAGCGCCCCGCGCCGCAGCGTCCCCGTCACGATGGTGCCGTGCCCCGGCAAGGTGAACGCCCGGTCGATCGGCAGATAAGCGATCCCGTCATCGCGGTGAGCCGCGCCGCCGAGAACCAATCGCGACAACGCCTCCCGCAACCGGGCAATCCCGTCCCCCGTCCTCGCGGACACGGCAACCGTCGCCTGAATGGCCAACCCGGCCTCCACGGCAAGCCGCATCCCATCCTGCATGGCGGCTTCGGCCTGCGCCGCGTCCGCCAGGTCGGCCTTCGTCGCCACCACGATCGCCCGCGACACGCCCAGCAGCCCGGCAATGTCGATATGCTCGGCCGTCTGCGGCTTGACCCCCTCGTTCGCCGCGACCGCGACAAGGACGGCATCGATCCCGGTCGCGCCGGAAACCATGGTGCGCACGAACCGCTCGTGCCCCGGCATATCGATCAGGTCGATCGTAACCCCTTCAAGCGCCAGATGGGCGAACCCGAGCGCGATCGACATGCCGCGCCGCCGCTCCTCCGGCAGCCGGTCGGTGTCCATGCCCGTCAGCGCCCGGACAAGGGCGGTCTTGCCGTGGTCGACGTGCCCGACCACGCCGATCACACGCCTCATTATCGCTCGCTCACGGCTTTGGCACTTGTCAGGCTCCGGCATTCGTTGAAGGTAGCCACGTGTTCCGAGACGAACCAGTGCAGGAGTTCGCCATGAAGACCCTTCGGCGCAGCATCAAGCAACGCGCGGCCAACTTCCTGCAGGACTGGTCCCTGCCCCGGCAGATGGCCGGGCAGAACGTGAAATCCAAGGCGGCCGAAAGCCAGGCGTCGCGCGATCTCCGCCCGCGCCTCGAGCAGGCCGACACGGTCGGCACCAGCGTCTGCCCCTTCTGCGCCGTCGGCTGCGGCCAGCTCGTCTATGCCAAGAACGGCAAGCCGATCCACATCGAGGGCGACCCGCGCAGCCCGGTCAACCAAGGCACGCTCTGCCCGAAAGGCGCCAGCACGCTCGGCGTCCTGCTCTCGCCGCAGCGGATCAACAAAGTGCTCTACCGTGCGCCACGAGCAACCGAGTGGGAGGAAAAGCCGCTTGACTGGGCGATGGAGCGGATCGCGCAGCGCACGAAGCGGACGCGTGACGACACCTTCGTCAGCGCGCTGCCGGATGGCCGGGTGGTCAACCACAGCGTCGGCGTCGGCTCGCTCGGAGGGGCGACGCTCGACAACGAGGAGAACTACCTCATCAAGAAGCTGCTGACCGGCGGGCTCGGCCTGGTCAGCGTCGAGAACCAAGCCCGGATCTGACACTCCGCCTCGGTGCCCAGTTTGGGCACCTCCTTCGGACGCGGCGCCGCCACCATGTCCCTGTGGGACCTGGAGAACTCGGATTGCGTCGTGATCATGGGCTCCAACATGGCGGAGAACCACCCGATCGGCTTCCGCTTCGTGGTCGAGGCGCAGCGCCGGGGCGCGACTGTCATCCACGTCGACCCGCGCTTCACCCGCACCTCTGCGATCGCCGACATCCACGCGCCGATCCGTTCGGGCAGCGACATCGCCTTCCTCGGCGGCGTCATCCGCCACATCCTGGAGCACGACCTCTGGTTTCGCGAGTTCGCCCTCGCCTACACCAACATCGCCCACATCATCGAGGACGGCTACGAGGGCGCGGAAGGCGACGGCCTGTTCTCCGGCTTCAACGCCGACACCCACGCCTACAAGCAGGACACCTGGCAGTACAAAAGCAAGACCGTCCCCTCCTCCATCGCCGAGCACCGCGTCCAAACCCAGGAGCAATCCGAGGGCGGCGACTACGAGAGCATGACGGAAGGCCCGCCGCCGACCGATCCGAGCCTGCAGCACCCGAACTGCGTCTACCAGATCATGCGCCGCCACTTCGCCCGCTACACGCCGGAGATGGTGGAAACCGTCACCGGCTGCCCGCGCGAGACGTTCCTCAAGGTGGCCGACGCCCTCGCCCGCAACTCGGGCCGCGAGCGCACCGGCGCATTCTGCTACGCCGTCGGCTGGACCCACCACACCACCGGCGTGCAGATCATCCGCGCTGCCTCCATCATCCAGGGCCTGCTCGGCAACATCGGACGCCCCGGCGGCGGCATCCTCGCGTTGCGCGGCCACGTCAGCATCCAGGGCAGCACCGACATCCCGACGCTCTACAACATGCTGCCCACCTACCTGCCACAGCCGAACGTGTTCCACCAGCACGAGACGCTGGATGCCTACCTGCGCACCGAAACGCCCACCACCGGCTGGTGGAACAACATGCCGAAATACATGGTCAGCCTGCTCAAGGCCTGGTACGGCGACCACGCCCGGGCCGACAACGAATGGGGCTACCAGCACATCCCCAAGCTCACCGGCGACGTGTCGCAACTGCCGATGACGCTCTCGATGGCCGACGGCGTGATGAAGGGCCAGTTCATCCTCGGCCAGAACCCGGTCGTCGGCGCCGTCAATTCCGACCTCGTCGAGCGTGGCCTGTCGAAGCTCGACTGGCTCGTCGTCCGTGACTTCGCCATGACCGAAACGGCCAATTTCTGGCAGAAGGGCCGCCTGGTCGAGCGCGGCGAACTGAGCCCGCAAGACATCGAAACCGAAATCTTTTTCCTGCCCTCCTCCTTGATCGGCGAGAAGGACGGCACCGTCACCAACACCAGCCGCCTCGTGCAGTGGCACGACGCCGTGCTCGAAGCGCCGGGCGATAGCCGCTCCGACCTGTGGTTCATCTACCATCTCGGCAAGCGCCTGAAGCAGCTCTACGCCGACAGCGACGATCCGCACGACGCCGCGATCCAGGCGCTGACCTGGGACTACCCGGAGCGCGGCCCGAAGGCGGAGCCGGACGCGGAATCCGTCCTGCGCGAGATCAACGGCTACACGGTGGCCGACCGCGAGCAGGTCGCCCGTTACCAGGATCTCAAGGACGACGGCAGCACGGCCTGCGGCGGATGGATGTATTGCGGCATCTACCCGGAAAGCGGCCACAACGTCGCCCGCTCCCGCAAGCCGGACGGCCCAAACGGCCCCGGCAGCCATCTCGGCTGGGCCTTCGCCTGGCCCTCGAACCGCCGCACCCTCTACAACCGGGCCTCCGCCGACCCGTCCGGCGTGCCGTGGTCCGAGCGCAAGAAGATGATCTGGTGGGACGAGGACGCCGGCAAATGGACCGGCGCCGACGTGCCGGACTTCGTCCCCACCAAGCGCCCGGAATACCGCCCCGACTGGAGCGCCCGCCCGCACGGGATGGACGCGCTCGGCGGCGACGCCCCCTTCATCATGGAGGCGGACGGCAAGTGCCAGCTTTTCGTCCCCACCGGCCTGAAGGACGGCCCGCTGCCCGCGCACTACGAGCCGGTGGAAAGCCCGGTGAAAAATGCGATGTACCCCCAGCAATACAACCCGGCCGCCAAGCTCTGGACCCGCGAAGGCAACGAGGTCCACGCCCCGGAAGATCCGCGCTTCCCCTACGTCTTCACCACCTACCGCCTGACCGAGCTGCACTGCGGCGGCGTCATCGGCCGGGTCACGCCCCACACCGCCGAACTCCAGCCGGAAGCCTTCGTCGAGATCGCCCCGGAGCTCGCAAACGAGCTCGGCATCGAGCACCTTGGCTGGACCATCCTCTCCACCCTCCGCGGCGAGATCGAGGCCCGCGCCATGGTCACCGAACGGATGCGCCCCTTCGAGATCGGCGGGCGCACCGTCCACCAAGTCGGTATGCCCTGGGTGTTCGGCTGGGAAGGCTACGCCCGCGGCGACATCGCCAACGTGCTCCTGGCCATCACCGGCGACGCCAACACCAGCATCCATTCCACCAAGGCCCTGACCTGCGCGCTCAGGCCCGGTCGGCTGACCCACCGCCGGGGCGCGAAACATGGCGACTGACCACCCGGCGCAGGCGGCCCTGAACGAGCTCGACCGGGCCTTGGCCGCGAAACCCTACGCGGAGGGCCACACCTTCTCCGAAGCCGCCCGCCAGCTCTGCCTGTTGCGGGACCGCTTGGCCGCCGAGCAAAGCCAAACGGGCGCGACATCGGAGACCCGGCGCAAGCTCGGCCACGTCAACGCCGTGATCAGCGTCGTCCTGGCCGGGCATTTCCCTTTGGGCGACGTGCCATGGGCCGAACTGGCCAAGGCCCGCGCCTGGCTTGAGGATTTCATCACCGCCGACGGCCAGGCGGCGCCAGCAGCCGCCGCGCCACCGCCATGACCCGCAGCATGAACGGCGTCGTCACCATCGTCCAGGAGGGCCGCTTCCAGATGACCGACGACGACGGCGTCTCGCACCTGTTCATCCTCCGATCCACCGCCGCCGCCGAGACGGAGCAACTCGCCCGCCTGCAGAACCGGCAAGCCCGCGTCCGCGTCCGCTACAAGCCCGCGCGGAACATCATCGGCCACGTCGCCACCGCCATCCAGATCGCCGATTGAGGAGCGCCGCCATGGACACCCACCCCCGCGTCCACGACGAGACCCGCTCGCAATTCGGCGGCCTCATCCCCGATGAATCCGAGCTCACCGCCCACGTCAGGATCGAGCCCGGCCGCTCCTACGGCTTCTTCACCGACACCACGGTTTGCATCGGCTGCAAGGCCTGCGAGGTCGCCTGCAAGGAGTGGAACAACCTCCCCGCCGACAACATCGGCCTCACCGGCCAGAGCTACGACAACACCGGCTCGCTGTCCGCCAACTCCTGGCGTCACGTCGCCTTCGTCGAGAAGAAGGGCGCGTGCGGCGGCGTGCGCGACAACGCAAGCGGCGCGTTCCAGGCCGGCTGGCTGATGATGAGCGACGTGTGCAAGCACTGCCACAACGCCCCCTGCCTCGAAGCCTGCCCCACCGGCGCACTGTTCAAGACCGAGTTCGACACCGTGGTCGTCCAGCAGGACATCTGCAACGGCTGCGGCTATTGCGTCCCCGCCTGCCCCTTCGGCGTAGTGGACCTCAGCGCCATCGACGGCAAGGCGCACAAGTGCACCCTGTGCTACGACCGCCTCAAAGGCGGCCTCGAGCCTGCCTGCGCCAAGGCCTGCCCCACCGACAGCATCCAGTTCGGCGAGCTGTCCGACCTGCAGGACCGCGCCAGGACACGGGTCGAGACGCTGCACGAGGCCGGCCTCGGCAGCGCCTACCTCTACGGCGTCCCGGATTCGCCGGGGGCGACCGGCGGCCTCGGCCACCTCAACGCCTTCTTCCTGCTGACCGAGCGCCCCGAAACCTACAACCTGCCCGCCGCCCCGACCCGCGCATCCCGTCGCGTGGCCCCAAGCCTGCTGTCCGGATTGGCCGCGGTCGCCGGTCTGGCCCTCGCCGCCGCAACCCTGTTCGCCCGGCGCGACTGAGGCCCCCATGCCCGAGACCGTCACTCCCTATGACCCGGACGACGCCCCCCTCGTCCCGCGCGACGCCCACGACACCATCGAAGCCCGCGGCGCCTGGACTGGCCCAACCTATTACGGCCGCTCGCAGCTCAAGCTGGCGCCGTTCGAGAACTGGGTGGTCGGCGGCTACGTCTTCCTGGCCGGCCTGTCCGGCTCGTCCGCCATCATCACCGCCATCGCCGACGCCAAGCGTGGCCCCGAAGCCGCCGGCCTGGTGCGGCGCGGGCGCTACCTCTCGCTCCTGGCGCCCACGCTCGGCTCCGGCCTGCTGATCTGGGACCTCTACTCGCCCAAGCGCTTCTACAACATGTTCCGCATCGCCAAGAGCACCTCGCCGATGTCCATCGGCACCTGGACGCTCACCGCCTTCAGCGCCTTCGCCGGGATCAGCGCCGCGTCGCAGTTCCTGGCCGACCGCCTTCCCCGGCTGCGCTGGCTGCGCGCCCCGGCAAAAGTCGCCCAAGTCCCGGCCGCCGTCGCGGGCGCCGGCATCTCGACCTACACGGCAGCGCTCCTGGCCTCCACCAGCACGCCCCTCTGGGCCGCCGCCCCCGAGGCGATGGCGGTCCGCTTCGGCGCGTCCTCGGTTGTCACCGGCTCGTCGGCGCTTTTGCTGGGCGAACCCTCCCCCTCCGTGCGCCGCGCGCTGGCCGCGGTGTCGGTCGCCGCCCTCGTGACCGAACTCGCCGCCACCGCCGCCTCCCACGACGCCTACGAGCGCAAGGGCGTGGCCGAGGCGCTCGACGGCGGCTGGGGCCAGGTCGAGCGCCAGGGCGCGACCGGGCTGGGCGTCATGGCCCCGCTCGTGCTGCAGATGGCCTCTCTTACCCTGTCCCGCCGCCCCGGCAAGCTCTCGGCCCTCGCCGCCGTGGCCGGGCTGGCCGGCAGCCTGTTGCTCCGCGTCTCGATCATGGAAGCCGGCGACCGCTCGGCGTCGCGCCCCGAGATCAGCTTCCGCTTCTCCCAGCCGCGCAACCTGCCGCGGCGCGAGCGGCGGCAGCGGGTGCAACGCAGACGGGCAAACGCCCTGTCCCGATAGGATTTGTCAGCCCCGGCTGTCGCGAGCCGCCAGACGCGTTATCCTGGGACGTGACCGCCGCCGCCGACCCGACCGAAACCTTCATCGCCCGCTGGGACGGCACCGCCATGGCCGAGCGGGCCAACTACGCCCCGTTCCTCTGCGAGCTGTGCGACATTTACAACACTGAATTATCGGCTGCGCTGGATGCAATGGCGCTGCGCTTCAGCGACGACCTGTCCCACCCTGGCGTTAACCGCCCGACCGAGCCTTTGTCCGTCAGCGCCGACGAATGGTTCGGATAGTTCCTATGATACTTGAGCCGGAGTTCACAATTGTGGATGGAAAAGAAGCTCAGAACATTATCTGATATTCTGCTCCCTTATTCGTTACACGTCTAGCATCATCATGTCCCATACCGCCGGCTGTCCCACGGCAAGTAATAATAATTCCACGATTACCAGTCGCTTGGCTCACGAATCCCCTCATTTGAGTTGACCCTCTACTAGGCGCGATTCGGGCCGACTTCGTATGACCGCGGATAGCGGGTATGGAGTCTGGCGGTGGTCAAATTGGAGCGTCCGGACAAGCGGCTGTCGAATGTTCGGGGCTTCCTTGACGAGCTTTATGGTCGCGACCTGCATGCCAAGCGGGTTGAAGCCCTTGCGGGTGCCACGCTTGGCGTCATGGCGGGCGCTTCGCTCGCGGTGGCGACGATTGGCCAGGCGCTGGCGCAAGCACGGGGCTGGGTGACCAAGCATGCGATCAAGCAGGTCGACCGCCTGATAAGCAACGCCGGCATCGAGGTGTGGGACAGCTTCGCCCGCTGGGTCCCGCATCAGGTCAACGCCCGGCCCAGCATCCTGGTCGCGATGGACTGGACCGACTTCGACCATGACGACCAGTCAACCCTCGTGCTGAGCCTGGTGACGGACCATGGCCGCGCGGCACCTCTGATATGGCTGACGGTATGGAAAGAGGAGATCGCGACACGGCGCAACGACTACGAGGACGCGTGCCTGTGCCGCCTGGCCGAGACGGTGCCCCCGCAATGCCGGGTGACGATCCTGGCCGACCGTGGCTTCGGCGACCAGAAGCTGTTCGCCTTTCTGGGCCGGATCGGCTTTGGCTACGTCATCCGCTTCCGCGGCAACATCCGCGTGACCGATGCCGACGGCACGTCCAAGCCCGCCGCCGAGTGGGTGGGCAAGAGCGGCCGGGCGCGCAAGCTGCGCGATGCGCGGGTGACGGCCAAGGGGCAGCAGGTCGGCGCCGTTGTGTGCGTTCATGCCAAGGCGATGAGGGAGCCCTGGTGCCTGGCCGCAAGCGACCCGGAGGCGTCGGCGGCGATGCTGGTCAACCACTATGCCCGCCGCTGGACCATCGAGCCGCAGTTCCGCGACACCAAGGATCTGCGCTTCGGCATGGGACTGTCGTCCACCCGCGTCGGCGAACCTATGCGCCGAGACCGGCTGCTGCTGGTCAGCGCCTTCGCGGTCGCGCTGCTGACGCTGCTCGGCGCGGTAGGCGAAAGCCTCGGCCTGGACCGGTTGCTCAAGTCCAACACCAGCCGGACCCGCACTCACTCGCTGTTTCGGCCGGGCTGCATACTCGACGAGCTCATCCCCAACATGCCCGAGCACCGCCTGCTGCCGCTCATGGAAGCGTTCGAGCAAGCGGTCTCAAAGGCACCAGATTTCAGCGGATTGTATGCTCAGGCGAAATGAGGGGATGGCTGAGGTCGCTTGGAGGAGAAAATTACCTTCTGTCGCAGTAGTGGCGTTGGTATTTGATCCATATGCATTCCGCGGGGTGTATTGATTACGGCGTAACTGTTGCTGACCGCCCCGGTTAAGCCCAATCGATAATGTCCCTTCAAAACCTCTCCATCGGGCATAGTCGCAGATGCAGGACCGTGTCCTGTCCCGTAAAGCGTGACATCAATCTTCGGAGTGCCTGTGAACTCTGCCGTGCTGTTTAGAGAACTATATCAACAGCACGCGCGCAGGCTGTTAGGGTCAACAGAGCGCCTACCACAAACCATTTCATCCCATGCCCTCCAGATGCCTTATGCAGAGCCAGTCTCGCGAGACCAGCTAACCTAACGGGCCTCTAGCAGAGTTCACGCCGATTTCGGAAGTTGTCAGACAGAGCGCAATGGACGCAGCTTTGCCGTGCAGACACGCCCCGGCGCAATCATAACGCTGGCCTGCCAGCCATCCCTGCGGCAGCATCCCCGCAACTCCCGGCAACAACGGCAAGAGGAAACGGATGTACAACGAGAAGTTCAGGCTCGACGGGCGGGTGGCCGTCGTGACCGGCGGAGGGCGCGGCATCGGGCTTGCCTGCGCCGAGGCCCTGTCCGAGCACGGCGCGACCGTCGTGATCGCCGATATCGACCTCTCGATCGCCGAGGAGGGCCGCGACGCACTGCGGCGGAAGGGCTACAAGCCCGGCGTCGCCCGGCTCGACGTCACCCAGTCCGACGAGGTGGACGCCCTCGCGCGGGACGTGGTGCGCGAGCATGGCCGGGTCGACGTGCTGGTGGCCAACGCCGGCATCGCCCGTTCCGGCATTCCGTCGGAGGACGTGACCGACGAGGATTGGCTCGCCGTCAACGACGTCAACTACAACGGCGTGTTCTGGTGCGACCGCGCTTTCGGGCGCCTGATGCTGCAGGCCGGGCGCGGGTCGGTCGTCAACATCGGCTCCATGTCCGGGATCATCTCCAACCGCCCGCAGGAGCAGCCGCACTACAACGGCGCCAAGGCGGCGGTGCATCAGCTTACGCGCTCCCTGGCGGCGGAATGGGCCGGGCGCGGCGTGCGGGTGAACGCGGTCGCGCCGACCTACATCGAAACGCCGCTGCTCAAATCCGGCGGCTTGGACCCGTCCATGATGGACGCCTGGCTGCGCGACACGCCGATGGGACGGCTCGGGCAGCCGGACGAGGTCGCCTCCGTCGTGCACTTCCTCGCCTCCGACGCGTCCAGCCTGATGACGGGCGCCGTCGTGGCCGTCGATGGCGGGTTCACCTGCTGGTGAGCCGCGTGGCCCCGCGCCTCACACGGTCCGCCCGCGCGCGGCGACGGGCCAGATGTCCGCCACCTCCCCGCCCCGGCTGGCGACGACGCGGTCGTGCAGGTTGCTCACGGCGCAGACGTGGTTCGGCAGGATGCGCACCCGCTCGCCAAGCGCCGGCTTGCCGCGGCAGGCGGAAAGATCGACCATGCCGTGCTCCTCGCTCAGCCGCTCGATCACCGCGTCGGGGTAATCCAGCAGCAAGCCGTAGCCCGCGCCGAACTCGGCCGCCACGAGGTCGCTCGACAACGACTTGGAGCCGGCGTCGATGATCGCGCGGTCCTGCGTCGGCCGACTGACGACGGTTGCCAGCACCTCCAGGGCGCAATCCTCCAACGCCGCGGCGCCCGCGCCGACCGTGGCCCGGTCCTGATAGATGTAGGTGCCGACCCGCACCTCGGTCACGCCCTCGATCTCGTGCGCGCGCCACCCCCTCGGCGTGCCGCCGCCCGAAACGGTCGGGATCGGGATGCCCACTTCAGCGAAGGCGGCCTTGGCTGCGCCGGCGAACGTGGCGGTGGCGGCGCTGCTCGGGTAGGTCATCAGCCCGTCGAACCGTAGCCCGGCCGCCAGAACGGCGCGCGCCAGTTGCAGCGCCTCGTCCACCGAGGTCACGCCGGTCCGCTTGTTGCCGCTGTCGAACTCGATCAGCACCCCGACCGGCGCTTGCGCGGCCCGCGCCGCTTCCGCCGCCGTTTCGAGCGCGAGCGGGTTGTCGGCCGCGACCTGCATCCGCACGCGCCGGGCAAGGGCCGCGAGCCGCAACGCCTTGGCCGGGCCGATCAGCGGATAGGAGACCAGGATGTCCGCAAGCCCGGCATCGGCCATCACCTCGGCCTCGCCAAGCTTCTGGCAGGTGACGCCGACGGCCCCCAGCTCCATCTGCCGTCGCGCCAGGTGCGGCAGCTTGTGGGTTTTGATATGCGGGCGCAACCGCAGGCCATGCCGGTCGCAGTAGGCCTGCATCCGCGCCAGGTTGCGCTCCATGCGGTCGAGATCGATGACCGGAACCGGCGTTTCAAGCTGGTCGATGTTCATGGCGAAGCCCCCCAGCCGCCAAGCGGCACTGCGATCCAGCCGGTCTCCGGCACTACCCGGCCGCCAGTCAAGGGGTGGACAATTTTGTGTCCGTTACGCCGGTTTTGGTGCGCGGGTTCCTACCAGCCTGCAGCCTCCGCCGCAACAGCAATAATCGGGTGCGTCCATCACCGTTATGGGCGCAAGCGGCATTGCGTGGTATGGAAATTGCCCGCCTCAGGGAAGCCGTGGATCTCAGCACCGTCACCCAATTCCTCACGCCGCAACGGCATTCCGATCTCCCTCCTTGGCAGGGGGGCGACGCATGGCTCGCTGGCGGCACCTGGCTGTTTTCCGAACCCCAGCCCGCGCTCCGGCGGCTCATCGATCTGACCACCCTCGGATGGGAGCCGGTGGTGCGATCCGAGCGCCGGCTGGCCATCGCTGCCACCTGCACAATCGAGTGTCTCGCGGCCTACGCCGCCGCCGCCGGCCTGCCCGCGGGCGCGCTCATCCGCCAATGCTGCCATTCGCTGCTCGGCTCGTTCAAGGTGCTGGCCATGGCGACGGTCGGCGGCAACATCTGCACCGCGCTGCCCGCCGGGCCGATGATCGCGCTGGCCGCGGCGCTCGACGCCGAAGCGGTGATCTGGCCCGGGGGCGATGCCGGCCTCGAACGGCGATGCGGCATCCCCGCCCTGATCCGCGGGCCGCAGCGCACCGCCCTCGCGCCGGGCGACATCCTGCGCGCGGTCGAGATCCCCTCCCCGGCCTTGCGCCGCAGAACCGCGTTCCGCCGCATCTCCCTCAACCCGCTCGGGCGCTCCGCCGCCCTCCTCATCGGCACGCTCGACCCGGACACCCAGGCCTTCGCGCTGACAGTGACTGCTTCGACGCCGAGGCCGTTCCACCTTTCCTTCCCCGCCATCCCGTCCGCGCCCGCCCTCCTCGCCGCGATCCATGGCGCAGCCGAGCCCGGCGGCTGGTATGACGACATCCACGGCGCTCCTGGCTGGCGACGGCACGTAACCCGGCTCCTCGCGGCGGAAATCCGCGACGAGCTATCCACGGGCGTTCAACCATGACCATCACCGTCAACGGCCGCACCCACGAGCACGAACCCCGCCCCGGCCAATGCCTGCGCACCTTTCTGCGCGAGCAAGGCTATTTCGGCGTCAAGAAGGGCTGCGACGCCGGGGATTGCGGGGCGTGCACCGTCCACCTCGACGGCAAGCCGGTCCACTCCTGCATCCTTCCCGCCGTTCGCGCCCGCGGCCGGCGGATCACCACGATCGAGGGACTCGCCCGGGCCGGCGCGCCGCACCCCATGCAACAGGCGTTCCTCGGCGCGCAGGCGTTCCAGTGCGGCTTCTGCACCGCCGGCTTCATCATGACCGCCGCCGCCCTGGACGCCGGGCAACGCGCCGACCCGGCGGCGGCGTTCAAGGGCAACCTTTGCCGGTGCACGGGCTACGGCGCCATCGCCGACGCGCTCGCCGGGGCCGAGACATTCGTCGTTGACGCGTCCGAGTCGCCCGTCGGCCAAAGTCTCCGCGCGCCCGCAGGACCCCGCGTCGTCGACGGCACGGAACCCTTCACCCTCGATGTCGACATTCCCGGCCTGCTGCACATGAAGATCCTGCGCTCCCCGCACGCCCACGCGCGGGTCAACGCGGTCGACGCCATCGCCGCCCTCGCCATCCCCGGCGTCCAGGCCGTGCTTACCCATGCGGACTCCCCCGCCCGCCACTTCTCCACCGCCACCCATGAGGACCCGGACGACGACCCGGCCGACACCCTGGCGCTCGACCGGATGCTCCGCTTCGTCGGCCAGCGCGTGGCCGCCGTCGTCGCCGACACCGAGGCGGCGGCCGAAGCCGGTTGCGCCGCCCTCGTTGTCGATTACGCCATCCTGCCCGCGGTTGTCGGCCTGGACGACGCGCTCGCTCCCGGCGCGCCCGTCGTGCACGACAAGCCGGGCTGGCCCGGCCTGGCCGACCCGGCGCGCAACATCTGCGCCGCAGTCGAAGGCGAGGTCGGCGACGTTGCCGCGGCGCTCGCCCGGGCCGACGTTGTGCACCGCCAAACCTACGCGAGCCAGCGGGTCCATCACGCTCACCTGGAAACGCACGCCGCGATCGGCTGGCTGGACGGCGATGGCGTGCTGACCCTCCGGTCCAGCACGCAGACGCCGTTCCTGACCCGCGACACGCTCTGCCGCTTGTTCGATCGCCCGCGAGAGTCCATACGCGTCCTGTGCGCCCGCGTCGGCGGCGGCTTCGGGGGCAAGCAGGAGATGCTGACCGAGGACATCGTGGCCCTCGCCGTGTTGAGAACCGGACGCCCGGTGACGCTCGAACTCACCCGCCAGGAACAGTTCACGGCCAGCACGACGCGCCATGCCATGCGCGTGACCGTGCAGGCCGGGGCAACGCGGGACGGCGCGCTGACGGCGCTGCAACTCGACGTGCTGTCCGATGCCGGGGCCTACGGCAACCATAGCTGGGGCACGCTGCACCACGGCTGCAACGAATCGATCATCGTTTATCGCTGCCCGAACAAGAAAGTGTCCGGCCGCGCCGTTTACACCCACACCGTGCCCGGCGGCGCGTTCCGCGGCTACGGCCTCAGCCAGGCCAACTTCGCGGTTGAATCGGCGATGGACGAGCTGGCCCGGCAGCTCGGCATGGATCCGTTCGATTTCCGCCGCCGCAACGCGATTGGGCCCGACGACCCGCTCGTTGCCGCGACGCACGGGCCGGACGACGTTTCGGTCGGCAGCTACGGCCTCGATCAATGCCTCGGCCTCGTGCAGGCGGCGCTCGAGCGGCCCGCCGCGCCACCGCCGTCGCCGGAATGGCTGGTCGGGGTCGGGATGGCGATGGGGATGCTCGACACCATCCCTCCGCGCGGCCATTTCGCCGAGGCGCGGATCAGCCTGGCGGCGGACGGGCTGTTCGACCTCCTGGTCGGCACCGCCGAGTTCGGCAACGGGGCCGCCACGGTCCATTGCCAGATCGCGGCCGACGGGCTCGGCACGACGCCCGGCCATATCCGCGTCACGCAGGCCGATACGCGCTTGGTGGGCCACGACACCGGGGCCTTCGGCAGCACCGGAACCGTCGTGGCCGGCCTGGCGGTCGCCCGCGCCGCCGAAGCCTTGCGCGCGAAGCTGCCCGCCGCCCCGGGCGAGACCCCGGAAGCGGTCGGCTACGCGGACGGCACCCCGCGCTCGGTCACGTTCAACGTGCAGGCCTTCAAGGTCGCCGTCCGCCCGGCGACCGGGGAGATCCGCATCCTGCAAAGCGTCCACGCCGCCGACGCTGGCGCCGTTATCAACCCCGGCCAATGCCGGGGGCAGATCGAGGGCGGCGTCGTTATGGGCATCGGCGCAGCCCTCTACGAAAATTTTCAGATCGACGCGGCCGGCGTGGTGACGACGGCGGCCTTCCGCAGCTACCACATCCCGGCCATCGCCGACGTGCCGCGGACGGAGGTCCTGTTCGCCGACAGCCACGACCGCTTCGGCCCCTTCGGCGCGAAATCCATGAGCGAGGCGCCGTTTAACCCGGTCGCCGCCGCCCTGGCCAACGCCATCCGCGACGCCACCGGCAAGCGCCCGCACCGGACGCCGATCAGCCCCGACAGCCTCTACCAGCCCGACCCCTCCGGCGAATGAGCGCCGGAGGAGGCAAGGCCTGCGCCCTGCGCGGCCAGGCGGTCACG
The DNA here is from genome assembly GCA_965260935.1 of Acetobacteraceae bacterium. Lineage (GTDB taxonomy): Bacteria > Pseudomonadota > Alphaproteobacteria > Acetobacterales > Acetobacteraceae > JBBROS01. Next base: position 3,081,126 of record OZ253374.1, read on the forward strand.
TTCCGCGGCGACCCGTTCCAGCATCCGGCCGCGGACTGCCTCGTCCATGTCCAGGACGCGCTCGTCATCGCCGAGGACGGCGTCGTCACCGCGTTCGGCGACTACGCCGCCCTGCGCGGCGACGTCCCGGACGACGTTCCCGTCACCGAATACCCGGACGCGATCATCAGCCCCGGCTTCATCGACACCCACGTGCACTATCCGCAGATGCAGATGATCGGCGCGTTCGGCGAGCAGCTCCTGGCCTGGCTCGACAGATACGCCTTCCCCACCGAAGCGCAATTTGCCGACCGCGCCCATGCCGACGCGATCGCCGCCCTGTTCTTCCGCGAGCTGCTGCGCACCGGCGCCACCACGGCGGCGGTCTACTGCACCGTCCACCCGCAATCGGTTGACGCGTTCTTTGCGGAGTCGAACCGCTACGGCGCCTGCATGATCGGCGGTAAAGTGCTGATGGACCGCAACGCGCCGCCGCGCCTGCTCGACACCGCCCAGCGCGGCTACGATGAAAGCGACGCCCTGATCCGCCGCTGGCACGGACGCGGGCGGCAGCTCTACGCCGTGACGCCCCGCTTCGCCCCCACCAGCACGGAGGCGCAGCTCGATGCCGCCGGCGCGCTGCTGCGGGCGCATGACGGCCTGTTCCTGCAGACCCATCTTTCGGAAAACTTGGCCGAGCTGGAATGGGTGCGCGCCCTGTTTCCCCGCCGCACCGGGTATCTTGACGTTTACGCCCACGCCGGGCTGGTGGGCCGGCGGTCGGTTTTCGGCCATGCCATCCATCTTTCCGAGGACGAGTTCTGCACCTGTCACGAAACGGGCGCCGCCCTGTCGCATTGCCCGACCTCAAACCTTTTCCTCGGCAGCGGCCTGTTCCGCCTGCTGCACGCGCTCGACCCGAAGCGGCCCGTGCGCGTCGGCCTCGGCACCGATGTCGGCGCGGGCACCAGCCTCTCGCTACTCAAGACGCTGAACGAGGCATACAAGGTCGCAGCCCTTGCGGGCACAAGGCTGAACGCGGCGCAGGCCTTCTACCTGGCCACGCTCGGCGGGGCGCGGGCGCTCTACCTTGACGACCGCCTGGGCAAGCTCGGTCCGGGCTACGCGGCCGATCTTTGCATCCTTGACCTCAAAAGCTCCCCGTTGCTTGATTTCCGGATCAACTACTGCGAGTCGATCGACGACATTCTGTTTGTGCTGATGATGCTTGGCGACCACCGCACCGTCCGCGCGACGTATGTCGCGGGCGAGCGCGTCTACGAGCGCGACGCGGCCGCCGACCCGTTCCGCCAGCCGAATCTTTGACGGGCCAGGCTTGGGCTGCAATTGCTCCAAGCCTTCGTTTTGCCGGGCAGCTTTATCGGCGTGGTGCCGCGTTTATCGCTGACGCTGCCCTAACCGGAACGCATCGATCCGTGCCGTCCATTCATGCCGATGCGTCGAACCGGGCCAGGCCATGGTCGGCCACCACGGCATCCCGCTCCACGACCCGTGCCCGGAACGACCCGTCGCGCCAAATCTCCGTGCGGATCGTCTCGCCCGGGAACACCGGCGCCGAGAACCGGAGCCGCATGTGCCGGAACTTGGCCGCGTCGTAGCCGCCCAAGCACCGCAGCAGCGCGTGGGCCACCACGCCGAAGGTGCACAGCCCGTGCAGGATCGGCCGCGGGAAGCCCGCTTGCGCCGCAACGGCCGGGTCGGAATGCAGCGGGTTGTCGTCCCCGTTCAGCCGGTAGTACAGCGCCTGCTCCGGCCGCGTCGGCAGGTCGAGCGTGAAGTCCGGCCGCGTGTTCGGCATCGGATGCGGCGCGGGCGCCGGCCCTGCCGCGCCACCGAAGCCGCCGTCGCCGCGCAGGAATGTCGTGGCCGCCGTCACCGCCAGCAACGCGCCGGTCGCCGCATCCGTCACCCGCTTCACGCTGAACAGCAGCGCCCCCCGCCCCGCCCCCTTGTCGATCAACCCCGTCACCCGTGTCGCCCCGGCCACCTCGCCCTCGACCGGCAACGGCCGGTGCACCGTGAGCGACTGCTCCCCGTGCACGAGACGCACCGCATCCACTCCCGTCCGCTCGTCCTCGAGCCAGAAGCCGGGGTGGGCCAGCACGGCCGCCATGCTTGGCATCGCCCGCAACGGGCGCCGATGGTCGACGAAGTCGAGCTGCCGCCCGTCCAACGGGTCCTGCCCAAGCCCGATGCTGAGCGCATACAGCGCGGTGTCATGCTTGCTGAAGCGCTGCCGGACCTCTGGGATCGGAAAGGCCAGGAGGCGGTCAGGGTCGATCGTCATAGCCTTGTGGGAACCGGCGCCATTGGCCCAGGATGACGCCCGCCACGCGACGCTGCAATCCGTATCCTGAAGCTGGCCGATGCCTGCGGATGGCTCGAACCAGGCCCCGTTCACGACGACATGCCAGCCATTCGCACGTTTTCGCGTTTTGCCCGCCTGCCTCCTTGCCGAATTTGTGGCAACGTCGGCCAACACCAACGAGGAATTGTCCCGGCATGATCCAGCACACCGTCCAGGTCCACCCGGAGTCTGACCGCCTCAAGCGGGAGGACCAGCTTGCCTGGAAGATCGCCGCCGTCGCCGCGGACCCGGTCGCCGTCGAGCCGGAGGTGGCCGAGATGATCGCCAACCGCGTCATCGACAACGCCGCCGTCGCCGTCGCCGCCATCAACCGCGGCCCGGTCGCCGCCGCGCGCTCCCAGGCGCTGCGCCACCCCCGCCCGGGCGGCGCGCCCGTTTTCGGCTGCCCGCCCGAGACCCGCGTCCACGCCGAATGGGCCGCATGGGCCAACGGCACCGCCGTGCGCGAGCTCGACTACCATGACACCTTTCTCGCCGCCGATTACAGCCACCCCGGCGACAACATCCCCCCCATCCTCGCTGTCGCCCAGCAGTTTGGCCTGAACGGCGCGGCCCTGCTCCGCGGCCTCGCCACTGGCTACGAGATCCAGGTCAACCTTACCCGCGCCATCTGCCTGCACAAGCACAAGATCGACCACGTTGCCCATCTCGGCCCCTCGGCGGCGGCCGGCCTTGGCACGCTGCTCGGCCTGGACACGCCCACCATCTACCAGGCGGTGCAGCAGGCCTTGCACGTCACCACCGCGACCCGGCAGAGCCGCAAGGGCGAGATCAGCTCCTGGAAGGCCTTCGCCCCCGCGCACGCCGGCAAGCTCGCCATCGAGGCGGTCGACCGCGCCATGCTCGGCGAAGGCGCTCCCAGCCCCATCTACGAGGGCGAGGACAGCGTCATCGCCTGGATGCTCGGCGGCAAGCAGGCCCGCTACGTGGTGCCGCTGCCCGCGCCGGGCGAGCCGAAGCGCGCGATCCTCGACACCTACACCAAGGAGCACTCCGCCGAGTACCAGAGCCAGGCCTTGATCGACCTCGCCTTCGACCTCGGCCGGCGCGTTTCGAACTGGGACGACGTGGAGGAGATCGTCATCGAAACCAGCCATCACACCCACTACGTAATCGGCACCGGCGCCAACGACCCGCAGAAGATGGACCCCGCCGCGAGCCGCGAGACGCTCGACCATTCCATCATGTTCATCGTCGCCGTCGCCCTGCAGGACGGCGAGTGGCACCATGTCCGCTCCTACCTGCCCGAGCGCGCGAGGCGCCCCGACACCGTCGCCCTGTGGCACAAGATCCGCACAGTTGAGGACCCAAGCTGGACCGAGCGCTACCATGCCGACGACCCGGCGGTGAAAGCCTTCGGCGGGCGCATTGAGATCCGCCTGAAAGACGGCGCCGTTGTTGCCGGGGAACGCGCCGTCGCCAACGCTCACACCCTTGGTGCCGCCCCCTGGACGCGCCCCGACTACATCCGCAAGTTCGAGACCCTCACCGAGGGCGTGCTCGACCCCGCCGAAGCGCGGCGCTTCCTCGATCTGGTCCAGCAATTGCCCGGTCTCAAGGCCGACCAGCTTGCCGGGTTGAACGTCGCGCTTCCGGACGTCAGGCTGGCCACGAACGCTGCCAAGGGCATTTTCTAACAAAGGAACGGAGACAATCCTGATGAGCGAAACGCTGCCGAAACCCAAGAAGTCCGTCGCCCTTTCCGGCGTTGCCGCCGGCAACACCGCGCTTTGCACCGTCGGGCGCACCGGCAACGACCTGCACTACCGCGGCTACGACATCCTGGAGATCGCCGAGACCTGCTCGTTCGAGGAGGTGGCCCACCTCCTCGTCCACGGCCATTTTCCCAACCGCGCCGAGCTTGCCGCCTACATGGCCAAGCTGCGCGCCCTTCGCGGCCTGCCCGGCCCCGTCCGCACCGCGCTGGAAGCCCTGCCCGCCGCCATGCACCCGATGGATGTCATGCGCACCGGCGTCAGCGTGCTGGGCGGCGTGCTGCCCGAGGCGCATGACCACAACCCGCAAGGGGCGCGCGACATCGCCGACCGCCTGATGGCCAGCTTCGGCTCCATGCTGCTTTACTGGTGGCACTGGACCCAGAACGGACGCCGCATCGAGGTCGAGACCGAGGACGATACCGTCGCCGCCCACTTCCTCCACCTGCTGCACGGACGCCCTGCCCCGGAAAGCTGGGTGCGGGCCATGCAGACATCGCTCAACCTGTATGCCGAGCACGAGTTCAACGCGAGCACCTTTGCTTGCCGGGTGATCGCCGGCACCGGGTCGGACCTGTACAGCGCGCTCGCGGGCGGCATCGGCGCGCTGCGCGGCCCCAAGCACGGCGGCGCCAACGAGGCCGCCCTCGAGACACAGCTCCGCTATGGCAGCGCCGACGAGGCCGAGGCCGACATTCGCCGCCGGGTCGAACGGAAAGAGGTGGTGATCGGCTTCGGCCACCCCGTGTATACCGTGGCCGACCCGCGCAACCAGGTCATCAAGGACGTGGCCCGCCGCCTTTCGGAGGAAGCCGGCAGCACCCGCCTGTTCGAGGTTGCCGACCGGATCGAAGCCGTCATGGCCGAGACCAAGCGCATGTTCGCCAACCTTGATTGGTTCAGCGCCGTCAGCTATCGCCAGATGCGCGTGCCCACCGCCATGTTCACTCCCCTGTTCGTCATCTCCCGCACCTCCGGCTGGGCGGCGCACGTGATCGAGCAGCGCCAGGACGGCAAGATCATCCGGCCGAGCGCCAACTATACCGGACCCGAAGACCAGGTGTTTCAACCACTGGACCAGCGCCCATGACCTATCTTGTCGCCGCCGACCTCCCGCGCGAGCCGGCGGGCGACCGCCTCCGCGCGCTGCTTGCCCGGCCCGGCATCGTGCAGATGCCCGGCGCGCATAACGGCATGGCCGCCCTCCAGGCCAAGGCGGCCGGGTTCGAGGCGCTTTACCTCTCGGGCGCGGCCATGACCGCCTCTATGGGCCTACCGGATCTTGGCGTGATCACCGTGGACGAGGTCTGCTTCTTTATCCGCCAGCTTGCCCGGTCCTCCGCGCTGCCGGTGCTGGTGGACGGCGACACCGGCTACGGCGAGGCGCTGAACGCCATGCACATGGTCCGCAGCTTCGAGGACGCGGGCGCTGCCGCCGTTCATGTCGAGGATCAGTTGCTGCCCAAGAAGTGCGGCCACCTGAACGACAAGAAGCTTGCCGACCCGCGCGACATGGCTGCCAAGGTCGCCGCCTGCGCCAAGGCACGCCGCCACCTCATGGTTCTGGCCCGGACCGATGCCGCCGCCAGCGAGGGCCTCGACGGCGCCGTCGCCCGAGCCCAGCTTTACTTGGAGGCTGGCGCCGACGCCATTTTCCCCGAGGCCCTGCATGACGCCGAGATGTTCCGCGAGTTCGCCCGCCGCCTGCCCGGCGTCCCGCTGCTGGCCAACATGACCGAGTTCGGCCGCACGCCGTTCTTCACCGCTGCCGAGTTCGAGCAGATGGGCTATCGCCTGGTCATCTGGCCGGTCAGCTCGCTGCGCGTTTCGGCCAGGGCCAGCGAGCAGCTCTACGCCGCCATCAGGCGCGACGGCGGCACCCAGAACCAGATCGACGCGATGCAGACCCGCAAGGAACTCTACACCGCCATAGACTATCACGGCTACGAGGCCCTTGACGCTTCCCTGGTGGCAACGGTGACGCCGGAGGGAATGCCGCAACGCGTTGCCGGGTAGCATCCATGCCTTCCACGGGCGCCGGCGCTTCGCGGCCTAAGCAGGCTTGCGTAGCTTGTGCCACGCAAGCCTGCTTAGAAACTTTTGAAAGCGCATCATTTTACCGGCAGCGTGCCAGCACGCTTCGCCGAATGATGCTTGGTTGTTGTGGCTTCGCCATGACAACGTCATGCACGTTGCGGGAGAGCCGCCATTGATTGCAGGCGGCTCTCGCGATGGCCTCGGCCGCACTACCTGGCGCCGCTCGGAAACATCACGACCCGCAACGTTTGCAGGATGATGAGGATGTCGAGAAAGATGCTGAAATTCTTGACGTAGTAGAGGTCGTAGCTGAGCTTCGAGCGTGAGTCGTCGATCGATGCGCCGTAAGGGTAGTTGATCTGCGCCCAGCCTGTCAGGCCAGCTTTCGCCGCGTGGCGCTCGCGATAAAGTGGCAGGTGGTTCGCCAGCATGTCCACGAATTCCGGGCGTTCCGGGCGCGGCCCCACGAACGACATGTCGCCCCGGAGCACGTTCCAAAGCTGGGCCAATTCGTCGATCCGGGACTGACGGAGGAACCGGCCGAACCGGGTGACCCGTGTGTCGGCGACCGCGGCCCAGGCGGCCCCGGTGCTTTCGGCATCGACGCGCATGGTCCGGAGCTTCAGGATGTCGAATGCCCGGCCATGCTGGGTAACGCGCCGCTGACGGTAGAGAGCCGGGCCGCCGTCCTGCAGGTGGATCACCAGCGCCGAGGTCAGCAGGACCGGCGAGAACAGCGCGAGGACGACGAGGCTGACCGAGATGTCGAGCAAGCGCTTCAGAGCCCTGTCGAGCTGGCCCATGAAGAAGCCGTCGGAGTACAGCAGCCAGCTCAGCTCGAAGCGCTTCACATCGACCTTGCGCGCCTCACGCTCCATGAACGTGAGATACTGGGAGACCGGGAAGCCCGCGATCTTGCATTCGAGCAGGTCCTGCACGTTCATCCCACGGCGCTCGTCGGGGGCGACGACGATCTCGTCCGGGCAAAGGTGTTTCGCCATGGCGACAATACCGGCCGGGCCGATAGCCATGACCGGCCCGGCGACGCCGCTGGCCAGGCGCTTGTCGGGCGGCCCGAACGCCGGGTCATGCAGGAAGTGCAGGCGGTAGCCGAGCGTGCGCCCTTCCTTGTTGAGCACGTGCATCAGATCCCAGGCCAGGGCGCCGGCGCCGACGACGAGGATGCGGCGGCATAGCAGGCCCCGGCGGCGCAGGACATCGAACCCCAGGCGGGACAGGAAACCGGCGAACAGCGAGCAGATGAGCGAGGACGAGGCTGGCATGTGCTCGCCCGGGGCGAACAGCAATACGATGACGCTCGCGCCCACGGTTCCGAGCACGGAGGCGAAGGGCAGCCGGCCCAGGGCCTTGCGAAGGGAGATGTTGGTTTCGCGGCGGTAAAGGCCGAGCGCGTAGCTCGCGGCGAGGATCGCGGCGGGGTACAGGGCGGCGACGGCGAGGCTTGGCAGGCCGTTGTACTTTGCGTGGACGGTAAACAGCGTGAGCGGCCAGAACAGGATAAGCCCGGCGATGTCCATGCCGAGCAGCGCCGCGCCTGCGGACAGCGGGATGGTCCGCAGGCGTTGATCGGTCCGCCACTCGGTATCCGCGACGGACTCGGGTAAGCTGGCGAGCGTGGTTGACATGGCCGGGCCTCGTTGCTGCTGCAACCCCGCCGGCGCTCCTGAGGGAGGCGACACGGCGGGATCTTTCCGAGGCTCAGCCTGCCGCAATAAAGTTAATGCGGCATTGACGAGACAATGGGAGAGCGCGGCCTTGCGTTCGAGCGGCGAAGGCGGCAGAGGGGCGTCATGAAGCGGTTCGGAGCGATGGGCGCGGCGTTGGCGCTGGCGGCTTGCAGTCCCAGCTATTCGCCTGACACTTATGCGAGCAGCTCGGTCCAGCAGGCGAGCAGGGTCGAGCAAGGCACGGTGGTCGGGGTGCGGAAGGTGGCCGTCCAGGCATCGGGGACGGCCGGCGCGGTGACGGGCGGGGCGGCCGGCGGGATTGCCGGGTCGCAGGCGCCGGTCGGGACGGCGTTCACAACTCTGGGTGGAACCTTGGTTGGCGGATTGATCGGCACCGGCATCGAACGGGCGGCCGGGGATACGATGGCGTATGAGTACATCGTGCGCAAACCGAACGGCGAGCTGGTGTCCGTCACGCAAACGGACACCGTGCCGCTGGCGCTTGGGCAACGGGTGCTGGTTATCGCGGGAACCCAGGCGCGGATCGTGGCCGATTACACGATGCCGCCGGAGCTGCCTGCGCCGAACCGGAGTGCTGCGGCGAGCGAGCCGCCGAAGCCGGAGGCCAGCCAGCCGCCAGAGTCGGCGTCCGCTCCGGCTCCGGCTCCGGCTGAACCGGAGCCGTCAAGTCCGTGATTGTTCGAGGGCGCGCGCCAGCCTTCGCCGGGTGAACAGGAGGATGAGGCAGTCGACGGGAATGGCCGGGATTTCGCGCAGGCGCCAGAACCAGCGGCGCAACAGGCGGCTCGCTGCCGGGCCGCTCGCCGTTGGGCCGCGGCGGGCGCGCAGGCCGGCGACGTTCAGCAGCGCCAGGCAGCGGGCCATGTGGTAGGCCGAGGTCGCCACGTAAACGGTTCTATCGTTGCCGCGCAACATCGACGCCACGGCGACCGCCGAGCGCAGCGTGTTGCGTCCGGTCCGCTCCGGCATGATGTTGCCGGCAGCCACGCCGCTGTTTCGCAGCAGCTCGGCCATGACGTCGGCTTCGGGCGGGCCGAAGCGTCCTTGGCCACCGGTGGGGAGGTAGAGCGGCGGGGGCGTCAGCCCTTGGCCGAAGCGGAGGGCGGCGCTCACACGGTCCCGCAGCACGCCGCTGGGCTTGCCGTCCGGGCGGATCGCCGCACCGAAGATGACGATGACGGCCCGCCCTGGGTCAGGCATGGGGGGCCAGGAGAATGCGGTTGACCGCCGAGAGCGCGGCGAAGGTCGGACGCCACGCGCGGGCGAAGGCGGCGGCGTTCGTTCCGTTGGCCGCAAGCGTTTCGGAGATCGCGGCCACCGTTCTCGTGCCGTCGATCAGTTTCAGGATCGCGCTCGCCAGAGGCGGCAGCGGCACGGGCACGCGCAGGCCGTCGAACAGCATCGGCAAGGTCCCGTCCGGGCGGATCGAGCGGGCCAGTTCGGGCGCGGGCAGTTCGCGCGCGACCGGGATCGCGGTTGGGTGCATCGGGTCGGGCGGGGGGCGGGCTTCGTTCGCGCGGACGCAGTAGACGACGTGGGTGCTCATGTTGCCGGCCAGGGCTTCGGCGACGGCGGCCCGCTGCATGGGCGCGAGCGGCTCGAGCCGGGCGCGCAGGCGAGGGTCCGGCAGCAGCACGGCCGGGTCATACCGCATCGGTTCCATCAGGCACGTGGGCAGCAGGCCGGCCCCCTCCAGCAAGGCGGACAGGCGCGTGACGTCGAAAGCCGTGTCGCGCGGGTTCAACAGCAGATCGTAAAGCCCGGCGTCGCCGCCCTCGATATGGTCGCCGAAATAGGGGTTGGCCCGCAGCCAAGCGGTGGACGGCAAATGGCGCATGACCCGGCGCGCCACGTCCAGCCTCGCTTGCGGCGCTTCTTCGGCGGGTGCCAGGCGGGACAGGGCGTCCTGCAGCATGTAAACCCCGGTGCGGCCATGCGGCGCATAGACCATCAGGCCGAGGCCGCCGCCGGGGGCCAGCACCGACAGGAGGGCGCGCAAGCCCTCGGCCGGGTCAGGCAGGTGGTGCAGCACGCCGCAGCAATCGATGTAGTCGAACGGGCCGAGGCCGCTCGCGGCGAGGTCGAGCAGGCTGCCGTGGTGGAACGCGATGTCGAGGCCGCGGGCCTCGGCCCTGGCGCGGGCGACGGCTTGGGCGGGGGCGGAGCGGTCCAGGTGGGTGACCTGGCCGGGGCGGGCGGACCGGACGAGCTGCTGGGCGAGCATGATGGCGCCGTCGCCGGTGCCGCCGCCGGCGAACAGGGCGCGGAGCGGCTGGGCGGCTGGGCGCGCGGCCTGGAACACCCAATAGTCGATCTCGCGCAAGTGGCTGGGGCTGCCGATGATGAGGCGCTTGGCTTCGTCGCGCGGGTCGCGCTGGGGATAGGGGTAGGCCTCGTATTGCCGAGCCAGGCGCTCGTCGGTTGCATCATGCATGGCAAACACCTATCCCGCCCGGATGCATCCCGCCAGGACACGCGGCTATTTCGGGCTGGGCGCCGAGGGCGTTTCGAAGTCGGCCAATATGGGGGCGCTGCTGCGGACCGGGCACGCGTTCGGGGCGGCGTTTTGCTTCAGCGTCGGCGCGGGGTGGGACGCGCGGGCGGGGCGGAGCTCGGACACCGCGGCCACGCCGATGCACGTGCCGTTGTGGCGGTTCGATAGCCCGGCGGCGCTGCATCTGCCCCCCGAATGCGCCTTGGTGGGCGTGGAGCTGCTGGACGAGGCGGTGGACCTGCCGTCGTTTCGGCACCCTTTGCGCGCGGCTTACGTGCTGGGGCCGGAGCGGTCCGGGATATCCGGCGCGCTGCGGGCGCAGTGCCGGCATGTCGTGCGGATACCGACGCGGTTCGCGCTCAACCTCGCGGTGGCGGGCGCGATCGTGCTGTATGACCGGATGCTGCAGCATGGGCGCTTCGCCGAGCGCCCGGTGGGGAGCGGCGGGCCGGACGCGCCGCTGGACGCGCCGGGGTCGCACGGGCATCCGACATTCAGGCGGCACATTCCAGACTGGCGGTAGCTTGTCCGTTGCCGGGTCTGGCCGTATCTAGGCTGCCATGCGCTCGCTATTAACTCTGTGTTATCTCCTCGCCGCCCCGGCCCTGCTGCTGGCCCCTTCCGCCCCGGCCTACGCCGCCGTGAAGAAGGCCGCCGCGGCGACGCCGAACAAGCCGGAACTGATCGGCCAATTCAGGGATTGGGAGGCGGCGACACATACCGAGGCCGGGCAGACGGTCTGCTACGCGTTTACCCGGGCCGAAAGCTCCGAGCCCGCGGTGCCGGGGCGGGGCGGCGTCGTGCTGACGGTGACGCAGCGGCCCAACTTGCGCGATTCGGTGGCGATCAGCGCGGGGTTCGCCTATCCGCCCAAAGCCGACGTGGACGTGAGCGTCGACAAGACGGACCTGTCGTTCTACACGGCCGGGCGGTCCGCGTTCGCGCGCGACGGTCAGGCGGCGGCGAAGGCGTTCAAGAAAGGGCGTTTGGCGACAGCCATATCGCCGGATTCGAAGGGGACGAAAGTGACCGACACCTTCAGCCTGCTCGGCTTCAGCAACGCCTATGAAGCGGTTGACAAGGCATGTCCGGCCAAATGACCGCCGCCTTGACCGAGGCGGAACGGGTTCGCATCCTAGCCAAGTCCGCCCTGTTCAACCCGCCGCCGGCTGAGCTTGCGGATGGGCGGCGGGACTTGGTGGGCTTGTCGCGCGACGAGCTGGCCTCGGAGTTGGCATCCGTCGGCGAGAAGCCGTTCCGCGCCAAGCAGGTTTGGCACTGGATCTATCATCAGGGCGTCACCGACTTCGCCCGGATGTCGACGATCGCCAAGCCGTTGCAGGCCCGGCTGGCCGAGCGGTTCGTGATCGGGCGGCCCGAGGCGGCGACGGTGCAGACCGCGGCCGACGCGACGCGCAAGTGGCTGTTCCGCTTCCGCGACGGGCAGGAGGCGGAGACGGTGTACATCCCGGACCGGCAGGAAGACCGGGGCGCGGTGTGCGTCAGCAGCCAAGTGGGCTGCACGCTTTCGTGCCGCTTTTGCCATACCGGGACGCAGCGGCTGGCGCGCAACCTGGGGGCGGCCGAGATCGTGGGCCAGTTCATGGCGGCGCGCGATTCTTACGGCGAATGGCCCAGCCCGCAAGGGGAAACGCCGCGGCTGCTCAGCACGATCGTGCTGATGGGGATGGGCGAGCCGCTGTATAATTACGAGAACGTGGCCAAGGCGATGCGGATCGTTATGGACGGCGAGGGCATCGGCCTGTCCCGGCGGCGGATCACGCTGAGCACGTCGGGCGTGGTGCCGATGATGGACCGTTGCGGGGCGGAACTCGGGGTCAATCTGGCGGTCAGCCTCCATGCGGTGCGGGACGGGTTGCGCGATGAGATCGTGCCGCTTAACCGTAAATATCCTATTAGCGAGCTGCTTGCCGCGTGCCGGCGCTATCCCGGGGCTAGCAACGCTCGGCGGATCACGTTCGAGTACGTGATGCTGCGAGGGGTGAACGACAGCGAGGCGGAGGCGCGGGAACTGGTTCGGCTGATCGCCGGGATTCCGGCGAAGGTGAACCTGATCCCGTTCAACCCTTGGCCGGGCAGCGCCTATGAGCCGAGCACCCGGGCGGCATTGTTGCGGTTCGCGGCCATCGTGTCGGAGGCCGGGTTCGCGAGCCCGATCCGGGCGCCTCGGGGGCAGGACATCCTGGCCGCATGCGGGCAGCTTCGGACGGAAAGCCGCAAGGTTCGTCCGGCGGCTTAGACGGGCAGCGTCGGCGGCTTCAGGCCGGGCTGGGTTGCAGAGTTGCCCTAGCTATCTGGCACGGGCCGTTGCCGGCCCTATCTGTGAAGCATGGATAGCGACGTCAAACAGCCCGAGGGCAAGCAGCCCGATTTGAACGACCGGCCTAAAGAGACCGGCGGGCCGGCCGGGCCAGAACCCACCCGGTTCGGCGATTGGGAGCAGAAGGGCCGCTGCACCGATTTCTGAGCGTCATGTCCGGCGGCGGATGGACGCGGTTAGGGTATTCTCCAGCAGGCAGGCGATGGTCATGGGGCCGACGCCGCCCGGGACCGGGGTGATCGCGCCGGCAATGCTCGCGCATTCCTGAAAGGCGCAGTCGCCGACGATCTGGCCGTTCGAGAGCCGGTTGATGCCGACGTCGATGACCGTCGCCCCCGGCTTGATCCAGTCGCCGCGGACCATCTCGGGCCGGCCGACCGCGGCCACGAGAATATCGGCTTGGCGGCACTCGGCCGCGATGTCCTGCGTGCGGGAGTGAACGGTTGTCACGGTCGCGTCGGCTGAGAGGAGGAGCGCCGCCATCGGCCTGCCCACGATTGCCGAACGTCCGAGGACGACCGCCCGCGCGGCCCTTAGCTCGATGTCGGCTGCGGCGAGCAGCTTCATTACTCCCGCAGGGGTGCATGGAACCAGCGCGTCCCGCCCGGTCTGAAGACGGCCGACGTTCGATGGGTGGAACCCGTCGATGTCCTTGCCGGGGTCGATCGCGTCGATCACCGCATCGACGGCGATGGCGGGGGGAAGGGGAAGCTGGACCAGGATGCCGTCCACGTTTGGATCGTCGTTGAGATGGGCGATGATGGCCAGCACGTCGGCTTGGCTGGTGGCGGACGGCAGGCGGACCGTTTGCGAGCGAAGCCCGGCTTCTTGGGCGGCACGGTCCTTGTTGCGCACGTAGACGGCGCTGGCGGCGTTGTCGCCGACGAGGACCACGGCGAGGCCGGGCTGGAAGGCAAGCCCGGCCACCCGCTCCCGCACGGCCCGGCGCAGGTCCGCGGCGATTGCCTTGCCGTCGATCAAGCGTGCGGGCATCGGTTCAGACAAAGGTCCAGCTGCCGAAGACGAGGCCCCGGTAGACCGTGGCGAGCAGGGGACGGGCGACGTATTGGAGCAGCAGGATGACGACGATCGGGCTGATGTCGATGTTGCCGAAACTGGGGAGGATGTTGCGTACGGGGCGCAGCAGCGGCTCGGTGACGCGGTAGAGGAAATCGCCGATGGTCCAGACGAACCGGTTGCGGGTGTCGAGGATGTTGAAGGCGGCCAACATGCTGAACACGGCTGCGAGGATCAGGGCCCAGATGAAAAGGCCGATCACGGCATTCAGCAGTTCGAAAATCGCGGTTACCACCGGTTGAGATCTCCTAAAGCGGGCCTGGCCGCGCACGATGTGGCACCGGGGCGGCGGGAGCGCACCGGGCGGCGGACCCTAGCCACGGCGTCTTTGCGGCGCAATCTCCGTATGCCTTTGGCGGGCCGTTTGCGCTCCGGGGTTGACGAGGCGTTGGCGGATCATCATTGTCCGGCCTTGGGACGGCGGGGCTGTAGCTCAGTTGGGAGAGCGCCTCGTTCGCAATGAGGAGGTCAGGGGTTCGATTCCCCTCAGCTCCACCACGCCGTGCCGATCAAGCTATTCAAGCTTTACCGGCCCTCCGGCCGCAGATCGCGGCAAGGCTTGCAGACATCCTTTGTCGGCTGGTCTAACACAGGGCGCGTACGAGTTAGAGCACGCTCCCGAGGCTTGATCCTGATGAATCTTGGTTTGATCGTCGCCGCCGGAACAGGGCAACGCTTTGGCGGGGACATTCCGAAGCAGTATCGAGACCTCGGCAGGGCGCCCATCCTGCGCCGCACGGCGGCTTCGTTGTTGAAGCACCCGCTGATCGATGCGGTTCAAGTGTTGATCCACCCTTCGCACCAGCAGCTTTACGCGGCGGCCATGGCCGGGCTTGACCTGCCGCCGCCGCTCATGGGGGGGGGCTCGCGGCAGGAGTCGGTCCGCCTTGGCCTGGAGGGCGTGGCCGGCCTTGGTCCGGACAAGGTGCTGATCCACGACGCCGTCCGCCCGTTCGTGGAGCAGGAGACCTTGACGGCGGTGCTCGACGCGCTGGACCGGACGCCCGCGGCCATCGCGGCCATTCCGGTTCACGACACGCTGAAGCGGGGCGTTGGCAACATGGTTGTGGGCACGGTGGACCGTGCCGGCTTGTGGCGGGCGCAGACGCCGCAGGGGTTCCGCTTCAAGGAGCTGTTGGCCGCGCATCGGCGGGCCTGCCTGGAAAACCCGCCCGGGGCCGATCTGACCGACGACGCGATGATCGCGGAACGGTATGGCATCGGCATCGAGCTGGTCCCGGGTACTGAGGACAATTTCAAGATCACCACCGAGCGCGATCTGCTTCGCGCAGAGGTTATCTTGCAGCGCGGACACTGGGAGACCCGTATCGGATAGGGGTTTAATACAGGAACCTTTTATCTCGGCGAGAGCGCGATGGAATCGGAATGCCCTTCGAAGCCTCGGCGGAGTTTGGTGGTGTGGCAAGCAGTGACGTGCCGCTCGATACAATCGCGAAAGCTCGGGCATTTGCGCCCCAAATAATCATTGATGTTTCGTTACTGTTTAGCGAGCCTAAGCGATAGACTTACATTCTAAATGCAGCTACCATGGAAACTGCTCTAGAGTATAAAAATACCAATGCTGCTATAAACAACATTATCTGGTCTGTTAATTTTTTATCTGTTTTCGTTGTAAGATAGTTTACTAAAAATATAGAAAAAGCAAAAACAAAATAAGTAAGAATCAGTGGATACAAAAATGTATTAACACCGTTGATAGCATTCTGCGCGTTTACCATTGACTGTTCAAAAAATTGACCAAAGTAGCTTGGTAACAATTTATTCACTTCTCTTTCTAAATTGATAAATTCGCTACCTATATATGAACCTAATTTTAAAAGGATGGTAAAAATTAAAGGTACAAGTAGGATTAAAGTCGAGCCTAGCAAATAGCTTAATGCGCTTGCTTTTTTACCAAAATAACCAAATGTGAGTGATTGTAGTGTCGTTAAATACAATCTCAGTAGCCATACTCTAATTTTCACACTAAAAAGCGTGGGAGTAACAAACACAAACTAACAATATCAAGCGTATTTACTATTATTTCTGTTTTAGGTAAAATTAATTTTAAATTATTTACAAACACTGGTAAAATGAATACACATAGTAAGCCTCCAATTAATGATATGAGTGCTGAAGGACGCCAACTTCTTCTTGGTAAAGCATGAATCGGGACCTCTAAGTTATCATCTGCTAAAGGGGTTTGTGTAGTAAAAACTTGAATCTTTCGTGTAGCAGAATGTAATACTCTAATTACAAAAGCTCCGCCTCTAACTATGTCTTCAATAAAATTTCTAAAGAGCTAAACAGATGGCCAAACTACAAATGTTACTACAATCAACGTAAGTTCAATCTTAGCCACTAATGTTAGTAAAGAAAAAGAAACACCAATGGTTAATTTAAACGTAAAAGTTGTAATAATAGCTAAAAACAAAGCGTTCCCTAGTATCGTTGTTATTGCAAGCCAATTTTCTCTACGATATGTTAAGATACTTGCAACTATGGAAGCTAATAGTGTAGCGCCTGCATGCATTCCGAAAAGGAAATAGATTAAGTCTCTTAGCGTCATAGGGGGTCTACTAATTCGTTTATAGGCTATGCGCCGTTGATCTCAATTGCTGAAAGTTAACGATAGCTCAACCATTTTGACCATCTGCTCCACTACCTCCCTCGGATCCCCCGCCCGCGTCACCGGCCGCCCCACAACTAGGTAATCCGCCCCCCGCCGCACCGCCTCCCCAGGCGTCGCCACTCGCCGCTGGTCCCCCGCCTCTCCCCCCGGCAACCGTATTCCCGGCGTCGCCACCAGCAATCGCCGCCCCGCTGCCCGACGCAGCCCTTCCAAGTCATCCGCCGCCGAGGCGATCAGCCCATCCGCGCGCCCCTCCCCCGCCGCCCGCGCCCGCAGCATCGCCAGCTCCGCCACCGTCCGTTCATACCCCATCGCCCGCAGCGCCGCGTCGTCCTGGCTCGTCAGCACCGTAATCGCGAACACCAGTAGGCCGCTCCCCCGCGCGCCCTCCGCCGCCGCGGCCACGATCTCTGGGTCCCCGTGCACCGTCACGATCCGCACGCCGCGCCGGGCCACCGCGGCCACGCCGTGCCGCACCGTTTCCGGGATGTCGTACATCTTGTAGTCGAGAAACACCTGCTTGCCTGCCGCTACCAGCTCGTCGATGAACCCGTCCACCCCCGGCGAGAACAGCAGCCACATCCCGACCTTGTAGAACCGCACCGCCTCTCCCAGCCGTGCCACCAAGGCCCGCGCCTCCGCCACGCCCGGCACGTCGAGCGCCACGATCAGGCGGTCGGCAGCCTCCATCGCCGCGGCTTCCCCTCAAGCCGTCTCCCGAAATAATTCTCGCCCGATCAGCATCCGCCGGATCTCGCTCGTCCCCGCCCCGATCTCGTACAGCTTCGCGTCCCGCAGTAGCCGCCCCGTCGGGTAGTCGTTCACGTAGCCGTTCCCCCCCAGCACCTGGATCGCCTCCAGCGCCATCCAGGTCGCCCGCTCCGCCGCGTAGAGAATGGCTCCGGCCGCGTCCTTCCGGCTCGTCTCCCCCCGGTCGCACGCCTTTGCTACCGCGTAGACGTAGGCGCGCGCCGCGTTCAGCGTCACGTACATGTCGGCGATCTTGCCCTGCATCATCTGGAACTCGCCGATCGCCTGCCCGAACTGGCGGCGCTCGTGGATATACGGCACCGCCACGTCCAGGCACGCCTGCATGATGCCCAAAGGCCCCGCCGCCAGCACCGCCCGCTCGTAATCCAGCCCGCTCATCAGCACGTTCACCCCGCGCCCCACGCCGCCCAGCACGTTCTCCTCCGGCACCTCGCAATCCTCGAACACCAGCTCCCCGGTGTTGCTGCCGCGCATCCCCAACTTGTCCAGCTTCTGGGCGCAGCGGAAGCCTGCGAACCCGCGCTCGATCAGGAACGCCGTGATGCCGCGCGCCCCCGCCGCTGGGTCGGTCTTGGCGTACACCACCAGCGTATCGGCCTCCGGGCCGTTGGTGATCCAGAACTTCGAGCCGTTGAGCACGTAGCGTCCGCCCCGCTTTTCCGCCCTGAGCCGCATCGACACCACGTCCGACCCGGCGCCGGTCTCGCTCATCGCCAGCGCGCCCACCTGCTCGCCTGAGATCAGGCCGGGCAGGTAGCGCCGCTTCTGCTCCTCGCTGCCGTTCTTGCGGATCTGGTTGACGCACAGGTTGCTGTGCGCGCCATACGAAAGCCCGACGCTGGCGCTCGCCCGGCTGATCTCCTCCATCGCCACGCAATGCTCCAGGTAGCCCATTCCCGCCCCGCCGTATTCCTCCTCCACCGTCACCCCCAGCACGCCCAAGTTTCCCATCTTGCGCCAAAGGTCGTGCGGGAAGTCGTTGCTGCGGTCGATCTCGGCCGCCCGGGGCGCGATCTCGTCGGCCGCGAACCCGGCCACGCTGTCGCGCAGCATGTCGGCGCCCTCTCCCAAGTCGAAGTTCAGCGACGGCGGACGGTTCAGCAGGCTTGCGGACATGCTCCATTTCCTTTTCTCTTACCCGCAACACTATAGGGCGGAGATGTGGAATGGCCACGCCACAGGGCGAACCGAGCTACGTTCACGGCGCGGCCGACATCCTCCTCCTCGGCGAGACCCTCGGCCAGAACCTTGACCGCACCGCCGCCCGCGTCCCCGATAACCCGGCCCTTATCATCCCCACCCAGGGCGTCCGCTGGTCCTACCGCGAGCTCGTCCGGCGCGCCGAGGCCTTCGCCGCCGGCCTGCTCGCGCTCGGCCTCGTTCGCGGCGACCGCGTCGGCATCTGGTCCCTCAACAACGCCGAGTGGGTGACAACGCAGTTCGCCACCGCCAAAGCCGGGCTGATCCTCGTCAACATCAACCCCGCCTACCGCACCACCGAACTGGATTACGCCCTCAACAAGGTCGGTTGCCGCGCCCTCATCACCGCCACCCGCTTCAAGACCAGCGATTACAT
The DNA here is from genome assembly GCA_965260935.1 of Acetobacteraceae bacterium. Classification (GTDB taxonomy): domain Bacteria; phylum Pseudomonadota; class Alphaproteobacteria; order Acetobacterales; family Acetobacteraceae; genus JBBROS01. Next base: position 3,099,846 of record OZ253374.1, read on the forward strand.
CGGCCTTCTCTCCGAACTCGCCCCGGAGCTTTCCGGCTCGGCTCCCGGCCGCCTCCGGGCCGCCCGCTTGCCCGCCCTCGAGATCGTCATCCAGATCGGCGGCCAGGCCCCCGGCACGATCCCGTTCGACGACGTTTCCGGCCTTGCCGCCCCGGAACATCATGCCGAACTCGCCCGTCTGCAACGAGTGCTGCAATTCGACGACCCGATCAACATCCAGTTCACCAGCGGCACGACCGGCTCGCCGAAGGGCGCCGCCCTTACCCATCACAACATCCTCAACAACGGCTACTTCATCGGCCGCGCCATGCGCCTTTCCGAGCAGGACCGCCTTTGCATCCCGGTGCCGCTCTATCACTGCTTCGGCATGGTGCTCGGCAACCTGGCCTGCACCACCCACGGCGCTGCCATGGTCTACCCGGCGCCGGGCTTCGACCCGCTGGCCACGTTGGAGACCGTCGCCGGCGAGCGCTGCACCGGCCTGCACGGCGTTCCCACCATGTTCATCGCTGAGTTGGAGCACCCTGAGTTCGACCGGTTCGACCTGTCCAGCCTGCGCACGGGCATCATGGCCGGCTCGCCTTGCCCGACCGAGATCATGCGCCGGGCGGTGGACCGCATGAACCTGCGGGAGATCACCATCTGCTACGGCATGACCGAAACGAGCCCTGTCAGCTTCCAAAGCTCGGTCGACGACCCGCTTGAACGCCGGGTCAGCACCGTTGGCCGTATCCACCCGCATATCGAGGCGAAGATCATCGACGCCGAGGGCCGGATCGTTCCGCGCGGCACGCCGGGCGAGCTTTGCACCCGCGGCTACGCCGTCATGCTCGGCTACTTCGATGACCCGGAGCGCACGACGGGCGTCATCGACCAGGCCCGCTGGATGCACACCGGCGACCTCGCCACCATCGACGGCGAGGGCTTCTGCAACATCGTCGGCCGCATCAAGGACGTCGTCATCCGCGGCGGCGAGAACGTCTATCCGCTCGAGGTCGAGAACTTCCTCTACGCCCATCCTGCAATCGAGGATGTCCAGGTGTTCGGCGTTCCTGACCGGCGCTACGGCGAGGAACTCTGCGCCTGGGTCAAGCTCCGCGCCGGCGCGGCCCTGACCGAGGCCGACTTGCAAGCCTTCTGCCGCGGCAAGATCGCGCACCAGAAGATCCCGCGCTACGTCCGCTTCGTCGATGCGTTCCCGATGACGGTCACGGGAAAAGTGCAAAAATTCTTGATGCGCGAGGCGATGCAGCAGGAATTGGGCGTTTCCAGAGCCGAAACGGCGTAATATGTTCAGACGTCAGTAAACTGATCTTGAACAGCCGCAGGTTTCAAGGCAGGTAGCCTTCATGCCGAGCTTTGCACGCAACGTCCCTGAGGGGGACACGCTCGAGCGGGCCGTGTGCACGCAATGCGGTTTCGTGGCCTATGAAAACCCCAAGATCGTCACCGGTTCCGTTGTTGTCCATCGCGGCCAGGTTCTGCTCTGCCGCCGGGCCATCGAGCCCCGGCGCGGGTTCTGGACCCTGCCCGCCGGCTACCTGGAACTGCTCGAAACCGTCGAGGAGGGCGCCCTGCGCGAAGCGTGGGAGGAAGCCGAGGCGCGCATCAAGCTCGACGGCATTCTTGGCTGCTTCAGCATCAGCCGGATCGGCCAGGTGCAGATCATCTTTCGCGCCCGCTTCGACGGCGAGCCGCGGTTTGGCGCGGGGCCGGAGAGCCTTGAGGTTGGCCTGTTCGGTTGGGCCGACATTCCCTGGGCGGACATCGCGTTCCCATCCGTCCGCTGGGCCCTGGACGCCTGGCATGAAACCGGCGACGCGCCGCTCGGCGCACCCGCCGCCAACCCGCCCGCTGACCCGCGCGGGACCAATCTTCTGCAGGAGGCTTCGTCATGAGACGCTGGGTTCTGCCTTTCTTGATGCTCCCGCTGCTGGCGGCGTCACCCGGGCAAAAGCCGCTGAGCCTGGTTGTTCCGCTGCCCAGAAGCCCGGCCTTGCCGCTGCCGCCGAAACCTCCGTCCGTAGCCTCGCCGTCCGCCTTTCAGCCAGCGCCGCTGCCGAACCGGGAGCTGAACGCACCCTTCGCCAAGTTGGACGACACATCGACGTCTTTGGCGCCGACGTTGTTCACCAACAAGGATAGCTACCGCGGCGACGGCTTCATCAAAGGCTCGACCGCGCAATCGGAGCAGGAGCGCCGTGTCCGGCCGACCCCGGGGTTCAGCCTCGTCATGCCGTTCGCTCCCAACTAAGGCGGCGTCTTAACCAAGTCTTCAGCCTTGGTCCGCTATCCTCCGTGCCATCAACGGAGGCCGTATAATGCGGTTCAAGGACAGGCATTTCTCACGCCGGCAAGACGAGCTTGATCCTGTTGCCTTATGCCTTGCGATCTGGCTTGGCCTGATTGCCTGCGCTGCGGGGGTTGCCCGCTTGTCTGAAGCAACAACCCTGCGGTCCGCGCTTACGGAACTCTACGATCCGGGTGCAAGGACCGCCGCCGAACGTCCTGTGCCGTCGCCCGCTGCCTGGTTGTTGGCCTATGGGAGCTGAGCCGGCGGCCGTCGCGTCCAGCCTCCCTCGACCTCCGCAGCCATCCCGTCGTCTACGAGCTTTTGCAGGTGCGCGACGACGTTCCGCTCGGCCGCACGCTTCAAAGCAGGGTCAAGCGAGAGATAGAGCCGCTGCGTCATGGCCGCGCTCGATTGCGGCCGCTCAACCAGCATCCGCATGATCGCGGCTTCCCGCGCCTGCCGGTGCGCCAGCAATCGCTGGACGAACGCCTGCGGGGACGGCAACGGCGGCCCATGCCCCGGCAAATACAGCCGGTCCTCTCGCGGCAACAGCCGGCGAAGGCTGGCCATGTAGTCGGCCATGCAGCCGCCCGGCAGGCCGATCACAGTGCTCGACCAGCTCATCACATGGTCGGCGCTGAACAGAATCCCGCCCGGTCCAGCAAGGCAGATGTGGTCCGACGCGTGCCCGGGCGTGTGCAGAACCGGCCAAGGCCCGGCTTTGTCCCCATCATGCAGCCGCACGTCCGGCGTGAAGCTCGCCGCGGCCGGCGTATGCCAGGCATAGCTTGGCGCCCCGGTCTCACGCCGAAGCGCCGCCATGGCGCCGAGGTGATCGGGATGGGAATGGCTGAGGATAAGCCCGGCAACGCGCCCGCCTGCCGCCGCCAGCACATCCGAGACATGCGCCGGGTCATCCGGCCCCGGGTCAATGACGAAGATGCCGTCCACCGTTTCGGTTAGGTACGTGTTCGTCCCCCAATACGTCATAGCGCCCGGGTTCCGCGCCACGATCCGCCGGATGCCCGGCGCGACGGGGAGCGCCACGCCGCGGGGCGGCTCCGGCTCGGTCAGGAATTCCAAGCGTCTCGCGCCTTCGGCCGCCACGCCAGAGGGGGGCCGGACTGCATGGGCCCTTTATGCAATCTCGGCCGTGGCTTGCATGCAAACCGCGCCATCCGCGTCGCGCGTGCGCAGCGCGAACCCGCCGCCGTTTTCCCACGCCTCCAACGCGAGTCGCCGGCCATGGAACGCCGGCCGTATGCCCTTGAAGCTGAAACGCGTCAGCCTGCGGTTGTGCATCAGTCCTGCCAGCCAGGTTGCCTGGAGCGGACCGTGGACGACCAGGCCAGGGTATCCCTCCTCGTCGCGGACATAATCCAGGTCGTAATGGATGCGGTGCCCGTTCCCGGTCAGCGCCGAATAGCGGAACAGCAACACCGGATCAGGCATGACCTCGCTCGAAACGCTGCCCGGAGGCGCAGGCTCGGCTGCGGCGGCGGCGGGCTTCACCGCCGCGCCCTCCATTCCGCGGTAGACGATGTCCTGCTCCTCCTCGATCGCAAGCCCGGCCTTTCCTTCGATCCGATGCCTGACCGTCACGAACACCAGCCGGCCGCTGCCGCCCTGCTTGTCGCGGACCGCCTCGATCGAGCTGGTCCGCCGCACGCGCTCGCCCGCGTGCAGCGGCTGATGGAACAAAAGCCGCCCGCCGGCCCACATTCGCCGCGGCAGGTCATGCACCGGCGGCAAAAACCCGCCGCGCTTCGGATGGCCGTCAGGCCCAAGCTCCGACGCCGGCGCCCAGTCCTGGAACAGCATCCAATGCCACAGTGGCGGCAACACTGCCGGCTCGGCCACGCCCAAAGCCGCCGCCAACCCGCGGATCAGCCGGGGCGTGACCTCGTCCTCCTGCACCTGTGTCCGGCCAACCGCGTCGTCGTAGCTCATGAGCGCACCCCTGGCCGGATTCAGCAGGCCGTCACGCGAACCGGGTCTCGCCCGACGGGCCAGGCGCCGGGTAAATCGGCGGGAGCGCCGCGATGCCGGTTATCTCGACCTTCCAGGCCGGGTCAGCCAACCGCGCCTCGATTGTCGCCCGGGCGGGCTTGTGTTCCGGGTCGAGCCAAGCGTCCCAGGCCCGGTTCATGGCCGCGAGGTCCGCCATGTCCGCCAAATAGACCTGCACCGAGATCAGGCGCTGCTTGCTTGTCCCTGCCTGGCGCAGCAGGGCATCAATCTGCCGGAGCACATCGGCGGTCTGCGCTTCCGCATCGCCGTCCGTCTCGTCCGGGATTTGCCCGGCGAGGTAAACCAGGCCCGCGTGAACTACCGCGCCCGACAAGCGCCCTTCCTCGGCCAGGCGCACGGTCATGTCGCGATCTCCATCCTCATCAATCGGCACGCGCTCAGCCCCTTTCCATGGCCCGGCCGCCTGCGTCAATGGCGATCTGGCGTCATGTGCCGACGATAGCCCGTCGAACCCGGCCTGCGAAGGGCCTCGCGCATCACGGAGTCGGCCCTCGCCGCGATAAGTGGTAGAGGCCCCGGATGCTTCAGGACCCCGAATACGAGCTCCGCCGCAGCCTGCGCCGGCACAAAGCGTTCGCAACCGGCCTCTTGGTCTTGATGGCAGCCCTCTTTGCCCTCAGCTACGCCTTCCCGCAAGGCTACTGGCCGGACCTGCTGCAAGCCAGCGCGAAGGCCGGCTTCATCGGCGGAATCGCGGATTGGTTCGCCGTCACCGCCTTGTTCCGCCACCCGCTCGGCCTGCCGATCCCGCACACGGCGATCATCCCCCGGCAAAAGGCCCGTCTCGGGCGCGCGCTCGGACGTTTCATCGCCGGGCACGTCATTACGCCCTCCGAGGTCAGCCGCGTCATGGGCCGGCTCGACGTTTCGGCGATCCTTGCCCGTTTCCTGGCCGACCCGGCCGCGGCCCGGCCGGCGGCGCAGGCGTTGGCGGAAATGCTCCCGCGCATCCTGGCCAGCGTCGAGGACGGCCGCGCCCGGCGCACCCTGTCCCGCCTGCTCCCCCGGATCGTCGGCGGGCCGGCCGCGGGCGTCGTTGTCGCCCGCGCGCTCCGTCCATTGGTCGAAGGCGGGCGGCACCAGGACATGATGACGTTCCTGATGGACGAGATCCGTGCCCTGCTCGAAAGCAAGCACGAGCAGTTGCACGAGTTCATCGAAGGCAAGGTGCGCAGCCAGGGCGGACGCTTGGTCGGCTGGATGCTGGGCGCGCAGGTCGCCAACCGGGTGGTCGGCGTGCTGCGGGAGGAGCTGGACCGCGTCGACCCGGATGGCAGCAGCATCCGCGCCGCCTTCGACGAGTGGGTGCGCCGGGAGATCGGCCGCTTGGAAACCGACCCCGCCCGCGCTGCCGAGTTGGGCCGCGCCATCCGCAGCGTGGTCGCCCACGAAAGCGTGCAAGCCTGGCTTTGGGATGTCTGGGCACGGTTGCGGATTGCCGTCGAGCTCGACGCGTCGCGCCCGAACGGCCGCACCCTGGCCGTCATCGAGGGGGCGCTGGCCAATCTCGGCGCCTTTCTGGCCGACGACGCGGGCGCGCGGACACGGATGCAGCAGGCGGCCGAGCGCGTCGTCGGGACGCTCCTGCCCAGCGCGCAATCCCAGCTCTCCGACTTCATCGCCGACGTCATTGCCGCGTGGGACACGAAAACGATCACCGAGAAACTTGAGCTCCGGGTTGGCCGCGACCTGCAGTTCGTCCGCGTGAACGGAACGATGGTCGGGTTCCTGGTTGGCGGGCTGTTGTTCTTGCTCCTACAAACGATGACGGGCCGGGCGGTCGGGTAGTTTATCTTGCCGCTCAGCCTGCCAGGAGAAGTTTAAACGACTCCTAACGTTACGATGGCAATTCGGCGTTAACGATTTGACGGCAGAATGCCCGGCATGGAGGGCAGGGCATGGAGACTGACGTGAGCGCGCCAACGGACGAAGCGGCACCGGCCGCCTCCCCCGTGCCCGCGGCCAAGCCGGCTGGCGTGCTGAGCCAGGCCGAAATCGATAGTCTGCTGGGCGATACCGATAGCCGGGATGCGCGGGGCCAACAGACCGGCATCGAACGAATCGTCGACGCCGGACTGGTCTCGTATGAACGGCTGCCGATGCTCGAGATCGTTTTCGACCGGCTGGTCCGAAGCCTGTCCAGCAGCTTGCGGAACTTCACCGGTGACAACGTCGAGGTTGATATCGACGGCATCCAGTCGCTGCGTTTCGGCAACTATCTCAACAGCTTGCCGATGCCGGCCATGCTCGCCGTGTTCAAGGCCGAGGAATGGGACAATTACGGCCTGCTCGTTATCGATAGCGCGATGATCTACAGCATCGTCGACGTCCTGCTCGGCGGGCGGCAAGGCGCGGCCATCATGCGGATGGAGGGACGCCCTTACACCACCATCGAGCGGTCGCTGATCGAACGGTTGATCAAGGTCGTGCTCGCCGAGCTGCAGGCAAGCTTCGAGCCGCTCACGCCCGTCACGTTCACCTTCGAGCGGCTCGAGGTGAACCCGCGCTTCGCCACCATCTCACGCCTTTCAAACGCAGCGATCCTGACGCGCATGCGCATCGACATGGACGACCGCGGCGGCCGGATCGAACTCCTGCTGCCCTACGCGACGCTGGAGCCGGTCCGCGAGCTGCTCCTACAACAATTCATGGGCGAGCGTTTCGGCCGGGACCGCATCTGGGAGACCCACCTGGCAGAGGAGCTTTGGGAAACCGACGTCCAACTGGAAGCCGTGCTCGACGAGCAGACAATGCCGTTGTCGGAGGTGATGAAGTTCGAGGTCGGCACGCAGATCGTGCTCGCGGCCCCGCCAGGCTCCTCGGTGCAACTGCGCTGCGGGTCGGTGCCTTTGTTTCAGGCGCGGGTCGGCCGGAAGCAAGACCGCGTGGCCATCCGTATCGAAGGCGAGAGTGGCCCTATATCGCCGGTCAACGGATAGCCTTCAGCATGCGTTGACCAGAACGTTGCGTCCGCTTCAAGCTCCGGCGCCAGATATCGTGATTGCAGAGATGCCGCACGCAAGCGCGGCGGTAAGGCGAATATCCAGCTCGGCCTGGGGAACTGCGGAAACGCCGGAATGGCAAACGCTTTACAGCATGGAGTCCTGCCTGCGGACGGCATCCCCAAGCCGCGCCAGCCCGCCTTCCAAAACCCGTGCCGTCAGCCCGCCGTGGCCGCGGACCGCGTTGTAGCCGCCCGGTCCAAGCTCCTCCTCCATGCGCGAGCACGGATGGCATTGCCCGGTGACCTCCAGCAACGCCGGGCCGACGCGCAGCCTGCTGCTCCGCACGGCCAGCAAGTTCAGCCCGGCAACCACGAGGTTGCGCCGCAACTGCTCCGGCCGAACCGGAGCGCCCATAAATGCGCCGATCGCGCCCAAGTGCTCGGCTTGGATCAGCGTGACCTGCCGAACCCCGGTCTGGCCGGCATAGCGGTCGCCGACCAGCCCGTGCGCCACGTCAAGCTCCGCCTGCCGCACCGCCTTGATTGCACCGCGCCGGGCCAGCCGCAATCCGATCCAAACCAGCGTGCCGGGCCGCATCGGCGCTGAAAGGAGGCGGCCTATCGCGGAAGCAGGTTCAATCATTGCGAGCGTCCAACCATCGGACAGCGCGCGCCCTGCTGCCCTGTTCCGAAAGCAGCGGAATTAGGGAGACCAGCGCATGAGACAACCCGCCGGACATTGCCAGCGTTAAGCCTTAATGAAAGCGGCATTGGAAACCCCACGATGACCATCTACACCGGCCCGGTCTTTGAGATGGCCAAGAGCCAGTTCGAAACCATCGCCGACTACATCGAAATCCCGGCCGACGAGCGCCCTCGCCTGCTTTACCCGAAGCGGGCCATCACGGTCGCCTGCCCGATCCACCGCGACGACGGCCGCCTCGCGGTGTTTCATGGCTACCGGGTGCAGCATCACCTCTCCCTCGGCCCCACCAAAGGCGGCACCCGGTTCTCGCTCAGCGTCGACATGGGCGAAGTCGCCGCGCTCGCCATGTGGATGAGCTGGAAGTGCGCGCTTGCCGGGCTGCCCTATGGCGGCGCGAAGGGCGGCATCACGGTCGATCCCGCGAGCCTGTCGCCGCATGAGCTCGAAGCGCTCTCCCGCCGCTACATGCAGGAGATGATCCCGTTCGTCGGCCCGCAGATCGACGTCATGGCCCCCGACATGGGCACGAATGAGCAGGTGATGGCCTGGTTCATGGACACCTACTCCATGTATCAGGGCAAGACGGTCACCGAGATCGTCACCGGCAAGCCGGTCGCGACCGGCGGCACCGCCGGACGGCGGGAAGCAACAGGGCGCGGCGTCGTCCATCTCGCCATGCGCGCCGCCGAGCACGCCGGCATCGCGAAGCTGGGCGCCACGGCAATCATCCAGGGCTTCGGCAACGTCGGCTCGGTCGCCGCGGCCGAACTGGCCGAGCGGGGCGTCAAGGTGATCGGCGTCAGCGACCACGCCGCCTGCTACTTCGACCCGCGCGGCCTTGATGTGCCGTCCCTGGTCGCGTACGCCGAGGCCAACCGCAGCCTCGCCGGTTTCAGCAACGAGCTTGCATTCGACCGCACAGCCCTCCTCACCCAACCGTGCGACATCCTGATCCCGGCCGCGATGGAGCGCGTGATCGACGCGGACACCGCGCAGAACCTGCGATGCCGCATCCTCGCCGAGGGCGCCAACGGCCCCACCACGCCGGACGCCGACCGCATCCTGGAGCAGCGCCCCGACATCATCCTCATCCCGGACATCCTCTGCAACGCAGGCGGCGTCGTCGTCAGCTATTTCGAGTGGGTGCAGGACTTGCAGAATTTCTTCTGGGAGGAACAGGAGGTCAACGCCAAGCTGCGCCAAGTGCTGGACCGGGCCTTCGACCGCGTCTTCGCCCGCGTCGCCCGCGACAGCGTTTCCGAACGGACCGCCGCCATGGCCATCGGCGTCGAACGGGTCCGCGATGCGAAGAAGAAGCGCGGCCTCTTTCCCTGACCCTTATCACCCTGACATAGTCAGGGCGATAAGGGTTTAGCATTGATCTGGGCTGGCAATTGACGCCCTGACTTTCCAGTCAGGGCGATTGCAGCCTGACCCGTCAGACCGCCGCTTCGTCCAGCGGCAACGCCGTCGTGCTCTTTACCCGCTCCATGCTGAACCGGCTGCTGACATTCTTGATCGGCACGGCAGCGATTAGCCGCTTGTAGAACCGGTCGTAAGCCGGGATATCCCGCGTGACCACGCGCAGCATGTAGTCGATGTCCCCCGCCATCCGATGCACCTCCACCACCTCCGGCGCCGAGGCCACCGCGTCGGCGAAGCGCGCGAGCCAAGCCGGCGAATGGTCCCCCGACTCGATCGACACGAACACCGTCAATCCCAGCCCCAACCGTTCCGGCGAGAGCAGCGCCACCCGGCGTTCGATCACCCCATCCGCCTCCAGCCGCTGGATGCGCTTCCAGCAGGGCGTCTGCGACAGCCCCACCTGCTCCGCCATATGCGCGATCGACTGCGTGCTGTCGGTCTGCAAGATCGCCAGCAGCTTCCGGTCGATGCGATCCAAGGTCTGGTCCCCCGCTCGCCTAAGCGGCAACCGCCTCGGCCCGCACGTCCTTGATGTCCCGGAACGTCAGGCCTTCGTTCTGCTCCGCCGCCCGGTTCATCATGAACGCCGAACTGGCCAGGAACACCGGGTCTCCGTCCACGTCGTCGGCCATGCCCGTCCGGTTCTGCGCCACGAACCGTTCCAAGGCCGCGCGCTCTCCCGTTACCCAGCGCGCCAGCCCGTAAGGCACGCCCTCGAACCCGATCGCCACGCCGTACTCCGCAGCCAACCTCGATTGCAGCACGTCGAGCTGTAGCGTCCCCACCACGCCGACGATCGGCTGGCTCCCGTCCTGCGGGCGGAAGAGCTGCACCACGCCTTCTTCGGCCAGCTCCTGCAACGCCTGGCGCAGCTTCTTCGCCTTCATCGCGTCGTCCAGCCGCACCCGCCGCAAGATTTCCGGCGCGAAGTACGGCACGCCGACGAAATTCAACGCCTCGTCCTCCGTCAACGTGTCGCCGATCCGCAAGGTCCCGTGGTTCGGGATGCCAACCACGTCGCCCGCGAACGCCTCCTCGGCGATCTGCCGGTCCCGCGCGAAGAAGAACTGCGGCGCATGAAGCGGGATCTGCTTGCCGGTCCGCACCTGCCGCAGCCGCATCCCCCGCGTGAGCCGCCCGGAGCACACCCGCGCGAAGGCGATGCGGTCCCGGTGGTTCGGGTCCATGTTGGCCTGGATCTTGAACACCAGCGCCGTCAGCTTGTCCTCGGTCGCCTCGACGGTCCGCGCGTCCGCCGGCTGCGCCCGGGGCGCCGGGCCGAACGCCACCAAGCTGTCAAGCAGGTCGCCCACTCCGATCTCCTTCATCGCGCTGCCGAAGAACACCGGCGTCAAGGTCCCTTCGTCGAAGGCCGCCCGGTCGAACTCCGGCAAGGCCGCGCGCACCAGTTCGAGCTCCTCGTCGAGCTGGATCAGCCGCGGGTCGCTCTGTCCTAGCGGTTCCGTCAGGTGCAGATCGCGGTTGCGCACGTCGTACGTTCCGGCGAACGTCGCTGCCCGCCCGACCGGCCAGGTGACCGGCGCCGTGTCGAGCGCCAAGGTGCTCGCCACCTCGTCCACGATCTCGAACGGATCGCGCGCTTCCCGGTCCATCTTGTTGACGAACGTCAGGATCGGGATGTCGCGCAGTCGGCAGATCTCGAACAGCTTGCGTGTCCGCGCCTCGATCCCCTTGGCCGCGTCGATCACCATCACCGCGCTATCGACCGCGGTCAGCGTTCGGTAGGTGTCCTCGCTGAAATCCTCGTGGCCCGGCGTATCCAGCAGGTTGAACACGCAGCCGCCGTACTCGAACGTCATCACCGACGTGACCACGGAAATCCCGCGGTCCCGCTCGATCCCCATCCAGTCCGAGCGCGTCCGCCGCCGCTCGCCCTTGGCCCGGACGTTGCCTGCGAGCTGGATTGCGCCGCCCGCCCGCAGCAGCCGCTCGGTAAGGGTCGTCTTGCCCGCGTCCGGGTGCGAGATGATCGCGAACGTCCGCCGCCGGGCTATCTCTTCGGATGGGGTCATGACGCCTCCGCCCTTTCCCGGCGGGAAAGGGCGTCCATTGCTTTAACGCGAGTAGAACAACTAATTTACCGCGAGTAGAACTCGACGACCAGGTTCGGCTCCATTGTCACCGGATACGGCACGTCGCCCAGCTTCGGCGCGCGGCCGAAGCGGCCCTTCATTGCCCGGTGGTCGACCTCGACGTAGTCCGGCACGTCCCGCTCGCCGCTCTGCGAGGCGTCCAGCACCACGCCCAACTGCTTCGACTTCTCGCGCACTTCGATCTCGTCGCCGTCCTTGACCAAGAAGCTCGGGATATTGACCTTCCTGCCGTTGACCGTGACGTGGCCGTGGTTGACGAACTGCCGCGCCGCGAATGGCGTAATGGCGAACTTCATGCGGTACACCACCGCATCCAGCCGCCGTTCCAGCAGCTCGATCAGGTTCTCGCTGGTGTCGCCTTTCCGGCGCACCGCCTCGTCGTAATACTTGCGGAACTGCTTCTCGCCGATGTTGCCGTAGTAGCCTTTCAGCTTCTGCTTGGCCATCAGCTGGATGCCGAAGTCGGTCGGCTTCTGCTTGCGCCGCTGCCCGTGCTGGCCGGGGCCGTATTCCCGCTTGTTGATCGGGGACTTCGCCCGGCCCCAAAGATTCACGCCGAGCCGGCGGTTGATCTTGTACTTGCTTTCAGCGCGCTTGGTCATGCGCCGCACTCCATTCTATGTGCCGGCGGCCTTCGGGCCAGCTTGGCTTGTTGCACCGGTAGGCCGATCCAATACGGATAGGCGGGCGCGGGCCACGGCGGCCCGTCCACGTTCCCGGCAGTGGTTCAGGCTCTACGCGCCAGTGATTGCCTTGTCAAACCAGCCCCGCCCGTTACCTTACGGCCATGGTCACGCGCGGCGACATCCTCTGGCTCGGCATCGCCTCAGGCACCACTGGCGGCCTGATCGGCGGCCTCATGCTCGGGGTCGGCATGGACCTCACCGTCAATGGCCAGCCGCTCGGCCTGATCCTTGTCTGCATCGGCGGCCCGGCATCCGCCATTATCGGCTGGCTGATGGCCCGGCGCCTGGCGGGTCAGCTCGAACGACCAGCAGTAGGCCCAAGCCAGCATAGCGCCGATCCGCGCGCTTGATTGAGCCAGGGAAAACGGCTTACGCATCACCTGCATACCCGGCCCGGGCTGATCGTCGAGCGCGCCCTCTGTCCATCCGGTGATCAGCTACGTCAGTCAGCAGCCCGGGACGCCGCTGGGACGTAGCGCCGCCGCGCCATTCTCCGCCTCGACGACCGCGTAGCCAAGCTCGCGCAAGTGCCTGGCGGCCACGGAACGCAGGCCTTGCTCGTCATCGACCGGCAGCACCAATTCGCCGTTTCCGGCCCGGCCCTGCTAAGCGATCTCCGAAGCCGTATCGGCTTGAGCGGCCGTTGCATGGCGTTGCGGCAGGAACAGGCGGACGGCCGTGCCCATGCCCGGCGTGCTTTCCAGCCGCGCGAACCCGCCCGATTGCCGCATGAAGCCGTAGAGTTGCGACAGCCCCAGCCCCGTCCCCTGTCCGAACGGCTTGGTGGTGAAGAACGGTTCGAACGCGCGCGCCATGGTCGCCGCGTCCATTCCCGCCCCGGTGTCCCGGCAGGCGATCTCCACGTAGTTTCCCGGGGCCGGCGCTTCGCCGCCAAGCTCGTCGCCGTCCCGGACCACGATCTCGGCGACCGAGATCAGCAGTTTCCCTCCCTGCGGCATCGCGTCCCGCGCGTTGATCGCCACGTTCAGGATCGCGCTCTCCAACTGGTTGCGGTCGCATTGCACGGTCCAATTGCCGTTCCCCATGCGCAGCTCCACCTCGATGCCGGGCCCGACCGTGCTCTGGATCAGGGTTCCCATGTCCGGCAGCAGCGTATCCAGCACGGTCGGCTGCACCTGCAGCGGCTGCCGCCGGGCAAAGGCCAGCAAGCGGCTGGTCAGCGACGCGGCGCGCTCGACCATTTTTTGGGCGCTGTCCAGGAATGAGCCGGCCTCGTGCACCCTTCCCTGCTCCAGCCGACGCCGCAGCAGCTCCAGGTTTCCGCCGATCACCTGCAGCATGTTGTTGAAGTCGTGCGCGATGCCGCCCGTCAGCTGGCCGACTGCCTCCATCTTCTGCGATTGCCGGAACGCTTCCTCCGCCCGCTCGCGCTCGGCAGCCTCTTCGGTCAGCCGCTTGTTCGCGTCAAGCAGCTCGCGGTTGTAGGATTCGAGCCGTTCGCGATCAAAGGTGACGTCGACCAGGCTGGCGAAGAAATACGCGGCCGAGCCGTCGGCGTCGGTGACGGGCACGACTAGGAGCCGGTTCCAGAACCCGGACCCGTTCTTTCGGTAGTTGTAGATGTCGATTTCGATCGAGTGCGCGTCGTCCACGGCTGACCGGATCGTGGCAACCGTCAGGGGATCGGTGTTCGGCCCTTGCAGGAAGCGGCAATTGCGTCCGAGAGCCTCGTCCTCGGAATAGCCGGTCAAACGGCAGAACGCGTCGTTGACGTAGACGAGCGGGTTGTCCGCCTGCCTCGGGTCGGAGATCGCCATCGGCATCCGCGTTTCGCGCACCGCGGCGGCGAACGGGTCCGAACCGTCGTTGAGGCCTCTCAGCTTGGCGTTGATCCGCCTTGTATGCTGCGCGTCCTTGGCGTTCGGCTCGCGCCAAGGCGGATCGCTGTCCTTAGGCACGGCACGATGCTCCCTGTTCGAGAACAGCCGGCCCAGGCTGGGCCGTCAGCCGGATCAAGAGAAAAATTGGAGCATGGAGCCTTATATAGTGTCAGTTTATACAGTAAAAATGCTCGTTTCCATACAAATTCCGATGCACAAAAATGGCACGGACCCTGCTCCTGCTTCTTGCTTGACCGGAACAGTCCTGCCCGGCCCTGTTCCCACGGCCTGGCCGAGACCGCGCGGGCGACCGCGGGCTGCAACCGTGGGTGCAGGCGTCAGCGGACCGGCCTCGCTCCCCGGGCCGTGGCGGGCGGCGACACGAGGCCCGTTGCCGCGGACGGCTTTCGCGATTTCGTTCAGGGTCTTGTGCGCCGAATGCCTGGCCGCCCTGCCGCCATATGGCCGTTCGAGCCGCTTGGGTGCATAGCTCGCGCACCGCCCGATCCGTTCGTGAAAGGCCAACGCTTTGCGCATCTGCATCTTCGGCGCCGGCGCGATCGGCGGCTTCATCGCCGCCTTTATGGCCCGCGCGGGCCTCCGTGTCTCGGTGGTCGCCCGCGGCGCCCAGCTTCAAGCCATCCGTGCGGACGGCCTGCGCGTCGAGACCAACGACGAACGCTTTGCCGTGTCCGTCCGGGCCAGCGACGACCCTGCCGCCCTCGGCGAGCAAGACGCCGTGATCGTCGCCGTCAAGGCTCCCGGCCTACCCGCGGCGGTGCGAGCGATGACGCCGCTCCTCGGCGAGCGCACCCCGGTCGCATTCCTCACCAACGGCATCCCCTGGTGGTACTTCCACGGCCACGGCGGCGGCCTTGACGGACGCCGCATTCCCCTGCTCGACCCGGACGACGTCATCTGGCGCGCAACCGGCGCGCGTGCCGTGGGCGGCATCGCCTGGCCGGCAAGCTCGGTAGCGGCGCCGGGCGTCATCAAGGTCGGCAACCCGAAAGGCCGGGCAACCGTGCTCGGCGCCCCCGACGGCATTGCCACGCCCGCCATCGAGTCGCTCGCCGCGGCGTTCGGGGCCGCCGGCCTGCCAGTCGTCGTCGATGCCCGCATCCGGGACCGGGTGTGGGAGAAGCTCGCCTTCAACCTGAGCGCCGGCCCGATGACCCTGCTGACCGAGACCGCGGTCCGCGCGACCCATGAGGAATCCGCCCTGGTCGAGGCGTCCCGACGCCTGCTCGCGGAAACGGCGGCCCTGGCCGCCGCCTTCGGCTGCGACGCCGCCGTGGACGCGGAGGCGATCATTCGGATGAATGCCGCCCTTGGCCACCGGCCCAGCATCTTGCAGGATCTGCAGGCCCGACGCCCGATGGAGCTGGACGCGCTCTACGCCGTCCCCTTGCAAATGGCCGGGTTGGCCGGCGTGGAGATGCCGATTCTTGAACTCCTCGCCGCCCTGATCCGCGTCAAGGCCAAGGCGCTCGGCCTGTGACGGCGTTCCGGCATCGGCGGCAAATGCGGTATGCTGCTTGCACAGTCTGCCACGAAATTCTTCGCACCAGCCGGGAGCCTAGTTCATGACCCCCATCATCGGCATCCCCGCCTGCTCGCAACAGGTTGACGGGCAATACCAGTTCGCCGTCCAGGCCCGCTTCACCAACGCCCTCCTCGGCGTCCTCGGCGCGATCTCCGTCCTGCTTCCGCCCCAGGGCGAGCCGATGCTCTCGGTCCTGGGCCGCCTCGACGGCCTCCTGCTTCCCGGCAGCCCGAGCAACGTCCATCCCGACCGCTACGGCACGGCCGCCTCGCTCACGCCGGACCGCCACGACCCGGCGCGCGACGCCACGACCTTGCCTCTCGCCCGCGCCGCCATCGCCCAAGGCTTGCCGCTCCTGGCCATCTGCCGCGGCTGCCAGGAACTCAACGTCGCCCTTGGCGGCACCCTGCACCAGCAAGTCCACGCCGTCTCCGGGCGGGCCGACCACCGCGCCGGGCAGGGCACGCCTGAATACAAGTTCCGCCTCCAGCATTTGATCCGCCCCACCGGCCAACTCGCCGCCATCGCCGGCCCCGACGCCTTCATGGTGAACTCCCTGCACGAGCAAGCCATCGACCGCCCCGCCGACGGGCTTGCCATCGAAGCCCTGGCCGAGGACGGCACCATTGAGGCGGTCCGCGTTGTCGGCGCGAGGGCGTTCGCCATCGGCGTCCAGTTCCATCCCGAATGGCACTGGGCCACCGACCGGCCAAGCCGGGCCATCTTCGAGGCATTCGGGCGCGCCTGCCGGGCCTACCGCGCCGAGCGCGGTGGGGATGTGCTTTCGCAGTCCGAAGCCGCGTAACCGAACCCAACGGAGCGCTCCCATGGACCTCGACCGCCGCACCCTGCTCGGCTCCGCCGCCCTTCTCGCCGCCCCTGCCATTGTCCGCGCGCAATCCAGCGCCCCGATCCGCATCGGCGAGATCAACAGCTACACCGCCCAGCCCGCCTTCACCCTGCCCTACCGCAACGGCTGGGAGCTTGCCCTTGGCGAGATCAACGAGAAGGGCGGCGTCCTCGGGCGCAAGCTCGAAACGCTTTCCCGCGACGACGCCGGCACGCCGCAGAACGCCATCCGCCTCGCCGGCGAACTGGCGGGCGACGCGAAGGCGGACTTGCTCGCCGGCGGCTATCTTTCCAACGTCGGCCTCGCCCTTGCCGACTACGCCCTGCAGAACAAAAAGCTCTACGTCGCCAGCGAACCGCTGAGCGACGCCCTCGTCTGGCAGAACGGCAACCGCTACACCTACCGCCTCCGCCCCTCCACCTTTATGCAGGCGGCGATGCTGGTGCAGGAAGCGGCCAAGCTTCCCGCCAAGCGCTGGGCCGCCGTCGCCCCCAACTACGAATACGGCCAATCGGCTGTGAAGTGGTTCAAGCAGCTCATGGGCGCCAAGCGCCCTGGCATCGATTGGGTCGCCGAGCAGTATCCCCCGCTTGGCAGGATCGACGCCGCCGCCACCGTCCGCGCCCTTGAGGCCGCCAAGCCGGACGCGCTCTTCAACGTCACCTTCGGGGCCGACCTCACCAACTTCGTCCGCGCCGGCAACACCCGCGGCCTGTTCGACGGCCGCTCCGTCGTCTCGCTGCTGACCGGCGAGCCGGAATACCTCAAGCCGCTGGGCGACGAGGCCCCCGAGGGCTGGATCGTCACCGGCTATCCGGTCGACCAGGTCAAGACGCACGCGAACCAGGCGTTCATCAAAGCTTATCAGGCCAAGTACAACGAACTCCCCATGATGGGCTCCGTCGTCGGCTACGCCCTGATCCACTCCATTGCCGCCGGAATCGAGAAATCGGGATCCGCGGACACCGAAGCCATGGCCGACGGCTTCGCCGGGGCCGAGTTCCAAACTCCCTTCGGCCCGGCCGCGTACCGCGCCATCGACCATCAATCCACCCTCGGCGCCTTCGTGGGCCGCCTCGCCCTCAAGGACGGCCAAGGCATCATGGCCGACTGGCGCTACGTCGATGGCGCCTCCGTCGTGCCGCCGGACGCGGAAGCGCGTAAGCTCCGCCCGGCGGGATGAACGGCCTCCTCCTTCAGCTCCTCGCCGGCCTTTCCGCCGCTTCCGCCCTGTTCCTGGTCGCTGCCGGGCTGACCGTCATCTTCGGCGTCACCCGGATCGTCAACTTCGCCCACGGCAGCCTGACCATGCTTGGGGCCTACATCGGCTGGAGCGTGCTCACCCGGCTCCCCCGCGAGCCGTTCTGGTTCATCGCCGGCATCCTCGTCACCGTCGCCCTCACCGCCCTCGTCGGCCTCCTGCTCGAACTCGTTATCCTCCGCCGCGTCTACCAGGCTCCCGAACTGTTCCAGCTCCTGGCCACCTTCGGCATCGTCCTTATCGTTCAGGACGCCGTGCAATACTTCTGGGGTCCCGGCGACCTTTCCCTCCCCCGCCCGCGCTGGCTGCGCAGCACCGTCGAGATCTTCGGTGGCCGCACGCCCGTGTTCGATCTTGTCGTGATCGCCATCGGCCCCCTCGTCCTCGCCGCCCTCGTCCTGCTGTTCAACCGCACCCGCTGGGGCACGCTGGTCCGCGCCGCCACCCTCGACCGGGAGATGCTTGCCGCGTTGGGCGTCAACCAGCGCACCCTGTTCACCACCGTGTTCATGCTCGGCTCGGCCCTCGCCGGCCTAGGCGGCGTTCTTTCGCTGCCCTCCGGCTCCGCCAACCTCGGCATCGCGCTCGCCACCGTCACCGACGCCTTCGTCGTCGTCGTGGTCGGCGGGCTGGGCAGCATCTACGGCGCCTACGCCGCCAGCGTCCTGATCGCCGTGCTGCAATCCTTCGCCGTGCTGCTGCTGCCGCAGGCGACGCTTGTGCTGGCCTTCGCCGTCATGCTGGCGGTGCTCGTCTGGCGTCCCAACGGCCTGCTCGGCCGGCCGCAAGCCCCGGCCCGCCCCCAGCGCCCGCCCGCCGTCATCCGCCCCGCGCCGCCCTTGCTCCTCATCGTGGCCACGGCCGCCCTCGCCGTCGTGGCGGCAGCCCCGTTCTGGGCCGGCGCGTTTGGGCTGTCGGTCCTCAACGAAGCCGCCGTCGCCATCCTGTTCGCCGCCAGCCTGCACGTCGTCATGGGTCCGGGCGGGATGCCCAGCTTCGGCCATGCCGCCTGGTTCGGCATCGGCGCCTACGCCGTCGCGCTCACGGTCCAGGCCGCCTCCTTGTCCCTTGCCGTCTCGCTGCCCCTCTCGGTCCTCGCCGCGGGCCTGAGCGCTGCTGGGTTCGGCCTGTTCGTTGCCCGGCTCTCGGGCGTCTACCTGGCCATGCTCACCCTCGCCTTTGCCCAGATCGTCTGGGCCATCGCGTTCCAATGGGTGAGCCTGACCGGCGGCGACAACGGCGTCCTCGGCATCCAGCCCGACGGCTGGGCGCGTGACCCGGCCGTCTTTTACTGGCTCACCCTTGTTCTTTGCCTCGGCGGCGTCCTGCTGCTGCGCCGGATCCTTTACGCCCCTTTCGGCTACGCCCTGCGCGCGAGCCGCGACTCCGCCGCTCGGGCCGAGGCCATCGGACTGCCGGTCAATGCGCTGCGGGTCGCCGCCTTTGCCCTGTCCGGCGCAGCGGCGGGCCTTGCCGGCGGCGTCTTCACCTACGGCAAAGGCAGCGCCTTTCCCACCTACGTCAGCATCAGCCACTCCGTCGACGCCCTGCTGATGGTCCTCCTGGGCGGCGTCGGCGCCATGTCCGGCCCCATCGTCGGCGCGCTGGCCTACACCGGCCTCAACGACACCCTTCTCTACGCCACCGATTACTGGCGCTTCGTCCTGGGCTGCATCATTGTCCTTCTCGTCATCGTCTTTCCGGAGGGCATCGCGGGCAGCGTGCAGCGCCGTGCTCGCGGTTGACGGCCTGCAAAAATCCTTCGGCGGCGTCCGGGCCGTGCAAGGCGTCTCCTTCCAGGTCCAACCCGGCGAGATGCTTGCCCTCATCGGCCCCAACGGCGCCGGCAAGAGCACCTGCTTCAACATGCTCGGCGGCCAGCTCCGCCCCGACGCCGGGCGCATCGTCCTTGACGGGCGCGACATCGCCGGCCTTTCCCCCCGCACCATCTGGCGTCTCGGCGTCGGGCGCACCTTCCAGGCCGCCGCCACCTTCGCGTCCATGACCGTTGCCGAGAACGTGCAGATGGCCCTGATCGCCCAGGCCGGCCAAACCTGGCGTTTCTGGCGCCCGGCCCGCAGCCTCCACCGCCAAGCGGCCTGCGCCCTTCTTGCCGAACTCGGCCTGCGCGACCAGGCCGACGGCGCCGCCGGCCTCCTTGCCTATGGCGACCTCAAACGCCTTGAGCTCGCCGTGGCGCTCGCCAGCCAGCCCAGGTTGCTCCTGATGGACGAACCCACCGCCGGCATGGCTCCCGCCGAACGCGCCGCCCTCATGGCCCTTGTCCGCGGCCTGGCCACCAGCCGCCACCTCGCCCTCCTGTTCACCGAGCACGACATGGACGCCGTCTTCGCCGCCGCCGACCGCATCGCCGTCCTCGACCGCGGGCGCCTCATCGCCGAGGGCGACCCTTCCGCCGTGCGCGCCAACCCCCGCGTCCGCGAGGTTTATCTCGGCGCCGGCGCTGTGAGCGGCGTCCACTGACCGTGTTGAGCCTGGACGGCGTCGATGCCTACTACGGCCGCGCCCACATCCTGCAAAACCTGTCCTTCGGCGTCGAGCCGGGGGAAACCCTCGTCCTGCTCGGGCGAAACGGCGCCGGCAAAAGCACCACGCTGAAGACCCTCATCGGCCTCGTGCCCGCCGCGCGCGGCCGCATTGCCTTTGCCGGTCAAGACATCACGAACTGGGAACCGCATCGCATCGCCCGCGCCGGCCTGGGCTACGTCCCCGAGGAGCGCCGCATCTTCGCCGACCTCACCGTCCTCGACAACCTCGACGTCGCCCGCCAGCGCCCCCGGCCCGGCGTCAGGCCATGGACCCCGGCCCGCCTCTTTGCCCTTTTCCCCAACCTTGCCGCCATGCCGCGCCGCTTAGGCAGCCGGATGAGCGGCGGCGAACAGCAGATGCTCGCCATCGCCCGCACCCTGATGGGCAACCCGAGCCTGCTCCTGCTCGACGAGCCGAGCGAGGGCTTGGCCCCGGTCGTGGTCGAGCAGATGGCCGCCGCGATCCTGGCCCTGAAAGCCGAGGGCGTCGCCATCCTGCTTGCCGAACAGAACCTGCGTTTCGCCGCCAGCGTCGCCGGCTGCGCCGTCGTTATCGAGAAAGGCCGCGCGGCCTGGTCCGGCACGCTCGCGGCGCTGCAGGCCGATGAGGGCGTGCGAGGGCGATACCTGGCTGTTTAGCGGATCGAGGGCACTGGCACGACCAGCGAATGCCGGCATGGCCGCCTGGTCCGGCGTCAGTGCCCGTGATAGCCTTGCCGGTATGCGGATCGCCTTCCTGGCGCCTGCCGGGATGGCTGCCGGCGGGCCAGCGTCATTCTACGCCGGGCTGCTCCCGGCGCTGAACGCGATGGGCCATGCGGCCGAGTTGCGCCACCGGTTGAGCGACGTGACGCCGGACGCCTTGCCAGTCCTGGACGGGATGCTCTTGCCGGACCTCGAACAGCAGACCGAGGCGCTCGCGGCGGCGGATGCCATCGTTCTCGTTCATCACGCCTCCGCCAAAGCCGGGCGCGATCCCGACGCGCGCCAAGAGGTCAAGCAAATCGAGCGGCATATGCTGCCACGGTTCCGGCGGGTCGTCGCGACCAGCGCGGGCGTTGCCGAAAGGCTCGCGGCCGAGTTCGGGGTTGCCGCGCCGGCCGTGTTCCGCCCGGGCCTGCCGGACCTGCCGCGCAGCCCGGGTTCCGGCTCCGGCTGCAACCTGGCCTGCATCGGCGTCATCACGCCCCGGAAGGGCCACGACAAGCTGCTTGGCGCCCTTGCCCGCCTCACCGACCTCGACTGGACCCTCGCGATCGCCGGCGATGCCGGGCGCGACCCGGTTCATGCGGCGACCATCGCCAACCTCATCGACGCGCTCGGCCTGCAATCGAGGGTGACGGTCTTGCCGGACCCATCCGCCGAGGCGCTTGAGGCGGTCTGGCGCGGGGCCGACCTGTTCACGCTCGCCTCCAGGTGGGAAGGCTACCCGGCGTCCGCGGCCGAGGCGCTGCGCCGCGGCGTTCCGGCCGTTGCGCTGACCAACGACGCGCTCGCCGCCCTCCTCACGCCGTCCTGTGGCATCCTCTGCGACTCGGCCGACCCGGCCACCTTCTCCAAATCCCTGCGCCGCGCCATCGCCGACAACGGCCTCCGCGCCGCCCTCGCCGAGGGCGCCTGGCAGGCCGGCCTCGCGCTTCCCGGCTGGCCGCGGCAGGCGCTCGCCTTCGACGCCATTCTCAGGAGCTGACCTATGCCGCTGCTCGGCTGCATCGCCGACGACTTCACCGGAGCCACCGACCTGGCGAGCATGTTGGTCCGCAACGGCATGAGCGCCGTCCAGCTCATCGGCACGCCCGCCCCGGCCGACCCCGTGCCCGGCGCCGATGCCGTCGTCGTCGCCCTGAAATCACGCACCGTTCCCGCAGGCGAGGCCGTGGCGCAGAGCCTCGCCGCCCTGCGCTGGCTGCGGGACGCCGGTTGCCGGCAGTTCCTGTTCAAGTACTGCTCGACGTTCGACAGCTCGGACGCCGGCAACATCGGCCCCGTCGCCGACGCCCTCGCCGATGCCCTGGATTGCGGCTTCGCGGTCGCCTGCCCCGCGTTCCCCGCCAACCGGCGCACCGTCTACCAAGGCCACCTCTTCGTCGGCGCCGTGCCGCTGAACGAGAGCGGGATGCAGGACCACCCGCTGACCCCGATGCGCGACGCCAACCTGGTGCGGGTATTGTCGCGGCAGACCGACGGGACGGTGGGCCTCGTTCCGTTCGAGACGGTTGACGCCGGGGCGCGCGCGATCCGCGCGGCGATGGTCGCGTTGAAGGAGCAAGGCCGCCGCTACGCGGTCGTCGATGCCGTCACCGACCGGCACCTCGCCTCGATCGGCGAGGCGGCGGCTGGCGAGGCCCTGATCACCGGCGGGTCGGGGGTGGCGATGGGGCTCCCCGAAAACTTCCGCAAAGCGGGACTGCTCCAGCAAACAGAGGCAGGCCGTTTGCCCCAGGTGGACGGCTATGCCGCAGTTCTAGCCGGGTCATGCTCGCGCGCGACGCTGTTGCAGGTCGGCGTTGCCCGCGGCCGGATGCCGACCTTTGAACTGGACCCGCTCGCAACGCCCGACGCCGAAGCGCTGGCCAGCCAGGCATTGGATTGGGCGCGGGGCAAGCTCTCCGCGGCGCCCGTGCTCATCGCAGCGTCCGCCGCGCCCGGTCGCGTCGCCGCCCTGCAATCAAAGCTCGGGCGCGAAGCGGCAGGCGTGCTGATCGAGGACGCGATGGGCCGGATCGCCGAAGCCTTGGTTGCATCCGGGGTCCGGCGGCTGGTCGTCGCTGGCGGCGAGACGAGCGGCGCGGTCGCCGGCGCGCTTGGCATCCGCCGGCTCGCGATCGGCCAGGAGATAGACCCCGGCGTTCCGTGGACCTATGCCGAGGGCGGCGGCCCGCCCCTGCTGCTTGCCTTGAAAAGCGGCAACTTCGGCGGGCGCGACTTCTTCATGCAAGCGTTCGAATGACCCGGGACGACACGGCGTTTCTCCTGGTCGAGCTTGCCGCGAGCCTGTTCGCCCGCGGCTTCTCGGTCGGCACGGCGGGCAACATCAGCGTCAGGGTCGGCGACGGGTATCTCATGACGCCGACCAACTCCAGCCTGGGCCGGCTGGACGCGTCCCGGCTCAGCCTGCTCGACGCCGGCTTCTTGCACATCGGCGGCGATCCTCCATCGAAGGAGGTGACGATGCATCGCGCCTTCTACGCCGCCCGGCCGGAATGCGGGGCCGTGGTCCATCTCCATTCGACGATGGCGACGGCGGTCGCCTGCTTGCCGGACGCCGACATGTCGAACGCGATCCCGCCGCTCACCCCATACTTCGTCATGCGCGTCGGGCGCAGCCTGCCGGTCTTGCCCTACGTGCGGCCCGGCGCGCCGGAGATGGAGCCGGCGATCCACGGGGCGGCCAAACATGCGCGCGCCGTCTTGCTGGCCAACCATGGCCCGGTGGTCTCGGGCAAGACGCTGCTCGACGCCGTTTACGCCGCGGAGGAGCTGGAAGAAGCGGCAAAATTGTTCCTCCTGCTCCGCGCCTCAAATCCGCGGTTGCTGAACGCGAAGCAGGTCGACGATTTGTTGCACACGTTTGGGCCGTAACGGAATGCCGGCCTGCCCCGGCGCGGGGGCGCAGGCCGGCGCTTACTCGTAGGGCGACGCCGCGAGTCCCGTCAGCTCGCTGGCCCGGACGACGCCGCGCCGCTTTTCTTGGGCTTGGCCGCGCCTGTTGCGCCCAGTTTCTTCGCGGCCGCACTGCGCGCGGACGGAGTTTTCGCCGTTTTCATCGTTTTCGCCGCCTCGCTCTTGGCGGCAGGCGACGCTTTCGCGCTTGCCTTCGGCGCGGCGGAGGATTTCGCCGATGCCGTGGATTTCTTCGCAGCGGGCTTGCTGGCCACCGTGCCCTTTTCCGAGGTCTTTTTCGAAGCCGCGGCTTTCGGCGCCGACGTTTTGGCGGCGGAAGCGGTTTTGGCCGCCGCCGCCTTCTTGGCAGGGGCCTTCGGCGCCGCCGTCTTCTTTGCCGCAGCGGGCTTTGCCGCCGATGCAGCCTTGCTGTTCCCCGCGGTCTTGGTTGCAGCGCGAACGGCCATCGCCTGAGCCCGCTTTGTTGCTGTCTCTTCGGTCACTGTGGTGTCCTCCTTCTCGATGCACCCGTCCCCATTGTTACGAGCAAGAATCGGCACGGCAGACGTTTGGTCCGGCAGGCACGGTGTTCCGTCGCTCCATGGGACACGGCGACCTGCGGCCCAATGCCGCCCGAATCGCGATCGTGCACGCCAACTCCGCTCTCACGCAGTAAAGGTATCGCTGTCAATAAAAACCAGCATTGGGAGAAATGAATCGCACTTGAAAGTGCAATACGCCGACTTCGGCGTATGACGGGCGGCAGCTTAAGGGCCGACGTATGCGCAGGTTGCCGGCCGGCAGACTTATGCCTCGATGCCCGCACCGATCAATGGGAACGGACGCATGGCAGGCGAGCCTGTCCCGACGCGATGGCGACGCTCAGCAGCACGCCCGGACGCGGCGGCCCAGCACTCAGTCGAACGCTGAGCTATATTGCGTTCATTTGACCATCCATGACCCCGAGCTCGAACTCGCTGGCGCCGCCCTTCATGCCCAAGAGCAGTCGGTCGTTCGGCCGGCAAGGGCCGTACGCCCCGTCCATGTCGATGACCCTGGCCTCGGCAGTGCTCTCCACAAGGAGTCGTCACGCTCCCCGTCCATCACACTAAATATTCTTTCTTATTAAAACATTGAAAGTCATACTTAAAATTGGATATAAATGGTGACGGAAAATCCGATGTCCGTGAGGATGCGCCGGTTCGAGTCCGGCGGCGGGCAGACCCAATGCAAGACGATCGGGAGTGTATCGTGATCGAGATCTTTGGACACATGCCCGATGGCGAGCCAATCCATCGGATCATGCTGGAAGCGGGCCGGCTCCGCGTCGCGCTGATCAC
Organism: Acetobacteraceae bacterium; assembly: GCA_965260935.1. Taxonomy (GTDB): domain Bacteria; phylum Pseudomonadota; class Alphaproteobacteria; order Acetobacterales; family Acetobacteraceae; genus JBBROS01. Next base: position 3,125,035 of record OZ253374.1, read on the forward strand.
CTATGGTGCCGCGATCCAGTCGATCGAAGCGCCTGACCGGAGCGGCGTTTCGGCCAACGTCGTGCTCGGCCTCGAGACGCTTGGCGGCTATGTCCGGCATAGCCCGCATTTCGGGGCCGTGCCCGGGCGGTACGCGGGGCGCATCGCGGGCGGGCAGTTCAGTTTGGACGGAACTGTCTACCGGCTGCCGCGAAACAATGGCGACAACACATTGCACGGCGGCCCGGACGGCTTCGGCAAGCGCGCCTGGTCGCTGACCGACAGCGGGGCCCGACATGCCTCCATGGCGCTGCACAGCCCCGACGGGGACAACGGCTTTCCCGGCCGCTTGCGCGCGAGCGTTCATTACGCATTGGACGAGGACGGCATCACGATCCGCTACCAAGCGGAGGCGGACAAGCCGACCGTCGTCAACCTGACGAACCACAGCTATTTCAACCTGGCCGGCGAGGGCAGCGGCACGGTTGAGGGGCATGAGCTTACCATCAACGCCGACCGCTTCGCGCCGATCAACGAGAACAGCATCCCGACGGGCGAACTCCGCCCGGTGGACGGCACTCCGTTCGACTTCCGGCAATGGCGCGCGATCGGCAGCCGGCTGCGCGAGGCCGACCCGCAAATCACCCGCGCCCTGGGCTATGATCATGGCTTCGTTGTTGCCGGGTCCGGGTTGCGGGAAGCGGCTTCGCTGCGCGACCCGGCGAGCGGGCGACGCCTGACCGTGTTGTCGACCGCGCCTTCGGTGCAGCTTTATACCGGCAACATGCTGACCGGCTCGCTGGCCGGGCCATCCGGCAGGACATACCGGCAAACCGCCGGGGTGTGCCTGGAGGCGCAGCACCTGCAAGACAGCCCGAACAAGCCCGGCTTCCCGTCCGTCGTGCTGCGGCCGGGCGAGCGGTTCGAGAGCGCCACGGTTTTCAAGTTCGGCGTTGACCCCGGTTAACAGGATATGACAGTCCCAGCGCCCATCCGTCCCCTTGGCGGCAGCGGCTTGCTGTGGCAGCAACGCGCGCGTCAGGCTTATCAGGAGCGTCTCGTTGAACAGGTACCTACTCGCGATCACGTCCATCCTCCTGGCGCTTCAGGGCTGCGCGAAGAAGCCGGAGGTTCCGGCTGAGTCAGAGGATCTGTCCGGGATGGCGACGACATGCGACGGCCCGACGCTCGAGCTGGCGGCGGGGGCAACAGCGGACGCGGCGATCTCGATGAGCAACGACGGCTGGTGTTCCGTCCACGTGACGGAGAAGGACGGCCAGCCGTTCCTGCTCGGCCTTGTCCGCACCCGCCCGGAGCACGGGCGGATCCTGATCCAGCGGACGTTCGGCAAGACGCGGGTCGAATATACGCCGAATGAGCTGTATTCGGGTTCGGACCGGTTCGTCGTGGCGCTCCGCCTACGCGAGGAGGGCGCCGCGGACGCGACGCTGAACGTCTCGGTCGCCGCGTCCTCGCCGCAAGCCGCGAAACCGGCGGGGGCCGTGTCTCCTTGATGCCAGCCGCCCTTACGGCGGAGCGGCATGAGAGCCGGTTTTCGCGCGCCGCCGCCCGTCAAGCCGGCGCGTCATCTGCCTGAACCTGCCAACGGCCGCCTCAACCCGGGACCGCTTCGCGTGCCGAAGGCTGTCCGCCAGGCCGCCCGTCCGTGCTCGGCGATGCTTTGCAGGGGCGGTCCCGTTGCGCAGGCGCAGTCCCGGCCGTCGCGCCCGGCACGGCTTGAGGAATGCGGCGGCATGATGGCCGCTGCCTCGGGACGGCGCTCAGCGGCGGTGGCGCAAACGCCTTCCTGGCCTTACGCGCCGTCGCCGACGAAGGACGCGGGTGGACTGGCCGCTTGGCCCAGCAAGGGGCCGACCTCGGCGCCATCGTCCGCCTGGCTTTTGAGCACCAAGGCGGATGTCTGAGGTCGGATGGGCAAGCAGCCATCACGCCGGGCCGGCGCCGGACGCCACCGGACGGGTCCGTGCAGCACGGCTGTGACCGCAGCGATTAACTTTTGAGATCGGCACGTGGCATACGAGAACGGCGTCCACACGTCAGCCACGACCGCTTGGCGCGCGCACTCGATCTCGAGCTTGTTCACCGTGATGCCCTGCGACACCGCGTTGGCGTGAATGCCGACCGCGAGGCACGAGCCCAGGGCGGCCAGCGCGGCCTCGCTCGGGTTGGGCGCGGTGTCGTCGCCCAGCAGCGCCGGCGGCTCGTCGATCACGTGCGGCGCCAGGCTGCGGATCATGTTGAGGTGGCGGAACCGGCCTTCCGCGACCGTGCGGCAACGGACGGTCTTAACCGCGGCCGGGTCGGCCCGGCCCTTGGCGATCAGGTCGTCAAGCCCCGACTTGTCGATCGGCTGCAGGCACGAGGTCATTGGCGGGCTCATCTTGGCGGCGCTGCTCATTGGCTGGGTTCCTTCCTTCGCGGGCTCCGCACAGACCGGTCAGTCTTGCATCCGGCATTATACATGCACCGTGCCAGCCGGTTTGACGCCCTCCCCGGCCAGGGCGGCATCGGCCGCGCATGGATGTTCCATACAAGTCGTTACTGCCCTGCTCGCGCGATTGACGTAGAAGGAAGCGCCCAGCAATGGAGCCGGCGAGCCAAACGGAGTCAGCAATGGCGCTGGCGCAAACAATAGACCTGAGCGGGCAAGACGCCGCGCCGCACGAACGCATTCTGGCGGCAGCGCGCGACCTGTTCTGCCGCGACGGCATCGCCGCCACCGGCATCGACCGTGTGCTGGCCGAGGCGCGGGCCAGCAAGATGACGCTTTATTCCCGGTTCGGCTCCAAAGAGGCATTGGTGCAGGCCGTCCTGGTCCAGGAAGGCCGGGAGTGGCGCGAAACCTTCTTTGCCGCCGTTTCCGAGGCCGCGCCAACCGCCCGCGGACGGCTTTCAGCCATCATCCCGGCCCTTGGCCAATGGTTTAAGAGCGGGCGCTTTTACGGTTGCGCCTTCATGAACGCCGCCGCCGAACGCACCAAAGGCCCGGCAGCCGGCGACGATTGGCTTCGTCAGCTCACGCTCGATCATCATGCGGAAATCCTGTCGTTCCTGCAGGGTTTGGTTCGGGACGCCGGGCTGCCCGGCCCCCCATCGCTGGCCAGGCAAATCCTGCTGGTCATTGACGGCGCCATTGCCGCCCTGATGGTGACCGGGCAGGACGCGGTGATCGAGACGGCGGCGCTGACAATGGAGGCAGTTCTTGCGGCAGCCGAGCGAAATTGATTAACAACTGGGCAATTCAGCAGCTGGAACGCTTAACGGAAGAGCGGTTTCCGGCTTGATCGCGAGAGGCGGCCAATCTCACCGGTTCGAAGCGGTTCTCGGCCGAGCAGGGATCAGCCAGTGCGGATGGGCTTGGCGGGTGCGTGGAGCAGGTCAAGCGCCGCCTCCATTTGATCGGCGCATCGTGCCAGGCCGCGCAGCGAGTACGCCTCAGCCGATCCGCTGCACCCCGCCCATGTAAGGCCGCAGGACGTCCGGCACGCCGATGCCGCCGTCCGCGTCCTGATAGGTTTCCATCACCGCGATCAGCGCCCGCCCGACGGCCACGCCGGAGCCGTTCAAGGTATGCACCGGCCCGGCCACTTTGCCGTCCGCTCCGCGCATCCGCGCGTTCATCCGACGGGCCTGGAAGGCTCGGGCGTTGCTGCAGGAGCTGATCTCGCGCCAGGCCTTCTGGCCAGGCAGCCAGACTTCCAAATCGTAGGTTTTGGCCGCGCCGAAGCCGGTGTCGCCGGCGCACAGCGCCACGCGCCGGTAGGCGAGACCCAGGGCCTCCAGCACCGCCTCGGCGCAGCCCGTCATGCGCTCGTGCTCTTCGCCGCTCTGGTCGGGATGGGTGATGCTGACCAGCTCCACCTTGCGGAACTGGTGCTGGCGCAGCATTCCTCGCGTATCCCGCCCGGCGGCGCCGGCCTCGCTGCGGAAGCATTCGCTGAGCGCCGTCACCCGGATCGGCAGGTCCGCCTCGGGCACGATCTGGTCCATGACCAGGCTGGCGAGCGGCACCTCGCTGGTCGGGATCAGCCAGCGCCCGTCGGTGGTGCGGAACAGGTCGCCGGCGAACTTCGGCAGCTTGTCGGTGCCGTAAGCGGCCGCGTCGTTCACGAGCAGGGGAACCTGCGTCTCGGTATAGCCGTGCTTGGCCGTGTGCAGGTCCAGCATGAACTGGCTGAGGGCGCGTTCCATGCGCGCGAGGCCGCCTTGCAGGATGGTGAAGCGGCTGCCGGACATCCGCGCCGCCGGCTCGAACAGCATCTGGCCGAGGGTTTCGCCCAACTCGAAGTGCTCGCGGGCGGGAAAGGCGAAGGGCGGTGGCGGTTCGGCCTGCTTGAGCACCGTATTGGCGCTCTCGTCCGCGCCGTCCGGCACATCCGCGTCGAGCGCGTTCGGCAGCACCTCGAGCCGCTCGCGCACCGCCGCCTCCAATGCTCCGGCCCGTTGCTCCAGGGCGCTCATCGCGTCCCGCAGGGCGGTGGCCTCGGCTTCCGGCCCGACCGCGTTCCGTCCTTCGCGCCGGGCTTGGCCGATGTCCTTCGAGAGCGCGTTGCGCCGGGCCTGCCCCGTTTGCGCCTCCGCCAGCGCGGCGCGCCGTTCCGCGTCGAGTGCGAGGATCTCCGCGCTTGCGGGCGGCAGACCCCGCCGCGCCAGGGCCGCGTCGAACCCGGCCGGATCGGCCCGCAACGCCCGCAGGTCGTGCATCAGGCCTCGACCGGCTTGGTTTCGACCAGCCCGGCGGTGAAGATCGAGATCTCGTAAAGCAGGATCAGCGGCACCGCGAGCCCGGTCTGGGTGATGACGTCGGGGGGCGTGATAATGGCCGCGATCACGAACATCCCGACATAGGCGTAGCGCCGGTAGTGCTTCAGCGTCTTGGAGGTGACGATCCCGACCTTGGCCAGCAGGGTGAGGAACACCGGCAACTGGAAGGCGACGCCGAAGGCGAAGATCAGCCGCATCACCAGGCTCAGGTACTCGCTCACCTTCGCTTCAAGCTCCACGGGCAGGCCGCCTGCGCCGTTCTGCGATTCGAAGCTCAAGAAGAACTTCCAGGCCATCGGGAAGATGAAATAATAGGCAAGTGCCGCGCCCAACAGGAACAGCACCGGGGTGGCGATCAGGAACGGCAGGAACGCCCGCTTCTCGCTGCGGTAAAGGCCGGGGGCTACGAACAGGTAAATCTGCGAGGCCACGATCGGGAACGAGATGAACGCCGCGCCAAAGAAGGCGACCCGCAGGTAAGTGAAGAACGCCTCGTACAGCGCGGTGAAGATCAGCCGCCGGTTCTGCCCGGTCTTGGTGACCAGGATGTCGGCCAGCGGCTGGGCCAGGAACGAGTAGATCGTCTCGCTGAAGTAGTAGCAAACCCCGAAGCACGCCAGGAACGCCACCGCCGACCACAGCAGCCGCTTGCGCAGCTCGATCAGGTGGTCGAGCAACGGCATCGGCTTGTCGTTGATCGGATCGTTGTCGGTGATGTTCGCTTGGGCCAACGCTAACCTCTTGAGATCGAGCCGACGGGCTCAGGCGTAATGCTTGGCACGCCGCGGCACGGACGCGGGCTTCGTCGCCTGGGCGGCAGCCGAGGGCGGGACAAAGGCCGGCGGCGGGACCGGCGGCCCAGGCAGCCCGGCCCGCGCCACCTCTGGCGGGATGAACGAGGGCGGCTCCCCGCCGTTCTCCGCCGAGGCCGGCTCGGTGGAGGACGCGGGCGCTGCGATTGAATGCTCCGGATGGGCCTCGATTGCTTGCTCGGCCACGGCCGGGGTGTCGGCGACAGGAACGGGCGGCGGGGCCGGCTTGATGTCGAACGGGTTGTCGGCCACCGTTTTGCGCAACGAGCCGTCGCTGTCGACCGCGCCCAGGATCTTGCCCTTGATGTCCATGCGGCGCAGGTCGGTAATGGTGTCGCGGACCTCGTGCAGGTTGGCCTCGCGCATCATCTCGTCGAGGTGGGTCTGGAACTCGCCCGCCATGCGGCGCGCCTTCTTGACCAGTTGCGCCACGGTCTTCATGGCGACAGGAAGGTCTTTCGGCCCGATCGCGATCAAGGCGACGACACCGATCAACATGATTTCGGACCAGGCAAAATCAAACATCGCGAGCTGTTATCCTTCGGGCGCGGTTTAGCATGTATCATTCGATTGGGCCTAGGCCCTCGTGCTGCAAGGCCGATGCCTCGCTGGCTTCGGATTCGACGTGGCTTTTCGCACGCTGCCGCCGGCCAAGCCCGCGGGCGTAGCGGTCAGCCTTGAAGGCTGCCGATAACGCTTAATGCTTCTGCGCGCTGGTCAGCCGGTCGAGGTATCCGAGGAGCAGCGCCGAGATGACGAACGTCAGGTGGATCAGCGTGACCCACATGATCTTGTCGTTCGAATATTCCGGCGCGTTCATGAACACCTGGAGCAAGTGGATCGACGAGATCGCGACGATGGACGACGCGACCTTTATCTTCAAGCTGCCGGCATCCAGCTTGCCGAGCCATGTCAGTTCGGACGACACGTCCGCATTGTCGAACCGGCTGATGAAGTTCTCGTAGCCCGAGATCATCACCATGACGACGAGCGAGGCGACGAGCGCCGAATCGATCAATCCCAACATGCTCAGGATAAGCTGGGTTTCGGTCGAGGTCAGCGCCGTCGCGGCCAGCTTGTAGAGCTTCACCAGGAAGGATGCCGCATAGAGCGCCAGGCCTATGGCCAACCCCGCATAAAACACGAGAAGCAGCCAACGGCTTGCAAGCAGCGCGTTCTCGATCGACCGTTCTACGCCCTTCATGCCTGGCCTTGCTCAATCCGTTGTTTTGCCGGCCTCGCCTGCCGCGTCGAAAAGCGTCTCCCCATCCGGCGAGCCGTCATTCCGACGCCTGGCCAACCGAGGGCGCTTCCACCAGCAGATCCTCGCGCCGCGGCAAGTCCCGCAGGGTGGCCAGGCCGAACTGCGCCAGGAACGCGGGGGTGGTCACCCAGAGCGTCGGGCGGCCGGGCACGTCCTTGCGTCCCTTCGGCTCGATCAAGCGCGCTTCCAGCAACGCATCCATGCTGGCCTGGCTTAAGGACGCCCCCCGGATCGCCTCGATCTCCGCCCGGGTCGCCGGCTGGTGGTAGGCGATCACCGCTAGGGCTTCCATCGTGGACCGGGTCAGCCGCCGGGGGCGCTGCACCACGTGGGTCAGCCGGGGCGCGAGATCGGCCGCGGTGCGGAACTGCCAGCCGCCCGCCGCCTCGACCAGCTCCACGCCGCGGCCGGCGTACCGCGCGCGCAAAGCCGCCAGCACGGCGTCGGCGTCCACCGTTTCCGGCAGCACGCGGGCGATGGCCGACGCCGGGACGGGCTCGGCGCTGGCAAACACGAGCGCTTCCGCCAGGCGCTCCGCGTCGTCAGGCGGCATTCCTGGCCCGCACGGTGATCGGCCCGAACGCTTCCTCCTGCCGCAGGAACGCGCCGCCGGCGCGGGCCAGCTCCAGCCCGGCGAGCAGCGTGCCCGCCATTGCCGCGCGCTGCTGCGTTTCGTTCGCCTCGAGCCGGGGCAGGAACCGGTTCAGCGGCGTCCAGCCCACCGCCCGGTTCAGCATCCGTTCCAGTTGGGCCAGGGCATCCGTAACCGTCCACAGCGCCAGCGGCTTCGGTTGATAGCTTTGGGAAGCATTGGCGCGGCGCCGGGCGGCCATGTAGCCGCGGACCAGCCCGGCCACGTCCGCCGCCAGGGCCGTCCGGTCCACCGCGACCAGCCGTTCCGGGGCGCCGCGGGGGAACACCTCATGGCCCAGTTGCGGGCACTCCGACAGCAGCCGGGCCACGTGCTGCATCCGTTCCAGCTCGTCGAGCCGGGCCGTCAGCATCCCCGCCGCGTCCTCGCCTTCGTCGGCCTCCGGCCCGGGCGGAAGCAGCAGGCGCGATTTCAGCCAGATCAGCCAGGCCGCCATCACCAGCCAGTCCCCGGCCACCTCAAGCCCCACCGCGGCCTCGCCCTCGACGATGGCGAGGAACTGCTCGACCAGGCTCAGGATCGAAATCCGCGCGAGGTCCACCTTCTGCGCCCGGGCGAGGTCGAGCAGCAGATCGAGCGGGCCTTCGAACCCGTCCAGATGCACGATCAGCCTCGGCGTCATTCGCGGCCCGGCTCGCCGTCGTAGCGCGCAAGGCAATGCGCCTTCAAAGGCACGGCCTTGCCTCAGCCATTCAGCCCCGCCGCATGGAACACGACGTTCAGGCTCCAGGGCACCACCGTGCGCAGCGCCGCCCCCACCGGGTCGAACGCCACCCCGAACTCCGCCAAGAGCCGCGGCCCGATGAACACGACCAGCAGGACGATGACGATGCCCGCGCGCTCCAGCCGCGCCCACAGCGCCGCCAAGGGCAGCGGCAGGATGCCCACCACGATGCGCCCGCCGTCGAGCGGCGGGATCGGCAGCAGGTTGAACAAGCCGAGGATCAGGTTCGCCAGGATGAAGGTTTCGAGCATGTCCTGCAGCACGAAGGCGACGCCGGCCGGGAGGTATGGCATCGCGTGCAGCGCAAGCGCGCCGAGCCAGGCCAGCACGAAGTTCGTCAGCGGCCCGGCGGCCGCGACCAGCGCCATCATGCGCCGCGGGTCGCTGAACCGCCAGGCCGAGACCGGCACCGGCTTGGCCCAGCCGAACAGGAACAGGATGCGTCCGACGGTCAGCAATTGGCCGAGGATGAGTGCGCCGGGCAGCAGGATGGTGCCGACCGGATCGATGTGGCGGACGGGGTTGAGCGACAGGCGTCCCATCGTCTTCGCGGTGTCGTCGCCGAGCGCCAGGGCCGCGTAGCCGTGGGAGGCTTCGTGCAGCGTGATGGCCAGGATGGCTGGGATCGCCACCAGGATGATCTGCACCACCGTGTCGATCATCCGAGCAAAGCCGCCTGCTCCTTGGCCAATTCTGCCCGATCCAGTGCCGTGCGCGACCTTGCGACGGTTTCTCGCGCCGTTGTCAGCCGCTCAAGCGCGGCCGGGGACACCTCGCCCGCCGCTTCCAGCACGGCCCGGCTTTCCTCCAGTTGCCCCGAGCAATGCATGGCGAGGTCGCATCCGGCCTCGATCGCTTGCCGCGCCGAGTGGGCGGGCGGCCCCGACACTGCGCCCATCGAGAGGTCGTCCGAGACCAGGACGCCCCCGAAGCCGATCTTTTCGCGGATCACGCCTTCGATCACCGTTGGCGACAAGGTGCCGGGCCGTTCCGGGTCGATGCCTTCGTAGACGATGTGCGCGGTCATCATCCAGGGCAGCGCGCGGCATCGGGCGAACACGGCGATGTCGGGCGACAGGTCCTCCCCGGCGTCCAGGCGCGGCAGGCCGACGTGGCTGTCCATTCGCGCCCGGCCATGCCCCGGCGCGTGCTTGCCCACCGGCTGCACCCCTGCGCCCATCAGCCCCGCAGCCATCGCCTGACCCAACGCCGCCACCTGCTCCACCTCCGCGCCGAACGAGCGGTCGCCGATCGCCGCCGTCATTCCGTCCGTTGCCAAATCCAGCACCGGCGCGCACACCACATCGAAACCGGCGTCCAGGCAATCAAGCCCGATCAACGCCCCCGTGACCCAGGCCAGCCGCAACCCCGCCTGCCGGTCCCGCGCGTAGCAGGCCCCGATCCGCGTCGCCGGAGGGTGGGCCTGCCAGTCAGGGGGACGCAGCCGGGCGACGCGCCCGCCCTCCTGGTCGACGACGAGCACGCCGCCGGGCGGGAGCAAGGCGCGTATCTCGCCGGCGAGCCGCGCCAGCGCTGCCTTGCCGGCCACGTTGCGCGCGAAGAGAATCAATCCGGCAGGCTGCTCCGCTTGCAGCAAGGAACGCTCGTCAGGCGTCAGTTCCGCGCCGGCAAGCCCGACAATCGCCGCTTTCATCCGGGTCGGCGCCGCAGCAGACGGCTCACGCCGGGGTCAGCATGGCGCGTGAACAATCAGCAGGCGGGGCGCCGAAGCGGCATCAGAACGAGGCGACCGCACAGTTGTTCTTCTCCGTCCGCACCTTAGCGCAGAAGGCGGCCGCGTCGGCGGCGCTGGCGAACCCGCCGGTGCGAATCCGCCAATAAACGCGGCCACTCGTCTCGGTCCGCTGGAACAGCGGTTTGCGCCCACCCAGCAAATCCGGCATCCGCTTGGACAGCCGCTCCCATTCGCCGCGCGCCGCGTCCTCGGACTTCACCGCCGCGAGTTGCACCATCGCGTTGCCCGCAACGGCGGCGCGAGGCGCTTCGGGCGCGGCCGGGCGAGTTGGTTCAGCAGCCGGCTCGTTTGATGCGGCCGGGGCCGCAGCCTCCGGCGGGGCCGGGCGCGTCGGCGGCTTGACGGACACGGGAGGGGGCGGCGTGTCGGGAAGCGGGGAACCGCCCACGCCCACCGGCGCTGCCGCGGGCGCTTCGGGCTCCGGCGGCGGCTGCAATTGCGCGCGCAAGGCTTGCGGCGCCGGGGCTTCGGGGCTTGGCGCCAAGCGGTCCTGGCCGGACGCCTTCCCGCCCAGCACCGTGTCGTTCGCCCCGGCGATCTGCATCCCGCCCGGGTTCTCCGGCTTCACGCGCAAGGGCCGGCTGTCCGCCTCGATCACCGGGACGACGCCGGGCTTTTGCCCCGTCATGCCCCAGATGCCCATGCCGAGCACAAGCCCGCCGCCGAGCAGGGCCGCCGCGATCGCCATGTATCGCGTGCCCGGGTCCGATCGCGCCCGCCGCGTGCTGTAGTGCGTCGTCACATGTCCCCGTTCGAGGGGTTCAGGTATCCGCAGGTCGTCGGGCACGGCTCAACGCATCTCCTCGACAGGCTCCACGCCCAGCACGGCCAGGCCGGAGCGGATCACGGTCGCCGTGGCCTCGACCAGGGCAAGCCGCGCCAATGTTTCCGTGGGCCGGCCGGCTTGCAGGAAGCGCAAGGCCGAGTCGTCCCGCCCACGGTTCCACAGCATATGAAAGTCGCCTGCCAAGTCATAGAGAAAAAATGCAATCCTGTGCGGTTCCTGCGCGAGCGCCGCGCCCTCGACCGTGCGCGGCCAGGCCGACAGGCGGCGGATCAGCGCCATTTCCGCTTCCGCCGCGAGGCTTTCCAGCGGCGCCCCGGCCAGCGCCTCGCGCGAAACGTCATATGTTTCGGCCCCGGCGCGCAGCACCGAGCGGCACCTTGCATGAGCATACTGCACGTAGAACACCGGGTTTTCCCGCGTCTGGGCCACCACCGCGTCGAGGTCGAACTCCATCTGCGCGTCGGCCTTGCGGGTCAGCATGGTGAAGCGCACCGCGTCCCGCCCGACCTCGTCGAGCAGGTCCCGCAGGGTGACGAACGTGCCGGCCCGCTTGCTCATTTTGACCGGCTGGCCGCCGCGCACCACGCGGACGATCTGGCACAGCACGACCTCGAGCCGCTGCCCGCCGTCGCCCGCGAGCGCCCGCACCGCCGCCTTCATGCGCGAGACGTAGCCGCCGTGGTCCGCGCCCCAGACGTCGATCATCAGCTCCGCGCCGCGGCCCATCTTGTCGGCGTGGTAGGCAATGTCGTTGGCGAAATAGGTGTTGGACCCGTCCGATTTCCTGAGCGGGCGGTCCACGTCGTCGCCGAATTGCGTCGCGCGGAACAGCGTCTGCTCGCGCGGTTCCCAGTCGTCCGGCGTCTTGCCTTTCGGCGGCTCCAGCACGCCTTCGTAGATCAGGCCCATGTTCTGCAGCCGCGCGATCACCGCATCGACGGCGTCCTGCTCCACCAGCGCCCGCTCCGACGCGTAGACGTCCGGCACGACGCCCAGGGCGGCCAGGTCCTCCCGGATTCCCGCCATCATCGCCGCGATGGTCTCGTTTCGCACGGTATCGAGCCAGAGCGCCGGGTTGGCCGCCGTGCCGTCCGGGCCGGCGAACGCCTTGCCGTGGCGCTCCAGCAGCGCCTGGCCGATCGGGACCAGGTAGTCCCCTCCATATTGCAGGCCTCCTGGCGACTGGGCGGCGTATTGCTCCTCGGTCAGCGTGGTTCCCGCCGCCTGCAGGTAGCGCCAGTAGGCCGCCCACGCGAGCGCGTTGACCTGGCCGCCGGCGTCGTTGACGTAGTATTCCTTGGTGACCGCGAAGCCGGCCTTCGCCAGCAGGTTCGCCAGGGCATCGCCCACCACCGCGCCCCGGCAGTGGCCGACATGGAGCGGGCCTGTCGGGTTGGCGGAAACGTACTCGACGTTGACCGGCCTGTTTCCGCCCGCGTCGCTCGCGCCGTAGGCCCCGCCCGCGCGCAGGACGGCCGGCAGCACGGCGCGCAATGCCTTGGGCCGCAAGGTCAGGTTCACGAAGCCGGGTCCGGCCGCCTCGGCGCGCAGGATGTCCGGGCCGTTTGTCAGCGCCTTCGCCAGAGAGGCGGCGATGGCGGCGGGCTTCTGCCGCGCCGCCTTGGCGCTGACCATGGCGGCGTTGGTTGCCATGTCGCCGTGCGCTGGGTCTCGGGCTGGGGTGACTTCGACGCGGGCGGTTACGTCGTGCGGCAGGTCGGGCAAACATTTACGCAAGGCCACGATCACGGCGTCTCGAACTTTGGCATAGATGTTCTCGGTCATAGAGGCGGTTGAACCCCAACCGGCGCGATATGTCACGTCCGACACTTTATGAGGACGAGGCATAACGGAAATAAGTTAAATGGGGATCCACCGGTTCCGAGATTGCAACTAATCTCTAGTGCACAAGCAACCACAGAAAGGCTGCAAATATTATTACAAAATTAGGAATTACTAAAAACAATCTTAACTGGTTCAGTCTGTCATCGTTCTCGGCTACGCTTTTTTCATAGCATAAGGCTAATCTAAACAACACAGCTTGCTCACTGAGGTCACCAGCAGCAAACATCCGAGAATGCGTGACGACATGATAGTAAGATGAATCGGGCAGCTTTCCTCGAATGAACTTCCATTGCCTATCGATAGAGCTGTTGACTCGATGAAATCGTGCATATTTCCGCTCGTGCCTTACGTCCGAGATCAGGAAAGAGGGTGGTTTCCCGGCATAGTGCCATTTTCCTCCAACAAACACTGCGATCAAACTAAACAAAAGTGCAACAAATGGAAGGACCAACAGAACGCTGTCTAACGTACTTAACAGTCTCATTAATGGTTTTGCATCATGGACGATAGATCTGATGCCTAATATCAACACTAATAGCCAAGGCGTTAAGGAGCTAAGTCTTGCTTCCAAAGCTAAACGCGTCTGAAGCTGGGCGGCTAGTCGGATCTCGCTTAGTCGGTTCGACTCCTTGAGGAGCTCAATTGAGAACTCTTGATCGTCGCTTGGCATAACACCTATTAATCGCTAGGGATTCGGAGTTTCTATGGACAGGCGATAAGCTAAGGGGAGCTTAAGCGCCTGAAAGCTCGTGCGGAGTATCTTCTGTCGGCTACCCCCTCCGTAAGAGTCGGTCCAAGATCATTTTCAGCCGTTGCAGAGCCTTCGCAGCATGAGCCGAACTGATGCCCACCGCAGGAATGCCAGCGCGTTTTGGTTGAGGCACTCCCAATCCTTTGCCAGGCGTCGGCAGCGGTTCAGCCACGCGATGGTACGTTCCACGATCCAGCGCTTGGGCAGCACGACGAACTTGCCGGTGTCGCAGCGCCGCACGATTTCGACATTCACCTCGCGGCAGACCCGGGCCAAACCTTGCCGGAACTTCGGCCCTTGATAGCCCGCGTCGGCATAGAGCTTCAGCAAAAACGGATACAGCCCGAACAACGTCGCCATCAGCAGCACGCCACCGTCGCGGTCCTGGATATCGGCGGCATGGACGATCGCATCCATCAGCAAGCCTTGGGTGTCGACGAGGACATGCCGCTTCTTGCCTTTGATCTTCTTGCCGCCATCAAAGCCCGGCGGATCGATCCTGCGCCCCCCTTTTCGGCGCTCTTGACGCTCTGGCTGTCGATAATGGCCGCGGTCGGACTGCCCTGCCGACATGCCTGCTCACGGCAGAGCACGTAGAGCGCGTGGTGGAGCCGATCGAGCGTTCCGTCGTGCTGCCAGCGGCAGAAATAGTGGTTCACCGTGCTGCGGGGCGGCAGGTCCTTCGGGATCGCACGCCACTGGCAGCCGGTGCTCAGCACATACATCAGCCCGTTCATCACCTCGCGCTCGTCCACGGTCCGCTTGTTGCCGCCTCGCCTGGCGCGCGGAATCTGCGTCTTTGTCAGCGCCCACTCTTCGTCGGTCAGGTCGCTGGGATAGCGCAGCTTGCTGCGGTCGTAACGGACACGGTTTTCAACAGTCCACATCGGCATGCTCCTGCGAATCGGGGCTGCCGTGATGGAATCACAAACGACTCAGTGCACTCAACATGATCTTGGACCGACACTAACGGGCCCGTTAGCCGCGCGTACTCCTCTAAGGCGAACCGGTCCGTCATCCGCACCACGTAGTCCGTCACGATCATCCCGCAACCGCTTATGAACCCCGATGTAATCCCGGTCCGTAGCGCCGACGACCAACAACAAAAGCAGGTTGGCGTCAACGACAACGGACCCCGTCACTCAGCGGCTTCCATCCTCGACCGATCCTTCATGAACAGGATTGCCCCGTCCGCCGCAACACCGATCACCTTGTACGACCGCTTGAGTTGCGCTGAACCGCCCAAGCTCTCCAGAACCTCTTGCGCCCGGGATTTCGGCGTATTCCAGAGCCTGGAAAAAGCGAACGTTATTTGCCAGACGTCGCGGGCGGAATCGAACTCGGTCTCCTCCAATCCGATGTTGGAGATCGGCTCGTCAGAGTAGACATCCAGGATATACTCGCGCGCCTTCGCGATTGCTTGCTTTACGTCCATAACCCGCCTCCTGCCCAAACGCGATGCAACAATCCTACCTACCCCCGCCGCAACGGGTCCGTCAGCCGCGCGTACTCCTCCAAAGCGAACCGGTCCGTCATCCCCGCCACGTAGTCCGTGACAATCAGCCCGGCCCGCGCCAAGTCGCCCTCTCCCGCCAGCGTCCGCCATCCGTCCGGCAGCAGGCTCGTATCCTCGTGCAGCAGCCCGAACAACGCCTCCGTCACCCGGCGGGACTTCGCCGTCATGCGGTTGACCCGCCAATGACGGTACATCCGCGCGTAAAGGAACTCCTTGATCGCCCGGTTCGCCTCCGCCATCGCCGGGCTGAAGGCGACCGTCGGCTGCTTCGCCCGCCGCACCGCATCCGCGCTCTCCGGCGCCAGTTTCGCCAGCCGCCGCCGGGTCTCCTCGATCAGGTCGGTGACGAAGCCGTTAATCACCCGCCGGATCATCTCGTGCCGCAGCCGGGGCGGCGGCACATCGAGGCTCGCCACCCGCGCCTCCGCCAGGGCCGCGCCCACCACCGGCAGGTGCCGCACGTCCTCCGGCCCGAACAGCCCGGCGCGCATCCCGTCGTCCAGGTCGTGGCTGTGGTAGGCGATGTCGTCCGACATGGCCGCCACCTGCGCCTCGACCGAGGCGTAGGTGTGCAGGTCGAGCTTGTGCCGGGCATCATATTCCGCCGTGTAGGGCGGCGGGCGGCGCACCGGGCCGTTGTGCTTGGCCAGGCCCTCCAACGCCTCCCACGTCAGGTTGAGGCCGTCGAACGCCGCGTAACGGCTTTCCAGCTTGGTGACGATCCTGAGCGACTGCGCGTTGTGGTCGAAGCCGCCGTAGGGCTTCATCCGCGCATTCAGCGCCTCCTCCCCCGCATGGCCGAACGGCGGGTGGCCGAGGTCGTGCGCCAGGGCCAGGGCCTCGGTCAGGTCCTCGTCAACGTGCAGCTCGCGGGCGATCGAGCGGGCGATTTGCGCCACCTCGATGCTGTGCGTCAGCCTGGTCCGGTAGTAGTCGCCTTCGTGGTTGACGAAGACCTGCGTCTTGTACTGCAGCTTGCGGAAGGCGCTGCTATGGATGATCCGGTCCCGGTCCCGCTGCCACGGGCTTCGCCCCACGGCGCCCGCCTCGTCATGCAGACGCCCGCGCGACGTCTCCGGGCGGACGGCATAGGAAGCGTGGGTCATGCCGGGCATGTAGCAACCGCGGGCTTCAATGTCGCCCCCCGCCGCGCTATGTATGGCTTATGAGCACCGCCCCTTTCAGCATCTCCGACCGCGCCGCCGAGCGCGTGGCCGAGATCGTTTCCGTTCAACCCGCGCCCTCGGCGCTCCGCGTCGCGGTCCTGGCGGGCGGCTGCAGCGGCTTCCAGTACAAGTTCGAGCTGGACGACGCGCCTCAACCGGACGACCTCGTGGTCGAGCGCGGCGGCGCCCGCGTCCTGGTTGATCCGGCAAGCCTCGACCTGCTCGGCGGCTCGGTGCTCGACTATACCGACGCGCTCATGGGCGCCCATTTCACCATCAAGAACCCCAACGCTACCTCGGCGTGCGGCTGCGGCACCAGCTTCTCCGTCGACTGAGCAGCCAGGCGGTGCGCGTCGCCACCTGGAACGTCAACTCCATCCGTCAGCGGGAACGCCACGTGGCCGACTGGCTCGGGCGTATCCAGCCCGACCTGCTGCTGCTGCAAGAGATCAAGTGCGAGGCCGCCCAGTTTCCTGCGGGCGCCTTTCCCGGCTACGAGGCCCACGTCGTCGGCCAGAAATCCTATAACGGCGTCGCGGTCCTTGCCCGCATTCCCGTCGCCGTCACCCACCGCGCCCTGCCCGGCCTGCCGGACGGCGACGCCCAGGCCCGCTACCTGGAAGTCGAGGCCGAGGGCATCGCCGTGGGCAACCTTTATCTCCCCAACGGCAACTCCGGCGGCGATGACGGCTACGCTTACAAGCTCGACTGGATGGCCTGCCTCGCCGCCCGGGCCCGGTTTCTGCTCGATCAGGACCGGCCCTGCCTGTTCGCGGGCGACTACAACGTTTGCCCCACCGACGAGGACTTCTCTCCCGGCGCGCTGTCCTCGGACGATTCCCTTGTCCGTTCCGAAACACGGGCGGCCTTCCGCAGCCTGATCTGGCAGGGCCTGACCGACGCCGTCCGCGCGCTGCAGCCCGCCGGGCGCGCCTACACTTTCTGGGATTATCAGGCCGGGGCCTGGCGGTGGGACAGCGGGTTGCGGATCGACCATGCCCTGCTTTCCCCCGTACTTGCCGAGCGGCTCGTTGCGGCAGCCCCCGACCGCAACGAGCGGGGCCAGCCGCAGCCGTCCGACCATGTGCCCGTGGTGATCGAGCTGGCCGCGTGATCGGGGTTGATTGGGGCACGAGCAACTTCCGCGCCTTCCGCACCGCGGGCGGGCAGGTCGTCGGCCGCATCACGGATGGGCCCGGGCTGCTCGGCACGCCTCGGGGCGGCTTCGGCGACGCGTTGCATCGGGCCATTGCGCCGTGGCTTGCGGATGGGGAGCGGCGGGTGCTGCTGTCCGGTATGGTCGGCAGCCGGCAAGGCTGGGTCGAGGCCCCTTACCTCCCCTGCCCTGCCGACCTGTCCGCGCTGGCCGCCGCCGTTGTCCCGGTTCCGTTCGAGGGCGCCGACGCCCGTCTCGTTCCCGGCCTTTCCGCCAGCGACGCCCTTGGCGTGCCGGAGGTGATGCGTGGCGAGGAGGTTCAGCTTTTCGGCATCATGGCCGAGACCGGGCCGGACGCCGTCGTGTGCCTGCCCGGCACGCATTCCAAGTGGGTTTCGATCGCCGCCGGGCGGATCGCCGGGTTCGCTACCCACCTGACCGGCGAGGCGTTCGCCGCGCTGCGCCACCATACGATTTTGGGCCGGCTCATGGCCGACGCCCCCCCGGACCGTGACGCCTTCCTGCGCGGGGTGGACCGTGCGGGAGAGCCGGGCGGCCTGCTGCACCACCTGTTCGGGGTCCGCGCCCTGGGCCTGTTCGGCCGCCTGACCGAGGCCGAGTCCCCCGCCTTCCTGTCCGGCCTCCTGATCGGCCACGAACTCGGCCACGCGCCCGACGCGCGACGCGTCCATCTGTGCGGCGCGCCGACGCTGTGCGACCTCTACGCCGCCGCCCTGGAGCGCCGCGGCGTCGAAGCCGTCCGGGTCGGCCCCGACGCGGCGGCACGCGGCCTCATGCGCATCGCGGAGCACATCGAATGGACCTGACGCAACACCTGGCCCGAAGCCCTCTCGTCGCCATCTTGCGCGGCATCCGCCCGCACGAGGCGGAGGCGGTCGCCGAGGCCCTGATCGCCGCCGGCGTCACCATCATTGAAGTCCCGCTCAACTCGCCCGATCCGTT
The DNA here is from genome assembly GCA_965260935.1 of Acetobacteraceae bacterium. Lineage (GTDB taxonomy): Bacteria > Pseudomonadota > Alphaproteobacteria > Acetobacterales > Acetobacteraceae > JBBROS01. The sequence continues at coordinate 3,143,191 of OZ253374.1, forward strand.
CGACAGCATCGTCAGGCTGGTCCGCTGCTTCGGCGAGCAGGCGGTGATCGGGGCCGGCACGGTGATGACGCCGGAGGACGTCGCCCGCTTGGCCGGGACCGGCGCCAGGCTGATGGTCACGCCGCACGCCGACCCGTCCCTGGTCCGCGCCGCCAAGTCGGCGGGCCTTGCCGCCGCTCCCGGCTTTTTCACGCCGGCGGAGGCGTTCGCGCTGATCGAGGCCGGAGCCGACGCGCTCAAGCTGTTCCCGGCCGAGGCGGCGACGCCTGCTGTCCTGAAGTCGCTTCGCGCCGTCCTCCCGGCGTCCGTTCCCCTTCTCCCGGTTGGCGGGATGGATGCCGACAGCATTCCCTCGTGGCACGCGGCCGGGGCTGCCGGCTTCGGGATCGGTTCCGCGCTTTACAAGCCGGGCGATACGGCGGCGGATACGGCCCGCAAGGCGGCCCGGCTTATGGCGGCCGTCCGCGTGTTGTAAGGAGGGCGCTGGCCGGAGCCGTCGGGCAGCCTGCTCCCGGGCCGCGCTCGGTGCGTCGGCCTCGGCGACGGGGACGACCGTAAACGTGCAAACCCGTTGCGGAACGGACCCGACGCCCTGGTCATGCGTGCGCCACGGCTGTGGATCACGTCGCTGGAATGCAACCTTTGCGTCGGTTACAGACAATCACATGCCGCATCCATGCCCGACCATCATACCAGGCCAGTGAAAAACGCGCCTTAACCTCGAGACAGCGGAGTTGAACGACGGATGCTCATCGGCGACCCGCCATCCGCCACGAGCGCCGCACTGCCGATCTGGGGCGTCGATTGCGAGGACGACCTCGTTTGCCGCGCCGTCACGGAGGAAACCCCGGATGTGCGGACCTTCCATTTCAGCGCCGAACGCCCGGCCCAGTTCCGTTTCGAGCCCGGCCAGTTCCTGACCCTGGAACTCCCTATCGACGGCGCCGCCGTTTATCGCTGCTACACCATCTCCTCCCCGCCGACCCGGCCGGAAACCGTTTCCATCAGCGCCAAGCGCGTCCCCGCCGGCCCGGCGTCCAATTGGCTGCATGATGCCATGCGCCCCGGCATGTCGCTGCGCGCCACCGGCCCCGCCGGCGAGTTCGTGCTTCCCCGCGCGCCCTCCGGCAAGCTGCTGTTCCTGTCCGGCGGCATCGGCGCGACCCCGGCCATCAGCATGATCCGCGCCCTGTATGACCGGGCCGAGGACCGCGACATCCTTTATGTTCACAGCGCCAGGACGCCCGCCGACATCCCGTTTCGCGACGAGCTCGCTCTTATGGCCCGCCGGCTTCCGCGGCTCCGGGTCGTGCATATCGTGGAACGCCACGGCGACGAGCCTGGCTGGCCCGGCCTGATCGGACGGCTCGCGCCGCAATCCCTTGCCCTTTTGGCCCCCGACCTGCGGGAACGGGAGGTTTATTGCTGCGGCCCCGCCCCCTACATGGCGGCCGTCCGTTCCATGCTCGACGCCGCCGGGTTCGAGCGGCGGAACTACCATGAGGAGAGCTTCAACTTCGAACGCCTGCCCGGAAGCGTCATCGAGGAGGTTTCCGACGCCACGGCGCAAGCGATCGCCGGGTTCAGCGTCACGTTCGCGAAGTCCAACAGGACCATCACCTGCGATCCCGGCGCGACGGTGCTTGATGCCGCCCGGCAAGCGGGGATGAGATTGCCGTTCGCGTGTTCGAAAGGGGTATGCGGGACCTGCAAAAGCCGTATGGTGTCAGGACGTGTCGATATGCGGCACGGCGGCGGCATACGCCCCAGGGAGATCGATCAAGGCCTTGTGTTGATCTGTTGCAGCCGTCCCCTCGAAGATTTGGTGATCGATCGATGACGCAAGCAGTTCAGGCCATCCGGCCAGCCCCGGCCCCCATCCTTTCCGCCCGCCCGCCCGAAACGCGGCCGACCCTGATCGAGGTGCGCAACGTCAGCAAGTGCTTCGGCTCCAATGTCGAGGAAGCCTTGGCCATGATCGAGGCCGGCTCGGACCGCGCCGCCGTGTTGCACAAGACCGGCACCGCGGTCGGGCTGAACCGGATCAACGTCGACGTGGCCGAGGGCGAGATCCTCGTCGTCATGGGGCTTTCCGGCAGCGGGAAGTCCACTCTGCTGCGCTGCCTCAACCGGCTGATTGAGCCGAGCACCGGCACCATCCGCGTCCGCGGCGCCGATGTGACGGCGATGAACCCCGCCGCCTTGCGGGAGTTCCGCCGCCAGAACTTCGGCATGGTGTTCCAGCATTTCGCCCTGTTTCCCCACCGCACCATCCTCGCCAACGTCGAGTTCGGCCTGGAGGTGCAGGGCAAAACCAAGCAGGACCGCCGCAACGCCGCGATGACCGCCATCGAGCTGGTCGGCCTCAAAGGCTGGGAGCACCGTTATCCGAGCGAGCTTTCCGGCGGCATGAAGCAACGCGCCGGGCTTGCCCGGGCGCTGGCCGCCGATGCCGCTGTTCTGTTGATGGACGAGGCGTTCAGCGCCCTCGACCCTCTGATCCGCCGGGACATGCAGCAGGAGCTGAGCGAGCTGCAGAACCGCCTGAAGAAGACCATCGTCTTCGTCTCCCACGACTTGGACGAGGCCATCGCCCTCGGCGGGCGCATCGTTCTGATGAAGGACGGGGTGATCGTGCAGGTGGGCTACGCCGAGGAGATCCTGATGAACCCGGCCACTCCCTATGTCCGCCGCTTCGTCGAGCACATCGACGTCGCCTCCGTGTTGAAGGTAGGGGCGCTGCTGTCGTCCACCCCGCTGCTGCTCCGCACCCACGACGACGCCCGGGACGCTGCCGACCGCATGGCCGCGGCCGACGCCGGCAACGCCCTCGTGGTCGACGAGGCCGGCAGCCTTAAAGGCCGGGCCGACCTCGCCTCCGTCCGCCGCGCCGCGAAATCCAACCGTCTGGTCGATGTCGCCATCCAGCCCTGCGCGACCCTTCATGCCAGCTTGTCCATCAAGGATGCGTTGCCGGTGGTGGCCGGCGAGCCCGAACCCGTTCCTGTCATCGACGACGACGGCCTGCTGCAAGGCACGGTGGACCGCGCCGGGATCATCGACGCCCTGGCGCGGCGGACCCACGTTCCGGCGGACGCGCCGGCCGAGCCGGTGGCCGCGTGATGGACTGGTCCGTCCCCCGCATCCCGCTCGACGACTGGAGCGACGACGCGCTCAATTTCCTGACCGGCAACCTGTCAGGCCTCACCCGCGTGATCAGCCGCACCGTGTCCGACTGGATCGCCGAGCTGACCACGCTGCTGCAGGCGGTCCCGGCGCCCGTCATCATCGTGCTGTTCGGCCTGCTCGCCTGGCGCGTGTCCGGCTGGAAGCTCTCGCTCGGCACCATGCTCGGCCTCGCCTTTCTATGGAACCTGCGGCTGTGGGACCCGATGGTTACGACGCTGGTGATGGTTGTCCTTTCCACGGCCGCGTCCATCGCCATCGGCCTGCCGATCGGCATCGCCGCGGCGCTGAGCGCCCGGACCTGGCGCTTCGTCGCGCCCACCATGGACATGGCCCAGACCATGCCCAGCTTCGTTTACCTGATCCCGGCCATCCCGTTCTTCGGCCTGGGGCCGGTCTCGGCCTGCTTCGCCACTGTGATCTTCTCCATGCCGCCCACCATCCGGCTCACGGCGCTCGGCATCCTGCAAGTGCCTGAGGAGATGACCGAGGCGGCCGACGCCTTCGGCACGACGCGCTGGCAAAAACTGATCAAGGTGCAGATCCCGCTGGCGGTCCCCACCATCATGGCGGGCATCAACCAGACGATCATGCTTTCGCTGTCGATGGTGGTCATCGCCGCCATGATCGGCGCCGGCGGGCTTGGCCGCGAGGTTTGGAGCGCGATCCAGCGGCTTGAAGCGGGCCGGGGCTTCCAGGCCGGCATCGCCATTGCCATCCTGGCCATTATCCTGGACCGCATCACGCAACAGGTTTCCCGCCGCGCCCAGCCGCGTTGACATTGTTCAGGGGATTGCGATGAGCGATGAAACCAACGCCGACCTTTACTTGATTGCACGACAACAAAAGAAAGCGCTTTCCGAAATCAGCAGTGTGCGTGACGATGGCGACCTTGCAGCGGCTTGACGGCACGGTTGCCGGACTTGTCGACGAGGTTCGCGCCATGCACTCGCAGCATGCCCGGCTGACAAAGCGCCCAAGCGATTTCGAAACGAACCTCTAATAGCCAGGAGACGTAGCACCATGCTGAAGATTGCCGAGCTTGCCATGCATCGGCGGAGCGTTCTGGGCGGCGTCGCCCTGATCGGCGCCGCCGCGCTCTCCCGCCGCGCCGCCGCCGCCGGAAAAGGCGACGTCCGCATCGCCTATGTCGAATGGGCCGACTGCATCGTCGCCACCAACATCCTCGCCCAGGCGCTCACGCAGGATGGCTACGCGGTGAAAACCATCCCCGTTTCCGGCGCCGCCATGTGGCAGGCCGTGGCCTCAGGCGACGCCGATTTCATGGTTGCCGGCTGGCTCCCCACCACCCACGCCGCCTACTACAAGAAGCTTAAGGACCAGGTTGACCTCGTTGCCCCCAACGTCAAAGGCGCGCGCCTCGGCTGGGCCGTCCCCGACTACGTCAAGGTCGATTCCATCGCCGACCTCAAATCTCACGCGGCGGAGTTCGACAACAAGGTCATCGGCATCGACCCCGGCGCCGGCCTGATGCGCGCCTCGGAGAAGGCGATGAAGGAATACGGGCTCAGCAACATGAGCCTGGTCGAGGGTAGCGACGCGACTATGACCGCCGCCCTCAAGGACGCCATCTCCCGCAAGCAGCCAATCGTCGTCACCGGCTGGACGCCGCATTGGATGTGGGCCGCGTTCAAGCTGAAGTACCTGGCCGACCCGAAGGGCGCGCTCGGCGGCGAGGAGACCGTCTACACCGTCGCCCGCAAGGACCTGAAGACGGAGAACCCCGAGCTTTACGGCATCCTCACCCGCTTCAAGCTGAGCCTGCCGGAAGAGCAGTCCGTCATGCTGGAGAACAACGAGAGCGGCACCGACCCCAAGGCCACCGCGAAGAAATGGGTCGAGGCGAACCAGGCCGAGGTCAAGACCTGGCTCGGCTCGTCCAAGGCCTGAGCCGACCGGGATCGCCGGGGGAGCAGCGCGCGTTATCGGCTGCTCCCCTGGCAGGCAGGCGTGACCCGAGGGTTCGGTGTGGACAGGCAGCCGAACCCCTTGCGGCTGATCCGGCATGATTAAGGCCGCCTTCCTTTGACGGCAGAGCCGGTATCGAAACCGGCCAGTGTTATGCTCTAAAACAGCAAGCCTTTGCGCAGCATTCCGTGCACGCCCTTCTCCCCGTTGACGCTCTGCGTCACCCGAAAATCGACCGCCAGAGAGCAGAACGCGTAGGCTTCTTCCCGCAATAGGTTCGAGCGGCTGCAGATGAAGCCGATCATCTCCCGCAGCGCCGTTTTCATGGCTTGATCCATGCTCTCGTGCAGGCCGACGCTGATGAAGTGCGTCGGCGTCTCCGCCCGCGGATAGCGTAACCCTCCCTGCTTGTGCAGCACGAAGGCCAGTTGCCCGTCGAGGCACATCTCCAGCGCGGTGACGCAGACCTCGCCATCGCCCTGCACCCCATGCCCGTCGCCCACCGAGAAGCAGGCCCCCGGCACCCAGACCGGCAGGAACAGCGAGCTTCCCGCTGTCAATTCCTTCAGGTCGAGGTTGCCGCCGTGCAGCCGCGGTTCCTTCGAGCCAATCGTCCCCATGGCCGGCGGCGGCGCCACCCCCATCACGCCGAAGAACGGCGTCAGGGCCAGCTCCGTCCCCCAGGGCAGGCGGCAGGTCCGCGCCGCGCGGTCCACCGGGATATGCAGCAAGGAGGTCTCGTGGAAATCCTCCGGCAAGGTCCCGGCCAGCGGGCGGATGACGTTGTAGCCCCAGTCCGCGCCGGGCTCGATCGCCTCGATGCGCACCTCCAAGGTGTCGCCCGGCTCAGCCTCTTCGACGGCAATCGGCCCCGTGACAATGTGGCCCGGCGGCGGATCGGGGTTCGCCGCGATGATCGCCGATAAGCTCTCCGGCACCGTGAAGCCGCGTTCGGCGGGCGGCAATACGCCCTCCCGCCCCGAGACGCACTCGACCGCGACGGTGTCCCCGGACCGCACGGTCAGCACGGGCGGGAAGGCCGCGTCGAACTGGCCGATCCGGACCGTCTCCGGCGTGGCAGCGAGCCGGTGGTGAGTCATGCCGAAGCCTCCCGCGCTCGCCGCGCCTCATATGATTTCAGGTGAACGAGCGCGATCCGCAGCAGCCGGGTTGCGTCCGGCGTTCCCCGCCGGACAAGGTCGCCGACGACGTGATCGGCCTCGATCCGGTTGCCCCGCTCGATGTCCCGCATCATCGAGGCGGTGAAATCCGACCCGGGCTGCGTGATCATTCCTCGCATCCGCTCGACGGACTTGTCCCGTGGCGCGTAGCCATGGGCGGCGGCAATGGCGCTCGCCTCATCGAACAATTCCGCCGCGATTTCCGCCCCGCCCGCCTCGGCGATGTCTCCCACCGACGCCCGCATCAGCGACGTGAGCGAGGCCAGGGAGGCGAGGAACACCCATTTCTCCCACATGTCCCGCAGGATATGCTCGCTGGCCCGGCCTCCGCCTGACGCCAGTGCCTCGGCCAGCGCCGCGACGCGCGGCGACATCGAGCCGTCGCGCTCGCCGAAGGACAGCGCCTGGACCTCGTTCAGGTGCCGCACGGTCCCGTCCGGCTCCAGGGTCGCGGCGACCTGGCACTGGCCGCCCAGCACGGCGGCGGGGCCGAAGCGGGCGTCCAGCACGTCCAGGTGCCGCATCCCGTTCAGCAGCGGCAGGATCGCCGTTTCCGGGCCGACCGCGGGGGCGATGGCGGCGATGGCGTCGTCGAGGTCGAACGCCTTGCAGCTCAGCACCACGGCGTCGAACGCGGCATCGAGTGCGCCGGCCTGCACTGTTTGCACCGGGCGGGCGATGTCGCCTTTCGGGCTGCGGACCACCAGGCCGTCTGCGGCGAGTTGCGCGGCGCGGCGCGGGCGGACCAGGAAGGTCACGTCCACGCCGGCCTCGGCCATCCGACCGCCGAAATAGCCGCCAACCGCGCCGGCGCCCAGCATCAGTATCCGCATTTGCCCTCGTCTGCCGCGCACCGGCGCAGCCTGGCTTAATCAGGGGCGGGCGTCCACTGCCATCCGCGCCGGCGACACGACGGCTTGCAAGCCCCGGACCGCCCAGAACGCCATTCCGTAGGCCATCGCGGCCATTAGAAAGGCGGCGCCCGGGAAGTGCACCGGTGCGGCCGGGCCGGTGAAGACGCCGAACACCCAGCCCGAGAGCAAGGGCGCCCCGATCGCCGTCAGGCCCTGGAACGAGGCGAGCGCCCCTTGCGCCATGCCCTGCCGGTCCGGGCCGGCTTGTGCGGAAACGAGCGCCTGCACCGCCGGGCCGCTGATCGCGGACGCCGCTTGCAGCACGATGCCCGCGAACAGGATCCACGGCGTGTAGGCGAATGCGAACAGCGAATAGGCGATCCCGGCCAGCGCGTAGCCCAGCAAGGCCGCGCGCCGCTCGCCGAGCCGGGGCACCGCCCGGCGCACGACGAGGCCCTGCACCAGCGCCGAACCCAGCCCGATCGCCGCGAGCGCGATCCCGTTCTCCTGCGTGCCCCAGCCGTAGCGCATGTCGTTGGCGAGCACGAAGCTGCTCTGAAGCGCGCCGATGGCGAACCAGGAGCAGCACCAGGCGGCGACGAGCCGGGCATAATCGCGGTCGTGCAGCACGATGGCGATGTTGCCCAGCGGATTGGCCGAGCGCCAACGGAACGGGCGGCGGTTCGCGGGCGCCAGCGTTTCCGGCACGAACAGCGCCCCGTAGAGCAGGTTCAGCCCCGCCAGCCCCGAGGCGACCAGGAACGGCACCCGCACGCCGTAGCTTCCCAGCAGGCCGCCCAACGCCGGGCCGACCACGAAGCCGAGCCCGAACATGGCGCCGATCAGCCCGAACCGCTGCGCCCGCTGCTGCGGGGTCGAGACATCGGCGATGCAGGCGGTCGCGGCGGCGACGTTGGCCGCGGTCGCGCCGGCGATCAGGCGGCCCACGAACAGCCAGGCCATGCTCGGCGCCCAGGCCAGGAGCAGGTTGTTGGTGCAGATGCCGGCCAGCGACAGCAGCAGCACAACGCGGCGGCCGAACCGGTCGCTGAGCGCGCCCAGGAGCGGGGCGCAGAGGAACTGCATGGCCGAAAAGGCGCCCAGCAAGGAGCCGAGCCAGAACGACGCGCCCGACGCGCCTTGGCCGGTCAGGTCCATCACGAGGGTTGGCACGATTGGGACGATGATGCCGAACGCCAGGGCGTCGAGGGCGATGACGCCCAAGATGAAGCCGATCGGTGCGCGGGGGGACGGCGGCGGGGTTTGGTTTGGCAAGAAGGGCAGTTCCGCCTGTTGCGCCGCCTGCATACACCGCCTGCGCCGGGTTTGACACGAGGGCCGGCGGCGCGGACGCTTGCCCGCGCGCGCCAAGCGCCACGCCTTCGCTCCTGCGGTTCACCGCCGCCGCCGTCCGCATTGGCTTGAGCGACTTCGGCGGCGGGATCAGCAAGCGGCCTTAAGTCAAGCCGTAGGGGAAGGGCCCCGGCGAGCTTCGCTCAGCCACGCTGCATCAGGCAGCCGCACGCTCCGTCGCGATTCGATCCAGCGCCGCCATTGCGTCATCCGGCAAATCGAGGCTGGCCGCGGCAAGGTTCTCCCGCAAATGGGCCGCGGACGAGGTCCCGGGAATCAGCAGGATGTTGGGCGAGCGCCGGAGCAGCCAGGCCAGCGCCACTTGCATCGGCGTCGCGCCGAGCGTGCCGGCGACATCGGACAGCGTCGCCGATTGCAGCGGCGTGAAGCCGCCGAGCGGGAAGAACGGCACGTAGGCGATGCCGGCTTCCGCCAGCTCGTCGATCAGCGCGTCGTCGCCGCGGGTCACGAGATTGTAGTGGTTCTGCACGCAAACGATCTCGGTCATGCCGCGGGCTTCCGCGACTTGCCGGGCCGTTGCGTTGCTGATGCCGATGTGCCGCACGAGGCCTTGCCGCTGCAGCCCGATCAAGGCGCTCAGGGCCTCGGCGATGGAGCCCTCGGCTGGGCCTTGCGCGAACATCACCCGCAAGTTGACGACGTCGAGCGCATCGACGCCGAGGTTGCGGAGGTTGTCATGCACTGCGCCCGTCAGCTCCTCGGCGGAGAATGCCGGGTCCCATGAGCCGTCCGCGCCGCGCCGCGCGCCGACCTTGGTCACGATCACGAGGTTGTCCGGATAAGGGTGCAGGGCCTCGCGGATGAGCTGGTTGGTGACGTGCGGGCCGTAGAAGTCGCTGGTGTCGATGTGGTCGACCCCGCTTGCCACGGCTTCGCGGAGCACCGCGAGCGCGCCGTCACGGTCCTTCGGCGGGCCGAACACGTGAGGGCCGGCGAGTTGCATGGCGCCGTAGCCGAGGCGCTTCACCGTGCGGGTTCCAAACTTGAAGACGCCCGCGTTGCTGATGTCGGTCATGTCCTGATCTCCTGTTGTACGCCCATGATCTGGACAGCCTGGCCCGGCGCGATAATAGGCTGCCGTCAAGACAGGCTGTGCGGAAAGGCGGACAATGGCGGCAGACCTCGGCGACCTCACGGCGTTCGTGGCCGTCACCCGCGCGGGCGGGTTTCGCGACGGCGCGCGGGCGGGCGGGCGGAGCGCGTCCAGCCTCAGCGACGCCGTGCGCAGGCTGGAGTCGAAGCTCGGCGTCCGGTTGCTGAACCGCTCGACGCGGAGCATCGCGCTCACCGAGGCGGGCCAGCGCCTGCTCGACCGGCTGGAGCCGGCGCTCGGAGAGGTGGAGGCGGCGCTCGACGTCGTGAACGGCTTCCGGGACCGGCCAGCCGGCACGCTGCGGCTGAACGTGCCGGTCAGCGCCGCGCGGCTGGTGCTGCCGGCGATCGTGCCGCCGTTCCTGGCCGCCTATCCCGAGATCCGTCTCGACATCGTGGCCGAGGACGGGTTCGTGGACGTGCTGGCGGCGGGATGCGACGCGGGCATCCGCTACGACGAGCGGCTGGAGCAGGACATGATCGCGGTGCCGATCGGGCCGCGGGAGCAGCGCTTCGCGACCGCGGCGTCGCCGGGCTACCTGGACCGGCATGGCAGGCCCTCGCATCCGCAGGAGCTGCTGGGCCATGCGTGCCTGCGCGGACGGTTCGAGAGCGGGGCGATGACCGTTTGGGAGTATGAGCGGGACGGGCAAACGATACGGATTGATCCGAGCGGCCCACTGGTCGTGCGGGCCGGCGCCGCGACCGACCTCGCCGTGCAGGCGGCAATCGCCGGGAGCGGGGTCATTTACCTGTTCGAGGACTGGCTACTGCCGCATCTCGCGAGCGGGGCTTTGGAAGCGGTCCTGGAGCCGTGGTGGCTCCGCTTCCCGGGCCCGTTCCTTTACTATCCAGGCCGCCGTCACCTTCCGGCGCCCCTTCGCGCCTTCGTTGGCTTCATCGGCGCGCACCGGCCGTAGCCGCCCCGGCCGAAGGACGCGGCGGAAAGCCGAACGCCAGGCTGCCAAGCAACCCATTTGTCCCCCGATCCCACACTCTGCTAAACCCCGTCCATGCAGGCCGACCCCCCGTTCTGGACCACCACCCCCCTCGCCCGCATGACCGCCGAGCAATGGGAGTCCCTCTGCGACGGCTGCGGACGCTGCTGCCTGCACAAGCTGCGCGACGACGAGACCGAGGAGCTCGCCTTCACCAACGTCTCCTGCCGCCTGCTCGACACCGAGACCTGCCGCTGCAGCCGCTACGAGAGCCGGCGCGACTGGGTGCCCGATTGCGTTTCCCTCACCCCCGCGACCCTGGCCGAGATCGACTGGCTGCCCCCGTCCTGCGCCTACCGCCTCGTCGCCGAGGGGCGCGACCTGTTCTGGTGGCACCCGCTCGTCTCCGGCAGCGCCGAGACGGTGCACGAGGCCGGGGTCTCCGTCCGGGGCCGCGCGAAGGACGAGCGCCGGGCCGGGGACCTGGAAGACTACATCGTCAAATGGCCCGGCCGGATGCCGCGGCCGCACAGGAAAGGAGCGCGGACATGATGCAAAACGCCCTCTACGGCGGCGTCAACGCGGCGGTGCTGACGGCCATGCGCCCCGACCTGTCGCTCGACCTCGACCTGATGGCCGCCCACTGCCGCTGGCTGCTGGCCCACGGGTGCAACGGCCTCGGCGTGCTGGGCACCACCGGCGAGGCCAACTCGCTGGGCCTGTCCGAGCGCATCGGCCTGATGGAAGGGCTGGCCGAACGCGGCATCCCGGCGCACCTGATGCTCCCCGGCTGCGGCGTGCCGGCCATAACCGACACCGTGCTGATGGCCCGGCGCGCGGGCGAGCTTGGCTGCCGCGGCGTGCTCGTGCTGCCGCCGTTCTTCTACAAGAACCCGAGCGAGGACGGGCTGTTCGCCTATTTCAGCGAGGTCATCCAGCGCCTCGGCGGCGCGGTGAAAATCTATCTCTACCATTTCCCCGCCCAATCCGCCGTGCCGCTCACCCTGCCGCTGATCGAGCGCCTGCTGCGCGCCCACGGCGACGCGGTGCGCGGCATCAAGGACAGCACGGGCGATTGGGCCAACACCAAGTCCTTTATCGACGCCTTCGGTGCGGACGGGTTCGAGGTTTATTGCGGCGACGACGGGCACTTGTTGCAGCTGTTGCAGGCGGGCGGCGCCGGGTCGATCTCGGCGGCGAGCAACGTGAGCTGCGCCGAGAACGCGCGGGTGTATCGCGCGTGGAACGAGCCGGCCGGGGCGGAGGCGCAGCGGACGCTGTCGGCGATGCGCGCCGCCGTGACCTCCGCGCCGCTCATCCCCGGCCTCAAGGCCCTGGTGGCGCGGCACACCGGACAGGAGGGCTGGCTCAATATCCGCCCGCCGCAGGTGCGGCTTTCCAAGGCGCAGGAGCTAGCCTTGTTCAAGACGTTCGACGCGTGCGGCGCGGTCTTGGCGGACGCCGCGTAGAGGTTTGACAATCCATTCCGGCGCTTGTTAGCGTCTCGCCCGCAGAATGACCGCATAAGCGGCGTTGAATTGGGGGAGACATCATGCGCGGCGTCCGAACGGCTCCATCTTTCCCGCTCACCCGCCGCCGCCTGCTCGCCGCCGGCACGGCCGCGCTCGCAGCCCCGTCCCTTGCGCTCGCGCAGCAGAAGCACCCGCTGGCCGGCAAGACGGTCGAGATGGCGGTGCTGGGCATCGCCGGCTGGGTCCCGAGCAAGCTGGGCGTCGATATGTCGCCGCTGTTCGCCGCCTACGCCAAGGAGAAATACGGCTACGACGTCCGCTTCCGGTTCGCGGACGCGCCGTTCGGGCAGTTGTTCCAGAAGGCCGCGACCTCGCTCGCGACGCGGTCGCAGGAATACAACATCATCATCTCCGACAGCCAATGGCTGGGGGCGCTCGCCGCGCCGAAGTGGATCGTGCCGCTCAACCCGGTCATCGCCAAGAACCCCGAACTCGACGTGCAGTGGTATGCGCCCTCGATCCGCCAATCCTACCAGATTTATCCGGACGGCAGCGACCAGCGCTGGGGCTTCCCGCAGGAGGGCGACACGTTCGGCATGTTCATCCGCAAGGACCTGCTCGACGCGCCGGGGGAGGCCGAGGCGTTCAAGGCCCGCTACAACATGGACCTGCCGAAGAGCTGGGAGGATTTCGAGAAGCTGACCTGGGACGACTACGTCCACGTCGCCGAGTTCTTCACCCGGCCGGACAAGGGCTATCATGGCCTCGCCACCCAGTATTCCCGGGAGTACGACTTCTTCTCCTGCCCGGCGTTGTCGTTCATGCGCAGCATGGGGGGCGACGTCTGGACCGCAAAGGATGGGCAGGTTCAGGGCGTGCTCGACACCGAAGGCAACGCCAAGGCGCTCGAACGCTACAAGGGCCTGCTGAAGTATCAGCCGCCGGGGGCGCTGAACTACGGCATCGCCGAGCTGATCGACGTGTTCACCCAGGGCAAGGTGTTCTCGGCGATGCAGTGGTGCGCCGTTGGCCCGGCCATGATCCGCCCCGACATGCGCGACAAGGTGATGGTGGTCCCGCCGCCCGCGTTCAAAGGCGCCGATGGGAAGAACGTGCGGAACTACATCATCGGCGGGCAGCCTTGGGTGATCAACGCGTTCAACGACGACGCGCATATGCGGGTGGCGATCGATTTTATGAAATGGTGGTACCAGCCGGACACCGCGATGGAGTTCGCCAAGCGCGGCGGGGACCCGTGCGACAAGGCCACCTTGAGCCGGGCGGATTTCGATGGGCTGCACCCTTGGTTCCGCACCTATAAGTATATGCTGAACTACTCCAGCGACTTCTGGCACGACCCGAACTACGCGCAGATGCTGGCAGCCCAGCAGGAGGCGTTCACCGCGTATGCCACCGGCCAGGTCAGCGACCCGAAGCACGCGCTGGACTGGACCGCCTGCCGCCAGCAGCAGATCCTGTTCGACTCCGGGACCGCCGCGAACGAGCCTGGCAGCGCCTGCAGCGGCATCCGATTGTAGCCTGAACCCCGTGTCCGCCAGCGCCGTGCCGGGCATCGCGATTGCCCCCAGGAGCAGCCGGCGGATGCCGCGGCGGTTGCTGGTTTTCCTGCTGCTGGCGCCGGTGCTGACGTTCTTCATCGTCTGGAACACGATCCCGACGCTCTGGCTCCTGGGCCTCAGCTTTTACCGCTTCTCGTTGACCAGCGGGCGTGCGCCGATTCCGTATGGGTTCGGCAACTACCTTGCCATCCTGCGCGACAGCGGCGTCTGGCTCGACCTCAGCCGCACCTTCGTCTTCATGGCGACGACGGTCACGATCGAGACCCTGCTCGGGCTGCTGCTCGGCCTGCTGTTCTGGGGCAGCGCCCGGCTGCCGGGCCGGCGGCTGGCGCTGACGCTGCTGTTCGCGCCGATGGTGCTGACGCCGGTGGCCAGCGGCACGTTCTTCAAGCTGATCTACGACCCGACCTTCGGCGTGCTGAACGCGATGATCCGGGGCCTGGGCTTCGGCACGGTCAACTTCCTCGGCGACAGCAATATCGCCTTCGCCGCCGTTGTTGCGGTGGACGTTTGGATGTGGACGCCGTTCATGATCCTGATGACGCTGGCGGCGCTGGCCTCGGTGCCGAAGGCGGAGCTGGAGGCGGCGGAGGTGGACGGGCTGACCTGGCCGCAGCGGCTGCGGCTGATCGTGCTGCACCATGGGCGCTACATCCTGATGCTGGGCATCCTGCTGCGGGCGATCGACAGTTTCAAGACGATGGACCTGATCTACAACATGACGTTCGGCGGCCCCGGCTCGTCCACCCAACTGGTGGCGATTACGCTGTACCGCCGGGCGTTCGAGGCGTTCAACATGGGGTGGTCGTCCGCCTTGGCCGTCATCCTGCTGCTAGTCTCGATTGGGCTGACCAGCGCGTTCGTCTTCCTGCTGCGGCAGCGCGAGCGGGCCGCGCCTTGAGGCAGCGCCTGTATCACCTGCTGCTCTGGCTCGTGGCGCTGGTCTTCTTCGCCCCGGTTGCCTGGATCATCCTGTGTTCGTTCAAGACGCCGGACGATTTGCTGGCGGCGCCGCCGAAGCTGCTGTTCGTGCCGACGCTGGCCAATTACCGGGACCTGTTCGCCCGCCCGGGGTTCGGGCAGCAGCTGCTGAACTCGCTGGTTATCTCGGTCTCCGCGGTGGTGATCGCGGTCGCGGTGTCGTTCCTGGCGGCGTTTTGCTTCTCGCGCTTCAAGCCGGCCGGCACCGGGTTCCTGATGTTCCTGCTGCTCTCCATACGCATGCTGCCCGGGTCGGCGGCGATCCTGCCCGTGTTCCTGATGTACGTGGCGTTCGGCTGGAAGGACACCTATTCCGGGGTGATCCTGTTCTATGCCATGTTCTCCATTCCGTTCTCGGTCTGGATCCTGAAGGGGTTCCTCGATTCCGTCTCGCCGCGGTTCGACGAGACCGCCTTGGCCAACGGGGCGTCGTGGGGGCACGTCATCGTCCGCGTGGTGCTGCCGCAGGTGGTACCCGGGCTGGTGGCGGCGTTCATCTTCAACATGATCTTTGTCTGGAACGAATTCCTGTTCAACTACATCATCGGCGGGCGGCAGACCTCGACCATTCCCGTGGCACTCTCGACCCAGCTCTACTCCGAGGGCGGGGTGGATTGGACGTTCATCTCGGCGCTGACGACGGTGTATCTCATTCCGCCGATCGCGGCCGTGTACCTGTTCCAGCGCTTCCTGCTCGCGGGCATGACGTTCGGCACCGTGCGCGGGGAGGTGTGATGGTTGGGCGGCTCGAGGGCGGCTTGCTGCTGGTGTTCGCGGCCGGGCTTCTCTTGATCGCGCAGCCTTGGACGCCGGAGCTTTATCGCGCGGGGCTGCTCGCGGTGCTGGGCGCGTCGCTGCTGATCATCATCGTCGGCAACATCCCGGCCTCGCTGCCGCCGGGCCGGGCCTTTGGGCGCGCGGCGGTGCTGCTGCTGGTTCTGGTCTGCGTGTTCGGCGGCGGGTATCTGCTGGTGCCGACGCTGGCCGGGCTGGGACGGTAGGGCTTGGCCGCGGCCTTCGAGGGCGTCAGCAAGCGTTACGGCGCGTCCCTGGCGCTGGACGGCATTGATCTTGAGGTCGCCCCAGGCCGCATCACCGCGCTGTGCGGCCCGCCCGGGGCCGGCAAGTCGGTGCTGCTGCGCTTGCTCGTGGGCCTTGAAGCGCCGAGCGGCGGGCGCATCGTGCTCAATGGCCAGGACGTGACCCGGACGGCGGCAGGAGACCGTCCGGTCGGCTACGTGCCGCAATCCTTCGCACTGTATCCGCATCTATCGGTTTACGACAACATCGCCTATCCGCTCACGTTGCGGCGCGCCGGGCGGGAGACGGTTCGCAGCCGGGTGGACCGGGTGGCGGGCCTGCTGGGTCTCAGCGCGCTTTTGGGCAAGGCGCCGGCGGAGCTGTCGGGCGGGCAGAAGCAGCGGACCGCGCTCGCCCGCGGGCTGATCCGCGACGCCGCGGTTTACGTGCTTGACGACCCGCTGGTCGGGCTGGACTTCAAGCTGCGCGAGCGGCTGGTGGACGATCTGCGGGCGTTGCGGGCCGAGTATGACGCGGCGTTCCTGTATGCGACCGCCGATTCGCTGGAGGCGTTGGCGATCGCGGACGACATCGCGGTGCTGGATGCCGGGCGGGTCGTCGAGCATGGTCCGGCCGACGCGATCTACCACGCGCCGCAGCGGCTTCGCTCGGCGGAGCTGGTCGGCTTTCCCGCGTGCAACATGCTGCCGGGCCAGCTCGGTGGAAACGAACGGTGCGAGACGCCGATCGGAGCGTTCGCGGCCCGGTGCGACGGCGCAGCGTCCGGGGCGGTCACGGTTGCGGTGCGGCCGGAGCACTTGGCGCTGTTGCAGGATGCAGGCCCCGGCTGGATGCCGGTAAACGGGGTGATCCGGCTGATCGAGAACCTGGGGGCGGAGGTGGTGGTGCATTTCGACCTGGCCGGGCAAGGAGGCGGCGGGATCGAGGACACCGGCGCGCTGGTGACGGTGCTGCCGGCCACGGCCCTGAGCGAGGCGGCCTTGGAGCTGGACGGGCGGCTGCGGCTCGCGGCCGATCCGCGGCGGCTGGCCGTGTTCGGGCCTGACGGCGGGCGGCTCGGCGAGGGGCGGGCATGATCGCGGTCGAGCAACTGACCAAGCGGTTCGGCGCGGTGACGGCCTTGGCAGACCTCTCGATCGAGTTCCCCGCCGACACCGTGACCTGCCTGCTCGGCCCGTCCGGCTGCGGCAAGACCACCTTGCTGCGGCTGATCGCCGGGCTGGAGCAGCCGACCTCCGGCGCGATCCGCTTCGGCGGGCGGGATGTGGCCGGGCTGCCGGCCCGCGAGCGCAACCTGGCGATGGTGTTCCAGTATCCGGTCACCTACCCCACCCTCAGCGTCGAGGAGAACATCCGCCAGCCGCTGCTGAACGACCGCGGCCTCGGCAAGCCCGAGCGCGAGCGCCGGGTGGCCGAGGTGCTCGACATCCTGGGGCTGCGCGCCGCCGCCCACGTCCGCGCGCGCGAGCTTGACGCCGGGGGGCGGCAGCGCGTGGCGGTGGGGCGCGCCGTGGCCCGGCACTGCCCGGTGCTGCTGTTCGACGAGCCGACCACCAACATCGAGCTGGCCGCCAAGCTGCAACTCCTGCGGGCGTTCAAGGAGATCACCCGGCACCTGCGCCAGACCATCGTCTACGTCACGCACGACCAGACCGAGGCCATGACCGTGGCCGACCGGATCGCGCTGATGCAGGACGGCGCGATCGTGCAGTACGACACCCCCCGCGCCCTCTACGACAACCCGGCGACCGAGTTCGGCGGCTGGTTCCTCGGCAACCCGGGCATGAGCTTCCTGCGCGGGGAACTGGAACGGGACGGGCTTCGCTTCCCGCTGCTGCCGGGGGTGGTGGATGCGCCCTGGTCGGTGGGCGAGGTGCAGCTTGGCATCCGGCCCGAGCATGTGCTGGTCTCGGATCGTCCGGTCGAGGGCGGCGCTTGCGGGCGGGTCGCGTCGCGGACGGTGGGCATTGGCGGCTGGCTGCTGCTGGCGCTGCGGCTCGATGGAGGGGCGAGCGTGCGGGCCAAGGCGCCGCCGGGCAGCCCGTTCAAGCCCGGGGATGCGGTTCATGCCGTGTGCAGGCCAGGGCGGGCGGTGCTGTTCCAGAACGGGCGGCGGCTGGAGATGCGGGATGAGGAGGCGGGTTAGGGCTGGTTGGGGCGGGTTTTCGGTTTCTTCGGTGCGGGAGGCGGTTCGGGCCGCTTCTTTGGGTTTGCCCCGAAGGCGCGCGGGATGTCTTCCTCGAACACGCGCGGGATGTCCTTCTGGAAGGTGCGGCGCACGTCGTCGAGGAAGTCGGCGCGCGCCGGCATCGCGACAGCCGGCACCATCAGCACCGCGACCACCGGCGCCGCCCGCATCAGCCGGCGGCCTGGCTGACGAACTTGGTGACGAGATACGCCTCGATCGCCTCCGCGCCGCCCTCCGAGCCTTGCCCGCTGTCCTTGACGCCGCCGAACGGCACCTCGGGCAAGGCAAGGCCGATGTGGTTAATGGTCATCATGCCGGCCTCGACCCGGGCGGCAACGGCGGCGGCGGTGCTGGTGGAGCGGGTGTAGGCGTAGCTGGCCAGGCCGTAGGGCAGGCGGTTGGCCTCGGTGACCAGCTCGTCCATGTCCCGGAACGGGGCGATGACCGCCAAGGGGCCGAACGGCTCCTCGTTCATCACGCGCATCTCAGTATTGACGCCGGTCATCACCGTCGGCTCGAAGAAGTTGCCCTTGTTGCCGATGCGCTTGCCGCCGGTGCGGACCTCCGCGCCCTTCTGCACCGCGTCGGCGATCAGCGTTTCCATCGCGGCGATGCGGCGCGGGTTGGCCAGCGGCCCCATCTGCGTGCCTGTCTCCATGCCATCGCCGACCTTCACGGCTTGGGCCGCCTGGGTGAAGCGGTCGACGAACTGCTCATACGCCTGCTCCTGCACCAGGAACCGGGTCGGCGCGATGCACACCTGCCCGGCGTTGCGGAACTTCGCCGCGGCGAGCTGCTTGGTTGCCGCCTCCAGGTTGGCGTCGTCGAACACGATGGCCGGGGCATGGCCGCCGAGCTCCATCGTCGCCCGCTTCATGTGCAGCCCGGCGAGAGCCGCCAACTGCTTGCCCACCGCGGTCGAGCCGGTAAACGAGATCTTGCGGATCGTCGGATGCGGGATGAGGTATTCGGAAATCTCGGACGGCGTGCCGAACACCAACTGCACGACGCCGGCGGGAAGCCCGGCATCGACGTAGCAGCGGACCAGCTCCATGCAGGAGGCCGGCGTCTCCTCCGGGCCCTTGACGATGATGGAGCAGCCGGCGGCGAGCGCGATGGCGATCTTGCGGTTGGCCTGGTTGATCGGGAAGTTCCACGGCGTGAAGGCGGCGACCGGGCCGACCGGCTCGCGCAGGGAAAGCTGGTAGACGCCGTCGGAGCGGGCAGGAATCACCCGGCCGTACGTGCGCCTAGCCTCCTCGGCGAACCAATCGATGATGTCTGCGCTGGCCAGGGCCTCGATCTTCGCCTCGCCGACCGGCTTGCCCTGCTCGAGCGTCATCAGTTGGGCGATGTCTCCGGCCCGCTCGCGCAGCAGGCCGGCCGCCTTGCGCATCAGCTTGCTGCGGTCGAAGGCCGAGACCCGGCGCCAGGTCTCGAAGCCCTTGGCCGTCGCGTCCAGCGCGCGGTCGAGGTCGGCGACGCCAGCGTGGGCGAGCAGGCCGTTCACCTCGCCGGTGGCCGGGTTCATGACTTCGAGCGTTTTGCCGGATTGGGCGCCGGTCCATTCGCCGTCGATGTGCAGTTGGACGTTCGGATAGGTCATCGTTCTTCCCTTTCTTGCGTTGAGGCCATATTGCGCCGCGCCGGCCGCCTGGTCGAGACACAGCCGAGGACACTACATGATCGCCATCAACCCGCTGCTCGCAGCGGTCGAGACGCCGCCGATCCCCGAGGCGCACGCCTGGGCGGCGCGGTATGACGGGCGGCGGGGGCCGTTGCTGGATTTATGCCAAGCGGTGCCGGGGTACCCGCCGCATCCGGGGCTCCTGGAGCACGCGGCGGCGGCGGCGCGCGACGCGGCCAATGCGCGGTACGGGCTGATCGACGGCGACCTGGCCTTGCGGGAGGCCTATGCGGCGCACGTCTCCGCGGCGTATGGCGGCACGGTCGGGCCGGAGCAGGCGGCGATCACGGCCGGGTGCAACCAGGCGTTCGTCGCGACGCTGATGACCCTGGCGCAGCGGGGCGACAACGTGCTGCTGCCGGTTCCCTGGTTCTGGAACCACCAGCAAAGCTGCACGATGCTAGGCATCGAGCCGCGGCCCCTGCCCTGCCGCGCCGCGGACGGCTTCGTGCCGGATGCCGACAAGGCCGCCGCGCTGATCGACGCGCGGACACGGGCGATTGTCCTGATCACGCCGAACAACCCGACGGGCGCAGTCTATCCGCCGGCAATGATCGAGCGGTTCGAGGCGCTGTGCCGGTCGCGCGGGATCGCCTTGATCCTGGACGAGACCTACCGGGATTTCCTGCCGACCGGGCAGGAGCGGGCGCATGGGCTGTTCACGCGGGCGGATTGGGCCGGGTCCGTGGTGCAGCTTTATAGTTTCAGCAAGGCGTATTGCGTGCCGGGGCATCGGGTGGGGGCGATGATCGCCGATGCGGGGGTGATCGCGCAGGCGGCGAAGGTGCTGGATTGCCTGCATATCTGCCCCCAGCGGGGGGCGCAGGCGGCGTTGACTTGGGCAATCCCGGCCTTGCCTGAGTGGCGGGCGGAGAACCGGGCGCGGATCAACCGGCGGGCGGAGGCGGTCCGGGACGGGTTTCACCGGCTGCCAGGATGGCGGATGGAGTCGCTGGGGGCTTACTTCGCCTACGTGCGGCACCCGTTCGAAGGGGTGGCGGCGGCGCGGGTTGCCGAGCGGATGGCGGTCGAGGCCGGGGCCGTTTGCCTGCCCGGCAGCGCCTTCGGGCCGGGGCAAGAGGGGCATGTGCGGCTGGCGTTTGCCAATCTGGCGCGGGAGGACATTGCCGGCCTGATCGGTCGGATCAGCTCAATGCGGCCGTTCCCGTGACGATCCCGAGCACGCCCTCCCCGTACCGTTCCAGCTTCGACGCCCCCACGCCGCGAATGCCGCCAAGCTGCGTCAGCGTCGTGGGGCGGGCGGCCACGATGTCCCGCAGCACGCTGTCGTGGAAAATCACGTAGGGCGGCACGCCTTGCTGCTTCGCCTCCTTTGCCCGCCACTGTCGCAGGGCTTCGAAGGCCGGGTCGTCGGCCGCCACGGCAACGGTCTCGGCCGGCCGGTCGCGCCGCGCCCTGCCCCGCTCGCGCGGCGGCCGCGCCGCAGGCTCCGGCTCGTCGCGCAGCATCACCGTCTGCTCGCTGCGCAGGATCGGCCGGGCGGCATCCGGCACCAGCACGAGGCTGGCGAACTCCCCGCTCTCGGTCCGCAGCGCGCCGCGGGCGATCAACTGCCGGATCACCCCGCGCCAGAACCCCGCCGGACGGTCCGCGCCCACGCCGTAGGTCGGCAGCCGGTCGTGGCCGTGCTTCTTGACCATCGGCGTTTCCTGGCCGCGGAGCACGCTGATGACGTGCATCGCCCCGAACAACTGCCCGGTGCGGTAGATGGCCGAGAGCACCTTCTGCGCCGCCACCGTGCCGTCGACCAAGGCCACCGGGTTGCGGCAATTGTCGCAATGGCCGCAATCCGCGCCGAGGTCCTCGCCGAAGCAGGCCAGCAGCGAGCGCGTGCGGCAGCCCGTCGTTTCGGTGAACTGGATCATCGCCTCCAGGCGCTCGCGCATCACCCGCTTCTGCGCCTCGGGAGCGACGGACTGCGCCAGCCAGTGCCGGGCGCGGGCGATGTCCTCGCCGCCGTAGAGCAGCAGCGTGTCCGCCCGCTCGCCGTCGCGTCCGGCGCGCCCGATCTGCTGGTAGAACGCCTCCGGGCTGTCCGGCATGTCCAGGTGGGCGACGAAGCGCACGTCCGGGCGGTCGATTCCCATGCCGAAAGCGATGGTCGCCACCATCACCACCGGCTCGCCGCTGCGGAACCGGGTCAGCGCCACCCGTTTCTCCGCCGGCGACAGCCCGGCATGGAACGGCGCCGCGGCGACCGACCGCTCCTGCAGTCGCTGGGCGATGCGCTCGGTCTTGTTGCGGCTGCCGCAGTAGACGATGCCGGCCTGGCTCCGGTGCTTGCCGAGCAGCTCCAGCAGCTCCGCCGTCTCGCCCACCTTTGCCCGCGCGGCGATATGGAGGTTCGGGCGGTGGAAGCTGGCGGTGAACACCTCGGCCTCGGGCATGTCGAGGGCCGAGAGGATGTCGGCGCGCGTGCGCGGGTCGGCCGTCGCGGTGAGGGCGATGCGGGGCACGCCCGGGAACCGCTCGGCGAGCTGGGCCAGGCCGCGGTATTCCGGGCGGAACTCGTGGCCCCAGGCGCTGACGCAATGCGCCTCGTCGATGGCGATCAGCGCGATCATGCGCCGCCGCAGCCGCTCGAGCGTGCCGGGCATCAGCAGCCGTTCCGGCGACAGATAGACCATGTCCAGCGACCCGGCTTCCAGCGCCGCCGCCGTCGCCCGCGCCTCGTCCGGATCAATTTCCGAATGCAGCGCCGCGACCGCGACGCCGAGCTGGCGCAAGGCCGCGACCTGATCGTCCATCAGCGCGATCAGCGGCGAGACGATGATGGCCGTGCCAGGGCGGCACAGCGCCGGGATCTGGTAGCATAGGCTCTTGCCGCCCCCGGTCGGCATCAGCACAAGCGCGTCGCCGCCGGCCATAACCCGATCAATCGCGGCGGCCTGCAGGCCGCGAAACTCAGGGTAGCCGAAAACGCGGCGCAGCACGTCCTGCGGAGCGGCAGGCAGGATTCAGCTCCCCAGCCGCAGCTCCACCCGGCGGTCCTCGATGCCCGGATCGCCCTCGGTCATGTCGCGCGGCTGCTGCTCGATGCGGCTTGGGCGGATGCCTTGCGCGATCAGCGCGTCGGTGACGACCTGCGCGCGAAGCTGGGCCATTGCCTTGCTCGCCTCGGGCGAGCCCATCCCGCCGGAGTAGCCGGCAACGATGACCGAGCGGCGGCGGGCTGCCTGCGCATCGGCGGCGAAATCGGCGATGACCTTCCGCGCCGTATCGTCGAGCGCCACGGAACCCGGGTTGAAGAACAGCACGGAGCGAGGCGGCGCGTCCACCGGCTGCTTCGCGCAGGCGCTGATGACGAGCAAGGGCGCCGCGAGACATAGGCCGCGCCGGGACATTCGCGAGGAAAAGGCCGAATCAGGCACGAGCACGCTCCGAATTGGTCAAGGGCGGACGATTGTTCGTTTACGGCGTCGGCGTCAACGCCATTTTACCGTGCCGCGGCCACGGCCCGCCCGCCGCTCAGACGCCAAATCCGGTCGAGCCGCTCGACGCCCAGCAGGCGATGCACGATCAAGATAACGGTCCGGCCCGGCGCCGCGTCGTTCAGCGTGGCGAAGAACGCGCGTTCCGCCGCGTCGTCGAGCCCCGTTGCCGGCTCGTCCAGGATCAGGACCGGCGCTTCGGACACGAGCGCCCGCGCCAAGGCCACCCGGCGCTGCTGCCCGCCGGACAACCCGGCTCCCGCCTCGCCGATCCAAGTGTCAAGCCCGTCCGGCAACGCCCGGATCACCTCGCCAAGCCCGGCCTGCGCCAGCGCGCGCCACAAAGCGGCATCGTCGGCGTCCGGGCGGCCCAGCAGCAGGTTGGCGCGTACGGTGTCGGCGAACACGTGGGTGGATTGGCTGAGCCAAGCCATGCGGGACCGGACATCGGCCGCGTTAAGCCGGGCAAGGTCGATGCCGCCGAGCAATACCCGCCCTTCCGCCGGACTCGCGACCTTCAGGGCCAGCGCGGCCAGCGTGGACTTGCCTGCGCCCGACGGACCCAGGATCGCGATCCGACTGCCGGCTGGGATGTCGAGGTTCAGGCCGTCGAGCACGGGCGCGCGACCGGGCCAGGCGAACCGCACCTGCTCGAACCGCAGCGCGTTGCCTGCCGGAAGCGGGACGGGTCTGGCCGGTTCGCTCGGGACGGCGTCAGTTCGCGCCGCATCGAGCACCCGGGCGGCGGCGGCGCTCGCGTGCCCGGCCAAGGCGCCGGCGCGGGGCATAACCGCGGCGGCCTCGAACGCCGCCAAGGTCAGCAGGACGGCGGGAAGCAGCATTCCGTGCGGGAACGCCGAGACGATGACGAGCAGCAAGGCGGCCTGGGCGCAAAGACCGGCGCCCGCCTGGGCCCAGGCGGCGCGGCGCGCGATGGTGCGCTGGGTTGCCAGCACCGAGGCCTCGCGCGACTGGATCTGCGCCAGCATACGGCCCTCGTTGCCGAAGGCACGCACCTCGCGCATCCCGCCAAGCATATCGACCGCCGCGACGCGTAGCCCGGATGCCGCCGCACTCAGCCGCCCGCCCTCGGCCAAGGTCGCCCGCGCGGCGATCCACGGGATGACCAGGGCGGCGATGGCGAACAGGACGCAGACGCCAAGCGCCAGGAGCGGGTCGGACGCCCCCAGCAGCGCCAGCAGCAAGGGCAGCAGCACGCAGGCCGCGACCAGGGGGATGATGATGCGGAGGTAAAGCCCGTCGAGCGCATCGACGTCGCCCACGAGGCGGTTCAGCGCGTCGCCCCGGCGCAGGAAGCCGAGCCCGCCCGCCGAGCGCCGCGCCAGGCCGCGGAACATCCAGACGCGCAGCGCGGCGAGCGCCTGGAACGTCGCGCGATGCGTCGCCAGCCGCTCCCCGTAGCGCAACACCACCCGGCCCGCGCCGAACCCGCGCAGCGCGATCAGCAGCAGCGCGCCCCCGGCCGCGGCAGCCGTGGACCCGGCGGCAAAGGCCAGCCCGGCCAGCGCCAGCACCGACAAGACAGTGACGCCGACGCCGAGCAGCAAAGCCGGCGACTGGCCACGCCAAAGCTGCAGCACGCGCAGCAGCGGCGTCATGCGACCCCCTGGATGGCGTCGGCATGACCGGGTTCGAGCATGATGCGCCGCCCGCCGAACGCCATCGCGGCGCTGGAATGGGCGGCCATGATGACGGTGCGCCCGGTCGCGAGCCGGCGCAGGCTTTCAAGCACGTCGGCCTCGGTTGCCGGGTCGAGATGCGCGGTCGGCTCGTCGAGCAGCAGCAGCGGGGCGTTGCGGAGAAAGGCGCGGGCGATCGCCACCCGCTGCGCCTGGCCGCCGGAAAGCCCGTAGCCGCCCTCTCCGATCGGCGTGTCCAACCCCTGCGGCAAGGCGGCGGCGACCTTCACCAGCCCGGCCGCCCGGGCAGCGTTCTCCACCGCCTCGTCGTCCGCGTCCTCGCGCCCGAAGCGGATATTCTCGCGGATGCTGCCGGCGAACAGCACCGGGCGCTGGCCGATCCAGGCCGTCATGCGCGACAAGGCCTGCGGCGTGATGGCGGCGAGCTCGGCGCCGTTGATCGCGATCCGGCCCGATTGCGGGGCGATGAAGCCGAGCAGCAGCTCCAGCACCGTCGATTTCCCTGCGCCCGACGGCCCGACCAGCACGGCGGTCTCGTTCGCGGGCACGCGGAAGCTCAACCCGTCAAGCACGCGCCCCCGCGACGGGTCCCAGCTATAGCTCACCTGGTCGAACGAGACGGTGACCCCGGACGCGGCGACGGTGCGGACCGCGGGCGCGGGGAGCGCTGGCGGCGCGGGCGGCAGGGCGCTGAAGGTTTCGGCGGCCGTTGTTGCGTGCAGCCGGTCCTGATAGGCCGCCGCGAACGCGCGCAAGGGGGCGAAGAACTCGGCCACCAGCACGATGCCGAACACGGCAACGACCGGCTGCAAAATCCCCGCGCGCCAATCCAGCCCGGCGCGGACCGCGAGAATGATCAGCACGGCGGCCGCGGCGGCATCGAGGAAGGCGGACGAAAGGAACGCCACGCGCAGCACGCGCATGGTCCGCCGGCTGAGCTCGCTGGCCGTGTCCTCCAGCTTGCGGGCCTCCGCCTCGGCTTGTCCGGCCAGGACGATGGTCGCCATGCCGCGCACCCGGTCGAGGAAGCGGGTCTGCAGCCTGGCCATGGCGGTGAACTGCTTGTGGGATGCCGCGGCGGCGCCAATGCCGGCGATGGCCATGCCGACCGGCACAAGCACGCCGCCCGCCGCCATGATCGCCGCCGCCGCCGGATCTGCCATGAGGACCGCCAGCGCCACGAGCACGGGCGCCGCCCAGGCGAGCGTCGCGGCCGGGAGCCAACGCGAGAAGTAACCGTCGAGCGCGTCAACCTGGTCCACCGCCGCGGCAACCTCGGCCCCCGCCGGCCCAACGCCGTGCGGCCCGGCCGTGAACGCCGACACCAGGTAGTTCGTGCGCAGCCTGCGCCGGGCCGCAGCCCCGGCCTCGAACGCGCGCGAGTCTGCCGCCAGGCCCAATCCGGCGCGCAGCAGCGCCATCGCCGCGAACAGCGCCGCCCAAAGGACGGGGTCCTGAACGCCGCCGCCGAACAAGGCCGGGCCGACGAACTGGGCGATGCACCACGCCTGCACGACCGCCGCGGCGGCGCCTGCCAGACCCAGCGCCACGATCGGCCTTGTAGACCGGCGCGCAAGAACGGATTGCTGACGCAGCCATGCGGCGCCCGGCTTCGCGGCTTTCATTCGTCCAGAACGCCTATTGCTGCAGCGCCTGCCGGGCCACCCCTGCGAGCCAGTTGGCGGCGGTTGGCAGGATCGCGTCGTTGTAATCGTAGTCGGGGCTGTGCAGCTCGGCGCCCGCCCGGGCCGGCCCGTTGCCGATCCAGGCGAACGCCCCTGGCCGCTGCTCCAGATACCAGCCGAAATCTTCCCCCGCCATGCTCGGCGGCAGGTCGCGGCGGAGCGGCGTGCCGATCGCTCCGGCCGCCGCCGCCGCCAAATCGGCTTCCGGCAGGCTGTTCGTGGTGCAGCATACGCCGGGCACGACTTCAACGCCGACCGAAACGCCGAAGGTCTGGCCGATGCCGGCCGCGATGCGCCGGATCGACGCCTCCACCTGGTCGTGGACCTCCGCCTTATGGGTGCGGAACGTGCCGAGCATCGTCGCCCGGGTCGGGATTTGGTTGGCTGCGACCCCGGCGTTCATCATGCAGATGGATACGACGGCCGACTCCAACGGGTCAACGTCGCGGGAAACGACCGATTGCAATGCAACCAGCAAATGTCCCGCCGCGAGCATCGGATCGCGGGTCAGATGCGGCATGGCGGCATGGCCGGCACGCCCGTCGATCACGAGTTCCAGCTTCGCCCCAGCCGCCATGACGGGGCCGTCGTGCACCGCCACGACGCCGGCCTCCACGCCGGGCATGTTGTGGTAGCCGAAGATGCGCTCCATCGGGAACCGCTCGAACAGGCCGTCGGCCAGCATGGCCTTGGCGCCGCCGTAGCCTTCCTCGGCCGGCTGGAACACGAGGTGGACCGTGCCACGCCACGACGCGTCGCGGGCCAGCAACGCCGCCGCGCCGAGCAGGCTGGCGGTATGGCCATCGTGGCCGCAGGCGTGCATGACGCCCGGCGTCCGGCTCGCGTAAGGCAGGCCAGTGCTCTCGGTGATCGGCAGCGCATCCATGTCGGCGCGCAGGCCGACGCTGCGGTTCGACTGCCCCCGGGCCAGGGTGGCGACCACGCCATGGCCGCCGACGCCCGTGGTGAACGGGATGCCCAGCTCCTGCAACGTCCGGGCGACGAAGGCCGCTGTTTCGCGCTCGTGCAACGACACTTCCGGATGTTCGTGGAGATGACGGCGCCAAGCGGTCATCTGTTCCTGCAGCGCAGTGTCCATGTCGGCCTCCGCCCTTGATCTGGCGCGTGGCGGGAATTTACGCAAGTCAGGGACGGAGCAGCTTGCCGCGGCCAAACGCCGGCGGCTCGGCGGGCTCGCGGCGCAGCGCGATCCGGACATGATACCGCGTGCCGTCCGTATGGTCGGTTCCAAGCTCCGAGCCAAGCTGGCGGGCAAGCCCTTTGATAAGCTGCAGGCCAATGCCTGTTTTCCGCCCGGGTTCCGGATCCTGGCCAGGACGGGCGAGCCCGATCCCGTTGTCGGCGACAAGGAGGTCGGCGTACTCGCCCGATTGCTGCAGGCTCACGCGGATCGTGCCGTACCGCCCGGCGGGGAAGGCGAACTTGACGGCATTGGCGACCAACTCGGTCACGATCAAGGAAATCGGCACCGCCTGGTCGCTCGACATCTCCAGTTCCGGCGCCTCCACTTCGAGCGCCAGCCGGTCGCCGGGCGTTTCTCCCATCGCCTGGAACAGATGTCCGCACAGGTCCAATAGGAAAGCCTGCATGTTGATCGATTGGACCTCGCCATGCGCGTAAAGATGGCGATGAACGGTCGCGAGCGCGTTCACCCGGTTGCGGGCCGCCTTGAACTCGGCCTGGATCTCGGGCGAGCGGATACGGCTTGCCTGCAAGTTAAGCAGGCTGGCGACGATCTGGAGGTTGTTCTTCACCCGGTGGTGAATTTCCTGCATCGCCTGCTCCTGCCGTGCCAGGGCAGCACGCAACTCCCGCTCCTTACGCACGAGGCGACCGTTCGCGCGCCTGAACGAGAGGCAGAACGCGCGCAACTCGACCGGCAGTCCGCTGTCCAGGGCCACATCAAACGGTTGCCCGTGACGCCACGCGTCGACTGCCTGGCGGACGTGGCGCAAAGGACGCGCAACTGCCAATTCGATGCCGACGATCGCGGCGACCATGGAAACGGCCATGACCAGGGCCAAGCTGACCGGGGAGTCGTCGCTAAGCGAGATCAGCGTCAATATTGGCAACAAGCATGCGGCAAGCACAAGGCCCACCCGCACCGGCAGGGTTGCCGCAAGCTGACTTAGACTCCGGATCACCCGTACCGATGCTGGATTGGGCAATCCAGCCTGCAGGGGCCTGGCCTCATTTCTGCTCGTCGTCCTTGATCAGCTTCAGCAACTCTTCCGGAAGCGGCTCCTTGGCAACATCATCGAACAACTGATGCAAGCCCCGGTTCAACCACATATCGAACGCAGTTTCTGTCCGCACAGACCGCTTGGGGGGCGGTGGACGAGTTCGTTTCTGGTCCGTCATGTGCAGCCGATCGATGTTCATGTCACGCCATCCGGCAGACAAGCCACGCCCGGCTGTCCCGCGCAACGAGGACCCGAGCCGTTCAGCCTGTAAGCAGCGCCTGTCCTAAGACAAGCGTGCCGACTGCTCGGTGGAGATCCGCGCGGGATCGCTGCGCCGCGCGTCGGCCACGGTCGACTCGCGGGGCTTGGAGTCGCCGAGCAGCCATGCCTCGAGTTGGCGCCGGGCCCGGAACACGCGGCTCTTCGCGGTGCCGACCGCGCACCCTGTCGCCTCGGCCAAGGCTTCGTAGCTCATGCCGTGGACCACGACCATCATCAGCGCTTCCCGCTGGTCCGCGGGCAACCGGGTCATCGCCTTCGCGAGTTCCTTGAGCGCCAGCCGGTCCTCGTGCGGCGCCTCGCTCGCGAACGTGTGGGCCGGCACGTCGTCGATGTCGGTGGTGTCGCGGCGCTTGCGGAGGTTGGAAATGAACCGGTTGCGGAGGATGCGGTGCATCCAGGCGGGGAAATTGGTGCCGGGTATGAAGCTGGTTTGCGCCGACAGCGCATTGCAGACCGCGTCCTGCACCAGATCCTCGGCCGCCGCCCGGTTCCGCGTCAGCGCCAGAGCCTGCACGCGGAGCTTCGGGAGAATGTTGATCACTTGACTATGAAAGGTGGGGTTCATGGTCTCGCTCTGTGTATCCATACCCAAGCAATGACCGGCGGACGCCCGTTGTTGCATCGGTGGGAACACGAAAGCGAGAGCTTTAACCTTGCCGAAACCTTTTCGTGGGCCGGGACGCGTCACGCCGGCTCGTCCGCCTCACGCATCGCGGCCGCGAGCGCGACCCGGGCCCGCGACAGCCTGGCCTTCATGGTGCCGACCGGCACGCCGCACACGGTTGCCGCCTCCTCGTAGGTCATCTCCTGCGCCCCCATCAGGATCAGCGCCTCCCGCAGCAGCGGCGGCAGCGTCCAGATAATGCTTTGCAAGTCCTTGATTTCAGACCGTCCGTCCTGCGCCGGGGCAGCCGATCGCGGCGCCTCGACGCCTCCCTCCAGCACCGCTGCCTCCCGCTTGCGCCGCCGCCGCTGCTCGTAGAACACGTTGCGCAGGATCGTGAACGCCCAGGCTTTCAGGCTCGTCTCCGGCTGGAACTGGTGCAGCGCGGCCAGGGCGCGGACGACGGCCTCCTGCACCAGGTCGTCCGCCGCCGTCCGGTCGCCCGCAAGGAAACGTGCGAACGCCCGCAACTCCGGCAGCAGCGCCCCGAGTTGGCGGCGGAGGTCAGGCTCGGCTATGTGCACGTCGGTTCCCACTTCCTTTCCTCCCAGTGCATCGTAAGGACGCCTATGACCAGCCTGCGTCGCGAAGACCTGATCCGCGCGCTGCCTTACGCAAGGCGGTACGCCCGCGCCTTGACCGGCAACCAGCCGCGCGGGGACGCGCTCGTCGCCGAAGCGTTGAAAACGATCGTTGGAGGCGACGCGCGCGAGGAGGGCCTGGACCCGCGGCACGTGCTCTACCGGGGCGTGACCGAACAATTCGACGGATCAACCGCCGGGCAACGGGCGCGCGGCCAGCAGCTCAACCACAAGCAACGCCAACTGCTGCTCCTGACCGCGCTCGAAGACGTGCCGGTCGCCGACGCCGCCGCCATCGTCGATGCGCCGCAGGAGCAAGCGGAAGCCCTGCTGCACGACGCGCGGCAGAACCTTCATGCGGGCGCGGCGGCCCAGGTGCTGATCATCGAGGACGAGCCGGTGATCGCGATGGACATCGAGGAGCTGGTGGCGGCCTGCGGCCATGAGGTGGTCGGGGTTGCCGGCAGCGAGGCGGAAGCGGTCGCCCTTGCCGAGCGGCACCGCCCCGGCCTGATCCTGGCCGACATCAACCTCGGCGCCGGCGGCGACGGCATGGCGGCGGTTGCGCGAATCATGCAGCGCCATTATGCACCCGTCATCTTCGTGACCGCCTACCCGGAACGCCTTCTGACCGGAGAGTCGCTTGAACCCGCCTTCGTCATCGCCAAGCCCTTCGAACCGATGACGCTGGCCATCGCGACCTACCAAGCGGTCACCGGCGGCGTGCATCTGGAGTAACGGCCAGGAACGGGCAGCCGGGTCCGCCGCAGCCGTCCGGAAGCATTCCGTCCACGCAACGATAGGGGTAAAATGGTCCTGAACACCGAGACGGTCAAACAACGCGCGGCAAGCCCGAAGCGCGCCAAGCCCAAGACGGCCACCCCCCCTCCCCTGGACGCCCCCGCAGCCGCCTCAGCCGCCCCAGCCGCCGCAGTGATCGGCCGTGCCGCGCCGCGCATCTTGCGGGCGACCGGCCAGGGCGCGGACAGCTTCGCGGAAACGCTCGGCCAGGCCACCACGCTCGGCTTCGACACCTTGCTGCTGCCCGAAGGCGACGTGCCGGCAGCGCTGGCCGCTGCCGCGAAGGGCCTCGGCGTCTCGCTGCTGGCCGATGTCCACCTGCATCGCGCGCCGGCCGACGCGCTGGGCAGCTCAGGCGGCCCGTTCATCCGACTGCCCGAACCGAACCTCGATCCCCGCACGCCGGTGCGGCTGTCAGGGGTCGCGCTCGCGGCCGTCGCCACCGCCGACGACGTGGACGCGCTCGCTGAATGGTGGGCGCCGCGGCTCCATGGCTTGCAAGCGGCCGGCGTCGCCGGAGTGCGACTGCTGGGCCTTGACGCGCTTCCCGGCTGGGCCGTCGCCCGCCTGCTGCCTGCCCTGCGCCGGTCCTGCCCCGGCATGACGCTGTTCGGCTGGACCCCGGGCGTTTCCTGGCCGGCGCTGCTTGCGCTGCCAGCAGGAACGCTCGACCTCGTTGCCTCGTCGCTGCCCTGGTGGGACGGGCGCGGCGGCTGGTTCTGGCGGGAGCTTGAGCTTTTGCGGTGCGTCGCCCCGGTGGTCGCCGACGCCGGCGGCAACCCCGGGCACGAGGCCCTGGCGGCCATCGTCGCCGAGGGATGGATGGCAACCACCGGGACCGCCGATGCCGAAACGCTGAACCGCGCGCGCACCAACAGCCTGTCCGGCCTGCCATGGTCGCGGCTCGTCTCCCCCGAGGGTTCGGATGCCGTGGCGATCCTGCGCACCGACACGCCCGACCCGCGCCGGGCGCAGCAGGCCGCCCTTGCCGTCACGGCGCTCGCGCCCGGCGCGGCGCTGGCGGCGAATGTCGCGCTGACCGCGTCCGAGGGGCATTTCGGGCCGTTCGCGCCCGCTGTCGGCCCGAACGAGACGGTTCTCGCGCTGACGGATACGCTCGCGCCCATGCCCGGCGGGCTGCTGCTCTATATGGCCAAGGTCCGGCCCGAACCCGTCGCCGAACCGCTCAACCGCAAGCGGGCCGAGGCCGCCGCCGTGCAGCCGCGGCTGGCGATCGAGGCGCCCTCGCCCTGCGTCGAGAACGGGCGCTTCCCGGCGCGGCAGGTGGTCGGCAGCCTGGTCACGGTCGAGGCGGACATCATCGCCGACGGGCACGACAAGCTGGCGGCGGTGCTGCGCTGGCAAGGCCCCGGCGACGCCGGCTGGACCGAAACGCCGATGACCCTGGTCGATAACGACCGTTGGGCCGGGCAATTCCCGCTGGAGCGCTTGGGCGTGCATCACTACACGGTCGAGGCCTGGCGCGACGCCTACGCCACCTTCGTCCACGAGCTTGAGGCCAAGCACAACGCCGGCGTGCCGATCACGCTGGAGCTGCAGGAAGGGGCGGCGCTGGTGAAGCTGCACACCCGCGGCAAGCGCAATGCCAAGGCCGCCCTGGCCTCGGTGCTGCCGGCGCTCGAGAAGGGCGACCTCGAGACCCGCCGCGAGGCGCTGCTCTCGCCCGAGGTCCGCGCGGTGATGCGCGAGGCCGACCCGCGCCCGCGCAAGGCGACGATTTCGCCCGTGCCGGTCCAGGCCGAGCGCAGCGGGGCGGCGTTCGCGAGCTGGTACGAGGTGTTCCCGCGCTCGATGAGCGGCGACGCCAACCGCCACGGCACCTTCCGCGATGTGGAGAAGCACCTGCCGCGCATCCAGGCGATGGGCTTCGACGTGCTGTACTTCCCGCCCTTCCACCCGATCGGCGCCAAGAACCGCAAGGGGCCGAACAACACGCTCACGCCCGGCCCGAACGACCCCGGCAGCCCGTACGCGATCGGCAGCGCCGAGGGCGGGCACGACGCGCTGCACCCGGAGCTGGGCTCCATCGAGGACCTTCAGCACCTGCGCCAAGCCGCCGCGGAGCACGGCATCGAGCTGGCGATGGACTTCGCCATCCAGTGCTCGCCCGACCACCCCTGGCTCGCGCAGCACAAGGACTGGTTCAACTGGCGTCCGGACGGCAGCATCCGCTACGCCGAGAACCCGCCGAAGAGATACGAGGACATCGTCAACGTCGACTTCTACTCCCAGGGCGCGACGCCGGACTTGTGGATCGCGCTGGCCGAGGCGGTGATGTTCTGGGCCAGCCAGGGCATCCGCCTGTTCCGCGTCGACAACCCGCACACCAAGCCCCTGCCCTTCTGGGAATGGATGATCGCCGAGGTACAGGCGCGCTACCCGGACGCGGTGTTCCTGGCCGAGGCGTTCACCCGGCCCAAGGTGATGTACCGCCTGGCGAAGGCCGGGTTCAGCCAGTCTTACACCTACTTTACCTGGCGCAACACCAAGGCGGAGTTCGAGGAGTACCTGACCGAGCTGACAACGGGGCCCGCGCGGGAGTTCTTCCGCCCGCACTTCTTCGTCAACACGCCGGACATCAACCCCGTGCCGCTGCAAACAGCGCCCCGCTCCGGCTTCCTGACCCGTGCGGCGCTGGCGGCCACCCTGTCCGGCCTTTGGGGCGTCTACAACGGCTTCGAGCTATGCGACGCGACGCCGCTGCCCGGCCGCGAGGAATACCTCGACAGCGAGAAATACCAGATCCGCGTCTGGGACTGGAACCGCCCGGGCAACATCGCCCGCGAGATCGGCCAGCTCAACGCCATCCGCAAGCGCAACCCGGCCTTGCACACGCACCTCGGCGTCACGTTCCTGCAAGCGGACAACCCGCAGGTGCTCTTGTTCGAGAAGGCGACGCCGGACCGCTCCAACGTGCTGCTCATCGCCGTCAACATGGACCTGCACGCGCCGCAATCCTCCCGCATCGAGGCGCCGTTCTGGCGCTGGCCCGTCCGCCCGTCCGCGCTGGATGCGACGGACCTGGTTCACGACCGCAACGAACGCTGGCATGACGCGAGCCGCGTCGTCAGCCTGACAAGCGACCAGCCCTACGCCATCTGGCGCATCACCCCGGCCAAGACCGCCGCAGGAGCATAAGCAAAATCGTGAGCACAACGATCGAACCGGCGGCCTCCGCCCCTCCCGCCACCGACGAGCCGGCGCTGGACCCGTTGTGGTTCAAGGACGCGGTGATCTACCAGCTCCACCTCAAATCCTTCTTCGACGGCAACAACGACGGCGTGGGCGACATCAACGGTCTGCTCGCCAAGCTGGACTACATCGCCGAGCTGGGGGTTACAGCGATCTGGATGCTGCCGTTCTACCCATCGCCCCGGCGCGACGACGGCTACGACATCGCCGGCTATACCGACGTGCATCCCGATTACGGCACGGTCGAGGACGTAAGGCGATTGGTCGAGGCCGCGCACGCGCGCGGGCTGAAAATCATCACTGAGCTGGTCATCAATCACACCAGCGACCAGCACCCGTGGTTCCAGGCCGCCCGGCGCGCGCCGCCCGGAAGCCCGGAGCGGGATTTCTATGTCTGGTCCGACACCGATGAGAAATACGCCGAGACGCGCATCATCTTCATCGATACCGAAACCAGCAACTGGACCTGGGACCCGGTGGCCAACGCCTATTTTTGGCATCGCTTCTACTCGCACCAGCCGGACCTGAACTTCGACAACCCGGCCGTGCTGGAGGAAGTGTTCAAAGTCATGCGCTTCTGGCTCGACATCGGCGTCGACGGCCTGCGCCTCGACGCCGTGCCTTACCTCGTCGAGCGCGAGGGCACCAACAACGAGAACCTGGCCGAAACGCACGACATCTTGAAGAAGATCAGGGCCGAGCTGGACCGCTACGCCCCCGGCCGGATGCTGATCGCCGAGGCGAACCAGTGGCCGGAGGACGCGCAGCAGTATTTCGGCGAGGGCGACGAGTGCCACATGTCGTTCCACTTCCCGCTGATGCCGCGCATGTACATGGCGATCGCGCGGGAGGACCGCTTCCCGATCACCGACATCATGCGCCAAACGCCGGAAATCCCGGCCAACTGCCAGTGGGCGGTGTTCCTGCGCAACCACGACGAACTCACGCTGGAGATGGTCACTTCCAGCGAACGCGACTACCTGTGGGAGACCTACGCGTCCGACCGCCGCGCCCGGCTCAACCTCGGCATCCGCCGCCGCCTGGCGCCCCTGCTTGAGCGGGACCGGCGGCGGGTCGAGCTGATGAACGGCCTGCTGCTCTCCATGCCCGGCACGCCCGTGATCTATTACGGCGACGAGATCGGCATGGGCGACAACATCTTCCTCGGCGACCGCGACGGGGTTCGCACGCCGATGCAATGGTCGATCGACCGCAACGGCGGCTTCTCCCGCGCCGACCCCGCCCGCCTCGTGCTGCCGCCGATCCAGGACCCGATCTACGGCTTCCCGGCCGTCAACGTCGAGGCACAGGCCAGCGACCCGCACAGCATGCTGAACTGGACCCGGCGCATGTTGGCCGTCCGCACCGCGCACAAGGCGTTCGGGCGCGGCACGCAGCGGTTCCTGTATCCGTCCAACCGCAAGATCCTCGCCTACCTGCGCGAGCACGCCGACGAGGACGGCGCGTCCGAGACCATCCTGTGCGTCAGCAACCTGTCGCGCACCGCCCAGGCGGTGGAGCTGGACCTCTCGGCCTTCGCCGGGCGCGTGCCGGTCGATATCGTCGGCGGCTCGGTGTTCCCGCCCATCGGCCAGCTGACCTACCTGCTCACCCTGCCGCCCTACGGGGTGTTCTGGTTCCTGCTCGCCGACGACGGCCCCTCGTGGCACAGCGCGCCGCCGGAAGCCTTGCCGGAATACTCGACCATCGTGATCCGGCAGGGGCTTGAGGACGCGGTGAACGCCGCGGCGCGGGCGGTGATCGACCGCGAGGCCTTGCCGGCCTACCTGCCGAAGCGGCGCTGGTTCGCCTCCAAAGGCGAGGCGCTCGCGTCCGCCCATCTGACCTACGCCGCCCCGCTGCCCGGCACGGGCAAGCAGGTCCTGTTCGCAGAGGTCGAAGCCAAGCTGCCGGGGCGGAGCGAGTTCTACGTGCTGCCGCTCGGCATCGCCTGGGAGGACGAGAGCGGGGCCGCCTTGCCGCAGCAGCTCGCCCTCACCCGCGTGCGCAAGGGGCCGCGCGTCGGCTACCTGACCGACGCCTTCAGCCTGGACGAGCTGACCGAGGCCATGCTCGCGGGACTGCGCGACGGCTCCAAGGTCGCCATCGGCGGCGGCGCGCTGGAGTTCCGCCCCACCTCGCTGATGCAGACGCTCGAACTGCCGGAGGACGCGGAGATCAGGCGTTTGTCGGCCGAGCAGTCGAACTCGTCCTGGATCGTCGGCGACGCGGTGGTGCTGAAGCTGGTCCGCCGCGTGCTGGCCGGCATCCACCCGGAGGGCGAGATCACCCGCGTGCTGACCGAGCGCGGCTACCAGAACAGCGCGCCGCTCATGGGCGAGCTGGTCCGCGTGGACGGGGACGGCACGCCGCACACCGTCGCCCTCGCCCAGGGCTTCGTCCGCAACCAGGGCGACGGCTGGACCTGGACCCAGGACTGGCTGGCCCGCTCCGCCGAAGAACTGGCCATGACCAGCGGCTACCTCGACGGCGTGATGACCGACGAGGCCTGGGCGGATACGTTCGAGTCCTACGCCGTGTTCGCCCGCAACATCGGCACGAGGCTCGCCGAGCTGCACGCCGTCCTGGCGCAGCCGACCGATGACCCGGCGTTCGCCCCGGAAATCGCCGACGATGCGATCGTCGGCGAGTGGGCCGACGGCGCGATCCAGCAGATCACCATGGCGCTCGACCTGCTGGCCGAGGTCAAGACCTGGCCGGACGAAACCGTCGAGGAGCAGGCCCGGATGCTGCTCGCCAACCGCGACGGCCTGCAAGCCGCGGCCCGGCGCCTCGCCATGCAGGGCAAGGGCGGCCTGCAAACCCGCGTGCACGGCGATTTCCACCTGGGCCAGGTGCTGGTGGTGCAGGGCGACGCCTTTATCATCGACTTCGAGGGCGAGCCGGCGCGGACCATGGAGCAGCGCCGGGCCAAGTCCTGCCCGGTGCGCGACGTGGCCGGGCTGCTGCGCTCGTTCGACTACGCGGCCGCGGCCGCAGCGCCCGGCCGGGTCGCGGCCTCCGAGCAGACCAGCGAGCGGCGGCAGGCGATCCTGACCGAGTTCGGCCGCCACGCCTCGCACATGTTCCTGCGCGCCTATCGCGCCGTGCTGGACGAGTCCTCGACCAAGTGGGTGCAGCATGACGCGGCCCAGCCCATGCTCGACCTGTTCCTGCTTGAGAAAGCCGCCTACGAGATCCGCTACGAGGTGGCCAACCGTCCCTCCTGGCTCGGCATCCCGCTCGGCGGCTTCCATGCCATCGCCAAGCGCCTGCTGGAGACCCAAGAATGACGAGTATGATCGACCAGGGCGCGATAGAGGCAATCGTCGAGGGGCGGCACGGGGACCCGTTCTCGATCCTGGGGCCGCACGAGGCCGACGGCACGGTCTATGTCCGCGTGTTCCTGCCGATGTCGGACGGCGTGGAGCTGATAAACGAGGCGGGCGGCTCGCTCGGGCATCTGGAGCGGCTGCACGACGCCGGGTTCTGGGCTGGGCCGATGGCCCGGCCCGGCCCCTACCGCCTGCGGGTGCAGACGCATGGCATCACCTACGAGGCCGAAGACCCTTACCGCTTCGGCCCGACCCTCGGCGCGTTCGACCTGCACCTGATCGGCAGCGGGCGTCACCGCGACCTCGGCCTTTGCCTGGGCGCGCACCCGGCAACCTACGACGGCGTGGACGGCATCCGCTTCGCCGTCTGGGCGCCGAACGCAAGGCGCGTCTCGGTCGTCGGCGGGTTCAACTTCTGGGATTCGCGCCGCCACCCGATGCGCCTGCACCACGGCGCCGGGGTGTGGGAGACGTTCATCCCGGGCGCGAACGTCGGCGACGTCTACAAATACGACCTGCTCGGCCCGAACTGGGAGTTGCTGCCGCAAAAGGCCGACCCGGTCGCCTGGGCCACCGAGCCGGCTCCCCTCACCGGCTCCATCATCGTCTCCGACGCGCCGCTGCGCTGGACCGACGCCGCCTGGATGAACCGCCGCGCCGCCGCGCAGAAGCCGGACGCGCCGATCTCGGTGCTGGAGGTCCACGCCGCCTCCTGGCTCCCGGCCGCGGAAGACGGAAAGGGCGGCTGGCAGGCGCTGGCCGACAAGCTCGCCCCCTACTGCGCCGGCATGGGCTTCACCCATGTCGAGCTGCTGCCGGTGATGCAACACCCGTTCAACGGCTCCTGGGGCTACCAGCCGCTTGGCCATTACGCGCCGATGGCCCGCATGGGACCGCCCGAGGCCTTCGCCGCCTTCGTCGACCGCTGCCACGCGATGAACGTGGGCGTCATCCTCGACTACGTGCCGGCGCACTTCCCCACCGACGCGCACGGCCTGGCGCGTTTCGACGGCACGCCGCTGTATGAACACGGCGACCCGCGCGAAGGCTACCAGCCGGACTGGAACACATATATCTTCAACCTCGGGCGCAACGAGGTGCGCGGCTTCCTGATCGGCTCCGCTTTGTTCTGGCTCAACCACTATCACGCCGACGGGCTGCGCGTGGATGCGGTCGCCGCCATGCTCTACCGCGACTACAGCCGCAACCACGGCGAATGGGTGCCGAACCAGTACGGCGGGCGGGAAAACCTCGAGAGCGTCGCGTTCCTGCAGGAGCTCAGCGAGGCCATCAAGCAGAACGCCCCCGGCGCCATCCTGGTCGCGGAGGAAAGCACGGCCTGGCCCGGCGTCACCAAGCCCGCGCACGAGGGCGGCCTAGGGTTCGACTACAAGTGGAACATGGGCTGGATGCACGACACGCTGCATTACATGAACGAGGAGCCGGTCTACCGCCGCTGGCACCACGGCGAGATCACCTTCGGCCTGGTTTACGCCTTTTCCGAGCGATTCATGCTGCCGCTCAGCCACGACGAGGTGGTGTATGGCAAAGGCTCGCTGATCCGTAAGATGCCGGGCGACCATTGGCAGAAGTTCGCCAACCTGCGCGCCTACTACGCCTTCATGTGGACCTATCCGGGCAAGAAGCTGCTGTTCATGGGCAGCGAGTTCGCCCAGGACCGGGAATGGAACCACGACATCGGCCTCGATTGGCACCTGCTCGACGAGCCGCACCACAAAGGGATGCAGCACCTGCTGCGCGACCTGAACCACGCCTATCAGGGCATCCCCGCCCTGCACCAAGGCGACTGCGACCCGAACGGCTTCCGCTGGGTCGTGGTGGACGACGCCGAGAACTCGGTCTACGCCTACCTGCGCCAATCGCTCGACGGCAGCCCGCCGGCGCTGGTGGTAAGCAATCTGACGCCGGTGCCGCGGGCGAACTACCGGCTCGGCGCGCCCCGGTCCGGCGCGTGGCGCGAACGCCTCAACACCGACGCCGGCGAGTATGGCGGCTCGGGGCTCGGCAACGGCGGCGAGGTCTATGCGGAACCTTCGGGCTTGCACGGCTTTGACGCATCGCTGACACTTACCTTGCCACCCCTCGCCACCTTGGTGCTCACGCCCGGATGACCCAGCGCTTCCACCACAAGCTCCCCTTCGGTGCCGAGCTGCAACCGTCCGGCGAGACGCGATTCCGCCTGTGGGCCCCTTCGGCCGAGCACGTCACGCTCCGCCTCCCCGGCCAACCGCTCGCGATGGAGCGGAAAGAGGGCGGCTGGCACGAGCTGTCGGCCCAGGCCCCCGTCGGCACCCCCTACAGCTTCGAGTTGCCGGACGGCCTCGCCGTGCCCGACCCGGCGTCGCGTATGCAGCAGGACGACGTGCACGGGCCGAGCCTCGTCACCGACCCAAACAACTACGAGTGGAAGCACCCGGACTGGCGCGGCCGGCCCTGGCACGAGGCCGTCATCTATGAGGTCCATGTCGGGCTGCTCGGCGGCTTCAAGGGCGTGCAGGACCGTCTCCCCGAACTGGCCAAGCTCGGTGTCACCGTCATCGAGCTGATGCCGCTGTCCGACGTGCCAGGGCCGCGCAACTGGGGCTACGACGGCGTGCTGCCCTACGCGCCCGACCGCGCGTTCGGCACGCCGGACGAATTGAAGGCTCTGGTCGACGCGGCGCACGGCCTCGGCCTGATGGTCATGCTGGACGTGGTCTACAATCATTTCGGCCCCGACGGCGCCTACGTGCACGCCTTCGCCAAGCCGTTCTTCCGCGAGGACATCAAGACGCCCTGGGGCGCGTCGATCGACTTCCGCCGTCCCGAGGTGCGCGGCTATTTCGAGCAGAACGCGGTCTACTGGGTCAACGAGTTCCGCTTCGACGGCCTCCGGTTCGACGCCGTCCACGCCATCTCCGAGCAGGACTTCCTGGTCGAGATGGCCGACACGGTCCGCACCGCGGCCGAGGGCCGCCACGTCCATCTCGTGCTGGAGAACGAGGACAACCAGGCCTCGCTGCTGCGCGCCACTCCGGAAAGCCGGGTATATGACGCGCAATGGGCCGACGACCTGCACCACTGCCTGCACGTGCTGCTGACGCACGAGACCGAGGGGTATTACGAGGATTTCCAGGACGCGACCGAGCTTCTGGCCCGCGCCCTGTCGGAAGGTTTCGCCTATCAGGGCCAGCTCGCCCCGCATCTCGGGCGCACCCGCGGCGAGCCGAGCAAGCACCTGCCGCCCACCGCCTTCGTGGTGTGCCTGCAGAACCACGACCAGATCGGCAACCGCGCCATGGGCGAGCGGCTGACCACGCTCGCCCCGCGCCCGGCGCTCGACGCCGCCATGGCCTTGCTGCTGCTCTGCCCGCACATCCCGCTGCTGTTCATGGGCGAGGAATACGCCAGCACGACCCCGTTCCTGTTCTTCACCAGCCACAACGACGAGCTGGCCGAACTGGTGCGCGAGGGCCGCCGGGCCGAGTTCAAGTCCTTCGCCGCCTTCCAGGACGAGAAGCGACGCGAATTGATCCCCGACCCGAACGCCGAAGGCACCTTCAACGCCTCCAGGCCGCAGAAAACCGATCCGTCCTATCCGGAGTACATGGCCAACCTGCTCCGGCTCCGGCGCGAGCACATCGTGCCCGGCCTGCCCGGCTGCCGCAGCCTGGGCGCAAAGGCGCTGGGCCAGGGCGCGGTCAAGGCCGCGTGGACGCTCGGGACCGGGCAGACGCTGACGATCCTGGTCAATCTCGGCGCCGAGCCGGTCGATGTGGAGCCTGCCGGCCGCGCCGCCTTGTTTGCCACCGCTGGCGCCACCCCTGCCCGCCTTCCGCCTTCCAGCACCGTTGTCACCGTGGAATGAGCGATTCTCTCTCCACCCTGGCGGAGGCTGCCGGGATCCAGACCTGTTGGCGCGACTACCAGGGCGAATGGCACGACGTAGGGCCGGACACGTTGCAGGTGGTGCTGTCGGCGCTCGACCTTCCTGCCGGCTCGCCGACGCAGATCAAGGACAGCCACGCCCAGCTTGCCGGGCGGGTGGCAACCCTGCCGCCGCTCATCACCGCCGAGGCTGGGCAGCCGACGCCCTTGCCCGCAGGGGGGCGCTGGGAGCTGACCTTGGAGGACGGCACGAAGCAGGACGGCGTCGTCGACGATGGACAGCATCTGCCGGCAATCGAGCAGACCGGCTATCATCGGCTCAGCGTGGCCGGGCAGGAGACCACGGTCGCCGTGTCGCCCGGCCGGTCTTATAGCGTGCAGGACGCGGCGCTTAGCGCCCGCCTTTGGGTGCTTGCCGCCCAGCTTTACTCGCTCCGCCGTCCGGGCGACGGCGGTCTCGGCGATTTCGCCGCCTTGCAGGACTTGCTGGCCCCAGCCGCCGAACTCGGCGCGGCCGGCGTCGCGATCAGCCCGGTGCACGCACAGTTCTCCGCGGACACGCACCGCTTCAGCCCGTACTCGCCGTCGAGCCGCGTGCAGATGAACGTGCTGCACGCCGGGCTCGACCTGTCGAACCAGGCGGACGCCGTCCGGCTCGAAGCGCTCGACCTGGTCGACTGGCCGGAAGCCGCCCGCGTCCGCCTCGCCGCCCTGCGCGACGCCTATGCCGCGGCATCCTCCGGGGAAAAGGCCGCCTTCGCCGGATACCGGGCCAAGCACGGCAGCACCGTCGAAACCCACGCCGTGTTCGAGGCACTGCACGCCCGGCAGTTCGGCGCGGACCCGTCAAAATGGCATTGGCGCACCTGGCCGTCTGGGTTGCAGCACCCGGACAACCAGGCCGTACGCGAGTTCGCCGCGAGCCACCCGGACGAGGTCGGGCTTCACGCCTACATGCAGTTCAAGGCCGAACAGAGCATGGAAGCGGCACAACGGGCAGCCAAGGAAGCCGGGATGCCGGTCGGCCTGATCGCCGACCTTGCCGTGGGCGCGGACTCCGGCGGCAGCCATTGCTGGAGCCGGCAGGAAGAAACCCTGCTCGGCATGGGCATCGGCGCGCCGCCCGACCTCCTAAGCACGAACGGGCAGAATTGGGGCCTGGCCGCCTTCTCGCCGCGCGGCCTGCGCGACCACGGCTACCGCGCCTTCCTGGAAATGCTGCGCCACGCCATGCGCCACGCCGGCGGCATCCGCATCGACCACGCCCTCGGCCTTGCCCGGCTCTGGGTGGTGCCCGACGGCGCATCCGCCAAGGAGGGCGCCTATCTCAGCTTCCCGCTGCACGACATGCTGCGCCTGGTCGCGCTGGAGTCGGTCCGCAACCAGGCCGTCGTCATGGGCGAGGACCTCGGCACCATCCCCGAAGGCTTCCAGGACCAGCTCGGGGCGGCAGGCATCCTCGGGATGCGGGTGCTGTGGTTCGAGAAGCACCACGGCATGTTCGACGCGCCGCGCGCCTGGAGCAAGGCCGCGGCGGCGATGACCAGCACGCACGATCTGCCCACGGTCGCCGGCTGGTGGTCGGGGCGGGACCTGCAATGGCGCGGCAAGCTCGGCCTCAGCGGCGACCATCAATCGGGCGAGGAGCAGGAACGCGTCACCGACCGCCGCGCGCTATGGGCCGCGTTCAAGCACAGCGGCGCGGCGGACGGAGAGGCCCCTGCAGAGGACCGCACCGGCCCGGTTGCCGACGCGGCGCTGAGGCACCTCGCCACCGCCGCCTGCGACCTGGTCATCATCCCGGTCGAGGACGCGCTCGGCCTCCCGGAGCAACCGAACCTGCCCGGCACGATGGGCGAGGACCACCCGAACTGGCGTCGCCGCCTCCCAGGCCCGGCCGCCGACCTGCTTCGCGACCCCGCCGTCGCCCACCGCCTGCAAGCACTGAACGAGGGCCGAAAATCCGCATGAAACCACTCTCCGCCACGGCCCGCCTGCAATTCCACCGTGGCTTCACCCTCGACGATGGCGAAAAACTGGTTCCCTACTTCTCCGATCTCGGCATCAGCCACTACTACGCCTCTCCCTTGCTGACCGCGCGCGCAGGCTCCACCCACGGCTACGACATCGTCGACCACAACCAGATCAACCCCGAGCTCGGCGGCGAAGCGGCGCTCGAACGCCTGGTCGGGATGCTGCGCATGCACGGGATGGGCCTGATCCTCGACATCGTGC
Organism: Acetobacteraceae bacterium; assembly: GCA_965260935.1. Taxonomy (GTDB): domain Bacteria; phylum Pseudomonadota; class Alphaproteobacteria; order Acetobacterales; family Acetobacteraceae; genus JBBROS01. The sequence continues at coordinate 3,186,695 of OZ253374.1, forward strand.
CGAACCACATGGGCGTCGGCGGCAACGACAACGCCTGGTGGCTCGACGTGCTGGAATGGGGCCGGGCCAGCCCCTACGCCGAATACTTCGACATCGACTGGGACCCGCCGGACGCCTCGCTGCGAGGGCGCCTGTTGGCGCCGTTCCTCGGCAGCCCCTACGGCGAGTGCCTGGCCAACAACGACCTGACGCTGCGCTTCGACGACACGGACGGCCGCTTGTTCGTCGCCTACTACGACCACCGCTTCCCGATCAGCCCGCTCGACTACGCCTCCGTGCTGCTGACCACCGGCGGTATTCTGGAAGGCCCGGCGCGCATGTTCGGCGAGCTCGGCCCCGGCCGGCGCGACGAGAACCGCCGCCTGGCCAAAGAAGCGCGCGAGGAGCTGCTGCTGCCGCAATACGCGAAAGCCATCGCCGAGGCCGTAAGCGCCTACGACGCCAAGACTCCCGAAGGCCAGGAACGGCTGCACCGGCTGCTGGAACGGCAGAACTACCGCCTGTCCTGGTGGCGGGCGGCCACCGACGAGATCAACTGGCGCCGCTTCTTCGACGTCAACGGCCTGGCAGGCGTGCGCGTCGAGATCCCCGAGGTGTTCGAGGACACCCACCGCACCGTTTTCCGCCTCTACGAGCAAGGGCTGATCGACGGCGTGCGGATCGACCACGTGGACGGCCTCGCCAGCCCGCGCGACTATTGCCGCAAGCTCCGCCGCCGGCTGGACGCGCTGACGCCGAAGCGCCCCGAAGGATTGCGGGACCAGCGCGCCGTGCTGTGGGTCGAGAAAATCCTGTTCCCGCACGAACGCCTGGCCTCCGACTGGCTGACCGACGGCACCACCGGCTACGACTTCATGAACGACGCCAGCGCCGTCCTGCACGACCCGGCCGGCGAGGCCCCGCTGACCGAGCTCTGGACCGGCCTCACCGGACGTCCGGCCCTGTTCGAGGACGAAGCCGAGCCGGCCCGTCGCCAAATCCTGCGCGAAAGCCTCAGCAGCGAGCTTTCCTCGGTCGCCGCGGCCCTGCACCGGGTGGCAAGGCGCAGCACGCTGACCCGGGACTACACCCTGTCCGGCATCCGCGGCGTGCTGATCGAGTTGCTGGCCCACTTCCACACCTACCGCATCTACGCCGGGCCGGGCGGCATCTCGGAGGTCGATCAGCGGGCGATGGACTGGGCCATGGCCGGCGCGAGGCGAACCATCCGCGCGGCGGACCGGGAATTGCTGGAACTGGTCGGCCAATGGGTCAGCGGCGTCGGCCTGCGCGACATCCCGGCAGGCACCAGGCGGCAGGAATGGCTGCGGGCGATGGTCAAGTTCCAGCAGCTCTCCGCGCCGACCGCGGCCAAGTCGGTCGAGGACACCGCGTTCTACCGCTACGGTCGCCTGCTGTCGCGCAACGAGGTCGGCAGCGAGCCATCGCAATGGTCGATTACCCCCGCCGGCCTGCACGCGGCCAACCGCGAGCGGCAGAAGCGCTTCCCCCGCGCCCTGCTGGCCACCGCCACCCACGACCACAAGCGCGGCGAGGACACCCGCGCCCGGCTCGGCGTCGTCAGCGGCTTGCCCGGCGAATGGGAAGCGGCGGTGCAGCGCTGGATGCGGCTGAACGCCCCGCTGCGCCGGGATTTCGACGGCCCGGCGCCGGACGCCGCCGACGAGCTGATGATCTACGAGACGCTGGTCGCCGCCTGGCCGCTGGCGCTCGAGCCGGACGACCAGGCCGGGCTTGACGCCTACCGCGAGCGGCTGGGCGGCTGGCTGGAGAAATCCCTGCGCGAAGCCAAGCGCCACTCCGGCTGGACCGCGCCGAACGGCGACTACGAGGGCGCGAGCCAAGCCTTCCTGGCCGGCTGCCTGGACCCGGCCCGGCCCGTGGTCGGCGAGATCGCCGCTTTCGCCGCCCGCATCGCCCCCTTCGGCGCAATCAACGGCCTGTCGCAAACCGTGCTGCGCCTGACCAGCCCCGGCATCCCGGACCTTTACCAAGGCGCCGAGAACTGGGATCTGTCGCTGGTTGACCCGGACAACCGACGCCCGGTGGATTACGAGCGGCTGGCCGCCGACCTGCACGCGGACGAGGAGCCTGCGTCCCTGATGCGGCATTGGCGCGACGGCCGGGTCAAGCAAGCCATCATCCGCCGGGCGCTTGCCCTGCGCGCCCGCGCGCCCTCCCTGTTCACCGTCGGCAGCTACGTGCCGCTGCGGGTGGAGGGGTCGCGCGCCGACAACGTCCTCGCCTTTGCCCGCAGCCACGAAGGCGGCTCCGCGCTCGTCGTCGTCACCCGATGCCCGGCGGACATGGCGCTTGCCGGCGATCAGCCCTTGGTCGCAGCAGCCGCCTGGGACGGCGTCAGCATCGTTGTTCCCCAGAACTTCATTGGCAGTTTCGGTCAAAATGTGTTGGATAGAGAGCAAAGCTGCGAGCTGAGCGGTAAACTGAGCGTTGCAGAGCTGTTAGGTCATCTACCAGTCGCGCTCCTGGAGGTTGCATGAATCGCGTCGTCGTCGTCAGTAACCGGGTGCCTGCCAAGTCGGCCGCAGGTGCGCAAGCCGGGGGCCTCGCCGTCGCTCTCGAATCCCTGATGGAGCATCGCGGCGGCCTGTGGTTCGGTTGGAGCGGACGGATCGAGGCCGAGCCGGCCGCGAAACCACGCCTGTTCGAAACGGACAAGGTCGAATACGCGACGCTTGACCTCACTCCGGAGCAGCACGACCAGTTCTACAATGAGTTTTCAAACAGCACCTTATGGCCGCTGCTTCATTCAATGCCTGAATTGATGACGTTTAATCGCCGGAACGCGCAAACCTATCGCGAGGTGAACCAGCGCTTCACCGACGCGCTGGCGCCGATGCTCCGCCCGAGCGACCTGATCTGGGTGCACGACTACCACCTGATGGCGATGCCGGCGATGCTGCGCCAGGCCAGGGTCGCGTCGCCGATCGGCTTCTTCCTGCATATCCCGTTCCCCTCGCCCGATATGCTGGCCAGCGTGTCCGAATCGGCCGCCCTGGTGCGCGACCTGCTCGGCTGCGACCTGATCGGATTCCAGACCGAGAGCGACCTGAACAATTTCGCCGAGGCCGCGGTCCGGGTCGCCAAGGCCGAGCGGTCCGGCGCCGGGTGGCTGACGGTCGAGGGCCGGCGCGTCCGGCTTGGGGCATTCCCGGTCGAGATCGAGCCGCGGGAGTTCGCGGCCATGGCGGAGGATGCCTGGCGCTCGCTGCCGACCGAGCGGTTGCGCCGCAGCCTGGCCGGGCAGCAGCTTATCCTCGGGGTGGACCGCATGGACCCGACCAAGGGCCTGCCGCAACGCCTTGCCGGCTACCGCCGCCTGCTGGAAACGCATCCGGAAGTGCATCGCAAGGTCGCCTTTCTGCAAATCGCCGCCGAGTCGCGCAAGGATGTCGTCGCCTACCAGGATCTGCGCGACGAGATCGAGCAGGAGGCCGGCAGCATCAACAGTGCGTTCAGCGAACCGGACTGGACCCCGCTCCGCCTGACCGCGCGTGCCGCACCGCGGAGCACGATGGCGGGCTACATGCGGGAGGCCCGGGTGGGCCTGGTCACGCCGTTGCGGGACGGAATGAACCTGGTCGCCAAGGAGTTCATCGCAGCCCAGGACCCGCAAGACCCGGGCGTCCTGGTCCTGTCCCGCTTCGCCGGGGCCGCGCATCAGCTTCAGTCGGCGCTGTTGTGCAACCCGTACGATGTCGACGAGATGGCCGAAACGATCGATGCCGCCCTGCGGATGCCGATCGCCGAGCGGTCGGCCCGGTGGAGGGAAAGCTGGGACGTGATCGAGGGCACGTCCGCGCTCGGCTGGGGCCGTTCGTTCCTGGCCTCGCTGATCCGCGCCGCATCCGGGAACGCCAGCCGCAAAAGCGCCGATGCCGCCGGCAAGCAGCAAACTTCCTCGCTCCCGATCGGTCAAATGCGGCCGTCGCCGGATCTTCGCTCGACCGATACGACCTCCGTCCAGGCAGGCATCCGCTTGATCTGACGACCCGGGCGGCCGTGCGAAGCGGCCGCCCCGGATCTTTAAGAAATGTTTTGGTGTGGTTGCAAGGCCTGCTAGCGGGTCAATCGATGCGTGTGCTACGCCATGATCTCGCTTCCAAATTGAATACGTTAAAGAAAAACTTACAAGCAAAAAACCTGCCAAGCGTCATTGTTAGATTGTGTCACGTGATAAAGCCGTTAATAAATCTTCTTGCCAATGGTAGACGGTGCGTTAGATTAACGCAGCAATTAACCGGGGTCAGGCAATGTCTCACGTAGGCGTGTCATCCAGGGGGGTCTTGGAGCAACTACACGAGTTCGAGAAGGTGGCAGGTCTGCTGGAAATGCCCACGACCGAACGGCTTGCCATCTTGAATGTCAGCGAAGAAGCGTATGGCGCGCTGCAATCCGAAGCGAATGGCAGCGACACGTTCGTCAAACCGGAGCTTGAGCGCCGCCTGTCCTATGCCCTGCCGCTGATGCGGAAACTGGCGCACAACGCTCCTGTCGTGCGTTTGCCCACCCGGGCCGCTCGACGGTTTTCCGCGCCGTCTAAGCAGCCTCTGCCGTCAGCACCAGCCGCCCAGTAACCTGCCCCGACCTCAGACGCATCAGCGCATCGTTGGCGTCGGCCTGCGGAACCTTTGTCACCGGCACAGTGTGGATGCCTTCTGACTGAGCTAGCGCGACCAGATCTCGAAGGTCGCCCGGGTTGCCCACGTAGCTTCCCTGAACCGTCAACGCCCGCATCGCCATGATCGGCAGCGGAAGCGCAAGCTCCCCTCCGAACAGCCCGACCTGAACCAGCCGCCCGCCCTTACGCAACGCCGCGAAGGCGAAAGCCGCGGTTAATGTCCCGTTGACCAAGTCGATGACCGCCAGCACCGTCCCGCCGCACGCCTCCAGCAGCCGCTCCGTCACGCCCTCGCCTGAGCCGTTCACGGTCGCAGTGGCGCCCGCCTGCTCTGCGGCCCGCAGCTTGGCCTCGTCCACGTCAACCGAGACGATCGATTCGTGGCCCAAAGCCCGGAGAATGCCGATGGCCGCCAATCCCAGCCCCCCCGCGCCGACCAGCACCACGGGCTCGCTCGGCGCGATCGGCATGATCTTGCGGATCGCGGAATAGACCGTGATGCCGGAGCAGGCGAGCGTGGCCGCAACCGCCGGGTCGAGCGTGCCGGGGTCGATCAGGTGCCGCGGGTGCATGGCCAGCACGTGCGTCGCGTAGCCGCCGTTCTGGTAGATGCCGATGCTGCGCCCGACGAGGCACATGTTGTCCTCCTCGGCCAGGCAGCGCTCGCAATGGCCGCAGCCGACCCACGGGTAGACGATCCGCACGTCGCCCACCGCCACGCCCTCCGCGTCAGGCCCGAGCTTGGCCACCCGCCCGACGATCTCGTGCCCCATGGCCAGCGGCAGCTTGACGCCGCGGTCCTTGAGCGACATCCGCTTGCCGCCGCCGAGATCGTAGAAACCCTCCCAGACATGCAGGTCGCTGTGGCACACGCCGCAATGCGTCACCTCCAGCAGCACCTCCGTGCCGTCAGGCTCAGGCGTCGGCAGGTCGAGCTCCTGCAGGTCCTTGCCGTTCTCCACGATTGCCCAAGCGCGCATGGCGTCCCTCCGCGTTATTTGTTGAGGGCGAGCTTAGCGCCGCCTCGGGTCGAGCGCATCCCTCAATCCGTCGCCGACCAGGTTGAAAGCGAGCACGGCGAGGAAGATCGCCGCCCCCGGAAAGACAGCGAGCCACGGCGCCTGCGTCAGGAACCGCTGCGCCGAGTTCAACATGCTGCCCCAGCTCGGCTCGGGCGGCTGCTGCCCGAGTCCCAGGAACGACAGGCTCGCCTCGGCGATGATGGCGGTGGCGACTGCCAGCGTCGCCTGCACCAGCACGGGCGGGACGATGTTCGGCGCCACGTGCCGCACCGCCACCCGCCAGGGCGGGTTGCCCAAGGCCCGCGCCGCCTCGACGTAGTCGTTGGTCGCCGCGTCCATCGCCGCCCCCCGGGCCACGCGGGCGAACACCGGCGCCGCGGTCACGCCGATCGCGATCATGGCGTTGGTCAGGTTCGGCCCCAGGAACGCGGCCAGCGCGATGGCCAGGATCAGGAACGGGCAGGCCAGCATCGCGTCCACCACCCGCCCGATCACCATGTCCGCCACGCCGCCGAAGAACCCGGCCGCCAGCCCCACCGGCACGCCGATCCCGGCCGCGATCGCCACCGACACCACCCCCGCCAGCAGCGAGGCCCGGCTGCCGAACACCACGCGCGAGAACACGTCCCGCCCGTTCTCGTCCGTGCCCATCCAGTGCAACGCGGACGGCGCCTTGCGGATCGCCGTCCAGCTCGTCGCCGTCGGGTCAAACGGCGCGATCAACGGCGCTGCGACCGCGATCAGGATGAACGCCGCGACCACCACCAGCCCGAACACCGCCGCCGGACGCCCGCGGAACCGCCGCAGCGCCAGCAGCCGCGGGCTGGCCGGCATCGCTATCGCCCCGCTCATGGCGAGCGCAGCCGCGGGTTGATGACCGTGTAGAGCACGTCGGCCAACAGGTTCAGCAGGATGTAAAGCACCGCCGTCACCAGCACGACGCCCTGCACCACCGGGTAGTCCCGGTTGAACACCGCATCGACGATCAGCTTGCCGAAGCCCGGGATGCTGAATACCTGCTCCGTCAGCACCGCGCCCGACAGCAGCGTGCCGAGCTCGAGCGCCCCCAGCGTCACGACCGGCACCAGCGCGTTGCGGAACGCGTGGCGCAGCACGACGCGCCATTCCGCAAGGCCCTTGGCGCGCGCCGTCCGCACGTAGTCCTGATCCAGCGCCGTCAGCATCGCGCTGCGCGTGTGGCGCATCAGGATGGCGGCGATGGCGTTGCCCAGCACGAACGCCGGCATGATCGTGGTGGCCAGCGACTGCAACGGGTCCTCCGTCAATGGCACGTAGCCGGACGGCGGCAGCCAGCCGAGACGGACCGAGACCAGCAGGATCAGCATGATGCCGAGCCAGAAGTTCGGCGTCGACAACCCGGCCAGGCCCACGAAGTTGGCCACGTAGTCCAGCGCCCGGTTGCGGTACACGGCGGAAAGGATGCCCGCCGGCACGCCGATGGCTACCGCGATCACGAACGCCATCCCGGCAAGCTGCAGCGTCACCGGCAGCTTGGCGGCGATCAGCTGCGCCACCGGTTGCCGGATGCGCCAGCTCCGCCCCAGGTTGCCTTGCAGCACGCCGCCCATCCAGTGCGCGTACTGCACCGGCACGGAGCGGTCGAGCCAAAGTTCGGCCCGGATCTGCTCCAGCACCTTCGGGTCGCCCCGCTCCTCGCCGGCCAGCACGAGGGCCGGGTCGCCGGGCATGAGCTGCTGCAAGCCGAACACGAGCACGCTGACGAGTAGGATGGTCGGGATCACCTGCAGGATGCGCCCGCCAAGATGGCTTCTCATGACGCCGGCCCTACTTGCTCAGGCTGACGCCTTGCAGCCGGATCATGCCGTCCGGAAAGGGTTCGTAACCCTTCACCTTGTCCGAGACGCCGTTCAGCACCTTCTGCTGCCAAAGGTAGATCCGCGGCAGGTCATGCAGCACGATCTGGTACATCTCGGTGTAGATCTCCTTCCGCTTCGACACGTCCGAGACGTTACGGGCCTGATCCAGCAAGGAATCCACCTTCGGGTTCGAGTATTTGCCTTCGTTCAGCGGCGCGCCGGTGTGGAGGAAGCTATACAGGTTGCCGTCCGGGTCCACCCGGCCCGACCAGGCGATCAGGAACGCCTCGAAGTCGCCGCGCGTGGTCGCCGCCAAGGCGGAAGCGAACTCGGACGCCCTCAGCTTCACGTCGAACCCGGCCTCGGCCGTCATCGCCTGGATGATCTCGCCCACCTGCCGCAGCTCCGGATTGTTCGGCACCAGCAGGTCCACCTCGATCGGCGTCTTGACCCCCGCCTCCTTCAGCAGCGCCTTCGCCTTGTCCAAATCGCGCCCCTGCGGCTTGAGCGAGGACAAATAGAACGGGCTGCTCGGGGGGACTGCTTGCGTGGTTGGCGTGTAGGCGCCGTTATAGACGACCTGCACCAAGGCTTCCCGGTCGATCGCCGCCTCGAACGCCTGCCGGACCTTGCTGTCCTGTCCGATCGGCGTCTTGGCACGCGGGCCGTTGCCGAGGTTGAACTGGATGGTTTGGTAGCCGAGGTAATCGGATGTCGCCATATTCAGCTTCCGGTTGCTCTTCACCGCCGGGATGTCGGTCGGCGCGATGAACTCAACCAAGTCGGTGCTGCCCGCCTCCAGGTTGGCCAGGCGGATCGAGCTGTCGGGGATGATCTGGTAGTTGACCTCATCCAGCTTGATCGCGTCCTTGTTCCAGTACTGCGGGAACGCCTTCAGCCTGATGTGGTCCTGCGCCACGCGCTCGGCGAAGCTGAACGGCCCGGCGCACACCGGCTTCAGCCCGAAGTTCTCCCCCGCCGCCTTGGCCGCCTTGGGCGAGACGATCATGCCCGAGCGGTCCACCAATTGCGCCAGGAACGGCGACGACGGCTGCTTGAGCGTGATCTTCACCGTCAACGGGTCAACCACGTCGACATGGTCGATCACGTTGATCTCGCTGCGCCGGTAGCTGCCCTTCATCGTCAGGTTGCGCTCGAGCGAGTACTTGACCGCCTCCGCGTCCATCTTGGTCCCGTCCTGGAACAGCACGTCGGGACGCAGGTTGATGACCAGCTCGGTCGGCGTCGCGTATTTGTAGCCTGCCGCCAGCATCGGCACGATTTCGAGCTTCTGGTTGATGTCGAACAGCTTGTCGCACAGGGCCGCGAACACGATCCGTCCGACAAAGGTGCGCGACAGCGTCGGGTCGAGGATGTCCGGGTCCTCGCGCAGGGCGATGTTCAAGGTTTGTGCAGCAGCGCCCGAGGTGAGCAACGCGGCGGCGCAGGCAGCTAGAAGAAGTCGGCGCATGAAAGGTCCCCAGCAGTGAAACGCTCCCGCATCTCTGCCGGGCATTACCGACGCTGGCAAGCGCCGTGCCAGCCGGGTAAACCAAGGGCGGGAGCCATAAACAAAGGACACAACCATGCGCCGATACCGGATCGCCTCGATTCCCGCCGACGGCATCGGCCCGGAGGTCATCGCCGCCGGGCTGGAAGCGCTGGACGCCGTCGTCGCCCGCGATGGCGGCTTCGAGCTTCACGTCACGCCGTTCGATTGGGGCTCCGCCCGCTACCGCAGCACGGGCGCGCTGATGCCGGAGGACGGCCTCGGCCATCTCCGGGACATGGACGCGATCCTGTTCGGCGCGGTCGGCGCGCCCGACATCCCCGACCATGTCACGCTCTGGGGCTTGCGGCTGCCGATCTGCCAAGGGTTCGACCAATACGCCAACGTCCGTCCCACGCGCATCCTGCCCGGCGTCCACGGCCCGCTGCGCGGCGTCGGCCCGGCCGACCTCGACTGGCTCATCATCCGCGAGAACAGCGAGGGTGAATACTCCGGCAACGGCGGCCGGGCGCATCGCGGCTTGCCGGAGGAGGTCGCGACCGAGACCAGCGTCTTCACCCGCCGCGGCGTCGAGCGCATCATGCGCTTCGCCTTCGAGCGCGCCCGGGACCGCCCGCGCAAGCATCTGACGGTGGTGACCAAGAGCAACGCCCAACGGCACGGCATGGTGTTCTGGGACGAGATCGCCCGCGAGGTCGCCGCCGAGTTCCCGGACGTGGCCTGGGACAAGGAGCTGGTCGACGCCATGACCACGCGCATGGTGCTGAAGCCCCGCTCGGTCGACACCGTGGTCGCCACCAACCTGCACGCCGACATCCTGAGCGACCTGGCGGCCGCGCTCGCCGGCTCGCTCGGCATCGCGCCGACCGCGAACATCGACCCGGAACGCCGCTTCCCCAGCATGTTCGAGCCGATCCACGGCAGCGCCTTCGACATCACCGGCAAGGGCGTGGCCAACCCGGTCGCGACCTTCTGGACCGCCTCGCTGATGCTGGAGCACCTGGGCGAGGCCGTCGCGGCGGGAAGGCTGATGCGGGCGGTGGAGCAGGTCTGCGCCGCCGGGGTGATGACGCCGGACCTGGGCGGCAAGGCGACGACAGCGGAGGTGACGCGGGCGGTTTGCGAGGCGGTCCGGGGCGGGAACGCCTGACGCGGGCCGAACCTTGCGGGGTTTGGATTGCAATCGCCCCGAGTTGCCGATTGCGAGACGCCTGAGCGCGCGGTAGCACACGGCCAAAGGAGAACGAAATGGCCCAGGACCTCTCAGGCAAAGTCGCAGCCGTCACCGGCGCAGCCTCCGGCATCGGCCTCGAATGCGCCAAAGCCATGGCCTCGGCAGGTGCCCGCGTCGTGCTCGTCGATTACGCCGAGGACAAGCTCCGCCAGGCCTGCGACGAGATCGGCCCGCAGGCGGTCCCGCTGACCGTCAACCTGCTCGATCCCGCGAGCGTCACCGGCATGATGCCGCGCCTCCTGGAACAAACCGGCCAGCTCGACATCTTCCACGCCAACGCCGGATCATACGTCGGCGGCGACGTCCACGGCGGCGACCCGGACGCGTGGGACCGGATGCTCAACCTCAACGTCAACGCCGCCTTCCGCTCCATCCACGCCGTCCTGCCGCACATGGTCGGGCGCGGAGCGGGCGACATCATCGTCACCAGCTCGGTCGCGGGCCATGTCCCCGTCGTGGTCGAGCCGGTCTACACTGCCTCCAAACACGCCATCCAGGCATTCGTGCACACGCTCCGCCGCCAGGTGTTCAAGCACGGCATCCGCGTCGGCGCGGTAGCCCCCGGCCCGGTCGTCACCGCCCTGCTCAGCGACTGGCCCAAGGCGAAACTCGACGACGCGATCGCCACCGGCGGCCTGCTGCAACCGCAGGACGTGGCCGAAGCCGTGCTGTTCATGCTGACCCGGCCGCGAACCGTCACGATCAGGGACCTGGTGATCCTGCCGCTGAGCAACGACCTCTAGCCGCTGTTCCCCGACCAGGCCACCTGATACAGCGCCACGATCTCGGCCTTGTCCGGCGCCCGCGGGTTGTTCGCCGGGCTGCCGGAAGCCAGCGCCTGCTCCGCCATCAGCTCAAGCCGCCCGTCCCAGGCCGCCTTGTCGATCCCGAACCCCGCGGGCGTCGGCACCTCCAGCTCGCGGTTGAGCGCGGCCAAGCCCTCCGCCAGTTTTTCCGCCGCCGCCCCGTCCGCATCGACCGCCGCCGCGAACCCGATCGCCCGCGACGCCTCGGCGTACCGCGCCTCAGCCGCCTCCAGCCCGAACCGGGTGACCGCCGGGAGCAGCATCGCGTTGCTCAGCCCGTGCGGCACGTGGAAATGCGCCCCAATGGGCCGCGACATGCCATGCACCAGCGCCACCGACGCGTTGGTGAAGGCGATCCCCGCCAAGGTCGCCCCCAGCATCATCGCCTCCCGCGCCTTGGCATTCCCCGGCTCGGCATAAGCTGCGCGCAAGTTCCCCCCGATCAGCCGCATCGCCGCCAGCGCCTGCACGTCCGAATACGCGTTGGCCCGGCGCGACACGTAGGCCTCCAGCGCATGGGTCAGGCTGTCCACCCCCGTATCGGCGGTGATCCGGCGCGGCACGCTGAACGTCAGCTCGTAATCGACGACCGCCGCCAGCGGCAGGGCGCCCAGCCCCGCGATCAGCATCTTCTCTCCCCGCTCCGTGTCGGTGATCACGGTGAACCGCGTCGCCTCGCTGCCCGTCCCCGCGGTGGTCGGGATGGCGATCACCGGCAGCAGGGCCTGGTCGGCCGCGAACGGAACCTTGAAGTCCCGCATGGAGGCGCCGGGCCGCGCCGCCCTGCCGGCCGCCAGGATGGCGACCGCCTTCGCCGTATCAATCGGCGAGCCGCCCCCGAACCCGATCAGGCAATCGTAATCCCCCTGCCCCAACGCCAGCACCCCGGCCTCGATCACGGTGTCGGTCGGCTCCGGCACCGTGTCGCTGAACACGGCGACGCGAAGCCCGGCCGCCTCCAGCGGATCGAGGCACCGCCGCACCAGCCCGGACGAGACCATATACGGGTCGGTCACCACCAGCGGCCGGCTCAGGCCGAACATGGCCAGCACCTCCGCCACCTGCGCCACCGCCCCCCCGCCCAGGCGCATCGCCCGCGGCGAGAACAACGCCGCGGTCATGCCGCATCCGGGCGGACGAGGCCGCGCCGCTCGGCATACAGCGCCAGCCGCCGAGCCGCGGCGGGCGGCGGCGCGTGCGCCTCGGCCGCATCGGCGGCCGCCGGCAGCTCCTCGGCGCGATGGCAGGCGGAAAAATGGCCAGTTTCGAGCAGTCGCAAGGCAGGGTCCTCCGTCCGGCACCGGTCAACCACGTAGGCGCATCGTGTATGGAACCGGCAGCCCGGCGGGATGTTGGCCGGGCTCGGAACATCGCCCCCCGCCGCCTGCCGCGCCAGCCGCCGGTGCGGGTCCGGCCGCGGAATCGCCGAAAGCAGCACCCTTGTATACGGATGCCGCGGGTTGGCGAACACCTGCGCCTTGGTCCCGGTCTCGACGATGCGCCCGAGATACATCACCGCCACCCGGTCGGCCACATGCTTCACCACCGCCAAGTCATGCGCGATGAACAGGTAGGACAACCCGAGCCGCGCCTGCAAATCCTTCAGCAGATTCACCACCTGCGCCTGGATGCTCACGTCGAGCGCGCTGACCGGCTCGTCGCACACGATCACCGCCGGCTCGACCGCCAGCGCCCGCGCGATCCCGATCCGCTGCCGCTGCCCGCCCGAGAACTCGTGCGGATACCGCCCGGCGTGATACGGCGCCAGCCCGACCAGCGCCAGAAGCTCCGCCACCCGCGCCCGCCGCGCCCGTCCGTCGCCGATCCGGTGCACCACCAGCGGCTCCTCGACGATCTCGCCCACCGTCATCCGCGGGTTGAGCGAGGCGAACGGGTCCTGAAACACGATCTGCATCCGCCGCCGCAACGCCCGCAGCGCAGCACCCCCGAGCCCGGTGATGTCCTCGCCCTCGAACCGCACGCGGCCCGCGGTCGGCTCGATCAGCCGCAGAACAAGCCGCGCCGTCGTGCTCTTGCCGCACCCGCTCTCCCCCACCAGCGCCAGCGTCTCCCCGCGGGCCAAGCTGAACCCAATGCCGTCCACCGCCCGCACGGCGCCCACGGTCCGGGACACCACCAGCCCCCGCCGCATCGGGTAATGCTTGGCCAGCCCCTCCGCTTCCAGCAGCGCCGTCATGCCGCGATCTCCTCCACCGGCGCGCGGATGCAGGCCGCGCTATGCTCCGGGCCGAGCGGACGCAACGCCGGGTCGGTTTGCCTGCACGCCTCGGCGCCGAACACGCAGCGCGGATGGAACCGGCACCCGGGCGGCAGCGCAAACGGCGCCGGCACCGCCCCCTCGATGGCCAGCAGCCGCTCCCGCTCTTCCTCGATCTTCGGGATGCTGCCGAGCAGGCCGAGCGTATACGGATGCTGCGGGTCATCGAAGATGGCCGCCCCGCTGCTGCGCTCGACCACCCGCCCGGCATACATCACCGCCACCTCGTCGGCCATCTCCGCCACCACGCCCAGGTCGTGCGTGATCAGGATGATCGCCATCCCGCTCTGCGCCTGCAAGTCGCGCAGCAGATCGAGGATTTGCGCCTGCACCGTCACGTCGAGCGCCGTCGTCGGCTCGTCGGCGATCAGCAGGTCCGGGTTGCACGACAGCGCCATGGCGATCATCACCCGCTGCCGCATCCCCCCGCTCATCTGATGCGGGTAATCGTCCAGCCGCTTGGCCGCGGCCGGGATGCGCACCCGGTCCAGCGCCTCGGCCGCCTGCGCCCGGAGCTGCGCCGCGCTCGCCCGGCGGTCATGCGCCCGCATCGCCTCGGTGATCTGGTCGCCGACGGTGAACACCGGATTGAGGCTGGTCATCGGCTCCTGGAAGATCATCGCGATCCGGTTGCCGCGCAGCCCGCGCATGGCGGCGGCCGGGGCGGCGAGCAGGTCCTGCCCCTCGAACAGCGCCCGCCCCTGCGCGATCCGCCCCGGCGGCGGCACGAGGCGCATCACGGAAAGCGACAACACGCTCTTGCCGCACCCGCTCTCGCCGACGATGCCGAGGGTCTGTCCGCGGTTGACGGACAGCGAGACGCCGTCGACGGCGGCGATTTCGCCGCGGGGGCCGGGGAAGACAGTGCGGAGGTCTTGGATTTGGAGGAGGGGGGTCATGCGGAATGGCTCAGATCTTGGTCACGCTTGGCGCGCTTCCTGGGATTTAGGGCTTACATCCTCGGCCAAGGCGATGACGGCTGGCAAGCCTCGCCATTCACGTTGCCAGCAGGCGCTTACCCATTCGTGACACTGGATCGGCCTTCATCCGCCACCCTAATACGCTTCTTCTCATACCAAAGTGCCTTTGGGTTACTGGTATGCGCGCCGTGTTGGCAGGCGGCGGCGCGCGAAAAGCAACTCTGATGCTGGTCGCATCGAAGGGCAGCTGGTGTCAGTTCCGTCTATCACGAGACGGGCTAAGTCCTATTGCCAAACACGTGCGAACAAGCTTTGGTGTATGAATGGCTTACACGGGCACGAATAGGCGATGAACAACGATCTAAAGCAACCTAAGGCAGAATCAAGCGAGCCTAATTCCTTCAAAAACACAACCGAAATTAGCAAAAAAGCCACGTCAACCAACGAAGAAGGGCAGAACGACTGGGAGATACACTTTGACAATCTCGATAGCGGCTTCGTAAACGGATGGGCATGGATTCGCAGTCTCCCTAACACACCCGTCAAGGTTGAAGTGTCACTAAGCCGAGATAAACACAAAATCGGTATCGCGGACGTTTTCAGGAAAGACCTGCTCGACGCCGGAATGGGCAATGGCGTTCATGGTTTCCGCATCGACGTTCGGGATTGGGATCTGTCCGGTGCGGCGATAACATTGTCGCCGCCCGGAAAGCGTGGCGAGGCGAACGCGATCACCATACCGACAAACGCGTTTAGCACGCTTTTACGCCAGGACTGGTTCCCGAAGTTTCTTGGCGTGCTTGAGCCTGCCCTTGCGGAGCACTCGACGGCTCATGCCGACTTGCTTTCTTGATAATGAAAGAATTACGCAATGTTTGTAAGCCGCGCTGACCCGCAGAAACTCTTTGCCGACAGCGATCGCGACTCCCCGGATGGGCTAATCAGCGCATACTTGGCTTTTGAGTTCTACCGCCATCGAGCCGATGATCTTTTCGACTTAAGTGGAAACGTCCAGGAGCAGCTGCGGATCTTGGATTGGTACCTGCGTGGTTATCATCACCACAGAAAAAGAAAGCTTCCCCTTTCGGCCAAGCAGATCGCTTTCCTGAACGAACCGTTGCCCGTCCATGATTTCGCCCACTCGATCAGCGTTTTCTCATACAGCTTCATCCGGCGCGAATTGGGACAGCAATGGGATATGGCCGACGCGAAACAATGCCTAGAAGCCATATACTGGTGGTGCATCGAGCGCGCGCCAGAGTTGAACTTAGAAAGCAGCCTCATCCCAGACTACTACGTTGATCTTCTCGGTCAAATTGATCCTGGGCAGCGGTGGCTGCCATACCACCTCAACTATTTTGCGGTCAGGTACCATCTGATTAATCCCAATCTTCACTTCCTAGACATAGGCCGCGTGACGGACAGGCTCGCACTGCTGACTCTTTTGGTCGTGAAATGCGCGATGAAGCCGTACCTCGTCCAGTTTCTCCCGCCAGATGCCGTCGGGCGGCTGCTTCGGCCTCTAGACAATTACCCTGGCTATGTCGTGCTGGATGAGGCGTTGGCGACATCCCGCGCCGCCGAGATCATAAACATGACGCGCGTGGGCGCGCAGGGTGCTTCAAACAAACCAGAGACGTCGAAGCTGGGCGATGCGGAGCATCAGCAGGCTTTGAAAGTCGGTCGGGAGCTAAGAATATCGCTGATACAATCCATCGGGCGCGGTGGATACTCTCTGCGGTCAGGACGTCCGCTGGACAACAAGTCCATCACTCATTCTGGCGAATGCTTCGGCTGGCACAAAGCGTCTGACGAAAAACCCAAGCCAGGCGTTGCGCTTATTGGCCCTCTCACATCTGCCTCAGGCTTGGGCCAAGCATCGCGAATGTCATTGCAGGCGCTTCTACGAACAGGCCAGGAACTGTCGCTCCGAAGCTTTGACATGGACAACCCGGCGCCTCAAGGGTACTCGACAGCATCGGAAAAGGAATACTCGGACGCTATCCGGGAGATCAATCTTATACATCTCAATGCCGAGTCCATCCCGCTCGCGTATGCATACTTGAACAGCTCTATTTATAGAAACTCCTACAACATTGGCTACTTTTTCTGGGAACTTACAGAAGTACCCAAATGCCAGCGCTTGGCTTTGGAGATGCTGGACGAAATCTGGGTATCGTCGGAATACAACCGAGAGATCTACAGCAAGCAGACAAACGTTCCAGTAATCAACGTAGGAATGGCGGTCGAGGAAACACCGATTGGCCTGGATGTGACTCGTATATATTTCGGGTTGCCGGAGAATGCCTTCATCTTCCTTGTCACATTCGATTCGTTCTCATTCATTGAACGAAAGAACCCCTTGGCCGCCGTACAAGCCTTCCGGAATGCGTTTCCGCCCGAAAAGAACAATGTAAGGCTCGTTATAAAGACCCAGAATCGAATGAAAGTCGACGCGCTGAACCAGAAAAAGGTTTGGACAAAAATTCTGCAACACTGCAATGCTGATCCAAGAATAATCGTGATCAATGAAACGCTGACCTATGCGGAGCTCATTGCGTTCAAACGGCTCTGTAACTGCTACGTGTCGTTGCACCGGTCTGAAGGATGGGGTTTCGGGCTTATCGAGGCAATGCAGCTAGGGATTCCGGTCGTCGCAACGGCCTATTCAGGCAATCTCGAATTCTGCAATCAGGAGACCTGCTTTCTCGTTGACTTCGATCTTATCGCTCCATGGCATGACGAGTACATCTATGTCGAACGTGGAAGCCAATGGGCTGAGCCGCGGATCCAGTCCGCAGTGGAATGCCTGCAGCAGGTCGAAAAGCAACCGGGTGAGGCACGGAGGAAAGCCAAAGCCGCTCAGAAATATGTCATGACGCGTTTTAGCGCCTCCGCCATCGCCCAACGATATGGTCGACGAATTGACGCGATCCAAGAGATGGTGTCCGAACCTGTTCACCGGATTGATGTTGCAGGCCAGGCAGACGCTGCAGAACAAAGCCTGCGGCGACCTCGATTAAGGGCGGTGCGATAGAACGGGCATCTTTCTTCTACATAAATCGATGGCGCGCCAAAGCGCCATCGCCGTTGACCCGGTTGGCCGTATGCACCTGTAACGCTTCCGGTGAGGTCGTTTCGTATTCAAGCGTCATTCGACGGAGCATACTGGCAGGTATGCGGTGTAACGATAAGTCTTCAATGACTTCTAAACAAGTTTGTATAGCACAGGCCACGCCCTCGTCGCTGTAGTCGACAGGCCTGCCGTAAACTTTCGCGCTGCCGGCTGATCTGTAGCAGGCCCTACATCTAGCCGCCGCCATCATTTAACCGACGGTGTGACAATTGCTGGCGCGGGCCAGCTCCGGTATCGCCAAGTGGATCGTCGAATGGACAACCAAATTGGATGCGTGCCTCATGTAGAGTATCATGCCGCGCTGGTTAGTAAGGACGTGGTGCTCCTGGCAAACATACCCGCTTCTCCGCCTAAACGCCGGCGAGCATGACTGCAGCTTAAGGACCCACCCCATGGAAGACGTCTGGCAATACCCCCGCCCCCCGGCCCTCGAACCCGTCGGCAAACCCGTCCGCATCGTCTTCGCCGGACGCACCATCGCCGATACCAACGCCGCATTCCGCGTTCTCGAAACCTCGCATCCCCCGGTCTATTACCTTCCGCCTTCAGCCTTCGCCGGCTGCGAACTCGAACCCGCCGGAGGCGGCAGCGTCTGCGAGTGGAAAGGCCAAGCCCGATACTGGACCATCCGCGTCGGCGACAAGACGGCCGAACGCGCCGCCTGGAGCTACCCCGATCCATCGCTCGCCTTCGAGCCCATCCGCGACCACTTGGCCGTCTACGCCGGAACAATGGACCAATGCTTCGTCGGAGCGGAACCAGCGTCGCCCCAGCCCGGCGGCTTCTACGGCGGCTGGATCACAAGCGGCCTGAAAGGACCGTTCAAAGGCGTGCCAGGAAGCATGGGCTGGTAGCGCTGCACGTCGCGGATACGCTGCGAAGCTCTTCACAGCCAATATCCAGAACGGTAAGCAAGAGCATGACCTGGCTCGCCTTAATCTCCGTCCCCTTATGATCCGATCTTCGCTCCAGCCGTTCAGATCCGTTCTTACCCGATGCAGCCCGGCAATCGTCGCCGCCACGGCTGTCGCACTCGCCGGCTGTCAGCCCCTGCCAAGCAAGTCGGTCGCAACCAATGACGCCGCCGGGCTCGGACCACATGCCGCCCTGCAAAGCGTCCCGCGATGCGAGCAGGATGCCGAAGCCATGCTGTCCGACGGAGTCGGCCTCACCTATGAAGGCGCGGATCCGGACGATCCGATGGTCTGCCTCGTTACGTGGAACGGTCGCACGCACCGGTTCTTCGCCGGGTTCTGGGGGGCCGGACGCTTCGGCTCCGGCACGGCGGTAGAACGCGCCGCCATATCGCGCGTGCTGTCCGGGCCGGTCGGCGCCAAGGCGTCCTTTGCCGACGTCCGCGCCAAGCTCTGGGGCAAGGTCACCGTGGAGCATGTCGCCAATCCGGTCCTCCGCCTTGCAAACGGCCCGCGTCCCACCGTCCTGTTGCGCGTCATTAAGCACGATCAGCGTGGACGCCCCGGCGTGCAGGCCGAAACGCTCCATTGGATCGATGCGGAAACCGGCGTCGTCCTGAAACAGGAAACGGTCACGACCATGGCTGATGGCCAGAAGGCCCGGACCACTACCTGGCGAGTCGAACGGCTCGACACGTCAGCACCAGCCTCAACGACCGGCTAGAGCGCGTTTGGGTCGGGTAAAACCACCCGATCCGATGTCGTTGCTCACCGAACGAAAAGCTAGCTGACTGGAAAGTCACGATGTCAATTGCCGGTCCAGATTAAGCAAGGCCACTGCCGCTGTTCCACAGGCGGGGCAATTACAGCCTTACTCCGGACCGCCTCCATTCATCGCTTGCCAAACATCAATCGCTTGCCGGGTCTGCCGGACATCATGCACCCGGACCACCCGCGCGCCGCGCTCAAGCGCGTAAAGCGCCGCCACAACCGACCCCGGCCCACGCGCTTTCGGCTCCGCCTCGCGCATCAGCCTCCCAATTGTCGCCTTGCGCGAGAGCCCGGCCACGATCGGGCAGCGGAGCCCCAGCAGCAACGGCAGCCGCAGCAGCAGAAGCAGGTTGTCGCGATGCTCCTTGGCAAACCCGAACCCGGGGTCAATGGCAATGTTCGCCCGAGCAACGCCAGCCGTCTCCGCCGCCGCGACACGCGTCGTCAACTCCGCGAACACCTCCCCCGCCACGTCCCCATACGTGGCCAGCGCCATCATCGTCACCGGCGTCCCGCGCATATGCATCAGAACCACCGGGCACCCCGCCCGCGCGACCACGGACAGCGCATCCGGATCATGCTGAAGCGCAGTCACGTCATTGATGATCCGCGCCCCGGCATCCAGCGCTCGCCGCATCGTGCCGGCATTCCGGGTATCGGCCGACACCACGGCCCCTGCCTTCGCCAGCGCTTCAATCACCGGCAGCACCCGTCCTCGCTCCACGACGCTTGACGTAGATAAAGAACCAGGCCTCGTGCTCTCCCCGCCGACGTCCAGGATATCCGCGCCATCCTCGAGCATTTGCCGCCCAAATGCGATCGCCGCCGCCGGATCGATTTGTTCCCCGCCATCGCTGAAACTATCTGGGGTCACGTTCACGATGCCCATGATGAGCGGCCCGCTGCCAAGCCCGGCCCAGTCCGGCAATGCCGCCGACAAGCCGACGACCTCGTCTGCCCATATCGCTTCCGCCTCAGCGGCAGGCACTACCCGTTCGCCATGCCGCACGGCCGTGAAGGCCTGAGGCCCTCCGTAAAGCCATCGCGCAACCCCGGCTGCAACGGCAGCCCGCGCGTCCGCGCCATTCAGCAGGCCAACCGGCTCCAGCATGAAAAAAAGGGCCGGTTCCTCTCGGTCCCGGCCCTTCTCCTCGTTAGCCTGGCTGCGGCGCCGGGCCAAGTCCGCCAGGGCTTGGCGTCGGCCACCCCCCGCTCGTCGGCACGGAGGCCCGCCGGTTATCCGGCGCTGCTTCGTCGACGACCTTCTTAATAACTGGATCGCCGCGCAACACGGTCCGAATATCGTCGCCCGAAAGCGTCTCGTATTCCAGCAGGCCACGAGCCAAGCGGTGCAATTCCTCTATCCGCTCCGTCAGCAGCTTCTTGGCCCCCGAGTAGGCCGCGTCAATAATGAGCTTCACCTCGCTATCGATCTCTTGCGCAGTCGCCTCGGAAACGTTCTTGTTCTGCGTCACCGAATGGCCAAGGAACACCTCCTGGCTGTTGTCGCCGTAAGCGATCATTCCGAGCCGGTCGCTCATGCCCCACTCCGTCACCATCGTGCGGGCAATGTTCGTCGCCGCCTTGATGTCGCCTGAAGCACCATTGCTGACCCGGTCGGGACCGAACACGAGTTCCTCGGCAACGCGTCCGCCCATGGCCATCTTCATCCGCGCCAACAGCCGCGCCTTGCTCTCGCTGAGCCGGTCGCCTTCCGGTAGGCTCATCACCAAACCTAGCGCCCGGCCCCGAGGAATGATCGTCGCCTTATGCACCGGATCGCAATCCGGGTCATTGATGGCGCAAAGGGCATGGCCGGCCTCGTGGTAGGCGGTCATGCGCTTCTCAGCCTCGCTCATCACGAGGCTACGGCGCTCCGCCCCCATCATCACCTTGTCCTTGGCGCTTTCGAACTCGTTCATCGCCACGACGCGCTTGCCACTCCGCGCCGCCAGCAACGCCGCTTCATTGACAAGATTCGCCAAGTCGGCGCCCGAGAACCCGGGCGTCCCGCGAGCGATCACCTTCGGGTCGACATCGCTCGCCAACGGCACCTTGCGCATATGCACCCGAATGATCTTCTCGCGCCCGTTCACGTCCGGGTTCGGCACCACGACCTGTCGGTCGAACCGGCCGGGCCGCAACAAGGCCGGATCGAGCACGTCGGGGCGGTTCGTCGCCGCGATCAGGATAACGCCCTCGTTGCTCTCGAACCCGTCCATCTCCACCAGCATCTGGTTCAGTGTCTGCTCGCGCTCATCGTTGCCGCCGCCCAGGCCCGCGCCGCGGTGCCGGCCCACGGCGTCGATCTCGTCGATGAAGATGATGCAAGGCGCGTTCTTCTTGCCCTGCTCGAACATGTCGCGCACCCGGCTCGCGCCGACGCCCACGAACATCTCGACGAAATCCGAACCCGAGATGGTGAAGAACGGCACGTTCGCCTCGCCCGCGATCGCCCGCGCCAGCAACGTCTTACCCGTGCCCGGAGGACCGACCAGCAACACCCCTTTCGGAATTTTGCCGCCGAGCCGCTGGAATTTTTGCGGGTCCTTCAGGAATTCCACGATCTCCTGCAGCTCGCCCTTGGCCTCGTCAATGCCGGCCACGTCCTCGAACGTGACCCGGCCCTGCTTCTCCGTCAGCATCCGTGCCCGGCTCTTGCCGAAGCCCATGGCCCGGCCGCCGCCCGACTGCATCTGCCGCATGAAGAACACCCACACGCCGATCAGCAGCAGCATCGGGAACCAGCTCAGCAAGATCCGCAGCAACGGGTTCTCGCTCTCCTCCGGCTTGGCGATGACGCGCACACCCTTGTCCGTCAGGCGGCTAACCAAAGCCGGGTCTTCCGGCGTGTAGGTCTGGAAGGTACGGCCGTCGGTCAGTTGGCCGGATACTGTGCGGCCCTGGATCACGACATCGCGAACCTTGCCGCTATTCACCTCGCCGATGAAATCGGAGTAGGCAACCTGGGTCGCAGCGTGCTGCGTCGTGCCAGGCTGGAAGAGGTTAAAGAGGACAACGAGCAGCAGGGCGATGATCACCCACAATGCCAGATTACGTCCGAAATTGCTCATCATTCGATCCCAGCGGTCCTGTCCGACAACCGGCGCCCCTCGGCCCCGCTCAACTCATAACGAGATAGGGTGTTCATGCAGTCTGTGCATCCCCTATCTCATCCATTGTCATGCCAACCGTGAACGGCGCTCCCGAGAGAGGTCGTTTGGGCCTGAAGCTCATAGCCACGCTACGGGAGGTTTGCGCATCCGGATAGTGTAGATGCGGCACGATTAACAAATTCTTGCCGATCCGCACCGCCGGCAGCGTGCGCAGCACCGCCGCGGGAAGGCCGGAGCGGCGTCCGACCCGAACCGCATCCTCGCCCAAAGCCCCCAGAAACGCGCCCGCTTGCCCCGCGCAAGCGAACCGCCCATCCCAAACCGCTCCGGGCGCAATCGCCACCGGCGCAGCCATCGCAGCCGCCTCCCGCGCCACGATGCCGCCGGCCACCCGCACGCCATGCAGTGTGCCGGCCCGGCGCGACGCCAGCCGCCTTATTCCCGCCCGAGGCGGCGGGTAAGCCTGCCCGGAAACGGTCCAAAGCAAGGCGGACCACGCCCGCTCGGACAGGTCGCCGCGCACCTCGGCATGGCCTGTCGGATAAAGGCTGACCGCCGCCGCCAGCTCCTCGGCCAAGTTGGCCTCCCGTCGCGCCCGCGCCAGCCCGGTTCCCCGCATGTCGCCGCATGTCGGCCCGGAGCGCCGCCCGGCTTGCCGGAGCGCGCCGCGCGCCGTGAGCGGGTCCTGGTTGGTCGGGTCCTCAACCCAGCCGAGGCCCGCCGAGCGCAGCGTCGCGCGCAGCCGGGCCGGGACGATGCCGAGCAGCGGACGAAGCAGCCGGGCGTGTCCTTGCCAGGCGACCGCCGCCATTCCGGCAAGCCCGTCCGGGCCGCTGCCGCGAGCCGCCCGCAACATCGCCGTTTCCGCCTGGTCCCGTGCGTGATGCCCCAGCAGCAGGTCCGGGCAACCCCGGTCGCGGCAGACTTGCAGCAATGCCCGATACCGGGCCTCACGGGCCCGCGCCCCGAGATCAGGCCCCTTCGGCAGATCGAGGCGGACCAAGGCGCTGTCCACGCCGATGCTCGCCAGCCGCCCGACGGTCGCGGCCGCCTCCTGCCCGCTCTCCGGCCTCAGCCCATGATCGACGACGACCGCGAACGGCTCGCCCCAGCGCCGGAGCAGCAACGCCAGCGCGAAGCTGTCCGCCCCGCCCGACACGCCGGCCACGGTCCGCCCGCCATCGAACGGCCCGAGCGGCGCCATCAGCGCCGCGAATTCCGCATCGCCGAGCGGCGCTACCTGCATCCCGCGCGCGTACGGACCGCGGCGGCCTGCTGCCGGGCCGGCCCCCGCAATGACGGAAACTCCCGACTCAGCTTGTCAAGGCTCGCGCAAGCGCCCGCCCGCTCATTGATCGCGGCCAGCGAACTCGCAACCCCCAGCAAGGCTTCGGGCGCGCGCGGCCCGGTCCTGGACCGGTTGTAGGCGTCGTCGTAAGCGATCGCCGCGCCCTGGTAGTCCCGCTTGCCGGCCAGGGCCTGGGCCAGCAGGAATTGCGCGTCCGTCGCCCGAGGCCCGCGACCGTTGTTCAGCGCCTCGCGCGCCGCTGCCTCGGCGGCATCGTAGTCCCGCCTGGCCAGCGCCGCGTTGCCCTCCTGCATGGCCAGCTCGGGCGGGCGCCTGGCCGGGGCCGGAGACGCGGAGCGCTGCGGCGGGCTCGGGCTGGCATTGCCCTGCAACTTGAAATTCAGGTCGCCGATCTGCTTGCTGAGGTCTTCCTGCATCCGCTGGCTGCTGTTCGCCAGTTCGTCGACCCGCCCGCGCAGGCGTCGCACTTCGTCCTCCAAAGTCGCCACCCGGTCGAGCAACTGGGCCGAGAGCTCGTTCCCCCCGCCTCCGCC
Organism: Acetobacteraceae bacterium; assembly: GCA_965260935.1. Lineage (GTDB taxonomy): Bacteria > Pseudomonadota > Alphaproteobacteria > Acetobacterales > Acetobacteraceae > JBBROS01. The sequence continues at coordinate 3,210,724 of OZ253374.1, forward strand.
GTCACGGGGCGTCGGCGGCGGCAAGGCGCTGCCCCCGCGCTGCGATCCCATGAGCTGCATGTCGCGCCGCAGCTCGAGGATCTGGTTCTGCAGCGCGATCCCCTCCCGGCTGTCGATCTGCGCCCGCGCCGGCCCGGCCCCGGCGGCGAGCGTCGCCGCCAGCAGGGCAAGCGCGAGCGGCAGGCGCACCGGTCTAGCGGACGGAGGTGATGGCGTTTCGGTTCTGCGCCCAGGCTTGCTCATTGGAACCAAGTGCGACCGGCCTCTCCTTGCCATAGCTGATGGTGCTGACCCGCGCCGACGAGACGCCGCGGGCGACCAGGTAATCCCGCGCCGCATTGGCCCGGCGCTGGCCGAGCGCCAGGTTATACTCGGTTGTCCCCCGCTCGTCAGCGTTGCCGGCGATCTGGATGCTGACTGAAGGGAACCGTCCCAGCCAACCGGCCTGGCGGTCGAGCGTCGCCCGCGCGTCATTGCTCAGGTTCGTGCTGTCGGTAGCGAAGAACACGCGGTCGCCGACATTGGCGACCAGGTCCTCCTGGCTGCCGGAGGTCACGCCGCCGGTCGTGGCCGTGGCGCCGGAGCCGGTGGCGGCGCCGGTGCTTTCCTTGTTCGCCGAACACGCGCCGAGCAGCGCCAAAGCAGCCAGCAGGCCGATGACCTTGGTATTCATTCCGCTTCCTTTTCGTTCCGGCCCCGAATGCGGCCATGTTGCTCCAGGGCACTACGCCGGGGCCGCAACCCGGTCAAGACAGCAAAGGCGACCAGGCAGGGTCCGAGGCATCCGTGGGGGTTGTAACCGGACGCTCGTTAAAACCCGTGATGTCTATGGAGACAAGCCTGGATGAATAGCCTGCCCCGGTCCGGTCCCTCGCCGGCGTCTCCCGGTAGAACATCAGCACCCGGCCGTTCGGCGCGAAGGTCGGTCCTTCGACGGAGAAGCTTTCGGTGAGGATTCGCTCGCCAGAGCCGTCCGGCCGCATGACCCCGATCGCGAAGCTGGACGCGGAAAGCCGGGTAAAGGCGATCAGGTCCCCGCGCGGCGACCAGACCGGCGTCGCGTAACGGCCGCGGCCGAAGCTGATGCGGCGCACGCCGCCGCCGCCCGCGTCCATGACGTAGAGCTGCTGGTCGCCCCCGCGGTCGGAGTTGAACACGATCTGCGACCCGTCCGGGCTGTAGCAGGGGCTGGTGTCGATCGCGCCCGAATTGGTCAACTGCCGCCGCCCGCCGCCAAGGTCCACCGAGACAATGTCCGAACCGGAGCCGCGGGCCACCGACATGACGATGCTGTTGCCGTCCGGGGCGAAGCGGGGCGCGAAGGTCATGCCCTCGAAGTCGCCCAGCACGCGCTGGGCGCTGGTGCCGAGATTGAAGGTGTAGACCCGCGGGCGGTTGTTGACGAACGACATGAACACGATCTCGTCGCAGGTCGGATGCCAGCGCGGGCTGAGGGCGAGCCAGGCGCCGTCGGTCAGGAAGCGGTTGTTGGCGCTGTCCTGGTCCATGATCGCGAGCCGCTTGACCCGCTTGTCGCGCGGCCCGGTGCCGGCCACGTAGACGATCCGGGTGTCGAAATAGCCCTTCTCGCCCAGCAGCCGCTCGTAGACGACGTCGCTGATGATGTGCGCGATCCGCCGCCAGTTGGCCGACGTGGTCGTGTAGGCCGTGCCCTGGATCTGCTGCCCCGGCAGCACGTCCCACAGCCGGAACTCGACCCGGACGCTATTGCCGCCGCCCTCCACCTTGCCCGTGACCAGCGCCTGGGCGCCGAGCGCCTTCCAGTTCTGGAAGTTGGGGGTCTCCCCGGCGTCGCCCGGACCGATCTGCGCCGACTGCGCGATGGGGCGGAACAGGCCGGAGCGGCCGAGGTCGTTGACGATGACGGCCGAGATGTCGGCCCCGAGCTGCTCGCCGGCGAAATTGGGGATGGCGATCGGGATCGGCGCGGTGCGGGCGCGGTCAACGGTGATCTCCGGCTGCTGGTTGCCCTGGCCGACGCTCTGCGCGCGTGCCAGCAGGGGGATCGCGGTGATCCCGGTGGCGATCAGGCCGCGGCGGCCGAAATGCGGGGTGTGCATCGTGGTGTCTCCCATCACGGTCGGAACGTGATCTCGAACTTGTGGGTCTGGCCCTTCATGCTGGGCGGCAAGGGCAGGCTCGCGCAACGGGCCTCCATCGCGGCCCGGCGGGCACGCTCGGCGAAAGCGCGCCCGACCGGGCCAGGGTTGTTTTGCAGGATTTGCGCGTCGCGCACCACCCCGTCGGCGTCGGTCGTGATCTCCAGCCGCGCCACCTGCTTGTCGAAGTCGAGGGCGCCCGTGTCGCCGGTCCAGCATTCCCGGATGCGGTCGCCGATCGCGCCGCGGGCGGCGGCGCTCAGCGAGGCGTTCTCGATCCCGGTCGGCGCGCCGCCGCCTGCCCGGCCGCCCTTCGGCGGGTTGTAGGCGGCGCGGGGCGGCTGCTTCTGCTCGCGCGAGGCGCGGAGGCGTTCGAGGGTGTTCTCGAGCGACTTGCTGTCCTCGGCGGCGTTCTTGGCCGGGTTCGGCTGGCTGGTCGCGCTGTTGGTCGCCGGGCCGGGCTTGGGCGACGGGGGGGCGGGCTTTGGCGCGGGCGGGGCCGGAGGCGCTTCCTTGGGCGGAGGCGGCTTGGCCGCTGCCGGGGCGGGTTTCGGCTCGGGCTTTGGCGGCGAGGGGCTTGGCGGCGGCGGAACGGGCGGGGGCGGGACCGGCAACGGGGCAGCCAGCTCGGCCGGGGCCGGCGTGGGCGGAGGCGATGGCGCGGGCGGCGCCGGGGCGGGAGTTGGCGGCGCGGGCGGCGTCGACGCGGGAGTCGGTGGCGCGGGCGGCACCGGGGCGGGAGGCGCGGGCGGGGCCGGAGGGGGCGGCGGCGGCGGAGGGGGCGGGGGAGGAGGCGCTTCCTCGGGCGCGGGCTTCGGCTGCTCCTGGGCTTCGGTCGGCGGCGAGGGCTCGGGAGCGGGCGAGGGCGAGGGCGTGGCGGCCGGCTCCTTACCGCGCTGCACGGGCTCGGGCGGGCCTTCAAAGGTCATCGTGACCGCGGTCTCGGTCGGCGCGGGCAGCGGAGGGGCCGACGGCAGGCTGACGATGAGCGCGAGCAGCAGGGCCGCGTGGAACCCGAGGCTGATCGCGCCGCCGCGGCGGAGGAACGGGTCCATGTCCGGCTGGCTGGCCTAGCCGCGGCCCGGCTGGCGGGAACTCCCCGGAGCAGGCTGGGCCGGGGCCGCGGGAGCCGGGGGCGCGCCGGTCTGCTCGGCCAGGAGCGCCACCTTGGTGAAGCCGCCCTGGGTGATGGTGGACATCACCTCCATGATCCGGCCGTAGGGGAGGCCCTTGTCGCCGCGGACGAAGATGCGGCGGTCGAGCTTGTCGTCGCTCGCGGCCGAGAGCTTGGGGGCCAGGTCGCTGAGCGGCACCTCGGCGTCCTGCAGGTAGATCTTGCCTTCCGCGTTGACCGAGACCGTCAAGGGCTCGCTGTCCTGGGCGAGCGGGGCGGCGCTGGTTTTGGGCAGGTCGACGTTGACGCCCGAGGTCATGAGCGGGGCGGCGACCATGAAGACGATGAGCAGCACGAGCATCACGTCGACCATGGGCGTGACGTTGATCTCGGACAGCGGCTTGTAGCGGGTGCGGCCGCGGGGGCGGCCGTAGAGCTGGCCGGGCATCAGGCGCGCTCCTCGGACTGGCGGGACAGGATGGCGCCGAACTCGGTGCCGAAGCCTTCGAGGCGTCCGGCGAGGCGGGCCAGGTCGTTGCTGATCTTGTTGTAGGCCAGCACGGCGGGGATTGCGGCGGCCAGGCCAATGGCGGTGGCGAACAGGGCCTCGGCGATGCCGGGGGCGACCACGGACAGGTTGGTGTTCTTGCTGACGGCGATAGCGGCGAAGCTGCGCATGATGCCCCAAACGGTGCCGAACAGGCCGACAAAGGTGGCCGTCGAGCCGACGGAGGCGAGAAAGACCATCCAGCGTTCCAGCCGTTCCATTTCACGTGAAACAGTCACGCTGACGGCACGGTCCACCCGCTCGCGGACGCTGCCGCGGCTCATGTCCGCGCCGGCGACCTGGGCGCTGCGCCGCCACTCGCCCATGGCGGCGCCGAATACGGCGGCCATGGGGTGCGTGGGGCGGGCGCCTTCGGATTCGAACAGCTCGTCAAGGCTGCCGCCGGACCAGAACCGGTCCTCGAAGGTGGTGCCGGCCCGGTTGGCCCGGCGCAAGGTCACGGTCTTCTCGAAGATGATCGCCCAGACCCATACGCTGGCTGCGAGGAGAAGCAGGATGACGGTTTTCACCACCCAGTCCGCTTGCAGGAACAGGCCGAGCACGGAAAGGTCGCCGCCGCCCGCCGCCGCCAGGTTTGCCGCATCAACCGCCCGATCCACTGCCTACTCCTATGCTTCCACCAATGGCGCGCCATTGGGCGAGAACGCTGCGCGCCATCGCTCCGGGATGCGCGCCGGGCGTCCGTCGTTGGCGCCGACGCAGGCGAGCTTGACCTGCAATGCGGCGATCGGGCGGATGCCAACCGCGAATAACTGGCGCACCACCAGCGATGCGCCGCCCAGCTTTTCCGTGCTCGTCGTGATCGTGACGAGGTCGTCGAGCCGGGCGGGTGCCCAATAGTCCATTTTGATCATTCGCACTACGAAGATCAGACCGTAAATCGTTGCAAGTTGGTCATGCGTGGCCCCGGCCTCGCGCATCGCCTCGGTGCGGGCGCGCTCGGCGAAGGCCAGGTAGCGGGCGTGGTACATGACGCCGCCGGCGTCGGTGTCCTCATAATAGACCCGCAGTTGCAGGCGGCTTGTCATTCGTTCTCGCTTAGCAGGTCGAGTTGCGGCTGATTGCGCGGGGGCATCAGGCCGAGGTGACGCCAGCCGGGTTCGCCGAGCATCCGGCCGCGGCTGGTGCGGAGGATTAGGCCTTCCTGTATCAGGAACGGTTCGATCACGTCTTCGAGAGTGTCGCGGGCTTCGGCGAGGGCTGCGGCCAGGGTCTCGACGCCGACGGGGCCGCCGGCGTGGTGCTCGGCGATCCGGGTGAGATAGCGGCGGTCCATGGCGTCGAGGCCGATGGCGTCCACTTCGAGGCGGGTGAGGGCGGCGTCGGCGATGGCGCGGTCCACTGGGCTGTTGCCGGCGACGGCGGCGAAGTCGCGGACGCGGCGCAGCAGGCGTCCGGCGATGCGGGGGGTGCCGCGGGAGCGGCGGGCGATCTCGACCGCGCCGTCGTTGGTGAGTTCGAAGCCGAGCTTCTCCGCGCCGCGGGCGACGATGCGGCGGAGTTCCTCGGGCGTGTAGAGGACGAGGCGCAGCGGGATGCCGAAGCGGTCGCGCAGCGGGGTTGCGAGCAGGCCGGCGCGGGTGGTGGCGGCGACCAGGGTGAAAGGGGAAAGGTCGATGCGGACACTGCGGGCGGCGGGGCCTTCGCCGATGATGAGGTCGAGCTGGAAGTCCTCCATGGCCGGGTAGAGGACTTCCTCGATGGCGGGCTGGAGGCGGTGGATCTCGTCGATGAACAGCACGTCGCGGGGCTGGAGGTTGGTGAGGATGGCGGCGAGGTCGCCCGCGCGCTGGATCACGGGGCCGGAGGTGGCGCGGAAGCCGACGCCGAGCTCGCGGGCGACGATCTGGGCGAGGGTCGTCTTGCCGAGGCCGGGGGGACCGTGGAGGAGGACGTGGTCGAGCGCCTCGCCGCGGCCGCGGGCGGCTTCGATGAAAACGGCGAGGTTCTCGCGGCTGGCTTTCTGGCCGGTGAACTCGGCGAGGGTCTGCGGGCGAAGGGTGGCCTCGGCGGCGTCCTCGTCGGCCCGGGCGGGGGAGACGGCGCGGTCGCTCATGCCGGTCCGCTTGCCGCACCTGCTTGCTGTGCCGAACCAGCTTCAAGCTTTCGGTCGGCAGGGCGGGCGCATCTGGAGGGTGGCCGACAAAGGGAAGGCCAGGGCGCTGCCCTGGACCCGTTGGGGCCACAGGCCCCAAACCCCGATTCCTTGGAGAGCCGCCCTTTGCCAGTGCGTCCCGCAGACAACTGGGGTCTGGGGCCTGCGGCTCCAGTGGGGTCCAGGGGCAAAGCCCATGGCCTTGCTTCAAATGCGGCCGCCCGGCGGACGCCGCGGCGGCGCCTACGACCGGGTTCGGCATTGCGCCGTCTGCGGGGCGGCATCACTTGGCAGCCAACTCTTGCAGGCTCTCGCGGATGAGCTGGCCGACCGGGACCCCCTCCCCGAGCCGTTCCAGCACGCGGGCGATGGCGGGCTGGGCTTCGGCGCGGCGGTAGCCGAGGTTGGCCAGGGCCGAGAGCGCGTCGGCTTCCGGGCCGGACGAAGCGGGGAGCGGGATGGAGATGCCGCTGCCTTGGGGCATGGCGCCGGCCTTGTCACGGAGTTCGCTGAGCAGGCGGATGGCCAGCTTCGCGCCGACGCCGGGGGCGCGGGTGAGGCTGGCGCGGTCGCCGGCGGCGATGGCGCGGACGAGGTCGGGGGGGCTGACGGCGGAGAGGATGTTGAGCGCGACGCGTGCGCCGACGCCCTGGACGGTGAGCAGCAAGCGGAACCAGTCGCGCTCGGCGGTCTCGGCGAAGCCGTAGAGGGTGATGGCGTCCTCGCGGACTTGGGTCTCGATCAGCAGCTTGGCGATGGCGGGCGGCTGCGGCAGGGCGGCGAGGGTGCGGGTGCTGGCCTGGACCAGGTAGCCGACGCCGCCGACGTCGACGACGCAGCGGCCTTCTTCCATGGCTTCGACCGGGCCGCGGAGGCGGGCGATCACGCCATGACCGTGCCGGACAGGACGCGCAGCCGGCTTGCGCGGTGGTGGGCGTGGCAGATGGCGACGGCCAGCGCGTCGGAGGCGTCGGCGCGGCGCAGGGCTGCGCCGGGGAGGAGGCGGCGGACCATGGCGGCGACCTGGTCCTTATCCGCGCCGCCGGTGCCGACGACGGCCTGCTTGACCGCCATCGCGCCGTACTCGCTGACGGGGATGCCGGCGAGGGCCGGGGCGAGGAGGGCGACGCCGCGGGCGTAGCCGAGCTTGAGCGTGGCCGTGCCGTTGCGGTTGACGTAGGTCTCCTCGACGGCGGCCTCGTGCGGGCAGTGTTGTTCGAACAGCATGATAAGGCCATCATGCAACGCCTTGAGCCGGTTTGGAACGGTGTCGGCGCTATCGGTGGCGATGACGCCGTCGGCGACGTGGCGCAGGCGGCTGCCGTCGACATCGACGACGCCCCAGCCGGTGAAGCGCAGGCCGGGGTCGATGCCGAGGAGGCGGGCGGGACGGGTCACGATTCGAGGATAGCGCTCATGCGGAGAGGGTTTGCATGATCGTGTCGGGAATGTCGAAATTGGCGTAGACGTTCTGCACGTCGTCGTTGTCTTCCAGGGCGTCGACGAGCTTGAGCAGGGCGGGGGCGGTGTCCTCGTTCAGGGTGACGGAGGTCGAGGGACGCCATTCCAGGCGGGCGCTGGCGGGGGGGCCGAAGCGGGATTCGAGGCCGTCGCGGACGGCGAAGAAGTCGTCCGCGGCGCAGGCGACCTCGTGGCCGTCCTCGTTGCTTCGCACGTCGTCCGCCCCGGCTTCAATGGCGGCTTCGAGCATGGCATCGGCGCCGGCGACCTCGGGGGGGTATTGGATGACGCCGACGCGGCTGAACATGAAGCTGACGGCGTTGGTCTCGCCGAGCGCGCCGCCGTGCTTGTTGAAGGCGCTACGGACGTCGGAGGCGGTGCGGTTGCGGTTGTCGGTAAGGGCCTCGACGATGACGGCGACGCCGGAGGGGCCGTAGCCCTCGTAGCGGACTTCCACGTAGTCGTCGCTGGCCCCGGCGCCGGTCGCTTTCTTGATGGCGCGGTCGATCGTGTCGCGGGGCATGTTGGCTTCCCGGGCGGCGGCGACGGCGGCGCGGAGGCGGGGGTTGCTGGCCGGGTCGGGGAGGCCCTGGCGGGCGGAGACGGTGATCTCTCGGATCAGCTTGGCGAACTGGCGGGCGCGCTTGGCGTCCTGGGCGCCCTTGCGGTGCATGATGTTCTTGAACTGGCTGTGGCCGGCCATGGACGGACTGCTCGATGCGGTTGCTGTTGCGCGCGGTGTTTAGCAGCGGGGGAGCGGGGCGGGAAGTTGGGGGTTGCGCGGGATCAGCGAATCCTCGTGGTCACCAAGCCGCCGCTGGCTCCGCCGCCGCCGTCCGGCGTTTTGGCCAGGTACTCGGTCCCGCCGCCACCGGACGCGGTAACGCCGGTTGGCGCTTGAACGGGCTCGTTGCGGGTGGAACAGGCGGCGAGCATCGCGGCGGCGAGGAAGATGACGGCAGGGCTTTGCATGGGCGGCGTTCCGGGATGAGTCCTAGCAATATGGGACGGCGGCACGCGCCTTTCACCGGTGTGCCGCAACCTGTGATTAGGGAGGCCGGGCGTATGTCATGCGCACGCCGACGCGAGCACGGGAGGGGTCAGTTCAGCCGCCGAGACCGGCCTGCCGTAGAAATAGCCCTGCATGATCTCGCAGCCTTCGCGACGAAGGGCGGCGACTTGCGACGGGTTCTCGATCCCTTCGGCAAGCAAAGGAATGTTGATCGAGCGCGTAATCCCTGCCACGGCGCGCAGCACGGCCCACTCGCGCTTGCCGCCGGGCAGGCCCATGACGACCGAGCGGTCCAGCTTCACGACATCCACGGGCAGCCGGACCACGTGGGCCACCGAGGACAGGCCGCCGCCGAAATCGGCCAACGCCAACAGCACGCCGATGGCGCGCAGCCCATGCAGCACCGGCTCCACGGCATCGAGGTCGCGAGCGGCGATGTCCTCGGGGATCTCGATCTCCAGGCTCGCACCCTGATTGCGGCAGGTCGGTTGCAGTTCAGACTTCCGGCATGGCTTGCGACAGACGACCGCCTTGGCGGAGCGGGGCGAGGGCGGTGGCGAGACCGGTTTTGTCGTCGGTGACGACGAGGAGGCCGCATAGGGTCGCCTCGCCGTCGGCGGGCTGGAGGCGTTCGCCGGGCATGTGGGTCCAGAACTTGGCGGCTGCGCCCTGCTTGGCCATGCCGATCACGCTGTCGTAGTCGCCGCACATGCCGGCGTCGGACTGGTAGGCGGTGCCGCCCGTGAGGATCTGGTGGTCGGCGGTGGGGACGTGGGTGTGGGTGCCGACGACGAGGCTGACGGCGCCGTCGAAGGAGTGGCCGTAAGCCATGGTCTCGCTGGTGGTCTCGGCGTGAAAGTCGGCGATGATGGCGTGGACCGATGCGCCGAGCTTGTGGCGGGCGAGGAGTTCGGCGGTGCCGCGGAAGGGGCAGTCAAGCGCGGTCATGAACAAGCGGCCCATGGCGTTGAGCACGAGGGCGCGGCGGCCGTCGGGCAGCGCGGTCAGGTAGGAGCCGGCACCGGGCGTACCGGGGGGGAAGTTGAGCGGGCGGACGATGCGGGGCTGCTGGGCGATGTAGGGGATAAGCTCCTTGCGGTCCCAGGCGTGGTTGCCGAGGGTGATGACGTCGGCGCCGGCGCGGAGCATGGCTTCGGCCATATCGGGGCCGAGGCCGAAGCCGTGGCTGGCGTTCTCGGCATTGACGATGACGAGGTCGGCCTTGAGGGCGGCGCGGAGGGTGGGCAGGGCAGCGGTCACGGCGTCGCGGCCGGCGCGTCCGACCACGTCGCCTAGGAAGAGGATGCGCATTCGGTCTCCGGACGGAACAGCACGCCGTGTTCGGTGGCGACGGCGTCGAGGCAGGCGTCATGCGGGAGGGTGGGGACGGCGCCGGCCTGCTGCAAGGCGTGGGCGCAGCCGATGGTCCGGATGCCGGGCAGGGCGGCGATGGTGCGGTCGTAGTAGCCGCCGCCATAGCCGAGCCGGCGGCAGGACGCGTCAAAGGCGAGCAGGGGGACGAGGAGGAGGCCGGGGACGGCGACGGGGCCGTCCGGGCGGGCGGTGCCGAAGCGTTCGCGGAGCATGGGGGTGCCGGGCCGCCAGAGGCGGAAGACGAGCGGTTGGCCGCGGGGCGGGGTTTCCGGCAGGGCGACCCTATTGCCGCGGGCGAGCAGGGCCAGCAGCAACGGGCGGATGTCGATCTCGTCGCCCATGGGCCAGTAGCCGGCGACGGTCAGGCGGGGCGGGGGCGGGCAGCGCGCGAGGACGTGGCCGGCCAAGCGGATGCCGTGGCCTGGCGGCGCGCCTTGCCGGAGTGCGGCCATGCGCTGCCGGAGGGCGGCTTTGGCTAAGGGGTGCGGTGCCGCCATGGCCGTTGGCGTGTCATGCTCCCGAGACCTGCTAACGCAGGTGGGCGCCGGATACCGTGACCACGGCCACGACAGAGCCAGCTCCCGAGGGAGTGCTTATCGGCCCCGGGCATGAGCTGCCTGACGCACCGGGCAGCACCGCCGTTGCAATGTACGGTTTACGGGCGGGGAAACAAGTGGGGGGTCGGCTCACTGCTGTTCGGAAGATTGGCTCACTGCTGCTCGACGGCGGCGGCGATGCGCTCGGCGCGGGCGGCGAGCTGGCGCATACGGTCCTGGGAGGCGGTCTCCTCGGCGGGAGTCGTGCCGTTGCGGGCGGCTCGGATTTCGAGGGATTGGTCGTGCAGCTCGTCGGCCATGAAGAGGGCGGCCATGACGAGGAGCTTGGCCTCGCCCGACTGGCTGCCGAGGGACTTGGCGCGGTTGACGCGGTCCTCGATCTGCTCGGCCATGGCGAAGAGGTGGCTTTCCTCGCCGTCCTTGCAGCCGATATTATAGGCGTAGCCGTTGATCTTGATGGTGACTTGGGACATTCGGTCAGTCCTCCAGCCCGTCGCGCAGACGGGCGATCATTTGGTCGAGCCGGGTTGCCACTTCGGCGGCGACCGGGTCGGGCTTTTCCAGGCCGCGGGCGATGCGGTCGAGCGCCGTGTCGATCCGGTTGATCAGTTCGTCATCTGGTCCCATCGATTCGCCCTCGGTTCCCGGTTTACAGAAAGCGCGCAATAGCTTGAAGGTCAAGCATGATGCTTCCGCCGGCGGTCGTTATCCATGGTCTTGACCACGCGCGGGCGGCGTTGCGGCCAGGGCGGGCGGTGCTGCTGCTGTCGGGGCCGGGGGCGGGCTGCTATGCGGGGGCGGGCTGGTGGCGGGCGCTGGTCGCCGCGGCGGATGCCTCGTCGCAGCCGGACGCGCTTGATTGCGGCGACCAGCCGGGGCGGGCGCTGGAGGCGCTGGCGACGGGGTGCCGGATCGTGATCCTGCACCCCTGCCCCGCTTTCGCGTCGGTGGCGGCGCGGGCGGGCGAAGCGACGGTGGTGTCCGAGCGGCCGGCGGCGCTTGACTTGCGGTTCCCCGGGGCGGAGCGGCGGTTGGGCGCCTGGCTGTCTGGTGACAAAGGGGCCGCCATCGGCTAAGCCGCGGGCGAGGACCGCAACGGATCAAGGGGCCACCATGCAAGTCACGCCGGACGTGAAAACTATTCTTGACAAGTATGAGAGCGACAACCCGGGGACGAAGGGCAACTTGGCCCGCATCCTGATGCAGGGCAAGCTGGGCGGGACGGGCAAGCTGGTGATCCTGCCGGTCGACCAGGGGTTCGAGCACGGCCCGGCGCGGAGCTTCGCGCCTAATCCGGCCGCGTACGACCCGCACTACCACTTCAAGCTGGCGATGGAGGCGGGGCTGAGCGCGTATGCCGCGCCGCTGGGGATGATAGAGGCGGGGGCGGACACCTTCGCGGGGGAAATCCCGACCATCCTCAAGCTGAACAGCAGCAACAGCCTGGCGACGGAGAAGGACCAGGCCGTGACCGGCTCGGTCAGCGACGCGCTGCGGCTCGGGTGCGCGGCCATCGGGTTCACGATCTATCCGGGGAGCGAGTACTGCTTCGACCAGATGGAGGAGCTGCGCGAGCTGGCGGAGGAGGCGAAGGACGCGGGGCTCGCGGTGGTGACGTGGAGCTATCCGCGCGGGCCGATGCTGGACAAGGCGGGGGAGACGGCGGTCGATATCTGCGCCTACGCGGCGCACATGGCGGCATTGATGGGTTCGCACATCATCAAGGTGAAGCCGCCGACCGACGTCATCAGCTTGGAAGCGGCGAAGAAGACGTATCAGAGCCAGGATATCGACGTTTCGACCATGAAGGCACGGGTGCGGCACGTGGTGCAGGCGTGCTTCGCCGGGCGGCGAATCCTGGTGTTCTCCGGCGGCGAGGCGCAGGACAGCGTGGAGGCGATCCTGGAGCAGATCCGCGGCATGCGCGACGGCGGGGCCAACGGGAGCATCATCGGGCGCAACACGTTCCAGCGGCCTCAGGCGGAGGCGTTGAAGCTGCTCGCCAGCATCATCGACATTTACCTCGGCAAGAACTGAAGTGAGCGAGGCGGCTGGCGATTGCCGGCTGTATCTCGTGACCCCGGCATCGGCCGATGCCGGGTTCGCCGACACGCTGGCCCGCGCATTGGACGCGGGCGACGTGGCGGCGGTGCAGCTTCGGCTGAAGGACGCGGACGAGGATGCCTGGCGGCGGGCGACCGACGCGTTGCGGCCGGTGGCGCAGTCGCGCGGGGTGGCATTCCTGCTGAACGACCGGCCGGAATTGGTCCGGGCAAGCGGGTGCGACGGGGCGCACGTGGGGCAGACGGACACGCCGGCGCGGGAGGCGCGGCTGGTGATGGGGCCTGGGCTGATGCTGGGGGTGACGTGCCATGACAGCCGGGACCTGGCGATGCAGGCCGGGGAGGATGGTGCGGACTACGTGGCGTTCGGGGCGTTCTTCCCGACGATGACGAAAGACGCGCCGACGCGGGCCGACCCCGAGATCATTGCCTGGTGGTCGGAGCTGATGGAGCTGCCTTGCGTGGCGATCGGGGGGATCACGGCTGCGAATTGCGCGCCGCTGGTGCAGGCGGGGGCGAACTTCCTGGCGGTGGTGGGCGGGGTTTGGGGGCATCCCGACGGCGCGGGCGCCGGGGTGAAGGCGATGAACGCGGCAATTGCGGCGGCGTACCATTCGGCTGCCGGCTAGGGCCTGTTCAAGAACAACCGCTACGACCCGATCGGGCGGACGAGTTCCTGGTCTTCGTTTTGCGGGGCGGCTTTGCCGGCGCGCTGCTGCGCTCATCGCATCCGGTCCTCGGCGCAACTGGCATCAATGGGCGCGGAATCCGACAGGCAAGCTACCGCGCTGACGAGCCGCTGCTCGTGCCGCCGCGTGCGCCGGTTTCCGGGTTCACGTTGGTCCGGCTTGGCTGGCCGGGCGGGCCGGTGACGGCGCTGGCGCATCCGGCAAGGCAGACGAGCGTCAGGATGATTGCTGTGGGGCGCATCGGATGGGCCTTTTCGGTTAGGGGCGTGCCGGGTCAGCCGCAGCCGTTGCCGCGGAGGTTCCAGGTAACCATGCGGCCGTCGGCGATGTCGATGGTGGTTTCGCAGCCTCGCTCGATGACGGCCGGCGGGAAGGCCGTGCCGTAGCCGTAGCCGAACCCCGGGCCGTAGAAGCCGTTGCCGAAGAAGAGCGAGGTGGTCGGGTAGACGGCGGTGCTGCGCTGCTCGTAGGCGAGGAAGGTGTGGCCGCCGGCCTGGAAGGTGCGGGTGGGGACGCCGAGCTGCCTGACGACGTCGGTCTCGGGCGCGCCGATGAGCGAATTGAGGTATGCGGTCCGGTCGACGCCCGGGGTGCAGGCTGCCAGCAGCAGGAGCGCAGCTAGGGATGTCCGTCTCATGCAATAAAGATTGTGCGCGGATGAGGGGGCTGCAAGCTAGGGCCGCGTCAGGTCGCGGGGAGCCATTGCACCTGGCCGATGCGGTCCGCGCCGGAGGCGATCATGGCGAGGCGGTCGAAGCCGAGGGCGATGCCGGCGGCGGGGGGCATGCCGTGGCGGAGGGCGGCGAGGAAGTCCTCGTCGGGCGGCCAGTCGGGGCCGGAGATGGCGTGGCGGCGGGCGCGGTCGATGGTGAAGCGGGCGGCCTGCTCGTGGGCGTCGGTCAGTTCCTCGAAGGCGTTGGCGAGTTCCATGCCGCAGACGAACAGCTCGAAGCGGAGGGCGACGCGGGGGTCGGCGGGGTCGCGCCGGGCCAGGGCGGCTTGGGCGGCGGGCCAGTGGGTGAGGAAGGTGGGGCGGGCGCGGCCGAGATGAGGCTCGACGCGTTCGAGCAGGAGGCGGAAGAAGAGGTCTTCCCAGTTCTCGCCGGGCCGCAGCTCGGCGTTCGCCGAGGCTGCGAGGGCGGCGGCGTTTCCGGCGGTGGCGAGCACGTCGGCGCCGGCGTGGCGGTGGAAGGCTTCGGCGACAGTGAGACGCTCGAACTGGTCGAGGCGGGTTTCGACGCCGCCGCTCTTGACTGCGGGGGGGAGGACAGCGCGGAGGAACGCCTCGGTCTCGTCCATCAGCCCGGCGAAGCCAAGGCCGGGGCGATACCATTCCAGCATGGTGAACTCGATCTGATGGCGGGCGCTGCCCTCGCGGTCGCGCCAAACGCGGGCGAGCTGCATGATGGGGCCCGCGCCCGCGACCAGCAGCTTTTTCATGGCGAACTCCGGGCTGGTGTGGAGCCAGAGGGTTCGGGCTGCGCCGTACGGGTCGGCGGCTTCGGTGCGCAGGGCGTGGAGATGGACCTCTTCGCCGGGGGTGGGGACGGCGTAGGGGGTTTCGACCTCGGTGTAGTTGCGGGCGGCGAAGAAGGCGCGGGTGGCGGCGGCGAGCAGGGCGCGGCGGCGGAGAAAGGGCAAGCGGGCGGCGAGGCTGTCGGGGTGCCAGGGGGGAGCAGGGCCGTTCAGCGGCGGTGGCCCCGGCGCATTTTCCGTCCGGGGGCGCGATCATTGTTTGCCAAGGCGGCAGCCTCGTGCAGAACGATGGTCACCAGATCGTCCTGACATCGTAGGCAGCGAAGACTTGGTCCGAGGTAATGATCGTCATCTTGCTGCGTTGCGCCGAGGCGATCAGCATACGGTCCATCGGGTCCTTGTGCAGTTGGGGAGGTTGTTGGCGGCCTCGGCGTCCGCCCACTCGAAAGGCTGCTGCCGGAAGCCTTGGTCGGCCAGCAGGGCGGAGAAGGTGGGCCAGCGTCCCCACACGCGCGGCAGCTTTCCCAGCGCCGCTTTGCGGGTGATCTCCCATACCGTTGTCGGCAGCACGGCAATCTCGCTGTCCCGCATGACGGACGCGGCCTTGGGCATGGCCGACTCCAGGTCCGGTTGGGTGAGGAAGACGATCAGCGCGCAGGCGTCGGCCAGGAACATCAGGCGGGCCAGCCCTCCGCGGCCAGCTCCTCGTCGGTCATCGGGGCGAAGGTCGCGGGATCAAAGGCGAAGTCCTGCCATTCCGGGGTACCCCGCAGGATGCCGGGCTGGCGGCGGACGAGGGGCAACCGAGTCAGCCGCGCGACCGGCTTGCCGTTGCGGGCGATCACGACATCCTCGCCGCGCCCGACCTCGTTGAGCAATTGCGAGAGGGTCGTCTTTGCCTGGTGGATGTTGACGACTTTCATGGCCGTGCCCTGGTTAGTTCAGTAAACTAAGTTTCTTATGGACCGGGGGTCAAGCTGACTCTGGGCTCCGCGTTGGCGGCTGGCATTTGACACGCCAGCGGCCCGGGCTATGTCTGGCCGGTGGGAACATTGCCGGAACCTTTCGCCACCTGGTTCGCCCGGCGCGGGTGGACGCCGCGGGCGCATCAGCTTGCCATGATCGAGGCGGCGCGGGCCGGGCAGAGCGCGTTGCTCGTGGCGCCGACGGGCGGGGGGAAGACGTTGGCGGGGTTCCTGGCCAGCTTGATCGACCTGGCGGCGCGGCCGCGGGAGGGGTTGCATACGGTCTATGTCAGCCCGTTGAAGGCGCTGGCGACGGACATTGCGCGGAACCTCGTGACGCCCGTCGAGGAGATGGGGCTTGCCATCGGGATCGAGACGCGGACGGGGGACACGCCCGCGAACCGGCGCAAGCGGCAGAAAGAGACGCCGCCCAACCTGCTGCTGACGACGCCGGAGAGCCTGGCATTGCTGCTGAGCCAGGAGTACGCGGCGACGCTGTTCTCGACGCTCGAGGCGGTGGTGATCGACGAGGTTCACGCGCTGGCAGGCACGAAGCGGGGGGACCAGTTGGCGTTGTGCCTGGCCCGGCTGGCGCGGATTGCGCCCGGGGCGCGGCGGGCCGGGCTGTCGGCGACGGTTGCGCATCAGCGGGCGCTGCTGGACTACGTGGGCGGGGGGGAGGAGGCGCGGCTGATCTCCGTGGCGGAGGGGACGCCGCCGGCGCTGTCGATCCTGATGCCGGGGGAGCGGCTGCCTTGGTCGGGGCACATGGGGCTGACGGCGGCATCGCGGGTGCTGGAGCGCATTGCGTCGCACCGGATGACGATCGTGTTCGTCAATACGCGGGCGCAGGGCGAGCTGATGTTCCAGGCGCTTTGGAAGCTGAATACCGAGACGCTGCCGATCGGGATCCATCACGGGAGCCTTGACATCGGGCAGCGGCGCAAGGTTGAGGCGGCGATGGCGGAGGGCCGGCTGCGGGCGGTGGTGGCGACGAGCAGCCTTGACCTTGGGATCGACTGGGGCAGCGTGGACCAGGTGATCCAGGTGGGGGCGCCGAAAGGGGTGAGCCGGCTGGTGCAGCGGGTGGGGCGGGCGAACCATCGGATGGACGAGGTGAGCAACGCTTTGCTGGTTCCGGCCAACCGGTTCGAGCTGCTGGAGTGCGAGGCGGCGATCGAGGGGGTGGCGGCGGGGGAGCAGGACGGGGCGCCGCCGCCGCCGGGGGGGCTGGACGTGCTGGCGCAGCACCTGCTGCTGATGGCGGCGGCCGGGCCGTTCCACCCGGACGCGATGTTCGGGGAGGTTCGGCGGGCCGCGCCGTATGCCGGGCTGACGCGGCGGGACTTCGACGACGTGCTGCGGTTCGTGGAGGATGGGGGGTATGCGCTGGCGGCGTATGAGCGGTATCGCAAGCTGTTCCGGGATTCGGAAGGGATCGTGCATATACGGGGGGCACGGACGGCGCGGCAGGCGCGGATGAACCTGGGGACGATCGTCGAAGCGCCGTTGCTGAAGGTGCGCTATGCGGGGCGCGGGGGCGGGAGCTTGGGGGAGATCGAGGAGAGTTTCGTGACCATGATGTCTCCGGGGGACACGTTCATGTTCGCGGGACGGCTGCTGCGATACGTGCGGGTGCGGGAGACCGCCATCGAGGTGGCGGATGGCGGGGATGGGGAACCGATGGTGCCGGCCTATGCCGGGTCGAAGCAGCCGCTTACCAGCAACCTGGCGGCGCGGGTGCGGGCGATGCTGCATGACCCGGCGGCTTGGCGGCATTATCCGGAACCGGTGCGGGAGTGGCTCGGTTTGCAGAGGCAGCGGAGCGAGCTGCCGGGGGAGGACGACCTGCTCGTCGAGGTGTTCCCGCGCAACGGGCGGTGGTTCCTGGTGGCGTACTGCTTCGAGGGGCGGCTCGCGCACCAGACGCTGGGGATGCTGCTGACGCGGCGGATGGAGCGGTTCGGGTACGCGCCGCTCGGGTTCGTGGCGACGGACTACGTGATCGCGGTCTGGTCGGCTAACGAGGCGGCGGACGTGGCCGGGCTGTTCGAGCAGGACATGCTGGGGGACGACTTGGAGGCGTGGATGGCGGAGAGCAGCATGTTGCGGCGGACGTTCCGCAACGTGGCGGTGATCAGCGGGCTGGTGGAGCGGAACCATCCGGGGCAGGAGCGGTCGCGGCGGCAGGTGACGGTGAACACGGACCTGATCTACGACGTGCTGCGGCGGCACCAGCCGGACCACGTGCTGCTGCGGGCGACGCGGGCGGACGCGGCGGGGGGGCTGACGGATCTGGGGCGGCTCGCGGACATGCTGGGGCGGGTGGCGGGCAAGGTGCGGACGGTGCGGCTGGACCGGGTGTCGCCGCTGGCGGTGCCGGTGCTGCTGGACATCGGGCGGGAGACGGTGCGGACGCAGGCGGACGAGGACGCGATGCTGGCGGAGACGGAGGCGCTGGTGGCGGAGGCGACCGGGGCGCTGCCTTCGAGCCAGGCGCCGATGCGGGTTCATGCGGTGCACCGGGCCAACCTCGCCATCTTGCAGCGCAAGCCGGGCCGGAGGCGCCGCGCTTGACGGCGGCCCCGGTCCATCTCGGCGGGCATCGGCTGTTGCTGGACCCGCTGGGGGCGGTGGTTTGGCCCGAGGCCGGGTTGCTGGCAGTGGCGGACCTGCATCTGGAGAAAGGGACGGCGGGGGCAAGGCGGGGGCAGCTCGTGCCGCCTTGGGACACCGGGCTGACGCTGGACCGGCTCGAGTCGCTGCTGCGGCGATGGCAGCCGCGGTTGGTGGTGGCGCTCGGGGACAGCTTCCATGACGCGGGCGGGGCGGGGCGGATGGCGGCGGGGGACGCGGCCCGGCTGCGGGCGATGGGGGAGGCGGCCCGGTTCGTCTGGGTGCTGGGCAACCATGACCCGGTTGCGCCGGACGGGCTGCCGGGGCTTGCTGCCGAAAGCTGGGAGCGGGATGGGCTGGCGTTCCGGCACGAGGGGGTCGCGGGCGCGGAGGGGGAGCTTTGCGGGCACCACCATCCGAAAGCGAGCGTGGAAACGCGGGCAGGGCGGATCACGCGACCGTGTTTCGTTTCCGATGGGCGGCGGATCATGCTGCCGGCGATGGGCGCTTACACGGGCGGGCTTGACCTTCATAGCCCGGCAATCGCCCGCCTGTTCCCGCGCGGCGGGCGGGCGTTCCTGCTTGGACAAGGACGGTTGTTCAGCTTTACTTTACGTCAGGCGCAGGCAGCCTCGTTTCCCGCATGATTGAACCGGCAGGCTGACGCCTCACATTCCATAGCCTGATCGCAATGGAGGGCATGGGTTGGCGCGGAAGGAGGGACAAGCACCGGCAATCGTCTGGTTCCGGCAGGATCTCCGCGTCGCCGACCACGCGGCGCTGGCGGCGGCGTGCGCCGGGGGGCGTGCGGTGGTGCCGGTTTACATCCTCGACGATGAGTCGGCCGGGGCTTGGGCGATGGGGGGGGCGAGCCGGTGGTGGCTGCATCATAGCTTGGCGTCGTTGCGGTCGGCGCTGGAAGGCTGCGGCGCGGGGCTCGTGCTGCGCCGGGGCAAGGCGGTGGAGGCGCTGCCGGCGCTGATGGAGGAGACGGGGGCCGGGGAGATCCATGCCGGGGTGATGCATGAGCCTTGGGCGCGCACAGTTGACCGGGCGCTGGGGGAGGCATTGCCCGGCGGCGCGCTGCATCTGCATCGGACGACGACGCTGTTCGACCTGGAGACGATCCGGACCAAGACGGGAGGGATTTACGGCGTTTACACGCCATTCGCTCGGTCGTTGCGGAGCCGGGGCGGGTTTCCGCTGCCTGAGCCGGCGCCGTCGCGGTTGAGATCGCCACGCCTGCCGGCGTCGGAGCGGCTGGAGGATTGGGGGTTGCTGCCGAGCAAGCCGGATTGGGCGGGGGGGATGCGGGAGTTGTGGCGGCCGGGAACGGAGGCGGGGCAGGCGCGGCTTGCCGCGTTCGTTGACAACGCCGTGCATGGGTATGACGTCGGGCGCAACCTGCCGGGCCAGGCGGGCACGAGCATGTTGTCGCCCTACCTGCATTGGGGAGAGATCTCGCCCGGGCAGGTGTGGCACGCCGCCATGGCGGGGGACGAGCGCAGCAAGGGGCTTGAGACGTACCTGGGGGAGATTCTGTGGCGGGAGTTCGCGGCCTACCTGCTGTGGCACAACCCGCATCTGCCGGAGCAGCCGCTGCGTCCGCGGTTCGCCAAGTTGCCGACGCGGACCAAGCCCGACGAGCTTCATGCGTGGGAGCGGGGGCGGACGGGGGTGCCGATCGTGGACGCGGGGATGCGGCAGCTCTGGCATCTGGGGTGGATGCACAACCGGGTTCGGATGATCACCGCCTCGTTCCTGGTCAAGCACCTGCTGATGCCTTGGCGGGCCGGGGAGGATTGGTTCTGGGACACGCTGGTTGACGCGGACCTGGCGAGCAATGCGGCGAGCTGGCAGTGGATTGCCGGGTCGGGGATCGACAGCCAGCCGTTCTTCCGCGTGTTCAACCCGGTCAGCCAGGGCAAGACGTTCGACGCGGACGGGTCTTACGTGCGGCGGTGGGCGCCGGAGCTGGTGGGGATGCCGGACCGGTGGGTGCATGAGCCTTGGGCTGCGCCGGCTTCGGTGCTGAGCAAGGCGGGCGTCGAGCTTGGGCGGGACTACCCGCGGCCGGTGGTGGACCTTTCGGCGGGGCGGCAACGGGCGCTGGAGGCCTACCGCAGCACGGTGCGAGAGGCGGCGGCGTGACGCTGTCGATTCCGCCGGATCAGCCTTTGCGCGTGGTCGGGGACGTGCATGGCGACATCCGGGCGTTCCGGGCGGCGATCGCGACGGACCGGTTCGTTATCCAGCTTGGGGACTTGAGCGACCATGGGCCGGACAGCGCCGGGGTGATCCGGCTGATGCTGGAGGTGATGGCGGAGCGGCGGGGGCTGTTCATCCTGGGCAATCATGACCGCAAGCTGGGGCGGGCGCTTTCGGGGCTCGCGGTGCGGATGGATGGGCCGTTGCAGGCGACGGTCAGCCAGATCGACGAGAGGCTGCGCGAGCGGGTGCTGGACGCGATCAGCCATGCGCCGGCCTGGGCGGTTTCGGGGCGGCGGGCGTTCGTGCATGGGGGGTTCCATCCGGCGATGCTGGACGAGGCCCCTCCCCCGCCGCTGGGTCGGGTGACGCCGATCCTGTCGCGGGCGTTGTTCGGCGAGACGACGGGGCGGATGCAGGCGGACGGGTATCCGGAGCGGGTGCTGCGCTGGGTGGACCGCATCCCGGCAGGGCTGGTGGTGTATTGCGGGCATGACCAGCGGAGCACGGACGGGCGGCCCTACGTGCGGCGCGGGGCGGGGGGCGGAACGGCCACGTTCCTGGATACGGGGGCCGGGAAAGGCGGGCATTTGTCGTGGATCGACCTGCCTGCGGGACACGGGCTGGATCAGGCCGTGTCCCGGCTCGGGTAGAATTATGTCGGTCGGCTTACGTCACGGCGAACGTGATGTGCTGGGTGCCGGCGCTGTACAGGGTGGCTGCTACGCCGGGCAGCGGGGCACCGTTCAACTCGGCTCCCTTCAGGTAGAGGTTGCGGTCGGTATCGGGGGTGCCGGCGTAGGCGTCGTTCAGGAACGAGATGGCGAGGTCGTGATTGCCGGGGGCAAGGGTTTGGGAGAGGTCAACGGCTTGGGTCTGGCCTTGGGCGTTGGATGCGGTAACGGCGCCGGAGGGGCCGGGCTGCCCGTCGACGGAGATGGCGTACTGGGCGTCGCCCTGGTAGGCGTCCTCGGCGAGCAGCAGCGTGAGTTTGCTCGCGGACGAGACGGGCGGGATGTCGAAGGATTTGGTTCCGGCGGAGTAGAGGATGGCGCTGGGGGGCACCGAGGTTCGCCCGTCGTAGGACAGGGCGTCGACGTAGAGGTTGCGGTCGGTGTCCGGGGTGCCGCCGTAGGCGTCGTTGAGGAAGGTGACGCCGATGGTGTGCGGGCCGGGGCCGAAGTTGCCGGCAACCGACACATCCTCGCTTTTTCCGCTGGAATGCGATGCAGTGGCCGTGCGCACGCCGCCGATGGTGACGCCATCAATGGCGATGGTGTATTGCGCGTCGCCTTGGTATGCGTCCTCGGACACTTTGAGCGAGATTACAATAGGGTCCGGACCTATTTGCAATGCCGGGCTTACAATGGTGCCGCCTTTGCCGTCGGCGAAGGTTTGGAACTGGAACGACGCGGAGACATCTTGGTCGCCGAGCGTCAGCTGGTTCGTCACGCCGCCGCCGGAGACGGTCAACGTGCTGCCGCTAACGGTGGCGGTCGTGTCCGGCGTGTAGGCGAAGCCAGCGAGATCGATCAGTGCGCCTTTGTAGAAGCCGTAGATCGGGTTGGCGAGGACGCCGTTCGGGAGGGCGGCTGCATCGAGTTGCAGGATTTTGCCCTCTTCCGTGTATACATCCGGGGAGCCTATTGTTATCGGGCCCGTGCCGGCGGCGCCAGCGGCCGCGAGTTCGAGCGTGCCGCGCGCGAGGGTCGTGCCGCCCGTGTAGGTGTTTTCGTGGGCAAGCACGAGAGTGCCGAGGCCCTTGGTAAAGATTTTGCCAGCGCCCGCGTCGGCGCCCGTGCCGCCGGAGCCGGTTTGGTCGGCGATGACGTCGTTGATGGTCGTTGTCTGGCCGGCTGCCTCGGAGAAGACGAGGGTTTGATCGCCTTGCAGGAAGATGCCTGAGCCAAGGCCCTGGCCGTTGCCGGCCGGGATCGTGCTGAAGCCGCCGCCCTGGCCGGCTTGGCCGCCGGCAATGCTGCCGCCGCTGATCTCGCCGCCGCCGATGGTGAGCGAGCCGCCCGCCTGCACGAATACCGCGCCACCTGCGCCGAGGCCGCCGCCGCCGTTGTTGGCGCCGTTCAACCCGCTCTCGCCTGGGCCGGGCAGATAGGTTGCGCCGTTGCCTGCGCCGTAGCCGCCTTGGCCGCCGGTTCCGGAAACAACGCCCCCGCCTCCGCCGCCGAAGCCGCCGTTGCCGCCATTGCCGCCGCCCCCGCCGCCCGCGCCGCCGTTCTGGCCCGCGGCGCCGCCGCCACCAACGCCGCCCGCTCCTCCAATGTAGCCGACGCCATTGGCCCCGTTGACGGCATTGGCACCCCCGATGCCGCCGCCGCCGCCGGCTCCGAACGAGTTGACGCTGGTGCCGCCGCCGCCGCCGCCGTTCGCGCCGCCTGGGAAGGCGGTGGAGCCTGGGAACGTGCCTGCTGCCCCGCTGCCGCCGCCAGGCGCGCCGGGGACGATGCCGGGCGCGCCTGCTGCGGCCATGCCGCCGTCGCCGCCGATGCCGCCGCCGCCTCCGGTGCCGCCGACCGCCTGGTCATCGCCGCCGTTGCCGCCTAACCCGCCGCCGCCGCCGCCGCCGGGACGAGGGCCGAGCTCGCCCAGGTAAGGATAACCGGCGCTGCCGTTGCCGCCGATGGCCTTGTCGCCGCTGAAGGTGACGTTGTTGAGGGTGACGTCGGCGCCCGAGTTGAGGCCCGGGTTCGTGCCGGCGACGAACAGGCCGCCGCCTAATCCGGCGCCGCCGCCGCCGCTCATGAATCCGCCGTCGCCGCCGCGGGCGACCGTGTTGTCGATGGAGAGATTGCTGACGGTCAGCGTGCCGGCGTAGGCGAACAGGCCGCGGTACTGGCCTGCGCCGTCGAGGGCGTGGCCGCCGCCGTCGATGGTGAGGGTGACGCCGGTGTGCAGGTTGACGGCGTCGAGGGTTCCGGTTTCGGTGATGTCGTTGGCCAGGGTAACGACAAAATCGCCGGCGGCAGCGGCGTCGGCAGCGTCGATGGCGGCGTTGAGCGAGGCGAAGTCGGTGACGGATGTGGACATTTTGCCCTCAATCATTGAGTCCGGCTTCTTTATTGTTGTTGTCAGGTTTCGTCAATAAAGTTTCAGCATTTATTTGTTTTGTAACTTTACGCCGGCCGAGCAGGACCGCCGAGCGTTGCCGTGCCGGCGTGGCCAATGCTCTGGAGTCCGGCCGCGTCACGGCTAGATCCTTATCAGCAAATGGCTGCGTGTCTGGGTTTTTCGGAGGCGGACGGAGTTTTCCCGTTTTCTGACTTCGGCGGATTACGCCGTCGTTGCCAGAACTCGTCAAGTCTCAAATTGCGAGCAAGCAGCTTGTTATTGGTACAGTGCCGCTGCCCGACTAGGCTTGGCCGGGCTTGCGGACGGGTTTTGACCGGTTAGAAAAATACTGACGCCGGGCTCAAGCCCGGCGTCAGTATTAACGTCGGCTATTTCTTGTCGGTCGTGCCGAGGGCGCGGCTGACTGCGGTGCCTTTCGGGTTACCGGGCAGGCCGTCGGCTTGGGTGGGGTAGGCGCCGGAGTTGTCGGTGCCGGCGGCGCGGTCGAGCGTGCGGGTGGCGGAGTTGTTCTTCAGGTTCTGGGCGTCTTTGGGTGCGCCGACCGTTTTGTTCCTGGCGCGCTTGGCGGCGCGGCTGGCGGCGGTGCCTTTCGGGTTCTCCGTGGTGCCGTCGGCTTGGCTCGGGTAGGCGCCGGAGGTGTTGGTGCCGGCGGCACGGTCGAAGGTGCGGCTCGCGGCGGTGCCCGGCGGGTTGGCACCCTGGGCCGGCTCGGTCGTGCTTTGAGCGAAGGCGACGGCGGGGGCGAGCGCCAGTGCGAGCGCTGCGGCTTGAAGAAGGCGGATGCGTGTCATTTGGAAGTCCTTCAGTGGCGTTTGTTAACCGATGTGGAATAACTGCATTACAGGGTAGAAGGAAAGCCCAGCAATACGGCAAACAAACGGCGCTGGTTGGGCGCGCGCGTGGTCGGCGAGTTCTGTTCCGGCCCGTACTGGGTCAGACGGGTTCGCCCGCGTCCATCTTGGCCAGGAAGGCGCTCGCGCGGCCGCGGATGGCGGCGAGGCGGGCCGGGTCCATGCGGTCGAGATTGCGGACGGGCATAGCCATGCGGCTGTTCTGGGCGAAGCGGTCCTGGTGGCGGGCGATGAAATCCCAGTAAAGGGCGTTGAAGGGGCAGGCGTCGTCGCCGAGCTGCCGCTTCACGTCGTAGCGGCAGCCGCGGCAGTAGTCGCTCATGCGGTCGATGTAGGCGCCGGAGCTGGCGTAGGGCTTACTGCCCATGATGCCGCCGTCGGCGTGCAGCGCCACGCCGCGGACGTTGGGCATCTCGACCCACTCGTAGGCGTCGGCGTAGACGATGAGGTACCATTCATCGACCTCGTCGGGGTGCAGCCCGGCGAGGAGGGCGAAGTTGCCGGTGACCATCAGGCGCTGGATATGGTGGGCGTAGGCGTGGCGCCTGGTGTCGGCAATGGCGTGGCGGAGGCAGTTCATGCGGGTCTCGCCGGTCCAGTAGAACCGGGGCAAGGGGCGGGCGGCGGCGAGGCCGTTCAGGTGGCGGTATTCGGGGACGTGCAGCCAGTAGATGCCGCGGACGTATTCGCGCCAGCCGAGGATCTGGCGGATGAAGCCTTCGGCGGCGTTGAGGGGGGCGGCGCCGGCGCGGTAGGCGGCTTCGGCGGCCTGGCAGGCGTGGAGCGGGTCGAGCAGGCCGGTGTTGAGCGAGGTGGAGATCAGGGCGTGGAACAGGGTGCTCTCGCCGGTTTTCATGGTGTCCTGCCAGTCGCCGAACTGGGGCAGGCGGTTCCGGATGAAGTCGGTGAGGGCGTGCTCGGCGTCGCGGGCGGTGACGGGGAGGTTGAAGCCCTCGGCATCGCCGAAGTGGCCGGGGAAGCGGGCCGCGACCAGGGCGATGACGGCTTGGGTGACCGCGTCGGGGGGGAAGGAGGGGATGGGGGGGCCGGCGAGGCGCTTGGGGGGTTTCTTGCGGTTCTCGGGATCGTAGTTCCAGCGACCGCCGGCGGGCGCGCCACCGTCCATCAGGATGGCGTAGCGGCGGCGCATCTCGCGGTAGAAGAACTCCATGCGGGGGGTGGCGCGGGCGGATGCCCAGGCGCGGAATTCGCGTTTACGGCAAAGGAAGCGGGTGTCGTCGCGGATCTCGGTCTCGATGCCGGCGGCGTCCTGCCAGCCGCGCATGTCTTGTTCGAGCCGCCACTCGCCGGATTCGGTGGCGACGATACGGCTTGGGCGGCGGCGGGCGGCGGCGCGCTGGAGTTCGGTGCGGAGGGATTGGGTGTTGGCCGGGTCGTTGAGGGTGATGTAGTCGACCTGGATGCCACGGGAGCGCAAGGCCTGGGCGAAGTGGCGCATGGCGGAGAGGACGAGGATGATCTTCTTCGGGTGGTGCCTGACGTAGGTGCACTCGGAGAGGACTTCGGCCATGAGCACGGTGTCGTGCGCCGGGTCGAGGTCTTCCAGGGCGGAGAGGGTGCGGCTGCACTGGTCGCTGAGGACGACGCGGAGGGCGCCGGGCACCGTCAGCCTTTCGTGTGCAGGGCGCCGCGGCCGCCGTCGACGCCGATGACCTGGCCGGTGATCCAGCCGGCGGCGGGGGAGAGCAGGAAATCGGCCATGGCGGCGGCGTCGTCGCCTTCGCCGAGGCGGGGGATGGGGTGGGCTTGGGCGAGGGCTTTTTCCATGGCCGGGTTGCGCAGGAGGGGGGCGGCGATGGCCGAGCGGGTGAGGCTCGGGGCGATGCAGTTGACGCGAACGTGGGGGGCGAGTTCGGCGGCGAGCGAGATGGCGATGCCTTCGACGGCGCCCTTGGCGGCGGCGATGACGGAATGGCCGGGAAAGCCGGCGCGGACGGCGACGGTGCTGAACAGGACGACGCCGCTGCCGGGGGCGGCGCGGAGGGCGTCGGCGGCGGCGGCGATGGCGACGGCGGCGCCGACGGCGTTGAGGCGGAAGTCTTCGACGAAGTGCTCGGGCTTGGCCTGCTTGACGTGGATGATGCGGATGGAGCCGACGCAGTAGGCGAGGCCGCCGATGGGCGAGCCGGCGGCCTGGACAGCTGCGGCGAGGGCGGCGGGGTCGAGGACGTCGGCCTGGGCGTGGGTTGCGCCGAGTTCGGCGGCGAGGGCTTCGAGCTTGGCCGGGTCGCGCCCGACCAGGTGCAGGGGTTCGCCCCGGGCGGCGGTCTTGCGGGCGAGGGCGCCGCCGATCGATCCGGTTGCGCCGATGACGACCACTGGTCCGGCCATGAAACTGCCCTTCTGTTCGTTTCGGGTTTTCTAAACTCTATATCGCCCTGAATTTTCCACTTCAGGCGATCATGGTCCAGGTGGCCTCTAAGGCTGGTGCGGCAAGGCTGCTTGCGGGGCGGGGCGGGGTTGGGCAGTGTTGGCCCATGCGTCAGCTTCTGCTCCTTCGGCATGCCAAATCGTCTTGGGAAGACCGGGGGATTGCCGACCGCGACAGGCCGCTCAACGCGCGCGGGCGGCGGGCGGCGGCGGCGATGCGGACGGTGATGGCGGATCTGGGGCTTGAACCGGACCTGGCGCTGGTCAGCAGCGCCAAGCGGACGCAGCAGACGCTGGCCGCGCTGGAGCCTTGGGCGGAGACGCCGCTGATCGAGGCGACCGACAGCCTTTACCTGGCGGCTGCGCCCGCGTTGCTGGAAACGCTGCAAGGGGTTGCGAGCACGGTGCGGAGCGTCCTGCTGGTGGGGCACAATCCCGGGCTGCACGAGTTGGCGATGCTGCTCATGGGCGAAAAGGCGGACGACGAGAGCGCCCGGCGGTTGCGCCAAGGGTATCCTTCGGGGGCGCTGGCGGAGTTTTCGGTGGCCGGGCCTTGGGCGGGCTTGGACGAGGGCGGCGGGCGGCTGGTGCGGTTCGTTTGTCCGAGGGACTTGCCTGGAGGGTAAGCGGCTGGCTCGGGACCCGGGCAAATGGTTGCAGACGTTCGGCGGGACGGGGTAAGGCTAGATCCTTGTCGCCCTGACGTTCCCCTCTGGGCGATTGCAGCCTAACCGGCTGTTCCGGGTCATTGGAGTCGCATGAGAGCACGCCGCCGCATTTTCCGACGTTCCATTGCTTCGGTCTGGGGAAGCCGTATTGGCTGGAAGGCTGCGGCCTGGGCGGGGTTGGCGTGCTGCGTGGCGGGGGTTGCGGCGGTTGAGGTTTCGCCGAGCCTGCTGCGGCAGGCTGCGTCGGTGCCGGAGCGCCTTCATGCCGATCCGGGAACGATTGCGGTGATTGGCGGGGATACGTTGCGGCTCCATGGGCAGGTGGTGCGGCTGAGCGGGGTGGAGGCGCCGAACCGGGGGGATCGATGCAAAGGGGGCGTCGATTGCGGAGGCGAGGCGGCGTCGGCGCTGGCGGGGCTGGTGCGGGACCGGGAGGTGAGCTGCCGCGTATCCGGCCAGGACGACCTTGGGCGGCCTTACGCGTCGTGCGCGGCGAGCGGCCTGGACCTGAGCAGCGCCATCGTCGCCAGCGGGTGGGCGCGGGCGACGGAGGACCGGCCGATGCTGGCGGAGCTGGAGTTGCGGGCGCGGCGGCAAGGAGCGGGATTATGGGCCAGCAGGGATTGATGCTGCGGCTGCGAAGGTTGCTTTCGTCCGGGCTGCGCCATAATTTCGACTGAAGCGCCGCGAGGCACGGCCGGGCCGCCCGCCCAGCGATACAGCGGCGCACGAACGGGATTATCAGCATGAGCGGCACGAAGAGTGGGTCGATGACCCTGACCCTGGACGGTTCCAACCAGTCGATGACCCTGCCGCTGCGGCCTGGCACGATCGGGCCGGCGGTGGCCGACATCAGCAAGCTTTACAGCGGGTTGGGGATTTTCACGTTCGACCCCGGCTACGGCATGACGGCGGCTTGCGACAGCAAGATCACGTATATCGACGGCGACGAGGGGGTGTTGCTGCACCGCGGCTACCCGATCGAGCAGTTGGCGGAGCAGAGCACGTTCCTGGAGGTGGCCTACCTGCTGCTGAACGGCGAGTTGCCGAACGTGCGGGAGAAGCACGAATTCGAGCATGGGGTGATGCGGCACACGATGCTGCACGAGCAACTGCGGCGGTTCTTCGACGGGTTCCGGCGCGACGCGCACCCGATGGCGGTGCTGTGCGGCGTCGTGGGGGCGCTGAGCGCGTTCTACCACGACAGCATGGACATCAACGACCCGGAGCAGCGGCGGATCAGCGCGTTCCGGCTGATCGCCAAGCTGCCGACGATCGCGGCGTGGGCGTATAAGTATTCGGTCGGGCAGCCGTTCATCTATCCGCGGAATGACCTAGGATACGCGGCCAATTTCCTGCACATGATGAACGCGGTGCCGGCGGAGCCTTACGAGGTCAGCCCGGTGCTGGCGCGGGCGATGGACCGGATCTTCATCCTTCACGCCGACCATGAGCAGAATGCCAGCACCAGCACGGTGCGGCTGGCGGGCTCCACGGGCGCCAACCCGTTCGCGTGCATCGCGGCGGGGATCGCGAGCCTTTGGGGGCCGGCGCACGGGGGGGCGAACGAGGCGGTGCTGAAGATGCTGGACGAGATCGGCAGCGTCGATCACATCCCGGCGTTCATTGAGAAAGTGAAGGACAAGAACAGCCATGTCCGGCTGATGGGGTTCGGGCACCGGGTTTACAAGAACTACGACCCGCGGGCGAAGATCATGCAGCAGACTTGCCATGAGGTGTTGGCGGAGCTGGGCATCAAGGGCGACCCGATGCTTGACTTGGCGGCGGAGCTGGAGCGGATCGCCTTGCACGACGACTACTTCATCAGCAAGAAGCTGTATCCGAACGTCGACTTCTATTCGGGCATCATCCTGAAGGCGATGGGGTTCCCGACCAGCATGTTCACGGTGCTGTTCGCGGTGGCGCGGACGGTGGGGTGGATCAGCCAGTGGAAGGAGATGATCGAGGATCCGTCGCAGCGGATCGGGCGGCCGCGGCAGGTTTACACCGGGCACACGCGGCGGGATTACGTGTCGGCCGATCAGAGGGGGTGAACGGGTGCGGCGGCCGGCCGTAGCCCTGCCGCCGCCACGAGCGGGAGGGCGCGGTCCGGGTAGTCGGTGATCAGGCCGTCGACGCCCCAGGCGATCAGGCGCTCCATGTCGGGGGTTTCGTTGACGGTCCAGGGGATGACCTTGAGGCCGAGCGAGTGCGCCCGGCGCAGCAGGTCCGGGGTCAGTTCCGTGTGCTGGGGAGTCCAGAATTCGCCGCCCTCGCGGGCAATGGCGGCGGGGATGTCCGTTGCCGCAGGGAGATCCCACCAGGTTTGAGGGTCGGCGGCGGTTTCGGCCGCGGTCAGCCAGCCGGTGGCGATCTCCGGCCTGGCGGCGCGGACATGGCGGGGCGCGCGCCAGTCGAAGGATTGCAGAATTACCCGGTCCCCTGCCCCGGCCTCGTCGACGACGGCGATGACGAGGCTGGCCATTTGCTCGGGGGTTGCCGACCAGTCCGGGCGGTCGGGCTGAAGTTTGAGTTCGATGGTCCAGAGGATGGCCGGGTCGATCCGCAGCATGTCGAGCAGGCGGGGGATGCGGGCGCCTTCGACCGGGGCTTGGCTGGGGAACTGGGCGGCGTAGGCGGATTGCGGGCGGATGCGGCCGACGTCGTAGTCTTGCAGCTCCTCCCAGTCGATGCGGCGGAGCAGCGGGCCGGCGACGGGGAGCCAGTTGCCGCCGGGGGTGCGGGCGAGGTCCTGGTTGAGGGCGAGGTCGTGATGGACGACGACAGTGTCGTCGCGCAGGACGCCGACGTCGATCTCGAAGCAGCGCAGGCCGAGGGCAATGGCTTTGCTGATTCCCTCGATAGTGTTCTCGGGGAAGAGGCCGCGGGCGCCGCGGTGGCCCTGGAGCTGGAAGGGGCGGGTCATGGCAGGGTCTTGCCGGGGTTGGGCGATGGGGTCAATAAGCAGGAATGGTAGCGCGGGTTCTCGGCGTGCTGGGCGGGATGGGGCCTTTGGCCAGCGCGCATTTCATGGTGCGGCTGACGCAACTGACGCCTGCCGAGCGGGATCAGGAGCATATCCCAACCGTGCTTTGGTCGGACCCGCGGGTTCCGGACCGGGGGGGCGGGCCTGGCGGGGGCGGGCCGGACCCCCTGCCCTTCCTGGTGCGCGGGCTGCGTGGGCTGGAGGCGGCGGGATGCGGGGCGGTGGCGATCCCCTGCAACACGGCGCACGGGTGGATCAAGGGGATGAGGGCGGCCAGCCGGCTGCCGATCCTGCACATCGTCGATGCGGCGGTGGAAGACTTGCGGCGGCAGGCCGTCGGGCCGGGGCCGGTTGGCGTGATGGCGACGGAGGCGACGCTGGCGATGCGGCTGTATCAGGCGCGGCTCGAGGCGCTAGGGTGGCCCTGCCTGCAACCGAGCGAGGCGGAAATGCGGCGGCTGGTGACGCCGGCGATCGCCGCGGTGAAGGCGGGGCGGGTGACGGAGGCTTATCCGGCGCTGGCGGAGGCCGTGGCGTCGTTGCGCGAGCGGGGCGCGCGGGCGGTGGTGCTGGGATGTACGGAAATTCCGGTGGGGATCAAGGCGGGCGACCAAGGGGCACTGGGGGTGCCGCTGGTGGATACGGTCGATGCGTTGGCCTTGGCGTCGATCGCCTGGGCGCGGGGTTAGGCTGCGGCCGCCTCGCCCTTCAACCAAGCGGGATCAGTCGCAGTCGCAGCCTTGGGTCGGGCCGGACTTGGCCTGGACGACGTGGTGGTCGATCCATTCGGCGACGAGGCGGCGGGCTTCGTTCAGCGAGGCTTCGGGGTGGTGGATGCGGTAGAGCGTGGTGCAGGCGCGGAACGAGTCGGGGTCCGCGTTGCCGCAGCTCCGCAGCTCGCGGTAGGCCGTGACCACGGCGCGCTCGCAGCGCCTGGCGATTGTGCTGACCTCTCGGACCACGGACTTTCCTTTGCTCTTGCCGACATTGGCGACTGCCGACATTGGCGACGCGAACCTGAATAATAGGGTGCGGGCGTGGGGTGGCGCAAGCCGGTCAGGCGGATGCGACCAACTTGGCCAGGGCCGTGCCGACTTCGGCGGTTCCGGCCTGGCCGCCCATGTCGCGGGTGCGCGGGCCGCCTTCTCGGAGCAGGGTTTCGATGGCGCGGATCACGGCGGCGGCGGCCTCTGGTTCGCCCAGGTGGTCCAGCATCATGGCGCCGGACCAGACCTGGCCGATCGGATTGCAGATGCCTTGGCCGGCGATATCGGGGGCGGAGCCGTGGACGGGCTCGAACATGCTGGGGTGGGCGCGTTCGGGGTTGATGTTGGCGCTGGGGGCGATGCCGATGCTGCCGGCGACGGCGGGGCCGAGGTCGCTCAGGATGTCGCCGAACAGGTTGCTGGCGACGACGACGTCGAACCAGTCGGGGTGCTGGACGAAGTGGGCGCAAAGGATGTCGATGTGGAACTGGTCGGTGCTGACGTCGGGGTAGTTCCGCGCCATGGCGGCGAAGCGTTCGTCCCAGTAGGGCATGGTGATGGTGATGCCGTTGGACTTGGTGGCGGAGGTGAGCTTGCGGCGGGGGCGGGTTCGGGCGAGTTCGAAGGCGTATTTGAGGATGCGGTCGGTGCCGTGGCGGGTGAAGACGCTTTGCTGGGTGGCGAACTCGCGGTCGGTGCCTTCGAACAGGCGGCCGCCGAGGCTGGAGTACTCGCCTTCGGTGTTCTCGCGGACGACGTAGAAGTCGATGTCGGCCTCGGCGCGGCCGGCGAGCGGGGTGCGGGCGCCGGGCATGAGCTTGCAGGGGCGGACGTTGGCGTATTGGTCGAAGCCGCGGCGAATGGGGATGAGGAGGCCCCAGAGGGAGACGTGGTCGGGGACGCCGGGCCAGCCGACGGCGCCGAGGTAGATGGCGTCGTGGGCGCGGAGCTGGTCGAGGCCGTCCTCTGGCATCATGGCGCCCTCGCGTGCGTAGCGGGCGCAGGACCAGTCGTATTCGGTGGCTTGGAGGGCGAAGTCGAAGCGGGCGGCGGCGGCGTCGAGGACCTGGAGGCCGATGGGGAGGGTTTCCATGCCGATGCCGTCGCCGGGGATGGCGGCGATCTTGTGGGTTCGGGTCATGTTTTTTCTCCCGGGTTGGTTTTGGGATGTGGAATGGATGGTTGGACGTTTAAGCAGATGTTTGTGGGATGGGCCATGAGTGTGGGTTTCGGAGACATTGGGGACGTGTTCTCTAGAGCATTTTGCAGGTTTAGTTAGGACAACCATAGCCGCAGTGGCGGAAGAACCCTGCCGCGTCCTGTGGGGTGACGCGGGCCAGCGCCGGTCCGAGTGCCTTGTGCAGTGCATCCGCCGTGCGCGCAGCGACGCGGCGCAGCACGGCCTTCACCTTGGCCCAGGCAGGTTCGATGGGGTTGAGGTCCGGCGAGTAAGCAGGCAGGTAGCGGTAGGCGAAGCCCGAAGCGTCGAGCAGCGTCCTGACTTGCGCGGTCTTGTGGGCGGCCAGGTTGTCCATGACCAGCACCGCATCCGGCTTGCTCCGACGCAGTGCGGGCAGCAGCACCTGCTCCAGGTAGGCGCAGAACACGGCGCCGCTGGTTGCGGTTTCCACGCTCATCGCGCCCACAATGCCCTCCGCCCCGAGCGCGCCCAGCACGGTGAGGCGCGTCCAGTGCCCGAACGGCGCCGACGCGCACGCGCGGGTGCCGCGCGGACTGCGGCCACGCAGGCGCGACAGGGTGGTCAACACGCCGCACTCGTCCAAGAACACCAGCCGTTCCGGGCTGACGCCGCCCACCGCGTCCGGGTCGGTCCACCATGCCTGGCGCGCCCGTGCCACGTCCTCGCGTCCCTGCTCGGCTGCGCGCAGGCTCAGCTTCTTTCATGTCCAACCCGCCCGCCGCAGCGCCCGGTGCACCGTGGTCAAATGCACGCGCACGCCGTGCGTCTTGGCCAACCGCGCCGCGATCTCGGCCAGGCTCAGGTGGCTGGGCTGGCCCGCCAAACCCAACATGGCCGCTTCAGCCGCACCCTGGATGCGCGGTGCGGGACCGCCGCGCACCGGCTTGGCCTCGCGCCGCTGCTCGTCACGCGCCGCAGCCGCCCAGCGATACGCCGTGGATCGTGCCACCGCGAACCGCTGCGCAGCGGCTTCCGGCGTTTCGCCCGTCTCAACCGCCTCCAGCACGCGGCTGCGCAGGTCCTTCGAATATGATCCAGCCATGGACACCTCCGCCTCGACATATAGGCAGCGCTGTCCCGACCCGCTCGCAAAATGCTCTAGGTCATACTTGAGCGGCAGCTATGCGTGACAAAACTGCCGTCGGTGCAGATCCGCTTGTAATGTAAAACGGTCGGTTTACTTACTTGTCTGTGGATGCTGAGGAACCCAGCCATGGACATGACGGCCAAGCTCATCGCCGCCGCCGAGCGGCTCTTCGACAGGTATGGCTACACGGCAACCGGCGTGGACCGGCTGACCGAGGCCGCGAGCATGTCGAGCCGGACGCTCTACAAGCATGCCGGCAGCAAGGCGCAGCTCATGGCGCGGGTACTCGCCGAGCGTGACCGACGCTTCATGGCTTGGATCGAAGTGCAGGGCGTGGATGCGCTTTTTGCTGCTCTTGAAGACTGGGTCCGGATCGAAGGGGCGCGGGGCTGCCTGTTTCTTCGGTCCCATGCCGAGACTGGCGGGAACACGCCGGAGATCGCCGAGGCCCTTGCGGCGCACAAGACGGCGTTCCGGCAGCGGATCGGCGAGATCGTCGCTGCCGACCTTGGCCATGACGATGCGGCATTGAGCGAGCAGGTGCTGGTTCTCTTGGAGGGGGCGACCCATGCGGCGGTCTATCAGGGCGCGGAAGCCGTCTGCGCCGCACGGGCGGCGGCGGCGATCCTGACCGAGAGGGCGCGGGCATGAGCCCGGCTCTTCGCATTGGCGCGATGGGCTTCGGCCTGATTGCGCTCTGCTACGGTTTCGCTCGCTTTGCCTTCGGCATGTTCCTGCCGCAGATCGACGGCGATCTGAACCTTGGTCCCTCCTTGAGCGGCGTGATCTCCGGCGGGTCCTTCGCCGGCTATTGCATCGCCATCGTCGCCTCGGCCGCGCTGACCGAACGGGTCGGGGCACGGGCGGTCGCGACCGCCGCGGCCATCGTCGCGGCCGTCGGCATGGCGGGGATCGCGCTCGCGCCGACGCCGGCGATCCTGGCGGTTGCCGTGATCGTGGCCGGGTCGAGCACGGGCCTTGCCTCCCCGCCCATGGCTGCTGCGGTGGCGGCCGCTGTTCGCAGGGATCGGCAGGATGTGACCAACACCACGATCAATGCCGGGACAAGCGCCGGCGTGGCCCTGTCAGGCCCGATCGCCCTGGCTATGGGCGGGCAATGGCGCCTCGCTTTCGGCGTCCTGACCGCCGTCGCGGTCGTTCTTGCGATTGCCGCTGCGATGTCGCTGCCATCCTCGCATGGCGGCAGAAGCTTGGGCGGCCTGCCTCCGATGACAGGTCCCGTCCTGCGCCTGATCGCCGCCACGTTCCTGGTCGGTATGGCGAGCACCGCAGTGTGGTCCTTCGGCGGCCAGCTGGTCTCGCAACGCCTGGGCTGGGGACCAACCGAAACAGGTGTCCTGTGGAGCTGTATCGGTGCGGGCGGCATCGCCGGGGCCTTCGCCGGCAGCCTTGTTGCCCGTTTCGGGCTCGACCGCGTCCATTGGCTGTTCCTCGGACTGATGGCAGCGGGCATCGTTTCAGTCGGCTCCAGTCTGGTGACGCCCGCCCTGGTCCTGATCGGAGGCGTCTTGTTCGGAGCCGCCTACGTGACGCTGACCGGCGTCTACCTGATCTGGGGTGTGCGTGCCCTGCCGGATCGTCCCGCGACCGGACTTATGGTCGGCTTCCTGACGTTTGCCGTAGGCCAGACCGCTGGCGCACCGATCTTCGGCTTTCTGATGGCAAGCGTCGGCGCAGAGCCGGCGGTCATGTGCTTTGCCGCCCTAACGTTTCTAGCCGGGATTTGTCGGGCCGAAACACGATCTCTGCCACCAAGCTGTAGGGTTGGAGAAGGACCAACCGTCATTTGAAGAGGTGGGAAGCGATCGAAGCAAACATTCGCTGCGCGACGCCCGAACGTCTCGTTCGGGTCGAGAGCTGACAAGAGATTGATTGACCGCTGGGCATTCAGCATGGGACATCATGGTCCCAGCGAAATGGACCTTACACCAGCCGCCCTATTGGGCGACCAGTGTCGGAGTCGTTTTTCGCGCGCCGCCCCCACCAAGCCTCGCGCATATCAATCAGCCCGAAGGGCTTTGGCTGTTATGCCGATCTCGGCATAGCATTTACAGGAACGGGCAACGGTTGAGGACGGAAAGATGGCGGCGCAGCACATGACGGATTGGGACCGGGACGCCGCCTTGACGACGGCGCGCATCCTGCTGGAGATCAAGGCGGTGAACTTCCGGCCGGAGGAGCCGTACACCTTCACCTCCGGGTGGCGATCGCCGGTTTACATCGATTGCCGGAAGATCATCTACTTTCCGCGAGCACGGGCGAAGATCTGCGAGCTGGCGGCGGAGACGATCGGGCGGCACGTCGGCTACGAGACGATCGAGGCGGTGGCCGGGGGGGAGACGGCGGGGATACCATTCGCCGCCTGGATCGCGGACCGGATGATGACGCCGATGGCGTACGTGCGGAAAAAGCCGAAAGGGTTCGGGCGAAACGCGCTGATCGAGGGCGACGTGCCGGAAGGGCTGCATACCTTGCTGGTCGAGGACCTGACGACGGACGGGCAGTCCAAGATCCAGTTCGCGCAGGCGTTGCGGGACGCGGGGGCGCTGGTGAATCACGCTTTCGTGGTGTTCTTCTACGGCGTGTTCCCCGGCAGCTTCGAGACGCTGGCGAAGATGGACATCACGCTGCACCACCTTTGCACGTGGTGGGACGTGCTGGAGGCTTGCCGGGACCGGCCGTATTTCGCGGAACCGGCGCTGTCGGAAGTGCGGCGGTTCCTGGAGAACCCGGTGGCCTGGTCGGCGGCGCACGGCGGGGTGGCGTCGGCGGAGGAGGCGATGGCGCGGAAGGCGGCGAGCCGGTAAGCCTTCCATCGGGGCGGCAAGAGGCGTTAACGTGGCGGCCTGACTGAAAGGCTTTGCCATGACGCCTCCCGCCCTCGCCAACTCGCCGGCCGCCCGCGACATCGCGAACGTGCTGCACCCTTACACCGACCTCAAGACGCACCAGGAGGCCGGGCCGATGGTGATCGCCCGCGGCGAGGGAGTGCGGGTGTGGGACGACAGCGGGCGGGAGTATATCGAGGGGGTGGCCGGGCTTTGGTGCGCCGCACTCGGGTTCAGCAACGAGCGGCTGGCGAAGACCGCCTACGAGCAGATGATGCGGCTGCCGTTCTACCATTCGTTCACGGCGAAGTCGCACGAGCCGCTGATCGATCTGTCCGAGATGCTGATCGCGCGGGCCCCTGTGCCGATGAGCAAGGTGTTCTTCGCCAATTCGGGGTCGGAGGCGAACGACACGGCGATCAAGATGGCTTGGTACTACAACAACGCGCTCGGACGGCATTCGAAGAAGAAGATGATCGGGCGGATCAAGGGGTATCACGGGATCACGCTCGCGGCGGCGTCATTGACGGGGCTGCCGTACAACCATCGCAGCTTCGACCTGCCGTTGCCCGGGTTCATGCATACGATGACGCCGCACTACTACCACGCGGCGGAGGAAGGAGAGTCGGAGGAGGCGTTCGCCACGCGGTGCGCGGAGGCGCTGGACCGGATGATCGAGGCCGAGGGGCCGGATACGGTGGCGGCGATGATCGCTGAGCCGGTCATGGGGGCGGGCGGGGTGATCGTGCCGCCCGCGACGTATTTCGAGAAGATCCAGGCGGTGCTGCGCCGCCACGACGTGCTGCTGATCGCCGACGAAGTGATCTGCGGCTTCGGGCGGACCGGGAATTACTGGGGCTCGCAGACGTTCGGCTTGAAACCCGATATCCTGACTTGCGCCAAGGCGCTGTCGTCGTCGTTCCTGCCGATCTCGGCGGTGATGGTGAACGAGCGAGTGTTCGAGGCGCTGGCGGCGGAAAGCCACGAGATCGGCACGTTCGGGCATGGGTATACCTATTCGGGGCATCCGGTGCCGGCGGCGGTGGCGATCGAGACGCTGAAGATCTACGACGAGATCGGCATCGTGGAGCAGGCGCGCGTGAACGGGGCCTATCTGCAGCGCGAGCTGCACCGGCTGTTCGACGGGCATGAGCTGGTGGGCGAGATCCGCGGGGTGGGGATGATCGCGGCGATGGAGCTGGTGGCGGACCGCAAAACCCGGCGCAACTTCGATCCTGCGCAGAAGATCGGGGTGCGACTGGCCAAGCTGTGCGAGCAGCATGGGGTGATCCTGCGGGGGTTGCCGAACGACGCGCTGGCGTTCAGCCCGCCGCTGATCATGACAACGGACGAGATCGACCAGATGCTCGCGGGGGCGGGGCGGGCGCTGGACGAGCTTACGGTGCAGGTGCGGCGGGAGAACCTGGCGGTGGCAGGGTGAGGACGGGCGGCCCAGGGCAATCGCTTGAACCGTACTGGGATTCCGGCGCGGCCTGAAGTCTGATTCATGGGAAACCTCTCGTTGAGGAGGTTTCCCGATGCCCGGCCCATCGCTGATCGACCACTTCGCGGTGCTGGAGGATCCGCGTCAGTCCTGGAAGGTGCTGTTTCCGTTGCCCGAGGTTCTGCTGGTCGTGCTCTGCGCCACGCTGGCCGGCGCGGAAGACTTCGTTGAAATCAGGCGCTGGGGCCAGACGCATCAGGAGTTCCTGCGCCGCCTGCTGCCGTTCAAGGCTGGTGTGCCCAGCCACGACACCCTCAACGACGTCATCAACGCTCTCGACGGCGCGCTCTTTGCCGAGTGCTTCACCGCCTGGGTCGAAACTCTCCGCGACCCGGCCCCGGCCCCGTCCACTGCACCCGAAATCGTCGCCATCGACGGCAAGACCTCACGCCGCACCCACGACCGTGCCAAGGATCGCGGGCCACTCCACATGGTGTCAGCATGGGCCAGCAGCCAGCGCCTCGTGCTCGGCCAACAGGCGTGCGAGGCCAAGTCCAACGAGATCACCGCCATCCCGCTTCTGCTTGAACGCCTGGCGCTGACCGGGGCGCTTGTCACCATCGACGCCATGGGCACGCAAACCAAGATCGCCCAGGCCGTCCTCGACCGCGGCGGCGACTACCTGCTGGCGCTCAAGGGCAACCAGTCCAGCCTGCATGACGAGATCAGGCGCTACCTCGATGATCCCGCGGGCAAGGTCCACAGCCGGTTCGAGACGACCGACGGCGACCACGGCCGCATCGAGGTCCGCCGCCATTGGGTCAGCCACGACGTGGACTGGCTCACTACCGCCCGC
Organism: Acetobacteraceae bacterium; assembly: GCA_965260935.1. Classification (GTDB taxonomy): domain Bacteria; phylum Pseudomonadota; class Alphaproteobacteria; order Acetobacterales; family Acetobacteraceae; genus JBBROS01. The sequence goes on from OZ253374.1 coordinate 3,249,448, forward strand.
CGGTTCCCGGGTGAGCCGCGGTTCCCGGGCCTGCGGGCCATCGCCGTCGTCGAGGCCGAGGTCGAACGCAACGCCAGCACCAGCTCCGAACGGCGCTACTACCTGTCGTCCTTGCCGCTCGATGCAAAGCTGTTCGCACACGCCGTGCGGTGCCACTGGCATGTCGAGAACCGCCTGCATTGGGTGCTCGATGTCGTGTTCCATGAGGACCTCAACCGCCTGCGATCCGGTGCCGGGCCGCAGAACATGGCCACGGTCCGGCACATGGCGATGAACCTGCTGCGCGGGCCGAAGGACAAACACAGCCTTAAGGTCAGGCGGAAATCAGCCGCTTGGGATACCGCCTATCTTGAAGCTTTGCTCCGCCAATCAGCGTGACCGCACTTCAAGCGATTGCCCTGACGGGCGGCCCTCGCCTCTTGCGCCGGGGCTGCCCGTAGGCTACATCGCCGCCTCCTGTGCGGCGCCCGTAGCTCAATTGGATAGAGCACCAGACTACGAATCTGGGGGTTGGAAGTTCGAGTCTTTCCGGGCGCGCCAGGGATTGCCGGGCTTTTGAATGCTGGAGCCGGACCCAAATATGGGGGGTTGAGGGACAGGGAGACGTGCCGCACGTCCGCCGCCCGTGTGTTCCAGCCACAAGGATTTGAACGGTTGATGCTGCCGGCGAAAGACCATCTCACGATCTGCGTCGCCCATCCCGCCTATCAGATCAGAGCCGCAATCGACGTGGCGTATCCCGGTCTCGATGTGGTCGAGGTGCGCGACCAGGGCGGCTTCGAGCGGCGGATTGCCGATGCCGATGTCGTGGTCGCGTCGGGAATGTGGCGGAACGAGTTGCTGACAGACGCGCCACGGCTGCGGTTCATTCAGTCGGTGAGCGCGGGGGTGAACCATTTCGATCAGGCGGCCTTGCGCGCGCAGGGGGTCCGGTTGGCCAGCGCGCAGGGGGTGAACGCGCGGGCGGTGGCGCATCACGCGATGGCGCTGATGCTGGCGATCGCGCGGCGGTTGCCGGAGGCTTGGGACAACCAGGCGCGCAGGCATTGGCGGCCGATGACGGGGGATGCTGCCAAGCGGGAGGACGAGCTGACCGGCAAGACGGCGCTGGTGGTGGGCCTGGGCGGGATCGGCGGGCGCGTGGCGCGGCTGGCCAAGGCGTTCGAGATGGTAGTAATCGGGGTGCGGCAGGACCCGGCAAAGGGTGTGGACGGGGCGGATTCGGTGCATGGCTTGGCCGAGTTGCCGTCCTTGCTGCCGGAAGCCGATTTCGTCGTGCTGACGTGTCCGCTGACGGCTGAGACGCAGGGGCTGATCGATGCGGCGGCGCTCGGGCGGATGAAGCGGTCGGCCTATCTGGTGAACGTCGCGCGGGGGGGATGCGTGGCGGAGGAGGATTTGATCGCGGCACTGCGGTCGGGGCGGATCGCGGGGGCGGCGCTGGACGTGACGGCGGAGGAGCCGCTGCCGGCGGGCTCGGCGCTCTGGACGACGCCGGGCGTGTTGATCACCTCGCACCTGGGCGGGGAAACGCGGCGGTACGAGGGCAACCTGGCGGAGGTCCTGATGGACAACCTCGGCCGGCTTTGGCGGGGCGAGACGGCGCTGCGGAACCAGGTTGTCTAGGCGGACCCCGCTTTGAGCCGGCATGTTTGCGTGATCGGCGCGGGGGCGGTGGGGGCGGCGACGGCGCTTGAGTTGCTGCGCGACGGGCACCGGGTGACGATCTTCGAGCCCGGGGAGCCGGGGGGGGAGCAGGCGGCGAGCTATGGCAGCGGGGGATGGATTTCGCCGGCGTCGGTGATCCCGCCGGGAGGGCCAGGGACGTGGCGGGCGTTGCCGAGGATGGTGACCGACCGGCTCGCGCCGCTGGCGATCCGCTGGGAGTATTTCCTGAAGGCGACGCCTTGGCTGGCGCATTTCCTGTCGTCGGGCTGGACGGAGGCGCGAGTGGCGCGGACGGCGCGGGCGTTGCGGCCGTTGCTGCAGGATGCGCCGGCGCTGCACCGGGCGCTGGCCGAGGAGGCGGGGGTTGGGCATCTGATCGAGCAGAAGGGCGTGCTGCTGATCTACCCGGACCGGGCGGCGTTCGAAGCGGAGGCGATGGCGTTCCGCATCCGGGCTTCCTTGGGGATACGCTGGGTTGAGCTGGAGGGCGATGCGCTGTGGGAGCGGGAGCCGGCGTTGGACCGGCGGTACCGGTTCGGCGTGCTGTTCGAGGACGCCGGGCATTGCACCGACCCTGGAGCGTACGTGGCGGCGCTGGTCGGGTTGGCGGCGCGGAGGGGGGCGGCGGTGGCGCAGTTGCGGGCGACCGGGCTGCGGATCGTGGACCGGCAGTTCCAGGGGGTATTGGCCGAGGAGGGCTTGCTCGTTTGCGATGCGGCGGTGATTTGCGCGGGAGCGCATTCCCGGCCGCTGGCCGAGTCGGCGGCGAACCGGGTGCCGCTGGAAAGCGAGCGGGGGTATCACGTGGCGCTGCGTGACCCGGAGGTTCGGCCCACGCTGCCGCTGATGCCGTCCGACGCGAAGATGGCGATCACGATGACGGCTGGCGGGCTGCGCTGCGCCGGGCAGGGGGAGATCGCCGGGCTGGAGGCGGAGCCGAACTGGAAGCGGGCGGAGGTGCTGCGGGACCATCTGCTGCGGTGTTTCGCGGATTTGCCGCCGTCGTTGCCGGGCAAGCGGTTCAGGATCTGGATGGGGCACCGGCCCAACATGCCGGATGGGCTGCCGTGCATCGGGCGTTCGCGGGCGAGCGCGAACGTGGTTTACGCGTTCGGGCACGGGCATGTCGGGCTGGCTGCGGCTGCGCGGACGGGACGGGTGGTGGCGCAGATCGTCGGCGGGCGGACGCCCGAAATCCCGATCGAGCCGTTTGCCGCCTTGCGGTTTTATTGAGGCCGGGTGTCGGGTTATCCACAATTTCGGGGGTAAGTCTGTGGCCAAAGCTGTGGGTTGCGGGCGGACCAATGTGGACCGGGGCGTAGATTGCTGATTCAGCCGGTTGTCTTCGGGACCGCTCGCCGCTTGGGTGCATGGGGCAGCGCGCCGTCGGGTCGGCGCAGAAGCTGCAGGACGAGAACGCCGCCCCCGCAAAGGATGCCGATGCCGTCGGTGAGCAATCCAGGCACGATGAGGGCGATGGCGGCGACGAACAGGCTGACACGCTCCCACATCGGGGCGTGGCGCAGCAGGTAGCCGTGCAAGGACGCGGCGAGCAACAGACAGCCCGCGGTGGCGCTGCAGACCGCGATTGCGATATCGGCCGGGTCTCCGATCAGGAGCAGGGCAGGCTGGTAGACGAACATGAAGGGAACGATAAAGCCGGCGGCGCCGATCTTCATCGCGGCAAGGCCGGAGGTCCAGAGCTCGGATTTGGCCAGGCCGGAGGCGGCGAAGACGGCCAGCGCCACGGGCGGCGTGATGGCGGAGAGGATGGCGAAGTAGAAGGCGAACAGGTGGGCGGCGGGCTCGACGACGCCGAGGGTGACGAGGGCGGGGACCAGCAGGGAGACCATGACGATGTAGGCCGGGGTGGTGGGCATGCCCATGCCGAGGATGATCCCGGCGACCATGGTCATCAGCAGGGCCAGGAGCAGACTCTGCTGGGCGACGTTGACGACGACCTGGGTGAAGCTGATGCCGACGCCGGTCAGGCCGATGATGCCGATGACGATGCCGGCGCAGGCGCAGGCCATGGCGATGCCGAGGGCGTTGCGGGCGCCGTCCTGAAGGGCGTTCCAGACGTTTGGCAGGGTGACGTTGGCGCGGGTTTCATGCCTGAGGGCGGCGGCGGGGAAGCAGGCCAGGGTGGCGACGAGGGCGGCGAGCGGGGCGGAGAAGCCGCCGAACAGGCCGGCGATGATGATGATCAGCGGCATGGAGAGATGCCAGCCGGTGCTGGCCACGTCGCGGAGCTTGGGAACTTCGTCGGCAGAGAGGCCGGCGAGGCCGCTGCGCTTGGCCTCGAAGTGGACGGCTCCGAAGGTGGCGACGTAGTAGAGCAGCGCGGGGATGGCGGCCCAGATGACGACCTGGATGTAGCTGACCTGAAGGAACTCGGCCATGACGAAGGCGGCGGCGCCCATGATGGGCGGCATGATCTGCCCGCCGGTGCTGGCCACGCTCTCCACCCCGGCGGCGAAGGGGCGCTTGAAGCCGCTGCGGAGCATGAGCGGGATCGTGACCTGGCCGGTGACCATGACGTTGGCCACGGCGGAGCCGGAAACGCTGCCGAACAGGGAGGAGGAAACGACGGCCACCTTGCCGGGGCCGCCGGTGGCGCGGCCGGTGAGGGCGAGGGCGAAATCCATGAAGAGCCGGCCGACGCCGGAGCGTTCCATGAAGGCGCCGAACATGACGAAGATGACGACGTAGCCGGCGGAAACGCCGAGGGTCGAGCCGAAGATGCCTTCGGTGGTGAGGTAGAGCTGGTCGACCATCGAGGTGACGCTGGCGCTGCCGGAGAGCCAGGCCCAGAGAAGGAAAGCGGATGCCGTGACCGGCAGCGCCCAGCCGATGACGCGTCTGGTGGCCTCCAGGATCAGCAGGACGAGGACGCAGGCGCCGGCGACGTCCATCGGGCGGGGGTCGTCGACGTAGGGCATGCGGTAGACGAGCCAGCTGTAGTCGGCGAAGAGGCGGCCGACGGCCCATAGGGAAATGGCGGCGAGGACCCAGTCCTCAGGGCCGGGGTTGCCGGAGCCGCGGGCGGTGCGGAGGGGGAACAGCAGGAAGACGAGGGTGATGGCGAAAAGGAGGTGGGTGCCGCGGAAGATGAAGGCCTCGGGGGGCGAGAATGCGACCACCCCCATGTGGTAAAGCGCCATCGCCGCCGCGAGCGCGCCGATGATCATGCCGATGGCGCGAGGATAGGTCATGGCGACGGCGCCTCGGTGCCGGGCTTACTGAGCTGGCAGCGCGTTGACCTCTTGGTAGTAGCGCTTGGCGCCCTCGTGCATCGGCACGCTGATGTCCTGCGCGCCGAAGGCGACGTTGGTCCGCTTCATGCTGCCGACGACGTTGCGCAGGGTGTCGACGTGGGTCCACATGGCCTTGGTCATGGCGTAGACCTCGTCGGCGCTGCGGTCGCACTGGGTAATGACATGGGTCATGTAGGTGATGGTGGCGGGGGAGCCCTTCTGGCTGGGGTAGACGCCTTCGGGGACGGAGGCGATGCGGTAGGCCTCGTTGATCTCGCGCATGCCTTTCTCGTAGGCGGATAGATCGAGCAGGCGGACTTCGCGGGCGCTTTCCAGGTCCATGACCGAGCTGGCCGGGATGGTGGTGCCGAGGGTCATGGCTTGGGCGTGACCATCTTTCATCAGGCCGACGGCGTCGGTGTAGCCGGTCTGGAAGTTGGCCTTGATGTCGTCGTAGGTGAGGCCGGCGACCTTGAGCAATTGCTGGGTGACGACCTCCGCGGTGTTGCCGCGCGGCTGGATGGCGACCGCGTGGCCCTTGAGGTCCTGGACGGTGTCGATGCCGGAGTCGGCCAAAACGACGACCTGGAACCATTGCGGGTAGAGCGAGGCGATGTTGCAGACGTTGCTGACCTTGGCCGGATAGGGCGCGCGTCCGTGCAGGCCGTCGACGGTGCTGATGGAGTTGGCGAAGCCGACGCCCGCCTTGTTCTCGGCGATGCCGCGGACGTTGATGACGCCGGCGCCAGGGGTGACCTGGATCGAGAGGCCCGGGACCGCTTGTTCCCATATGTTCTTGAGCGCGCCGCCGAGCGGTATCCAGGAGCCGCCTTGCGGTCCGGTCATGAAACGCATGGTCTCGGCCTGGACGGGGCCGGTGAGGACGGTGAGCGCGCCTAGGGCGGCGATGACATGAGTGCGCATGGGCGTTGTCTCCCGACGGTGTTCTTCTGTATTGGCCTGGCTATCTACATAGCCTTGCCGTGTAGTTTGGTGCGGGAGCGCTTCGATTGCAAATGGCGCTTGTGTTCAATCAGCGGCCCAGCCGCCGTCGACCAGGGCGGGGGGCAGCGGCGTCGATTACGCCTGGGACGCCGCGCAAGGTTGCCTCGACCTCGATGGCGTCGACGCGCTGGCCCCTGATTTTGACCTGGCAGTCGCGGCGGCCTGCGGCGACGCGGTCCTCAACGGCGCTCCCGCGATGCCGCAGCGCGCCGCTGCAGGGCCAGGACGCCGAACAGCGCGCCCGCGACCAGGACCAGCACGACGGTCGCGAGCGCGTTCAGTTCCGGGGTGACGCCGAGCTTCAGGGCCGAGAACACCACCATGGGCATCGTGCTCGAGCCGGGGCCGGAGGTGAAGGTTGCCACGACCAGGTCGTCGAAGGAGAGGGTGAAGGCGAGCAGCCAGCCCGAGAGCAGCGCCGGGCCGAGCAGCGGCAAGGTGACCAGCAGGAAGGCGCGGAACGGCGAGGCGCCGAGGTCCATCGCGGCCTGTTCCAGCTCCAGGCCGGCGTCGCGGAGCCGTGCCTCGACGACCACCGCGACGTAGGCGAGGCTGACCGAGATGTGCGCGAGGGTGATGGTCAGCGCGCCGCGGCCGTTGGGCCAGCCGAGCCATTGCTCCATCTGCACGAACAGCAGCAGCATGGAAAGGCCGACCAGAACGTCGGGCAGCACCAGCCTGGCCGCGATCAGGCCGGAAAACAGGCCGCGCCCGGCGAAGCCTCCGAACCGGGCGAGCGCGTAGCCCGCGGCCGTGCCGAGGATGGTGGCGCCGGTGGCCGAGGCGGCGGCGATCTTGAGCGACAAGCCGGCGGCGGCGAGCAGTTGCCCGTCGTGCCACAGCGCCACGTACCAGCGCCAGGAAAAGCCGGTCAGCACCGTTGTCATGCGCGAAGGATTGAAGCTGGCGGCGACCAGGAGCGCCACCGGGAGATAAAGGAACGCGTAGCCCAGCAGCAGGGAGGCGGGCAGCAGCCATCCGCGACGCATGGCACGCTCAGACCCGGCCGCGCAGAAGCGCCATCGGCAGCAGCAGGGCGGCGAGCAGGGCGGTGGCCAGGGCGGAGGCGACCGGCCAGTCGTGGTTGGCGAAGAACTCGTTCCAGAGCACGCGGCCGATGGTTTGCGCGCCCGGGCCGCCCAGGAGTTCCGGGATGACGTACTCGCCGATGGCGGGGATGAAGACCAAGGCGAGGCCGGCATAGACGCCCGGGAGGGAGAGCGGCCAGGTGACGGTGCGGAAGATGGTCCAGGGGCTGGCGCCGAGGTCGGCGGCGGCTTCCTCGAGGGCCGGGTCGCGGCGGGACAGGCGGGCGTAGAGGGGGAGGATCATGAAGGGCAGGTAGGCGTAGGTGATGCCGAGATACATGGCGAAGTCGGTGTAGAGCATCCGCCAGGGGCCGAGGCCGGCCAGGGCGAGGGCGGCGTTGATCCAGCCCTCGTCGCGCAGGAGGCCGATCCAGGCGGTGACGCGCAGGAGGAAGCCGGTCCAGAACGGGAGCATGACGAGCAGCAGGAGCAGGTTGCGCCGTTTCTCGTCGGCCCGGGCGATGGCGAGCGCCATGGGGTAGCCGAGCAGGAGGCAGGCGGCGGAGGAGACGCCGGCGATCAGGAGGCTTTCCACGGCGGCGTTCAGGTAGAAGTCGTCCTGGACCAGCAGCGCGTAGTTCGAGACGTCCAGGCTTCGCAGCAGCGGGGTGAAGGGCGGGATGCCGGCGACGGCCGTGCTGAACGAGATGGCCGCCACGACCAGCACCGGGGCGGCGACGAACACCAGCAGCCAGGCCCATACCGGCCAAAGGACCAATATCCGCCTCATCTGGCGAGCGGCACGCAGGCTTCGGCGGCGAAGGAGAGCATCACCTCGCGCCCTTGCTGCGGCATCCCGGCCGCGCTCCCCTCGCCGAGGGGGCGGGACGCGTTCAGCACCGAGCCGTCCGACAGGCGCAGCGCCACGTCCACGACGTCGCCGTAGTAGGCGATGTCCTCGATGCGGCCCACCACGCGGTTCTGCCCGGCGCCGTCGAGGCGGATGCGTTCCTGGCGCACGGCGAGGTGCATCGTGGCCCCCTGCCCTGCCGGCAGCGGACCTTGCAGGCGCACGAGGCCGATGCCGGGCACCTCGACCGCGGCATCCGGCCCGGCGTCCCTGACCCGGCCGGAGAGCACGTTCGCGCCGCCCATGAACTGCGCCACGTAGCGGGTGGCCGGGCGCTCGTAGATTTCATAGGGCGTGCCGACCTGTTCCAGGCGGCCTCCGTGCAGGAGACCGATGCGGGTTGCCATCGACAGGGCCTCGTCCTGGTCGTGGGTGACGAGCACGAAGGTGGTGCCGGTTTCCCGCTGCACGCGGAGCAGTTCCTGGCGGGTCTGCTCGCGAAGGTTGTGGTCGAGGGCGGACATCGGCTCGTCCAGCAGCAGGAGCGAGGGGCCGGGCGCCAGGGCGCGGGCGAGGGCCACGCGCTGCCGCTGGCCGCCGGAAAGCACGCCGGGGCGGCGGCGGGCGAACTCCTCCATCCGGACGAGTTTCAGCAAGGACTGCACGCGTGCCGCGACCTTCGCCCGGGCGACGTCTTGGCGGCGGAGGCCGAAGGCGACGTTGTCGGCCACCGACATATGCGGGAACAGGGCGTAGGACTGGAAGGTGGTGTTGACGGGGCGCTTGTGCGGCGGCAGGCGGGTGATGTCGCGCCCGCCCAGCAGGATGCGGCCGGCGCGGGGGGCGACAAAGCCGCCGAGCGCGCGCAGCAGCGTCGTTTTGCCGCTGCCGGAGCCGCCGAGCAGGACAAAAATCTCGCCGCTGGCGATCGAGAGGTCGAGGCCGTCAAGGGCGGCGAGCGAGCCGAAGGCGACGACGAGGCCCTCGACCTCGAGATGCGCCAATGCGGTCTAGCTGCCGGCTTTGAACCGTGCCCACATGCGGGTGCGCGCCCGCTCGGCGGATTGCGGGACGGCGTGGACGGTGAAGAAGGTTGTCATCTGCTGCGGCGTGGGAAAGACGTTGTGGTCGTCGCGGATGGTGGGTTCGACCATCGGCAAGCTTTTCGGCACGGCGTTGGCGTAGTGCACCTGGTTGGTGATGGCGGCCATCACGTCGGGCTGGAGCAGGAAGTTGATGAGCTTCATCGCGTTCTCGGGGTGGGGCGCGTCCTTCGGCACGGCCATCACGTCGAAGCTGAGCTCGGCGAACTCCTTGGGGGCGGAGTATCGGACAGGCTTCTGGCCGGCCTCCTTGGCGCGGGCCTGGGCCTGGATCACGTCGCCGGAGTAGGTCATGGCGAGGCAGGTCTGGCCGGCGGCCAGGGCCTCGATGGCGCCGCCGGAGACGAAGGCGCGGATAAAGGGGCGGATGGCCATGAGCGCCTTCTCGACATCGGCCAGATCCTTGGGGTCGGTGCTGTTCGGGTCGTGGCCCGTGTAGCGGAGGACGCTGGGGATGGTGTCGATGGCGCTGTCCATAACGGTGATGCCGCAGGGGGCGAGCTGCTTGGCGTTGGCCGGGTCGAGCAGGAGCTTCCAGCTATCCATGGGCGCGTTGGGTTCGAGCTTGGCAACCTCTTGCGGGATCATGCCGAGGCCGATGGTGCCCCATAGGTAGATCGCGCCGTACTTGTTGCCGGGGTCGCTGCTCGTCACGTACTGCATCAGACCGGGATCGAGATTGGCGAGGTTGGGGATCTTGCCCTTATCGAGCGGTTGCAGCGCGCCGGCCTTGATGAGACGGGACAGGGTCGGCTCGCTGGTGGGGACGATCATGTCGTAGCCGGACTGGCCGGCCAGCATCTTGCCTTCCAGCGTTTCTAGGCTGTCGTAGACGTCGTACTGCACCTTGATGCCGGTCTCGGCGGTGAAGCGCTCCAGGACCTTGGGGTCGATGTAGTCGCTCCAGTTATAGACGTTGACGACCTTCTCCTGCGCCGAGGCAACGCCAAGGCTTGCGACGGTGAACAGCAAGGCGGCAAGGACACGGCGCACGGCAACACTCCCCAACACTGAATCGGCGGTTCCAGGCCCATTAAAGCCGAACGGCCCCGGCGTCACTATCGACGTGACCGTCCGAGTGCAATTTCGGGGCCGGCTCATGGTTTTGGCGCTGCGGCAGCAGGCCGTGCGGCTCAGGGTTGCTCGCGTCCTCGAGCGCCATGGTCAGCAGCACCCGTTCCATGACGTGCGCGGACGGCAGGGCCGGGCCGGTTGCCGAGGATGGAGCCGCCGGCATCACGTATGCGGCCGCGCTTTGGCGGAGCATCGCGTCCTGCTGCTCGCGAATCCAGGCGAGCTCGCGCAGGATGTCGCCGGTTACGAAGCTTCTGGTGCGCCAGGCCATCGGGCGGACGACCGGGCGGACGAGGCGGTAGAGCGAGAGGGCGAGCCGCCGTTGCCAGTTGCGCGCCCGGATCGGGGCGGGATCAAGGCCTGGCTCCGCGAACGGGGCCGGTTGCGGGTCGGGTTCCGGCTCTGGCTCTGGTCTTAGCTCCGGTTTCGGCTCGGGTTCTGGTTCGGGCGGCGGCAGCGGAGCGGGCGGCGCCTGGCGCAGCCGCTCGACCTCTGCCTCGAGCTCCTCGATCCGTTCGAGCCGGGCGTGGACCAGTTGCTCGACGGCGGCGACATGCTGCTGCAGCATCGGGTCGTATTGGACGTAGGCGTCGAAGACGTTGGGCGGCAGCTCGAAGTGCCGGGCCAGATCGTCGTGCTCGCGGGCCAGGTAGAACCGGTTCAGCCCGTCGAACCAGACGAAGCGGTAGCCGGCTGCGACCAGCCCCGGCTCCCACTCGATGCCGCTCGCCTCCTTGCTGAGCGGGCGGGTCGCCTCGACCAGCACGATCCAGGGGCGCACCTCCGCGAAATCCGCGCCGGCCAGCACCGCCGCCTCCGCCCCTTCCACGTCCACCTTGAGGAAGTGCACCGGGCCGCGCACATGCTCGCGGCACAATGCCGCCAACGTGGCCACCGGAACGTCGAGCGCATCGACCTCCGCGCCGGCGACCCGCTGCCGTTCGGCCTCCGCGGCGTCGAACGTCGAGAGGCCCGTCTGGGCAGCGCGGAGCACGCGATAGAAACGCCGCTGCCCCGGCGCGTCGGACACCGCGGCGGCGACCGTTATGTCGCGCGGGCGCTCGGCCTTCAGCTTCTCCGCCGCGTCCGGCAGCGGCTCGACGTTCAGGCCGGACCAGCCACGGTCGTAGAAGGCGCGGGTGACGCTGAGCGCGGTCGGGTCGGACGCGCCGACGTCGATGTAGAAGCCGGGGCCTTCGACTGCTGCGCCCAGGGCGCGCCACAGCAACACGTCCTCAAGGTTCTGCGCATATGAGATAAAACGATCGTCAGCCATGGCACGCGTTGTGCGGCGTATGGATGGACGCGGCAAGCCAATCAATCTATCCCACCGCCTCGGAACAACGTGGATCAACGATGCCCACAGCTCTCATCACCGGGGTTACCGGCCAGGACGGCGCTTACCTGGCGCAACTGCTGCTCGGCCGCGGCTACCGCGTCGTGGGCTTGATGCGGCGCAGCGCCAGCTCCGACGTGATCGGCGAGCGGCTCCGCTGGCTCGGCATCCTCGGCGATGTCGAGATGATGGACGGCAACCTGACCGATATATCGAGCCTGATCCGCATCATCCAGGAGACGAAGCCGGACGAGATCTACAACCTCGCGGCCCAGAGCTTCGTGGCCGCGTCGTGGCAGCAGCCGTTGCTGACCGGCTCGGTGACGGCGCTCGGCGCGGGAAACGTGCTTGAGGCCGTGCGGCTGGTCCGCTCCGAGGCGCGGTTCTACCAGGCCAGCTCGTCCGAGATGTTCGGCCTGATCCAGGAACCGCGGCAGAGCGAGAAGACGCCGTTCTACCCGCGCAGCCCGTATGGGGTGGCCAAGCTCTACGCGCATTGGATGACGGTCAACTACCGGGAAAGCTTCGGGCTGCACGCCAGTTCCGGCATCCTGTTCAACCACGAGAGCCCGCTGCGCGGCATCGAGTTCGTCACCCGCAAGGTGACGGACGGCGCGGCGCGGATCAAGCTCGGGCTGGCCGACCACCTGCCGCTCGGCAACCTCGACGCGACCCGGGACTGGGGCCACGCGCGCGATTACGTGCGTGCGATGCACCTGATGCTGCAGCAGGACAAGCCCGACGATTACGTGATCGCGACGGGCGTCACCACGAGCATTCGTGAGCTTTGCCGCCTGGCGTTCGCCCATGTCGGCCTCAACTACGAGGACAAGGTGAGGGTCGACCCGCGATTTATCCGCCCCGCCGAGGTCGACGTGCTGCTCGGGGACTCATCGAAGGCGCAGCAGGCGTTGGATTGGAAGCCGGAGACGACGCTGGAGGAGATGGTCGTGGAAATGGTTGACGCCGATCTGGCGCGGCACCGCGCCCGCATGACGCGTTGAGCGGGCGAACGGACGGCAGGCCGCCTGAGCGCATCCTTGTCACCGGCGCCGGCGGCTTCGTGGGCCGGCATCTCGTGCCGGCGCTTCGCGACAAGTACCCCGATGCCGCGATCGGCGCCGAGGCGTTCGACGTGACCGACCCGGTCGCCACGCAGGCCGCCATCGAGTCGCTCCGCCCGGATGCGGTGGTCCACCTTGCCGCGGTCGCCGCGCCGATGGACGCGCGGCGGGCGCCGGACCGGGCCTGGCAAGTCAACCTTCACGGCACGATCCTGCTGGCGCAGGCGGTGCTGAGCCACGCGCCGGGGGCGATGTTCGTGTTCGCCGGCACCGCCGACGCCTACGGCGCGTCGTTCCGTCCCGGCGTGCCGGTCGACGAGAGCTTCCCGCTTGCGCCGCAGAACACGTATGGCGCGACGAAGGCCGCCGCCGATCTGGCGCTGGGCGCGATGGCTGCGGACGGCTTGCGCGTGATCCGGTTCCGGCCGTTCAACCACACCGGGCCGGGCCAGAACCCGTCCTTCGTCGTTCCCGCGTTTGCCCAACAGGCCGCCCGGATCGCGGCCGGGCAGCAGGCGCCGGCGATCGATGTCGGCGCGCTGGACCCGGAGCGGGACTTCCTCGACGTGCGGGACGTGTGCGCCGCCTATGTCCGCTGCCTGGGCGCGGACTGCCCGCCCGGCACGATCCTTAACCTCGCCTCCGGCCAGCCGAGGCGGATCGGCGACGTGCTGGAGAGCTTGCTGGAGCTTGCGGGCGTCGAGGCGGAGATCCGCACCGACACGGCGCGGCTTCGCTCAAGCGACATTCCGCGCGCCGTCGGGGACGCGTCGCGCGCGAGCGAGTTGCTTGGCTGGCGCCCTGCGATCCCGTGGCGGCAGACATTGCTCGACGTGCTGCATCATTGGACAACGACCGTCTCACAACAAGCCCGATAGGAGCAGCCCTTGCCAGCACTGACCTTGACGCAGGCGCGCACGATCATCGACGCTGCCTTGGCGGAAGCCCGGCGGCAGTCGTTCAAGCCGATGGCCGTTGCCGTGCTGGACGAGCGCGGCGCCTACAAGGCGTTCGCGGCCGAGGACGGCGCCAGCTTGCGCCGGGCGGAGATCGCGCACGGGAAGGCTTACGGCGCGTTGAGCCTCGGGATCGGGTCGCGCGCGATCGCCAAGCGCGCCGACGACCAGCCATCCTTCGTAGCCGCGGTCACCCACGTCATCGGCGGCGCGCTGGTGCCGGCGCCGGGCGGGGTGCTGATCCGCGACGAGCGCGGCGGCTTGCTCGGCGCTGTCGGCGTCAGCGGCGATGCGTCGGACAATGACGAGCGGGTTTGCCTGGCCGGCATCGAGGCGGCGGGGCTGGTTGGCGATGCTGGTTAAGTTCGACTTCGGCCAGCCCTGACGGCTGATCGACACCAGTTCGCACTGGCGCACCACGGACAGACTGGGATGCTCCGGCTCGACCATCCGCCGCCTCCGCTCCAGGCTCATCAACCGGAGTTTTCGCCGAGCGAGCAGGACCGTCAGCGAAGCTGGCGCAAGCCCGCGCAGCCATGCTCCACCACCAGATGCCCGATCTTCGCGTGCAGCTTCTCCATTTCAGCCTCGGACGACCGCGCTACATCCTGCGCCGCCTTCTTGCCCGAGAATACCCCCGCCATGGCCTGCTTCTTCCACTCCCCCACCATTGTCATGCCGAAGCAGCGGTGAACCTGCATCCCTGGCGCGCGCCGAAGCAACCTGACGCCGCAATGCGAAGGACGTTTCGTTCGCCAAAGTGATTCCGCTCCGCGGAACGACGCTTTGCCGTCCGCGGTATCCCGCTTGCCAAGATTTCCGCAACGACTTAGGAACGAATCGATCCAAGTCTATCGACGCTGTTGATAGCCGGCCCATGGCGGGTGCCGGGTCAGCTTCTATGCGGACCGGCACGAGGCATTGGAGGCGGTGTATGAACAAGCGAGCCATATGACACATGGGTTTCGCAGTCTTGCTGGCGCTTGCCGGCAGCACGCGGTCTGCCCTGGCATCGGAAGGCTACCCTGATTCATGGCGCCGCTGGGGCATATTTGGCCGCTCTTTCGGAAAACATCCTGATTTGGGACTTGGAAGGATTACTGGCAATCAACGCGCCGACCTGTTTTCCGACATAGATGGATGCCCTCTCCGCCCGTCACGCAATAAGAACTGTCGCGAAAAGGCCTCCATCGAACCAGGCACTCCGGTTGCCGTCCTCCCAAGCGCTCTGCCAGGCTTGGCTTGCGTGCTTGACCCGGGAACGCCTGGACAGCCTGCTGGCTGGCTGCCGCAAACGCGTGTGCAGGTATTGACGCCCGACCGCGCCCCCGCGCTCACGTTGTGGATCGGCAAGTGGCGCAAGGGCGACGATACGATCGTGCTCACGCGCGGCCAGGACGGCCACCTTCGGGTGAGCGGCCGCGCTTACTGGCCTGGTCGCGGCATTCCTCCTCAGAACACAGGCGAGCTTACGGATGACTCGCGGCCCGACGGCAACCAGGTCCATTTCGGGCCGGGCGACGACCCGGCAGAATGCCAGGTCAAGCTGACGCTGCTCGGCGGCGACCTGCTTGCGGCGAGCGAAAACGGCCGGTGCGGAGGCGGAAACGTTAGCTTCGGCGGCGTATACAAGCGCTCTCGCTAACTTGTCCGATTCGGCTGCCTATCACCGGTATGGCGGAGCCAGAAAAGGACGGCCCTGAAACTGGTTCGCTTCCGCCGTCCGACGACCCGCGGCCAACGGGGAATTGGCCCGGTTCAGTTCGCCAGGCACGGCATCGATCTGGTTGTTGTTCAAGAGGCGCAGCACAATGCTGGTATGAAACCCCTTGTAACCCCTGTTGTAGTTGTAGGAGACTATTGCATCGTATTAACTTTGGTTGAGCGGCACGCGAACGCTGTTACGGACATCCTGCTCATAGCTTGAAAGCACACGAGCAAATAAATCCCGCTGCTGTTGCTCAGTCAGCGTGACATCGTTCCTGTGCGCTTGTGCGAACTTTTGAGCATTAATGTCATGTAGACCAACGCCTTGTGAGAGGATGTGCGTCGCCGACGGGTCCACGCCAACCGCAATCAGGTCGCGCACAACCTCCTGCGGTGTTCTGTAACGCATGTCATAGCCAGGGCCGAGGGTTACGCCGCTTGCTTCTCGCGGGAAATGCGTGTGGTTGGATACCCCTGACTGTGCCTCGCGATGGAACAACGCGTGTTGGCCTTAGGGCGATAGCTTCCGACTGGCGTTCGGCAGCGCCGGCGGCATCGGCGATGCCGCGACGTTGCCCGCCGGGCTGGATGCCGCATTCTGCGCGAGCGGGACAGGGTCCTGCGTTCCAGGGCCGGTCTCGTTGCCGGCGACAGGCGGGATGGAGGAGGCAACGTCAGCGGCTGACGGCAGGCCGGCGCCGGAATTGGGGTGGAGATTGCTGGACGGCTCGCCGGACGGGGGCCGGCCAGGCCCGGTCCCTCTCCGAGGCCCCCCGAACCGTCTCCAGGGTTGCCGTCGGCTCTGCGGATTGGACCGGGTGAACGGAATTACGATGGTGTCGATTCCGTATGGAAGATCGTCGGACATTGAACGCTCCAGTTCGCGCCGGTTCTATGTCAATTTATTCGATTTAGGATGCAAGTCCTAAAATCGGCTCGTAGTCTTCGCAAGCCTGCTTCGAAATCAAAGGCGCATCGTCTACCGGCAGCGTGTGTCGGCGAGCCAACGGCGGGCGTGGCCGGCAGCGTGCCGGGCCAGGGCGGCGAGGCCGCGCGGATGCAGCGGGTTGGCGAGGACGACGCCGATGCGCTGGCCACGGGTTGCTGCCCATTGGCGCTTATAGGCGTCGTCCCCGCGGCCGAAATCAAGCGTATGCACCCCCTCGGCCTCCAACAGGCTGCGGATCATGTGCGCGGTCAGCAGCGTGCCTGGCGAGAGCGCCTTGTAAGCATCGTCGTGCGCCAGCTTCAGCACCGTCGCGTGCCCATCCAGAACGGTCCAGTACTGCGCCGCGACCGGGACATCCTCTTGCCACATCAATCCAAGGCGCAGCGTGCCGGTCGCCGCCATCCTGCTCAGCAGCGCGGCGTTGAAATCCGGGAACGGCTCCGGCACCTTCCAGCTCCGCCTGTAGACCGCCTCATAGGCGTCCAAAGCGCCGGCCACCTCGTCCGGCCCTCGGGCGACCGTGAACCGCACCGAGTTGTTCCGTTCCGCCAGGCGCGATTTCCGCCGCAACGTTTCCCGCAATGCGCCGGGCCGGGCCGCGATGTAGGCGGACCAGCTCAGCCCGGCCACGCGCTCGTGCCAGTTGCCGAAATGATCGAACCGCGCCGTCGCCAGCCCAGCCCGCCGAAAGCCGGACAGCAGCCGGGGCAACGCCGGCCACGCCAGGTCCATCCCTTCCAGCACCGTCAGTGGATGGCGGCGCAAACACCTCCCCCAGGCCCGTCCGAACGCGCCAACGTCGCACCCGTCCGTCAGCAACGGCTGGAACAACACGGTGTAGGGGGATGTCAAGCTGTTCGCCGCCTGCCCGGGACCAAGCCGCATCGGCAGCAGGCCCAATCGGCCGTCGTGGCCGCGCCCTGTCAGATAGAAGGGCCGGGCGCCGGCAGGCAGCGCGGCGGCCTCGGTTGCCTCGAACCACGCGCGCCGGCTTTGCACATCCGGCTGCGCCTCGAACAGCGCATCCCACTCCGCGCCCAGCGCGCGGCAGCCGCCGGCCGTGCCGCACTCGATCATCGGCGCAGCGAATACGCGGCCAGGCCCACCCACTCATGCACCGCGTAGTATGAGCGCAGCCAAGCCGCCGCGCGCGGGAACAGGTCGTAGATGCGCCAGCGGGGCCAAGGCTCGGTGCGCACCACGACGGGCACCGGATCGAGCCCGGCCCGGCGAAAGGCCAGCAACGACCGGCGCATGTGCCAGGCATGGGTCACCAGGTACACCCGGTTGATCCCCGCCTCGCGCAGGATGGGCGCGCTGAACTGCGCGTTCTCCCATGTGGTGCGCGACTTCGACTCCACCCATCTCACCGGCACGCGGAAGTCGTCCGGCAGGCTGTGCGACATCAGGATCCCGACCGGCGGCGGCGCCGTGACCACCCCGCCCGTGACCAGGATCGGCAGGCCCGTGCGCCGGTAAAGCTCGGCTCCGGCCCGCTCCCGCTCCAAGGTGAGCGCCCCCACCTCGGTATGTCCTGGTTCGCCGGTTCGCTCGACATCGGCGGAGAGGATGACGATCGCTTGCGGCTCCGGGCCGTTCTCCGCGGGCGGCGGTTCGAGCGACAGCAGCGCCAGCGCCGCGACCGGCGGGAACGACATCAGGACCAGCGGGACCAGCAGCACGGCCGCCACGATGCGCCCGAGACGGCGGCGGAAAAACAGCAGGGCAAACAGCGCGAGATAGGCTAGGCTGGCGGGAGGCAGCAGCAGTTCGACTAAAAACGTCGTGAACGACAAGGCCGGGCTCATGCGAAGTTGCAGGGTGAGTTCTGACAGCCTCCAACGATGCGGGGAAGCGTCGCGCTGCCGAAATGACTCAGGGATCGTTCAACAATTATCACTGCGACCTGGTCGGGTGAACGAGCCTTAAGTCGTTGTTCTGCCGAGCAGCTTTGTCGGCGTGCTGCCGCATTTATTGCCGACGCTGCCCTTGCGCCGACAATTCCTGGCAAAGACTGATCGACATGCGCGGCACGGCCCCGGGCCACTGGCGCATTTCCCCATGCCGTCTACAAACATGGCGATGCGAGTGACGCTCTCCCGTCCCAATCTCGAGGACCCGGTGCTCGAGGCGCGCTGGGAGGCCCTCGCTGACGCTTGGAACGCCGGGCCATTCCGTTCCTGGACCTGGGTCGGCTGCCTCGCGCGCGAGCGGTATCCCGACCCGGTGCTCGCCGAGGTGCATGAGGGAAAGGCGCTGGTCGGCATGGCATTGTTCAACCGCCGCCGCATCGGCCTGAGCGCCGCGCTTTACCTGCACGAGGCCGGGATCGCGGCGCAGGATGCCGTGTTCATCGAGCACAACGGGATGCTGGCCGTGCCGGCGAAGTCGCGCGCCGTTCTCGCGGCCACGCTGCGGGAAGCGTCGCGGCTTGTCGGACGCGTCGTGCTTTCCGGCGTGGACGAGGCGGGGCTGGCCGGCGCGCAAGCGGCGGGCGGCATCGTCGGGCCGCTGCAAACCCGCATCGCCCCCTTTGTCCGCTTCGACCAGAACCCAGGCTTCAGCCGCAACACCCGCGCCCAGCTCGGACGGTCCGGCCGCTCGTATGCCGCCTCCGGACCCATCACCGTCGAGCGCGCCGCCATGGTGACGGACGCGCTGGCCTGGCTCGAACGCCTGCTCGCCTTGCACGTCAGGACCTGGTCCGCGAGGGGGGTGGCGAGCGGCTTCGCGTCCGAGCCGGTGCAACGCTTCCACCAGGCGCTGATCCGGCGCGGCGTGCCGGAAGGCATGGTCGACCTGCTGCGCGTTTGCGCCGGCGAGCGCGAGATCGGCTACCTGCTCAACCTGCGCGGGGCGGGCCGGGTCATGGCCTATCAGAGCGGCTTCGACTACGCCGGCGCCAGGCCGCAGGAGAAGCCCGGCCTCACCTGCCATGCCGCCGCAATGCGCCAGGCCCAGCTCAGCGGGGCCGCCGAGTACGATTTCCTGGCCGGCGACTCCCGCTACAAACGGAGCCTGGCTAACGACGCGCGCTCCCTGCACTGGTTCACCTGGCAACGCCGCCTTTCCTGGCCCGGCGCGGCGGCGCTGGCGCGGCGGGCAGTCGGGCGCTGACCTGCCCAAAACCGCGCCACTTCCACGGCTGCTCCCGCTCAAGGCGCTGTCGGCAACAAGCCCTTCGGCAGACCGACGAAGCAGCATGCACGCCGCAGGTGTCGCTCTCGCGCGCCTTTCCCACCGTAGCGTCCGCCCACGCACGAGCCAGGACGGCGAATCTTGGCACACATGTTGCGAAACCGGGCCGGAGCCGGACGGACGGCGCACTCTCGGGGAGACCAGCACACATGATTTCCAGGCGGACCTGGCTGCGCGGCACGGCGCTCGCAACACTCGCCCTCGCCGCCTCGGGCGCGACGCCCCCGGCCTTCGCCCAACCCGGCGGGCCGATCAAGATCGGCATCCTGCACAGCTTGTCCGGCACGATGGCGATCAGCGAGACCACGCTGAAGGATGTCATGCTGATGCTGATCGACGAGCAGAACAAAGCGGGCGGCGTGATGGGCCGCAAGCTGGAGCCGGTCGTGGTCGACCCCGCCAGCAACTGGCCGCTGTTCGCCGAGAAAGCCCGGCAGCTCATCTCCATCGACAAGGTTGCCGCCGTGTTCGGCTGCTGGACCTCGGTCAGCCGCAAGTCCGTGCTGCCAGTGTTCGAGGAGCTGGACAACCTCCTGTTCTACCCCGTGCAGTACGAAGGCGAGGAGAGCAGCAAGAACATCATCTACACCGGCGCCGCCCCCAACCAGCAGGCGATCCCGGCCGTGAATTACCTGATGGACGAGGAAAAGGTGGAACGCTGGGTGCTGGCCGGCACCGACTACGTTTATCCGCGCACCACCAACAAGATCCTGGAAGCCTACCTCAAGACGAAGGGGGTAAAGGGGGACGACATCATGACCAACTACACCCCGTTCGGGCAAAGCGATTGGCAGACCATCGTCGCCGACATCAAGAAATTCGGCAGCGCGGGCAGGAAGACCGCGGTCGTCAGCACCATCAACGGCGACGCCAACGTGCCGTTCTACAAGGAGCTGGGCAACCAGGGGATCAAGGCGACCGACATCCCCGTGATCGCCTTCAGCGTCGGCGAGGAGGAGCTGGCCGGGATCGACACCAAGCCGCTGGTGGGCAACCTGGCCGCCTGGAACTACTTCATGAGCGTCGATACGCCGGAGAACAAGGCGTTCATCAAGCGGTGGCAGGCGTTCACCAAGAACGCGAAGCGCGTCACGAACGACCCGATGGAGGCGCACTACATCGGGTTCCGCATGTGGGTAAAGGCAGTTGAGAAGGCGCAGAGCTTCGAGCCGGCGAAAGTGATCCCGGCGCTGATCGGCGTCACTGCGCCGAACCTCTCGGGCGGCGTCTCGGCGCTGATGCCGAACCACCATGTCACCAAGCCGGTGCTGATCGGCGAGATCCAGGACGACGGGCAGTTCAGCATCGTGTCGCAGACGCCGGGGCTGATCGTGGCCGACGAATGGTCGCCGTACCTGCCGGGCTCGCGCGACCTGATCGCCGATTGGCGTCCGCCGCTGTCGTGCGGGAACTTTAACGTGAAGACCGGCAAGTGCGGCGGCGCCAGCTAGTAGGCGGGCGGCCCCTCGTTCTCCCGCCGGGAAAGGGAGGGGCCGTATCAAGGGCGCGTTGGCTGGCGCGTTTCGCCGTGCTGGCTCTCGTGCTGCTTGTCCGGCCTGCCTGGGCGGACTTGCCGGGCGGGGCGCAGTTCGGGCGCAGTTTCGACGGCACCAGGCAGGCCGTCGAGGAGCTGGCCGCTTCGGGCAGCCCGCGCGCGGCGCCGGTGCTGCAGGCGCTGCGGGCCGGGGCGTTGTTCACGCGCCCGGACGGCGGCTTGGCGATCAAGGCCGGCGACGGCGCCGTGCTCGACGCCGAGACGGGGACGCCGGTTGCCGACGCCGGCCGGCTGAAGCCGGTGCGCGTGAACAACAGCGTGCGCCGGGTGGTCGATGCGGCGCTCGGGGCGCTGCACCTGTTCTCTCCTGACGCGGCGGTCCGCGCCGCCGCGGCCCAGGCCGTGTTCAAGTCCCGCGACGCCGCCGCCCTGCCCGCGCTCAACCGGGCCATCGCCGCGGAAAAGGACGCCGGCGTCGCCCAGGCGATGCGCCAGGCGCGCGCGGCCGCCATGCTCGACAACCCGCAGGCGAGCGAGGCCGACCGCCTTTCCGCCATCGCGACCCTGCGCCGCCGCGGCGACCTCGACAGCCGCGCCATGCTCGCCTCCTTGCCCGGCAACCAGCCTCCCGCAGTCGCCGCCGCGGCGGAGGCGGGCGTGGCCAGCATCGACCGCACATTGCAGCTGTGGAACTTGGCGCAGGGCGCGTTCTATGGCGTGAGCCTCGGCTCGGTGCTGCTTCTGGCCGCGACCGGGCTTGCCATCACCTTCGGCGTCATGGGGGTGATCAACATGGCCCACGGCGAGATGGTCATGCTGGGCGCCTACACCACGTTCGTTGTGCAGGAGGCGATCCGAGGCTACGCGCCCGGCCTGTCCGGGGCGACGCTGTTCATCAGCATCCCGCTCGCCTTCATCGTCTCCGGCGCCATCGGCATCGCCGTCGAGCGCTGCATGATCCGGTTCCTTTACGGCCGCCCGCTTGAGACCCTGCTCGCCACCTTCGGCTTGTCCCTGGTGCTGCAACAAGCGGTGCGCAGCGTGTTCGGCCCGAGCAACCGGGATGTCGGCACCCCGGATTGGATGCAGGGCTTCGGGCAGGCCGGGCAGTTGACGCTGACCTACAACCGGGTCGCGATCATCGTCTTCTCCGTGCTCGTCCTGGCGGCGTTGATGGCCGTGCTGCGCTTCACGTCGCTCGGTTTGCGGATGCGCGCGGTGACGCAGAACCGGCGCATGGCCGCGGCGATGGGCATCCGCACGCCCTGGATCGACGCGCTCACCTTCGGCCTCGGCTCCGGCTTGGCCGGGATCGCGGGCGTGGCGCTGAGCCAGATCGACAACGTCAGCCCCAACCTGGGCCAGGGCTACATCATCGACAGCTTCCTTGTCGTGGTGTTCGGCGGCGTCGGCAATCTGTGGGGCACGGCGCTCGCGGCGCTGACGCTGGGCGTGCTGAACAAGTTCCTGGAGCCGGTCGCGGGCGCGGTGCTGGGCAAGATCGTCGTGCTGGCGCTGGTGATCCTGTTCATCCAGCGCCGGCCGCGCGGCATGTTCCCGCTCAAGGGCCGGGCGGTGGAGACATGAGGCTGGCCGTTGCCGTCACGCTGGTCCTGGTGCTTGGCGGCGCGCTGCTGCTGGCCACCCTTAATCTGGCCACGCCGGAGTCGAGCGCCGTCCACGTGCCGACCTTCGTCGTCTCGCTGGTCGGCAAGTATCTTTGTTTCGCCATCCTGGCGCTGGCGGTTGACCTGGTTTGGGGCTTCGCCGGCATCCTCAGCCTCGGCCATGCCGCATTCTTCGCGCTCGGCGGCTACGCGATGGGCATGTACCTCATGCGCCAGATCGGCGCGCGCGGGCAATACGCCAACCCGGTGCTGCCCGATTTCATGGTGTTCCTCAACTGGCACGAGCTGCCCTGGTTCTGGCAGGGCTTCAACTGGTTCCCGTACGCCATGCTGATGACGCTGCTGGTCCCTGCCTTGCTGGCCGCGGTGTTCGGCTGGCTCGCGTTCCGCAGCCGGGTCACGGGCGTGTACCTCTCGATCATCACCCAGGCGCTGACCTACGCGCTGCTGCTCGCGTTCTTTCGCAACGACATGGGGTTCGGCGGCAACAACGGGCTGACCGACTTCAAGGAGCTGCTCGGCGCGCCGCTCTCCGCCGCCTCCACCCGTTGCGGCTTGCTGGTCGTGAGCGCGGCCGTGCTTTGCGCGCTTTACCTGCTGGCGCAGTGGCTCACCCGGTCGCGCTTCGGCAAGGTGCTGGTCGCGGTGCGCGACGCCGAAAGCCGCACCCGGTTCCTCGGCTACCGCCCGGAAAGCTACAAGCTGGTCGTTTGGACGCTCTCGGCGGTGATGGCCGCGGTTGGCGGCGCGCTCTACGTGCCGCAGGTCGGCATCATCAACCCGAGCGAGTTCGCGCCGCAGAACTCGATCGAGGCCGTGATCTGGGTCGCGGTCGGCGGGCGCGGCACGTTGCACGGCGCGATCCTGGGCGCCGTCCTGGTCAACGGGGCCAAGACGGTGTTCACCGGCGCGCTGCCCGAGCTGTGGCTGTTCGCGCTCGGCGGCCTGTTCATCGCCGTCACCTTGTTCCTGCCGCGCGGCCTGATCGGGCTTGTGCGCCCGCCCCGCCCGACCGAGCCGCCGGTTCCGGAGGTCAGCGAGGCAACGGGGGCCGTGGACGAAAGCCGGGCCAAGGCATGACGATCGGAGCGGTGTCCGACACGCTGCTCTACCTCGACGGCGTGAGCGTCAGCTTTGACGGGTTCAAGGCACTGAATAACCTGTCCCTCGTGCTCCAGCCGGGCGAGATGCGCGCCGTGATCGGCCCCAACGGCGCGGGCAAGACCACGATGATGGACGTCATCACCGGCAAGACCCGGCCCGACGCCGGGCAAGTGGTGTTCGCCGCCGACACCGACCTCACGCGCCTCGACGAGCCGCGCATCGCCAGCCTCGGCATCGGGCGCAAGTTCCAGAAGCCGACGGTGTTCGAGCCGCATACCGTTTGGGACAACCTGCTGCTGTCGCTGTCCGGGGACCGGCGGCCCTGGTTTGCCCTGGGCGCGCGGCAGACCGCGGCCGAGCGGGAGCGGATCGAGGCGATCCTGGCCACGACGCGGCTGGCCGGGCACCGCCGTCGCCTGGCCGGGGACCTCAGCCACGGGCAGAAGCAGTGGCTCGAGATCGGCATGTTGCTGGCGCAAGACCCCCGCCTGCTGCTGGTGGACGAGCCGGTGGCCGGCATGACCGACGCGGAGACGGAGCAAACCGCCGCCCTGCTGCGCGAGATCAACCAGACCCGCAGCGTCGTCGTAGTGGAGCACGACATGGCGTTCGTGCGGGCGCTCGGGGTGCGGGTGACGGTGCTGCACGAGGGCGCGGTGCTGAGCGAGGGCACGATCGACCACGTGAGCGAGGACCCGAAGGTGGTGGAGGTCTATCTTGGCCGGTGACGGCGTGCTGCAGGTGCAGAGTGTCGACCTGCACTACGGGGCGGCGATCGCGTTGCGGCAGGTGTCGGTGCGGGCGGAAGTGGGACGGGTGACGTGCCTTCTGGGGCGCAACGGGGTGGGCAAGACAAGCCTGCTGCGGGCGGTGACGGGCGCGCATCCGGTCAGCCGGGGGGCGGTCATCTGGGACGGGGCGGACGTGACCCGGCTGGCCCTCTACGCGCGGGCGCGGCGGGGCATCGCCTGGGTGCCGCAGGGGCGGGACATCTTCCCGCTGCTGACGGTGCGGGAGAACCTGGAGACCGGGTTCGCGGTGCTGCCCAGGGGCGCGCGGCGGGTGGACGAGGAGATTTTCGAGCTGTTCCCGGTGCTAAAGACGATGCTGCGGCGGCGCGGGGGGGACTTGTCGGGCGGGCAGCAGCAGCAACTGGCGATCGCGCGGGCGCTGGTGACGAAGCCGCGGCTGCTGGTGCTGGACGAGCCGACGGAGGGGATACAGCCGAGCATCATCAAGGACATCGGGCGGGTGATCGCGCTGCTGCGGAGCCGGGGGGAGATGGCGATCCTGCTGGTGGAGCAGTATTACGAGTTCGCCCGGGAGCTGGCGGATTGGCTTTGCGTGATGGACCGGGGGGACGTGGTGCTGGAGGGGGCGCCGGGGGGGTTGGATGAGGGGGAGGTGAGGAGGAGGTTGTCGGTTTGAAGTCTAGATCAGAAATTTCAAGTAAAGGTTTTCAGAGAAGTAAATTTTATACTTTTCTCTCATATTTATGGAATCTAACTAAGGCTCTCTGGACGATTATAGTGAGAAAGACTTGGGCTTTTCAGCTTTGGGTCTTAACCGTGTTGGTTTTAGGCCTGATTGTATCATCAACAACAACAGTGTTTTCGCTTCCAGATATTCCAAAATTACCAAATGGCGCTGTGAACACCCATTCTAATGAACATAGGCAATACCAGAATGTGCTAGAGCTACTAAGGTTATCTTTCATTTATCTATTTTTTACTGTTTATAGCATGTTAGCTAACTTTGGTCGCCTTGCTATAGATCACCGAATCTTGCTTGATCCTTTTCCACCAGACAAATCGATTAAAATTGTTTTATTTACATTTCAATTTGTCGGATTATTCCTTCCTTTCTACATTCTACTTAACGGATTTTACATTTTTATTGGGGTAATCGGTTATGTTCGCGATAAAAGCTTAGGACTGGCTTACCATCCTATGCAACAAGATTTCATTTCACGTAGCTTGATACTTATAAATAGGTACATTAGTGTTGATCCTGCTTTGACTATTTTCGTAATGGTTTGCATTGGCTTGATTATCGCCATTACAGCATCGGCTTACCAGAACCATAAAAAGACGAGCGCCAATGCCTGTGATCGCAAACGAACGCCGGATCGCCCTTAGCAATAGGCTATTCTGCCTGACCAAGCTTGAGGTGCTCTGACGACTTGAATTCAGAGTTAGGCATCATTCAACGCCGGCTAAATGCCTTCACCTCCCAGAAACTGCCACACGGTCAGCAGCATATGGGCGTGCGCCTTCCGTTTCCCGCGCCAAGCCCCCAAGCACCCTGTCAAACCAACCGCTCAATCCAAGACCCCGCCCCCTTCTCCCGCGCCAGCCGCGTCAAATCCCTCGCCACCCCGCCGACATCCGCCGTCGAGGACGCAAGCGAGGGCACCAGCAACCGTGCCGCGCCCGTCCGGTCGAACACGAACAGCGCCGAGCTATGCGTCACCGTTTCCTCCCCGTCGGGCGCAACCTCCACCGAGTAGGCGATGCGGTAGCGCCGGGCGAAGCGGGCAAGCTGGTCCGCGCTCCCGCTCAGGCCGGTGAACTGCGGCCCGAAGATGCTCATGTATTGCCCGAGCGAGGCCAGCGTGTCCCGTTTCGGGTCGATCGTCACGAACAGGACCCGCACCGATTTTGCGTCGTCTCCTATCTTGGCGAACGCGCCGTTCAGGTTCTGCAGCGTCAGCGGGCATACGTCGGGGCAGAAGGTGTAGCCGAAATAGACCATGACGACCTCGCCCCGGTAATCGGCCGCCGTCACGGCCTTGCCGTCGGGTGCCCGCTGCAGATCGAACGCCAGGTCGGGCGACGTGTCAGCGATGTCGATGTTGTGCCACGCTTTCGCGTCGTCGCACCCCACGAGCGACGCGGCAGCGCCCGCCGCGGCCAGGCGCAGCAACCCACGCCGCGGCATGGCAATCCTAGCGGTCAAGCGGACCCACCACGGCGAACTGCGTCGTCTCGCTGCCGCCGTCGGCGAAGCGTAGCGTCACCGGCGTTGTGCCGCCGGGCTTGAGGCTCTGCGCCGGTTGCAGGCACATCAGATGATAGTCGCCCGGCTTGAATTGCACCGAGCCCCCCGCCGGCACGGCGACTTGCTTGACGGCCTCCATCCGTGCGGTCCCCCCCTCGTTGGTTGTCCGATGCAGGGTCAAGGACCCGCAACCGGGCGTGCTGGCGGCGGTCAGCATCAGCGGGACTGAACCATGGTTGTCCAACTCGAAATACCCGGCGGCCGGGCGGGAATACATCACCACGCTGATCTTGCCGTTCCGCACCTCGACATCCGAAACCGGCTTCAGCCCGGGCGACGGCGTCGCTTCCGGCGCAGCGGCCATCAGCACGAGCGCGCCCAGTGCAAGGCTAAAGGCTCGTTCGACGGCCATCGCTTTGACTTGACTAGGCGAGCGGGCTTTCAGCTCTTGTTTTGCCGGGCAGCTTTGTCGGCGTGCTGACGCACTTATTGCCGACGCTGCCTTAACGGCCCGTCCACTCACTCGAAGAAACACGCCTGCCTCCAATGATAATCTCGGTTTCGCTCCGGTCCTCGTGCTTGCGCATGGCGTTCATGATCAGCAGGAAGCCGATCGCTCCCATCATCCCTTGGGGAATCCAGACCACGAGGCCGCCGATATGCTGGTCCAGCAATGCCGGGATCGAGGGGAACAGCCGGCCGCACAGGTCATAGAACTCGTAATACATGTTTTGCGTGAAAGTCAGGTGGGCGCCGATGACGATCTGCGGGAACTCGACCAGGATCACGAGCGCGAGGCGCATCCCGTATGAGATGCCCGCCTCGTCCGCCGGGCGCGGGTCGAGCACCAGGAACCAGAACAGCAGCCCATCGCCCACCATGGTCCAGTTCATGAACTCGTAGAGCGGCGGCGACAGCATGGCGCGGAAATGGATGTCCGGCTGTAGCCAAAGGGCCACGAACCCCGCGAACAGCACGCCGGCGACCACCGGCTGCCGGGCCCACTCCAGCAGCCAATGGAGCCAGCGCGCCTGCAGCGCCCGCGCCGCCCAGTCCGGCATTCCTTTGCGGATCACGGCGCCGGGCCAGGATAAGGCCAGCAGGAACGGCGCGACATGATGCATCGCCGAGTGCTGAACCCGGTTCAGGAAGAACATGTGCTGCGCCAGGTAGACGAAATGCGACAGCAAGGCCGTGTAGATCAGCGCCATGCCGAGCCCGAACGCGACGATGCGCGGAATGCTTGGCCAGTCCGCCGCATCGGAGCGCCGCAGCCCCGTCACGTACCATAACGTCGTCAGCGCCACGCCGAGGTAGGAAACCCAGGAGAACTCATAGGGCCCCCACCCTGGCATCTGCGCCGGAAAATAGGCCGTGCCCCAGGAGAGCAGCCCGCCGCCGAGCAAAACCACGCCGATCCCGGTCAGTCCGAGGGAATCGCCGGTCGCGAACCGGCCTTGAGCCTGTGCTGCGCTTGACATGCCCGCAGATAAGGTCGGTGAATGGTTCAAAGCAAGTGCCCAGGACCGCAGGAGACCCGGCAATGGACGAAGACCGCTTCAACATGTCCCTTAGAAAGTTCCTCAAAGAGGTCGGCGTCACCTCGCAGCGCGAGATCGAGCGCGTTGTCCGCGAAGGCAAGGCGCCGGACAGCGGCCTTCGTTTGCGCATGGAATTGACCTCGCCGGACACGCCGGACCTTGCGCACGTGATCGAGCACACGATCACGCTCGCCTGAACCTGCCCTGCTTCCCGCGGCGCATCAGCGCGCCCGCGGCCTCCTCTGCCTCTCCTTCAAGCGCCGCGGCGACATGGCCGTGCTGGGCGACCTGCGGCAGGAGGGCTGCCTCAAGGCCCGCTTTCCCCGCGCCGAGCCGCCGGCGTGGCCCGGCGCCGTCCTGCTCAACACGGCTGGCGGCGTGGCCGGCGGCGACCGGCTCGACACGCGCATCGAAGCCGGGCCGGGCACGAGGGTCAGCGTGGCCGGCCAGGCGGCCGAGCGCATCTATCGCGCCCTTCCCGGCGCGCAGGCCCAGGTTTGCACCGCGCTACGGGTGGCGGATGGCGCGGCGCTCGAATGGCTGCCGCAGGAAACCATCCTGTTCAACCGCTGCGCCATTCGCCGCCGGCTCGCCATTGATCTCGCCCCCGATGCCTGGTTCCTCGGAGTGGAAAGCCTGGTGTTCGGCCGCGCCGCCATGGGCGAGCAGGTGCATGAGGCCGCCATCCACGACCGCGTGACGCTGCGCCGGGGCGGATGCCTCGTTCTGCACGACGCCATCCGTCTCGACGGGCCTGTCGCCTCGCGGCTCGACCGCCCCGCCATTGCCGGAGGCGCCCGGGCGGTCGCCACCCTGCTCCACGCCGCCCCTGACGCCACCGCCCGGCTTGATGCCCTCCGCGCCGCGCTCGGCCCGTTCGAGGCCGGCGCGTCGGCGTTCGACGGGCTGCTGCTGGCGCGCATCGTCGCCGCGGACGGCGCGCGGCTGCGCGAAGCCGTCATTACGGGCTTGAACATCCTGCGCGGGGGCCGCACCCTGCCTCGGGTTTGGATGTGCTGAGGACGCGATGAACCTGACGCCGCGGGAGAAAGACAAGCTGCTGATCGCCATGGCCGCCAACGTGGCCCGGCGCAGGCTGGAGCGCGGGGTCAAGCTCAACCACCCCGAGGCCGTGGCGCTGATCACCGATTTCGTTGTCGAGGGCGCGCGGGACGGGCGCTCCGTCGCCGACCTGATGCAGGCTGGCGCGCAGGTGATCACCCGCGAGCAGGTGATGGAGGGCATCGCCGAGATGATCCACGACGTCCAGGTCGAGGCCACCTTCCCCGACGGCACCAAGCTCGTCACCGTGCACGAGCCGGTGCGATGATCCCGGGCGAGCTGTTCGTGGCTTCTGGCGACATCGAGCTCAATGCCGGGCAACCCCGCACGACGCTGGCCGTCGCCAATACCGGGGACCGGCCGATCCAGGTTGGCAGCCATTACCACTTCGCCGAGACCAACCCGGCGCTCGATTTCGACCGCGCGAAGGCCCGTGGCCAGCGGCTCGACATCCCCGCCGGCACCGCGGTGCGGTTCGAGCCGGGGCAATCGCGCGAGGTCAGCCTCGTGCCTTACCGGGGCCGCCGCATCGTGCACGGCTTCCGCGGCGACGTGGCAGGCCCGCTATGATCTCCCGCCACGCCTATGCCGACATGTACGGCCCCACCATCGGCGACCGCGTGCGCCTGGCCGACACCGACCTGATCGCGGAAGTGGAGCGCGACCTCACCATCTACGGCGAGGAGGTGAAGTTCGGCGGCGGCAAGGTGATCCGCGACGGCATGGGGCAGTCGCAGGCGTCGCAGGCCGAGGGCGCGGTCGATACCGTCATCACCAACGCGCTGATCATCGACCACTCCGGCATCGTCAAGGCCGACGTGGCGCTGCTGAACGGGCGCATCCACGCCATCGGCAAGGCGGGCAACCCGGACGTGCAGCCCGGCGTGGACATCGTGATCGGGCCGGGCACCGAGGTCATCGCCGGGGAAGGCAAGATCCTGACCGCGGGCGGCATCGACAGCCACATCCACTTCATCTGCCCGCAGCAGGTCGAGGAGGCGCTGGCCTCCGGCATCACGACGCTGGTCGGCGGCGGCACCGGGCCTGCCACCGGCACCGCGGCCACCACCTGCACACCCGGCCCCTGGCACCTCGCGCGGATGTTGCAAGCGGCCGAGGGATTGCCGGTCAACCTCTCCTTCGCCGGCAAGGCCAACGCATCGAAGCCCGGCGCGCTGGAGGAAATGATCCGCGCCGGGGCGTCCTGCCTCAAGCTGCACGAGGACTGGGGGACCACGCCGTCCAGCATCCGTACCGCGCTGGCCGTCGCCGACCAGTACGACGTGCAGGTGATGATCCATACCGACACGCTGAACGAGAGCGGCTTCGTGGAGAGCACCATCGCCGCCTTCGAGGGCCGCACCATCCACGCCTACCATACCGAGGGGGCAGGCGGCGGCCACGCGCCGGACATCATCAAGATCGCCGGCTTGCCCAACGTGCTGCCCAGCAGCACCAACCCGACCCGGCCCTACACGTCCAACACGCTCGACGAGCACCTGGACATGCTGATGGTCTGCCATCACCTCGACAGCAACATCCCCGAGGACGTCGCCTTCGCCGAGAGCCGGATCAGGCGCGAGACCATCGCCGCCGAGGATATCCTGCACGACATGGGCGCGATCAGCATGATCTCGTCGGACAGCCAGGCGATGGGCCGGGTCGGCGAGGTCATCGTCCGCACCTGGCAGACCGCGCACAAGATGAAGCGGCAGCGCGGCCCGTTGCCCGGCGACGGTGCGGCCGACAACGCCCGCATCAAGCGATACATCGCCAAATACACCATCAACCCGGCTATCGCTCAAGGCCTGAGCCACGAGGTGGGCGCGGTCGAGCCGGGCAAGCTCGCCGACCTCGTGCTCTGGTCCCCCGCCTTCTTCGGCGTGAAACCCGACCTGGTGCTGAAGGGCGGCAGCATCGCGGTCGCGCCGATGGGCGACCCGAACGCCAGCATCCCGACGCCGCAGCCGGTGCACTACCGCCCGATGTTCGCCCAGTTCGGCCGCGCGATGCAGGCGTCGTGCCTGACGTTCGTCAGCCAAGCCGCGCTGGACGCCGGCATCGGCGCGACCCTCGGCCTGCAACGCACGCTCTCCGCCGTCAGCAACACGCGCGGCGGTATCGGCAAGCGCAGCATGGCGCTGAACGACGCCATCCCGCTCATCGAGGTCGATGCCGAGACCTACGAGGTCCGCGCCGACGGGGTGCTGCTCGCCTGCGAACCGGCGGCGGTCCTGCCAATGGCGCAACGGTATTTCCTGTTCTGACGGAGGCTGGCCATGCACGCGATCCTGCTGTTTTCCGCCACCCTGCACCTCGCCGCGATTGGCCTGCTCGCCGCCTTCGTGCTGCGATACCGGCAAGAGAGCCAGCACCTTAACGAGCCGACCTTGCCGCAGCTCACGATCGCGGCCGCCACGCTCGCCGCGGCCGTCTTCGTGATTACCGCTTTGCTGATGACGCTCGCCCGCGGCTTCGACCTCGCTCTGGTCATCGGCCTCATCGCCGGCGTGCTGGCAGCGGTCGCTTTCCTGCTCGGCCTCGGCGCCTGGCCGGCCATCCCCGCGGAAGGCCAGGCGCCGAGCCGGGCCAGCGTGATCGTGCGGCAGGTGTTCGTCGGCACGTTCGCGGCGCTGGAGGTGCTGGCCTTCTGCTTCCTCGCCGCCGGCGTGGGCATGCTCGGGCCGTACGCTTGACGCTCGGCCAACCGGGCGGGTTCACCGCGCCCGCCTTAATGAGCGGGCTTGGCTGGGTCTACGACAAGATCGTCGGTCTGCCTGACCCGGACGCGGGCGAAGGGGCCGGCATCTGCTCCGACGCCGAGATCGACCGCAAGATCCGCTTCTACTGCGCGAGCGCCGGGTCGGCCGGCTTTGTCATGAACCTCGGCGGGGCCATCACCCTGCCGTTCACGCTGCCTGCCAACCTGCTGAGCGTCGCGGCACTCCAGCTCCGGCTCGTGACTGACATCGCCGTCTGCCGCGGCTACGACGTGCACAGCCCCGAGGTCCGCGCGGCCGCCATCGCCTGCCTGGCCGGCAACGCGGCGATAGAGGTGTTCAAGGAGGCCGGCATCCAGTTCGGGGTGCGGCTCGGGCAGCGGGTCATCGGCCAGATCGCGGGCGTCACGCTCGCGCGGCTCAACCAAGCGGCCGGCACGCGGCTGCTGGCCAAGGCCGGGTCGCAGGGGTTCGCCGGCTTTGCCAAGTTCGTGCCGATCATGGGCGGCGTGATCGGCGGCGGCATCGACGTGCTCAGCACCCGGGCGACGGGCGAGATCGCGAAAAAACTGTTCACCCGGATCGAGCCGGGACCGCCTGGGCCGCCGCCTGCCGACCCGCTCAGGATCTCCGCCCAGTGATGCGCGCCCACGAGGTCCTGCCCCCCGGCGGCTGGCCCGGCGAACCGATCGACACCGTCCTGATCGACTTCGACCGCCGCCACCGCCGCCGCATCCAGCTCACGACGGAGTCCGGCGCCGGCCTGCTGCTCGACCTCCCCCAAGCCGTCCGCCTTCGCGACGGCGACGGCCTGCGTCTCGACGACGGGCGCATCGTCCGCGTCCAGGCCCGGCCCGAGCCGCTGCTCGACATCCACGCGCACGATCCGGCCAGCCTCGTCCGCATCGCCTGGCATCTCGGCAACCGCCACCTTCCGGTCCAGCTCCTGGGCAACCATCTCCGCATCCGCGCCGACCACGTCATCGCCGGCATGGTCCGCGCCCTCGGCGGCCATGCCGACCCGATCGACGCGCCGTTCGACCCGGCGCCCGGCGCCTACGCCGGCGGTCACCAGCACCACCACGATGACGACTGAGGCCTTGTTGGCCAAGCTGCTCACCTGGCTCTCCCCCGCCTTCCCGACCGGCGCCTTCGCCTACAGCCACGGCCTGGAATGGGCGGTCGAGGCCGGCGACGTGACCGGCGAGGCCGCTCTGCTCGCCTGGCTGGACGACGTGCTGCGCCACGGCGCCGGGCACGCCGACGCGATCCTGGTCCGCCACGCCCACCGGGCCGACGATGCCGCCGCGCTGGCCGAGGTGGCCGAGGTCGCCCGGGCCGCCGCCCCGTCGCGGGAGCGCCGCGCCGAGACGCTCGGGCAGGGCGAGGCATTCACGCTTGCCGCCCAGGTCTGGGGCGCGCCGCTGTTGCAGGCGATCGAGCCTCCGGCCGCTTATCCCGTCGCCGTCGGCGCTCTTGCCCGCGCCCATGGCGTGCCGGAGGACGCGACAACCGTCGGCCTGCTGCACGCCTTCGCCGCCAACCTCGTCGGCGCCGCCGTCCGCCTGGTCCCGCTCGGCCAGACCGCCGGCTTGCGCGTGCTCGCGGCGCTCGAACCGGCGCTGCACGAGGTGGCGGACGCCGCCCGCGCCCTTTCGCTGGACGACATCGGCGGGGCCGCGTTCCGCTCCGACATCGCTTCCATGCGCCACGAAACCCAATACACCAGGCTGTTCCGCACATGACCCTATCCAACGGACCCTTGCGCGTCGGCATCGGCGGCCCGGTCGGCACCGGCAAGACGGCGCTGATGGACGCGCTGTGCAAGCGTTTCGCCGCCCGGTACGACGTGGCCGCCATCACCAACGACATCTACACCAAGGAAGACGCCGAATTCCTCACCCGCGCCGGCAGCCTGCCGCCCGAGCGCATCCTCGGCATCGAGACCGGCGGTTGCCCGCATACCGCTATCCGGGAGGACGCCAGCATCAACCTGGCCGGCGTGGCCGCCATGCGCCGCCGCTTTCCCCGGCTCGACCTCATCTTGATCGAGAGCGGGGGCGACAACCTGGCCGCCACCTTCAGCCCCGAGCTGGCCGACCTCACCATCTACGTCATTGACGTCTCCGCCGGCGACAAGATCCCACGCAAGGGCGGCCCCGGCATCACCCGCAGCGACCTGCTGGTGATCAACAAGACCGACCTCGCGCCGCACGTCGGCGCCAGCCTCGAGGTCATGGACCGCGACAGCCGGCGGATGCGCGGCGAGCGCCCGTTCGTGTTCGCCAACGTGCGCGCCGGGGATGGCGTCGCCGGCGTGGCAGGGTTCATCGAGCAAGCCGGTGGCCTGATAAGCCCGTAGGACCGGCTCGCGTAAGTCCATGTAGACTGAGATCGTTGGCAAGCATTGTTCGGCTAATCTGTGCACAAATTGTGTGCGAAGTAAGCAATGATACTGCGCTAATCCGCCGTATCGTTCACTTTCCTGCGGTTTGAGGCTGACAACAGCAGACGGTGGCTTTATTACGCAAATGCACAACCTCGGCCCAACACCCTTCTTTTCGTTGTCTTCGTGCGGAGTTCTGTACGGAAACAATTATTACCGTCGAAAGGCAACACTCAGGAATGCTGCTGGGCAGAAAAACGGTTGGATCAATTCTCGACGCCAACAAAGGCATCGGTCAGGGCTTCGACACGATGCGGGTGACGCTCTCGATCTCGATCCTGTGCTGGCACAGCTACGCGGTCAGTTACGGGCGCGAGGCGGAGATCATTCCTTGGAGCACCGGATACGGCGTCATCGTGTCGAGCCTGCTTCCCGTCTTCTTCGCGCTCAGCGGCTTTCTGGTTATGGGCAGCGCCAGCCGAGCCCAATCGCTTCGCAAGTTCGTCGTGCTGCGCGGGTTACGCATCGTGCCGGCGCTCGCGACCGAGATCACGCTGTCCGCCTTGCTTGTCGGGGCGACCCTGACCGTCCTGCCGTTAAGCGAATATTTCACCGACCACCAGTTCTTCGCCTATTTCGGGAGCCTGTTCGGGCGCATCCGCGTGACCCTTCCCGGCGTCTTCGAGCACAACCCGGTGCCCAGTCTCGTCAACATCTCGCTCTGGACGATCGGCCCCGAGCTGCTTTGCTACGTTTACCTTGCGGTCATGATCGTTTCGGGCGCCGCGCGCCACCGCTGGATCATGACCGTTTTCGGGTGCCTGTTCGTCGTTGTTGATTTCTTGCGTGACCAGTTCGGCGGCTCTCATCACGAGATCGGCCAGTCCCTGCTGCCGCGGTCGCTGATCGTCTGCTTCATCCTGGGCAACCTGGCTTACCTTTGGCGCCATAAGCTGCCGTATGATTGGCTGCTGTTCTTTGCGTGCCTGGCAGTCGGCCTCGGGACCATTCATCTGGTTAAATGGGAAGACGTAGGGTTGGTTGCGCTGACCTATTGCACGGTTTTCCTCGGCGTTACCCCGATCAGGAAAATTCCCGTTCTGTCCGGGGGCGACTACTCCTACGGCATCTACTTGTACGCTTACGCGATCCAACAAGCCGTAAGCTATCTTCTGCCCGGCTTGCGGCAGTTCTATTGGAACATCCTGATCTCCCTGCCGATCGTCATCGTGCTCGCCATGTGCTCGTGGAAGTTCGTCGAGGAACCGACGCTGTCGCTCCGCAAGCGGCTGACCAGCCAATCCAGCACTGCAACGACCCAGCTCTCGTTCCGCGGCCTGGCGCTGACCTTTATCTTCACGGCGGTTCTGCTGACGTATGGCGCCTACCTCGCCTCGCTCAGCTCGGTCATCCCGTCGGCTTATGGGCTCGCCAGCGGACATGCGCCCCTGCTGCTCTGCGCCATCGTCGCGGCCTCGGTGCTGCTGACAGGGATGCGGGCCATCCTGTCGAAGGCCGAACCTGCCGCCGTTCGTGCGCCTCCGGCGTTGAATTTGGCATTCAATAAGTCCGGGGGCCGCCAGTGATCGCCGGCGAAGCCAAGTCGGCCAACGCATCCGTCCGGGCACGCCGCCGTAAGATGATCAAGCCCATTGCCCTAGATCGTACCGAGGATCATTTGGCAGAGCTTACTGGCACGCTGCTGTTGGAATGACGCGTCTTTAAGGATTTCTAAGCAGGTTTGCATTAGCGTTCCACGCAAGCCTGCTTAGTGCGCCGCCGCCGACAATACTGATCGAAGGATGCCTTTGATATGCTGTTATGCAAAAAGACGGTTGGCTCGGTCCTTGACGATCACGACGGCATCGGTCCGGGCTTCGACTCGATGCGCATCCTCCTCGCCATCGTGATCCTCTGCCTGCACAGCATCGCCGTCTGCTACGGCCGGGACGTCGAGATTTCCATTTGGGGCAGCCCTTACGGAACCTTTATCACCGGCCTGTTGCCGATGTTCTTCGCGCTCAGCGGCTTCCTCGTCATGGGCAGCGCCAGCCGCAGCCAGTCCTTGCGCAAGTTCATGATCCTGCGCGGCCTGCGCCTATTTCCTGCGCTCACGACCGAAATCACCCTGTCCGCCGTGATCATTGGCGGAACCCTCACCACCTTGCCGCTCGGCGAGTACTTCGCCTCGCACCGGTTCTTCGCTTATTTCGGCAGCGTGATCGGGCGCATCCGGGTCGAGCTTCCGGGTGTCTTCGAGCACAATCCATTGCCTGACCTGGTCAATGTTACGTTGTGGACCATCGGCCCGGAGCTGCTCTGCTACGTGCTGATGGCCTTGCTGATCATCTCCGGCGTCGTGCGTCACCGCCTGGTCATGACGGTTGCCGGATGCTGCTTCGTCCTGGCCAGCTTCCTAGGCAACCTGTTCGGCAGCGAGCACCACCAGATCGGGCAGCCGCTGTTTCCCAGGGCTCTGGTGGTTTCCTTCGTGCTCGGCCTTATGGCCTATCTCTGGCGTCACAAGATTCCGTATAGCTGGCCGCTGTTCTTCGCCAGCCTCGCAGTTGCCCTCGGCGCCATCCACGTCGTCAGGCTGGAGGACATCGGCCTCGTCGCCTTCACGTACTGCACCGTGTTCCTCGGCCTGACCGCGATCCCGAAGATCCCTGTCCTGTCCAGGGGCGACTACTCCTACGGCATCTACCTGTACGGCTACGGCATCCAGCAGGCCGTCTCCTACCTGTTTCCCGCCACCCGGGAGTGGTACTGGAACATTTTGATCGCGTTGCCGATCACGATCGGCGTCGCCATGCTTTCCTGGCGCTTCGTCGAGGCGCCGACGCTGGCGTTGCGCAAGCGTCTGACCAGCCAGCCGGCGCGGAGGTCCACCCATCTCACGCGCCGCGACCTCGCGACGACCTTCGCCTATACGACGCTCCTGCTCACGTATGCCGCCTACCTTGCGGCGACGAACAAGATCATCCCGCCCGTGGACAGCCTCACCGGACAATCCGCTGTCTTGGTCATGCTGGCGATCATTGCCGGCGCCGCGTTGCTGACGTTGACGCGGAGCATCCTGTCCAAGTCGGAGCCGCTGGTCGTCCGCTCGCCACCGGCCATGAACCTTGCGTTCAATCAATCCGGAGCCAGCCAGTAAGCATCGCACCAAGCTGGAACCGTTCGTGCAAGCCGACGTTGCCCGCAAACCTGCTTCACGAGGAATCTGCGTATGAAGGCGCTCTGCTGGCACGGCAAGAACGACATCCGCTGCGATACCGTCCCCGATCCGGCGATCCAGCACCCGCGGGACGCCATCATCAAGGTGACATCCTGCGCCATCTGCGGCTCCGACTTGCATCTGTTCAATGGCTACATGCCCGGGATGCAGAGCGGCGACATCCTGGGCCACGAGACAATGGGCGAAGTGGTCGAGACCGGCTCGGAGGTCACCAACCTCAAGGCCGGCGACCGGGTCGTGGTGCCCTTCACCATCTCCTGCGGCGAATGCTTCTTCTGCCAGAAGGGTCTCTATTCCGGCTGCGAGCGCACCAACCCGGAGCCGAGCCGCTCCAAGGCCGAGCTGTTGTGGGGCCATACGCCGGCCGGGCTGTTCGGCTACACCCACCTGCTCGGCGGCTACTCCGGCGGGCAAGCGGAGTACCTCCGCGTCCCTTACGCCGACGTAGGCCCGATCAAGGTGCCGAGCCACCTGACCGACGAGCAGGTGCTGTTCCTGTCCGATATCTTCCCGACCGGCTACATGGGCGCCGAGCAGTGCAACATCCATCCCGGCGACACTATCGCCGTCTGGGGCTGCGGCCCGGTCGGTCAGTTCGCCATCCGCTCCGCCTTCCTGCTCGGCGCGGAGCGGGTCATCGCTATCGACACGGTTCCTGAACGCCTGACGCTGGCCCGGATCGCCGGGGCCGATACGATCGATTTTGAGCTTGAGGACGTGCATGAGCGCATCAACCAGATGACGCACGGGCGCGGCGCGGACGGTTGCGTCGATGCCGTGGGCACCGAGGCCGAGCCGTCCGCCAGCATCGATTCCGTGCTCGACCGCGCCAAGCAGGTGGCCTGGATCGGCACCGACCGCCCGCACGTGCTGCGCCAGGCTATCATGAATTGCCGTAACGGCGGCACCGTTTCCATCGTCGGCGTCTACGGCGGCCTGCTCGACAAGGTGCCGATGGGCAGCGCCATCAACCGCGGCCTCACGTTCAAGATGGCGCAGACGCCGGTGCAGAAATACCTCGGCCCGCTGATGGAGCGGATCGAGAAGGGCGAGATCGACCCCTCCTTCGTCATCACCCACTCCGGCAAGCTGGAGGACGGACCCGATCTTTACCAGGCCTTCCGCGACAAGCAGGACGGCTGCATCAAGGTGGTGCTCAAGCCATGAACAGGGATCTCTACCTAACCAAGCTGCTCGGTTCCATCAGCCTGTGCCTCGGCGTCACGCAGCTTCTCGCTGGCAAGCGCATCCGCAACGCGCTCGGCCTCCCGGTGCCGTCGATCCTGGTCACGGCGACTGGGTTGCGCGAGATCGCCTCGGGCTTTGTCGTGCTGGCCCACCCCGACGAGACCATGCCGATCGGCGTGCGAATCGCCGGGGACGCAATTGACCTTGCCGTCCTCGGGGCCGCACTGCTCCCCGGCAACCGACGCCGCCCGGCCGCATTGCTGGCGACGGTCGCGGTGGCGGGCATCACCGCGCTCGACCTTGCGGCCGGCGCCGCAATGCGGCAGCGGCAATCCCGCGTGACCGAAACGGCCCGGCGTACTAGGGTCAAAGTAATTAAGGATGCCTCGATGGCGTCGTGACCCTCCTTAATCGAAACCCGACTTGCGGGGACGGATGATGCCACCGTTCCGCCCGTCCACTGCGCACGCCAGCCTCGGCCCGGCCTTCTACGATCCGGTCGAAGCTGCGCAATTCCCGGCTCATGTCCTCCGTCACCGCGACCAGCGCTGGGCCGCCCGCATTGGCCTCGACGGCCTCACCGATGCCGAGTGGATCGACCATTTCGGCCGCTTCCAACCTTTGCCGGGCAGCTTCCCGCAATCCCTCGCGCTGCGTTACCACGGCCACCAGTTCCGCCAGTATAACCCCGACCTCGGCGACGGGCGCGGCTTCCTGTACGCGCAGATGTTCGACCTACAGGACGGCCGCCTGCTCGACCTCGGCACCAAGGGCAGCGGGCAGACACCCTGGTCCCGCTTCGGCGACGGACGCCTGACGCTGAAAGGCGGCATCCGCGAGATACTGGCCACGACGATGCTGGAAGCGCTCGGCGTCTACACCAGCAAGTCGCTTAGCCTGATCGAAACCGGCGAGGAGCTGACGCGCAGCGACGAGCCGTCGCCCACCCGCTCCGCCGTGCTCGTCCGGCTCAGCCACTCCCATATCCGCATCGGCAGCTTCCAGCGTCCTGCCGCCCGGCGGGAGCCGGAAAACGTGCTCAGCCTGCTCGACCACACGGTCCGGACCCACATGCCCCACCTCTGGGCCGAAGACCCGGCCGCCCGCGCGAGCGGCTTCCTTTCCGAGGCAGCGCGGAACTGCGCCCAGCTTGCGGCGCAATGGATGGTCGCGGGCTTCGTCCACGGCGTGCTGAACACCGACAACATCAACGTCACCGGCGAGAGTTTCGATTACGGCCCCTGGCGCTTCCTGCCCGCCTACGACCCGGAGTTCACCGCGGCCTATTTCGACCATGGCGGGCTTTACGCTTATGGTCGCCAGCCTGACGCGGTGCTGTGGAACCTGACTCGGCTGGCCGAATGCCTGCTGCCGCTGGCTGGCAAAGAGGCGCTGCAATCCGCGCTCGAAGCGTTTCCCCCCGCGTTCCACGCCGCCCTCGATGCCGGGATCATCCGCCGCCTCGGCTTGACGCCGGGCGGCCCTGAGCAGGATCGCGCCCTGGCTCAGGCGTGGTGGCAGTGGCTCGATGCGTCGCGCGCGCCGTTCGAGCAGGCGTTCTTCGACGTTTATGCCGGACGGCCCCCGAAAACGGAGGCGTTCGCGCCGGTGCAGGACCTGCTTGACGCTTACGCGAGAGCGCCCGGCGTGACGCTCGATCACCCCTACTTCCGGGGCGCCCAGGCCTGCACGATGCTGATCGACGAGGTTGAGGCGCTGTGGACGCCGATCGCCGAGCGCGACGACTGGACGCCGTTCCATGCCAAGCTGGACGCGATCGAGGCGATGCGGCAGGCCTATGCCGGACGGAGCTGACGCCGCGCTCGCCTCGATCTGGAGCGCGCTCGGCGGACCGGAGGAATGGCCCCGGCGTTTGCGGGTGACGGGATGCGGAACCCTGCCGTCGGCGTTCGCCGTCACCGACCTGGCCGTCGCGTCGGTTGCATCCGCCGTTTTGGCCGTCGCGGAGCTGGCCGCGGCCCGGCACAACGCCGTAGCCGAGGCAACCGTCGACCGTCGTCTCGCTTCGATGTGGTTTGCCGCGTCCATCCGCCCGCAAGGCTGGGCTATCCCTCCGCTTCGGGCCATGGTCACCGGCGATTATGCCGCCGCGGATGGTTGGGTCAGGCTGCACGCTAACGCGCCGCGCCACCTTCGCGCCGCGCTCGCGGCACTTGATGCGCCAGAGGAGCGGGATCAGGTCGCCCGCGCCGTCCGCCGTTGGCAGGCGGAGGCGCTGGAAGCGGCCGTGCTCGAACGCGGCGGCTGTGCCGCGGCGATGCGCGGCATGGCGGCCTGGGCGGCGCACCCGCAAGGCCGGGCCGTTTCGCAGGAGCCGGTCGTCCATGCCGGGCCGGGGAGTCTTGGGACGCCGCCCGCATGGCCGGCCGCTCGGGACCGCCCGCTGCGAGGCATCCGCGTGCTCGACATGACCCGCGTCCTGGCCGGCCCGGTCGCGACCCGGTTCCTGGCGGGCTACGGCGCGGAGGTGCTGCGGATCGACCCGCCCGGATGGGACGAGCCCGGCGTCGTGCCGGACGTCACGCTCGGCAAGCGCTGCGCCCGGCTGGACCTTCGCCAGCCGGAGGGCCGGGCGGCATGGGAGCGTCTGCTGCGTGGTGCGGACGTGCTGGTCCACGGCTACCGGCCCGGCGCGCTGGCCGCATTGGGGTTCGACGACGAGCGGCGCCAAGTCTTGCGCCCCGGCCTGATCGACGTGTCGCTCGACGCTTACGGCTGGTCCGGGCCGTGGCGCGGGCGGCGCGGGTTCGACAGCCTGGTGCAGATGAGCAGCGGCATCGCCGAGGCCGGCATGGCGCGGCTCGGGCGCGGCAAACCTGCGCCGCTGCCGGTCCAGGCGCTCGACCATGCCACCGGGTACGTCATCGCCGCCGCCGTGGTGCGGGGCCTGACCCGCCGCCTGTCCACGGGCGCGGGCACGGTCGCCCGGACATCGCTGGCCAGGACGGCTGCCTTGCTGGCCGGCCTGCCAGCCAAGGACGAGCCGCCGCTCGCGCCCGAAACCCCGGCGGACGGCACGCAGCAGCTCGAACAAACATCCTGGGGGCCAGCCCGCCGCCTGCGCCCGCCCTGCGCGCTGGCGGGCGCGCCGATGCATTGGAACCACCCCGCGACTTCGCTTGGCTCGGCGTCCGCGTCCTGGACGGCTTGACCCGGCGGCGCGCTCCGACCATCGAAGGCCGCGCGACGTACTTCCGAGGGCTACGATGAATTTCCTGGGTATCAATTGGGTCGGCGTCAATCCGGAGAACGGGCGCAAGCTCCTGCTCTCGATCGCGTTCATCGTTGTCGTGCTGGTCACGAGCAGGGTGCTGCGCGCGCTTTCCGGCCGGGTGCTCGGCAGCACCGACCGCGCCGGCACGCAAAGCCGGTTCTGGACCCGGCAAGGCATCAGCCTGGTGACCGCGGTGATCATGATCCTCGGGCTGCTGTCGATCTGGTTCAACGACCCGACCCGGCTCGCCACCGCCTTCGGCCTCATCTCCGCCGGCCTCGCCTTCGCCTTGCAGCAGGTGGTGACCTCCATCGCCGGGTATTTCGTGATCCTGCGCGGCTCCACCTTCACCGTGGGCGACCGCATCTCGATGGGCGGGGTGCGCGGCGACGTGATGCGGCTCGGTTTCATCCAGACCACCATCATGGAGATGGGCCAGCCTCCCAGCGTGCAGGGCGCGGACCCGGCCATGTGGGTGCGAAGCCGCCAGTTCACCGGGCGGATCGTCACCGTCACGAACTCGAAGATCTTCGCCGAGCCGGTGTTCAACTACACGCGCGAGTTCCCGTTCATCTGGGAGGAGATGACCATCCCCATCACCTACCAGGCCGACCGCGCCCGGGTGGAACGCATCCTGATCGAGGCCGCCCGCCGCCATGCCGCCGACCCGGCGGAGATGTCGGTGGAAGCCAAGCAGGGCTTGCTGGAGTCGTTCGGGGTGGAGGCGCTGGAGCTTGATCCGCGGGTGTTCTTCCGCATCACCGACAACTGGCTGGAGCTGACGGTGCGGTTCATCGTCGGCACGCACAAGATACGCGGGTCGAAGGATGCGATGAGCCGGTACATCATCGCCGAGCTCGACGAGGCTGGGATCGGGATTGCGTCGGCGACTTACGACATCGTGGGGTTCCCGCCGATTGAGTTGCGGCGGGGGCGGGCGGCGGTTTAGCTCTGGGCTATGATCGCTGATTTTGAACACACCGTGATGAAGTTGAACACCTAAACCCAATACTGTTCATTTAGGTGGTTAGCCACCCTATATCCGTTGATCAGGTTTTTTTAGGATCGACAGCGATGGCGGGTGTTCCCGCCGGCCTTCCGGCCGGCGTTCGTGTCAGCGACCACATCAGCCTCGGCGTGATCGCCAAGACGTTCCCGCCGGATCGGGTGCAGCAGGTCCTGGCCGAGACCGGCAAGACGAGCGAGCGCGAGCGCGATCTGCCGGCTCAGGTGATGATCTACTACGCCATCGCCATGGCGCTGTACATGGGGTCCAGCACCCGCGAGGTGCTGCGCTGCTTGCTAGAAGGCTTGCGCTGGCTGTGGGGCGCCGACGCGGTCAAGGTGGCGGGCAAGAGCGGCATCTCGCAGGCGCGCAGCCGCCTGGGCGAGATGCCGCTGCGCCGGCTCTTTGAGCAGGTCGTGCAGCCGGTGGCGACGCGCGCCACCAAGGGGGCGTGGTATCGAGAGTGGCGGCTGGTGAGCCTGGACGGCTCCAGCCTGGATGTGGCCGACACGGCCGAGAACGGCGCCTGCTTCGGCTATCCGGGTGCCAGCCGCGGCGAGAGCGCCTTTCCGCAGCTCCGTTTCGTCGCGCTGGTGGAGAACGGCACGCACGTGCTGTTCGGCGCCAAGCTGGGCGGTTGCGCGGATGGCGAGACGACGCTGGCCCATGGCGTGGTGCCGGCGCTGCGGACGGGCATGCTGTGCCTGGCCGACCGATACTTCTTTGGCTATGCGTTGTGGCAGACAGCGGCCGCTACCGGTGCCGACCTGCTGTGGCGGGTAAGGAGCAACCTGCGCCTGCCGCGCGCCGCGGTGCTGGCGGACGGGTCTTATCTGTCCGTGGTGTATCCGAGCGAGAAGGACCGGCGCCATGCGACCAACGGCGTGCGGGTGCGCGTGGTGGAATATCGGCTGGAGGGGGTGGCCGACGCTGAGCCGCTGTATCGTCTCGTGACCACGATCCTGGACGAGGCGCAGGCGCCTGCCGCGGACTTGGCTGCCCTGTATCATGAGCGCTGGGAGATTGAGGGCGCGCTGGCCGAGCTGAAAACGCAGCTGCGCGGGGCACAGGTCGTGCTGCGCAGCAAGACCCCGGACTTGGCGCGCCAGGAGTTCTGGGGCCTGCTGCTGGCGCACTTCGCTGTGCGCGGGCTCATGCACGAGGCGGCGCTGCGGGCCGACGAGGACCCGGATCGTTTGTCGTTCCTGCATGCCGTGCGCGTGGTGCGCCGCAAGCTGCCGCTGCTTGCGGCTTTTCCCCCCTCGGGACAGGCTCGCCCTGCATAAGGAGGTACTGGACGAGATCCTGGAGGAGCGTGTGGCGAGTTCCCGGGGCCGGCAGGTGCCGCGCGGGGTCAAGCGCAAGATGAGCGGCTACCCGCTGCGCCCTCGCACGCCACAGCCGACCACGCGCATCGATTTCAACGCCGCCATCCGAATCACAAAGTGAACAGTATTGCACCTAAACCTAGCGCACATATCCAATCGAACTCTGCAACAAATGCCGGGTATACTCATGCCCCGCGTGCCGCCGCCGCAAATCCTCCACCCCGAGCGTCTCCACCATCTGCC
Source organism: Acetobacteraceae bacterium (assembly GCA_965260935.1). Taxonomy (GTDB): domain Bacteria; phylum Pseudomonadota; class Alphaproteobacteria; order Acetobacterales; family Acetobacteraceae; genus JBBROS01. The sequence continues at coordinate 3,293,820 of OZ253374.1, forward strand.
CGTCCTTCATCACCGAAACCCGCTCGCAAAGATGCGCCACCACCGCCAGATTGTGGCTCACCATCACGTAAGCCAATCCTCGCTCCCGCCGTAAATCCGCGAGCAAGTTCAGGATTTCGGCCTGCACCGAAACGTCGAGCGCCGACGTCGGCTCGTCCAGCAGCAGGATCTGCGGCTCCGGCGCCAAGGCCCGGGCAATGGCGACGCGCTGCCGCTGCCCGCCGGAAAGCTGGTGCGGGAAGCGGAAGCGGAACGCGCGCGACAGCCCCACGTCGTCGAGCAGCTTCAGCACCCGCCTGTCGCGGTCCTTGAAGCCGTGCAGCTTAAGCGTCTCGTCCAGCACGCGGTCGACGCTATGGCGCGGGTGCAAGGACGCGTAAGGGTCCTGGAACACCATCTGCACGGCGCGGTAAAATCCGCGGTCGCGCGTCCGGCCGAGCGCCACCCCATTCACCCGCATCGCGCCGGACCACGTCGGCGCCAGCCCGGCTACCGTGCGCAGGATGGTGGACTTGCCCGAGCCGGACTCGCCCACGATCCCGTGCGACGCCCCTGCAGGCACGCTCATGTCCGCCGACCGCACCGCATCCACCCGGTCCCGCCCGGCGCCGAACCAGACGTTGAGGCCGGACAACTTGAGCGCCTCCGCCCCGCTCAAGCGCCGGCGTCCGCCCAGGCCGGGTCGCGTTTCAGCACCTGAAGCCGTTCGGCGGGCGCGTCCAGCCGCGGCAGCGAGTTCAGCAGCCCGCGGGTGTAGGGGTGCGTCGCCTGGTGCAGCGCATCGGCGCGGCAGGTCTCGACCACGCGCCCGGCATACATGATCAGCACGCGGTCGCAGAACGACGAGACGAGGTTGAGGTCGTGGCTGATGAAGACCAGCCCCATGCCGCGCTCGGCCACCAGTTTGTCTAGGATGCGCAACACCTCGCCCTGGACGCTCACGTCAAGCGCGGAGGTCGGCTCGTCGGCGATCAGGATCTGCGGGCCGGGAATGATCATCATGGCGATCATGATCCGCTGGCCCATTCCGCCCGACATCTCGTGCGGGTAGGCGCGGAACACGCGGGCCGGGTCGCGGATGGCCACGGCCTCCAGCATCTCCAGCGCGCGCGCCTTCGCGGCCCGGCGCGACGCGCTGTTGTGCAGGCGATAGGCCTCCACGATCTGCTCGCCCACCGTCATCACCGGGTTGAGCGAGAATTTCGGGTCCTGCATCACCATCGAGATGCGCTGGCCGCGCACCGCCCGCATCTGCCGCTCCGACAGACTCTGGAGCTCCGTCCCTTCCAAGGCGATCCGCTTGGCCTCGACCCGGCCCGGTGGGCGGATCAGCCGCAGGATCGCCCGCCCGGTCAGCGATTTGCCGGAGCCCGACTCGCCGACGATGCCGAGCCGCTCGCGCCCGAGCGTGAACGAGACCCCGCGCACGGCGTCGAACGTCGCCGCCACCCCGTCGCGCAGCACGGGAAACCGGACCCATAGGTCATCGACGGCAAGCAGCGGCGTCTCGCTCATCCCGCGCCGGATTTCGGATCGAGCACGTCGCGCAGCCCGTCCCCCAGCAGGTTGAAGCCGAGCGAGACCAAGAAGATGGCGACGCCCGGCACGGTCGCGACCCACCAATAGTCGAGGATGAACTTGCGCCCCTCGGAAATCATCGCCCCCCATTCCGGCGACGGCGGCTGCGCGCCCAGCCCGAGGAACCCGAGCCCGGCGGCGGCCAGGATAATCCCGGCCATATCGAGCGTCACCCGCACGATCAGCGACGACAGGCACAGCGGCCAGATATGCCGGGTGATGACGTGCATCGCCCCCGCCCCTTGCAGGCGCACCGCGGCGATGTGGTCGGCGGCGCGGATCGTCAATGTCTCGGCGCGGGCGATGCGGGCGTAGGGCGGCCAGGCCGTGAGGGAAATGGCGATCACCGCGTTCTCGATCCCGGCGCCGAGGGCGGCGACGAAGGCGAGCGCCAGCACCAGGCGGGGGAAGGCGAGGAAGATGTCCGTCACCCGCATCAGCACGGCATCGGCCACGCCCCCGGCATAGCCCGCCACCGTGCCCACCAGCAGTCCCGCGGCCGGCGCGATCACCGCCACCAGGGCCACGATGGTCAACGTGATGCGCGAGCCGTAGATCAGCCGCGAGAGGATGTCCCGCCCCAACGAGTCTGTGCCCAGGACATGCCCCGGCGCGAACAGCGGCTGCAGCCGCCCGGCGAGGTTTTGCGCGTAAGGGTCGCGCGGCGCGAGCCAAGGCGCGAAGGCGGCGACAAGGAGCAGCGAGACGAGGATAGCCAGGCCGAACACGGTGAGCCGGTTCGACGCGAGCTTTAGCCAGCCGCTGTAAAGCGAGCCGAGCCGGGCCTGCGCGCGCGAGCCGGGCGTGTCGGTCAGCAGCCAGGCGCGCCAGGTCCGGGCCGAGGCGGCGTCAGCGGGCACGGGGGTCGAACACCTTGTAAAGCAGGTCGGAGAACACGTTCAGCAGCACGAATACCAGGCCCACGACCACCGTGCCGCCGAGCACCGCGTTCATGTCGGCCGAGAGCAGCGCCGTGGTGATGTAGGAGCCGATGCCCGGCCAGGAGAAGATGATCTCCGTCAGCACCGAGCCTTCCAGCAGCCCGGCGTAGGACAGCGCAATGACGGTGATCAGCGGCACGCGCACGTTGCCGAAGGCGTGCCGCCAGACCACCGTCCATTCCGGCATGCCCTTCACCCGCGCCGTCGTGACGTATTCCGCCGAAAGCTGTTCCAGCATGAACGAGCGGGTCATGCGCGAGATGTAGGCCAGCGAGTAGTACCCCAGCAGCGAGGCGGGCAGGATGATGTGCGACACCGCGTCCCAGAACACGTCCACCTGCCCGTCGAGCAGCGAGTCGACCAGGATCAGCCCGGTTACCGTCGGCACCATGTCCACGTAAAAGATACCGACCCGTCCCGGCCCCCCGACCCAGCCGAGGATGCCGTAGAACACCAGCAGCCCGACAAGCCCCAGCCAGAAGATCGGCATCGAGTAGCCGACCAGGGCCACGATGCGGGCGAGGCTGTCGATCCAGGTATCCCGCTTGACCGCGGCCAGCACGCCGAGCGGCACGCCGAGGCCGACGCCGATGATGGTGCCGAGGGTCGCCAACTCGAGCGTGGCCGGGAACACGCGGGCGATGTCGTTCGCCACCGGGCGCGCGGTCAGCAGCGAGGTGCCGAAATCGAGATGAACAACCTGCCAGAGGTAGACCGCGAATTGCACGACGACGGGCTTGTCCAGCCCCATCTCGGCCCGCATCGCCGCGTAGGCGGAGGGCGAGGCGCGCTCTCCCAGCACGGCGGTGACCGGATCGATCGGCATCACCCGGCCGATGATGAACGTGAGCGCCAGCAGCCCGACCATGGTGATGGCGACCGAGCCCACCGTCGCCAGCGATCTGAGCCCGTACGACCGTGCCCGCCGGAACCGGGGTGCGGCCTCGGGCGCGCCCGCGGGCGAGAATGGGAGCCGGGCGCCGCCGTCCGTCAAACCGCTCAAGCGGCAGGTCCTGGGCTGGCTATTTCTTCACCACCGGCCAATACGCCGCGTTGGTGATGGCGCCGCCCAGGGTCAGGTTCTTCACGTCCTTCTGCATGCCGAACTGCTCGATCTTCTGGAACATCATCACGAATGGCGCGCGCGCCTGGAACTCGCGCTGCAGGTCCTCGTACATCTTGACCCGCTTGCCCTGGTCGGCCTCGGTGACCGCTTCCAGAACCTTCTGGCTCATGTCCCCCGGCGACCAGGCGATGCGGTAGGCGAGCAGGCCGGTCGCCTTCGCCGCGTCGGAATTGTCCGGGTTGTAGGCGAAGGTGCCGGCGTTGGTCTGCGGGTCCGGGTAGTCCGGCCCCCATTCCTCGAGCGTGATCGGGATGTCCCGGGCGCGATACCGGGTCAGGATCTGCTTGCCAGTGCCGGTGGTGATATTGAGCTTGATGCCGGCCTGACCGAACGTATTCTGCAGCGACTGCGCGATCTCCACCCGCTCCTGCGCGTCGCGCACGCCGATCTCGAACTCGGCGTGCTCGATGCCGCCCTCCTTCAGCAGCGCCTTTGCCTTCGGAATGTCCAGCTTGAACGGCGTGTCGTCCAGCGCGCCGAGGTATGTGGCCGGCAGGAACGTCTGATGGATCTCGTACTGGCCCTTCAGGAACGAGTTGATCATGCCCTTGTAGTCGACGAGGTATTTCACCGCCTCGACGAATTTCGGGTTGGACAGCACCTTGTCCTTCTGGTTCAGCCCAAGGTAGACGATGCGCCCCCGCTGTTCCGACACGACGCCGAGCTTCGGGTCCTTCTCGACCGCGGCCACGTCCTCCGGGTTCAGGTTGCGCGCCACGTCGATGTCGCCCTTTTCCAGCAGCAGGCGCTGCGTGGCGCTCTCCTGGATATGCCGCACGATCACCCGCTTCATCGCCGGCGCGCCGAGATAGAAATCCGGGTTGGACACCAGCGTCACCGAGGTGGACGGCTTCCAATCGACGAGCTTGTAGGCGCCCGACCCGGCCGAGTTGGTCTTGAGCCATTCGTTGCCGAGGTCCCCGTCCTTGTCATGCGACATCACCGTCTTCTGGTCGACGATGGCGCCGATCGTCGCCGTCAGGCAGTTCAGCACGAAGGTGGTGGCGTATTTCTTGTCGGTCTCGAGCACGAGCTTGCCGCCGTCCGCGCGGATGTTCTGCTCCACGTTCTCGGGGGTGAAGCCGAACTGGCCCAGGATGAAGGCCGGCGTCTTGTTCAGCTTCACCGCCCGCTGCAACGAGAACGCGGCGTCCTCCGCCCGCACCGGATTGCCGGAGTGGAACTTCAACCCGTCGCGGATGGCGAACGTGATCGTCCGGCCGTCATCCGACACCGTCCACCCGGTCGCGATATCGGGCTGGAACCCTTTCTTCAGGTTCAGCGGGTCGAAGTTGACCAGCTTGCCATACACGTTGCGGATCACGTCGGCCCCGGCGAACTCGAAGCTTTCCGCCGGATCGAGCGTGGTGATGTCGTCGATGCGGTTGGCGATGACTAGCATGTTCGCGGGCGTCTTGGCCCAGGCCGCGGCGGCGAACGGGCCGGACCCCATGCACAGCGCGAGAGTGGCGCTTGCCGAAAGCAAGGCGAGGCGGCGAGGCAGCGGAAGCGGCATGAGGAACCTTCTCGGACAGTGCTGGTTGGAGATCGTCAGGCTTTGTGGACTCCATTCAGGGGTCATGCAAGATTTCGTTGTCAGCCATGCAAGGGGCAGCATCGGCAACGAGCGCCTCGGCGCGCCGATCAAGCCGCCCGGCAAAACAAAGGACGCCGAAATGCAGCGCAGAACCCTCCTGACCGCCGCCGCCCTTGCCGCAGCGCCGTTTTCCAAGGCCCGCGCCGCCTCGGCCGCCAGCACCCTCCGCTTTGTCCCGCAAGCCGACCTGTCCAGCCTCGACCCGGTCTGGACGAGCGCCACCGTCGCCTTCAACCACGGCATGATGGTCTACGACACGCTCTACGGCATCGACGAGACCCTGACTGCGCAGCCGCAGATGGTCGCCGGCCACGAGCTCAGCGACGACAAGCTGACCTGGACCTTCACGCTCCGCGACGGCCTGCTGTTCCACGACAACGAGCCGGTCCGCGCCACCGATTGCGTCGCCTCGATCAATCGCTGGGGCAAGCGCAAGGGCTTCGGCCAGAAGCTCCTCTCGGTCACCCACGAGATCAAGCCGCTCGACGACAAGCGCTTCCAGATCCGGCTGAAAACCCCCTTCCCGCTCATGGCCTTCGCCCTGGGCGGCCCCGACATCTGCATGGTCATGCCCCAGCGCGTCGCCGAGACGGACCCGTTCCAGCAGATCACGGACGCGACCGGCAGCGGCCCGTTCCGCTTCCTGCCGGGCGAGCGGGTATCGGGCTCGTTCGTTGCCTACGCCAAGTTCGACAAATACAAGCCGCGTCCGGAGAAGCCCTCCTACTGGTCCGGCAGCAAGGCGGTCTACGTGGACCGGGTGGAATGGCACGTGATGCCCGACCCGGCCACCGCCGCGAGCGCGCTGCAACAGGGCGAGGTGGATTGGCTGGAAAGCCCATTGATCGACCTGCTGCCGATGCTGCGCCAGGCGGACGGGGTGAAAACCGTCGCCATCGGCCCGCTGTTCCTGCCCGCCGTCATCGGCCTGAACCATACCCAGCCGCCGTTCGACAACGAGAAGCTCCGCCAAGCCATCCTGCCCGCCATCAGCCAGATGGAGTTCATGACCGCCGTCGTCGGCGACCAGACCGACCTGATGCACGTCCCCTGCGGCATCTTCACCCCAGGCACGCCGATGGCCAACGATGCCGACATGCAGGTCTTCACCGGCAAGCGCGATGTCGAGCTCGCCAAGAAGCTGGTCAAGGAAAGCGGCTACAAAGGCGAGACCGTCGTGCTCATGGCCCCGTCCGACCAAGCCGCCCTGATCCCGATGGACCAGATGACCCGAAGCGTGTTCACCGAGATCGGCATCAAAGTTGACTATCAGAGCATGGATTGGGGCACGCTGGTCGGACGCCGGGCCAGCGACAAGCCGTCGTCCGAGGGCGGCTGGAACGCCTTCTGCACCTCCTGGAACGGCCTCACCCTGTCCAACCCCGGCAGCCATTTTCCCCTCCGCGGCAATGGCAAAGGCGGCTGGTTCGGCTGGCCGGTAAGCCCGGTTCTGGAAGGCTTGCGCGACCAATGGTTCCAGGCGTCCGACCTCGCCGCACAGAAGGCAATCTGCGAGAAGATGCAGGCCGTCGCTTTCAAGGAAATCCCGTATGTCCCGATCGGCTCCTACAAGCTCCCGTCGGCGCTTCGCAACACGATCACGGACGTGATCCACGCCGACAACACCTGCTTTTGGGGCGTGCGAAAGGCCTGAGCGCCACTTCCTGAAACGGGCTGACGTTCCGCGGGCATAAATGCGGCCAATTCCTACGGAGCGGGCATCAATGTCACACCCGCCAGGTGAGAACCCGCCCGCCCCTACACCTGCGCCCCCGGTCCAAGCTATAAAGCGCGGGCCAATGTCAGATTCCGTTCCCTCCCGTCCCACCCTCGTCACCGGGGCCACCGGCTTCGTCGGCTCCGCCGTCGCCCGGGCACTCGCCGCCCGCGGCCACGCCTTGCGCTTGCTCGTGCGCCCTGCCAGCGACCGCCGCCTGATCGAAGGGTTGGGCGAACCGGTCGTCGGCGACCTGCGCGACCCGGCCTCGCTCGCCGCCGCCGTGCAAGGCTGCCGCTACCTCATCCACGTCGCCGCCGACTACCGCCTCTGGGTGCCGAAACCCGGCCCGATGATGCAGGCGAACGTCGATGGCACCGCCGCCCTGCTGCGCGCCGCGCGGGACGCCGGCGTGGAACGGATCGTCTACTGCAGCAGCGTCGCCGCCCTCGGCCTAGTCGGCGACGGCACGCCCGGCACGGAGGCGACCGAGGTGCATCCGGAACAGATCGTCGGCGTCTACAAGCAGTCGAAATACCGCGCCGAGCAGGCGGTGCTCGATCTGGTCCGCACCGAATCGGTCCCGGCGGTCATCGTCAACCCCTCCACCCCGGTCGGCCCGCGCGACATCAAGCCGACGCCCACCGGCAAGATGGTGCTGGACGCCGCGGCAGGCCGGATGCCGGCCTACGTCGACACCGGGCTGAACATCGTCCACGTGGACGACGTGGCGGAGGGGCACGTGCTGGCGCTGGAACGCGGCCGGATCGGCGAGGCCTACATCCTGGGCGGCGAGGACCTGTCGATGCCGCACATGCTGGCCATGATCGACGACGTGATGGGCCGCTCCGGGGTGCGCCGGCGGCAGGTGTCGCACCGGGCGCTGATGCCGCTCGCCCTCGGCATGGAGGGCGCGGCCCGGGTGTTCCGCATCGAGCCGCTGGTCACGCGCGAGATGTTGGCGATGGCCAAGAAACGCATGTACTTCAGCAGCGCCAAGGCGAAGGCGGAGCTGGGCTACGCCGCGCGCCCGGCACGCCGGGCCTTCGCCGACGCGGTCGCCTGGTTCCGCGAGCAGGGGCGGTTGCGGGCATGACCGTCCTTGCCGCCGTCGCGGCGCTGGCCTGGCTCTATCTGCTGCTGCTGCATGGCCGGTTCTGGTCCGCGGGGCCGGTCCTCGCTCCCGTCCGCCTCGGTGCCGCGCCGGCGCTCGACGTGGTGGTGCCGGCGCGGGACGAGGCGGACGGCATCGAGCCGGCATTGCGCTCGCTGCTGGCGCAGGACTATCCGGGGCCGCTGCGCATCACCCTGGTCGACGACGGCAGCTCCGACAACACCGGCGACATCGCGCGGGCCATCAGCGACCCCAGGCTGACGGTCATCGACGGCCGCACGCGCCTCCCCGGCTGGAGCGGCAAGCTCTGGGCAATGTCGCAGGGCGTGGAACACGGCGAGGCCGGGCTGGTTCTGCTGACCGACGCCGACATCGTGCACGAGCCGGAGCACCTGGCCACGCTGGTCGCCAAGCTCCAGGCCGGCCAACTGGACATGGTGTCCGAGATGGTGGAGCTGCGCTGCGCCAGCCTCGCCGAGCGGGCATTGGTCCCGGCCTTCGTGTTCTTCTTCCAGTTGCTCTATCCCTTCGCCTGGGTGAATGCGCCCTCTCGCCGGACCGCCGCCGCAGCGGGAGGGACGGTCCTGTTGCGCCGCGCCGCCCTGGCCCGGATCGGCGGCATCGCCTCCCTTCGCGGCGCGCTGATCGACGACGTGGCCCTCGCCGCCGCCATCAAGCCCGGCGGCCCGGTCTACCTCGGCCACAGCGCCCTGGCCCGCAGCGTCCGCCCCTACCCCGGCGCAGCCGACATCTGGCGCATGGTGGCGCGCACCGCCTACGTGCAGCTCCGCTTCTCGCCCTTGCTGCTGCTGGGCACTGTCCTCGGCCTGGCGCTGATCTGGCTCGCGCCGCCCGCCTTGGCGATCTTCGGCCAGGGCGCGGCGCGATGGCTCGGCCTGCTCGCCTGGATCGGCTCCGCCGCCTCATACCTGCCGACGCTGCGCCGTTTCCGCCAGTCGCCCGCTTGGGCGCTGCTGCTGCCGGGCATCGCCTGCTTCTACGGGGCGGCGACGGTCGGCTCGGCGGTCAACCATCACCTCGGGCGAGGCGTGGTTTGGAAACGCCGCGCCTACCAGGACGCCGGCGCATGACGGAGTCGGTCGAGAGCTGGTCCGGCAAGGACCGCGGCGACGAGAACTTCCCCGTCGGCTCGCTGCTGATCCGCCCGGCCTTGCGGCCGCACGTCCATGCGTTCTACGCCTTCGCCCGCAATGCCGACGACATCGCCGACAGCCCGGCCCTCCGTGCCGACGACAAGCTCTCCCGCCTGGCCACGATGCAGGCCGTGCTGACCGGCGAGCGGGACGCGGGCGCGCCAAGCGCCGCCGTCCTCCGCGCGAGCCTGGCCGAGACAGGCGTGACTGCGAAGCACGCGCTCGACCTCCTAGCGGCGTTCCGGCAGGACGCGGTCAAGACCCGCTACGCAACGTGGGAAGAGCTTTACGACTACTGCCGCCTTTCGGCCATGCCGGTCGGCCGTCACGTGCTCGACCTCCACGGCGAAGACCCGGCGGCGCACCGCCCGAGCGACCCGCTCTGCGCCGCCTTGCAGGTGCTGAACCACTTGCAGGACGGGGCGAAAGACCTCGCCGCCCTGGACCGCTGCTATCTCCCCCAAGACCAGCTTGCCGCCGCCGGAGCGCGGGCCGAGGACCTCGCCGGCAACGGAGAAACGCCCCAACTGCGCCGGGTGTTCGCGAGCTTGCTGGACGAGGTGGACCGCCTCCACGCGCGGGCGTCCGACCTGCCCCGGCAGGTGCGGGACCGCCGCCTGCGCCTGGAATGCGCCGTCATCCTCGGCCTGTCGCGCAGGCTCGCGCGGCGCCTGCGCGGGGCCGATCCGGTCGCGCGCCGGGTCAAGCTGTTGAAGCAGGACCTGGCCGGCAGCGTGCTGGGCGCGCTGCGGTTCGCGGCATGACCGCCTTGGGCGCATCGCAGGGCGATCTGGCCGAGGTCGAGGCGCTGGTGAAACGGGCCGGTACGTCGTTCTTCCGCGGCATGAAGGTGCTCTCGCGTGACCGCCGGGCGGCCATGTATGCCATCTACGCCTTCTGCCGCATCGTCGACGACGTGGCCGACGAGCCCGCGCCCTTGCCGCACAAGCTGGCCGGCCTGGCCGCCTGGCGCGAACGCATCGCAGCACTCTACGCCGGCAAGCCCGATGACGCGGTGACCCGGGTTTTGGCCCCGGCTATCGGCCGCTACGCCCTGCGCCAGGAGGACTTCCTGGCCGTGATCGACGGCATGGCAATGGATGCGGCGCAGCCGATCGTCGCCCCGGACCTCGCCACGCTCGACCTGTACTGCGACCGGGTCGCCGCCGCGGTCGGGCGGCTCTCCGTCCGCGCGTTCGGCGACACGTCGGCCGCGGCGGACGAGGTCGCCTGGCACCTGGGCCGGGCGCTGCAGCTCACCAACATCCTGCGCGACGTGGCCGAGGACGCCGCCCGCGGACGGCTCTATCTGCCGCGCGAATGGCTGCACGACGCCGACGTCCCGTGCGAGCCGCGTGAGGCGCTGAACCACATTGCCCTGCCCGCCCTGTGCGCGAGGATGGCGGCCCAGGCCCGGCGGCACTTCAAGGCGGCGGACACCGCCATGCAGTCCTGCGACCGCCGGGCGATGAAGCCGGCAAGGCTGATGGGCGCGACCTATGCCGCCCTGCTGGAACGGCTGCAGCAGCGCGGCTGGGCCAATCCGGACGCGCCTGTGCGCCTGCCGCGCTGGCAGAAACTTTGGATCGCGTTGCGCCACCTTTGAAGCCGAACCATGTCCACGTGATCGGGGCCGGCCTGGCGGGGCTGGCGGCCTCTCTCAGCCTGGTCCGGGCCGGGACCGGCGTCACGCTTTACGAAGCCAGCCCCCAGGCCGGCGGCCGCTGCCGGTCCTACTTCGACAAAACGCTCGGCTGCCGCATCGACAACGGCAACCACCTCCTGCTGTCCGGCAACCGCGCGACCTTCGCCTTCCTCGACCAGGTCGGCGCGCGGCAGACCATGGCCGGCCCGCCAGCCCCGGTGTTCCCCTTCATGGATGTCGCCACCGGGGAGCGGTGGACGTTGCGCCCGAACACGGGGCGCGTGCCGTGGTGGCTGCTCGCGCCGGGCCGGCGCGTGCCGGGAATGCGGATGCTGGACGCCCTGCCAGCCCTCCGGCTGCACCGCGCGCCGCCCGGAACCACGGTCGCCGAAGCCTTGCGCCCGGGAGAGCTTTACCGCCGCCTGCTGGAACCCTTGGCCATCGCGGCCCTCAACACGCCGCCGGAGCAAGGCAGCGCCCGGCTGCTGGGCGCAGTCATGCGGGAAACCCTCGCCGCCGGGGGCGCCGCCTGCATTCCGGCATTCCCGCGTGAAGGCTTGTCGGAAAGCTTCATCGATCCGGCGATCAGTTATTTGCGCGCGCACGGCGCGGAGGTCAGGCTTGGGTCCCGCGTCAGCGCCTTGGAACTAGCCGATGCGCGGGTCGTCGCCATCGACGGGCGACGGTTGGAAAGCGGCGAGGCGGTCGTATTGGCCACCCCCGCGCCCGTCGCCGCGGCGCTGCTGCCCGGGCTTGAAGCGCCGGATCGCTTCGAGTCGATCCTGAACGTGCACTACCGCATCGACGCCGATCCAGGCCCGGCCGGCTTCATGGGATTGATCGGCGGCACGGCGGAATGGCTTTTCATCAAGCCCGGCGTCGTCAGCGTCACGATCAGCGCGGGAAGCCGGGCGATCGACCTGCCGCCTGTGGCACTCGCGCAACAGGTGTGGCAGGATATCCGTATTGCACTGCAGCTTGATGAGACAATTCCTCCCTACCGTGTCGTAAAAGAAAAGCGGGCGACGTTCGCAGCGACGCCGGAGCAGGACGCCAAACGGCCGCCTGTCCGGACCTCGGTGCGCAACCTCGTCCTTGCGGGCGACTGGACGGCCACTGGCTTGCCCGCGACCATTGAAGGAGCCATCAGGTCTGGCCGGACCGCCGCCGAAGTTCTTAGTCAGGATTGTTAGAAACCGAGATGCCACCCGATTTGATGCCCGCCGGCCTGGACCACGTTCCCGGCGACACGATCTCGCGTGGCGACCCGGCGCTGGACCAGGCGATCGCAAGCGCCTCGGCCGCGCTGCGCCAACGGCAGAAGCCGGATGGGCATTGGGTATTCGAGCTCGAGGCCGATGCCACGATCCCGGCCGAGTACGTGTTGCTGGAACATTACCTCGACCGGATCGACCAGCCCTTGCAGGACAAGATCGCGGTCTACCTTCGCCGCATCCAAGGCGAGCACGGCGGCTGGCCCTTGTTCCACGACGGCGCGTTCAACATCTCCGCCAGCGTCAAAGCCTATTTCGCCCTGAAAGCCATCGGCGACGACCCGTCCGCCCCGCACATGGCCCGTGCCAGGGAGGCGATCCTGGCCGCCGGCGGCGCGGCGCGGACCAACGTGTTCACCCGCATCCAGCTCGCCCTGTTCGGCGCCGTGCCTTGGCGCGCGACCCCTGCGATGCCGGTCGAGATCATGCACCTGCCGCGCTGGTTCTTCTTCCACTTGTCGAAGGTGTCCTACTGGTCGCGCACCGTGCTGGTGCCGCTGCTGGTGCTGATGGCGCTGCGGCCCAAGGCGCGGAACCCGCGTGAAGTGACGATCAACGAGCTGTTCACGACCCCGCCCGAGCAGGTCCGCGACTGGTTCCACGGCCCCTACCGCTCCGCTTGGGGCCCGGTGTTCAAGGCCGTGGACAGCGTCGTCCGCGCCGTCGAGCCGCTATTCCCGTCCCGCCCGCGGCAACGCGCGGTCGAGCAGGCGGTGGCCTTCGTCACCGAGCGCCTGAACGGCGAGGACGGCCTGGGCGCGATCTACCCGGCCATGGCGAACACGGTGATGATGTTCGACGCCCTGAACTACGCCCCGGACCACCCGCACGCCGCGACCGCCTGGGCGGCGGTGCGCAAGCTGATGATCCAGACCGGGGACGAGGCCTACTGCCAGCCCTGCCTGTCGCCGATCTGGGATACGAGCCTGGCCGGGCACGCCGTGGCCGAAGCGGAGGGCGCCGCCTCGCCGGAAGTCGACGCCGCCTCAGCCTGGCTCGCGGCCCGGCAAGTGACGGAGTTCCGCGGCGACTGGGCCGATATCCGCCCCGGCGCCCGCCCCGGCGGCTGGGCGTTCCAGTACGCCAACCCGCACTACCCGGACGTGGACGACACCGCCGTTGTCGGCATGCTCCTGCACCGCAACGCCGACCCGGCCCATGCCGACAGCGTGGAGCGCGCGCGGGACTGGGTGCTGGACATGCAAAGCAGCAACGGCGGCTGGGGCTCGTTCGACGCCGACAACAACCACGACTTCCTGAACCACATCCCCTTCGCCGACCACGGCGCGCTGCTGGACCCGCCAACCGCCGACGTCACCGCCCGCTGCGTCTCGTTCCTGGCCCAGCTCGCCGACGAGACCTGCGCCCCGGCCCTCGCCCGCGCGGTCGCCTTCCTCCGGCGCGAGCAGGAAACCGACGGAAGCTGGTTCGGCCGCTGGGGCACGAACTATATCTACGGCACCTGGTCAGTGCTCAGCGCGCTGAACGCGGCGGGCCTGCCGCACGACGACCCGGCAATGCGAGGGGGCGTCGCCTGGTTGCTCTCGAAGCAGCGCCCGGACGGCGGCTGGGGCGAGGACGAGGACAGCTATGCCGACGCGCCGCGCGGGGAGTACCACTCCAGCACGCCGTCGCAGACTGCTTGGGCCATGCTGGGCCTGATGGCGGCCGGCGAATGCGGCGAGGCCGTCGGGCGGGGTGCTGCGTACCTGGCGCGCACGCAACGCACGGACGGCGAATGGGACGAGGCGGCGTTCACCGCGGTCGGCTTCCCGCGGGTGTTCTACCTACGGTATCACGGCTATCGCTTGTTCTTCCCGATGCTGGCGCTTGCCCGGTTCCGCAACTTGCAGCGAGGGAACTTGAAGCGGGTGGCGTTCGGGTTTTGAGAGGGTAGGCTTCGCTGGCGGTTGCGGGCGACACGTCGAAACGTGTGGTGGGTGCTGTAGGGTTCGAACCTACGACCCGCTGATTAAGAGTCAGCTGCTCTACCACCTGAGCTAAGCACCCATGCCTCAACGGCGGCGTCCTCATAGCAGCACCCGCCCGTCATGCAAACCCCAAACGGCCCGTCAATCCGCCATCAACAGTGCCCGCTTGCGCAACAAGCCTGCAATGTGTTTGTTGCAAGCCGTCAACCCGGCAACGGACACCGCCCTTGGCCTACGCAGTCCAGCAGCTCATCAACGGCGTCACCCTCGGCATGATCTACGGCCTCATCGCCGTCGGATACACCATGGTCTACGGCATCATCGGCATGATCAACTTCGCCCACGGCGACGTGTTCATGATCGGCGCGTTCCTTTCCCTCATCGCCCTTCTCGGCCTGTCCGCGGTCGGCATCACCTCCGTCCCCCTCGCCCTCGCCGTCACCCTTCTCCTCGCCGCTGCCATCGCCGCCCTCTACGGCTGGACCATCGAGCGCATCGCCTACCGCCCGCTCCGCGGCAGCTTCCGCCTCGCCCCGCTCATCAGCGCCATCGGCATGTCCATCGTGCTGGAAAACTTCGCCCAGGTCAGCCAAGGCGCCACCGTCAAGCCGATCCAGCCCATCATCCAGGGCGGCTTCACCCTGTTTACCGGCCCCGACGGCTTCGACGTGCAGCTCTCCTACATCCGCATCGCCATCATCCTCATCACCCTGCTCGTCCTCGCCGCCTTCTCCTACCTGGTCGCCGCCACCCCGCTCGGGCGCTCCATGCGCGCCTGCGAGCAGGATCTGAAAATGGCCGGCCTGCTCGGCATCGACACCGACCGCACCATCAGCCTCACCTTCGTCATCGGCGCGGCGCTGGCCGCCGTCGCCGGCTTCATGTTCCTGCTCTATTACGGCGTCATCGACTTCTTCATCGGCTTCATCGCCGGCGTGAAGGCCTTCACCGCCGCCGTCCTGGGCGGTATCGGCTCCATCCCCGGCGCCGTCCTCGGCGGCCTGCTGATCGGCCTGATCGAGACCTTCTGGTCCGCCTATTTCAGCGTCGCCTACAAGGACGTCGCCGCCTTCAGCATTCTCGTCCTCGTGCTCATCTTCATGCCCACCGGCCTGCTCGGCCGCTCGGACGTCGAGAAAGTATGAACCTGATCCTACGGGACGCCGGGCTGTCCGCGCTCGTCGCCCTCGGCCTGTTCGGCCCCATGGTCGGTCTGAGGCTCGATTCCTTCGGCGGCCCGCTCACCCTCATTCCCCGCCCCGTCGCCGTGCTCGTTATCATGGCCGTCGTCTTCGCCGGCCGCGTCCTGTTGCTGCTCTGGCACGCCCGCCGTCGCGCGACCTACGTCGCCAACCGCCGCCTTGCCGAAAGCCTCGCCCACTCCGGCAAATACCTCGCCCCGATCCTGCTCGTCCTTGCCGTCGGCCTCCCCTTCGTCGCCGGGCGCTACGCCATGGACATCGGCGTCGTCATCATGACCTACGTCATGCTTGGCTGGGGCCTGAACATTGTCGTCGGCCTCGCCGGCCTGCTCGACCTCGGCTACGTCGCCTTCTATGCCGTCGGCGCCTACACCTATGCCATCTTCGCCACCACCTTCGGCCTCGGTTTCTGGACCTGCCTGCCCCTCGCCGGGCTGTTCGCCTGCATCTGGGGCATCATGCTCGGCTTCCCCGTGCTCCGCCTGCGCGGCGACTACCTCGCTATCGTCACGCTGGCCTTCGGCGAGATCATCCGCGTCGTCATCCTCAACTGGATCAGCCTGACCAACGGCCCCAACGGCATCCTCGGCATTCCCCGCCCCACCCTGTTCGGCCTCAGCTTCTCCAACTCCGGCGCGCCTGGCACCTTCAGCCACTTCTTCGGCCTCGAGCCCTCCCCTTCGCACCGCGTCATCTTCCTCTACTACGTCATCCTCGCCCTCGCGCTGCTGACCAACTGGGTCTCGCTCCGCCTTCGCCGCGTCGCCTTGGGCCGCGCCTGGGAAGCCCTGCGCGAGGACGAGATCGCCTGCCGCTCGCTCGGCATCAACGTCACCACCACCAAGCTCACCGCGTTCGCCATCGGCGCAACCTTCGGCGGCTTCGCCGGCGCCTTCTTCGCCACCCGCAACGCCTTCATCAGCCCGGAGAGCTTCACCTTCATCGAGAGCGCCCTCGTGCTCGCCATCGTCGTCATGGGCGGCCTCGGCAGCCAGCTCGGCACCGCGCTCGCCGCCGTGGTGATGATCGGCGGCGTGGAGCTGTTCCGCGACCTCGCCGAATACCGCATGTTGATCTTCGGCCTCGCCCTCGTGCTGGTCATGATCCTCCGCCCTCGCGGCCTCGTCTCCGGGCGCACCCCCAGCGTCGCGCTCGGCAAACGCCGGGAGATCGCCGCCGAACTGGTGACCGAAGGCCGTGGCTGACACCCTCCTCGCCGTCGACCGGCTCACCATGCGCTTCGGCGGGCTCACCGCCGTGGACAGCCTCAGCTTCACGGCAAGCCAAGGCGACATCACCTCCGTCATCGGCCCCAACGGCGCCGGCAAGACCACCGTGTTCAACTGCATCACCGGCTTCTACCGCCCCACCACCGGCGGCCTCACCCTCAACAGCCCCGACGGCCAGACTTTCGCCCTGCAGTCCCTGCCCGGCCACAGCATCGCCCGCCGCGCCCGCGTCGCCCGCACCTTCCAGAATATCCGCCTGTTCGCCGGCATGACCGTGCTCGAGAACCTGCTGATCGCCCAGCACAACACCCTCATGCCCAACGTCTTCTCCGGCCTGCTCGCCGTCGTCGGCCTCGGCGGCCACCACCGCGCCGAGATCGCCGCCATCGGCCTTGCCCGCGGCTGGCTCGACCGCATCGGCCTCCTCGGCCGCGCCGACGACCCGGCCGGCGCCCTCCCCTACGGCGACCAGCGCCGTCTGGAGATCGCCCGCGCCATGTGCACCGGCCCCGTTCTCCTCTGCCTCGACGAGCCCGCCGCCGGGCTCAACCCGCGGGAAAGCGACGAACTCGCCGCACTGTTGAAATCCATCCAGGCTGACGGCTGCACCATCCTCCTCATCGAGCACGACATGGGCGTCGTCATGCGCATCTCCGACCACATCGTCGTGCTCGACCACGGCAAGCTGATCGCTGACGGTTCCCCCGAGGCCGTCCGCAACGATCCGGCCGTCATCGCCGCCTACCTCGGCGAAGGCGACGAAGACGACATCGACGCGCCCCTGGCTGCTCCATCGGCCGCCCAGGCATGACCCAGCCCATGCTCTCGCTCCACGGCGTCACCGCCTATTACGGGGCCATCCAGGCCCTCAAAGGCGTCGACCTCGACGTCAACCCGGGCGAGATCGTCACCCTCATCGGTGCCAACGGGGCCGGCAAGAGCACCCTGATGATGACCATCTGCGGCAACCCCCGCGCCCGCGACGGCCAGATCCTGCTCGATGGCCTCGACATCTCCCAGCGGCCCACCCACGAGATCATGCACATGGGCCTGGCCCAATCCCCCGAGGGCCGCCGCATCTTCCCCCGCATGTCGGTGCAGGAGAACCTGCTGATGGGCGCGCAGGTCGCGAACATGCGCAACTACGACCAGACCCTCGGCATGGTCTTCACCCTGTTCCCCCGCCTCAAGGAACGCCGCTCCCAGCGCGGCGGCACCCTCTCGGGCGGCGAGCAGCAGATGCTCGCGATCAGCCGCGCCTTGATGAGCCAGCCTCGCCTCCTGTTGCTGGACGAGCCGAGCCTCGGCCTCGCCCCGCTCGTCGTCCGCAGCATCTTCGGCGCCATCAAGAAGCTGAACGAGGAAACCGGCCTCACCGTCCTGCTGGTCGAGCAGAACGCTTTCCAGGCCCTTCGCCTGGCCCACCGCGGCTACGTCCTCGTCAACGGCCGCATCACCATGGCCGGCGGCGGCGGCGAGTTGCTGGCCCGTCCGGAAATCCGCGCTGCCTACCTGGAAGGAGCGCACTGACAAGCCTGCAATCGCTCTCGCTGGACCAGCGAAGGCGTCAATTGCCAGGCCAGATATCTTCCGCTTCCGCCGCACGCTCCTTCCGCCTACGATCAATCGCAGTTCACTGAAAAGGAAAATTCGATGTTCCGCAGAACCCTTCTCGCCGCCGCCGCCATGGCCTTCGCTGCCGGCGCGGCCCAGGCCCAGATCACCATCGCCACCGTCGGCCCCATGACCGGCCAATACGCCACCTTCGGCAGCCAGATGAAGGCCGGCGGCAACCAGGCCGTGGCCGACATCAACAAAGCGGGCGGCGTGCTCGGCAAGCAGCTCAAGATCGAGATCGGCGACGACGCCTGCGACCCGCGCCAGGCCGTCTCCGTCGCCAACCAGATGGCCAGCCGCGGCGTCGAGTTCGTCGACGGCCATTTCTGCTCCGGCAGTTCCATCCCGGCCAGCAAGGTATACGCCGACGAAGGCGTGCTCCAGATCAGCCCCGCCAGCACCAACCCGGCCTATACCGACGAAGGCGGCTGGAACACCTTCCGCGTTTGCGGGCGAGACGACCAGCAAGGCGAGGTCGCCGGCAAGTTCCTTGCCAAGGAGTTCAAGGGCAAGAAAGTCGCCATCCTCAACGACAACACCGCCTACGGCAAAGGTCTCGCGACGGAGACCAAGAAGTTCATGAACGAGGCCGGGGTGAAGGAAGCGATGGACGCCACCTACACCCCCGGCGAGAAAGACTATTCCTCCCTCGTCAGCCGCATGAAGCAGGCCGACATAAAGGTCATCTACATCGGCGGCTACCATACGGAAACCGGTCTTATCGCCCGCCAGGCGAAGGAACAGGGCATGGACGTCACCATCGTCGGCGGCGACGCTCTGGCCAGCACCGAGTTCTGGCAGATCGCCGGCCCAGCCGGAGAAGGCACCATCATGACCTTCCCATCCGACCCGAGGCAGCGCCCGCAAGCGGCCCAGGTCGTCGCCGAGTTCAAGAAGAACAACTTCGAGCCGGAAGGCTACACCCTCTACACCTACGCCGCGATCCAGACCTGGGCCGCAGGCGTGAACAAGGCCGGCACGACCGACCCTCGGAAAGTCGCCGCCGCCCTGAAAGAGCTGAAAGACATCCCCACCGTTCTCGGCCCCATCACCTTCACCAAGAAGGGCGACATCAGCAAAGCCGACTACGTTCTCTACGTCTGGAAAAACGGCAGCTACGCCCAGATGTAACCCGGCGCCTGGGCCCCGGTCGACACGGGGCCCGGCCGCTTGCTACGCGGCCACGACAGTTATCCGATGGTAGGTCCGACCGAAGTAGATCAAGCCTTCATGCGCCGTGCCGAATTGAATCGCTCTTACGGCGCAGAAGAACACTGTATGCGTTCCAACCTCGGTAACGCTCGAGATCGTGCAATCGAACGACACGACGGCCCCTTCCAGCACCGGTGCGCCCGTCTGAAGCGTCGCCCACTCGTCGCCTGAAAAGCGCTCCGCCTGCGGCACGTCCGTCAGCCCGGCGAACATCGGCGACAAATGTTCCTGCGACGCCGCCAGCGTGTTCACGCAAAGAATGCCGCTAGCCTTCAGCGGGTCATGGTTGTCGCTGCTGCGGTTGAGGCAAAGCAGCAATGTAGGCGGATCGTCCGTCACGCTGCAAACGGCCGATGCCGTAAATCCCCTTGGCCCGTCCGCGCCAAGCGTCGTTACCACGTTGACGGCTGCCCCGAGCCGGGCCATCGCGTCCCGATAAACCGCTTTGTCAATCACTATGCCCACTCCGCTTCATGGAGTGTGCCAAATCTTTCCTGATTCTGATAGCCCAATGCAAAACGGGCGCTGATGAAGCGCCCGCCTTGCGACAATTGTGCAGAAGAAAGCTAGTCGGTCGCGTCGCGGACCGTGTCCTTGGCGCCGCCCACGGTGCTTTCGGTCTTCCCCTTGACTTGGTCGGCCTTGCCTTCGGCCTGCATCTTCTCGTCACCGGTGACCTTGCCGACGCCTTCCTTGACGTTGCCCTTGACCTTGTCCCAGGCGCCTTCAACGCGGTTTTCATCAACCATATCTTTTCCTCCATGAACGGCAAGTGCCGTTGCGATGTTAACGCCCGTAACCAATCCCGGTTCCCCGCAACGATCACGCGGCCGATAGCGGCGGCGCCACCTCTTCGAGCGACTTCCGCGCCGCCTCCACCCCGATCACCGCCTGCATGATCGCCGCCCCGATCATCAGCCCGCCGCCGAGCAGATAGCCCCACAGCACCTCGTCCCGCGAACCGCTCTGGATCAGCGAGCCGAACACTGCCGGCCCCGCCACCCCGCCCAGCCCCGTCCCGAACGCGTAGAACACGGCGATCGCGATCGCCCGCACCTCCAACGGAAACGTCTCGCCGACCGTGAGGTAAGCCGACGACGCGGCAGCCGAGGCGAAGAAGAAGATGACGCTCCACCCAACCGTCAACTCCGCCGCAGTCAGCAGGTCCTGCTGGAACAGGAAGCCGACCACTACCATCAAAATTCCGGAGAGCCCGTAGGTCGCGCTGATCATCGCCTTGCGCCCGAGCGTGTCGAACAAGCGTCCCAGGATCAGCGGCCCGGCGAAGTTCCCGGCCGCGAACGGCAGGATGAACCATCCGACATGCGCGGAGGGAACGTTGTAGAACTTCTCCAGGATCAGCGCATAGGTGAAGAACACCGCATTGTAGAAGAACGCCTGTGCCGCCATCAGGACGACGCCCATCAGCGCCCGCTGCCGGTAATCGCGCGCCAGAACCTTCAGGCTCTCTCCAAACCAGCCGCCCTTGTGGACGCGCAGCCGCAGCCGGTCTTTCGGCACCGGCGGCAGCGGCTGGCCTGTCTCATGCGCGATCCGCACCTCCAGCTTGCTCAGCACGTCCGCCGCCTCGTCCGGACGCCCGTGCGTCATCAGCCAGCGCGGGCTCTCCGGAATAAATCGCCGCAGGAACAGCACCACAAGCCCGATCCCGCCGCCCACGACGAACGCGAGCCGCCAGCCCCATTCCGGATCCATGAACGCCGGGTCGAGCACGATGATCGCGGCCAACGCCCCCAGCGCCGCCCCGATCCAGAAGCTGCCGTTGATGATGAGGTCGGTGAAGCCGCGCCGCCGCGCCGGGATCAGCTCCTGAATCGTCGCGTTGATCGCGGAATACTCGCCGCCGATGCCAAGCCCGGTGATGAACCGGAACAGGGCCAAGGACAAACCGTCCCACGAGAGCCCCGAGGCGATGGTGCCCGCCAGGTAAACCAGCAGCGTCACAGTGAACAGCTTCTTCCGCCCCAGCCGGTCAGTCAGCCAGCCGAAGAACAGCGCCCCCACCACGGCGCCCACCAGATAGGCGCTCGCGGTTAAGCCGAACTGGGATTCCGTAAGCTGCAAGCTGGGGCTGTGGGAGATGGCCCCCGCCAACGAGCCGACCAGCGTGACCTCAAGCCCGTCCAGGATCCAGGTGATCCCCAGCGCAACCACCACCAGCCAATGAAACCGGGTCCACGGCAGACGGTCGAGCCGCTCGGGCACGTCCGTCTCGAACACATCCCCTTGCGCCATGAACAGAATCCCTTCCAAGTCTTTGCCCGGTTATCACCACCGTCAATAGCCCATGGCGTCAAGCCTGCGGGGATAAAGTCTCGGAGGGGTCACCGCGCTTTTCCCGCCCGCCGTTGGGATGCCGGATCGCGTTCACGCTCGGCGCGACCGCACCGCCGCTGACGGGCGGCCACGGGGGGATTGCTGAAAGCGCGGTGTCGCTCCGACACGTTCCTGCAACGCTGAAGCTCAGCCCCGACTTCACCTTCCTCAAGTCTCTTGGCGTGCTCGGCTCCACTCACGACCGCGGCTCCGACAGTGCGGAGACCCTTATCGTGGCCGGGCCAGTCGACCCGGCTAACTTTGAAAGCTGGTATTCCTGCTGCAACGGCCAGGCACGTCATACCCAGCCCACACGCGCCACCAACCCGGAACAGGGCGCGCCGTCTCAGTGCCCAACACATTCCCACCCCTGCCACCCGGCGGGCACGCGCCCGCCGGGTCAGCCAACGGTCAGGCGCTCTTGGTCATGATCTCGTCCGCGATCATCCTCGGCACAGGATCGTAATGGTGGAACTGCATGGTGAAGCTGGCCCGGCCCTTGGTCATGCCTCGCAACTGGCTGATATAGCCGAACATCTCCTTCAGCGGCACATGCGCGCGGACGATCACCGTGCTGCCGCTGCTGTCCTGGCTTTGGATCACGCCCCGCCTGCGGTTCAGGTCGCCAACAACGTCGCCCACATGGTCCTGCGGCGTCGTCACCTCGACATCCATGATCGGCTCCAGGATAATCGGCGAAGCCTTCTTCATGCCGTCCCGGAAGCAGGCCTTCGCCGCGATCTCGAAGGCAAGCGCGGACGAGTCGACGTCGTGATACTTCCCGTCCACCAGCGTGTACTTGAAGTCCACCGTCGGGAACCCGGCCAGCACGCCCGTCTCCGCCTGGTTCCGGATACCCTTCTCGACCGCCGGGATATACTCCTTCGGCACCGACCCGCCGACCACCTTGTTCTCGAACACGACGCCGCCGTTCCGGTCCATCGGCTCGAACACGATCTTCACCTCGGCATACTGCCCGCTGCCGCCCGACTGTTTCTTATGGGTGTAGATCTCGGTATGCGGGCGGCTGATCGTCTCCCTATACGCCACCTGCGGCGCGCCGATGTTGGCGTCCACCCCATATTCCCGCCGCAGCCGGTCGACGATGATCTCAAGGTGCAGCTCGCCCATCCCGGAAAGGATCGTTTGCCCGCTCTCCTGGTCCGTTTTCAGCCGCAGGCTCGGGTCCTCGCCCGCCAGCTTCTGCAAGCCGAGCGTCATCTTCTCCACGCCGTCCTTCGTCTTCGGCTCAACCGAGATGTCGATCACCGGCACCGGGAACGCCATCCGCTCCAACACCACCGGATCCTGGCTGCTGGCCAGCGTGTCGCCGGTCTGGGTGTCCTTCAGGCCCACGAACGCCGCGATGTCCCCGGCATGGACCTCCTTGATCTCGTCACGCTTGTCCGCGTGCATCTGGAACATCCGCCCGATGCGCTCCTTGGTGCCCTTGGTCGTGTTCTGCACCGTGTCGCCGCTTTTCAGCGTGCCCGCATACACCCGCACGAACGTCAGCGTGCCATACTTGTCGTTGATGATCTTGAACGCCAGCCCGGCGAACGGCAGCTCCGGATCGGCCGGAATGACCCGGCGGTCCTCGTTGTCCTCCTCGCCCTCTTCCGCCGCGACCTTGATGCCCGCCACGTCGATCGGGCTCGGAAGATAGTCCAGCACCGCATCCAGCAAAGGCTGCACGCCCTTGTTCTTGAAGGCGGTTCCGCACAGCACCGGACGGAACGCTCCGCTGATGGCGCCGGCCTTGATGCACCGCTTCAACGTGGCAACATCGACGTCGCCCTTCTCGAAATACTCCTCCATCGCCGCGTCGTCGACGGACAATGCCGTGTCCAGCAGCGTCTGCCGGGCCTCCTCCGCCTTTTCTTTCAGGTCGGCCGGGATCTCCTCGTCGTGGAACTTGGCGCCAAGCTCCCCGCCTTCCCAAACAATCGCCTTCATCTCGACCAGATCCACCACGCCCAGGAATTCGTCCTCGATCCCGATCGGCAGTTGCAGCGGCAGCGCCACGATGTCGAGCTTCTCCTTCAACGTGTCGAACGCGCGGTAGAAATCCGCCCCCGTCCGGTCCAGCTTGTTGATGAAGATGATGCGCGGGACATTGTACCGGTCCGCCAGCCGCCAATTCGTCTCGCTCTGCGGCTGCACCCCGGCCACGCCCTCGATGATGAACACCGCGCCGTCCAGCACGCGCAAGGATCGGTTCACCTCGATGTTGAAGTCGATATGCCCCGGCGTGTCGATGATGTTGATGCGGTGGTCCTTCCACTCGCACGTCACCGCGGCGGAGGTGATCGTGATCCCCCGCTCCCGCTCCTGGGCCATGTAGTCGGTCGTGGTGTTGCCGTCATGCACCTCGCCGATGCGGTGCGACACGCCCGTGTAATACAGGATCCGCTCCGTCGTCGTGGTCTTGCCGGCGTCGATATGCGCGGTGATGCCGATGTTGCGGATTTTGGCAAGCGGGTTCAGGGCGGCGTCGGACACGGGATGGTTCTCCAAACGGGGCCGGGCGCAGCGGAGTCGTCCGCGCGCCCGGCATGGCGATGCGCCCCTGAAACCGGGACGGTCGAGAATTCGAGCGGTATGTGTGGCAAAAGACCATGAAATGCAAGCGCGGCAAGTGTGTTATGGTCCCGCAAAAGGGAGACCCAAATGCCGTTCAATCAACCGCAGCCAACCTGCGGCGCCGCGCACGCGAGGCGCATCAACCATTTTCTTGGCTCATGCCTCATCGCCGCCTTGCTTCTCTATGGCCCGTCGGCCCGCGCGCAGGACGGGGTCGTGACCAAGCAGGCCCATGGCGAGTTCCGCCAGGCGGTCCAGACCCTGGTGAAAGGCATCGAGGCCAAGAACCTCACCTTGTTCGCCACGATCAATCATTCTGCTGGTGCGGAAGACGCCGGTCTGAGCCTTCGCCCGACAACGCTGCTGGTCTTCGGCAGCCCCAAAGCCGGCACGCCGCTGATGCAGCAGAACCAGCTCCTCGGCCTCGAACTGCCGCTCAAACTCCTGATCTGGCAAAACGAAGCCGGCAAGGTCATGGTCTCCTACACCCAGCCTGCCTGGACAGCCCAACGCTTCGGCCTCGACCCGGCCAAGCAGCCAATCCCGGCGATGGCCGCCACGCTCGCCAGCCTGGCCGAGGTCGCCGCGAAACAATAAAAAGAAGGCACGCCGCTTTGCATGGCGCGCGTTCGCGCGCTGGGCAACGATCAACCAAGGCGCATCAACCACGCCATTGCAACATGTTCGCGACGGCACAAAGCCACGACTGAAACGCTACATTACGGGAGGTTCACCATGAGTTCTCTTGCCCTATTTATTCTGGCATTGCTGCCAGTCGCCATCGTCTTCCTCTTGCTCGTCGTTCTGCAACGGTCGGCCAAACTGTCGATGCTGGTCGCCTACGTCGCCACCGCCATCATCGCCCTCACGGTGTGGGGCCAGTCCCTCGCCACCGTCGCCGGCGCGACCGCGAATGGCCTTGTCACCGCCATCACCCTCCTCTTCATCATCTTCGGCGCCATCCTGGTCCTCCAGACCGTGCAGGAAAGCGGCGCCATCCGCGCCATCCGCCGCGGCTTCACCGACCTCTCGCCCGACCGCCGCGTCCAGGCCATCATCATCGCCTGGCTGTTCGGCTCCATGATCGAGGGCGCATCCGGCTTCGGCACCCCGGCCGCCGTCGCCGCCCCGCTGCTCGTCGCCATCGGCTTCCCCGCCATGGCCGCCGTCCTCGTCACCCTGATCATCCAATCCACCCCCGTCTCCTTCGGCGCCGTCGGCACGCCGATGCTCGTCGGCGTCAACACCGGCCTCGGCGGCAACCAGGGCGTGCTCGACGCCATCGCGCCGGTGTCCCTGCTCGACTACATCTACGGCGTCGCCGCAAACGTCGCCATGGTGCACGCGCTCGTCGGCTTCGTCATCCCGCTCATCATGGTCGGCATGATGACCCGCTTCTTCGGCGTCAACCGCTCCTTCGCCGAGGGCTTCCGCGTTTGGAGGTTCGCGCTCTTCGCCGGCATCGCCTTTACCGTTCCCTACTATCTCGTCGCCTGGATTCTTGGCCCCGAGTTCCCGTCCCTTGTCGGCGGCATGATCGGCCTGTTGATCGTCGTTCCCGCCGCGCGCCGCGGCCTCTTTCTCCCTGCCGACCGCTTCGAATTCCCGCCCCGCGCCGCGGCCAATGCCCACTGGTTCGGCAGCCTTAATGCCGCCGACGCCGAAAACAGCATCGCCGGCCAAGAGACCGGCGGCCAAATATCCCTGATCCGCGCCTGGTCCCCTTACGTGATCATCGCCATCCTGCTGGTTCTGACCCGAATCATTGGCCCGCTCAAAGCCGCCCTGCTCTCGCCGCAGGCAACGCTGGCCTACAACGACGTCTTCGGCTCCGGCATCGGGGTCAAGGCCCAGTTCCTCTACTCCCCGGGCTTCATCCTGATCCTCGCCTCCCTTCTCTCCGTCCTGATCTTCAAGATGAGCGGACGCGCCTATGCCCGCGCTTGGCAGGGATCCGCCCGCACCATGGTCGCCGCCGCCCCCGCCTTGCTCCTGGCCGTGCCGATGGTCCAGGTCTTCCTCAACACCGGGCGCGGCCCGCTCGATTCCATGCCGCTCGTCCTGGCCGAAGGCGTTTCCAGCGTTGCCGGCGCCGCTTGGCCGTTGTTCGCTCCCATCATCGGCGCGATGGGCGCATTCATCGCCGGTTCGAACACGGTGTCGAACATGATGTTCTCGCTGTTCCAGTTCTCCGCTGCCCAGCAGATCGGCCTTGGCGCCGCCGGAGCCATGATCGTTGTCACCCTTCAAGCCGTTGGCGGCGCTGCCGGCAACATGATCTGCGTCCACAACGTGGTCGCCGCTTCCGCCGTCGTCGGCCTCACCGACCGCGAAGGCGAGGTGATCCGCATGACCCTGATCCCGATGTGTTATTACGTCGTCCAGGCCGGCCTGATCGGCATGGGCATCATCTACAGCGGCGTCTGGCTCATCGCCGCGGGCGCTTGGCTCGCCATCGTCCTTGGCATCATGGCAATCAACAAGGGTCGCCGCCCCCTTGCGGTCCCGCAAGCCGCCCCGGCGGAATAACGCCGGCGCTCAGTTGGCCGCGCGCGCTGCCGGGTCGAACAGCCCGGCAGCGCCCTCCTGCCCACCATCCCGGCCGCCTCCGCCTCTCCGCTCTAACCAGCCCCCACGAGCCCCCGCGCGAAATCCATCGCCGCGAACGGCCGCAGATCGTCCGCCCGCTCGCCCACGCCCACCGCATGGACCGGCAATCCGAACCCGTCCGCCAAAGCCACCACGACGCCCCCCCGTGCGCTCCCGTCCAGCTTCGTCACCACCAGCCCCGTCACCGCGACCAACTCCTTAAATACCCGGACCTGCTCGATCGCGTTCTGCCCGGTCGTCGCGTCCACCACCAGCAGCACGGAATGCGGCGCAGCCTGGTCCTGCTTCTTCAGCACGCGGATCAGCTTCGACAGCTCCTCCATCAGCGCGCCCTTGTTATGCAGCCGCCCCGCGGTATCGATCAGCAGCACGTCCGCGCCCTCCGCCTTCGCCCGGGACAGCGCGTTAAACGCGAGCCCGGCGGAATCCGCGTTCGCCGCCCCGCTCACCACCGGCGCCCCGGTCCGCTCCCCCCAAACCTGCAACTGCTCCACCGCCGCCGCCCGGAACGTATCCCCCGCCACCAGCATCGGCCGCAGCCCGTCCTGCGCGTAGGCCCGCGCCAGCTTCCCGATCGTCGTCGTCTTCCCCGTCCCGTTCACCCCCACCACCAGCACCACGTGCGGCTTCAACGCCCGGTCAATCGCCAAAGGCTGCGCCGCCGGCTCCAGGATCGCCGCGATCTCGCCTGCCAGCGCCTGCCTCACCTCGGCATCCGTCACCTCCGCCCCGAACCGGCTGCGGCGGAAATTATCGATGATGTGCTGCGCCACCGCAGGCCCCATGTCGGCCCCGATCAGCAGCTCCTCCAACTCCTCCAAAGCCGCGTCATCCAGCTTGCGCTTGACGAACGTGGCCGAAATTCCCGTCGTCAGCTTCTGCGTGGACCGGCTCAGCCCTTCCTTCAGCCGCGAGAAGAACCCGAGCGCCATCAGCCGACCTCCACCCCGGCCGCGTCCGCCGCCAGCACCCGCCCGCGAACGACCATCCCCGGCTCGGCGGCCAGGCGCAGCCGGACCGGCGCGAACTCCGGCGTGTGCCCCCGCCCGCCGCGCTCAGCGACCACCACCCGCTCCTGGCCCCGCATCGCCGCATGGAACGCCGCCGCGTGCCGCGCCCCCGCCGCCCGCAGCAGCGAAGCCCGCTCCCGCCGCACCCCCATCGGCATCTGCGGCATCCGCGCCGCCGGCGTCCCCGGCCGCGCGCTATACGGGAACACGTGCAGGTAAGGCGCCCGGGCCTCCTCCACG
This sequence comes from Acetobacteraceae bacterium, assembly GCA_965260935.1. GTDB lineage: Bacteria > Pseudomonadota > Alphaproteobacteria > Acetobacterales > Acetobacteraceae > JBBROS01. The sequence continues at coordinate 3,321,937 of OZ253374.1, forward strand.
AACGCCAAGGTCTCCTCGAACTGCGCCTCCGTTTCGGTCGGGAACCCGGCGATCAAATCCGCCCCGATCCCTGCCCCGGCCCTGGCCTGCCGCGCCCGCTCCACCACCGCCAGCGCCCCCTCCCGCGAGTGCCGCCGCCGCATCCGCTTCAGCACCATGTCGGACGCCGCCTGCATCGACAGGTGCAGATGCGGCATCACCCGCTCCTCCCCCGCGAACACGTCCCAGAACGCCTCATCCAGCGCCGCCGGATCAAGCGAGCTGAACCGCAGCCGTTCCAGCTCCGGCGCCCCGGCCAAAATACCCCGCACCAAACCCCCCAATCCCGGCCGCCCCGGCAAGTCCATGCCCCAGCTCGCCACGTCCACCCCGGTCAGCACCACCTCCGCATAACCGGCCTCCGACAACCGCCGGACCTGAGCGACCACGGACTCCAACGGCACCGACCGGTTCCGCCCCCGCCCCTGCGGGATGATGCAGAAGGTGCAGGCATGGTCGCACCCTTGCTGCACATCAAGGAACGCTCGCGCCCGCCCCTCGATCCCCGCCGTCGCCGCCGGCTGGTGCCCCCTTGCCCCGGCGATGTCCCCCACCGCCGACCCGGCTCCCTCCCGCCAATGCTCCGCCAGCAGCTTCTCCCGGTTCCCCAGCACCCGCGCCACGCCGGGCAACGCCGCCCAACGCGTCGGATCGATCTGCGCCGCGCACCCCGTCACCACGATTCGCGTTCCCGGCCGCTCCCGCCGCACCCGCGCGATCGCGTGCCGGGCTTCCCGCTCCGCCGCCGCCGTCACCGCGCAGGTGTTCACCACGACCGTATCCTCGGCCCCCGCCGCCAGCCTGGCGATTTCCGCGCCCTCCACCGTGTTCAGCCGGCACCCGAACGTCATCACCTCCGCCATCAGACCTCCACGACCCCCCGGAAACTCGTCGCCGCCGGGCCTGCCATCAACACCCGCCCGTTCTCGCGATACTCGATCTCCAACGCCCCCCCGTCCATCTCCACCGTCACGCGCCGCCCGGTTACTCCCCGCCGCCACCCCGCGACGGCCGCGGCACATGCCCCGGACCCGCAAGCCAGCGTCAAGCCCACGCCCCGCTCCCAAACCCGCAATCGCATCCGCCCAGGCCCCAGCACCTGCGCGAACCCGATGTTCGCCCCCTCGGGAAAAAGCGCGTCCCGCTCCAACGGAGGCCCGTCCCGCCCGGCCAAGTCCACATCGTCCACGAACAGCGTCGCGTGGGGATTGCCCACGCTGCACCCCACCGGATCGCCCGGCAGCGGCAGGTGCAGCGTATCCGCCTCCCGCGACAACGGCACCTCCCGCCATCCCGTCCGCGCCATCCCCATGTCAACTCGGAAGCGCCCGTCCGCCAGCCGCTCCGCCGGCAAGTCCCCGGCCACGGTGCGGATAACCTGGTAGGGATGCCCCGTCTGCTCGAACAGCAGCTCCGCCACGCACCGCGTCGCGTTCCCGCACGCCCCGGCCTCTCCCCCGTCGGCGTTGCGGATGCGCATGAACACGTCCGCGTCCGTGCCGGATGGCGGCGGATGCAGGGTGATGAACTGGTCGCACCCGATCCCCAGCCGCCGGTCAGACAACCGCCGCACCTGCTCGCCCGAAAGCTCAAGCGCCCGCGCCCGCTCGTCGACCACGACGAAATCGTTGCCTGCCCCGTGCATCTTGGTAAACGAGATCGCCATCGCCGCAGCATATAGGCCCGCGCCGAGGGCGGGCATAGGTTCGGAGATTATTCCGGCGCTGCTCCGGCCAGAAGCCTCGTCAGCGTCTCGACCAGCCCCGGAACGTCCTTGCGCGTCACCTGCCAGATCAGGTCGTCCCGGACCGTTTCGTCGCGATGAATGAGAAACGCCCTCAATTCGACAATTCCGCGAATCCCAGGCGCCTGCTTGGCCAGCGACGGAAACTCCCTCGCAAGATCATCCAACGCCTGGCCCATGACCTCGATCTGCCGCTCAACAGCCGACCGAACCATCTTGGCCTGCATCTCGTCATGCACGGCCTGCCCCGTCGTGAACTGAACGATCAGCTCGCCCGCCGTCTTGGCGTCCCATAGCAGCCGCGCAGCAAGCCCCTCGATCAAAGTCCCTACCCTTCCCTTTGCCGTTGACCGTAGCGCCGGGCCGGATGATTTCCCAGCGGAACGGCAAGCCAATCTTGCCCCCTGCCGCTTTCCACGCTACATCCCCGCCGTCTGCGCGCCAGGGCCTGATCAAGGGCATGCCCGGCCGCGACCCCTGCCCATCCGGCCGCCCCGGCCAAGGCAGGCCCACACACAGGAGAGCCAAATGCCCAAGCTCAAGACCAAGAGTTCCGTCAAGAAACGCTTCAAGATCACCGCCACCGGCAAGGTCCTCGCCGGCCCTGGCAAGAAGCGCCACAACCTTATGGCCCGCACCCAGAAAGCCAAGCGCCAGAACCGCGGCTCACAGGTCCTGACCCATGCCGACGGCCTGACCGTTAAGCAATGGGCACCCTACGGCATCGCATAAGGAGGCGCACGAATGGCACGCGTAAAACGGGGCGTCACCACCCACGCCCGGCACAAGAAGGTCCTGGCCGCCAGCAAAGGCTTCGTCGGACGCAGCTCGACCAACTACCGCATCGCGCTCGAGCGCCTGGAGAAATCCCTCCAATACGCCTACCGCGACCGCCGCCAGAAGAAGCGCGACTTCCGCGGCCTCTGGATTCAGCGCATCAACGCCGCCGTCCGCGAGCACGGCCTCACCTACAGCCGCTTCATCGCCGGCGTGAAGGCAACCGGCATCGAGATGGACCGCAAGATCCTGGCCGCCATCGCCTACGACGACCCGGCCGCCTTCGCCGCCATCGTCGAGCAGGTCAAAGCCGTCATCCACACCTCCAACGAGGACGAGACGGTCGCCAACCTAGCCGCGCTGACGGAAAACCCCACCGAAGGCGGCCCGTTACAAGCCACAACCTAACAAGCGGGGTCTGGGGCCAAAAACCCCAGCGGGTCGAGGGCAGCGCCCTCGCCTTGCCTGCCCAAGGTCCCAATGTCCGACACGATCCAGACCGAAACCGAACTCGCCCTCCAGGCCGCGCAGGATTTGCGCGCCTGGGACACTGTTCGCGTCGCCACGCTGGGCAAGCAGGGCAAGCTCACCGCGCTCCTGAAGCAGCTCGGCGCTCTTCCCCCCGACGAGCGCCGCGCCCGGGGCGCAGCCCTCAACGACCTCCGCGACACCCTTGCCGCCGCCATCGAGGCCCGCCGCGCCGAGCTGGAAGCCGAGGCGCTGAACGCCCGCCTGGCCGCCGAAACGATCGACGTCACCCTCCCGCCGCCGCCCAAGCCGCAAGGCCTGATCCACCCCATCACCCGCACCATGGAGGAAATGGCCGCCATCTTCGGCGCCATGGGCTTCCGCGTCGGCGAAGGCCTCGACGTGCAGACCGATTGGTTCAACTTCGGCGCCCTCAACATCCCCGCCCACCATCCGGCCCGCGCCGACCACGACACCTTCTATCTCCCCGGCACGAGAAACGGCCGCCCCCTTCTGCTCCGCACGCAAACCAGCGACGTGCAGATCATCTCCATGCTCAACGAGCCCCCGCCGTTGCGCGTCATCGCCCCCGGACGCACCTACCGCGCCGACCACGACGCCACCCACAGCCCGATGTTCCACCAGTGCGAAGGTCTTTGCATCGACCGCGACATCACCCTCGGCCACCTGAAAGGCTGCCTGACCGACTTCCTCCGCGCCTATTTCCGTCTAGCCAACCTCCCCATCCGCTTCCGCAGCAGCTACTTCCCCTTCACCGAACCCAGCATGGAGGTCGACATCGGCTGGGACCGCCGCACCGGGGAGCTGGGTGCCGGATCGGACTGGCTGGAAATCCTCGGCAGCGGCATGGTCCACCCCCGCGTGCTGGCCAATTGCGGCCTCGACCCGCGCGAATGGCAAGGCTTCGCCTTCGGCATGGGCGTCGAGCGCGTCGCCATGCTGAAGCACGGCATCCCCGACCTCCGCCCCTTCTACGACAGCGACCAGCGCTGGCTCCGCCATTACGGCGCCAGCCCCCTCGCTCCCGCCAGCCTGCACGAGGGCGCATGAAGTTCACCCTCGACTGGCTCCGCACCCACCTGGACACCGCAGCCAGCCTGACCGAGATCACCGCCCGCCTCACCGGCATCGGCCTGGAGCTTGAATCCGTCACCGACCCCGGCGCAGCCCTCGCCCCCTTCCGCGTCGCCCATGTCATCAGCGCCGAGCAGCACCCCAACGCCGACCGTCTCCGCGCCTGCCAGGTGGACGCGGGCGCCGGCCCCGTCAGCGTCGTCTGCGGCGCACCCAACGCCCGCACCGGCATGAAAGCCGTGTTCGCCCCGCCCGGCGCATACATCCCCGGTACCGGCATCACCCTCAAGGTCGGCGAGATCCGCGGCGTTTCCAGCGCCGGGATGCTCCTCTCCCGCCGCGAGATGGGCCTCGGCGAAGAGCACGACGGCATCCTCGAACTCCCCGAAGACGCCCCCGTCGGCACGCCCTATCCCGCCTACGCCGGCCTCACCGACCCGGTCATCGAGATTGGCGTCACCCCCAACCGTGGCGACGCGCTCGGCGTCCGCGGCATCGCCCGCGACCTCGCCGCCTCCGGCCTCGGCACGCTCAAACCTTGGTCCCGCCCCACCATCCAAGCCAGCTACGACAGCCCCACGCGATGGGCCATCGCCAACACCGCCGCCTGCCCCTGGATCATGGGCCGCACCATCCGCGGCCTGCGCAACGGTTCCAGCCCCGATTGGCTGCAACGCCGCCTGCTCGCCATCGGCCTGCGCCCGATCAACGCCCTCGTCGACGTCACCAACTTCTTCTGCTTCGACCTCGGCCGCCCGCTGCACGTCTTCGACGCCGCCCGCCTCGCCGGCCCCACCCTCACCCTCCGCCCCGGCGCCGGCGAAACCTTCCGCGCCCTCAACGGCCGCGACTACACAGCCGACCCGGCCGACTGCGTCATCGCCGACGAGCAGGGCGTCCAATCCCTCGCCGGCGTCATGGGCGGCGAGGCCACCGGCTGCACCGAAAGTACCACCGCCGTCTTCGTCGAATGCGCCCTGTTCGACCCGGTCGCCGTCGCGCTGACCGGCCGCCGCCACGGCATCGCCAGCGACGCCCGCCAGCGGTTCGAGCGCGGCATCGACCAAGCCTTCCTCCCCGCCGCCCTGGACGCCGCCACCGCCCTCATCCAATCCCTTTGCGGCGGCGAAGCGAGCCACGCCACCGAAGCCGGCGCGGAACCCGGTTGGCGTCGCACTGCCAAGCTGCGCTTCGCCCGCATCGCCGCTTTGGGCGGCACAGACGTCCCCGCCAACGAGGCCGTCGCCAGCCTGGAACGCCTCGGCTTCACCGTCGAATCTCGCGACCAGGCCCAAGTCGCCGTCGCCGTCCCCTCCTGGCGCAACGACATCGCGCCGGGCGTGGCGCTCGACCCGAACCCGGCCCTCCCCGCCGCCCGCGTCGCCGAGCTCGAAGCCGCCTGCGCCGAAGCCGAGCCCGAAGCCGACCTCATCGAGGAAATCCTCCGCCTCCGCGGCCTCGACGCCATCCCCCCCGTCTCCCTCCCGCGCCAAGCCGCCGTCCCGCCCGCGACCCTCACGCCCCGCCAAGTCCGCGCCGCCCTCGCCCGCCGCACCCTCGCCGCCGCCGGGCTGCTGGAATGCGTCACGTTCAGCTTCACCGACCACGCCGCCGCCGCCCTCTTCGCCCCTGACGACCCGGCGCTCCGCCTCGTCAACCCCATCGCCGCCGACCTCGATCAGCTCCGCCCCACCCCCGTCGTCACCCTCGCCCAAGCCGCCGCTCGCAACGCCGCCCGCGGCTACCCCGACAACCTCCTGTTCGAAGCCGGCCCGGCCTTCGCCGCCAGCGCCCAAGAGGCCGTCGCCGCCGGCCTGTTCACTGGTCAATCCCCCCGCCATCCCACGGTCCCCGCCCACCCCTACGGCGCACTCGACGCCAAATCCGCCGCCCTCTCCGTCCTTGAAGCCCTCGCCCTCCCAATGGGCAGCCTCTCAATCACCCAGGACGCCCCCGCCTGGTATCACCCCGGCCAATCCGGCGTCATCCGCCAAGGCCCCAAGCTCATCCTCGCCACCTTCGGCGCGCTCCATCCCTCGGTCGCCGCGGCGCTCGGCCTGCAAGCCGCCGCCGCCTTCGAGGTGTTCCTGGACCGCATCCCCGAACCGAAACGCCGCAAGCGCCCGGCGCCCGACCTCTCCCCGTTCCAGCCCGTCCGCCGCGACTTCGCCTTCCTCGTCCCCGCGGCCACCCCCGCCGACGCCGTCCTCCGCGCCGCCCGCTCGGCCGGCCGCGCCCAGATCGCCGAGGCCCGCGTGTTCGACGTGTTCCGGGGCGGCTCCATCCCTGAAGGCCGGAAATCCGTCGCCATCGAGGTCGTCCTGCAACCGCACGACCACACCTTCACCGACGCCGAACTCGAAGCCGTTTCGCAGAAGATCATCGCGGCGGTTGTCCAAGTGACCGGCGCCAGCCTACGCTGATCCATGGCCGCCACGCCCACCCTCACCCCCGCCGAGCTGCAAACGCTGGAATCCCTGCTCGCCAAGCTGGACGGGCAAAGCGGCAATCTCCCCTATCCCCTCTTCCGCTTCATCACCGAAGTCACCGCGACGGCCAACGTCGACCTGCTGGTTCAGGACGACGCGAACCGCACCCTTCTCGCCTGGCGCGACGACCCCTTCGGCGCCGGCTGGCACGTCCCTGGCAGCATCATCCGCCACCGCGAGGAGATCGCCCACCGCATCGCCCTTTGCGCCCAGGACGAATTTGGCTGCGACGTCCACGCCGCCGCTCGCCCCATCGCCTTGCTGCAGATCTTCGACGACCGCGGCCACTCCATCTCGCTCTGCTATCCGGCGCGCTTGCTCGGCAGCCCAGGCAAGCGCGTGATCAGCGAAGCCGAAACGCCTGAACCCGGCGACCTTTGCTGGTTCGCCAACCCGCCCGCGCAACTCTACCCAAGTCATCTTGTCTACCGTGAGCTGCTTGCTCAGCTTGACGCCGGCCTGTTGAGCGCCGGCATCCCGGTCCTGACCCAGCACACCGGACATCGCGACGCCGCCCAAACAAGCGCGGGCGGTTCCATCAGTTCGGATACGTCGCTGGCCTAACGGTCACCCACCGCCGGGCAGGCTTCATCGGAGCATCGAATCCGTAGTGCGCCAAAATAGCTTGGCCGTCACCCGACAAGACGTAAAGAATGAACGGCAAGGCGGTCCGCGCGTCGGCGGCCTTCAACGCCGTAAGCCCATACTCGGCGCCTACGGCCATGTCCGGCGGAACCTCGACGACGCCGAGCCCGGGCATCTCGGCTGCCGCCGCCTTGGCTGCGGTACAGTAGGCCAGGAATATGTCCGCCCGGCCCTCGCTGACGTTCCAGGCGTAAACGCTTCGCCCCTCGGGCGGGCGGCCCGCGTCCGGAGATCCCGTGAGCTTCAGCGCCTTTCCCTTCAAGACAGCGCCCGCTCCCGGCTGCACCAGATCGGCTTTGGCAAACAACTGCCACGCATAGTCGCCGGCAGGGTCGTTGTCGGGGGTCGATGTCCCGAGCTTCACGCCGGGTTCCAGCATCGTGCTCAGAAGCGTGCCGGGCGTGACGGTCAAACCAGGGCGCACGATGGCGCACAAGCGGTTGCGCGCGAACAGCGCCACCGGCCACGCCTTACCCTGTTCGGCAAGCGCCTCCGGGTTGCCCATGTCGGCAGACGCGTAAACGTCGCCCGCGCCGCTTTTTTCAAGCTGTTGCCGCAGCAGCCCCGAAGCCCCGAACGTAGCCTCGACTTTAATGCCATGCGCCGCGGTAAAAGCCCGGCCCAGCTCGGTCATCGCTTGCTTCAGGCTGCCTGCCGCGTAAAGGCGCACGACGCGCTCCTCCGCCTGCGCCGCCGAAGCGGAAACGGCAACGGCGCCAAGCAACGCCATCGCCATCCCGGCCCGAAGCAGCCGCCTCACAACGCCGGCTTATCGGCATCCGGGAAGAAAAGCTGCTCCCCGCCGATCTTATAGCTGGCGATCACCTCCTGCCCGGCCGGCGACACCAGCCAGTTGATGAACTTGCGCCCCATCTCCGCCTTCACCCCCGGATGCTTGGCCGGATTGACCAGCATCACCCCATACTGGTTGAACAGCCGCTTATCGCCCTGGACGGCGATGCCGAGATCCTGCCGGTTGTGGAAATTAAGCCAAGTGCCGCGGTCCGACAGGGTATAGGCATTCAACGCCGCCGCCGCGTTCAGCGCCGCCCCCATGCCGCCGCCGATGTCCTTGTACCAGCCCCCCCCGTCGCTGGCCGTCTTCGGATCGATCCCGGCGTCATGCCAGAACCGCAGCTCCGCCCGGTTGGTGCCGCTGTCGTCCCCCCGGCTGACGAACGGCGCTTTCGCCGCCGCGATCAACTTGAACGCCCCGACCGTATCCGTGCTGCCATCCACCCCGGCCGGGTCCGACGTCGGCCCGACCACGATGAAATCGTTGTACATGACGTCGTGCCGGCCGACCCCGTAGCCGTCCGCCACGAACGTCAGCTCCGCCTTGCGGTCATGCACGAACAGCACGTCGGCATCGCCTCTCCGCCCGATCTCGAGCGCCTGCCCGGTGCCCACGGCCACGACATGCACCTCGATCCCGGTCGCCTTGGTAAAGGCAGGCAGCAAATGCGAAAACAGGCCGGACGCCTGGGTCGAGGTCGTGGACGCGACGGTGATGAACGGCTCGGCCCGGGCCGGCGTCGCCGCGGCCGAAAGCCAGGCGGCAATGCCGAACAGCAGCCCCAGCGCCGGACGCCTGCCCACACGCATATCGCGGCGCGCCCTACTTCGCCACCATCACGTCCGACGACTTGATCACCGCCGTCGCCGCGTCCCCCACCTTGAGCCCGAGGTCATCGATCGCCTCGTTCGTGATTGAGGAGTGGATCGTCACCCCGTTGCCGATGTCGATATGCACGTGCCCGGTCGTCTGCCCCTTCGCCACGCTCTTGACCGTGCCCTTGATCTGGTTCCGCGCGCTCAGCTTCATCATCAATTTCCTTTTTCCACGTAAGGGTTGCTCGTCCCCCGCAGCAGCAACCGGATCGGCACGCCGGGCAACCCGAACTCCGCCCGCAAGCTGTTCACCAGATACCGCTGATACGTCTCCGGCATCATCTCCGCCCGCGTCCCGAACGCGATGAACGTCGGCGGACGCGCCTTCGCCTGCGTCACGTAGCGCAGCTTCAGCCGCCGCCCGTCCACCAGCGGCGGCGCGTGGGCGTCCAAGGCCTCCTCGAACCAGCGGTTCAACGCCCCCGTCGCCACCCGCTTGTTCCAGACCTCGTGCGCCGCCCGCACCGCCGGCAGCAGCCGCTCCACCCCCGCCCCCGTCAGCCCCGACAGCGTCACCACCGGGATGCCCTTCATCTGCGCCATCCCGCTTTCCAGCCGATCCAGGATCGCCCGCTTGACCTCCCCTCTTGCCGACACCGCGTCCCACTTCGTCAATGCCAGCACGCAAGCCCGTCCCTCCCGCTCGGTCAGCCGCCCGATCTGCAAGTCCTGCTCGTGCAGCCCCAGCACGGCATCGACGCACAGCACCACCACCTCGGCCATCTTCAGCGCCTCGATGCTGGCGCTGACCGACATCTTCTCCAGCGCCTGCTCCACCCGCGCCCGCTTGCGTAGGCCCGCCGTGTCCACCAGCTCGATCGGCCCCGCCGCGTCCGCCAACTGCACCGCCACCGCGTCCCGCGTCAGCCCCGGCTCCGGCCCGGTAATCATCCGCTCCTCGCCCAGCAGCCGGTTCAGCAGCGTGCTCTTCCCCGCGTTCGGCCGCCCGACGATCGCCAGCTTCAACGCCCGCCCGCCCTCGTCCGCGAACCCCTCCCCTTGCTCCGGCAGCCGCTCGGCGATCGAGCTCATCAGGTCCGACAGCCCCTCCCCATGCTCCGCCGACAGCGCCAGCGGCTCCCCCAGCCCAAGCGAATACGCCTCCATCGCCGCCGCCGCCCCGGCCCGCCCCTCCGCCTTGTTCGCCGCCAGCAGCACCGGACGTCCCTGCCGCCGCAGCCAAGCCGCGAAGTGCTCGTCCGCCGGCGTGATCCCCGACCGCACGTCCACCACGAACACCACCAGGTCCGCGATCCCCACCGCCGCCTCCGAGGACGCCCGCATCCGCCCGAACAGGCTCTCCGGCGTCGCCTCCTCCAGCCCCGCCGTATCGATCAGCCGCACCCGCTTGCCCCGAAGCAGCGCCTCCGCCTCCTTGCGGTCCCGCGTCACCCCCGGCGTGTCGGACACCAGCGCCTGCCGCCGCCCCGCCAGCTTGTTGAACAGCGTGCTCTTGCCGACGTTCGGCCGCCCGGCAATCACCACGATCGGCAGCGCGCCCGTCATCGGTAAGCCTGGATCGACCCGTCGTCCGTCACCAGGAACAACGTCCCCGCCGCCGCGACCGGCGCCACCGAGATCGCGTCCGGAAGGTCGATCCGCCCGATGAACTTGCCCGAGACCGGATCAACCGAGACCGCCTGCGAATCGCTGCCCCCCAGGATTAGCTTGCTCCCGGCCAGCACCGGCCCGGTCCAATACAGCGGATCGCGCCGCCGCTCCGGATCGTCATACCGCGGCAGGTCCGTCACCCACCGAACCTGCCCGTCGTCGCGCCCCACCGCCGCCAGCGTCTGGTCCGCCGTCTGCACGAACATCCAATCCCCCGCGAGCCACGGCGTCTGCAACCCCCCCGCCTCCTTCTCCCACAACCGCCGCCCGGAGCGAAGGTCGAGCGCCACCAGCAGCCCGCCGCCGCCGATCGCGAACACCCGTCCCGCGTCGATCACCGGCAGCGCCCGTATTCCCGACAAATCCACCAGGCTCGCCCGCCCCCGCGCCGAGGCCAGCGTGTCGCTCCACACCAGCCCCCCGCTGTCCGCCCGCAGCGCCACCAGGTCGCCCGACCCGAACCCGGCCACCACGAACCCGTCATCGAACGCGGGTGCCGCCTGCCCCAGCAGCGTCGTCGGCGCCGTGCTCGCCTGATACTGCCACTGCCTCGTCCCGTCCGCCATCGCGAACGACTGCAGCCGGTCATCCAGCGTCAGCACGAACAGCCGCCCATCCGCCACCGTCGCCGCCGACCGCGCCGGGGACCCGAGCGGCTTACGCCATTTGATCGTACCCGTCCCCGCATCAAGCGCCAGCAGCTCCGCCCGCCCCGTGGTCGCGTAAACGATCCCGTTCGCGAACGACACCCCGCCGCCGATGTTGGTGCTCCGGTCCTCGTCCGACTGCGTGTCCGTCCGCCAGGCCCGCGTGCCGTCGCCCGTCGCAAACGCGCTCACCATCCCGTCGCTGTCCATCGTCACCACATGCCCGGGGATGACGATCGGTTGCGCGGTGACTTTCTGCCGGTATCCGCCGCCTTCCCCGATCGACGACCGCCAGGCCCGCTGGAAACCGGGCACCGCGACATTGCCCACCACGTGCGTCGGCCCGCCGCCGGGCTGCGGCCATAGCGGCGTCGGCGCTGCCGCCGGAATCGCCACGCGCCGGTTGTCCGACGGCGCGGCAATCAATCCCTGTTGCCCGGCCGTGATCGACTCGCGCTTGCCGGGCAGCTCGTTCTTTGTCGTGCCGAACCAGTCATCCAGCACGCTGCACCCGCCAAGCGCGACCGGCAGCAGCAACGCGGCCCGCCGTGTCGTCCCCTTCATCCCCGTGCTCCGGCCGCTGCCGGCTCCTCCCCCAACCGGCTCAGCAGCCCTCCGGCCCGCGCCTGCACGCCGGCCGAGGCGGTCGGGTCGGAGGCAAGCCCTTTCAGGAGCTCGCGCGCCTTCGCCACGTCGCCGGTGCGGATCGCAAGCAACGCCTGGTTCTCAAGCGCCAGCGACCGCCACGGCGCACCCAGCGCCGTCAACGGCACGAGCCGCGCCTCCACCGCCGCCGGATCGCCCCCATCGACTTGATGCTGCGCCCACATCAGGTTGGCCAAACCCCGCAGCAACGGATCGGCGGCCGGATCGGCTGCAACCTGGTCCCACTCCTTCAGCGCCGCCGGCAGGTCGCCCGCATTCGCGTGAAGCCCGGCCTCCTGCAGCCGCGCCAGTGTCTCGTAGCCGTCCGGCGCGTCGCCCGCGAGCTTTGCGAAATCCTGCAACGCCTCTTTCCGCGGCGGCGTCAACCCCTCCGCCGCCGGCGGCCCGGCCGTCTTCTGCATCGCCGCCAGGAACACGTCCGCCGCCTTGTTCGCCTGCTGCTGCGTCCGCCACCGCCAAGCTTGCCATCCGCCCACCGCCAGGATTAGCGCCACCACGACCGCGGCCAGCAGCACGCCGTAGCGCTTCAGCAGCGCTTGGGTGCGCTCCGCCCGCAAATCCTCTTTGATCTCGTCGAAAATATCCGCCACGCGCGTTCCCGCTCAATCCGCGCGGACCATAACGACGGCGGGGTGCCAGAGCAACGCGGGTCGCAACGCAAGTCGCGCGACCTGATCGCCGCCTTACGATTTAGTAACGTTCTCGTGCTTCAATGCCGTATGCGAATCACGCCCGTCCTGCTGCTCGGCCTCGTTCCAGCCATGCTCGCGGCCTGCAGCCCAGAGCCAGTCGGCGCGCTCGCCGGGGCCGAGATCGCCTCGGTCGCCGTTTTCGGCCGCGGCATCGTCGACATCGGCGTTTCCGCCGTCTCCGGCAAGGATTGCTCGATCGTCCGCCTCGACAAAGGGCTGACCTACTGCGCCCCGAAAGACCAGCCGCCCCAGGAAGCCTATTGCACCCGCACCCTGGCCGCGGTCGATTGCTGGCCAAGCCCGGCCTTTCTTCCGGTCTACCGCCAAGGCGTCGGCGACACCCCTGCTTCCACGCAGGAGCAGGAGCGATACCGCGCCGCACGGTGGCCCAAATCCCTCAATGCCTCCTAATCAGTCCAGGCTTGCGAAACCGGCAGGAAACAACTTGCGCGATGGCCCGTTTCACTGGTTTCGACAACAGGTTGGAGCACTGAAATGCTGACATCTCGCCGACTTTCCATGCTCGCGGCCGGGGCCTTGCTCATCTCCGCCCCGATCTTCGCGCAAAGCGCCTTCGCGCAGAACACCGACCCGGGCATATCCAGCCCCGTCAACGCCACGATCACGCTCGACGCCAAGGGCGCAGCCGTCGGCGTGGGATACACCTGGGGCGACGGCATCCTGCACTACGCCGGCAAGAACCACCGCTTCAGCGTCAGCGGCCTCACCATCGCCGATGTCGGCTACTCCGAAGTCAAAGGCACAGGACGCGTGTATAATTTGAAAAAGCTCTCTGATTTCAACGGCGTCTATGCCGCCAGCACCGGAGAGGCCACCGTCGGCAGTGGTCTCGGCGGCAAGGTGCTGATCAACGGCAACGGCGTGCAGATCCGCGTCGACGAAGTCACCAAAGGCGCCCGCCTGCAAGGCTCCGCTGACGGCATCAAGCTGACCCTCAAGTAGACGGGCCGGGCGGGTGAGGGACGAACACTTCGTCCAGCACCCGCTTGATGGCAACGCAGCCTCGGCACCAGCGGCGTCATCTCGCGCGCCGCCCGCCCGCCATTACCCGCGGAAGCGCACCAGCCGCCCCACCGGCTCGCCGATCACCGCGTCGTCCCGCATCACCACGTGCCCGCGAACAACCGTGGCAACAGGCCATCCGGTCACGTCCATCCCGGCAAACGGCGTCCAGCCGCAGGGCGAGGCAATCCAGCTCTCCTCGATCCGCCGCCGCCGCTTCATGTCCACCAGCGTGAAATCCCCGTCATACCCCGCCGCCAGCCGCCCTTTGCCAACCACCCCGTAAACCCGCGCCGGCCCGGCGCACATCAGGTCCACCAGCCGCCCCAAGTTCAGCCGTCCCGCGTTCACGTGGTCCAGCATGATCGGCACAAGCGTCTGCACCCCGGTAAGCCCGGCCGCCGTCTCCGGCCAAGCCCGCTCCTTCGCCGCCCGCGGATGCGGCGCGTGGTCCGACCCGATCGTGTCCGCCGTCCCGTCCACGACAGCCGCCCAAGCCGCCTCGTAATGCCGCTGCCCGCGAATCGGCGGGTTCATCACCGCCATCCCCCCCAGCCGCTCGTAAACCTCCGGCCCCCATTGCGTCAGGTGATTCACCAATAGCTCTGCCGTCGCCACGTCGCGGCAACCCGCCAAGTAGCCCAGCTCCTCGGCCGTAGACACATGCAAGATATGCGCCGGACGCCCCGTCTTGCGCGCCAGCGCCATCAGCCGCCGCGTCCCCAGGAAGGCGCATTCCTCGTCCCGCCAGACCGCGTGGCTCGAATAAGGGTCCCCCACCTTGAACAACGGCTTGCGCGCCTGCAGCCGGTACTCGTCTTCGCTATGATACGATACCCGCCGCCGCCCGCTCCGCATCACCGCCTCCAGCGTCGCGTCGTCCTCCACCAGCAGATCCCCCGTCGAGCTGCCGGCGAACACCTTGACCCCGCAAACCCCCGCTTGGAGCTCCAGCGCCGCCAGGTCCGCGATGTTCGACCGCGCCGCCCCCACGTAAAGCCCCATGTCGCACCAAGCGACGCTCTCCACGTAGCCCTGCTTCCAGGCCACCTGCTCCGCCCCGGTGACGCTCGGCGTCGTGTTCGGCATGTCGAACACCGCGGCCAAGCCCCCCAGCACCGCCGCCCGGCTGCCGGTTGGAATGCTCTCCACCGCCGGGTCGCCCGGATCGCGGAAATGCACGTGCGGATCGATCAGCCCCGGCAGCACATGCAATCCACCCGCCTCGATCACCGTCTCGCCTGAAGCGCCCCCCAGCGCCCCAATCGCCGCGATCCGCCCCTGCGACACCCCGACATCCGCCGCCGCCTCCCCCCAAGGCAGCACGCAAATCCCGCCCCGGATCAGCAAATCGTAATGCGCGCCCATCCGCTCAGCCCTCCAATGCCTCGAACACGTCGCCGCCCATCGCCCGCCCTTCCACGTGCGCCCGGTGCCACAGCGCGTAGAACAGCAGCGTCCAGGCCGCAAACCCTTCCCGCCGCCCCGAAGCCTCCCGGAACAGCCGCGCCACCCGATCCGGCCGCGCCACCGCCTCCACCCCGGGCGTCGCCGCCACCAGCGGCCCGAGCCGCTCCCCTTGGCCGGCGATCCAAGCCCCCACCGGCACGGTGAACCCCTGCTTCGGCGCGAACGGCCGCGCCGCCGGCATCACCCCTTCCAGCCAGCGCCGCAGCAGCCATTTGCCCCGCCCGTCCCGCACCTTCAGCCCATCCGGCAACCGGAACCCGGCCGCCGCCACCGCCCCGTCCAGCATCGGCGTCCGCCCCTCCACCCCGTGCGCCATCAGGCAGCGGTCCAGCTTCAGCAGCAGGTCATGCGGCAGCCAGTCCGCCACGTCCGTCGCCTGCGCCGCCTGCAACCGCGACCGCCCGCCCCGCGCCGCCGCTCCCTCGCTGGTCGCCAGCCCGTCCCGCCACCCCACCGGCGCCTGCCGCAACACCTCCAGCCGGTCGAAAATCCCCCGCCCGCGCATCACCCGCCCCCCCTGCCACCAAGGCCGCATCGCGCTCCGATACCGCCCATAACCCCCGAACACCTCGTCCCCCCCCTCGCCGCACAGCACCACCTTCACGTCAGCCCGCGCATGACGCGCCAGGAACCAGGTCGGGATGATGGCGTAATCCGCCGCCGGGTCATCCATGCAGGCGACGATGGCCGGCAGGTGCCGCCAAACCATTGCCTCGGTGATCTCGATCGCCTCGTGCCGCGCCCCGGCCGCCGCCGCCGCCGCCGCCGCCTGCCCACGCTCGTCCGCCGCCCCCGGCGCGTCGAACCCGGCCGTGTAAGCCAGCACCCGCCCGCCGTTCAGCCGGGCCATCGCGCTCAGGATCGCCGCGCTGTCGATCCCGCCCGACAGGAACATCCCATACGGCACGTCGCTGCGCTGATGCGCCTCCACGCTATCCATCAACGCCCGGTCGAGCCGCCCCAGCGCCGCCTCCTCGGAGATCGTCTCAGGCCCCTCCTCCGGCAACGCCGCCACCTGGCTGCGCTCCAGCACATGCCCGTCCGCCACCCGCAGCGTTTCCCCCGGCAGCACCCGGTTGATGCCTGGAAAAACCGTCTCCGCCCCCGTGGTGAACTGCATCTGCAGCAGCTCGCTCCGCGCCGCCGGACGCACCGCCCGCCGCACCAGCCCCGCATCCAGCAACGCCCGCGCCTCCGACGCGAACGCCAGCCCCCCATGCACCAGCGCGTAATACAGCGGCTTGATCCCGAACGGGTCCCGCGTCAGCGTCAGGCACCGCTGCGCCCGGTCATGGATCGCGATCGCGAACATCCCCCGCAGCCGCCCCGCGTAATCCGGCCCGTCCCGCAGCCAGAGGTGCACCGGCGGCTCGCAATCGCTGCCCGTCGCGAACGAAACCCCGCTCATCTCCCGCCGCAAAGCCGGGTCGTTGTACACCTCCCCGTTCGCCACCAGCGTCGCCGGCCCGGCGAACAGCGGCTGGTCCCCCCCCGCCACGTCCACGATCGCCAGCCGCGTGTGCACCAGCGCCGTCCGCCCCACCACCGAATGCCCGGCCCCGTCCGGCCCCCGGTGCGCCAGCGCCTGCGCCAGCGCCGCCAGCGTCGCGGCGTTCGGCGGCGGCGCCGACGGCGACATCACCAGCCCGGCGATCCCGCACATCAGCCCGCCACCATCGCCGCCAGCCCGGCCCGCCACCGCCGGATCACCGGCCCTTGCGCATGAATCGTTTCATAAGCATCCCGCCCCGCCGCCCGGAGCCGCAGCGACAACCGCTGGTCCTCGATCACCCGCCGCAGCGCCGCCGCCAAGCCCGCCGCATCCTCCGCCGCCACGAGCAACCCCGTCTCCTCGTCCTCGATCAGCTCCCGCGGCCCGTCCGACGCCGCCGCCACCACCGGCACGCCCGCCGAGAACGCCTCCAGCACCACGTTGCCCAACGGCTCCTGCCGGCTCGGGCAGGCCAGCACCGCCGCCGCGGCCAGCAACGCCGCCTGATCGCTGCGCCACCCGAGCAGGTGCACCCGCCCGCCGACCCCCTCCGCCGCCGCCAGCCGCCGCAACGCTTCCCGCTCCGCCCCCTCGCCCACCAGCGCGAGGTGCGCCGAGGGCACGCCCGCCATCGCCCGGATCAGCACGTCGAACGCCTTATTGCGATGCAGCCGCCCCATCGCCAGCACCACCGGAGCGCCCGCCGGCGTCGGCAGCACGGCCGGCGCTGCGCCCGCCAGGTCCGGGGTGAAATTCGGCCAATGATGCACCTGTGCTGCCGGCCATCCCTGCCGCTCGATCCACCCGACCAGGCCGCGCGTGTTCGCCACCAGATGGTCGCAGCGCCGGAACCGCTGCAGGTCGTAGTAGCCCCCCAGCCGCCCCGCCAGCACCCAATCCCCGCGCGGCGTGAACCGCGCCGCCCGGCTCATCCAGGCCATCACCACCTGCGGCCCGAACAGCCCCAACTGCCGCCGCAGCCGCACCCCGGTCGACACGTCAAGCGCCCCGCCGAACCCGAGCTGCACCGGCACAAGCCCCCCGGCCCGCAGCCGCCCCGCCCGCCCCGGCTCGCGCCGGATGACCGGCAGGACCGCCTCCCCCGCCTCATGCAGCGCCATCGTCAGGCGCTCAAAGAACAGCTCGGCTCCCCCGGCCGGCGCCCCGGCCATCACGTGCGCCACCCTCATGCCTCGATCAGCCGCAACGCCGCGGCCAAGGCCGCCTCGACCGGAAGGTCGCTCATCGGCGCTTGCCCCTCCGGCCCGTCCGCCAGCGCCACCGCTGTCAGCCGCCCGACCGGCGCATACTCCGCGGCCGGCGTCGGCCCGAACAGCCCGAGCGTCGGCGTCCCCGCAGCCGCGGCCAAGTGCATCAGCCCCGAATCGTTGCCCACGAACAGTCTGCACCGGGCCAGGCACGCCGACCCCTCCGCCAGCGTCAACTGTCCGCACAGGTCAACCGCCAACGGCAGCGCCGCAAGCACCGGCGTCGCCATCGCCCGCTCCGCCCCCCCCGCGCCCGCGAACACCACCGGCACGGCTCCCGGCAAACGGCGCTCCAGCCCGCGGAACAACGCCACGAACCGCTCCGCCGGCCAAACCTTCCCGGCCCAGTTCGCCGTCGGCCCCAGGCCGACGTAAACCCCGTCCGGCAACAACGCCCGCGCCCGCGCCCGGTCCGCCTCCGCCGTCCAGCACGTCGGCAGCGGCGGAGGTTTCACGTGGAACACTGCGGCGAGCTGCTCCGTCTTGTGCCCCTCATGCCCCCCCCGCAGCACCACCCGTCGCCGCGCCGCCACCAGGAACGCCAGCGCCGACCCCCGCAGATCAACCACCAGGTCCCAAACCGTCCCCGCCGTCCGCCGCCACAGCCCGAGCCAATGCCGGTCGAACCGCCGCTTCTCCAGCACCAGCGTCCGCTCCCGCCGCGGCATCCGCGCGAACACCCCCTCCGCCACCGGCCCGCAAACGATCGTGAACCGGGCCTCCGGGTACGTCCGCAGCAGATGGTCCAGCAACCCGGTGGACAGAACGGCGTCGCCCAACCGGTTCGCGGTGATGAACAGGATTCGCATGGGCGAGGCGTGTAGCACGCGGCACGGCCTCTCGCCTCCCGCTTGTTCCGCCTGCCGCCCAACCCCACCTCGCGTCGCATGACCAAGCTCGCCCACCTGCCCAGCCGCGCCGTCATCGAGGTCTCAGGCCAGGACCGCGTCGCCTTCCTGCAAGGCCTGGTCTCCAACGATGTCGCGAAAGCGGCCCCGGGCCAAGCCGTCTGGGCCGCCCTGCTCACCCCTCAAGGCAAATGGCTCGCCGACTTCTTCGTCACCGCCGAGGCGGACTGCTTGCTGCTCGACGTCGAGGCCAGCCAGCAAGACCTGCTCGTTCAACGCCTGACCCGCTTCCGCCTCCGCTCCAACGTTGCCGTCCAGCCTCTCGTTCGCTTCGTTTACGCCGGCTGGGACGGCCCGGCGCCGCCCGATGCCGCCCCGGACCCCCGCCTCCCCAGCGTCGGCTGGCGTCTGCTGTCCGAAACGCCGGCTCCAGCGGCCAACGCGCGTGAGGACGAATGGGACCTGCACCGCCTAAGCCTCGGCCTGCCCGACGGTTCGCGTGACCTTGAAGCCGGGAAAACCACCTTGCTCGAAGCCAACTTCGACGAGCTGAACGGCATCTCCTGGACCAAGGGCTGCTACATGGGCCAGGAACTCACCGCCCGCACCAAATACCGCGGCCTGCTGAAACGCCGGCTTTTCCCTGTCGAGATCGATGGCCCGCTCCCGCCGCCGGGCGCGCCGATCCTTGCAGCCGGCGCCGAGGTCGGCGTCATGCGCTCCGGACGCGGAACCCGGGGCCTCGCCCTGCTCCGGATCGACGCGATCGACACGAAGCTCCTCGCCTGCGAAGGCGCAATCATGAGCCCGGTCGTTCCTCGCTGGATGGCCATTACCCCGGCGCAAGTGGCCGAGGCGACGGCATAGACACCCGCCGGCCAACCCATTCCGGCTGTCTCACACGTCCATGCGCTGCCACGGCGGCGCGCAAGCTCTCAAATGTTTTCTCCGGCCACGCAACGCTACGCCGCGTCGATAGATTGACCGTCAGGTACATCAACTCCTGCCGGGCAACGACCGTGCCATCGCACAACCGGCGCAACTCGTGGGCGACATGCAGACGCTTGGCGTCGGCGTCCAGCACCAGCGAGACCGCTTCGCTCTCGTCGCCCTCAAGCAACTCGGCCAGATAAAGCGTATGCGCCTCAACTGCGAACGTCCCGAAGCCTGTCGCCCGGCGATACGACTCGCCGAGACCGATGGCCTGCCATAAGGCATCCGTCGCCTCGTCGAACAACACGACGTAGTAAGCTAGGTTGAGGTGGCCGTTATGGTCGATCCACTCCGGCCGCACCCGGCTGGGGCGCGAAGCAAACGGCGTCGCTAACCCCAACCCAGCCGTCATTCCTCAGATATCGTCGAACCCGCCGTCGCCATCGGAGCCGCCCCCGTCGAACCCGGCATCGCCGCCCGCATCCCAACTCGCCGGACTGCCATAGCCGGCACCCGGCGCAACACCGCTTCCCGCGAATGGATCGCCGCTGTCGATATCCTGACCATAGCCCCCGTCTGCATTCGCCGGCATCACCCCGCCACCGTCGAACGCGCCGCCGGTACCACTCGCCTCGCCCCAGGGCGAAGCCGCCGCAGCGCCCTCCCCGCCCCCCAGCGATGCGGCAGCAGCGTTCTCCATGCCGCCGCCATGCCCGCTGAACGCGCTCATCAGCGCGTTGCCGACCACCATGCCGCCAGCCACGCCGGCAGCGGTCGTCAGCGCCGAGCCGAGGAATCCCGAACCCCCGCGCTGGAACATCCCGGGCTGATAGTTCGGCGGATACTGCTGCGGCAGCGGCGGATTTTGATACCCCTGCTGCCCATAACCGCCGGACCCTGCGCCCGGCCCGAATGCCCTGCCTGATTGCTGCTGGGTATTGCCGCCGCCGAACAAACCGCCGAAGAATCCTCGCTGCCCGCCCTGCGGCTGTGCTTGTTGCGCCGTTTGCTGCGCCTGATTCAGCTCCCACTGCAGCCGTTGAATCCTGTTCTGCGCCTCCGCCAGCGCGGCTTCCTGCACCAGCGCCGTCTGCGTGATCCGGTAGCGCGCCTCAGGATGCTGCTGGAACTGCTGCGTCAGGAACGCGTCCGCCTCCGGATCGATCGGCGGCAATGCCGGCTGCGCCTGCGGCACGCTCTCCGCCGCGAAATTGCCCGACGACGCCCCGCCGCTCACGCGGGCCACGTAGCGCGCGATCAGATCACGTTCCTCGTTGGTCATTGCCTTGCATTCCCTCGATGTTTGAAGCCAGGCACAATCACTTGGCCTATAACCAGTTCTGCTTCAAGTCGTTAGCGCCCCCGCCGGCAAGCCAAGCCGCGGCCATTCGATCGCCGGGCAGCGGTCCATGACCACGCGCAGCCCCGCCGCCCGCCCGCGCTCAGCCGCCGCTTCGTCGATCACGCCAAGCTGCATCCAGACCGTCCGCGCGCCCAGCCGCACCGCCTCGTCCAGCACGCCCCCCGCGTGCTCGGACGCCCGGAACACATCCACCATGTCCAACGGCCCCGCCTCGGCCAGCGACGCCACCACCGGCCGCCCATGCAGTTCCTGCCCGGCCAGTCCCGGATTGACGCCCGTCACCTCGAATCCCCGCCCAATCAGGAAATCCATCACGTGATTGCTGTCCCGTGCCGGGTTGGCGGACACCCCGACAACCGCGATACGCCGCGTCGTCGTCAGAACCGTTCGGATCAGCTCATCCATCGATATGCCCCGTTGTCGTTGATTAAAGTAAGCGGTTGCTTAATGTGCGGCCCGATGAGCCCGCCGCCAAGTTTCCAAGACATCATCCTCCGCCTGCACGCCTTCTGGTCCGCCCAAGCCTGCGTCATCCTGCAACCCTACGATATCGAGATGGGCGCCGGCACCCTCCACCCCGCAACCACGCTCCGCGCCCTCGGCCCCGACCCTTGGCGCGCCGCATACGTCCAGCCCAGCCGCCGCCCGTCCGACGGGCGATACGGCGAGAACCCCAACCGTCTCGGCCACTACTACCAATACCAAGCCATCCTCAAGCCCACTCCCCCCGATTGCCAAGCGCTCCTGCTCGACAGCTATCGCGCCATCGGCATCGATCCCTTGCTGCACGACATCCGCTTCGTGGAAGACGATTGGGAGAACCCCACCATCGGCGCCTGGGGCCTCGGCTGGGAAGTCTGGTGCGACGGCATGGAAGTGACGCAGTTCACCTACTTCCAGCAGGTCGGCGGCATCCCCGTCGCACTCCCCAGCGTCGAGTTCACCTACGGCCTGGAACGTCTGGCCATGTATGTCCAGGGCGTGGAAAACGTCTACGACCTCGATTTCAACGGCGCCGGCACGACCTACGGCGACGTGTTCCGCCGGGCCGAGCGGGACTATAGCGCCTACAGCTTCGAACGCGCCGACACCGGGCAGCTCGCCCGGCATTTCCAGGACGCCGAACAGGAGTGCGCCGCCCTTCTGGCCGCGAACCTGGCCCAGCCCGCCTACGACCAGTGCATCAAGGCCAGCCACCTGTTCAACTTGCTCGACGCCCGCGGCGTCATCTCCGTGGCCGAGCGCGCCAGCTTCATCGCCCGCGTCCGCGCCCTCGCCAAAGGTTGCTGCGAAGCCTGGCTCGCCGGCGAGACGCCCGTTGTCTCTGCCGGACAGGCGGCATAATCTCCGTTGCCATGAGGCACCAGTTAACCATCGAGGGCGACGGGGCATTCGCGCAAGCCCGGGAACTCGCTGCACTCGAAGGCGGGAGCCCACAGTTTGCCTTCGCCGTCCGCCAACCGGCGAAACCAGATCACGGCGACTGCATGGCCTACGCCCTTGCCAAGCAAACAGGCGAACTCTTCCTCTACAAAACCAATCATTTCCCTCAAACCGGCATTCAACCGGCGCTCCATTAATGCCCGCCCTCCTACTTGAACTGTTCAGCGAGGAAATCCCCGCCCGTATGCAGGCGGGCGCGGCCGCCAGCCTTGCCCGCCTCGCCGCTGAAGCCCTCGCTCCCCTCAACCCCGGCAATATCCAAACCTTCCATACTCCCCGCCGCATCGCTCTCGCCGCGGTTCTCGACCCCGAGATCCCGCCCGCCCGAACCACCGAGCGTGGCCCCCGCGCCAACGCGCCCCCTCAAGCCCTCGAAGGCTTTCTCCGCAAGCACGGAGCCGCCAAGGATCAGCTCGTCAACGAAGCCGGCCACTGGGTCCTCACCAAGCAAACCCCCGCCATTCCCGCCGAGACCCTCGTTGCCCAGGCCCTCCCGCCCCTGCTCCGCCGCTTCCCGTGGCCCAAGAGCATGCGCTGGGGCACGAGCCAGTTCCTCTGGGTCCGCCCCCTTCGCCGCATCCTTTGCCTGCTCGACGGTCGGACGGTCCCCTTTACCCTCGCCGGCCCGCAGGATGACGGCTATTGCCTCGCCGCATCGAATGAAACCGAGGGCCACCGTTTCCATGCCCCCGGGGTCTTCGCGGTCGAAAGCCTCGTCGATTGGCAGGAACGCCTGCTTGAACGCCGGGTCATCCCCGAAGCCGAGGAGCGCCGCCGGGTCATTGCCGAAGGGATTGCCCGCCTCGCCGGCGCCGAATCGCTTACCGTTGTCCCCGACGACGCCCTGCTCGACGAAGTCGCCAACCTCGTCGAATGGCCCGTGCCCCTGCTCGGCCGGATCGACGCCGCTTTTATGCACCTTCCCCCCGAGGTCATGCAGGTCAGCATGAGGGTCAACCAGCGCTATTTCGCCCTCCGCGACGCGCACGGCCATCCCGCCCCCCGCTTCGTCTTCGCCGCCAACATCGAGGCCGCCGACGGCGGCGAGGCCATCGTCGCCGGCAACGAGCGCGTGCTGCGCGCCCGCTTCAGCGACGCCCGCCACTTCTGGGACCAGGACCGCCGCACCAAGCTGATCGACCGCGTCGGCGCGCTCGAAGGCATCACCTTCCACGCCAAGCTCGGCGCCCAAGCCGCCCGCGTCCGCCGCCTCGAAGCCCTTGCCCGGCGTCTTGCGCCCCAGCTCGGCGCGGACCCGGCCCACGCCGCCCGCGCCGCCAGGCTCGCCAAGGCCGACCTCACCACCGGCATGGTCGGCGAGTTTCCCGAGCTCCAGGGCGTCATGGGCGCCTACTACGCCGCCCACGACGACGAGCCCCCCGAGATCGCCCAAGCCATCCGCGACCATTACGCCCCCAAAGGCCCCGGCGACCCGACGCCCTCCGCCCCCCTTTCGATGGCCGTCGCCCTAGCCGACAAGATTGACCAGCTTGCCGCCTTCTTCGCCGTGGGCGAGGCCCCGACCGGCTCCGGCGACCCTTTCGGCCTGCGCCGGGCCGCGCTGGGCATCATCCGCATCATCCGCGAGAACGGCCTCCGCCTTCCCCTCCGTCCCTTGTTCGCCGCCGCCGGCCAGCACCTCCCCGCGCCCGTTCCCGTCCATGACCTGCTCGCCTTCGTCGCCGACCGCCTCCGCGTCCAGCTCCGGGCCGAAGGCGCCCGCCACGATGTGCTTGCCGCCACCTTCGCCGCCGGCGGCCACGACGCCGGAAACGACGACCTCGTCCGCCTGCTCGCCCGCACCGACGCGACCGCCGCCTTCCTCGCCACCAGCGACGGCGCGAACCTGCTCGCCGGCGCCCGCCGTGCCGCCAACATCCTCCGCATCGAGGACAAGAAGGACGGCCCCCACCAAGGCCCCGTCGATCCCGCCCTCCTGACCGACCCCGCCGAGCAAGCCCTGTCCGCCGCCCTCAGCGGAGCCGAGCACGCCGTTGAAGCCGCGGCAACGAGCGAGCAGGACAGCCACGCCATGCAAGCCCTTGCCGCGCTGCGCCCAAAGGTGGACACGTTTTTCGATCAGGTTACAGTTAACAGTCCAGACCCGGCGCTGCGTGAAAACCGCCTGCGTCTCCTTGCCCACATCGGCGCGACCATGATGCGCGTCGCCGACTTCTCTCGCATCGAAGGTTAGAACCATGTCCGCTACCACCGCCAAATGGGTCTACAGTTTCGGCGCCGGCCATGACGAGGGCCGCTCCGACATGCGCAACCTCCTCGGCGGCAAGGGCGCCAACCTCGCCGAGATGGCCACCATCGGCCTGCCCGTCCCGCCGGGTTTCACCATCACGACCGAGGTCTGCACCGCGTTTTACGACAACGGCCGCAACTACCCGGATGACCTGAAGCAGCAGGTCGGCCGGGCGCTCGGGCTGGTCGAGGACGCCGTCGGCCTCAAGTTCGGCGACGCTCAGAAGCCGCTGCTCGTTTCCGTCCGCTCCGGTGCGCGCGTGTCCATGCCCGGCATGATGGACACCGTGCTCAATCTCGGCCTCAACGACGACACCGTCCGCGGCCTTGAAGCCGCAAGCGGCGACGCCCGCTTCGCCTGGGACAGCTATCGCCGTTTCGTGCAGATGTATGGCTCCGTCGTGCTCGGCGTCGACCATCACCGCTTCGAGGACATCATCGAGAGCGCCAAGCTCGACGCCGGCGTTACCGAGGACACCGGCCTCACCGCCGATGACTGGAAAAAGGTGGTCGCCGAATACAAGGCCATGGTGGAGGACGAGCGCGGCGAGCCGTTCCCCATGGACCCGCACGCGCAGCTCTGGGGCGCGATCGGCGCCGTGTTCGGAAGCTGGATGAACCCCCGCGCCAACACCTACCGCCGCCTGCACGAGATCCCGGCAAGCTGGGGCACCGCCGTCAACGTGCAGGCCATGGTGTTCGGCAACATGGGCGACGATTGCGCCACCGGCGTCTGCTTCACCCGCGACCCTTCGACCGGCGAGAACACGTTCTACGGAGAGTTCCTCGTCAACGCCCAGGGCGAGGACGTGGTCGCCGGCATCCGCACGCCGCAGCCGCTCGCCCGCGCCCGCGCCAACCAGGGCGAGGTCAGCATGGAAGAGGCCCTTCCCGACGCCTACAAGGACCTGCTTGAGGTGCGCGAGAAGCTCGAAACCCACTACCTCGACATGCAGGACATCGAGTTCACCGTACAGCAGAACAAGCTGTACATGCTGCAAACCCGCAACGGCAAGCGCACCGCCGCCGCGTCCTTGCGCATCGCCGTCGAGATGGCCAACGCCGGGCTGATCGACCGCAACGAAGCGGTCAAACGCGTCGCCCCCTCGTCGCTCGACCAACTGCTGCACCCGGCGCTCGACCCCGATGCGCCCCGCGACGTGCTCAGCAAGGGCCTTCCTGCAAGCCCGGGGGCGGCCAGCGGCATCGTCGTGTTCAGCGCCGACGAGGCCGAGAGCCGGGCCGCCAAGGGCGAGGCCGTTATCCTGGTCCGGATCGAGACCAGCCCGGAGGACATCCACGGCATGCACGCCGCCCGCGGCGTGCTGACCACCCGCGGCGGCATGACCAGCCACGCCGCCGTCGTCGCCCGCGGCATGGGGCGGCCCTGCGTCGCCGGCGCCGGCGGCATCAGCGTTGATTACGGCGCTCAAACCCTCCAGGCCGGCAACAAGCTCATCCGCGGCGGCGAGACCATTACGCTCGACGGCAGCACCGGCGACGTGATGGCCGGCGCCGTTCCCATGATCGAGCCCGTCCTTTCCGGCGACTTCGCCACCCTGATGGAGTGGGCCGACAACGTCCGCCGCCTCGGTGTCCGCACCAACGCCGAGACCCCGCTCGACGCC
Source organism: Acetobacteraceae bacterium (assembly GCA_965260935.1). Lineage (GTDB taxonomy): Bacteria > Pseudomonadota > Alphaproteobacteria > Acetobacterales > Acetobacteraceae > JBBROS01. Next base: position 3,348,199 of record OZ253374.1, read on the forward strand.
GAGACCGCCCGCAAGTTCGGCGCGGAAGGCATCGGCCTGTCGCGCACCGAGCACATGTTCTTCGACCCCGAGCGCATCGGCGCGGTCCGGCAGATGATCATGGCCCAGGACGAGCAGGGCCGCCGCGCGGCGCTGGACAAGCTGCTCCCGTTCCAGCGCCAGGACTTTGCCGACCTGTTCCGCATCATGGCCGGCCTGCCCTGCACCATCCGCCTGCTCGACCCGCCGCTGCACGAGTTCCTGCCGCATCACGACAACGAGCTCGCCGACGTGGCCGAGGCGCTCGGCGAAGACCTCGATGTCGTCCGCCGCCGGGCCGCCGACCTGGCCGAGGCGAACCCGATGCTCGGCCACCGCGGCTGCCGCCTCGGCATCTCCTATCCCGAGATCTACCAGATGCAGGCCCGCGCCATCTTCGAGGGCGCCATCGCCGCCAAGAAAGAGACCGGGGAGGCGCCGATCCCCGAGATCATGATCCCGCTGATCGCGACCCGGCGCGAGCTGGAGATCACCCGTGCCCAGGTGGACGACGTGGCCAAGGCCGTGTTCGCCGAGCAGGGCGAGCAGATCGAGTACATGGTCGGCACCATGATCGAGCTTCCCCGCGCCGTGCTGGTCGCCGACAGGATCGCCGAGATCGCCGACTTCTTCAGCTTCGGCACCAACGACCTGACGCAGACCATTTTCGGCCTTTCCCGCGACGACGCCGGGCGGTTCCTGCCCGATTACGTCAACCAGGGCATCATCGAGAAAGACCCCTTCATCAGCATCGACGTCGACGGGGTGGGCGAAATGGTCCGCATGGCGGCGGACAAGGCCCGCACGGTGAAAGGCCAGCTCAAGATGGGCATCTGCGGCGAGCACGGCGGCGACCCGGCCAGCATCGCCTTCTGCGAGGAGGTGAAGCTCGATTACGTGAGTTGCAGCCCGTATCGCGTGCCGGTGGCCAGGTTGGCGGCGGCGCAGGCGGCGCTGGGCGTGGGGGTGGACCGGACGGCGTGATGTCAAAAAAGACATTCAACAGCCCTTAACTCTTTGCTATGACGACAGATAACTGAAGCGCAATGTTTCAAGGTGGATAAATTTGAGTTCATTAAGAGAGGACCCACATTACTTCCAGTGGCAGCTCGGATCTGGATCGCTCTCTTCGTTGTTCTAGCGTATATAAACTTTCTACTGTTTAGAGGAAAATTTTCGTATGAACTAAGTGGATTAGGCATTGTTATTGGTGTTTTTGCAGCAGGCCTTCTATACTGGGAAACAGTGATAACGTCTTGCGACGCTATGGCTCTTCAACATCAGATTGCTAGAGGTGGAAGTAGCAGGATTCTATCAGCTGGGGAAATGGGAACTGTTGTGTCCCTATTTTTACTTGGAGGTTTGTTGTTTATTGTATTTGTTACTTCGACCTTAGCAATGGCGAAAATGCTTCGACCCCCAACAGAAAACTTCATCGTGAAGTTTATAACATGGTCCATTGTTGCGTCGTTTGCGCCACCGTTAGGGGGATATGTAGCCATAAAATGTATTAAAACCTCTTTTTATAGGATAAATATAAGAATGAGCAGGCAGACTGACAATGAAAAAACTTTAGTTCTAAAGGAGGGTCTGCGTAAGCTTGCTCTGATTACAATTTTGACTACTGGTCTTATTCAGTATGCCGCTATAATATTTTCAAATATCGGCTTATGAAACAGCAATGCTTTTAAGTAGCTTATTCAACCTAATGATGGCAATATGTCTATCCTTTCAGACGGGTAACAGTCATCGACGACCATGTGTTTATAGGCAACAAGCTTGCGGAACGTATAGCTTAAATCTAAAGATCCTTTTACTTTCCTAAGGTAAATTATGTCCAGTTACGACGGCAAGGTCGCAATCATCACCGGCGCCGGCTCCGGCATCGGCGAAGCCGCCGCCCACCGCTTCGCCCGCGACGGCTACGCCGTCGTCCTCGCCGGCCGCACCAAGGGCAAGCTCGAAGCCGCGGCCAAACCCCTGGACCCGGGCCGCACCCTCGTCCACCCCGCCGACATCTCCGACCAGGCCGCGGCCGAAGCCCTCGTCCAGGCCGCCATCGCCCGCTTCGCCCGGCTCGACGTGCTGGTCAACAACGCCGGGGCCGCGACGTTCGGCTCCTTTCTCGACACCCCCCTCGAAGACTACCGCCAAACGATGGCCACCAACGTCGACGGCCTCGTCTACTGCATCCGCGCCGCCCTGCCTCACCTGATCGAGACGAAAGGCACCATCGTCAACGTCTCCTCCGTCTCCGGCCTCGGCGGCGACTGGGGCCTCAGCTTCTACAACGCCTCCAAGGGCGCCGTGACCAATCTCACCCGCGCGCTCGCCCTCGAACTCGGCGCGAAGGGCGTCCGCGTCAACGCCGTCGCCCCAAGCCTCACGGACACCGGCATGGCAAGCAGCATCACCTCCGACGAAGCCCTCATGGCCAAGTTCGCCGACCGCATCCCCCTGGGCCGCGCCGCCGAACCGGCCGAGGTCGCCGACGTGATCGCCTTCCTGGCCAGCCATGACGCGCGCTTCGTCAACGGCGTCAACCTCCCCGTTGATGGCGGCCTGTCGGCGTCCAATGGGCAGCCGAACTTGAGCTAACCCCAATACCGTTCACTTTGTGATTCGGATGGCGGCGTTGAAGTCGATGCGCGTGGTCGGCTGTGGCGTGCGAGGGCGCAGCGGGTAGCCGCTCATCTTGCGCTTGACCCCGCGCGGCACCTGCCGGCCCCGGGAACTCGCCACACGCTCCTCCAGGATCTCGTCCAGTACCTCCTTATGCAGGGCGAGCCTGTCCCGAGGGGGGAAAAGCCGCAAGCAGCGGCAGCTTGCGGCGCACCACGCGCACGGCATGCAGGAACGACAAACGATCCGGGTCCTCGTCGGCCTGCAGCGCCGCCTCGTGCATGAGCCCGCGCACAGCGAAGTGCGCCAGCAGCAGGCCCCAGAACTCCTGGCGCGCCAAGTCCGGGGTCTTGCTGCGCAGCACGACCTGTGCCCCGCGCAGCTGCGTTTTCAGCTCGGCCAGCGCGCCCTCAATCTCCCAGCGCTCATGATACAGGGCAGCCAAGTCCGCGGCAGGCGCCTGCGCCTCGTCCAGGATCGTGGTCACGAGACGATACAGCGGCTCAGCGTCGGCCACCCCCTCCAGCCGATATTCCACCACGCGCACCCGCACGCCGTTGGTCGCATGGCGCCGGTCCTTCTCGCTCGGATACACCACGGACAGATAAGACCCGTCCGCCAGCACCGCGGCGCGCGGCAGGCGCAGGTTGCTCCTTACCCGCCACAGCAGGTCGGCACCGGTAGCGGCCGCTGTCTGCCACAACGCATAGCCAAAGAAGTATCGGTCGGCCAGGCACAGCATGCCCGTCCGCAGCGCCGGCACCACGCCATGGGCCAGCGTCGTCTCGCCATCCGCGCAACCGCCCAGCTTGGCGCCGAACAGCACGTGCGTGCCGTTCTCCACCAGCGCGACGAAACGGAGCTGCGGAAAGGCGCTCTCGCCGCGGCTGGCACCCGGATAGCCGAAGCAGGCGCCGTTCTCGGCCGTGTCGGCCACATCCAGGCTGGAGCCGTCCAGGCTCACCAGCCGCCACTCTCGATACCACGCCCCCTTGGTGGCGCGCGTCGCCACCGGCTGCACGACCTGCTCAAAGAGCCGGCGCAGCGGCATCTCGCCCAGGCGGCTGCGCGCCTGCGAGATGCCGCTCTTGCCCGCCACCTTGACCGCGTCGGCGCCCCACAGCCAGCGCAAGCCTTCTAGCAAGCAGCGCAGCACCTCGCGGGTGCTGGACCCCATGTACAGCGCCATGGCGATGGCGTAGTAGATCATCACCTGAACCGGCAGATCGCGCTCGCGCTCGCTCGTCTTGCCGGTCTCGGCCAGGACCTGCTGCACCCGATCCGGCGGGAACGTCTTGGCGATCACGCCGAGGCTGATGTGGTCGCTGACACGAACGCCGGCCGGAAGGCCGGCGGGAACACCCGCCATCGCTGTCGATCCTAAAAAAACCTGATCAACGGATATAGGGTGGCTAACCACCTAAATGAACAGTATTGGAGCTAACCCTTCTCGTCCTGCTCAAGCAGCGACAGTAAATCGTCCTGCGCCGGTCCAACGCCTCGCTTGCGCCGGGCGCCGTCCTCCCGCAGCCGTAGCAGTTCGCTAAACAACCGGTCCATCGTCTGCCAAAGCGGCTCGTCCCCTCGCCGCTCACTCATAACCAGCTTATGTGCCGCCAGCGTTACGTTCAGCGTTCCCCGCGTCGTCTCTGGACGCCGCGAGCGCATCTGCACCAGCGCCTTTTCCACCTCGTCGAGCGGCAATCCCATCGCCTCCGCGATCGCCGACGGCTCCGCCCCGCCCCGGCGTAGCTGCCGCGCCTCAGTCACCTGCTTTTCCGTCAGCCCGATCGCCGGACGCAGCAACTGGGTCCGGTGCGACATCTCGCCAGCGCCGCTTCCCGGAGGCTTGCCTTTGAACGCCATCGCCCGGTCCAGTTATTACTCAGCCGCCGCCCGTTGCGGCCTCAATGCCTTCGCCGCCCGTGGCATCTCCCGCTTCGCCGACGGCGCCAGCCAATGCTGCAACCGATCCAAGTAAAGGTAAATCACCGGCGTCGTGTAAAGCGTCAGCACCTGGCTCAATGCCAGCCCTCCCACCATCGCGAACCCCAGCGGCTTGCGCAGCTCGGACCCGGCGCCCGATTGCAGCATCAGCGGCAAGCCGGACAGCATCGCCGCCATCGTTGTCATCAGGATCGGGCGGAACCGTAACAGGCACGCCTCCCGGATCGCCGCCAGCGGCTCCTTCCCCTCGTCCCGCTCGGCATGGATGGCGAAGTCCACCATCATGATCCCGTTCTTCTTCACGATCCCGATCAGCAGGATGATGCCCACGATGGCGATCACCGTCAGCTCATACCGTGCGGCCAGCAGCATCAACAGCGCTCCCACCCCGGCCGAAGGCAACGTCGATAGGATCGTCAGCGGCAGGACGTAGCTCTCATACAGGATGCCGAGAACGATGTAGACCGCCACGAGCGCCGCCGCGATCAGCAGCGGCTGCGACGACAGCGAGGATTGGAACGCCTGCGCCGTGCCCTGGAACGCCCGCTGCACCGTGGCCGGCAACCCGAGTGTCGCCTCGGCCGCGTTGATCGCCGACACCGCCTCGCCCAGCGACGCGCCTTGCTTGAGGTTGAACGAGATCGTCACCGACGGGAACTGGCTCTGGTGGTTCACCACCAGCGGCTGCACCGGCGCCGTGTCCAGGTGGACCAAGGTCGAGAGCGGAATTAGCGCCCCGCCGCTTGACCGCACGTAGAGCTGCCGCAGGGTGTCGAGCGTCGCCCGCTGCTTCGGCGTCACCTCCAGGATGACGTAGTAGGCCTTCAGCGGGGTGAAATACTGCGCCACCTGCCGCTGCCCGAACGCGTCGTTCAGGGTGGCGTCGATCATGCCGGGCTGGATGCCGTACCGCGCCGCCTCGTCCTTGTCATAGGTCAGCGTCGCCGTCAGCCCCGACCCGGCCGCGTCGGACGTCACGTCCGTCAATTGCGGCAGGGTCTTGAGCTTGTCCAGCACCTTCGGCGCCCATTGGTTCAGCTCATCGCCGTCCGGGTCCGACAGCGTATACTGATACTCCGTCCGCGACAGCCGCCCGCCCACGCGCACGTCCTGCGAGGCCTGCATGAACAGCTTGATCCCCTCGATGTGCTGGGCCTGCTCGCGCAGCCGGGCGATGACCTGGGCCGCGCTGGCCGTCCGCTCGCCCCACGGCTTGAGGGTGATGTACATCCGCCCGTTGTTGGCCGTTTGCCCGCCGCCGCCCGCGCCGACGGAGGAGGTGACGCCGGCCACCGCCGGGTCGTCGATCACCAACTGGTTCAGCTTGCCCTGCAGCCGCTTCATCTCGTCGAACGAGACATCCTGCGCCGCGTCGGTCACGGCCACCAGCAGGCCGGTGTCCTGGGTCGGGAAGAAGCCTTTCGGGATGACGACGAACAGCCCGACCGTGGTCGCGACGGTGGCGATGAACACTAGCAGGGTGACGAAGCGGAACCGCAGCGCCACGTCCAGGGTGCGCTCGTAGAACCGCAGCAGGCCGTCGAAGCCGCGCTCGACCAGGTTGTACAGCCGCCCATGCTCCCGCCGCTCGGACGTGAGGAACCGCGAGGCCATCATCGGGGTCAGCGTGAGCGAGATGAAGGCCGACACCGCGATGGTGATCGAGACCGTGACGGCGAACTCGCGGAACAGCCGCCCGATGATGCCGCCCATCAGCAACAGCGGGATGAACACCGCGACCAGGCTGATGCTGATGGAGACGATGGTGAAGCCGATTTCGCCCGCGCCCTTCAGCGCCGCGTCCATCGGCGACATGCCCTCCTCGATGTGGCGGACGATGTTCTCCAGCATGACGATCGCGTCGTCGACCACGAAGCCGACCGCGATCGTCAGCCCCATCAGGCTGAGGTTGTCGAGGCTGAACCCGCATAAGTACATGACCGCCAAGGTGCCGACGAGCGCCACCGGGATGGTGATGCTCGGGATGATGGTGGCCCAGGCGCTGCGCAGGAAAACGAAGATCACCGCAACGACGAGGCCGATCGAGATCGCCAGCGTCAACTCGACATCGTGCACCGAGGCGCGGATCGTCAGCGTCCGGTCCGAGACGACCCGCACGTCGGCCCCGGGCGGCAGGCTTTTCAGCAGGCGCGGCAGGCGGGCGCGGATGGCGTCGACGGTGTCGATGACGTTGGCGCCGGGCTGCTTGAACACGATCAGCAGCACCGAGGGCTTGTTGTCCTGCCAGGCGATCAGCTTGTCGTTTTGCGGCCCGCTCACCGCCTGGCCCACGTCGCGCACCCGCACCGCGCCGCCGTCGCGGTAGGCGATGATGGCGTCGTTGTACTCCTGCGCCTTGAGTCGCTGGTCGTTGGCGTAAACCGTGTAGGATTGCGTCGCCGTGTCGATCGAGCCTTTCGGCTGGTTGGCGGTGGACTGGCTGAGCACGCCGCGCACGTCTTCGAGCGTCAGCCCAAGCCCGGCCAGCTTCGCCGGATCGACCTGCACGCGCACCGCCGGCGTCTGCTGCCCGCCGACCAGCACCTGCGCCACGCCCTTGACCTGGCTGATCTGCTGGGCCAGCACGTTCTCGGCGAAGGCATCCACCTGGGTCAGCGGCAGCACGTCGGATGTGGCCGAGATGATCAGGATCGGGCTGTCGGCCGGGTTGGTCTTGCGGATGGTCGGCGGGTTCGGCAGGTCGCGCGGCAGTTGGCCCCCGGCTGCGTTGACCGCTTGCAGCACGTCGTTCGCCGCGCCGTCGATGTCGCGGCCGAGGGCGAACTGCAAGGTGATCCGGCTCGTGCCCATCACGTTGACCGACGTCATCTGCGCGAGGCCGGGGATTTGGCCGAATTGGGTCTCGAGCGGGGTTGCGACGGTGCTCGCCATCGTGCTCGGGCTTGCGCCCGGATACTGGGCGGTGACGGAGAGGGTCGGGAACTCGACCGCTGGGAGCGGCGCCACCGGCAGAAACGGGTAGGCTGCCAGGCCCGCCAGGAAGATCGCTGCCATGACCAGCGAGGTCGCGACCGGACGGCGGATGAAAGGACTGGAAATGCTCATTCGTCCGCACTCCGCTCGGGGCCGGCATCCTGTTGCCGGGCCGCCAACTTCGCCCCGTCGCCGACCCGCGCCTGGCCGGAGACAACGACCTGCTCGCCATCCGCCACGCCTTTTTCGAGCACGGCGGACGTCCCGTTATCGTAGGCCACCTGCACGCTCTTGCGCTCGGCGGTGTTGTCGGGCTTGACCACGTAGACGAACAGCGAGTCCTGCCCATGCTGGATCGCGTCGTGCGGGACGGCAACGCCGCGGGCCATATCCGATTGCAGCCGGACGCTGACGTATTGGCCAGGCGTCAGCCGGTTGTCCTTGTTGTCGAACAGCGCCTTCAGGCTGATGGTTCCCGAGCCGGCGTTCACGGCATTGTCGGGCGTCAGCAGCGTGCCGCGCGCCGGGTCCGGCTCGCTTCCGGACCCGCTGGCAAGGACGGGCACCGGCCCGCGCGCCATCGCCTGCCTGATCTTGCCGAGGTCCGATTCCGGCAGCGTGAACACGACCGCGATCGGATGCTCCTGTACGACTGAGATGATACCAGGCCCGGACGCGTTCGCGTCGATCAAGTTGCCCGGGTCGACCCGGCGCAACCCGACCCGCCCTTTGATCGGCGAGCTGAGGACGGAGAAGCCGAGGTTGATCCGCGCCTGCTCGACCGCGGCGTCGTCGGCCGCGATCACGCCTTCCAGCCGGGCGACGCCCGCCTTTTGCGTATCGACCTGCTGGCGGGAGGCGAAGTCGCCTTTGGCCAGGCTGGCGTATCGCTGCAGGTCAAGCCTGGCGTTCTCGAGCTGGGCTTGGTCCTGCTGCCGTTGTCCGATTGCCCGGTCCAATGCGGCCTGATAGGGCCTCGGGTCTATGACGGCGAGCGTGGCGCCCTTCTCGACCTCCTGCCCCTCGCGCACCGGCACCGCCAGCAGCACGCCGCCGACTTGCGGCTTGATCTCCACGGCGTTGAGCGCCTGAACCGTGCCGATGCCTTCGAGATAGACGGGCAGTTCGGCCGTCGCCGCCCGTGCGGCCGTGACCGGGACGGGCGGCGGCGGAGGCGGGGCATCCGTCTTCCCTGCGACGAAAGCGTGCCAGCCGCCATAAGCGCCGGCGAGCAACAGCACTCCGAGCCCAACTCCTACCCAGGTTCTCACACGGCTCGTCCCGTTCATAGGCTGCAAATCGGTCGCGCGCAGGCATATCACATCGGCGCCGCGTGGGTTCCATATCGCTCAGACGTGAAAAGCTTGGGCGCGATGTCAAGGCCGCCGGCCGACTTGTCCCCACTGCCGTCCTGGCGCAGAGTTCGAGCATGATCTCGCACGGCAACCGCGCCAACTTGCTGATCGGCGCCGTTCGGCCTTCTGATCGATCATGGCTGGCCGGAGCTGGCGCTGAGCCTGGCCGCGGCGATCCTGCTTGCCAGCTTGCCGTGGATGGGCACGGCACGGCGGCGATTGCGGCAGAATAGGAGCGGGGTTGCCCGGCCTGGCGACTGCCGCCCTGGCTGGGCCGTCCACGCCGGATACAAGCTAACCCACGACGCCCAGCATCTCGGCAAACCGCGGCGTCGCCTTCAACCCCGTCCCGGTCAGGATGATGGCCGTGACGTCCTCGCTCCCTATCTGCCCGGCAGCAAGCAGCTTGCCATACGCTGCCGAAGCCTGCGCGCAGGTCGGCTCCACGTATAGTCCTTGCCGGGCGAGCAGCATGACCTCGACTTCGATCTCCGCTTCGCTCAGCAGCACCGCGCCGCCTTTGCTGGCTTGCAGCGCCTGCACGATTTCGGGAAGCCGGATCGGCGCGGCAATCGCCGTCCCCTCGGCGATGGTCGGCTGCACCGGCGGCGGCTGGATGCCGAGCGCCGCGGCAGCGATCGGGCCGCAATGCTCGGGCTGCGCCGCCCATAGCCGCGGCATACGCTTGATCGCGCCGGCGCGCTGCAACTCCTGGAAGCCGATCCAGCAGCCCAGCACGTTCGAGCCGGCGCCGCAGGGAATGACGACGTGGTCCGGCGCGGCAAAGGCGAGGTCTTCCCACAGCTCGTAGGCCAGGGTCTTGGTGCCGTGCAGGAAGAAGGGATGCCAGTTGTGGCTGGCGTAGAACATCGTGGCCGCGCGGGCCTCGGCCGCTTCGGCGGTCTGCTGCCGGGTTCCAGGGATCAATTCGAGCGTCGCGCCGTATGCCCGGGCCTGGACGGTCTTGGACGGGCTCGTGCTTTCGGGGGTCATGATCGTAGCGGCCATCCCGCCGGCCGCGGCGTAGGCGGCGACCGCGGCTCCGCCGTTGCCGCTGCTGTCTTCCAGCACGTCGCGTATGCCTTGGGCCCGCAGCAGGCTGAGCATCACGCTGGCGCCGCGGTCCTTGAAGCTGCCAGTGGGCATGAACCATTCGCACTTCAGAAACGCATTGCCGCCGTGGAGGCGCCGTCGCAGCAGCGGCGTGCACCCTTCGCCCATGCTGATCGGCTCATCGACCGCGAACGGCATCGCCGCCCGGTAGCGCCATAGGCTTCGCTCCGACCGGTCAACCTGGCTGGCGGCCAGCCCCGGCATGTCTATCAGCAGCAGCGGCTGCCCGTTGTCGCCGCACCAGCGCGGCGGGTCCAGCGGGTAGGTCGTGTTCGAGCGGGGATCGAGGTAATGAGTCATGGCGCGAACAGCCTTGCTGCTTTGCCGCGGCGCGTGCAACTGAAACGGCATTCTGCGCAGGGCCGCCTTCCTTGAATCATCCAACCCGCGTTGTTGGCGTGCTCGTCTGGCGCTTCGACACGTTCAGTAGATACAGCATGGGTCGAAGCGCCAGCCTTATTTGGTGGGCTGATTTAGCTAACGCGCCGAATTGCCCGTTAACGTCGGACCACTAGGTGTGTGGTCCCGGTTCAGAAATTCGTCGTGCTGACATTGCGTGCCTTGGGACACTCGGTCTTTGTTGTCGCGGCCTGCTTATCCCAGACGCTCGAAGGCGAAGTTCTGGGACAGGACATTAGAACCTGGTTCGGATCGACAGCCGCAGCATGACGCCCATCTGCCCGCTTGCCGAACGGCTGAAGCAGGAGTTGACCGGGTTCGACCTCGACGAGATCGCCTACGTGGATGAGGACGGGATTGAGAGTTGGCGCCCCATCCTGCCTGGTCTTAGAGAGGGCGCAATTCAGTTGCGGAAAGCCGGAACGCTGCCTCAAACCGGCCAGAAATGCACCAGCAGCGCGATGATCGTCGCCCAGCACGGAACGGCCAGAACGAGGCCGATGACGATGCCACGTGCCGCATTCGACGGCGGTTCCACCGGCTGCGCCCGTGGCTCGACCCGTTCGAGAACTGCTCCTGACCGTGCTGCGGGTTCAACGTAGAATTGCGTCGTCGCGGACCAGGACATCGATCACTTCGGGCCTCTGTTACACCCGGCGCCTGCCGGGTCAGTGCCTAAGTGTCACAGGGCAACGCTAATAAAAAGTTAATATAGGTCCAAGATTGCAACGTTAAGTCGTGTTCATGCTGCGGGAGCAACCGCATGCTCGGGTAGTTCACGGCCCAGGACAGGGGCCTCAGGCGAAGCGCCGCGGAAGATTAAGGTTTTGAACGTGCCGCCGCCCGTTCGGCGCACCTCATACGCCGTGCGCTTGCCTGGTCCGGCCAGATGCAGCGCGCCGATCTGCGTGAACGGCGCGTAAGGGCGACAGAAGCAGCCCTCCTCATCGTTCCACATCGGCACGCCGCGCTCGCAAATCCAGTTGCACCCAGGGTCGAGCAAGGCGGCCTTGGCAGCCCCGCGGGCATGAAGGGCGTGGTTCAGGGCGAATTGATCGTGCGGCACGAGCTTGCCGCTGCGTTTAATTGCGGCATGGTAGCGGCGCGCCCAAGCCTCCCAGTGCGACGCGTCGGCGGCGAGGGCGAAGAAGCCGGCGTTCACGTGCGGGCGGGCCAGCAGGTAAGCTCCCGTCATCGGGCCGTAGCCGAGCAGGAAGTGCTTGGCGTTCCAGCCGAACAGCCATGCCTTGAACTTATAGGCGCGTTCCTCCTCGTGCGTGATCGCCAAGCCTTGCCGGAGCGCGCCGGCGACGTATTGGTCGAGCACGGCCGCGTCCTGCAGCCAGATATCGGAATCGAGCCAGATATAGAGATCGTAGCCGGGGAAGTATTCGCGCAGGAACGGCCTGGCGAGGAAGGAACGCAAGGCCGGGCTATGGTCGGCGCTCTGGCCCAGGTGGGTTCCGGGCTCCTGCACCTGTGCGCCTTGTTCGTCGAGCCATTGCCGGTCGGGCGGGGCGAGGCCGATGTCGAAGCAGGCGAGATCGACGCCCGGGCGGGACAGGAACGGCTGGATGGACGCGATCATGTCGCGCAGGAAGCCCATGAAGCGGGAGTCGGACACGGTGACCACGAGGATGCGTTCGGCGTTCGTGGCCATCAGGGTGCAGCTTTCGTGGCCACTGCCTTGTCCGGCCGAACGGCGCGCAACACGCGGCCGGCGACGCGGGAGGCGAGCAACTTGTAGGTGGACGGGTGGCTCACGATGGCGCCCAAGGACCGAAGCCAATCGCCCTGGGCAGCCAATCGCTGCGCGTCGAGGTAATGGACCATGACATGATATTGGCGCGAGCGCCGCTCCAGCATGGCGACCACCTCCGTCTCGCCCCGGCGGCGCATCTCGGCCAAGTAGTGATCGTTGGCTTGCAGCGCCTGGCGATAATCGTAGCGCCAAGGCCCGCCGCCGGTGCCGGTCCAGGTGCGGGAGATGGTGCCGAACGGCAGGGTCCAGTCATACAGCGGCTCGCTGACCAGGCAGGCGCGCCCGCCAGCGACGAAGTAGCTCAGCAAGTAGTAGAAGTCTTCGGCCAGGCGGGTCGGGTAATAAGAAAGTTTGTGTTCCTCGATGAAGCTGCGCCGGACGACGGGCTTGAGGATGCCGTAGTCGAACGATGCGAACGAACTCGCCGTCCGCACCAGATCGTCGGTGCCGATGACGCGGGTCGGGCTTGTTTGATCGAACCCCGTCCGCACCACCTGCCCGGCCCCGGCGTCGCGGTAAAGAAGGTTATCGGCAGCCATGTCCGTGCCATGCGCCTCGGCCGCGGCGAGCAGGATTTCGAGCCGGGCCGGGAGGAAGGCGTCGTCGGCGTCGAGCACGGCAAACCATTCGCCACGGGCGGCGGCGGCCATCGTGTTCATCGCATTCGGCTTGCCGCCGTTCGGCACGATGCGGAGCACGGCGATGCGGTTATCTTCCTGGGCCAAGCGGTCGGCAAGCTCGGCGCTGCCATCGACCGAGCCGTCGTCGGCCACGATGATCTCGATGTCGGCCAGCGTTTGCGCCATCGCCGAGCGGATGCAGCGTTCGAGGGTTCCGACGCTGTTGTAAACCGGGATCGCGACCGTCGCCCGGGGGGATTTGGCCGGCGTCAAAGCTTGAGGATGCGCTCTGGCGCCAACCGGCCGCGCAGCATGTCGAGGCAGGCGACGACGTTGCCGCCCAGCCGCCCTCGGCGGTCGATGTACGCCTCGGGACGCAGGGAGCGGGCGGCGTTCATCAGGATGTTGCGGCCCACGCTTCGAGCGGCCCGGCCGAAGCTGTAGCTGCCTTTGTTGTAGAGGTAGACCGGGTTGGCGACCTGCGAATAGCCGAGCCTGCGGCCGGGCTGGCGGCCCTGCTTGGTTCCGAGATGCACACCGCGCGCCCCATGCAGCTTGGCGATCCAGCCGTGCCGGGCCATACGGTGGGTGAAATCGATGTCCTCGGACCAGGCGTAGAGCGGAAGGCGCTCATCGAAGCGGATGGCGTGCTCGCGGGCGACCGAGAGGCGGATGGCCATGTTGCAGCCGTAGCCGTGCGGCGCGCGTTCCAGTCCCGTGGCGCTTGGATCAGGGTCGGCGTCGAGCAGGGCGCGTCCCGCCTCGAAGGTCAGGCCGGGGCCGCGGGAGTCGTCGGCCAAGAGGGTGCCGGTGGTCACGACCAGGTTTTCATGGGCTTGGAAGGCGGCAAGCGTCGATTCGACGTATCGCGGCCCCATGACCAGGTCATCGTCGAGGAACAGGACGATGTCGAAGCCGTCGAGCTGATCGAGGATGGCATTGCGCTGACGCGGCAACCCGGATGGCGCGAAGAGGATTTCGACGGGCCGGGGCACGCGCTCGGCAACGCTTGCCACGTCGGCCGGCTCGGTGCCGCAGACGATCACGCGATCGGGCGCGCGGGTTTGGCTTGCCAGGTCGAGCAGCGTGTCCGTCAGGATCGGCGCGCGGCCCCGGGTGGCGATGCCGACGGCGATCCGCAGCGACGGCGCTTCTGCAGAGTGGGTGTTCATGTCGGTTCGTTAACACAAAACGGCTTGATTTGGGTAGAGCATAGTTGCCGCCAAGGCATAAAGCTGAAATGACTCTGAGCAGCAAAGTTATCGTGGACGCCCGGCGCGGAGAACTCCGCGCCGGGCGTCCACGATTACACTGGCGCCGGCAGGATGCTGGCCGTATCAGTTTGCAGTTCAATGATGCTTGCATAGCCCGAAAGCGTCGATGGGGGTTCGAGCGTTGCCGCAGCCGAAGGGGCCGCGGCGGGCGTGAAGGCGTCGAGAACGGATACGGGTTCGGCCGTGGCGGCCAGCGCCGGTTGAGATGACGCCGCTGTTTGCGCGCCGGCGCCAGGCGACGTGGACGCGAACGCCATCGAGGGTGCGTCGCCGATGGTCTGCGCGCTGGCAAGCACGAGGGCGTTGCTGGCCGGGATGGTGAAATCGCGCGGCCCGCCGCCGTAGAGGACTGCTCCGGTCACGGTCGCTCCGTTGTACTGGATGGATTCGACATGCAGGTTGCGGTCGGCCGCGGCTGAGCCGCCATAGGCGTCGTTGAGGAAGTTGACGGTGACCTTGTGGGCGCCGGTTCCGAACGAGCCGGCCAGGTTCACCGTCTGTTGCTTGCCCGACCCGGCGATGGCGGTCGCGGTCAGGACGCCGCCGAGCTGCTTGCCATCAACGGCGACGGTGAACTGCGCGTCGCCGTTCCAGGCGTTCTCGGTCACGTTCAGCTTGATCGTGTCCGGCCCGGCGCCGACGACGAGGCTGCTGGCGGGGATGGCGAATTGCCGCGCGCCGCCGCTGAGCATGGCAGCGCCAGGGACGGTCAGACCATTATAGACGATGCTGTCGACGTAAAGGTTGCGGTCGGTCGAGGCAGAGCCGCCATAGGCATCGTTGAGGAAATTGACCGTGACGGCGTGCGCCCCCGTGCCGAACGAGCCAGCTAGGTTGAAGGCTTGCGACGTGCCGGCGGCATGGGAGACGCCCGCGGTCTGCGTGCCGCCAACCTGCTTGCCATCGACGCTGACGGTGAATTGAGCGTCGCCTTGCCAGGCGTCCTCCGAGACGTTCACGGTGATGATGTCCGGCCCGGAGCCTAGGCTGACCGGCAGGGGTGCGACGCCGACTTTGAAGGTTTGCGTCCCGGCGGCGAGGAGGCTGCCGCCCGGCGTGGCGACGCCGTTGTAGTTGAGCTTGTCGACGTAGAGATTGCGGTCGGTTGCCGCGGTGCCGCCGTAGGCGTCGTTGAGGAAGGTAACGGCAACGTCGTGGCTGCCGACGCCGAAACTGCCGGTCAGGGAGGTTGCTTGCGTCTGGCCGAGGGCGTGGGAGGCGGTGGCGGTCATCGTGCCGCCGACCTGCTTGCCGTCCACGCGGACGGTGAACTGGGCGTCGCCTTGCCAGGCGTCTTCGGAGACGCTGAGCGTAATGACGTCGGGGCCCCGCTCGCCCGGGGCCACGGTGGTGGGCACGGCTGCGGGCAGGGTCGTGGCCTGGGCGCCGAACGCCTTTGCCCAGGCGGCTGCCTCAAGCGGGCGGTTGGCGCCGGCGCCGGTGAAAGTCCAGTCGGCGTCGTGGGCCTTCAGGTCCCAGATGTTGACCATCGCGACGTCGACGCCGGATGCGGCGAGCTTGCCGGCCAGCCAGGTTGGAAAAGCCGGGTCGTCGACGAGGCCGTGGCTGCCGTCTCCGCCCGCGCCGGTTTCGGCCATGGCGAGCGGCTTGCCGTGGGCTTTGGCGAAGTCGATGAGGTTCTGCAGGCTGAGGCTGTTGCCCTGGCCGGTGCCGGTTGGATACCATTGGTTGGCGTCTGGGTAATCCCAGTAGTGCATCCGGTTGATCGGGTTCGCGGCCCATTGCTCGAAGCTGGAATCGTAGCTGCCGTCGTTCTTTTGCCAATTGTAGAAGTCGTACGGATACATCGGGCTGTAGAGGTCGGCGCCGATGACGTCGACGTACTTGTCGCCGGGGTAGAGGGTCTTGACGTCGAGGTCGCCGTTCCAGTTGGTGACGCAGGGGTTCCAGATCACCTTGACGCTCGCGCCGGGGGCTGCGTGCAGCACGTCGGCGATATGGCGGAAGGCGGCGACCCAGTCTGAGCGGGTTTGGGCGTCGGCGCCGGCGTACCAGGCCATGAAGCTGCCGTTCATCTCGTAGCCGGGACGGATGTAGAGGTCCTTGAAGCCATGCTGGGACCATTGGTCGACGATGCCGCGCAGGACGTCGTCGTACTTGCCGGCGGCGAACGCCTTGTAGACCGGGGCGGGATTGCTGCGGTCGCCTTCGGTGCACATCGGCAGGCCGATGACCGGGATGGTCTTGCTGGCGAGCGAGGACTGTTCCCAGGACCAAGCGGTCCATCCGGCGTTGCTGGGCCAGTCGGCAATGGCTTTGAACGGGTCGACGAAGGCGTTCATGAAGGCAGGGCTGGCGCCCATCAGGTCGGTGAAGCTTTTGAACTGGGCTTCGAACGCGGCCATGGCGGCCGGGTCGCTTCCATTTGGTCCGCCGGCGTCGACGCCGAGGGGGAACGGGGTGTTTTTGCTGGCCATATGCTTGCCCGAGCCTTCTCACGAAAACGTTAGTGACTACGGAGCAATAACACGGGTTTGTGACTTGACCTGTTAACTTATTGGTAATTTTCGATCGTTACTGTCCTTGTTAAAAAAACGATAGATACAACGTGCATTTGGTTTCATCATTCACGTTAATGCTGATTTTGTGCTTTAAGACTTAGCCAAGATTGTTTTCACTTGAAACGGCCATGACTTGCCAAACCGACATCTAACATCGGCTAAACGTTACATACCGTACAATCAAATGCGCTTGTTGCGTCGAAATGGAGAAAGAAATCGCGTTGGGAACCGCTTCAATTCGCAGACTTTGGTTCGGCTTTGGTATATGATGTTGGCCATCACAGGCGAGGCGGCACAAGCAGGATGCAGGGGATCGACCAGCATCAAACGAAGGACGCGAGCAAACTTCCGTTCCATGGCGCGGTCGGCGTTGACGAGATCATCGTCCATTCCGAATGGGTCGTGGCTTGGGAGCGTGTGAGCGAAGCCTTGGCGACCCCCGGCGTTGTCGCCCTCGTGGGCGCGCGCGGGGCTGGCAAGACGTTGTTTTTGCAAACCTTCGCGCGAGAGCTGCAATACGCGGGCTGGGATGTTGAACTCGTTCAGCAAGGCTCAATCGCGAGGAGCGCCGATCCGCAGATCATCCTGGTTGACGAGGCGGACCGTTTGCCTTTGCCGCTGCTTCAATCCTTGGCGGCGCGAGGTCGTCCGTGCGTTTTCGCGGGCTTGCCGGCGTTATCGGCGCATCTGTCCGAGTTGCCGGTCCATGTCACGACAGTTGCCTTGTCGCCGCTGCCATCGCAGGAGGTCGGATCGTTTCTTGGCGAGCAGCTCGCCCGCAGCAACCAGCCGCATGACTTGCTGCAGCCGGACGCGGTCGTTGCTCTGGCGCATTACTCAGGCGGCGAACCGGCGCGGTTACAACTGCTTGCCGGGCTTGCCGTGTTCATGGCCCGGCTGGAGGACGCGCCGCGCGTCTCGGCGGCGCACGTCAAGGCGGCAACGACGGTGCAAAGCGGCACCAGCCTCGGCGCGAGCGACATTAATGCCGAATACGACGACATGCCGGGCGAGAGCTTCGATTTCGAGAGCGAACCGGAACCGCCCGTAGCCGGACCGCCCCCGCGGATCGCCGTTGCCTCCTCTCCGCCGCGCCCGTGGTGGCGTGCGTGGCCGGTCGCCGTTCTCGTGCTGGCTGGCCTGACGGTCGGCGCCGTGGCCGCCGTTCCAATCGCCGCCCGCTTGTATCAGGCAGCCGGCGGCCAGTTTGGCCGCGCGCAGGACGGCAAGCCTGGTCAGCGCGCCGGTTCGGCAACCCACGCCCAAGCAGATTCCACGCCGCTGCAGGCGACCAATTCCGTGGCGGCGCCCCAGCCTGCCAAGCTGACGGCGGTAGACAACCAAGAGACGTCTGCAAGCGGTCTGCCAATGGGCGTACCGGCGCGCGTCCTGATATCCTACCGGCAGGACAGTGCCGCCGCGAAGCGCCGCGGCGACGATCTTGCGAAACGGCTTCGATCGCAAGGCCTCGATGTGCAAGGCCCGGCTGCCGACGCAAGCCGTCCGGCAGCGTCGGCGGTCAGCTATTTCTTCACCAACGACGCGCCGGCCGCGGCCCGGATCGCCGACGAGGCTGGCGAGGGTGGACGCGAGCAACTGCTTCCCTCGCCGGCCGCCCTGCCGCCGCCCGGCACGATCCAGATCACGTTCGCCGGCTTGGCCTCGCGTTGAGGCGAGGCAGGTTGAGCAGGGTTGCGAGCTTTGCGTAATGCTGTGCGGCTGATGCCGACGGCTTGCCGGCGCGCGTTCGGACACTGCGCCCGAATTGTTGCAGCCGTGACTATCCTGTGCGCGACGGCGGCAGCGACCGCTCCGACCGAGGCTGGATGGCAGGCCTACGAGGCCGGGGATTATCAGGACGCGGTGGCGATTTGGAAGCGCGCGGCCGCCAAGGGCAAGCCGGTTGCGCAGTATGGCCTCGGGCTGGCCTATGACATCGGCCGCGGCGTGGCGCCGGATCCGGTTGCGGCCTGCACTTGGTATCGACGCGCGGGCGAGGCGGGACACGCGATCGCTGCCTTCAGCGTGGGCCAGATGTATGAGAACGGGCGGTGCGGGCCGCGCGACTCCGTTCAAGCGGCCCGATGGTATGGCCGCGCCGCCGCGGCCGGCGTCGCGCGGGCGCAGTTCAACCTGGCCCAGTTCTACGCCAACGGGGACGGGGTTCCGCGCAATCCGGAGCAGGCGTCCGCATGGTACCGGCTCGCCGCCGCGAACGGCATTGACGCCGCAGCGGCCCGGATTGCCAAGCCGCAGCCGGCCCATGGCGCGGTCACCGCCCCACTCATCCCGCCCGAGATCGACAGCCCTGACGGCCAACAGCCGGTCCCGGCCGGCGACGGTTCCATCCCGCTCGTATGGACGGCGCCCGATGAGCCGGAGAGCGTCCGTTTCTATGTCGAACTCACCCAGGTCCTTGATAGCGGGCCGCAGGATGTCGTCGGCCGCTACGTCGACGTGTCCGCCGTGCTCATGCAACTGCCGCAGAACACGGGCCGGTTCGCCTGGCGTGTCCTGACTGTCGGCACGGAGAGCCAGCGCTACATTGTCGGCAGTTGGCATCAATTCACCGTCACCTCTACGGAGCCGTCATGACGTTTCAGTTCCAACACGGCGTCCGGCTGCTTACGGCCCTGGCGCTTCTCGCCGCTGGGTTATCCAACGCGGGCACCGCCGCGGCGGCGAAACGACTTGCGGCAGGGCCTGCGGGCGATTTCGCGCTGTGCCAGAAAGCGATCGACGCCGCGGAGAAGTCCTCTCGCCTACCTCCGCGCCTGCTTGGGAGCGTCGGCATCGTCGAGAGCGGGCGGCTGGACACCAAGACGGGCCGGGTCGAGCCGTGGCCGTGGACGATCAACGTCGCCGGAACCGGCCGCTTCTTCGACACCAAGGCCGACGCGATCGCGGCCGTGGCGAAGGCCCGCGCCGCCGGCATCCAGTCCATCGACGTGGGCTGCATGCAGGTCAACCTGTTGCATCACCCGACCGCCTTCGCCTCGCTCGATGACGCGTTCGACCCGGCGCTGAATGCGATCTACGCGGCCGGGTTCTTGTCGCGCTTGCATGGCCAACTCAGGACCTGGCCTGCCGCGGCGGCGGCCTACCATTCGCAGACGCCCGGCGTGGCCGACGATTACCGCAAGCAGGTCATGGCGCTCTGGCCGTTCGCGTCGAAGTTCGGCTGGACGCCTGAGCTCGACGCAATCGACCCGCAAAAAGTCTACACGCCGGAATTTCGCGCCCGGTTGCTGGAAAATGCCCGGGATCGCGAGGCCTGGATTAAGATGGGATTAATCCGTTTGCCGGCAAAATCGGTTCAGACAGGGCGTGGCCGCGCCCGGCTGGCCGAAGGGAGCCTTGTGAGGCGTGAGTGACACCTATTCGATCGAGACGGCTGAACCAAGCGCCTTGCGCCATAGCTCGGTCCGCGGCGCTGCGGCGACGTTTGTCGGCCAGGGCACCCGGTTCATGGTGCAGTTCTTGTCGCAAATCCTGCTCGCGCGCCTGTTGCTGCCTGCCGAGTTCGGCCTGGTGGCGATGGTCGGCCCGGTCTTGGGGCTGGTCGGAACCTTTGCCGACCTCGGCTTGACGCAAGTCACCGTTCAGCGCCCGTCGATCACGCAGGCGGAGCTTTCCGCCTTGTTCTGGATCAATGTCGGCATCAGCACGGCGTTCGCGCTGTTGATCTCCGGCTGCGCTCCGTTGATCGCCGCATTCTACAACGAGCCTGACCTCGTGCCGATCCTGGTTTGCCTCGCCGCCGTGATGCTGGCGCCCGGGCTTTCGGCCCAGCACGTGGCGTTGCTGAACCGGCGGATGCAGTTCTCCCGGCTCGCGGCGATGGACATCGCGTGCACGCTCATCTCGGGCAGCGCCGGCATCCTTGCAGCATGGCATGGGCTTGGCGCGTGGTCGCTGGTGCTGATGCAGGCGGCCAATGCCGGGACGATCCTGGTCATGAGCTGGATCAGCTCCGGCTGGCTGCCGTCGCGTCCGCGGCGGACGCCGGGCGCGCTGCGGCTGTTGCGTTTCGGAGGCCACCTGACCGGCTTTAACCTGGTCACCTTTTTCGCCACCAACCTGGATGCGGTCATGATCGGCAAGTTCGCCGGCAGCGCCGCCCTGGGCCTTTACGACCGGTCGTTCAAGCTGGTCGCGGCGCCTATCTGGACCATGAGCCTGCCGATCGACCGCGTGGCGGTGTCATTGCTGTCGCGCCTGCATGACGACCCCTATCGCTACCGGATCGCCTTTTTGCAGATGCTCCAGGTTCTGCTCCTGGTCACGTTGCCGGCCCTCGCGTTCGTCGTGTCTGCCGCCCATACCCTCGTGCCGCTTGTCATGGGATCGGAATGGGTTGCTGCCTCCCCGGTCGTCGCCTGGCTCGCGGTTGCGACCGCATTCGCCCCGCTCTCGATCGGCGCCTATTGGCTGTTCGTCAGTCAAGGCCGTGCCGGCGAGCAGTTCGCGTTCGGCGCCGTGCGAACCGCTGCCTCGGTTGCGATGTTGCTCATCGGGCTGCCGTGGGGCGCCGTCGGCGTCGCGGTTGCTTATGGCTTGTCGGGCCTGTTCGTCCATGGGCTGCTGATTTGGGGGGCGGTGCGCCGAGGCCCTGTCAGCCGTAGAGACCTGGTGGGGGCGTGCTTTCCGTTGCTTCTGGCCGGGCTTGCTGCCGGCCTGGCGGTCGCGTGGGCGGAGCAGCGGATGGAGATGGACGGCGTCGCGGCCCTGGTGCGGATGGCCGTCGCCTTCGCTATGTCCTACGCCGTCTTTGCAGCCGTACGGCTCTGCTTGCCCGGCGGCCGACAGTTGCTGCACGGCCTGTGGGCGCTGCGGTCGACGTTTCGGCCAGCGCCGCTGCCAGTGGTGGTCATGTCTTGATGGCGTTGCTGCCTTCTTAAGGAACCCGGGATACTGTTTGTGGCCATGTAGAGTTCACGCTCTCGTAAACCAGCATCGGCTCGCCATCCCGTAGGAACGCATCGCACTCCCGCATTCCGATCGCGCCCAGAGTGGTGCGGCTGCCGATGTTACTCTCCCGTGCTACGGCGATGACGCGCTCCATGCCGGCCTGGTCGTGAGCGAAGCGCAACGCCGCGCTAGCCGCCTCGCGGGCCAACCCGCGTCCCCGGGAGGCCGGGGTAAATGCGAAGCGGAGCGCCGTTCCCCGCCCATCCACGCGTTCGTGCAGCCCGACCAGCCCGACGGCCGCGCCGCCCTCCGCCGGACGGACCATCCACATCCCAGCACCGTGCCGGGCCCAAAAGGCGACGTCCTCGGCCAGCTCGTTCGCCACCTCCATCGGCGAGCGCACCCCGCCCAGCATCTGCGCGTAAACGAGCGGGTCCGATTTCAGGGCGTGCAGGTCCGGCAAGTCAGCCCATGACACGGGCGAGAGGATCAGCCGCCCGGTCCGTATCCGTCCGCCCCAGCTCACCTCCTCCCGGCACTCCCTATCGGGAAAGCGGGCGGTACTTGATCCGGTGCGGCTCCGTGCTGTCGGCGCCGAGGCGTCGTCGCTTGTCCGCCTCGTAGGCCTGGAAGTTGCCCTCGAACCACTCGACGTGGCTGTCGCCCTCGAATGAGAGGATGTGCGTCGCCAGCCGGTCCAGGAACCAGCGGTCGTGGCTGATGATCACCGCGCAACCGGCGAACTCGGCCAACGCTTCCTCCAGCGCCCGCAGGGTATCGACGTCGAGGTCGTTGGTCGGCTCGTCGAGCAGGATGACGTTGCTTTCCGACTTCAGCATCTTGGCCAAATGGACCCGGTTGCGCTCGCCGCCCGAGAGGATGCCGACCTTTTTCTGCTGGTCGGAACCCTTGAAGTTGAATGCGGCGACGTAGGCGCGAGAGGGAACGGCACGCTTGCCGAGATAGATTACGTCGGTGCCGCCGCTGATCTCCTGCCAGACGGTCTTGTCGGAATCGAGGCTGTCGCGGCTCTGGTCGACATAGCCGAGCTTGACCGTATCGCCGACCTTGAGGCTGCCGGCATCGGGGTTTTCCTGCCCGGTGATCATGCGGAACAGCGTGGTCTTGCCGGCGCCGTTGGGACCGATCACGCCGACGATGCCTCCCGGGGGCAGCTTGAAGTCGAGCTCGTCGATCAGCAGCCGGTTGCCGTAGGCCTTGCGGAGTTGCTCGGCCTCGATCACGGTGCCGCCCAGGCGGGGACCGGGGGGGATGACGATCTCGGCCACACCGGTCGCCCGCTCCTGGCTCTGCTGCAGCATTTCCTCATACTTGGCGATGCGGGCGCGGCTCTTGGTTTGCCGGGCGCGCGGGCTGCTCTGGATCCATTCCTCCTCGGCGGCCAGGGCCCGTTGCCGGGCGCTCTCTTCCTTCTCCTCCTGCTGCAAGCGTTTGCGCTTCTGCGCCAGCCAGCTCGAGTAGTTGCCCTCGAACGGGTAGCCGCGCCCGCGCTCGATTTCCAAGATCCAGTTGGTCACGTTGTCGAGGAAGTAGCGGTCGTGGGTAATGATCATCACCGTGCCGGCATAGTCGCGCAGCGTTTTCTCCAGCCAGGACACGCTCTCGGCGTCCAGGTGGTTGGTCGGCTCGTCCAGCAGCAGCATCTCCGGCTTCTCCAGCAGCAGCCGGCACAGCGCCACTCGCCGCCGCTCGCCGCCCGAGAGCCGCTCGATCGAGCTGTCCGGCGGCGGGCAGCGCAGGGCGTCGAGCGCGATCTCGATGCGGCGGTCAAGGTCCCAGCCGTCCTCGGCGTCGATCCGTTCCTGCAGCTCGGCCTGTTCGGCCAGAAGCGCGTTCATTTCCTCGTCGTCCATCGGCTCGGCGAACCTCTCGCTGATGGCATTGAAGCGGTCGATCGCGCCCTTCAGCGGCGCGAACGCTTCCATGACGTTCTCGGCCACCGTTTTGTCCGGGTCGAGCCGCGGCTCCTGCTCGAGGTAGCCGACGCGCACGCCCTCCGCGGCCCAGGCCTCGCCGCCGTACTCGGTCTCGACGCCGGCCATGATCTTGAGCAGGGTGGACTTGCCGGCGCCGTTCACGCCGAGCACGCCGATCTTGACGCCCGGCAGGAACGACAGCGTGATGCCCTTGAACACCTCTCGCCCGCCCGGAAAGGCTTTGGTGACGTCCTTCATGACATAGGCGTATTGGTAAGCGGGCATGGCAAGGCTCCTGCGCTGGGGCGGAGGGTGGTTCTAGACCGCAATCGCCCTGACTGGAACAGCCAGGGCGATTGCAGGCTGGAAGCGCAGGACCGACGTTTCGGACGCCTCGAGAGAGAACGGCTATTTTCGCTGCCGCCGCCGGGCCGCGCGTGGCTTGGCCGGTGCGGCGTCCGACGCCGCCACCGTCCGAAGCATGGCCGCGACACGGTCGGCAAGCTGGCCCAGCGCCGTGCTCATGGCAGCGACGAGGTCTGCGGCCGAGGGTCCGGCCGCCTGCGCCGTCAGCCGGATGGCCTGGGCCGGCGTGCGGTTCCGGTTGCTTTCCGAGGCGACGGCAACCTGGGCCAGCAGCACGACCTCGTTCGCGGCTCCCGCATCGAAACGTTGCAGATCGATCTCGACCACCGCGTCCGGCACGGACGATATGGCGCCGAGAGCCGTATAAACGGCGCTGGCCGGCAGGCGGGAATTGAGATCCTCGGCCAGCACGCGCCCGATCATGTCGCCCAGCGGCTCGCCCCACCGCTCGCTGCTCGGGATGCGCAGGCGGTAATCGGCGTTGCTGCGCACGATCTCCGGGCGGTCAAGATAGCCGGGCAGGCCGATGCGGCGGAGTTCCACC
This sequence comes from Acetobacteraceae bacterium, assembly GCA_965260935.1. Classification (GTDB taxonomy): domain Bacteria; phylum Pseudomonadota; class Alphaproteobacteria; order Acetobacterales; family Acetobacteraceae; genus JBBROS01. The sequence continues at coordinate 3,372,523 of OZ253374.1, forward strand.
ACCTTTGGCCCGCCGCGCACGACCAGGCCGGAGCGGACCGCGAGCGCGAAGTAAGCCGTCTCGGGCGAGGCGCACGACGCCAGCAACGCGGGCAGGGCGAGAAAGCTTCGTCGCATCATTGGCTTGATCCCGCCCTGCCGCGCACCAGCGCCTCCGGATGCCGGTCGAGGAAGTCCGCCAGCAGGCGGATCGACCGGGCCGCGTCGCCAACCTGGGCCAGGGCGCGCTCCATCTCGCGATTGAACTGGCTTTCCCGCCCATAGCCGGTTTCAAGCGACCCGAACGTGCGTGTCGCCCGGCTTGCCGCGTCCTGCAGCGCGCCCGTGACCGCCGGCAGGCGTTGGAGCACCGGGGAGAGGCCTGTGTCGGCCTTTTGCGCCAGAGCCTGGATGCTGCCCAACGCGCCGGATGCGGAGCGCAACGTATCGTTGAGGTTGGCCCCGATCTGATCGAGCGGCAACTGATCGAGTTTGCTGGAGATGCTGGTCAACGACGAGAGGACGTTGTCAAGACCACCGCCCGCGCTCGGAATGACGGCAACGTCCCCCTGCATCTCGACGTCCGCGGGCGGCGCGTTCGGAACGAAACCGAGGCTCAGCACCATCGTGCCGGTCAGGAAGCTGGATGTCTGCAGTTGCGCCCGCATCCCGCGCGCGACCAGACGCTTTGAGACCGCGATCGGATCGGCCGCCGCGATCTCCGGGTTGTCCAGCCGCCCCGGCTGCACCTCGAACGTCACTTTAACCCGGGCATTCGCGCCTCTCGGGTCAAATTCGAGCTCGACATCGGTGACCACCCCGACCTGGATGCCGAAGAACTCGACCGCCGAGCCTTTGGCAAGACCGCGGACGCTGCTTTCGAAATAGGTGACGAAGACCTGGCGCGTTTTGTAGCCGGCGGAGCGCGCGTCGTCGGCGTTGGCATAGAGCTTGAATTCGGCATTCGCTGGGGCCGGCTTATCTGGTTGCCCCTCGCGCGGAATACTGAACGCGACACCCCCGGCCAATAAAGCCTGCAGGCTTGCCACCTCGACATGGACGCCCGCTGACCCAAGATTGACCGACAGGCCGGACGCGTTCCAGAAATGGGTGCTCTCGCGGACGAACTCGTCGTAAGGCGCACGCACGAAGACCGAAACGGTGACCGGGCCGATGCCGTTGCCGAGATCGTAGCCCAGCACTTCGCCCACAGTGATGTCGCGGTAGAACACGGGCGAGCCCTGACCGAGCGAGCCGATGCTTTCGGCCTTGAGCTGGAACACGCGGCCAGGTTCGCCGCTGCGAACGCCGGGGGGTTGCTCAAGGCCGACGAACTGGTTTTTCTCCGCGCCTTTCCTGCTGCCCGGGTCCATTTCGATATAGCTGCCGGAGATCAGCGTCTCGATGCCTGAGACGCTGCCGGAGCTCAGTCGTGGCCGCACCACCCAGAACCGGGCATTCTCCGTCAGATACGGTTCGGCGTCCCGGCGCATCTTAACCCTGACAAGGACGCGCCTGAGGTCGTCCGATAAGCGTACGCCCTCGACCTGGCCGAGCTGCACGGCCTTGTGCCGGACTTGGGTCTGTCCGGCGACCAGCCCATCGCCGGTGCCGAAGGTGATGGTGATCTCCGGCCCTTCGCTGCGGAGCGCGCGGACGCCGAGGTATGCGGCGATGGCGAAGGCGACGATCGGGATGAGCCAGATCAGAGAGAACTTGCTCCGCCGCACCCTGGCCGAAAGCGGTTCCTTGCCGTTCTCGCCGGCCTCGCTCATGCCGGCACCGCAGCGCCTGCCGGCTCGGGCGCTTGGGCCTCGTCCCACATCACGCGGGGATCGAAGCTGATGGCGGCGAACATGGTCGTGACCACCACGGCGGCGAAGGCGAGCGCCCCGTAGCCCGGCGTCACCGAGCCGATCGCGCCCATGCGCACCAGGGCGGTCAGCACGGCGGCCATGAACACGTCGATCATCGACCAGCGGCCGATCACGTCGACGAAGCGATAGAGCCGCGTCCGGTTCACGAGCCACCTGCCGCTGCGAAGCTGGGTCGCGATCAGCAGCGCGCTCAAGCACGCCAGTTTCAGCAGCGGCACGATGACGCTTGCCGCCAGCACCAGCAGCGCGAGCGGCCACATCCTGGCCTCGATCAGCTCGAACACCCCGCCGATGATGGTACTGGGCGCACCCCGGCCGAGGCGCACGACGGTCAGCACCGGGTAGACGTTGGCAGGGACGTAAAGGATGGCCGCCGTGATGACGAGCGCCCAGGTGCGTGCGAGCGGCTGCGGCTTGCGACGCCGCAGCACCGCCTCGCAACGCGGGCATTGCTCGCCGTCCTCAGCATGGGTCGCGAGATGGCAGGCGTCGCAGCCGATCAGCGGGCCGCCGCCTGGCGCCTTGTGCCGCACGCCGCGACGCCCGATCGCTTCCCACATGGCGTGCTCGTCGACCCAGGCGTCGGACCAGACCACCACCAGCATCAGCGCGCCCAAGGCATAAAGCCCGATATCGGCTTGGGCGGAGGCGAGGGCTTGCAGCCTCGTGTAGGCGACGAACATGCCGAGCAGGAACACGTCGATCATCGCCCACGGCTTGAGGATTTGCCGCAGCCGGGCCATGGCCGAGAGAGCGCCGCGGGAGATGTTGGTGCGCAGGCCGCCGAGCACCGCAGCCGTCAGGCCAAGCCGGGCCACCGGCGCGACCAGGGTGGTGGCCAGCACCGCGATCGCGAGCAACGGCATCCCTTGCTGCTCGAAAGCGACCGGGAGATGGGTCAGCGACGTGGTCCGCTCCTGGCCGGTCAGGCGGAAGGTCACGAGCGGCTCGGCGGTGGCCACGGCGAGCAGCAGCAGGCCGCCGACCGACAAGGCGAACGTGGCAGTCAGGCTGTTGCGCCGGCGCCGGCGCAGGACGGCACGACAGCGCCCGCATTCGGCGACTTGGCCTGGCCGCAGGTCTCCGATCGATTGGAATAACCCGCAGTCCGGGCACTCGTGCAAGGCGTGCGCACGGAACGGCCAGGAGGCGGTTACGGACAGGATAGGCGCCCTGTTGGGGCTAGTACGCAAATGTCGACCATCCGCCTCCATACCACATGCCGCCGCTACAGCCAGCCCACCTCAATGAAAGCGCGATCGATCAACAAGAACGAGCAACGAATTCACTCTTCTTTAACGTCAAGACATAAGCGGCGGGTGTTCTGGCCCGGCCCGATGGCCAGCCGAAAGCCCCTTTGGAGAGGCGCTACAGAATCCCGAGCGCCTGCTTGCGCTTTGGCGGCGGGAATGCTGCGTCCAATTCGGCGTGGTCCTGCCTTGTCAGCTGCAATCCCGCTGCGGCGGCGTTCTCGCGCACATGCGCTGTGTTGGACGCCTTCGGAATGGAGACGACGCCGGGCTGCAAGGTCCAGGCGATTGCCGCTTGCGCCGGCGTCGCGCCGTGCCGTGCCGCCACGGCTTGCAGCGCCTCCGAGCGGAGCAGCGCACCTCCCTGCCCCACCGGCGAGTAGGCCATCACCGGGATCTTGCGCTCGCGGCACCAGGGAAGCAGGTCGAATTCGATGCCCCGCGCCCCGAGGTTGTACAGCACCTGGTTGGCGGCGCACCGCGGCGGCACGTCCTGCATGTCGTCCAGGTCGAAATTGCTCACCCCCCAGGCGCGAATGTGCCCGGCTTCCACCAGCCGCTCGAACGCCTCCGCCGTTTCCTCGATGGGCGTGCCGCCTTGCCAGTGCAGCAGGTAAAGGTCGAGGCAATCCGTTCCGAGCCGCTTCAGGCTGCGCGCGCACGCCTTCGGCAGCGACGTGCGGCCCGCGTTCTGCGGGTAGGCCTTGCTGACCAGGAAAACCCGTTCCCGCTGTCCTTTCATGGCCTCGGCCACCACCTCCTCGGCACCGCCGTCGGCATACATCTCCGCCGTGTCGATCAGGGTCATGCCGAGGTCGATGCCGAGCCGCAGCGCGTCGGCCTCCGCCGCGCGGTCCGCCCCGCGCTCGCCCATTTTCCAGGTGCCCTGGCCCAGTTTCGGCATCTCACGCATCGGCCGCTTCCTCCGCTGCGCGCAGCAGGCGCAGGAAATTCCCGCCCCAGAGCTGCGCGATCTCGGCGGCCGAATAGCCGCGCTTGACCAGTTCCGCCGTCAGGTTCGCACTCTCGCCCGCGTTATGCCAGCCGCTGAACCCGCCGCCGCCGTCGAAATCGGAGCTGATGCCGGCGTGCGCGAGGCCCACCCGCTCGACCACGTAATCGATGTGGTCCACGTAATCCGAAACCGTCACCCCGTCCGCCTTGGCGCCCTTCTTCACGAAGCTGGGCACCGCGGTGATGTTCACCATGCCGACGCAATCGCGCAACGCGTCCAGTAATTGATCGTCGGCGTTGCGCGGCACGTCGCAGAGCGCCTTGACGCAGGAATGCGTCGCCAGCACCGGCGTTCTCGACACCCTTGCCGCCTGCAATGCGGCCTGAAGGCTTACGTGCGACACGTCCACCATCATGCCGAGCCGGTTCAGCTCCGCCACCGCCTCGCGCCCGAACGCGCTCAATCCGCCATGCAGCGTCTCGTCGTCGTTCAGGTCCTTGCGCGGGTTGCTACTGTCGGCCAGCAAGTTATGGCCGTTGTGCGTGAGCGTCAGGTAACGCGCGCCCTTGGCCCGGAAGCGCGCCAACATGCCGAGGTCCTCGCCGACCGCGTGCCCGTTCTCCACTACCGGCATGACCGCCAGCACGCCGTCCTGCTTGGCCGCCTCGATCTCGTCCGCCGTCGTGCAGATGCGCGAGCCTTCGCCCGCCATCGCCGCGATCGCGTCCAGCATCGCCAGCGCCCGCTCGCCCGCCGCCTTGTATCCCTCCGCCGTTCGCGGCCCCTGCGGCACGTAGGCGGCGAAGCACCCGGCGCCTAGCCCGCCCCGCCGCATCTTCGGCAGATCGACCCGGCGCGGCCCGTCCTCGAACGCGCTCGGACCAGGCGGCCAGGGGATGTCGATATGCGTGTCGATCGTCACTACTAACCCCTTATGCAACGCCGCCGCGTCCTGCATTTTCAGAACCCCACCCGGTCGCCGCCTTTGAGGTGCAGGATTTCCCGCGCCTCCACGGGCGTTGCGATCTCCAGGCTCAGCTCCTCCAGGATGCGGCGGATCTTCGCCACCTGCTCCGCGTTCGACTGCGCCATCTTTCCCTTGCCGATATACAAGCTGTCCTCCAATCCCACCCGCACGTTGCCGCCCATGATGCCGGCCATGGTGGTGAATGCCATCTGGTGCCGCCCGGCCGCCAGCACCGACCAAACGTAATCCTGTCCGAACAGCCGGTCCGCCGTTTCGCGCATGAACATCAGGTTGCGCTGCTCGGCCCCGATCCCACCCAGGATGCCGAAGATGGTCTGCACGAACAGCGGCGGCTCCACGGCCTTGCGGTCCAGCATGTAGGCCAGATTATAGAGGTGGCCGATGTCGTAGCACTCGAACTCGAACCGCGTCCCATGCCCGCGGCCGAGCCGTTCGACGATGTTCTCGATGTCCTGGAAGGTGTTGCGGAAGATGTGGTTGACCGTGCCTTCGAGATAGGGCTTTTCCCAGGCGTGCTTCCATTGCGTGATCTTCTCGGCCGCGCGCGAGATGTTGAAGTTCATGGAGCCCATGTTGAGGCTGCACATCTCGGGCTTCGCCTGCATGGGCGCTGCCAGCCGCTCCTCCAGCGACATGTTGAGTCCGCCGCCGGTCGTGATGTTCACGACGGCGTCGGTGGATTGCTTGATGACGGGCAGGAAGCGCATGAAAACGGCCGGGTCGGGCGTCGGTTCGCCGGTTTCCGGGTTGCGGGCGTGCAGGTGGATGATCGCCGCCCCGGCCTCCGCCGCCTCGATGCTGGCGGCCGCGATCTGCTCCGGCGTGATTGGCAGGGCGCCGGACATCGAGGGGGTATGGATGGCCCCGGTGACGGCGCAACTGATGATGACCTTGCTTGCGCTTGCGTTCGGCATGACGCGTCCTCCGCTTGGTTGGCCCGAGTTTGGGCGTGTTGAAAGAGTATCGCTACGATCGGCGGCGGCGAACAAGCCCAAAGCCCTTGTTTGACCGGCGGCTTCGCCGGCGGGCGGACGCCGGTTTCTGCCCTTGCGGGCATTTCGCGTATGCGGGGGTGGCGGCGGAGCGTGGCCTCGGTTATGATCATGCCGTTATGTCCGCGTAGCTCAGCAGGATAGAGCACAGGATTCCTGAAGCAATTGGGCGCGGCGCACGGAAACGGCGCCGTGGAACCGCTCAAATTCGGGGAACGCTTCGGTGCCGCTTGCACCATGCCGATCCCGAGCCAAGCCCCGGCCTCACAACCCAGGGACGGTGTAGAGACTGGACGGGCGGCGCCTACCGGTTCCTCGGGGCCTAAGGCGAAGGGACAGTCCAGACCACGAACGCTCCCCCTCGGGAAGCGGCGGCGAAAGCCGAGGTGGTATTGAATCCTGGGGCCGTGGGTTCGAATCCCGCCGCGGACATTATCCGTTCAGAGCAATGAAAGGGCTTCCTGCAAAACCAGGCGGCTTGTTTTTGGCATAATCCGTGCGTCGATCGTCGCTGAACGGGCGAGTATATTGTGTCTAACGTCGTCTGAGTTCGTGGTCAAAATGGTGGATGCGGGTGAGTCTAAAGTCTCCATGGCGACTCGCGACGCCTTTATCCGGGCCTACATGGTTGGCGCCACCCTGGCCTTGGCCGCCGCGCTCCCTGACCGACCGGAACGCGGCCGACCCGGTTCCCATCGCTGCGAACCCAGGTTAAGGCTTTCTTTGCAAAAGCGGCAGGAGGACTTCGCCCACACTCTCCTCGAAAAGCTGGACAGCTTGGCATGCGTCTTGTTTTGATGCGTGCCAAGCCTGGTCAATGGTAAAAAACGGGGCGGAGGCATGAACGTTGCCGCAAAGACATGGGCTGCCACGCAGGCCTATGACATGCCACTGGAACAGATGGATCCGGGCAATCCCTACCTGTTCCAGAGCGACGCCGCCCTGCCCTACTTCGAACGCCTCCGCCGCGAAGCCCCTGTCCACTACTGCGATGCCGGCATCTTCGCCCCGTACTGGTCGATTACCCGCTATAGGGACATCTTGCAGGTCGAGGCTGACACGGCAACCTTCTCCTCCGACGTGAGCCTCGGCGGCATCACCATCCGCGACCAGCGCACCGACTTCACGATGCCGATGTTCATCGCCATGGACCCACCCAGGCATGAGTCCCAGCGCGCCGCCGTCAGCCCCATGTTCGCCGCCGCCAATCTCGCCAAGCTGGAAGACAGCATCTGCGCCCGCGCCGCTGCCGTGCTCGACGAGCTGCCGGTCGGCGAGACCTTTGACTGGGTGGACCGCGTCTCGGTCGAGCTCACGACCCAGATGCTGGCCATCCTGTTCGACTTCCCGTGGAACGAGCGGCGCAAGCTCACGCGCTGGTCGGACGTCGCGACCGCGATCGACGAGTCGAGCGTATGCGAATCGCCGGAAGCGCGGATCGCCGAGTTGCGGGAGTGCCTGCAAACGTTCAGCGAGCTGTTCGCGCGAAGGCTGGCCGCCCCGCCCCGGCCGGACCTGCTCTCGATGCTGGCCCACGCCGAGAGCACCCGCTCGATGCAGCCGATGGAGCTGCTCGGCAACGTCATCCTGCTGATCGTCGGCGGCAACGACACCACGCGGAACTCCATGACCGGCGGCGTCGTCGCTCTCAACCGGCACCCGGAGCAATACGCCAGGCTTCGCGCCGACCAGACCCTTGTCGCCGCGATGGCGCCGGAGATCATCCGTTGGCAGACCCCGCTCGCCCATATGCGCCGGACCGCCACGCGCGACGTCGAGTTCGGCGGCCAGCAGATCCGCAAAGGCGACCGCGTCGTGATGTGGTACCTTTCCGGCAACCGGGACGAACGCGAGTTCGAGCGCGCCGAGGAGTTCATCATCGGCCGCCCTCGCCCGAAGAAGCACCTCTCGTTCGGCTTCGGCATTCACCGCTGCATCGGCGAGCGGCTGGCGGAGATGCAGTTGCGGGTGGTTTGGGAGGAGATTTTGAAGCGGTTCGACATGATCGAGGTGATGGGGGAGCCGCGCCGGGTGCTGTCTGCGTTTATCCGCGGGTATGAGGCGTTGCCGGTGCGAATCAACCGGCGCCTTTCATAACGGGAGGCGTTTGCAACGGTCGGTGGCCGCGCTTGCAAACGAAAGGCGGGCGCTCGCAATCCGCGTTAGGGACTCATTCGACAGTGATTGCTGTCACTCGATCGGACGAACGAATGCCTCACGCTTCTATTTTATTGGGCAGCTTTGCCGGCGTGCTGCCGCACCTATCGGCGAAGCGGGATCTTGCTCGTGCGAATACCGCAAGCTGACCCGCGCTCGTCGCCTCCCAACTGAAGCGCTCGGCATAAGCCCGTACCTTTTCACGGCTAGGCAGGTCGACCCACAATGCTGAGATGCCAGCGGCAACCGCCTCTGCTGTCCGTTCAACGATCAGCCCCGCTTCTCGTGCCTGCACAACCTCGGGATTGCCTGGAATGTCGCTCGCAATCACAGGCGTGCCGCACGCCATTGATTCCAGAAGAACATTTGCCCACCCTTCCCGGCTAGACGCCAGAACTGAGATGTCAGCCGATCCATAAAGCTGTGCCAACGTCTCGTGCGCCTGCATGCCCATGAATCGCACCCGCGCGGCCAATCCCAAATGCGACGCGAGCGCCTCCAGCTTTGCTTGTTCCGGTCCTTCGCCCACCAGCAGCAACGTCCATCCCGGCAAATGCGACAGAGCCTGTATAATAAGGCGCTGCCCCTTGCGCTCGATCAGGTGCCCGACCGAGAGAAGGGTCGGCCCCTGAATTTCCCAAGCAGCTCTCAACGCGTTCCGGCTGCCGCCATCGGTCGGCGGCTTGAACATCGTAAGATCTACGCCGTTGCGCAGGACAGTGATCCTGTCTGCAGCCGCTCCCAAATCGGCCATCGCTTGCTTGAGGCCGGCGCTGACCGAGATCAGCGCATCCGCACGAGCCATCGCCCAACGGATCATCCGGCGTGGCAACAGGTAGTCCGGCAATTGCGTGATATCCGATCCTCGTGCCGTCAGGACGACTGGCAAGCCGAATGCCCGCCCGAGCATGACCGCCGCGACACCGTCCGGATACAGGTAATGCGCGTCGATCAGATCAACGGCGTTCCGGGCCAGAAGGCGTTTCACCGCCGGTTTCGCGGCGGCATAAAGCATCGCGGGTGCCACCGACATCCCGACCGCCGGAACAGCGGCGAAACGCGGACGCGTGATCTGCAGACCGTGGCGCGTCTCCTCGTGCGCGGCGAAGGCGAACTTTGACCATGCGCCGAACCGACGGGACCGAGAGGGAAACCAAGGGACCGGCGCCACCACCGAACTGGCCGCCCGGCCTGTCGCCACGAGATGACGCAGCCGGTTCTCCACGAACACGCCGTGGTTCGGGGCGCCGACGTGCGGGTACAGCGTCGTGAACGTGAGCAGCCGGACAGGCGCCTCGCCAAGCAGGTTCGTCATGGCCGATGGGCAGCCGGGCTAGCTCTTGTTGGTCAGAGCTTGCAGGAGCTTGCGCGCAGCCGGCCGGTCGGCAAAGGCGTCCGGCCTGCTCACGAGCGGCTGCAAAAGCTTGACGGCCTCCTCCTTTCGTCCCGTGCTGTTGAGCGCGACGGCGAGGTGGTATTTCAGGGCCGGGTCGTCGGGCCGTTGCTGACTCGATTGCTCCAGAAGCCGTACGGCGCTCTTTGCATCCCCTTGCCCAACCATGATCCAGCCCAGCGTGTCCGCCGTTTCCGGGGTGGGGGCTCGCATATAAGCGCGTTGGGCCAAGTTCCGCGCCCGATCATCCCCTTTTTGCTGGTAGAGCCAAGCAAGGTTGTTCAACGCGATTACATTGTTCGGCTGCTGCGCCAACACGTTTTCGAACTGCTTCTGGGCTGCGTCGTAACGCTTTGCCTTCATATCCAGCATCGCCAGCATTTGTTCCGCATCGGCGTTGTTCGGGCTTCGGGCCAACTGCTTCCGCAGCACATCGGAGGCTTCATCGTCGTTCCCCAACGCCACCGAAGCGTTTGCGAGCCGAAGCGCCAGCAAATCGGTTTGAGACAGCTTATATTCGTTGCGAAAGGCTTGCGCTGCGTCAGCATACCGCTTCGCGCGCATCAGCTCGTCGCCTTTGAGCACGGCCGAGTTCGGCAGGTTCGCCGGGTTGTCCCGCAAGCTCGCTGCAAGTTTCAGCGCGGAGTCTTCTCCGGCTGTTTGTGCCTCGAGGGCAACCATGCTCGACATCACGCCCAAGTTGCCCGGGGCCTGATCGAGCGCCTCGCGCAGCGCCGTCTTTGCTGCCGGAACGTCCTTGCTTCGCAGCAGCAGCTCAACCTGCGCCTGCCGGGCCGCCATGTCGTCCGGGTGCGCTTGAAGAATGTTGCGATACGTTGCGTTCGCACCAGCAGTGTCGCCTGCGGCACTCTGCGCGCGCGCCAGTTCGCCTTGGAGCATGGGAGGCAGGCTGCCGCGATCCTGCTCAGCTTGGAGCAGATCGACCGCTTTGCGCGGGTTTCCAGACCGGACGTAAATGTCTGACAACATAGCAGTCAACGTCGCATTTTTTGGCGCCGCTTCATGGGCTGCGTTGACCGCTTCGATTGCTTGGGGCCAACGCTTGCTTTGAGCCAAGAGCTGGACCAGCGGCGTCAACGCTTGAACATTATCTGGCTTCCTGGCCAGAAGCTCGCCTAGCAGCGCCTCGCTTTCATCCGGCTTGCCCTGCAAGGCCAGGATCTTCGCCAAGTTCAATTTAGCGCCGACCGAATCCGGATACTGGCGCAACGTTTCAGCGAAAGCCTGCCTCGCGCCTTCGGCGTCGAAGCGGGCAAGCTTCACCATCCCGGTCAGGACGCCCGTTGCTTCGCTATCCCCTTTGTGCGCCCGAAGCTGCTTGAGGGCTTCGTCGGCGCGGCCGAGGTCGCCTGCTGCCAGGGACGCGGCAACGAGCGCCTCGCCGGCCGTCGGCTGCGACGGGGACAGCTCAACCGACTTCTCCAACGTTGTCGCCGCATCGGATAGCTTGCCTTCCCGCATCTGCAGCGAAGCCAGTTGGGTGAGGATGCTTGCATCCGTTGGCGCGGCCTCCGACGCCAGCTTCAGTGAGCGGACCGCCTCGGACGCCTCTCCCGCCGCCGCGTATGCACGGCCGAGCAGTTCCAAGGTTTGCGCATCGTCATGCCCGTTGGCGACTGCCCGTTTCAGTGCCGTTACGGCTTGCTGGGGCCGGTTCGCGTCAAGCTCCAGACGCGCAAGGAGCCTCGGCCCTTCGGCATCATCAGGCGCCTGATTGACGTATCGGGTTGCAAATTCGGCGGCGGAGCCGGCCTGTCCCGTCCGCGCAGCGGCCAGGGCGGCGAAATACAGCCCGCGTGGGAAACGCTGAATAGCGGGCCCAAGCTTTTGCAATTCAGCTTGCGCCTCGGCGAACTTCCCCGCCCGGGTCAGCAGCACCCCATTCAGGTAGATTGCCCCGGCCTCTTGCGGGTGCGCGGCCAAGACGGCGTCTACGTCAGCCTGCGCTTCGCTGTCCTGCCCGTCCAGCATATACTGGCTCGCGCGATTGAGCTTCATCGAAGCCGATTTCGGGGCCAGCTCGATTGCTTGATTAATTGCCGCCAGCGCCCGAGTTCTCTCGCCTTTGCCGAAAAGTATCTGCGATTTCAGCAGCAAGGCCTCAACCTGCCCCGGTTTCGCCGCGAGTGCGGCGTTTGCCTTGCTTTCTGCGCGCTCAACGTCTTTCTGCGTCAATGCGAGCCGGGCGTCCGCCAACAGGATCTCGGCGTCGCCCGGCAGAGCCGCTTCGGCCCGGGCCATGCTTTCGGTTGCCGCAGCCATGTCGTTCAGACCCGCCTGGGCGATGCTGCGCAACAGCATGTTCCGACCGAGGGCTTCAGGATTTGGCCCGGCGGCAGGAACCTCGTCCAGCGCTTCCTTGAATTTCCGCTGCGCCAGGTAGGCCCGCCCGAGCTGGGCCACGACATCCCAATGGGATGCGCCCAAGGTTTCGGCGGATTTCAACTCCTTCTCGGCTGCGACAGGGTCTCCAAGCTGCAATTGAGTTTGCGCCAGGCGTAGGCGCGCGTCCGCGTTGTTCGGATCGTTGCGTACGGCATTGCGAAGCTCGAGCTGTGCCCCGGCCACGTTGCCGGCGGCCAGGAGCTTGGCAGCCCGGCTTAACGGATCGCCGCCGCGGATAAATGCGTACCAGCCGCCACCGGCAGCGGCGCCCAGAACCGATAGGCCGGCCGCGAAGACAACGGCTTTGTTTTGCTTGTTCATGATTGACCTACATTCGCAGTCGAGAGTTCGCTATCGGCCTGATCGCGCGCGTTCTCTGCGAGGTCGGCCGTCATGCCATGGGTGTCCAGCAACGCGTAAAGCGTTGGCCGGCTGACGCCGAGCAACTTGGCAGCAGCTGTCAGGCGGCCATTGCTCCGCGCGAGCGCCCGCTGCACGACTTCGCGCTCCGCCCTGGCTCTCGCCAGCCGGAGATCGAAGGCGGAGAGATCGTCCGCGCCCGCGTCGAGCTCGAGGTCGGCGGCCGTCACCAGCCGCCCTTCAGACATGACGACTGCCCGCTTGACCCGGTTTTCCAGCTCTCGGACGTTGCCGGGCCAGGAATGGGCGGCGAGCGCCGACAGCGCGTCGTCCGCCAGCCCGCGTACGGAACGCCCGAATTCCCGATTGAACGCTGCGAGGAAATAGCGTGCGAGCACGACCGCATCCCCGGCCCGCTCCCGCAATGGAGGCACGCGCAGCGTGATCGGGTTCAGCCGGTAGAACAGGTCCGAGCGGAACGAGCCGCCATCGACTTGGCTTTGCAGCATCTGGTTGGTTGCCGACACCACCCGCACGTCGACCTGGATCGGCGCACGGCCGCCGATCCGCTCCACACGCTGGTCTTGCAGGAACCGGAGCAGCTTAACCTGCAAGCTGTGCGGCAAGTCGCCGATCTCGTCCAGGAACAAGGTCCCGCGGTGCGCTGTCTCAATCCGGCCGGGCGTTTGCTTGACCGCGCCGGTGAATGCGCCGCGCTCGTAGCCGAACAGCTCACTTTCAAGCAGGTTTTCGGGGATCGCGCCGCAGTTGATGGCGACGAAAGGCTGGTGCGAGCGCGGCCCGAGGTCGTGCAACGCGCGGGCCAAGGCTTCCTTGCCGGTCCCGCTTTCGCCCAGCACCAGGACCGTGACGTTCGCCCCGGCCAATTTTTCCACGTCGCGGCATACCTTCAACATGCCCTCGTCGGCGGTCACGATCCGCTTGATCGGAGAGGGCGCGGCCGCCTCGGACAACATGCGGTTCTCGGCTTCCAGCCTGGCCAAGCCGAGCCCCCGTTCCGCGATCAGGCTCAGCACCTGGATGTCGATCGGCTTCTCGCAGAAGTCGTAGGCGCCCGCCGCGACCGCCCGCAGGGCGTGCACCTTGTCCCCGTGGCTCGTGGCGATGATGACTTTCGTCTGCGGCGCGCACCGGAGCACGCCATCGAGAGCCGCGAACCCTTCGCTCACGCCGTCCGGATCGGGCGGCAAGCCAAGATCCATGATCGCGACGAGCGGCTGCTCCTTCTGCGCAACGGCCAGCGCATGGGGCCGGTCGTGAGCGAAGACCACGTCAAATGCGGGGAACGCCCATCGGTACTGGCTGCAAAGGCCCAAGTCGTCTTCAACGATCAGAAGCTTCGGTTTCATCATCGATGCATCACTGCGTTGCGGCCAGAAGCGGTGATTGCCGAGCCGAGTTGGCGGCGGCTTGCGAACCGTCGGTCCGAGGCAGGCGAAGCCGCATCGTTGTTCCCTGCCCGGGCTCGCTCGCCACTTCGAGGTCTCCTCCGGCGCCGCGCAGGAGCGCCCGCGATTGATAGGCGCCGATCCCCGATCCGCTCGCCTTCATGGTGCTGAACGGGCGGAACAACTCATCCCTTATGAACTCCGGCGTCATGCCAACTCCCCGATCGATGATGTCGATGACGACCTGCCGCGCTTCGTGCCGCAACCGTACGACCACCGGCAGACCCGGCGACGCTTCGACCGCATTATTCAGCAAATGGGTTAACGCGGTCTCAAAGGCCTCAACCCCCATCGCCACCGTTGCCGTCGACCCGTCGCTCTCCAATGTCACGCCCGCGTTGCGGACCCGCCGATAGGTGCCGACCAGCGACTCAAGCTGCGGCAACGGCGCCATCGCGCCTGGCGCCTGCTTGACGTCCGGGCGTTCCAGCCGTTCGAGCAATGCTTTGATCTTGCGAACCGAGCTTCCGACTGTTTCCAGCATGTCGTGCTGGAACTCGGGATTGCTGATGTGCTGCCGCGCATTCGTCAGCAACAAAGCGAGCTGGCTTGAAACGTTCTTGATGTCGTGCGCCACAAAGGCAAACCTTTGGCTGTAGTCGTGCATTTGCCGCGTTTGCAGCAGCGTCTGAGTCGCTTTTTGCTCTGCGATGTAGGTTGAGACTTCTTTCGCGAGGATTCGGAGCAAATCGAAAACCTCCTGCTCCAAAGGAAACGGCGCCCGCGGCGGCGCAACGAAAACAAGCCCAGCCAGGCTTTCCCGATGCAGCAGCGGAACGACGAGCCACAGAGGCCCCAAACCATCAAGCGGCGACACGGCAGCATTCGTTGCGCTTTGATCAAGGCGCGCGATCCATGTTCCATCGGCGACTGCCAGAACAGCGGGGTGGCCGGGCGGTATCGCGTCCGCCGACGGCATGTTCCATGACCCGGCCCATGCGAGCGGCCCCGAAGCGCCGTCGCGCAGGAACAGCGCGCCGGCCGGGCTGTCGACGACCGAGGCGATCGTGCGGATCGCCCGCGCCGGCAACGCGCTCTGCGGGTCCCCGTCGGCGCCGGACAACGTGCGGATGCAGGCAAGCCATTGCCGCCGGTAGTCGTAACGTTCCGCAAAGAAATGATCGACGAACAGGCGGTGCACCCATGAGCGTGCCGAAGCCGACGTCGAGAACAGCCCGATGCCGATCAACGCCGCGAAGGCGAGGCTTGCTTCGGCGAGCCATCCCCAAGGCTGGTCCACGTGGCGAAACGCCTCGCCCGCGACAGCCAGCGTCATCAGCACGCCGCCGCTCAGGATCAGGGTCGCGCTATGGAACACCGCCGAGCGTGACAGCCTCACGCGCCCCTTCCATCGTTGGCCGCGGACTGCCGCCACCATCAGGAGCGGCGCGATCATGATCATCCCGACGGTCCGGGCTCCGAGCAGCCCCGGCGAGGACGCGTGGAAGATGACCCAATCCGCGCAGAGCACGATGTCGAAGCAAGCCAGCCCGCCAAGCAAGACTGATGGAAGCGCGATATGCCACCGGGCATGGCTGGGAAGGTTTAAGTAAAGGTTCTCGATCAGCAGCAGTTCGGTGATCGCGAGCGTCAGCCGCCCGATGATCGCCCAAGAGAATGATGGGCCGGGCAGTGCCGCCTCTCCCTGCGGGAACCAAGCAGCCAAGCCAAGCAGGGCAGCGAGCAAGCCGCCGGCTGCGAACCCGGCCTCATGTGACGGCCGTCCCAGATGCGCATCGTGATATAGAAAGAAAACGAAACCGAACCAAGTGAGCGCCCTCAGCAAATCAGCGCCGCTCGTGATCCCAGCCGCTGATAGGCCTGGCAGGATTGCAGCCGCCCCGGCCCAGACGGCCGTGATGCCGCAGCAAGCCGCCAGCAGCAGCGGGGTGACTTGCCGGGCGCGCCAAACGATCAATGGCACGAGCAGGGCATAAACGGCGGCGCACAGGCCCGGGAGAATGCCAGCAGGCTGGATCATGAGCGGATCATGGACCCCAACCCTCGGATACACTCAATCGGCGCGGACCAGGCGCCAGTCTTGGCATTATCGGGCGCCCTCTTGGAACAGGATAACTCGTATCGTTGCAAGCATTATCAACAAGTCCAGTGCTAGCGAACGATTCTTTACATAGAATAAATCGTAGGACAGTTTTGCCCGAGCATCCTCAACCGAGGCGCCGTATGGATAATTAACCTGTGCCCACCCTGTCAGACCCGGCTTGACCCGTGCGCGCTCCTGGTAATGCGGGATGAGGGCAGACAACTGCTCGACGAAGTGGGGCCGCTCCGGTCTTGGCCCGATGAAACTCATTTGCCCTCGCAACACGTTCAGCAATTGCGGCAACTCATCGATACGCGTCCGACGCATCAGCGATCCGACACGAGTTACCCGCGGGTCCCGTTGCTGCGCCCAGGCCGGCCCTCGCGCCTCGGCGTTGCAATTCATGCTGCGGAACTTCAGCAACACGAATGAACGGCCGCCCAGCCCGACGCGCTCCTGCCGGTAGAGCACCGGGCCCGGGCTATCCAGCCGGACCAGCATCGCCACCACCAGCATGAGCGGAAGAGTGAACAACAGCAGAGACAGGCTGATCAGAATGTCGCTGCCTCGTTGCGCCGCGGCCTGAACGCCGCCGAACCCGCGGCGATGAAGCGGCGCAAGCCAAGCGGGCGCGAGCTGGTCGATGTCGATGCGCCTGAGCCGGCGTTCCCAAAACTCCGTTTCCGGCTCAAAAGACACGCCGGCAGCCGAGAAAGCAGCCTTGACTGTGTCGGGCATGACCTCCAGGGCTCCGGCCGGCACCAGCATGGTCCGAATCCGGGCCTGCCGAAGCCTAACCGCCGCGCTCTCATCCGGCTGCGGGACGCTGACGACTTCAAAGAACCCGGCGCGGCCAGTTCGGATGGCGCCAACTGTTTTGGCGGCCTCGCCAGCGGACCCGTGAATAGCGATCCTGCGCATGAACAGTTTTGATCGGACCGCGAGCAGAAAGCCCGTCCGGATGGCGAACAAGGCTGCGATCCAGGCGATCAAATCTTTTGTCGGCCAAGCCCGGTCCGGCCCAACCAGCCATTCCGAGGAAATCCCCATCGCCGCACTGACGACCCAGACAATGGGAAACGCGGCCACTCCCCCGAGCGCTGTCTTGAACAGCAGGCTCCGGGTCTGCAGAAAGAGTTGCGGCCTGTATATCCCAAGCACGGACGACGTGAGGCAGAGGGTGACAGCAACGACCAGCGCGTGAGATGCGGCGGAGTTGTTGAAGGCGCCGCCGAACCCGCCCGGCACAAGCAAGGCATACGCGACATAAAACGATAGGCACGCCTCGATTAACGAAAGCGCAATCATTTCGGGCGCAGTATGACGGCCGACGAAAGCTGCCATGTCAGCTTCAGACCTGAACCAATTGAGCGTGGCCGACGCGGCAGGCCGCCCGGCTATCGATCACAACACGAAGCCGATTGAAATGGTTTACCGCTTTGTTCACGCTGGCGACACCAATTTTGTAATGTTTGGATTTATTAGTGAAACCACTAAAGCCAAAAACGCGCCTTGCTGGCGAGGCACAGGTCATAACTGATCCGTATCGGACCCGCAATCAAGATAAATGACCCAAATGCATTACCTTTTATTTGAACTGTTGTGTTTTGTTAGAAAGAGCCACTATCAACGATCTGCAACACAGCAATCCAGTGACGTTCCACTTGCAAGGTGTTACTTCACAGCCATGAAACAGCATCCAAACGACTGGGACCGCGCAAGATCTCCGGGACGATGCTGCAACCGATCATCTGTATTTGTAACGAGATGCCTAGCATGACGACGCAGCACGACCACCTCATTGAGCGTGCGGCAGCCAAGCTCCGTGGAAATAATAAAAGCGCCGTCACCGAGATCGACTCTTCGCCGAAGTCTGATGATCGCGCGTCGGCAGCGAACGCGCTGATCACGCCGCCTGCGCTCTTCAAGCCGATCGTTGCTGAGCCGAGCGCCGGGCTGCCATTGCAGGCTGCACCCGTTGCGCAACATGCAGCCAGCGTTCCCCGACGCCAATCAAACGAAGCGGGCGCGAGTAGTCCTGCCGCTGACCCACTCGCCGTTGCCTCGCCTTCGCCCAGCGTTGCGCAAACGCGTCAACCAGAAGCAGCATCGAGCAGGGATGCCGACGAGCAAGCCGCCGGGCTTCCCGGTCAAGACGCTGTGGCCAGCATAGACCTCAACGCACTCGAGCAGGCCGGCATGGTCGTGGCAAGGCGGACCAGGACCCGAATTTCCGAAGAGTATCGTATCGCTGCCGGCCGCATTCTCAGGGCGCTGCATGAAACGTCTAGTCCGGACGGGGCGCGCAACATCCTTATGGTGACAAGCGCGAGGCCTGGTGAGGGCAAAAGCTTCACCGCCATCAATCTCGCCGGCAGCATCGCTCAAAACGGCCCTGACCAAGTGCTGCTGGTCGATGTCGATTCCAAGATCAAGCCGCTCTCAGACAAGCTCGGCTTAGGGAACGCAAGCGGCTTTCTGGACTTTGTAGCCAATCCGGCGCTTCGCCTCGACGATCTCGTCCGCCGTTCGGCGATTTCCAACCTCACGATCTTGCCAATTGGCAAGCACGACAACGGCTCCGCTCCGCAGAACGACGAGGCGGTCAGCATTCGCCCGATCGTGCCCGCCCTTATGCGTATTTCTCGCCGGTTTCCACGGCATTTGATCGTGCTCGACACGCCCCCATGCCTTTCGACAAGCGACCCGCACACCATGGCGCCGCACGTCACCGAAATCGTCATGGTTGTCGAAGCCGAGCGAACCCAGAAGGCGGAGCTTGAGGCGGCTATCGATCTCGTGCGCGTGTGCCCGAACATCACCTTGCTGCTGAACAAGGTGCGCATGACGACCAGTCATACGTTCGGCGCCTACGACTACTTCGGCTCCTACACCTGACCGCGATGCCGAAGCTGCTGTCATTCGCCTGCATCGCTTGCGCCACCGGGCTTTGCGCGTCCGGGCAGCGGGCGCACGCGCAAACAAGCGGCTATTACGGCAGCCAGCCATACACCGGCGGCCTGCTGCCAGGGGTCGGCACAAGCGCGCGTGTCGGAGACCTCAGGCCCCAGCTCGAACGGTATTTCGAAACCGCTGCATCGAAAGCGAGCGGGCCTGCGTGGCTTGTTCAGCCTGCACTCGACGTCGAGGCCGGGTTTACCGACAACGCGCTCCGCATAGAGCGTCCGCGAGAAGCGGATTTCCTGACGCACATCTCGCCGCAAATCTTCGTCAGCGGGGACACGTCCAGGCTGAAGGTCAATCTTGGGTATGCTCCGGACATTACCTTGTATGCTGACCACGGCAGCCAAAATCGCGTCGATCAGTTCGGCAATGGCCAGATCCTCCTGACGTTGGCGCCGGACGCCGCGTATCTCGACCTACGCGGCAGCATCACGCGGCAGAGCCTGGTCGGAAACGGCATCGATCAGTATTCGACGGATACCTACAATCGCCAGAACAGCGCGCAAACTTACTCCTACGCGATCACGCCATACGTGCAGCACCGTTTCGGCGGATGGGGAACGGCGAAGCTCGGCTATTCCTACGCCCGGACGATCCAAGACGCCCAGGACCAGCTTGCAGCGCCGGGCAACCAGTTCGCGTTCGGCACCCCGGCCTACGGCGTCATCGGCAACCTGACGACGCAGCGCGAGCGAGCGTCGTTCACGACCGGGGAAAACCTTGGCCGCGTCAACGATTTCCTTCTTTTGGAAGCCACCCAGTATGCTGGAGGCGGCTCCTATTCCGGGGCTTACCGCAACCAGGTGGAGAACCAGCTTGGCTACGCGCTGACCCGGCGGGTCGCCCTGCTCGGCGGCGTCGGATACCAAGACCTGCGTTACAGCGGCATCCCGGCCATCCGCGTCAACGAGCCGACCTGGAACGCCGGCATCCGTTACACGCCCAACCCGGATAGCACTTTAACCCTGCTTTACGGACGGCGGGATGGGTTCAATGCGTTCTCATTCAACGGGCAGTTCGCGCCAACGGCACGCACCCGGCTCATAGGCCGATACACCACCGGCATCACGTCCGACGTCGAGCAAGCACAGAACGTGCTCGAAACGACGAGCGTCGGCCCCGCTGGCTTGCTCGCCGACACGGCAACTGGCGCGCCAGTCGGATACGGCAGTTCGTTCGGCGTCCAGAACGGCGTCTATAAACTCAAGCGCCTGTCTTTCGACGGCCTGCTGTTCCGCGAGCGCGACAGCTACTCGCTCGGCGTCGTCTACGAGAACCGCACCACGCTGAGCAACACGCCCACCCTGTCCGGCATCAGCGTGATCCCGCCCGGCACGACCTCGAACAGCGTGTCGGCCAGCGTAAGCTGGCAACATGAGCTCGGGCCCGACCTTTCCAGCATCGCCATCGCTCAATACGCCGTCAGCGACCAGCCCGCCCAGCTCCTTTCCAACAGGAGCAACGACCAGCGCACCTTCTCGCTGACGGCAGCGATCAACAAACGATTCACCGAGACCCTGAGCGGCAGCGTTCGATACACGTTCGTCGACCAGAGCGGCGGCAACGCCTCGTTCTACCCCGGCGTCAACCGCACATTATTAGCAAACACCGAAGCCTATACCGAGAACGTCATTCTCGTCGGCTTGCGCAAGAGCTTCTGATCGGATCGCCGCGTGTACGAACAATATTACCATTTCAGCTCAACCCCGTTCCAGCTCAACCCGGACAGCCGTTTCTTCTTCGGCAGCCGCGAGCACAGCAAGGCGATCGCGCACCTGAACTACGGTCTCGCCCAGGGCGAAGGCTTCATCATCATCACGGGCGAAGTGGGTGCCGGGAAGACAACCCTCGTCGAGCTGCTCCGCTCGCAGATGGACCCGCAGGCCTTCACCGTTGCCCGCATCAGCACGACGCAGGTCTCCGAGGCCGACCTGTTCCGGCTCGCGATGGCCGGCTTCGGCCTTGCCGACGAGACGCTGTCCAAGTCGGCCTTGCTGCACCGTTTCGAGGACGTGTTGCGCCAGCACGCCGAGTCTGGGCGGCGCTGCCTCCTGATTGTCGATGAAGTCCAGAACCTCTCGCTCACAGCTCTGGAGGAATTGCGGATGCTATCCAACATCACGGCCAACGGGCGCACGTCGCTGCAGACGGTCCTGCTCGGGCAGCCGCAGTTCCGGCGGATGCTGGCAAGCCCGGATGCCGACCAACTCCGCCAGCGGGTGTTGACGAGCTACCACCTGGGGCCGCTCAGCCGGGAGGAGTCGCGCGCCTATATCGAGCACCGCTTGCATGCCGTCGGTTGGAAGGACGACCCGGCATGGGAGGACGATGCTTTCACGGCCGTCTTCCAGCACACCGGCGGCATTCCCAGGCGGATCAACCGGCTTTGCTCGAGAGTGCTGCTCTACGGCATGTTGGAAGAGAGCCACGAAGTCACGCGGCAAGCCGTCGACAGCACTGCCATCGAACTCGCGCAAGATCTCGAAAGCGGCGGAAACGAGAGCCAGCAAAAGAACGGAGCCGGCCTCGCAACGAGGCCGGGCCAAGCATGGAGCAGCGCACTGCAAGCCGATCTGTTGTCGAGGGTCGAGGCGCTTGAGCGGCAAGTGACGCAGCGGGACCGGCTATTCAGCCGCCTGACGCAGATGTTGGGTGCGCCATGAGGCCCGCATCTCCGGTGAACGCGATGACCGTGGATGTCGAGGACTATTTCCAGGTCCAAGCTTTCGCGTCGGTGGTCAACCGGTCGGATTGGGACAGCATTCCATGCCGCGTCGAGGCGAACACCGACCGCATTCTTCAGCAATTCGAGGAGGCCGGCATCAAGGCAACCTTCTTCACCCTCGGCTGGATCGCTGAACGCTACCCGGCGGTCGTCGAGCGGATCGTTGCCGCCGGGCACGAGTTGGCAAGCCACGGCTACGGCCACGCGCTGGTCCATTCCCTTTCGCCGGCCCAATTCCGTGACGACCTGCTGCGGGCAAAGGGGGTGCTGGAAGCGACGGGCGGCGTTCAGGTGAACGGCTATCGCGCGCCCACCTTCTCGATCGGTCCGCGCAATCCTTGGGCGTTCGACGTTCTCGAACAAACGGGCCACCGCTATAGCTCCAGCATCTATCCCGTTTCGCACGATCTTTACGGCGTCCCTGACGCGCCCCGCTTTCCGTATCGGACAGGGTCCGGCGGCTTGATCGAATTGCCGATGACCACCGTCAAGCTGCGCGGGCGAAACCTGCCGATTGCCGGGGGAGGCTACTTCCGGCTCATGCCGTACCCGCTGTTCCGCGGCCTGCTTCGGCGCTTCCACGCCGCCGAGAACCGGGCCAGCGTTTTCTATTTTCATCCGTGGGAGATCGACCCCGGCCAACCCCGCATTCCCGGCGCCTCGTCGCGCGCGCGCTTCCGTCACGGCGTCAATCTCAAGGCCATGCACGCCCGCGTTTCCCGCCTCCTGGACGATTTCCGTTGGGATCGCATGGACCGTGCGTTCGCGCCCGACCTCCAGCGCCTCGCGGACTGATCGCGATGACGATTCGTTGCAAGCCGCTCGATTTGGCCCGGTCGAAAGCCTGGGATGCCTTCGTGGCCGATCACCCGAACGGCACCTTCTTTCATCGCGCCGCCTGGGCCGAGGTCCTGCGGCGCGCGTTCGGCCATACGCCGCATTATCTCCTCGCCGAACGTGACGGCGCCATTGTTGGCATTCTGCCGCTGGTCCACGTCAAGACGGCGTTGTTCGGCAACAGCCTGATGTCGTCGCCGTTCTGCGTCTATGGCGGCCCGCTCGCCACCGATGCGGAGGCCGCGCGCGCCCTGGCCGAAACAGCGCAAGCCCTCATGAAAAAGCTGCACGTTCCGGTCATGGAATGGCGTCTTCGCGACGACCTGCCGGATGACGTGCTGGACGACGCCGACTGGCCGTCGCGCGACGACCTTTACGTCACCTTCCGCAAGCCGATCTCTCCTGACGACGAGGCCAACCTGAAGGCCATTCCCCGTAAACAGCGGGCAATGGTGCGCAAGGCGATCGAGCGCGGCCTGGTTTCGTCCGCCGGGCGCGATGTCCGCACGCTGCATCGGGTCTACGCCGAAAGCGTGCGCAACCTGGGCACGCCCGTCTTCTCCCGCAGGTACTTCGATATCCTGGCCGACGTGTTCGCCGCCGACATGGACGTGGTCGTCGTTGCAAGCGACGGCGTGCCGGTCTCAGCGGTGATGAACTTTTACGACCGCGGTGAAGTCTTGCCCTACTACGGCGGCGGCACTGCGCTTGCCCGTCAGCTTGCCGGGCACGACTTCCTTTATTGGGAGGTGATGCGCCGGGCCGCCGCCCGCGGCTGCACCGGCTTCGATTTCGGGCGCAGCAAGCACGGGACCGGCTCGTTCGCGTTCAAGAAGAATTGGGGATTTGCGCCTACACCCTTGATCCACCGCTATCACTTGGCCGAGGGCGCCGCCATTCCGGACCACAATCCGCTGAACCCGAAATACCGGCTGTTCATCGCCGCCTGGAAACGGCTGCCGCTGCCGGTCGCCAACCTGGCCGGCCCGCATATCGTGCGCGGAGTCGGCTGACATGCGGGATCTTCTCTTCATCGCCCACCGGATCCCGTTCCCTCCCGACAAGGGCGAGAAAATCCGCAGCCTCAATGTCATCAAACATCTCTCCAACCGATACCGGGTGCATCTCGGATGCCTCACGGCCGAGCCTTGGGAAACTGCCCTCCTGCCGGAGCTTGGCGCGTGGTGCGCCGACGTCGCCGGCTTTGAGATGGACCGGCGGCGACAGAAGCTGCTCGCGCTTCTCCGAGCCCGCCCCGGCCGGCCGCTGATGCTGGACTATTACCGCCACAAGAAGCTGCGGCACTGGGTTCGAAGCAAAGTCGCCCGAACCCGCATGGATCTCGTCTACATCTCGACCGTCGCGATGATGCCGTACCTCGACGGCCTGCACCGCCCCGGCATGATCCTTGACGCGCAAGACATCGATAGCGAGAAATGGACTGCCTATGCCCAGGGCGCGTCCCTGCCGATGCGGCATGTTTGGTCCCGCGAAGGCCGCACGCTGCTTGCCTACGAACGCAAATCCGCGATGGCCTGCGACGCCACCCTGTTCGTGTCCCCGCAGGAGAAAGCGCGTTTCTCAGCCCTTGCGCCGGAGAGCGCAGGTCGGGTCTTCGCGGTCGAGAACGGGGTCGACCTGTCCTATTTCTCACCCGCTATCGCTCACGAAACGCCTTTCACCGGCCCGGGGCCGCACCTCGTCTTTACCGGCAACATGGATTACTGGCCCAATGCCGAGGCGGTCGCATGGTTCGCGGCCGAAGTCTTGCCCAAACTGCGCGCCAGCAGGCACGGCCTGCAATTCCATATTGTCGGCGCCAATCCCGGGCCTGACGTCTCACGCCTCGGCAGCCAGCCAGGCATCCGCATCACGGGCCGCGTGCCGGATGTCAGGCCATACGTGGCCCATGCCGACGTTTGCGTCGCTCCGCTCAGGATCGCCCGCGGCATCCAAAACAAGGTGCTGGAGGCCATGGCAATGGCCCGGCCCGCGGTCGCTTCGCCCCAGGCGTTCGAAGGCGTTTGCGCCACGCCGGGAGAGCACTTGCTGGTCGCGGACGGCAGCGACGACATGGCGCTCGCGATCAACGCCGTGCTTGACGGCAAGCACCAAGGTCTCGGACAAGCGGCGCGCGAAGCCGTCGAGCGCCGTTACGCCTGGTCCGCAACGCTTGCCCGGCTCGATGCCATCCTGGATGCGGTTCAGCCGCAGCCGAACTAGAGGCCAGCGATGAGCCTGACACTGTCTCGGACGCAAAGCCGTGCATCGGTCGTCCCGGCACTCGCGGTCCTGGTCGCCGGGGTGCTCGGGCTTATCTTGTTGTTCCTGCCGGAATGCCGGGCGGCTGTCCGGGTGTGGATCGACTCGACCGCTTATGGCCACTGCTTTCTCATCATCCCGATCGCCGCTTTCCTCCTGTGGGATCGCCGCGCAAGGTTGCACGGCTTACGCCCGCGCCCCACGCCTGCCCTCTTGCTCCTCGGTCTGCCGCTCCCCTTCGTCTGGCTGGCAGCCGAACGGGTTGGCATCATGGAAGGCCGGCAACTCGCGGCCACGGCGTTCGTCGAGCTGCTCTTTCTGGTCGTGCTCGGACTGCGCCTGTTCTGGGTCGTTAGCGGCCCGTTGCTTTACCTGTTTTTCCTCGTGCCGTTCGGCGCGTTCATCACGCCCGCGCTTCAGGCCTTCACCGCGCGCTTCATCGATGCCGGGCTGACGGTGCTTGGCATCCCGCATTTCTCCCATGGCATGCTGATCGACATCGCGGCGGGCACCTTTTATGTCGCCGAGGCATGCGCCGGCCTTCGGTTCCTGATTGCCGCCGTCGCGTTCGGCGTTTTTTACGCGCTCCTCAACTACCGCAGCACCGGACGCCGCATTGCCTTCATCGCTGCTTCCATTGTCGTGCCGATCGTTGCGAACGGTATCCGGGCGCTCGGCATCGTGGTCTTGGGCCATATGATCGGCAGCGCCCAAGCAGCCGCCGCGGACCACATCCTTTATGGCTGGGTTTTCTTTTCCATCGTTATGCTCTTGCTCGTTGCGGCCGGACTACCGCTTCGGGAGTCCGCTAAAGCGCCGCGATGCGCACTCGTTCCAACTGGTTCGATACCGAAACTGCGCCCGTGGCTTGCCGCCGCCGTTGTCGCACTTGCCGCGGTAGGACCAGGAGCGGCATCCGCGCTGGACCGCAGGGTATCGTTGGTCGCGCTGACGCATGAGCCTAATCTGATTGCGCCAGAAGGCTGCGCGATTGAACGGCTGGCCGTCGGTTCAGTAGGACAAGCTGTCTTCTCCATACCTTGTGCGAGCCAGCGGTGGACAGTTGTTTTTCAGATGCTTCCGGCCGGAACAACGGCGGGAAAGCTGGACGATGCCCGGCGAGCGATAATCGGCCCGATTGATCCAGAGGAAACCACGATTGAGCCGATCGAAAGCCTTCCACCAAGCGCCGGGCGATGGCAGGTCGTCATCTCTCCCAATCCGGCGAAGTTTGCCGCTTTCGCCATTTGGCTCGGCGGCGAACCGGCTTCTGGAGGCTTGCGGCAACGCCTACGGCTCGCTCAACAAAGCGTATTCGGCGCAACCACGCCGCCCTTGCTGATTGCGATCACCGCGCAAGCCCCCGCCCGCCTTTCCCCTCATAATAAAAGGCAAGCCATGATCGAGCTGCGGCAAATCCTTGCCGCGCAACCAGACCTCAATCGCGAGGCGGCCAGCCTGACCCAGCTTGGGAGTTGGTAACGGCTCAGCAGGTCAGAGAAAATGTTTCAGGCGACCCGTCGCGTTCGGCCGTGCTCAGGGCACCGTCCCTCTTAGCGGTCAGCTAGGGCGACCCAGGCGCAGATCGATCGCGCTGTCGGCTTGAACTCGCGGGCAGGATCATCAGCAGGTTGTCCGGCACGAACCACGTCGGCCATCTGACGGCGGAACTCAGGCGAACATAGGTGGCGTGCCTTGGGTATGGAAGTCGCTTCCCGCGAACGCAGGGAAGGCGCAACCAAGGCGGGTCAACGTTATCCAGGCGCGGCAACACCCGGAACATGGCCGTATGAGACAGCGACGAACGTCATGGTCAAGGCTTGCTGAAAACTTAGGGCATTTTCTTTGCGGATTTGGACCGGGTCATATCCGTAACCACTCAGGATTGGACAAAAGTCTATGTTTAGGCGGGTTGATGTCAATGGAATGGGCGTACTAACCCGACCCGGATAGTCGAATCCATTGCTACCGCGTCTGCGTCCCAATCGGCAACCGTTGGGAAGGCATCGAGCTGCTCAGGGGTAAACCCGGTTATCGCAACATACGTCCCAAGCAGCGCAACCGCTTCGATCGGAACCTTGATCGGGCGCGCGCCAAACCCGAGAAAGCCACCGAAGTGCACGATCATGTCGAACCCGTTATCGCCGCGCCGGGTAATCGCCTCGACCCGGCCCAAAACGGGCTGACGTTCAATCGGCTGCAACACGCGACGTCCGATCAGAGATCCGACACGAACCGGTTGCGGGAACCGCGCCGCCGCCTGTTCTGCCAAGTTCTGCAGCGTTGCCGGATCAACTGTTTGCGCCAGTATGGGGCCGGGCCGGGCCGCCATGGCCAATAACGAAAGCCAGCCGGCCAACATAATCCTTTTCCCTGCCTGCCGCCGTGACGCGAGCGGCGGGTACGAGGCGCCCGGGCCAACATCTCCGCTCATGAGCGCCCTACCCAAAATCGCGCTGCCACTGTTCCACACTCATGCTACCATCGACAGATGTGCGAGCTTTAGAGGAAATATGATCAGTCAAGCAACAACCTCGACCTTGGTCGAAACCGGGAGGCGGCTGCATCCCATACCGGTCCGGGTCATGCACTGGATCAATGCCGTCGCCATGGTCACGATGATCGGCTCCGGGTGGGGCATCTACAACGACTCCGTCATCTTCCACTTCATCTACTTCCCACATGCTGTCAGGATCGGCGGCTGGGCTGCCGAAAGCCTGCTCTGGCACTTTGCAGCGATGTGGCTGCTTGCGATCAATGGCCTTGCCTACTTGCTTTACGGCTTGGCCACTGGCCGCTTCCGGGAACGGCTGCTGCCGATCCGCATGCACGACTTGGTGCAGACCGTCCGAGACACGCTTCATTTCAAGATCGAGCACAACGACCTGACGATCTATAATGCCGTCCAAAAGGTGCTCTACATCGTCGTTATCCTGGCCGGCATCTGGCAGGTCGTCACCGGTTTGGCCGTCTGGAAACCAATCCAGTTTTCCGGCCTGGCCGACCTCCTCGGCGGCTTTCAAGGCGCCCGCCTCGCCCATTTCCTCGGAATGGCCGTTATTGTCGGCTTCCTCGTCGTCCATGTGGCACTCAGCCTTCTGGTTCCCAGCACGCTCTGGGCCATGCTCACCGGCGGCCCTCGCATCCCCCGCGCTCGCACTGCCGCGCAGCCATGAAGTCGCCTTTTCGTCCTGACCGCCGGCCAGACCCTGCCATCCTCGACGACCACCGGCTTGCGATCCGCTCCCTCGAACGCAGGGGCATCATACGCGGCGGGCTCTCCTTCGGCGCGCTTGCGATGCTGACCGGCTGCGACGTCAGCGATTCGACTGCCGTTGGCAAAGCGCTTCGCGCCGTCTCGGATTTCAACGACAAGGTCCAGGCCGCGATCTTTGATCCCAACAAGCTCGCGCCCGAATACCCGGCCTCACTGGTCCTGAAGCCTCCCAGGTTCAACGCCTACTACGACATCGCGCACGTAAAGCCCTTGGACGGCGACACCTGGCGGCTCGAGTTGGCCGGACTTATCAGCGACAAACAGCCCTGGACCAGGCAGCAAATCGACGCTTTGCCGCAACGTGAAGTAATTATTCGCCACATTTGCGTCGAAGGCTGGGATTACATTGGCCAATGGTCCGGCGTTCCCCTGAGCCGCTTTCTCCAGCGTGTCGGCGCCGACCTCACGGCGAAATACGTCGCCTTCAAGACCGCCGACGACTATCCAAGCAGCATTGACATGGCCACCGCCCTGCATCCCCAGACTCTGCTCGCAACGCGCTATGCCGGGGAGACCATGGCGGACCCGTTCGGCTACCCGCTTCGCCTCCGCACATCAACGAAGCTCGGCTTCAAGAACCCGAAATGGATCACCGCCATGGAGGTGACGAACACCTATCCCGGCGGCTACTGGGAAAATCTCGGCTTCAATTGGCATAGCGGCATCTGACGCGCGCCCTCGCATCTTACTACCTTATTCGAAAGGTTACACCGCGCTGCAACATTCCAGCAAAAACTCACGCAAACCGGCCGCTGCCAAAGCCCTTATCACCGGCGCCGGTTCCGGCATCGGCCAGGCCTGCGCGGCCGCCCTGGCCGCGGAAGGTTACGAGCTGCTGCTTCTAGGCCGCCGGGCCGAGCCGCTCGAGCAGACCGCAAGGCAGTGGCCCGCCGCCATTGTCCAGGCCGACCTGTCAAACGAGCCGTCGCTTGAAGCCGCCGTCGAAAAAGTCGGCCCGACCCTCGGTGTCCTGATCCACGCCGCCGCTCAATTCCAATATGGCCCCGTAGCGGACGCGAAAGCGGCGGATTGGCGCGCTATCAACGCCGTCAATATAGAAGGTCCGCTGCTGCTCACATCCCGGTGCCTTCCCGCGCTGCAGCGAGCCGGCGGGGCCATCGTGTTCATCAACTCCACTGCCGCCCTCAACCCCGGCGCAAACGCTGGCGTTTATGCCGCCAGCAAAGCGGCGCTCCGGGCCGCCGCGGACGCCTTACGCCAGGAAATCAATCCACTCGGCGTTCGCGTCCTCACGGTCTTTCCAGGCCGCACCGATACGCCCATGCAAGACACGGTTCTTTCCGCGGAAGGCCGCAGCCTGAACCGGTCAAGCCTGCTCGCACCGTCCGACATCGCCGCAGTCGTTGCCGCAGCTCTTGCGTTGCCGCCCCGCGCTCAGGTCACCGAACTCGTTATCCGCCCGACACAGCCCGGCTAATTGGCCAAGACCAGAAGCCCGGCCTCCGCCAAGGCGCCTGCCGCGGCGACCACGGCATCGAACGGCTTGCCAGCCCGTTCAGCGATCTCGAGCAGGCCCGCCCGCCCGTTGGACTGGTTCAGCACCCATAGCAAAGTAAGCTGGTCAAACCCGGCTAAACCGCCGTTTCCCGTGCCGCCGATTGCCGCATACAGGCCGCGACGGCCAAGCTGCGGCTCCCCGAATGGCTCGGTGTTGCGCCACGCCCGATCGTGCTCGGCAATCCACAATACCCTCTGCAGCAGCCGCAAGGACCCGGCCAGGGCATCGGCGCGAACGAAATCGAGGTTGTCCGCCGAGGTGTGGTACTCGGGAAAGCTCCCGTTCGGCGAGCGCATTAAGCACCCCACCGGGAGATCGAACCCCGGCGAGCAATACTGCCGCTCGTCATATCCATACGGCACAAATGGCGTTATTCTGTCCGGAATACCTAGCTCTTCGAAGGCATATCCGGCTGCCCGGTCGATTGCCGTATTCTCGCGCTGCGAGCGCTTGTAGGTCGGCGCTCCGCCGTCGCCCAAACACGTCAGCACCAACCCGTGCGAGATTCGCCCCAGCCGCTCGCAGTTGGCCGCCAGCCAGGCGATCGCGCCGATTGTGCCTGGAAGGAACACGGCCCGCAGCCCGAGCCGATGCGGGCGCGTCATCCAATCCCGCACGAACTCGATCGCAACCGAGACGCCGCTCAGATTATCGTTGGCCAGCGAAGGATGGCAGGAATGCACCGAGAGCAGAATTTCGCCGTCCTCGGCGCCAGGAATGAAGCACTCGCCATAATCCAGACTGCCGGGTTTCAGGTCGGCGTCGATCGACACCTGGTAGGCCGGGTCCGTCATCGCCGCCCGGACGCGGTGCGCCAGGCAGAAGCCCCACGTCCGGGCGTAATACGATGTTCGATACGGGATCAAATCTGGTTGACCCGGCAAGCTGTGCAAGTGCCGATCAAGCTGGTCCCTCGGCACGATCCCGTCGAAGCCCTCGCTGTATTGAAGGAGGTGAAGGTTGTGCTCGGTAAAGTCGACTACGGTTTCGCCTGACAGCCTCCGAATGGCAGCACTCCGAGGCACCCACTCGAGGGGGACCTCCCAATCCAGCACCTTTGTTCCGGATGGCACGCTGGATACGCGCAACGGGATCTGGCGTCCGACGTAGGCTAACGTTTCTCGCAGGCCGGGCCCGGTGATGCTGCGGCAGATCGGGAACAATGCGTGCACATGCCCCATAAGCCGCTGGGCGCGCTCTTCATCCGGCATCGGCTGGACCGCGTTCACGGCCCCGCTCACCACCGGCAACATGCTGCGGGGCGCCCAGTCGTCACGCTCCTTTTGACGCACATCCCGGATCGCCGTCGCCATCAGGCTTGCGCCTGCCGCTGTCCGTCCGCTCCGAACCGCAGTTTGGCACGCCGCATCAGCCGGCGCGAGCCTCGTTGCAAACGCTGTACGTCTTCCAAAAGCGTCTCGCGCATCGGCTTGATCGGATGCCACAGCATGTTTCGCCGCAGACATAAGTGTTTGATCGGCCGGTACACCATTGTTCCAGGCGCCATGTTCCAGGTCATCGGCGAGCTTTCGTAAAACCGGCCCCGGTTCACTGGGCTCACAAAATCGCCGTCCCCGCCGACGTCCTCGATCCGAAGCCCGGCATGCCGCGCCACAGTGGGCCAAATCGCTTCCGAATGCCCCGTCCACCCCGACCGGTAGGCCCGGTCGATCGCCTCGACCATTCGCCGAGACGCCCGGAACACCGGCATGAAGCTGCAAATCCGGTCCTTGTCGGGCAGCGCGGACGCCGTCTCGGGCCGCACCAGCGTATGCCAGAAATGCCATTGCGGGTCCTCGACCGCGGTGCGGACGTTTGAAGCCAGCAAGTCCGCGTCGTTATCTTCGAAATGCCCGAAAAAGGCGCCCCACTTGCCCGTGAACCGGACGTCGTACTCGACGCTCCAGTAACGATCATAGCCCGGCCTGGCGCGGGCAAGATGCAGGAACGGGAGGTCCGCGTGCCCGCCGTTCCACAGCGACCACTCGGCCATGTCCCGCCCCGACTTCGCCCCATACTCTTCTATGCGCATGTCCGGGGTGCGAACCAGGTGATGCGGCACGCTTTCCAGCAAAGGCGGCACCGGCGCGCCGGGCGGAAGGTGGACCAGGACGATAGCCTCGTAACTGGCAGGCAACGATTGCGAAAGCGACAGAAAAGCTTTACGCAATTGCCGCCCGAACAAGTGCGTCTGAAATGCCACAAGCGTCTTCGCCTTCATTTCGATCCCTCCAGCTTGACGATTAGATAACGATTTTTTAAAGGTTTTGCAACTGGCACGCAAGCAACGCGTCAAGAAATCGTTAACGCGGCACTATCATTTCCGCGAAAACTGTGCTAGCGTTTCGAAACCATAACAAATCAAGGCAGGTGCAAGTGTCTATCGTTCGAACGGCGGTAATTCTCGCGGGCGGCTACGGCACGCGCCTTATGGAGGAAACCCAGGCGCGTCCGAAGCCAATGGTCGAGATCGGCGGCAAGCCGATCCTTTGGCACATCATGAAGATATACGCGTCGTTCGGCGTCGACCGGTTCGTCATTCCGCTCGGCTACAAGGGTCATATGATCAAACAATACTTCGCAGAATACGATTTGAATAGCGCGGACGTGACGATCGATCTAGCCAACAACAGCGTGAGCATGCTGAAACGCACCGCCGAACCATGGACTGTCACGTTGGTTGACACCGGGCAGGACACCATGACCGGCGGCCGTGTCCGCCGGCTTCGCGAGCATATCGGAAACGAGACCTTCTACATGACCTACGGCGACGGGGTTGCGTCCATCGATCTTGCAGCGCTTAGCCAGTTCCACGCCTCGCACGGGCGCATCGCGACCATCACCGCCGTCCGCCCGCCGTCCCGCTTCGGAACTCTTGACATCGTAAACAATCGAGTCATGCAATTCCAGGAGAAACCCATCGCCGAAACCTGGATCAACGGCGGCTTCTTCGTCCTTTCTCCCGGCGTGTTCGACGTGATCGACAACGACGCCACCGTTTTCGAAGCCGAGCCGCTGGAACGCCTCGCCGTAGCCGGCCAGCTCATGGCCTACAACCACCTCGGCTTCTGGCACTCCATGGACACGCTCCGCGACAAGCGTCAGCTCGAGACCTACTGGGCCGACGGCAGCGCCCCTTGGAAGGTGTGGTAAATGTCGGTTTGCCAATGCCGCCTTTGCGGCGCCGAACTCACCCGCACCTTCGCTGACCTGCGCCTTTCGCCGCTCGCGAACTCCTTCGTGCCCGCCGACGGCGCCGACCGCATGGAGCCATTCTACCCGCTCCACGCCTTCGTCTGCACCGAGTGCTGGCTCGTGCAGCTCATGGAATTCGAATCTCCGTCGGGCATCTTCAGCGATTATCTCTACTTCTCCTCCTTTAGTGAAAGCTGGCTCCGGCACGCCGAGCGCTACGCCCAATCCATGGCTGCCCGGTTCGGCCTTGGCCCCCAATCCTTCGCCTGCGAGATCGCCAGCAACGATGGCTACCTGCTGCAATACCTGAAAGCGCACGGCCTTCGCGTCCTCGGCATCGACCCGGCCCGCAACGTCGCCGAGACCGCCATCGCCAAGGGAATCCCGACCGAGATCGCCTTCTTCGGCGCCGAGACGGCCGAGCGGGTCCGCGGCGAGCACGGCCCGGCCGACCTGATGACCGCCAACAACGTCCTCGCCCACGTCCCCAACATCCACGATTTCGTTGAAGGCTTCCGCATCATGCTGGCCGACACCGGAACGGCCACCTTCGAATTTCCTCATCTGCTCCGGCTGATCGAGCAGAACCAGTTCGACACCATCTATCACGAACACTTTTCCTACCTGTCGCTGTTCGCCGTCGAACGCCTGTTCGGCGAGCATGGGCTGCAGGTCCGCGACGTGGAAGAACTGCCAACGCATGGCGGCTCGCTGCGCGTCTTTGTCCAGCACGCGGAATGCCCGGGCGAGCCGAGCAGCCAGGTCGCGGCGCTTCGCGCGGCCGAGGCCGAAGCGGGCTTGCAGCAAACCGCGCCGTATGATCGGTTCGCCGAGCACGTCGTGCAGATCAAGTGCGCCGCCCTCGAATTCCTGATCGACGCCCGCCGCCGGGGCAAAAGCGTTGCAGCATACGGCGCGCCGGCCAAAGGCAACACGTTGCTGAACTATTGCGGCATCGGCCCCGAACTGATCGCCTACACCGTCGACCGCAATCCGCATAAGCAAGGCACGTTCCTGCCCGGCTCGCGCTTGCCGGTCCGCGGCCCCGACGCCATCAACGAGACCCGCCCCGACTACCTTGTGATCCTGCCCTGGAACCTGCGCGACGAGATCGTCGCCCAGATGTCCTCCTTGCGGGAATGGGGCGGCCAATTCGTCACCTTCGTCCCCGAACTCCGCATCTTTTAATAGCGAGGCCACGTTGCGCATCATCATCACCGGCAACATGGGCTATGTCGGCCCCGTTGTTGTCCGTCATCTCCGCGCCCGGTTCCCCGGCGCCGAGCTCATCGGCTTCGACGCCGGGTTCTTCGCCCATTGCCTGACCACCCCTGGGCCGCTGCCCGAGCGCCTGCTCGACGCCCAGCATTTCGGCGATGTCCGCGAGTTCCCGGCCAGCTTGCTCGAAGGCGCCGACGCGGTTGTCCACCTCGCCGCCATATCCAACGACCCGATGGGCAAGCAGTTCGAAGCGCTGACCGACGAGGTCAACCGCGGCGCCAGCCTTCGTCTCGCCCACCTGGCCAGCGAAGCCGGCGTCCGCGCCTTCGTTTTCGCCTCGAGCTGCAGCGTCTACGGCCTCGCCGAAGGCGCGCCGCGTACCGAACAGGACGAGCTCGCTCCGCTTACCGCCTATGCCCGCTCGAAAATCGCCACCGAGCAGGGCCTACGCGCGCTTGAGAACGGCCCGATGCTTATCACCTGCCTACGCTTCGCCACCGCTTGCGGCATATCCGACCGCCTCAGGCTCGATCTCGTCCTGAACGACTTCGCCGCCTGCGCCATCGCCTCAAAAGCCATCTCCATCCTCAGCGACGGCACGCCCTGGCGTCCGCTGATCGACGTTTCCGACATGGCCCGCGCCATCGAATGGGCGATCAGCCGCGAAGCAGGGCAAGGCGGGCGCTACCTCGCCGTCAACGCCGGCAGCGACGAGTGGAACTACCAGGTCCGCGACCTTGCCGCCGCAGTGGCGGAGGCCCGCCCCGGCACCACCGTCTCCGTCAACCCGGACGCTCCGCCCGACAAGCGCAGCTATCGGGTCGACTTCGCCAAATTCCGCGCCCTTGCGCCGGAGCATCAGCCGAGAATGACCCTTGCCCGCTCCGTCGAACGCCTGGTCGCCGGTTTGGAGGCGATCAGATTCAACGACCCGGATTTCCGCCAATCCGACCGCATCCGCCTCCATGTGCTCGCCAGCCTGCGCGACGAGCGGCGCCTTGACGAGACCCTCCATTGGTCCCCGGCCGCCTCCGCCTGACCCCGCGCGGCCGACTACCCGGTTGCGGCAGCCGCTTGCCCGCGAGGCCGCATACGCCAGCCCTCGCGGACCAGGTCGCGCCCAACTGGGAAGCACAACAGCACCGCGCCATACGCGCCGTATGCTGCGGCCAGTCCGAAAAGCAGCCCCAAGATGCCATGAACGTTGACCCAACGCTGAACCGTGGGCAGCAAGAGCACGGCACCGCTCGCCGCCGCGGCGGCCAAGGAGATGCCCATGCTTCGCAGCAGATCGCCAAGCCGGACCGGGCCGGTCCGAGTGGCCGCACGCCAGATCAGCGGTCCTTGCAGGCATATAACGGCGACCGCTCCCGCTTTCGCGACCCCGAGCGGCCCCCATGGCAGCCCGATGGCATAGGCCGCAACCATGATGACCGAGTTGACCGAGGTGTAGCGAAACTGCTCCCGCGTCCGGTCCAGCAGCACGAACAGCCACCCGGCGCTGTTCGAGACCGGCCCCGTCAGGACGCCCACTGCCAGCCAGCTCAGGATCGGTGCCGACGGCGCCCACCGGTCGCCCAGCAGGGTCGTGACCAGAGGATGCGCAAGCACGGCGGCGAATACGACCGCCGGCGTGGTCAGTGCGAGCGACACCTGCAACAGCCGGCTGTAGGCGCCGCGGAACCGCTCGGGGTCCTCGCGCAGCCGGGCCAGGACCGGCAGCGCGACACGCCCGAACGGCATGACCACTTGCGCGATCGGCTGGATGACGAGCCGCATCGCCCGGTCGTAGTAGCCCAGCGCCGTTTGCCCGGCCGTCACCCCGATCAGGACGCTGTCCAGGCTGAACGACAGATTGTGCACCAGGCCCGACCCGGTCACCTCGGCGCCGAACCGCAGCAGCGGCCACAGCCCCGGCTGCCGCCTCGGCCGGCTCGGGCGCCAGCCGGAAAAACTCCAGGACAGCACCAGCCAGGTCAACGCGTTGGCCACCTGCATCGCGACCAGCGACCAGAACCCCGCGCCGAGCATGGCGGCCGTGATCCCAGCCGCCGCCGCCAGCACCGCGCCGGTGATGTCGATGGCCGCGATGGCAACGAACCGCAACTCGCGATTGAGCAGGGCGACGTGCTGGGCCGACAAGCTCGCGGTCACCAGCAGGCCGGACAGCGCGAGCGCCACGTGCCCCGCATCCGGCTGGCCGTAAAACCAGCCGATCAAGGGCGACACGGCGGCAAGCACGATCCCGAACGCCGCTCCCAGCCCGGCATTGACCCAGAACAGCGCGCTCACCTCGCCATCCGTGATGTCCTTGCGCTGGACCGTCACCTGCAGCAGTCCGAGCTCGCTGAATCCCTGAAGGTAGCCCAGGATCGGCGTCACCATCGCGATGACGCCGAATTCGGCCGGCAGCAGGATGCGCGCCAGGACCACCTGCGAGGCGAACTGGATCAGCAGGCGGACGCCTTGCGCCCCCATCGTCACCGCCGCCCCCATGGCCGAGCGGCGTCCGAGGCCGTCTGTTTGCGGCTGCTGCGTCATGCGGCCCCTTTGCGCGAACGTTGCGGCCGATTTGTTACGGGATCGCCGATCTCCAGCCAATCGCACGGAAAAGCGATTATAGCAACGCGACATAAACGTTGCGCCGGAGTTGTTGCAAATCGCAGACTGCAAGTCCAAAAAATACCACACTTGACTTGGGGTAAGTTCGATCATGCATCGTAGCGCCGCGGCAAGGACGGGCCGTGCCTTGCAAGCTGTCGCCAGCGTATAATGGCAGGTCGCGAGACGTCTAAGCCAGGCGCGTCCGGACGGCGCCCGTGGGCCAGCTATCTCGGGGTCGCCCTTGCCACGGCCGCTTGCATGATGGCGTTCTACGGCGCGGTCCTGGCCGGGCTGGCCGCCACTGGGAACCTGCCGCCGCCTGCCTTTGTCAACAGTCTCTGCGCCGATGCCAAGCTGCAACACATCCGCAACAACCCGCCTGACGCTCCGACCGCGCTGATCGTTGGCTCCTCCATTGCCTGGCGGAATTTCGACAGCGCCGCCATCGTCCAGCAACACCCCTCCGCGCGCCCGCTGAATGGCGGCATCTGCGGCTTGCGCGCCAACCAGACCGAGTTCGTCGCCGACTTCTTCCTCCGCCGCTATCCGAGCGTGAAGCAGGTGCTGTTCCTGCTCGTCCCGGAAGACCTCCTCCTGTGCAGCCGCACCAATCCCGTCTTGTTCAATGCCGACGACGTCAACGCATACCTTTCGCGCACCGATTGGAACTGGCTCAACTACCTGCGATACTTTGATCCAGTGTCCCTTGTCCGCAACGCCGTCAGCCTGCGCGCCAAAGAGGCGAACCGGATCCCGCTCGATCCGCTGGTGTTCACCCAATACGAGGATGGGCCGCTGAACACCTCCGAGTCGAAAGGCATTCTCTACGGCCGATTCGGCTTCCCTGACCGAACGTGCCTCGACGCCGTGCACGACCTTGCCAAATCGGTGCATGACAGCGGCCGGGACATGCTCGTCGCCGCCTCCCCGCTCAGCCCTGAATGGGTTTCGGCGTTCGATAAGGACGGCGCCTTTCGCGCCGCGTTCGTCGCCGCCGTCAAATCCAGTCTTGAAGGCACCGGCGCCGAGTTCTGGGACGGCATCCGGCAAGCCGCCCAGCCGCAGGCTGCCTTCACGGACGACATCCACATGCGCTGGTCAGGCGCCGAACGCTTCTCCACGGCCCTGGTCCACGACACCCGTTTCGGCACGCCGGCGCAGTAAGGACGGCAGCGATGCTCTTCAACTCCGGCCCCTTCCTGCTCGGCTTGCTGCCCGTTGCCCTGATCGGCTTTTTCCTGCTCGGCGCCGCGGGCTGGCGCCGCTCGGCCATCGTCTGGCTGTCGTTCATCTCGCTGGTTTTCTACGGCGCCTGGAACGTCGATTACGTCCCGTTGCTGCTCGGCTCCATCGCCGCCAACTACGCCGTCGCCCGCGTCCTTGCCCGGACTCAATCCCGCGCCTTGCTGGCGGCCGGCGTGATCGGCAATTTGGCCCTGCTCGGTTATTACAAATACGCCGGCTTTCTGGTAATCTCCCTGAACGAGGCCACCGGCGCGGGCCTGCCCGTTCCCAGCATCCTGTTGCCGCTTGCCATCTCCTTCTACACTTTCCAGCAGATTGCTTTCCTGGTCGACGCGCACGACCGGATCGCCGCCGAGCCTAGCTTTCTTAATTACTGCATGTTCATCACCTTCTTCCCGCACCTGATCGCGGGGCCGATCACGCACCACCGCGAGATGATCCCCCAATTCGACAACCCGGCCATCTTCCGCCCGCAAATCCGCATGATGGCGCTCGGCGCCACCGTGTTCATCGTCGGCCTGTTCAAGAAGGTCATCATCGCCGACACCATCGCCACCTACGCCGCCCCGGTGTTCACCGCCTCCAACCTTGGCGACCCGGTGCAGGCCTTCCAAGCCTGGGGCGGCGCACTGGCCTACACGTTGCAGATGTACTTCGACTTTTCCGGCTATTCCGACATGGCGATCGGCCTTGGCCTGCTGTTCGGCGTCCGCCTGCCGTTCAACTTCGACAGCCCGCTCAAGGCCCGCAATGTCATCGACTACTGGGCCCGCTGGCATATGACGCTGACCCGTTTCGTCACCGCCTATCTCTACAACCCCGTCGCCATGCGCATCACCCGGGCCCGGATGGAGGCAGGCAAGCCCCGCATGAAGCCGAGAACCATCACCGCCGGGGCCTTCGCCAGCCTGATCGCCTTCCCGACCATCCTGTCCATGCTCGTCATCGGCTGGTGGCACGGCGCTGGCTGGCAGTTCGCCCTGTTCGGCTTGGTGCATGGCGTCTTTCTCACCATCAATCACGGCTTCCGCGCCCTCAAGGCCCGGCGCGGCCTCCCGTTGGAAAGCACCCGCGCCGTTTTCCTGATCCCCTCCACCCTGCTCACCCTCGCCTGCGTCGTCATCGGCCTCGTCCTGTTCCGCTCTCCGGACGTCGCTAGCGGCATCACCATGCTCGCCAACATGGCGGGCGCCCACGGCATCGGCCTGCACGGCTCGGCCCTGTTCGACCGCGCCATGGCGCTCTGGATCGCCGCCCTGCTCGTCATTGTTTGGGTGTTTCCCAACACCCAGGAATGGTTGCGCAACTATGAGACCGGGATCGGCCCGCTGCATCCCCCAACCTGGATCGAGCGCCGCACTGGCGCCATCGCCACCCTGTTCACTTGGCGTCCCACCCCGCAATACGCCATCGTCATGGGCCTGCTCGCCTTCGCGGCCCTTTCCCGCGCCCTTTCGGCAGCGCCCACTGAATTCCTCTACTTCAAATTCTAACGGGCGCTTCGCGCGCCGATCATGCCAGAAAGCCACGACATGGATGAGACCGAAATCTACGAGAAGCTGACCCCTGTTTTTCAGGATATCCTCGACGACGACGACCTTAAGCTCCACCCCGCGCTGAACGCCAACGACGTCGAGACTTGGGACAGCATGAGCAACGTCCATCTTATGCTCACGGTCGAACGGACCTTCGGCATCCGTTTGTCGGCCGGGCAGGTCGCCTCGCTCGAGAATGTCGGCGATTTGGTGCAGTTGATCCAGAAGCTCAAAGGCTAGGCCGAGACATGTCCGCCGCCGAACTGGCATGGCTGCCCGAACCTCCGGCAGACTTCCGCAAGCGACTGCAATCCATCGCTCAATCGCCTGAGCGCGCCGGCGTCGAACTCCGCAAGCTCGCCACCCATCGCCTGACCGGCACGCAGCTCAACCGCCTGGCCAGGACAATCGGCGACTTCCAGGCAGACGGACGGTCGCTGGCCCCGCTCACGCCTTTGCGCCTCGGCGTGCTCGGCAACGGCACGCTCGACATGATCGTCCCCGCCCTGGTTGCCAGCGCCGCCCGCCACGGCGTCGCCCTCGAATGCGTCGCCACCGCTTATGGCCAGTATGCCCAGGCCGCGCTGTCCCCCGACTCCCCTATCAACATCGCCGCTTGCGATGCCGTCCTGCTGGCGCTGGACTACCGTGCCCTCGGCCTCAACCTTGCGATCGGCAGCGCCGCCCAAGCCGAAGAGGCGGTCGCCGCCGCCCTCGACATGCTCGGCGCCTTCCGCAACGGCATCCGCGCCTCAGCCAATGCAGCCTGTATCCTGCAAACCATCGCCCCGCCGCCCGAGCCCCTGTTCGGCTCCGCCGACCGCACCATTCCCGGCACGCCCCGCCACTTGGCCGACGCGTTCAACCGCCGCTTGGCCGAGTCGGTTCGCAGCACGCCCGACCTTTTGCTCGACGTCGCCGGCATCGCCGAACAGGTCGGCCTTGCCGATTGGCATTCCCCGGCGCAGTGGAACCTTGCCAAGCTGCCGTTTTCCGACGATTGCACCCCTCTCTACGCCGACCACCTCGCCCGCTTGCTCGGGGCGCTGCGCGGCAAGTCTCGCCGCGTCCTCATCCTCGACCTCGACAACACCGTCTGGGGCGGCGTTATCGGCGATGACGGGCCGGACGGCATCAAGCTCGCAGAAGGCGACGCCGAGGGCGAGGCCTTCCGTGCCGTCCAGCGCTACGCCCTGGCTCTGCGCGAACGCGGCGTCCTGCTTGCCGTGTCCTCCAAGAACACCGACGAAGTCGCCCGCGCCGTTTTCCGCGACCACCCCGACATGCTGCTCCGCGAGCGCCACATCACCGCCTTCCAAGCCAACTGGAGCGACAAGGCCAGCAACATCAAAGCGGTCGCCGACGAGCTCTCGCTTGGCCTGGAATCGATGGTCTTTCTCGACGACAACCCGGTCGAACGCGGTCTCATTCGCGAGATGCTCCCCGACGTCGCCGTCCCCGAACTCCCCTCAGACCCGGCGCTCTACGCCCGCACCCTCGCGCAAGCCGGCTATTTCGAGGCCCTGACCTTTTCCGACGAAGACCGCAAGCGCAACGCCTTCTACGAGGGCAACGCCCGCCGCGTTGCCCTTCAACGCGAAGTGGGGGACATCGACGCCTACCTGGCCTCGCTCGACATGGAGATCACCTTCGCCCCGTTCGACGCAGCCGGGCGCACCCGCATCGCGCAACTCATCAACAAGTCCAACCAGTTCAACCTCACGACCCGCCGCTACACAGAAGCCGAGATCGCCGACGCCGAGGCCGACCCGGACGTTTTCACCCTGCAAATCCGCCTCAAGGACCGCTTCGGCGACAACGGCATGATCTGCGTCGTGATCTGCCGCCCGGAGGGGCGGGACTGGCTCATCGACACCTGGCTCATGAGCTGCCGCGTCCTCGGCCGCCGAGTCGAGCAGATGACGCTGCGCGAGATCGCCCGGGCGGCGCGCGAGCGGGGCGTAGGCCGGCTCATCGGCGTGTACAAGCCGACCGCCCGCAACGCGCTCGTCTGCGACCACTACAAATCGCTCGGTTTTCAGCCCGTGAGCGCCGGCGCCGATGGTGCCGCGGTCTGGTCACTCGACGCCGCCACCGAGACGCCCGGTACCACCATGCTCATCCACCGTCCTGCCGAGTTGGCCGCGTAGCTTCCGGCTACTTCGGCCGGTCAGTGCAGCCGAGACCGCATCGTCTCCAGCGTTCCGGGCGCAAGGCTGGTGGAAATCTCGGCCAGCCGGTGCGCCGCAGCCACGACGCGCTCCAGCGCCTGTACCTGCGCGGCCACGTCCACGTCGCGCAACAGGGCGTGGAACTCCTGTTCCAAGGCTGGCGTCAGGTGCGCCCGGCCGAAGCAGACCTCCACCAGCCAATCCGGCGTGCCGGTCGTGATGTCGAGCTGGTTGCCGAAGAAATAGAGCAGCCTGCCGTCAAGGTCGCGGACCGGGGAGATGAACAGCAGGTTGTAGAACATCGAGCCGTCGCGCCGGTAGTTCACCATCCACTCGATGCACCCCTCGCCAGCCTCCAGGCACAGCCGTATGCGCGGCGCGGACCGCGGGTCAGTCCGCGGCCCCTGCAGGAACCGGCAGTTCCGGCCGACAATCTCATCGACGGCGTAACCGGTCAGGTCGGCGAAGGCCCGGTTCGCTGCCACCATCACGCAGTCCGCGGAATGAGGGTCGGACAGCACCATCGGCGCCGCACTGTGCATGATCGCGGTGGTGAGAGCGTCCCGGATCGATTGTGCGCTCATGGCGCCCTCCGTGTTGGAACGCGATCATAGGCAGGCCGCCGCAGGCTGGTCTAGGTGTCTCGCGCCATTGCCTACCCCCGGTAAGGCGCCCATTCCGGTTCGTTCTGGAACACCCAATCGTAATATTCGCGTTGCGAAAGCCCGTCCGCTGCGGCTTCGTCGAGCACGATTTTGCAGTTCGGGTGCAATTGCAGCGCGGACGCGCTGATCATCGCCGTGATTGGGCCCTCCACCGCCTTCGCCAGGACCGCCGCTTTCGCCGCCCCGGTCGCGAGCAGCATCACTTCTTGCGCCTCGAGGATCGTTCCCACTCCCATCGTCAACGCCCGGGCCGGCACCCGCCCCGTGTCGCCGCCGAACATTGCCGCGTTCTGTTGCCGGGTTGCCGACGTGAGCGCCTTTTCCCGGGTGCGCGACATCAGCGACGACAGCGGCTCGTTGAACCCGATATGCCCGGCCTCTCCGATGCCGAGAAGCTGCAAATCGATCCCGCCTTCCGCCCGGATCCGCTGCTCGTAGCGGGCCGCCTCGGCGCCAAGGTCGGCTGCCATGCCGTCCGGCACGTGCGTGTTGCCGCGCTTGATGTTCACGCGGCTAAACAGCCGCTCCTCCATGTAATGCCGATACGAATGCGGATCATGCGCGGGCACTCCGATATACTCGTCGAGGTTGAAGGTCCGGCACCCTGAGAAGTCCAGCTTCATGGCAGAGAGCCGGTCATAAACCCGCTCCATCGTCCGCCCGGTTGCAAGGCCGAGCACCAGACCCGGCTTCGCGCGCAGCCGTGCGGCCATCAACTCGGCCGCCAGCCCCGCGGCGCTTTCCGCATCCGGGCGGACGATCACTTCCAATCCCAGCTCCCTCTCACGACAGGAACAACTCGTCGAGGCTATCGTCCGCGCCGACCATCACGCCTTGCTCCAGCACGCCATCGTGCAGCCGCCCCTCCCGCCATTCGCGAAGCCGGTAAAGCGTGGCGAATGCAAATCGGGGCGAGCGTCCCCCTTGTCCGCCGACCAGCTCCGCCCCCCGCCGCACGTTGTCAATCATCCACGCCGGCAGCCTCAGGTGGAACGCGTTGCGCTCGACCTCTCCCTCGTGCAGCGACACCGCCGTCACCAAGTCCGCCACGTCCGCCACGGACGACTCAACCATCAAGTTCGGCGACGCCATCGCCCCCCAGTATTCGGTCTCCACGACCCGGCATTCGAGATCCGGCAGCAGACGCATCGCGTCCAGCACCAGATGATGCACCCCGATATGGGTCCTATTCCAGTCCGCCGCGTGGGGCAGGAACACGATGTGCGGCTGCTTGGCCTGGATGACATCGGATACGGCCCCGACAGCCTTGCTCCAATACGCCGGGTTGCGTTCGCGCGTCTGCGGATTGATTTCCGATAAGCCATTACCGCCGGGCGCTACCAAACCGAAACCGAGGAAGCCACATGCCGCCTGCAACTCCCGCCACCGCTCGGCGCGCCGATCCATCCGGCTGCCGAGCGTCACGGCCACGTTGACGATTTCGAACGCCAATTCCCGCATCAGACGCACCGGCAGAGCGCCAATGATCGCTTCGTCATCTGGATGAGGCGAAAACAGCAACGCCTTGGCCGGGGGGTCAGCAGGCCGCCCGGCCCGCGGCAGCGTTTGTCGGCCGATTGCCTCCCCATTCCGAAGCGCCGCAGCAAAACTTTCAACCCATGCGCGGTAAGGATTGCCGTCGCTGCATTGATCCATTCGAGGCCCCCGGCTGGCATGACGCCGCGGCAGTTGCCGGTCATGCGCCGGGACGAGCAAGCCCCGGCAAGTTGAGTTTAGCCGGCGTCTTACGCCAGCCGCCCTATCGAGAGACCGGTATCATAGTCGCTTTTCGCGCGCCGCCGCCTGCCAACTCGGCGCGCATACCGGTTAGCCGAAGGAGCTGCCGGCATTAGGCGTCGAACGCGACCAATCGCTGCTTCTGTTCGCCCAGCCCGCTGATCCCCGTCTGCATCGTCTGGCCTGGCTTGAGGAATACCGGCGTCGGTTTCCGGCCCAGCCCCACGCCCGGCGGCGTTCCGGTCGCGATCACGTCGCCCGCATGCAAGGTGATAAAATGACTTACGTAGCTGACCAGCTTCGCCACCCCGAAGATCATCGTCTTGGTGTTGCCGTCCTGCATCCGCTCGCCATCCACGTCCACCCATAGATGCAGATCCTGCGGGTCCGGCACTTCATCCTTGGTCACCATCCATGGCCCGGTCGGACCAAACGTGTCGCAGCCCTTGCCTTTGTCCCAGGTGCCGCCGCGCTCGAGCTGGAATTCGCGCTCGCTCACGTCATTGATCACGCAATATCCGGCGACATGGTCTAGGGCCTGGTTCTCGGGGACGTAGCTTGCCGGCATGCCGATGACGATGCCGAGCTCGACCTCCCAGTCCACCTTGCTGGAGCCGCGCGGGATCTGTACGTCGTCGTAGGCGCCGGACATCGACCCGACCGAT
Organism: Acetobacteraceae bacterium; assembly: GCA_965260935.1. Classification (GTDB taxonomy): domain Bacteria; phylum Pseudomonadota; class Alphaproteobacteria; order Acetobacterales; family Acetobacteraceae; genus JBBROS01. Next base: position 3,417,014 of record OZ253374.1, read on the forward strand.
TTCAGGAAGATGACGGGCTCCTTCGGAATTTCCATGCCGGCTTCGGCCGCGTGGTCGGCGTAGTTCAAGCCGATGGCCACGAAATTAACCGGGCGCGCGACGCATGGGCCAACGCGCGGCGAGCCGTCGACGGCAGGAAGGCTGCCCGGATCAAGAGCCGCGAGCGTGGCAAGGCTCTCGGGCGCCAGCGTTGCCCCATCGATGTCCTGAACATGGGCGGAAAGGTCTCGCAGGGCGCCTGACGGGTCGAGCAAGGCCGGCTTCTCGGCGCCGCGCGGTCCTATGCGAAGTAGCTTCATGACAATTTCCTTTCCTCAACTTTCGCCACCATATACCGACATCCTTAAACGTCGGAAAACCTGTTCTCGGGCGGAACCCGTTCGGAACCGTCACACCGGCGGAACTCCTGCCGAAAGATTACGCATCCGCCTCGATACGCAACCCGGTGGGCATCCCAGCCGGCGGCGGCAACGACGGCGGCGCGTGGCCCGGACTGATACGCCCGAGCAACCGCGGCGTCCGCGACCCGGTGGCGCCCGGAACGACGCCGGGGACGCCGAACCAGGTCAGGAACGCGAGCAGGGCGAACAGGTAGGCCTCCTTGCCGTCCGCGGGCAAGCCGCGCTCCTCGCTGGTTGCGAGCCCGATGGAGCCGAGGCGGGCGGCGAGCCGGGCCATCAACGCCGGGTTCCGCGTGCCTCCGCCGGAGGCCACGACTTCGGTCACCCCGCGGGCGCGGCACGCGTCAGCCACCGTCGTCGCCGTCAATTCGGCAAGCGTGGCAATGAGGTCGGGCAGCGTTGCCGGAGGCAGGCCCGCGACACGCGACGCGACGTAGCTCGAGCGGAACAACTCCCGCCCCGTGCTCTTCGGCGCCTCCCGGGCAAAGTAAGGCTCCGCGAGCAGCCGTGCCAGCAGGTCCTCCCGCACCGTCCCGGCCCGCGCCAAAGCCCCATCCTCGTCCCGCACGCGCCCGGTCGCCGCCAGCACCTCCGCATCCATCAGGCAGTTCGCCGGCCCGGTGTCGAACGCCATCACCGGCGTCCCGGCCCGCCCCACCAGCGTGACGTTCGCGATCCCGCCCAGGTTCAGCGCCGCCCGCGGTCCGCCCTCCCCGGCCAGCCAGAGGGCGTCGAGCGTGCTGGCCAGCGGCGCGCCATGCCCGCCGGCCGCCACGTCGCGCGCCCGGAAATCGCTCACCACCGGCAGCCCGGTCCGCTCGGCGATGATCGCCGGCTGCCCAACCTGCAGCGTGCCGCGGACATGCCCGTCCTCGACCCAGTGGAACACCGTCTGCCCGTGCGACCCGGCCAGCGCCGCCCGCCCGCCCGCCAGCGCCGCGTTGCCCCACGCCGCCGCCTCCGCGAACGCCTCGCCCGCAAGCACGTCGAGCTGGCACAGTTCCTCCGCCGAGCATGGTCCCGGCGGGAGCGCCGCGAGCAGCCGCGCCCGCACCGAATCGGGCCAGGGCCGTTCCGCATGGCCCAGCGGATGCAAGGTGATCACGTCGCCGTCCCATCCCAAATCCGCCGCCGCGACGTCGATCGCGTCCACCGACGTTCCCGAGATCAACCCCAGCACGATCACCGCAGCGCCTCCCGCACCCGCCCCCCGGCTTGTTCCAGCCGCCGCCCGGCCTCCTCCGCGTCTGTCCCCGCCAGCAGCATCACCAAGGCCGGCTTCACGCGCCCGCCCGCCGCCGCGAGCGCCGAGGCGGCCGCTTCCTCGCTGGCTCCCGCGATCTCCTGCACCATCCGCACGGCCCGGCGCCGCAGCTTCCCGTTGGTCGCCTGCACGTCCACCATCCGGTTGCCGTAGGTCTTGCCTAGCGCCACCATCGCGCTCGTGCTCAAGGCGTTGAGTACGATCTTCTGGCTGGTGCCGGCCAGCATCCGCGTGCTGCCCTCGACCGGTTCCGGCCCGGTCAGCACCTCGATGGCCAACGCCGCCGCTTCCGCCGCCGGGCTGCCGGCATTGTTGACCACCGCCACCGTCAGCGCGCCGCACGCTCGCGCGTGCCGCAGCCCGCCGACGACGAATGGCGTCCGGCCGGAGGCGGCGATCCCGACCACTGCATCGCCGGCCCTCAATCCATACCGGTCTAGCAGCGTGCCGGCTGCGGCCGCATCGTCCTCGGCACCCTCGACCGCCCGCAGCAACGCAGCCTCGCCACCGGCCATCAGCGGGATCACCAGCCCGTCCGGCGCCGAATACGTCGGTTTCAGCTCCGCCGCATCCAGCACCGCTAGACGGCCCGGTGTTCCCGCGCCCAGATAGAACAGCCGTCCCCCCGCCCGCATCCGTGCGGCAACCGCCTCCGCCGCCGCCTCGATCTGCGGCACGGCGCGCGCCAAAGCCTGCCGAGCCTCGATCTCCGCCTGCACCGCCAGGCGCGCCACTGCGCCGGGCGGGCGCTGGTCCAAGTCGTCGAGACCGTCGCGAACCGCTTCCGTCGCCAGCCGGTCCAGCCCGTCCGTCGCCGCCCCGCCCCGGAAACGGACGACGTGCGCCTCATGCGTGGTTGAAAACGCATCACTGCTTGCTTGAAGCGGCAGGGCGTTCTGCGAGACGACGCTTGTGGCGAGCAGCCGGGCACCGTCCAAGGCCGTCCCTCGCGCCGCCACGACTTGCAGCCCGGCCTCGGCCAGCAGCGCCTCCAGCGGCTCCATCAACACCGGCCCGAGCCGCGCCAAGCCGCCGACCACCGCGCAAGCGGCCCCGGGCGGCAGCGCGGACGCCGCGCTCCGCACCGTTTCGGCCAAATGCCCGGCCGCCTTGCGCAGGATCGCGCCGGCAACCTCGTCCCCGCTGCCTGCCGCCCTCGCCACGCAGGGAGCGAACCGGGCCGCCGTTGCCGCGCCGTCCACCACCGCCGGCCAGCGCTCCCTGGGTCCGAACATGCGCTCCGCCGCCGCCAGCAAAGCCGTTTCCGGCCCGCGCCCCTCGGCGACACGCAGCGCCGCGCGCATCCCCCGCATCCCGATCCAGCCGCCGCCGCCCTCGTCGCCCAGCAGCGGCCCCCATCCATCCGCGCGCCCCGCCGCCTTCTGCCCCAAGGCAAGCGCCACGCTTCCGGTGCCGATGGCGAGCGTGACACCCGGCCCGCCGCCGAAAGCTCCCGCGTGGGCCGCGACGGCGTCGCTCGTCACGGCCACGCTCTCCGCCGAGAGCGCCCCGGCCAGCCGCCTGGCCAGCGCCGCCGCGGCCTCTGGCGCGGCCAGCGCCCCCGCGGCCCCGACGCTCACGTGGCCGGCGCGCGCCATGCCGGCATCCCGCAACAACGGCCGCGCGACCGCCAAGACCGCCGCCTCCGCCGCGACGGCCCCGCCCACGGTTGCCAGCCCGGGCGCCCCCGCCCCCTCCGCCTCGGTCCGCGTCTCCCCCACCCAGAGCGCGGCCCGGCATCCGGTCTTGCCCAGATCGACCGCCAGCACGCTCCCGGCCATCGCCGTCAGCCGCCGGCCGCCGGCGCGGCCTCGCGCTCCGGCGCCGAATGGGTCATCGACAGCAACCCGCCCACCGCCAGCGTCACGGCCACGCCGAGCGGCACATACCATGTGAACGCCAAGGCATAGTTTTGCACCACCCATGCCATCGCCAGCACGGTCGCCGCGAACGCCGCCACCGCATCCCGCTGATTGGCCCGCCTGACCACCAGGCCCAACAGGAAGGCGCCCAGCAACGCCCCGTAGGTGTATCCGGCGATCCCGAGCCCCAGCAGCACCACCGAGCTTTTGGTATCAGTGAACAGGCACGCGAACCCGGCCATCGCCACCGCCCACACGATGGTGAACACCCGTGAGACCCGCAGCATCGATGCGTCGTCCGCCTGCCTCCCGATGACCCGCCAAAGATCCGCCACCGTCGAGTTCGCCATCGAGTTCAACGCCGACGACAACGAGCCCATCGTGGCCGACAGGATCCCCGCGATCAGCAGCCCCGACAGCCCGGGCGGCAACTCATCCAGGATGAACCGCGGGAACAGGTCGTCCGACGAGCGCAGCCCCATCTCCGCCGGCGTCCTGCCGCCCAGGTGGACCCACAGCAGTGCGCCGACTAGCGAGAACAACGCGAACTGGATCATCACCACGACAGCGCTTCCCACCATCGCCCGGCGCCCGTCCGCCAGCGTCCGACAGGCCAGCACCCGCTGCACCATCAACTGGTCGGTCCCGTGCGACGCCATGGAGAAGACCGCCCCGCCGACGATGGCCGCGATCCAATTGAACGGGCTTTTCAACACCGGGGCCGAAAAGTTAAGCACCTGGAACTTGCCCGCCTCGTAGGCCTGGCCAAGCCCGGCCGAGCCCACCTCGTGCAGCAGCACGAACACGCACAGCGCGGCCCCGCCAATATACAGCGACATCTGGATCGCGTCGGTCCAGATCACCGCCCTGATCCCGCCCACGTAGGTGTAAAGCACCGTTACCAGCGACAGCACGGCGATGATGGCGGCGTAACTGGCCGGCAGCCCGACCGCGTCCAGCAGCAGCTTGACCGGGATCGCCGAGGCGAACAGCCGCACGCCTTCGGCCAGCAACCGGGTGACGAGGAACGTGACCGACGCCGTCGCCTGCAAGCGGACGCCGAACCGCTGCTGCAGGTACTGGTAGGCGCTGACGAACCCGCCCCGCATATAGAGCGGCAGCAGGATCCAGGCCACCAGCGACCGCCCCAGCAAGTAGCCGACCGCCAGCTCGACGAAGCCGAACGCGCCCATGTAGGCGACGCCGGGGACCGAGATCACCGTCAGCGTGCTCGTCTCGGTCGCGACGATGGAGAAGCACACCGCCCACCAGGGCAGGTCCCGCTCGCCGATGAAGTAGGCCGTCGCATCCCGCTGCCGCCCCGAAAGCCGCAAGCCTATGGCCGCGATCGCGACGAGGTAGGCAAGGATCACGGCCAGATCGAGCAGGCGCATCGAAACCTCGTGCGGGGTCAGCGAAGATCGGGCAGCTTACCCCTCAACAACGCATGATGACAAAGCGGCTACTCGCAAGGCGACAACCGCACCGGGTCCGCATCCGCCGGCAGCAGCGCCCCGAGCGGCCGGCATCCCGCCGCTGCGGTGCAGATTTGCCAATCCCCCGCCTGCTTGGCTCGCCGCAGCGTCACCGAGGGCGCCACGAGCCCGGGATGCCAGACCCACATGCCGCCCTCGCGCCTAGCATCCGGCCCCGGCTCCATCCCGGCGCCGGAGCCTTCCACCCGCGCCGTTTCCAGGCGCAACGATGCCGGCTGCACCCGCCAGTCCTCCTGCCAGCTTGTGTGCTCGACCGTATGCGACCAGGCCAGCGTGAACGCGCCGACCGCCAGCCGCAGCACGGCCCCGCCGCCTGCGAGGCAAAGGGCCGTCACGCCGCAGCAGGCCGCGCCCGGCTGCCCCACCAGTGCCAGGCGACGAACAGCGCCGCGGCGGCGAAGCCGACCCCATCCGTTGCCGGCAGCGATGCGACCAGCAGAATAGCCGCCGCGAAGGCCCAGGCCCGCTCCCACCAGGCGATCGGGCGGAGCAGGAATCCGACCGCCACCGCGCCCCACAACGCAATCGCGACCAGCGCCTTCAGCAGCACGTAGGCGACGGCCGGGGCATAGCCGATGCTCTCGGCGAGCGGTCCGCCGTCCTGAAGCATGAGCGCCGGGGAATAGACCGCCATGAACGGCACCACGAAGCCGGCAATCGCCACCCGCATCGCCTGCAACCCGATCTTCATCCCGCTCTCGCGCGCGATGGGCGCGGCGGCGAAGGCCGCCAGCGCCACGGGCGGCGTCAGGTCGGCCATGATGCCGAAATAGAACACGAACATGTGCGTCACCAGCAGCGGCACGCCCAGTTCCAGCAGCGCGGGCCCGGCGATCGACGAGGTGATGATGTAGTTCGGGATCGTGGGGATGCCCATGCCGAGGATCAGGCACGTTATCATCGTCAGCAGCAGCGAGGCGAACAGGCTCGATGCCCCGACCGCGACGACCGCGCCCGCGAAGACCGTGGCCGAGCCGGTGAGCGACAGCACGCCGATGATTACCCCCACCAGCGCGCAAGCGATCCCGACCGGCAAGGCCTGCCGCGCGCCGTCCGCCAGCGCCTCGGCCGCCAGCAGCAGCGTCGCCCGCCCGCCCGCCCGCCAGGCATTGACCGCGACCAGCACCGCGACCACCGCGAACACCACGCCGACGCCGAATTCCAGCAGCGCCGCCGACATCAGGCCGAGCGCGATCCAGAAGGCGATGCGGAACGCCTCCCGCCCCATGCCCAGCGCGACCGGCGCGCCCAGCACGATCATCGCGGTCAGGCCAAGCCCGATGGTGCCGGCATAAAGCGGCGTGTAGCCCGAGATCAGCAGATAGATCAGCACCGCCAGCGGCAGCAGCAGATACCAACCCGCCTTCAACGCCGCGAGCGCGCTCGGGCACTCGGATTTCGGCACGCCCATGAGCTGCAGCCGCCCGGCTTCGAGGTGCACCATCCAGAACGCGGTGGCGAAATAGAGCAGCGCCGGGATGATCGCCGCCTGCACGACTTGCCCGTACGGGATGCCGAGGCTCTCCGCCATGATGAAGGCGACCGCTCCCATCACGGGAGGCATGATCTGCCCGCCCATCGAGGCGGTGGCTTCGACGCCGCCTGCGAAGGCCGGGCGAAAGCCGAAGCGCTTCATCAGCGGGATGGTGAACTGGCCGACGGCCACCACGTTCGCGACCCCCGATCCGCTGATGGTTCCCATGAACGCGGACGCGACGACCGAGACCTTGGCCGGGCCGCCCCGCGTATGGCCGACCATGCCGAGCGCCACGTCGGTGAACAGCGCGATCATGCCCGCCCGCTCCAGGAACGCGCCGAACAGGATGAACAGGAAGATATAGGTCGAGGACACGTAGGTCGGCGTGCCATAGATGCCCTCGGTGCCGAGATAAAGCGTGTCGACGATCTGCTCGAAGGCGAACGGACGGTGGTCGAACGGGGGCGGCAGGACTTGGCCGTAGAGGCCGTAGAGCAGGAAGATCGCGCAGATGATGGGCAGGGATGGCCCCATCAGCCGGAACCCGGCGAAGAACACGAGGCCGACCACCAGCACGCCGACTGCGATATCCGCCGGGTCCGGGAAGCCGGCCCGCTGGATCAGGTCGGCGTAGAAAACCCAGTGATACAGCCCGGCCACGAACGAGGTCACGGCCAGCGCCGTCCATCCGGCCGCCAGCTTTCCGCCCCGCCCCCGATTGGCGATCAGCCCGAACAGCAGCGCCAACAGGAAACCGACGTGCAGCGAGCGCACGATGCTGCTTGGCAACGGCGAATACGCCGCGGTCCAGATCTGAAACGCCGAGAAGGCGATGGCGAACAGCTTCAGCAGCAGCCGCCCCCGTCCGTCGCCCCAGCCGAGCCCGGCGTGCTCGACGGCGGCTCCCTCCTCAACCGCCGCCGGCGACGCCGCCGATGTTTGGCTCACCGCAAGCTGGCCCTAGTGGTCCGATGATGACGGACGCTTCAGTCCGTCATCTGAGTCGGCCCATGAAATCAAGCTAGTGCTTTGCCTCATGCTGCACCTTCCGAGTGTGTCAGAGCACTAGGCGCTCTGCTCCTTGAAGTATCTCTCCGCGCCGGGGTGCAACGGGATAGGCAAGTTCTGCGCCGCCGTCCTCGGATCAATGCCTTTCGCCGCCGCCTGCGCCGCGACCAAGGCCGGCACGTTCTGGTAAACCGCCTTCGCCATCTCGTATGCCAGATCGTCAGCCACCCCAACCCGCGTCACCAGCAGATTCGGAACCGCCGCCGTCTTCACGGCAGAATCCTGCCCGTCATACGTGCCTTTGGGAACGATGGCGCCGATATACGGCGTTCCCACCTTCTCGATCACCGCATCCGGGATTTCCACCACCGTGACCGGCACCGAGTTCGACAGGTCGCGGATCGAGGACACCCCGAGCCCGGCCGATTGCAATGTCGCATCCAGCTGCCGGTTCTTCATCAGGTCGACCGATTCCCCGAACGGCAGGTATTCCACCTTGCCCAGATCGCTATACGAAAGCCCGGCCGCGCCTAGGATCGCCCGCGCGTTCAACTCCGTTCCCGATTTCGGAGCGCCGACGGACACCCGCTTGCCTTTCAGGTCCGCTAGGGTCTTGATGCCAGACTCCTTCAAGGCCACGATCTGGATGTAGTTGGCGTAAATCGCCCCTAACGCCCGAAGCTTGTCGAGCTGTCTCGGGAAGCCGGCTTCCGCATCCCCGGCCCAAGCGAACTGCACCGCGTCGCCCAAGCTGAACGCCAGCTCACCCCGCCCCTGCTGCAAAAGGTTCAGGTTTTCGACCGACGCCTTTGTTGCCTGCACCGACGGCCTTACGTCCGGGATCTTGTCGGTGAACAGCTTCGAGATCGCGACTCCCAGCGGGTAATAAACCCCTGAGGTCCCGCCCGTCAGGATGTTGACGAACGTCGCTGCATGGGCCGGCGCCATCCGGGCCGCCGCTGCGGCGCCTCCGGCGAGCAACACGTGTCGGCGTGAAATCATTGCCGCCTCCTCTGTTTCTTAACTCAACCGAATTGGCTTACAGGCCCGCCGACTCTCGAGCAAGCTGAAGCGGTCCGGCAGTTTTCTCGAAGGCGAACCTGAGTGATTATGCAAGGCCGTCAGCCGAGCGTCCCAAGTTGGGGATCTTGCCCATGGTCGCTGCGGTGACCTGCTTCAGCGGGTTCGAAGCCACCGCGAAGTGGGCCAGCCAAACCTTGCCGCCAATCGAGACCGTGGCCGTCCGATACCTCTCAGGCTTCCTTTTCATCGTTGCTCTCATCCGCTTCTGGCTGCGCCTCGGCGTGTTGCGCGCGGGCAAGCCCGTGCTGCAATGCGCCCGCGCCCTATCGTCGGTGACGGCGACCTTTTGCTCCTTCACGCGCTGCATTGCCTGCCGCTCGGCCAGGTCAGGCGACCGCCTTTGCCGCAACGCTCATCGTCGCCAGCCTTCCCGGCCCGTTGCTGGGAAAACGTTTCGGACCACTTCGCATCGCCGCCATTCTCGCAGGCTTCGCAAGCGTGCTGATCGTAACCAGGCCAGGGCTCACGATGCACCCGGCCGCTCTGATTGCCGTGCTGACCGCGTGCGCCAATGCTGCCTACGCACTGACAACCTGCAGCCTTGCCGGGCATAACCGACCGTTTATCACTCCTCGGCGATGCGCCGGACCGACGAACTCTCCTGGGCGGCACCGCCCTCGCAGCCTCGGGCTTTTCCTTCTTGGTCCTGGAGCGGCCGACGCGGCCCAAGACGAGCAATCTCGCCAATGAGCCGTTTAATGGAGGGCGATGAAACCAGACCATTCCTGACTTGCCTGCCCGGCGTCACAAACCCCATCCGGGGCGGGTCATCGGCGGTCGGGACCATGGGAGGAGAGTTGCCGGCAATGCTGGACCAAATGCAGGCGACGCGCCTAATAAAGCACTGCCGCGGAATAGATACGAGGAATTGGAACGGAATGCCTTCCCGGTCCAGACATGCGCCATTGATGATTGCGGCCGGTTCCGTGCTGATCGCTGTCAGCGGGTGCCAGCCGGCCCCGAAAGCGCCGCCCTTGCGGCTGAACACGGCCGTCTCGGTGACCCGGCCAGTTCCGCCGAAATACGCGCCGGTCCGCAAGAAGAAACTCGCGGCATGCGACCGGGCCGCCACCACCGGCCTCACCCCCGAACGCAAGGACGAGCTGTTCCGGATGTTCAGCGCCGAGCACGACCCTGCCGTTGATCCTGCCGCCGTCACCGCCGAGAACACTTTGCTGGGCACGGGGAAATCAGGCCTTCCCCCCTGCCCTCCGTCCGGCCGCTGACGCGCACATGGATACCAACAGCCTTATCAGCCCAGACTCGTCCATCAGCATCGATGCCATGTCGATCGTCGCCTTTATACGCGATGGCGGCCACATCGCAGTGCTCACCGGCATTACCCGCCCGGACTTGACCGCAGTCCTCGACCGCGCCTTGTCAGAGCTGCAAGGACAAGTCGTCCGCATCGGAAATCCGCTGACGAGCCCTCTCGAACTTCAGCGCATCCTGCTCCAGATTGGCGTGCCGGGCGATAGCGATGCGGATTTGGCGACCGCCATCCGCGGCGCCATGGCCGGCGAGGGCGGGTCCGATCCATCCGTCCTCGTGATCGAAGACGCGCATACGCTCGAACCGGAAGCCTTCGCGACCCTGGCAGGCGTCCCGTATAGCGACCATGGCGGACAACCCGGCCTCGCCGTCATCCTGTCCGGACGTCCGGAGCTTCTGCAACTGCTGACCGACCCCGGCCTCGCGAACAAACTGGAGCCGCTGACCCGCATGACATTGCGGGAGACCGGATCGGACCTCGAGCCGTTGTCATATCCGGCAGGCGACCAGTCCCCGCGAGTTTCAACAGATCCGGCGCCAGCCATTTCGCCGAAGCTGGTTGTTCCGCCGCCTCCACCGCTCGTCCGCCGGTCGCCGCTGCGAGTCCTATCCGTTGCGGCCATCACAGGCCTGGTTTTGGCCGCGCTCTTGTTGGCGGTTTCGGGCGAGTGGACCGCGCCCGACACCCCTTCCGAAACAGCCGCACTTCCGCAGGGCGCATCAAGCCCTGAGCCGGCAGAGGCGCCTTCGGCTCCGGCCAAAGAGCCGGCAGCGCCGGAGCCGCTGCCAGACGAGCCGCCTGAGCCATCGCCGGAGCAGTTGCGCAAGGAATTCGACGCGTTCCTCAACCGGGCCGGGCAGGACACGGCCAGCCTCACCCCTGCCCGTCGCGAAGCTCTATTCGAGGAATACATGGCCTGGCGCGCCCGGGCCAAAGGCGACAGCAGCGCGCCCCCGTCGGTTAACGCTGTACCGGCTCAGCGCACGCCTTGAGGTCGTTCCGCCTCTTCGCCTTCGACATGGCCTGCGTCGGCCACATCCAGCAAGGCCTCTGGACCCACCCGCGCGACCAAGCGACCGATTACGCCAGCCTGGATCACTGGATCTCCCTCGCTCGAATGCTTGAACACGGCCTGTTCGATGGCCTGTTCCTCGCCGACGTGCTCGGGGTTTACGACGTCTTCGCCGGCAGTCCCGGCCCGGCCATCCGCCACGCCGTCCAGGTCCCGGTCAACGACCCGCTCATGCTGGTCCCCGCCATGGCCCACGCCACCACCCACCTCGGCTTCGGCGTGACGGCGAACCTCAGCTACGAGCCTGCCTACCCCTTCGCCCGCCGCATCTCCACGCTCGACCACCTGACCCGGGGCCGGATCGGTTGGAACATCGTCACCGGCTATCTCGACAGCGCCGCCCGCGCGATGGGACTTGAGCGGCAGGCCGCGCACGACGACCGCTACGACATGGCCGACGACTATCTCGAAGCCGTGGCCAAACTCTGGGAAGGAAGCTGGGCCGACGACGCCGTGCGCCGCGACAAGTCCGAAGGGATTTACGCCGACCCGTCCCGTGTCCGCTCCGTGCGGCACGATGGCCCTTACGTCCGCATGGAGGGTGTCCACCTTTCCGAACCGTCTCCGCAACGCACCCCAGTCCTGTTCCAGGCGGGGAGCTCCGACCGCGGCCGCCGGTTCGCCGGGCAGCACGCTGAGTGCGTGTTCCTGAACGGCGGCCCCAAGCCGGCGGTGGCCGCCCATGTCGCCTCGATCCGCGCGGCGGCGCGAGAGGCCGGGCGCGCGCCCTCCGACATCCTCGCCCTTGTCGGCGTCAGCGTCGTCGTGGACGAGACCGAAGCCTTGGCTCAGTCGAAATTCGAGGATTACCGCCGGCACGCGTCCGGCCAAGCCGCCCTTGTTCACGCTTCGGCCAGCATGGGCATCGACCTCGACGGCTACGCCATGGACCAGCCGATCGAGGCTGTGCCCACCCAAGCCATTGCCAGCAACCTGCAGACGATGGCGCAGCAGGCCATGACCAAGCGCAAGCTGCTCGGCCGCATGGCGCTCGGCAGCCGTCAAGTCCCGATCGTCGGCGATCCGGCCCAGGTTGCCGACGAGCTTCTGGCCTGGGGGCGCGAGGCCGACGTGGACGGCTTCATCCTTTCGCGGACGGTCACCCCGGAGTGCTTCCAGGATTTTATCCGCCTTGTCGTACCCGAACTCCAAGCCAGGGGCGCGTTCAAGCAGGCCTATGCGCCGGGGACGATGCGTCGGAAATTGTTCGGCCACGACCGCCTGCCGCCGACGCATCCGGCCGCGAAACACCGATTCCCTTCGGACCGCTGAGCGAACTAAACTGCGGGTTTGCTGGAGGTGCGGATGGATCAGGTCACACTTGACGAGGCCAAGACGAATCTGTCCCGGCTGGTTGAGCAGGCGGCAAATGGCCGCCCGTTCATTATCGCCGAAGCCGGCCGCCCATTAGTCAAGGTTGTCGCGGTCGAGCAGCGGGAGGAGGCTACAGGCCCAAGGATCGGGTTCATGGATGGCGAGGTCCTCATACCCAACGATTTCGACACCATGGGACAAGAGGAGATTATCCGAATGTTTGAAGAGGGCAAATGAGCCCTCTGCTGCTCGACACGCACGTACTTGATCTGGACGGCCGGCCTCTCCGAACGTCTTTCCGCCTCAGCGCAACGCCTGATCGCCGACCAATCAAACGCACTCGTTTTCAGCACCGTCTCAATTTGGGAAGTGTCAATCAAAGCCAACCTGAAGCGAGCGGACTTCCAAGTCGATCCCTCGCGCCTTCGTTATGGACTGCTCGCCGGAGGATTTCGCGAACTCGACATCACCGGCGAGCACGCCATCGCCGTCGGACACCTGCCCTGGCTGCACCGTGACCCGTTCGATCGCTTGCTTCTCGCCTAAGCAGCCGTGGAAAGGGCAGCGCTCGTCACGGCCGATCCGGTCCGTGCGCGCTACCCCGGTGCGATCGAACTCCTTTAATCCGCACCTTCCATCGCTGCCCGCGGCCGATGCACCAGATCGTGAATGAACGACAGCTTGCGGATCACCGGCGGCGAGATGACGAACGGGTAGAGATCCGATAGTCCCATGCTCCGGTTCATCGCATTCATCGCCACGGTCAACGGCAGCCACGCTTCGACGAGCCGGGCGAAGTCGCCCGCAGTATAGGGGTCTGGCAACGCGGGCATCACTGGTTCCCGTGCCACGCCCGGATGCGCCTCCACCCCGAACGCGGCAGTGGTCTCAAGGCTGTCGACGATGTGCAGGTAGTGCGCCCAGGTTTCGGCGAAGTCCTCCCAGGCGTGAGTCGTTGCATACGCGCTGACGTAGTTTTCCTGCCAATCGGCCGGCGGCCCTTGCTCGTAGTGCCGCTGCAACGCCGCTTGGTAATCCGCCTCATCGTCGCCGAACATCGTCCGGCAGGCTTCCATTTGCCCGCCGTCGCGTACTAAACGATCCCAATAATAGTGTCCCACCTCATGCCGGAAATGCCCGAGCAGCGTCCGATACGGCTCATGCATCGCGTGACGCCGCTGCTCCCGGACCGCGTCGTCCGCCTCCGTCAGCGCCAGAGTAACTACGCCATCGTTGTGCCCGGTCATCACCTGCGGCGCGCCGGGCTCAACCGGATCGGCCGGAAAATCGAAGATCAGCCCTTTCTCGGGATCATCCTGCCTATTCGGCAACGGTAGGCCTAACCGCATCAACGAATAGATCAGCCGGTGCTTGGCAACCTCAATCTTTCGCCACGCAAATACATTGTCTCGATCCGACAAATCCGGGACCGTCCGGTTATGCCGGCAGGTCGCGCAATAGCGCTCGGGACTTTCAGCAGGCAATAGCCAATTGCAAGCCTCCGATTCGGCATTCGCGCAAAACCGAAACTGCTGCCCAGGGTGCGCCAAAGCCTCCCAAGTCTCGTCGCCTGCCGGCTCCAGCGCACTGACCTCGAAAAACGAAGCAACATACCCTAAACAGCGCCGGCACCGCTCGCACCGTTCATTCTCAAAATAGACGAATTGTCCGCAGCTTTGGCATTGAAATAGCTTCATCACGCACTCTCGACCACGTGATAGATGCTTGCGCGTTTGCCCGGGTTCCCAGCCGCCCCGGTCCAAGCAATCCTAGCGCCGTAGAATAGCAGGAGCAGCCGCATGGACGATTTCGACCTTGTAATCCGCGGCGGCACCGTCGTCACCGCTTCCGAACAGTTCCAGGCCGACGTCGGCATCCGTTCGGGCCGTATAGCTGCCCTCGGCACTGGCCTGCAGTCATCCCGCGTCCTCGGCGCCAATGGCCTCCTTGTTATGCCCGGCGGCGTCGACAGCCATTGCCATATCGAACAGTTGCAGGCGGACGGCGGCGCCGACGAGGAAAGCTGGGAGACGGGCAGCCGCTCCGCCCTGGCCGGCGGCGCCACCAGCGTTGTCACCTTCTCCACGCAGTTCAAAGGCCGCCCGATCGGCCCCACGCTCGACGAATACCGCCGCCGGGCCAGGCAGGCGATGGTGGACCACGCCTTCCACCAGATCATTACCGACCCGACCGACGCCGTCCTCGACGAGCTTCCCGCCATCGTCGCCTCGGGCATCCGCAGCTTCAAGGTGTTCCTGACCTACGACCCGCTGCACCTCGACGACCGGCAATACCTGCGCGTCCTGGCCGCCGCCCGCCGCCTCGGCTGCATCGTCACCGTCCACTGCGAGAACTACGAAGCCGTCGCCTGGATGACCGAGGCGTTGCTCGCCGCCGGCCTGACGGCGCCGAAATACCACGCCTGGTCCCGCCCGCCCGTCGTTGAACGCGAAGCCACCCATCGCGCCATCGCCCTGGCAGAGTTGGTCGACACGCCCATCCAGGTGTTCCACGTCTCCTGCCCGGAAGTCGCCGACGAGATCGCCCGCGCCCGCCGCCGAGGCCTCAAGGTTTGGGGCGAGACCTGCCCGCAATACCTCGTCCTCGGCGCCGCGAGCATGGACAAGCCCGGCCTCGAGGGCGCCAAGTTCATGTGCAGCCCGGCCCCGCGCGACGCGGACGTCGCCGAAGGCCTGTGGGATGCGATCCGCCTCGGCACGATCGACGTGGTCAGCAGCGACCATAGCGGCTGGTCCTTTAGCGGCCCGCGCGGCAAGCAGGCCAATGGCGGCAACGCGAGTTTCCGCGACATTCCGAACGGCGTGCCCGGCCTCGCCGCCCGCCTGCCCATCCTTTTCAGCGAAGGCGTCGCCAAAGGCCGCATCTCCGCCAGCGATTTCGTCCGTCTCGTCTCGACCCAACCCGCCCGCGTTTTCGGCCTTTACCCGCGAAAAGGCAGCCTCATGCCCGGCGCCGACGCCGACATCGTGCTGTGGGACCCATCGAAGCGCGTCACGATAACCAACGCGTTGATGCAGCACGCCATCGATTACACGCCTTACGAAGGGTTGGAAGTGACCGGCTGGCCCGTCGCCGCCATTCTCCGCGGCCAGGTCGTGATGCAAGATGGGCGGATCGATGCGCGGCCCGGCGCCGGCCAATACCTTCCCATCGCACCCTACGACTTGATACGCCCTCGCGGCATCCTGGCCAACGGCTTCGACCCGAGCGCCTGACGAGGCCCGCGTTAACGATCCATCAACGGAAATGCGCGATACCGGGCGGAGGATGTTCGAGGATCAAGGGCGTGAGAATGCAGTCCGACTAGCCTGCCGCACGAACCAAGCCAGCGGCATAGGTGCCATGCGCCTGGGGTTAAGCGGCTCGGTGCTACAGGAAGAAGCATCGGCTCCCATATAAGTGTGCGCGGCAGCCGGGTTCCTTCCAGCTTGATAATTTCGGACCGAAACGCATCCGTGCCGCAACCCGGCCTGAGGGAGCCCGCCTGACAATGACTTGCACTCCGCCGCTGGCGTTCGCGCCTAAAGTATGGGACTCGGCAACGATGCTTTATGCAATGTACGACACGGCTGCCGCCGCTATGCTGCCTGCCAGGCTTTGGGCGCGGACTGCAAGCTCAATGCTCCGCGGCTCTGAAGGTCCCGACTACCTGACCTGGCCCATCCGCGCAGCCATCGCCTGGGCAGACGTGGCCGACGACGTCCTTCGCCCGCGCGGCAAGCCGGAATGGAACATCAAAACGATGCGCGGTGGCGATGAGCCGCTGCACGAGGAGATCGTTCTCGACCTTCCGTTCGTCCGCCTGGTACGTTTCCATAAGCCCGGCGCCGAGGGACCGCGCGTTCTGCTTGTCGCACCGATGAGCGGCCATCATGCGACGCTTCTGCGCGGCACGGTGCAGGACATGGTCGACATCGGGCTGGAAGTGTTCGTCACCGATTGGCGGGACGCGAGGATCGTCTCGCTCAAGCACGGCGATTTCGACCTTGCCAACTATGTTGAGCATGTCATTCACTTTCTGCAGCATCTCGGTCCCGACATCCACGTCGTCGCCGTGTGCCAGCCGGCTCCGGCGGTCGTCGCCGCCGTCTCCCTGCTCGCAGCCCGCAACGACCCTGCGCAACCACGCAGCATGACCTTGATGGGCGGCCCCGTGGATACTCGCGCGGCCCCCACCGCCGTGACCAAGCTGGCTTCCGAGCATCCAATCGAATGGTTTGAGCAGAACGTCGTCGCCACCGTGCCGGCCTGGCACCCCGGCGCGTTCCGCCGTGTCTATCCCGGGTTCCTGCAATTATTCGCGTTCATCTCGATGAATCCCGACCGTCACGTCGAGGCGCACCGCCGAATGTTCGACCATCTCGTGAAAGGCGACGAAGACAGCGCCGCCGCCCACCGACGCTTCTACGACGAATACCTCGCGGTTATGGACGTGCCGGCCAGCTACTATTTGCAAACGGTCGAAACCTTCTTCCAAAGGCACGATCTCGCGACCGGGACGATGACTGTCCGCGGAGAGCCGGTTGACCCGTCCTCCATTGAGCGCACAGCCTTGATAACGATCGAAGGCGAACTGGACGACATCTCAGCTCCAGGGCAAACGATCGCTGCCCATACGCTCTGCACCGGCGTTCCAGCCTCGCGCCGCCAGCAATATCTCCAAACCGGCGTCGGCCATTACGGAATTTTCAATGGCCGCAAATGGAGGGGCGAAATCCTGCCAAGGCTCAAGGAATTCATCCAGCAAAGCTAATCCGCGCTATAATCTTATTTAGTTGGACAACATCGCCTTTGTCTTGTCGATGAGCGTCGCCATTGAAAACGGTTTTGTGAGTACTTGCGTTACTTCGTTGAGGACGCCCGCATCAATGGCAGATTGGTCTGCGTAACCCGTAATGAACAAAACCCGCAGGTCCGGCCGTAACTTACGCGCGGCATCCACGACTTCACGCCCGTTCATGCCGCCTGGCAGCCCCACGTCGCTGAGCATAAGATCGATCGGGTCCGCTAATCTCAGCTGAGTCATTGCCTGCCCACCATCGGATGCCTCGATCACATGATACCCGTGCTCTTCAAGGACTTCGCAGATCAGCGCTCGAAGCATATCCTCATCATCGACAACCAGAATCGTCGCTGGACACGTCATCGGCACCGGGGCCAATGCGGATGGTTTCGGCTCTCGCCGTGTCTCGTCGACACCAGTGTGTCGAGGCAAATAAACCTCGACCGTCGTACTCCACCCCGACCTGTTCGCGATCCGGACATGGCCGCCGGACTGCTTGGCAAAACCGTGCACCATCGATAGCCCCAGCCCAGTTCCCAAACCCAACGGCTTGGTGGTGAAAAAAGGCTCAAACGCGCGCGCCGCGACGTGCCTTGGCATTCCCGCTCCGGTGTCGCTTACCGACAGCGCCACGTAATCGCCCGGCCGGATATCGAATTGCTCCCCCAAAGCCGCATTCACTGGCTGGTTCCGGGCCTCGATCACGAGCCGGCCGCCTTCTGGCATCGCATCGCCCCCGTTCGCTGCAACACTCGACAATGCCGCCTCCAATTGGCCGGCATCGCAGAATATCGTCCACAGGCCTTCGCCGATGATGCGCTCAACGATCAGGGACGGATTTGACCGGCCTCGTGTCGCCGACTTCACCAACGCCGCCAGCTTCTCTGCATCGATCGGCTTCGGGTCGAGCGTCTGACGGCGCGAAAATGCCAGCATACGGTGCGTCAATGACGCTGCCCGGCCGACGGCCCCCAGAGCAGCTGTCAGGAACCGGCCTACGTCCTGGGTCCGTCCTTGGTCCAGCCGCGTTTGCGCCAGTTCGAGGCTTCCGGTAATCCCGCCGAGCAGATTGTTGAAGTCGTGCGCCAACCCGCCGGTCAGTTGCCCAACCGCCTCCATCTTCTGGCTCTGACGCAACTGCTCGTTCAAGGCCGCAATCCGGCGCAGGTTGCGAAGGATCACATCGGTGATGGCCTGCCGCAGCAGTTCCGCTAAATCGATCTCGAACCCGGCCCAGCGCCGCGAAACCCCCCGCTTCTCCTCGACCCATCGCTCGAACGATTGCCGCGGCGCCGTCGTTTCCCCATATGCCTTATGCGGGTTCCCGCCCCAACTCACCAACGTCGGCTCCTCCGGACGGAACCACAACAGCATGTCGGACCGGCGGTCATCGAGAAATACTGCCAACAAACCGCTTGCGACGGCTGCATAGGAAGCCCATGCCTCGTTCTCTACCGGAAGGCTGGCTGTCGCGTATACCTTGCCGGCCGGCGCGCTCCGGCGCAGCCAGTCCGCAAGTGCCGCCACGTCGCCCTCTGCCGGCGCCGCGCCAAGCAGGCTTGCCGTCTCCCCCTGCACGAACGCGGCCCCCGAAGCCTCGAACATGTCAAGCATCGTCGTCGGCCCGGATGTCAGCGCCGCGCCCAAATCGTCGCCCTGCCCCATTTGCGCGATGAGCGCCGAAAAGCGGCCTTGCTCCCGCCGCCGTGCCACATCGCTGTCGGCACGGCTTGCCGGCCCGATCCGAAGGGCGAATGCGTCCGTCAATGCCGCCGCCGCGGCCCGCTGTCCTGCGGCTGTACGGTGAGGCCCCCTGTGATGACAGACCACCAATCCCCAAAGCGCCCTGCTGTCGAGCACGCTCAACGACATCGTCCCGTCCACGCCCATGTTCTGGTGATACTGCATGTGCGTCGGCGACAAGCTTCTCAACCGCGCATAGCTCAGGTCGATCGCCCGCCCAGCAGAGCCGGGGGCAAGCCGCAACGGTACCGGAACGGCGTCCCTCGACGGCACCCAACGCATCAGCGATCTCATGTAGAGCGCCCGCGCCTGGCTCGGAATGTCGGACGCAGGAAAATGCAGGCCCAACAACGAAGCAGGCCCATCATCCGCCCGGTCCTCAGCGATCGCCTGGCCATGCCAGTCGGCATCGAACCGGTAGAGCAGGACGCGGTCGTACTTCGTGATCCTACGGACACCCCGGACCAGCGCCGCCGCCAACTCCTCCAGCCCACCCTCGTTGGCTCGCAGCTCCGCGATCGAGCGCTGCAATTGCCCGGTTGCCAGGGCCGAACGCTCCGCGTCCGCCGCATCGGCCGGCTCGACCTCGATCAAAACCAGGCCGCCATGCGCATGGCATGCAACATCCAACGCGCCGGCATCGTCAGGATGTCTGAGAGTGGTTTCCCACGGCATTGCCGGATCGAGCGTCCCTGAGCGGGCTTGCTCGGCAAGCTGCGTCACGAAATCAGTCCCGAGTATGCTGGCGATCCCCGCCTCGCCCGGCTCGCTGCCGAGCATGTCCGAGCAGTTGGCGCTCGCCGCAACCCAGGCCAGGTTCTTCGCCGGGTCGGCGGCAAGCAGAACGCCATGCGGCTGCACTGTGCCGGGCGTGTGGATCGGTTCCGCGGCGCACTGGTCGTCGGGCTGTCGATGCCTGTTCCCAACGTTTTCTGGCAGTGGTCCGGCCGCACTCATTCGAACAGCAACGCCGCAACGCGCGTTCGGTCGCGCTATCGCCGCAGATTGACGTCGATGTGCTTTCGCAGGCCCGCCTACCGTCCGCTCCGGGGGTGCGCTTTGTGCCAAATGCCCTTGAGCGCGGCTTCGTTGACGGATGTGTAGCGCTGCGTTGTCGATAGGCTGGCATGGCCGAGCAAAGCCTGGATCGACCGAAGATCTGCGCCACCCTCAAGCAAGTGCGTGGCGAAACTGTGCCGCAACGCGTGCGGCGTGGCATAGGCTGGCAAACCCTCGCCTTGCCGGTACGCCCGCATCGTCCGCTGCGCCACGCCAGCGTTGAGCCGCCCGCCCTTTTGCCCGACAAAAAGCGGCGAACCCGCCAAGGGACGCGGATGCACCCGCAGCCAAGCCGCAAGAGCCGATTGGACGGCCGGCAGCAACGGCGTTACCCGCTCCTTGCCGCCCTTGCCGGTTACTCGTAACGCCCCATTCGCCGGAACCATGCCCACGTCGAGCGCGAGCGCCTCCCCGATCCGCAGCCCGGCGCCATACAGCAGCGTGAACAGCGCCAAGTCGCGTGCCTGCCATTGCAGCTCGTCGCTGTTGCCAGCCTCGTCGGCCACGCCCAACGCCTGAGCCGGCGTCAGCGCCCGCGGGATCGGCGCTCGCGCCCGCGGCGTCCCGAGCAGGCCAGGGGCGGGGTTCTGCAACCCATGCTGCCGTGCGAGGTAGCGGAAGAACGTCCGCACTGCCGACAAGTGCCGCGCCCGCGTCGCGTTTCCCTGCTTCCGCGACGCCCCGAACGCCAGCCAAGCACGCAGATCCGCCTGCGACACCCGTCCCAGCGCTGGCAAGTCAGGCTCCCCGCCGAGATGGTTGGTCAGGAATCCCAGGAACTCGGCCAAGTCCGCGGCATAGGCCTTCACCGTCAACGGAGACGCCCGCCGCTCGCGCGCCAGCCAGTCGAGGCAGGACGCGGCGGCGTCCGCGCCCGTCACCGCTCCGCCGCCAGGTCGAGCGCGGCAGCCAGCGCCTGCCCCAGGAACGCTAGCGCATCCGTCGTCGCCCCCGCGAGACCCTGCCCATTGCGGCAGGCCAGCGCCAGCAAGGCGGGCCCGGCCGCGAAAGGCACGCGGACCAACGCCTCTTGCTCCGCCAATGCCACCGCCTCGCCGTGCAGCACGGCATCGGGCCGTGCCGCCTGGACCACCGCCATCCGCTGCCCCAACGCGCCCAGCACGGTTCCGCGCGGCACGACCGCGGCGCCCCGCGGCGCCCACGTCCCCTCGGCACAGAGCCGCGCGGCATCCACTTGCAGCAACCCTGGCAGGTCATGCGTGGCCATGAACGCCGGGTCCGGCGCCCGCATCAACGCCAGCACGACATCCTGCACCCGGCGTCCGAACCCTTCCGCCGCCCGACGGTCGGCTGCCAGGGCCGCGGCATCGCGCTCCAGGTCGGCCGCCCGGTCCCGCGCCCGCTGGAGCATCGCGTCCATGTGGTCGGCAAGTCCGCTGCCATGCACCCGCCGCGGCGGCGCGAGCAAGCTGTACAATGCCGGGTCGGCGGCAAGGAAACCGGGGTTGGCGCGCAGAAAGGCGGCCACGTCCGCGGCTTCACGCTGGTGTTGCATTCCGGCTTCGGGGCGGTCATCCAGGGCTATGGTCGGTCTCCGGTCCAATTCATCGCGTCGAGCAGCAAGCAGCCCTACCGGACAGCGTGTCCTCCCGACCCTACCCGACGCGGGCGCGAATCGAAAGCGCGTCCCGGTCCTGCTCCCCCGCCCATTCCCCGGCCCGTTCGACTACGCCGTCCCGGACGGCCAAGCACCCCGGCCCGGCGACGTCGTTCTCGTGCCGCTCAACCGCCGCGAGGAGGTCGGCGTCGTTTGGGACACGCCCGACGCGGCCCGCACCGTCGAGGACCACCGCCTCAAGCCCATTACCGCCGTGCTTGACGCGCCGCCGCTGCCCGGGCCGTTGCGCCGCTTCGTCGATTGGGTGGCCGCTTACACCCTCGCCTTCCCTGGCGAGGTCCTGTCCATGGCGCTGCGCATCAACGCCCTCCAGCCGGAAACCCCGTCTCCCGGCTGGCGCCTCGCCGATGCGCCCAACGCCCGCGACACCCCCGCCCGGCAGCGCGTGGCCGCGTCGCTTTCCGATAACCGCCCCCGATCCACCTCCGACTTGGCGCGAACCGCCGGCGTCAGCACCGGCGTCATCCGCGGCATGGCGGCGGCGGGGTTGCTCGTGCCCGTCGCCCTCCCCCTCGACGCCCCGTTCGCAACCCCGGACCCGGCCCACCCCGGCCCATTCCTCTCCCCCGCGCAAGCCGAGGCCGCCCGCGCCCTCCGCGCCGCCGTCGATGCCCGAAGCTTCAGCGTCGCGCTGCTGGACGGGGTGACAGGTTCCGGCAAGACCGAGGTCTACCTTGAAGCCGTCGCCGCCTGCCTGGATCAAGGCCGCCAAGCCCTGGTCCTGCTGCCCGAGATCGCCCTCTCCTCGCAATGGCTGGAGCGGTTCCAGCACCGCTTCGGCGTCGCCCCCGCCGTGTGGCACAGCGACCTCACCGCCCGCACCCGCCGCACCACCTGGCGCGCCGTGGCTGAGGGCGCCGCCCCGGTCGTCGTCGGCGCCCGCTCCGCCCTGTTCCTCCCCTTCCCGGACCTCGGCCTGATCGTCATCGACGAGGAGCACGAAACCGCGTTCAAGCAAGAGGACGGCGTCGTCTACCACGCCCGCGACATGGCCGTGGTCCGCGCCCGGCTCAGCCAGGCGCCCGCCGTGCTGGTCTCGGCCACTCCCAGCTTGGAGACCCTCGCCAACGTCGAGGCCGGGCGCTACGCCCACCTCACCCTCGACGCCCGCCACGGCGGCGCAACCCTGCCCGACGTCGCCGCCATTGACCTGCGCGACGCCGCCCCGCCCCGCGGCCAGTTCCTTTCCCCCGTGCTGACCGAAACCATCCAGGCCACCATCGCCCGCGGCGAGCAGGCCATGCTGTTCCTTAATCGCCGCGGCTACGCTCCCCTCACCCTCTGCCGCGCCTGCGGCCACCGTATGCAGTGCCCGAACTGCACTGCCTGGCTGGTCGAGCACCGCGGCCGCCGCCAGCTCGCCTGCCACCATTGCGGCCATACCGAGCCGCTGCCCGAAACCTGCCCAAGCTGCGCCGCCCCCAACAGCCTCACCCCCATCGGTCCCGGCGTTGAGCGCATCACCGAGGAAGCGACGGCCACCTTCCCCGAGGCGCGCATCCTGGTCATGGCCAGCGACACCGTGCCCGGCCCGCAAGCCGCCGCCGACGCCGCCCGCCGCATCGCCGCCCGCGAGATCGACCTTATCATCGGCACCCAGATCGTCGCCAAAGGCTGGCACTTCCCGCATCTCACCCTGGTCGGCGTGGTCGACGCCGACCTTGGCCTTTCCGGCGGCGACCTCCGTGCCGCCGAGCGGACCGTTCAGCTCCTGCACCAAGTTGCCGGACGCGCCGGACGCGCCGAAGCGCCCGGACGCGTCCTCTTGCAGACCTTCAGCCCCGAGCACCCGGTCATGCAGGCGCTGGTCGGCGGCAACCTTTCCGCCTTCATGCAGACCGAGGCCGACACCCGACGCCCCGGCGGCTGGCCCCCCTACGGCCGCCTCGCCGCGCTCATCGTCAGCGCCGACACCGCACCCGCCGCCGACGCCCTCGCCCAAGCCCTCGGCCGGTCCGCGCCGCATGGCGACGGCATCACCGTCCTTGGCCCGGCCCCGGCACCGTTAGCCATCCTTCGCGGCCGACATCGCCGCCGGCTGCTGCTGAAGACGCGCCGCGACATCGCCGTTCAGCCGCTGCTGCGCGAATGGCTGGACCGGGTGCCCGTGCCGGGCGGCACCCGCGTCACTGTCGATGTGGATCCCGTTAGCTTTCTATAGGCATCGAGTGCTTAACAACTGTTGCGTGGTCACAGGAGGTCACCATGCGCGAGATTCAGTTCCGTGAGGCCAAGGCCATCCTATCCGTCGTTATCGATCAAGCGGAACGCGGCGACGGATCGATCATCACCCGTCACGGTAAGCCGGTCGCCAACTTGGTTAACCTCGGCGAATGGCGGCGGCTGTCGTAGGCGCCAGGGACTGCGCGATAGCGATAATTGCGTAAAGCGCGAACTTGATGCCGCCGGGCACTACCTGGTCCACGATCAAGAAGAACGTGCTCCCGCCTTGCCGTGCCGCCTTGTCCATGTTGGGGGTGCTGCCAGGGCGAGGGCGTACGCCATTGCGTAGCCGAACAGCGCCGACCAGCCCATCGCCACCGCGAACAGCAGCGAGAACGCCGCCGCCAACGGCCAGCCGAGCCCGACAGAATGCAGATGATCGAGAACGAGATAGCAAAGTTCTGAAATGTCTGCATGCCGCGGAACAATTCCTGCGCGTAGCCCATCTGGTGCAGGACCGTCTTGTCCTAGTCCGCATCAAGACTGCTCTGTAATTCGATTATGACAAGCTCCGGTCAATGCGAGCGCGGCGACGTTACGCGGCCAGGGCAAGCCCGGCCGCAATCAACAACCAAGCTTTGTAACGCAGCCGAGCCATCAGCCAGGGAACGGGCATCCCTGCTCTCGCTTTTGCCTTCTTAACGACGTAACGCCGGCGTCCGCGTTGACACGCGAAGATGGACCGGTGCGTGGCGACGCTCTGACTCGATTCCTCCGACCGGTTGCCGCTGGCGCAGTTCCGCTCCGTGTCTGTCGTCTCCGTATCTAACAGCCAAGTCGCATCAGCTTCTAAATTGTCCGGTGCCGGCCAGCCCTCACGCTCGCCGATCAGCGCCGACACGCAATCGAAACTTAGGCCCAGCTACCCCGTTCCTGCTTGCCAGTCATCACTGCCCATGATGCGGACCTCTCAAAGTGATCAGGCGCTCGAAACTGGATTGGACCTTACGTCCGGCGATCTCCTTGAACGGAATGGGACGCCATCGCGATAAACCTGATCTCGCGAGAGACGCCGCCTCAATTCACTATTCCGCGCTGAATGAGTCCTGCTGGCCTCGACCGATGCCGTCATCTCGGCTCAGCCCTGTGGGAGCGCCGCTCTCATCTTTCAGCGTGACACCCGAAACCCGCGACGCCCGCATCTGCCCGAGCAGGTAGAACAACCGGTGCGCAGCATCGCCGTAAACCAGTCCTTCCGGACGAATGTTGCTGACGCAATTCCGATCGGCGTCCGTGGTATCAGGGTTGGGCGACCAGGTGGCATAAGCCCCTAAGCTGTCCGGCGCAGACCAACCCGGCCGCTCGCCGATCAGCACCAGCACGCCAGCCGCTCCCAACGCTTGCGCCACTTGATCGCCACCCGCCACCCGCACGCCCCGCACCAGCACCAGCGGCGCGACCCGCCATCCGCTTGCCCGCAACGCCGGCATGAGCGCCCCGAGCAACGGCGCAGCGTGGCGCTGCACTGCCAGGGCCGACAACCCGTCGCCCAGCACGACCGCCAAGTCATGCTCGCCGGCGTGCGCCGCGAGCGCCGCGCTGGCCGCTCCATCGAGCCGCCGGCCCAGGTCCGGACGCATGAGATAGGTGCGACGATCCACCGCTTCGCTGTTCACCACCAGCAACGGGCGAGCCAAATCAGCAACCAGCGCCTCCGCCAAGGCCCGCTCGTCGACCACGGCATGCACCGCGTCCCGTGCCCGGGCGTGCGCGAGCCTCGTCTCCAGCAAAGGCGCCGTCGCCAGTGAAGCGCCCGTCCGCGCCAGCCCGATCCGCGCCGGCGTCAGCGCCCGTACGGAGGGCCAAGCGAGCGGCCCCGTTGCTGGCCCGCTCATGCCGCGGGCAACGCCGCTTGGAACTGCGCCGGCAAGCCCGGCGGACGCACCCGCCCGGCCCGGTCCAGCAATCCCTGCCGCTCCAGCCACGCCTCGAACTCCGGCGCAGCCCGGCGCCCCAGCAGGTCGCGCATCGCCAGAACGTCGTGGAAGCTCGTGCTCTGATAGCTCAGCATGACGTCGTCCGCCCCCGGCACTCCCATGACGAACGCCACCCCGGACGCGACCAGCAACGCCAGCAGCGCATCCATGTCATCCTGGTCGGCTTCGGCATGGTTCGTATAGCAAACGTCGCACCCCATCGGCAGCCCGAGCAGCTTGCCGCAGAAGTGATCCTCAAGCCCGGCCCGCATGATCTGCTTGCCGTCGAACAGATACTCCGGCCCGATAAACCCTACGACCGTGTTCACCAGCAGCGGACGATACCGCCGGGCGACGGCATAGGCCCGCGCCTCCAACGTCTGCTGATCGACCCCGTGGTGCGCCCCGGCGCTCAGGGCGCTTCCTTGCCCGGTTTCGAAATACATCGCGTTCGTGCCCGCCGTGCCGCGCCGCAGCCCTTGCACGGCGTCCTGCGCCTCATCCAGCAAGGCGAGATTGATCCCAAAGCCGCGGTTCGCCGCCTCCGTCCCGGCGACCGACTGGAACGCCAGATCGACCGGCGCCCCCCGCCGCATCAGCTCCAGCGTCGTCGTGACATGCGCTAGGACGCAGCTCTGCATCGGGATGTCGAGCTTGCACCGGATGTCGTCCAGCAGGCGCAGCAGCGACAAGTTCCGCTCCGGGCTGTCGGTCGCCGGGTTAACGCCGATGCACGCGTCGCCGGCCCCCAGCAGCAGCCCATCCAGGATGCTGGCCGCGATCCCCCGCGGGTCGTCCGACGGGTGGTTCGGCTGCAACCGCACCGAGAGCCGCCCTGGTAGCCCGACCGTGGTGCGGAACGCGCTCACCACCCGCACCCGGCTCGCCGCGACCATCAGGTCCTGCAACCGCATGATCTTGCTCACCGCCGCCGCCATCTCCGGCGTGACGCCGGGCGAGAGCCGGGCCAGCGCCTCCGCGGTCGCCTCATCGGACAGCAGCCAATCCCGGAACCCGCCCACAGTCAAATGCCGCACG
The DNA here is from genome assembly GCA_965260935.1 of Acetobacteraceae bacterium. GTDB lineage: Bacteria > Pseudomonadota > Alphaproteobacteria > Acetobacterales > Acetobacteraceae > JBBROS01. Next base: position 3,443,686 of record OZ253374.1, read on the forward strand.
GGCGCGAACGCCGCCTCGTCGTGGCTGTCGATGATTAGCCGCGTGACCTCGTCCGACTCATACGGCACCACCGCTTGATTAAGGAACGTTGGGAGCGGCACATCCGCCAGCGCGATCTGCGCCGCCACCCGCCGTGCTTGTGTCTCGGCCGCAACGCCTGCCAACACGTCGCCGCTCCGCGCCGGCGTTGCCTGCGCCATCAACGCTTTCAGGTCGGCGAACGCGTGTCGCTCGCCACCGATGCTGGCGTGGAACACGCCCTATCGCTCCGGGAACGCCGGCGCACGCGTCTTCCTGAACGCCCGCCGCCTTTCGGCACAGCAGCCAACGGCAACGAAGCATGTGGCGGCCAACCGCCGTCCGGCCGCCCCAGCGTCCGCCTCATGCTCCCGGCCCGGCTTCTGCACCGCATCCAGCGCTGCCGCGCCAAAACCGCTCGTCACCAAGCCGTCCATCGCCGATCTCCTGCAGCCGAAGGCGGCAAGGCTAATCCGGCCTGGGCAGAACGGGAACTGGCAACCACACTCAGGCCAAGCGATCGTGTTTAAGAAAAGACCAAAGGCTTTGTTTTGGCCTTGCCTCGCGACCGTGTTTTGGACCAGCACATCTTCGCCCGGTATGCTGCATAGCAATGGTCGATCCGCTCTATTCCTTTTCTGGCTTAATCGTCGGCATGCTCATCGGCCTCACCGGCGTGGGCGGCGGGTCGCTGATGACGCCGCTGCTGATCCTGCTCTTCGGCATCCACCCCATCAACGCCATCGGCACCGACCTGCTGTTCGCCGCCTGCACCAAGACCGTCGGCGCCGCCGTCCACGCCCGCAGCCAAACCATCGATTGGACCATCACCCGACTGCTGGCCAGCGGCAGCATCCCCGCAACCGCGGCCGCGATCGGCAGCTTGGCGTTCCTGCACCCGCATACCCACACGATGTCCACCGTGCTTACCCCGCTCCTCGGCGCAACGCTTCTCGTCACCGCATTCCTGGTCGTCTTTCAGCAACAGGTTCTCGGCTTGCTGGCCACACGCTCCCACCAGCTTTCGCCCCGGCGTCGGGCCGGACTGACGGTCATTGCCGGGGCCATCCTGGGCGTGCTCGTCAGCTTCTCGTCTATCGGCGCCGGGGCCTTGGGAGTGACCGCGCTCACGCTCCTGCACCCGACCTTGCCAACAGCCCGCGTCGTCGGCTCCGACATCATGCACGCCATACCGCTCACGCTGATGGCCGGCGCCGGCTACTGGTTCATCGGCGCGGTGGACTGGCCGCTGCTGCTGTCGCTGCTCTGCGGTTCCATCCCCGGCATCATCGCCGGCAGCCTGCTGGCCACGCGCGTGCCGACCGGTGTCCTGCGGATCGTGCTGGCATCGGTGCTCTTGGTCGCCTCCGCCAAGCTGCTGACCTAATCGGCTTCTGAAAAGAACATTGCTCCTCAACCAGCAGGGCTACTGTTTTTGATGGAAGGCGATGGGCTTTGCTCCTGGCCTCTCCCGAGATCGCTGGCCCTAGACGCCGATGTCTGCGAGACGCGACACCGGTGAAGTGTTCCTTTGATCAATTGGGGTCAGGCCAGCGGCCTGGCCTGCCTTAACCGGGCTTCAATGTTTTCATGCTGCCATTATGCGATGCAAACCCTTGTGCACGACGCCATACAGGCCATCCCAGCGGCCCGGCACTGGCGACTGATTACCGGCCTGCGGCTCGCCCGACTTGGCCGCCGCATGGAGGCCGTGCTCGTCACGGGCGCTGCCGTGCTGGTGTTCGCCCCAGACCGTGCTGCCGCCGAGGCGGCGGCGGTCGACTTGGCTGATTTCCACGCTGGCTGCCAAACCGTCCCGGTGCTCCCGGTTGCCTTGTTGCAGGGCGTGCGCGTAGCGGCCCAGCGTCCGCTGCTGCTCCCAGGCGCGGCGCCTGCCATCGCCTGCACCCGCCTACAGCTTCCAGCCTTGCTGGGCTGGGTGGCGCAACGCCCGTCCGTGCCCGGCTTCAACCCGGCAACCTGGGAGCAGGCCGTCTATCGCCCCGTTCCAGCCCTCATGGCCGCCGCCGCCCAGCTCTACGAAAACCACGACGACGCCCGCTTGCTGCTTGCCAACGCCGGCCACGCAAACCTTGGCCGCACCCGCGCCGCCGTTCTCGCCGCCCTTAGCCGGTCGCGCGCCGCCGGCCAACGCGCCATCGTCTTCGTCACCGGCAACCCCGGCGCCGGCAAGACGCTTTGCGGCCTGGACCTCGCCTTCGCACCGGACGCTGACGCTGCCTTCCTTACCGGCAACCCGGCCCTGCTCCACGTGCTCCGGGCCGCCCTGGTGCGGGACGCAGCCCACCGCGGCCTTTCCGCCCGGGCAGCGAGGCAACGCGTCGAAGCCGTCATCCAGCCGCTGCACGCCTTCCGCGACCACTACATCCATGACCTCGCACCGCCGCCCGACCGATTGCTCGTCATCGATGAGGCGCAGCGCTGCTGGACCAAGGCCTACGCCACACGTAAGACCCAGAATCGCGCTGTGAAACTGACCGACTCCGAGCCGGGCCACCTGCTCGACATCATGGCACGGCCCGAAGGCTGGTCCGCCATTGTCTGCCTGCTTGGCGGCGGCCAGGAAATCCACGCCGGCGAAGGCGGTTTGGCCGCCTGGGGCGAGGCATTGGCAAGCCGCCCAGCCTGGCGCTCCGCAGCACCCCCGGGCGCTCGGACCGCCGCCGATCCCAGGCAACGCCTTCCGGATTTACAAAACCTCGCACTCGACGAGGCGCTGCACCTCGACAACCCGGTCCGCGCCTTTCGCGCGCCGGGGCTAGGCGCATGGGTCGATGCCGTCCTCGCCAACGACCCGGCGGGCGCCCGCACGATTGCCGCTTCAAAGCCGCCGGTCCGTCTTACCCGGTCGCTCGAGGCGCTGCGAACCGCCGTTCGCGGACGCCCAGGGCAGCGTTACGGCCTGCTCGCCAGCGCCGGCGCCCGCAGACTCCGGGCCGAGGGCCTCGGCGGCACGCTTCTGCACCAAGACGAAGACGCCGTTGCCCAATGGTTCCTCAACGCCTGGCCCGACATCCGCAGCGCCGACGCGCTCGAAGTGGCCGCAACCGAGTTCGGCGCCCAAGGTCTGGAACTCGATCATGCCGGCCTCTGCTGGGATCTCGACCTCGCCCGCACGCCGGGCAACGACGCTTGGCAGCCGCGCGCCTTCCGCGCCACCGCATGGACCATGCAGCGCTCCGCCGAGGCGCTCTCCAACAAGCGCAACGCCTACCGCGTGCTGCTGACCCGCGCCCGCCAGACGACAACGGTCTGGGTCCCGCGCGGCGACCCAGGGGACGCGACGCGCAATCCCGCCCATTACGAAGCGGTCGCCGAATTTCTACGAAAATGTGGCGCAGCGCCGCTGGACGAAGCGGCAACGGCTCAGCAGGATGCACCGATGCCTGAGCCGACCTTGCTATGATGCGCCTGCTGCTCGCAGCCCTGCTGCTCCTGGCCGCTCCTGCCGCCGCCGCGGAACTCAAACTGTCCACCTGGAACATGGAATGGCTGACCTTGCGCCAGGCAGGAGACCCTGAGCTACCGCCCGACGTGCAGCCGAAGGGGCCAAAGGATTTCGCCCTGCTCCGCCGCTACGCCCGGGCGCTCGACGCCGATGTCGTCGCCTTCCAGGAAGTCGACGGCGCCGCCGCGGCAGCCAAGATTTTCGCTCCGGACCGCTACGCGATCGTCATGACCGGCGACGATGTCGTGCAGCGCGTCGGCTTCGCCATCCGCCGCAATCTGCGTTTCGAGCGCAATCCGGACCTGGCCGCGCTCGACCTGCACCCGAACGCCCGCCATCGCCTGCGCAGCGGCGCCGATATCACCCTCATCCTGCCCGGCGCCCGCTTGCGCCTGCTGAACGTCCATCTCAAAACCGGCTGCAACCACCAGCGGCTGACCAGCAGCGTCCGCGATTGCGAAACGCTGCGCCAGCAGGTTCCCGTGCTGCAAGGCTGGATTGCCCAGCGCCGGGCAGAAGGCGCTCCCTTCGTGCTGCTCGGCGATTTCAACCGGCGCATGGAGCGCCGGGACGAGATGTTCGCCGCGCTGAACGCCAGCGCCCCGCTCGAACGCGCCACCGAAGGCCACGCCACGCCATGCTGGGGCGGCAATAGCTTCATCGACCATATCCTCGCCGGCGGCGCCGCCCGCGCCTGGATGCAGCCCTCCACCTTGCGCGTGATGGTCTACGCGCAGACCAACGGCTCGGCGAGCGAGCGCCTATCCGATCACTGCCCCGTTTCGGTGCAGTTTCGCATCCCCGGCGGCTAATCCTTTGTAAGTGAGCCGTTCCCATTGCCCGGCCAGGGCAGCGAAACCAGCCACACTGTCCCATGTTAGCAAGTACGCGGCAGGTTTGTGCGAGAGGAGCCAAGATGGCACTGACGATCTTCGTAACCGGCGCCACCGCAGGGTTCGGCAACGCGATCGCACGGCGGTTCGTCCGCGATGGCCATCACGTCGTCGCCACCGGGCGGCGCAAGGAGCGGCTCGACGAGCTGCATCAGGAATTGGGAGACCGCATCCTGCCGCACGCGCTGGATGTGACCGACAAGCAGTCCGTCGCCGCGTTACCCGGCACTCTCCCGCCCGACTGGCAAACGATCGACGTGCTGGTCAACAACGCCGGCCTGGCCCTCGGCGCCAGCCCTGCGCAATCGACCGACATCGATGACTGGCAGACGATGATTGCAACTAACGTCACGGGACTCGTGAATATGACCCATGCCCTGCTCCCCGGAATGGTGGAGCGCGACTTGGGTCACATCGTCAATCTAGGGAGCACGGCTGGCACATACCCCTACCCTGGCGGAAACGTCTACTGTGCCAGCAAAGCCTTCGTCGCCCAGTTTACCTTAAGCCTGAAAGCCGACCTTGTCGGCACCAACGTCCGGGTCACGAGTATCGAGCCGGGGCTGGTCGGCGGCAGCGAGTTCAGCGAAATTCGCTTCGGCGACGAGGAAAGAGCCGCCAAGGTCTATGAAGGCACAACGCCGCTGAACCCGGACGACATTGCCGAGGCGGTTGCATGGATTGTTGGTCTGCCGCGCCACGTGAACGTCAACCGGCTTGAGATGATGCCGACCTGCCAGGCTCCTGGTCCATTGACGATTAAACGCGACAAGTAGCAACCGCTCCGCTGCTCTGCACGGTGGTGGCAGCGGGATTGCTTTTCCCCGCTGCCATCCCAGTTCCAAATTGCCTTTATTCCGCTGTTTCAGGCTCCCGCTCGGTCCCGCCCTCATCGCCTTCAGCCTTCGGCAGCGCCGATGCAGGGGCCTCGGTGTACTCGAAATCCAGCGCGTCATCCTTGAGCGCCACCTTGATCGACCCGCCCTTGACCAGCTTGCCGAACAGCAACTCCTCCGCCAACGGCTTCTTGATATACTCTTGGATCACCCGCCCGAGCGGCCGGGCGCCGTAGAGCCGGTCGTAACCCCGCTCAGCTAGCCACTCCTTCGCCGACGACGAAAGCTCGATCGTCACGTTCCGGTCGGCCAGCTGCGCTTCGAGCTGCATGACGAACTTTTCGACCACCCGCCCCACGATCTCCGGCGTCAAGCCGGCGAACGTGATCACCGCATCGAGCCGGTTGCGGAATTCGGGGGTGAACAGGCGCTTGATCGCGTCCTGGTCCTCACCTTCCCGCTGCTCCCGCCCGAAGCCGATCGCCTCTTTCGCCAAATCGGACGCTCCGGCATTGGTCGTCATAATCAGGATCACATTGCGGAAATCCACGATCTTGCCGTTGTGATCCGTCAGCTTCCCGTGGTCCATTACCTGCAGCAGGATATTGAACAGATCCGGGTGCGCCTTCTCGATCTCGTCCAGCAACAGCACGCAATGCGGGTGCTGGTCGATCGCGTCCGTCAACAGGCCGCCCTGGTCGAACCCGACGTAGCCCGGCGGCGCGCCGATCAGGCGCGACACGCTGTGCCGTTCCATGTACTCGCTCATGTCGAACCGTGTCAGCTCCACGCCGAGCGTCGACGCCAACTGCCGTGCGACCTCGGTCTTCCCCACGCCGGTCGGCCCGCTGAACAGGTAGTTGCCGATCGGCTTCTCCGCCTCCCGCAGCCCGGCTCGTGCCAGCTTGATCGCGGCCGACAAAGCCTCGATCGCCTTATCCTGGCCGAATACCATACTCTTGAGATCACGCTCCAGGTTGCGCAGCGTCTCCTTGTCATCGGCGCTGACCGATTTCGGCGGGATTCGCGCGATCTTGGCGACGATCTCCTCAACGTCGCGCAACGTCACGGTTTTCTTCCGCTTGCCTTCCGGCACGAGCATCCGCGACGCGCCTACCTCGTCGATCACGTCGATCGCCTTGTCCGGCAATTTGCGATCATTGATGTATTTGGACGACAACTCGACGGCGCCCCGGATCGCCTCCTCGGTGTAGCGGACCTTATGATGCTTCTCGTAGTTGGTCTTGAGCCCGCGCAGGATTTTAACAGCGTCTTCCATCGACGGCTCATTGACGTCGATCTTCTGGAACCGCCGGACCAATGCACGATCCTTCTCGAAGTAGTTCCGATATTCCTTGTAGGTCGTGCTGCCGACACAGCGCATCGACCCAGAAGCCAAAGCTGGCTTGAGCAGGTTGGATGCGTCCATCGCTCCGCCGCTCGTTGCCCCGGCACCGATCACCGTATGGATCTCGTCGATGAACAATATACTGCCGGGATGGCCTTCCAGCTCTGTTACGACAGCTTTCAACCGCTCCTCGAAATCGCCGCGATAGCGCGTCCCTGCCAGCAACGCCCCCATATCGAGCGCGAAGATCGTGCTCTTGAGCAGCACCTCTGGCACGTCGCCCTCGACGATCCGCTTGGCCAAGCCTTCGGCGATCGCCGTCTTGCCGACGCCCGGATCGCCAACGTAAAGCGGATTGTTCTTCGTCCGCCGACAAAGGATCTGGATTGTACGCTCGATCTCAATGTCGCGTCCGATTAACGGATCGATCTTGCCCGATTGCGCTTTCTTGTTGAGGTTGACGCAGTAGTTCGTCAACGCGTCTTGCTGCCGGCGACCAGGCTTTTCTTCCCGCTCGTTTTCCGGTCCGGTTTCTTCCTTGCTGCCGGAAACCGGGCGTTGCCCTGTCCGGCCCGGCGCCTTAGCGATGCCGTGGCTGATAAAATTCACCGCGTCCAGCCGGGTCATATCCTGAAGCTGCAGGAAGTAAACCGCGTGGCTTTCCCGCTCGCTGAACAGCGCGACCAATACGTTCGCGCCCGTCACCTCGTCGCGGCCGGAACTCTGCACATGGATCGCGGCACGCTGCACCACGCGTTGGAACCCGGCGGTCGGCTTCGGGTCCCCGGCACGATCCGTCGCGAGTCCGGACAAATCCTTATCCAAGAACTCCCCGAGATCCTGCCGAAGCTTGTCGAGGTCGACCCCGCAGGCGCGCAGCACTGTTGCCGCGTCGCTGTCGTCGGCCAATCCCAGCAAGAGATGCTCGAGCGTTGCGTATTCATGCCGGCGCTCGCTGGCAAGAGACAAGGCCCGGTGCAGCGTCTGCTCAAGGTTGCGTGACAACATTTAGACGCTCCTTCGCACTGGAAGCCCGCACGCCCCGCTGAGGCCGGGGCAATGGAGAGCTGATCCGTCATTCCGTAGGGCTGAACAGCCGAATGCCGTATTTAGGGTGAGCGGCCAAGAATTTTCAGACCTCCCCAAACCGCCTATTCCTTCTCGATCGTGCACTGCAGAGGATGCTGGTTCTGCCGGGCCAGATCCATCACCTGGGTCACCTTGGTTTCGGCCACCTCGTAGGTGAAAGCACCGCAGACCCCAACGCCACGCCGGTGCACATGCAGCATGATGCGGGTCGCCTCGTCCCGGGTCTTCTGAAAGAACCGCTCGAGCACATGCACGACGAACTCCATCGGCGTATAATCGTCGTTCAGCATCAAGACTTTGTACATTGCCGGCTTGCGCGTCTTCGGCCTGGCCTTGACGACCACGCCCGTGTTCGGTCCGTCCGTATTTCCGCGCTTGTCGTTGTCGCTCATCGCCGTCGTGTTCATAGCCTGCGTATCCTGGGCCTTCGTATCCTACGCCGTCGCCTCCCAGCCATGCCATCCTGATCCGGAAAGCACCGCCGATGCAATGCCAGCCGATTACCACAGGCAGACGAGCATCATGCCACTATATCGGAATTCGTTCGGCAGGGAAAAGCCTGCCTGGCTTCATTACAAGCAAGAGCGCCGGCAACGTTCGCGTGTATGCGCCCCTAACGCAGAAAGCCCGGGATATGCCCCGGGCTTTCTGTCTCTTGTTCGCTGCAACGACCGGTTGATGCCCTGTTCCTGAACTCGGTGTCACAAACGTCAGGAACGATCCGGGCACGGAAGCAATCAACCCATGCGGATCGACAAGTTGCTGGCAGACGAACCCTTTTACCGAGGCGTCAAACGGTCTTTAAGCTTTCCACGGCAACGCTGAACCGGTTGGTGATCGGCGCGATTGCCTGTTCGGCGACCTTGAACGATGTCTCCGCCACTTGCCCGCCTTGAGACACCGCCTTTTCCATGGTCGACCGTGCCAGTGACGTTTGCAGGTCGACCGCTTCCTTAAGCGAGCGAACCCCGGTCAATGCGCGCCATGTCGACATCGTGTCATCCATCGTTGCCTGCGCGGCGGCGGCCATTAGCTTCGTCATATCCTGGAACCCGGACGCCATGATCTGGCTGGATTTGACGATCGCCTCCACGTTGCCGTTGTTGAAAGCCATGAAGTCTTCAGCGGTTTTCATCACGCGATCCCTGTTTTGAATGCCGGGGCGCACCCGGTCTGATTTATAGATACACTGCACGGGCAGCAGCCAATTTACCTGCGGAACAGATTTTGCTGCACTGCAATATCCAGCTTTTGCCGTGCAGTTGGGTGCAGCGTCAAGCCTTTTGTGCGCTGCAGCATATGTTTAACAGCGCCAATATGGCGCTCGACCTGCGTTGGATCCTAAAAAGTAGCCGGTAAACTGCTGACTTGACGAGAATTACTCCACCATCATCACTGGACAGAAGCCCCCGAACCCATTTACACCCGGAACGGCTTCATCAGGGATGCGTTCAAATGCTCTTGACTGCCACTTCACGTATAGGTTGCTTGCTTGCGGCTGTTGCAATTTTGACGATTGGCATTGGGCGTCCAGCAGCAGCTCAGATCGGGTCCGAACGCTATGCCTCAATCGTCGTCAACGAAGCGACCGGCGCCATTCTTTCCCAAGCCAACATGGACGAGCAGCGCTTTCCAGCGAGCCTGACCAAGATGATGACGCTCTATATGCTGTTCGAGGCCCTACGCGACCGCCGCGTCCGCCTCAACCAGTTTGTTCCCGTCAGCGCCCATGCCGCTTCCATGGCCCCCACCAAGCTCGGCCTCGTGCCCGGTGGCCGCATCACCGTCGAGCAGGCGATCCTCGGCCTAGTCACCAAGTCGGCCAACGACGCCGCGGCCGCCTTGGCCGAGTTGCTCGGCGGCGACGAGGACCGCTTCGCCGACATGATGACCCTCCGCGCCCGCGCGCTCGGCATGACGCACACCCATTTCCAGAACGCCTCCGGCCTGCCGGACTGGAACCAAGTCACCTCAGCGCGGGACATGGCCATCCTTGGCCGGCGCCTGATCCAGGATTTCCCAAGCTACTATCATTATTTCAGCACCCCCTATTTTGCATACGGCGGCCGGGTCATCCGCACGCATCAGCGGCTGCTGAAGACATATCCCGGAGCCGATGGCCTCAAGACCGGCTATACCGACGCATCCGGCTTCAACGTCGTAACCTCCGCCGTCCGCGGCGGCGTCCGGCTGATCGGCGTGGTGATGGGCGCCTCCAGTGGCAGCGAACGCGACGTTCACATGGCTTACCTGCTGGACCAGGGCTTTGACCAACTCGGCGTGCCGACGCTCATGGTCCGGCATGAACCCCGTTCCCGCCTGCCTCCGCTTGTCACCTACGCTCACACCCAAGCTCAACCAATTAGACCGGTTGCGACCCACCGGGCCGGAAAGTCCAAGGTGAAGGCGAAACCGACTGCGGCAAGTCGGGCCAATCAACGTGTTGCCCAACGGCGAGCCTCGCCGGGCCGTGGGTCGAGGCATGCAGCCAAAATCAAACTCGCCGGCCGCCGACACTCCCATGCAACCAAATCTGCCAAGCGAGCCTCTTCGAACGCAGTCGCTGCACGCAAGGCAAACAAGCCATCTCATACGGTCGCAGCAAAACCGCCCAGCGCGCGTAGTCGGCTGACCCGCACCGCCGACCAGGCGTCAGGCGCCAGGCCTCCTGGATAGATTCACCGGAACTCCAACCCGACGGGTGGCCGCGCACACGGCGCACGACGAATGCCTTCTCCCGGCAACCGGCTTCGCACGGTGCTAACTAGCAAGCGTCCGGACCAAGGCGTTAAATTGCAACCCCAGACTCAAGGAGCCGTTGCTGCTTCATGGCAACTCAAAAACGTCGCCGTTGGCCGTATGTCATCGGCGGCATCGTCGCCGTCATCGTTATCGGGTTGCTGCTGTTCCGCTGGGATTGGCTGATCCCTATCATTGATCGCCAAGCCTCGGCGGCATTAGGCCGGCCAGTCACCATAACGCACCTCCATGTCGATCTCGGCCGCATCACCCGGATCGAGGCCGATGACGTCACGATCGGCAATCCGCCGGATTGGCCAAACAAAGGCCAGTTTGCAACCATCAAGCGGCTCGGCATCGACGTTGATGTCATGGCCTATATCCGTGGCGGACAGGTTGTTCTTCCAGTTATCGACTTGCAACGTCCGACGTTCGACGCGGCCCGCCTTGCCGATGGCAAAGCCAACTGGACCTTTCCCAGCAATGGCGGCGGAAGCGGCCCCGGCGTCCAGCTTGGCACGCTGCGAATCGCCGACGGCAAGGTCCACGTGAAGGATGACCAACTCAATGCCGACTTCGACGTTGCCTTGAAAACACAGGATAGCCAAGACGGCAAAGGCGAGATCGTCGCAGATGCCAAGGGCACCTATGCCAAGCAGCCGATCACCGGGCATTTCGTCGGCGGCGCGTTGCTCTCGCTGCGCGACTCGCAGACTCCATACCCCATCGACTTAAGGGTCGATAACGGCCCGACGCACGTCCATATGGCTGGCACTGTCACAGACCCCCTCCATTTCTCCGGCACGAATCTTAAACTCGAGTTTGCCGGGCCTGACATGTCGCTGCTGTTGCCGCTGACCGGCATCGCCATTCCCAAAACGCCGCCCTACAAAGTCACCGGCCAATTCGCTTATGGCGACAAAATGTTTAAGTTCGACAATCTCGCCGGCAAAGTCGGTTCCAGCGACCTGGAAGGCGACATCAAGGTCGATACCCATCCCCAACGCCCTGTCCTTACCGCGGACCTGAAATCGAATCGGGTGGACATCAAGGACCTTGGCGGCTTCATCGGCGCTAACCCCGGCGACGCGGAAAAGGGAACCAAGAAAGCCGCCAACAACGGCGGCAAAGTCTTGCCTGACGTGCCAATCAGCCTGCCCAAGCTCACCGTGGCGGACGTGCACCTCAAGTATCACGCCAAAACCATCGAGGGCGGACGCAAGCAGCCGCTCGACAACATGCAGGTCAATCTCGACATCGTCGATGGCAATATCGACGTTCACCCGCTCAGCTTCGGCGTGGGCTATGGCCGGATCGTCACGAATGCCGACCTCGACCAAAAGGGCGATGCCCTCCATGCCAAAACCAAGATCGAGTTCCAGAAAGTCGATCTCGCGACGCTGCTCCAGTCGACCGACATCGCCAAAGGCGCCGGGTCCATCGGCGGCGAGGCAGTCATTGACGGGACCGGCAGCTCACTCGGCTCCATTCTGGGAAGCGGGAACGGCGAGCTAAAGTTGTTCATGAACCGCGGCGGCAACGTCAGCGCCCTTCTGGTCGACTTGTCCGGGTTGCAGTTCGGCAACGCGGTCCTGTCTGCCCTCGGTATCCCGAACCGGGCACAGCTTGAGTGCATGGGCGTGAACGTCGTGCTCAAGAACGGCGTCGCCGATGTAAGGACGGCCGTGCTGGAGACCAACGAGTCGCGCGTCGGCGTGAAAGGCGGCGTCAATCTTAAGAATGAGAAAATCGATCTGCAGGCCGCGACGGACGCCAAGCATTTCACGATCGGATCGCTCCCGACCCCAATCAACATCGGCGGAACGCTTGGCTCTCCGAGCATCGCCCCGGAAGTAGGCCCATTGGCAGCGCGCGGCGCCGCGGCAGTCGCCTTGGGCATCATTGGCACCCCTTTGGCAGCGCTCCTTCCCACGATTCAGTTCGGTACCGGGGACGACAACGCGTGCAAAGGACTGCTGAGCGAGGCGAAGTCGCCAGCCAAAACACCACACGAGAAGCGCTGACGTCGATTGCAACCGGCCCCAGCGGACGCGTCAAGCTGTCAACGACCAATCTGGCGACGCCGCCAAGCAAGGCTTTGCGCGTTCAGCGCCGGCAACAAGAAGGGTTTCTGCAAAACCCGTTCAGCGGCTTCGACCGCACGGCGCAGGTCGGCATACGCCATATGACAGGCTGCCGGCCGGCGGCCCCGCTCGTGCCACGGGCCGCCCATGGCATGGTCCAGGAATACGCGCATGAAGCAGTGGTCAAAGCGGATCGGCCAGCCATATCCAGCGGCCATCTCCGGCAACGTATTCCGCGTCAGCTCCAGCCACCGGGCCAGCAATGCATCCCTCTCAGCCATTTTCCGCCCCGCTGATCCTTACTCTCGCCTTCAACCCCGATGACCAGGCCCGGTTCGAACGCCTTCGCCAAGCCCACTTCCCGGCCGGGCGCAACCACATTCCCGCCCACCTGACGCTTTTCCACCACCTGCCCGGCGAGGAGCTGGACACCGTGCGCGCCAACCTGGCAACCGCTTGCGGCCAACAAGCCCCTTGCCGCATGGAGGTCACCGGTTTGCGCTCGCTCGGCCGCGGCGTCGCTTACGCGCTGGCCTCAGCCGAACTCACGCGCCTCAGGTCCACGCTGGCTCAAGTCTGGCACGAGCGCCTCACGGCCCAGGACCGCCAGCGCTGGCAGCCGCACGTGACGATCCAGAACAAAGCCCCGCCCGCCGACGCCCGCGCCCTGCTCTCCGCCATGCAGGCGGCATTCACGCCGTTCCACGTACGCGCCGAGGGCCTGCTCCTTTGGCATTACCGCGGCGGCCCTTGGGAGCCAGCCGGGCAGTTCCCTTTCGCTCAATCCGTCTGAGCCGCAGGCCCGGCCGTCACCCCGCCGTCGATCACGATCGTCTGCCCGGTCATGAACCGCCCCGCCGCCGACGCCAGGAACACCGCGGCGCCCGCGATCTCGTCCGGCTCCCCGATCCGCCCGAGCGGCGTGTCCCGCGTGCGACGCGCCAGCGTCTCCGCGTCCTCCCACAACGCCCGCGCGAAATCCGTCCGCACCAGCCCGGGCGCTATGGCGTTCGCCCGTATCCCCCGCCCGCCCCATTCCACGGCCAGGTTCCGCACCAATTGCATGTCCGCCGCCTTCGACACCCCGTAAGCCCCCAACGTCGCGGACCCCCGCAGCCCGGCGATCGACGACACCACCGTGATCGATCCTCCGCCCCGCTCCGCCATGCCAGGCGCTGTCATGTTCGCCAGCCAAAGATTGCTCCGGATGTTGCTTCCCATGATCCGGTCCCATGCGTCGTCGGCGATCGTCGCCATCGGCCCGAAGTGCGGATTGACTGCCGCATTGCACACCAGCGCGTCGATCCGCCCCCAACGCGACAACGCCGCACCCGTTAGCGCCTGCAGCTCTTCCTTGCGCCCGATATTGCACGCCGCGGCCACTGCCACGCCGCCGGCATTGCGGATTGCCGCTGCCACCACCTCGCACGCGTCGAGCTTGCGGCTGCTCACAACCACTCGCGCCCCATGCTCCGCCATCCGCTCCGCAATGGCCCGGCCGATCCCCCGGCTCGACCCTGTCACCACCGCGACCTGCCCGGACAAGTCGAATAAATTAGGCATCCCGACACCCTCGTTTGTTGCACTTGCTAATATCAGCACCTTGCGCCAGACGATCTCGCATGAACACGCTGCAAGCTTATTTCATCGCCATCGTGCAGGGGGCGACCGAACTGTTTCCCATCAGCAGCCTTGGCCATGCCGTCATCGTCCCCCGCCTGCTGGGCTGGAACCTTGACCAGCGCTCTCAGGAGTTCCTCCCCTTCCTGGTGCTGCTGCACACCGGCACCGCCGCTGCCCTGATCGGCTATTTCTGGCGCGACTGGCTCGGCCTGGCGGTCGGCGTCCTGGGTCAGGGCGGACCGACCCGGGTCGCCGAGGCACGCCGCATGGCGATGCTCATCGTCATCGCTACCATCCCCGCCGTCCTGCTCGGGTTTTTCCTCAACAGCTTCTTCCGCACGCTATTCGCCACGCCCATCATCGCAGCCCTGTTCCTCGCGCTCAACGGCGTCGTGTTGCTGTTCGGAGAGCGCCTTCGCGCCAGCACGGCAGCGACCGGAGGCAAACCGCTGCTGCAGCTCACGCCGCGGGATGCAGCAGTGATCGGCATCTGGCAATGCGGCGCGCTGTTTCCCGGCATTTCCCGCGCCGGCGCCACGATGGTCGGCGGCCTGCTGCGCGGGCTCGACCATGAATCCTCCGCCCACTTCTCGTTCCTGATCGCGACCCCGATCATCATCGGCGCCACCGTGCTCGAAGTGCCCCACCTGCTGCGCGCCAGCGTTCCCCCTGGCGTGTTCCAGCAGGCCGCGGTCGCAGCGGTCCTGGCCGGCGTCACTGCCTGGCTCAGCACGGCCTTCCTGATGCGCTATTTCCGCAACCACGATAAATGGGCGCTGAACCCGTTTGCCTTCTACTGCCTCGCTTTTGGCCTCTGCAGCGTCGCAGTCCTCGCGCTCCGTTGATGCTGTCCCGCCGCCTTCTTCTTCTCGCGCCTGCCGCGGCCCTTCTTCCATCTGCCGGACCGGCCCCACTCGCTGCCCGCCCGATCTCCCGCATGGAAACCAGATGGTGGCGAACCCGGCACGAAGAGAAGCTAGCCGAAATCCACGGCCGTCAAGTCGACCTTGTCTGGCTCGGCGACAGCATCACCCAGAACTGGGAACAGGACGGGCCCGAACCCTGGCGCGATTTCGCCCCGGTCTGGCGCAGCTTCTACGGCCATCGCCACGCCCTCAATCTCGGCTTTAAAGGCGATACCACCTCGCACTTGCTCTGGCGCATGGAGAATGGCGAACTCGACGGCCTGCATCCCAAGGCCGTCGTGATTCTCATCGGCGCCAACAACATGGGCCGCGTCCACTGGTCGGCGTCCCAGACAGTCGCCGGCATCGAAGCCGTGGTCGCCGAAGCGCAAAAGCGCCTGCCCGGCGCCAAAATTCTGTTGTTAAGCGTGCTCCCGAGCATCCGTAATAAATATGTGACCCGCACGACGGACGCCATTAACCGCGCTCTCGCCGAACGGTATGGCAGCGGCGTGGCAAGCGTGACGTACATGGACGTTACTCACCTGTTTATGAAAGACGGTAAGGTCGATCGCACCGAGTTCCTGGACGATCATTTGACCCCGCCAGACCCGCCGCTGCATCCAATTGCACAGGCACAGAAGCGTCTGGCAGAGGCCATAGAGCCCACGCTCGCCAAGATGCTCGGCGACCATGCGAAAGCCGGAAGTTAATCGGGGTGGTGCTGCACGACAGGATTGAACTGTCGACCTCTCCCTTACCAAGGGAGTGCTCTACCACTGAGCTAGTGCAGCGTTTGGGCCGGAACGCCGGCATTACCTAGCTTTCGGAACGTTCAAGCGCAAGCCCGCCAGCAAACCTTGACCAGCGTAAGCAGCCGGAACAAAGCTCGGCGCTCATAAAATGAGAGCAGCGCCATGCCCGATACGTTTTACGGCTTACGTTGAGAGCTTGATCCGACGCGCTCCGTCATGTACGCGCTGCCATGTAAAATGATTGCCGTGACGCATCCGTTACTGACAACTTTAGGCGCTGTTTCGCACCATCACACGCCGGAAATGCGCGTCTTGCCTCGCTTCTACTTAATCAGCCGACAACCTCTTTGATCATCTGGCGTATTTCATCAACAGAAAAGTTTACCGGCAGCTTTTCCAATCCTTCGTTTATGGCAAAAGTTTCCGGAGCCCTGTTGTCGTTCGGCAGCGTATGGGGTTGGTATTCTGAAAACATTGTTATAAACATTGGTCCTCATTGCGGACACCCAGCTTTATAGCCGTGAACTAACATAGTTCGATGGTGCCGTTTGTGAAAAGATTAAGACATTTCATAAAGCGACTTTGAAGTCGTTTTTAGTAGTTCTCGATCACATGGGCAGGACCGATTCTTTTTACAAGCCATGCACCGCTCCCGCTCTAATCGTGGAGCTAACCAGTTTTGCCGCGCCCCGTTCGGCCGCGGTCATTGCGGCTTCGAGCGACGGGGCTTGGCCCAGAACGCGCCGGACTGCCTCGCCATCGGACCAAGCGACCCAATCCCACCCGCCTTTGGGCAGGGCTTCAACGACGACGTTCGTCCGGCCACCCCACCATGAGGGCACTGTCGCCGTCAGCAAGCCGGAGCTATCCGCCTTCCAGTTCATCCGCTTGCTCATCGAGCTTTTCCTTCATGCGTGCGCCGGCCAGCCACAAGGCGGAGTCGGAAAGTGCGTGACCGCTGCTTGCCGACGTTTTACGATGCGAATGTGAATATTTTGTCACCACCGCGGGCGAGGCTGCTGATCGAGGTCGTTTATGACCTGATCTGCCCGTGGTGTTACTTGGGTGTCCGGCGGCTGTTTCGCACGATGCGGCGGCGGCCTGATTTGCTGTTCGAGATTTGCTGGCGTCCTTTCCTGCTCAACCCGGACATGCCTCACAGCGGCATGGCTCGATCCGATTACGTGATCCGCAAGTTCGGCGGCGAAGATCGTGCCCGCCGCCTTTATGCCTCCATCACGGAAATCGGCGCCGCGGAAGGGGTCGAGTTTCGGTTCGAACGTATCCGCCGCACTCCGAGCAGCGTCGATGCCCATCGCCTGGTGCGTTGGGCGACGCCGTTTGACCGGAGCAGCGAGGTTGCGGAGGCGTTGTTCGCCGCCCACTTCGCCGATGGCCGTGACATTGGGGATCATGCCGTCTTGCGCGCCATTGCCGCCAGCACCGGGCTCGATCCGCTTGCCGCCGCCGCTTTCCTTCGCAGCGACGACGACGTGGATGCAGTTCACGGCGATAATCTTCGGGCGCATCGGCTGGGCATCAACGGCGTCCCGTGCTTCGTCGTGGCTGGAAAGCACGCTGTTGCTGGCGCCCAGGAGCCAGAGGTAATCGAGCGGTTGCTGGATGTCGCCGCAGTTGACGCGATGGAGCCCTGAGCAGGCTTGCGTAGCTTGTGCCGCGCACGCCTGCTCAGCCGGCAGCGTGCCGACACGCTTTGCCGAATGACGCTTAGCCGAATTCAAGGCTGCTCGCCGTCACGCTCACGGTTTGACCCGGCTCCGGATCATCGCGCCGAACGCATCATAGCAGCGCTGCATCGCCGGGGCTTTGTAGGGGTAGAGGTCCGGCTGATCCATCGAGTGAATGATGGCGGCCGTATCGGCTTCGAAAACCAGGATGCGGCCGTCTGGCAGCTCGGCGCAGTCGATGGAGAAATAGTCGAGGCCCATGGCTCGGACGAGTGCGTCGAGGCCAGCCTGATGCCGGCGCTTGAAATCATCGAACTCCGCCATCGCTTTGGCTTCGGCGGCGCGCTTGGCTGGGCTCTCGTCCATGCCGGCATTCAGGTAATGCACCATCCAATGCTCCGACGAGGCCATGTGGCAGAGGAACGGAGCGCCATCGACGAAAGCGATGCGGTATTTGCCATACCAGCCGTTCGCGCCCCGGTAGTCGATGAACTGGGTCAGGGTGAACGCTTCGCCGGGCGTAGCGTCCAGGAAACGTTCAACGTCGCTAGGCGCCTCGATGGCTTCGAGGCCCTTGCCGGCATGGGAACCGATTGGGCGCAGCAGGAAGGGGAAAACTGCGCCGGGAAGCAGGGTGGTTGGAGCCGTTGTGGCCAGTTCGTCACGGCTGACGATGCGGGCCGGGGCGGTGAACAGGCCGGGAAGGCCCGCGAGCACGGTTGGCAGCCAGGTGCGTGAAATCGGTAGGATGCGCGCCGGATCGTTCAGGATGGGTCGTGGCCAGGCGCCGTAGACGCGGGCGATAGTGTTGAGCGCTTCGGGCTCGCTATCGCTTGCGGCAACGATTGCGACATCGTGCTCCGGCAGCAGCCGCGGCAGTCCGCCGCCGGGTTGAATGAACGCGAGATCAAGCGCGATACTCGCGGGGCCGGTGATGAAGTCGAGTGGCGTATTCACCATGAGATCGCCAGGAGCGGCCAGAGCGAGCAGGCGTGGGCCGTTGCGGCTGCCGCGGACGCGGAAGACCTGGCTTGCCTGCAAGGCTTGCTGCTGGAGCTGATCTGATTGCTCAGGAGCGTAATTGAGGGCGTAGATCCAAGATAGGTCCATCAGCCAGCCAGCCCATTCGGCCGTGTCGGCCGGCTCGGGGCCGATCAGGTCAAGAAGATCGTTATTGCTGCCGCCACCGTAGAGAACGCCGGCCAGACGAGCGACGCCGTGGACGAGAGGCGGCAACATGGCCTGTAAGTGAACTCCTAGCGCACCGTCCAGCATCAGCAATTCTCCAGTAATGGCGCGATCTTACCGGAGGGGCCTTAACGACGCGTGAAGCCGGTCTCTTCAGCATGCGGCGGCATCCCCTTTCATAGCCGGATGTGCCGCCCCCCGGCCTTCTCGCCGCAGCAACGTTTTAGAAGTAGCGGCCCGCCGTAACCTCCCGCCCGAAACCAAGCACGCCAGCGCCCACCGCCCCGAACGACGCATAGCGCTCGTCCGCGGCCCCGCGCTGCCAAAGCGCGCCCAACTGCAAGAATATGACGCCCAGCTTCATGATCCCGAGCACCCGGTAAAACCGGAATTGCGACAGATCCCGTCCCGTAACCGCCGCATACCGCTCGGCCGCTTGTTCACGGGTCCAGAACCCGTTGTGTGCCGTCGGCATCTGTTGCAATGCGTGCATCGCCGCCGGGTCACCCGGTTCGGTCCAGTAGCTGAGCAACGTCGCCAAGTCGAACAGCGGGTCCCCCCGCGTTCCCTGGTCCCAATCCACTACCGCGGCCGGCGTCAGCGTTTGCTCATCCAGAATAAGGTTGTCCAGCTTAAAGTCTCCGTGCAGCAAGGCCACCGGCCCGTCCGACACAAGGTGCGCGCCGAGCCACTCCCCCAACTCCTCAAGCACCTGAGCCGACCCGGCGTCACCCACCGCCAGCCCGCGCCGGGTCCACCCCGCAACCGCCCGCCCCAGAAACCCGTCCGGCCGCCCCAACCCGTCCAGCCCCAGCGCTTCGGTATCGACCGCATGGATCGACGCCAGAGTGCTCACCATCGTCTCCGACAACGCCGCCCCGTGCCCGCCCCAACCCTCCGGCAGCGCCGACCGCACCACCCGCCCAGCCCGGTATTCCAAAATCTGGAATGGCACGCCCATCACCCCGGCATCCTCGCACAACAGCAAACTCCGCGGCGCCACCGGCAAAGCGTCCGGCAGCCTCGACAAGATCCTGTGCTCCCGCGCCATGTCATGCGCCCCCGGCGGCAAAGGCCCGGGCGGCGGCCGGCGCAGCACGACCGGCCCATTCTCGAGCTCCACCAGGTAATTGCGGTTCGCGAGCCCTCCCGAAAACCGCCGCGGCGTGACGCCTGCCTTCAGCCGCATCCCACGCTCGACCAAGTATCGGCCAACCGCGTCCCAATTTTCCGCGTCACGCATCATCGTCCGAGCTTGGCCGCACTGAGCCACACCGTCCAGGCTTTGGAAAATCCAGAGTTGCCAAGCCAACGCGGTCCGGTATTGATGCCGGCAACAAGGCTTACAGGAGGACCCCGATGCGACGACTCATAGCCCTAGCCGCCCTCGCCCTACTCGCCATTCACCCAGCAATGGCCCAGAGCAAGCCCACAGTCGGCATCGCCATGCCCACCAAGTCCTCCGCCCGTTGGATCGCCGACGGCGACAATATCGTCAAAGTGCTCAAAGAGCGCGGCTACGGCACCGACCTGCAATACGCCGGCGACGATGTTCCCAACCAGCTCGCCCAGATCGAGAACATGATCACCAAGGGCGACAAGGTCCTGGTCATCGCCGCCATCGACGGCACGACGCTGTCGGAGGTGCTGGCCCAAGCGCACCAGAACGGCATCACCGTCATCGCCTACGACCGCCTGATCCGCGACACGCCCAATGTCGATTACTACGCCACCTTCGACAACTTCCAGGTCGGCGTCCTCCAGGGCCAGTCGCTCCTGAACGGCCTCGACCTCAAGGACGCCAAAACCCCCGTCTACATCGAGTTGTTCGGCGGCTCGCCGGACGACAACAACGCCTATTTCTTCTACAACGGCGCGATGTCCGTGATCGAGCCGCAGATCAAGAGCGGCAAGCTCGTCGTCGGCAGCGGCCAGACCGGCATGGACAAGGTCTCCATCCTCCGTTGGGACGGCGCCGTCGCCCAGGCCCGCATGGACAACCTGCTCAGCGCCTACTACTCCGACAAGAAGCTGGGCGGCGTCCTTTCCCCGTACGACGGCCTCTCCATCGGCATCTTTTCCTCGGTCAAAGGCGTCGGCTACGGCAGCGGCGACCTCCCCATGCCCGTCATCACCGGCCAGGACTGCGAAGTGCCGTCCGTGAAATCCATCATCGCCGGCGGCCAATACTCCAGCATCTTCAAGGACACCCGCGACCTCGCCCGCGTCACCGCCAACATGGTCGACGCCCAGCTCAGCGGCAAGAAAGTCGAAGTCAACGACACCAAGACCTACAACAACGGCGTGAAGGTCGTCCCCGCCTACCTGCTGCAGCCGGTCATCGTGAACAAGAGCAACTGGAAGAAGGTGCTGATCGACAGCGGCTACTACAAAGCCAGCCAGTTCGAATAATGCACAGGGAGCTGGGGCCGGCGGCTTCGGCGAGTCCCAGGACGCACGACACGCAGCGCCCTGGCCTCCTGGAGATGCGCGGCATCACGAAACGCTTCGGCCCGGTCGCGGCCTTGGAAAACGTCTCGCTGACCGTGCGCGAGGGGGAAATCCACGCCCTCGTCGGCGAGAACGGCGCCGGCAAGTCCACCCTCATGAAAATCCTGAGCGGCGTCTACCCTCATGGCAGCTATGAGGGAACCATCACCTACGCCGGGCAAGAGCGCCGCTTCAGCACCATCAACGACTCCGAACCCCTCGGCATCATCATCATCCACCAGGAACTGGCGCTCATCCCGCTCCTCTCCATCGCCGAGAACATCTTCCTCAACGACCCGCCGTCCCGCTTCGGCGTCATCGACCGCGGCCAGGTCTACGCCCGCACCAAGGCGCTGCTGGCCAAGGTCGGCCTGCACGACCCGCCCGACACCCTCGTCACCGACATCGGCATCGGCAAGCAGCAGCTCGTCGAGATCGCCAAGGCGCTGGCCAAGCAGGTCCGCCTGCTGATTCTCGACGAGCCCACCGCCAGCTTGAACGAACGCGACAGCGCCGCCCTGCTCGACCTGCTTGCCGAGTTCCGCACCCAGGGCATCACCTCCATCCTTATCAGCCACAAGCTCAACGAGATTTCCAAGGTCGCCGACCGCATCACCATCCTGCGCGACGGCCGCGCCGTGCAAACCCTTGACTGCCAGGACGCCCCAGCCGAAGAGGACCACGTCATCCGCCTCATGGTCGACCGCGACCTCGGAAGCCGCTTTCCGCCGCGCGCCTCCAATCCGGCCGAGCCTCTCTTCGCCGTCCAGGACTGGACCGTCGAACACCCGCAGCACCCTGGCCGGCAAGTCATCAAGGGCGTCGGCTTTAACGTCCGCGCCGGCGAGATCGTCGGCATCGCCGGGCTGATGGGGGCGGGCCGCACCGAGTTCGCGATGTCCATCTTCGGGCGTTCCTGGGGCCGCAACGTCCAGGGCCAGGCCACCCTGCGCGGCCAGCCCGTCGACCTCTCCACCGTTCCGCGCGCCATCGCCGCTGGGCTGGCTTACGTGACGGAAGACCGCAAGCAGCTCGGCCTGCTGCTCGACGAGGACATCCGCACCAACATCAGCCTCGCCAACCTATCCGCCGTCGCCCATGCCGGGGTGATCGACGACATCGAGGAGATGAAAGTCGCCGACACGTACCGCAACCGGATGAGGATTCGCTGCCACAACGTCTACCAGGACACCGGCAAGCTGTCCGGCGGCAACCAGCAGAAGGTCGTTCTTTCCAAGTGGCTGTTCGCCGACCCGGCCGTGCTGATCCTCGACGAACCCACCCGCGGCATCGACGTCGGCGCCAAGTACGAGATCTACCAGATCATCAACAAGCTCGCCGCCGACGGGCGCGGCGTGGTCGTCATCTCGTCCGAGATGCCCGAGCTGCTCGGCATCTCCGACCGCATCTACGTCATGGCCGACGGCCGCTTCGTCGCCGAGATGCCCGGCGCCGAGGCTACCCAGGAAAAGATCATGCGCGCCATCATGCGCCACGGAGCCTCGCCTCATGAGTGAGATTACCGCCCAGCCCGCCGCCACCCGCGCCAATGGTGGCTTCCTGAAGGCCAACCTGCGCCAATACGGCATGTTGCTCTCGTTGCTCGCCATCATGGCGTTCTTCGAGTTCGTCACCAACGGAATCCTGCTCAAGCCGCTGAACCTCACCAACCTCGTGCTGCAGAACAGTTACATCGTCATCATGGCGCTGGGGATGCTGCTGGTGATCGTGGCCGGGCACATCGACCTTTCGGTCGGCTCCGTGTCAGGTTTCGTCGGCGGGCTGGCCGCGGTGATGATCGTGCAGTACGACGTGCCCTACGTCCTGGCCGGGGTGATCTGCCTCGCCGTGGGCGGGCTGATCGGCGCGGCCCAAGGCTACTGGGTCGCCTACTTCAAGATCCCATCCTTCATCGTGACGCTGGCGGGAATGCTGGTGTTCAAGGGGCTGGAGCTCGGCATTCTCGGCGGGCGCTCCGTCGGCCCGTTCCCTGTCACGTTCCAGAAGCTCGCCTCCGGCTACCTGCCCGAGTTCCTGATGGCCAACGGCTTCCGCCTCGGCTCCCTGCTGATCGGCGTCGCCATCGCGGCCGGCCTCGTCTGGCTCAGCGTCCGCACCCGGGCGCGGCAGCAGCACCACGCCATCGAGGTCGAGCCGCCGACGCTGTTCATCGCCAAGAACCTCCTGCTCATCACCGTCGTCTGCGCCTTCACCTACCTGATCGTCTCCCACCGCGGCCTGCCCAACGTGCTGCTGATCATGCTGGCGCTGATCGCGCTCTACGCGTTCGTGACCAACCGGATGACGGTGGGGCGGCAGATTTACGCGGTGGGGGGCAACGAGAAGGCGGCCAAGCTTTCGGGCATCCGGACGGAGCGGCTGACGTTCTTCACGTTCGTCAACATGGGGGTGCTGGCGGCATTGGCCGGGCTGATCTTCGCCGCCCGGCTGAACACGGCGACGCCGAAGGCCGGGCTCGGGTTCGAGCTTGACGTGATCGCGGCGTGCTTCATCGGCGGGGCTTCGGCCTATGGCGGGGTGGGGCAGGTGACGGGGGCGGTGATCGGGGCGTTCATTATGGGGGTAATGAACAACGGGATGTCGATCCTGGGGATCGGGATTGACTATCAGCAGGTAATCAAGGGGCTGGTGCTGCTGGGAGCGGTTTGCGTGGATGTTTATAATCAGAAGCGGTGAGAGATGGCGGAGGTCGTTCTTAATGGTAATCAACCACTAACTTTACGCTCACGTGGGCTTAAAGATTTCGCCTCGATAGAGTCGTTTTCTGACCTCATCCCGCAAATCGTTCTTCAGTTTCTTTCCTTCGTGAGACATTAATTCAGCTGACCTAGGTTTGTCTACCGTTCCACGTAATCCACCAAATGTAATACTATTTCGTTGCTCATCCAAGCAGATTGCTACAAAAAGCATTGCATCTTTAAACTGATTTTCCAAGACAGAATCAACAAAAATGCTTTCTTTTTCTAAGTTTTCTGCAGCATCATATAAGATCGGGTCCGCTTTCTCTATAGCCATCCAATGAAGCACTTCTTCAAATTCCTGATCGGGATGCTCAGTATTAATTATTGATTGATAATAGCCTGGGTTTATATCAAATGAATTAAGAATTGCGCTCATCTGATCTGGACTTAGCAGTGCATTAAGGCGTGGCCGTTGTTTAAACCCATTAACTGCTTGGCAAGTAGCATTGAACACTTCAACAAACAGGTTCCAGATTGAGATAGCAGCAGTATATTCTCGTTCATTAGAACGAATTGCACGATCTTTGATCTGAGCTGTCATCGTCCTAATACCAGTGGCCCAAAATGTTGACTCCTGTGGAGTTCCCAACCGCCGTCTGACGTGATTCGCTTTTGTGTGCATCGATTTGCGAGGCGGACATGGCTGCGGTCGCTATCACACGGACAGATCTGAACGCGGCCGATTTGCGTGTGGCCGCGCGGCGCTCGGCGGATACCAAACAGGTGCTTCGTGCCTTGGCTATTGCGCTGATACTGGACGGGGCGAGCCGCGAGGACGCTGCGCGAGCCTGCGGCATGGACCGGCAGACCTTGCGCGACTGGGTGCATCGCTACAACGAGGCGGGGCTGGAGGGGCTTGCCGATCGGGCACGCAGTGGCCGCCCGGCTAGCCTGAGCTGGGTTGAGCAGGGCCGCGTTGCGCGCTGGATAGAGGAGGGCGCCACCCTGGCTGAAGACGGCGTGGTGCGGTTCCGGCGTGTCGATCTCAAGCAGCGTATCGCACGCGCGTTCGGCGTCGAGCTGCACGAGCGCAGTGTTGGCAAGCTGCTGCACAAGCTTGGCTACCGCAAGCTCTCGGTGCGTCCGGTGCATCCGCAAACCGACCTCGCGGCGCAGGAGGCTTTTAAAAAAACTTTGCCGACCGGGCGCGCGATGCGATCGGCACGCAGCACACAGGCAAACCGGTCGAAGTCTGGTTCCAAGATGAAGCCAGGGTCGGCCAGCAAGGCACGCTGACCCGCATCTGGGCACGGCGCGGCACCCGCCCGCGCGCTCTGCGCGATCATCGGTTCAACTGGGTCTACCTGTTCGGCGCCATCTGTCCAGCCCGCGGCGCCGGCAGTGCGCTGGTGCTGCCCATCGTCAACGTTGACGCCATGAACAAGCATTTGGCCGAGATCAGCACATGCGTCACGCTGGGCGCCATCGCCCTGCTCGTCATCGACGGCGCAGGCTGGCACCGCTCGCCCAAGCTGGACGTGCCCGACAACATCGTGTTGCTGACCCTGCCGCCCTATGCTCCAGAACTCAATCCCGTCGAGAACATCTGGGCATACCTGCGTGCCAATAAATTCGGTCACCAGGTCTGGGATACGTACGAAGCCATTCTCGATGCGACCTGTGCAGCCTGGAACGCGCTAACGAGCGCACCAGACGTCATCCAGTCCACCGGGCATCGCCAATGGGCACAGGTCATAATTTAGGGCCGCTGGTATAAGATGCTCTAGCTCTTTCGCGCAGTCTTGTTTTATTTTTGCAATGAATAAGTTATATTATGCTTAGATTCAGCTAGCTTTTTATCGAGATAATATCTGAATACGCTGTCAAGAAATTTTAGTCCCCACGGTGACTTAAGGTAGGTCACGCCTATAATGAGAATGCCAAAAATCGAAACTGCCGTCGAGCTTAGCCAGCTTGGATTAAAAAAGTATTCTGAAAGCATATCTCAGTGGAACTTCATTAGAACGTATCTCGAGACTTTTCTTTAGGTTGAAATGGAAACACTTATACCACCCCCCGAACCCAAACCGCCGTATCATGAAAAACCGCCCCACCCCCCGGCGCCGCGGCCTCATCGCTCACCAGCACGTTAACCCCCATCCCTCCGGCGAAATCCCCATTCGGCCAAATGCTCTCCACCACCACCGTCCCCTCCCGCATCCCCTCAACTACCCGAACACCCACCACGATCTCCCCCCGCCCGTTCCCCACCCGAACCTCGCCCCCGTCCGAAGCCCCCACCCGCGCCGCATCCGCCGCGCACAGCAAGGCGCAAGGCCGCCCCTCCCGCTTCCGGCTCGTCGGCGTCTCCGTGAAGCTCGTGTTCAGGAACTGCCGCGCCGGTGCCGCCACCAGCCGGAACGGGTAAGCCTCCGACGCCGCATCCACCACGTCCCAATGATCCGGCAACCCCGGCATCCCCGCCGAGTGCGGCCCCAGCCCGGCCCAATCCGGCGCAAACCGGAACCGCTTGTCCTCCCAACCGAACCCGTCCAGGAAATGGCTCCGCTCGAACGGCTCCACCGCGTCCACCCACCGCGACGCCAGGACCTCCTCCGCCCCCGGCCACCCCGAAGCCCGCAACGTCGCGTCCGCCAACTCCATCGCCGTCATCTCGAACCCCCGATGCCGCGCCCCCAGCCGCCCCGCCAACCCCTGCAAAACCTCATGGTTCGACCGGCAAGCGCCGGGAGGCTGCACCAGCTTCGCCCCCACCTGCAGATGCGTATGCCCCCCCGCCGCGTACAGGTCGTCGTGCTCCAGGAACATCGTCGCCGGCAGCACCACGTCCGCCAGCTTCGCCGTCTCCGTCATGAACTGCTCGTGCACGCATACGAACAAATCCTCCCGCAGCAGCCCCCGCCGCACTCGCCCGCTGTCCGGCGCCACAACCGCCGGGTTCACGTTCTGCACGAGCAGCGCGTGGACCTCCGGCCCTTCCCCCAGCTCCCCCCGGTCCCCCGTCAGCACGGCCCCGATGCGGCTCATGTCCATCCGCCGCACCGAAGGGTCGGCCGCGTCCAGCCCCTCGATCAGCGTCTTGTCCCAATGATAGATCCCGTTCCCCCGGTTGTTCCAGAACGCGCCCCCGCCCACCGCTCGCCACTTGCCCATAACCGTCGGCAGGCACGTCACCGCGTGCATCGAGACCGCCCCGTTCCGGCTCCGCGCGAACCCGTACCCCATCCGGATGAACGCCCGCTCCGTCTGCCCGTAAAGCCCGGCGAACGCCTCGATCTCGTCCACCGATAACCCCGTGATCCCGCTCGCCCACTCAGGCCCCCGCGCGCGCAGATGCGCCTCCAGCCGCTCCGGGCAATCCGAGTGCGACCGCATGAACGCCCAATCCGCGTACCCGTCCCGGAACGCCACGTGCATCACCGCGCACGCCAGCGCCCCATCCGTCCCCGGCCGCAAAGCCAGATGCATGTCCGCCGCCGCCGCCGTCGGCGTCCGGTAAGGGTCCACCACCGCGAACACCGCCCCCCGCTCCTTCCGCGCCCGCGTCACGTGCGCCATCACGTTGACCTGCGTCGAGACCGGGTTGCCCCCCCACATCACCACCAGATCCGCCTCGCCCATCTCCCGCGGGTCCGGCCCCCCATACCGTCCCACCCCCGCCATCCACCCCATTTCCTGGATGGTCGAGCAGATCGTGTTCTGCTGCCGGGAATACCCCATCACGTGCCGCAGCCGGTTGATCCCATCCCGCTGCACCAACCCCATGGTGCCCGCAAAGTAATAGGGCCAGACCGCCTCCGCCCCATGCCGCGCCGCAACATCGGAAAGCGCCTCCGCCACCCGGTCCAGCGCCTCGTCCCACCCAATCTCCCGGAATTGCCCGGCGCCTTTCGCCCCCACCCGCAGCAACGGCTGCGTCAGTCGCCCCGGATGATGCACCCGCTCCGCATACCGCCCCACCTTCGCGCAGACCACGCCCGCCGTATAACTGTTTCCCTTCGCTCCCCGCACCGTCCCGATCCGCGCCCCGTCATGCACATCTACCTCGAGCGAGCACGTGCTCGGGCAATCGTGCGGGCAAACACTGTCGCGAACCTCAAGCGTCATGCGGCATCTCCTTAAGGTGCCAGCCTACACCCTATCCCTCAATCGACGCATCCCGTCGCCGCCACCACACCGCTCAATCGGCGCTGACCACGTCCTGCACCGCCGAACGCAACGCCTTGGCGTCCCCGCCGGAAACAGCGCCCGCCTCCCGTAGTAGGGTTCGTGGCGCAGCGACGACCTCACGGTCAACCGCACCGGCCCCGCCTCACTCGAACGTTTGCATCGACAGGCGCAGAGCGTTCGCAACACGCGCGAACCGTTCAGGGCCGACGCCTATCCCGGTCCGCCAGGCTGATCCTCCTTCCTCCCCGTAGCGACGACAGCCAACAACCCATCCGGCAACGGCCGTTGCAGCCGCAGGGCGTTCTCCGCGGGCGCGGCGAGCCAGGTGTCGAACTCCTCCCCCGTCGTCAGCATAACCGGCATCGCCTTCGGATGGATCGGCGCAACCACCCCGTTCGCCTCGCATGTCAGGAACGCGAATAGCTGGTGCTCCCCCTCCGCCGGCTCCGCCTTCGTCCCCCGCCGCCCCGTCCAAGGCCGCCAAAGCCCGACAAACGCGAACAAAGGACGGTCCTCCCCCAGCGCGAACCAATGCGGCGTCGCAGGCTTCCCCGGCGCATACTCGCAAAACGAAGTCGCCGGCACGAGGCACCGATGCTCCACCCCCATCCAAGCCCGCCAATACCCCGACTTCGTGTTGCGGACATTCGTCACCGGCCGGTTCCCCCCCACCCCCGGCGGCGCAGGAAACCCCCACCGCAGCATCGCCAACTCCCGCCCCTCCGCCCCGTTGCGCACCACCGGCGCCATCTGGTCGGGGAAAATGCCCGGCAGCGAAGGCAAGTTGCCGCTCCGGTCCACCATCGCGCCGAACGCCTCGCGTATCGCCTGCTGGCCCTTGGTCACGCTATACAGATTGCACATGCCCAACGCTTAACCCGGAAAGCGCCATGTCGCGAAACACGCCGAGTGGAGAAGGACCAGCCCGATGAACGCACCTCACGCGCGCGCCCAGCCATGGCGGTGATCGAAACCCTCGCCGACACGCAGTCCGAAGCCTTCCGCGCCAACGCCGCGCACATGGCCGCCTTGGTCGCCTCGCTCCGGGCCGAAATCGGCCGCATCCGCGACGGCGGCGGCCCCCGCGCGCGCGGCCGTCACACCGCCCGCGGCAAACTCCTGCCAAGGGACCGCGTCCGCACCCTCGTCGATCCCGGCAGCCCCTTCCTGGAGCTCAGTCAGCTTGCCGCCCACGGCATGTATGGCAACGAGGTCCCCGCCGCCGGGCTGATCACCGGCGTGGGCCGGGTCATGGGCCGCGAATGCGTCGTGGTCGCCAACGACGCCACCGTGAAGGGCGGCACCTACTTCCCCATCACCGTCAAGAAGCACCTCCGCGCCCAGGAGATCGCGCAGCAGAACCGGCTTCCCTGCATCTACCTCGTCGACAGCGGCGGCGCGAACCTCCCCAACCAGGACGAGGTCTTCCCCGACCGCGAGCACTTCGGCCGCATCTTCTACAACCAGGCCAGCATGTCCGCCCAAGCCATCCCCCAGGTCGCGGTCGTCATGGGTTCCTGCACCGCCGGCGGCGCGTACGTCCCCGCCATGTCCGACGAGAGCATCATCGTCCGCAACCAGGGCACCATCTTCCTCGGCGGCCCCCCCTTGGTCAAAGCCGCCACCGGCGAAGTCGTCTCAGCCGAAGACCTCGGCGGCGGCGACCTGCACAGCCGCACCTCCGGCGTCACCGACCACCTCGCCGAAACCGACGCCCACGCCCTCGGCATCGCCCGCCGCATCGTCGCCACCTTCCCCAAGCCGCATCCGGCCGTGATGGATCGCGCCCCGCCCCGCCCCCCCTTGCACGACCCGGCCGGCCTCCGCGGCGTCGTGCCCGCCGACCCGCGCGAGCAATACGACGTGCGCGAAGTCGTCGCCCGCATCGTCGACGGCTCCGAGCTCGACGAGTTCAAGCGCCTTTACGGCCCCACCCTCGTCACCGGCTTCGCCCGCATCTGGGGCTACTCCGTCGGCATCGTCGCCAACAACGGCATCCTGTTCGGCGAAAGCGCGCAGAAAGGCGCCCACTTCATCGAGCTCTGCAGCCAGCGCGGCATCCCGCTCGTGTTCCTGCAGAACATCACCGGCTTCATGGTCGGCCAGAAATACGAAGCTGCCGGCATCGCCAAGGACGGCGCGAAGCTGGTCACCGCCGTCGCCACCACCTCGGTGCCGAAATTCACCGTCATCATCGGCGGCTCCTTCGGTGCCGGCAATTACGGCATGTGCGGCCGGGCCTATTCGCCGCGGTTCCTGTGGATGTGGCCCAACGCCCGTATCTCCGTCATGGGCGGCGCCCAGGCCGCGAGCGTCATGGCCACCCTCCGACGCGACAGCATCGAGGGCCAAGGCAAGTCTTGGTCCGCCGAGGAGGAAGCCGCCTTCAAAGCCCCCATCGCCCAGCAATATGAGGAGCAGGGCCACCCCTACTACGCCTCCGCCCGCATCTGGGACGACGGCGTCATCCCGCCCGAGGACACCAGGATGGTCCTGGCCCTCGGCCTCGCCGCCAGCATGAACGCACCCGCCAAGGAAACCCGCTTCGGCGTGTTCCGGATGTGAGGAAATCATGACCGCGATCACCGAGCAAGCCGGCGCAGACGGCGTCGCCACCATCACCTTGAACCGCCCCGAGCGCCACAATGCCTTCGACGATGCCCTCATCCAGGACCTGACGGCCGCCTTCACCCGGGCCGGCGCCGACGCCAACGTCCGCGTCGTCGTCCTGGCCAGCACCGGGCGCAGCTTCTCCGCCGGCGCCGACATGGGCTGGATGCAGCGCATGGCCGGCAACACCGAGGCCGACAACCTCGCCGACGCCCGCGCGCTCGCCAACCTGCTGCGCACGCTGGACCAATTGCCGAAGCCGACCGTGGCACTCGTCCAAGGCAACGCCTACGGCGGCGGCGTCGGCCTCGCCACCTGCTGCGACATCGTGCTGGCCGCCGAGCAAGCCGCCTTCCGCCTGAGCGAGGTCCGCCTCGGCCTCACCCCCGCAACCATCTCCCCCTACGTCGTCCGCGCCATCGGCCCACGCCAGGCCCGGCGTTACTTCCAAACCGCCGAACCCTTCACCGCAAGGGAGGCGCAGCACTTCGGCCTCGTGCATGAGGTCACCCCGCCCGGCGGCTTGCCAGCGGCACGGGACCGCATCGTCGCCGAGCTGCTTCAGGGCGCGCCCACCGCCCTGTCGGACTCGAAATCCCTCGTCGCCCTGGCGCAGAGCGGCCCCATCGACGACGCCATGATCGAGGAAACCAGCCGCCGCATCGCCGTCCGCCGGACCACGCCCGAGGCCCGCGAAGGCATCGCCGCCTTCCTTGGCAAGCGCGCGCCCGCCTGGCGCGGCCCCTCGGCATGACGCTCGGCATGATCCTCGGCCCCATCCTTGTCGCCAACCGCGGCGAGATCGCCTGCCGCACCATCCGCACCGCCCGCCGCCTCGGCCTGCGCACCGTCGCCGTCTACTCAGAGGCCGACCGCGACGCGCTCCACGTCGCCATGGCCGACGAAGCCCACGCGATCGGCCCAGCCCCCGCCCGCGACAGCTATCTCCGCGCCGGCCGCATCATCGAGGCAGCCCGCAAATCCGGCGCGAAAGCCGTCCATCCCGGCTACGGCTTCCTCAGCGAGAACGCGGAGTTCGCCGAAGCCGTCATAGCCGCCGGCCTCGCCTTCATCGGCCCGCCCGCCGCCGCCATCCGCGCCATGGGCAGCAAGAGTGCGGCCAAATCCCTGATGCAGGATGTCGGCGTCCCCCTCGTCCCCGGCTATCACGGCAGCGATCAATCCCCCGCCCGCCTCGCCGCCGAAGCGGACGAGATCGGCTACCCGGTCCTGATCAAGGCCAGCGCCGGCGGCGGCGGCAAAGGCATGCGCGTCGTGGATCACGCCCGAGACTTCGCCTCCGCCCTGGATCTCGCCCGCGGCGAGGCCCGCGCCGCATTCGGCGACGACCACGTCCTCATCGAGCGCTACCTCACCCAGCCTCGGCACATCGAGATCCAGGTCTTCGCCGACGGGCACGGCAACGTCGTCTCCCTGTTCGAACGCGACTGCTCCATCCAGCGCCGGCACCAGAAAGTCATCGAGGAAGCCCCCGCCCCCGGCATGGACCCCGCCCGCCGCGCCGCCATGGGCCGCGCCGCCTGCGACGCCGCCCGCGCCATCGGCTACGTCGGCGCAGGCACGGTGGAGTTCATCGTTGACGCCGGTGAGGCCGGGCATGACGCCTTCTACTTCATGGAGATGAACACCCGCCTCCAGGTCGAGCACCCGGTCACGGAAATGATCACCGGCCAGGACCTCGTCGAATGGCAAATCCGCGTCGCCGCCGGCGAGCGCCTGCCCTTGCTGCAGGACGGCCTCGCCATCCGCGGCCACGCCATCGAAGCCCGCATCTACGCCGAGGATCCGGCCCGCGACTTCATCCCCAGCGTCGGCCGCCTCGCCTGGCTACGCCAGCCGGGCAACATGCCCGGTGTTCGCATCGACTCCGGCATCCGCGAAGGCGATGAGATCACCATCCATTACGACCCGATGATCGCCAAACTTGTCGCCTGGGGCGAAACCCGGGACGAAGCCGCGTCACGCCTCTCGGCAGCCCTCTCCCGATACGAGGCCGCCGGCGTGCAGACCAACCTCGGCCTCCTGCGCCGCATCGCCGGGCACCCCTCCTTCCTCGCAGGCGGCGTCGATACCGGCTTCATCTCCCGCAACCCCGGCGTGCTCGCCCCCGAACCCGCCCACGAGCCGCCTCCCGCCGCCCTCGCCGCGGTCGCCGCAAAGGCGCTTGCCGCCCAAGCGGCCGACGCCCTCGCGCCCGACCCGTGCTCGCCATGGTCGGCCAACACCGCCTGGCGTCTCAACGGCGAGGGCTACCAAGACCTCACCATCCACGCCGCAGGAACGGCGCATCGGCTCAGAGCCTATCCCCGAAGCGCCCGATCATTTCGCTTAACGCTCGGCACGGGCACGGTCGAGGTCTCGCAGCACGCCGATGACGCGCTCTCCATCGACGGCGTCCGCCGCCGCATCCCTGTCATCGCGCACGCCGGCGGCTTTACCGCGATCGTCGATGGCGTCAACTGGCCCATGACCCTCGCCGACCCGCACGCCCCACCCGCCGCCGCCGTGGCGGCCAGCGACCAACTGACCGCTCCAATGCCCGGCCTGATCGTCTCCGTCGGCGCCGAACAGGGCGCCACGGTCCGCCGCGGCGAGGTCATGCTCGTGCTCGAAGCCATGAAAATGCAAATGCGCCTCGCCGCCCCTCGCGACGGCATCGTCGAAGCCGTCCGCGTCCGCGCCGGCGAACAAGTCAAGGACGGCGCCGAACTCGTCCGTTTCGCCCCGCAAGCCGCTCCGGAGCAGCCCGCGTGACCATCCCCGCCAGAGTCCGCATCGTCGATGTCGGTCCCCGCGACGGCCTGCAGAACGAACCCGGCATTGTCCCCCTCGAAGCCAAGGTCGCCCTGATCGAGGCGCTCGCCGACGCCGGGCTCCGCAGCATCGAGGCCGGCAGCTTCGTCTCGCCCAAATGGGTGCCGCAGATGGCCGGCACGGGCGAGATCCTGGCCCGGCTGAATGCCCGCCCTGGCGTCCGCTATCCCGTCCTCGTCCCGAACCTGCAAGGCCTGGATCGCGCGCTGGCCAGCGGCGTGGGAGAGATCGCCGTCTTCGCCGCCGCGTCGCAGAGCTTCTCGCGCAGGAACATCAACTGCTCCATCGAGGGAAGCCTCGCCCGCTTCGCCCCAGTACTGGAGCGCGCCCTCGCCGCCGGCGTGCAAGTCCGCGGCTACGTCTCCTGCGTCCTGGGCTGTCCCTACGAAGGCCCCGTAGCCCCCGCGGCGGTGGCGGACGTCGCCGGCCGGCTCGCGGCGATGGGCTGCTACGAAATCTCCCTCGGCGACACCATCGGCGTCGGCACGCCGCTCCAGGCCCGACGCATGGTCGAGCAGATCGGCGAGACGGTCCCGATCGACAGGCTGGCCGTGCATTTCCACGACACCCGCGGCCAGGCGCTCGCCAACATCTTCGCCTGCCTCGATCTCGGCGTCTCCGTCGTTGACAGCTCCGTGGCCGGGCTGGGCGGCTGCCCCTACGCCCAGGGCGCCACCGGCAACGTCGCGACCGAGGATGTCGTCTACATGCTCGACGGCATGGGCATCGAAACAGGCGTCGACCTCGGCCGGCTATGCGACGCGGGCGCCAGGATTTGCGCCGTGCTGGGGCGACAGACGGCCTCCCGCAACGGTGAAATTCGGGCCGCTGCATCCCAGTGATCGGCTTGGTCAGGAACGGAATCCCGATGTTGCAGCCGGGTGCCCCGTCCGTTAGCGTTCCGGCCGCCAAGACCGAAGGAGCAGACGCGGAATGACCGACTATTCCACCTCCGCCGTATGACCGGCGCCCTACTCCTCCGCGGCGGACGCGTCATCGATCCGTCGCAGGACCTGGACCGGGTCGCCGACATCCGCTTCGAGCGCGGCGTCGTCGCCGCCCTGGGCGAGAGCCTCGAAGCGGACGGCGCCGAGATCCACGACGTCTCGGGCAAGATCGTCACCCCGGGCCTTATCGACCTGCACACCCATGTTTACTGGGGCGGCACTTCGCTCGGCGTCGACGCGGACGTCTACGGACGGGCCAGCGCAGTCTCAACCTGCGTCGACACCGGTTCTGCCGGTCCCGGCAACTTCATGGGCTTCCGCAAGCACGTCATCGAGCGCAGCCAGGTCCGCATTCTCGCTTACCTGCACGTCTCCTTCGCCGGCATCTTCGCCTTCGGCCACCGCATCATGGTGGGCGAAAGCCACGACATCCGCCTCATGGCCGCCCGCGACGCGGTCGAGGTCGCCCTCGCCAACAAGGACCTGATCGTCGGTATCAAGGTCCGCATCGGCCGGGTCGCCAGCGGCCCCTCCGGCATCGCGCCGCTCGACGTGGCCCTCCTAGTGGCGGAAGAAACCAGCCTCCCGCTTATGCTGCACATCGACGAGCCCCCGCCCACCTACGAGGCCGTCGTCGCCCGCCTCCGCCCCGGCGACGTGCTCACCCACTGCTTCCGCCCCTCGCCCAACGCGCCCATCAACCCCCAGGGCCGGGTCAAGCCCGCCGTGTTGGAAGCGCGTGAGCGCGGCGTCATCTTCGACATCGGCCACGGCAAGGGCAGCTTCTCCTGGGCCACCGCCCGCGGCATGATGCAGGCCGGCTTCCCGCCCGACGTCATCTCGTCCGACGTCCACGCGCTATGCATCAACGGCCCGGCCTACGACCAGGTCACCACCATGTCCAAGTTCCTCCTGCTCGGCATGCCGCTGCCCGAGATCGTCGCCGCCTCCACGGTGAACCCGGCCCGCGCGTTGCAGCGCCCCGAGCTTGGCAGCCTGAAGCCCGGCAGTGCGGGCGACGCCAGCATCCTCGACGTCAAGCGCGGCGAGTTCCGCTACGAGGACGTGCTCGGGGAGGTTCTGACTGGCCCCGAACGCATCGCCGCCGAGGGCCTCGTAGTCGGCGGCAAACGGCTTCACCCAAACTGATCGCACGCCGCCGCTCTGATCGGCCTAGCGCATACACCAGGCCGATCAAGAGGCATTCGACGCAAAGTTACAAAGCTGCGGGTTGCGCCTTCGTCGTAACTCCCGGTCCACGGGCCACCGTATACTCCTTGTCCAGCACCAGCTCGAACAGCAATAAGGACCGTCCTGTCACGACATACTTCGTCTCGAATTCGAACCAGGTATCGTCAGGCGCCCCTTCTTGGTTGGTATCGATGGAGCAAACCCACGACACGCCCCCGGGCACCGCAGGCAACGTGAACGCCACTCCGTCATAATGTGAGTTGACGATCACCAATACCGTCGCATCTGCTCCGCGCCGCTTGATCCCTGAAATCTGCGCCCGCCCGTCAAGCAGGACGCCGATGCAGCGGGTGTTCGTATCGTCCCACGCCTCCTGGTCCATCTCCCCGCCGCCGGGTTTAAGCCAAGCGACGTCCTTGATCCCCAGTTCCTCGTTCCACTCCGCCGTCAGGAACCGGGACCGGTGCAGGATCGGCAGCCGCCGCCGCAGGGCCCCGATCTGCTTGACGAAATCGACCAGGTGTTTGCCCTTCTCATGCAGATCCCAATCGAGCCAGCTGATCTCGTTGTCTTGGCAGTAGGCGTTGTTGTTCCCTCCCTGCGTCCGCCCGAACTCATCGCCCGCCAGCAACATCGGCGTCCCGCGCGAAAGCAACAGCGTTGCCAGCATGTTCTTGATCTGCCGCTCGCGCAAGTTGTTCACTTCGACATTGTCTGTCGGGCCTTCCGCTCCGCAGTTCCAGCTCTCATTGTTATCGTTGCCGTCCCTGTTGTCTTCCCCATTCGCCTCGTTGTGCTTCTCATTATACGAAGTCCAATCGTTCAGCGTGAATCCGTCATGCGCGGTCAGGAAATTCACTGATGACCACGCCGGGCGTCCCCGATGATGAAAGAAATCGCTGCTTCCGGTGAACCGCGTCGCGAAATGCTTGATCTCTCCTGGCGCGCCTTTCCAGAACGCCCGAACATTGTCCCGGTACCGGTCGTTCCACTCAGCCCACCCCGGCGGGAACCCGCCTACCTGGTATCCCCCAGGCCCGCAGTCCCAAGGCTCCGCGATCAGCTTGACCTGGCTTAAGATCGGATCTTGCCCGGCCGCCCGCAAAAACCCGCTCTCGACGTCGAACCCATACGTTTCCCGCGCCAGAATAGTCCCGAGGTCGAACCGGAACCCGTCCACATGCATTTCCGTCACCCAGTATCGCAGGCTATCCATCACCATTTGGATAACTCGCGCATGGGACAAGTTCAGCGTGTTCCCTGTCCCGGTGTCGTTAATGAAATACCGCTTTTGATCCGGAATCAGGCGATAGTAACTCGCATTGTCTATTCCCTTGAACGAAAGCGTCGGCCCCTTCTCGTTCCCTTCGCACGTATGGTTATAAACAACGTCCAAAATAACCTCGAGCCCGGCCGCATGGAACCGGCTCACCATTTCCTTGAATTCCGAGAACGCGAAGTCCGGCACGCTCGCATACCGCCTGCTTGGCGTGAAAAATGCGAGCGTCGAATATCCCCAGTAGTTCACCAGCCCCTTGTCAACCAGGTAACTATCATCCGCGAACATGTGGATCGGCAGTAACTCGACGCTCGTTACTCCTAAATCCCGAATATATTTCAAGACATCCGGCGTCGCTAACCCACGGAATGTTCCCCGCAACTCTTCCGGCACCTTCGGATGCAGCTTGGTAAATCCCTTTACATGCGTCTCATACAGCACCGTTGCGTCCCAAGGCACCCGAGGCGAACGGTCCTCGCCCCAGAAAAACGATGGGTCGATCACCCGTCCCTTCACCATGAACGGCGCGCTGTCCCGCTCATCGAACGTCGTATCCTCCTCACCCATCACGTAGCCGAACAGCTCCGGCGCCCACGTGATCTGTCCCACCACCGCCTTTGCATAAGGGTCCAGCACCAGCTTGTTCGGATTGAACCGATGGCCCTCCTCCGGCGCGTACGGCCCATGCACCCGATAGCCGTAAACCGTCCCCGGCCGCGCCTCCGGCAGGAACCCGTGCCACACCTCGTTGGTGTATTCCGGCAAGTCGACCCGGCCGATCTCCTTCTCGCCGCTGTCGTCGAACAGGCAAAGTTCCACCCGCGTCGCGTTGGCCGAAAACAGCGCGAAATTGACTCCCAACCCTGTCCACGTCGCGCCTTGCGGGAACGGCAAGCCTTCCTGGATACGGATATTGCCTGAAATGCTCATTCGATTCTGCGTCCTAAATCACGTCATGCCATGCCTCGAAAACCGGAGGCGTCGCGGCGGTCATTCACTTACGCGGCATCACAAGGAAAGTTCAGCAAGCGCATCGATGGCGTCTGAAGTCTGCTCATTGTTTGGCCCCGAAGGCCTCAGATGGCAGGTTGAGCCTGAACCGTTTTGTTTGGTGGATGCAAGCTTGACCGGTGAGTTCGTGCGGCATCACGCCGGCTGACACGCCCGGCAAAGTCCGCTGACCTATGCAGGCCGTTGCCGGACGTATGGCGTGCGCCGGTGGTGGGCGGCGGCGCGCCAAATGAAACGCATACGAACGGCCACCTTTTGTGGCCGTTCGTATGGGCGTCTTGCGATGGCGGACGGACTGGAAACGCTCCGCGTCGCGTACGCGATCAAGTCAGGTGCCGGCTGTCGTAAACGTCGCGCTGGCAATTTCTGAACGGGATCGCCTAGCTGGTCGGCACGAAGCGGATTGCATAGGGCAAGGCGTCAGCCAAATCACGCAACAACCCTGCCTACGCATCCCATCAGGTGGGCAAAAGCGAATCAGATCATCCCGCCCGGCCTGCTGAGACGGATAATCAGTCCTCCATAAACGAGTGTCGGGATCGAGAGCGCGCAGCAAAATAGCGCGATCGGTACGATCCTGCGGCCAACAGGAACCGCTATGGCAAGCATCGACACGCCACCGACGACCTGAAACCCTAAATCCCCAAGATCATTCACGGAACGGAACGACTGATCCATCTGAACCATTAGGATCGCAAGCCCCGCGCCAGCGGCGAAGCCTGCCGCGAGCACGCCGGTGACGAGCAAGATGCGCTTCGGGGCGACGGGAACGTGAGGCACTGTTGGCGGGTCGATGACCTGCATCTTGACCTTTTCGCCTTCCGCGTCCGCGGCCGTCGAGATACGCATTGCCTCCCGCCGGGCAAGCAAGTCCTCGTAATTGCGCCGGACAACGTCGTAGTCGCGGTTAAGGTTGACATACTCCGCCTGCAAGCCCGGCGCGCCGCGGGCGATGTCGTTCAAGCGGTCGCGCTCCTTCACCGCATCCGCGATCTGGCGCTCAAGCGAGGCGATGCTTGCGTCGTTCTCCACCACCCGCACCTTGAGTTGCTCATAGATCGGATTGGGTGCTGACCGGCTGCGGCCGCCTGTCTTAGGCGATACCGGCGCGTCCAAGTCTCGCCCGCCCCCCCCGCTCCGGAGATTTTCCACTAGTCTGCGCTGGGCAATGACGTTGGGATATTGCTCCGTGTAACGCAGCCTCAACTCGGCCAGCGTTCGCTCCGCCTCCCGAAGCCGGCTTGATCCTCCGCCAGACGTTGCCGCATCGGTCTCGGTCACGACCATCGGCTGCGTGTTGCCAAGCTCCTTGCTCAGCGTCTCGCGCCGCGCAAGCGCATCCTGCAATTGGCCTTGAAGCGTGCGGACGGTCTGGTTCTGCTGATCCAGCTTGTTCACGCCGCCGCCATCGGGCGGCAGCAAATCCACATAGCGCGCCCGGAAATCCGCCCGGCGCCGTTCCGCCGCGCGAAGCTGCTTTTCATACAAGTCGATCTGGTCATTGAGGAACTTCCGCGCGTTCTCAATGTCTGCCCGATTGTTCCCAGTCTTGTTCTCGAC
The DNA here is from genome assembly GCA_965260935.1 of Acetobacteraceae bacterium. Taxonomy (GTDB): domain Bacteria; phylum Pseudomonadota; class Alphaproteobacteria; order Acetobacterales; family Acetobacteraceae; genus JBBROS01. Next base: position 3,483,137 of record OZ253374.1, read on the forward strand.
GAACATTGCCAGCATGGTGCGAACCACGTCGTAAGCAAGCTGCGGATCGGTGTTCCGGTAGGTGATCGTGAACAAGGTGCGGGTCTGAGGCGAGATCCTGATCTGGCTTGCAAGCCGGTCGACCATCTGCTCCCGTCCGGCAGGCGTTCGCAGTTGTAGCTCCAAATTCGTTTTGGAGATGAGCTTTTCGAGATTGGGACGGCTCAGCAACGTGCGCTGCAATACATCAAGCTGACTCATGCTCGACGTATCAACCGCGATCCCCTTCAGCAATGGGGTAAGGATGGCATCCGTATCAATGTAAATGCGGGCGCTCGACTCATATTGGTTCGGGATCAGGAACACCGCGCCCCAGCCGAGCGCGCAGACGAGCCATGTGAACAGGCACGCTTGCCATCGGTAATGCCACGCCGCCGAAAGCTGGCGCCGCAGCAGGAGGCGAAGGTCGTTCATCCGCTTGCGTTCCTAAACACCGGGCTTGTTGAATGGCTAGAAGTAGCTTTGCGGAATAATCAAAACGTCGCCCGGGGACATCGCAACGTTCTGCGCTATGTCCCCGTCCTTGATCAGGTCGCTCAGTCTGACATTGATCTCGTGCCGCTTGCCTTTGTCGTCCCGCACCAGCACGGCGCTGTTCCCAGCCGCATATCGCGTCAGCCCTTTCGTCAGGATCATGATATCGAGCAAGGTCATGCCGTCCCGGTAAGGAACCGCCAGCGGCTCGGTCGCCTCGCCGATCACACGGATTTGCCGATCGAGCGGGCCCTGGAAACCGCGCACCATGACGGAAACGTTCGGTTGTTTCACATACTCTTTTAGATGGGTCTCAATATCCTGGCTCAACGCCGTCGGCGTTTTGCCGGCCGCGACGATATCCGGGATGAGCGGCAAGGAAATCCGGCCATCAGGGCGCACCATCAGATCGGCTACGCTCAATTGGGGCGACTCATAAACAAACACGCTCAACGTGTCGCCGGGACCGATCAAATAAGGATAAGCATCGCTTGAGCTCGCAACCGGAACAACTGGCGGCGGCTTCTTATCAAACACCGCGCATCCGGCCAGTATTGGACATAGCAGGCACGCGAATAGCCCATGCAAAAGTCGCTTCCTCATTGCAGGCCCTTTGCGATGATCAGCCTTGAAGTTGGTAGGCGTGAAAGGAGTCGAACCCCTGACCTCTGCCATGTCATAGCAGCGCTCTGCCACTGAGCTACACGCCTTTAATTTCATGTTAACAGCTAGGGCAAATACATGACCCCGCCTGGTTAAGGCAAGGGTCACGCGCGTTCAAACCGTTTGCCACGTGGGTCATCGCCGACTGGCATAATCGGCACCACCTTTGCGCCATTTTGCGCCGGATTATGCCGGCCAGTGCCAAGTAATCCCGCTTGAAGTCCTTCGCGCAGAGTGGTCTCAGCGCGTACCCCCAACAGGGACGCGGCTTTAGCCGGGGCTCCGATCGAACGGCGGATGTCGCCCGGCCGTGCCGGGCCATTGGTTACATGCGGGCGGACCTCAAGCAGCTCCGCCATCAGCCCGGAAAGCTGGCATATCGACGTTCCTTGGCCTGTGCAGGCATTAAGGACAACTGATCCGCTCCGGGTGCCGGCGTATTCCATGCCGGCCAAAAGGAACAAGACGATGTCGGCCACGTAAACGAAATCCCTGACTTGCTCGCCGTCCCCATGCAGCGTGAGGCTTCGCCCAGCCAACAACCCCGCGGCAAAGATCGAGATGACGCCGCTGTAAGGCGAGGACGGATCCTGCCGAGGGCCATACACGTTGAAAAAGCGGAACCCCACCGACGGCACGCCATGGACGGCGTAGCCCACCGCGGCATGAAGCTCCGAACCAAGCTTGTCTGCCCCATACGCTGAAAGCGGCTTCGTAGGCGACGTTTCCGTCGCAACCTTGTCCGTCGCCCCATACACAGCCGCGGAAGACGCATAAACGACCGGCAACCGCCTACGCCAACGCGCTGCATTGAGCACGGCGATCGTGCCGCCCAAGTTCACCCGATGCGTCCCAAGCCAATCCTCGTTGCCGCGGGCGACCGAAGCGATCGCCGCCAAGTGGAAACAGCCGTCCACCCCTTCAAAGGCTGCGCGCACCACCAGTGAATCGGCGACATCGCCAACGACGAGCTCGCAGCATGGATCAACGTTGGCACGCTTGCCCGTGGAAAGGTCATCAAGGATGCGGACACGATGGCCTGCGGCGAGCAAGGCGTCCGCCAGATGCGAGCCGATGAACCCGGCCCCGCCAGTGACGAGATACGTGCTCATTCGACCGTCACCGATTTCGCCAAGTTGCGCGGCTGGTCGACATCCGTGCCGCGAAGCACGGCCGTGTGGTAGGCCAGCATCTGCACGGCAACGGCATAGATGATGGGCGCGACGAACGGATCGACCGTTGGCAATTCAAGGCACTCAACCGAGATCGCCCGCAGCTTCGCGCAGCCCGCCGCGTCGCTCAACACTATGATTTGCCCGCCCCGCGCCCCGGCCTCCTGCACGTTGCTGGCAGTCTTCTCGAACAGCGGACCCGACGGCACGATCGAGAGAATCGGCACGTGCCGGTCGATCAAGGCGATCGGACCATGCTTCATCTCCCCTGCGGCATACCCTTCGGCGTGTATGTAACAAATTTCTTTCAGCTTCAGCGCCGCCTCAAGCGCGATCGCATGGCTGGTGCCGCGTCCCAGGCAAAGGACGTCGCGCGCCAAGGTCATCCGCTCCGCAAGGCGGCGGATCGGCGCTTCGAGCGCCAACACGTCGGCGGCACGACTCGGAACTTCCAGCAGATGCGAGACCAGACGCTCTTCCTCGGCGGCGCCGATCCGCCCGCAAGCCTTCGCCACCGCAATGGCCAGGCACGCCATGACCGTTAACTGCGCCGTAAAGGCTTTCGTGCTCGCCACGCCGATCTCAGGGCCGGCCACAGTCTCCAGCACGATATCGCTTTCGCGGGCCATCGTGCTTTCCGGCACGTTCAGCACCGACATGACATGCTGCCCGGCGCTCCGCATGTAGCGCAACGCGGCAAGCGTATCCGCGGTCTCGCCGCTTTGGCTGACCAGCAGCCCGACCCCACCCGGCGGTAAAGGCGGCATCCGGTATCGCAGCTCGCTCGCGAAATCGATGTCGGCCGGCAGCCGCGCCAATTCCTCAATCCAGTGCCGCCCGGCCAGCCCGGCGAAGTAGGCCCCGCCGCACGCGCTCAGCGTGATCCGCGGCGCCTGGTCCCAGGCGAACGGCAGCTCCGGCAAGGACACGCTACGGGTTGCCGGATCGAGCATCCGTGCGAGCGTCTGCCCGATTGCGGCCGGATGCTCGTGCAACTCCTTCTCCATGAAGTGCCGGTAGCCGTCCTTGCCGACCACCGCCCCGGTCTGCACCGTCATCCGCACCGGCCGGTTCACCGCCTCGCCCGACGGGTTGAACACCGCGGCGCCGGTCTGCGACACGACGGCCCAATCGCCATCGTGCAGGTAGGCGATCCGCCGGGTCAGCGGGGCCAGCGCCAGGCTGTCGCTGCCGAGATACATCGCCGTATCGCCGAAGCCGATCGCCAGTGGCGCGCCGTGCTGCGCGCCGACCATCAAGCCGGGCTGGCCAGCGAACAGCATCGCCAGCGCGTAGGCCCCTTCGAGCCGCAGGAACGCCGCCCGCGCCGCATCGACCGGCGCCATCCCCCGGCGCAGGTGCAAATCGACGAGCTGGGCCACCGTTTCGGTGTCCGTTTCCGTCTCGAACACCTGCCCTTCCGCCTCAAGCTCGGCGCGCAGGGCGGCATGGTTCTCGATGATGCCGTTATGAACGACGCTTACCCGCGGCGTGCCGTGCGGATGGGCGTTGCGCTGGGTCGGCGCCCCGTGCGTCGCCCAGCGCGTGTGCCCGATCCCGGTTGTCCCCTGCATCGGCTCGCGCCGCAGAACGTCGGCCAGGTTCACCAATTTGCCCGGCGCGCGGCGGCGCTCGATCGCCGGGCCAACCAAGGTCGCGATTCCTGCGCTGTCGTAACCGCGGTACTCCAGCCGTTGCAGCGCTTCCAGCAGCAGCGGTGCTGCCGGCTCGGACCCGATGATCCCGACGATGCCGCACATTCAACGACGCTCCTTTGCCAACCGGTAGGCGGCTGCCCGCCCCGGCACGTTCAACTGCCGCGCCCGGCCGAACGCCATCGCGTCCGGCTCCACGTCCTGCGTAACGACGCTGCCCGCGGCCACGAACGCGCCGTCGCCCAAGCTGACCGGAGCGACGAGGGTGGCATGGGTTCCGACGAACACGCCCGCGCCGATCTCGGTGCGATGCTTGGCATATCCGTCGTAGTTGCAGGTGATGGTTCCCGCGCCGATGTTGGTTCCGGCGCCGACGCTGCTGTCGCCGAGGTAGGTCAGGTGGTTGGCCTTTGCGCCTTGTCCAAGCCGGGCTGCCTTAAGCTCCACGAAGTTGCCGACATGAGCCTGGGCACCCACATCCGTGCCGGGGCGCAGCCGGGCATAAGGGCCGATAACCGCCCCCGCGCCGACCCGGCTTCCTTCCAAATGACTAAACGCCCGAATGCTGGCGCCCCTTCCAACATGCACGCCGGAGCCGAACATTACGTGAGGCTCCACGACGACATCGGGCTCGAGCACGGTATCGGCGCTGAAGAACACCGTCTCCGGCGCCGTCAAAGTTGCGCCGCCGTCCATTGCCGCCGTCCGCAGCCAGTCCTGCACCGTCGCCTCGGCCTGCGCCAGCTCGGAGCGCGAGTTGACGCCCCGCAACTCGGCCTCGGGCGCCTCGACCGCTCTCACGAGTTTGTCCTCGGAAACGGCGGCAGTCACGCAGTCGGTCAGGTAATACTCCCCGGTGGCCTCGCTGGGCTTGATCTGACGCAACCAGCGGGCCAGGTCGGCGGCGGCGGCGCAGAACACGCCCGCGTTGCACAACGGCGTGGAGCGTTCGGCCTCGCTCGCATCGGCCCATTCCACGATCCGCCTCACCCGGCCATCGTCCGCGATCACCCGCCCATACCGGCCAGGGTCGGCCGGGCGCATCGCCAGCATCGCCATTGCCGCCCCGGCGCGCGCATCAACCAAACGCTGCAACGTGCCGGGCCGGATCAGCGGGTTGTCGGCGTAAAGCACCGCAACCTCGCCCTCCCCGAAATAATCCACCGCCTGCAGCGCCGCATGAGCCGTGCCCAGCCGCTCCTGCTGAACAACGGCCGTGTGCGGCGAAGCGATCCGGGCAACCTCGTCCATCGCCGGCCCGATCACGACGACGAGCCGGTCGAACACCGCCTCGCAACTCGCGATCAAGTGCTTCAGCATCGGCCGGCCCGCGATTGGATGCACCGCTTTCGGCCGCTCGGACTTCATGCGCGTGCCGACCCCGGCAGCCAGTATGACGGCTGTCCTAGTCATTGGCCGCGCGCAGCATCGATGTCATTGGCCCCGCGTAGCGTCCTGCCGGCCTTTGTGTCAAAGAGCCGTTTGTCAATTTTGGTGTCAGAAAACGACATGGCGCAGCCGACGCTCCTGCTCGACCTCGATGGCACCCTCGTCGACTCCGTCCCGGACCTGCTGGCAAGCTGCAACCGCATGATGGCGCAGCGCGGCCTCGCCCCGTTCACGGCGCCGGAGATCACGGCCATGGTGGGCGACGGGGCGCCGGTCCTGGTGCAGCGGATCATGTCGGCCCGCGGACGGGCGGCGGCGGAGCGGGATCTGCGCGAGTTCCTCGACGACTACATGGCCCATCCCGCCGAACTGACCCGTCCCTACCCCGGCGTCGCATCCAGCCTGGACCAAATGGCCAAGGCGGGCTGGGCTTTTGCGGTCTGCACCAATAAGCCGGCCGCCGCGGCACGGTCGCTGCTGACCGATCTGGGCATGTCCGGCCGATTCGCCGCGATCGGCGGAGGAGACAGCTTCCCAAGCCGCAAGCCTGACCCGGCGCACCTGCTCGAAACGCTCAGCCAAGCCGGGGGCGACCCCGCGCGGGCCGTCATAGTTGGCGACCATCATAACGATGTCGCTGCCGCTAAAGCCGCCGGCGTTCCCTGCATCTTCGCCGCCTGGGGCTACGGCCCGGACACGATGGGCGCGGACGCGGACGCCGTCGCGCGCAACTTCGCCGACGTGCCCGGCCTTGCCGGCCGGCTGCTTCCGTAGGCACGCACGATCCTGATCCGATCCGCCAAGCATCGTGAAAGCATAGCCGGCGGACATGGACAAAGCGTTAACCCGATGGCGTGTTGACCAGATACATCGTCGCATCCCCGAACCAGCGCGTCTTGAACGCGATCCTGACCGGGATGCGCAAGCCGCCGGGCGCCGTCGCCGCGAACCAGGCCGTGCCGTCTTTAGGCCGGTGCATCTCCTCGGGATCCCCGTCCAGCATGAACCCGCCCGTTTGCTTGCCCGTGAAGTCACAGCGGAGCGCCGGGCCTGAGAAGCTCGACCGGCTCGTCGGCTCCAGCGTCTGGACAACGCTGGTATGAACCGTTGCCACCCCAAGCCGCTGCCCGTCAAAGGTTTTGACCCGCTCGTCGCAGCGGCCGGTCGCGCTGACCTGCCGGATCAGCTCCGCCATGGCGCTGAGCGGGTCGATCGTGTTGGCTTGCTCGGCGGCAGGTATCGGCTCGCGCTTGCCCGCCACCGGCGGCTCAAGCTGGCGCACCTCCGGCTGACCGTTGATGTAGTCGATCTGCGTCACGCGCTTATCGCCCCGGACCACCCCGGTTCCGAACAGCTGCCGCGGCACTGCGCGGCCGTTCACGAAGCGGCCGGTGGCGGTGGTGGACATCTGGCTGCTCATGAAGAACCCGAACGCGCCCACGGTGCGGAAGCCGATCGTGACCTGGTAACGCTCGGGGCCAAGGTCATACTGCGCGTCAACCTCCATCACCTCGAGGCCGGCGGCATAGACTTCGTATCGCGCCTCGACCGCGCGGGCTGGGACAGCGAACAGAACGAGCAGGCAGAGGGACCAACGCAGCATCGCGTATTAATGTCGCTGCCAGGGTCCGGCTGCAACTTGACATCGGCCATCCGGTCACGTCACAAGCCGGTGCATCGGACGGGCGCGTAGCTCAGCGGTAGAGCATTCGCTTCACACGCGAAGGGTCACAGGTTCAATCCCTGTCGCGCCCACCATGCCCCGGAACCCCGCTTTCCCCCAGATCCCACCACAGCCCAGCGAATGCGGCGATCCCCTCCCGCGCGGGGGCGATCAGCAAGTGCTCGTCCGGCCCGTGCTGCTTGCAGCCGTTGTAGCTGTGCGGCGCCCAGAGCAGCGGCACGCCCAAGTGGTCGGTGAACACGTCGTTCGGCAGCCCGCCGCCGCTGTTGGGGATCACCTGCACCCGCTTGCCCAATGTCCGCTCCATGCTGGCGACGGCCCAGCCGACCCACGGGTTCGCCGGGTCGCTGCGCCGCGCGGGCATCCGGATGCCATAGGGGACGATTTGCACCTCCGGGAAGCCCGCCTGGTCCAGGTGCCGCCGCAACGCCGGCGCGAACTGCTCGGGGTCCACGTCCACTGTGTAACGGATCTGGCAATGCGCCACCGCGTTCGGAGCCACGGCGTTGACCGGGTTCTCCGGGCGGCCGGAAAGCAGGCTGAGCACGATGAAGCTGGTCCAGGCGTAAATTTTTTCCGCCGGGGTCAGGCCGGGTTCGCCCCAATCCGGATCGATCGTCGCCGCCTCGGCATCGCTCTCCAGCTCGCAGCCCCGGAGCACGTCGCGCACTGGCCCGGCGATTGCCTGCGGCACCCAGTCGCGCACCAGGATGCGGCCCTGGCGGTCGCAGATGCTGGCGATGGCGTGGCTCAGCACGATGGCAGGGTCGGTCGTCATGCCACCCCAGTTGCCGGAATGGACGCCGCCCGGCCGAAGATCGAGCCGCAGGTCGAAATGGAAGCTGCCGCGGGTGCCGGTCGAGAGGGTCGGCACGGCTGCCGCGCTGCGCGGGCCGTCGCTGGCGAGCAGGACATCAGCGGCGAGCGTCTCCTTGTTGGCGGCTACGATGTCGGACAGCCCCTTCGAGCCGCTTTCCTCGCCGGTCTCGATGATGAGCTTGAGGTTGAACCCGAGCCGCCCGCCGCGCTCCTGCAGCACGGCTTCCAGGGCGGAAAGGTTGATCGCGTGCTGGCCCTTGTTGTCGGCGCTTCCGCGGCCGTACCAGCGGTCGCCCTCGCGGGTGAGCCGCCATGGGTCAAGACCGTCGCGCCATTGGTCATCGAGGCCACGGACGGTGTCGCCGTGGCCGTAAGTGATAACGGTCGGGCCGTTGCCCTCGATCCGCTCGGCCAGCAGGATCGGGCCTGCGCCGGAAACGGGGTTGGGGCGGACGTCGACGGTGAAGCCGAGGCGGTCCAGCAGAGGGCGGATACCCTGATCGAGGTAGCGCCCGAGTTCTGCCTCATGGCCCGTGTCCTGGCTCGTGCTGCGGATCGCGACCAAGTCGGCCAGGCGTTGCTCGAACCCGCCTCCGTCGAAGAACGCGAGCGCCCGGTCGATCGCATCCTGCCTGGTTCCCATGCTGCCTCCTTTGTAAAACGAGGCCAGGCTGGCGGCTTCCCGCAACAGGAGCAAGGCTTTTGGGGTGTAATTCCCGGTTGCAAGCGCAAGCCGCCGAGAGGTCAACCAAACATTCCGAGCTCAAGTCGCGCTTTTGGATGTCCACGCAACCAAGAAAGGATCAGTGGTGCCCAGGGCTGGAATCGAACCAGCGACACTGCGATTTTCAGTCGCATGCTCTACCAACTGAGCTACCTGGGCATCGGCGGAGGCAGGGTGGTTAGCCCAGGCCGCGGATTGGATCAAGTCTCGTCCGGCTCGGTTGTCACGTTCGCCTCGTCTTCCCGGTCCTGGCTGGCGGGCAGGGCGTAAATGCCGGTGAACCAGCGGCCCAGGTCCACCTGGGCGCAGCGCTGCGAGCAGAAGGGGTGCACACGGCCGGGAGCCGAAGGCTTGCCGCAGATCGGGCAGGCGTCAAGGAAGGCGGGCACGCTTGATCGGCTCCGTGGTCCAGGCGCCCGGCGGGAGTGCCGGGTCAAGCCGTAGCATCAGGGGACGCCCGGTGCGGCGTGCAAGGTCGGCCCGGGCGATCGGATCGCTCTCGATCGCGCCCGCGACATCGGGGGCGGCACTCAGGGCGATCTGGCTCGCCGCCGCCGCCGCCGCCGCCGATTGGCGGGCGACATCGCCGAGCGCTGCCAAGGCGGCGCCATGGGCCGAGCCCAGCAATTCATGCAGCGGAGCATGACGCCGGGGACGCAGCACCTCTGCGAGCCCCAGGGCGGAGAAGCCCAGAAAGCGAGGGTTAAGCGGGTCCGAGGCAAGGGCCGCCCTGAAATCGGGCGCAAGAGCGGCGCGCGCCTTCGGGGACATTCCGGCGAGATCCACTACGATGGCGCCGGACAGGTTGCGTAGTCGGATGGCGCGGGCCAGGCCGGGCAAGGCGGCGCGGTTGACCTCGCGTTGCGAGGACGACTTGGGCCGCCGCTCCGCCGAAGCGGACGCGATGTCGACGTCGATGGCAACCAGTGCCGGCGTCGGATGGATGCTGGCGCGGGCTCCGCCAGGCAGGGCGACGGCCGGGCCAGACAGCGCCTCGATCTCGCTGGCCAAGGCATCGTCCCAAGGGGCGGGATCGATGGCCGCCCCGGACGGCAGGCCCGCGGCGGCGGCGAAGTGGTCAACGATGAGCGAGGCATCCGGGTACAGCGCGGCAAGCTGCTCAATCGCGGTTGGCCCCCGTTCAATCAGGACCGGCAGCCCGGCCTCCGTTTGCGGCGTAATGGCCGAAAGGCGCGGCCCTTTGCCGGCCTGGGGCGCGCGGGTCACAATAACCGTGACGGACGCCCCCGCCGTCAGGTTCGGGGGGGCTTGGCTGTCGGGAAGGAAGCCCTCCGCCCCGCTGGGCAAGGCGACGAAGCTGCCGGCGAGGGCCTGGACCCGGGCGATGACGCGGCCGCGCATCCGGTCGCCCACGCTGTTGGGCGCGCCGGGGCGATAGATGGCGTAGTCGAGCAGCCGCCCGCGCTCGACCGCTGCCGCCCGGATTCGCCGGGGCTGGACGTGGCAAGGATCCGGATCACGGAACGGGGTAGCCGCGGCCTCGTAGAAGCTGGGCGGTCTCGAACAGTGGCAGCCCGACGACGCCGCTATAGCTGCCGCTTAGGAGGCGTACGAACGACGCGGCCCGGCCTTGGATCGCGTAGCCACCTGCCTTGCCAGTCCCTTCGCCGCTGACTGCGTAGGCGTCAATCTGCGCTGCCGTGAGCCGAGCGAACACGACGGCCGTATCGACAACCCGTTCCGACCGCTCGCCGACCGGGGTGATCAACGTCACGGCTGTCAGAACGTGGTGCCGCCGCCCCGATAGCAGGCCGAGGCATGTGCGGACATCCTGTTCATCGCCGGCTTTCGGAAGGATGCGCCGCCCGACGGCCACGATGGTATCGGCGGCAAGGGTGAATTGACCGGTTTGGGCCGCGGCAGCGGCTTTCTCGCGCGTCAGCCTGATCGAATGGTCGCGCGGGCGTTCATCCTTTCGAACGGACTCGTCGATATCGGCCGGGACAACTCGGTCGGGAACGATCCCGATCTGAGCAAGAAGGGCCAAACGGCGCGGGCTCGCCGAGGCGAGAATCAAGGGCGTGCCGACGAGAGGTCGCCTTACTTGAAGCGGAAGGTGATGCGGCCCTTCGACAAGTCATAGGGCGTCATCTCGACGTTGACGCGGTCGCCCGCGAGCACGCGGATGCGATTCTTGCGCATCTTGCCGGATGTGTGAGCCAGGATGCTGTGCTCGTTGTCGAGCTTGACGCGGAACATCGCGTTGGGCAGCAACTCCAGGACGGTGCCGCTGAATTCAATCATATCTTCTTTGGACATCAGGTTCCTTCTGACCGGGATCTTGCATTCATGGGCCAGTATTTGATGGCGTAAACGCGCAGGGTCAAGCTGGGCCGCCCGGTTGCTGCCTCGCTTATCGCCGGCTCAGCCGCTGGGCGATACTGCGGGCATGGGCGTCCAGCCCCTCGGCTTCGGCCAGCATGACGGCGGCCGGGCCGACCAGCCGGAGGGCGGAGCGGGTCGCGTCAACCCACGTGGTGCGCTTCAGGAAGTCGTAGACCGAGAGACCGGAAGCGAAGCGGGCCGTGCGCCCGGTCGGCAGAACATGGTTCGGCCCGGCCACGTAGTCGCCGACGGCCTCTGGGCATGACGGGCCGAGGAAAGCGGCGCCCGCATGGCGGATCTGCTGAAACAGGGCGGCTGGCGCTTCGGTCATGACCTGCAAGTGTTCGGGCGCCAGCCGGTTCGTCAGCGTAGCCGCCTCGATCCAGTCCCTGACAACGATAACGGCACCGTGGCCGCGCCAGCTCGCCCCGGCAATGGCGGCGCGCGGCAGGGTTTCGAGCGCGCGCGCCATCGCCGCCTCGACCCGTCCGGCAAACCCTGCGTCGTCGGTGATGAGGATGCTTTGCGAATCCTCGCCGTGCTCGGCCTGGGCCAGCAGGTCCATCGCAACGTCGTCGGCATCCTGGCTGGCGTCGGCCAGGACCACGACCTCGGACGGCCCGGCGATGCTGTCGATGCCGACCTGCCCGAACACCTGCCGCTTGGCCTCGGCGACATAGGAATTACCAGGGCCAACGATCCGGTCCACGCCGGGGATCGTCTCGGTGCCGTACGCCATGGCCGCCACCGCCTGCGCGCCGCCAATCCGGTAGATTTCCGTCACCCCGGCGCGGCGGGCGGCGGCCAGCACGAGCGGGTTCAGCACGCCGTCCGGCGCCGGCACGCACATCGCGATGCGCCCCACTCCCGCGGCCTGGGCCGGCAGCGCATTCATCAGCACCGACGACGGGTAAGCCGCCTTCCCGCCCGGAACGTAGATCCCCACGGCGTCGAGCGCGGTCCAGCGTATCCCGAGGGTCAAGCCGTCCGGGTCGGGAACCTCGATGTCCTGCGGCAATTGCGCGCGGTGGAAGCGCTCGATGCGGGCGGCGGCGAAGTCCAGCGCGGCGGCGAGGTCCGGGGGTATGCCGGCAACGGCGGCATCGATCTCGGCCCGGGAAACGCGCAGCGCGCCGGGGGCAAGTCGCAGGCGGTCGAACCGGGCGGTCAGGTCGGCCAGGGCGGCATCGCCGCGGCTGCGAACCTCCGCGATGATGGCGGCCACCTGGCCCGCGACGTTGGCGGTGGTGGCGCGGGCGTCGTGCAGCAGGGCGGAGAAGGCGGCTTCGAAACCGGGGTCGCTGGTCGAGAGCCGCATCATCGCGCAAGCGCCGCGCGGAACCGGGCAATCAGGGCGCCCACGGCTTCGGGCCGGGTCTTGAGCGCGCTGCGGTTGACGATCAGGCGGCTGGTGACGTGGGCGATCACCTCGGTTTCCTTCAGCCCATTGGCGCGCAGCGTGCTGCCGGTCTGCACCAGGTCCACGATCAGGCGCGACAGGCCGAGGCCGGGGGCCAGCTCCATCGCCCCGTTCAGGTGCACGATCTCGGCCTGCACGCCGCGGGCGGCGAAGTGCCGGTGGGCGGTGTTGGGGTATTTCGTGGCGACGCGCACGCGCGACCAGGTGGCCGGGTCGTCCTGCCCGACCGTGCCGGCAGGCTCGGCGACGCTGACCCGGCATTGGCCGATGCCGAGGTCGAGTGGGGCGTAGATCTCGGGGTAGTCGAACTCCGTCAGAACGTCGGCGCCGCAGATGCCGATATGCGCCGCGCCGAAGGCGACGAAGGTGGCGACGTCGAACGGGCGGACGCGGACCACGTCGAGGCCGGGCTGGCTGGTGGGGAAACGGAGGCGGCGGCTGTTCTCGTCGGCGTAGTCGGGCGCGGGCTCCACGCCGGCGCGGACCAGCAACGGGGCGCACTCGTCGAGGATGCGGCCCTTGGGCAGGGCAAGGATCAGGGGGGCGTCGATCTCCGGCGCGAGGGATGCTGCCGGGAAGGGGGCGTTCATCGGGGCCTCTGGCTAGGGTTGGGCGGGATTAGCACCGGGCAGGGGCGGGGGGGAACCCCGGGGCGGTTCTAACCGGAGCAACTGTATGGCTATAACCGATGCTGGCGCGTGTTGTTGGCCAGCGCCTACGCGATGCTCGAGGAACTTAATTTTTTATCGAGCGAAGGTCAGTTCGCGATCGAAGGACGGGTTTCCGTTTTAGCCTTGGCTGCAATATGTTGCAGCCGGATTTGGCGGAATGCCGCCTGTCGTGGTCCGCTTTGCCCAGATTGCATCCGAGCATGGGTTCCCGTCGTGAAACTTACAAACTCTGCGACATGGCGCTGCAGCGTCGATAAATGCCCTTAGAAGGCGGTTTTCAGATTTCCTGAACGGGTTTCCCTACAACCAGAAGCATGCAGGCCGTCCGGAGCAGGGATTGCATGATGAAGCCGAGCCGGTCGTAAATGGGCGGCAGAACAGGGCAGAGGTGGAGCGGACCTGCGGGGGCAGGCGCCGGGGTAGGTGCGCAAGGCGGCGATGCCCGGAGTGCTGGACGCCCTCACGTGCGAGGCGCTGGTCCACGCCTCTGCCGCCAAGCGCAGCAGCGGCTTCGCCACGCTGCTTAAACAACTGAATCGCCGCTACGGCCCGCAACTTGGAAAAGTCGCAAGCCCACTGTGCTGGCGCTCGACAATGGTCCTGCCCACGCCGGCAAAGCCAGCCTGGCGGCGCTTGACCCACGGTTCTCCTGGTTCATGGCGGAGTGGCTGCCCCGGCATGCCCCGGAACTGAACCCCATTGAGAACGCCTGGCCAGGCCTCAAGCGGCATTGCCTCGCCCACCGCACCTTCCGCGTCGCGCCCGAACTGGACCAAGCCATCCCGCCGTGAACAAGGGACACAGCCACATGCATCCGTGTCACAACCTACTCATGGCTGTTTAGGTCCACCCCCGGCTCCGCAACCAGCATCGACCCAATCCCCACCGCGAACATTTACACCAAGTTCCGCGCCTGCCCAGCCCGCCAAGCTGCGATCGCCGCCGTCAGCGTCTCGGGATACGTTCCCTTGAATACCGGCGAGATCTCAACCTCAGCCTGCGACGCATTGAACCCCGGGCAAAGCCGGTTCACCTCTTCTCCAAGCTGTCCACTCATTGCACGCCAGAACACGACCCGCATCTGCTCCCCCCCTGAGCAAATGCCCGTTGCCGGACAGCACCGGCCGACACGCCCGCAACGATCCCCACCATCAAGCTACGATGCCTCATCCCGCTTCACCCAAACGCCACGCCTGTTTATTCAGGCTTCGTTTCATTCAAGCTACCAAACGGCTGTAGTCTTATGGTAGCTGGCAGCCTCGCTCAATCATCCTCGTCATCCCGGCTAATCCGGGCCAGTACTTCCCGCTTTCCAACATGATTGGCCGGGCTGACGACTCCCTCCTTCTCCATCTGCTCGATCAGCTTCGCCGCCCGGTTGTACCCGATCGCCAGATGCCGCTGGATAAAACTCGTGCTCGCCTTCCCCTCCCGCGTCACCACCGCGACAGCCTGGTCAAACAACCCTTTCTCCCCGTCCGAAGCCCCGGCGATCCCCGAAAGCGCCGGCATAGCACCCCCGCTATCCTCTTCAACTGCCCCGTCCGTCACCTCATCGTCATAGCTCGGCTCCCCTTGCGCCCGCAGGAAGGCCACGATGTCTTCAACCTCCCGGTCCGCTACGAACGGCCCATGCACCCGGTTGATCCGCCCCCCTCCCGCCATGTGCAGCAGGTCGCCTTGCCCTAAGAGCTGCTCCGCCCCCTGCTCTCCCAGAATGGTTCGGCTGTCGAATTTGCTAATTACTTGGAAACTGATCCGCGTCGGGAAGTTCGCCTTGATCGTCCCGGTAATCACGTCCACCGAAGGCCGCTGCGTCGCCATGATGACGTGAATGCCCGCCGCCCGCGCCATCTGCGCCAGCCGCTGCACTGCGGCCTCCACCTCCTTGCCTGCCACCATCATCAAGTCCGCCATCTCGTCGATCACCACCACGATGAACGGCAAAGGCTTCAGAACCAGCGGCTGCTCCTCGAACACCGGCTTGCCCGTATCGCTGTCGAACCCGGTCTGCACCCGCCGGGTCACCACCTCCTCCTTGGCCAGCGCCTCGTTCACCCGCTCGTTATATCCCCCCACGTTCCGTACCCCGAGCTGGCTCATCGCCCGATACCGCCGCTCCATCTCTCGCGTCGTCCACTTCAGCGCCGTCACCGCCCGCGCCGGCTCCGTCACCACCGGCGCCAGTAGATGCGGGATGCCCTCATAAACGCTCAGCTCCAGCATCTTCGGGTCGATCATGATCAACCGGCACTGATCCGGGCTCATCCGGTATAGGATGCTGAGGATCATCGCGTTGATCCCCACCGACTTGCCGGACCCGGTTGTCCCCGCGATCAGCAGGTGCGGCATCCGCGCCAGGTCGGCCACGATCGGCACCCCGCCGATGTCCTTCCCGATCGCGAGCGCCAGTCTCGCCGGATGCCCTCGCCATTCCTCGCTCCCCAGCAACTCCGAAAGGAACACGGTCTCCCGCTTGGCATTCGGCACCTCGATGCCGATCACGTTCCGCCCCGGCACCGTCGCGATACGCACCGCTGTTACGCTCAAGCTCCGCGCCACGTCGTCCGCCAGCCCGATCACCCGCGCGCTCCGTATCCCTGGCGCGGGTTCCAGCTCATAAAGCGTCACCACCGGCCCCGGCCGGATATCCCGGATCGCCCCCTGCACGCCATAATCGCTCAGCACGGTCTCAAGCAGCCGGGCATTGGCCTGCAACGCCTCCTCGCTCGGCCCGCTATCCTGACGCCGCGGCGCCGGACTCAACAGGCTCAGAGGCGGAAACTGCCACCCAGCCTCATCGGGCGGCAGGACAGTTTTCCGTGTCGCTTCCGCCGTCCGGACAGGCGGCACAATCTTAGGCTTCGGCGCGAAAGCGAACCGGTCCCCATGCGCCTCCCCGGCGTTCTCTGGCGTCGCAGTAAGCGGCTTCTTTACGACAACTGGCGCGGCCGCCTGCCGCGGCTCAGAATTTGCCTCAAGTTCAACTGAACGTTGAGCCGGTTCTGAAACGCTCTGCCCGGTCGTTACGATTCCTGATGCAGTCCGTTGCACCAATCGGGCAGCGCTCTGCCCCCCCCGTACCAACCCCCGCGCGACCACTGCCATGCCGTGCCCAGCCGCACGCCACTCCCCAGGCGTCAGCCCGAGCGCCAAGGCAACCAGCAGGAACCCAAGCGCCACCCCGGCGCCGATCACGATCACCGTCCCAGCCGGCCCCAGCAGCCCGCGCCCCATCGCCACCGCTTGGGTTTGCAACACAGCTCCAGCCGCCCCCCCCAGCCCGGCCCCCGCCGGCCACCCCGCGGCCCCCGTCCAACCCGGAGCCAGCGATAAAATTCCCGCTACGACAGGAATCGCCGCAAGCAGCCAAAGCGCCCGTCCCCAAAGCCGAACCGATCGCAAGGACCCCAGGCGATAAGCCCAAGCCAGCATAGCCAAAGCCGGCAAAACCGCGGCAACCCCGAAGCATTGCAGCAAAACATCCGCCGTGATCGCGCCGGCAACCCCGACCAGGTTGCTGACCGGCCTCGACGTCGCAGTATTCAACGAAGGATCGAGCGGACTGTAGCTGGCCAAGCAAATCAATAGCAGCACTGAAGCCACGACCAGCGTGATCGCGCCGAGCTGCCCGACCCGCTGCCGGAACATGTCCCGGAGCGCTGGGGAAGCAAAAACAGCTGAAGTCATACGTTACTCGGCGTTGTTGAAGCGAAATCGCAACCTATGCGCAAACGCGGCGGCAAGCACCCGGTAATCTCCGCTTCACTAACTGCTCGCCCTCACACTGGGGAAAAAATGCCACAACGCCGGCCGAAAAACGAAAAAGCGCCGGCTCCCGCGTCGCACGGGAGCCGGCGCCAATTTATCCCAGCCGCTCCCCATGGAGCACGACATCAAGTCCTTCGCGTTCCTGCTCTTCAGAAACCCGCAACCCGATTGTCACGTCCACGATCTTCAGCAGGATGAACGTCATCACGCCGCTGAACGCCACGGTCGCCACGGTCGCGTAAACCTGCGCCATGAACTGCGTCGTCCCGCCAATCACGGTGCCTGCCGGGTTAGCAGCAGTCGCCGTCAACGGCCCATAAGCGAACACGCCCGTGAGCAGGGCGCCGACGATCCCGCCCACGCCATGCACGCCGAACGCATCCAGGCTGTCGTCATAGCCGAGCAGGTGCTTCAACCCCGTGGCCGACCAGTAGCAAACCAGGCCCGCCGCCAAGCCGATGATCAAACCTGCACCCGGCAAAACGAACCCCGAAGCCGGCGTAATCGCCACCAACCCGGCAACCGCCCCGGAAATCGCGCCCAGCACGGAAGGCTTGCCCTTCGTCACCCACTCGGCGAACGCCCAGCCCAGCGCCGCGGCTCCCGTGGCGATCTGCGTCACCGTCATCGCCATCCCAGCCCGGCCGCCAGCGCCCAACGCCGACCCGGCATTGAACCCGAACCAGCCAACCCAAAGCAACGAAGCCCCGATCACCGCGAAAGCCAGGTTATACGGACTCATGTTGTCCGTCCCGTAACCCAGCCGCTTGCCCAACACCAAAGAACAGACCAACCCGGCAACGCCCGCATTGATGTGCACCACCGTCCCGCCGGCGAAGTCGGCAGCGCCAAGGCCAGCGAGCCAGCCAACCGGGTTGAACACCCAGTGCGCCACCGGCGAGTAGACCAGCACCGACCACAGCGCCATGAACACCATCATCGCCGAAAACTTCATCCGGTCCGCAAACGCTCCGGCAATCAGCGCCGGCGTAATGATCGCGAACGTCATCTGGAACATCATGAACACGGATTCCGGAATCGTGGTCCCGCTCGCGAGATCCGTGCCGGCTGCCAACGTGAACGGCTTATCCCAGTCCGCCCCTATCCCGTTCAGCAACACGCGCGAGAAGTCGCCGACATACGGATTGCTGCCCGTAAACGCCAAACTATAGCCAACAACATACCAAAGCACCGTCACCAAAGCGCAGATGCTGAACGACTGCATCATCGTCGAGAGCAAGTTCTTTTTCCGAACCATGCCTGCATAAAACAACGCCAGTCCAGGCACGGTCATCAACAGCACCAATGCCGTGCTGGTCAGCATCCAAGCCGTGTCGCCGCTATCCACCTTCGCCTCCGGCGCGGGCGCCGGAATCGCCGCCGGCGGCGTTTGCGCCAGCACCGGCAACGCCAGCAACACCAGCGGCAATGCCGCCAGCCCGATCCCAGCAACGCGCTTCAAGTCAAACGTCCCTTTCGTCATCGTTACAATGCCTCGCTATCCGTTTCGCCAGTTCGGATTCGCACCGCCCGCTCGATATCCATCACGAACACTTTGCCGTCCCCGATCTTCCCGGTATGCGCCGACTTCATGATCGCCTCGACCACCTGCTCGGCCAGGTCATCCGGCACCACTACCTCAACTTTCACCTTCGGCAGGAAGCTCACATGATATTCGGCCCCGCGGTAAATCTCCGTCTGTCCCTTCTGCCGGCCGAACCCCTTCACTTCCGACACCGTCAGCCCCTGCACCCCCAATGGAGTGAGCGCCTCCCGTACGTCGTCCAGCTTGAATGGCTTGATGATGGCCATGATGAGCTTCATAGACCCCTCCTCTCCAATTCCATCTCTCCCGGACCGCTATGGCCCGGGCTGGAACGCACTCACTCAAGAACCATGCCGCACCCCCGCCCGACCTGAGCATCATTCGCCAGAGCGTGCTGGCACGCCGCTGGTAGCATGGTTGCCCCTCGCGAATGAAACCTGCATCGACGCCCTTTCCAGCATTGCACGCGCGATGACCCTGCCCACTTTTTAGGCAACCAGGAGCCTGATTATGGATGTTGATGTCTGCGTCGTCGGAGCCGGTCCCGTCGGCGGCACCCTTGCCTGCCGCCTGGCCCAAGGCGGAGCCAACGTCGCCGTTATCGACCGCGCCGCCCTCCCCCCCATGGAACACCCCGACTTCGACGGCCGCGCCTACGCCATAGCTGCCGGATCCCGACGCCTGCTCGAAGCCGCCGCCCTCTGGGACGCCCTCCCGCAAACTCCAGGCCCCATCCTCGGCATCCGCGTTTCCGACGGCCGCCCCGGCCGTTTCGCCTCCAGCCTTTTCCTCCATTTCGACCATGCCGAGGCCGGGCAAGGCCCTTTCGGCTGGATGGTTGAAGCCAGAGCTCTCCGCACCGCCCTGAACGCCCAACTGCACCAATCCTCCCGCCTTCACCTCTTCTCCCCTGCCGACGCCCAGGTCAAACGCACCGCAGCAGGCGCCGCCATCGCCATCGCCGGCGGCCCAACCCTGAACGCCCGCCTTGTCGTCGCCGCCGAAGGCAGAAACTCCCCTCTCCGCGAGCAAGCCGGCATCGGCGTCGCCCGCGCCGCCTACAACCAGCGCGGCATCGTCTGCGCCATCGCTCACGAACGCCCTCATCACGGCACCGCCCTGGAACACTTCCTTCCCGCCGGTCCCTTCGCCCAACTCCCCATGGCCCCGACCGAAGACGCGGCCAACCTCTCAGCCATTGTCTGGACCGAGCGCGCCCAACTTGCCGATCGCCTCATTGCGCTCGACGACGCCGCCTTCACCCGCGAAGTCGCCCGCCGCCTAGGCCCCCATCTCGGCCCAATTCGCCTTGTCGGCCGCCGCTGGATGTATCCCCTCGGCGCCCTGCACGCTCAGCGCTACTACGACATTCGCCTCGCCCTAGTCGGCGATGCCGCCCACGGCATCCACCCCATTGCCGGCCAGGGCCTCAACCTGGGCTTCCGCGACGTGATTGCTCTTTCCGACCTCATTCTAGCCGCCAAGGCCAAAGGCGAGGACATCGGCGCACCCGCCCTCCTCGCCGCTTACCAGCGCCGCCGCCGCCCCGGCAACCTTGCCATGCTCGCGGCCACCGACGTCCTCGACCGCCTGTTCAGCACTGACAATCCCCTGCTTCGTACCGCCCGAGACCTCGGCATCGCCGGCGTCCACCGCATGCCCCGCCTGAAGCGCATGTTCATGCGCGCCGCGATGGGCACTTAAAGATGTTCAGCCAAGAACGCCGCTACCGCCGAGTAAACCCGAGCCTTGTCTTCAGGCCGCACGAATCCATGCCCGGCATAATCGAACGCCTCGAAAGCCGGAGGTCTGCCAAGCCGCCCCAACGCTTCCACGATCTGCTCGCTCTCCCCGAACCCGACCCGCGGATCGCGCCGCCCATGCAAAACCAGCAAAGGCGTCTCGATCCGCCCCGCGTGCCGGATCGGCGAAATCCGGTCGAACAGCGCCCGGTGCCTTGAAGGATCTCCATACTCCATCGCCCGGTGCGCCCGCCGCCAAGGTCCCGTGGTCTCGAGCAGCGTCGCGAAATCCGCGATCCCGTAAAAGTCGATCGCGCAACGCCAAAGCGACGGATATTCCGTAATCGCCGCCAAAACCATGTAGCCGCCGTAGGATTGCCCCATCACCGCGATCCGCGACCCGTCAATTGCATTCTGCCCCGCCAACCAAGCCCGCCCCGCCGCCAAATCGTGCACCGAGTCGAGCCGCCGCTCCACGTCGTCGCTCTCCATCGCCTTCCGCCCGTATCCCGTGCTCCCCCGCACGTTCGGCATCAGCACGGCATAGCCCTGCGCCAGCAACGCCTGCATGTCCGCCCGGAACCCCGCCCGAGCCTGCGAGGCCGGCCCCCCATGCACCCAGATCACCGCCGGCCACCCCACCTCTGGCCGCTCCCCGCCCGGCAACGCCAACCACCCCGGGACGGCCTGCCCATCGAAGCTCGTCCACTCCACCAATGAGAACGCCTGCATCGGCAACCCGCATTCCGGTTCCCAAACGACCCGGGCCGCCCCCTTCTCCCAGATCCACAACCCTGCCGGCCGCACCGCATTGCTCGCCGAGAATGCCAGCCGCGTGCCATCCACCGACCAGGCCAAATCCGCCACGACCCCATCCGGCAACACCTTCACGATTGCCCTTTCCCCATCCCGCGGCCCCACCCGCAGCACGCCGTATCCCCGGTCATTCTCCACCGTCGCCAACAGCCCGGCGCTCGAAACCGCCCAGGCCTCCACATCCCGTCTTTCAGGCGCATAGACCGCCTCGCAATTCCCACTCTGCAGATCAATCCGCAACAAACCCATGAAATCCCGTCCTTTGGCCTCGCTTAATCCCAGCAACGCCCCGCCGTCCCAACGCAAACTCGAATACCGGGCCGCCCCGCTCCGCGGCACCGCCGCTGCCCCATCCGCCCCGATCACCAAAGGCCGCTGGTCCCCGGAAGACCGGTCCAACGTCACAATCAATCGCCCGTCCGCATCCCAACCCCCCACCGCCGCCTCATGCGTCCCTTCCATCAATCGCACGCGCTCCCCCGTCGCCACCTCCATCGCCAGCACATCGAAATGCGCCGCATCCCGGTCGTTTGCCGTCAAGCTGATCCGCACCCCGTCCGAAGACCAAGCCCCCATCCCGTAAATTACCCCCGCGTCAACCGTCAGCGCCCGCCCCGCCCCGTCCTCCAGCAGCCAAAGCTGATGCCGCTCGTCCCCACCCGCATCGATCGCGTAGATCAGCCGGTCATCCTCCGGCGCTCGCCGCAACGAACTGACGTTCTCGTCATGCCGCGAAAGCGCCCGGGACGCCCCCGACTCCAAGTCCAACGTCCAGACCTGCTGCAATCCGTCTCCCCGCAAAAAGAATAGCGCCTTCCCGTCGAAGGAAAACACCGGCGCGGAAGCCGCCTCAACACGTGCATAATCAACAGGATCAATCATGCAGGCACCCTAGACCCGCCCGAGCCAGCTTGAAAACCCGCCAATTATGGTCAACTCTGCCATAGGAAAACGGATGTTTCATGGACCTGCTGCAGAAACTCGAAATTCTCGCCGATGCCGCCAAATACGACGCGTCCTGCGCCTCCAGCGGCACCGCCAAACGCAGTAGCGAAGGCGAGAAGGCCGGTGTCGGCAGCACCGAAGGCATGGGCATCTGCCATGCCTACGCCCCCGACGGCCGCTGCATCAGCCTCTTGAAAATTCTTCTGACCAACGCCTGCGTCTATGATTGCCTTTATTGCATCAACCGCCGCAGCAGCAGCGTCCAGCGCGCCCGCTTCACCCCCGAGGAAGTCGTTACTCTCACCCTCGGCTTCTATCGCCGCAACTGCATCGAGGGCCTTTTCCTCAGTTCAGGCATCATCCGCAGCCCCGACTACACCATGGAGCAGATCGTCAGCGTCGCCCGCATCCTTCGCGAAGACCACGGCTTCCGCGGCTACATCCATCTCAAAACCATCCCCGACGCCTCCCCCGAGCTCCTTGCCGACGCCGGGCGCTATGCCGACCGTCTCAGCATCAACGTCGAGCTCCCTACCGAAACCAGCCTCAACCACCTGGCCCCCGAGAAAGACGCGCCCGGCATCCGCCGCAGCATGGCCCGCATCCGCCTACGCATCGACGAAGCCAAAGCCGAGAAGCGCGCGCCCAAATTCGCCCCCGCCGGCCAAAGCACCCAGATGATCGTCGGTGCCGACGCCAGCACCGACGAGGATATCCTCGGCCTCAGCGCCAACCTCTATGGCAGTTACGGGCTACGCCGGGTCTACTACTCCGCGTTCAGCCCCATCCCCGACGCGAGCCAAGCCCTTCCCCCCAAAAAAGCGCCCCTCCTCCGGGAGCATCGCCTCTACCAAGCCGACTGGCTCATGCGGTTCTACGATTTCGCCAAAGACGAGATCGCCTTGAACCCCGACGGCAACCTCGATCTGTCCATGGACCCAAAGCTTGCCTGGGCCTTGCGCCACCGCGACCAGTTCCCCATCGACGTCAACCAGGCCCCCCGAGACCGCCTCCTCCGCGTTCCCGGCCTCGGCGTGAAATCCGCCGACCGCCTGATCCAAGCCCGCCGCCATCGCCGCCTGCGTATGGACGACCTCGCCCGCCTCCGCCTCCCGCTCGCGAAACTCGCCCCCTTCGTCATCACCGCCGACCACCACCCCGGCCCAAACCTCGACAGCGCCCGTCTCCAGCAGCGCCTGGTCCCTAAGCCCCGGCAAGCCGACCTCTTCGCCTGATGCCGTCCGTAACGCTCGCCCACGAAGTCGACTGGGAAAGCTGGCGCTCGGCCGCCCGCACCCTGGCTCTCCAGGACACTCCACCAGAGCAAATCACCTGGGCTGTCGGCGCCCCAGACGACCTCTTCGCCGAAACACCGGCCGACCCGCCGCCGCCGCCCCCGCCGGGCACCTTCAACGTCCCCCGCGCCCTCGTCACCCTTGCCGAAACCGTTATCCAGCACAGCGACCCGGAACGCTTCGCCCTCCTCTATCGCCTCATCTATCGCGCCCACGCCGGGGACAAGCATCTGCTTGAGCAAACCACCGATCCCGAAGTCCAGCGCGCCCAACGCCTTGCCCAATCCGTCCGCCGCGACACCCACAAAATGCGCGCCTTCGTCCGCTTTCGCGAAGTCGCCGAACCCAAAGGCCCCCGCTACGTCGCCTGGTTCGAACCCGACCACTACATCATCGAGGCCAACGCCGACTTCTTCGTCCGCCGCTTCGCCACCATGACATGGTCGATCCTCGCCCCCTACCGCAGCGTCCACTGGAACGGCGAAATCCTGGCCTTCGCCCCCGGCGCCCAAAAATCCGACGTTCCCGACGACGACAAGCTCGAAGCCTACTGGCGCGCCTACTACAGCAGCGTCTTCAACCCCGCCCGTCTCAAAATTGGCGCCATGCAATCTGAAATGCCCAGAAAATACTGGCGCAATCTCCCCGAAGCCGCCGCCATCCCGGAACTCATTCGCTCCGCCAGCGCTCGAACCGATGCCATGGTCGACCAACCCGCCTTCTCCCCCCCAAAACCCACCCGCGCCTTCGCCGAGCCCGGGCGGGAACTGTCAGGCTCCCCTCTCCGCCAAGCCGCCGAGGACATCGCCGACTGTCGCCGCTGCCCGCTTTGGGAGCCCGCCACCCAAGCCGTGTTTGGCGAAGGCCCGCCCGACGCCCGCATCATGATGGTTGGCGAACAACCCGGCGACCAGGAAGACCTCGCCGGACGCCCCTTCGTCGGCCCCGCCGGCCAGCTCATGGATCGCGCCATGGCCGAGGCCGGCCTGGATCGCACCCAGGTCTACGTTACCAACGCCGTCAAGCACTTCAAATTCGTCCCCCGCGGCAAACGCCGCATACACGAAAAACCTAGCACGACTGAAATAAAAGCCTGCAGCTTCTGGCTAGAACTGGAGCGCGCCGAGATCCGTCCCGCCCTCACCGTCATGATGGGCGCTACCGCAGTCCGCGCCGTTCTGGGCCGCGCCGTCCCCATCACCCGCGAGCGTGGCAAACCCATTGCCCTGGACGGCAACAATCAGGGCTTCATCACCGTCCACCCCTCTTACCTGCTCCGCCTCCCCGACGAAGATGCCAAAGCCCGCGAATATGCCGCCTTTGTGGAGGACCTGCGCAAGATCGTCGCCCTCGCCGGATAGCGGCTTTCCATGCCAAGCTGCCCAAATGACCGCTCTCGAAGCAGCCGCCAACTTCGACCTCACCGCCCTTTCGCCTGAGTTCCACGATAATCCTTATCCCACCTACGACTCCCTCCGAACCCACGTCCCGGTCAAGCGCCTCCTATCCGGCGGCTATATCCTCACCCGCTACGAACATTGCCTCCAGGCCTACCGGGACCCGGCTTTCAGCGCCGACAAGCGCGAGGAATTCCGCCCCAAATTCGGCGACTCCCCGCTTTATGACCACCACACTACCAGCCTCGTTTTCAACGATCCGCCCCGACACACTCGCGTCCGCCGCCTCATCGCCGCCGCCCTTACCCCCCGCGCCATCGCCAGCATGGAGCCGGGCCTAATCCAAACTGTCGACTGCCTCCTCGACAAATTGGAAGCCAACCCATCCCCCAACCTGATCGAACACTACGCCGCCGCTATCCCCATCGAGATCATCGGCAACCTCCTCGGTATCCCACCCGACGAGCGCACCCCGTTGCGGGACTGGTCCCTCGCGATCCTAGGCGCCCTCGAACCCACCCTCACTCCAGCCCAACACACCCTCGGCAACCAAGCCGTCACCGACTTTCTAGCCTATCTCGGAACCCTCGTCGCCGGCCGCCGGGCCCGGCCGGGCGATCCAGGTCAAGACGTCCTCACCCGCCTTATCGCCGGCGAGAGCGCCGAAGGCCGCCTCACCGCCTGCGAACTCCTGCACAACTGCATCTTTCTGCTGAACGCGGGCCATGAGACCACTACCAATCTGATCGGCAACGGTCTCGTTTTATTATCGCAACACTCGGAGCAGAAAGCCCGCCTCCGAGCCGACCCAACCCTCGCCCGCACCGCCGTCGAGGAAATCCTCCGTTACGAAAGCAGCAACCAGCTCGGCAACCGGATGACCACCGCGCACGTCGAGATTGGCGGCCAAGCCATCTCGCCAGGCACGAGCATCACGATCGCCATCGGCGCCGCCAACCGCGACCCAGCCCAGTTTCCTAATCCGAACGAGTTCGACATCGCCCGCAAGCCGAACCGCCACTTGGCATTCGGCATGGGCATCCACCAATGCGCCGGCATGAGTCTCGCCCGCCTCGAAGGCCAAATCGCTATGACCCGCCTCCTCGCCCGTTTCCCGAATTACGCGCTCGCAACGCCCCCCACGCGCAGCCAACGAGTTCGCTTCCGGGGCTTCACCTCGATCCCAACCCACCTCAACCCTGGCCCTTAACCCGCCAGCCCCCTATCCTGCCGCCAACGAAACGGGAGGACCAACGATGCCCCTGCAGCTCGGCCGACGCACCTTACTCGCCGCGACCGCGCTCGGAGCGGCCAGGTTCAACCAAACCCGCGCCCAAACCGCCATGCCCTCCGGCCCGATCCGCATCGGCGTCCTCACCGACGAGTCTGGCCCCTATGCCAGCAGCGGCGGCCAAGGCTCCATTTTTGCCGCGACGATGGCCGCTCAGGAACAAGGCCCTACGATCCTTGGCCAGCCCATCCAGATCATCCACGCCGATACCCAAAACAAGCCCGACGTCGCCGGCAGCATCGCCCGCCAATGGTATGACGACGGCGTTGATGCCATCGCCGACCTCCCCGTTACCCCCATCGCCGCCGCCGTCCTGCAGGTCGCCCGCGAGAAGCGCCGCACCGTCATGATCACCGCCGCCGCCGTCACCGAGTTCACCTCCAAGCTCTGCGCCCCGATCAGCAGCCACTGGGCCGACGACACCCACGCGCTGGCCGCCGGCGCAACCCAGACCCTGACCCAGGAAGGCGGCAACACCTGGTCGTTCATCACCGTCGATTTCAGCTTCGGCGCCGCCCTACAGGCCGAAGCCACCAAGGTGATAGAAGCCAACGGCGGCAAGGTCCTCGGCGATGCCAAGTTCCCCCTCGGCAACACCGATTTTTCATCCCAGATCATCCAGGCCCAGAGCTCCGGCGCCAAGATCGTCGGCCTCGTCGCCGTCGGCAACGACCAGGTGAACCTCATCAAGCAATGCGCCGAGTTCGGCTTGCAGGTCGGCGGCGATCAGAAGCTCGCCGCCTTCCTCGTATACCTCACCGACATCCATTCCTTAGGTCTGCAAATCGCTCAAGGCCTCACCTATCCCACCAGCTTTTACTGGAACCTATCCGACGCCACCCGCGCCTTCGCCAAGCGCTTCATGGCCGAACGCGGGGCCATGCCCACCAAGAACCAGGCCGCCATATACCTGGCCACCAGCCATTTCCTAAAGTGCATGACCCAAGCCAGCACCCGAGACCCTATCGCCATCAACGCCACGATGCGCGCCAACCCTATCGACTATTTCGGTCAAGACGTCCGCATGCGCTCCGACGGCCGCGTCCTCGCCGACCTCACCCTGTACCGGGTCAAACTGCCAAACCAGAGCCAAGCCCTCTGGGATTACCTGACTCCCATCGGCACACTCCCGGCTAGCGAAGCCTATCTTCCCATGAACCTCGCCTGCGCAACTGCCTAACCACCCTCCGCGTTCCTCATCTCAGCAAAGGAGGACTTCATGAGCGAAGCCAAGACCACCACCGATCATAGTGAAATTCGCAAGTGGATCGAGGACCGCAAAGGCCGCCCCACTGTCGTCGAAGGCACCGAAAGCAAGGACGGCGAAGGCATTCTCCGCGTCGACTTCCAGAAGCCCGACGATAAGCTGGAAGAAATCTCCTGGGACGACTTCTTCAAAACCTTCGACGACCGGAAGCTAGCCTTCCTTCACCAGGACAAAACCAAAGACGGTTCCACCAGCCGCTTTTTTAAGTTTGTCCATCGCGAAAGCTGATCTGATGCGGCGCTCCGGTGATTGCATCGCCGGAGGCAGCCTTGCTTCCCCCGCCGCTATCGGTCCACCATCAATCCATGGCTGACTTCTCCTCAACCCCCGAAAGCGAGCCTTGGCAATGGCCAGAGTCCACGTGGCGCAAGATCGTAGGCAAGGCGCGGGCCGGCCGAAGCCTCGTCCCTGAATTCTGGCCCGGCAACGCGCGATGCGCCGTTGCCATCTCCTTCGACGCCGACCACGACACCATCCCGCTCCGCGACGCCGACCAAAGCCCCATGCGCATCAGCCAGGGCCAATACGGCAACCGCCAAGCCATGCCTCGTATCCGTCGTCTGCTACAGCAAGAAGCCATCCCGGCCAGCTTCTTTTATCCTGCCGTCTCCGCTCTCCTTTACCCGGACGAAGTGCGCGGCGTGGTCGCCGACGGCCACGAGATCGGTATCCATTCCTGGATTCACGAAGCTAATACCACCCTGCCCCCCGGCGTCGAACGCGACCTCACCTTTCGCGCCGCCGACACTCTGGAGCAAATCGCGAAAACCCGCCCCGTCGGCATCCGCACCGCAAGCTGGGACTTCTCGGTCGAGACCCTATCCATCATCCAGGAACTCGGCTTGCTCTACGACAGCAGCTTGATGGCCGACGACGATCCCTACGAACTCGAAGCCGACGGCCAACCGACTGGCATCGTCGAACTGCCCCCCGAATGGATTCGTGACGACGCCGTCTACTTCAATTTCGTCCGCTTCAGCGCCCTACGCCCCTACACGCCCCCTTCCGCTGTATTCGAAATCTTCAAGGCCGAGTTCGACGCCGCTTTCGAGGAGGGTGGCCTCTTCCTCCTCACCCTGCATCCCCACATCTCCGGTCACCGGTCCCGTCTACCTGTCCTGCAAAGCCTGATTGCCGACATCAAATCCCGCGGCAACTGCTGGTTCGCAACCCACGCCGACATCGCCCGCTGGTGCAAACAGCAAGCCGCTCTCTAAACATCGTTCGGCAAGGTATGACACGCCTTGCCGGCGAAGCGATGCATCTTATCAGTGCAGCTAAGCAGGCTTGCATGGCTCAAGATTTCCACCCGCAAGCCCGCAACCCCGCCAGCATATGCGAAGGCGGTTCCGCCACGGCCTTCAACACCGGCTCCAGCGGCAACCGTATTGCCCGAGCCAGCAGATGTAGCCTGCCCTCCCCACCTCCATAAACCGGGTCTCCCAGCACCGGGAACCCTAACGTCGCGCAATGCACCCGAACCTGGTGCGTCCGCCCCGTCAAAGGCCGCAACTCCAACCAGCTCATTTCAGCCCCGCGCCCCATAACCCGCCACCCCGTTGAAGCCGGCAGCCCGGCCGCATCCACCTCCATTCGCCACCCACCCCGCCCACTCCGCTTCAACAACGGCGCATTCACCACCCCTTCCTCCCCCTCCGGATTGCCCCTAACCACCGCCCAGTAGATTTTGCCAGCCCACCCCGCCGCAAAGGCTGCTTGCGCCTCCCGCAAAGCCGCCCGGCGCAACGCGATCACCAGGCACCCCGAGGTGTCCGCATCCAGCCGATGCGCCAGCCAAGGCCCGTCTTTCCGCCGCGACAACTGCCCGAACCAATCTTCAACGCTTGCCCCACCCCGCGGCCCCGGATGCACCGGCAACCCGGCTGGCTTATCCAGCACGATGAAGCGTTGATCCTGAAACAACACCGGCGGCAGGCCTGCCCGCGTCCCCCCGGTCATCATCGCGCTATCCGCCAATAGATTGCGCTCACCATGAGGCCCGGTAGAAACCTGTCATGCACATCCATTTGCAAAGCCGCATCAACCCCGCCGACTTCCCACTCACTCTGGAACTATGGCAAGCGGCTGCCGATCGTGCCCCGGACATATCCGTCGGCCACCACGTCACGTTCGGCGATACGCCCGACGCCTTCCACGCCGCCGCACCGAGCATGGAAATTCTGATCACGCAGAAAGCCGCCCTGGCCCCCCGCCTACCATTAACCACGCCATCTCTGAAGCTCATCTATATCACCTCGGCCGGGCTGGAGACTCTGGCCCCGTTCGATTGGCTCCCGCCAGGTGTCATTCTTCTGAATAATCGCGGCACTCATGCCGCAAAAGCCGGCGAGTACGGCCTCATGACTCTGCTCATGCTCGCCAGCCGCATTCCAGCAATGGTCGCCGCCCAACGCGAGCAACGCTGGCAACCCCTGCACAGCTCGATTCTTGCCGGCCGTCACATCGTCATCGTCGGCCTCGGCGCTCTTGGCGGCAGCGTCGCACGACACGCCAAGCAATACGGAATGCGCGTCACCGGCATCCGCACCAGCACCGCTCCGCATCCTGATTGCGACCAAGTCCTCCGCATCGACGCCCTTGATACCGTCCTCCCCACAGCCGAGTTCCTCTTCCTGGCCGCCCCGTTGACCCCGCAAACCAAAGGCCTCCTTTCCCGCACCCGGCTCGCCATGCTCCCGGAAGGCGCGAGTGTCGCCAACATCGGCCGTGGCGCCCTTATCGACCAGGATGCCCTGATGGACGCCCTGGAAAGCCGCCATCTCGCAGGCGCAGTCCTCGACGTTTTCGTGCCCGAGCCCATCCCGCCGGGCCACCGGCTTTGGACCACGCGAAACCTCGTCATCACCCCCCACGTCTCGGCCGACGACCCCGGAACATACAACGCGCGCAGCCTCGATATCTTCTTCGATAACCTCCGCGCCTATCAGGCAGGCCGCCCCTTGCCCAACTATTTCGACCCGGCGAAAGGATACTGACCCGCTACCCAATAATGAACCAAAGCCGGAACACCCAGGTCTCGCCGCGCGTCTGCCGCAACAACCGGCTATTGCGCAACACCAGCAACCGCCTGAACCATCCGCGCGACAAAGCCCCCTCGATCCGGTCAATCACCATCCGCGCACCAGGCGACAGCAAGTCAGACTGCTCGTGCAGCCCCCGCACCTGCGCCCGGAACACCGCCATGAAAGCTCCCGGACCCCGCCTTAAAGCAGCCAAGGCCCGCTTCCGCTTCGAAGCCGGCGCACCAACGGCATTGCCCCCATGCTGCCGATATAGAACCGTGGGCTCCCTGTCGAAAACAACTTTCCCCCCCGCGGCAGTCACCACCAGGTAACTCCACCAGTCATGCAGGCTAGGCCCCGGCGGCTCACTTCGCGCCACCAGCTCCGCCGCCGCCCGGTTCAGCATGACCGTGCATCCCGTAGCGATGTTCTGCGTCAAAGCAGGCCCCAGCCCCGGCATCACCCGGATTGGCTCCGACCCGCAAATCGGCTGCAGCGCCCCATCCACCAAAACCTGCCGGCTGCAATAAAGCGCAGGGCCATCCACGAATCTGAGGCGGCAAACGCCGCGCCCGATCTTCTCCGGCAGCCACACGTCGTCCTGGTCCGAAAACATGACCAGCACCGCCCCATTCCGCACCGCTGTCCGCAGCAACGCCATATAGCTTGCCGTCACTCCCAAATGCGGCCCGGCGTCAACCCGGACGCACCGCCCGGCGCCCGCCCCGGCCGAGAACGCCTCAACCAACTCGGCCGAGCCGTCAGAGGACCCGTCATCGCGCCAATAAAGTGTCCATTCCGCCCCTCGCTGAGCCACGAAACTCGCGAGCTGCGCCGGTAGGAACGCCTCACCATTGAACGTGGAGAGCAACAAAGCGACAGGCGGCCCACTATCAGCCGCCTCAGTCACCGCGCGTCAGCCCCGCAAGGCGGAGCCGCCCAGCAAATCCCGCACGACCAGTTCAACGCTCGCCCGCCACTCAGGCTGCCGCACCGCGAAAACCCGCTCCAGCTTCCCGCAATCCAGCCTGCTGTCCGGAGGGCGCCGCGCCGGCGTAGGCCAATCTTCCGTCCCGATTGCCTCAACCGTCGGCGACCGATGCCCGAACGCCGCGGCCTCTTCGAATACAGCCTCAGCCAGACCATGCCAGGTCGTCCAACCACTTCCTGCCGAATGGAACACACCCGCATAATCGTCCCGCCAACCCTCCCGCATCCTCGCCGCCATCGCCAGAATAACCGCAGCCAGGTTCCTCGCCGCCGTCGGGCAACCCCTCTGGTCCGCAATAACCCGCAGCTTATCGACTTTCAGCGACGCATTCAGCATCGTCCGGACGAAGTTTTTACCCGTCGCAGAATACACCCAAGACGTCCGGACCACGCTGGCCCGTGCGCCAGCCTCCAGCACTGCTCGCTCTCCGGCAAGCTTCGACAGGCCATAAACGCAAGTCGGCCGCGTCGGATCGGTTTCGACGTACGGGGCGCCCTTGTCGCCATCGAACACGTAATCCGTCGAGATATGAATGAGCGGCACGCCGTTCTCAGCGCACAGCCGCGCCAGCAGTGCCGGGCCGTCCCGGTTTGCTCGCATCGCTGCCTCGGTCTCCGCTTCTGCCCCGTCGACTGCCGTCCAAGCCGCAGCATTGACCACCACGGAAGGCCGCACCGCATCAAAGATCGCCGCGATCGTCTCGGGTCGGTCAAAATCGAACGCCGGCCGCCCGACCCGATGCACCGTTCCACCCCCGGCATCGGCCAACGCCGTTGCCACCTGCCCCTGCCCGCCGGTCACAAGCATCGTCACGCCGGATAGAGCCCTTTCACGTCGGCAAACCGCGGCAGCAGCTTATCCTTCTCGGACAAAATCGCCTCCTCTTCCCGAATTGGCCAATCCAGGGACAACGCCGGGTCATTCCAGACCACCCCCCGCTCGCTCTCGCGGCTGTAGCGGTCCGTCACCTTGTAGATCACCTCCGTATCCGGCTGCAGCGTGCAGAACCCGTGCAGGAACCCGATTGGAACCCAAAGCTGCGCCCAGTTATCCGCCGAAAGGACGGCCGAAACCGACTGGCCATAGGTCGGCGAGCCTTCTCGGGCGTCCACGGCCACGTCCCAGATCGCTCCCTTGACGCACCGCACCAGCTTTCCTTGCGCATACGGCGCGACCTGGCAGTGCAGCCCTCGTACCACCCCCCGCTCCCGCGATAAGCTCTGGTTGTCCTGCACGAATGCCTGGTCGATCCCAGCTGCCGCGAACCGCTCCTGATTGAACACCTCGGAGAAGAATCCACGCTCATCCCCGAATCGAGGCGGCGCTACCAGAACCACGTCCGGTATTGCCAGCCGCTCAACCTTCATGCGTGCAGCCCATCCGCCAACTCCAGCAACAGCCGCCCCAGTTCCGTCTTCGCTAATCCCTTTGCGGTTCCCCGCAACGTTGCCGCATCGATAAAGCCCATCCGAAACGCCACCTCTTCAGGGCACCCAACCAGCATTCCCTGACGATCCTGTATCGTCTGCACGAAGGTCGCCGCCTGAAGCAAGCTGTCCGGCATTCCCGCGTCCAGCCAAGCGCACCCGCGTCCCAGCCGCTCCACGTGCAAGCTGCCCTCTTCAAGGTAGATTTGATTCAGGTCCGTGATCTCCAGCTCGCCCCGGGCCGAAGGCGTTACCTGCCGCGCCAATTCCGAAACCCGCGCGTCGTAGAAGTAAAGTCCGGTGACTGCCCAATTGCTCTTCGGCGCCGCCGGCTTCTCCACGATCTCCATCGCTCGCATGTTCTCGTCGAACGACACCACCCCATACCGCTCCGGGTCTCGCACCTGATAGGCGAACACGGTCGCTCCTTCCGACCGCGCAGCCGCTGTCCGCAGCAACACACCCAAGCTATCCCCAAAGATCAGGTTGTCGCCCAGCGCCAACGCGCAGGACTGCCCATCGATCCACCGCTCGCCAATGTGGAATGCCTGCGCCAACCCCTCCGGCTTCGCCTGCTCGGCATACGAGAACCGTACTCCCAGCCGCTCTCCGTCGCCCAGCAGCCGCCGGAACTGCGGCAAGTCGCCCGGGGTCGAGATCACCAGGATGTCTCGTATCCCCGCCAGCATCAGCACCGACAACGGATAGTAGATCATCGGCTTGTCATACACCGGCAGCAATTGCTTGCTGCTCGCAAGCGTGACTGGGTGCAGCCGCGTCCCGCTGCCGCCGGCGAGCAAAATGCCCTTCATCTCGAACCCATACTAATCAACCCCAACCCTGCCTTTGCTCAAGCCGCCGTTCCCAATCTCTGCCCGGCATACCGCCTGCTGCGAATGGCCTCCCACCAAGCACGGTTGTCGATATACCACTGCACCGTCCGCCGCAGGCCCTTATCGAAATCATGCGGCGCGGTCCAATGGAGCGCCGCCTCCGCCCGCGAAGGCTCGATCTCATAGCGGAAATCGTGCCCCGGCCGATCCCGGACGAACTCGACCAGCCTCTCCCTCGGCCCCGCCGCATCCGGCGCCAGCTCGTCCGCCATCCGGCAAATCGCCTGCACGACCTGCAAATTCGTCCTCGGCTGCCGCGCCCCGATCGCCAACGTCGCTCCCGCCTCCGCCCGCTCCAGCGCCAGCACCAACGCTTCCGCATGATCGTCCACGAATAGCCAGTCCCTCTGGTTGGACCCATCGCCATAAACCGGCAACGGCTTTCCTTCCAACGCGTTCAGCGTCACCAGCGGAATCAGCTTCTCCGGAAACTGCCAAGGCCCGTAATTATTCGACGTGTTCGTCACGAACGTCGGCAACCCGTATGTGTGCCACCAAGCCCGCACCAAATGATCCGATCCAGCCTTGCTCGCCGAATACGGGCTCCGGGGGTCATAAGGCGTCTGCTCCGTAAACGGCGGGTCATTCGGCCCCAAAGCCCCGAACACTTCGTCGGTTGAGATATGATGGAACCGGAACCTCTCCTGCCCCGCGCGGTCCAACCCGGCCCAATACCCCCGCGCCGCTTCCAGCATCACGAACGTTCCCACCACGTTCGTCTGAATAAATGGCGCCGGCCCATCGATCGACCGGTCGACATGGCTCTCCGCCGCCAGATGCATCACCGCATCGGGCCGATGCGCGGCGAATATGTCCCGTATCGTGCTCGCGTCAGTAATGTCTGCCTTCAAGTGCAAGTATCGCCGGTTTCGCCCAACCTCCTCCAACGCATCCGTGCTCGCCGAGTATGTCATCACGTCAACATTGACGACCTGGTGCTCCGTCGAGCGAATCACATATCGCACCACCGCTGACCCGATGAACCCGCAACCGCCCGTAACTAGGATACGCATATCAAAAACCTTGAAATTGACCGCTCCAGCCTGACCGAGGCAGCCGAGGCGAAAACGCAAACTGCCAGCCCTTTCGCCGTGCGGCAACCTATGCCACTTTGAGTTGCAGAAGCGTTGACTTCAACGCGGATTGAAGCTCAACACCCGAATTGGCTCGCGAAAACCATTCCACCGGGCAAAGTCAATGAGGATAGGATGGCATGAGTAAGCGCCTACTAACTAAGCCCCGGCGCAACCGAAACGACCTTAAACAAGTAGCCTTGCTTGAATTGCACCTCACGCCTGCCGCCGCCGCCGTCCAGTTCGGCCCGCTCGACACGCCCCTCCCCCTGGCAATCGCTCTCCTGCTCGACGACTCCGTCGCGGCTACCGCCAAAGTGTCCTCCCAAGGCGCGGCGACCTTGCCGCTCCCTCCCCTCCGCCTCGCCCGCACGCTACAGCTCGCCAGCGTACCCGAAGGCCGCTTCCTTCTTCCGACGCCGATTAACCTGCAATCTCGCCGCGGCGTCGCTTGGCTCGGCTGGCGCGTGAAAGACTGCCGCATCACCGGCTCCTTCCAACTCACGGGCGACCTCGCCCCCGTCGGCATAGAGGCGCTTCCCGTCTCCTTGATGCTCGGCGCCTACGCCGCCGGCCTCTGCTTCGCCCGCCCCGGCCAGGCAAACGCCTGGAGCTTCGATACAGCTATTCCGTGCCTCGCCCGCATGGATGCCCCGCTTACGTTTACCCCCCAGATCGCCGGCCTGGCCGCCGCCGAAACCCTGACCGTCACCGCCCGCGAATGCGGTTTCGCTGGCCATGTCGACCCAACCGACCGCCGCCACGTCGAAGGCTGGGCCGTCAACCTCAACGACCCGGCTTCCCCCGTCGAAATCGAGATCACTGTCGACGGCGCCCCCATCTGGCGGGGCCTGGCCGACCGTATGCGTGAGGACATAAAAGCGCTCGGCTTCGGCAATGGCCACTCTGCCTTCCACGCCGCGTTCCCAAAGCGCGTCCCCCGCAACGCTCCCCTGCGCGTCGCCGCCACCATCGCTGCCACCGGCGCTCATCTCGTCAACAGCCCATACATCATCGCCGCCCCACCCCCCTTCGTCGGCTACTTCGACGCCCTCGAAGGCCCCTTCGCCGGCGGCTGGGCCATCAATATGCACGACCCGGAAACCCCTTTGGAAGTCGAGGCGGTATGCGATGGCGAGGTCATCGGCAACGGCATCGCCGACCTGTTCCGCGGCGACGTCGAGAAGGCCGGTATGCCCACCGCCCGCTGCGGCTTTCGCTTCCTGCTCGAACGCCCTCTCGCCACCTTGTTCGACCGTGATGTGCATCTCCGCATCCGCGGCACCGGCGACGTCCTGCAAGGCTCGCCCCGGCAGATCAGCCAGAACAGCAACATCGTCCGCTTTCTCACCCGCGCCGCCCGAATCCCCCCCCCTGTCCTGCAACGCCTCAGCCGCCGCATGACCCACCAGACCGCCGGCACGACTATCTCCATCATCATGCCCGTCTACAACACCCGGCAGGACTGGCTTCTCGAAGCCCTCAACAGCGTCCTCGCGCAATGGTCCGCCAACTGGGAGCTTATCTGCGTCGACGACGGCTCCACTGCCCCGCACGTCCGCCCCATCCTCGATGCCGCGAGCCGGCACGACCCCCGCATCCGCGTCATGCGCAGCGCCGGCAATCTCGGCATCGCCCGAGCTATTAATTTCGGCCTCCGCGCCGCCCGCGGCGACTACGTCGCCTTCATGGACCACGACGACACGATCGAACCCGACGCGGTCTATAAGCTCGCCCAAGCCGCCAAGCAGACCGCCGCCGACCTCGTCTACAGCGACGAAGCCATCACCACCGACGATATCGGCAGCATTATCGAGGTCCGCGCCCGCCCAGCCTTCTCCTACGACTACTACCTGAGCCATCCCTATTTCGTACACATGGTCGCGGTCCGCACCGAGATCGCTCAACGCCTCGGCGGCTGGGACGAAACCCTGCCCATCTCCGCCGACGTCGATTTCGTCCTCCGCGCCATCGAGCACGCGAAAATCGTCACCCACGTCCCCAGCGTCCTCTACCGCTGGCGCACCCACGGCAACAGCGCCGGCCACGCGAAGCAGGTGCAAGTCACCGACGCCATGACCGGCATCCTCGCCCGCCATCTCCGCCGCCAGAACCTCCCGGCCACCGTCCGCCCCGGCTTCCGCTACAACGAATACCGGCTCGACTGGCCCGACGACGGCGGCGAGGTGCTGATCGTCATCCCCACCAAGAACCGCGTCGACCTGCTGAAGGCCTGCATCGACAGCATCGAGAAGACATCGCCGGGCGAGAACTACCGTATCGTCGTCATCGATCACGACAGCACCGACAAGCGCACCGTCCGCTACCTGCACTCCATCGCCGCCCGGCACGCCGTCATGCCCTACAGCGGCCCTTTCAACTACGCCCGCATGAACAACCTCGCCGTCAGGGCCCACGGCGGCACGGCCAAGTACTACCTCTTTCTCAACAACGACGTCGAAGCCCGCGAGCCCGGCTGGATCGCCCGCTTGCGCACCTTGGCCGCCCGGCCCGACGTCGGCGCCGTCGGCCCCCTGCTGCTTTACGGCGACGACCGCATCCAGCACGCCGGCGTCCTCGTCGGCTTCAGCGGCGCGGCCGACCATGCCATGAAGTTTCAGGACGCCTACCTGAGCAAAGGCGCCCGGCATCCGGGTTACAACTGCAACTTGACAACGGTGCGGGACTACTCCGCCGTTACTGCCGCCTGCGTCATGATCCCCCGCTCTGCCTGGCGGGCCGTGAAGGGGTTTGATGAGAGCTTCGTGGTTGGGTTCAACGACACCGATTTGTGCCTGCGGATCAGGGAGGCCGGGTTCAAGGTGCTCTACGATGGCTTTACGGTGCTGTACCATCACGAAAGCGCCACGCGGACGCAGAGCAACGAGGTGGACCATCCGGACGATGATGCGCGGCTGCGGAAGCGGTGGGAGCGGTATTTTATGGGGGGGGACCCTTTTTATAGCCCCCTCCTAGCTCTACGCGGCACGGATCATACGCTGCGGCAGAATGAAGGGTGTAAGCATTCCTCTATGTCTCGCCCGTCACGGTTAGTCTCCGAAGCCGCAACAAAGACTCCGACAATCACGACGGCTGCTAGATTTTTGGCGAATAGAAGCTCGGGGGCATTCGAGACGGTGCCGGCGCAGCGCTATAAGGAGCAGATCACATGACCAAATGGTTCTTTGCTCTGAGCCAAGCTAGCTTGGGGCATGCTGACCATGATTGGCCAGGATTGATCAGGGTTGCGGTAGCTTCGGCCGCCCTTAACACAACCTTAACGCCCCACTTTCTATACGACGGGGAACCGAGTGAGTTTACGGCGGAGATGGCTGACCGAGGAGTCAAGGTAATCCGCCATAAGGTCAGCTTTTTAAGCAAAGTTTTAGCTCGACAGCATCAGATCGGGCGAATGATCGACCCAATGCGCGCGGCCGTGATGGCGGGTGCCTATCTACGGACTGAGATCCCAAGGCTCGAATTTGACGACGAATACATTCTGTATACCGACTGCGATGTCATGTTCTTGAGCGATCCAGATATCTCTCATTATCAGCCACGCTTCTTTTCATGCGCGCCGCAACGATATCCAAACGACTTCTTTGATATAAATTCTGGGGTAATGGTTATGAATGTCCCAGCAATGCGCTCAGAGTTTAACGAGTTTTCTGATTTTGTTGTCAACAACTTCGAGCGGCTGAACGGCTTTGACCAGCCTGCCTTAAGAGAGTTCTACGACCAACGCTATGAACCGCTGCCGATTGAGTTAAATTGGAAACCCTATTGGGGCATCAATGAATTCGCTCAAGTCGTGCATTTCCATGGCCCGAAGCCCGACGCGGTTCATAAATTCATTACGCATCCAGACTACCAAGCGCCAAGCATATGGCGGGAGTTATTCGAGGAGAACCCGGCTGCATATCGGTACTATTTAGAATGTTGGAAGTCGTTCCAGAAAAATGACCAATACTTGGTCAATAGCGACGCCGCGAGCGCCGTTAGCTAACTTGTCTTGTCGATAATAAAAGAATACCGCCTGATGAAAGCAGCCGTCTGCGTATACGTCCGAGACGAAGAACGCAACATTCAGGAATGGATTATCTATCATCAGATAATTGGTTTCGATACTGTAATATTAATGGACAATCTTTCTGTTGATCGAACCCAATCGAATGCGAGCTTATGCGCTAAGCATTACGATGTTCGGCTTGAAGATTGGGCGGACACGTCTTTTTTTGCCCAGCGCAACTGTTATAACTATGTACTTAAGAAGTATGGCAGCGAGTTTGCGTGGATCGCATTCATCGACTCCGACGAATTTATCGTTCCAACTCAAGATAGCTCCGTAAGACCCATGCTTGAGCTTAATCTTGGTCATGCCGCAATCGGTTTGAACTGGCTTATTTTTGGGTCAAGCAATTATCGCCTTAGCCCTTCCAGCTTAATCCTTGAAGCATACTGTCATCGAGCACCAGAAGACTTTCCGCCGAACCGGCATATCAAATCCATAGTTCAACCTTCGCTGACGTTCTCTTGCGCGCATCCACATTTATTCCATGTAAAGGGAGAAAGCTGGGACGAGTCCGGCCAATATCGCAGCGATTATGTCGATCCAGCGGGCAATGCCATCGCTTGGGGCAACGAACCCGGCCTGACCTCAGCCTTCCATGATGAATCAACCTGTCGAGTACACCATTACTTCACGCGGTCGCGCGAGGACTGGAATCGCAAACTTCAGCGAAGGTGGCGAGATATCGAACGGTCAGACACAGACTTTGTTTTCCACGACCGAAACGAAATTAGGGATGAGACTGCATTGCGATTTGTCCCAGAGTTAAAAGTTCAAATGGAAAAGCTCAATGTAGTAAGTCTAACTTCTGGAGGGAAATGACTTTGAGAAATTAGCTTAACTCCCATGTATCGCATCCCGCCAAACCACCCCCTCCGGCCTCTCCACCCCCTCAATATCCAAGTTCACCACCACCGCCTCGTTATCGCTCCGCACCACCACGCATTCCAGCGCCTCCTCCGCCGAAGCATTGATCTCCTGATGCGGCACGTAAGGCGGAATGAAGATGAAATCCCCCGGCCCCGCCTCCGCCACGAATTCCAGCCGCTCCCCCCACCGCATCCGCGCCCGCCCCCGGATCACGTATAGAACGCTCTCCAAAGCCCCATGATGGTGCGCCCCGGTCTTCGCGTCCGGATGGATGTGCACCGTCCCCGCCCAAATCTTCTGCGCCCCCACCCGCGCGAAGTTCACCGCCGCCGCCCGGTCCATCCCCGGCGTCTGCGCCGTGTTCGTGTCCAAACTGTCCCCGGGGATCACCCGAACCCCCTGCGTCCGCCAATCAACCGACACGGCCAGCCTCCTCGTCAACGTCTCCCAACGTGACTCCGCCCGATGCGCAAGGCAACCTGCCCCAAACCAGCAGGACCGACATGCACGACACGCCCGATCAAGCCACCCCCCAAGCCCAGCGCGCCGCCCGCATCCTCCTCGCCGCGGCCCTGGTCATTCTCGGCCTCTACATCCTTCAGGGCTTCCTCCGCGCCCTTCTCTGGGCCGCCGTCCTCGTCGTCGCCACCTGGCCGCTCTATCGCCGCGCCGAGCGCCGCCTCCCGCAGCGCGGCCGCAACGTCCTCCTCCCCGCCCTGTTTACCCTGGCCGCCGCCCTCCTCGTCCTCGCCCCACTCGCTCTTATCGCCCTCCGCCTCGCCCATGAAGCCGCCGCCCTCGCCGCCTGGCTCGCCACCGTCCGGACCAACGGCCTCCCGCTTCCCGCCGCCCTCGCCCACCTTCCGTTCGCCCAGCACCAGATCGATGCCTGGTGGCAAGCCAACCTCGCCAGCCCCGAAGCCGCCCACGCCCTCCTGGGCCGCCTGAACCGTGGCGACCTCCTGCAAACCGGCCGCAACGTCGGCTCCAACCTCCTCCACCGCGCCGTCCTGTTCGGTTTCACCCTCCTCGCCCTCTTCTTCCTCTATCGCGATGGCCGGACCCTCCGTGCCCAGATGCTCGCGGCAAGCGCCCGCGCCTTCGGCCCCCACGGCGAGCGCATCGCCCGGCAAATGGTCGCCTCCATCCACGGCACGGTCGACGGCCTTATCCTCGTCGGCCTCGGCGTCGGCCTCATCCTCGGCATCGCCTACGCCATCGCCGGCGTCCCCAGCCCGGCCCTCCTCGGAGCCGCCACCGCCATCGGCGCCATGCTCCCCTTCGGCTCCTTCCTCGCCCTCCTTATTGCCGCCGCCCTCCTCCTCGCCGCCGGCAAGACACTGGCCGCAATTATCCTTCTGGCCATAGGCTCCGCCGTCATCTTCATAGCCGACCACTTCGTCCGCCCCGCCCTCATCGGCGGCGCAACCCGCCTCCCCTTCATCTGGGTCCTGCTCGGAATCCTCGGCGGCATCGAGACCTTCGGCATCCTCGGTCTCTTCCTCGGCCCCGCCGTCATGGCCGCCCTCATTCTTCTGTGGCGGGAATGGGCCAACGGTGCGAAAACCATCCCTGCCTCGTAACCTACCCCTAACAACTGACAGGTCCCCAATGGACACGCCAGCGCCAGCCGCCCTCCCCTCCGCCGACGCCATCCAGACCGCCGAGCTCCGCGCCCGCATCGTCGCCAAGCTCACCTACCAGGTCGGCAAGTCCGCCATCGCCGCCAGCAAGCGCGACTGGTTCGTCGCCACCGCGCTCGCCATCCGCGACGACGTCGTCGACCGCTGGTTCGCCACTACCCGCCGCGCCTACGAGAGCGGCGCCAAGCGCGTTTATTATCTCTCGCTCGAATTCCTCATCGGCCGCCTCCTGTTCGACGCCATCGGCAATCTCGGCCTCACCGACTCCGTCCGCGACGCCCTGGCCCAGGAAGGTATCGACCTCGACGACCTTCGTGAGGAGGAACCCGACGCCGCCCTCGGCAACGGCGGCCTGGGCCGCCTCGCCGCCTGCTTCATGGAAAGCATGGCCACCTTGGGCGTAGCCGCCTACGGCTACGGCATCCGTTACGAGCACGGTCTGTTCCGCCAAGTCATCGACCACGGCCTCCAGCAGGAACTCCCCGAAGACTGGCTGCAATTCGGCAATCCATGGGAATTCGAGCGCCCCGAAGTCGCCTACCCCATCGGCTTCGGTGGCTCCGTCGCCGTCCAGCAGGAAGCCAACGGCCGCACCTCTTACACTTGGCAACCCGCCGAGGTCATCGCCGCCATCGCCTACGACACCCCTATCATCGGCGGCCCGGCCTCCGACGACGCCTCCCGCAGCCACGCCAACACGCTGCGCCTCTGGTCCGCCCGCGCCGAAACGCCCCTCCACCTCGAAGCCTTCAACCGCGGCGACCACGTTGGTGCCCTGCAAGACCGGGTCCGCACCGAATCCATTTCCCGCGTCCTTTACCCCGGCGACGAGACCGACGCCGGCCAGGAACTCCGACTCCGCCAGGAATTCTTCTTCGCCTCCGCCTCCCTGCAAGACCTCCTGCGCCGTCACCTCGACCAGTTCGGCACCCTCAACAACCTCGCCGACAAGGTCGCCATCCAGCTCAACGACACCCATCCCGCCATCGCCGTCATCGAGTTGATGCGCCTCCTGATGGACGAGCACGGCCTGCCCTGGGACGACGCCTGGCGCATCACCAACGGCGCCGTCGCCTACACCAATCACACCTTGCTGCCTGAGGCGCTGGAAACCTGGCCCGTTCAGCTCATGGAACGCCTGCTCCCCCGCCACATGCAGATCATCTACCTGCTCAACGGCCGCCATCTCGAGCACGTCCGCAAAACGCCGCAGGCCGACGACCGTCTCCTCGCCGCCACCTCCCTTATCGACGAGAGCCATGGCCGTCGCGTCCGCATGGGCCACCTCGCCTTCCTCGGCAGCCATGCCATCAACGGCGTCTCCGCCCTGCACACCAACCTGATACGCCAGTCCATCTTCCATGACATGGACGGCATCTATCCCGGCCGCATCGAGAATAAGACCAACGGCATCACCGTCCGCCGCTGGCTCTATCGTGCCAACCCGGCCCTCACCCGCCTTATCACCGATACCATCGGCCGCCGCGTCCTCTACGACATCGATGCCTTGTCCGACCTCAAGCCCTACGCCGACGACAAGGCCTTCCAATCCGCCTTCGCCGCCCAACGCCGCCGGGCCAAGGAAACCCTCGCCCGCACCGTGCAGGACGCCACCGGCGCCCGCATCGATCCGTCGGCGCTGTTCGACGTCCACATCAAGCGCATGCACGAATACAAGCGCCAGCTTCTCAACATCCTCCAGGCCGTCGCCCAATACGACGCCATTCGCGCCCAACCCACCCGCAACTGGGTCCCCCGCGTCAAATTGCTCGCTGGCAAGGCGGCGCCGGGCTATCACAAGGCCAAGCTCATCATCCGCCTTGCCCACGATGTCGGTCAGGTGATCAATAACGACCCGGCCGTTGCCGACCGCCTCAAGCTCGTCTTCATGCCAAACTACAACGTGAGCCTGGCTGAGCGCATGATCCCAGCCGCCGACCTGTCCGAACAGATCTCCACCGCCGGCATGGAAGCCTCCGGCACCGGCAACATGAAACTGGCCCTCAACGGCGCGCTCACCATCGGCACCCTGGATGGCGCCAACGTGGAAATCTCCGAGCGCGTCGGACCCGCCAATATCTTCATCTTCGGCCTTACCGCCGACGCCGTCGCCCGCCGCGCCAAGCGTGGTCTCAACGCGCACCAAGCCGTAAGCGACAGCCACTCTCTCCAACAGGCTCTGGAAGCTATCCGCTCCGGCGTTTTCTCCCCCAGTCAGCCCGACCGCTACCGGGCCTTGGTGGACAACCTGATTGAGAACGACCCCTTCATGGTCGCCAATGACTTCGACAGCTACGTCGCCGCCCAAAGTGCCGTCGACCGTCTCTGGCACGACAAGGCCGATTGGTGGCGCGCCAGCATCATCAATACAGCAAGCGTCGCCTGGTTCTCATCCGACCGCACCATCCGCGAATACGCCGGCCACATCTGGCACGCACCATTGGCAACCTGATGCAAACGCGTGTTCACGAAAGATTTTCGCGGAATCCATCTGGAACTTCAGGACCAAAGCGACATAATATGAAGCGTCTCCGGGCCACATCCCCCCCGATCGGCTCGGATTGACGCGCGCGGCGCGGCCTGATGGCGTTCCCCCAAACGTCTCGGCCGCGCCGACACGCATTTCGCGGGCATAATACATGAAAATCGGCATCATCGGTATCGCAGGTCGAATGGGGCAACTCCTTGCCGAAGAAACGCGGTTCGCTAATTACACGCTTGTTGGCGGCACGCTCCGCTCCGATTCAGCCAAGCCTACTTTGCCAGCCACGCCGATTTTCCCCAACCTTTCCGCTCTAGCCGAGGCAAGCGACGCTGTCATTGACTTCACGATCGCGAGCGCTGTTGCAGCGCACGCCAAAACCCTGACCGAAACCGGAACGCCTTGGGTGCTCGGCACCTCAGGCCTCAATGCAAATCAGGAAACGATTGTCCAACAAGCCGCCTCTAGCCTTCCTGTCGTCTACGCTGCCAACTTCTCCCCTGGTATCAATCTGATCCTTGATCTTGCCGAACGCATGGC
The DNA here is from genome assembly GCA_965260935.1 of Acetobacteraceae bacterium. Lineage (GTDB taxonomy): Bacteria > Pseudomonadota > Alphaproteobacteria > Acetobacterales > Acetobacteraceae > JBBROS01. The sequence goes on from OZ253374.1 coordinate 3,527,274, forward strand.
AGCGTCCCTCCCCGCCGGCGCCTACGACGCCGAGATCGTTGAGATGCACCATCGCCAAAAGGTTGACGCCCCGTCAGGCACCGCCGTCGGCTTGGGCCGCGCTGTCGCCCTCGGCCGCGGCGTCAACCTCACCGACGTCGCCGAAAGCGGCCGTGACGGACACGCCGGCCCCCGTGCTCCAGGCGCCATCGGCTTTGCCGCCATCCGCGGCGGTCAGGTCGTCGGCGAACATACCCTCCTTTTTGCTGGCGCGTCCGAGCACATCGCCCTGTCCCACCGCGTATTCGACCGCCGGATCTTCGCGACGGGCGCTGTCCGCGCGGCCGCTTGGTTGCGCGCTCGCCCCCCTGGCCTCTACTCCATGCGCGATGTAATGGCCGCCTAATTCCGAATCGATCCCAATTCGTATCGATTCTATCTTGACCGTTCCAAACCTTTCCGCCAAACCCTGCCCGCCCCGGCATTCGGCCGGTGCGGCGGACCGATCGTGCGGCACAAGCTCGACCCCGCATTCCCACAATGCAACCGCGACAAGAGGAGAAATCCATGCGCGATAAGGGCGAGTACCTTTTCACCTCCGAGTCGGTCTCCGAAGGCCACCCCGACAAAGTCGCTGACCGCATCAGCGATACCGTTCTCGACGCCTTCCTTGAGGCCGACCCGCAGAGCCGGGTTGGTTGCGAAACCTTGGTCACGACCAACCGCGTCGTCATCGCCGGCGAAGTCCGCGGCCCAGCCTCCGTCACGACCGACCTTCTGATCCACCGCGCCCGCGAAGCGATCAAGGACATCGGCTACGACCAATCCGGCTTCACTTGGAAGGAAGCCACCCAGATCGACTGCCTCCTGCACGCCCAAAGCATCGACATTGCCAAAGGCGTCGACGCCGCCGGCAACAAGGACGAAGGCGCCGGCGACCAGGGCATCATGTTCGGCTACGCCTGCAACGAGACCCCCGCCCTCATGCCCGCCCCGCTCTACTACGCCCACAAGCTCCTCCGCGACATCAGCGAACGACGCAAGGCCAGCCACAAATCCGTGGAAGGCCTTCTCCCGGACGCCAAAAGCCAGATCACGGTCAAGTACATCGACGGCAAGCCGGCAAGCGCGGACGCGATCGTCCTCTCCACCCAGCACGAACCCGGCTTCGCCGACACCCAGATCGACGCCATCGTCCGCCCGCTCATCGAAGGCGTTTTGCCCCCCGGCTGGATCACTCCGGAAACCAAGTTTCACATCAATCCTACCGGCATCTTCGAGATCGGCGGCCCCGACGGCGACGCGGGGCTGACCGGCCGCAAGATCATCGTCGACACCTACGGAGGCGCAGCCCCCCATGGCGGCGGCGCATTCAGCGGCAAGGACCCCACCAAGGTCGACCGCAGCGCCGCCTACGCCTGCCGTTACTTGGCAAAAAATGTCGTCGCCGCCGGGCTCGCCGACCGCTGCACCATCCAGATCAGCTACGCAATCGGCGTCTCCCATCCCCTTTCGGTCTACGTCGACCTCCAGGGAACCGGCAAAGACATCGACGAAGCCAAGCTCGAGCGCGTCTTGCAGGATCTCATGAACCTAAGCCCCCGCGGCATCCGCGAGCACCTGCGCATGAACCGCCCCATCTACGTCCCTACCGCCGCCTACGGCCACTTCGGCCGCGACCCGGACGAAACCCGCGACACCTTCACTTGGGAACGCATGGACCTCGTTCCCGCCCTCCAAAGCGCGTTCAACCGCTGACAGCGACCGTTAAACCGCCCGCGGAACGCCTTTACGGCCGCCTCCGCGGGCACGCCTTGCGTCCCCGCCAGCAGCAGCTTCTCGACCAAACCCTCCCCCGCCTCCGCTTTAACCCCGCCCAGGCAGCCACGCCGGCGGTCGCCTTCGCGAGCCCCGTCGCCCGCCTTGCCCTGGAAGTCGGCTTCGGCGGCGGAGAGCACTCGGCCTCCCTCGTCGCCGCTGACCCAGCTCTGGGCCTGATCGCCTGCGAAGTCTTCAGCAACGGCCTCTGCTCCCTTCTCTCCCGCCTCGTCCCCCCCGAAGCCAACCCGGCGACAGCTTCCCTCCCCGGCAATCTCCGTCTCTGGGACGACGACGCCCGCCTTCTCATCCGCGCCCTCCCCGATGCCTGCTTGAACCTCCTTGTCCTGATGTTCCCCGATCCTTGGCCCAAGCCCCGCCATGCCAAGCGCCGCTTCGTCCACCCCGCCCAGATCCCCATGGTCGCCCGCCTGCTCAGACCTGGCGGCGAATGGCGCATCGCCACTGACGACCCCTCTTATCAGGACTGGGTCAACCAGGTCATGGTCGGGCAAACCTTCTTTGCCCCAGCTATCCCGCAGCAAACCCGTCCCGAAACCTGGCCTCCCACTCGCTACGAAGTCAAAGCCCTTCGCGCCGGGCGCACGCCGCTGTATTGGTTGTTCATCCGTAACGCTATATGAACAGGCGCTGCGGCGCGGGAACAGCCATGACGCAAGACGCAGCCAAGTCCGGAGCCGAAAGCCGCGCCCTGACCGGCCTGCGCGGACTCGCAGCCGCCTTGATTGTCGCCCACCACGTCTATCTCCACACGGGCCTCGCCCCCTTTCTCGAACCGCTCCAGCCGGCCCTCAGGCACGGCTACCTCGCCGTAGACCTCTTTTTCGTCCTTAGCGGCTTCGTTCTCTCCATGACCTACGGCCAGTGGTTCGACATCTCCCGCTCCGGCGCCCTGCCCGGCTATCTCCGCTTCATCTTCCGCCGCATCGCCCGGCTCTGGCCCCTTCACGTCGTCATCCTGCTCGCCCTACTCATGTTCAAGGTCGACGTCTACGAGCACCAGCCCAGCCTACGCTCCGTGCTCATGAACGCTGCCATGGTCCAGGCCTGGGGTTTCAGCTCCGGCATCAACCCGCCGTCCTGGTCGATCAGTACCGAGTTCCTTGCCGCATTCCTTTTTCCCATTCTCGCCCTCCTTGCCCTTCGCGGTCGCGTCACCCCTTTTCTCTGCGCTGCCGCCGTCGTCGCCGCCCTCCTCTTCTGCGCCACTCATGGCCCTTCGATCGGCGATGCCAGGCGCGGCGCACTCGACCTGTTCTGGAACTATAGCTTCCTTCCCGCCACCCGCTGCCTTGCTGGCTTCACCCTCGGCATGCTTGCCTGGCGCGCTGGCCAGATCCCGGTTCTCCGATCCGTTGCCGCCCATCCCTTCATCGGCCCGCTCGCCCTTCTCGCTGCCGCCGCACTTCTCGTCGCTGGCGCCCCCGATCTGCTGATCTACCCGCTGTTCCCCCTCATCGTCCTCGGCCTGCACTATGGCCGCAGCCCGGCCCACCGTCTCCTATCGGTCCCCCCGGTCCACACGGTCGGCGCGCTCTCCTACGCCATCTACCTGATCCACTATGAACTGCTGATGAAATCGCCCCTCGCCTGGGCTCCGATGCCCATCGTCCTCACCACCTACGCCCTCGCCACCCTGCTGCTTGCCGCCCTCGCCCACGTCGTCGTCGAGAAGCCCGGCCGCCAAGTCTTCCGCCATCTCGGCGAAACCCTGATAGCGGCAGCGATTCGTGCCCGTTCGCAAATCAGCACGACCCGCTTGCAATCCACCTTGCACGACCGCGCGCCTTAGCTTACTTACACGTCATTCATTGATCTCCGGACCGCGACGGAGGTGGCCTTCACGGGCCGCCTTTTTTGCTTTGGAACGACAGGATGCCCCGTCCAGGGACCGCCAAGAACGAAACCGACGCCCCCGTTGCCGAGCCGTCTCACCCCGGCCTGGAGTCGCGCATCGCCGCCGCCATCACGCCTACCATAGAAGATCTCGGCTACGATCTCGTCCGCGTCCTCGTCCTCGGCCGCGAGCGCCCTACGGTGCAAATCATGGCCGACCGGGCCGATGGCCAGCAAATCGCTGTCAGTGATTGCGAGCGCATCACCCATGCCGTCGGCGCAGTTCTTGACGTGCACGACCCTCTCCCCGGCGCCTGGACCCTCGAAGTCAGCAGCGCCGGCATCGACCGCCCCCTCACCCGTCCCAAGGATTGGGCCCGCTTCGCCGGCCACCTCGCCCGCGTCGAGATGCAAGCCCCCGTTGAAGGCCGCCGCCGCTTCACCGGCACCGTCCTTGGCGGCGATGACGCTACGGCCCGGCTCCGCTTGGAAGACGCAACCGATGTCGTTCTTCCGCTCGCCGACATCCGCCGCGCCAAGCTGGTCCTGACCGACGCGCTTATTGAAGCAACCGCAACCCCAACCGCCCCGAACTAGGAGCCCAGTCATGGACACCTCCGTCTCCCGCCCCGAACTTCTGCTCGTGGCTGATGCCGTCGCCCGCGAGAAAGCCATCGAGCGCGACGAAGTTCTGGAAGCGATGGAGCAGGCCATCCAAAAGGCCGGCCGCGCCAAATACGGCCATGAAAAGGACATCCGCGCCACCATCGACAAGAAAACCGGCGACGTCCGCCTTACCCGCTGGACCGAGGCCGTTGAAACCGTCGAGAACGACGAGACCCAGATTCCCATCCACATCGCCCGCAAGTTCCAGCCCGATATCCAATTGGGCCAGCACATCGTCGACCCGCTTCCCCCGATCGACTTCGGCCGCATCGCCGCGCAAACGGCCAAGCAGGTTATCGTCCAGCGCGTGCGCGAATATGAGCGCAAAAAGCAATATGACGAGTTCAAGGACCGCGTCGGCGAGATCGTCAACGGCGTCGTCAAGCGCACCGAATACGGCAACCTCATGGTCGAGCTCGGCCGCGCCGAGGCCCTGCTCCGCCGCGACGAGCTGATCCCCCGCGAAAGTTTCCGCAACGGTGATCGCGTCCGCGCCTACATCTACGACGTCCGCGAGGAACCCCGCGGCCCGCAGCTCTTCCTGAGCCGCACCCACCCCGCCTTCCTCGCCAAGCTGTTCGCCCAGGAAGTCCCCGAAATCTACGACGGCATCATCGAGATCAAAGCCGTTTCCCGCGACCCTGGCAGCCGCGCCAAGATGGCCGTCATCAGCCGCGACCAAAGCATCGACCCCGTCGGCGCTTGCGTCGGCATGAGAGGCAGCCGGGTCCAGGCCGTCGTCCAGGAACTCCAGGGCGAGAAGATCGACATCATTCCCTGGTCCTCCCAGCATGCCACCTTCGTCGTCAACGCCCTCGCCCCCGCCGAAGTGACAAAGGTCGTGATGGACGAGGAAGCCGGCCGTGTCGAAGTCGTCGTTCCCGACGAACAGCTCAGCCTCGCCATCGGCCGCCGCGGCCAGAACGTCCGCCTCGCCAGCCAGCTCACCCGCTGGGATATCGACATCCTCACCGAAGCCGAGGAAAGCGAGCGCCGGCAGGAGGAATACCGCCGCCGCACCGGCTTGTTCGTCGAGGCGCTTGACGTGGACGACGTCATCGCCGGCCTGCTCGTTACCGAAGGCTTCAACAGCATCGAGGAGCTGGCCTACACCGCCCCGGAGGAGCTGGCCGACATTGAAGGCTTCGACGAAAGTATCGCCGATGAGCTGATTCGCCGCGGCCAGATGTTCCTCGAACGCCGCAATCTTGAGCTGACCGAAAAGCGCAACGAGCTCGGCGTTACTGACGAGGTGGCCGCCATGGAGGTGCTGACCCCCTCCATGCTCGTCGCCCTCGGCGAGAAAGGCGTGAAGTCGCTTGACGACCTCGCCGACCTCGCTTCCGACGAGCTGGTCGAGATCGTCGGGGCCGAGGCGATGGACGAGGACACCGCCAACGAGGTCATCATGGCCGCCCGCGCTCATTGGTTCGCGGACGAGGTCGGCACCGCACCGGAGGGCGAACCCGCAGGTGAGCACGCTTGAAGTCACGGACGAACCGGACGGCCTGCATCGCCGCTGCGTCGTTACGCGGACGCATGGCGAGCGAGCCCATATGCTCCGCTTCGTTGTCGGCCCGGACAACGCCATCGTGCCGGACCTTGCCGCGAAACTGCCCGGCCGGGGAATTTGGTTGAGTGCCCGCCGTGATGTGCTAGAAACCGCGCATACGAAGGGTGCCTTTCCAAGGGCAGCCAAGCGCCAGGTTTCAGTCCCGCCCGACCTGCTGAACCAAGTCGAATCCGGGCTGTTCCGGCGTGTCACCGAACTTCTTGGCTTGGCCCGGCGCGCAGGCCAGGCCGTCAGCGGCTTTCAAAAGGCGCGTGAATGGCTCACCGCCGGCCGTGCCAGATTGATCGTGCAGGCAAGCGACGGCAGCCCGGACGAGCGGCAGCGTTTCCTGAGCGGCGCAAGGACCGTGCCGGTCGTAACGCCGTTGACGGCCGCGGCACTGGGAGCGGTGTTCGGCCGTGACCATGTTGTGCATACAGTGCTGGCGCACGGCCGCTTGGCCGATGCGCTGGCAATTGAGACAGAGAGGCTCGCCGGCGTCGCCGGCCAGCCAGGTAAATTGGGATAAGACGTCGATGAGCGATAACCAGAACCAAGACCCGGCCAAGAGCAGACTGTCGCTTCGCCCGGCTGGCCGGCTCGAACTCGGTCGCACTGTCGATGCCGGCTCCGTCCGGCAGAGCTTCAGCCATGGCCGCACCAAGGTCGTGCAAGTCGAGGTGCGCAAGAAGCGCTCGCCGGTCGCCGCCCCCCCTGCCGCCGCGGCCCCGCAGCTTGCGACCAAGCCTACCACGCCTGGCGTCCCGCCGCCGCCCCGTACACCCGCCGGCCAGCCCCGCGCCTTGACCGCGACCGAAGTCGCCGTCCGCCAGCGCGTGCTCGCCGAGCAGCAGAAGGAAGCGGCACGTCTTGAGGCCGAGCGCCGCGAGCAGGAGAAGATCTCGATCCTCTCCGCCGCCGAAGAAGCTCGCCGTCGCGAAGAAGAGGCCCGCCGCGCCGCCGAAGAGGAGGCCCGTCAAGCCGCGGAACAAGCAGCCCGCGAGAAAGCCGAAGCGGAAGCCCAAGCAGAAGCCGCCGCAGTCGCGGAGGCAACCTCGGCGCCCGCCCCCGCATCAACGGTCGCGCCAACGCCCGCGGCGCCGAAGCCAGCCGCGCCCGAGATCAGGCGTCCTCCAACCACGCCCGGCGCACCCAACGAGATTCTCCGCCTCAAGCCCACCCGCCCCGGCGAGGAAGACGAAGCCCCACGCCGCCGTCCCGGCATTGTCGCCCCCGGTCGCAAGCCCGTTCTCCCCGTCGTCAAGAAAGCCGGCGACGGACGCCGTGCCGGCCGCATCGACGTCCAGGCCGCCATCGAAGGCGAGGATGAGAAAAGCCGCAGCCTCGCCTCCGTCCGCCGTCAGCGTGAGCGCGAGCGCCGCCAGGCCGAGCTCGAGATGCTCCGCAGCGATCAGATGAAGGTCGTCCGCGACGTGGTCCTGCCCGAAACCATCACCGTCCAGGAACTCGCCAACCGTATGGCCGCCCGTATGCCGGAGGTCATCAAGAGCCTGATGAAGATGGGCGTCATGGCCACCCCGGCTCAATCGCTCGACGCCGACACCGCCGAGCTCGTCATCCAGGAATTCGGCCACCGCGTCCGCCGCGTCAGCGAGAGCGACGTCGAGCTCGGCATCGATGGCGAAGAGGACGTCGACGCCGATATGCTGCCCCGCGCCCCCGTGGTCACGATCATGGGCCACGTCGACCACGGCAAGACCAGCCTGCTCGACGCGCTGCGTAGCACCGACGTGGCCGGCGCCGAGGCCGGCGGCATCACCCAGCACATCGGCGCCTATCAGGTCGAGACCAAGGCCGGCAACAGGATCACCTTTCTCGACACGCCGGGCCATGAGGCCTTCACCGCCATGCGCAGCCGCGGCGCCTCCGTCACCGACATCGTTGTCCTGGTCGTGGCCGCCGACGATGGCGTCATGCCGCAAACCATCGAGGCCATCCGCCACGCCAAGGCCGCCGACGCGCCGATCATCGTCGCCATCAACAAGATGGACCGCCCGGACGCCAACCCCGACCGCGTGCGCCAGGAACTGTTGAGCCACGACATCGTCGTCGAGCAGATGGGCGGCGAAACGCAGAACGTCGAAGTCTCCGCCACCAAGCGCACCGGCCTCGACGAGCTGGAGGAGGCGATCATGCTCCAGGCCGAGATCCTCGACCTGCGCGCCAACCCGGAGCGCGCCGCCGAGGGCAGCGTCATCGAAAGCCGCCTGGACCGCGGCCGCGGCCCGGTCGCAACCGTGCTCGTGCAAAAAGGCACTCTCCACCAAGGCGACATCGTCGTTGCCGGCGCCGAATGGGGCCGCGTCCGCGCCATGCTGGACAACAAGGCTCAGCAGATCAAAGTCGCCGGCCCGTCCATCCCGGTCGAGATTCTCGGCCTCTCCAGCGCCCCCTCCGCCGGCGAGCCTTTCGTCGCGGTCGAGAACGAGACCCGCGCCAAGGAGGTCAGCGAGTTCCGCCAGCGTAAGGTCCGCGACCGCGCCGCCGCCGGGGCCACCGCCGCCCGCGGCACCTTGGACGAGATGCTGGCCCGCATCGTCGCCGGCGACCAGAAAGAAGTCGCCATCGTCATCAAGGCCGACGTGCAAGGCAGCGCCGAGGCCATCCAGGCCACGGTCCTGAAACTGGCCCACGAGGAAGTCCGCGTCCGCGTCCTCCTCGCCAGCGTCGGCCAGATCACGGAAAGCGACGTGCAACTGGCCCGCGCCAGCGACGGCGTTATCGTCGCCTTTAACGTCCGCGCGACCAGCCAGGCGCGCGAGATGGCCCAGCGCGACGCGGTCGACATCCGCTACTACTCGGTCATCTACGACGTCGCCGACGACATCGAGAAGCTGGTCCGCGGCAAGGTTGCTCCAAAAGCGCGCGAAAATTTCCTGGGCTACGCCGAGGTCCGCCGCGTGTTCGACATCACCAAGACCGGCAAGGTCGCCGGCTGTATGGTGACCGAAGGCCAAGTCAAGCGCGGCGCAGGCGTCCGCCTGCTCCGTGAGGGCGTGGTTATCCACAACGGCCAGCTCAGCCAGCTCAAGCGCTTCAAGGACGACGTCCGCGAGGTCGCCCGCGGCTACGAATGCGGCCTCAGCTTCGCAGGCTTCAACGACCTCCGCGAAGGCGACATGGTCGAGTGCTTCGAGATCGAGATGGTCCCGGGTTGAGCAAGACCCGGGAACAATCGAAGGCGCCCACCCAGCGGCAACTGAGAGTCGGAGAGGAAATCCGCCACGTCCTCTCCGGCGTCTTTCTCCGCGCCGGGTTCCGCGACCCGGATCTTGCCGACGCCCGCATCACCGTCACCGAAGTCCGCGTCAGCCCCGACCTCCGCAACGCCACCGCTTTCGTGGCCAGGCTCGGCCGTAGCGACATCGACGCCCTCCTCCCTGCCCTGAAGCGCGCCGCCCCTTACCTGCGCGGCCAAGTCGCCCACGAGATGCGCCTCCGCGTCGCCCCGCAACTCGCCTTCCAGCCCGACACGACGCTCGACTACGCCATGCGCATCGACGCCCTTCTGCACCAGCCCGAAGTGGCCCGCGACCTCGACGCCCAGGAATGAGCGGCAGGTTTAACGTCCTCCGCTCGATCGGCCACGATCTAGCCGACTCCTTCGCGAGCGGACTCAGCGGGCTTACCGAGCAGTATGGCCTTGATCCGTTCGAGGAAGCGCGCCGCAACCCGGACGGCGCCATGCGAGTCGATTTTCTGACAGGCGTCGCGTCAGGTATCTGTTCCGCGCACTTCTCGGCTACGCTTGCCCCGTTCCGCAACGCACTCCCCTCCTTGTGCGACAGCCATCAGACATCCTCATCGGCATTCCGGCAATTGAGAGCGGCATACATCGACGATCCGATGGGCGGACGCTTTCTCGTCACGGTCGAAGACCAGGCAGGGCGTCTTTCGACGGACGAGTATTCCAGGCAAGGCAAGCGATTTCGAACCCTTGATTCCCGCGGACGCGTCTGCAGGAAACGCGGCCGCGTCGCCCATATCGGCCACCCTGTCGAGACCTGCTAACGGTTCGCGACCACAATCGCCACTAATTCCGGATACCCGCCTCCCATGCGCAGAAAACGTGGCCGTGCCCTCAACGGCTGGCTCATCATCGACAAGCCCCCGGGCCTGACCAGCACGGACGTCGTCAACAAGGCCCGCCGCGGCTTCGACGCGCAGAAAGCCGGGCACGGCGGCACGCTCGACCCGCTCGCGACCGGCGTCCTCCCCATCGCCTTCGGCCACGCCACCAAGACCGTTCCCTACGTCATGGACGGTACCAAGCTCTATCGCTTTACTCTCCGCCTCGGCGAATCCCGCGATACCGACGACGCCGACGGACAGCCCACCGGCGTCTCCCCGAACCGCCCCACCGACGACCAGCTCCGCGCCGCCCTCCCCGCCCTCACCGGCGATATCATGCAGGTCCCCCCCGTGTTCTCCGCTCTCAAAATCGCCGGGGAACGCGCCTACGACATGGCCCGAGAGGGCCGCGCGCCCAATCTCCCGCCCCGGCCCGCCCGCGTCGACCGCTTCGAGCTTATCGGTCGCCCAAGCGCCGACGAAGCCGTGTTCGAGGTCCAATCCGGCAAGGGCGTCTACATGCGCAGCCTCGCCCGAGACGTCGCCCTCGCCTGCAACACCCTGGGCCACATCGCAACCCTTCGGCGTCTTCGCGTCGGCCCCTTCGTCGAGGCACAAGCGATTTCACTGGACAAGTGCGCGCGATCGGACGATACCCCCCCGGCAACCCCGGACCTCCTGCTCCCGGTCGCGACCGCGCTGGCCGACATCCCGGCGCTGGCCCTGACCGAAACGGAGGTCTTCAGCTTGTCACAAGGCCAGGCCATCAACCTGGTCAGCCTGATTGGTAGAATTCCACAAACGGCCAATCCCGACGGCGGATTGGCCCGTGCCATGGCGGGGCAGCGCGTTCTCGGACTATGCCGCTTCCAAGATGGTTGGCTGAAGCCGGAGCGCCTTCTGTAACTCAAGCCAACGGAGCGATCCGATGTCGATCACCGCGGAGCGTCGCACGACGCTGGTTTCCGAATACGCCCGGGCCGAAGCCGACACTGGCAGCCCAGAAGTTCAGGTCGCGATCCTCTCCGAACGGATCAGCAATCTGACCGAGCACCTCAAGACACATGCCAAGGATTTCCATAGCCGCCGCGGCCTGCTGATGCTGGTTGGCCGCCGTCGTCGCCTGCTCGATTACCTGGGCAAAAAGGATCATGCCCGCTACACGGCTCTCATCGGCCGTCTGGGCCTACGCCGCTAACGCAAAGCTTGTGATTGCCCTGGCCGATCCCGGATAGTGCGTCGATTATCAGACCAAATACACTACCCCGGCGCCATGGGGGCGTCGGGTCCACCGGGGCCGAATGCCCCAACTGCCGCGACCCGGCAGGGCAAAAAGCAGGCAACAGCGCTCCAACCAAGCGACGGCGCCTCTGGCCACCTGGTTCCGCGGTATGCGTCATTTAAGATTGCATTCCGCGCCCAAGTCGCCCGAGACGCCGCACCCGCCAAGCGCCCATTGCCCGCCCGCCCAGTCCGGCGCCGAAGGGAACCGTCAATGTTCAACTACTTCCGCAAAGAACTCGACTGGGGCGGGCGCAAGCTCGTGCTCGAAACCGGCAAGATCGCCCGGCAAGCCGACGGCGCTGTCATGGCTTCCTACGGCGACACCGTCGTCCTCTGCACCGCCGTCGGCGTCCGTAGCACGAAGCCCGGCCAAGACTTCTTCCCCCTCACCGTCAACTACCAGGAAAAGGCCTTCGCCGCCGGCAAAATCCCCGGCGGTTTCTTCAAGCGCGAAGGCCGCCCCTCCGAGAAGGAAGTCCTCACCAGCCGCCTCATCGACCGCCCGATCCGCCCCCTGTTCCCGGATGGGTTCCGCAACGAGGTTCAGGTCGTCGCCACCGTGCTCAGCCATGACATGGAGAACGACCCCGACATCGTCTCGATGATCGGCTGCTCCGCCGTCCTTACCCTCTCCGGCATTCCGTTCTTTGGCCCGGTCGGCGCTGCCCGCGTCGGCTACGCCAATGGCGAGTATGTGTTGAACCCGACCGCCGCCCAGCTCGCCAAAAGCAGCCTTGACCTCGTGATGGCCGGCACGACCGAAGGCGTGCTGATGGTCGAGTCCGAGGCCCAGGAACTCCCCGAAGACGTCATGCTCGGCGCCGTCAATTTCGGCCACGATGCGGTTCGCCCGGTCATCCAGGCCATCATCGAACTCGCCGAGCACGCCGCCAAGGACCCGTGGGACGCGGCCGAGCCAGCCGCCGAGCTGGACCTGCTTAAGACCCGCGTAAACGACCTCGCCCGCGGCCCGCTGACCGAGGCCTACAAGGAACGGCAGAAGCAAGCCCGGCAGGAAAAGGTCGCCGCCGCCAAGAAACAGGCCGCCGAAATCCTCGCGGGCGAAGGCCAGGACGCCGAGAAAGCCAAGCCGCTCCTGAAAAAGCTCGAAGCCGACGTGGTCCGCAATGCCATCCTCGACACCGGCATGAGGATCGACGGCCGAGACACCAGGACCGTGCGCCAGATCATCGCCGAGGTCGGCGTCCTCCCCCGCGCCCACGGCAGCGCCCTATTCACCCGCGGCGAAACGCAAGCCCTCTGCGTCGCCACCCTCGGCACCGGCCAGGACGAGCAGGTGATCGACGCCCTGGAAGGCGAGCGCCGCGAGCACTTCATGCTGCACTACAACTTCCCCCCCTACTCGGTGGGCGAGGCCGGACGCATGGGCACGCCGGGCCGCCGCGAGATCGGCCACGGCAAGCTCGCCTACCGCGCCATCCGCCCCGTCCTGCCGGCCAAGGACAAGTTCCCCTACACCATGCGCGTCGTCAGCGAGATCACCGAGAGCAACGGCAGCAGCAGCATGGCCACCGTCTGCGGCACCAGCCTCGCGCTGATGGATGCGGGCGTCACCCTCAAGCGCCCCGTTGCCGGCATCGCCATGGGCCTCATCAAGGAGGACCGCGGCGTCGCCGTCCTCAGCGACATCCTGGGCGACGAGGACCACCTCGGCGACATGGATTTCAAGGTCGCCGGCACCGAGCAGGGCGTCACTAGCCTGCAGATGGACATCAAGATCACTTCCATCACCGCAGACATTATGAAGACCGCGCTCGATCAGGCACGCGAAGGCCGGATGCACATCCTGGGCGAGATGTCCAAGGCCATCACCGGTGCCCGCAGCGACGTCGCCGCCACCGCGCCGCGCATCACCGTCATCAACGTGCCGAAGGAGAAGATCCGCGAGATCATCGGCACCGGCGGCAAGGTCATCCGCGACATCGTCGAGCAATCCGGCGCCAAGGTGGACATCGAGGACGACGGCACCATCAAGATCGCCGCCACCACCGAGACCGCGAGCGAGAAGGCGATCAACATGATTCGCGGCATCGTCGCAGAGCCCGAGGTCGGAGTGATCTACAATGGCAAGGTGGTCAAGACCGCCGAGTTCGGCGCCTTCGTCAACTTCCTCGGCGCCAAGGATGGTCTCGTCCACATCAGCGAACTTGGCCAGGGCCGCGTCGCTAAGACCACCGACGTTGTCAAAGAAGGCGACCAGGTAAAAGTGAAGGTCATCGGCTTCGACGACCGCGGCAAGGTCAAGCTCAGCATGAGGGTCGTCGACCAGGCAACCGGCGCCGACATCAGCGACCAGGTCGGCGCCAAGCCCGGCCGTGGCGACCGTGAAGGTGGGCGTCGCGAACGCCAGGACGCTGCCGAGTAACGATTTAATTCTAATCTTTACACCGCCGGGGTAGCGAAACATGCCCCGGCGGCCAATCTGTTACCGATACCAATTCCGGGGCAGCGCCAAAAATGAAGGAAGTCAACACGATCCGCATGGGAGGGGTCGATGTGCTCCCGCTGGTCGAAGGGGGAAAAGGCATCGGCGTCTCTACCGGCGTCTCGTCCGGCCATTGGGCCGCCAACGGCGGCGCTGGCACATTCAGCGCCGTCAACGCCGACTATTACGACGCGGACGGTAACCCGATCGATCAAACCTACCATGGCCGAACCCGGCGGGACCGGCATGAGGAACTGATCGAGTTCGGCATCAAGGGCGGCATCGCCCAGGCCCAGCGGGCACATGAACTCTCCAACGGCCAAGGTCGCATTCACGCCAATATCCTATGGGAAATGGGTGGTGCCGAACGCGTCATTACCGGCGTCCTCGAAGGCGCTAAGGGCCTGATCCATGGCCTCACCTGCGGCGCGGGCATGCCGTACCGGCTTTCCGATATCGCTCAACGGTTCGGCATCCACTACTATCCGATCGTCTCCTCTGCCCGTGCTTTCAATGCCTTATGGAAGCGCGCTTATTGCAAAGCGGCATCCCTGCTTGGTGCCGTGGTTTACGAGGATCCATGGCTCGCCGGCGGTCACAACGGCCTGAGCAACGGCGAAGACCCCGCCAAGCCCGAAGATCCCTTTCCCCGCGTCCTCGCTCTGCGCCAGCAGATGCGTAAGTTCGGCCTAGATGACACCCCGATCATCATGGCTGGCGGCGTCTGGTGGCTCGAAGATTGGGAACACTGGATCGACAACCCCGATCTTGGCCCCATCGCGTTCCAATTCGGCACACGCCCTCTCCTCACAGTCGAAAGCCCGATCAGCGACGCTTGGAAGCAGCGCCTGCTCACCCTTCATGAAGGCGACGTCTTCCTCAACAAATTCAGTCCCACCGGCTTCTATAGCAGCGCGGTCAACAACGAGTTCATTGCCGAGCTGCGCGAACGCGGCGAGCACCAAGTGGCCTATACCACCGAACCCGTCGGCGAACACGTCGCCATGCTCGGCATCGGCCCTCGCAAGCGCCCCGTCTATCTAACGCCAAGCGACCTGTTCAACGCCGAAGGCTGGATCGCTGCCGGCTTCACCGAAGCCCTGCGCACGCCGGACAACACGCTCGTTTTCGTCACCCCGGAACGCGCGCAGCAGATCGTCAAGGACCAAGTTGACTGCATGGGTTGCCTGAGCCAATGCCGCTTCAGCAACTGGAGCCAGCACGCCCCTGAATACTCGAACGGCAAAAAGGCCGATCCACGCAGCTTTTGTATCCAGAAAACTTTGCAGCAAGTTCGCCGCGACGACCAGACGCCCGAAGCCATCGAGCGCCAGCTCATGTTCAGCGGCCACAATGCTTATCGCTTCGCCACTGACCCGTTCTATTCCAACGGCTTCATACCAACCGTCAAGCAGCTCTTCGAACGCATTGTCTCGGGCCGCTAATCTTTACGGCTCTCACCCGACGCAAGCGCCAAAGCCCTCCTGTAAACGACCGTCCGCGGCAACCCCGTTGCCGCGGACACCACCCCCGCCGCGTCCTTGACGCTGCCGATCTCCAGCGCCCGTCGAAGCTGTTCATCCAGATCGGCAGCATCCGCTCCCTCCTCCGGTGCCGGACCGACCACGACCGTGATCTCCCCCCGCGCCGCCTCATCCGCGTAATGCGCCGCCAGGGCTTCCAAGCTGCCGCGCCGTACCTCCTCGAAGCGCTTCGTCAGTTCCCGAGCCACCGCTGCCGGCCGGTCGCCGAAGACCGACGCCAGATCGGCCAACATGTCCGCCAACCGGTGCGGCGCTTCATGCCAAACGATCGTCGCTCCCAATCCGGCCCGTTCCGCCGCCTTTAGCCGCCCGAACGCCGATTGCCGCGCTGCCGCCTTCGGTGGTGGAAATCCCATGAACAGGAACGGCTGCGGCGGCAACCCTGACAGCACCAACGCCGTCACCGCCGCATTCGGCCCAGGTATTGCCGTAACCTCCACCCCCGCCTTGATGGCCGCCCGGATCAGTCGATAACCTGGGTCAGAGACCAGCGGCATCCCCGCATCCGATACCACAGCCATCCGCGCTCCCTCCTGCAACCGCGCCAGTAATCCCGGCACCCGGGCCGCCTCGTTATGGTCATGCAGCGCCTCCGTCCGGACCCGTATGTCATACGCCTGCAGCAAGCGCGCCGTTGTCCGCGTATCCTCGCACAACACCACCTCCGCCGACCGCAGCGTCTCCACTGCCCGTGCGCTCACGTCGCCTAAATTCCCGATCGGGGTGGCCACGACCACGAGTTGCGATGGTATAAGCGCCTCTCGTCTATCCTGGACCGACTCCGGAGCACCCCCCAATGGTTCGACTGATCGCGCGTTCGTTTCGGGCATCATGGCTCCTGCGCAGCGCCGTCGGCCTATCCGCGGCGATCGCCCTCGCTGCCTGCGTAAACCAACCGGGGTCCGGGCGCTACGGCTCGCCTTACGCCGCCGGGCAAATCCCGAACCCATTCGGCGCCCGGCAAATCAATCCCGGCCGCCGCGTTGCTATCTTGTTGCCGCTCACGGGTCCCAACGCCGACCTCGGCCAATCTCTGCTCAAAGCCGCCCAACTCTCCTTCACCGCGCCCGGCAGCCCGCCGCTTGATCAGCAGGATACCGGGGGCACGCCCGACGGCGCCGCCAATGCCGCCCGGGCCGCGGTCGCTGCCGGCGACGGCATCATCATAGGCCCCCTCACCGCCACCGAGACCGCCGCCGTCGCGCCCGTCGCCCGCGCCGCGCAAATCCCGGTTCTCGCCTTCACCTCCGATTCTGCCCAGGCCCAATCCGGCATCTGGACCCTCGGCCTCACCCCGGCCCAGCAAGTCCGCCGCCTCGTCCTCGCCGAACAGGCCGAAAACAAGACCCGCATTTCCGCTGTTGTGCCGGAAAACCCCTTCGGCGATGCGCTAGCCAACAGCCTGACCGACGTCGCCGCATCCGCTGGGATGCCAACCCCTCGCATCCTCCACGCCCCCAGCACCTTCGCCGGCATGAACAACGCCCTGAAATCCATCTCCGATTATGCCAACCGCCGCGGCCTAATCGAAGCTAGGCAACGCGCCGCACGCGCCAGCCGAGATGCCGCCGACCGCGAAGAAGCCCGCGAACTCGGACGCGAACCCATTCCGCCCCCGCCCATGGATGCCTTGTTCCTCGGCGTAAGCGGTGACTTGCTTGGCCAATCCGTTCCCCTGCTCACCTTTTACGACATCGGCCCAAGCGAAGTCCGCATCCTCGGCCCGGCCACATGGGCACGCGACGCGGCACGCCAGCCCAATCTCGCCGGCGCATGGTATGCCGCCCCGGACCCGGCCTTGCGCGCCGGGTTCAACCAGCAATATTCCGCCGCCTACAACCAGCCGCCGCGCGACTACGCCAGCATCGCCTTCGACGCCGCCGGCATCGCCCGCGCCGTCGCCACGCCAAATGGCTTCTCGCTCCAGAATCTAACCCGGTCGGAAGGCTTCGTCGGCGCCGACGGCCTCCTTGGGTTGGAGCCGAACGGCCAAGTCAAACGCGGCCTGGCAATCTTCGAGATCGACCGCGGCGGCAGCCACATGGTCGACCCCGCACCGCAGAGCTTCGCCGCCCCCGCATACTGACCGCTCCGTGCGCGTCCTGCCGCCGCTCAGAACAGCGGGCGTTCTCGCCGCGATTCCCGCCGCGGTTCTGCTGGTCTTGGCGCTTATCGGCCTGCTCGCCTGGTTCCCAGCGCTTGTCAGCATTGCGGTTGTCAGCGGCGGGGCGCTTCTGCTCGCCAGCCTCTGGCTTCGCGACGTCGCCCATGTCACCCGCGCGTTGAATGCAGCATCGACGATCCCGCCCACTAACTCGGCCAGCATCGGCCTGCCCCGCCTCCCCGCGCTTGCCCAAGTCGCCCAAGAGGCGAACCAACTCGCCCGCAGCCTCGGCACGCGCAACGCCGAACTCGAATCCGTCCTCCGCGCCGAGCAAAATCTTATCCGTTATCTCCCCGATCCCCTGATTATCCTAGCCGCCAACCGCACCGTCCAACGCGTCAATGACGCCGCCGAGGCAGCCTTTGGCGCCGACATTCCCGCCGTCCTTCGCCACCCGGGCCTCCGTGCCGCCATTGACCGCGCCCAAGCCGAGCAACAGCCCCAATCCGCCGAGATCAGCCTTCCCGTCCCCATTCCGCGCGAAGTCTTCGCGACCGTGATCCCTCTCCACATCCCGCTGGCCGATGGCAGCCGCATCGTCGCCGTCCTCTCCGACCGGACCCGCGAGCGCGCCGTAGAGCGCATGAGGGCCGATTTCGTCGCCAACGCCAGCCACGAGCTCCGCACCCCCCTCGCCTCCCTTATCGGCTTCATCGACACCCTCCGCGGCCCGGCAAAGGATGACCCGGCCGCGCAATCCCGCTTTCTCGGCATCATGGCCGACCAGGCGCAACGCATGAATCGCCTGATTGACGACCTCCTCAGCCTGTCCCGCGTCGAACTCACCGAGCATCAACCCCCGGCGGACCGGGTCGACATCGCCAACCTTGTCCATCGCATGGCCGACACGTTTGAACCCCAGGTTATCCGCCGCAACATGACCCTCCACATCAACCTGCCAAACGAATTGCCGCAGATATCGGGCGACGAAGACCAGCTCGAACAGGTCATGCAAAACCTGCTCGAAAATGCCGTCAAGTACGGTCAGGAAGCAGGCACGATCCGCCTCGCAGCCCAAGTCGCCCCACCCGGAAAGCCCTGGCCCGCCCGTCCCGGCGTCGCCATCAGCGTCGCTGACGATGGCCAAGGCATCGCCCGTGCCCACCTCCCGCGCCTCACCGAACGCTTCTACCGCGCCGACAAGCACCGCTCCCGCGCCATCGGCGGCACAGGCTTGGGCCTCGCCATTGTCAAGCACATCACGAGCCGCCACCGCGGCCAGCTCGCCATCGACAGCACCGAAGGCGTCGGCACCACCGTTACGGTATGGCTGCCGTCCCTGCCTGTTGAACCCGCCGCGGCGGCGGGAAGCGCCGTAGGAGGTAAAGCATGATCAGCATCGCCGGCAGCGCGGCGAAGATCGTCAGCGCATAGAACTCGACCCACCCCATCGTCGCCGCCAGCACCCCGGAAAACCCGCCCAACGTCCGCAGCCCGACGGCAGCCAGCGAGGACAGCAGGGCATACTGCGTGGCCGTGAATGCCGTCGAGCACAGCGCGGACAAGTAGGTAATGAACGCCGCGTCGGCCATCGCCTCCGCGAAGTTCTCCACCACGATCTTGGTAATCAGAATGATTGGATTGCCCTCGGAAACCGCGAGCGCGAAATAAAGCCCCATCGAAGCCATCTGCACGAACCCGGTGGCGATCAAAGCCCGCCCGGTTCCGATCCGTATCACCAGCCACCCGCCAGCGCCCGCGCCAAGCAAGCTCGATGCGAGCGCCGGCCACCCGAGGGCGTAGGCAACCTGCGCCCGCTCGAAGCCCAGATCGTGATAGAACGGCACCGCCATCGTGTGCGCCAGCGCCTCGCCCAATTTGAACAGCATGACGAATGCTAGGATCGGCCCCGCTCCCGGCCGCTTCAGGAAGTCCTGGAACGGGTCGACCACCGAAACCCGGAGCCGCGCCGCAAACCCTTGCGCCAGCGCCGCCGGGCAAACCGCCGCTGCCGGCTCACGCGCCAGCAACGTCGCGGCCATGCCGAGCCCGATCAGCGCCGCCATGACAGAAAGCGATCCCTGCCACCCGGCATAGTCCACCAGCTTGATCGCCCCGGCGCCTGCAACCAGAAGCGCCGCCCGGTATCCCCAGATGTAAGCGGCCAATGCCGCGCCCTGAAGCCGCTCCGGAAAGGTCTCGATCCGCCAGGCATCCACCACGATGTCCTGGCTCGCCGACAGGAAGGCAATCCCGACCGCTGCCCCGACCAGCAGCAACGGCGTCCGCACCGGGTCCGAGGCCGCAAGCAGGAAGCACATGCCAACCAGCAATGGCTGGATCACGAGCAGCCACCCTCGCCGCCTGCCGAACCGCGCCAGCAGCCAAGGCGGCCGCACTTGATCCAGGATCGGCGACCAAAGGAACTTCAGCGTATAAGCAAGCCCGATGCTTGCCGTGAACCCGATCGCCGTCAGCGACGTCCCGGACTCACTTAACCATTGCCGCAACGTAAGCCCGGAGAGCGGCAACGGCAGCCCGGCCGCGAAGCCGAAACTTGCCATCACCCAAAACTGCGAGTCGCGAAACAACCGGCCCATGTCGACCGCCTAACCGGAAGCGATCGTTCCGGCTAGGCCCAAATATCGACTCGGGACCGCCTCCGAGTATGTCCTAAGCTGCCTCGCTGTCCGCCCGGCGCTCCGCCCGCTTGCGCTCATGCGGGTCAAGGTGCCGCTTTCGCAACCGGACCGCGCTCGGCGTCACCTCAACCAGCTCGTCATCCTCAATATAGGCGATTGCCTGCTCCAGGCTCATACGCCGCGGCGGCACCAACAGCATCGCATCGTCCTTGCCGGCGGCACGAATGTTGGTCAGCTTCTTCTCCTTGATCGGGTTCACTTCAAGGTCCGACCCTCGGCTATGCTCCCCGAGGATCAGTCCGACGTAAACCTTGCTGCCCGGATCGACGAACAAGGTACCCCGCTCCTGCAAGTAGAACAGCGCGTAATGGATCGCCTCTCCGTTCTCGCTGCTGATCAAGCTGCCGTTCCGCCGTCCCTCCAGCGGGCCGACCCAAGGCCGATAACCGGCAAACAGCCGGTTCATGATCCCGGTCCCGCGCGTGTCCGTCAGGAACTCGCCATGATACCCGATCAACCCCCGGCTTGGCATGGTGAACGTCAGCCGCACCTTGCCGCCGCCCGAGGGCCGCATGTCCTGCATCTGCGCCTTGCGACGGCTCAGTTTCTCGACCACCACGCCCGAATACGGCTCATCCACGTCGACCAGCACCTCCTCGAACGGCTCCTCCCGCTCTCCCGTCTCCTCGTTCTTTTGCGTCAGCACCCGAGGCCGCCCGATAGTCAACTCGAACCCTTCGCGCCGCATCTGCTCGATCAGCACCCCGAGTTGCAATTCCCCTCGCCCGGCAACCTCGAACGCATCCGTCTCGTTGCTCTCGGTAATCTTGATCGCGACGTTCCCCTCGGCCTCCCGCAACAATCGGTCCCGGATTTGCCGGGAGGTCACTTTCTTTCCTTCCTTGCCCCCGAGCGGCCCGTCATTCACCCGGAACGTCATTGCCAAAGTCGGCGGGTCGACTGGGATTGCCTGCAACGGAACCATCAATTCCGGCGCCCCGACCGTATCCGGCACCGTGGCGTCCGTAAGCCCGGCCACCGCCACGATATCCCCTGCCTCAACCTCCTCAACCTGCACCCGGTCAAGGCCCCGATACCCCATCAGCTTCGTCAGCCGCCCTGTCTCCACCGCGGAGCCATCGGATCGCAACACCTTCACCGGCATATTCAGCCGCGCCCGCCCCTGCTCGACGCGCCCGGTCAGCACCCGCCCAAGGAAATTGTCGTAATCCAGGATGCTCGCCACCATGGCGAACGGCGCATCCTTGTCCAGCGATGTCGGAGGCACATGCCGCATCACCAGGTCGAACAAAGGCGTCAGGCTCTCACGCGGCCCGTCCATCTCAATGTCCGCCCACCCCTGGCGTCCGGACGCGTACAGCATTGGGAAGTCCAATTGCTCGTCGCTCGCTCCCAACGCCGCGAACAAGTCGAACACCTCCGTATGCACTTCGTCCGGCCGGGCATCGCCACGGTCAACCTTGTTGACCACCACGATCGGCTTGATCCCCCGCGCCAAAGCCTTCCCGACCACGAACTTGGTCTGCGGCAACACCCCTTCCGCTGCGTCCACCAGCACGATCGCCCCATCGACCATGCCCAATATCCGCTCCACCTCGCCGCCGAAATCCGCGTGCCCCGGCGTATCGACGATATTCAGCCGGCTTTCGTTCCAAACCACGCTCGTACACTTGGCAAGGATGGTGATCCCACGCTCCTTCTCCAAATCGTTGCGATCGAGCGCCCGCTCCACAACCTGCTGATGCTCACGGAACGAGCCCGACTGCTTCAACAGTTGATCGACCAGTGTCGTCTTCCCATGGTCGACGTGCGCGATGATGGCAATATTCCGGATATCCATTAGGGTCCTTGCCGAAGCGGTGTTGCACCGCACACATAAGCCCGTTCACCCGATGTTTCGACCCCACAAATGGAACTGCCCGCCCTGCATCGGCAGGACGGGCAGGGTCGATGGCAACCAGTCCGCGAGCGGCCGGTTAACGGATCGTCGTTGCCGGGCCAACTGACGGCACCGGCATATTCAGGGCCATGCCAATCTCGTTTTTTGCAGCCGCCATGTCGTGCTGACCGAGCGCACGCCGGGCCGCGGAGATATGCTGCACCATCTGCCCCTGATCCGGAGTGCTGGCGGCAGAAGGCGCAACAGTCCGCGTCAGAGCTCGTGTTTCCGCCATCTCCAGCGCCTGCTGGGCCGCGCCGGTCCGTCCCTGGTTGAGCGCCTGCTGCGCCGTCCTCAGCAACGCGTCCGGCGAACTGAACGCAGCGTCCGGACTCGGCAACCGCGGCGCGATCTCGGAATGCGTGTCGGATTCTGTGATGTTGCTGGCCCGCGTCGATCTCGGCGACCCGGCCCCGCCCTGGTAGTTAGTTCCCGCCTGGCCGCCATAAGTCGTGCCGCTTTGCGCAAAGGCCGGACTCGCAAGAACGCTAATGATAGCAGAACCGATGATAAGCATAGTCCGCATTGGAAACTCCATCGAATGGATGCAAGGCCTGACCGTGTCCATCACGCCAAAAAACAATCTGGTAACGTTAGCACTCACCTTAGGTTGCAGACAATCGAACCGGGCGCGCGCAACGCACAGATACAATCGAACTCAGGCAACCTTGGCCAGCACTGCGGCGAGATCGCGGCTTGGCCGCCCGCCATATTCCTGGATCACCGCCGCCGCCGCCAAGCTCCCGAGCCGCCCGCAGGCCGCGAGCGGCCGCCCCGCTGCTATCCCAGCCAGGAACCCGGCCGCGTAAGCATCCCCGGCCCCAGTCGTATCCACCACCGAGACCCGCTCAGCCTCCACCACCGCCCGCTCCCCCCGGTCCAAGATCCAACTCCCCGCCTCGCTCCGCGTGATCGCTGCCAGCGTCACGTCCCGCCCGGCATGGCCGGCCGCCGCTTCAAGCGTGTTCTCCTCATACAGGCTGCAGATCTCCGCCTCGTTCGCGAACAGGATATCGACGCTGTCGGCCACCAGCGTCCGGAACGCGGCCCGGTGCCGGTCCACGCAGAACGGGTCCGAAAGCGACAGCGCCACCCGTCGTCCCGCCCCGTGCGCCACCTCCGCCGCCCGCCGGAACGCCGCCTGCGCCAACGGCGGATCGAACAGATAGCCCTCCAGATACGTCACCGCGCTATCGGCGACCACCTGCTCATCCAGATCCTCCGGCCCGAACCCGACGCAGGCGCCAAGGAACGTGTTCATCGTCCGCTGCCCATCCGGCGTCACGCCGATCAAGCACCGCGCCGTGGGCAACCCGCCCTGCGCCGCAGCCGTCGGGAATGCCACCCCCGCCGCTTCGATATCCCGCCTGAACACGGCCCCGAGGCCGTCATCCGCCACCCGCCCCTGGAACGCCACCTTGGCTCCCAGCCCCGCCGCCACCGCGCACGTGTTCGCCGCCGACCCCCCGCTGCTCTCCCGCCCCGGCGGCAATGCGGCATAGATCGCCTCCGCCTGCTCGGACGAGATCAACGCCATCGCCCCCTTGCGCATCTCATGCTTGGAAAGGAACGCCTCCGTCACGGGCGCGACCACGTCGACGATCGCGTTGCCGATGCCGCAAAGGTCGTACTGGTGAGAACGCATGGCCGCTCCTGAACATTGACGCCGCAGCGCCTATCATCCACCTCAACCTCTCGCAATAGAACCAGGCCCGCCTTGCTCTCCCCCATGCTCCGCGCGCTCGCCCAGCTCGACGATCCGGTCTTCGTCGGCGTCTTGCTCCGCAGCCTTCTCCTTTCGTTTCTGGCCTTCGCCGCCGTCCTGGCCGGAAGCGCCTACGCGGCCGGGGAACTCGTCCACCAACCCGGCTGGCTCGGCTGGGCCGCCGGCATCGCGGGCGGCCTCGGCGCCGCGATCCTCGCCCTTTGGCTCTTTGTCCCCGTCGCCCTGCTGATCGCAACCCTTTTCCTCGACCGTATCGCCGCCGCGGTCGAGCGCCGCTTCTATCCGGGGCTCCCGGCGCCGGAAGGCGCGCCCGTCATGGTCCAGGCCTGGGACGGCATAGCCCTCGGCGCACAAGTCCTCGCCCTGCAGCTCATCGCCCTGATCCTCGCCTTCGCCCTGCCCGGCATCGGCCTCGCGATTGGCTGGATCATCACCGGCTGGGCCATCGGCCGCGGCCTCTTCGTCGCCGTCGCCATGCGCCGGATGCCGCGAGCCGACGCCCTCCAAGCCTATGCGAAGCGTCGCCTGCTCATATTCGCCCAAGGCGGCTTGCTGGCCTTCGCCGGCACGATCCCGCTCGTGAACCTGTTGATCCCGATCCTGGGCGTCGCCGCCCTCACCCATGTGCTGAACCGCGGCGTCAGTCCAAAGCGGCTCCAACCCGAAGGTGCTCCACCTTGAACCCGTGCCGCTCCGCCAGCATCTCGCCCACGCGCAGGCGATGGCAGATACACGGATCGGCCTCGAAGCAGAGCAGGCAACTCGGCCTTTCCGCCGCCAGCATCGCTGCCCGCTCCAGCGCATCCTCGGCTTCTCCGGTCTGCAATCGCGCCTCCACGATCGACCAGAACACGGGCCACTGCCGCCGCCGGTTCGCCTCACGGCCTGCGGCAGGCGTCCCAAGCGCCCGCAAATGCACATAATCAATACCGCCCGCCGCCAGCCCAGCCGCGAGCGCCCGTTTGGAAAACCCGGCTCGCCGAGACAGCGGCAGGTCTCGAACATCGATCACCCGGCCAACTCCTGCTCGCCGCAAGCACGCCAGGAAGTTGGCAAACCCGGCACGCTCGTAGCCGACCGTCCGAAGCGCCGGCGCCGCCCCAGGCGAATTTCTCATATTGTCACCATCCACCCATGAAGCTAAGACGCAGCCCAGGCCGCACGGCTTCCGAGAGGCGAAGCGCCGAAACACCATGGTCCGGTGGCAGAGTGGTGATGCAGAGGACTGCAAATCCTCGAATGCCGGTTCGATTCCGGCCCGGACCTTTCCGCCTTTCTCAGGCGATTTATCCTTGCTTCCACTTCCAATCGTAACCTTATCCTAACGATTGACGCCCATTATCCTGACGGCGGCCTACGCACGTCGCTAGCGGGGCCAATAAAATGATGAAAGACGTGCCTAGTCGTTGGAGGTAACAGTGCCCTCGGAAATTCGCCATATTTTATTTCGGCCAGTCGAGGTCGTGCAAGCCGTCAAGGAATTCTATAAACAAACCAGCCGTCACCTTCCGCCCGGCAACGTCGTCCAAGGCGGCATCAGCGGCAGCGAAGGTGGCCACGATGTCGGCTTCAAAATCTATTTCGCGCCAACTCCACCAGCAGCACAGCCCGACGCGCCATACGAGCAGCTCGAAATATCCGGCGCCCGCCTCGTCGCCGCCCTCATCCTATACTGCCGAAACCGCAATATTCCCCTCTCGGCCAAAACCGACAAGCTGCTTCAACGGTTCGGCGACCAAATCTGCCTCATCACCATCTACAACGCCAACCCGGCCGAAACGCCGCACCCGGGACAATTCAGCCTGCAAGGCGTCCGCCTCGTGCCGCGGGCCGCCGCTTGAAGCACGGCAAAGGCTGGGCCCGCGCCGCTCCTAACCTTAATGCCCGCGAAGAATTTGGCTCAGGAACAGCTTTAACCGGTCCGTCTGCGGGTTCTCGAACAGCGTGCCCGGCGGCCCCTGTTCAACGATCTCGCCCCGGTCCATGAACACCACCCGATCCGCTACCTGCTTCGCGAACCCCATCTCGTGCGTGACGCACACCATCGTCATGCCGTCATTGGCAAGCCCGATCATGGTGTCGAGCACCTCCTTGATCATCTCCGGATCAAGCGCGCTGGTCGGTTCGTCGAACAGCATGATCTTCGGCCGCATACAAAGCGCCCGCGCGATCGCCACCCGCTGCTGCTGCCCGCCCGAAAGTTGCCCCGGATACTTCTTCGCCTGCTCCGGGATCTTCACCCGCGTCAGATAGCTCATCGCCAGCTCTTCCGCCTCGGCCTTCGGCATCTTCCGCACCCAGATCGGCGCCAGCGTGCAGTTCTCCAGGATCGTGAGGTGCGGGAACAGGTTGAAGCTCTGGAACACCATCCCGACCTCGCGCCGGATCGTATCCAGCGCGCGCAGATCGCTCGTCAGCTCCGTCCCATCGACGACGATCCGCCCCTCCTGGTGCGTTTCCAATCGGTTAATGCAGCGGATCATCGTGCTCTTGCCCGAGCCCGACGGCCCGCACACCACCACCCGCTCCTTCTGCCCGATCGACAGCGACACGTCGCGCAGCACATGCATCGCGCCGTACCACTTATTGACGCGGTCCATCTCGATCGCCGGCTGGTTGCTGCCGCCCGCCGCCGGGCGCTCCATCGTGGCACTCTGGCTCATGCTGTCCTCTCCTATCACCGCGCGCCACGGCGCAATTCACTCTCGAGCCCGCGGCTGTAACGGGCCATGACGTAACAGAACACGAAGTAGATCGCCGCCAGCACCAGGTAGACCTCCGTGCTGTAAGCCCGCCAAGCCGGCTCCGCGAGCGCCACCTTGCCGGACGTCAGCAGGTCAAAGATGCCGATGATCAGCACCAGCGACGTATCCTTAAAAAAGCCGATGAAGGTGTTGACCAAAGGCGGGATCACCAGCCGCAACGCCTGCGGCAGGATGATGAACCCCGTCTTCTTCCAATAGCTCAATCCCAGCGCGTCGGCCGCCTCGTATTGTCCCCTCGGCAACGCCTGCAGCCCGCCGCGCACGACCTCTGCGAGGTAAGCGGCCGAGAACAGGATGAACGCCACTTGCGCCCGCAGCAGCTTGTCCGGGTTAAGCCCTGCCGGCATGAACAGCGGAAACATGACGCTGGCCATGAACAGCAAGGTGATGAGCGGCACCCCGCGGATCAGTTCGACATACAGCACGCATAGCAGCCTGACCGCGGGAAGCTCGGTCGAACGCCGGCCCAACGCCACCGCCAACGAGAGCGGAAACGCGAACGCCAAGCCGAACGTCGCCAGGATCAACGTGATCGGCAGCCCGCCCCATTCCCCAACCGGCACGTACTCGAGCCCGAACGCGCCGCCCCACATCAGCACGCCGATGGCGGCCAGGACCACGATCCAGATCCCGAACAAGGCCGGGCGCCAGAACGCGCGGACTGCCGACACGGCGTAGAGCCCGATGAACAGCGCAACCACGATCGCCGGCCGCCACTGCGATTCATAAGGATATCGCCCGAACAGGATGAAGCGCCACTTGTCGGCGATCACGGCCCAGCAAGCCCCGGTTCCCTGCGCCGCCTGGCAAGCCGCCGTATCCGGCCGCCCGGCAGCGCTTTGAGGCACCGTCCAAACCGCGTTCACCACCGCCCAATCAAAGAACCCGATCACCGCCCGCGCGATCAGCACGCCGAGCACGACGGTCGCGATCGACGACCAGACCGATCCGAACAGGTTCTGCCTCAGCCATCCAACCGGCCCGGTTCCCACCGCGACTGGCGGCGGCCGGGGCGTCGCGGACGGCGCCGCAGCGATGCCTTCGAGCGACGGAACCGGGTCCCGCGCATCCTCCAGCAGCCTTGCAGTGGTCTGCGACATCCCTAACGCTCCACTAGTTTGATCCGAGCATTGTACCAGTTCATGAAGAAGCTGATGGACAAGCTGATGACCAGGTAGACCGCCATCGTCAGCGCGATGCCCTCGATCGCCTGCCCGGTTTGGTTCAGCGTCGTGTTCATGATCGACACCACGTCCTGGAACCCGATCGCCACCGCCAGCGAGCTGTTCTTTGTCAGGTTCAGGTATTGGCTGGTCATCGGGGGGATGATCACCCGCATCGCTTGCGGCAACACCACCTTGCGCAGGACCGAACCCGGCCGCATCCCCAGCGCGCCAGCCGCTTCCCACTGCCCTGTCGGCACCGCAAGGATGCCCGACCGCACGATCTCGGCAACATAGGCCGCCGTGTAAAGCGTCAGGCCCAGCAGCAGCGCCCCGTACTCGGGAGACACGGCGCCGCCGCCATTGATGTTGAACCCGCCCAGTACCGGCACGTCCGGCGTGAACGGCGCGCCCACAACCGCCCAGGCAACCAATGGTAACCCAACCAGCAATCCGGTCGCCACCGACCAGGTCGTCGGCCGTACCCCGGTCGCATCCTGCCTCTTGTCGGCCGCCTTGGACCACAAGACCAGCCCCGCTACCCCGATCAGGAACGCGGCCAATACCCACCAATACCCAGGCGTCCAATCAAACACCGGGAACTTGATCCCCCGGTTCGACAGGAACACCCCCGGCAACGGATGGAACGCTTGCCGCACCGCTGGCAAGGTCTGCAATGCCGAATACCAGAACAGGAGCTGCAACAGCACCGGAATGTCGCGGATCACCTCGACATAGAAGCCGCACACCTTCGCGATCAGCCAGTTCCTCGACAGCTTGCCGATACCGATCAACGTCCCCAGGATCGTTGTCAGCACGCAGCCGATCACCGCCACCTTGAGCGTGTTCAGGATGCCGATCAGCAGCGCCCGGCCGTAGGTGTTGATCGCCGGGTTGTAGGAGATCATGTGCTCGCCGATCGGAATGCCGGCATTGCGGAACAGGAACGCGAACCCGGTCGTGATCCGCCGCGCCTCAAGGTTCCGGCTGGTGTTGGAAATCAAATACCAAGCAATCGCCGCGACGACGCCGATGATCAGCGCCTGCCAGACGATGTTGCGGAACCGCGGGTCCGACCACTTGAACTCGAGCCGCCTCTTCGGCGCCGTTCGTGCCGGCTGCAGCCTAGGGTCAATCGTCGCATCTGACATCCATCGGTCCTTTCAACTCCGGCCAACCGGGATCGAACCACGTTATGCAAATGCCGTGCAAACCCAAATCCGATACGGATCTCATAAAGAAAATGGGCCGCCCTGTTTCCAGAACGGCCCAGTTTCTCAGCACATGGTCAACGGAACGGAGGCGGATAGTGTAGCCCGCCCTTGTCCCAAAGATTGTTCACCCCACGCGGGATGCCGAGCGGCGTGATGTCGCGGTCATAGATCTCGCCGTAGTTGCCCACTGTCTTGATGACATTCACGACCCAATCGTTGCTGATGCCGAGCGCCTTGCCCAAGTCGCCGTCCTTGCCCAACAAGCGCTTGATAGTCGGGTCCTCGGACGTTTTCTCCATTTCCGCCACGTTCTTCTGCGTTATCCCAGACTCCTCCGCCTGGAACAACGCGAACAACGACCAGCGAGCCACGTCGAAGAACTTGTCGTCGCCTTTGCGGACCATGATTCCCAATGGCTCTTTGCTGATGATCTCCGGCAGTAAGACCTGCTCATCCGCTTTTGCCCCCTGCTGCGAACGGAATGAGGCGAGCCCTGACATGTCGGTGGAATACGAGTCGCACCGCCCGGAAAGATAGGTGTTCTGAATCTCGCTTAGATCTTGGATCAGGATTGGCGTGAACTTCATGCCATTCTTACGGAAATAGTCCGCGATCGCGAGCTCGGTGCTGGTGCCGGGCTGAACGCAAATCGTGGCCCCGTCCAGGTCCTTGGCCGACTTCACACCAAGGCTCTTCTTCACTATGAACCCGGTGCCGTCGTAAAAATTGACGCCCGCGAACTCGAGCCCTAGGTTCGCCTCACGCCCCAAAGTCCAGGTCGTGCTGCGGACCAAGATGTCGACTTCGCCCGACTGCAACGCCGTGAACCGGTTCGTGGTCGTCAACGGCACGAACCTGATCTTATTGCCGTCGCCTAGGATCGCCGCAGCCACGGCCCGGCACGTGTCGGCATCGATCCCCTGCATCACGCCCTTGCTGTCAGGCAGCGAGAACCCAGCCACCGAACCCGCAACCCCGCATACCATCTGTCCGCGCGATTTAATGTTGTCGATCGTTGCCGACCCGCTTCCCTGTGCGTTCGCCGGGCTGGCGAGCGCCACCGCTCCCGCCAGCAGCGCCGCAGCTCCGAGCGCAAATCCAAACTTCATATACCAAAATCCTCCTGGTTTCGAACGGGCCTGCATCCCGCGGTGGGCTGCAATGTGCTGGCTGCAAGGCAGAAGATCAACCCACCGTGAAACCTCCGCGTTGCGCCACAGCCTTGCCCCTGACTCTGCCGCTCTTGTAATCCTTTGTCATGCTCCATCTCGCCAAACTCGCCGTCGGCATCCGCGACATCGCCCACCTTCGCCGCGCCCAGGCAGCCCGCGTCAAGGCGAACCCGTCTCTCCGCCATTATACCCGCAATATCCCCCGCCGCGCGGCCGAAGTGCTGGAGGGCGGCAGCATTTATTGGGTCGTCGCCGGCGCCATCCTCGTTCGGCAACGTATTCTCGACATCGCCGAAGACCGCTGGGATGACGGCTCCCGTTGCGCTGCACTGACGCTCAACCCGGCTCTGGTCCAAACCGAAGGCCAGCCCACACGGGCGTTCCAAGGCTGGCGCTACCTGGAACCTGCCGACGCCCCGCCCGACATCGCCGAGCACGGCTTAACGCCGAACTCGATGCCCCCCGCCCTGCGCAGCCAGCTTCGAGCATTGTGCTTGCTCTAAGCTCAGCATCGGCAAACCGGCAAATCGACCGCGCTCGCCCGGCCAAAAACATCGTCTCGTGAACTCAGGCGGTCTCCAATGTTGCTGCCGGCACCGTCAAGGGCTCGCGTCCCCGCTCAGGCACCACCTGCTTGATGGTGTCGGCAAGCCGGATTGCCAGGGCCACGATCGTCTGCGTTGGATTTGCATGGCCGGCGGTCGGGAACACTGAGCTACCGCAGACGTAAAGCCCGGCGATGCCATGCACCTGTCCGTTCCGGTTAACAACGCCACGGCTCGGCTGATCGGCCATTCGCGTCGTCCCGATCGGGTGCGCGTTGTCCTTGAATTCCGCCGGGAAGCCGCTCCCGTCGGCCACCCACGGCTCCAACACGGGCGGCCGAAGCCCCTGGCGGCCAACGGCCTCCCCGACCAGTTCGCCCAAGCGGCGGAACGTGCGCTGCTCGTCCTCGTTGACCCGCCAGTCGACGATTGAGGTCGGCACGCCCAGCCGATCGGTACGGTCGGACAGCATAACGCGACTCTGCGGATCTGGACGCTGTTCGACGATGCACGAGAGCTTGAGTTGCAACACCTTCCGAGGAAGCCCGCTGCGCTGGACCAGGTGGCGATGAACCCCCGTTGCCAGCAGTCCAAGGTTGCGCGCAACCGCCGAGCCATCGCGCCGCAGCGAGCCTTTGCCGCGCATCAGGCGCTTCAACGCGCTCCAGGGGTCGTCATGCGTGATGATTTCGGTCAGCCAACATGCAGCGTTGAGCAGCCCTTCCTCGCGCTGCACGATCGGGTTGAGGCGAAGCCCCTGGCAGAACAGGTGGCTGCCTGCGGATGATTTGACATTGTGCAGCGTGAAGTATCGTCGAAGCTGGCTATACTGCCCAATGTCGAATGTAGCGGCTGAACCGCGCGGATGGTCCATCAGGAAGCGGCCGACAAGATCGTGGCCGTTGCCCAGCCCGGCCGGTGCCTGCCGGTTGGAAGCCAACAGCAGCCGGGCGTTTTCGATCCCGCCGGCACACAGCACGATGGTCGGCGCCTTGATCGTCCAGCGCCGGCCATCCGGAGACGCCGCCTCGACCGACTCGACGCTATTGGCAGCCGAATTGACGTTGATGTGCGTAACGGTCGCGTTCGTCAGCACGCGCGTGCCTGCCGCCGGACTGGACCGAAGCGCGCGCCCGAAATGCATCGGATCGAGCCGCCTTTCGCCATCGCGGCTGTATTGCCAAAAAAACGGCAGCAACGTGTCCGACTCGATCGCCGCTGTCGGGCGCGTTCGCCGGGCCAGGCGCCAGAAATCGGCGCCTTCGTAGCCAGCGCCCACACCCAGGCCGAGATGGGCAGCCGCACGGCGGTGATAGGGGTGCAGGTCAGCCGGCCCGAGCGGCCAGCCGGAATATGGCACCCAGGGACGGGCCTCGTAATCGATGGCGTCGAACGGAACGCATCGGCCCGTCCACAAAGCCGACGCGCCGCCCAGCACCCGGGGGCGCGTCAGTGATTGGTCCTCTGACCGAGGCCAGCCAATACTCTCGGTCTCGCTCAAAGCGTCTACGGAAGGCTGAGCGTCGATCCCACCACTCTCCAGCAGCAAAATGCGCAGCCCGGAACCGGACAGTTCTCGAACCAACGTGACGCCCGCGGGACCGCTACCGACTACGCACACGTCCGCTTCAATCACCCTGCCGAAAGGCAGCATCTGAATGTTGACAATATCCAACTCGGCCTCACTCAGAGCCTAGAGATCGAAACAACACGCATGGCTCCGGTCGAAAACCGAATCCCGCATCAGAACAGGAAAGTCGTTATTTCCTATTTACGACTAAGATGCATTATTACGACATCAAAAAGAAATTTTCAAGCGATTTATGAAATGTCAGGCTTGGCTCCGGCTTGCAGGCCATGCGGCGTGAACGAAGGCACGTTCAGACCGTATTCGCAACATTCTTATACAACGATTTTCGTCCGCACCACAGCCTATCGAGGGCCTGCCCAGCGCTGTGACGTTTCTGCCACGTAACCCGGCCTATAAGCAGCCATCTTCCAAACTGAACCTTGCAAAACCGGAGAGCAGCCTCGGCGAAAAGCATCTCGGCAAAGGCGCTCGGATTGCCGAAGCCTCAACGCCGGGTCGGATCGAAATGCCTGACCAGGGTGCCGCCATAGGACGCGTATCCCGCTTGCAGCCCCGCATCGGCGGCAGCGAACTGAGTGAGATGCTGCGGGAACCGGGTCTCGAACATGAAAGCCAGCGTGCCTTCCAGCTTATGCGGCGCGAGCTCCGCCTCGCTCGCCTTCTCGAACGAGGCAAGGTCCGGTCCGTGCGGCAGCATCATATTATGTAAGCTGGCGCCGCCAGGCGCGAAGCCGCCGCCCGTCTTGGCATCATACGTGCCATAAACCAGGCCCATGAACTCGCTCATGACGTTCATATGATACCAAGGCGGTCGGAACGTATCCTCCGCTACCAGCCAGCGGTCGGAGAACAGGACGAAATCGACGTTCGCAGTCCCTGGCGTCTCCGATGGCGCGGTCAGGACCGTGAAGATGGACGGATCGGCATGGTCGAATAGCACGGGACCAACCGGCGAATACTTCCGTAAATCGTATTTGTAAGGCGCGTAATTGCCATGCCATGCGACAACGTCGAGCGGCGAATGTTCGATCTCCGCCACATGCAGCGCCCCGCCCCACTTCACGATCAGCCGCGATGGTCCGTCATAGTCTTCATAGGCCGCGACAGGGGTCAGGAAGTCACGCGGGTTCGCCAGGCAATTGGCGCCGATCGGTCCCCGCTCCGGCAGGGTGAACGCGCCGCCGTAATTCTCGCAGACATAGCCGCGCGCCGCCCCGCCGCGCAGTTCGGCGCGGAACTTCACCCCGCGCGGGATGACGCAGATCTCGCCGGGTTCGGCATCGATCAGGCCAAACTCGGTGGCGAAGCGCACGCCGCCCTGCTGCGGCACGATCAGCATTTCTGCGTCGGCGTTGTAAAAATACTCATCCTGCATCGAGCGGGTGGCAACATAGACGTGCGCGCCCATCCCGGCCTGAGCGCCGGCATCGCCTGCCGTCGTCATCGTCCTCATGCCCTCGATGAACGACAGCGGCTCGGACGGGATCGCGACCGGGTCCCAGCGAACCGGCGCGATCGGCGTCTCCGCCTCAGTCGCGGGGGCAGTGCGCCACAACCTATTGCCAGTCTTCCGGAACGTGCCCCAGTTCGCCACCGTCGGACGGATCCGGTAAAGCCAGCTCCGCTCGTTGGCAACGCGCGGCGCGGTGAACGGCGAGCCGGACACCTGCTCGGCGTAAAGGCCATACGGGCAGCGCTGCGGCGAATTCCGGCCTCGCGGCAGCGCGCCGGGCAAGACCTCGGTTTCGAACCCGTTGCCGAAACCCGACATGTACCCCGGCGTGATGCCGGCGCCCCCGGCCTCGGATGAGAGGCTGGATGGAGCATGGACGTTCATGGCCTGGCCCTCCGTTGCCAGCCCAGTATAGGCAGGCTCAGGTGGCGGCGACCACCCGCACATGCCCCTCGCCGTCCCGCTCCAGCACGCTTACCGCCACCTCGCCCGCCGTGCGGGTGACATGCACGCTCACCCTCGCCCCCCCGAGCGCCAGGTTACGGAGCGTAAGGTTGTCCAGGAACTGCGGCAATTGCGGGCGATCGAACGCGACGGTGCGGGAGGCCGGGTCGAAGCTCAATCCAAGGCAGGCCTGAACTAGCGCGGGCAATGCGGCCGCGGCCCAGGCCTGGGGCGAGCACGCCACCGGATACGACGTCGGCCCTTGCGTCGGGCGTCGGCGGAAACCGCAGAACAGCTCGGGCAGGCGGCGCAGGTCCATGGCGCCCGCGGCGGTGTAGAGCGCCTCCAGCACCCGGACCGCTTCATCCCTGAGACCGATCCTGGACATGCCCAGCGCGATCACCGCGTTGTCGTGCGGCCAAATCGAGCCGTTGTGATACGACATCGGATTATACCGCGCCTCGTCCGCCGCGAGCGTACGGATGCCCCACCCGGTAAACATATTGGCCTGCATCATCCCGGCCGCCACGCGCCGCGCCCTCTCCGCACCGGCAATCCCGGTGATCAACAGATGCCCGGCGTTGGAGGACCGGACCTCGCAGCGCCTGCCCTCCCCGTCGAGCGCCAGGGCATAGGTGCCGAGCCGCTCGCACCAGAATTTGTCTTCGAACGCGGCCCGCAGCCGTTCAGCCTTCTCCAGAAGGGATTGCGCCCGGACATCAAGCCCGAGTTGCCGGGCGATCGCTGCCCCAGCACGCCGGGCTGCGAACACGTAGCCCTGCACTTCGCAAAGTTTAATGGCGCCACGCGCAAGCGTCCCGTCGGCGTGGGAGATGGAGTCGTAGCTGTCTTTCCAGCCTTGGTTGGCCAGCCCGTCCTCGCTGCTGCGGTGATAGCCGACGAAACCGTCCGTGTCCGCCCGGCGGTCGATCCAGGTAAGCGCCAGCTCGATCTGCGGCCACAGCGCCTTCAGCGTCGCCATATCCCCTGTGCGCTCAAGATAGGCCCCAGCCAGCATGACGAACAGCGGCGTCGAATCGACGCTGCCGTAGTAGCGGCGGAACGGCACCTCGCGCAGCTCCGCCATCTCGCCGCCCCTGGTCTCATGCAGGATCTTGCCCGGTTCGGCCTCGGCGGACGGGTCGAACGCGGTTGCCTGCTCGTGCGCCAGGTATCGCAGCACGCCAGCCGCCATCGCCGGGTCGAGCGCCAAGGACAGCAACGCCGTGATCAGCGCATCGCGCCCGAAAGCGGTGCTGAACCACGGGATGCCGGCATAGGGATAAGGCCCGGTTGGCTTGTCGGTGACGAGCATGCGCAGGTCGCTGGCGCAGCGGCGCATCGTCTCGTCGAACTCCTCCTGCGTCGAGCCGATCTCGGCAGCACGGGCCGCGCTGGCACGCAGCCGGCGCTTGGTTCGCACGTAGGCGGCAAGGAACTGCGCGCGGGGCCGGGCCGCATCCCCGCCCCGGGCGGCACAAGTGGCGGCACAGGCGATGTTGACGAAAATGCTTGTCCGGACGCGCGGCTCCAGATCGAGGACGAACGCCGCCGCGTTGTTGGTCAGAAATTGCGGCGACGGCTCGAACGTCAGACACGTCGAGCGGTCCTGACCGTCGAGGCCGCGGTAGGATAAAGTGACGCCGTCCTCCCCGATTACGGCTGGCAACCGCTCGCCGCGCCGCTCGCGCCTCATCCCGCGCACCTCGAACACGTCGGCGAAATCCGCGTCGAACCGCAGTTCCAGCCGCACCCGGCGGCGCGAGAACGCGAAATTGCGCACCGCAAACCGCGCGTGGCACGAGGCCTCGCCCAGGAACATCGACCGCTGGACATGGATCACGCCATGGTCAAGGTCGGCCTCGCCGAACTGGTCGGCAGTGCCGTTCGTCACATCCGACGTGAGCATCACGCTGTCGGACCCGAGTGTGGAACTCAGCAGCAGCGGACGGGCGCCGTTCAAGGTCAGGTCAAACCGCGACAGATGCCTCGTGTCCCGATAATAAAGCCCATCGGTGCCGCCCGCCACCGAAAGCAAATCGCCGTCATGGTCGAACACCGCGAACGTGTCGCCGTTCTTGATCGTGCGGTAGCGGCGCTCCTGCAGCGAAACGGTCGCGGCGACGGAGAATGGCTCTGGCGCGTGATGATCCTGATCGGAGGGGCTGACGGCGACATTCATTATGGGTGCCTCAAATGACTGGCAGCGGAAAATCGTTGCAAGACTAGACGAAGACGGAACCGTTCTGCTGTTATCACACGTAAGGGTTGCACACGAAATGTTGACAGGAACGGGCCTGGAAATGGTTTCAAGTCACGCCGTCGCACGGTGATGTGAAACCTGATGACTGACGTTCAACCTGTCTTGCGCACATATGGCAGGGCAGGTTTAAGCAATCTGGTGGCAGCCCAGCGATGAATGCCGCGACAAGCAAGCCTGACGCCGCCCAGCCGGCGCTCCCGAGTGTCTCGATACCACCCGGCGTGTCGCGGCCGGTCATCGTCGCGGTAACCGGCATTGCGGCGTTCGGCGGCTTTCTACTCACTTCGCCCGAGGCCGCGGCAACGGCGGCTGCCAATGCCGGGCCGGAGTTGACGCGCCTGCTCCGCGCTATGGCGGGGCTGAAAATGCTGATGGCGGGCAGTGCGGTGGCCGGAATATTGTGGCGTCTCGGCAGCCCCGTCGCCTCGGCATGGATGGCAGCCTACATTGCCTGCTGCACCGCGATGGCAGCCGCCCCTGGCGTGATCTGGAGCATGGCCCACGTCGGCGTCGGTGCGCTGCTGCTTCATGGAGGACTTCTGGCAAGCATAATAACGCTGTGGCGTGACCCGGAAGTGAGCAGCCGGCTCGCGGCCTTGATTGCGCGACGACGGCTCCGGGCAGCCCGGCCAGGAAGCTAAGCATTGTTCGGCGGGATTTATTTATGGCATCTGCCGGCAGAACAATGCGTCTTAAATGACGCCCAAATAGGCTTGGGTGCCGCAAGCCTGTTCAGTCGGCGGCGAAATCCCGCTTCAGCAGGGCATCAAGCGCATTCAACGCCGCCTGCTTGTCGTTTTGAAGCAAACTCAGCACCTGTTCGATTTCCGACACGCCGGGATGCTTACCCAGCGGCGGCACTTTGCCCGCGTCCGATAGCCGGTTAAGCAGCCGGACTTCTGCCCGGCCAAGCGCCGCCCGGGCAAGGCCAGGGTTATCCCCCCGGATTGCCTGCTGCGCGGCCACCAGGTAATCGCGCGAGCTCGCATTAGGCGGCAGGCCGGGTGTCGGCAGCGCCGGGGAGGCGTTCAATTGGGCTGTATCGGACCCTGGTATCGATGCCGCCGCTTGAGCCTTCGCCTGGGCGGCAGCCGCTTCGAGTTCCTTCACGTGCACGTGCCCTTCCGCCGCGGCCTGCGCCTGTTCCGCTTTCTCTGCGCGCTGCTTCAAGGCGTCGGCTTCGTTGGCTTGCACGGTGTTGGCCGAGAGCAAGGTCTGCGCGTCCAGTTTCTGCGACCGTAGTGCCTGCTCGCTTTCCCGCGCCTTCGCCAGGTCTCTCTGCAGCGCGGCGGCCTGCTGCTGGAGCGCTTGCCGCTGCTGCTTCTCGACGTTCAGCGCCACTTCGACCGTTGATTTGGCATTGCCGCGCTGCACAGCCTCATACCAGCCAAAACCAGCTAATCCGGCAAATGCCGCTGCCGCAACAGTCGCCGCGATGAGCCAGAAGGAACGAGTTGCCATAGACGCCATTTTACAGGCAGTTTGCCGCAAAGCCGATGCAAGGGTGCGCGATTTCGCCATGTTAGCCCAATACTGTTCATTTAGGTGGTTAGCCACCCTATATCCGTTGATCAGGTTTTTTTAGGATCGACAGCGATGGCGGGTGTTCCCGCCGGCCTTCCGGCCGGCGTTCGTGTCAGCGACCACATCAGCCTCGGCGTGATCGCCAAGACGTTCCCGCCGGATCGGGTGCAGCAGGTCCTGGCCGAGACCGGCAAGACGAGCGAGCGCGAGCGCGACCTGCCGGCTCAGGTGATGATCTACTACGCCATCGCCATGGCGCTGTACATGGGGTCCAGCACCCGCGAGGTGCTGCGCTGCTTGCTAGAAGGCTTGCGCTGGCTGTGGGGCGCCGACGCGGTCAAGGTGGCGGGCAAGAGCGGCATCTCGCAGGCGCGCAGCCGCCTGGGCGAGATGCCGCTGCGCCGGCTCTTTGAGCAGGTCGTGCAGCCGGTGGCGACGCGCGCCACCAAGGGGGCGTGGTATCGAGAGTGGCGGCTGGTGAGCCTGGACGGCTCCAGCCTGGATGTGGCCGACACGGCCGAGAACGGCACCGCTTTCGGCTATCCGGGTGCCAGCCGCGGCGAGAGCGCCTTTCCGCAGCTCCGTTTCGTCGCGCTGGTGGAGAACGGCACGCACGTGCTGTTCGGCGCCAAGCTGGGCGGTTGCGCGGATGGCGAGACGACGCTGGCCCATGGCGTGGTGCCGGCGCTGCGGACGGGTGTAGCGGCTGACTGAATACTCCCCGGACCTGCCGGACGAAATTTTCCCAGGCTGAGCTTTGTGCCTGGCCCGTGAGGCTGGGCGAGCCGGCGCGCTATGGCCTTCGCAAAACGGAGGTGGCGCCGGTGGTCCGATTGGGAGAACTTGTGATGATTCTTGACCTTCACCGCCAAGGGCTGGGCGTATCCGACATCGCCCGGCGCACTGGCTTCGACCGCAAAACGGTTCGCCGCTACATCGCGCGGGGGCTTGAACCGCCGGCCTACACGCCGCGGCCGCCGCGCCCGACCTTGCTCGACGCCCATCACGCCTACTTGCGGGAGCGCGTGGCCGCCTTCCCCGAGTTGCGGGCGAGCCGGCTGCTGCGCGAGTTGCGCAGCGTGGGCTACCGGGGAGGATACACCCAACTCACCGACTTCCTGCGCAAGGTCCGCCCCGCGGCGGCGACGGCCGGCTTTGAGCGGCGCTTCGAGACCGCACCGGGCCAGCAGGCGCAGGTGGACTTTGCGCACTTCCGCGCCGAGTTCACCGCCGAGCCTGGCGTGAGCCGGGTTGTGTGGCTGTTCTCGATGGTGCTGGGGCACTCGCGGCTGATCTGGGCGCGCTTCGTCGCCCACCAGGATCTGCAGGCCGTGCTGCGCTGCCACGCCGCGGCGTTCGAGGCGCTGGGCGGCGTGCCGGGCGAGATCCTCTACGACCGCATGCGCACCGCGGTCAGCGGCGAGGACGAGGCCGGCGTGGTCTACAACCCTGCGCTGGTGGCGTGCGCCCGGCACTACGGCTTCCAGCCCCGGGCGTGCCGCCCCTACCGGGCCAAGAGCAAAGGAAAGGTTGAGCGTCCGTTCCGCTACGTGCGCGAGGACTTCTTCCTGGCCCGGAGCTTCCGCGACATGGACGACCTCAACGGCCAGCTCCGGCAGTGGCTGGACGGAGTGGCCAACAAGCGCACCCACGCCACGACCCGCCGCGTCGTGTCCGAACACTTTGCCGACGAGCGATCACACCTCCAGCCGCTGCCGGCAGGCCCGTTCCAGGCGGTGCTGCGGCTGGACCGGCGCGTGACCCGCGACGGCATGGTTTCGGTTGGCGGCAACCTTTACAGCGTGCCGGACGGCACGCGTGGCCGCGCGGTGGAGGTGCAAACGCTGGCACACGAGGTCCGCATCCTGGGCAAGGGCGAGGTGGTCGCGGTTCACCCGGTGCTGGAGGGCCACGGCGGGCGCCGCTTGGCCGCCGGCCACCGCGTCGCGCACCCGACCGCGGCCCGGCTGCCCGCGTCCTGCGCCGAGGCGCCCATCCCCGGCCGCCCCGGCGAGCAGGTCGCGCGCAGGCCCTTGGCGGTCTACGCCGCCATTGGCGAACGTCTGGCTGCAGGGACAAGCGCCGCAGCCGAGGAGGCCCGGGCATGAGGGAGCGGCACACCGAGGCGGCCCCGGCGACTTTGGAGCGGGTGCGCCAGCACCTGGTGGGGCTGCACATGCCGCGTGCCCTGGAGGCGCTGGGCGGCGTCGTGCAGCAGCTCGAGCGCGGCGAAACCTCGGCGGTGGAGGCCATTGAGGCCCTGCTCGCCGACGGGTTGGGCTGGCGCGAAGGCCGGCGGGTCAAGGCGGCGCTGCGCATGGCGCGGCTCGGCGCGGTAAAGACGCTGGACAGCTTCGACTTCTCGTTCCAGCCCTCGCTCAACCGCGGCCGCGTGCAGGCGCTGGCCCAACTCGGCTTTGTGGACCGGCGCGAGGTGCTGCACCTCCTCGGCCCGCCCGGCACTGGCAAGAGCCACCTCGCGGTCGCCCTCGGCGTCGAGGCGATCCGGGCTGGGCGCAGCGTTTACTTCATGACCCTGGCCAACCTGGTCACGGCACTCGCCCGCGCCGAACGGGACGGGAGCCTGCGCGAGCGGCTGCGGTTCCTGTGCCGGCCGCAGCTGCTGATCGTGGACGAGATCGGCTACCTGCCCGTTGTGCCCGGCGGCGGCAATTTGTTCTTTCAACTGGTCAACGCCCGCTACGAGCGCGGCGCCATGATCCTGACCAGCAATCGCGGCTTTGCCGAATGGGGCGAGGTGTTCGGCGACCCTGTCGTGGCCGCGGCCCTGCTGGCCAGGCTGCTGCACCATGCCACCGTGATGCAGATCGAGGGCAACAGCTACCGCATGCGCCAGCACGCCAGCCTCGTGCCCGAGGCCATGCGCCCGCGGCCCGTCGCGCCACCTCCGCCGCCCGGCAAGCGCCGCGGCAGGCCACCCAAGGACAGGAGCGACGATCAGATCAGCGGTTGATCACCGCCCGAACCTGGGGAGATTTCAACCGGCAGGTTTGAGGAGCATTCAAGCGGCGTTGACAACGGGCATGCTGTGCCTGGCCGACCGATACTTCTTTGGCTATGCGTTGTGGCAGACAGCGGCCGCTACCGGTGCCGACCTGCTGTGGCGGGTAAGGAGCAACCTGCGCCTGCCGCGCGCCGCGGTGCTGGCGGACGGGTCTTATCTGTCCGTGGTGTATCCGAGCGAGAAGGACCGGCGCCATGCGACCAACGGCGTGCGGGTGCGCGTGGTGGAATATCGGCTGGAGGGGGTGGCCGACGCTGAGCCGCTGTATCGTCTCGTGACCACGATCCTGGACGAGGCGCAGGCGCCTGCCGCGGACTTGGCTGCCCTGTATCATGAGCGCTGGGAGATTGAGGGCGCGCTGGCCGAGCTGAAAACGCAGCTGCGCGGGGCACAGGTCGTGCTGCGCAGCAAGACCCCGGACTTGGCGCGCCAGGAGTTCTGGGGCCTGCTGCTGGCGCACTTCGCCGTGCGCGGGCTCATGCACGAGGCGGCGCTGCGGGCCGACGAGGACCCGGATCGTTTGTCGTTCCTGCATGCCGTGCGCGTGGTGCGCCGCAAGCTGCCGCTGCTTGCGGCTTTTCCCCCCTCGGGACAGGCTCGCCCTGCATAAGGAGGTACTGGACGAGATCCTGGAGGAGCGTGTGGCGAGTTCCCGGGGCCGGCAGGTGCCGCGCGGGGTCAAGCGCAAGATGAGCGGCTACCCGCTGCGCCCTCGCACGCCACAGCCGACCACGCGCATCGACTTCAACGCCGCCATCCGAATCACAAAGTGAACGGTATTGGTGTTAGGCCAACCAAACTGTTTTCAACGCGCCGCAGATTAAACGGAGCAGCGAAGCATGACGTGCCGGGGCGCCACTGACTATTTCCGCAAGGCGCTCTATTCGAGCCTGGCCCAGGCGCTTCGTGCCGAAGTCCTGGCCGGCAACCTGTCTTTGGTCGCCGCGGCCTTCCGCGCCATCTTCGGCCTTTTGCCGGCGCCTGCCGCGGCAGCGGCAATCTAAGCATCGTTCGGCAGAGCGTGCTGGCACGCGGTCGGCAAAATAATTCGTCTTCAAAGGTTTCTAAACAGGCCAAGCGGCAGTGCGGTCTCACGCCAGAAGCCCTTTGGACTGACTAGTATGCGCGCCGGATTGGCAGGTGGCGACCCGCGCAATGCGACTTTGACATTAGTTGCCCGAAAGGACAGCTGGCATTATGCCGCTAAGGTCTCCCCAGCCGACAGCATCCGCTCCTGCTGCCGCCGCATCCATGCGCCGATGGCATCCAAGTCGGCGCCGAGTTCCTCCAGCACGGCCGCCGCAATGTCCAGCCCCGGGGGGACGCTCCGGTCAACAACAGTGATGAGACCGCCAATCGAGTCGAACCGTTCGGCCTCCTCGGCGCTGGACACGGCGGCGAAGCGCTTCAGGTTGGGGTAAAGCGCGGCGCCGACCGGCGTCAACTCGGTCGCGATCTCGAAGTTGGGCATCGTGACCACGGCAAGCCGCCGCCCGTGCAAGGCGAGCGGTTCCCACATCCGCGTGTCGCTCGCATCGCCGAACGCCACCGAGTAGCCGTCGGCGACGGCTTGGCGAAAGCTGCGCTCGTCGCTCACGAGCGCCGTGTAGCCGATGCCGAATTCGAACAACGCGTCCGCCACAGTCCGCCCGACTGGCCCCATGCCGATGATGAAGACCGGGGCGTCAAGCTCGCGCGGCTGCTCCTCGGATTCGGAGCGAACCATGGAAAAGCGCCGCATCTTGCCTGCGAGTACCCGTCCCAACTCGGCCAGCGTCGGCGTGGCCGCCAGGCTGAGGGCGACGGCGGCGATCAGGATCGCGCACTCTCGCCCTCCGACCAGCGCCCGTACCGGCGGTAGGACAAAGATGACGAACGCGAATTCCGAGCCTTGCGCCAGCAGAAAACCGAGCTGCATCGATCCCGGCGCCGACCAGCGGAACACCAGGCTCGCCGCCGCATTGGTGAAGACCTTGACCGCGATCAGCAGCGCCGCGGTTCCGATCACTGCCGGCCAGGATTGCAGCAGCTCGCCAACATCGAGCGACAACCCGACCGAGATAAAGAAGAAGCTCAGCAGCAGGCCGCGGAACGGCTTGATCTCGGCCTGGATCACCGCGCGATAGGGAGTCTCGGCAATGATCATGCCACCGAGGAAGGCGCCCAAGGTCAGCGAAAGGCCGATAGCGCCGGTCAGCCACCCGGCCGCGAGCGCCACCAGCAGCGCCATGGCGGTGAACACCTCCTCGTTGCGGCTGCGCGCGATCAGGTCGAACAATGGACCCACCACGATGCGGGCCAGCAACACGGCAACCCCGAACGAGGCGGCAGCCTTCAGCAGCGCAACGCCGATCGCGGGGAGGATCGCCGCGCCGCCGCCCAGCGCGCCGGCCACGATCAGCAGGAAAATGGCAACGACGTCCTGGCAAA
Source organism: Acetobacteraceae bacterium (assembly GCA_965260935.1). GTDB lineage: Bacteria > Pseudomonadota > Alphaproteobacteria > Acetobacterales > Acetobacteraceae > JBBROS01. Next base: position 3,570,533 of record OZ253374.1, read on the forward strand.
TCAGGATGGCGGTGGAGGTCAGCCCGACCGGGCAGTTCTGCTGGTGGCGCTCGGCGATCAGCCCGGCCACGGCCGCCGTCGAAGATAAGGAGAGCGTGGCGCCGACGACGAGCGCCGCGGTAGGCGGCAAGCCGAACAGGAGGGCGACGCCGCCGAGGCCAGCCGTGCCGGCAAGCACCTGCACCGGGCCGAAACCAAAGATGTCGCGCGCTTGGCTGCGGACGTGGGCCAGCGAGAAGTGCAGGCCGATGTCGAACAGGAGGAACACGACCCCGAGCTCGGAAAGGACCGCAAGAGTGGCGTGCGTGCCGACCGGCTGCAGCCCGGCGCCGCGAAGGGCGAGGCCGAGCGCCAGGTAGCCGACGATCGGGCTGAGCCGGAGGGCGCGCGAACCGACGGCGGCCAGCACGCCGAGAGCCAGCAGGATGATGACGGGTAGGAGCGCCGAGAGGAGGGCGTGCGCGTCGTACATGTCAGGCGAGGCCGGGGCTGAGGAAATGGCCTACCGCTTGAATAAAGCCGGACGCCTCGCCCACGCCGGAGCCAACCCGCTTGGCCAAGCCGAACCGCACGATACCGGCCGCGAACATGCCCAGCCTGTTGGCCGCGTATCGCGAAACCATGCCGCCCTGCATCATTTCTCGGGTCCCAACAAAACCTTGGCGTCCAGCTCGACATAAGTCCCGAGCCAATCGATCTTGCGCCGGGCGCGATCGATAGCCGTGATGCGGCAGAACCTGCAAGCCACCATCATTCCGAGATGACGCAGCGGGCCGTCGCTAATTCAAGAACAGCTTGCCCGGATTCATGATCCCCCGCGGATCAATGGCTGTCTTGATCTGCCGCATCAGCGCCAGCGCCTCAGCCCCCCGTTCCTGCTCCAGGAACTCGCGCTTGCCGATGCCGACCCCATGCTCGCCACTGCAGGAGCCGCCGAGGGCCAATGCCCGAGCCACGATCTTCCGGTCAAGCTCCCACGCTTTCCCGATCCCGTCCTCCCCTTCCGGCACGAGGATTACGGTGTGGAAATTGCCGTCGCCGACGTGGCCGACGATGGGGGCCGTCAGACCCGACGCGGCGATATCGTCCTTGGCGCCGAGGATCAGGTCGGCCAGATGCGAGATCGGCACGATCGCGTCCGTCGTGACCCCTTTATGCCCCGGCTTCAGCGCCAGCGCCGCCCAATAGCCATCGTGCCGGGCCTTCCAAAGCCGGTTGCGCTCCTCGGCATCGGTCGCCCATTGAAAGCCGCGCCCCCCATGCTCCGCGGCGATGCCTTGCGCCAACTCGGCCTGCTCGGCCACGCCGGCCGCGCTGCCGTGGAATTCCAGCAGCAAAGTCGGGCTCGCCGCGTATCCTTCCAGCTTCGAGAACGCGATGCTCGCCCCCATCTGCACGTCGTCCAGCAGCTCGATCCGCGCAATCGGGATTCCGGCCTGCAGGATGTCGATGACGCTGCCCACCGCGCCGGTCAGGCTCTCGAATTGGCAGATCGCGGCACTCATCGCCTCCGGGATGCCATGCAGCTTCAACTGGATTTCAGTGATGACGCCGAGCGTGCCTTCCGAGCCGATCATCAGGTGCGTCAGATCATATCCGGTCGAGGACTTCCGCACCCGCCCCCCGGTCTCGATCAACCGCCCGTCCGGCAACGCCACCTGCAAGCCCAGCACGTTCTCGCGGATCGTGCCGTAACGCACCGCCGCGGTGCCGCTGGCCCTGGTCGCGCACATGCCGCCGATGGTGCACTCGCTGCCGGGGTCGACGGGGAAGAACAGGCCCTGGTCGCGAAGGTGCTCGTTGAGCTGCTGCCGGGTCACGCCGGCCTCGACGCGGCAATCCATATCCTGGGCGTTGACGGCCAGCACCTTGGTCATGCGGCTGAGATTGAGGCTGATGCCGCCGCGCACGGGCGTGACGTGGCCTTCCAGCGAGGTGCCGGCCCCGAACGGCACGGCCGGCACCCCGTGCTGGAAGCAAAAGCCGAGCACGCGCGCCGCTTCCGCCCCGGTCTCGATGAAGGCGACCGCGTCGGGCTTGACCGCGGGATGGGCGTCCTCCCCATGGCTGTGCTGCTCAAGCAGGGCCGTGTTCGTCGTGATGCGCTCGCCAAGGAACTCGCGGGCCTGGGCGATGACGGCGTCGACGGGGCGGGACATAGGCGACCTCCTGCAATGGTTCGATAAGGCGTTGGTCAAAGCCGGCGGAGCATGGACGTGTGCCAGGGCTTGCCTCACCCTTACCAGACCAGATAGGCACGGCTTCGCTCTCGGAGAACCTCGAATTGCCGACCGTGCCAAATTTGGGCCGCAGCACCGCGAGTGGGTTCCTCTGGCTCATGCTGCAAAGCCTGAGCGGACGCCTGACCAGTTTCTTCAGCCAGTTGGTGCTCGCCAAGCTGCTCATGCCGGAGGCGTTCGGCCAAATCGGCCTGGCGATGACGGTGTCCACCCTGGTCAACGCCTGCATCAGCTTCGGCGTGGACGACATCCTGCTGCAGCGCCTGCGCAACATCCGGCTCTGGGTCGCGCCCGCGTTCTGGGCCAGCTTCGGCCTCGCCGTGGCCGGCATGTTGGCGATGCTCGCCGCCGCCCCGCTGGCCGCCTATGTCTACGGCAGCCCGGCCCTCCTCGGCCTCATCGTCGTCCAGAGCATCGCCCTGCCGCTCGGCGCGCTGTCCACGGTGCCCGCCACCAAGCTGCGCGCCGAGATGAACTTCCGCTACCTCGCCCTCTACAACGGCCTCGAGACGGTCGGCGTCCAGCTCGCCTCCGTCATCCTCGCCGCGCTGGACTTCGGGGCCTACAGCTTCGTGTTGCCCATCCCCGTCGCCGCCCTCGTCAAGATCATCGTCCTCTGGCGCAAGGCCCCGGCCCGGCTGCGCGTCCCGATCAAGCCGGTGCAGTTCCGCTACATCCTCGGCAACGGCTCCATCGTGTTCGCGTCGCGCATCGTCATCGAGGCGGTGAACCAGGGCGACTACATGGTGCTCGGCCTGCTCGCGACCGAATCGGTCGTCGGCGTCTACTACTTCGCCTTCCGCCTCGCCGCCCAGCCGATCCGGATGCTGGCCGGCAACTTCGGCGCCGTGCTGTTCCCCGCGCTCACGCAGCTCCGCGGCGACCCGGCCCGCCAGGAGCAGGCCGCCCTCCAAGCCGCCCGCATCCTCGCCTACACGGTAACCCCCGTCTGCTTCGTCCAGGCCGCCTTCGCCAGCCCCGTGCTGCACCTGATGTTCGGCGAGCGCTGGGCGGGGTCCATTCCGCTCGTCCAGGTGCTGAGCCTCGGCCTGCCCGGCGACGCCATCGCCTGGATCGCCGGCGCCCTGCTCGTCGCCCGCAAGGAGTTCTGGCGCGACTTCGTCTACCTGGCCTCGTTCGCAGTGCCGTTCTTCGCTTTCGTCGCCATGGGCGCCTATCTCGGCTCCGCGCTGGGCGTCGCGGTCGCGGTCGCACTCTATTACGCGCTGGTGAAGCCGGCGAACTCCTGGCTGGTGTTTCGGCACTCAATGCGCGCGGCAGACTTCCTGCACATCTACATCTGGCCCTCCATCCTCGCCGGCATCGCCATCGGGGCCGCCTACGCGTGTTCCAAGCTGCCCGGCCTCGACGGCGCGCTGCTGGCCCAGGTCGCCGTGATCGCAGTCCTCAGCCCGCTGGCCTACCTGGTGCTGCTCCGCCTGCTGGTGCCCGACGTGCTGCGCGAAATCCTGAACCGGTTCCCGGTCGATGCGATGCTGCGCCGCGTGGCCGTGCGGCTGTTCGGGCGCCGGGCGGCGGAGGGATAGATTTCTGTTTTGCGGGTTTTTGCGGAAAGCCAATTAGGATTTGTCTATAAGAACCTCGTGCTTCGAGAACCCGCCCTCAAGGGATTGAGTAAGGTTCGGCTGGTTGAGTGCTGTAGGTTGGATCGGATAGAGCCTTAATGATCGCATCGTGAGGTAGGCTTACCTCGTCACTGAACCGAAAGAAAACGTAGCCAGATACGCTGATATTAAAACAAAGCTCGGGAAGGTCATGCGGGTCACGAGGAAGCGGCAGGAACTTATGGTCCCTGCCATCGAATTGGCCCCGCTTTGTCAGCATCACGCTATCAAGCTTAATGGGCGCTTCATAGACGAATAAACCGTCGGGCGTGGGATGAAGGAAAGGCTGGGGCGGTACGGACGGGTCTTTTTTCAAGACTCCATGTTCTATATAGTCGTTCCCGTAAGCGATGCGATCAGTCGTCCACCCGTCTTCCGTGTAGACGGGACGAGCCGAAACGAGGGCTGACCTGTCCCCACATAGGGTCAACCAGAGAGACGGCCCACTGGCATCGTTGCGTTCTTGAAGTCGGAATAGGTTCCGTTTGGTGGCAAACCGCAGCTTGAGTTCGCCTGGCTTGTAGCTAATACGGTAAAACTTTCTACTTCCTTCGGTAATCTGCGCCCCGCCTTCGGTTGGCTTACTAAGAGAGATAAAGGTTAAGTCCGGAACGCCGCAGTTGAAAGTGCAGCAGCCTGCGCAGAGCGCGCCAAGCGCACTAGAGAAAAGAATTTGTTTTAACAGTGATAACCACCCCGTTTGGATCATTGCTTTCGCTTGCTGGACTGCTCCTCGGCAAGAGTCGCTGTTTTCCGCTTGTGAAGCAAAGCCGCTTTCTTCCGCGTCGAAGTGAAGCTCTGACGCACCCGGCGCGGGAAACACCTGCCGGGCCGGTTCAAGAACTGCCGAGGTGGCATCAAAGATCAAGCCGCCTGAACCTCGTTTGCCTCGATTCCCGCCCATATCCGCTCCACCGCCCGAGCCACCTGCTCCGGCGCGATGGCGTGCAGGCACTTCAGGTCAAACGGGCAAGGCTCCCGCAGCCAGCACGGCGAGCACGGCACCGGCGTATAGAACTCGACATTCCCCGGGTAATGCGCGTTCAGCGCGTGCTCGTAGCCCCCGATGATCGCCACCGACGGCGTGCCGGCAGCGGCTGCAATGTGCATCGGCCCCGACACCGGCCCCACGTAGAGGTCGGCCGCAGCGACCGCCGCCGCCATCTCCGAGACCGATGTCTTCCCCCGCAGGTCAACGTAACTGCCGGGCGGCACGGCCTGCTCCCCAGCCATGATGTCGCCGATCTCGATCACCGTTCCGAGCTTGCCAAGCCGCTCGTTCAGCGCCGCCCAGGACGCGTCCGGCCAATCCTTGTTCGGCGTGAACCGGCTGGCCCGGCGCAGGATCAGGCAATGCGGCCGGGGCAGCCCGCGCCAAGCCTCCCGGTATCGCTCCGTCAAAGCCGCATCGACGACGCAATCCGGCCGCGTGTCGGTGACGTCGACGCCGAGCCGGTCGCCCATCAGCCGCGCGATATGCACGTTCGACGGCACGATGTCGGTGTACTCGACGAACAGGTGCTCCGCCGGCAACTCCGCATACGGCAGCACCTCGTCGAGGTACGGCAACCCCTGCACCAGCATCGGGAACTTGGTGAAGAACCGCAGCCGCAACGCCGGGTTCAGCCGCTTCAGCTCCCGCAGCGCGGGCGTCAGCATGATGATGTCGCCAATACCGGCATCCCGCGCGACGTTCAACGTCTGCCGCCGCCCCGGCCTGCGCCACGGATAAGGATACAGGCAGGCGCGCGCCAGCCACCCGGACCGCGCCAGGATCGGCTGCCGCACCCGGGCACGGAACCTGTCCCGAAAGAAAGCCCGGTTCATGCCGCCCTCGTCTCCCCGGCTAAATCCGCCAGCTCCGCATAGGCCATGAACAGATGATAAAACGAGCTGGTCGGTATCTTGGTCGCCGCCGGCTTGCCCTCTACGTCGAGCTGGTCCACCCAGGCGCCGCTCGGGCATCCCTGGAGGAACCGCATCCCGATGTTGCGGGCAACCGGCACGATCGCCTCGCTCTCCGCAAGGCCCTGCCGCGCCATGGCGACATGCGCCTTCAGCGCCTCCGCCTGCGGCCACAGCCGGCTCGCCCGGCTGCGCACCGACCCGTCCCGCCCGACCGCGTCCCACACCAACCCGGTCCGCGCATCGGTGCCCGCCTCCCGCGCGAACGAATACAGCCGCCCGGCCTGCGCCGGCAACGGCCCGCCGCTACGGCGCGCGTAGCGGTCCAGCAGCCACACCCATTCGTAGTGATGCCCAGGCTCGACCAGCGTTCCCGCATCGCCGGAGGCAAGCGACCAATCGTCCGCGAAGAATTCGCCCAGCGTCCCGCTCTTCGCATCGAACAGATGCTCCTGGAACAACGCCGCCAACTCGCCCGCCAGGTCCATGTAAGCCGCGCCGCCCGCTGTGTCATGCAATGCGAGCGCCGCCTCCAGCAGGTGCATGTGCGGGTTCTGCTGCCGCGGCCCCGGCTCCGCCGGCACGGCGTTCAAGTAGCCCGCAACCGGCCCCCGCATCGACGACCGGATGAAATCAACCGTCCGCCGCGCCCGCTGCAACGGCTCCTCAAGCCCGGTCAGCCGCGCATACCAAGCCAGCGCGAACAGCACGAAGGCGAGGTCGTAAAGGTCGGCCGCCGGGTCAATCACGTCGCCCGGCCGCGACAGCATCCGTGCCCAGCTCCCATCCTCTCGCTGCCCTTGCCGGGTGATGAACCCGTACCCGTCGCGCGCCAGCCGCTCCCCCTCCGCCCAGCCCAGCAGCGCCGCGTGCGAGAACACGTAGATCTGCCGCGCCTGCACCCGCATCCGCTTGAACGGCACGTCCGCCCGCACGCCGTCCAGCCTCAGGTGCTCGCAAGCCCCCCGCCCCGCCCCGTCATGCCCGGCCGCGCCCCAGAACGGCAAAGCCTGCCCGAATATCCAATCCCGGAACGCCGCATGGGCCGAAGCCACGTCGCGCACGGCGGAGAACCCGTTCATCCTGGCGCCGCCGCCTGCATCCGCTTGATCGTCCCGGTCGTCGATTGCTCTGGCACCAGCGCCGCCAGCACCACCCGCCCCCCCGCCGCCTGCACCACGTCGGCGCCCACCACCGCATCGACGGTATAGTCCGCCCCTTTCACCAGCACCGACGGCAGCAGGGCTCGGATCAGCTCGATCGGCGTCTCCTCGTCGAACCCGAGCACGCAATCCACGTAGCGGATCGCCGCGATCACCATCGCCCGCTCCTCCAGCCCGTTCACCGGACGCGTCGGCCCTTTCAGCCGCCGCACGCTGGCATCGGTGTTCAGCGCCACGACCAGCCGGTCGCACTCGCCGCGCGCCTGCGCCAGCAGCGCCACGTGCCCCGGATGCAGCACGTCGAAGCACCCGTTGGTGAACCCCACCACCAGCCCCTGCTGCTTCCACCGCGTCACCAAGTCACTGACCCGCTCCAGCGGCTGCAAGCCCGGCACGCTTGCCGCCCCCTGCTCCACGTCCTGCGCCCGCAGCTCGCGCATCACCTCCGCCACCGTCGCCGTCGCCGTGCCGAGCTTGCTCACCACCACGCTCGCCGCCGCGTTGGCCACGTGCATCGCCTGCGCCAAGGACCGCCCGGCCGCGTGGCACAGCGCCATGGTGGCGATCACGGTATCCCCGGCGCCCGACACGTCGAACACCTCCCGCGCCCGCGCCGGCGCCGAATGGACCTCGCCCGAAGCCTCGACCAGCATCATGCCCTTCTCCGACCGGGTCGCGAGGATCGCCCCCGCCTCCGCGTCCGCCAGCACGCGCCGGGCCGCCTCCACGATGTCCCGCTCCTCGCCGAGCACGGCGCCCGACGCCGCCGACAACTCGCGGACGTTGGGCGTGATGCAGGCCGCGCCGCGGTAAAGCGAGAAGTCCCGCGATTTTGGATCGACGAACACCGGCACGCCGGCCGCGCGAGCCAAGCCGATCAGCTCCGGAATCGAGGCCGCGTTCAGCATCCCTTTGCCGTAATCCGACAGCACCACCGCCCCGACGTGCCTGATCGACGCCCGCACCGCGTCCAGCACGTCCCCCCGCTCGCGCGCGGTCGCCGGCATCGGGTTCTCCTCGTCGGTGCGCATGACCTGCTGGTTGGCGGCGACATACCGCGTTTTGCAAATGGTCGGGCGGCTGTCGGTCTCGACGCAAGCTGCGGTAACGCCGGGCAATGCCGCAAGCTGCGCCCGGACCGCATCGCCCGCCGCGTCCCGCCCCAGCATCCCCACCAGGATCGCCCGCCCGCCGAGCGAGGCCACGTTGTTCGCCACGTTGCCCGCCCCGCCCAGCATCTCGCGCACCTGCTTCAGCCGCAGCACCGGCACCGGCGCCTCGGGCGAGATCCGCTCCATGTCGCTGTAGCAGAAGCGGTCGAGCATCAGGTCGCCGACGCAGAGCACCGAAACGCCCGTGAAATCCATGCTGTGGCTGGTCATGGCGCGAGCTTTACCGCTCCTGCCCCGCGCTGGCCACGGCTGCGCACCTCCGGAGCATCGCTCAAGCCTGGGCCCATGCCGCGATCCGCCGTTTCACCGCTGGCACGATACGCCGGTGCAACGCGGGCTGCGGCGCGGGGGCTGGCTGGGCCGCAAACCGGCCTGGACCATGCCTTTCACCGCCGGCGCCCGGCTTCGCGCCCATGGCCCCAAGCCGGAACGGCTCGCCCAGCATGTGCAGCCACAGCCGCTCCAGGATATAGCCGTAAGTCTGGTGCCCGTTCGCCGCCTCAAGCGCCAGTTCCAGGCTCCGTCGCGGCAGGCGGGCCAGCAGGTCCCGCCGCGCCGCGAACATCGCGCCGTAAGCGAAGCAGCCGACCAGGTGCGCCTCGGCCGCCCGCGCCAGCTCATCCCACTCGCAGCGGCGGAAAAAGTCGGCCGCGAGATTGCTCCCGCCCGGCAGGCCGTGCAGGCGCGCGTAATCGTCCGCGACCCGCTTCGTGCCCGGGTCGAAGAACTGCAACGGCCCCCAAGTGGACAAGGAGAACAGCTCCGGGCGCACCCGCGCGCCCTCTACGAACGCACCGGTTTCCCGCGCCAGCAAGTCGGGCGGCGGCATCTCCTCGGCCCCGATCCACCGCCAGGAGAGCGGCTGCAGCGCCTGCCACTGCGCACGAGCCCCGAGCAATTGGATGATGTCGGGGCTATGCTCGAACGGGTTGCCCTGCAGGAACACGGTATAGCCGTCCGCCGCTACTTCCTGGCCGAGCATATGGCGCAGGAAAGTATCGGACTCGCGCCCGCTGTTCCGCAACGCGGCGATCCGGTCGGCGCGGCGTAGCACCGGGTCCGACGTGATCGGCCCGCCTTTGTTATAGATCACGACCCGGAACGCGCGCGGGATCTCGGCCACCCACTCCAGGTTCTCCGAATAGCGGGCAATGACGACCTCATCCTGCATCGGCAAGCGTTCCATCAACGTCTTGATTTACCGGAACGGGCTTTTCACCAATTTGGCGATCTGGATCAGCAGCGGCCAGCGTGCCGGCGACTCGATCAAGGCTTGCGAGTAGCCCAGAACCAGGAACGCGACGAAGAACGGCGTCAGCCGGTTGATCTCCTTGACCTCGCCGGACTTCAGCACCACCCGGTGAATCTCGATCTGCGTCTTATTGATGCCATGCGCCTCGACGAACCGCTCCAGCTCGTCGCGCGGCGACAGGCCTTTGGCGCGCATCGCGTCGTAATTGGGGCCGCCGAGCGGGCGGGTGTGGTGGACCGACACGTCGTCGACGATGGCGATCCCGGACTCCGGGTTCGGCACCAGCCGCGGCCACAGCCAATCGATGCCCCAGCCGCTCTGCGTGCTGTTGAACGTGCCGACGAGCTTGCGCAGGCAATCGGCACTGAAGCACGGCGCCATGACCTCGACGAAATTCGTGTAGCGGATCCGGCTCCATGAGTTGTTCAGCACCAGAGGATGCGTGACCGGGCTGCGGGCCGTCAGCGACGGCTGCGCCAACTCGAGGCCGTTCGCCTGACATATGTCGAAAAAGCGGTTGATGTCGGCCTTCGTCATCGCAAGGTCGTCATCCGGAAACCAGATATACGCGTAATCGTGCACGAACTCTGGATGTTCCATAACCAGCGCCTGCAACGGCGGCCATTTCGGCCCCTTGCTGTCGATCCGGCAGACATCCTCGTCGCGGTAAATATCGGGGTCGTCCCCGAAATAGTTGACCACCAGGTCCCAGTTGCGCGGCCCCGCCCCGGCAAGCCACTGCGGATGCAGCGACTTGTTGCCGGCACGGACGATAACCAGGTTGTCCCGTTTCACCGTGCCGCTCCAGCTAAGAGAAGGCTCAGGAGGTCGATTTGCATAGGATCCGTCCGCATCCGATCAACAACACCCCAGCCACTCGCGGCCAGGGCTTCCTTATTATTGTGCAATGCAATATGTTGAGCAACATTCGCGTTGCGAGACGCTGCTGCCGAGATTTGTCTGGCGGCGCGATCGGCAAGGCTCGTTGAACAGGCCCAGGCAAACCGCTTGCGGAGAGGAGCATAGACATGACCGGACTGGCTGACACTCGCTTCGTCGTCGTCGGAAGCGGATTTTTCGGCGCCGTGATGGCCGAGAGAATCGCCAACGTCCTGGGCGAGCATGTCGTCGTTCTCGAGCGGCGCAACCACCTGGGCGGCAACTCCTACTCCGAGCACGACCCGGAGACCGGCATCGAGTACCACCGCTACGGCTCGCACCTGTTCCACACGTCGAGCGAGGACGTTTGGGCTTACGTCAATAAGTTCACGAAATTCACCAATTACCGCCACCGCGTCCTGACCCGGCATCGCAACCGCATGTTCACCATGCCAATCAACCTCATGACGCTGAACAGCTTCTTCGGCGTCGACCTCACACCAAGCGAAGCCGGCGCATTTATCGCCGAGCGTGCCGCCGCGGAGCCCTATCCCAACCCGGCCAACTTCGAGGAGAAAGCCATCTCCCTGATCGGGCGAGACCTGTACGAAGCTTTTATCCAGGGCTACACCGCCAAGCAGTGGGAAACCGACCCTAAGCTGCTGCCAGCCGAGGTCATCACCCGCCTTCCGGTGCGCTTCAACTATAACGACTTCTACTTCAACGACATCTATGAAGGCCTGCCAGTCGACGGCTACCATGCCATTTTCGAACGCATGTTCAGCAATCCCAAGATCGAAACGCTGACCAACTGCGATTTCTTCGACGTCCGCTCGCAGCTTCGCCCCGATGCCATCATCATATACACCGGAGCGATCGACCGCTATTTTGACTACTGCCACGGCCCGCTCTCCTGGCGCACGCTCGACTTCGAGATCGAGCGCCACGCCATCGACGATTTCCAGGGCGCGTCGGTCATCAACTACCCGGACCGCGATATTCCTTTCACTCGGATCCACGAATTCAAGCACCTGCATCCCGAGCGAACAAATCTTAAGGGCCGCACCCTGGTCATGAAGGAATACTCCCGCTTCGCCACCGCCGAGGACGAGCCGTATTATCCGGTCAACACGCCGATGGATAAATCAACCTATGACCAATACGCGGCTCGTGCGACGCAGGAGCGTAATGTGATTTTCGGTGGACGGCTTGGCACCTATCGCTATCTTGACATGCATCAGGCAATCGGCGCAGCGCTCAAGGCATTCGAGCGGGAACTTGTCCCGCTTACACAGCACGCCTGAGTCGGCCGTCGCAGGCGCGGCGTTATTTCGATAAAACCCGACCGGCCCGCAGGTTGCGCATCGCTTTCTGCATAAATGAGTTGGTCAAGGTTTTAACGTAGAGAGGCGTCGGAAGCCGGCGTAGCTTTCGATGCAACATACTATTGACGTTGAAATACCCGCTCAAGCCGACTTTGTACTTCAATAAGCTGCCGACGTAGCGGTCTTGATCCAGCACTGGATGGATCAAGGGCCGGTCGGACATTTCCGGCAAGTCCGCCTCGACGTATGGCGGCCAAAAGTCATACGTTTCGGTATCGACGAAATCGGCCAGTTCGGCAGTGGCGAACCCAGCCGTTGCCATCTCCGTCGCGATAAAGCCCTCACAAAATGGCCAAGAGCTGATTGCCCCGTCGCGCAGTTGCGCCGCGAGTTCCAGCCTGCGGGCAGCGAGCCACCGGACGGCACGAGCCGAATACACCGAAAGGCAGATGAGCTTGTATTGGATGTCGTCGAGCGGATAAGCGTCCCGACACGTATCAAGCCACGGCCATTCCCGAACCGGCTCGCCCTTCGTTAAGCCCACGAAATCAATCCCGTCGGCGGCAACACGCCGCACCAGCGAGTCAACCTCGACATTCAGCGCCACGTCATACTCGAGCAGGACATAATAGTCGTAGAAACCCTGCTCACGCATGAAAAAGTAGAGCGGATAGTCCCCATTGAACCAGAGCAAATTGCCCTCGCCCGCCCGGGGAAACCCGAGTGCCAGCACGTCGCTCTCAGTCATCCGCACGATTTTATCATGCTGAACGCCCTTAACCGGACCATTCGTTTCATCGACGAGGACGTAAATATCGCCACTTTTCACGTTCCGCGTTAATCTCTCGAACTGTCGAGCTGCGAATTCATCCCAGAAATGCGTCCGGAAAACAATCGCGACGCGTGGTCCCGAGTTTGATTGATCTACGATTGCGTCCATCCGTCGTAACCTTCGACTCTCAATCGACAACAGAATTTAGATAATCTGAAGAGCCACTCATGGTTTTCCCCTTTTCAACTGTGAATTGCGAAACATCAGCCGTCTCAATCTTAAACTGAAATGCACCAGCGTCCCCGTTAATCAGCAACCAAGATTGTTGCCAATCGAGGATACAGCTAAATTGTCTGCTTACCGCAATCAAGATGTCATAAACCGAGGCAACAAACGACCTTTACATGGGTATAAATAGTAGCATCAAAACTTCACGATGACATTACCCAATGTGCAAATTATTCAGTGCCAATCTCGTGATCTGCGCCCAACGTTTGTTCAATTTGGTACGAATTAGGTATAATTAAAACGCATAATAAGATGTTCCTGGATTTGCACCTAATATCGCCATCTCTACACCGCACTCAGCCCCGTGCCGCCGATCAAAACTTATGATAAGTACGCTTTAATGTTCTTTTCAGAAGTTCGCCTTTAAACTTCCAAGGTAAGCAGACCATGAAAATAAAGGGTTAAGGTCTCGAGGCACGCAACTTCCAACGCGACAGATTTATGAATGGGAATACAAATGGCCGATCCTGACATCACGCATCATTCTGCAAAACGTGCCTCGGCAAAAACACGTTTTCGAAGATCTTAAGCGGACCTGCGTATTTAAGCCATGTAGGCCTGTTTAGTTCCCAACCCATCCGGTAAAGCGCCTAATGAATGAAAATGTCAGTGAAATCTAATGGGTCTTATCTCAAACTTTCACAATTAGATATGGTTCACCAGACAAATAGTTGCCGCAACACAAAAAATGCAATACGTTTTGTAAAATCCTTAGGCTAACATGACTGGCACAGTCTACGGACCTCTACTTAAGTCTGAATTTCCAGTTCCGTCTTTAACTCTGGCAATACGTTGAATAGATCGCCGACCAAGCCATAATCGGCTACCTGGAAGATCGGCGCTTCCTCGTCCTTGTTAATCGCAACGATGACCTTGCTATCCTTCATGCCAGCCAAGTGTTGAATGGCCCCGGAGATGCCCACGGCCACGTACAAATCGGGAGCCACGATCTTGCCGGTCTGCCCAACCTGGTAGTCGTTCGGCACGAAGCCGGCATCCACCGCAGCCCGGGATGCGCCCACCGCGGCGCCGAGCCGGTCGGCAATCGGTTCGATCAGCTTGAAGTTATCCCCGTTCTGCATCCCCCGCCCGCCGGAAATAACGACCCGTGCCGCCGTCAGCTCAGGCCGCTCGCTTCGCGAAAGCTCGGCCGACACGAAGCGCGAGGATTGGCCAGTATCCCCCAGCGACACGGGTTCGATGACCGCCGACCCACCCTCTGCCGCGACCGGATCAAAGCTTGCGGCCCGCACCGTCAACACCTTCTTCTGGTCCGACGAGCGCACCGTCGCCATGGCGTTGCCAGCATAGATCGGACGGATAAATGTGTCCTTGTCTTCAATTCCCGCCACATCGCTGATCGGCTGCACGTCAAGCAGCGCCGCCACCCTTGGCATCACGTTCTTCCCCGTCGCCGTGCTCGCGGCGAATAGGTGGTCATGATGGCCGGACATCTGCACCAGCAACGCCGCCAGCGGCTCGGCCAAGGCATGCGCCAGAGCCGGACTGTCGGCGACATGCACTTTTGTCACCCCATCCAGCTTGGCAGCCGCCGCCGCCGCATCGCTCACCCCTTCGCCGGCCACCAAGGCATGAACTTCGCCCAGCACTTTCGCCGCAGCCACGGCACTGCGCGAAGGCTGCTTGATCTCGCCGTTCTCGTGATCCAGCAACACTAAAGACGCCATCGTCATATCACCTTAGCTTCGCCACGCAATTTCTGCACCAACTCCGCCACCGACCCCACCTTAACCCCGGCCTGCCGCTTCGGCGGTTCGGCCACGCTGACCAAAGTCAGCCGAGGCGCCGGGTCAACCCCGAGGTCTTCCGGCTTGAGCGTCTCGATAGGCTTCTTCCGCGCTTTCATGATGTTGGGCAGGCTCGCATACCGGGGCTCGTTCAGCCGCAGGTCCGTCGTGATCACCGCCGGCAGATCCAGCGACAGTGTTTCCAGCCCGCCATCGATCTCCCGCGTCACCGACAGCGTCTTGTCCTCGATCTGAAGCTTGCTCGCGAACGTTCCTTGCGGCCACCCAAGCAGTGCTGCCAACATCTGCCCCGTCGCGTTCATGTCGTCGTCGATCGCCTGCTTGCCCATCACCACCAGCCCCGGCTGCTCCCGGTCCGCCAGCGCCTTCAGCAGCTTGGCCACCGCCAAAGGTTGCAGCTCCGCATCGGTCTGCACGAGAATGCCGCGGTCCGCCCCCATCGCGAGCGCCGTCCGGAGCGTCTCCGCGCAAGCGGCTACCCCCATGCTCACCGCCACGATCTCGCTCGCAACTCCCTTCTCCTTCAGCCGCACCGCCTCCTCGACCGCGATCTCGTCGAACGGATTCATCGACATTTTGACCCCGACAGTCTCAACCCCGGTGCCGTCGGCCTTCACGCGGACCTTCACGTTGTAGTCGACAACCCGTTTAACTGCGACAAGGAGCTTCATGAGCGGGACCACCATGACTTCAGGTAGGGCACGCGCGGGACGAGTGCCACCAGATATCCGCTCTCATATCGCGCCGCGCAGCGTAACGCCAGAATAAGCGCTCAGCTCAGCCATGTGTGAGAAGCAGGAACAATACGAACAGCACGACCGTTGCGCCTTGCAACAGCACGCGCCATCGCATCAACACGTTCGACCGCTCCGGGTTGCCTCCGCCACGCACCATGCCCACCATGCCGGCGAACAAGGTCCCGAGCGTCCCGAGCATGGCCAATGCGGTTAAAACACCGATGAATGTGATCATAGTTCATAACATGGCGGAGCCGTCCTGCTTGTCCATCCCTCACGGCAGACGCACGGCGGACGCATAGGCTCTCGCGAGACTCTGGCCGCCCGATGCGCGATGATCGGCAATGCTGCGATAGCGCTTTGAAGGTAGGCCTCTCAAATGGAACAAACGAACCAACAGGCGCGCAAAGCTGAGCCCGGCAATCGGGGCTGGTCGGCAACGCTATCCAAAACCGGCTTCTTGTTCGTCCGCAGCCAGGATATGAGGCAAGCCGTCGATACCGGCGCCATGCAAGCCTGGCCGGCATTTGCCCAAAGCTGGAACGACCTCGGATCAGACAATTACATGGCCGATGGCGGCCGCTACCGCAAGCGCCGGCATGCCGCGTTCCAGATCGTTGGTGAGACCGTCCTGCGCAAGCCGCACCAGCCGCACTATCAAAGCCGCGACTACAACGCCTTGAATGGCGGCATCGCCCGCTGGTTCGATCCGGTGCAGCCGGAAGTCGCTGAAGGCCTCATGTTCCAATCCGTCGTTCGGCTCTGCTCCCGCCTGTTCGATGGCCTGACGCCCTCGCCTGCCTGGCATGTCGAAGCGCATCAATTCCGCATTGAGGCCATGCCGGGCCAAGCTGGGCAGCCGACGCCGGAAGGGATGCACCAGGATGGGGTCGATTGGGTGCTGGTCCTGATGGTCGGGCGGCAGAACATCGCGTCCGGCACCACCACCATTTACGGTCTCGACCGCACCTTGCTCAGCAGCTTCACGCTCGAGCAGCCTATGGATGCGGCCTTGATCAACGATCACCGAGTATTTCATGGCGTAACGCCCGTCGAACCCTTGGACCCGGCGCTCCCGGCGTTCCGCGATGTCTTGGTGCTGACGTTCCGACAGGAAAATTCGGCGGAAGCGGTCGCGGGCATTGCGCCGACGAATGATGCTTAGCCCCAATACTGTTCATTTAGGTGGTTAGCCACCCTATATCCGTTGATCAGGTTTTTTTAGGATCGACAGCGATGGCGGGTGTTCCCGCCGGCCTTCCGGCCGGCGTTCGTGTCAGCGACCACATCAGCCTCGGCGTGATCGCCAAGACGTTCCCGCCGGATCGGGTGCAGCAGGTCCTGGCCGAGACCGGCAAGACGAGCGAGCGCGAGCGCGATCTGCCGGCTCAGGTGATGATCTACTACGCCATCGCCATGGCGCTGTACATGGGGTCCAGCACCCGCGAGGTGCTGCGCTGCTTGCTAGAAGGCTTGCGCTGGCTGTGGGGCGCCGACGCGGTCAAGGTGGCGGGCAAGAGCGGCATCTCGCAGGCGCGCAGCCGCCTGGGCGAGATGCCGCTGCGCCGGCTCTTTGAGCAGGTCGTGCAGCCGGTGGCGACGCGCGCCACCAAGGGGGCGTGGTATCGAGAGTGGCGGCTGGTGAGCCTGGACGGCTCCAGCCTGGATGTGGCCGACACGGCCGAGAACGGCGCCTGCTTCGGCTATCCGGGTGCCAGCCGCGGCGAGAGCGCCTTTCCGCAGCTCCGTTTCGTCGCGCTGGTGGAGAACGGCACGCACGTGCTGTTCGGCGCCAAGCTGGGCGGTTGCGCGGATGGCGAGACGACGCTGGCCCATGGCGTGGTGCCGGCGCTGCGGACGGGCATGCTGTGCCTGGCCGACCGATACTTCTTTGGCTATGCGTTGTGGCAGACAGCGGCCGCTACCGGTGCCGACCTGCTGTGGCGGGTAAGGAGCAACCTGCGCCTGCCGCGCGCCGCGGTGCTGGCGGACGGGTCTTATCTGTCCGTGGTGTATCCGAGCGAGAAGGACCGGCGCCATGCGACCAACGGCGTGCGGGTGCGCGTGGTGGAATATCGGCTGGAGGGGGTGGCCGACGCTGAGCCGCTGTATCGTCTCGTGACCACGATCCTGGACGAGGCGCAGGCGCCTGCCGCGGACTTGGCTGCCCTGTATCATGAGCGCTGGGAGATTGAGGGCGCGCTGGCCGAGCTGAAAACGCAGCTGCGCGGGGCACAGGCCGTGCTGCGCAGCAAGACCCCGGACTTGGCGCGCCAGGAGTTCTGGGGCCTGCTGCTGGCGCACTTCGCCGTGCGCGGGCTCATGCACGAGGCGGCGCTGCGGGCCGACGAGGACCCGGATCGTTTGTCGTTCCTGCATGCCGTGCGCGTGGTGCGCCGCAAGCTGCCGCTGCTTGCGGCTTTTCCCCCCTCGGGACAGGCTCGCCCTGCATAAGGAGGTACTGGACGAGATCCTGGAGGAGCGTGTGGCGAGTTCCCGGGGCCGGCAGGTGCCGCGCGGGGTCAAGCGCAAGATGAGCGGCTACCCGCTGCGCCCTCGCACGCCACAGCCGACCACGCGCATCGACTTCAACGCCGCCATCCGAATCACAAAGTGAACAGTATTGTGCTTAGCCCCTTAATCGCCAACTCATTCCCACCCGCCCGCTTCCACGGTCGGCGGCCTTGCCCTTAATCTCCACTCACCCAACCCCAAGCCGCTCTCCCCGCCTGTCAACCCAACGCGCCAAGCGCGCGACAGCCTCATCTAAAATCTCGTCCCGCTTGCAAAACGCGAACCGGGCATACCGCGTCGGTCCCTCACCTTCATAGAACGCTGAAACCGGGATCGCCGTCACCCCGGCGAACTCCGTGATGTGCTGGCAAAACGCCACGTCATCCCCCGCAAACCCCAGCGGACCGAAATCCGCCGTCACAAAATAGCTTCCCATCGACGGCAAAACCTTGAACCCCAACCCGGCCAGCCCCGCCGACAACCGGTCCCGCTTGCCCGCCAGCGCCGCCCCCAACCCGGCAAAGTAGGCGTCGTCCTTCGCCAGCCCTACGGCCACCGCCCGCTGCAAATTCGGCGGCGTCGTGAACGTCAGGTTCTGGTGCGCCTTCGCCACGACCCCCGCCAAAGCCGCCGGCGCCGTCACATACCCGATCTTCCATCCCGTCAAGCTGAATGTCTTCCCAGCGCTCCCCACCCGCAAGCACCGCTCCCGCAGCCCCGGCAAGCTCATCAGAGGAACATGCCGCCACCCGTCGAACGTCAGATGCTCGTAAACCTCGTCGCACACCGCGTACGCGTCATGCTTCTGCAAAAGCTCTGCCACGAACGTCAACTCCGCCGCGGTAAACACCTTGCCCGTCGGGTTCATCGGCGTATTGAGCAAAATCGCCTTTGTCCGAGGCCCGAACGCCGCGGCCAGCTCCGCGCGCGGCAGCGCCCACCCGGGCGGCGACAACCGCACGATCCGCGGCGTCGCCCCCAACATCCGGATCGCCGGCAGGTACGTGTCGTAAAGCGGCTCGATCACCACCACCTCGTCGCCAGGGTCAAGCAGCGCCATCAAGCAGGCAGTGATCGCCTCCGTCGCCCCCGAGGTCACCACCACCTCGGTTTCCGGGTCCGCCTCGATGCCGTAGAACCGCCGGTTCGAGCTTGCCACCGCCCGCCTCAGCTCCGGCACGCCCGCGAGCGGCGGATACTGGTTCCGCCCATCGCGCAACGCGTCCGCTGCCGCCTGGATCACATCCGCCGGCCCGTCCGTATCCGGGAAGCCCTGTCCCAGGTTGATCGCGCCGTGCTTCCCCGCCAACGCCGACATCACGGTGAAAATCGTCGTGCCAGTATTGGCGAGCAGCGTGTTCACAGGCTTCACTTCAACCGTCTCCAGATCGGGACGGCACTATGGTCAAACCGCCCCCCGCCATCAACCTGCCTTCACATTGTGCATCTGCCGCCCTCGCCTGCCCAAAGCGCCCGCAACTCCGCGTGTCCCAGCTTTATCAAACCGCCCGCATTGCCCGCTGGCACGTCCCGTGCAAACCTACTGCCACGTCCCCCAAGGACGTAAACCGCCACGTCCCTCAAGGATGTAAGTTTGACGAACGGTCACGAACGACGGGAGGACGCCGGGCCAAACCCGGCCTGGCACGAATGAAGAAAATCGAGGCGATCATCAAACCTTTCAAGCTCGACGAGGTAAAGGACGCGCTGCACGAGGTCGGCCTGCAGGGGATCACCGTCGTCGAGGCCAAGGGCTTCGGCCGCCAGAAAGGCCACACCGAGCTCTATCGCGGCGCAGAGTACGTCGTCGATTTCCTTCCCAAGGTCAAAATCGAAGTCGTCTGCGAAGACGACGTGCTCGAACGCGCCGTCGAAGCCATCACCAACGCCGCCCGCACCGGCCGTATCGGCGACGGCAAGGTTTTCGTCTCCACCATCGAGGACGCCGTGCGGATCCGCACCGGAGAGCGCGGGCGAGACGCGATCTGACTGCCACCCCTATCTTGTTTAGTGAAAAGGACCACACAAGGATGAGTGACTCGACCGAAGACAGCGTCGTCAAGGTACTCGAACTGATCAACGAGAACAGCGTCGAGTTCGTCGACCTGCGCTTCACCGACCCGCGCGGCAAGTGGCAGCATACCGCCCAGCACGTCTCCACCATGGGCGAAGACGCCTTCCGCGACGGCATCATGTTCGACGGCTCCTCCATTGCCGGCTGGAAGGCGATCAACGAGAGCGACATGATCCTGATGCCGGACGCCAGCACCGCCGTCATGGACCCCTTCGCCGCCAAGCCAAGCCTTATCCTGTTCTGCGACATCTTCGAGCCCAGCACCGGCCAGCCTTACGCCCGCGACCCGCGCAGCACCGCCAAGAAGGCGCTCGCCTACGTGGAAAGCAGCGGCGTCGGCGACACCGTCATGGTCGGCGCCGAAGCCGAGTTCTTCATCTTCGACAGCGTCCGCTTCGGCATCGGCCCCAACTTCGCCACCTACCAGACCGAGAGCGTCGAAGGACCGGGCGCCAACATGCGCGAGTACCCGGAAGGCAACATGGGCCACCGCCCGGTCGTCAAGGGCGGCTACTTCCCCGTGCCTCCGGTCGACAGCGAGAGCGACCTGCGCGCCGAGATGCTCAGCGCGATGGGCGAGATGGGCCTGCCGATCGAGAAGCACCACCACGAGGTCGCCCAAAGCCAGCACGAACTCGGCACCAAGTTCGGCACCTTGCTGACCATGGCCGACCAGATGCAGATTTATAAGTACTGCGTCCACAACGTCGCCCACAGCTACGGCAAGACCGCGACCTTCATGCCCAAGCCGGTCTACGGCGACAACGGCTCAGGCATGCACACGCACTTGAGCATCTGGAAAGACGGCAAGCCCTCCTTCGCCGGCAACGGCTACGCCGACCTCAGCGAGACCTGCCTGCATTTCATCGGCGGCGTTATCAAGCATGCCAAGGCCTGCAACGCCTTCACCAACCCGACCACCAACAGCTACAAGCGCCTGATTCCCGGCTTCGAGGCGCCCGTGCTGCTTGCCTACTCGGCCCGCAACCGCTCCGCCTCCTGCCGCATCCCCTACACCACCAACCCCAAGGCCAAGCGCGTCGAGGTCCGCTTCCCCGACGCCACCGCCAATCCCTACCTCGCCTATTCCGCCTTGCTGATGGCCGGCGTCGACGGCATCCGCAACAAGATCCATCCTGGCGAGGCCATGGACAAGGACCTCTACGACCTCCCCCCGGAAGAGCTGCACGGCATCCCCACCGTTTGCGGCAGCCTGCGCGAGGCCCTGACCTGCCTCGAAACCGACCACGAGTTCCTTCTCGCCGGCGACGTGTTCAGTGAGGAGCAGATCAGGAGCTACATCGAGCTGAAATGGACCGAGGTGTTCCGCTTCGAGCACACCCCGCACCCGGTTGAGTTCGAGATGTATTATTCGGCCTGAGCGCAACGGGTCCCTGCGGCATTGCGTGCCGGGGCCATCCCACCCGTCCGTCGGGTATCGAGTTCCGCCTGGCGCCAGCCGGGTGGAATGCCAGCGGAGAGGGTCGAACGGATGTTCGGCTAGCTTGGCCGCTAGCGGCGCCTGCCCAAGAACCACGAGCGCCTGCCCGAGGTGTCAGAGGTTATGGTCACCCTGGCCATGATCCGCCTCATGCTCCATCGTGCCGCTCGCCCGAACCGCAAACAGCTATTCGCTTCATGACTTTCAAAACGGGATCTAAAAATCCCATACAAGTTCTGGCTTGAATATCGCCTCACCATAATCCTCGCGGCGGATAATAAGCTGCGGCCGTCTATGAAACCTGATCGGCATGGCTGAATCGGGATTATGAACAGAACCAAACCGTTGCTGCTCGTAGCCGACATTCGTGCATGAAAGCGCAAATTTTGCGCATCAATCTAACTAGGAAAAGTACCGGATTTTACTAGGATGCTGAAAGGCAATAATGCCTAAGTGTCGGTCCAAGATCATGTTGAGTGCACTGAGTCGTTTGTGATTCCATCACGGCAGCCCCGATTCGCAGGAGCATGCCGATGTGGACTGTTGAAAACCGTGTCCGTTACGACCGCAGCAAGCTGCGCTATCCCAGCGACCTGACCGACGAAGAGTGGGCGCTGACAAAGACGCAGATTCCGCGCGCCAGGCGAGGCGGCAACAAGCGGACCGTGGACGAGCGCGAGGTGATGAACGGGCTGATGTATGTGCTGAGCACCGGCTGCCAGTGGCGTGCGATCCCGAAGGACCTGCCGCCCCGCAGCACGGTGAACCACTATTTCTGCCGCTGGCAGCACGACGGAACGCTCGATCGGCTCCACCACGCGCTCTACGTGCTCTGCCGTGAGCAGGCATGTCGGCAGGGCAGTCCGACCGCGGCCATTATCGACAGCCAGAGCGTCAAGAGCGCCGAAAAGGGGGGCGCAGGATCGATCCGCCGGGCTTTGATGGCGGCAAGAAGATCAAAGGCAAGAAGCGGCATGTCCTCGTCGACACCCAAGGCTTGCTGATGGATGCGATCGTCCATGCCGCCGATATCCAGGACCGCGACGGTGGCGTGCTGCTGATGGCGACGTTGTTCGGGCTGTATCCGTTTTTGCTGAAGCTCTATGCCGACGCGGGCTATCAAGGGCCGAAGTTCCGGCAAGGTTTGGCCCGGGTCTGCCGCGAGGTGAATGTCGAAATCGTGCGGCGCTGCGACACCGGCAAGTTCGTCGTGCTGCCCAAGCGCTGGATCGTGGAACGTACCATCGCGTGGCTGAACCGCTGCCGACGCCTGGCAAAGGATTGGGAGTGCCTCAACCAAAACGCGCTGGCATTCCTGCGGTGGGCATCAGTTCGGCTCATGCTGCGAAGGCTCTGCAACGGCTGAAAATGATCTTGGACCGACTCTAAGGGGATCAACGATGACGAAGACGATTAAAGAAGCCGTGATCAAAAGCCAGAGCATCGCGGCTCCGGCCACGAACACCAAGGACAACGGCGCCGTGCAGGTCGGCGGCGCTGCAATCCGTTTTGCCAGCACCAAGGATGCGGGCTCTGTTCATGTCGGCGGGGCTGCGATCCGCTTCTGATCCAAAGGCTGGGTCCTCGGCATAGTTGAGGAGCCCAGGGCGGCTTGTGGGGGCAAACGATTCTGCCCCCACGCCGTGAGGCTGGACAGGCAGCATAGACGGGAGCGCCAAGCGATGCCGAACAGCGATGCCGCTTACACGAAGAGCGGGACGGCAAATGTCGTCGAGTTCGTGAAAATGATCCCGCAAGGGCGTAATCCGAAACGAGCCGATCGGTCCGGCGCGGGATCGTTGCCGGGTCGGGCCATGCGGTATTGCGAGGCGCTCACGTCAGCGACCGGATACGGCTACTGGCTGTTCCCGCCGATGGATCTGCAACTCCTGTGGGACGGCGAGCAGGTGTTCTGGTCCTGCGATGGGGCCGAACGCTGGCAACCTCTGAGCGGCACAGGAAGCGGGGCGGTGCAGTTCCCGGGCTTTGCGGAAACATTCGACGGAGTCGGTCCGGATTGGTTGAGCGGCTTCTCGCCGCCGTTCCTGACGGCGCTTCCCGAATTGGGAACGGTGCAGATCTGGACCGGTCTGCTCGCGCGGACGAAGCCGGGCTGGAGCCTTAACGTCCGTATGCCGGTCAACCTGCCGGTGATCTCCGGGCTGACCGCCTGGGAAGGAATCATTGAGACCGATCATTGGTACGGCCCGCTGTTCACGAACTTCCGAATCACCAAAACCGATCATCCGGTTTATCTCCGGTCGCAAGTGCCGTTCATGCAAGTACAGCCGTTGCCGCAAATCGCCTACCAGGAAGCGCTTGCCCACCTCGCGCCAATGCGCGAGCCCGGCGACATGTCGGAGCAGGACTGGCACGATCTTGCCCAGGTAATCCAGCCAAGCGACTCCGCGAACGACGGCCCAGGCGACTACGCCGTAAGGGTTCGCAAGCGCCGGACGTGCCCGCGCCACGCGCTGACACGCGAGGCGGCAAGTGCTTGAACGTCTTTATTCGGTAACCATGCTCAATCGTTCAGGCCAGCAAGCCTGAGACCCTCAATATAATATTCGACGTCGGCAGGCCGTAGTGGCGGCCGCGAAACAATGCTTGCGACCGTCACATCCGGTTCGATCTTACGCAATTGCCGTAAGCACGCTTTCGCCTCCTGCTTCTGGCGCAAATGCCCGAGTATCGCGAGCCGGATTCGGAGGGCCGAGGCGTGGTTGGGCTTGCGCTCGAGCACCAGCCCCGCTTGGGCGTCGGCGACGTCGAGCTCATGGAGAAAAAAGTAAGCCATCATCAGCGCGTGCTCCGGAAAGAACACGTGCGGATCGCCGGGCGACAACGTTATCGCTATCCGGGCCTCCTCAACCGCCAGTTTATGATTGCCGTTGTAAACGTTTGCGCAACTGCTCAAGGTCCAAGCGATCGGCAGGTTCGGGTTGAGCGCGATCGCACGCTGATGCAGCGCGGCCGCAGCGTTCAGGTCGTGCAAAAGATACGCCTTGACGTGCCCGGCGACTGCTAGTCCCCTCGCGTCAAGAGGGTCGAGCAGGATCGCCCGTTCGGCCGCGTTGCGTGCGTTCTCAACCGGCTGGCTCGTATCGTCGATCCATCCCTGGCCGACAGCGATGATGTTCCAGTATGCAAGCCAGGCGTAGGCCGCCGCATAGCAGTCGTCCAACTCGGCCGCTCGGTTGAGCAAGTCCCGCGATTGTAGGAACCGCTCCCTGTCGGGTCCGTAAATCCCTTGTATCGCCGCCAACACGCATTGATGCGCCGCCGCGTTTCCGGTCCTCGCCGAGTCGCCGGAAAATTGATGGCGCTGCAGCAACTCGGGATCGACCTGCGCCACTGTTTGCGAGGCGATCGTATCCAGCAGGCTGAACAGGTCGTCCGTCGAACCATCGAACCGGGACGCCCAAACCACCTCGAAATCCATGCCCACGTCGAGCAGCGTAACAGTGACCCGGACCCGCGTGCCCGCCGTCTGGATCGTCCCGCTAATCACGTAATCCAGATTATAGGCCCGGCTGCGTTCCAAGGCATCGAAGGCCGGACCTGAACCATCCCAGAACGAGCTCGTTGCGATCAGCCGCGGCATACGAAAGCGGGCAAGCGCCGATGAGATTTCTTCCGCGATGCCAAGCGAGAAGCTTTCCTGATGCAGCGGGCCGAGGCTGCGGAACGGCAACACCGCCATGCGCCAACCCCGCCCCTGACTGCTCTCGCCCGCTACGTGGCTGAAGCCCATGCCTGTTTGCCCCGGCATTGTAGGCCCGATGCCGCTGTCATCGTCGGCAACCCGGCTTCCTAAGCTGTCGTCTCCTCCTAAAGGCTGCTGCACGGCCCCGCTCGTATAAGTCTGCAACGGCGTAAATGCCTGCTTGAAAACAAGGTCCTTCCAGAGCTTTGTAAGATGGGTGTCAAACGCCGGATCGATGCCTTGCAAATCCTGGCAGAGCGGCATCGAGCCCACCGCTTGATCAGAAGCGAACCGCTGCCTGGCCGATGGCTCGTCATACAAGTCGATCCAGACCGCGTTGGCGTCAATCGCAAGCCGTCCGCTACTGGCCAACAAAACCGGCAAGGGACCGCATGGCGACAGGGCCAATTGAACGTCGCGAAGCGCCTGGCGAAGGGAATTTGCCGCATGATCCCGCAGCTTTCCGCTCCAGAGCATGGAAGCCGCAGCGTCCCGACGAACCGATTGAGGCGCCTGTGCCGCGACAAGCGCCAGTAAAGCGCGAGCCTTGCGGCTGACGGGAAGGGCCGGCGTCCCGTCCGGCAACTCCGCCCGGAACTCTCCGAACAGGTAAATTTTGAGCCTGACAGCGTTGCGCCGATCGACCGTCTTAAAGCCGTCGCCTGCCGCCACTCCGTAACTCATAACAACGATCCGTTCCAAAAAAGCGCATAAACAGCCTGACCGGCGAGATGCACAATGCTGTCACACAACACAGAACTCGCCTGAAAACCGAAGCAGTAATCTCAATAACCAGAAGTGAAGCAGGATTGATCTCAGTCATCTCATTTATCTGCGGCAAGCCAACCTGGCGTAACTCATCTTGACCGTAGGCAACAGTAAACGATGCGAATATTTGTATCCCTCAGCAGGCTTTAAGTTAACTTCATCCAACCAGAATCAAGGTGGTTATACAACTGTTTGAGGACAGTGCAGCGCGTTTGCAACCCTGAACTGCAATGATTGAGTTCCAACAATGCGCGCGGCAACGGCACCAATATGAACCGGATCAAGCGAAATGGCTTCTCCTTCCAACCGCCTGATTGAGTCGAAGCTTCAGCCCGCGTCCTGGTTTGAGACTTGGCGACCGGGTTGCCAGTTAAGCGCGGAAAGCAAGGCTTTCACGCTTTTTCTTGGCCTGTTGGCAGCACTGCCATCTTTGTCGATCGATATCAGCCAGCCAACCCTGCTCTCGGCTGCGCGCCAGTTCCTCGTCTCCCCTGCCATGCTCGGATGGACCATTACGCTTTTCATGGTTGGCTTCGCGGCGGGCCAGCTCGCTGCCGGGCCGATAGCAGACCGGCATGGGCGCAGGCCCGTGCTGCTCTGCGGCCTGGCAGGATATGCGCTGGCCGCCGCCTCCTGCGCGTTGGCCGGATCAGTCGAAGTTTTGATCGGGTTCCGGTTGGTTCAGGGCATGGCGGCGGGCGCTTGCGCCAACCTCGCATTCGCGATGATACGCGATCTGTTCGACGAGCGGACCGCGCGGACCAAGCGCGCCTACGTCACCGCCATTTTCGCGGTCGCACCCATTCTCGCGCCCATTGCGGGCGCGTGGATCCTGGCGGCAGCAGGCTGGCGAATGGTTTACCTGGCGCTTGCCTGCTCCGGCTTGGCCCTGCTCGCCGTGTCGTACGCAAGCATCGCGGAAACCCGCCCGGCCGCGGCAAAGAACTTGCCCCGCCGTTCTTTGGCTGCCGCGTACTGGTGGGTGCTGATCCAGCCACGTTTCATCAAGCTCTCAGCGGTGAACGCTCTCAGCTACGGCGCAGTATTCGCCTACATCGCCGGATCGCCTCAGGTGCTGATGGCTGTGTATGGCCTTTCTACATACGGCTACGGCCTCGTTTTCGCCGGCATCGCGGCATCTCTCACCGTGGGCGCCGTCGTGAGCGGCCGCGCGGCAAAGGTGGGCCTTGCCTCCGGCCTGCTCGTCGAAGCCGGCCTCCTCCTGAGCGCCTGCTCGGCTGTCGCGATGGTCCTGCTCGGTGCAGCCGGGATGCTCCCGCTGCCAACACTGCTGGTTCTGCTGGCCCTGCATTTGTTTTGCCGCGGGCTCGTCGCCCCGAACGTGCAACACCTGGCGCTCGAACCCATGGGCGAACAGGCCGGCACGGCAACGGCCGCGATCGGCGTCGTGCAAATCCTGTATGGCGCGCTCTGCAGCGCAGCCGTGACGCTCCTGCTCATGCCGTTCGGATCAATGGCGATGACGTCGGTCATGGCAGCATCTTCGGTCGCGGCGTTCGCTTGGTGGCGTCTCAACCCGGCCCTGCGGACCTGAGAAGGCTGCGCCTGCGAAACGCGATCAGCCCTCCCACGAGCGCCGCGACGCCGGCCACGATGCCGAGCAGCCACCAACCCGGAATCCCCGACTGGTCCGCAACCCAGCCCATCGCGGCCCCCGGCAGCATGATCGCTGGCGCCCAAACCAGGGCGGAACCGACATTGGCGAGCCAAAACGCCCGGCGGTCCATCTTCGCGATCCCGGCCAGCAGCGGCACAAGGGCGCGGCAAGGGCCGATGAAGCGCCCAATGGCAATTCCCGCCGTGCCGTGGCGGCGAAGGAACGCCTCGCCTTTCCTGACCGTCTCCGGATGCCGGCTCAATGGCCAGCTCCGGACGATGACGGACCCATAGCGGCGTCCGAGCCAGTACGAGATGCCGTCGCCCAGCACCGCACCCAGGATCGCGCCGGCCAGCAACGGCAGCAGCGGAAGCGTGCCGCCGGGCACGAGCGCCCCGCAGGCCGCGAGGATCGTCGTCCCGGGGATCAGCAAGCTCACGAAGGCGAAGCTCTCCCCGAAGCTGACGAGAAAGATCAGCGGCATCGCCCAGGCGCTATGGGCGGCGATGAAACTGGTCATCGCTCCAAAGTCGAGTTCCATTCCGTATCTCCTGCGCCTAGGCTAGCGGAAAACAGGAGGAACAGCGAGAATGACCGAGCCTGCCACCACAGTCTTGCCGCTCGATCTCTCCGGATTGCGCGTCGCGATCACCGGAGGCGCGGGAGGGATCGGCCGGGTGATGGCGGACAGCTTCTCGGCATGCGGCGCCCGGCCCTTCGTCAGCGACGTCGATGAGCCAGCGCTCGCCTCATGCGGCCATCCCGGCATGAGGGCCGATGCGGGCCAAGCCGCCGAGCTGGACCAATTCATGGACGAGGCCGGGCGCGTGTTGGGCGGCCTCGACGTGTTGGTCAACAACGCCGGCATCGCCGGACCAACCAAGCCGGTCGAAGCAATCGCCCCGGAAGAGCTGGATGCAGTGCTGCAAACCGACCTGGCCAGCATGTTCCACTGCGCCCGCCGCGCCGTGCCGATGCTGCGCGATGCCGGGGGCGGCTCGATTGTCAATCTCAGCTCGGCCGCGGGCAAGTTCGGGTTCCCGCTGCGCAGCCCCTACAGCGCCGCGAAGTGGGGCGTCGTCGGCTTCACGCGCACGCTGGCCATGGAGCTTGGCCCGGAACGCATCCGGGTCAACGCCCTCCTGCCCGGCCTGGTGGATGGCCCCCGGATACGCAGCGTGTTGCGCAACAAGGCGGCGGCGAAGGGCGTCAGCGACAACGAAGAAATGGAGCAGGCGCTCTCGCGGGTCAGTCTCCGCTGCTTCGTCAGCCAGCAGGACATCGCGAACATGGCCCTCTACCTCTGCAGTCCCTACGGCGCGACGATCAACGGCCAGGCGATCAGCATCGATGGCGGCATCGAAGGATTGATGTAGCAGCCCGGCAGCCTCCTTTGGCGTCACTCACTTCCGCTGTAAAGCCTCCACGTCGAATGAAAAGGAATACAGCTTCCCGTCCTTGCCCTCGACGACCACAGCGCCCCGCATGAAATCGGAGGCGACGATCCGCTTGGCGGCGAAGTCTTCCGAAACCTTGTTCAGCAGCATTGTCTCCAGCACCCCATGCACGGTCTGCCCATCCTTCAACCGCGCCGTCACGTCGTTCCGCATCGCGGGGGAGAGTTGCTGGAGTTCCGCCGCGTCCATCGCCGCCATCGGCGCGGCCCGGGCAATGTCTGCCGCCGCCAAGCCGCCTGCCAGCAACAAGCCCCGGCAGCCACTCGCACTGCTGCCTTCATGTGCTCACGCCATGCAAAGCGACGAAACACCGGACTGCGCCGCCTTTCTTGCAACAGCTCCAACGGACCGGCCCGCGCGCCGTTCGGGACCGATATTGAAAGTGGGCGCGAATTAACCTTTTGTTCGATGCCTGTTCACCGAACCTGACGCACCTCCGCGCGCGACGCCGGAACAAGAAGAGGAGATCCCGCTATGCTGCAATCCATCGACAGTGCCGAGGCCGTAGCCGTCGTGACCGGCGGCGCTTCGGGCATCGGCCTTGCCGCCGCCAAGCGGTTCGCCAGCGCAGGTATGCGCGTCTGCATCGCCGACCTGGATCAAGCCCGCCTGGACCGTGCGGCGAAGACGCTGTCGGAAACCACCCGTGGCGCGCGCAACCACGTCATGACGGTGGTCACGGACGTGAGCCGCCCCGCCGACCTCAAGCGCTTGGAAGCCGCGGTCGAGGACCGGTTCGGCGGCACGGACATCCTGATGAACAACGCCGGCGTGCAACCCGGCAGCACCCTGTTCGGACCCGAGGCGGCCTGGGAACAAGTCATCAACACCAATCTCTGGGGCATCATCAACGGCACGCGCGCGTTCGCGCCGGGCATGATCGCACGCGGGAGGCCGGGCGTCATCATCAACACCGGCTCGAAGCAGGGGATCACCACCCCGCCCGGCGACCCGGCCTACAACGTCGCGAAAGCCGGGGTCAAAGCGTTCACGGAAGCCCTGCAGCACGAGCTGCGCAACACCCCGGACTGCCGCATCACCGCGCACCTGCTCATCCCCGGCTTCGTCTTCACGCCGCTCACGGCAAACGGGCGGACGGGGAAGCCGGACGCGGCATGGACGCCGGACCAGACCGTCGCCTTCATGATGGACCGTCTCGCGGCGGGCGATTTCTACATCCTGTGCCCGGACAACGACGTCTCGCGCGAGGTCGATGAGAAACGCATCCTGTGGGCGGCCGGCGACATCGTCGAGAACCGCCCGCCCCTGTCCCGCTGGCATCCTGACTACGGTGACGCATTCAAGCGCTTCCTCGGCAGTTAAGCGGAGCCGGCCTGCCGCGTCACGCGCCGATGTCGCGGCGGCAGAAGCCCTCCGGCCAGCGGACCTGCTCAACGGCGGCATAGGCCGCGGCCCGTGCGGCGGATAGGTCCGGCCCGGTCCCGCAAATCGTCAACACCCGCCCGGCGTCGGCCAGCAGCCGGCCTTCTTGAACCCGGGTCCCGGACTGGAAAATGAGCGCGCCTGGGACAGCCGCCGCAGCCTCCAGCCCATCGATCATGCTGCCGCGTTGGTAAGCGCCCGGATACCCGTTCGCGGCCATCACCACGGCAACGCAGGCCTCGTCGCGCCAGCGCACGTCGAACCGCGCCAATTCTCCGTCACAGGCGGCAAGCAGCGCCGGCAAGAGGTCGCTGCGCAAGCGGGGCAGCAACGCCTGGCATTCCGGATCGCCGAAGCGGACATTGTATTCGACCAGCATCGCGCCGTCCTCGGTCAGCATCAGCCCGGCGTAGAGGATGCCGCGAAACGGGACGCCGCGCCGGACAAGCTCAGCCAGGGCTGGCCTGATAAAGCCGTCCATCGCGGGGCCAGGATCGAAATCCAAGACCGGGGAGAACGCCCCCATCCCGCCGGTGTTGGGTCCGGCGTCGGCGTCGCCCACCCGCTTATGGTCCCGCGCGACGCCCAGCAGCACGGCATCGAGCCCGTCGCAAAGGGCGAACACGCTGCACTCCTGCCCCGTCAGACGCTCCTCGACCACGATGGCTCCCGCTTGCATCAGGCTTCGGGCAGCCGCCTCGGCCTCCGCCGTCGTCTCCGCAACGACCACGCCCTTGCCGCCGGCCAAACCGTCCGCCTTGATGACGAGCGGCGCGCCCCGGCGCTGGATGAACTCTATGGCGGCGTCGATGTCCGTGAAGCTCTCCCACCGCGCCGTGGGAATGCCGGCCTCGTCGCAGAGGGATTTCGTGAACGCCTTGCTGCTTTCGAGCTGGGCTGCGGCACGGGTGGGGCCGCAGCACCTGATCCCGGCCGCGGCCAGCGCGTCCGCCAGCCCGGCCGCGAGCGGGGCCTCCGGCCCGGGCACGACCAGGTCGATCGCCTCGGCCTGCGCGAATTGCGCCAGCCGCCCAATGTCCAAGGCGTCAATGTCCACGTTGGTCGCGATGGCCGCCGTGCCCGGGTTGCCGGGCGCCACGAACAACGTGCCCAGCAACGGCGAGGCCGACAACGCCCAGGCCAAGGCATGTTCGCGGCCGCCAGAGCCGATGACCAGAACCCGCATGTTCGCCCCGCTTCTATCCGGCGTCGCTGTAGCATAGCTTGCGGAAATGGAAACCGGCGCAGCCAGCAACATTCCCGAATACACCGTGGCCGAGATTTCAGGCGCGGTGAAACGAACCCTGGAAGGCGCGTTCGGACGCGTGCGCGTACGCGGCGAGATCACCGAGTTCAAGCGCTACCCATCCGGGCACATGTATTTCGCGCTGAAGGACGAGGGGGGCAAAATCTCCGGCGTCGTCTGGAAGGGCGCCGTCGGCAAGCTCGGCCTGGCGCCGGAGAACGGCGTCGAGGTGATCGCGACCGGCCGCGTCTCCTCCTATGGCGACCGCAGCAGTTACCAGCTCGTCGTCGACCGGATGGCCTACGCGGGCGCGGGCGCCTTGCTGGCGCGGATCGAGATGCTCCGCGTCCGGCTGGCCGGGGAAGGCTTGTTCGACGAATCCCGCAAGCGGAAGCTCCCGTTGCTGCCCGCCGTGCTGGGCGTGGTCACGTCCGGCTCGGGCGCGGTGCTGCACGATATCCGCACCACGGTCGCCCGCCGCTTCCCGCGCCCGTTGCTGGTCTGGCCGGTGCCGGTGCAAGGCGAGGGCGCCGCGGAGCGCATCGCCGCCGCCATCGCCGGGTTCAGCCGCATGGAGCCTGGCGGAACCATCCCTCGCCCGGATGTCCTGATCGTCGCCCGCGGGGGCGGCAGCCTCGAAGACCTGATGGCCTTCAACGACGAAGCCGTGGTGCGCGCCGCGGCCGGCTGCCGCATTCCGCTGATCTCGGCCGTCGGGCACGAGACGGACTACACGCTGATCGACCTCGCCGCCGACCGCCGCGCGCCGACGCCCACGGCGGCAGCCGAACTCGCCGTCCCCTCGCGCGTCGAGCTCATCGCGACCGTCGCGCAGGAAGCGGCCCGCCTGTCGGGCGGGTTGCACCGGATAACGCAGGAGCGGCGGCTTCGGCTCGGGCGGGCAGAGCGCGGCTTGCCCGACCTGCCGGCCTTGGTCGGCGGCGCGCGGCAAAGATTGGACGACCGCGCGCAGCGCCTCGCCATCGCCCTGCCGAACTTGCTCGTTGCCCGGCGCGCCGCGTTGGGTCGGGCCGAGCGGCAGCTCCCCGACGTGCCGGCCAGGTTGCGGGCCGCGCGGGACGGCGTGGCCGCACGGTCGCACCGCTTGCTGCTGGCCCTGCCCAATCTCGTCTCGCGCCGGCGCGCGACGTTGTCGCAGGCCCGCCTGCCGCCCGCGCGCTCGCTGGCAAACCCGGGAGCGGCGGCATTGCGGCTGGCAGGAACAGGGCTGACGCACGCGCTGCAACGATCCATGGGCCGCCGCCGTCAAGCGGAAGCACAAATCAGTCCCCGATTCTCCGCCGCCCCGCTGAGAGCGGCGCTGCGCGAGGCGCGGGCGCGGCTGGAAGGCGAAGCCGCCCGGCTCGAAAGCGTCTCCCACGCAGCGGTGCTCGCCCGCGGCTACGCCCTCGTGCTCGACACTGCGGGCGAGGCCGTGACGCAAGCGGGCCAAGTCGCACCTGGGATGCGCCTGCGCCTTCGCTTCAACGACGGCGAGGCGCGCGTCACCGCGGACGGACGGCCCGGCAGCGGGCCGCGTACCCGGCCGGAACAGGACATCTTGCTCTTGTAGGGTTGCCCTAGAGGCGGCTTAGGCTCATTTCTACGCGCTAAACGCGACGACAAAGGAGGAACCGATGGCATTCAAGCCGAACTACAACTTCCAGAAGGCGGAGCGGGACCGGGCCAAGCAGGCCAAAAAGGAAGCCAAGCAGCGGGAGAAGGAAGAGGCAGCGAAGCGCAAGCTGGCAGGAGAGCCGGAGGAAAGCGTCGCCACGGCGGAGCCGGAGGACGCCGCCTGACCGGCTTGCCCTGGATCAGCTCGGCCGGCCAGCCGTTCCGTTGATCGCCTTCTGGCCCTGAACGCCACGGTGGCCGGGGCCGTGATGGCAGCAGATGCAGAGTTTGTTGCCATCAGGATCGCGAAAGCAGGCGCCGTAGTAGTCCGGGTGATAATGGGGCCGCAAACCGGGTTCGCCCTCTCTGGTGCCGCCATTTTCCAGTGCTTTGGTATAGCAGCTTTTCACGGTGGCACGGCTCGGCGACAGCAATGCGACCATTTGGCCGTTGCCCGGTTCGGCGGCCCGGCCATCATACGGGTAGGAGATGACGAAGAGGGGCCGGTCCACGTCAGGATGCTTCCAGCCTGCACAGTTCTCATCAGAAAATTTCAGCACGAGGCCGAGTTCAGCCATCAGTGGAACATAAAAGGCAATCGCGCGCCCAAGACCCCTTATTCCGATTGAGACATGGGAAATCATCCGCGCTCTCTATTCGATGGTCAGGCACTATCCCCAGCGCACTCAATCCCGGTAAAGCCTCTTGTCCCACCGCCGGTGCAGCCAGAGCCAGCTTTCCGGCCGGGCGCGTATCCATTCCTCCAACCGGTCATTGACCATCTGCGTCAGGGTCAGGACATCCGCCGCCCGGTCGCCGCTGTCCGGCAATGAAAGCGGCTCCTCGCAAACCAGGCGGAACCGGGCCGGCCCAGTTCGCTGGACATGCCCCGGAATGACGGGACAGCGCAGCCGCAACGCCAACGTCGCCAAGGCCGGCGCGGTCATGGACGGGCGGCCGAACAGCCGGGCCTCAACGCCGTCGTTCATCTTCTGGTCGACCAGGATGCCAAGATAACCGCCGTGCCGGAGGTGCTGCAGCGCCTGCCGCGCGCCGCTGGCGCCTTTCGGGAACAGCTTGGTGCCCATGCCCATCGCCCGGCGCCGCAGATCCGCGACCATCTTGTCGATCGCCTCGTTATCCGCTGCCCGGTAAAAACTGGCGACCGGCACCCCGTGCCGGGCAGAGGCAAGCGGCAGCATCTCCCAATTGCCGATATGCCCGCTGAACAGGATCGCCGGGCCGCCTTGCGCCGCGATGCGGTCAACGATTTCGGCATTCTCGATGAACCAGCCCGGACCTTCAGGCGAATGCTCAGGCAAATCGGCAAGGTGCGGCCACTCGGCCAAGGTCCGCCCCAAATTGTCCCAAACGCCGCGCACCACCCGCGCCCGGTCCGCCTCCCCGAGCTCCGGCATCACCATGCGCAAGTTCTGCTCGGCCACCCGCGAAACGCCGAGATGCGGCCCCACAGAACGGGCCAGCCATCCGCCCAGGTTGCTCGCGCGCGCCGGCCCCAGCCTGCGCAGCACGCCGAGCGCCATGCGGGCAAGCGCCGCTTCCGCACGCTCAAGCCCCGTCACCGCGTCAAGTCGTCCAGCAGCCGATCGAGCGCGGCCGGGTCGCTCCATGCCAATCGGATGCCGACCGGGCGGACCCTGGCCCGCCAATGCTGCGGCAGGCGCACGGCATCCTTCGGCGTGGTGACCAGCACGGCATCGAGCCTGGCCGCCCGGGCCAGCAGCGTACGCAACTCATGCGGCCGGTAGCGGTGATGATCCGGGAAGTCCGACGACCCGGCCAGCACGGCGCCGGCCTGGGCCAAGGTGGCGTAGAACTTGGCTGGACGGGCGATGCCGGCGAATGCCAGAACCCGTTGCCCGTGCAGCGATTGATCCGGCGCCAGCCAGGCATCCAGCACCGGCAGCCCTTCCGGCAATGCCGCCCTGGCCCCGCGCTGGTCCATGCCCACCATCACCGCGGCCCGGCAACGCGAGGCCGCAACCGCCGCCGGCTCCCGCAAAGGTCCGGCCGGCATCACCCGCCCGTTGCCGAATCCGGTCGCGCCGTCGATCACCAGCAACGCCGCGTCCTGCACGAGGCCTGAATTCTGCAATCCGTCATCCATCAGCAGCGCCCCCGCGCCCGCCGCCACCGCACGCCGGGCGGAGGCGGCGCGGTCCACCCCCACCCAGGTGGGCGCCACGGCCGAGAGCAGCAGCGGCTCGTCGCCCACCTGCTCGGCCGTGTGCGAGGCTGGATCCACCAGCAACGGCCCGCCCGCCCGCCCGCCATAGCCGCGCGTCAGGCAATGTACCGCCACCCCGCGCGACCGCAGCCTGGCCGCGAGATCGAGCACGAGCGTCGTCTTGCCCGCGCCCCCCACCGTCGCGTTGCCGCAGCACAGCACCGGAACCGGCGCGCGCCACCCCTGCCCCGCCACCCGGCGCGCCGTCGCCCGCGCCACGATCGCCCCGAGCGGCGCCAGCGCCCAAGCCGCCCATCCATCCTGCTGCCAGAACCCCGGCGCCATCATCGCGCAATCATCAGGCCGGTGATGGTGTCGGCGATCCGTCCCGGCAGGTCGTGCTCGCGGCTCGCCGCGTTCCGTGCCGCATCGCCGACCGCGGCCAGCCGGGCCGGGTCCTGCAGCAAGGATTGCACCCACGTGCCGAGCGCCTCGGCATCCGTCACGACAGTCAATGCGCCCGCTTGCCTGAGCGCCTCCACCGACTCCGTGCAATTCGCAGTATGCGGCCCCATCGCGACCGCGCAGCCAAGGCAGGCAGCTTCCAGCGGATTGTGCCCCCCCTGCCCCACCAGGCTCCGCCCGACAAACACGATCGGCGTCAGGCGGTACAGCAGGCCCAGCTCGCCCAACGTATCCGCGATCCAGATGCCCGCGCCCTCCGGCGATTGCCCGGCGCTCCGACGCGGCGCGCCGAGCGCCTCCGCCAGGCCAGGTCCGCGCCCGGGATGCCGCGGCGCGATGATCGTCAGCAGGCCGGGATAGTTCGGCCGCAACGAGCGATGCACGTCGGCGGCGATCTCCTCTTCCCCTGGATGGGTGCTCGCGGCCAGCCAAACCGGCCGGCCGCCGATCTGCGCCCAGAGGCGATCAAGCTCGTCGGCGTCAACCGGAAGCGGCAACGCGGCGAATTTCAAGTTCCCGGGCGGATCGACCCGGACCGCCCCCAGGTTGCGCAACCGCTCGCCATCCGCTGCCGATTGCGGATGGACGCGGTCGAACGCGCCGACGACCTGCCGCGCGAACCCGGGCGCCCGCCGCCAGCCGCGCTCGCTGCGGGCCGACATGCGCCCGTTGACCAGCATCATCGGGATGCCCCGCCGCTTGCACCCCGCCAGCAGGTTGGGCCACAGCTCGCTTTCCACGAAGGCCGCCACGTCCGGCCGCCAGTGGTCGAGGAACCGTGCGGCCCATCGCGGCACGTCGAGCGGCACGAAACGATGCAGCGCCCGTTCCTCGCCAAGGCCGGGCAGGCGCTCAGCCAGCAGGGCTGCGGAGCTTACGGTGCCGGTGGTCATCAACACCGTCAGATCCTCCGTTTCAAGCAGCCTGGCAAGCACCGGCAGCACGGATTGGCTCTCGCCCACGCTCGCCGCGTGAATCCAGGCCAACCGTCCGGACGGGCGCGGCGTCGCATCGATCCCTTCGCGCTCGGATAACCGTGCTTCGACCTCCTTTCCTTGGCCCACCCGTCGGCGCAGCATCAGGCGCAGAACCGGGGCAGCCAGGCTGGTCGAGCCGGACCATGCGCTAGGGATCAGGCCGCGCACGCGGCATCAGCACGTTCGGCGGCGTCGGTCAGCGCGGCGGCGATCTGCGGCAACGACGCGGCCCAGTCCTGGCGCGGAACAATGATCGGCGCGCCGCAGACCAGGACGCCGCGCCCGAACGGCAGCGGCAGCAGCATACGATCCCACGTAGGCAGCACCCGGCGACGGGTCGTCTGCGCCGCGCACGGCAGGACAGGCACGCCTGACATGGCCGCGAGCTGTGCCACGCCGCGGGCAACCTGCCGCGGCGGCCCACGCGGCCCGTCGGGCGTGATGACGACCTGATCGCCCGCCGCGAGCACGTTCAACAGCGCCCGGACGCTCGCCGCTCCGCCTTTCTGCGCTCCCCGCTTGGCCCCCGGCTTCGCGGTGGAGCCGTAAACGAGGTCGGTCCCGAACGCCCGCATGATGTGGCCGATCAATCGCCCATCCTGGTTGCGGCTGACCAGCACATGCATCCGCCCCCGCGGCAAGCGCTCGCGCAGGCGGGTCTGCAGCGCCATGGTCCAGAGCC
The DNA here is from genome assembly GCA_965260935.1 of Acetobacteraceae bacterium. Lineage (GTDB taxonomy): Bacteria > Pseudomonadota > Alphaproteobacteria > Acetobacterales > Acetobacteraceae > JBBROS01. Next base: position 3,607,796 of record OZ253374.1, read on the forward strand.
CCGGCATCAGCGGCAAACGCTCATGCCAGAAGGCGAAGATGGCCGGATTCGCGTAGAGATACTGCCCAAGCTGCTCGGCGCCGAGCAGGGTCCATTGTGTTGTCCGAAGCGCGAAGCGGAGATAGGCGCCGAGTGCGCGCGCGCCCAAGGCCAAGGTGCTTGGGTGACGGAGAACGCGCTTCATTGCCGCCGGGCGGTAGCATGGGGTGCAGGCCGGGGCAAATCGAACCGAGCTTTGCAGGCCCCGCTCAGCGTCCCGTGGCCGCCTGCCGCAGCATTGGCAGGTCGCCGGAACGGCATAAGCCCTACCCTCTTTGAACACGTCGAGCCGTTTCAGAACGTTCCATACATGAGCGTTGCAAGACGCGGGGCCGCGTCCTCCGCTCGCCGTTCCAACTCCGGCGAAGGTGGCCGGCTCTCTTACTTCGTCTGCTGGATGGCGGACAGCATCCACCCTCCGCCAGACGAGCGGACGAACGTCCATACCTCAGTCGCCATCGTCCGCACCGCCGCGTCGCCTTCGACTCGCCCGCCGCGGTCGCGAGTGACATCTAGCATCGAGAACCGCATCGCCACGCTCGCAAACTCGCGCCCAGCTTCTGCCCAGGCTTCGGCAAGGTCGCCCTGCTCGAGCTTGACCTCGGTCACGCTGTTCTGCACCCCGCTCCTGGCCTGCTCTGTCAATTGCTCGTTGAAATAGCTGACCATTTCCGGCGTCGCGAGCTGGCTCAAGGTTCGTAAGTCATGCGCAGACCATGCAGCCTGCACGCTTAGCAGCAGCCGCTCGAAAGCCTGGAAGTCACTTTGCCCGATGTTGACCTGCGGCCTGGGATGTCCGCTCCCCACGGCCGGTGCACCAGGGCCAGGCTGGGCCGTCCGCGCGAATTGAGGAGCCGCTCCGGCCAAAGCGGGCTGGCGGCGGGCGAACATGCGGAGCAGCCATCTCCCCAGGAAGAACAGCAACGCCAGTTGCAGCAGCAAGCCAAGAAAGCCGATCCCGCCCAGCCCGCCGCCAAAGAACCCATGGCCGATCAGCAGGCCACCAAGCCCGGCCCCAATCAGGCCTCCCAGCAACCCGCCGGCAAGGCCCGACCCAAAGCCGGATCGGCCGGGAGCCGCGGCAGCGCTCGGGCTGGGAGCTGTTTGCGCCGGTCTTGAAGTCATGCTGCGCTGCATCGGCGCAGCGGTCGAAGGCGCGGTGTTGGTGACGGGAGGCGGAGAATACGTACGCGCGCCCCGGCTCCCGAACGAGCTTCCGCCGCCAGCGCGCGCGTCGGCGAGCGACGGGGCCAGAACGATTGCGGCGGCCGCAACGGCCATCAAGAACACGGAACCACGGCGCATGAGACATCCCCTCTGTTGCCGAAGAATATAGAACGATTGAGAGTAGGCTAAAGAGGCGCCTTTGCCGGTCTCACCTCGGTGAACGCCTCGAGCACAAGCATGCCGTGCGCGGCCGCGAACTGGGCGCAGCGCTCCCGCTGGGCATCCAGTTCTAGGCCGGAGCGGCCCTGGCGTTCGGTGGAGACGCGGTAGTAGGCGACGGCGGGCTGCATTGCTGCCCTGTTTCGCGCCATTCCGGCCCGAGTGGCAACAGGCCAAACGACCGTTTCGCCTTTATCCACGACGGCCGGGTGCCCGCGTCCGAGGCGCTCTGGCAGGCGCTCGCCGCGGCGGGCCGTGGGCACGGACACGCCGACGACCGTGCTGTGCGACGGCGACGCCGGGCTGTGGCGGCTACAGCGCGCGGTGCTGCCGGACATCACGGTCGTGCTCGACTGATGGCACGCGGCTGTGCGCTTCGAGCATGCGCTGCGGGCGGCCCGCAGCCTCGGCGCGGCCGGCACAGCGGTCCGGAATCTGGAGCGGGCGAAGTGGCGCTTGTGGCACGGGAACTGGCCGGGGTGCCGGCGCAGGCTCGCCGCCCTGTGCCGCTGGGCGGGGCGCGAGAGCGTGCGCGAGCTGGCCGGTGCGGACAGGCTACGACGGCAGGTCGTGGGGCTGCTGGGCTACCTCGGGCGCAACGAGGCGGCGCTGATGCCATACGCCGCCCGGTACCAGCGCGACGAGCCGATCGCGACCTCGTTCGTGGAAGGTGCCGTAGACGAGATCATCGCCTGGCGCACGACGAAGAAGCAGCAGATGAGCTGGACCAAGGTAACAGTGCAGCCCTTCCTCGACGTGCGCACGACGGTGCTGAACAGCACTTTCGAGGACACCTTCCGCCGTCGCAACCCTGGCTTCCGGCCCGCCAATGACGACCGCAAACCGATTGCAGCGGCAGCGTGATCTCTTAGTCGTCCAAGGCGTCATCTTCCGCAACGGCGTCGAGGTCACCAACACGCCGCCTGATCACCGCGTCACTTAGACTCCGGCACAGCTCGCCGAATGCGGAGAAAATCATGATCCGACAGGGGCACCCATCACCAGCGCGACATTTCAACAAAGGGCTGGACCCGTGAACCCGCCATAAAAGAACGGCGCCAGCCAGGAGCTCATTAATAAAGTTCTGAAATGGCGCATTCAGAACGACCTAACGACATAGGGCCGTACCGAAGCGATCCGCGCCCCGGCTTGGCCCTGAGTTTCCGTTGGTCCGCTGAGCAGTGAGTGCGAAGGCTCGATTGACACTCGTCGCTCGCGAGTGACATCCTGCAATCGTCAATAAGCAACAAAAAGCTGGCGCGGACGTGCCGGCCAAAAGCAGCACGCCTCCGGGGAGCACAGCATGAGGATCATTACCTTAGCCGCTTGCACAGCCCTTGCCGCCGCGATCGGCACCGGGCCGTTGATGGCTCAGGACTATCCAACGAAACAGGTGAACTACATCATCCCGTTCAATGCCGGCGGGGAGTCTGACATTACCGCCCGCTTGCAGCAGCCGGCGTTTAAGCAGATTACCGACCAGAGTCTGGTGATACAGTACATGGAAGGCGCGGGCGGCGCCCAGGCTTGGTCCCAGCTCAACAGCATGCCCGGCGACGGCTACACCATCATGGGCACCAATCTGCCGCACATCATCCTGCAGCCAATGGCGCAGAATGTGGGCTACAAAACCGACGACATCACGAACGTGTATTTCTTCCAGTATACGCCGGACGCCATTATCGTACCAACGAAAAGCCAGTTCAAAACTTTGAAGGATTTGGTGGATTACGCTAAGAAAACGCCTGGCGCCGTCACCTTCTCCGGCAGCGGCACCAACTCGGCCAACAACGTCGCCAAAGCCAAGTTCGACGCGCTCGCCGGCGTCATCACCACCTATATCCCGTTCTCAGGCACGAGCCCCGCGACCGCCGCCGTGCTCGGCAGCCAGGTGATGGCCGGGTTCAGCTACACGACCGCGGCGATCAACCAAGGCGACGCGCTGCGCGTGCTCGCGATCGCCGCCGACAAGCGGGTCCCGAGCATGCCGGAGGTGCCGACATTCAAGGAGCTGGGTTACGACCTGACCGGCGGCGCCTACCGCGGCGTCGGCGTACCCAAATCCACCCCGGAAGACATCCGCACCAAGCTCTCCGACATCATCGGCAAGATCAATCACGACCCAGCCTTCATCAAGAAGATGGAAGACGGCGGCTATGTCCTGATCGACGTGCCTTATACCGGCATGAAAACCTTCATGCAGGAGCGCGAGACGCAATACCAGGCCGCGGCCAAGCAGATGGGGATCGCGCAGAAGTAACGAGAGCCCGCTCCGGTGGAAAAGCTGGTCTACCTGGCCGAGGCGCTGACGCCGCTCAACCTGCTGTTCGCCACGGGCGGCGTGCTGGCCGGCATCATCATCGGCGCGCTGCCGGGTCTTTCGGCGACGATGGCGGTCGCCGTCCTCGTGCCGTTCACCTTCGGGATGAACCCGGCATCCGGCCTGATCGTGCTGGGCGCCATCTACACCGGCGCCATCTACGGCGGCTCCTACTCCGCCATCCTGGTGAACACCCCCGGCACGCCGTCCGCCATCGCCACGACCTTCGACGGCTTCCCAATGGCCAAGCGGGGCGACGGCGCACTGGCCGTGACGCTCTCGACATTCGCGTCCGTCATAGGCGGGCTTGTCGGCGCGCTCATGCTGATGTTCCTGGCGCCCCCGCTCGCCAACGTGGCGCTGGCCTTCGGTCCGCCGGAGTATTTCTGGCTCGCGGTGTTCGGCCTGACGCTGATCTCCGCCCTTTCTACCGGCAACCTGCTCAAAGGCCTGATCGGGGCGTGCTTCGGGCTGCTTCTCTCGATGGTGGGCGTCGCCGTCATCGGCGCGGACGTGCGCTTCACCATGGGCAGCCACGTGCTGCTGGGCGGGATCAACATCGTCGCCGGCTTGATCGGGCTCTACTGCGTCCCGGTGCTGATCGACCTCGTCGCCACCAAGGATCCTCACCTGCAGGTCGAGACGGAGGCCACCGGGTTCCGGCTGAAGCAAGCGTTCCAGGTCATGGGCCGCGAGAAACTCAACCTCCTGCGCAGCTCCATCATCGGCACCGTGGTCGGCATCTTGCCCGGCGCCGGCGGATCGGTCGCGAGCCTCGTCGCCTACTCGGAGGCCCGGCGCGCCTCCAGGCACCCCGAGCGCTTCGGCCAGGGCGAGCCGGGAGGCATAATCGCCACCGAATCCGCGAATAACGCCACCGTCGGCGGGGGCTTCATCCCGACGCTCGTGCTCGGCATTCCCGGGACACCGCCGGACGCGGTCATCCTCGGCGCCCTGCTCGTGCAAGGCATCCGCATCGGCCCGGCGCTGTTCACGTCCCAGGGGTCGATCGTCTACACCTTCATCTTCGGCCTGCTGATCGGCACCGTCTTGATGCTGCCGATCGGCCTAGTTGTCGGGCGCTACGCCTACAAGAGCATCATCGCGATCCCGAAGGCGGCGCTTGTGCCGACGATCGCGTTCCTCACCGTCGTCGGCAGCTTCGCGATCCACAACAACCTGAACGACGTCTGGGTTATGCTTGGCCTGGGCGCTGTCGGCTGGGTGCTCAACCGCGCCGGGTTCGCGCCATCGCCGATCGTGCTCGGCCTGGTTCTCGGCCAGATTGCCGAGCAGGGCTTTGTTCAGAGCTACCTGATCGGCAACGCTATCAACAACGTAGCGGGCCAGTTTTTCGCTCGCCCGATCTCGCTTGTCATCATCGCCTTCTCTGTGCTGACTCTGTTTTATCCCTTGATGGCGGCCCGCATCGGTGCCCGGCGCGCCCGGCAATCGCAACCTGACTTGACCGTGGAGGGCGCCCGTGGCGGACAGACCAAGAGCGTATGACCTGCCCGGCACGATTGCTGGCGCTGCATTTGCCTGTCTGGCGCTTGTGCTGATCATCGAGAGCCGTTCGATGACGGCGATGGGGTCAGTGTTCCCCACCACCATCTCCGCGGCAATGCTTGCTCTCTCGGCCGCCCTCATCGCGCGAAACTTGCTGCCCGCCTTTGCCAAGAAGCCGGACAGCCCGCCAGCGGCGGCGTCCATGCAACGGGAATCCAGAGCAAGACGGATCGCATTTATGATCGCCATGGCGGCATGGGTCGGTTTGATCCCGTTCCTTGGATTTTACTTGTCAAGCCTTGCCGCGTTCGCCGCTATCCTCGCCATCGCGTCGCACGAACGCAGCGGCCCAAAGACCTGGGCCTTGCTCGGCGGCATTGGGCTCGCGATCGTCACGGGGTTTTCCTTGCTGATGTCGAAGGTCCTGCTGATCCCGTTGCCTTGATACGTTTGAGCTCTAGGCAGAGGGTTCGTAGCTTGGTCAACGGAAGGGTCATGCGGGTAGTGGGTCAGTTTGAAATTAGATACGGACATAATTCTTAGATCAGTGATCCCTGCTTGTTGGCCGTCTCCCGCGTGGCCTGCTTGAACGCCGCCCCGGTGTCCACGAGCGGAATCGCTGATTTTATGCCGTTCAGCACCTGTTTGTTGATTTTCGCTGAGACCTGACCCGGCGTTTTCATCGAGAAGTGACCCGGCTTGCGATGTTTCCCGCGTGTTGCGGGTGTGGGTCAAGCGGGTGTTTGGCTTTCCTGTTCCTTTCTTCGGCAGAGCTGTTCCTGAACCTAAACTGCCATTTCCGGAGGACCTCGGGCAGCGCCCGCGCAGACAGACGGGGAGGGGGAATGGACGGCATTCGAACCAAGCAGAAGCAGCCCGACCAGCGCGAAGACGGGCCGACGACGGCGGTCGTCCAGGACGGGCACGCCGCCCTGGTGGCCTTCACCCGTCGCCAGGTCGAAATCGCCCGCGCCTATGTCGAGGCGTCGCGATCCGCGTCAACCCGAGCCAAGTACCTGCAGCATTGGAGGCGTTCAACCTTTGGTGCCACGCCCACGAGCACCAGGCGCTCCCGGCGGACCCGGCGGCGCTCGCCGTCCACCTGCCCGACCTCGCCGCCGCCGGCGTGGTGCCGCAGACACTTGCGCTCAGGATGGCCGCTCATCGGCTACGCCCACTGCCAGGCCGGCGAGGCCGTTCCGCACAAGGCAAAAGGCGGCACGGTGATCCTCGGTGTCCTGGCCAGGGCACGGCGCAGATGGGGTAAGCCGCCGCACCGCAAGGCGGCCGCGGACGGCGACGTGATCTGGTCCATGCTGCACGCGATCAAGGGCGACGCGCTCAGGAACGTGCGCGACGGGGCGCTGCTGTCCTTAGGCATGGTGTCGTGCCTGCGCCGGTCCGAGATCACCGCTCTTGACGTGCCAAACATCGTGCGCGCGCCGGAGGGCCTGCACGTCACGATCCGCCGTTCAAAGGGCGACCAGGAAGGCGCCGGCGCCGCCATCGCCATCCCGGCCGCCCGCCACCTGAAGCCGGTGCAGGTGGATTCACGTGGTCGTCGCACCGCCTTGAGGAGGGCGGAAGCGATGGCGGGTCGGCGGCGTTCGGATCGGGCTTTGCGGAAGAAGCTGAGGTCGCCGGGGCGGCCGGGGGTGGCGCGGCGGGAGGACCGTCGGCAGTTCTGGGCGTTGATCGCCGATGGCTTGTCGGGCGAGGACGCGGCGATGGTGGTGGGGATATCGCAGCCGGCCGGGTTTCGGTGGTTCCGGGTAGGAGGCGGGATGGCGCCGTCGCGCGTGTCGCGCTCGTTGAAGCCGCTGTCGGGGCGCTAGAGCGGTTTTCATATAGGTCCGGCGTGCATGTATCCTGAGTGCCTGAAGTAACCGCGTGCGTCCTGGGGCGTGATGGCGGCGAGTGCTGGTCCGAGCGCCTTGTGCAGGGCGTCTGCTGTGCGTGCGGCGGCTTGGCGCAGCTTGCCTTTCAGCTTGGCCCAGCCTGGCTCAATGGGGTTTAGGTCTGGGCTGTAGGGAGGCAGGTAACGGCAGGCAAAACCCGAGGCGTCCAACGCCGCCCGCACCGCGGGCGTCTTGTGCGCGGCCAGGTTGTCCATCACCAGCACGGCGTCGGGCCGCACTTGGCGCAGCTTAGGCAGCAGCGCCTTGTCGAGAAAGGCCGTGAACACGGCGGCGTCGGTTGCAGCCTCGACCGACATGGCGGCCACAATGCCGCCCACGCCAAGCGCCCCTCCGCTGCCTTTCCACGCGCATGAGCGCGCGGAACCTTCGGCAGCTCCGCCCAGCACGGTCACGCGCTTCCAGCGGCCCGCGGGCACTGTGCCCAGGGCGCGTTGCCCGCGCGGGGCGCGGCCATGCAGGCAGGCCATGTTGGTCAGCCCGCCGCACTCGTCCAGGAACACCAGCCGCTCCGGCGCGATCCCGCCCACCCCGGCCTGCGCGTTTGTGCGCCAGGCGGCCCGGGCGCGTGCCACGTCGTCACGGTCCTGCTCGGCCGCGCGCAGCGTGCGCTTTTTTCAGCTCCATCTTATGCGCCGCAGCGCCCGGTGCACGGTGGACAGGTGAACCAGCACCTTGGCCTCCTCGGCCAAGCGGTCACGGCACTGCGCCAAGGTCAGGTGGTTGGCGCCTTCCAGCACCCGCCGCAGCGCCGCCTCTGCCTTGCCTGCAATCACCGGCTTGCGGTGGCCGCCCATCTTGCCCGCCACGCGCCGCCCGTCCCGCCGAAGCGCCCGCGCCCAGTCCTGCACCGTCGAGCGGCCCACCTCGAACCGCCGGGCCAGAGCCGACACCGCCTCTTCCGCCTCAATCGCCGCCAGAACCCGTTCCCGCAAGTCCGCCGAATACGCACCAGCCATCAAATCCATCCCAAAACCAGGCATATGGGAACAAATCGCCGGACCTAAACGCAAATCGCTCTAGGTGCTCGCCCGGCAGCAGCCCGCGCTTCTCCAGACAGGCGTGAACCACCGCGACCATGTTGTCGTCCGGCACGGTGGCGGGCGTCGTCTCGACGTTGTTGATTACATGCGGCCCCTCGCAGGCCTTGTCAGCTTCGCTGACATCCCGCCGGAGGATCGCTTCGCGATGGTCGCAGGTTTCGGTCACCAGCACCTTGTAGCCGACCCAGATCACGTCGCGTTTGTTGCTGTAGCGAGCCTCGGGGTCGTCGGGCGAGCGGATCTGCTCGGCGAATCGCGGCAGTCCGGCGGCGTTGCCCAGACGCATGCGCCCGCCCTCCACGACATACTACGCCGCCCAGACCTGGCGCAGGACCTGCACCATCGGCGATTGCGCCAGCTCCGGTTGCTGGGCCGCGGCGTCGATCAAAGCGGCCAGCTCCTGGCGCATCGCCTCGGTCTTGGGCCGGCGGTTGTTCTCCGCCGGCCGGCCATGCCGCCCATACCAGGCAGCCGGCGCCACCGCTTGCAGCCACTCCGGCGCAACGGCGGCCACCTCGTTCAGCGCCGTCCGCACTGTCTCGCCCGCGCGCCTTGACCAGGCCCTGCTCTTGCAGGCGCTTGCCGCAGGCTGTCGAGCAGGAAAAGCCCAGCGTCGCCCGCGACCAGGCGGGTGCGGAACTCGCTCAGCGCCGTGTGGTCGAAGCCGGGGTCGGTCAGCGCCAAGCCGAGCGCGTGCTTCCAGTCGATCCGGCCCCGCACAGCGTCCGCCATCTCGCGGTCTAAGAGTCGGTCCAAGATCATTTTCAGCCGTTGCAGAGCCTTCGCAGCATGAGCCGAACTGATGCCCACCGCAGGAATGCCAGCGCGTTTTGGTTGAGGCACTCCCAATCCTTTGCCAGGCGTCGGCAGCGGTTCAGCCACGCGATGGTACGTTCCACGATCCAGCGCTTGGGCAGCACGACGAACTTGCCGGTGTCGCAGCGCCGCACGATTTCGACATTCACCTCGCGGCAGACCCGGGCCAAACCTTGCCGGAACTTCGGCCCTTGATAGCCCGCGTCGGCATAGAGCTTCAGCAAAAACGGATACAGCCCGAACAACGTCGCCATCAGCAGCACGCCACCGTCGCGGTCCTGGATATCGGCGGCATGGACGATCGCATCCATCAGCAAGCCTTGGGTGTCGACGAGGACATGCCGCTTCTTGCCTTTGATCTTCTTGCCGCCATCAAAGCCCGGCGGATCGATCCTGCGCCCCCCTTTTCGGCGCTCTTGACGCTCTGGCTGTCGATAATGGCCGCGGTCGGACTGCCCTGCCGACATGCCTGCTCACGGCAGAGCACGTAGAGCGCGTGGTGGAGCCGATCGAGCGTTCCGTCGTGCTGCCAGCGGCAGAAATAGTGGTTCACCGTGCTGCGGGGCGGCAGGTCCTTCGGGATCGCACGCCACTGGCAGCCGGTGCTCAGCACATACATCAGCCCGTTCATCACCTCGCGCTCGTCCACGGTCCGCTTGTTGCCGCCTCGCCTGGCGCGCGGAATCTGCGTCTTTGTCAGCGCCCACTCTTCGTCGGTCAGGTCGCTGGGATAGCGCAGCTTGCTGCGGTCGTAACGGACACGGTTTTCAACAGTCCACATCGGCATGCTCCTGCGAATCGGGGCTGCCGTGATGGAATCACAAACGACTCAGTGCACTCAACATGATCTTGGACCGACACTAACAGGTTCTCCATGAACTGCAGCACTACGGCGAGCGCGAGCCGGCCCGCCGCGGGCTGGCCACGGCTCGGGAACAACGCCGCGAATTGGCTATCATGCATATACGAGGCCAAGCGCGTCGGCGATGCGCAGGCAAGGTGTGCCCTTGGGGAAAGCAGCCCGGGCAACGCGACGGGTCTCTTCAGGCACGGCGAGCGGGTCTTGCGGGCGCAGCATAGCAAGAGCCTTCAATGGGACAGGCCGCATCATCGCTCCCGAACCGACGCATGCGCTGCCAAAACGCCAGGAGCAAGCCTAATCGCTGACTTCGCCACCAGTATCAACAGTCGTGTCACGAATTACCGCTTCAGGCCTCGATGGACGGCGGCGATCTCGTTGGACTTTGATGAAGTTCCCTTTCGTGTCGCGATCTGAAATGATCCGGAGGGCGCAGAATACAAGGCGGACTCCATGGCTCGCAATCCAATCATCCCGCGTGGCGGGCGTTGTCTAAGCCCGCTCGCTGCGGCGGCAATGTGCCTCGCGGGTGGCTCGGCCGTGGCGCAGGGCGCGCTAACACCGCCGTCTGGCAACGTCCTATACCTGTCGACGACCGGCGTCGGGACACAGAACTACATCTGTTCACCGACCACGGGTCCTGGTGGAACCGCCTTCAGGTTCACGGGCCCGCAGTCGGCGTTGTCGGTCCCGCTGGCGGGAAAGCTGACGACCGAGCTGGCCGACAACATCCTCGCCGCCGTTCCCGGCGCGGCGTCCACGCCCAGCCCGGGTTGCGTGGAGGCTGCCGACGGAACCCGGCAATATTGTCCAGCTTGGCGAAGCCCAATCCACCAGAGTGCCGTTTACGGCACGACCGTCGCGAGCGTCGCAGCCGGCAGCGACCCGTCCTGCCCGACGGCCGGTGCCGTGTCGTGCCTCCTGCTGAAGTCGCTCGCCACGGTGAACGGCCAAGTCTCGCCCAGCCTGCTCGGAGCGGTCATCTTTATCCAGCGGCTGAATACGGTGGGTGGCAGCGCGCCGCGGGGGGCGTGCACGGCCGGACAGATCATGCAAGTGCCGTACAGCGCGACGTATAACTTCTATGTTTCAAAGCAGTAACGCCCGCCGGATCCAGATGTCGGCGCCCGCCAGCGTGTTGCACAGGCCTGGAGAGCGGACGCAGTAGCCCAACCCCGTCTAGGGTCAGGCGGTGCGGGCGTCGTTCGGGCGTCCAAGCTCCGACATGCGGTTGAGCGCGTGGACGGCGTCGTCCACCTCGATCGCTCGGCGTTCGTCCGCGCGCAAGTGCAGCGCGCCCCCGATCACCTGCTTGAACCGGCCGATCCGCTGCCTCAGCTCTGGCCCGCGCCGTGTAGTCGGACGCTTTTTGCCAAGCCATGCGCCCGTGCTCGGCGATGTGCTGAAGATGGTGGTCCCGCTGCGCGGGCGGAGCTGGCGAAGGTTTCGACGGCGCAGCCGTTGGAAGGCCAGCGGAGGGGCGGTCTCGGCCGTGTCGCTGGGCACCGCGGTCGCGCGTGGCGGGACGACAATGGCCGCTTCGGGGTGGCGCTCGGCAGCGTGGCGCATGGATCGGCTAATTGGTGCTGAGAAGCTGGGCAGAGTAGAAGGTCGCCTCTTTTCTTGACTTCTGGATTTCTCTTTTGCCGTTCAAGCTGAACCAAAACCGCCGCCTTCGGCATTGTCAAGTTAACGGCGGCTGGTCGGGGAGCGTGGACCGGGCGAGAGTGGCGGGATGAGAGCATCGCCTGACCCGCACCATCGCCATCGCTTCCCGGCCGAGCTGATCAGCCACGCCGTCTGGCTCTACCACGTGTTCAGCCTGAGCCTGCGCGACGTCGAGCTGCTCCTGGCCGAGCGCAGCGTGGTCGTCTCCTACGAGAGCATCCGGCGCTGGTGCCGCAAGTTCGGCCAGAGCGCCGCGAATGGCCTACGGCGCCGACGGCTGAGGTCGGGCGACAAATGGCATTTGGACGAGGTGTTCTTCCGCATCCGGGGCAAGGTGCACGACCTCTGGCGCGCGGTCGATCAGGACGGCGTCGTGCTCGACGTCCTCGTGCAGAGCCGGCGCAACGCGAAAGGGCCAAGCGCTTCTTCAAGAAGCTGCTCAGGGGCTTGCGATGTGCGCTGCGGGTGGTCGTGACCGACAAGCTCAGGAGCTACGCCGCGGCCAAGCGCGAGATCATGCCCCACGTCGAGCACCGGCAGAGCCGCACCCTCAACAACGGCGCCGAGAGCGGCAGATGCAGCGGTTCAAGTCGGCCCGCCACCCCTCCAGCAGCTTTCCACCTGCTTTGCAGGCGAAACCTTTGCTGCTTTCGCCCAGCAGTTCCTTTCCGCGCACGGGCCCATCTACGGCCATTCCGGTCGCGACGCCATCGCATGGCGGCCAGCGATTACCAGATGACCCGGACCGAGGCGTTCCGGGTCTGGCGCGAGGAGACGTGCGCCCGACGCAGCCTCTGAGTGTCGCGGCAGCGCCGCTCCTGAATCAACATCGCCCGCACCCAGTTAACGTGACAATGCCTGGATTGGGGCTTCGTCGCCATCCTGCCGCTGCTCGGCACGCTGCCGGACGAGTTCACCGACTACGAGACCATCCATCCCGCGATCGACCACGGCCGGGGCGTCTGCGCCCTGCCCTGGGGCACGGAACTGCCGCTCGACCCGTTCTTCGGCATCATCGGCGTCGCCCCTCCGCGCGCCTGGGGCCGCTGCGGCTCGCCCGTGCCGCGCGCGTTCGGCGGCAACATGGACAACAAGGAACTCAAGCCCGGCACGACGCTCTATTTGCCGGTGTTCAACGACGGCGCGCTGTTCATGGCCGGCGACGGCCACGGCGTGCAGGGCGACGGCGAAGTGTGCATCACCGCCTTGGAAACCGGCCTGTCCGGCACCTTCCGCCTGACGGTGCGGCAGGATTTCCCCATCGCCTTCCCGTTCGCCGAGACCGAGACGCACCTGATGTCCATCGGCCTCGACGAGGACCTGGACGACGCCGCCAAGCAGGCCGTGCGCGAGATGGTCATGCACGTCTGCCGCCGCACCAACCTGTCGCGCAACCAGGCCTACATGCTGTGCTCGCTGATCGGCGACCTGCGGGTGACGCAGACGGTGGACGGCAACAAGGGCGTGCACATGATGCTGGCCAAGTCGGCGTTGTAGCGGGTTCAGAGGCTCAGGCGCGCCTCGACCCGGCTCATCGCCTCATGGCCTTGCGCCGGGCCTTAATCGACGACCTCGCCGCGCGCCAGCACGGCGTAACGGCTGGCGAGCGAGAGGGCGAAGCGGACGTTCTGATCAACGCCGGCCACGACGTGTGTCGGCCAGCGTGCCCCTAAAACGTGCGCTGGGCGCGGCACAGCGTCGCAGCGCATTCTTGGGGCCTGGTCGGTTTGGCTATCGTGGGGCCGGCCTGCCGCTTGCAACGACGGCGGCGGAGTTGTCAGGAGAAGGCTCGCCTAAACTGCGAATTCATCAGAGTTCCCACACCATCCCCGCCACCCGCACCGAGATTGCATACCCTACGAACCCGGCGGCATAGTCCCCTGCGGTTGACGCATCAGGACCGGATTTGTCCGCAAGTGATGCAAACGCGGCACAATCCGTCTGGAGGCGGACGCTGGCCAGCTTGGGCGATCAACCCAGCCCGTGTCCGCCCTCGTAGTATCTGCCGCCACTCTTCCAGCGGCTTGCCGCGGGGTCGTGGCCGCAATGACATGGCCGGGCCACTAATCGCCGCCGCTATCTCGCCCTCCGCTCACGCTGGAGGACAGCGAATCACAACCGCCGTGACCGCGAAACGATCCAAGAGGCAGGGCAGGGAAACGGACGTACTAAACGGTCGGCAGATCGACATGGCAGGGCCGCATTGCCTCAATAACCTCGTTCAGCACTACACCATTAGTAGCTTAATAATTAATTTTATATTAACGAAACGCACGTCGAGACTGCACAGTCGCTTACCATTCACGCGAATCGTGAGCAGAGTCCACATTGTTTTTGGTTCAAATAGATTAAGAAAGTTTCCTAACTTATTCGTTTTACATGAAATACCTGTTCACCCATTTCGTTAAAACCCGGATGCTAAACCGTTAAACAGTTTGATCTATCAGCGTAACGACATCACACAAAACGGTGTTTCATAAGAACTGATCGTGAATTCGCCAATTACGATCCGTTTGGCCTACTGTTGCGACCGCACCTGCCCCTTACGTGCAGGGCTACGTACAAAATCGCACAGGAGAGTCAAAAAGATGACGGTTTTATTGCCTTCGACCCTCGTTGCCGACAACCAGCAGTGGAGTGAGGCTACGCCCGTTAATCCAAGAGTAGCAATGTTTCACCGTCTGCCAAAGCCGCTGCAGCCATTCCTGACATGGCTCACGGCGCAACCTGTGCCAGGGCAACCGTTGAAGGATCGTTCGCCGCTCAGTTTCATCGCCGTTGCGCTCTTGCAGACGATCCTGGGAGCGGCAGCAACCATCGCGGCGCTTCGTTACGCGCCAGCGCTGGCGCCTTTCGGAATGTTGCTGACGACCGCGGGTCTGGGCTTGTTTCAAGTCGTGATCTTCCACCACTGCTCGCACGGCACCGTGTTCCGGTCACGGGACCTGAACGTGCGCGTCGGGCGGATCATCTCCGCCATGCTCCTGTTCAAACATTTCGATCACTATAAACACGAACATATGCTTCATCACAGTCACAATAAGTTGTTAACAGAGGAAGACGAATTCGCAGATTTCGTCTTCAATACTTGCCGGCTCGATGCGGGCGTCTCGCTGTCCTCGCTGCGCAAGCGGGTCGTTTGGGGCTTGGTGTCGCCCTTCTTCCACGCCCGGTTCACAGCGCGCCGGATCAAGGTCGCTTGGTTCTCGCATGACCGGCAGCACAACTTGGTCGGTATTGCCGGCTGGGCGGCCCTCGCCCTGTTCGCCGGCCTGACCGGCCAGTGGCTGGCGTTCCTGCTGGCCTGGGTCGTGCCGGTAACGATCCTGCTTCAGGCGGCAACCGTCGGACGCATCCTGTGCGAGCATAGCTTTCCCGAGGCCGAGATCATCGCGGCCCGAACCCGTGACCTGACGGCACACGCAACCAGCGGCGTGTTCCCCGGCTTGATGCCTCCGCTGCACGGCCCGGCCTCCGCGCGCGGCGTGGCAGCTTGGGCCGGCTGGTGGGCGAACATGCTGACGATCCAGCTCTTTGTCCGCCTCGTCGTGCTGGTGGGCGACGCGCCGTGCCACGACTATCACCATCGCAAGCCCGCCAGCAAGCGTTGGACCAGCTACATCCAGGCCCGTGACCTGGACAAGGAAGCCCAGCTAACGCGCATCCAGACCGGCTACAGCGAGGTCTGGGGCCTGTTCCGCGCCGTCGACGCGACCCTCGCGAGCTTGTCGCGCTTGCCGGAAGGCGCCCGGCTTTAACCGCTTGGCGGCAGGCCGGGAGCGCCCGGTCTGCCGCCCGGCTGGCGCACTGGACAAGCCGGCCAGCCGCCATCAAAGCGGCACGCTGTCGTCGCGCGCCATTGTTGCCGGCAGGATAATCCGGACCTGCCGCCCCCCCATGGTCCGCGGTTCGGTAATCAGCACGCCGCCATGCGCCTCGACGATCCGGCGAGCGGAGGCGAGCCTCTCGCTATAGGCTGCGAACTGGCCCGGCGCGGTTCGCACGCCGCCGGGTTGATCCGTAACAAGGGTCTCCTCGGGCGAAACGTCGTCGCCACGCGAACTGACGAGGACTTCGACCGCTCCATCGCCGCGCCGTTCCGCGAACATCTTGACTGCGGAGCCGGGGAAAGCCCGGGACAAGGCGCCGCCGACGATCGTCTGCAATGCCCGGTGCAGGGAATCGCGGTCGGCGCAGATCGACACGCTCCGCCGCGGCAACCCGACATTCAGCTCCACGCCGATCTTGAGGCTCGTCGGGTAAAGCGACCGGTGCACCCGGCGAACCATCTCGGAAAGGTCGGTCCAGGTGACATCCAGCAGCACCGATGTCTCGTTGGGCGAGGCGACGCGCAATGCGTCATCGGCGAGGGCCACCAACTCGCGCGAGCTTTCCACGATTTGCCGGCTTGCGTCCCGGATTTCAGGAGGCAGGCGATCGGTCTCCGGATGGGATGCGACACCCTCGGACAAGCTGACCAGCCGCTCGATCGGCGAGCGCAGTTGCCGCGCCAGGTCTTCCAGGAACCGTGCCCGCGCTTGGCTCGCCTCCTCGGCGGCTTGCTTGGCCTGGCGCAACTGCGTCTCGGCGTGCTTGCGATACAGCACGTCGAGGTAGACCGAGAGCGCCGTCTCGATTAGTTCCTGGTCGCCCGTCTCGAACGGGCGGCTGACGTTGGCCTCGGACCGGTTGCCGATCGCCAGCGCATGGCCGCTCGACTGGTCGTAGGCCCATAGCACGTATGGCAAGCGCAGCACGTCCATCAGGCCAGCCGGCGGACGATCCAGCCGCAGCGAGCTGGTAAAGAAAAATCCCGGCGGTTCCGGGATCAGGAGCTCTTCGTTCACCTCGACGTTGGTGCCGCCGATGGCGTGCGCCACCAGGAACCGCCCGCTGCCGAGCGGCTCTTCCCGCAGCAGCGCCGCCCGGTCGCACAACGCGTTCTCGACCACCACCTGCAAAAGCGAGCCGCCGATGTCGCCCGCCGCCTGAACCGGCTCGGCTAATCGGTAGGCCTCCCGGACCAGCCGGACCACGGTCCGGCTGCGGCGCGCTTCAAGGAAGGCCTGACTCTGCTCTTCCTGCATACGAAGCAGGCGCGAGCCAAGGTCGTTGCATTCCCGGCGGTAGTACTGCAGCTCACGCTCGACCGGACTGCCGATGCCCATGCGCTCGCTCATCATATCTGCCGCAACACCGTAAGCACTCCCGTCCAGTCAAGCGGCCGGCTGTAGCCCGCGAACGGCGCGATCTCGACGCCGGAATAGAAGCCAAGCATCGGGAACGCCGACTCCATCCCGCGCATCACCAACTCGGCTTCTTCCCGCAGCGCCCCACTTCTCGCGCTCGCGCGGCCGGCGCAGTCGATGTAGAGGCCAAGGAACGCTCCGGAATCGCGATGCCGCCTGCTCATCGCCTTCGTGCCGTCCCGGGCGGAGTCCAGCATCAGCGCATTGTCGCGCGACATGATCTGCACCATCGTGCCGACGTGGAAGTCGGGCTCGAACAAGGTGATCGAGCCGCTCGCCCGGTCGCAGCCCAAGATCAGCCGGTTGACGTAGTTGTTTTCATCATACGGCGCGAACAGGTCGCCATGCTTCTCGCCCAACGTCGCGACCAGCGAAAGGTCGCTGCCGTCTGTGCTGCCGATGCGCAGGCCAAGCATCCGCTCGATCACGGTCAGGGCCGGCTCGCCGTCCAGCTCATAGACCACGGCGCCATCGATGCGCGTGATCTCCATGAAGCTGCTCACGGGCCGGCAACCGTGAAGCACAACCGTGTCGGCTGTCACCGTTCGCGGGAACGCCAGCGCCGTCGCCGCATGTTTACGCACGCCTTCGCCGTCAAACACCCAGCCATCGGAGAAATTGATGTCGACCACCATGCCGCCGCCGATCAGGTTCACCCTCTTGTCGCCGAGGCCGGCATGGAATCCCTCGACCAGCGCGCTCGCCGGATGCAGGCGGATCGGCACGGTTGAGGCGACGCTGTCAAAGAACAACAGCACCAAGGCGCCGTCATGCGCGTCTCTCGACACCGCGCGGGCAAGCGCCTCCCCCGCCCTCGCCTCGCTATCCAGCAGATCGTGCGTGACATACAGGCGCGGCGTGACGGCTTCGTCCACGAATGCCAGGACGCCGATCTCAAGCCCGCTATAGCCAAGCTCCCCGCCCGCCATCGCGCCGGCAGCCGAGCCGCCGACGATGGGGAGGTCGCCGAAGGCGGACCGCAAGGCGGAAAAAACGGCGACCGCGTCGTGCTTGCCGCCGCAGAACACAAGCAGCATCCGCGGCTTGATGCTGCCAAGCTGGGCGCAACAACGCTCAACTGCGGTGTCGGCGTCATAGTGGCTGGCAAAAACCACCCTCACCGCCGGACGAGCGTTCTCCCCGCGAACTGGATCTGACTGAAGCAACATTGATACCCCTTACCACAACCGACAGTAGGCTGTCAGTGAACGTCCGAGGCCTAGCCTACATAAGCTAACAAATCGTTAGTCAACAAAGTAAGAAGTCAAACCTAACAGACTCCGAGTGCGTTGCAAGCAGTCCGTGCAACGCCGGCCTGATCCATGCGGGCCCAGGCCGCATCCAATGACCCCGCCATGTCGATTGCCCGGCACGCATCGGCGATCACGGCCGCCTCGAAGCCAGCCTTCCGCGCGTCCACCGCACTGAAGCCCACGCAGAAATCCGTCGCCAAGCCGGCCAGGAACATCCGCTTCAAACCGCGCTCGCGCAGAAACCCGGCAAGCCCGGTCGGCGTCGCGCCATCGGCCTCGTAGAATGCCGAGTAGCTGTCAACCGCCGTCCTGAAGCCTTTCCGGATAACCGCCTCCGCCTGGGGAAGATCAAGGCCCGGAGCCAGCGCCGCGCCCTCCGAGCCCTGCACGCAATGCACCGGCCACAGAACCTGCTCGCCGTAACCGAGCGCGACTGTCTCGAATTCCCGTCGCCCGGGATGGCTCGCGGCGAACGAGACGTGCCCGGGCAGATGCCAATCCTGCGTCAGGACGACATGGCGGAATATCCGGCCCAGCCCGTTGATCGGGCTGATCACCGCGTCGCCGTCCGGCACGCCGAGCGGGCCGCCGGGCAGGAAGTCCCGCTGCACGTCGATCACCAGCAGCACGTCGTCGGACCGTATTCGCATCATGCCTTCCCTCGCTCGCCAAAACCGCCGTCCGGCAAGCGCCCCCTTGCACCCGGCCATCGATTCATCAACCTGTATCGAAACACGTAGGAGCCGCTCCCATGAAGGCCAACACTGTTCTCGAAACGATCGGCGACACCCCGCACATCCGGATCAACAATCTGTTTCCCGGCGCCAATGTCTGGATCAAGTCCGAGCGCGCCAACCCCGGCGGCTCGATCAAGGACCGGATCGCGCTGGCCATGGTCGAGGCCGCCGAGGCCTCGGGTCAGTTGAAGCCGGGCGGCACCATCATCGAGCCGACGTCAGGCAACACCGGGATCGGCTTGGCGATGGTGGCGGCAGTCAAGGGCTACAAGATCGTGCTGGTGATGCCGGAATCGATGTCAATTGAGCGCCGCCGGCTGATGCAGGCTTATGGAGCCACATTCGAACTGACGCCGAAAGAGGGCGGCATAAAGGCCGCCATCCAGCGCGCCCACGAGCTTGCGTCCAGCAACGACGAGGCATGGATTCCCCAGCAGTTCGAGAACCCGGCCAACATCGACATCCATGTCCGCACCACCGCCGAGGAAATCGCGCGCGACTTCCCCGGCGGCGTCGACGCGTTGATCACCGGCGTCGGCACGGGCGGCCACATCACTGGCTGTGCCCAAGCGCTCAAGCAGCGCTGGCCCGGCCTCAAGGTCTTCGCTGTCGAGCCTATGGAATCCCCGGTCATTTCCGGCGGCGAGCCGGGTCCGCACTCGATCCAGGGGATTGGCACCGGCTTTATTCCCGCCAACCTCCACAAAGACGTGCTCGACGGCGTCATCCAGGTCGACTCGGAGCACGCGCGGGAGTTCGCCCGTCGCTCCGCCCGGGAAGAGGGCTTGTTGGTCGGCCTCTCCTCCGGCGCGACGCTGGCAGCTATCGCGCAGAAGCTGCCGGACCTCGGCAAGGATGCCACCGTGCTGGGCTTCAACTACGACACCGGAGAGCGCTATTTCTCCGTACCCGACTTTTTGCCAAGCTGAATGCGGAACGCCCGTTGCGCCGAGGCGCATTTAGGCAGCGCGTCGAACGCAGCGACCGAGGCGTCGGCATGACGGCACGCGTCGTATCCATAGCGGCCGACGGCTCGCACCGGTTCAGCAAGCCGGTGCAGCGGCAAATCGAGCTTGAGGCAGGCTTGGGCGTTGTCGGCGACGCGCATTGCGGCGTCACGGTCAAGCATCGTTCCCGCGTGTCACGGGATCCGTCGCAACCAAATCGACGTCAGGTGCATCTCCTGCATCAGGAATTGCTCCAAGAGCTTGCAAGCCAGGGTTTTACCGTTTCTGCGGGCGACATCGGCGAGAATATCCTGACCCGCGGGATCGACCTGCTCGCCTTGCCCCAGGGCGCGGTCTTGCGGCTCGGCGACAGGGCTGCCGTACAGATAACCGGCTTGCGCAATCCCTGCCGGCAGCTCGACGACTTCCAACCTGGACTCATGGCGGCAACCCTCGGCCGTGACGCGCAAGGCGGCTTGGTGCGCAAGGCAGGGGTGATGGCAGTCGTGCTGGAAAGCGGAACAGTCCGTCCAGGCGACCTGATCGAGACCGAGATGCCGTCGGAACGCATTCCGTTGGTGCCCGTCTGAGCAACCCGATGCCTACCAATGCGCTGTAATGACTTGAATAAAGGATAACCGACGATGTCCGACAATCCACTCGAAACAAACCCGGAGCGCGACGCCGAGATCAAGGCGCGTGCCACAGCGATGTGGGAGGAGGCCGGTCGTCCCGACGGTAAGATGGACGAGTACATGGAGCGGGCGGACGAACTGGTCCGAATGGAACTGGCCGGCAAGCCGGGCCAATTGCCGAACCCGATGGACGACCCGTCGCCGGTCCCGGGCGTGATTGTCGAGGAGGCCTCGATCCAGGAGAACCTCGGCGAGTTGCCGGGGGCGCGCGGATTGCCCGACCAAGGCGAATGGCGCGAAACGCCGATGACGAGGGAGAAGCTGAACCACGGAGGCGAAGAGCAGCCTCCCAGGGCCGATTCACCGGAAGCCTGAAAATGGCGCTGGCATCAAGCACGTCAGCACGCCAATAAATTTAGCCAGTGAAAACATAGACTTAAAACTCGTTCACTCGATTAGGCCGTCGTAGTGGCGGCCAAACGAACCCTAAGCCTTGCGTAGGGCGGCGCTGGCCACCCGATCAAGCGCGGACAGGAAGCGTGAGCGGTCCGCCTTGGTCATTGCTGGCTGGCCGCCGCCATTCGCGCCGATCTCCCGGAGGTGGCGCGAGATCTCGCGGCCAGCCAATGCCGTGCCGATGTTCGCCTCGGTCCAGATATGCCCCGTGCCCGACAAGGCCCGGGCGCCGCGCTTCAAACAGCGGGCGGCCAATGGTATGTCGCTCGTTACGCAGATATCGGCAGGCCCGGCCCGTTCGGCGATCCAGTCGTCCGCCGCGTCCGCGGCATCGCCGACAACGACCATGCGCACGTTCGCATATCCGGGCGGGCGAATAGGACGGGAGCCGTTGGACACGACCACCACTGA
Organism: Acetobacteraceae bacterium; assembly: GCA_965260935.1. Lineage (GTDB taxonomy): Bacteria > Pseudomonadota > Alphaproteobacteria > Acetobacterales > Acetobacteraceae > JBBROS01. Next base: position 3,629,040 of record OZ253374.1, read on the forward strand.
AAGGGCGAGCCGCGCCGCGACCCGGTAGGTTTCCTCGCGGACGGGACATGCGTCGCCATCGACAAAGACCGTCGTCAAGCGGCCAGCTTGTCCAACTCGCGCAGCACGCTCTCGCCCATCACCGACGTCCCGACCTTGGCGGTCCCGGGCGCCATCACATCGGCCGTGCGAAGGCCGCTGGCCAGCACGTTCGTGCATGCCCTTTCGATTATCGCCGCGTCTTCCTCCATGTCGAACGAGTAGCGCAGCAGCATCGCGAAGCTGAGGATCTGCGCCATCGGGTTGGCGATGCCGCGCCCGGCGATGTCGGGGGCGCTGCCATGGATCGGCTCATACAAGGCATGGCGTCGCCCGGCGCCGTCCGGCGCGCCAAGCGTCGCGGACGGAAGCATCCCGAGGCTCCCGGTCAACATGCTGGACAGATCGGACAGCAGGTCGCCGAATAGGTTGCCGGTGACAATGACGTCGAACTGCCGCGGGTTGCGGACAAGCTGCATCGCGCAGTTGTCGGCATACATGTGGCTCAGCTCCACGTCCTTGAACTCCCGCTCATGCAATGCGCCGACGGTGCGCCGCCACATCAGGCCGCTCTGCATGACGTTCGCCTTCTCCACGCTGCACACCCGGTTCTGGCGCTTGCGGGCCAGCTCGAACGCCACCTTGGCAACGCGCTCGACCTCCTTCGTCGTATAAACCTCGGTGTCGAATCCGCGCTCCTGGCCGTCGGGCAGGGTCTCGACGCCGCGCGGCTCGCCGAAATAAATGCCGCCCGTGCTTTCGCGGACGATCATCAGGTCAAGCCCGCGGACGATGTCGGGCTTGAGCGGACTCGCGTCCACCAGCGGATTGAGCACGAGTGCCGGGCGCAGGTTGGCGAACAGGTCAAGCTCCTTGCGCAGCCGCAGGATGGCGATCTCGGGCCGCATGTCGAAGCCGAGCGTGTCCCACCGCGGCCCGCCCACGGCGCCGAACAGCACCGCGTCCGCCTGGCGCGCGGCCTCGAGCGTCTCGTCGGTGATCGGCGTGCCGCGCCTGTCGATGCTGGCGCCGCCCACCAGATCCTCGGTCAGGTCGAACGTCACCGCGCGGCGGCGATCCATCCAGTCAATGATCCGCCGGACCTCGCGCATGATCTCGGGGCCAACGCCGTCCCCAGGCAAAACCAGCAGTTTCTTGTTGGACGGCATACGGTAACCCTTCGCGTGAACTGCCTAGCGTGAAACGCTTTTCCCGGCCCGGCAATCGATGCGTAAGCGACATGAGACCTAATCGTCAAGCTTTGTCGGCATGAACAGGTCGTCAGCCTAAGAACTATACGGAGAGGGCCGGCAACCAATCCGCGCTTTGCTGGCGCTTCGCTTCGAACGTGTCGATCGCGGCCTCGCGCTGCAACGTCTGGCCAATGTCGTCGAGGCCGCTCAGCAGCAGGTGCCTGCGGAACTGGTCGATGGTGAACGCGACCTCCTCCCCATTCGGGCGGATCACGACTTGCCTACCCAGATCGACAGTCAGGCGGGCGTTTCCCCCAAGGACGGCGTCCTCCATCAGTTGGTCGCACACCGCGCGGGGGAGCTGAATCGGCAGGATGCCGTTCTTGAAGCAATTGGTATGGAAGATGTCGGCGAAACTCGGCGCGATGACGCAGCGGATGCCGAAATCGAGCAAGGCCCAAGGCGCGTGCTCGCGGGATGACCCGCAGCCGAAGTTCTCATGCGCGATCAGGATTTGGGCGTTGCGGTAGCTGGGCTGGTTGAGCACGAAGCCGGGCCGCTCCCGTCCCTCGCCGTCGTAGCGCAGAACGTCGAACAGATGCATCCCAAGCCCGGTGCGCTTGATGGTCTTAAGGAAGCGGGCCGGAATGATCTTGTCGGTGTCGATGTTGGCCAGCGGCAACGGCGCAGCGACGGCGGAAAGGGTCGTGAACGCTTCCATCAGGCGAAATCCCTGACATCCGCCAACCGCCCGGCAACCGCCGCGGCGGCGGCCATGGCCGGGGAAAGCAGATGGGTCCGCCCGCCCGGCCCTTGCCGCCCCTCGAAGTTGCGGTTGCTCGTACTGGCGCAGCGTTGGCCGGGCTTCAGCTTGTCGGGGTTCATCCCCAGGCACATGCTGCACCCGGCCTCCCGCCACTCGAACCCCGCATCCAGGAACACCTGGTCCAACCCCTCGGCCTCCGCCTGCCGCTTCACCACGCCGGAGCCTGGGACAACCATGGCGCGGACCCCGGACGCCACCCGCCGCCCGCGCGCGACCGAGGCCGCGGCGCGCATGTCCTCGATGCGCCCGTTTGTGCAACTGCCGATGAACACGGCATCGACCGGGATGTCGGTCATCCGCTGGCCGGGCTGCAGCGCCATGTAGTCCAGCATCCGCTGCATCTGCGCCCGCGCCGCCATATCCGGCTCCCCGGCAGGATCGGGCACGGCGCCGTTGATCGCCACGACGGCCTCCGGGTTCGTGCCCCACGTGACCATTGGCTGGATCTCGGCCGCGTCGAGCACGACGACGCGGTCGTGCGTCGCGCCCTCGTCCGAAGGCAGCGTGCGCCAATATTCGATCGCCCGCTCCAGCGCCTCGCCCTGGGGCGCGAAGGGGCGGCCCCGGATATAGTCGAACGTCACGTCGTCCGGCGCGATCATGCCGGCGCGGGCGCCCGCCTCGATGCTCATATTGCAGATCGTCATCCGCCCGGCCATGTCGAGCCCGCGGATCGCCTCGCCCCCGTACTCGATCACGTGGCCCGTGCCGCCGGCCGTGCCGATGCGGCCGATGATGGCCAGCATGACATCCTTCGCGGTCACGCCCAGGCCAAGCCGGCCATCGACGCGGACCAGCATGTTCCGGGCCGGCTTCTGCAGCAGCGTCTGCGTCGCCAGCACGTGCTCCACCTCGCTGGTGCCGATGCCGAACGCCAACGCCCCCAACGCGCCATGCGTGCTGGTATGGCTGTCGCCGCAGACGATCGTGAAGCCCGGCAGGCTGATCCCCTGCTCCGGGCCGATGATATGAACGATGCCCTGCCGCACGTCCCGCAACGGAAAGAACGGGACGGCGAACTCCGCCACGTTGCGCTCAAGCGTTTCCACCTGGATGCGGCTCTGCTCCTCAACGATCGGCTGGCTGCGGTCGCTGGTCGGCACGTTGTGGTCAACCACGGCGATCGTCGCATCCGGCCGGCGCACCCGGCGTCCGGCGAGCCGCAAGCCCTCGAACGCCTGCGGGCTCGTCACCTCATGCAGGAGGTGACGGTCGATATAAAGGATGCACGTCCCGTCATCGAGCCGGTCAACGACGTGGCTGTCCCAAACCTTGTCGAACAGCGTGTGCGGCATTTTGCCTCTCCTCTGGCGTGTTACTCGGCGGCGGTGTCCGACGCCGGGGCGGCATCGGCGCCGGGCGCGATCTCGCGGGCGCGCTCGGCGATGCGGGCGGACTTGCCGCGGCGTCCGCGCAGATAATACAGCTTGGCCCGGCGTACGTCGCCCCGGCGCACCACCACGATCTCGGCGATTGTCGGCGCATACAACGGGAACACGCGCTCCACGCCCTCGCCGTAGCTGATCTTGCGCACGGTGAAGTTGCTGTTGATCCCCTTGTTCGAGCGCGCGATGCACACGCCCTCGTAGGCCTGGATACGCCGCCGCTCGCCCTCGACCACGCGCACCATGACCCGCACCGTGTCGCCCGCCTGGAAACGCGGCACCGCCCGCTCCGCGGTGAGCTTCTCGATCTGCTCGGCCTCGAGCGTCTGGATGATGTTCATCGGTAGGTCCTTTCGATCTGCTGTGTTACGGCGCGGCGGCCGGGCTGTCCATGTGCGCGCGCCAAAGATCTGGGCGGCGGATTTGCGTGGCCTGCTCGGACTGCGCCCGCCGCCAGGCAGCGATCTCCCCATGATGCCCGGACAGCAGCACGGGCGGCACGGCGCGGCCCTGCCATTCGGCGGGACGGGTATAATGCGGGTACTCCAGCAGCCCGGCGCTGAAGCTCTCCTCCAACGCGCTCTCGGCCGCGCCCATCACCCCGGGCAACAGCCGGACGCAGGCGTCGAGCAGCACCATGGCGGGAAGCTCGCCCCCGGACAGCACGTAATCCCCGATGCTGACCTCCTCGATCCCGCGCGCGTCGAGGATGCGCTGATCGACCCCCTCGTAACGCGCGCAGACCAGGACCAGGCCAGGGCCGGCGGCGAACTGGCGCACGCGGTCCTGCCGCAGCGGCACGCCGCGCGGGGACAGGTAGATGATCGGGCGGGCATCCGTGTGCCCCAAGGCGGCGCGGTCCAGGGCGGCGTCCAATACGTCCGGGCGCATGACCATCCCCGCGCCGCCGCCGAACGGCGTGTCGTCCACGGTGCGATGGCGGTCGGTCGCCGCGGCGCGGATGTCCTGGACATCGAGCGACCACCGCCCATGCTCAAGCGCCCGCCCAGCAAGCGATTGTCCGAGCGGCCCGGGGAACATGGCTGGGAACAGGGTGAGGATCGTAGCCCGCCAACTCACGGCCGGGCCTCCACCTCGGGCGGAAGCACCACCGTCACCTGCCGGGCGGCGAGGTCGATCTCCGGCACGCAGGCCCGGGTGAACGGGACGAGCACCGGAGCGCCCTCCCCCGCGATCTCCAGGCTCGGCCCGGCGCCGTAATCGTGCACCGTGGAGACCCGGCCGAGCGTCGCCCCGCCCGGCCCGACCGCGCGCAAACCGATCAGGTCCGCAAGGTAGAACTCGTCCGGCTCCGGGGCGGGAAGACGGTCCCGGTCGATGTAAAGGCGCGTGTTGGTCAGCGCCGCCGCCGCGTCGCGGTCCGACACGGCCTTGCCGTCCGCCGCCCGCAACTGGGCGATGCCCGCGCCCTTCCACTCAACCGTCCAGCCCCGCCCGCCCTCGTCGGTGAGCGGGGCGTAGGCCGAGAGGTCGGCCGGCTCGGCGGTGTAGCTGTGCACGCGCACCAGCCCGCGCACGCCGTGCGGCCGCCCGATCACGCCCAGCAGGATGCGCTCGCTCGGCAAGGCTTAACCGGCGGCGGCCTTGGCCCGTTCCTGCGCCTTCTTCTTCGGCGCGGACTGGATCGGCTGCTCGCGCCACGCCGGCATCGGCGCCAGCCCGGCATGGCCGAGGAACCGGGCGACGCGCTCGGTCGGCTGCGCCCCCTGGCTCATCCAATGCGTGATGCGCTCGCCCTGCAGGCGGACGCGCTCCCCATGCTCGGCCGGCAGCATCGGGTTGTAGCTGCCGACCTTCTCCAGGAACGCGCCGTCGCGCGGGCTGCGGCTGTCGGCGATCACGATATGGTAGTACGGGCGCTTCTTGGCGCCGGCGCGGGCAAGGCGGATCTTAAGTGACATAAAACGTCCTTCTGCTTCAGAATGGTCGGCGTTGTTGCATGGACTTGGGCAGGATCGCGCCCATGCCCTGCCGCATCAGCCCCTTCTGGCCGAGCTTGCCCATGCGCTTCATCATGGTGGACATGTCGTCGAACTGCTTCAGCAGGCGGTTGACCTCCTGCACCGTCGTCCCCGACCCGGCCGCGATCCGCTTCTTGCGGCTCGCCTTGATCAGGTCCGGCGTTTTGCGCTCTTTGCCCGTCATCGAGCCGATGATCGCCGCCTGACGCTTCAGCACGGACGTGTCGAGCTTCGCATCGTCGATCTGCGCCTTCATCTTGCCGATGCCGGGCAGCATCCCGAGGATGCCGGACAGGCTGCCCATCTTGCTGATCTGCTTGAGCTGGTTGGCGTAGTCCTCAAGGTCGAACTTGCCGCGCATCATCCGGCGCGCGAGCTTCTCGGCCTCCTCCTCGTCGATCGTCTCCCCGGCCTTCTCGACCAGGCCCACGATGTCGCCCATGCCGAGGATGCGCCCGGCCACGCGCTCCGGGTGGAAGTCCTCCAGCGCGTCGAGCTTCTCGCCCGAGCCGGTCAGCTTGATCGGCGCGCCGGTCACCTGCCGCATCGACAGCGCCGCCCCTCCCCGCGCGTCGCCATCCATCCGCGTCAGCACGATCCCGGTGACGCCGAGCGCCTCGTTGAAGGCGCGGGCCGTGTTCACCGCGTCCTGGCCCGTCATGGCGTCCACCACCAGCAGCGTCTCGGCCGGGTGCGTGGCGAAGCGGATCGACTGCACCTCGCTCATCAGCTCCTGGTCGATCGACAGCCGGCCCGCGGTGTCGAGGATCACGATGTCGTACACCTCGCGCCGCCCGGCCTCCATCGCGCGCTGGGCGATCTGCACGGGTGTCTGGCCGGGAACGATCGGCAGGCTATCAACGCCGGCTTGCTGGGCCAGCAACTGCAACTGAAGCTGCGCCGCCGGTCGCTGCGTGTCGAGGCTCGCCAACAACACCCGCTTGCGCTCCCGCTTGGCCAGGCGCAACGCCAGCTTGCCTGAGGTCGTGGTCTTGCCCGACCCTTGCAGCCCGACCATCAGCACCGGGATCGGCGCGGGCGCGTTCAGGTTGAGCGGAACCGCGCCCGCCCCGCCCAGAGCCTCCACGAGCTGGTCGTTGACGATCTTGATGACGAGCTGCCCGGGGCTGACGCTCTCCAGCACCTCCGCCTCGAGCGCGCGGGCGCGCACGGCCTCGATGAAATCCCGCACCACGGGCAACGCCACGTCGGCCTCGAGCATCGCCAAACGGACCTCGCGCAACGCGTCGGCGACATCGGCCTCGCTGAGGCGCCCGCGGGCGCGGAGGCGATCGAAAACGCCGGACAGCTTGCCCGAAAGCGTGTCGAACATAAGGGACACCCCCGAACGAGTAAGGCGCCGCTGCGCGAACCCTCGCGGAGCGGCGTTAAGAAGCCGCGTTCGATACCCGCTGCGGCGCGGAACGTCAATTGCCAGTCGAGGTCGTCCAGGGCAATCGCTTGAAGTGCGGTCACGCTGATTGGCGGAGCAAAGCTTCAAGATAGGCGGTATCCCAAGCGGCTGATTTCCGACTGACCTTAAGGCTGTGTTTGTCCTTCGGCCCGCGCAGCAGGTTCATCGCCATGTGCCGGACCATGGCCATGTTCTGCGGCCCGGCACCGGATCGCAGGCGGTTGAGGTCCTCATGGAACACGACATCGAGCACCCAATGCAGGCGGTTCTCGACATGCCAGTGGCACCGCACGGCGTGTGCGAACAGCTTTGCATCGAGCGGCAAGGACGACAGGTAGTAGCGCCGTTCGGAGCTGGTGCTGGCGTTGCGTTCGACCTCGGCCTCGACGACGGCGATGGCCCGCAGGCCCGGGAACCGCGGCTCACCCGGGAACCGGCGGGCGGTAGTGAGCCAGTCCACGTCGTGGCTGACCCAATGGCGGCGGACCTCGATGCGGCCGTGGTCGCCGTCGGTCGTCTCGAACCGGCTGTGGACCTTGCCCGCGGGATCATCGAGGTAGCGCCTGATCTCGTCATGCAGGCTGGACTGGTTGCCCTTGAGCGCCAGCAGGTAGTCGCCGCCGCGGTCGAGGACGGCCTGGGCGATCTTGGTTTGCGTGCCCATGGCGTCGATGGTGACAAGCGCCCCGGTCAGCGCCAGGCGTTCAAGCAGAAGCGGGATGGCGGTGATCTCGTTGGACTTGGCCTCGCACGCCTGTTGGCCGAGCACGAGGCGCTGGCTGCTGGCCCATGCTGACACCATGTGGAGTGGCCCGCGATCCTTGGCACGGTCGTGGGTGCGGCGTGAGGTCTTGCCGTCGATGGCGACGATTTCGGGTGCAGTGGACGGGGCCGGGGCCGGGTCGCGGAGAGTTTCGACCCAGGCGGTGAAGCACTCGGCAAAGAGCGCGCCGTCGAGAGCGTTGATGACGTCGTTGAGGGTGTCGTGGCTGGGCACACCAGCCTTGAACGGCAGCAGGCGGCGCAGGAACTCCTGATGCGTCTGGCCCCAGCGCCTGATTTCAACGAAGTCTTCCGCGCCGGCCAGCGTGGCGCAGAGCACGACCAGCAGAACCTCGGGCAACGGAAACAGCACCTTCCAGGACTGACGCGGATCCTCCAGCACCGCGAAGTGGTCGATCAGCGATGGGCCGGGCATCGGGAAACCTCCTCAACGAGAGGTTTCCCATGAATCAGACTTCAGGCCGCGCCGGAATCCCAGTACGGTTCAAGCGATTGCCCTGCGAGGTCGTCCGCTCGATACGGCTTTGCGCCTTGCCGGCAGCCATGTCGGCTGGCCGGTATGCGCGAGGGCTTGCAGGCGGCGGCGCGCGGAAAGCGGCTCTCACGCCGCTCGCCCGACAGGGCGGCTGGCGTCGGCAGCACGCCAAGGCTGGGCGTGACCTCGATCAAACAGAAGCGCCCGGCTGCGATCCGCCTCAAAGGATCTCGGCAAGCCCCGGCAACCACCCGCTGTCATTCCGTAATGTCAGGGCCTTCGCGCGAAGCCGTCCAACACCTCCTTGCCAAGCCGTTCCGGGCCGCAAAGGCTGGAACCCGCGTCCACCCACGCCATATCGGCCATGCCACCGCGAACCGCAAAGCGAAAAGGCTCACCGATGCGGCTTTCCGTCCTCGACCAATCAACCGTCGTTTCCGGCCGCAGCCCCGGCGAAAGCATCCGCGAAACGCTGCAACTTGCCAAGCATTGCGAGGCCCTGGGCTACTCCCGCTACTGGCTCGCCGAGCACCACAACAGCGCAAGCATCGCCGGCTCCGCTCCCGAGGTGCTGATGGCAGCGGTCGCGGCGGCCACCCAGCGTATCCGGGTCGGCAGCGCGGGCATTATGCTGCCGCACTATTCCAGCCTGAAAGTGGCCGAGCAGTTCCGCGTCCTTGAAGCAATCGCGCCCGGACGGATCGACATGGGATTGGGCCGTGCGCCGGGCTCGGACGGCCGCACCGCCTTCGCGCTCAACCCGGCGGCCGACACCGCAGCCGACCACTTCCCGGCCCAGGTCCGCGACCTGCTGAACTGGGTCCGGGGCGAGGCGCTGGCCGACGGCCACCCGTTCCGGGACATCGTCGCCCAGCCCGCGGGCGCCTCAGCGCCCGAATCCTGGATCTTGGGCAGCAGCGATTACGGCGCCCAGGTCGCCGCCTATTTCGGCCTGCCCTACTGCTTCGCCCATTTCATCACCGACGGTCGCGGCGCGGCCCAGGCGCTCGATGTCTACCGCGCGCAATTCCGCCCGAGCGCGCTTCATCCGAAGCCTTACGCAACCGTCGCCGTATGGGCCATGACGGCGGAAACGGATACGGCGGTCGAGGCCCAGTATCGGAGCCGGGCATTGTGGCGGCTCTGGCGGGACCGCGGCGTGTTCGAGCCGCTGCCCAGTCCGGAGGAGGCCGCTGCCTACGAGTATAGCCCTGCCGAGCAGGCAAGGGTCGAAGCTGGCCGCACGCGGGCGCTCGTTGGCTCGCCGGCCACCGTCGCTGACATGCTGCGTGGCCTCGCAAGCAAGCTGCGGATCGACGAGATCGCGGTGTTGACCGCGCTGCACGACGCCGAGGCGCGGCGTCGCAGCTACGCGCTTCTAGCGGAAGCGGTCGGGATAACGCCGGGCCGGATCGGTTTGGCTGCGGCCTGACCGCCACCGCCGGAAGCGCATCATGCCCCAGGCGACTGCGGCTGCGATGATGACGACCGGCAGGATCAGCGACACGAACCAAAGGGCAAGAGCCGCGATCGCGAGGCAAGCTCCCAGTACCGCCACGACGGCGGCGCTTACCATGACCTTCGTCGTGAACGGCGTCTGCGGTGGACGCCGCTCGCTGCCGAACGTGCCATCGGGGAGCATGTCGATCGTGGGCGGCATACGTGTCATGGGATGAACGTGGCCCGGGATGATTGCTCCTTCAAGCCCATTGATCCGGCGGCAGCAATCGGAGTTTGATGGGCGAAGCGTTGGTGGGAAACGGACACCGATGAAGCAAGCAAGAAGCAAAACGCAAAAGCCCCGGCCCCGACGGACGCCCGCGATCCTGCTGGTCCTGTTATTCTCGGCCCCAGCCGTTGCTGAGACCCATCATGTGACGATCCGCAACGGCGCCGACGAGACGATCCGGTCCGTGGCAATGGCCACGGCCGGGTCTGGCCGGGTTGGGGCGAACCGCCTGTCCTCGCGGCGTCTGCCGCCGGGCGCCGTCGCGCGCATCGCATACAGCCAAGGCTGCATGGCCGACATCCAGATCGGTTACGCGAGCGGGAAAATCGAGAACCACCCCGGCGTCGAAGTCTGCTCGGACCCGCGCATCACAACCGGCAACGGCGTCGCCATGAGGCCAAGCAATCCCATCGCGGCCAAAGCCGGGCCGGCCGCCCCGGAACCGGCCTTCGCCAAACCGCCGCTGCCGTCCGTCCCTCCCTGGACCGGAAAAAGCATCACCAAACGGTTCGGCGGCATGGACTGACTGTTCAACCGTCGGGAAACGGGCGCCGGTGGCGTCCTCGCCCTGCCGCGAGACGTTTCCAACCGGCCCTCGCTTAACGTCAAGCCCGCCCCCGGCCGGAACGGCGCGGCCCGGTTGCCGTCCCGGCTCGGGCGCAGGCCGTCGCCTGCGCGCAACCCGGTTTCCGCGGCAGCGATGACGTTTGATGAACAAAGGGAACGTTGTCGCCTCGTCGGCGGGACAACCCTTCCGGCGCAAACCACGGCGTCGGACGCGAAAGCGTTCAGAAACGCCGACCCTGACGGCAACGTCAGGACCGGCGCTGAGGAGTGGTCCAGCATGACCCGCGAGAGCTTCCACGCCGCCGATCCCGGCCGCGACGGCTCGCGTTCGGTCGGCAAGGTCGAAACCCCTGCCGGCAAAAAGCATCGACAGCAATGGTCAGGCGCGAAACCGGCGCGGGGCTGAAACGCCGCCCTGGCCTTCCCGCCGGCCGCCATCTAAGTTTCTCGACATGCCGACCCGCCGCACCCTCCTGGCCGCCGCCCTGCTCGCCCCGGCCATGGCGTCGCCCGCCCGCGCGCAAACGCGAACGGTGCGGATCGGGCAGGCATCGGACGCCGTCAGCTTCCTGCCCCTCGCCGCCGCCCGCGCGCTCAACAGCTTCGAGCCGCAAGGGCTTGACCTCGCCTGGGCCGACACCGGCGGCGACCCGGCCTGCCTCGCAGCCCTTGACAGCGGCGACATCGACCTGGCCGCGGTCGGCGCCGAAACCCTGCTGGACGCCGTCGGCAAGGGGCAGCCGTTCCAGATGGCGTTCGCCCTGATGTCCAAAGCCGCCTTGCAGCTCGTCGTCAGCAACGCCGTGATCGAGCGCACCGGCGTATCGCCGGAGGACGACCCGCTGCCGAAGCGCCTGGAAACGCTGAAAGGCGTCACGGTCGGCGTAAGCGCCAGCGGCGGCACGCAGGACCGCGCCGCCCGCTGGCTCGCGCGCCAAGCCGGGCTGGACCCGCGCACGGACGTGCATATCGTCCAAATCGGCCCGCCGTCCGCGATCCAGGCCGCCCTCGATGCCGGGCGCATCGATGGCTACGTCCTGTCCCCACCCGCGGGGCTGATCACCGAGGACGCGCGCACCGGCCGCGTGCTGGTTCGGATGGGCGACGAGTTCCCCGAACTGGAAAAGCTCCCCTCTCTCGTTCTCGCCGCGAAGACGCCGGTCAGCGACGCGCGCCGCGACGTACTGGTCAAGACCTGCAAATCGCTTCAGGACGCCTGCGCGGAGGTGCTGGCCAACCCGGCCAAGGCCGCCGGGCGCATCCAGGCCGCGCTCTATCCCAAGCTCAAGCCGGAGGTGATGCAGTCGGCGGTCCTAAGCCTCAAATCCGGCATCCAGCCCCGCGGACGCTTCGACCCGGCCGGCATCAACGACCTGATCGCCTTCGCCGGCGATGCCGCGAAAGGGGCCGATCCGGCAGAGGGCAAGCTCTGGACCAACGCGTATTGGAGCGAAGCCGCGAAATGACGCGGCTCGCGGCCAGTGCCCGGATGCACACGGCCCCGGCAAGCCCGGCCGAGGCTTGGGCCGGGCTTTCCCGGCAGGCCACGGAACGCTCCGCGTGCCCGGCCGCGAGCCCCGGCGCCGAGACAGGCGCATGACCCAGCTCCCGCCAGCCCTCGCCGACGCCTTCATCCCCGAGCTTCCCGGCCACACCAGCGGCAAGGTGCGCGAGAACTACGACCTGCCGGACGGAAGGCGAATCCTCATCGCCACCGACCGCCTGAGCGCCTTCGACGCCATCCTCGCCAGCATCCCCTGCAAAGGCCAAATCCTCACCGCCACCGCGCGGCACTGGTTCGAGCGCACCGCCGACATCTGCCCGAACTGGGTGGACGGATACCCCGACCCGAACGCCGTCATCGGCCGCCGCCTCGCCATCCTGCCGGTCGAGGTCGTCGTGCGCGGCTACCTGGCCGGAACCACCAGCACCTCCATCCTCACCCAATACCAAGCCGGCCAGCGGACGCTCTACGGGCACGCGTTCCCCGACGGGCTACGGCCCAACCAGCGTCTCCCGCAACCCATTATCACCCCCACCAGCAAGGCCGGAGCCGGCGCCCACGATGCGCCGCTCACCGAGGCCGAGATCATTACCCGCAATCTATTGACAAAACGTCAATTGGAGCAGGTCTCCGCCTACGCGCTCGCCTTGTTCGCGCGAGGCCAGGCGCTCGCAGGGGAGCGCGGCCTGATCCTGGCGGACACCAAATATGAGTTCGGCATCGACGCCGGCGGCCAGATCGTCCTCGCCGACGAGATCCACACCCCCGACAGCAGCCGCTACTGGCGCGCGGACAGCTATGCCCGGCGCTTCGAAGCCGGCGAGCGGCCAGAACCGTTCGACAAGGACTTCGTGCGCAACTGGGTTTCCGCTCGCTGCGACCCCTACCACGACCCGATCCCCGAGATCCCCGAAGACCTGGTCCGCCGAACCGCCCGGGTCTACATCGACGCTTACGAGACGATCACCGGCGCCGGATTCCATCCCGCCGACCCGTCCGAGCCGGTCCTCCCCCGCATTCGCCGCAACCTCGCCCCCTACTTCGCTGCCTCCGCCTGAGAACCCCCGATGCCCCACCCCATGCCGCCCGTCTACATCGATTTCCTCAACCGCTTCGACGTCGAGGACCTGCATCTGACCGACGACGAGATCATCGCCGCCATTGAGTCGGCGCTCGCTCTGCAAGGCCAAGGCCAGACCGTGATCGAACCCCGCGTCTTCCTCGAGCCCGGCGCGGCCCGCGGCCACTTCAACGTGCTCCGTGGCGCGATCGGCGCAGGCACCAACCGCGCCGGCGTCAAGGTCGTCGGCGACTTCGTCGACAACTACCAGCACGGCTACCCGAGCGAACTCGCCACCCTCCTGCTGCTGGACCCCGAGATCGGCGCCCCCCGGGCCATCATCGAGGCCTCCGGCATCACCGACATGCGCACCGGCGCCGTCACCGCCGTGGGCGCCAAACACCTTGCCCGCAAGAACAGCCGCGTCCTCGGCCACATCGGCGCACGCGGCTCCAGCTACTGGAACGTCCGCCTGCTCGACAGCCTGTTCCACTTCGACGAGATCCGCGTCCATTCCCGCCGCCCCGAGAGCCGCAACGCCTTCGCCGAACGGCTGACCGCCGACCTCGGCAAGCCCATCGTCGCCACCGCGGATTGGCAATCCGCCATCGAAGGCGCGGACATCGTGGTCGAAGCCTCCCGCCTGGTCGCCCCCGAACCCCTCCTGCGCACGGCCTGGATCAAGCCCGGCGCGCTCGTCATGCCCTACGGCACCCAGAGCGCGGTCGAACTCGACCTCACCGACATCATGGACAAGCTGGTCGTCGACGACTGGGGCCAGTGCCGGGCCGGCAAGTGGGGCGCGCTGCGCCAGCACGTCGAGGCCGGCAAGCTCAGCGAGCAAACATTGCACGCCGAAATGGGCCAGATCGTCGCCGAACTGAAGCCGGGCCGCGAAACGGACGCGGAGACGATCCTGTTCTGGCACCGCGGCCTGTCGCTGTCCGACATCGCCCTGGGCCACGCCATGCTGGAGAAGGCCCGCCGCCTCGGCATCGGCCAGCGCCTGCGGTTCTGCTGACCGGCCCATCGGTCACAAATTCAGGAGCCGTCCAGAATCTTGGAGGAACGTCTGGATTTTTCGACGGTTCTACATCTTGCGTTAACCGAACGAACCGAAACTGACGCTCGAAGCTGACCAGGCCCTGGTCGGCAAGTTCGGAGCGTAGGGATGTCAGTTCTAACGGTCGGCGCGGGTAAGCAATACGCCACGGTCGCATCGGCCGTCGCCGCAACCCAGGACGGCGACACCGTGCTCGTCGATGCCGGAACCTATACCAACGACTTCTTCACCACCTTCCACGACATCACCCTGCAATCGGTCGGCGGCCTCGCCATCCTGAGCGCAACCGAATCGCCTCCCAACGGCAAGGCGATCATCACCACTGAGAACTCCATCACCATCGACGGCTTCGGCTTCACCGGCGCCGCGGTGGGCGACGCCAACGGCGCAGGCATCCGCTACGAGGCGGGAAACATGGTGGTCCGCAACAGCGTGTTCTGGAACAACCAGGACGGCATCCTCGGCAACGCCGTGAGCGGCGGGACCATCCTGATCCAGAACTCCGAGTTCAGCCATAACGGCGCGGGCGACGGCTACAGCCACAACATCTACATCGGCGCCATCGCCTCGCTCACGGTCGAGGACAGCTATTTCCACGACTCCGTCGTCGGCCACGAGATCAAGAGCCGCGCCCTCAACACCACCATCACCAACAACCGCATCCAGGACAATGCCGGCACCGGCAGCTACAGCATCGACCTGCCCAACGGCGGCAACGCGGTCATAAAGGGCAACGTCATCGAGAAGGGCGCCAACGCCGAAAACTACTACTCCATCCATTTCGGCGGCGAAGGCCCGCCCTACGACGGCTCAAGCCTCCGGATCGACGGCAACACCCTCGTCAACGACAACGCCAATGGCCGCCTCGTGCTCAACCAGGCCGGCAGCCCGGTCACCCTGTCCAACAACCAGATCTGGGGATACGCGCCGGAAACGCTCACGACCGGTCCGATCACGCAGCAAGGCAATGCCACGCTGGCCGCCCGCCCCGCGCTCGACCTGTCATCGATGGCGCCCGCCATCTCCGTGGACGCAGAGCCCAAGCCGGTGCAGGCCGACCCGCCCCCCGGCGCGCACCTGCAAACCTGGGGCGAGCAGGGCGCGGTCGCGGCCAGCGGCCATGTGCTGACGGTCGGCAACGGCGGCCAGTTCGCCACCCTCGCCCAGGCCCTCGCCGCTTCGCAGGACGGCGACACTATCCAGGTCGCCGCCGGAACCTACGTCAACGACTTCGCCACCGTGGACCACAAGGTCATCATCGAGGGCGTGGGCGGCATGGCCCGTTTCGTCCAGCAGAACCAGCTTTGGGCGCCGAACGGTATGCTCACGGTCAACGCCGACGCCACCTTGCGCAACCTCGAGTTCTCCGGCGCCACGAACTATTCGGGCCACGAGGGCGGCGTGTTCATAGCCGCCGGCAACGTCACGATCACGAACAGCTACTTCCACGGCAACGACATCGGCATCCGCACTGCCGACAACCCCGACGCGACGCTTTCGATCTACAACACCGAAGCCGGCGACAACGGCAACGTGAACAAGGGCACTCATAACGTCAGCATCGGCGCGATCGGCAGCCTGACGGTCAAGAACAGCTACATCCATGGCGCGATGAGCGGCCACGAGCTCGCCTCCAACGCCTTCTTCACCAATATCGAGGACAGCCGCATCATCGACGGCGCAGGCGTGCCATCGAGCTTCCTCATCAACCTCGGGCGGGGCGGCGACGCCATCATCCGCAACAACGTGCTGGAGAAAGGCCCGGACAGCGTCAACGGCATCCTGGTCCACGTCGGCAACGAAGGCCCGACCTACAGCAACAGCCACGTCGAGGTGACCGGCAACACCCTCGTCAGCAGCCTGCAGAACCAGTGGCACCCGTACACCTTCTTCGTCGTCGGCGACAACGGCAACTTCCCCCTCGCCCCGATCAACGTCAGCAACAACACCTTCGTCGGCGGCGTGCCCGGCAGCGCCCAGGTCATCAACGCCACAGGGTCCGGCAACAGCACAGCAACCCATGCCGCCATCGACACCAGCGCCCCATGGTCCGCCTCCCTCGCCCCGGCCGCCTCGGTCGCGCCGCCCTGGGGACCCAACACCCTGACGCTGAGCCTGGCCGGCGTCGCCGGAGTATTCGCCCCGCAATTCAACGTCTCGGTCGACGGCGTCGTCCTCGGCGGCGGCGTCGTGACAGCGGACCAGGCCGCGGACGGGCGGCAGGACTTCAGCTTCATGGGCGCGTGGGGCGCAGGCGCGCATGTCGTGACGGTCGGCATCACCAACCTGCAAACACGGAACGCGGCAGGCTCGAACGCGATCTACATCAAGGGCATCACCCTTGACGCCTCGTCCATGCCGCTCGACTACGCCCTGAACGGATGGGTTCCGAGCCTCGCGGTCACGTTACAAGGCACTGGCTACGACGCCGCCTACGTCGAGGCGCACAGGCCGTCCGCGGTCGTCATCCCGGCGGACACGCGCGCGGCGGCCGTCGAAGCCCAGCCGGTCCAGGCCGAGACGACGCCTGCCCCTGCCATCGCAGAAGTCGCTAAGCCCGTGACGCAGCCCGCGCCCGAGCCGGCCAAACCCGCCGACACCCCTCCGGCCACCACGCCGACGCCCGTCGCCGCCAAACCGAATTTCCTCGTCGTGAACGGCAGCACCACGCTCGCCAGCAGCGCGCAAGGCGACCTCTACGCCGGCCCGTTCGCAGGCCTACAGCACCAGCTCATCAGCGTGACCCCCGACAACCTGGCCATCGCCGCCGCCAGCCCGAATTCCTTCATCGTCACCGGCAGCGGCAACGACGCCATCGACGTGAGCGGCGTCGGCGGCAACAACGTGCTCGACGGCGGCGCAGGATCCAACTTCCTGGTCGGCGGCGCCGGCAACGACACGTTCTTTCTCGACGCCCGCAACGCGGCCTCGCCCATCTGGAGCACGGTCGCCAACTTCCACGGCGGCGACGCGGCAACCCTTTGGGGACTGACGCCCGACGACTTCGCCCTGCAATGGCACAACGGCCAGGGAGCGGCCGGGCACGAAGGCCTCACGCTCGCGGCAACGGCACCGGGCCGGCCCAGCGTCAACCTGACCCTGGCCGACTACACGACAGCCGACCTCAACAACGGGCGGCTCAGCATGGTGTTCGGCGCAAGCCCCGACCTGCCCGGCAACCCCGGCAGCCCCTACCTCTACATCCACGCGAACTAAGGCAGGGTCAGGATGCTGAGCCGAACCCAACGCCCGCGGGAGTAGTTGAACCCGCTTACCTCCGCCCGCGTGCGCAGCGCCAGTCCGAGCCTCGCCGCATCGGCCTCCACCGCGGGCAGGTCCCGCCGGCCGACGACGAGCGCGCTGACGCTGCGGTCGGCCAGGTCCGCCACCCCCTCGTCCGGGCGCAGCCACAACGTCCCGGTCCCGGCCAGGAACATGAGGCTGGGTTCGGCAAAGCCCACCGCCCCAGCCCGGCCCGGCGGCAGCGCCGCCACGACCCGGGGCGCGATCCACAACGGCTCTAACCGTGGCAACTCGAACCCCAGCACCGACGCGTAAAGCAACGGCGCGCAGACCACCGCGGCCACCGCCCCCCGCGCGCGCCCCGCGCGTACCGCCTGCCAGCCGACGAACCCGGCCGCCAACGCCGCCGGAACGCCGAGCCAGAACGGCTCGCCAAGCGCCAACGGCAAGGCAACCGACGCCGCCAGCAGGAACGCCGCCCCCACCGCCGCCAGCGCCGGCCCGATCCACCGCCACCCGGCCTCCCGCGCCCGCAGCGCCGCAACCGCCAGCAGCAGGCAGATTGCCGGATACAGCGGCAGGGGATAATGCGGCAGCTTCGTCGGCGTCGCCTCGAACACCAGCCAGGCCGGCACGATCCACGCCAGCAGGAACCGCACCGGCGGCGACCGCCGCTCCCGCCAAGCCAGAACCGCACCGCCCGGCAGCGCGGCGGACGACGGGAACAGCAGCCACGGCAGCAGCAGCAGGTGCAACCCCGGCGGCCCCCAATGCGCGTCGTCGCCCGAGGTCAGCTTCCGGCCCAGATCCCCGCCGATGGCGTCGGCGAAGAACGCCCCATGCGTCGCCACCCCGATCGCCACGAACCAAGGCAACACCACGGCCAGCATCAGGGCCAAGCCCCACCCGGCCCGCAATCGTCCCAGCCAGGCCGCACGCCGGTCCGCCACGAGCAGCGCAACCACCGCCAGCCCCGCCACCATCGGCGTGATCGGCCCTTTCAGCAGGATGCCCACGCCCATCGCCAGCCAGAACCCGGCCGCCTCCAGCCGCGACAAGCCCGAAGGGTCGAGATAAGCCCGGCCAAGCATCGCCATCGCCACGGTCGTCGCCCCCAGCAAGGCCGCGTCGGTCTTGGCGATGTGCGCCTCCACCACGAGCGCGACGCACGCCGCCAGCATCCCCGCCCCCAGCAGGCCCGCCTGCCGCCCGAACAGCCGCTCGCCGACCGAGAAGCAGGCCAGCACGGCAACCAGCCCGCCCAGGAACGAAGGCACGCGGTACGGCCAGACAGGGTTCCGCGTCGCCAGCCCAACCGAGCGCGCCGCCGCGGCGAACGGCGCCTGCAACCAGTAAATCCCGATCGGCTTGCGGTTCCGCGCCTCCTCCCCGTTCATGATCCGCACGTAGTCGCCCGTCTCGATCATCTGCTTGGTCGCCTGCACGAAACGGCTCTCGTCCCGGTCCCCGGGCGGCAGGCTGAACAGCCCCGGCAACCAGAGCGCCAAGCAAAGCAGCACCAGCAGCAGCCGCGGCCGGGAGGTCTCAAGCACCGATGTCATCGCCGCGCGCCCTAGCATGGCCGCCCGATCCGCGCCATGAAGCGCCACCATGCCCGCAAGCCCCCGCCAACCCGCCCGAGACCCGACCCGGGAAATCGCCCTGGATCTCCTCGCCGCCGTCCTCGGCCGCCGCCGCCCGCTCGACGAGGCGCTGGACGCGGCATCCGGCTACGACGGCCGGGACCGCGCCGCCGCCCATCGCCTGGCCGCCACCGTGCTCCGCCGCCTCGGCTCGCTCGATGCCGTAATCGAGCCGTTCCTGAACCGCGCGCCCCCGGACACGGTCCGCCACATCCTCCGCCTCGGCGCCGCCGCCCTGGTGCTGCTCGGCACGCCGGCCCACGCGGCGGTCGCCACCGCCGTGGACCTCGCCCGCAGCCGCAAGCTGGCGCCGTTCGCTGGCCTGGTGAACGCCGTGCTCCGCCGGGTTGCGGACGCAGGCCCGGCGGCCCTGCGCGACCTCGATGCGCCCCGCCTGGATACGCCCGCCTGGCTCTGGGCAAGCTGGGGCAAGCACGCCCGCGCCATTGCCGAAGCCCACGCCCATGAAGCCCCGCTGGACCTCACGCTGCGCCCCGATGCACTGTTGCCGCCCGGCGCCGTCCTGCTCCCCACCGGCTCCGCCCGGCTCCCGCCAGGAACCCGCGTGGCCGACATCCCCGGCTTCAGCAGCGGCGCGTTCTGGGTGCAGGACGCCGCCGCGGCCCTCCCTGCCGAACTCCTTGCCCCTCGCCCGGGAGAGCGCGTGGCCGACCTTTGCGCAGCCCCCGGCGGCAAGACCGCCCAGCTCGCAACCCAAGCCCCGGCCCGGCTTTTCGCCATCGAACGCGACCCCCGCCGCCTGCGCCGCCTGCACGACAACCTCGCCCGGCTCCAGCTCGAAGCCACGGTCGTCCAGGCCGACGCCGCCGCCTGGACCCCGCCCGAACCGCTCGACGCCGTCCTGCTCGACGCCCCTTGCAGCGCGACCGGCACCATCCGCCGCCACCCCGACGTGGCCTATCTGAAACGCCCGGGCGACTTGGCTCAACTCACCGCCGGGCAAGATAGGCTTCTGGCCGCCGCGGCCCGAATGCTTCGTCCGGGCGGGCGGCTGGTCTACGCCGTCTGCTCGCTCCAGCACGAGGAAGGCGCGGCCCGGGTCGCGGACTTGGGCCATCTCGGCTTTCGCCCCGACCCGTTCGGCCCGGAGGAGCTATCAGCGCTCCCCGAGGCCCGCACGGCCGAAGGATACCTCAGAACCAGGCCCGGCCTCTGGCCCGCCCAAGGCGGAATGGACGGCTTCTTCGCCGCCCGGCTCATCAAGCTTTGACCGAGCCGAACAGTCAGCCCCCGCGCAACGCCGCGTCCGCCTTCTCGTCCCTCATGGCCTGCACCAGCGTATTAAGGCGCCGGACTTGCCGCTCGACGCCGCTGACCACCTCGCTCAATCCCAGCGTTTCGCCGCGCCCCCGCTCGACCGCGCCCGCGACGGCAACAGGTCGGTCCTCAGATTGTTCGCGAACCGCTGCACGAAGTCCGCCCGGCCGAAATTGACGGTGATGTCTGCCCGCATGCTCTCAACGGCGTCTTGCAAGCGGTCAATCCGCTCCATGGCATCCGCACGGAGTCTCGCCTGGCTGGCCTCAAGCTTCTCCTGGTTCGCCTCGATCCGCTCGCACCGAGCCTCGATCCGCTCCAGTATGGCCATCACGCCCGGAAGATCACCCACCGTCCAACTCCTTTCCGCTCCCTAACCCGCCGAACGTTCTAACCCGGCAACATCCTCCATGCCACACCCCCGTCCCCCTCAACCAAATCGGCAGCCAAGCCGTTTCCCACCCCGTCGAAACTCTTTACAACCCCCGCGATGCCGACCCCACAGAAAACCTGGCCGCCGTCCGCGCCGATCCTGGCCCCAAGCCTCCTCGCCGCCGATTTCGCCCGGCTGGCCGAGGAAACAGCCTCCGTCGAGCAAGCCGGCGCAGACTGGCTGCACCTCGACGTCATGGACGGCCATTTCGTCCCCAACCTCTCCTTCGGCCCCGCCGTGCTCGAAGCCCTACGCCCCCGCACGCGCCTCCTCTTCGACGTCCACCTGATGATCGCGCCCGTTGACCCCTACATAGAGGCCTTCGCCAAGGCCGGCGCAGACCACATCACCGTCCATGTCGAGGCCGGCCCCCACCTCCATCGCACCCTCCAAATCATCCGAGCTTACGGCAAGCGCCCGGGCGTAGCGATCAACCCCGCAACCCCGGCCGCCCACATCGCCCCCGTGATCGACGGCATCGACCAGATCCTCGTCATGACCGTCAACCCAGGCTTCGGCGGCCAGAGCTTCATCGAAAGCCAATACGCCAAGCTGCGTGAGCTTCGCGACATGGTGGGCAAGCGCCCCATCGTCATCGGCGCAGACGGCGGCGTCTCGGGCGCGAACGCCGCCCGAATCCTCGAAGCCGGCGCAGACATGCTCGTCGCCGGCACCGCGATCTTCGGCCAAACCGACCGCCGCGCCGCCCTCAACACCCTACGCAGCACCTGAGCCCGCATCGAAACGACAAAGATGATTGATCCTTCCCGCTGGGCGCGCGACGCCCGCCGCGCCTTTTCCCGTATGCCCTCGCTCCGCATGGCCCGGCCTCCCGACGCCCCGGCGCTCTCCATCCGCGACCCCTGGCCCGGCGACGTCGCCCGCGGCGCACGCCTCCTCAAAGGCGAGATGGAACTCGGCGGCAGCGTCCGCCCCTTCGGCCCCGGCGCCTGGACCGACGCCGCCGGGCCGCCCGCCATGCGCGCCGTGATCCATGGCTTCGCCTGGCTGCGGGACCTCCGCGCCCTCGGCACCGACGGCGCCCGCGCCCGCGCCCGCGCCCTCGCCGCCGACTGGATCGCAACCCAGTCCCGCGACCGCATCAGCCGCCGCGCCGACGTGATCGGCAGCCGCGTCACCGCCTGGCTCGCCCATTACGACTTCTTCGTCGCCAGCGCCGAGGACCAGTTCCGCGCCGCCGTCATGTCCCGCCTGGTCGCCGACGCGCGCATGTTGGCCGCCGCGATCCCCGCCGACGAGATCGACGCCCGGGCGCTCACCGCGCTCAAGGGCCTGATCGCGGCCTCCGTCGCCCTCCCGGCCCAGGCCGCCTACATGACCCGCGCCATGCGTCTCCTGCCGCAGGAGATCGCCCGCCAGGTCCTGCCCGACGGCTGCCACGCCGAACGCAGCCCGGCCGCCCAGCTTTCCGCGCTCAAGGACCTGCTCGAAATCCGCGCCCTGCTGCAGGCGGCCCTCGCCCAGCCCTCCGCAGCCCTCGCCTCGGCCATCGAACGCATGGCCCCCGCTCTGCGCAGCTTATGCCACGGCGACGGCGGCCTTGCCCTGTTCAACGGCGCGCGGGAAGACAGCCCCGGCTTGATCGAGATGGTGCTGAGCCAAGCGGGCCGCGCCGGCCGCATCTCCGCCGGGCTGACTGAGAGCGGGTTCCAGCGGATGCAGGCCGGCCCCAGCGTGCTGATCGTCGATTGCGGCCCGCCGCCGCCGCAGGGACTGGACCGGTCGGCCCACGCCGGCGCCTTGTCGATGGAACTCTCGGTCGGCCGCGAACGCCTGATCGTCAACTGCGGCGCGGCCCCGCCCTCGGTCGGTCCCTGGCGCGACGCCGCGCGCGCCACCGCCGCGCACTCGACGCTGGTCGTCGCCGACACCAACTCCTCCGAACTCAAGCCGGAGGGACTCGGGCGCGTCCCCAGCGTTGTCGAAGCGCAGCGGCAGGAGGCCAACGGCGCGCATTGGCTCGAAGCGAGCCACGACGGCTATCAGCCCCTCAACGGCGCTGTCCACCACCGCCGCCTCTACATGGCCGAGAGCGGCGAGGACATCCGCGGCGAGGACAGCATCGAATCGCCCGAACCGCTGCCCTTCGTCATCCGCTTCCACCTGCACCCCGCGGTCATGCCCACCTTGCAAGGCGACGGCCACAACGTCGTCCTCCGCCTCCCGGGCGGCTCGATCTGGTCGCTTCGCACCAAGGGTGCGGCGATGACACTGGAAGAAAGCGTCTACCTGGGCGGCCCCGAGCAGCGGGCGACGCAGCAGGTGGTCGTGACCGGCGAGGAAGGCTCCCGGAAAGCGGAGTGGGCGATCACCAAGATCGGGTAAGCGGCAGAGGAGCCAACCGCGCCTGATCTCGCCCTGTCCTCCACGATAAACGGCCTCCTAAACCAACCCGGCAACCGCCCGCCCCGCCCCGCCATCGCCGGCCTCCCTCGCCTCCTCCAACGCCGGCACCAGCAGCACCGCCCGAAGGCCCGGCTCCGCGCGCTCCAGGGCCAGCTCCCCCCCATGCAACTGCGCCACCGCGCGCACCAGCGTCAGCCCAAGACCGAAGCCCGGCGTGTGCCGCGCACTCTCCCCGCGGAAAAACCGCTCCGTCGCCCGCTTCACGTCGCCCTCGGGAATGCCCGGCCCCTCGTCCGCCACGCTCAGCGACAGCATCCCGCCCCCAGCCGTTCCGCCCAGCCGCACCGCCCGCCCCGCCGGCGAGAACTTCAGCGCATTATCCAGCAAGTTGGTCAACGCCTGCTGAATCAGCTCACGGTCCCCCCGCACCGGCAGCGAAGGGTCGGCAAACACCTCCAGCCGCAGCCCCCGCTCCTCCGCCACCGCCGAGTAAAGCTCCGCCAAGTCGTTCAACAACGGCGTCGCGTCGAACCGCGTGAACGCCGACCGCCGCGCCCCCGCCTCGATCTCGCTGATCCGCAGCAGCGCCTGGAATACTGCCGTGATCCCGTCCAGATCCGCGAGCGCCCGGTCAATCGTCCCCCGCATCTCCTCAACCGACCCGGCATGGCCCGCCGCGTCCTCCAGCCGCGCCCGCGCCCGCGTGATCGGTGTCCGCAAGTCATGCGCGATCGCGTTCGAAACCTGCCGCACCCCGTCCATCAGCCGCCCGATCCGGTCGAGCATGTCGTTGATCGTCTCCGCCACCCGGTCGAACTCGTCGCCGCGCCCGGACAGCGTCACCCGCCGTGACAAATCCCCCGCCGAGATCGACGCCGCCGTCTCGGACACGTGATGCAGCATCCGCCGGAACAGCCGCTGGATCGCCACCGCCCCGGCGACGCTCAGCAGCACGATCAGCAGCAGCGCCCAGGCCAGGGTCTGCGTCAGCAACTCCCGCAACGACGCCCGCGGCGCAACGTCGCGCCCAACCAGCAGCGAGTAGCCGGACGGCAGCGCGTAGCGGTGTAGCCGCGCCAGCGTCTCCGCCCCCCGGCGCTTGACCCGGATCTCGTAAACCGGCCCCGTTTTCGTCACCGCCAGCGGCCACGACGTCAGGTTTCCCGCGATCCGCTGCCCGGCCGGGTCGATCACCAGGTAGATCGCGTCGTTGTCGACGTTCCCCGCCAGCCGCTGCTCGATCGTCGCCAGCAACGCCCGCGGTCCGCCCTCTTGCCACTGCTCGGCCAATCCCAACGCATCCGCCTGGATCGCCGCATCCACCTGCCCGTTCAGCAACGTCAGCGTCGCCGACCACAGCACGCCGACCAGGATAAAGGCGCTCAGCCCGAACATCGCGGCGTAGCCCAAGGCAAGCCGCACCCCCGCGGAGCGCAGAAAGCCCCGCCACCGCCGCATCACCCCGCCCGCAGCATGTATCCCGCGCTGCGCACGGTATGCAGCATCGCCGCCCCGAACGGCTTGTCGATCTTCTGCCGCAGCCGGCTCACGTGCACGTCCACCACATTGGTCTGCGGGTCGAAATGGTAGTCCCAAACCCCTTCCAGCAGCATCGTCCGCGTCACCACCTGCCCCGCGTGCCGCATCAGGTACTCCAGCAGCCGGAACTCGCGCGGCTGCAAGTCGATCCTGCGCCCCTCCCGCCGCACCGAGCGGGACAGCAAATCCATCTCCAAAGTCCCCACCGTCAACTGCGTCTCCGGCCCGGCGTTGCGCCCGCGCCGGGCCAGCGCCTCCACCCGCGCCAGCAACTCGCTGAATGAGAACGGCTTGGTAAGATAGTCGTCCCCGCCCGCCTTCAGCCCCCGCACCCGGTCGTCCACCTGCGCCATCGCCGACAGGAACAGCACCGGCGTCCGGTTGTCCTGCCCCCGCAGCGTCTCCAGCACGCGCAAGCCGTCGATCCCGCCCGGCAGCATACGGTCCAGGATGATGGCGTCGAACGGCTCGCTCGCCGCCATGAACAGCCCGTCCCGCCCGTTGTCCGCATGTTCAACCAGATGCCCCGCTTCCCGCAGCCCCTTTGCCACATACGAGGCCACGTCGCGGTCATCCTCGACGATGAGGATCCGCATCCCCTACTCCCGCCGCTCCGAAGGCCGTCGCCCGACCACGACCGGCAGCTCCGTCCGCTCCCCCGACCGCTCGAACAACAGCCGCACCGAACTGCCGGGCGTCGCCGCCGTCACCGCCCGGATCAGCTCCTGCGCCGTCTCCACCCGCTTGCCATCGACCTCCAGCACCACGTCCCCGGGCCGCAGCCCCGCCGTCATCGCCGGCCCGCCCCGCTCAACGCTCGCGACCGCCACCCCGGCCAGCCTTCCTCCCGCCCGCTCCGACGTCGCGTCCTCGACCGAGACCCCCAGCCATCCCCGGTCCACCCGCCCCGTCCGGCGCAGGTCGTCCACCACCTTGGCCGCGATCTCGCTCGGCACGGCGAACCCGATCCCGACCGAGCCGCCCGTCGGCGACACGATGGCCGTGTTCACCGCGATCACCTGCCCCGCCATGTTGAACGTCGGTCCCCCCGAGTTCCCCGGGTTGATCGGCGCGTCGATCTGCAGGAAGTCGTCGAGCGGCCCCGCCCCGATGTCCCGCCCCCGCGCCGACACGATCCCGGCGGTCATGCTGGTCCCCACCCCGAACGGGTTGCCCGCGGCCAGGATCCAGTCGCCGACCTCCACCGCCCGGCTGTCCCCCCAGCCGACGGTTGGCAGCGGCGTCGAACTGTCCACGCGGATCACGGCGATGTCGGTCAGCTCGTCGTTGCCGATCACCGTCGCCGTCAGCTCCCGCCCGTCCGACAGCGTCACGCCGATCTTGTTGGCCCGCCCCACCACGTGCGTGTTGGTCACGATGATCCCGGACGAATCGATCACGAACCCGCTGCCCGCGCCCAGGATCGCCTCGCGCCGCCCGCGCAGCCGAGGCGGCAGGTTCCGGCGCGGCGCCACGCCCTCGATTACGGAGATGTTCACCACCGCCGGCGCCACCCGCTTCACCAGCGGCGCGAAGCTCGTCGGCGACCCGGCCCGCGGCCCTCCGACAGCCGCCCCCTGCGGCGTCTGTGCAGCCATGCAGCCCGACAACAGCGAAGCCAAGGCGAACATGGCAAGGCGCAAAACCCAGTACTCCTTCGTCTGCGCCATCAATGAACACAGATGGCAAAACATTCAATGCTCGCCCGGGTTCTCCGGCCAATCATGCTTCGGGTAGCGCCCCCGCATGTCCTTGCGCGCGTCCGCCCAGGCCCCAGCCCAGAACCCCTCCAGGTCGGCCGTCACCGCGATCGGCCGCCCCGCCGGCGACAGCAGCGCCAGCCGCACCGCCTGCCGCCCGTCCGCGAGGAGCGGCGTCCGCTTCAACCCGTAGAAATGCTGCGCCTTGGCGCTCGCCACCGGCACCGGCGCAGCATAGTCCACCGCCGCCCGCCCGCCGGGCAGCGCCAGGTGCGTCGGCAGCAGCCGGTCCAGCTCCGCCATCCCTCGATGCCCGATCCAGCCCCGCAGGATGGCGGCAAGGTCGAGCCGGGCCAGGTGCTCCAGCCGCTGCATCCCGGCCAGGTGCGGCGCGAGCCACTCCTGCGCCGCCCCGGCCAGGCCCGCGTCCGAGATGTCCGGCGCGTCGGGATGGAGCCCGCGCCACAACGCCGCCCGCGCCTGAAGCTGCCGGGCCGCGTCGGTCCAAGGCAGCAGGCCGAGCTTCCGCCCCGCCGCCTCCGCCAACGCCGCGGCCATCTGCTGCGGGTCGGCCTCGATGGTCCGGTCCTCCAGCACCAGCGCCCCCAGCCGCCGGCGTCGGCGGGACACAACCATCCCGCTCGCCGCGTCGAACCCGCTCTCCACCGTCTCGGTCACGCACGCGGCGACGCGCGCCGGCAACGCCCCCGCGTCCAGCGCCGCCGCCAGCCGGATCGCCGTCCCGCTCTTCTGGTCGAACGTCGCCGCTACCAGCAGCGCCTCGTTCGCCAGCGGGTCCGCCCGCGACAGCTTCCCGCTCCCGCCGCCGCTCAGCCGGAAGCTGCCGGGCTCCCGCCGCTGGCCGATCCGGTCCGGGAACGCCGCCGCCAGCAACGGCCCCGGCGCCCCCTCCGCCGCTGCATCGGTCCCGAGCCGCCGCCGGTAGACCCCCGCCTGCCGCCGTATGCGCGAGATCGCCCCGCGGTCCCCGATCCCCCGGCCCTCCAACGCGTCCAGCCGCAAATCCACCCCCGCCGGCGCGTCCCGCCCCGGCAACGGATCCCGCTCCTCCAGCAGCGCCGCCAAGTCCGCCGCCCGCGACGCCTCCCCCGGCGTTCCTGCCGCCAGCATCATCGCCGCCAGCCGCGGGTGCGACCCGAGCGCCGCCATCTTCTGCCCCAAGGGCGTGATTCGCCCGTCCTCCAGCGCCCCCAGCAGCGTGAGCAATGCCGACGCCGCGGCCAGCGGCCCGGCCGGCGGCGGATCGGGGAACGGCAGCCGCTCCGGCGGCGTCCCCCAGGCGGCGCACCCCAGCACGAGCCCGGACAACTCCGCCTCCAGGATCTCCGGCCGGTCATACGGCGCCAGGCTGCGCTGCATCGCCCGCGTCCACAGCCGGACCGCCGCCCCCGGCGCCTCGCGCCCCGCCCGCCCGGCTCGCTGGTCCGCCGCCGCCCGGCTCACCCGCACGGTCCTGAGCCGCGTCAGCCCGCTGCCGGGATCGAGCTTCGGCGACCGCCGGAACCCGCCGTCGATCACGACCCGGATGCCCGGCACCGTCAGCGACGTTTCCGCAATGCTGGTCGCCAGCACCACCCGCCGCCCGCGCGCCAAGCTCAACGCTGCATCCTGCTCGCCCGGCGGCAACTCCCCGTGCAGCGGCAGCACCGCTGCGCCGCACCCCGTCAGCGCCGCCTCGGTGCGCCGGATCTCGCCCATGCCGGGCAGGAACGCCAGCACGTCCCCCGTGTGCGCCGCCAGCGCCGCCCGCACCGCCCGCGCCATCGCCTCCGGCAAGTCCCGCACGTCCATCACGTCCCGCGCCGCGTGTTCCACCTCAACCGGGAACATCCGCCCCCCGCTCTCGATCACCGCGGCATCCATCAAGCCCGCCAGCCGCCCGCTATCGAGCGTCGCCGACATCGCCAGCAATCGTAGGTCGGGCCGCAGCAACCGTTGCGAATCAAGGCACAGCGCCAGCGCCATGTCGGCATCAAGGCTCCGCTCGTGCACCTCGTCGAGCAGCACCGCCGCCACCCCTTCGAGCGCCGGGTCGGTGATCAGCCGCCGCAGCAGCAACCCTTCCGTCAGCACCTCGACCTGCGTCTCGCCCGAGACCGCGCTCTCCAGCCGCGTGCGGAACCCGACCCGCCGCCCAACCGGCTCGCCCAGCAGGGAGGCCATCCGCACGGCCGCCGCCCGCGCCGCCAGCCGCCGCGGCTCCAGCACGATGACCCGCCCGCCCCGCCGCCAGCCCGCATCGAGCAGCGCAAGCGGGACGGCCGTCGTCTTGCCCGCCCCCGGCGGCGCAGCCAGCACCGCGTTGCCCCTCAACAGCGCATCGAGCAGCCGCGGCAGCGCCTCGGCAATGGGCAGGTCCGGCAGCATGAACCCTACGGGGACGGCGGCGAAAGGTCCTGCTGCTCGACCGGGGCCGGCTCCGGCGCCGTGCTCGTCGTTTGCAGGTAGTCCCGCAGCGACTTCCGCATCTGGAACTCCAGCTCGACGTTCATATCGTCCAGCATCTGCTTGGTCATGTCATACACCGCGGCCCGGAGGTCGTCCCCCACCGGCTCCACCCGCCGCACCACCCGCGCCTCGGCGAACCCGGCCCGCTCACCGCCCGTGGTCATGATGTCCACTTCGAGCGCGAACGTCCCGTCAAGTCCGCCCCCGCTCTCGGCGATCTGCGCCTCGCCGACCTTGACCAGCGCCGTCCCGCTCGATCCCGCGGCCGAGAGCCGGTCCTGCGCCAACTGCCGCAGCGCGTCCGCCGCCGGCACTGGCGAGACCGAATCGAGCGGACTCGGCGGTGGCAGCGGCGCGTAGTCGATCGAGGCCACGTTCAACCGCAGCGGCGTCAGGTACCCGTAGCGCAGCGGCGGATATGCGCGCGGCCCCTCCCCCCCGGCGCAGCCAGCCAGCCACGCCGCGGCAAGCAGCGCGGAAAACCGAGACAGCCTCATTCGCGCGACGGCGCTTCGGCTTGGCCGCGCACCTCGCCGCGGCCGAAGCGGAAGTCGAGGTTACAGAACTCGCAGGTCATGACGATGTCTCCGTCGACGACCATATGATCCAAGTCGTCCGGAGGAAAGCCTTCAAGGATGCCCGACAGCCGCGCCCGCGAGCAGCGGCAGCCGTAGGCCAGCGCCCGGTTCCGGTCCGCGCTCACGCCCTCCAGCCCGAACAGGTTGTACAACAACTGCTCCGCCGGCAGCCCATCGTCCAGCAACTCCTCCTCGCGCAACGTCGCCGCCAGCGCCGTCGCCGTCCGCCACGCCTCGTCCTGCGCCCCGCCGTCCATCTCCGGATCGATGCCGCCCTCGCCGGCCACCCGCTCCAGGATCAGCGCCCCGGCCCGCCAGCCCTGCGGCGTTTCGGCGCAGGCCAACTGCACCGAGCAGCGGATCTGCTCGCTCGTCTCGAAGTAGTGCAGCGCCATGTCCGCCAGGCTCTCGCCCTCGATGGCGACGATGCCCTGGTGCTGGTCCCGCTCCCCGCCCTGGTCCACGGTGAAGGCAAGATACCCGCTGCCCAGCAATCGCCGCGCCGAGGGCGTCCCGTTCTCCGCCAGCGCAGGCTCCAGCCGCTCCGGGACCGCCCGCGCATAGCCGCGCAAGGCGCCCGACTCCGTGCAGTCCGCCAGCAGCATCGGCACCGGCCCGTCCCCTTTCGCCTGCAAGCTGAACGAGCCGCGGAACTTCAACGCGGTCGCCAGCGCCGCCGCCAGCGCCAGCGCCTGCCCCGTCAAGGCCGTAACGGCCGGGTGGTTCTCGTGCCGGGTCAGCAACGCGTCGGAAAGCGGGCCAAGCCGCACCAGCCGCCCCCGCACCGGACGGCCCGGCAGATGGAACGGCGTCACGCCGCGCGGCACGACGATATCGGGCACGTCGGGCCGTGCGCTGTCAAGGAATGCAGGAGTGTCTGTCATGGCGCATACATAAGGCTCGGCCCCGCGGAGGAAAACCGCCTGACCCGCCGCGCCGCCCGATCCTGGCCTTGGGCGCACCACGGAGACCCGAATGATCCGCCTGACGACGCAAAACGACGCCGAACCCGTGGCCGCCCTGATCCGCCAAGCCTTCGCCGCGATCGAGACCCTGCTCGATCCCCCGCCTTCCGCCTTGCGGGAAACCCCCGAAAGCATCCGGGCGCACCTGCAAGCCGGCGGCGGAGCGGTTTGCGAACAGGACACGCTGGCCGGCTGCATCCTTTGGCGAGAACAGGACGGAGGGCTCTATTTATGCCGCCTCGCCGTCCTGCCGGCAGTCCGCCGTCGAGGCATCGCCCAGGGTCTGATCGCCCGCGCCGAAACCGAAGCGCGCGCCCGACGATTGCCGAGGCTGCACCTCGGGGTCCGGCTCCGCTTGCACGCCAACCGCCGCCTGTTCGCCGCGGCCGGGTTCGTCGAAGGCGCCCGCCACGCCCACCCCGGCTACGACGCCCCAACCTTCGCCGACGCGGAAAAGCATCTCGCCTGACGGCCGCCCCTCTACGCCCCGCCCACGCCGCGCCCGACCATCGACGCCGGGTCCACCACGCGGTCGAAGTCTTCCCCGCTCACCGCCCCCGACCCGACCGCCGCCTCCCGCAACGTCAAACCCTCCGCCATCGCCTTGTGCGCCACCGCCGACGCCGCGTCATACCCGATCAACGGGTTGAGCGACGTCACCAGCATCACCGATTCCGACACGAACTGCCCGATCCGCGTCTCGTTCAGCCGCGTCCCCTCCACCGAATGCACCCGGAACATCTCGCACCCGTCGGCCAGGTTCCGCACCGAGCGCAGAACGTTGTTGATCACCAGCGGCCGCATCGTGTTCAGCTCGAAATTGCCCTGGCTGCCCGCGAACGCCACCGCCGTATCATCGCCGATCACCTGGACGCAGATCATCAGCATCGCCTCGCACTGCGTCGGGTTCACCTTGCCCGGCATGATCGACGACCCCGGCTCGTTGTCCGGCAACACCAGCTCGCCCAACCCACAGCGCGGCCCCGAAGCCAGCCACCGCATGTCGTTCGCCACCTTCATCAACGCCACCGCCACTCCCCGCAGCGACGCGCTGACCCGAACGGTCGCGTCGAGCGACCCCTGCGCCGCGAACTTGTTCGGCGCGGTCACGAACGCCTGCCCCGTCAATTCCGCGATCTTCGCCGCCACGCTCGCCCCGAACCCCGGCGGCGCGTTCAGCCCGGTCCCCACCGCCGTGCCGCCGATCGCCAGCTCCAGCAGCCCGGCGCGCGTCCGCCCCAGATCCGCCACCGCCTCGCGGATCTGGTGCGCGTAGCCCGACCATTCCTGCCCCACCGTCAGCGGCACGGCGTCCTGCAGGTGCGTCCGCCCGATCTTCACCACGCCGGCCCACGCTGCCGCCTTGGCCTCGATCACCCCCGCCAACGCGTCGAGCTGCGGCAAGAGGCGCCCGTCCAGCATCCGCACGGCGGCGATGTGCATCGCCGCCGGGAACGAATCGTTGCTGCTCATCCCCATGTTCACGTCATCGTTCGGATGCACCGGCGACTTGCTGCCCAGCGCCCCGCCCAGCAACTGGATCGCCCGGTTCGAGACCACCTCGTTGACGTTCATGTTCGATTGCGTGCCCGAGCCGGTCTGCCAGACGTAAAGCGGGAAATGCCCGTCAAGCTTGCCCGCCGCCGCCTCGCCCGCCGCCTGGACGATCGCCTCGGCCTTCCACCCCGGCAGCCGCCCCTCGGCTTGGTTCACCAGCGCCGCCGCCTGCTTCACCAGCCCGTAAGCATGGCACACCTCCTCCGGCATCCGCTCGCGCCCGATGGAGAAATGCACCAGGCTCCGCTGCGTCTGCGCCCCCCAGTACCGGTCGCCCGGCACGGCGACGCTTCCCATCGAATCGGTCTCGGTCCGCTCGCCCGCGGCCTCGATCCCGATCGGCACATCGGTCATCGCGCGGGGCTGCTCATGGTCGTGTGGCATCGGCAAGCGCCTCCAATTCGTTGAGCATCGTCCCGTGCAAAACGACGCGTCTTCAAAGATCCCTGAGCAGACATGGGCGGCACAAGCCACGAATGTCCGCTCAGGCCTCGGCATTCCCATCCTGACGCCAATATCGCGTCCATGGCACGCGTTTTCATCACCGGCTCCTCCGACGGCCTCGGCCAAATGGCGGCCCAGCTCCTGCTCGAACAAGGCCACGCCGTCGTGCTCCACGCCCGCAACGACCATCGCGCCGAGGACGCCATGGCCGCCTGCCCTGGTGCTGAGGCCGTCGTCACCGGCGATCTCGCCAGCATCGCCCAAACCCGCGGCGTAGCCGACCAGGTCAACGCGCTCGGGCGCTTCGACGCCGTGATCCACAACGCCGCCGTCGGCTACCGCGAGCCCCGCCGGATCGAGACGGAGGACGGCCTCGCCCAAGTCTTCGCCGTCAACGCCCTAGCCCCCTACGTCCTGACCGCCCTGATCGAACGGCCCGAACGCCTGGTCTACGTCAGCTCGGAGCTGCACCGCCGCGGCAACCCCGGCTTCGGCGACCTGAACTGGGAGCGGAAGGCATGGCGCGGCAACCAGGCCTATTCCGATGCCAAGCTGCACATCGTCCTCCTCGCCTTCGCCGTCGCCCGCCGCTGGCCCGGCGTCCGTTCCAACGCGCTCGAACCCGGCTGGGTGCCCACCAAGATGAGCGGCCCGCGCGCCACCGGAGACCTGGACCAGGCTCACCGTACCCAAGCCTGGCTCGCCGTCAGCGACGACGCCGACGCCGCCGTCACGGGCGAGTACTTCTTCCACAAGCGCCCCCGCAAACCGGCCGGCCCTTCGAGGATGCCGGAGCTGCAAGACCGCCTCGTCGCCGAATGCGAGCGCCTGACCGGCATCGGCCTGCCCCCGCCCTGATGCCGCAGCCAGTCCAGATCAGCGTTAAACCCTAACCAAAGTTATCCACAAAAATGGGGGTAAGTCTGTGGCCGAATCTGTGGGTCCGCCGGTATAAAGCTGCGCCGCCTGGGCGCAAGCTCACAGGAGCCGCCGCCGGATCTTCTGCCACAGGATCGCCGGGTGATACGAGATCCGCTTGCCATCGATCAGCATCCGCCCGCCCTCCGCCGCCCCCTCCAAAGCCAGCGTATGCACCCCGTCTGGATACGCGCCATGAGCGTCCGGGCGCAGCGTCGCCACCGTTTCCTCGGCATAATGGTCCGGCGTGCAACGTCTCACCGCATTCACCGCCAGCGCCCCGCCATACGTGCGCGAGCAGTCCTGCGCCGGGCGATACAATTGCCCATCAACCCGGAACGGCGTCCCCCCGGGCCGGGACGACCGCGCGTCCAGCTTGACCGGATTGCCCGGATGCGCCCGCCAAGGCCCTTCCAGACGCTCGGCGAACATCAGGCAAAGATTGTCGTACGCCCCCGCCGCCGCGTCGCTGTAGCCGATCCAGTAAAGCCCGCCCTCGCGCATCAGCGTCGGGTCCGCCATCGCCACCTCCTCGGCCACCACGCAAACGGGCGCGGCCCGCCCCTCCCGGATCTCGAATAGCACCTGCCGCCCCGCCGCCGCCATTTCCGGCAGGCACAGCACCCGCTCCCCATCCGCCCACGGATACGGGTAGGAGACATGCACGCCGTCCGCGAGCGGGAGCGCGATTGGGGACAACTTGGGCGTCCCGTTGCCGACCGTCATGCTCGCCAAACGTCCGACCCCGCTGCGGTGCGTGTAGTGCTCGCACAAAACGGTTTCCGGCCGCCCGGGCCAGAAGAACGGATCGGCGATGAACCCCTCTCGTTCAGGCACTGCCATCCAGCGCGCCGGGGCAACCACGCGGTCCTGCAGCAAGCCGCCCGCGTCGCCGTGCATCACCGCGATGCCGTACACGTCCCCGCCCAAGCGGGCACGCAGCCATGCCGCGGCGTTCGCGGCCCGTGCCCGCGCAAGCGGCATCGGCCCTGCCCGCCCCGCCGCAGCCGGCGTCCAGGGCCGCGCGTCCCCCCCTCCGCCGCGCAACGCCGTCCGCAGCAGCACGCAAGCCGCCCGCGCCAGCGCCCCAAGCAGCGCCGGATAGGCCACGGTGCTGGACAGATGCGCCTCGGCCAGCACGTGCCGCTGCCCGCCGTTCTCGCTCTCGACCAGGTAGACGGAAGCCACGTACGGCAGCCGGTGACAGACTTGCACCGCATGGAATGCGCCCAGCAGCGGCGCGCCCGAGCCATCAACGATCCGCCAAACCCGCCCCTCCCCCGCAACCAGCGACCCATGCAGATCGAGCCGCACGTCTCCCGTCCGCCCCACCCCGCCGTCCTTCTCGCCGGACCACCAGCGCAGCCCCGAACGGCCGGCAACCCGGCGCCAGCCAGCCTCCGCCGGAGCCGTGCCGCCCTCGAACGCCACCTTTGCCTGCCCGTCGCACGCCGCCTCGATCGCCCGGCCCAGCGGCGACGCCCCGGACAACCCGGCAGCCCTGATCCGGCGCACGCCCGGCCGGGCCGCCAAGCTAAAACCCGCCGCGTTCAGCGCGCGGCAGGCCGGAGCGTGGCGCCCGCCCAGCGCCGCACCTGCTTCGCCGCCCGGACATACCCCGGCAGGTTCGCCTCCCAGGATTTCTCCCACAAGTGGATCCCGTAGGACTCCGCCGTCACGAAGTCTTCCCGGAACGCCACCCCGAACGGCCAAGGAAAGAAAGCCTGCGTCGGACAAATAAAGATGTCCTTCACCCGCACGCCTCCGCTGTCGTACCGCCTCAGCCCCTCCTCCGCCAGCAGCCGGGTGACCAGCTTCGGCCCATACCGCGTCGGCCGGTCCAGCCCGAACGGCACGGCCCGCATCGACAGCAGCCGCTCCAGCGCACGGACGATGAACCAATGCCCGGGCTCCGCCGCCATCATCCCGTTCGCCACCCAGTCGGCCGAAGCCTCCTGCGTTTGGAAGCCAAAAACGCAGGCATGGCCGAGCAGCGGGTCAAGCGGTCGGAACAGCTTGAAATCCGTGTCCAGATAGAACCCGCCGCTTTCCGCGACCGCCTTCAGCCGAACGATGTCGGCGACCTTCGCCCACAGCTTCTTCTCATAGGCCGTGCGCAGCGCCGGGTGCGAGAAGTCGATGTTGTCCTCGTTCCACAGCACGAGGTCGAAGCTGGGGTTGGTCTCCTGCCAGGTTCCCACGCAGCGCCGCTGCGCCTCCGGCAGCGTGCTTCCCACCCAGACATGATGGATGCGCTTCGGGATCACTGAACCTGCCTCCGTCTGAACCCGGCGTCCGGCAGGGCGTCGCGGCCCAGCGACAGCAGCCGCGTCATGTGCCCGGGCAGCAGCGCCGCGAGCGCGGCGGCGTAGGCGCAGAGCCCGGCCGCCACAGCCAACGCCGCAAGCCAAGCCCCCCCCGGCGCCAGGCTCCTCACGAGCAGCGCGCTCGCCGCCATGGTGCCCCCGGCCAACGCGACCCGCGCGCTGAGCGACAGCAGCCGTCCCACGTCCAGCCCCGAAAGCCGTCGCAGCCGGCTGAGCGAGATCGGCACCATGGCCGCCGACAACGCCGCCCAGGTCCATCCCACCGCGACGATCCCGAACATCTGCGCCGCCGGCAAGGCGGCGCAGTAAAGCCCCAACTGCCAATACGCCATGCCGGCGAACGCGTCCGGGCGTCCGAGCGCCGACAGCGCCTGCCCGGAGAAGGCCCATAGCGGCATGGTGAACGCGACGAAGCTCATCGCCTCCACCACCGGCACGGCGCGGACCCATTGCGGCCCGAACGCCAGTGGCACCAGCGCCGGGGCCGCCAGCCCGAGCGCCGCCACGCCCGGAACCCAGACCGTGCTCGTCAGCAGCACGATCTCCGAATACCCGGCCCCGAACCGCTCGCGGTCATGCGCGATCCGGCTCAGCGCCGGCATCATCACCAACTGGAACGGCGTCATCACCACGATGATCGCCGCCCGCAGCACCCGCAGCGCCACCGAGAAGATCCCCACCGACGAAAGGTCCATCGTCAGCCCGACGATCACGCTGGCCAGGTCGTCGATGCTGGAGGTGATCACGCTGGCCGCCATGAAATGCCGGCTGAACGCGAACAGCCGGAGAAACGCGGCCCGCGAGAACAGCAGCTTCGGCCGCCACGGCGTCGCCTGCCACATGATAACCGCGACCAGCGCCGACTGCACGAACTGCGAAACCACCAGCGCCCAAACCCCGGCCCCGGCCAGCGCCAGCGCAACCCCCACAATCCCGCCCGCCACGCTGCCCGCCACCGTCCGGATCGCGAAGATGCGCAGGTCGAGCGAGCGCCGGAACAGCGCCGAATGGATGCTCACCAGCGCCCGCGGGAAGCAAAGCAGCGACAGCCACGCGATCACCGGCCCGAGGAGCGGCTCATGGAACAGCGTCTGCGCGAAATACGCCGCCGCCTGAAGCCCGGCCACCATCGCCCCCGCCATCGCCATGTTGGTCCAGAACGCTGTCGACGTGCTCTCGTCGTCCAGCCGCTCGGCCTGGATCAGCCCGTCCCCGAACCCCTGGAACAGCACCATGTTGACCGCGCCCACGATCGCCATGCCGAACGCGTAGACGCCGAACTCGGACGGCGTCAGCAGCCGTGCGAACACCACGAAGAACAGGAATGCCGACGCCTGCGCGCCCCCCGTCTCCACCGCCGCCCAGAACGTCGCCTTGGACACGTGCCGTCGGACGCCGCCGCCCGGAAGCTCGCCCCCCGGCGCGCAGCCGGGTTCCCGCCCCCCTATCACCGCAACCGGCGGCGGCTGTGATACCGCAGCAGCTTCGGCGAGGACAGCACGGCATCGTCGTGGCCGTAGGTCGCGTGGTCCCGCGGGTCGACCTTTGTCAGCGTCAGCCCGAGCAGCCGCGCCCGTGCCGAGGCCAGCCGCTCCAGCGCCAGGCCGACCGTCGCCGGCTGCGTCGCCCCCCATTCCACCAGCATCGCCGTCGCGTCCGCGTGGCGCGCCATGACCCAGGCGTCGCCCGCGGCCAGCACCGGCGGCGTGTCGATGATCACCAGGTCGAACTGGCTCTCCAGGTCGCGCAGCACGCCTTCCCAGGCGCTGGTGGACAGCAGCGTCATCGGGCTTATG
Source organism: Acetobacteraceae bacterium (assembly GCA_965260935.1). Taxonomy (GTDB): domain Bacteria; phylum Pseudomonadota; class Alphaproteobacteria; order Acetobacterales; family Acetobacteraceae; genus JBBROS01. The sequence continues at coordinate 3,666,296 of OZ253374.1, forward strand.
TCCGGCTCCCCGGCGGCGAGCACGCAGAAGCCCCAGCCGGTGTGGTAGACCGGCCCCTCCTCAAGCGCGATCTCGCCGCGGAGCAGCCGGACCAGGTTGCTGTCGGAACGGCCCAGCCCGGCGGCCTTGGACGCCGAGCGGCGGCGCAGATCCGCGTCCACCAGCAGCACGCGCAGGCCCTGTTTCGCCGCCGCCGCCGCCAGCGCGATCGCCGCCCGCGTCTTGCCCTCGCGCGGCAGCGCCGAAGTCACCAGGATGCTCGCCGGGATGATCCCGTAGGCCGGCAGCAGCATCCGGGCCAGAATCTGCTCGACGGCTTCGTCCCACGCCCGCCCCAGCTTGCGGGTCCGCCGCCGCATGAGCGGCAGCACCCCCAGCGGCGTCTGCCCGCCGGGGCGAGGCAGGCCGCGCAAGCTGACCACCCCGCGCCGGCCGGTCTCCTTCAGCAGCGCGGCAGCCCCCCCAAGCCCGAGCGACAGCAGGAAAGCGGCCGGCAGGATAACCGCCTTGTTCGGCGACGCCGGCCCGGTCGGCGTCGCGGCGCGCGACAGGATTTGCACGCTCGGCGGCTGGTAGTTCAGCTCCGGGTCGGTCTGCTCGGCCTTTGCCGCGAAGCTGCGGTATGTCTCCGCGTCCGCCGCCGCCCGGCGCTCCAGCGCCTGCATCTCCGCTCCCACGCTGTCGGACTGTTCGGCCTTCGCCTTCATCGCGTCGAGCAGCGCGCTCAAGCGGCGCTCGCTCGCCGCCGCAACCTCCAGCTTGCCGTCCAGCGTTTGCCGGATACGGGTCCGCTCCCGCTCGATGGAGCGCGCGATGTCCGCCATCTGCGCGCGGCTGGCCGCCATCCCCGGCGCAGAGAACCCTCTGGTCGCGCCCAGCTCGGCCCCCCGCGCGCTCGCCTCCGAAAGCTGCTCGCGCAGCTTCGGCAACAGCAGCGAGCCGGAAGCCGACGTCAGCAAGTCCAGGTCGGCCTCGCTGTCGCCCGCCGCCTGAGACAGCGCGGCCTGCAACGTCGACCGGAGCTGGCGCGCCTGCGTCAGCTCGGTGCTGACCTGGGTCAGCTGCTCCTGGCTGATCGTGCCGTCCTTCCCGCGCACCGCGCCGCGATCATGCCGCAGCTTGTCAAAGGCCTGCGCGGATGCGAGCGCCCGGTCGCGCAGGCTGTCCAGCCGGCGGCCGATCCACTCGTGCGCTTCCCGCGTTTCCGCCGCCTTCGCTGCCGCCCGGGACGCGACGTAGCTCTCGGCGACGGTGTTGGCGATCGCCGCCGCGAGATCGGGATCGCGCGACGTGGCGGCGATCCGGATCACCCGCGAAACCCCGGCCGGATCGACCGACAGCCGACCGCGCAACCGCTCAACCGTCTTGCTGAGCACGTCGTCCTCGTCAGCCGCCGCAACCCCATGGCCCCGCCCCAGCCCGATCCGCGCGCCGAACTGCCGCAGCTCCGCCTTCAACGCCCCGAACGCGCGGCGAAGCCAAGCCGGAACTATCCCGGCTCGCCGCGGATCGAATTCCGGCTTGTCCTGCAAGCCGAGCGCGCTCGCAACCTTGCGCAGCAGCTCGTCGGAGGTCAGCCGCTCGACTTCGTTCGATATCGTGTCGGCCGCGAACGCCGGCTCCCGCGGCAGCGCCCCGTCGCGGATCGCGATGGCCTGGTCGCCCTGATAGATCACGGCGCTGTGCGCCCGGTAGCTCGGCGGCAGCAGGAAGACGATAACGGTGAAGCAGGCCATCGCCGCCGCCACCACGGCCCCGATCCGCAGCTTCCGCCGCCGCAGGAACCCGAGCACGTTCCAGCCGGGCGGCTCGCCCGAACGACGCTCCCACCCGTCCCAGCCCACGCCGCCGCCCACGGCACCGCCCGAAACCCCTTCAGGCTGGGCGGAATGCCCGAGCCGGGCCTCGGTCTCCGGCGCATGGCCGAAGCGCCAGCGCCGCGCCCGCTGGAGGTCTGCCTCCTCCGAACCGGGCTGGGGCGTCGAGCGCTGCATGGGCCGCTCCGAACCCATGCCCTCCGCTTCGGGCGTCGCCTCGCCCGCGCCCGGCGGCGGCGCATCCGGCCCAGGCTGGGGCGTTTGCGCGGTCAGCAGCCTCATCTTCGTCATGGTTTGCGCACGAGCGCCTTGCAGACCATCAGCCCGAAGCGGCTGTAATCCAGCAGGTAGCGCCGCCAAAGCCGCCGCGGCTCGCGAAACAGGCGGTAAGCCCAGCGCAGGTTGGCCCGGTCGACCCAGCCCGGATAATACGTCATCCCTCCGTGCAACTGGTCAAGGAAGCCGCCGCAGGTGAAGCCCCAGCCGTGCCACCCCGCGGCGCAGGCGTCGAGCAGGAACGCCTCCTGCCGCACCCCGCCCATGCCGCAGATCACGATGTCCGGCGCGAGCGCCACGATCCGGCGCGTCGTCTCGTCCTGGTCCGCGAAGCCGTCGAACGCCGCGGCAACGCGAAGCCCGGGATACGCCTTCCCGATCCGCCCGCCCGCCCGCGCCGCCACCCCCGGCGTGCCGCCGACCAGGACAACGCTCAGCGACTCCGCCGCCGCATAACCGAACAGCGCCGGACCGAACGAAGTCATGTCAAAGCTGACCCGGCGCGCGGGCAGCCCATGCAGCCACCGGATCGCCATGCACATGCCGATGCCGTCCGGAAGCACCAAATCGAACGACAGCAAACTGCGCCGGAACCCGGCACGCCGGGCCAGCACCGCCGTGGACGGGTTGGCGAACGTCACCAGGATGCAGCGCTGGGACGCGCCGCGCAAGAACGCCAGCACAACCTCCGCCGCCGTGTCCCGTCCGCCGGCCAGGACAGCGTGAACCGGAACCCCCGCAGCCTCGGTCAGCAACACCCCGGACCGTTCCCGCGCCAGCACCGGGCATCGCTCGCCGGAACCCGCAAGCTCGGCGCCGGCGTCCGCGCCGCCGCCAAGGCCGGTCCATCCCGCCGCAAGGCCCGGCGCAGAGCTGTCCATCCTGTCCCCAACCACGCACCCAGAAGCCGATACTCGTATCAGCAGCGCGTCCCGCCCGCATGAGCCTCAGGATTGGCGCTTGTGCGTCGATTGGTTCAAATCGATTGATCGAGCCGAAGTAGGGATTTTGATTAATTGGCCGATGGCGTCAGCCCGAAGTATTAATGCCGCCCAATTGCCACGTATGGACGGTATTCACGATGCCAACACCGGCCGCGCGCATTTGTAACGCCTTATTCCTGACTATCGCCGCCGAAAGCCGGTAGTTTCATCCGATATCCGAAGGCGTGCGCCCATGCTGACCCCGACCCGGGCACGATACCTCGCTTTAACCATCCTGGCCCTGGTCATCCTGGTCTCGATGGAGAACTTCAACATCGCCTTCTCCGGCCTGTCGGAAGAAGAAGTCGTCCGCCAAACCGCCGACCTCCGCCCGCAGCTCGCAGCCGTCAGCCTTTGGTCGCTCGTCATCGTCCTGTCGTTCCTTCCCCACGCCGTCCAGGCCCCTACCCAACCCCGGCAGATGCTTCTGCCCGCGGCCCTGCTGCTCTGGTCCGCCGCCTCCGTCGCCTGGAGCGACAACCCGGCCAGCGCGGTCACAAAAGCGGCGGCGCTGCTCATCACCAACCTCGCCGCCTGGCGTCTGTCCGCCCTCATCTCGGTGCGGGACATGTTCGCCTGCCTTTACGCCTGCCTTGGCGCGCTGCTTGCCGCCTCGGCCGCCCTCGTCCTCTTCGCGCCCAGCATCGGCATCGTCCAGCGCGAATGGCAGCACGTCGGCAACTGGCAGGGCATGTTCGCCTCCAAGCAAGGCCTGGGAATGGTCTCCGCCGTCTTCATCGCCATAGCCCTCTTGCGCTTCATCGACCGGCGGCACTGGTTCCACGGTGCCATGTGCGTGCTCGGCATCTCCTGCCTGCTCGGTTCCGGCTCCCGCGGCGCGGGCGTCATGGCCGTCGTCGCCGTGTCCTGCCTCGTCCTGTCGCGGGCGTCGCGCCGGCTGGCCGTCCTCGTCCTCGCCATCTTTGGCATCGTCCTGACGCTGGCCGTCGCCAACATCCTCTATCTCGCCGTCACCGGGAACCGTTCGATCGACCTGTTCGGCTACGACGTCAACCTGACGGAACGGACCTTCATCTGGCAATACGCGCTCGGCTCCTGGCTCCGCCGCCCGCTGCAAGGCTACGGCCTGAACGGGTTCTGGACCCTGCCGACCGTCTATTACGGCTACCTGCGCGAGCACGGCTGGGTGCTCGACAACTATCACAGCGGCTATGTCGCCATCCTGGTCGAAACCGGGCTGGCCGGGTTCTCCATCTTCCTCGCCACCAGCCTGGCCCTCGCCGTGAAGTTCCACCGGCTGCTGACAACCACGCCGGAAGCCGGGCGCCTCAGCCTCGAGATGGCCGTCGCCTTCCTCATCATGTTCTTCACCATCAACCTGACCGAAACCTACCTGCTGCGCTCCACCAACTTCCTCGCCCTCCTGTTCGCCTTCCTGGTCTGCAAGATCTTCCCGGCAGCGGCGGCCCAACCGGCCCGAACGCCGGTTTTGCACGCAAGGCTCGCGCCCGGATGACGAACAACTCGCTGCCGCGCCGCACGGCCGTCAAGCTGGCCGCAACGGCGCTCCTGGCCACGGCGGCCCCGCGCGGCGTCCACGCCGCCTGCCGCCCAGCCGGGCGCGGCGGATGCCTGCTCCCGCCCGGCTTCCTCGGCACAAGGGGCGCGGCGATCGTCGACGACAAGGGCGGTCGGGTGCGGATCGCCTCCATCGGCTGGGACGGCTCCGGCGGCCCGGCCGGCTACGCCCCGCAAGGCCTCTGGGCGGTCAGCTACCAGGACATCTGCGACAGCGTCACGGCCGCGGGCTTCAATGCCGTCCGCATCCCGTGGTCCGACGTGAACCTCGACGCCCGCCCGCTGAACATCCCGGTCGCCGGCACGATCGATTTCGGGCGCAACCCCGGCCTCGCCGGCCTGACGACGTGGCAGATCTTCCAGAAGATCGTCGCCTACGCCGAACAGATCGGCCTGAAGGTCATCTTCGACCACCACACCAACGACGGCGGCGGCGGCCAGCAGCCCAACGGCCTCTGGTTCGACCGTGGCCCGGGATCGAACGGCTGGGACGGCGCAGGCAACCCGGGCACCGTCTCCGCCGCAACCTTCAAGGCGAACTGGCTCCGCTTCGCCCGGCAATACGCCGGCAACTCCACCGTCATCGGCTTCGACCTGCACAATGAGCCGCACGACGTCCCCTGGGGCGACGGCAGCCCCAGGGACATCGCCGCGATGTATAACGACGTCGGCAACGCGATCCAGGCGCTCAACCCGGACGTGCTGGTCATTTGCGAAGGCCCGCAGAGCTATCGCCTGGGTGCCCCCGAAGGCGATCTGCGCCCCGTCGGCGGCCGTCCGGTCCACCTGCAAATCCCGCATAAACTCGTCTACTCCGTCCACGTCTACCCCTACGAGATCAGCAAGGTCGAGAACGACAGCGGCGCCGCCGCCGTTGCGCGCTGGGAAGCGGCCTGGGGCTTCGTCGCCCGGCGGAACATCGCCCCGGTGTTCATCGGCGAGATGGGCGCAAGCAACCCAGGCCCGGGCGGCAGCGCGCACGCCTGGGCGGAAACGCTGCTGGCCTACATGAACGGCTTCGACCCGCCGCTATCCGGCTCCTGGTGGCACATCGGCCATCAAGCGCCGGGCATCGAGCCGAACGGCCTGCAGGAAGCCTGGGGCGTCGGCCACTACCGCCCCGAGCAGGTCGCCGTCACCGACCGGATGCTGTTCCGCCCCTGATCGGGCCGTCCCGCCCGGATCTCCGTTCGCGACCGCCCAAGCCGCCGCCCGGCATCCGCTTCAAACGCCGCTGAAGCGCCTGGCCATTGGCAAGGCCTTCTCGGTCAACCAAGTCGCCGATGCAAAGGCTGATACGCAAGCGGCGGCAAAGCAACGGTCGCCCTTTTGCTTCAACGAACTCGCATCCGATCGCAAAACGGCGTCAAGTCGCCGCCCACGATCCGCCGCATAAAGCGGATAGGTGAGAAAGGCAACGGATCGACAATCCGCAAGGCCGACGATGACAGAGTTTTTAGTTGCAACTAACGAATACTAATTACACACACTACAGTAAAACGTCTAAATAAGCTAATCCGAAACCACGTTCAACTGAACCTACGTTCCTTACCAGGGTTGAATATGTCGAATAAACTTCGGCAAATCTAGCCAGAAAACACGGCAACACAAGGAATTCATTATACATTAACAGAAATGCTTAGACTACTCCGCACAACCATTCAATTAACTAAGTTAGCCGAAGAAAATTTCTGAAACGACGTCGAAATGCTTGCCCCGCCGAGAAATCTCGTTCATATCTCACTAATAATGTGTATCTTATTAATTAGTCAATCTAGACTTATTCGTGAGACGCTCCAAGCATGCTTGGCCAGCAGCAGCGTCGCACTGCCCGTGCAAACCGCCAGCTTCGCCGGCGCCCCTTGGGCCGACGCAGCCCCCCTATCGCTGATGGTCGTCTCCGCCTACGCAAGCGACGGCCTCGGCCTCGTCGCCGAATTCCGCGGCGTCCACCCCATGTCCAGCGTCGCGGTCCTCGCGCTGGACGGCCGCGACGAGGAATTCATCGCCTGGGCCAGCATCGGCATCTCCGGCTACGTCGAGCCCGAAGCCCCGGCTGAGCACGTTGTCTCCACCATCATCCGCGTGGCCAACGGCGAGATCGTCTACCCGGATCGCCTTTCCAGCCTGCTGCTCAGCCATCTCGCCCGCAGGACCGGCCTCGCCAGGCCGCAAGCCGGCATCAGCCAACTGACCCGGCGCGAACTCGACATCATCAAGCTCCTCGCCGACGGCCAAGCCAATAAACAGATCGCCCGCCGCCTCGCCATCACCGACGCAACCGTCAAGAACCACGTCCACAGCATCCTCGAGAAGCTCGGCCTGCGCAGCCGCGGCGAAGCGGCGGCATACTACCGCAAATCGGCCTCCTTCGAGCTGATAACCGCGCGCCTGCCCCACCTGAGCGCCGTTCCGCGGGACGGCGCGCCGTCGCGGCACATCAAGTAACGCGCCCTCGAACCCTCCCGGGCAGGCCTCCGTGGCAGAGGCCATGAACGCCCTTCGGCCCGGCTGATATGCGCAAGGGCTTGGCGCGCCGGCCCGCGGGAAACGGCTCTGAGGCCGGTCGCTCGGCAGAACCGCTGGCGTCATATCAAAAGCCCTTTGGGCTGACTGGTATGCGCGCCGGGTTGGCAGGCGGCGGTGCGTGAAAAGCGACTCTGATACCGGTCGCCCGATAGGGCGGCTAGTATCAGGCCGAATCCGCCCCGAAGCCGGGCTGCCGGGCCGCCCCGCATGAATGGTCGCCGCCAAGATCGGCATGGAGCGACCCGATGCCGGGACCTCCGCCGCGCGCAACCGGCGCGCGCCTGCCGTCCAGCCATTCCCCGAACCGGAGCGCCGCCCGCCCCAAACCCGTCCGCGCCCCGGCGAACGCCGCCAGCGGCGTGCTCTCATTGGCGAACTTGAGCTTGTAAGCCTCGTCGCCGCAAAGAAAGTCAACCTGCCGGCGTCCGCTGTTGAACGCCCACATGATCAGCTCGGCCAGCACGATCGTCCCCGGGGAAGCCCGGTCGAAGCGCGGGTCGAACGCCGTCAGGAACGCCGCCGCCCCGCCCTCGTCCACGATGCTGACCAGGCCCGCCGCAACCTCGTCGCCGCAATGCAGGCTCAGCACCTGCAACGCCCCACGGTCCTGCAAATGCGCCATCAGCCCGCGCAGCACCCGCGCATCGTCGTCCAGCAGGGCGTTGCGCTGCCGGTTAACCGCGAGCCACTGCCGTTTCAGCGCGATCAGGCGCTCAACCGTCTCCGCCGTATCCCTGCCGTCGCCGATGCGCACCGACACGCCGCCGCCCTGCTCGAGGATGCGCCTCCCCCGCCGGTGGTTGTTGCGCGCCTTCTTCGGCAAGCCCCGGAACCATGCCTCCCCCGACAAGCCGCCGCTCCGGACCTGCAGCGTCCACTCCCCCCGGGCGCTCAGCCGCATCGCGCAGGGCAGGCCGCGCCCCCCCGCCGTCAAGCGCCAGGCGACGGCATCCGGGCGGACATGGCCGAGATAGCTGACATGGAACCCGCCCGCGTCCACCAGCGCCCGCCACGCGTGGTCCAGCGCAGCGCCCGGCCCGGCCACCGCGTCGCTGTAGTCGCTGCACTCCTTCGCCGCCCATTCCAGCACCGCGACCCCGCGATGCCGCCTGATGGCGCACGGGATAACCGCGGCCAGCTCGTCGCCCTGCCAGCACAAGCCGATCCGCAACCGCCGCGACGGCCTCGCCCCCTGCGCCGCCCACCACGCGCGCACCCAGCCATGGCTCTGGAAAATCCCCTGCCCCGTTTGCCGCCAAAGCGCGTCCCACGCCGGGCCAACGGCATCGAGCCGGTCCGCCGTGGTGACGATCTCCGCCGTGAGCGCCATGCTCAGCCGGCCGCGCGCCCGGCGCGGGCTTCCTTCTCCAGCCGAAGCCGCCGCGAACGGCCGCGCAGCCCCGGCAGGTGCCGTGCCATCCGCCGGACCGGAAGCAGGTACAACCCTCGCAGCGATTGATACTGGTCCGCTTCCCGTTTCATCAGCCCGAACTTGAAGCTTTCATCCGGCTTCGGAACCGAGAGCGTGCCGAACATCCGGTCCCATACCGTCAGCATCAAGCCGAAGTTCCGGTCGTAGTGCACCGGGTTCACGCTGTGGTGCAGTTGATGGTAGTGCGGGCAAAGCACCACCTGGTTCAGCACCGAACCGAACGAGATCTTCAGGTGCGTGTGGCGGACGAAATCCATCATCAGGATGTTGCGCAGCACGTAGACGTTGATCCCGAGCACCGTCAGCTCGACCGGGTTGAAAACAAGGAACAGCCACAGCCCGTAAACCGGCCCGGTCACCAATCCGTCCCACGCCTTGTTCATGATCTCGTCGAGCGGATGGATCCGGTCCTTGGTCGTGCCCACCATGACCTCCGCCGAGTGGTGCACCTTGTGCAGCTCCCACAAGATCGGGAACCGGTGCTGCATCACGTGGTAAAGGTAATACGACAGGTCATACGCGACCAGCATCGACGCCGTGAACGCCGCCAGCGCCCAGAAGCCCGGCTCGCTCGTCGGCGTCGCCACGCCGAACGCCGCCTGCAGCAAGGCATGGACGCCGTAGCCGACCGACGCCGCAACCGTCACCCCGGCCGGCAAGGCGAGCGGCAGCATCACCAGCTTCCGCGTCACCCAGAACAGCAAATCCGCCCGGGCCGACGGATGCGTGATAACCGGCGCCGGCAACGCGAACTCGATGACGCCCCGCAACGTTCGCGGGTGGTCCGATCGCAGGAACACCACAACCGCGGAAACGAGCACCGTCAACGCCAGCAACCCGGCAGCCACGGCCGACGGCCCCGTCAGCCGCTGCTCGACCGCTTGACCCAAAGCAGATATCGCCTGCACTGCCGCCGCGTCCCGAATTAGTTGTGTGAGGATTTGCCAATAAAGCAAAACCGCTCGCAGCACATAGGCCATTGTATCCGGGTCAAACGATCTCTTGCCTGAACAGGGTTTATCGCCGCTTGTATGCCTGAGCGGGCAGCGGCAGCCAGCCGCCGCCGCAAGAAACCTAGCATAGCCTAAACCATAACAAATCCGGGCATAACTGAGACAATTTCAACCGTAAGTTGATCGTTGCCGTCCGTTCTACAATATCCGTTTACTTGTGTTCGCTTCTGTTGTATCTTTCCCGTAACGATCAGTGGCGATGAATCGCCCGCCGAGCAATCCAACTTCTCTAGAGAGAGAGCGAGCAACGCCATGTTTTCTCGTCGGCCAATGCCATGGGCATGACGGCAGAAGCCAAGCTGGGCGCGTCCAGCCCCCAGGCGAGGCCGTTCCAGCGCTTGCCGCGCCCATCCGTCGCCATGCCAAGCATCAGCCGCGGCGTCCTTGACATTCTCGAAGGCGCCCAGATCGCCGTCATCGGCCTCGTCGTCCTGCTGCTCACCCCCGAACGCCTCGCCAGCCCCGCCGCCGTCGCGCGCACCTTCGCCCTCGGCGTCGTCGTCGTCGCCCTTTCCAACATGATCTTCCGCGCCTGGCACCCGGTCAGCGACGTGCTGACCCACCCGCCCGCCTCGCCCCGCCGCCGGGCCGTTTTCACGGCGCTTGCCATCGGCATCGCTTTCGCCATCGTCGGCGCTTGCCGCGAGCTGGCCGGCGTCAGCGCGTCGCCCACCCCCCTCACCCTCTGGGCCGCGCTATCCGGCTTGACCGGCGCAGCCCTCCAGTTGGTCTCCAGGCCCCGCGCGGCCGTTGTCGTGGTCGGAAACGCCAGCTCAGCCGCGGCCCTCGCCCGGCAAATCGGCGCAGCCGCCTACGGCCACCCCGTCGCCGTCCTCGCAACCCTCGACCCGGCCAGCGACGACGGCCTCGCAGCCCTCCAGCAGATCGCCGCCAAGGACCAGGCCGACACGGTCGTCATCGCCGCCGACGCAAGCCACGAAACGCTCAACGCCGTTTGCCGCTGCATGGCCGACACCAGCGTCCGCGTCCGCCTCGCCTTGCGCAACGGCCCCGTGTGGGACTCGCCCTTCGTCCGCTTCTCCAATGGCCCGGCCGCCTCCCTGCCGCTGATCGACCTCCTGCCCCCGCCCCTGAGCGGCTGGCGTCGGGTCGCCAAGCGCGCGCTCGACGTCGCCGTCGTCCTCACCCTCATCCCCGTCTTCTTCCCGCTGTTCCTCATCGCCGCCGCCGCCATCCGCCTCAATTCGCCAGGCCCGGTCCTGTTCCGCCAATGGCGCTATGGCCGCAACGGCCGCCCGGTCCTGATCTACAAGTTCCGCACCATGCGCACCGACGCCGCCGACCGCACCGGCGTCGCGCGCACCCTCGCCCGCGATCCCCGCGTCACCCGCGTCGGCCGCGTCCTCCGCCGCCTGAGCATCGACGAGCTCCCCCAGCTTCTCAACGTCCTGCGCGGCGACATGTCCCTGGTCGGCCCCCGCCCCCACGTCACCCAGATGCAGGTCGAGGGCGTCAACTACGCCGACGCCGTCGAAACCTACCGCGTCCGCCACCGGATGCCCCCCGGCATCACCGGCTGGGCACAGGTCAACGGCTCCCGCGGCGAGGTCGACACCCTCGCCAAGGCCCAGCGCCGGGTCGAGCTCGACCTCTGGTACATCAACAACTGGTCGCCCCTGCTCGACATCTGGATCATCCTGCGCACGGCCATGGGCGGCTTCGCGACCCTCCGGGCGGATTAAAACAGCGGTTGCCCCGGCTGGAACAGCGAGGCGCGTCAGTTGCCACCCCGGATCATCCGCCCCGCCAGCCCAAGCGCCAACCGGACATGCATCCGCGCCAGCAGCCAATTGTCCCGCCAATACCGGAAATGCGACACCCCGCCCTTATCAACCGTTAAATACCGCACCGGCGTCCGCACCCGGCGGAACGGAACCCCCTGCCAAACCAGCCGCACCACCGCCTCCGCGTCGAAATCATACCCCCGCATTCCCGGCGAGCGCGCCATCGCCGCCCGCAACGGCCCGATCGGATAAACCCGGAACCCGAACAAGCTGTCCCCCACCCCGGCCCAAAGCGTTTCCAAGTCCACCAGCCAGTTCGAAACCCGCCGCCCCCAAACCCGCAAGCGCGGCGCATCCGGCCCGAACACCGGCTCCCCAAGGATCATGGCGTCAGGCCGCGCGAGCGACGCCTGCATGAACCGGCCGATCCAATCCGCCGGATGCTGCCCATCGGCGTCCATCGTCAGCGCATGGCTGAACCCGGCCGCCGCCGCCTCGTCGAGCGCCCGCCGCAGCGCCGCCCCCTTGCCCACGTTCCGCGCGAGCGCGAGCACTCGGACCCCGGCGTCCCCCCCCCATCTCTCCGCCACCGCCGCCGCCGACCCGTCCGTGCTCCCGTCGATCACTACCCACACCGGTCCCCACGCAGCCCGCGCCGCCGCAACCGTCTCGCACAACAGCCGCGCCCCGGTGTTGAAGCTCGGGATCACGACCAGATGCGTGGCCGAGCACGCCCCCCGCTCAGGGTCGGGCTGCCCAGGCGCCGTCATTCCGCAACCCAATCAAGGCCGCTCCGGATATATCCAGCGCGCACGGGAATGCACTACCCTGGCGCGGAAACCGACACGGCGAAGGATGCAACATGCGCCAGACACTCACCGCAACCCTCGCAACAGCCGCCCTCGGGCTCGCCATAACCGCCTCCCCTTTCGCCGCCCGCGCCCAAACCGCCGACCCCCACCGCGGCGGCACCATGCGCATCGTTTCCAACGCCTCCGAAGGCACCATCGACCCGCAGATCAACTACACCTCCCAGTTCTGGCAAGTCTTCTTCAACGTCTACGACGGCCTCGTCACCTTCAGCAAAACCAGCGGCGAAGGGAGCAACAACGTCGTCGCCGACCTCGCCGAAGCGCTCCCCAAGCCCGAAAACGGCGGCAAGACCTACGTCTTCAAGCTCCGCCAGGGCATCAGCTTCTCCAACGGCGACCCCGTGACGACGGAGGACGTCGTCGCCTCCTTCCAGCGCCTGTTCAAGGTCAGCAACCCCAACGCCGGCACCTGGTACAACGTCATCGTCGGCGCCGACGCCTGCCTGAAAACCCCCGCTGACTGCACCCTCGAAGGCGGCGTCGTCGCCGACGACCAGGCCCGCACCGTCACCATCCACCTCACCCAGCCCGACTCCGAGTTCATGTACAAGCTCGCCACCCCCTTCGCCGCCATCCTCCCCTCCAGCACCCCGGACCAGGACCTCGGCGCCAAGCCCGCCCCCGGCACCGGCCCCTACATGATCGCCAGCTACGACCCCAACCGCCAGATGAGGATCGTCCGCAACCCGCACTTCAAGCAATGGAGCGCCGAGGCCCAGCCCGACGGCTACGTCGACGCCATCGACTACGACTACGGCCTCGACGACGAAGCCGCCGTCACCGCTGTCGCCAACGGCCAGGCCGACTGGATGTTCGACGACATCCCCGCCGACCGCCTCGGCGAGGTCGGCTCCAAATACGCCAGCCAAGTCCACATCGAGCCGCTGTTCGCCATGTACTACGTCGCGATGAACACCAACCTCCCCCCGTTCAACAACGTGAAGGTCCGCCAAGCGGTCAACTTCGCCGTCGACCGCCGCGCCGCCGTCAACTTCTACGGCGGCCCCCGCCTCGCCGCCCCCACCTGCCAGGTCCTCCCCCCCGGCTTCCCCGGCTACCAGTCCTTCTGCCAATACACCAAGGACCCCGGCAAATCCTGGTCCGCCCCCGACATGGCCCGTGCCAAGCAGCTCATGCAGCAATCCGGCGTCAAGCCCGGCGAGCAGGTCACCCTCGTCACCAACGACCGCGCCGTCAACCGCGCCATTGGCGTCTACCTGCAAAGCGTGCTGAAGGCACTTGGCTTCGACGCCTCCGTCAAATCCCTCTCCCCCAACATCCAGTTCACCTACATCCAGAACACCAATAACAAGGTGCAGATCAGCCTGACCGACTGGTATCAGGACTACCCGGCCCCGTCGGACTTCCTCTACGTCCTACTCGGCTGCGCCAACTTCCACCCCGGCTCCGACTCCTCCATCAACATCGCCGGCTTCTGCGACCAGGCCACCGAGGCGCACATGCAGCAGGCGCTCAAGACCGCCGTCGCCGACCAGCCCGCCGCCAACGAGATGTGGGCCAAGATCGACAAGGAGGTGATGGAGCAGGCCCCCCTCGCCCCCCTCTTCACCCCCAAGCACCTCGACTTCGTTTCTAAGCGCCTCGGCAACTACACCTACAGCGACCAGCTCCACATGATCTTCTCCAAGGTCTGGGTGCAGTAGCCTTGTCGGCCACCGTCCTGCCGCCCGCGCAGGACACGCCCGTAAACGAAACCCCCGCGCCGCCAGCCCGAGGCCCCTGGGCCACGGCCCTGCGCAAGCTGGTCCAGGACCGGGCGGCAATGCTTTCCCTCGCCGTCCTCGTCCTGATCCTGCTCGCCTCCATCGCCGCCCCGCTCTACGCCCGCCACGTTTCCGGCACCGACCCCTTCACCTCCAACGTCAACGGCACGCTCACGATCGACAACCAAACAGTCGAAGTCATGCAGCCCGACGAAGGCGGCCTCGGCCTCGGCGTCACCCCCATCGGCCCGACCTGGCGCGGCCCCTACCTCATCGGCGCCGACAGCCAGGGCCGCGACGTCATGGCCCGCCTGTTCTACGGCGGCCAGGCCTCGCTGCTGATCGCGGCCAGTTCCACCCTCATCTGCCTCGCCCTCGCCGCCCTCATCGGCACCGCCGCCGGGTTTTTCGGCGGCTGGGTCGACGCCGTGCTCTCCCGCCTGCTCGACATCCTCTGGGCCTTCCCGATCTACCTGCTCGCCATCTCCCTCTCCATCGTCCTCATCCGCGACGGCCTCCGCCTCGGCCCCGTCGTCATCCGCGCCGACAGCCTGCTGCTGCCCATCTTCATCATCGGCATCGTCTACGTCCCCTACGTCGCCCGCCCCGTCCGCGGCCTCGTGCTCTCGCTTTCCCGCAGCGAGTTCGTCCTCGCCGCCATCGGCCTCGGCGTCCCCAACGCCCGCATCCTCCTCCGCGACATCCTGCCCAACGTCGCTGCCACTCTCATCGTCTTCGCCCCGCTCATGATGGCGCTCGACATGCTGACCGAGAGCGCCCTTTCCTTCCTCTCCATCGGCGTCCAACCCCCCGCCGCGAGCTGGGGCGCCATCATCCAGGACGGCCAGGGCCTGATCTACACCCGCCCCTGGGTCGCCGTCGCCCCGGGCCTGGCCATCGTCGTCACCGTGCTCGCCCTCAACGTCCTGGGCGACGGCGTCCGCGACGCGCTCGATCCCCGCGCCAAGCTCAGGGAACGCGGCTGATGCTCGCCACCCTGCTCAGCCGCCTGGCGCAGATGGCCTTCGTCATGCTGGGCATCAGCATCCTCGTGTTCCTGATCTTCTTCGCCACCCCCGGCGCGGACCCGGCGTCGCGCATCGCCGGGCGCAACGCCTCGCCCGAAGTCTTGGCCCAGGTGCGCCACAGCTTCGGCCTCGACCAGCCGCTGCCCGTCCAATACGCCCTCCTGATGAAGCGACTGTTCATCACGCGCGACCTCACCAGCTTCGTCAACCGCGGCCAGCAGGTCATCCCCGCCATCGCCCAGGCCGTCCCCGTCACCCTCTCGCTCGTGTTCGGCGCCGCGGTCATCTGGGTCGTGGGCGGCATCGGGGTCGGCGCCCTCGCCGCCGCCTTCCGCGGCCGCATCCTCGACCGCCTGCTCATGGCCCTCGGCCTCGCCGGCATCTCCATGCCCGTTTTCTGGGTCGGCGAGGTCGCCAACCTCCTCACCCAAAGCCGCTTCCACGACACCTGGCTGTTCTCCTGGGTCCCCGCCCTCGGCTACAAGCCGCTCACCACAGACCCGGCCGGCTGGTTCAAGACCATGCTGATCCCCTGGTTCGTGCTCGCCATCCTGTTCATCGGCCTCTACGCCCGCGTGCTCCGCGCCAGCATCGTCGAGGCCTACGGGGAGGACTACATCCGCACCGCCCGCGCCAAGGGCCTGAGCGAGCGCCGCATCCTGTTCCGCCACGCGCTGCGCACCTCGCTCGTCACCTTCGTCTCCATGTTCGGCCTCGACTTCGGCGCGCTGGTCGGCGGCGGCGCGCTGCTCACCGAGGTCATTTTCGGCCTCCAGGGCGTCGGCTACCTGACCTACAACGCCCTCGGCAACCTCGACCTGCCCGTCATCATGGCCACCGTCATGTACGCCTCCTTCTTCGTCGTCGCCGCCAACGCCGCCGTGGACATCGCCTACGCGGCACTCGACCCAAGGGTCCGCGATGCCTGAGCCGCTCCTCTCGGTCCAGAACCTAAGCGTCGCCTTCCGCACCGCCCAAGGCCGCGCCCGCGTCGCCGAAGCCGTCAGCTTCGACGTCGCCCGCCAGGAGGTCGTCAGCATCGTCGGCGAATCCGGCTCCGGCAAGACCGTCACCTCGCTCGCCGTCATGGGCCTCATCACCGATCCCAACGCCGAGATCGGAGGCTCCATCGCCTACGCCGGGCGCGAGCTCCTGGGCCTCCCCCCCGCCGCCCTGCGCCGCGTCCGCGGCAAGGACATCGCCATGGTCTTCCAGGACCCGATGACCGCGCTCACCCCCGTCTACACCGTCGGCTGGCAGATCGAGGAGCAGATCCGCGCCCACGGCGGCGTGTCCCGCCGCACCGCCCGCGCCCGCGCCGTCGAGCTCCTGGGCGAGATGGGCATCGCCGACCCCCGCGCCGCCGTCAACCGCTACCCGCACCAGCTTTCCGGCGGCATGAGGCAGCGCGTCATGATCGCCATGGCCCTCTCCTGCAACCCGGCCCTTCTCATCGCCGACGAGCCGACCACCGCGCTCGACGTCACCGTCCAGGCCCAGATTCTCCGCCTGCTCGAACGCCTGCGCGCCGATTTCGGCTCGTCGGTCATCCTCATCACCCACGACATGGGCGTGGTCGCCGAGGTCGCTGACCGCGCGGTGGTCATGTACGCCGGGCGCATCGTCGAGCGCGGCCCGACGCCCGACCTGTTCCGCGCCCCCGGCCACCCCTACACCAAGGGCCTGCTCAACTCGATCCCGCCCATGCGCGGCCCCAAGCCGCACCGCCTCGCATCCATCCCCGGCAACCCGCCCTCCCTCGCCGACCCGCAAGGCTGCTCCTTCCAGCCCCGCTGCCCGTCGCGCCACGCCCGTTGCGCCCAGCGCCCGCCCTTGTTCCGGCGCGGCGCGCAGGACATCGCCTGCTGGCTGGTCGACGAGCACGCCGCCGCCCCCGCATGACCGCCCCCCTGCTGCAAGCCAGCCACGTCACCAAGCATTTCACCGTCGGCGGACGCCTCCGCCGCGGCGGCCTCAAAACTGTGGGCGCCCTCGACGACGTGTCCCTCGAAGTCCGCCGCGGCGAAACCTTGGGCCTCGTCGGCGAATCCGGTTGCGGCAAGTCCACCCTCGGCCGCTGCCTGGTCCGCCTCTACGACGTCACCGCCGGCGAGATCCGCTTCGAAGGCCAGGACATCACCCATTCGAGCCGCCGCGCGCTGCGCCCCGTCCGCACCCGGATGCAGATGGTGTTCCAGGACCCCTACGCCTCCCTCAACCCGCGCCGCCGCGTCGGCGACCTCATCGCCGAGCCGCTCCGCGTCCACCCCCGCCCCGGCGGCCAGGCGCGCACCCGCTCGGAGATCCGCGCCCGCCTGCTGGAACTCATGGACCTCGTCGGCCTCCAGCCCGGCCACCTCGCCCGCTACCCGCACGAGTTCTCCGGCGGCCAGCGCCAGCGCATCGGCATCGCCCGCGCCCTCGCCCTCGAACCCAGCCTCATCGTCGCCGACGAACCCGTCTCCGCCCTCGACGTCTCGGTCCAGGCCCAGATCGTCAACCTGCTGATGGACCTGCAGCAGCGGCTCGGCCTCACCTACGTCTTCATCGCCCACGACCTCAGCGTCATCCGCCAGATCGCCACCCGCACCGCCGTCATGTATCTCGGCTCGATCGTCGAGGCCGGCAACACCGAGACCGTGTTCCAGCGCCCCGCCCACCCCTACACGGGCGCCCTGATCGCCTCCGTCCCGGTCGCCGACCCCGAGAACACGTCCCACCGCCGCCGCGTCCCACTGCAAGGCGAGGTGCCCAGCCCCACCAACCCGCCGCCGGGCTGCCGCTTCCATCCCCGCTGCCCCAAGGCCCAGCCGCTGTGCCGCGAGGACCGTCCGGCGCTCCGCACCCTGCCGGACGGCCGCACAGCCGCCTGCCACTTCCCCCTCACCCCGGAGGAGGCGTCAGCCGACATCCTGCTTGAATAGGATTCGCCGCTCCTCGTCCGTGGGCGGCGCAGACCGCCGCAACTCCTTACCCAGATCCACCCCCCTCCGCACCGCCGGACGCTCCTTCACCGCCTGCCGCCACCGCGACACGTTGGCAAACCCCTCCAGGGATTGCCCGAGCGGCTTGGCGATCAGCACCCAGGGCCACGCCGCCATGTCCGCCACCGAATACTCCCCCAGAATGAAATCCCGCCCTTCCAGCCGCCGCTCCAGCACCCCAAGGCACCGCTCGTATTCCCCGGCATACCGCCGCCTCGAATACGGGTGCTCCCCCTGCGCGTAGTTGACGTAATGGCTGAGCTGCCCCGCCATCGGCCCGAGGCCGCCCACCTGCCAGAACAGCCACTCAAGCGCCTCCGTCCGCCCCCGCCGGTCCACGGGCAGGAACCGCCCGCTCCGCTCCGCCAAGTGCAGCAGGATCGCCCCCGATTCGAACACCGATTGCGCCTCGCCTTCTGCGTGGTGGTCCACGATCGCCGGCATCCGGTTGTTCGGGCTGATCGCCAGGAACTCCGGCTTGAACTGGTCCCCCCGCCCGATGTTGACCGGGATCATGCGGTATTCGAGCCCGCACTCCTCCAGCATGATGGACACCTTCCACCCGTTCGGCGTCGGCCAGTAATAAAAGTCGATCATTTTGCCTCCGTCTTGCCGAGCGCGCCCGCTTCCCGCAGCGCCTCGATCTCCTCGCCCGCATATCCCGCCCCCGCCAGCACCTCCGCCGTGTGCTCTCCCAACCCCGGCGCGGCCCGCCAAATCCCGGCAGGCGTCCCGGAAAACGCCGCCGCCGGGCGCGCCTGCCGCAGCCGCCCCGCCGCCGGATGCTCCACCTCCACGACGATACCGTTCTCCAGCGCCTGCGGATGCCGGATCATCTCCGTCCGCGTCAGCACCGGCGCGCAAGGCACCCCCTCGCGCGTCAGCCGCTCCAGCCACTCGTGTCCCGGCCGCGCCAGCAGCGCCGCCTGCGTCAGCGCCAGCCGCTCGTTGATGTTCCGCTGCCGCAACTCAACCGTCCGGAACCGCGCGTCCTCCAGCCACTCCGGCCGCTCCGCCGCCCGCGTCAGCGCCGCCCACTCCCGGTCCGACTGCACCGCCACGCTGATATACCCCTCCGCCGTCTCGTAGATCAGGTCGGCAAAGCTCGCCGCCTCCTGCTGCGGCAGGCTCTCCCCCACGAACGTCTGGCTGCCCATGTCCGACCCCCAAAGGAACGCGACAACCGCCCCCAGCATCGACAGCCGGACATGCTGCCCCTTCCCCGTCCGCGCCCGCGCCAACAGCGCCGCCGTGATCGCCTGCGCCGCCACCACCCCCGTCAGCTTGTCCGGCACGATCGTCCGCACCAACTGCGGCCGCGCCTCGTCCGACCCGGCCTGCACCGTCGCCAGCCCCGACGCCGCCTGCACCAGCGGGTCATAAACCGGCTTCTGCGCGTAAGGCCCCTCCGCGCCGAACCCGCTGATCGACACGTAAACCACCCCGGGCGACACCGCCCGCACCGCCGCCTCCCCGATGCCGATCCGCTCCGCCACCCCCGGCCGGAAATTCTGCACGAACACGTCCGCCCCCGCCGCGACCCGGAGCAGCGCCTCCAATCCCCCCGGCGCCTTCAAATCCAGCGCCACCGACCGCTTGTTCCGGTTGTTGTTCAGGAACGACGCCGAGAACCCGCCCCGCCGGTTCGCCGCCGCCCGCGTATGGTCGCCCCCCGGCGCCTCCACCTTGATCACGTCCGCCCCCTGGTCCGCCAGCATCATCGTTCCCAGCGGCCCCGAGATCATCGACGTCATATCGATCACCCGAACCCCGTCCAAAGGCCCTGCCATCTGCCTCTCCTCCCAACTCTTGAACGGACCATCGGCCCGCTCGTCGCCGATGCCAACGGCGCACGGCCCCTTATGGCTGCATGAACGCGTGATGATGGCCTGTCCGCTTCCATCACTTGTCATTGCTGCCCCGCGAAGCCGCCCGGTGACGCGGCGCCCGGTTCCGTGCCGTAATGCCCCCGTGAGCGCCCCTCCCCCCGAACCCGCCCCCGGCACGGCGTCCGCCCTGCTGATCCAGGCCGAGACCACGCCCGCCCGCCCCGCGGCTCCGAGCCGGGCCGGCAGCCTCCTCCTTGCCGTTAGCATCATGCTGATCGCCTTCAACCTGCGCCCCGTCTTCGCCAGCCTCTCCGCCGTGCTGCCCGAAATCCAGGGCGCCACCGGCCTCTCCGCCGCCGCCGCCGGGTGGCTCACCACCCTGCCCCTCCTCTGCCTCGGCCTCTTCGCCCCGCTGGCCCCCAACCTCGCCCGCCGCTTCGGCGCCGAGCAAACCCTTCTCCTCGTCCTCCTCCTCGTCGCCCTCGGCACCGGCTTGCGCGGCCTCGCCAGCCCCCCTGCCCTCTTCGCCGGCACAGCGGTCGCAGGCGTCGGGATCGCCGTCGGCAACGTCCTCCTCCCGGGCCTGGTCAAACGCGACTTCCCCGCCCGCGCCGAGCTGATGACCGGCCTCTACACCATGGTCCTCTGCGCCGGGGCCGCGCTGGCCGCCGGCCTCACCGTCCCCATCGAGCGCGCCCTCGGCGGCGCATGGCCCGGCGCGCTGGCCATCTGGTCCCTCCCCGCCCTCCTCGCCGCCGCCCTCTGGCTCCCCCAGGCCAGGCGCGCCGCCCATGTCCCGCGCGCAGCGCCCGCCGTCCAGGGCCTCTGGCGCGACCCGCTGGCCTGGCAAGTCACCCTGTTCATGGGCCTGCAATCCGCCATGGCCTACTGCATCCTCGGCTGGCTCGCCCCCATCATGCGCGCCCGCGGCATGGACGCTGCGGGCGCGGGCCTGGTCGTCTCCGCCACCGTCATGGCCCAGATGGTCGGCTGCCTCGTCGTCCCGCCGCTCGCCGCCCGCCGCCGCGGCCAGCGCGGCATCGCCGCCGCCCTCGCCGGGCTCGCGGTGGCCGCCATGCTCGGCCTGATCCTCACGCCGCTCGCCGCTGCCTGGTTCTGGGCGGCGCTGCAGGGCTTCGGCCAAGGCGGCCTGTTCGCCGTCGCCTTGCTGTTCATCATCCTCCGCGCCCCGGACCCGCACGCCGCGGCGCAGCTTTCCGCCATGGCCCAGGGCGTCGGCTACGTCCTCGCCGCCTTCGCCCCGCTCCTGGTCGGCGTGCTGCACGACGCCATGGGCAGCTTCGCCGGCGTCGCCCCGCTGTTCGCGGTTCTCGGCCTCGCCTGCGCCGCCAGCGGCCTCGGCGCAGGGCGGGACCGCCAGGTCGTCGTGGGTCCCGCCCCAGGCTGAACCGCGTCTGAACCGCGGCGTCCGCATCTCTTGCGGCGCTCGCGCGTTGCGCCTCCATGGCAACGAAACCAAAGCCCTCCGCCCCACCCGCAACCCCCGCCCGCGCCAAAACGCGCGCCCAACCCCCCAAGCCCGCGCCTGAACGGCCCACCGCCGATCCCTCCAAGAACCTGCTCACGAAGCTGGAGGCGGTCGAGAAGGCCCTGTCCGGGCTGCAGCCGCTCGCGGCGCAGATGCAGGCCCTCGCCAGTCAGCTCGAACGGCTCCAGGCCACCTTGTCGAACCAAGACCGCGTCACGGCTAAGGCAAACCCGACCGCGCCCGCCAAGTCCCGGCGCGCCACGCCGCCCGCCCGCGACGACGCCTCCGGCCGCGACCCGGGCGACGCCGTCCCCCCAGGCGTCGCCGTCGAGCAGCCCGCCCCCGTCGTCGGCAAGGACAAGAAAGTCCTGGACGCGCTCGAAACCCTCCCGAAACGTCGCGGCCGCCGCACAACGAAATAACCCGGCAAGCCACAACGAAGCCCGCCATGGCCTTCAAGCTCTACTACTGGGACGGCCTGCAAGGCCGCGGCGAGTTCGTCCGCCTCGTCCTGGAAGACGTGGGCGCAGCCTACGAGGACATCGCCCGCTCGGAAGCGGACGACGCTGGCGCGATGGCCGTCATGCGCCTCCTGGACAGCGATGCGGCCCACGTCCCGCCCTTCGCGCCCCCCGTCCTTCAGGACGGCGACCTGGTCATATCCCACGTCGCCAACATCCTCCTCCACCTCGGCCCAAAACTCGGTCTCGCGCCCAACGACGAGGGCCTCCGCATCACCGCCCACGGCCTGCAACTCACGATCGCCGACGCCGTCGCCGAGATCCACGACACCCACCACCCAATCGCCTCCGGCACCTACTACGAGGACCAGAAAGGAGCCGCCGCCGCCCGCGCCGCCGATTTCCTGAGCAACCGGATGCCGAAATTCCTGCGCTACTTCGAGCGCGTCCTCCAACGCGCCCCCGACCGCGCCGGCTACGTGTTCGGCGTCGCCGTCTCCACCGTCGACCTGTCCCTGTTCCAGCTCTTCGCCGGCCTGCGCTACGCGTTCCCGAGGGCAACCGCCGACTTCCCCGCCCGCTATCCCGCCTTGGCCAACCTGCACGGCATGGTCGCCCACCGCCCGAACATCGCGGCCTACCTCGCCTCCAGCCGCCGCATCCCCTTCAACGAGGACGGCATCTTCCGCTGTTATCCGGAACTGGACCAGGACGCCTGACGCTGCCCACCGGAACGAGAGATCCCTGTCCAGCGCCGGGGACCGGGGCAACAACCGTCGAGCAAGCCCGAAAGCCGTTCAATAGCCAACGCCGTGATCGGCCACGGCGACCACCTGCACTCGAACAACGCCGGCTACCGCAAGATGGGCGAAGCGCCCGGCCTCAAGCTGCCGGGAGGCAAGCAACCAAGGCTGTCCAACCACCCGCTCGCGCAAGCCAACTACTTGGCCTTGTAAGCGCTCCCGTCCTCCGCCCGCTGCGGATGGTCAACGAAGCGCCCCCCCTCCGGCACCGCCACCTGCTCGAACCGCTCCGACAACGCCGTCAGCGCGTCCCGCATCGCCTGCCCCTCCATCGCCCGGCCATGCCCCGTCACCGCCACCTCCGGCCGCAACGCCGCCAACGCCGCCACCGACTGCGAGGCCGCCTGCCAATCATGCGTGAAATACTTCGGCGGCCCATGGATCTCCGGCGTCTGCATCGCCGTCGCATACGCGCTCTCGCCCGCCACCGTGATGAACGCGTCCCCCACGATCAGCGCCCGGTCCCGCTCCCGCCAGAACGACGCGTGCCCCACCGAATGCCCCGGCGTATGCACCCACCGCCACCCCGGCATCTCCGGCACGCTCCCGTCCTCCGGCAAGTCCCGCAGCCGCCCGCCCACGTCCACCGGCCCCCGCGGATACAGCGGCGACAGCAGCGACATCGCCCCGCCCCCCGCCATCGCGTCCGGCTTCGGATAGGACGCCGACCCGTCCAGGTACGGCCGCTCCAGCCGGTGCGCATAGACCGGCACGTCCCAGCTTTCCGCCAGCGCCGCCAATGTGCCGACATGGTCGAAATGCCCGTGCGTCAGCACGATCGCCCGAGGCGGCACGCCCTCCCCGAACCGCTCAGCCGCCGCACGCTCGATCCGCCCCCTCGTCGTCGGGATTCCGGTATCGGCCAGCACCCAGCCCCCTTGCCCCGGCATTCCCACCAACACGACGTTGACGAATGCCAGCCGCAGGTAGGCGATGTCCGGCGCAACCTGCAACGTTCCGTCGCCCTGCTCCTCGCCGGAAACGTTCGAGCCGCCGATCGGTATCTGCTGTGCCATACCTGCCCCTCCTAGTCCCGCCGCCCGAGCGCGACGGCCGCGGCTGCCGCCGCCAATAAGACCCCCGCTCCCACCGCGGTGATCGTCCCCAGCGGCAGGTGCCCGGACACCCCTCCGTTGCTCCCCGGCTTGAACAACGCCCCATCTTGCGGCGCCTGCTCCGGTGCCCGCGACACTGCCGTTCCCAGCACCCGGTTCATCACCCACCGCCCCAGCCCCGGCGCGACCGCGTAGAACAGCGGCGCCAGCTTCGCCACCGCCCCGACCGAGATCTTGTCCTTCGGATGCCGGGCCAGCCGCACGATGGCGCGGGCCACCTCCTCCGGCCGGTCCGGCGCACGCACGTTGAACCGGTGCCCGGTGTAGTTCCCCGCGTGCTGCACCCCGGGCGTGTCCACGAACCCCGGGAACACGTCGCACACGTGGATGTCGCCCTCGTCCTGCAGCTCCGCCCGCAGGCTCTCCGAAAACCCCCGCAGCCCGAACTTCGTCGCCGTGTAGCTCGCCCCGAACGGCGTCCCTACGAACGCCCCGAACGAGACCACGTTGATCAGCACCCCCGAATGACGCGCCAGGAAATAAGGCAGCGCCGCGTGCGCCCCGTGCAGGTAGCCCATCAGGTTCGTGCGGATCACCTGGTCGTGCGCCTCGACCGGCACCTCCGTGAACCGCCCGACCGCCCCTACCCCCGCGTTGTTCACCCATACGTCGAGCCTGCTGTACCGCTTCACCGCCGCCTGCGCCAAGGCCCGCATCGCCATGGCGTCGGTCACGTCCGTTTCCACGTACTGCGCCCGCCCGCCGTCCCGCTCGCACTGCCGCGCTGTCGCCGCCAGCCGCCCGCCCCGGCGCGAGGCCAGCGTGACGCTCGCCCCCTCCCGCGCGAACGCCAGCGCCGTCGCCCGCCCGATCCCGCTCGACGCCCCGGTAATCACCACGCTCATGCCAGCCAGTTTCGGCATCGTCCTCGCTCCAGGAATTCAGGAGGAGAACCGCCGCCCCGGCCCGCGGTTCCCATCAGCGCCCGAACGCGCCCCGCCCGTCAAAGCGTCGGCTTGCCCCCGGTCACCGGGATGTATGCGCCCGTGATGTAGCTCGACTCGTCCGACGCCAGCATCACGTAGGGCGGCGCCAGCTCAACGGGCTGCGCCGGCCGGGCCATCGGCACCGTCTTGCCGAAGTTCTCCACTTTCCCCTCCGGCATGGTCGACGGGATGAGCGGCGTCCAAACCGGCCCCGGCCCCACGCAGTTCACCCGGATGCCCTTCTCCGCCACCGACTGCGCCAGCCCGGCCGTGAAGTTGGCGATCGCCCCTTTCGTCGTCGCGTAGGCCAGCAGTTGCGGCGAAGGCGTCTTCGCGTTGACCGACGACGTGGCGATGATGCTGCCCCCCGGCTTCATCCGCCCCACCGCCGCCTTCGCCAAGTAGAAGTAGGCGTAAAGGTTGGTCCGGAACGTATGGTCCCACTCCTCCGCGCTGATCTCCTCGATCGATGAGTGCGAGGCCTGGAAGGCGGCGTTGTTCACCAGCACGTCGATTTTGCCGAACTCTTCGGCCGTCCGCGCCACCAGCGCCTTGCAGTGCTCCTCGCTCGACACGTCGCCGGGCGCCAGCACGGCCCGCCGTCCCGCCTTCTCCACCCAGGACGCCGCCTCCTTCGCGTCCTCGTGCTCCTGGAGGTAGGACAGCACCACGTCAGCCCCTTCCCGCGCGAACGCCAGCGCCACCGCCCGCCCGATGCCGCTGTCCGCCCCGGTGATCAGCGCAGCTTTCCCGGCCAGCCGTCCGCTGCCCTTGTAGCTCTCCTCCCCATGGTCCGGCTTCGGGTCCATCTCCCGCGTTTCGCCGGGCATGGGCGTCTTCGGCTGCGGAAACGGCGGCTGCGGGTAGGCTGTGCGCGGGTCGAATGGCATGGCGTCGCTCCTTGGGTCGTTCAATGAGTCGATCAGAAGTTGCACAGCCGCCCCGGGGTTGCCGGCACGTCGCCGGCATGTGTCAGCCGAAAGCGCCGCTCTCCACAACGTGTATTGGGATGCCCGCCGGATTAAGCCCGGCAGCCCCCTCGATTGGCCGCCATGCGCGCCGGGTTGGCGGGCGGCGGTACGCGGAGGGCAACTCTGATTCTGGCCGCTCCAGCAGGCGGCGCGTGTCGGATAAAGCCAACCGAGCATAAATTAAGCTGATGCCGGGATGACGGAACCGGACAAAACGCCCCCGCTGTTCGCCGCATCCTTTCCAATCGATTCATCTTTGTCATGCATAAGCGACGCATGACCGGCCAACTCCTCAAAATCCGTCAGCAATGGCGTCGCTTCGCCCGCCTGACCGAGGCCGCCGCCTGGGCGCTGACCGCCTGCGTCTTCGCCTGGGTCGCCTGGTCCGGGTTCGAGACCCGGCAGAACCTCCATCTTGTCACCCAGCACGCCATCCGCGCCGCCGAGTTGCGCGGCAGCTTCGCCTTTTTCGACGAATGGATGGCAATGTCCGCTCGCATGGCCGTCGCCACCGGGGACCAGCGGTGGGTCGATCGCTACGACGAAGCAAGTCCACAGCTTGCCGCCAAAATCGCCGAGGCGCTCTCCCTGGCAACCCCGGAAATGGCCGCCGCCCTCGCCGAAACCACCCAGGAAGCCTACCGCGGCCTGGCCTCCATGCAGCACGCCGCCATGGACCAAGCCGAAAGGGGCGACTTGCAGTCTGCCAAGGCGCTACTCGACGGACCCGAAATCGCCTACCTCGAAACCGTCTACCAATCCGGCATCGACGCCTTCGGACAGGAGCTGGCCGAGCTGGCCCGCACCCGCGCCGAGAACCTTAACCGCCGCGCCTGGCTCGAAGCCGCCTCCCTCATGCTCGGCATCGTGCTGGTCACCGGCTCGATCTTCGCCAAACGGGGCAACGCCCGCCTCTCGGTCGCCAACAGGCGCACCGAGTTCCTCGCCCGCACCGACCCGCTGACCGGCCTGCCGAACCGGCGCAAGTTCTACGAGGACTTGCAGGCAGCGGCCTCCGGCACGGCGGTCGCCGCAAGCTTCGCCTTGCTCATGCTCGATCTCGACCGGTTCAAGGCCATCAACGACGCTCACGGCCACGCCGCCGGCGACACCCTCCTGCATGGCGTGGCGGAACGCCTCGCCTTCGTGGCCCGCGCGGGCGACACCGTCGCCCGGCTCGGCGGCGACGAGTTCGCCATCATCGCCCCCCTTCCCGCCACCCCGTTCCGCTCCGAAGCCGACGCCGCCGCCAAGGCCGCTTCCCGCATCACCGAAGCCTTCGCGGCCCCGTTCAACTTGCCGGACGGCCTTTCCGTGCAGGTCGGCGTCAGCATCGGCGTCGCGATCTACAATTTCGGTGACGGCAAAGCCGGCAACCTCGTCGACCGCGCCGACGCCGCCCTGCACCGCGCCAAAACCGAAGGCCGCAACCGCTCCTGCTTCTTCGAGCCACGGATCGACGAGCAGCTCCGGGCCAGGGCGAAGCTCGAAGCCGACCTCCGCCAGGCCCTCCGCGACGGCGAACTCGTTCCCCACTTCCAACCGCTGGTCGAGATCGAGACCGGCCGCATCGCCGCCTTCGAGATGCTCGCCCGCTGGCCCAGGCCCGGCGGCGTCACCGTCAGCCCGGGCGAGTTCATCCCCCTCGCCGAGGACGCCGGGCTGATCGCCGATCTTACCAAGCGTCTCATCACCCAAGCCTGCCGCGCCGCCGCGCAATGGCCGGGCCACGTCACCCTCGCCTGCAACGTCTCGCCGTTGCTGCTCAAGGACAGCGGCTTCGTCTCGACCCTCGGTGCAATCCTGAGCGAGACCGGCTTTCCGCCTGCCCGGCTCGAGCTCGAGATCACCGAAAGCGCCCTGCTCGACGACCTGCCCCTCGCCGCCGCCCTGATGCGCGACATGAAGCAACTCGGTGTCTCCCTTGCCCTGGACGATTTCGGCACCGGCTACTCGAGCCTGCGCCACCTTCAGTCCCTCCCCTTCGACAAGCTCAAGATCGACGCGGGCTTCGTCGGCGGCATGGCCGAGGACGGCGAGAGCCGCAAGATCGTCGCCGCCGTGATCGGCCTCGGCCAGAGCCTCGGCCTGGTCACCGTGGCCGAAGGCGTCGAAACCGAAGACGTCGCCGCCATCCTGCGGGACCTCGGCTGCGACCTCGCCCAAGGCTGGCTCTTCGGCCGCCCCGCGCCCGAAGGGGCGACAGCAGCCCTCCTGCAGCAAGCCGAGCCGGCGAACATGCAAGCCATGGCATAGAAAAGCAGCCCCCGCCCCACCTGCCCCAAAATGTTTCACGTGAAAGCGCCCGCCGCCGCCAACACCCGCTTGCCCCCGTCGCCCCCGCCGTCCAAACTCCCGCCCAACAAACACGAGGGGGCGCCCGACACATGGCCGAAGTATCCGTCCGCAAGGTCGTGAAATCCTACGAAGGCGGCGTCCAGGCCGTCCGCGGCATCGACCTCGAGATCGCCGACGAGGAGTTCGTCGTCCTGGTCGGCCCTTCCGGCTGCGGCAAGAGCACCACGCTCCGCATGATCGCCGGCCTGGAAGACATCAGCGACGGCGAGATCTGGATCGGCGGCGACGTCGTCAACGACGTTCCCCCCCGTGACCGCGACATCGCCATGGTGTTCCAGAACTACGCGCTGTATCCGCACATGACCGTGTTCGACAACATGGCGTTCGGCCTCAAGCTCCGCGGCGCCAGCAAGGCCGACATCAAGAGCCGCGTGGACGAGGCCGCCCGCATTCTCGACATCGTCCCCCTGCTGGATCGCAAGCCGAAGGCCCTCTCCGGCGGCCAGCGCCAGCGCGTCGCCATGGGCCGCGCCATCGTCCGCCACCCCAAGGTGTTCCTGTTCGACGAACCCCTCTCCAACCTCGACGCCAAGCTCCGCGTGCAGATGCGCACCGAGATCAAGAAGGTCCACCAGACCGTCCGCACTACCACCATCTACGTCACCCATGACCAGGTCGAGGCCATGACCTTGGCCGACCGCGTGGTGGTGATGAATGGCGGCGTCATCGAACAGGTCGGCCCCCCGCAGGAGCTGTACCATCGTCCCAAGACCCGCTTCGTCGCCGGGTTCATCGGCTCGCCCGCGATGAATTTCCTGCCCGCGAGGCTCGACGGGGCCGCGGTCCGCCTCGAGGACGGCCAGGTCCTGCCGATCCCGGACGGGCGGGCCGAACGCTACAAGCAGCACGGCAACAAGCCCATGCTGCTCGGCCTCCGCCCCGAGCACATGAGCGAAACGCCCCGCCCCGGCTCCGCGCCCCTCAAAGCCATGGTCGATGTCGTCGAACCCATGGGCATGGAAACGATGGTCCACTTCTTCGTCAACGGCACGCCCACCGTCGCCCGCATCGCCCCCGAAACGCCGGCCCAGCCCGGCGTCGAACTGCCGTTGCACGCCGACATGAACAACATGCACCTGATCGAACCCGAAACCGGCCTGGTGGTCTGATGGACGGCATCGCCGGCCAAGCCGTCTGGATCACCGGCGCAGGCTCCGGCATCGGCCGCGCCATGGCCATCGCCTTCATCGAAGCGGGCTGCAAGGTCGCCGTCACCGGCCGCCGCCGGGACATGCTGGACGAAACCGCCGCCCTCGCCCCGGGCGCGGTCCCCATTCCCGCCGACGTCTCCGACCCGGCCGCCGTCGCCGCCGCGCACCAGGCCGTGACCGAGGCCATCGGCGAGATTGACATCCTCGTCAACAACGCCGGCACGAACGCGACGAGGCGGCACTGGAAGGACCTCTCCCCCGAGGACATGGCCGCCGTGGTCGATGTGAACCTCAAAGGCCCCTTCCTCTGCACCCTCGCCGTCCTTCCCGCCATGCGCGCCAAGCGCCGCGGCCTCCTGATCCACACCGTCAGCAACGCCGCCACCGGCATCTACGTGGTCGCCGGCCCCACCTACATCGCCAGCAAGCACGGCGCCCGCGCCATGTCGGCCACCCTCAATGCCGAGGAAGGCATCCACGGCATCCGCAGCGTCTGCATCAACCCGGGCGAGGTCGAGACCCCCATCCTCGACACCCGCCCCCGCCCGCCGTCCGCCGAGGACCGCGCCCTCATGGTCCAGCCCGAGGACGTGGCCGCAGCCGCCCTGTTCGCCGCCCGGATGCCGGCCCGCACCTGCATGGCCGAGATGCTCATCACCCCCACCGACAACAACTTCCACCGCGCCGCCGCCCGCGCGATCGCTGAGGTTTGAATGGCCCTGCCCACCGTCACCGTCCCCCTCGGCACGCTGCGCCCCTACGTCGCCGCCATCTTCCGCGCCGCCGGCTGCGACGTGGACGAGGCCGGGCGGATCGCCTTTCATCTCTCGTCCGCCAACCTGGCCGGGCACGACAGCCACGGCGTCATCCGCGTGCCCCGCTACGTGCAGTGGCTCAAGGAGGGCAAGGTCCGCGCCGGGCAGCAGCCTTCCATAGTCGTCGAAAGCCCCACCCACGCCGTCGTCGACGGCAACCTCGGTTTCGGCCAGACGATCGGCCCCGTCACCGTGGACCTCGGCATCGCCAAGGCGCGATCCGCCGGCCTCGCCGTCGTCACCCTGCGCAACTCCGGCCATGTCGGCCGCATCGGCGACTGGGCCGAGCGTGCCGCCGGGCAGGGCCTGGTCTCGATCCACTTCGTCAACGTCGGCCTGGGCGAGATCGTCGCCCCGTTCGGCGGCTCGGAGCGCCGGTTCGGGACCAATCCCATGTGCATCGGCGTGCCGCAGCCGGACGGCCCGCCGTTGCTGCTCGACTTCGCCACCTCCATCGTCGCCGAGGGCAAGGTCCTCGTCGCCAGCAGCGGCGGCAAGCCGATCCCGGACAACGCGCTCGTCACCGCCGAGGGCCGGCTTTCCGGCGACCCGGCCGATTTCTACGGCCCGATCGAAGGCACCCACGTCCGCGATCCGGGCAACGGCGCTGGCGCCCTGCGCGCCTTCGGCGACCATAAGGGCAGCGCCATCGCCTTCATGTGCGAGATCCTGGCCGGCTGTTTCGCCGGTAGCCCGACTGCGGGGCCTCTCCCCGGCGCCAAGCGCGGCGGCATCGTTAACGGCATGTTGTCGATCTACCTCGATCCGAACCACTTCGGCGCCGCCCGCTTCGCCGACACCGCCCGGGACTTCGCCCACTACGTCCGCGGCGCCCGGCCCATGACCGAGGGCGGCGAGGTGCTCGTGCCGGGCGACGCCGAGGCCCGCACCCGCGAGACCCGCACCCGCGACGGCATCCCGCTGCAGGAGGGCACCTGGGCCGCCATCCAGGCCACCGGGGATGCGCTAGGGATAGCCCGCCCCGGCTGAAACGGCATCCTCGATATCGACGCTCACCCGCAGCGTGTGCCGCCCGCCGCCCAGCAGCACGCCGTGGACCGGGCTGATGTCGGCGTAGTCGCGGCCCCAGCCGAGGCAGACATGGCCGTCGGCCACGATGATGTCGTTGGTCGGGTCCAGGTCGATCCAGCCATGCTCCGCGCCCAGCCAGGCCGACACCCAGGCGTGGGACACGTCCGCCCCCCGCATCCGTTCCTGGCCCGGCGGCGGCACGGTCCGGAGATAGCCGGACACGTAGCGCGCCGGCAGCCCGAGGCCGCGCAGGCCGGCGATCATCAGGTGGGCGAAGTCC
Source organism: Acetobacteraceae bacterium (assembly GCA_965260935.1). Taxonomy (GTDB): domain Bacteria; phylum Pseudomonadota; class Alphaproteobacteria; order Acetobacterales; family Acetobacteraceae; genus JBBROS01. Next base: position 3,697,468 of record OZ253374.1, read on the forward strand.
TGGCACACCCCGGCGCGCCCTTGCATGACGCGGGCAACGGGGGTGGAAACGGTGGTCGCCTCCGGATCGAAGCGGAAGTCGCGGCGGATGCGGCCCATCAGCTCAACCAGGCCGGGCATGATGGCGCGGCCGGGCGGGAAGCTGGAAGCGGCGTAAGCCCGGGCGGCCGGGTCGAGCGGAGTCCTTGGGCTGGCGAAGGCGAACTCCGCCACCTCCCGCGCGGCGTCCGGCTGTTGGACTTGTTCGGCGACGTGCTCCCAGGCGGGCGTCCATTCGGGCGCGGGGCGGGCTTCGACCGTGACCAGGCCGCGGGCGGCGATCCGCAGAAAGTCGTGCGCCTGGTCCATGAACAGCCAGGCGACGTCGTTGCCGAAATGGTCCGTGCCCCAGCGGACCAGGTCCGGCGCCGGGTCCACGGCGAGCGCGAACTGCCGGACCGTTTGCCAGGGCAGGCTCCTGGGGCGCAGGTGGACGACGTGGGCCGCCAGCTCGACGCGGTTGGCGTAGTGGTAGGCGGTGACGTGCTCGACCCTGAGCGTCACGCGGTTTCCAGCCCGACCGATTGCAGCCTCGGCAGCAGGGCGAAGAAGCGGCGGGCGATGCGATCCGGCAGCTCCGCCGCCGCGTTGCCGACAGCCACGAGCGCGCCGGCCTGGGCCGTGGTCTCGCCAGCCGGGTCGGCGGCGGCGGCCACCGCGTCCACGACGCCTTGCAGCGCGCGCTGCTGCTCCAGCGCGGCCTGGGCCAGGTCGGCGTCGCCCGCGTCCTCGAGCAACGACGCGGCGGCCTCGAACTGGAAGGCGAGCGCCCTCGGATTGCCGGGGTCGGCCAGCACCAGGTCCAGCGCCGGGGCCGGCTGCAGGGCGCTGAGGTAGCGGCTGCGGTAGGTGATGGCGCTGTCGGCGAGTTCGAGGGCCAGGCGCAAGACGCCGTCGATCCGCGCGGGCGGCTGTTGCAGCACGGCGCCCATGAGATAGCCGCCCGCCATCGCCTGCTCCATCCGCCGCCCGAGGTCGAGGAACAGCCGCCCGCCGCCGCGCACCATGCCCTCGGCCGAGACGCCGGCGACGGTGATGGCGAGGCGTTGCAGCCCGTCCATCGCGTGCGCCATCCCATCCGGCCCGGCGCGCATGGCGGAGGCCACGTCGGCCCGCGCCGCCCGGAGCGCGTGGGTGAACGCGCCGTGGGTTTCCACCGTCATGCGGTCCCGCAGAGCCTCGATCAGCCGCCCAGCCCCGCCGAGCCCGCCGCCGATCGGCCCGGCCGGCTGCATGGAGCGCCGCAACTGCGCCTCGACCGGCTCGCCGGTTCCGCCCGGGTCGAAGCCCACCGCTTGCAGGCAACGGTTCAGCACGGCCAGCTCGGCGATCTCCCGCGGCAGGGGCGCGCCCCTGGCCCGGCGCAGCAAGCCGGCGCGCCCCACGCGGGCCTGCTGGTCCAGCCGCTCGACGTAGCGCCCGAGCCAGTAGAAATCGTCCGCCACCCGGCTCGGCATGTCGCCCGCGCCGCGGATGACCGTGACGCGGGGCTGCGGCCAGGCGTCGGGGCCTTGGATCGGGCCGGCTTCCTGGCTCAGCACCCAGACATCCTTCAGCACGACGCCGAGCGGGAGGGCCTCGGCGGGCGGCTGGCCGGGGGCGGCGACGCGGGCGAGGCCGCCTTGCAGCGCCCGCCAGGCGACGCCGTCGTGCATGAGGAACATGCGGAGCACGACCGGTTCCGGCGTCAGGCCCTCTGCGCCGAGCGCGGGCGCGAGCGAGTAGGCGGGCAACGGGCCGGCGGCGAGCCGCAACGGCTGGTTCAGCAGGCGCTCCGACAAGGCCGGGAACAGCGCGGCAAAGGCCGGGGCCTCGATGACCGCTGCGCCGGGGTGGTTGAGCATCCGCACCGCGCCCGACCGCATGGCGTCGAACATGCCCGCCACGCCCGGCGCCCAGCTGTCGGCCTCCAGCGGGTCGATCGTCGCGCCCGGGACGCGGCGCACCAGCACGTCCACCGGCTGCAGGCCGCGGAGGGTCTTGATCGACAGCTTGCCGCCGCGCACGGTGAGATCGCGGGTCTCGACCAGGGCGCAGGCGAGGTCGCGCGAGAGGGAGAGGTGCTCCGGCCAGTGCGGGTCGGACGAGCCGGGGGTCAGCATGGCCAGGACCGGCGAGCGCCCGTCGGCACGCGTGCCCAGGCGCAGCAGCGAGTCCTGCCAGGCCTCGAAGAAGGGGCGGAGCTGGCGGACCTGGGCGGCGCGGAACAGTTCGGGCATGACCCGGGCCAGGAGCCTTCTCGTTTCGCGGGCGTAGCCGATGCCGATTGCGCCGCCGGTGCGGTCGGCGAGAATGGCCCAGCGGCCATCGGGGCCGCGGGCGAGGTCGGCGGTGTAGGTCAGCAGGTAGCGCGGCGGGGCCGGGCAGCCGTCCAGACGGGCGCGGCAGGCGCGCAGGTAGGAGGGATTGGCGTGGACGAGGGCGGGTGGGATCAGGCCCTCGGCCAGCAGGTCCTGCGGGCCGTACAGGTCGGCCAGCACCGCCTCGATCAGGCGCGCCCGTTGCGCGAGGCCGTCCGCCAGCGTCTCGAACTCGCCCGCGGCCAGGGGCAGCGGCACCGGGTCGCAGCGCCATTCGGGCGAGGGGCCGTCCTCGTTGATCGCCTGGCCGAGACGCCTGGCCCGCTCGGCCAGCGTTCTCGCATCGAACGACGAGAGGACGCCCAGGATGCCGCGCCAGTGGGGGCGGACGCCGCCACGGCCATCGACCATCTCGTCGGGGGCGCCCGTCATGGCAGCGGCTCGACGGCGACGGAGGTTTCCAGCCGGGTCTCGGCGGGCTCGACGGTGCCGCTGAGCGGGGCGGCGGCGAGCGGGCCGGGGGTGGCGGCGAGGGCGACGTGGCCCTCGGCCGTGAGCAGGCCGGAGGTGGCGTCCGCGCCGACCCAGCCTGCGCCGGGGAGGAAGGCTTCGGCCCAGGCGTGCAGCTCTGCGCCGGGCGGGCCGCCGCCGTCCGGCTGCTGGATCAGGTAGCCGGAGACGAAGCGGGCGGCGATGCCGTGCAGGCGGAGGAGCTGGACCAGGAGCCAGGCGGAGTCGCGGCAGGAGCCCTGGCCTTCGCGCAAGGTCCAGTCCGGCGGCCAGACGCCCGGCTCCATGCGGACGACGTAACCCACGTTGTCCCGGACGCGGGCGGCGAGGCCGAGGAGGAGGGCGACCGTTTCCTGCGCCGGGGCTGTGGCTGCTCGGAGGGCTTGCAGCAGGGGGCCGGGGTGGTCCGGGCGCAGGAAGGGGGCCAGGGCCTCGGCGTCTTGCGGGTCGTAATGGAAGGGCCACTGGGCGGCGGGCGGGTCGAGCACGAAGGCGAAGGGGTTGCGGGGGGAGCGGTCGAGGGCGAGGACAGCGAGGATGTCGAGGCGGGCGAGCGGGTCCGGGAAGATGAGGCGGGCGACGTGGTTGCCCCAGGCATCGGCCTGCCAGTGGAGGGCGGCGGGGGCCGGGTCGATCTGGAGGTGGAAGCCAGAGGCGGGGGCGCGCGGGTCGGGACAGGGGCGGAGGCGGAGCCATTGCGGGCCGAGGCGGACCGGACGCCCGTAATGGTAGGCGGTGTGGTGGGTGAGCGTTGCGCGGGGGGGCACCTGCTTCAGGCCGGGATCCGGAAGCGGGCCGGGTCGATGGCGGGGAGGATAGCGGCGGCCTCGCCCGGGTCGCGCCCGGAGACGACGTCGGCGACCAACTGGCCGGCGGCGGGAGAGGTTTGGATGCCGTAGCCGCCTTGGCCGACGCACCAGAAGAAGCCGGGGGCGTCCTTGTCCCAGCCGAAGGCGAGGCTGCGGTCGGGGGTGAAGGTGCGCAGGCCGGCCCAGCTATGCTCGACCCGGCGGACGGCGATGTCGAGCGCCTGCTGCATCCGGTCGATAGCGATGGCGACGTCCAGTTCGTCGGGCTGGACGTCGTGGGCGTGCATGTCGGTCTCGTCGGCGGGGCTGACCATGAGCTTGGTGCGGGCTTCGGGGCGGATGTACCAAGTGTGGTCGACGTCGTTGACCAAGGGCCAGTTCGCGGCGGCGTGGGGGGCGGGGTCGATGATGCAGCCGGTGCGGCGCTTGGGGACCAGGCCGAGGGGGCGGACGCTGGCTTGTTCGGCCACATGGTCGCCCCATGCGCCGGCGGCGTTGACGACGACGGGGGCGGCGAAGCTGACGCCGCCTGTGGTCTCGACATGCCAGAGGGCGTTTCTGCGTTCGATGCGGCCGGTGCGGCTGCGGAGCGCCAGGCGGCTCCCGCGGGCGCGGAGCTGGCGGAGGAAGCCTTGGTGGAGGCTGGCCACGTCCATGTCGAAAGCGTCGTCCTCGATGGCGGCTTGGGCGGCGTAGCCGGGTTTCAGGGCGGGGACGAGGGCGGCGATCTCGGCAATGGAGGCTTCGCGCAGGCCGGTGCCTTCGGCGAGAAGGCGGCCCAGGTGGTCCCGCTGCTCGGGGGGGGCGAGGAAGACGACGGGGCGGTGGGAGAGGATGGGAGCATCGGCGAAGCCCTGGTGCGGGCGCTCGAAGAAGGGGCGGGAGAGGCCGGTGAGGACGCGGACGTCTGGGGGGCCGTAGTTGAGGATCCAGATGGCGGCGGAGCGTCCGGTGCTGTGATAGCCGGCGGCTTCCTCGGCTTCAATGAGGGCGACCTTGTGGTCTGCGGCCAGGTGGGCGGAGACGGTTGCGCCGGCGATGCCTGCGCCGATGACGATGGCGTCGAAGTGTTCGGTGTCCATGGGGGGAAGGTTGGACGGGTGGGGGGGCGGGCGCAAGCGGGGGGCATGGAGGATGTTGTTGTCGAAACCCCCGGCAGTTCAACCGGGGACCGGATGCTTGACCGGCGTTCGCTGCCTTGCATCGCGTTCCGTGCCCGATGCAGTCGGCGGTGGCTAGGACGCATGGCCGTCGTTTGCGCCAAATCCGGCATGGCCATGATACATATGCCATAGCAGGTGGATGGAGGTGCATTGCGGACGATCATCACCGGATGGGCGAGGCCGGGATTGCCGAGGTCTGGATCGTCGATCTCAAGCGCCTTGCCGTCGATGCTTACAAGGAGGCCGGCCGGGAGTGAGTTCGGCGAGGCGACGACCTTCCGGCCGGGCGATACGATTGCGCTGGTTCTCGCGCCGGAGATCGTGGTGAGGCTTGACTTGGCGTTCGGGTAGGCTGGGGCGTCGGCTTAGCTCGCCGGGGTGCGCTCGCCTGCCCGCACCGCGGCTGGCACGCGGTTCTCGGGCGGCGCGAGCGGGCAAACGTAGCGGGGGGAGTAGGCGCAGGAAGGGTTGTAGGCGAAGTTGAAGTCGAGGATCGTGCGCCCGCCCGGGGCTTTGCCGAGGTCGGCGCTCTTGATCGTGTCGAGGAGGTAGCGGCCGCCGCCGTAGGTTTCCTTTCCGCTGGTGGCGTCGGCGAAGGGGAGCAGGACGCCGCCGCCGTAGGCGATCAGCCAGTAGAGGGTCAGTTCGGCGCCGAGCGGCTGTTGCAGGCCGCGGGTGCGGGCGAAGGGGCGGAGGCGGAGGGGACCGTCTTCTCCGGCTTGCATTTCGAGGTCCGGACCGACGGCGGGATTGAGGGCGACGGCGAAGCGGAGCGCCGGGTCGTAGGGGAAGAACGGCAGGGATTCGAAGTGGGGGCGGCTGTGGGGTTCGACCGGGGATTGCGGGTGGCTGCGGTAGAGGTGGTCGCGGCCGTCGCGCCAGAGTTGCCAGGCGGCGGCCGGGTCGGGCTCGGCGCGGGCGGCGGCGTAGAGGGCGGCCATCTTGCGACGCCAGTCCCATAGCTCGGCATAGCTCATGCCTGCTTTACGGCGATCAGCCCGCGGCGGATGCTGCGCCCGCGCTCAATGCGGTCCTCGATGTAGGCGCTGTCGCCCCAGCGGACGGCGCGGGCCATGGCCTGGGCGTCCTCGGTGAAGCGGGCGAGCATTTCGAGCAGGGCGTCGCGGTTGTTGAGGAAGACGTCGCGCCACATGACGGGGTCGCTCGCGGCGATGCGGGTGAAGTCGCGGAAGCCGGAAGCGGCGAACTTCAGCACTTCGGCGCGGCTGGTGTCGGCAGCGTTCTCGCGGGCGAGGTCGTCGGCGGTGCCGCAGATGGTGAAGGCGATGAGGTGGGGGAGGTGGCTGACGACGGCCATGACGCGGTCGTGGTGGGCCGGGTCCATGGTCTCGACCATGCTGCCGCAGCGGCGCCAGAGTTCGGCGATGGTTTCGATGGCGGCGGGGTCGGCGCCGGGGGGCGGGGTGATGAGGCTCCAGCGGCCCTCGAACAGGGTGGCGAAGCCGGCGTCGGGGCCGGAATACTCGGTGCCGGCGAGGGGGTGGGCCGGGACGAAGCGGACGCCTTCGGGCAGGAGGGGGGCGACGTCGCGGATGACGGAGACCTTGGTGCTGCCGACGTCGGTTATGATGCAGCCGGGGGAGAGGCTGGGGGCGATGGCGTCGGCGATGGCGGCGTATGCGCCGACGGGAGCGCAGAGGAGGACGCAATCGGCGCCTTCGACGGCCGCGGCCGGGTCGGGTTCGACGCGGTCGGCGATGCCGAGTTCGCGCACGCGGGCGCGGGTGCGCTCGCTGCTGTCGGTGACCACGACTTCGCCCGCGAGGCGGCGGTGGTCCATGGCGATACGGGCGAGGGAGCTGCCGATGAGGCCTGCGCCGATCAGCGTGAGGCGGCGGAACAGGGGCTCAGGCATGGATCGAATCCTGGCCTGCCGCGGTCTGGGGCCGGGCGAGGGCTTCGGCGACGAGGCGGCATTCGTCCTCGGCGCCGATGGTGATGCGCAGGCAGTGGGGGAGGCCGTAGCTGGCCATCTTGCGAACCACGACGCCGCGGGACTTGAGGGCGGCGTCGGCGGCGTCGGCGCCTTCGGGGGTAGCGAAGTCGGCGAGGATGAAGTTGCCCTCGCTGGGCCAGACCTTGATGCCGGCTTGTTGCAGGGCTTGGCCGAGCCAGGCGCGCCACTTGGCGTTGTGGGCGCGGCCGTGCTCGACCCAGTTCGGCTCCTCCAGCGCGGCAATGGCGGCGGCCTGGGAGGCGAGGGCGACGTTGAAGGGGGCGCGGACGCGGTTGAGTACGTCCACGACGGCGGGCGGCGCGTAGCACCAGCCGACGCGGGCGCCGCCCAGGCCGAAGATCTTGCTGAAGGTGCGGGTCATGACGGTGTTGTCTCCCGCATCCACCAGGCGGATGCCGGGGTCGTAATCGGGACGGTCCACGTATTCGGCGTAGGCGGCGTCGAGCACCAGCAGCACGTCGGGGGGGAGGCCGGCGCGGAGGCGTTCGGTTTCGGGGGCGGGGAGCAGGCTGCCGGTGGGGTTGTTGGGGTTGGCGAGAAAGACGAGGCGGGTGGCGGGGGAGACGGCGGCGAGGATGGCGTCCACGTCGGCGGTGAGCGCGCGTTCGGGGGTTTTGATGACGCGGCAGCCGGCGTATTGGCCGGCGACCTGATAGATACTGAAGCCGTGGCGGCTCATGACCAACTCCGTGCCGGGGCCGCCGTAGGCGAGGCAGAGCTGGTAGATGAGGTCGTCGGAGCCGGCGCCGCAGACGATCTGTGCCGGGTCAAGGCCGAAGCGCGCGCCGATGGCTTGGCGGAGGGCGGATGCGCCGCCGTCGGGGTAGCGGTGGAGATGGGCTGCCAAGTCCGCGGCGGCGACCTGGGCGCCGGGCGGGACGCCGAACGCGCCCTCATTCGAGCTGAGCTTGACCGTGCGGTTCTGGCCGGGCGCTTTGCTTTCGCCGCCGACGTAGGGCTCGATTTGCAGGATCTCAGGGCGTGGGCGCGGGCTCATGAGCGGGTCTTGGGGTGGGGCTTGGCAGGACGGGCAGGCATCAAAAACGCATCACCTTTAAATACAGTTAACGTCAATAGCTGACGCGAGCGACGCTGCCTACTGCAACCTGCGGGGGTGGATGGCGAGCGCCTGGTTTTGTGGAACGCCGCCGCGGCACTTGTCTTTCGGATTGCCGATTGATGCGTCGGATCGTGGCCGGACCGGGTGCGGCCAGGGGTTGTGTCGTTGCCGAAAGAAATCGATACAGGGCCGGCGTCTTGGCAGGAGGTTCGAGTGTCTGACGACCCGTCATCCGAACATCCGCTGCCCGAGGGCGGCTCGTCTGGCCATCTGTCTTACGGCGTCAATACGGTCGTTATTCCGTTCACGCGGTTGCGGCCGCGGGGGCGGCGGCCCTGGCGGCGATTTAGCGGCAACGGACGGGTGGGCCGGGTTTATCCACCGAACGGCGTGGGCCAGAGCTCTGCCGAAGCGGGCCAACAGCTCGCGACGGCGTTGAAAGATGCCCGGCCAACAAGCACTGGCCTTGTGCTCTCCGCTTTTCACTCTCAGGGCGCGGGCATGGCAGCCGATGCCGGGCTAAGCGGCAGCAACGACGCCGGCGGCGGCTGGGGTCATGACAGCGACGCGCAGGGCCTAAGCAGGCTTAAAGACGCGTCATTCGACCGGCAGCGTACCATGTACGCCCTGCCGAACGGTGCTTAGGCACGCACGGCGGCGCCGCTGGCGCGTGGCGCTCGGCCTGGGTGCTGTGCTGCTTACGTCGCTCGCCGCCCTGTGGGCCGTAAACCGACACAAGGAGAACTCCTGCGAGCACGCCATCGTCGCCCGCCTGCCCTCTCTGGATGGGGCATGGGAGGCCAGGATGGACGTGACCGCGTGCCTGTTCGGCTTCGGTGTGGGGGCCGTCGCCGCGGAGGTCCAGCTCGTCTCCACCCGCGACCCGGGTCACTTCGCCGACCTGCTCGGCGTGGACACGGGCGGGCACGAGGACGAACGGCCTCGCCTCGCGTGGACGGCGCCGGATGTCCTGCAAGTCACGGTTTACGACCACTCCTACCTCAAAGTGCTGACGCGCAGGTTCGGCGGCGTGCGGGTGAATCTGCGGTACGACCCGGATGACCCCGCCGACCGGGCCGCATGGCGGCGAGAGCGCGGCATGTCGCCGGACTCGGGACCCTGAAGCCTCTTGCGATCAAAGGAGACCGAAAGAGGTCTCGGAGTCGTTTAGCTGCCGAGCATGTTCGCCCGACAGGTGATTCCGATTGGCCGAATTGTTTTCTACAAACGGGATCGCAGCGTTCCGGGCAGACGCGAAATGCCGTATTCAGCCATTGCCTATCCCTTATTGGTCAGGCCGGCTCATGCGCGAGCCAATCCTCGCTGCGCAGGCCGGCGACGCGGGTGAATTCACCAAGGTTGCTTGTGATGACGACGAGGCCGCGGCTGCGGGCGTGGCCGGCGATCATGACGTCGTAGCCGCCGATGGCTTGGCCCTGGCGCTGCAACGCGGTGCGGATTTCGGCGGCGTGGCCAGCGGCATCGGAGTCGAACGGAAGAACCTGGAGGCGGGCGGCGAAGCGGCCGACTTCCACGCGATTCTCGGCGGGCTTGGCGGATTTTTCCGCCCCGTAAAGGAGTTCGAACAGGACGACGGTTGAGATGCAGAGCGAGTCCGCCTCGGCGTTGAAGCGGGGCCGAACGGATTGCGGGCGGTCTCGCAGGACGCGGATACAGAGATTCGTATCCAGCATGTAACGCAGCATTCAGAAGCTCTCGCGGACCTCGGCTTGCGGCTGCTCGCGTATTCCAAGGTCGATGCCGGGAGCGTCGAAGAAGTCGTCCCACACGGCGTCTGCCGGTACGATGACCCGGCGCGCGCCGTCGCGAAGAACGGCAACGTCTCGCACCGTTGCGGGGAAAGCGAGTTCCTTGGGCAGGCGGACCGCTTGGGAGCGGTTCGTCGTAAAAAGGGTCGTGATGGCCACTTGCGATGTCCTAGGTAGGATATACCGCTTGTATATCCCTTTGCTTGTTCTTAATCAAGCGAACAAGCGCGGCGAGAGGTAACGCCAGCTTGCCCTACCCGCCCTCGGCCTCATGCGTTATGCGTTTGCCTGCCATGGACCATCCTGAACCACGTCCCGGCCCGGTTGGGCTGACCGCACCGCGCGACAAACAGCAGGCGGCGACGTTCGCCGAGCCGTTCACGCTTGAGTCCGGGGCGGTGCTGCCGGGCGTCACGGTGGCCTACCGAACATATGGCACGCTGAACGCGGCGCGGAGCAACGCGGTGCTGGTCTGCCATGCGCTGACCGGGGACCAGTACGCGGCGGAGGCGCATCCGCAGACCGGGAAGCCGGGATGGTGGAACCAAGTGGCGGGGCCGGGGCGGCCGATCGATACCGACCGGTTCTTCGTGATCTGCGCCAACGTGCTGGGCGGGTGCCTGGGCAGCACCGGGCCGCGCAGCCCGCGGGCGCCGGGGGGCGGCGAGCCTTGGGGGACCGAGTTCCCGACGGTGACGATCCGCGACATGGTGCGGGCGCAGAAGCGGCTGGTGGAGCACCTGGGGATCGGCCGCCTGTTCGCGGTGGTGGGCGGATCGATGGGGGGGATGCAGGCGCTGGAATGGGCGGCGACGTATCCGGAATGCGTGTTCGCCGCCGTGCCGATCGCGACGGCGGCGTTCCATTCGGCGCAGAACATCGCGTTCCACGAGGTCGGGCGGCAGGCGATCTTCGCCGATCCGGATTGGCAGGGCGGGTTCTACTGGCGGGACGGGCGGGTGCCGGCGCGGGGACTGGCGGTAGCGCGGATGGCGGCGCACATCACGTACCTGAGCGAGCAGGCGCTGACGCGGAAGTTCGGACGCCGGGTGCGGCAGGCGGACGGGCCGGCGCCCAACCCGGCCGACCTCGGGCTGTTCGGCGACATGTTCGAGGTCGAGAGCTACCTGCGGCATCAGGGCAGCACGTTCGTGAACCGGTTCGATGCCAACAGCTATCTGACCATCACGCGGGCGATGGATCTGTTCGATTTGGCGGCCGACCATGGGGGGGACCTGGCGGCGGCGTTCCGGGGCAGCCCGACGCGGTTCTGCATGATCAGCTTCACGAGCGACTGGCTGTTCCCGACGGCGCAGTCGCGGGCCATCGCGCGGGCGCTGAACCGGGCCGGGGCGAACGCGAGCTTCGTCGAGATCCCGAGCGACAAGGGGCACGACGCGTTCCTGCTGGACGAGCCGGACATGCACCGGACGCTGCACGGGTTCCTGGCCGGGTGCGCGGAGCGGGCGGGGCTGGCGTGAAGCCGCAGGCGGTCCGGGCGCACCGGCAGGTACGGGTCGATTTGCGGCTGATCTCGCAGATGATTCGCCCAGGAACGCGGGTGCTGGACATCGGCAGCGGGGACGGGACGCTAATCGAGCATCTGTTCCGGACGCAGCAGTGCGACGCGCGGGGGATCGAAATCGACATGGCGGAGGTGACGCGGGCGGTGGCGCACGGGCTGCCGGTGATGCACGGGGACGCAGACAGCGACCTGGCGCACTACCCGGACGCGCTGTTCGATTACGTGGTGCTGTCGCGGACCTTGCAGGCGGTGGAGCGTCCGCGGGAGGTGCTGCGGCAGATGCTGCGGATCGGGACGCGGGCGTTGGTGAGCTTCCCGAACTTCGGGCATTGGCGGGTGCGGTGGCAGTTGGTGTGGCAGGGGCGGATGCCGATGACGGCGACGTGGGACCGGCCCTGGCATGAGACGCCGAACATCCACCCGTGCACGATCCAGGACTTCTTCGACCTGTGCCGGCAGGAGGGCTACGCGGTGGAGGACTGGCTGGCGGTGGACGACGAGGGGATGCGCGCGCCTTGGCGGCGGTTCCCGGGATTGGCCAACCTGTTCGGCGAGCAGGCGCTGTTCCTGCTGAAGCGGAGTTGACCGGCGGCAACAGCCGTGTGGCAAACCAATCACATGACGCTGCCGAATCGAGGCGAGCGCGGCCGTGCCTCTGGAATGATCGTTCGCACGCGGCATATCATGGGCAGCACGGGGCCTATTCCGGCCCCGGCACATCCTGGAACAATCGATGGACGGAGATTTCCGGCCGCGTTACCGGCGGTTTCTGACGCCGCAGACCGCCGATAATTCGTGGAACTACAGCGCGACATTGCTGGCCGACATCGGCCATCCGTTGACCGCGCCGGCCCGGACCGCCCGGGCGCTGGCGCCGGACGAGCTGGACCGGACGCCCCGCCGGGAGCGGGCGGCGGCGCGGCCAGAGACTGGGGACGACGAGGACCAGTCCGGGACGCCGGCGATGTCGCCCGGAAGGAAGCGGCTCTATATCGCCGTTGCCGCGGTTGCCGCCGTCATCCTGATCGGCTGCGGCGTGCTGTACTGGTTGTATGCGAGGCAGTTCGAAAGCACCGACGACGCGTTCGTTGATGGGTACATCTCGCAGGTTTCTTCGCAGGTCGCCGCCCGCGTGCTCAAGCTCGAGGTGGCGGACAACCAGGTGGTGAAGGCCGGGCAGACGTTGTTGCAGCTCGACCCGCGCGATTTCCAGGTCGGCCTCGACCAGGCCCAGGCGCAGCGGGCGCAGGCCGCGGCCCAGGTTGAGCAGGCGCGGGCGCAGTTGCTGCTGCAGCAGGCCAATTTGGACCAGGCGCAGGCGAATGTCCGGGTGTCGCAGGCCGACCTTGAGCAGCAGCAGCTAGACCTGGCCCGTTACCGCAAGATCGACCCGAAGGCGGTGACGAAGCAGCAGGTCGATGCGTCGAAGGCGCAGACCAAGTCGGCGGCGGCGCGGGTGGATGCGGCCAAGCAGGCGGCCGAGGGCTACCGCGCGCAGGTGCAGGCGCAGCGGGCGCAGATCGAGGCGGCGGCGGCGAACCTGAAGGCGGCGGACGTGGCGGTCGAGAACGCGCAGTTGCAGCTTTCCTACGCGACGGTCAGGGCGCCGCAGGACGGGAAGGTGACGAACCGGTCGGTGGACGTGGGCAACTACGTGAAAGCCGGGCAGGCGCTGCTGGCGGTGGTGCCGCCCGAGCTTTGGGTGACGGCGAACTTCAAGGAGACGCAGCTCGCGGGGATGCAGGTGGGGCAGAAGGTGGCGGTCTCGGTCGACGCCTGCCCGGGGGCGGAAATCGCCGGGCACGTGGACAGCTTCCAGTCCGGCACCGGGTCGGTGTTCAGCAGCTTGCCGGCGGAGAACGCGACCGGCAACTACGTGAAGGTGGTGCAGCGGGTGCCGGTGAAGATCGTATTCGACCATAAGCCGGATGATTGCCGGCTGGCGCCGGGGCTTTCGGTCGTGCCGAGCGTTACCGTCAAGTAGGATTGATGGCCAGGCCTGACCTACCCCGGTCAGCGGCCGGGCCGAACTCGCCGTGGCTGCTGGCGGTGATCGTGTCGATCGCGACGTTCATGGAGGTGCTGGACACCACCATTGCCAACGTGGCGCTGCGGCACATCGCGGGCAGCCTGGCCGCGAGCCAGGACCAGAGCACCTACATCATCACCAGCTACCTGGTGAGCAACGCGATCGTGCTGCCGATCAGCGGGTGGCTGTCGAACGTGATCGGGCGGAAGCGGTTCTACATGGGGTGCGTGGCGCTGTTCACCGCCTCGTCGGTGGCGTGCGGGCTGGCAACGTCGTTGCCGATGATGATCGTGTTCCGGGTGTTGCAGGGGATCGGCGGCGGGGGGCTGGCGCCGACGGAGCAGTCGATGTTCGCGGACAGCTTCACGCCGAAGCAGCGGGCGCTGGCGTTCACGCTGTATGGGTTCACCGTGATCACGGCGCCCGCGGTGGGGCCGGTGCTGGGCGGGTATCTGACGGACGTGTATTCGTGGCATTGGGTGTTCCTGATCAACCTGCCGGTGGGGCTGCTGTCGCTCGGGCTGACGTGGCTGTTCGTTCACGATTCGCCGCGGACGCAGCAGGACCGGCGGGACTTGCTCCGGCGCGGGCTCAAGATCGACTATTTCGGGTTCTTTCTCGTCGTGGTCGGCTTCGGCTGCCTGCAGGTCGTGCTGGACCGGTTCGAGCGGGACGACGGGTTCTCGTCCGCGTTCGTGAGCAGCTTCGCCGTTGCGGCCGGCGTTGCGCTGGTCGGGCTGGTGGTTTGGGAGCTGGTCGCGGAGCAGCCGGTGGTCAATCTCCGGCTGCTGAAGTCTTCGGCGTTCTCGGTCAGCAACGTGATGATGTTCGTGTTCGGCTTCATCATCGCGTCGACGACGCAGTTGCTGCCGCAGCTCACGCAGTCGCTGCTGGGGTATGACGCGTATACGGCCGGGCTGACGTTGGGGGTGGGGGGGATGATCACGCTGGTGTTCATGCCGCTGGCGGGCGTGCTGACGGGGCGGGTGATCCAGCCGAAATGGCTGATCCTGGCGGCGTTCCTCGGGATCGCCGGGGCGCTGCACTACGCGGCGAGCCTTAACCTCAATGCCTCCTTCGGGGATTTCTCGACGGCGCGGGTGCTGCAGGTGATCTGGCTGCCGTTCATCTTCATTCCGTTGTCGGCGGTGCAGTATAATGGCGTGCCGCCCGACCGGAACGCGGAGGCGAGCGCGATCATCAACCTGATGCGCAACCTGGGGGGCAGCGTCGGCGTGTCGGTGGTGACGACGGAGCTGCAATGGCGGACGCAGTTCCATCACGCCCGGCTGGCGGAGCACGTAACGCCCTACAACGGCTGGGGCTTCGGCTCAGCGTTGGGCGAGATCGGGCGGCAGGTGCAGCGGCAGGCGCAGATCATGAGCTATTTGGATATCTTTACGCTGATGAGCTTTTTCGTGCTGCTGACCGTGCCGCTCGTCTTTTTCCTGCCAAACGTCGAGAAGGGAGCGCCTGCCGGTGCGCATTAGGGCTCGTTCGACATCAATCGCTGTGACCCGGCCGGGCGAACGAGCCTTAAGCCTTCGTGTTGCCGGGCAGCTTTGTCGGCGTGCTGCCGCACTTGTCGCCGATGCCGCCCTCGGGCCGCTCGCATTCTCCTGCCTGCTGCTGGGCGGGTGCGCCCTTGGGCCGAATTTCGAGAAGCCCAGCCCGTGGTCGCCCGCGTCGTGGTTCCGGAGCGAGCCGCCATCGAAGCTTGCGAGCTTGCCGGTGGCGGAGCCGGTCGACGTTGATTGGTGGCGCGTGTTCAAGGACCCGGTGCTGACCGGGCTGATGCGGCGGGTCGCGGCGTCGAACCTCGACGTGCGGGCGTCGACGTTCCGGCTGGCGCAGTCGCGGGCGCAGCGAGGGGTGACGGGGGCCGGGCTGTATCCGACGCTGAACGGGAACCTGTCCTACACGCGCGAGCGGATCAGCCCGAACGGCGTGGCGGCGCTGTTCGGCGGCGGCGGCGGCAGTCCCGCGACCGGAAACAACGGCAGCGGCTCAAGCACCCAAACCAGCAGCAACGGCCTTGGCGGGCGGCAAGGCGGCATCCCGTCCAGCATCGGCGGCACGAGCATCCCGCCGTTCGACCTGTTCCAGGGCGGGTTCGACGCAAGCTGGGAGCTCGACCTTTGGGGCCGGGTGCGGCGGCAGGTGGAGGCGGCGGACGCCGCCATCGACGCCTCGGTCGAAGCCCGGCGGCAGTTGCTCGTGACCAGCCTGTCGGAGCTGGCGCGCGACTACATCCAGCTCCGCGGCACGCAGGAGATGCTGTCGATCGCGCAGGAGAACCTCAGAAGCGCGCGGGAAAGCGCGGGCCTGACCCGGGAGCGGGCGAGCGGCGGCTTGGCGACCGACCTCGACGTGGCGCAGGCGCAGGCGCAGGTGGAGAACACGGCGGCGACGATCCCGCAGTACGAGCAGCAGATCGCGCAGGGGATCAACGCCATCTCGCTGCTGCTGGGCGCGCCGCCGGGGGCGCTGAGCGCCGAGCTGTCGCCGAAGAAGCCGGTGCCGCCGGTGCCGCCCCGGGTGCCGGTCGGCTTGCCGTCGGACCTGGTGAAGCGGCGGCCCGACATCCGGCAATCGGAGGCGCAACTGCACGCGGCGGTGGCGGATATCGGGGCGGCGGAGGCGTCGTTCTTCCCGACGGTCACGCTCTCGGGAAGTGCGGCGCTGCAGGCGACGCAGTTCAAGACCTGGGGCAATATCTCATCAGCGACTTACGGGATTGGGCCGAGCCTGACCCTGCCGATTTTCGAGGGCGGGCGGCTGCGGCGGACGCTGGAACTGCGCAAGGCGGCCGAGAAGGAAGCGGCGGCCAACTATCAGCGGACGGTGCTGGGCGCATTCCACGACGTGGACAACGCGCTGATCGCCTACCGGGCCGAGCAGACCCGGCGGGCGCGGCTCATGGCCCAGGTGACCCAGGCCCGGCGGCAGCTTGGCTTGGCGCGGCAGCAGTACCGCTCGGGGCTGTCGAACTTCCTCGACGTGCTGACGGCGCAGCGGACGGTGTTCTCGGCCGAGGAGCAGCTTGCGGACAGCACGCGGATCGTGGGGACGAACCTGGTGGCGCTCTACAAGGCGCTGGGGGGCGGCTGGGAGACGAGTTTCCAGGAGGCGTCCAGATGAAGGTTCGTTCGACTATCGTCGTCGCCGTGACCTGCGGCGGCAAACACGCCTTTGCCGGCGTGCTGCCGCGGCTGGCCGCAAGCGTCTCCCGTCGCGTTCAGATCACGGCGGCGATGCCGGTCGCCGGGAAACCGTTGCCCTTGAACAGCAGCGGCAAGGAGCGGTTTTTCGCGACGGCATAGGCGGCGCAATCGCCGAGATTGAGCGCTGCCGGGTGACGTCCTTTGCCGAAGCGGAGAAACGCCTCGCGCGCCGCCAGGGCGAGTTCCGCATCGTGCGGGACGATGGCCATCGCCGCCGCAGCGACCAGTTCATCGAGGCTGGACCATGCTGTGCTGCTGCCGTGCCGGCCGGCCAGAACGATCGACGCTTCCATGTCGCTGACGGCGGACGGAACGCAGCCGGACGCTGTCGAGATGGCCCGAATGAAGCGATCGGCTTCGGGCTCCCGGCGTAGAATCGCGATCAGGGCCGACGTGTCGACCGCGATCAAGCCGGTAAGCCATCCTCGTCGTAGAGGTCAGCTTCGGTCAGCACGTCTCTGGATGGGCGCTTGGGGTTTCCCGGGCGCTCTGCCGGCTGATGGCTTGCAGCCGCGTGAACAGCGCGTCTGGGTCGGCGGGGTGCGGCGGGCGGCGGCGGACGCCGTGCTTGATGAACTCGGCGCCGGCGTCTTCCAATGCTTGTTGTATGCGGCTGACCGTTGTGGGCGCGACTTGGGCAGTGCCCATCGGGGCCTCCAAGCGCCGAATGGTCATCACCGAGGCTTTGGCGCGCCGGGCCAATTCGTCTTGATTGAGGCGGAGCAACGCCCGGGCCGCACGGATCTGTTCAGCTCGGATCATGAGCGAAACGTTTCATTTTGGGTGGGACCTATCAAATGGGATCGGCGGGCATCGGCGGCGTGCCTCCGGCCTCGATGGCTTCGCCGGCGGCGAGGAGCAGGTCCTCGCGGTAGCGTGCGGCGATGAGCTGGACGCCGACTGGCGCTGTGCCGGCCATGCCGGTGCTGACCACCAGGCCGGGCAGGCTCATCAGCGGCAGGCCGGTTTGGGTCAGTTGGGCTTCGGCGACGCGGGCGAAGCCGGCAGCTCCCTGCATGTCTAGGTTGTCGGGAAACGGCAGCTCGCCCGAGACCGGGATGAGGAGAAGGGGGTAGCGTTCAAGGAACTGGCCCCATTGGCGGCACAAGGCATTGCGCCGCGTGAGCACGCTCGCGACCGCGTCGGGGGGCAGGCTTTCGGCGGCGGCGCGCACGCCTTCCAGGACGGCGAGTGCGCCCGGGTCGCCTTCCCGCTCCACGGCGGCGGCGAAGGCGGGGAAGCCGTCGCCGAGCCATAGCTTCAGTTGCAGCTCGCTCGGCTCGCGGAAGCCGGGCGTGGCTTCGATTGGCTCGACCGCGTAGCCGGCGGCTTCCAGGCGATGCGCGGCGTCGTGCAGGGCCGCTTCCACCTCCGACGCCACCCTCATGCCGTCGGGGCGGACGCAGAGCGCGACCCGCTTCGGCGCGGGCGGGCCTTCGAACGGCACGGGGGTCCACCAGGGATCGCGGCTGTCCGGCGCCATCAGGGCGAGCAGGCCCTCGCGCACGTCGGCAATGGTGCGGGCGAGCGGGCCGGAGACGGCCATCAGTTGCGGGCCGATCGCGCGTTCGGGGCCGCTCGCGTTTCCCGCGGCGACGCGGCCGAGGCTTGGACGCAGGCCGTGCACGCCGCAGGCATAGGCGGGGTAGCGGATCGAGCCGCCGATGTCGGTGCCGTGGGCGATGTGGCCGATGCCGGCGGCGACGGCGCTCCCTGCGCCGCCGGAGGAGCCGCCCGGGGTGAGCGCCGGGTCGCGCGGGTTCTTGGTTGCGCCATGCACGAGGTTGCTGGTGAACCAGCGGAGCGAGAAGGCGGGGGTGTTGGTGCGGCCGAGGATGACGGCCCCGGCGCGCTCGAAGTTGTCGACGACCGGGCTGTTGCTTTCGGCGATCAGGTCCTTGTTCTGCGTCAGGCCGTTGGTGCTGGCGAAGCCCTTCTGGTCGGTGTTGACCTTGACCGTGACCGGAACGCCGGCCAGCGGCCCAGGGTCCTCGCCGCGCTTGATGGCGGCGTCGATGGCGTCGGCGCGGGCGCGGACGTCTTCCGGGCGGTGGGCCACGACGGCGTTGAGCTTGGGATTGACCGCGTCGAGCCGGGCCAGGGCGGTGTCGGCGGCCTGCCTGGCCGAGACCTCGCGGGCGCGGATGCGGGCGGCGAGGTCGGTCGCGGACAGGCGCCAAAGGTCGGTCATGGGGGCGAACTCCGATGGGAAGACGCCAAGCCTACGCCGACGCCACGGGCAGGAACAAGGTGACGGCCGTGCCGTGGCCGGGCTTGCTGTCGATGGTGACGTGGCCGCCGGATTGCCGGGCAAAGCCGAACACCTGGCTGAGGCCGAGGCCGGTGCCTTGGCCGACGGGCTTGGTGGTGAAGAAAGGCTCGAACGCCTTGGCCGCGATGTCGGCGCCCATTCCCTCGCCCGCGTCGGCGACCTCGATGGCGACGAACCGGCCCGGCTTCGCCTCGGGATTGGCGGCCAGGGCCAGGTTGTTCAGCACGGCCTCGCGGGTGCGGACGCGCAGGGCGCCGCCCTCCGGCATCGCGTCGCGGGCGTTGATGGCCAGGTTGAGGACTGCGGCTTCCAGCTCGGCCGGGTCGGCGAGGCAGCAGGGCAGGCCGGGTTCCGGCTCAAAGGCGACCTGCACGCGGACGCCGACCGCCTGGCGCACGATCTCCTGGAAATCGTTGAGGCAGGCGTTGGCGTCGAGCGGCTGCGGTTGCAGCGGCTGGATGCGCGAGAAGGCGAGCAGGCTCTTGGTCAGGCCGCTGCCGCGCTCGACGGCCTTCATCGCGGTGGCGACCAGGCGGTTGATGCGCTCCTGCGTCTCGCCTTCCGGGCGTCCGGGCAGCAGCGAGGCGCGCTTGATCATCTCCAGGTTGCCGAGGATGGCGGTCAGCAGGTTGTTGAAGTCGTGGGCGATGCCGCCGGTCAGTTGGCCGACGGCGTCCATCCGCTGGGCGTGGCGCAGTTGCTGCTCGGCGTTCTGCCGTTGGACCACTTCGGCGCGGAGCCGGGCGAGCGCGTCCTCCTCCGCCCGGGCACGGCGCAGGGCCAGCCAGGAGACCAGGAACAGCGTCAGCGCCGCGGCCGCGGCTACCATGCCGTAGATCCGGACGTTGTTGTACCAGGGGGCGAGCAGGACCGATCTCGGCGCGTAGAAGGCGACGAAGACCGGGTATGCGCCGACCTGGCTGAGCGCCGCGTCCTGCGCCACGCCATCGATGGCCGCGTCGAACTGCGCCGTGCGCCTCCCGTTGATGCCAGCGATTCGTTGCATGAGGTCCGAGGCGGGATCGAGCCTGGCCGGGCCGGCCGGGTCTGCCGGCTCGCGGGCAAGGACAGCGCCGTCGGAACGCAGCAGCAGGGCGGTGTGGGCGAATGCCGGGGCGGCCTGGGCGAAGAAGGCGCTGAAATACTCCGGCCTGAGCGCGACATGGATGGTGCCGGCGAAACCGGGACCAAGAGTGGAGCGACGGCGGATGACGGCGAACGACACGGCGTTGGTCGCCACTCCTTTGTAGACGGCGCTGACGTAGATGCCACGGTCGGCTTCTTTTTCCTTCTGGTAGAAGGGGCGGTCGGCGATGCCGCTGCTGAGCGGCCAGGGCTGGCTGCCGGCCTGGATCAAGCCGGCGCTGTCGGCCACCCAGATCGAGTTCAACTGCTCGATCGGCACCTTGAGCCGGCGGAGGAAGCGGCTCGTTTCGGGCGAGGAGATGCTGGCCGGGGACTCGCCCGCGATCCGCTGGTCGACCTGGCCGATCGCGAGCTCGGCGGTCTCGAACACCTTGCGGGCGTGTTCCTGCATGACGGCCGCGGTGCGCCTGACCTCGGCACGGCCTTCCCGCAGGAGGTCGATCCGGTTCTGCCAAAGCCCGGCGACGCAGAGGGCGGCGGGCACGACGAGGGCGGCCGCGAGGAGCAGCCGATGCAGCCGAACCGATGTCATGCTGGCCCCGCGCCGTTCATCTTCCGGCTCCTTGCTCCGTGTTCCGAATTCTTGCCCACGCAGGCTCTGCCGAATGAAGCTCAGCCCCAGCCTCCCTGAACCGGGCGTTGGGCGCAACGGTTCCGGACGATGGCTCGCCGGGTTGCGTTGCCGGCGACCGAGCGCGGGGGCACGTTTGGGCATTGAGGCTGGAGGGGAATGGACCCAAGATGACGCCATGAATTCTCAGCGATGCAGGAGCGCCGGGCCATGGCCGCGGTAGACGCCCGGCCCGGCCTGGCCGCGCCCGACGACGATCCTTACCTTTGGCTCGAAGAGGTTGACGGCGCGCGGGCCACGGCCTGGGCCGACGCGCAGACCGAGGCGACGCGGGCGCGGCTGGGCGGCCCCGGCTTCGAGGCCGACCGGGATGCGCTGCGCCGGTTGCTCGACCGGCCCGACAACCTGCCCATCCCGGTGCGGCGGGGCGGGCTGCTGTATAATTTCTGGCGCGACGCGGCGCACCCGAAGGGGCTGTGGCGGCGCACGACGCTGGATTCATACCGGCAGGACAAGCCCGATTGGGATGTCCTGCTCGATCTTGACGCCTTGGCGGCGGGCGAGGGGGAGGACTGGGTTTGGGCCGGATCGGCCACGCTTCCGCCGGCGCATCGCCGGGCGGTCGTGAAGCTGTCGCGGGGCGGCAGCGACGCGGCCGTTTTGCGGGAGTTCGACCTGGAGGCGCGGGCGTTCGTCGAGGACGGGTTCAGCTTGCCGGAGGGAAAGTCCGGCGCGGTTTGGCTCGACGAGGACACGCTGCTGCTGTCCACCGCGTTGGATGCGCCAACCCGGTCCGGCTACGCCAGCATGGTCCGGGTTTGGCGGCGGGGGGCGGCGTGGGACGCGGACGCGCCGGCGTTCCGGACCGACGTTTCCCATATGGCCGCATCGGGCGGGTTCGACCGGGAAACGGGCCGGGTGGTGTTTTCCGAGCGCACCGGCTTCTTCGACGTCAACGTTTGGCTGGGGGACCGGGCGGGGCCGCGGCAGCGGATTGGGCTGCCGAGCGATGCGACCTTTGTTTGGAACCGGGCGTGGCTCGCGGCGAGCGCCCGCACCGCCTGGCGCGCAGGGGAGCGGGAGGCGGGGCCGGACGAGGTCGTGGTGATCGGCCTCGATGAGTTCCTGACCGGGGGGCGCGGGTTCAGGACGGTGTTCGAGCCTGGCCCGCGGCGCTCGCTGCAGGAGTTCTTCTGGTGCGCCGGCACGCTCGTGCTGAGCGTGCTGGACGAGCTGCGCCCGACATACCTGGCGCTGACGCCGGGAGAGTGGCGGCCCACGCCGTTGCAGGGATTGCCCGAGGCGGGGACCATGAACGCCTGGCCGTTCGACGCCGAGGACACGGAGGCGGACGGCACGCTGCTGGCCGTCGCGCAAGATCCGGTGACGCCGCCGGCCTTGCTGCTGACGGGCGCGGGGCTGGCCGCGCCCGAGGTGCTGAAGCGCATCCCACCGGGGTTCGATGCGGCCGGGCTGGTTGTCACGCGGCATGAGGCGGTGTCGGTGGACGGCGAGCGCATTCCCTACGTGCAGACTGGCCCGGCTGGCCTAACCGGGGACGCGCCGGTGCACATGACCGGGTATGGCGGCTTCGGCGTCAGCAGCCAGCCGACGTACCGCCTTGCTGCCGGCAAGCTGTGGCTGGAGCGCGGCGGGACGACGGTGCTGGCCAACATCCGCGGGGGGGCGGAGTTCGGCGTGCGGTGGCACGAGGCGGGGCGGCGCGCGGGCAAGCGGCTGAGCCACGACGACTTCGCCGCCGTGGCGCAAGACCTGGTGCGGCGGGGCGTGACGCGGCCGGGGCGGATCGCGGCGGAGGGCGGGTCCAATGGCGGGCTGCTGATCGCCAACATGCTGACCCGGTATCCGGAGCGGTTCGGGGCGCTGTTCTGCACCATCCCGCTGATCGACATGCGGCGGTATAGCCGACTTCTGGCCGGGGCGAGCTGGGTGGCGGAGTACGGCGACCCGGATAAGGCGGAGGATTGGGCGTTCCTCGGGCCGATCTCCGCCTACCATGCTGCGGCGCCGGGGCGGGCCTATCCGCCGATCCTGCTGGCCACCACGCGGCGGGACGACCGGGTTCATCCCGGGCACGCGCGCAAGATGGCGGCCAAGCTGCAGGCGATGGGCTACGACGCGTTGTTCTATGAGCCAGGGGCGGGCGGGCATGGTTACGGCAAGGATAACGCCGAAGTGGCTGGTTTCGCGGCGCTGGGGATGGCATTCCTGCGCCGGGCGATCGGCTGGAATTAACTTGACGGGACCTGGCGGCCCGGCGCTGACTTTTCAGGTTCGGGGTCTTCAAGCAGGGCTGGATGTGCTTACCTTGAAGATAAAGCAGCGGGCAACGTTTGCGGTTCAGAGGGCGGAGAAGGCATATGACGGCGCCATCGACACAGGTCCTGTTAAGCGGCGCATTGACGTTCGGCGTGCCGCTCGTGTTCGCCGTGCGGGAGTTGCTGATCCTGCGGCGGCGACCGCCCAGCGGAGGCCCGCCGCCGCCGTCCGCGCCGAAGCCGATCACGCCGAAGCCGCTGCCGGACTGCCTCATTCCGCGGCCGATGGGACGGCCGATGACCCGTCCGCGGGTGTTGGAAGACGCCTGAGCGGGCCTCGCGCTCCGCAATTGGCCGGCGTGCCCGCTGTTCTCGCGCCGTGCGGGCTGCTTGGCATGGCCGTTGCTTCAACGTAGCATCGCGGTCCCTGCGGAGAGACACAGATGCGTTTGCTTAGAGTTCTTCCTTTCGTTGCCCTTCTCCTGTCCTCGGCGGCGTCCGCGAAGGACTGGAAGACGATCCGCGTCGGCATGGACGCCAGTTACGCCCCATTCGAGAGCGTCGACCAATCGGGGAAGATCGTCGGGTTTGAGGTCGACTACGGCAATGCCATCTGCGCGAAGCTGCACGCGACCTGCACGTTCCAGAACCAGGATTGGGACGGCATCATTCCGGCGCTGCTGTCCGGGAAGTTCGACGTGATCATGTCGTCGATGAACATCACGGATGCGCGCAAGGAGAAGGTCATCTTCTCCGACTTCTATTACGCGACGCCGATCGTGTTCGTGGGGCAGGCGAGCGACAAGAGCGACGATGTCTCGCCCGAGGCGCTCAAGGGCAAGTCGATCGGCACCCAGTCCTCGACCATTCACGCCAACTACCTCGAGAAGTTCTATCCGAAATCGGACATCAAGCTTTATCCCACCCAGGACGAGCCTAACCTCGACCTTGCCAGCGGGCGGCTCGATTACGTCATGGGCGACAAGCTGGTGGAGGACGAGTTCATCGAGAAGAACGGCAACGGCTGCTGCCGGGTGATCTCCGAGGTCAAGCGGGTGCCGGGCATCCACGGACCCGGCGTGGGCGCCGCGTTCCGTCCGCAGGACACGGAGCTGCGCGACATGTTCAACAAGGCGATCGGCGAGCTGGACGCGGACGGGACCTACAAGAAATTGGAGGCGAAGTACTTCAAGGTCGATATCCGCGGCAAACCCGGCAGCTAACGCGCGGCGAAGCGGCATCGCGCCGGGGGCGCTGCGTTGACGTCCTACAACTTACTGTTCGGTCCGAACGGATGGGGCTCGCTGCTTTTGCAGGGCGCGGTCATCACCATCCTGCTGGCGCTGGCGACGGTGCCGGTGGGCTTCGGCGCGGGGCTTGCCCTGGCGCTGGCGCGGCTGTCCGGATCGCGCGTCGCGCGGATCGCAGGCGAGGCCTACGCGACCTTTTTCCGCGGCATTCCCGACCTGCTTGCCTTGTTCATCATCTATTTCGGACTGCAGGCATTGATCGACTCGGCGAGCCGCGCGCTCGGGACCGGGCGGATCGAGGTGAACGCGTTCGCCGCCGGAGTGATCGCGCTCGGCGCGGTGGTCGCGGCCTATTCCAGCGAGGTCTGGCTCGCGTCGCTGGGGGCGGTGCCGAAGGGCCAGGGCGAGGCGGCGAAGTCCCTGGGGCTTAGCCGCGCGCAGGGTTTCCGGCTCGTCACCTTGCCGCAACTGCTGCGCGTGGCGGTGCCCGGGATGGCGAACATCTGGGCCACGCTGGTCAAGGACACGTCGCTGATCTCGACGGTCGCGGTGATGGACTTGCTGCGCGCCGCGTCGGAGGCGGCGAAGAACACGCGCAACCCGATCCTGTTCTATTCCGCCGCCGGGGCGGTTTACCTGCTGATCAGCATCGCGAGCCAGGCCGGGCAATCGGTGGTGGAGCGGCGGCTGGCGCGGGGCCATGGCTGATGCTCAGCTTCGTGTTCGACCCGGCGCTGCTGCACGAGTATAGCTGGCGGCTGTGGAGCGGCCTGGTGATCACCGTCGAGGTGGTCGGCATCTCCGTCGTGCTTGGCTTCCTGCTCGCCTTGCCGGTGTGCCGCGCGCGCATGTCGTCCAACCCGTTGCTCGCCTGGCCGGCGCTTGCCTACATCACGGTGATGCGCGGCACGCCGCTGCTTTGCCAGCTTTACCTGGTGTATTACGGCGGCGGGGAAATCCGGCCGGCCTTGCAGGCGGTGGGGCTGTGGGTGTTCTTCCGCGAAGCGTTCTTCTGCTGCATCTTCACCTTCACGCTGAACACCGCCGCCTACCAGGCCGAGATCTTCCGTGGCGCCTTGCTTGCCATTCCGGGGGGCCAGAAGGAGGCCGCCCGCGCGCTCGGGCTTTCGCCTTGGCAAACCGCCCGTCGGGTCGTGGTCCCGCAAGCGTTGCTGGTCGCGCTCCGCCCGCTCGGCAACGAGCTGGTCGGCATGATCAAGGCGAGCGCGCTGGCGGCGATCGTGACCTTGCTCGACTTGATGGGGCAAACCCGGCTGATCTTTGCGCGCACGTTCGACTTCTCGGTCTATCTTTACTGCGCGCTGATCTACCTGGCGATCGTCGAGGCCATCCGCCGCCTTTGGCTGGTGATCGAGCGCCGCGCCTCGGCGCATCTGCTGGCCGGGCAGCGTGCTCCGGTTGAGGTTGGGCGGCCCCCTGCACGGCCGATCTCGGTGCAGGACGTGCAGGCGCCTGGCTAGCTGGCTCCAGCTAGACTTGCATATGCGAGAAAGGCGGGACCGGCGCCGACGGCATCAGGGGCGCAGGCGCAGCCCGACCGGCCGCACCAGCCCATCCGGCCGGGGCGTGAAACCCTCGACTTTATCGCTCAGCCCCCAGAACCAAGTGAAATTGTACAGTACGGTATACATCCGTTCCCCCATCCAGATGTCGGCCGCGTCCCGGTACGCCGCCATCCGGGCATTGTGCTCCGCCGTCTCGGCCCCACGCGCCAGCGCCTCGTCCATCGGCTTGCTGCAAACGCCCGTCCAGTTCAGCGGCGCGCCGCAGCGCATCCAGATGCTGGCGTTGCCATCCGGGTCCGGCCGCCCGCTCCAGAGCACCAGCGCCGCCTGGTAGTCGCCCCGCCGCGCCGCTTGCGTCTGCGCCACGCTTTCGCCTTTCTGCACCGTCACGTCGAACCCGGCTTCTCCCGCCATCGCCTGGATCACCTCGCCCACCTGCACGTTCACCGGATCGTTGCTGGTCAGCAGCGTCAGCTTCACCCGCTTCTGCCCGGCCGCGGCCAGCAATGCCTTGGCGCCCGCCAGGTCCCGCTCCGGCACTGGCCGGGACGCGTCCCAGAACAGGGTGCCCGGCGCCTCGAACTGGTTGTTGGGCACGAAGCGCCCGCCGAACACGACCTCGTTCAGCGCCGCCCGGTCGATCGACTTCCCGAACGCCTCGCGCACCCGCTTATCCTGTCCGAACGGGGTATCGGCGGCCGGGCCGTTCGAGACGTTGTAGGAGATGAGCTGGAAGCCGATCGACGGCGATTGCGCCAGCTTCAGCGCCGGCGCCTGCTGGATGACCGGCACGTCGGTCGCCGACACCCGGTTGGCCACGTCGAGCGCCCCGGCCTGCAAGTTCACCAGCCGCACCGAGCTGTCGGGGATGATGGAGAAGTCGATGCCGTCGAGGTGCACGTCCTGCGCGTTCCAGTAGCCGGCGAAGCGTTCCAGCGTGACGTGATCCTGCGCCACCCGCTCCTTGAAGCTGAACGGCCCGGCGCAAACCGGGTGCGCCGAGATCTCGTCGGCCGTCTTGTCCAGGATGCGCGGCGACAGCATCGTCCCCGACCGGTTGGCCAGCAGCGCCACAAGCGGGGTGTAGGGGTGGCTGAGCTTGATCCGCACGGTCATCGGGTCCGTGGCTTCAACCGCGGTAATCGGCGCCAACTCCGCTTTCCGCAAGCTGTAGGGCGCCTTGCGGTAGCGGTCGAGGTTGCGCCGCACCGCTTCCGCATCGAACGGCGCTCCGTCCTGGAACTTGACGCCGGGCCGCAGGTGCAGCGTCAGCGCCAGCCGGTCGGGCGACCACTCCCAAGCGGTCGCGAGCTCCGGCACGATATCGAGCTTGGGGCTGACATTCATGAGCTGGTCGCACATCGACGCGTTGATGGCCCGCTCGATATACGAGCCGCTCCGGGCCGGATCGAGGTTGTCGACATCGAAATCGAGACCGAACCGCAGCCGCCCTTCGGCGTGGACGCCGGATGCGGCAATCAGGGCCAGCAGCGAGGCGGCCAGGGGAAACAGTTGGCGCATGGGCAGGTCTCCTGACCGTTGTCGGCGCAAGCCAGGCAATGACCATGCCAGAAGCCCGCGGCTGCCGGCCCGGCGGCATGCGGGACGGAACGGCTTAAATAATGTGCAATCCGTGCCGGATGGTATGGATTTTTAGCTTGCGGAGCGGGGCAGCGCCCGGCACCGTAATTGCTTCGTGCCGGGGGCGGCGGACGACTTCATGCTTGAGGGGTCGGCGGCTTGCTCCTATTTCGTTGCCGGTCCAGTCCGAGGATGTTCCATGCGCCGTTCCCCCAGGTTCCTAGACCGCCTCCGCCGCGAGGCGGGCGAGCTTGAAAACCACGTCGTCGACGAGTTCCTTGCCGGGCGGCTGGACCGGCGGGGGCTGCTGCGGGAGGGCAGCCGGTTCGGCGTCGCCTTGCCGCTTCTGGGGGGGCTGCTGGGCGCGGCCAGCCCGTTCGCGACCCCGCTGGCCCGGGCGCAGGGGCAGAAGGACGCGACCATCCGCGTCGCGTCGCAGATGCCGGCGAGTGCTGTGGAGCCGGTGACGACGGCGAACTCCGGCGGGCTGATCCTGTTGCAGCAGACCGGGGAGTTCCTGGTGTATGACCAGCCGAACCTGGTGCTGAAGCCGATGCTGGCCTTGTCCTGGACGGCCAACGAGGACGGCTCGGTTTGGACGTTCAAGCTGCGCCCCAACGTCAAGTTCCATAGCGGCCACGTCCTGAACGCAGACGACGTGGTGGCGAGCATAGACCGGCTGGCCGACCCGAAGAACGGCTCCAACGCGCTGTCGGCGTTCAAAGGGGTGCTGTCGAAGGGCGGCGCGCGCAAGGTGGACGATTTGACCGTCGCCTTCCACCTCGACGCGCCGAACGGCAACTTCCCCTACATCGTGTCCTCGGACAACTACAACGCGATCATCCTGCCCGCCGACTACGCGGGGGACTTCGAGAAGACATTCAACGGCACCGGGCCGTTCAAGCTCGAAAAGTATACCGCCAAGGTTGGCGTGAGCTTCGTGCGCAACGACGACTACTGGGGCGAGAAAGCGTTGCCCAAGCGGATCGAGTTCACCTTCTTCGCCGACCAGCAGCCGATGATCCTGGCGCTGCAGGGCCAGCAGGTCGACATCATCCAGCAGGTCTCGGTGCAGGGCGCGCAGGGCATCCTGAACAGCCCCGACGTCAACATCATCAAGGTGAAGTCAGCGGTCCACCGCGCCTTCCATATCCGCAACGACGTGCCGAAGTTCGCCGATAAGCGAGTGCGCCAGGCGATCGCCCTGACGTTGGACCGCGAGGCGATCGTGGCCGGGCTGTTCCGGGGGTTGGCGCTGCCGGGCAACGATTCGCCGTTCGCGCCGGTGTATCCCTCGACCGACAAATCCGTGCCGCAGCGCAAGAAGGACATCGCTCAGGCCCGGAAGCTGATGGCCGAGGCGGGCGCGGAGAAGGGCTTCGAGGCGACGCTCACCACCATGCGGGTGATGGAGATCCCGGACTACGCGGTGCTGATCCAGAATGCGGTGGCCGAGATCGGCATCAAGCTGAACCTCAAGATCGAGACCGAGAGCGCCTATTACGGCAAGGCGCAGTTCGGGCAATCGGACTGGCTCGATTCCGAGATGGGCATCACCGATTACGGCCACCGCGGCGTGCCGAACGTGCTGCTGGGCGCGCCGCTGCTGAGCGGCGGCGCCTGGAACGCCGCCCATTTCAAGAACCCGGAGTATGACAAGCTCGTCGCGCAATACGTCGCCGCGACCGACCTCGGGACGCAGAAGGAGACCGCCGGCAAGATCGAGCGGCTGCTGCTGGACGAGACGCCGGTGATCTACGCTTATTTCTACGATTTCCTGACCGCGACCGCGCCCGACGTGCATGGGGTCCGGGTCAACCCGATCTCCCAGCTGTTCCTGGCCGGGACCACGATCGGGTAGCGGCAGGCTTCGCGCGCGATGCTGGCTCAGTTGGGAAAGCGGGTCGGACGCAGGCTGGCCCTCAGCGGCCTCACCCTGGTCCTGCTCAGCGTGGTCGTTTTCGCCGGGGCGCAGGTGCTGCCCGGCAATGTCGGGCGCGCCATCCTCGGTCCCCTCGCCTCCCCTGAGTCGGTGGCCGAGATCAACCGCCAGCTCGGGGCGGACCGCCCGGCCGCCGTGCAGTATCTTTCCTGGATCGGCAATTTTCTGACCGGCGACATGGGCACGTCGTATATCTTCCGCACCCCGGTCGCGCCGTTCGTCGGCAACGCGCTGCTGAACTCGCTGAAGCTCGCGGCCGTCGCCTTCGTGATCGTCGTGCCGCTGTCGATCGCGGCCGGGGTGTTCGCGGCGATGAAGGCCGGGCGGTGGCAGGACAAGGCGATCAGCGTCTCGGGATTGTCGCTGACCGTCGTGCCGGAGTTCGTCTCGGCCATCGGGCTCATCCTCGTGTTCGGGCTTTGGCTGCGCTGGCTTCCCATCTCGGCGGCCACCCGGCCCGGCACCGGCGCGCTGGAGCAGCTCCGGCACCTGATCCTGCCCGCTTTGCCGCTGGTGCTGATCCTGTTCGGCTACATCGCCCGCATGGCCCGGGCCGGCACGCTGGAGGCGCTCGATTCCGACTACGCGCGGACCGCGACGCTGAAAGGGCTGACCCGGTCGCGTGTCATCGTCCGCCACGTGCTGCCGAATGCGCTGCTGCCCACGATCACCGTTGTCGCCACGCAGATCGGCTACATGATCGGCGGGCTGGTCGTGGTTGAATCGCTGTTCCGCTATCAGGGGATCGGCAGCCTCATCCTGACCGCCGCGCGGGGAAAGGACTTCCCGATGCTTGAAGCCGGCATCCTGACCGTCGGCGGCATCTTCGTTCTGACCACGCTCGCCGCCGACATGCTCTACGTCGTATTGAACCCGCGGCTGCGGCAAGGAGGCGGGCGGTGAGCGTCTCGGCCACGCTGCAACGCGATCCGGCGGCCACCCAACCCTCGCCCGCGGATGCCGCCGGGACGGAACCCGTCGTGGCGCTGCCCAGCCGGCTCAGCCTGGTGTTGCGCTCGCCGGGCTTCCTGCTTGGCGCAGCGGTGCTGCTGTTCTGGGTCGTTTGCGCGCTGTTCGGCCCCTATTTCGCCCCCTATAACCCCTACGCCGACGACTTGCTGCATACCCTCGCCCCGCCCTCGGCCGCGCACTGGTTCGGTACCGACCAGTTGGGGCGGGACATTTTCTCCCGCGTCATCGTCGGCGCGCGGCCCATCCTTTCCGTGGCGCCGGCCGCCACCCTGGTCGCCACCGTGGCGGGCACCACGTTGGGGCTGCTGACCGGCTACGTGGGGGGCTGGCTCGACGCGATCATCGGGCGGCTGATCGAGGTGCTGCTCGCGCTGCCGCTGATCGTGATCGCCCTGCTGGTGCTCGTGGCGCTCGGGCCGTCGTCCGGGACCGTGATCGCGGTGATCGGGGTCATCTTCACGCCGCTCATTGCCCGCACCGTGCGCTCGGCGGTGCTGTCGGAACGCTCGCTCGACTACGTGGCGGCGGCGGAGCTGCGCGGCGAGGGCGCGCTGCATGTCATGTTCGTGGAAATCCTGCCGAACGTGCTGCCGCCGATCCTGGTGGAGACGACGGTGCGCCTCGGCTACGCCATCTTCACGGTGGCCTCGCTCAGCTTCCTCGGTTTCGGCATCCAGCCGCCGTCTGCGGATTGGGGGCTGGCGATCTCGGAGAACTACGGCATGATCAGCGGCGGCTATTGGTGGACGGTGGCGTTCGCCGCCGGGGCGACGGCCTCGTTGGTGGTGGGGGTGAACTTGGTGGCAGACGGCATCTCCGGGGCGCTCGAATGACGCCGGCCCTGGAACTGCGGGACCTCAGCGTCGGCTACCGGACGCGGGGGGTCGAGCAGCTCGTGCTGCGCGGGGTTTCGTTCGCCATCGCGCCGGGCGAGACCTATGGGCTGGTGGGCGAGAGCGGGTGCGGCAAGTCGACCGCGGCCTTCGCCGCCCTGCGCGCGTTGCCGCGGGCCGGATTCATCCGCGGCGGTCAGGTGCTGGTGGAGGGGCAGGACGTGACGGCGCTTGACCAGGCCGGGCTGACCCGGCTGCGGCGCGAGAAGGTGTCGATGGTGTACCAGGACCCGGGGCGCGCGCTCAACCCGTCCATGACGGTCGGCAAGCAGCTGGGCGAGGTGTTCGAGATCGCCGGGGTGGCCCGCGCCGAGGCCCGGCGGCGCTCGGAGGCCATGCTCGGGCGGGTCCGCATCTCCGGGCCTGAGCGGGTGATGAAGGCGTTCCCGCACCAGCTCTCCGGCGGGATGCAGCAGCGCGTCGTCATCGCCATGGCGCTGGCGCAGAACCCGGCGCTGCTGGTACTGGACGAGCCGACGA
Organism: Acetobacteraceae bacterium; assembly: GCA_965260935.1. GTDB lineage: Bacteria > Pseudomonadota > Alphaproteobacteria > Acetobacterales > Acetobacteraceae > JBBROS01. The sequence continues at coordinate 3,728,785 of OZ253374.1, forward strand.
CCGGGCTTGACGCGACCGTCGAGGCGGAGGTGCTGGACCTCGTGGCCGCGCTGCGCGACGAGTTCTCGACCTCCATCCTGTTCATCAGCCACAACCTCGCGATCATCGAGCGGATGTGCGACCGGATCGGCGTGCTGTATGCCGGCAGCCTGGTGGAGGAAGGCCCCGCCGCCGACCTGCTCGCGCGGCCGCTGCACCCCTACACGATGCGGCTGCTGCGCTGCCTGCCCGCGGCCGGGCGGCGCAAGTCGGACGGCAAGCTCGACACCATCCCCGGCTTCCTGCCGCTGCCCGGCTCCGCCCTGCCCGGCTGCGTGTTCGCGCCGCGCTGCGACTTCGCCGACGACCTTTGCCGCAAGGTGACGCCGGAGCGGCGGCAGATGGGGGCGCAAACCGTGCGCTGCCACCATGTCGAGCAGGCCGTCGCCGCCGAGCCCGCGCCGCCCGGAGCGGTCCCGACGCCGGCCGTTTCGTCCGACGCGGTGGCGCTGCGGGCGCGGGGCGTGTCCAAGACCTTCCGGTCCGGCTCGGCCGCGGTCCATGCCGTGACCGATGTTTCGCTCGACCTCGATGCCGGGGAAACGCTCGGGCTGGTGGGCGAGTCGGGCAGCGGCAAGACGACGCTGGCGCGGCTGCTGCTTGGCTTGGTTGCGCCGGACGAGGGCGGGCAGATCGAGGTCGGCGGGGCGACGGTGGCCGGGGACGCGAAGGACCGCTCTCGGACCGACCAGAAAGCGCTGCAGATCGTGTTCCAGAACCCGGACTCCGCGCTCAACCGGTCCCACACCGTCCGGCACCTGATCGGGCGGTCGCTGACCCGGTTGGCCGGGCTGTTCGGGCGGAAGAAGTCGGAGCGGCTGGATGAGCTTGTGTCCGCCGTGCGGCTGACCGAGCGGCATCTGTCCATGCGTCCGCGCCAGCTTTCCGGCGGGCTGAAGCAGCGGGTCGCGATCGCGCGGGCGTTCGCCGGGGACCCGCGGGTGGTGATCTGCGACGAGCCGACCTCGGCGCTCGATGTGTCGGTGCAGGCGGCGATCCTGAACCTGCTGGCCGACCTGCAGGCCCGCGAGGGGGTGAGCTACATCTTTATCAGCCATGACCTCGGCGTGGTGCGCTACCTATCCGACCGCATCGCTGTGCTTTACCTCGGGCGCATCATGGAGCTTGGCCCGGCGGAAGACGTGTTCAACGGGCCGCACCACCCGTATACCGAGGCGTTGCTCTCCGCCGTCCCGGACATCAACGCGACCAGGAAGCGCGCCCGCATCCGGCTTACCGGAGACATTCCCAGCTCGCTGAACCCGCCCTCCGGCTGCGTGTTCCATGGGCGTTGCCCGCGCAAGATCGGGCCGGTCTGCGAGACGGAGGAACCCGGGATGCACACCGGGACCGGGCACCAGATCCGCTGCCATCTCGCGCCCCAAGACCTCGGACGCCGTGGCGGGCCGCTCCCCGCCGGGATGGCGGACGAGCGTACGCCCGACCCTGTTGCTGCATAGGCTGCCCCGATGCCGAACGTCATTGACCCCCGCTCCACCGCCAATGCCACGCTGGCCGTTACGGAACGCGCCGACCTCCTCGTGGTGGGCGCAGGGCCGGCCGGGCTTTCGGCTGCCATCACCGCCGCGAGGTCCGGCGCGTCCGTCGTGCTCGTTGACGAGAACCCCATCCCTGCCGAGACGATGGGCGACGAGATCCCGCTGCATTTCGGCCAGCGGATGGGCGGCGCGGTGCGCAACCGTAACGCCATGACCGAGGCGATGCTTGAGAGCGAGCCGATGCTTGCCGAGGCGTTCGAGGCGGGCGTGGACGTTCGCCTCGGCACGGTCGTGTGGGGCCTTTACGCGAACGGGCCGAGCGTCGGCTGGCTGCCGGGCATGGTGGCGGGGGTGTCGGACGGGGCCGTGTCGTGGATGCTAGGGTGCAAAGCCGCGGTCGTCGCCACCGGGCGGCGCGACATGGGGCTTGCCTTCCCCGGCTGGGAGTTGCCCGGCGTGATGGGCGCCACCGCCGCCGAACGGCTTGCTGCACGCTATGGCGCGCTGGATGCCCGGCGCGCCGTCGTGCTCGGCACGGGGGCGGAGGCCTTGCTGGCGGCGCTGGCGATGCACCGGGCCGGCGTCGAGGTTGCCGCCGTGGTTGAGCAGGCGGCCGAGCCGATCGGGCCGGAAAGCCTGCTCGGCGCGTTGGCTGACGCCGGCATCCCGGTGCTGACCCGGCAGGTCATCGCCGCGGCGGAGGGAGAGGCGAACGGGGTGGAATCGGTCAGGCTGGCAGCGTTGTCGGCCGATGGGGGCCGCATCGAGGGCCGGGACATGCGGATCGGCTGCGACACCGTCGTGCTCGGCGTGGGCGCGATCCCGCTGATCGAGTTGCTGGACGCTGCCGGATGCCGGGCCGCCTACGTGCCGGAGCGGGGCGGGCATGTCGCCGTCGTCGATGCCGGGCAGATGACGTCGGTGCCGGGCATCTACAGCGTTGGCGACTGCGCCGGGGTTTGGGCCGCGAAATCCGTTAACCGCGCGATCAGCGAAGCGGAGGGACGGCGCGCCGCGGCGCAGGCTCTCCGGGTGATCGCCGGCGAACCTGCGGAACACGAGCGCGAGGCCGACATCCCGCCCGCCACGGCGCCTGCCGACTACCGGCTGTCCTGGGTGCGTCATGCCGTCATCGAGGCGGAAATGGGAGCTGCGGAGCCTTATGTCTGCCAGTGCGAGGAGGTCACGGCACGGGAGATCCTGGAGGTGCGACCGCCCCGCTACCTGCAGTGGCAGGGTTCCAGGCGGAACAGCGCCGATCTTGCCGCCCTGCTCGGCGAGGGCGCGCCCAACCCGGACCAGGTCAAGCGCCTGACCCGCGCCGGCATGGGGCTGTGCCAAGGCCGGCGTTGCCGCGAACAGGTGGCCGCCCTACTCGCGCTCGGCGCAGGCACGGCGATCGGCGACGTGCCGCTGGCCACCTTCCGCGCGCCGGTTCGCCCGATGCCTCTGGGACTTGCCGGGTCGCTGCCCGAGTCCGACGAGATGGCCCGGCACTGGGATGTGTGGTTCGGCGTTCCCGGGCAAGTCACGCCGTATTGGGAGATCGGGTCCGCCGGAGAGACGCCTTGAGCGAGACCGCCGGCGCCAGCGTCATCATCGTCGGCGGCGGGGCGACGGGACTCAGCGCCGGGTGGTGGCTGGCGCGGGCGGGGGTCGATGTGCTGGTGCTCGACAAGGGGATTGTCGGCTGGGAGGCCTCGGGGCGGAACGGCGGCGGGTGCACCCACGGGTTCAGCCCGTTGTTCGCCGAGGAGCAGCGGCTGTGGCCGCAGATGGACGAGCTGCTTGGCTACCCGACCGAGTTCTGCCGCGGGCGCATCCGCATCGCGCTTGACGAGGCGGACTGGCTCGGGGCGGACCGCATGATCCGCAACGGCGAGCGGCACGGGTTCGAGACCGAGGAGCTTGACCCGGCGCAACTGCGCGAACTCGTGCCGCTGACCGGCGACAACGTGCACCGGGCTTGCTGGCACCATTTCGGCGGCCACGCCAACCCGCATCGCACCGTGCAAGCCTATGCCTGGGCGATGCAGGACCACGGCGGGCGGGTGATGCAGCATACGGCCGTGCTGGGGTTCGATGTCCGCGCCGGCCGCGTCGCGGCGGTGGAGACCGACCGGGGGCGGCTGGGGTGCGACCAGCTCGTGCTGGCCGCCGGGCCGCAGAGCGGGAAGTTGTCGGCGATGCTCGGGGCTGCGATCCCGGTGGTGTCGGCGCGGGCGGAGATGATCGTGACGGAACCCTTGCCGCTGATGCCGGTGGGCGGGGCCGACGGCCACGGGCTTTACGGACGCCAGACCCGGCGGGGCAACCTCGCCTATGGCGGCGGGCCGCACGAATGGCTGGACGACGCGGAGGGCATGGGCGTTCCGCCCCGGCTCAGCACGCCGCTGATGGGCAACATCGCCGGGCGCCTGGCGGAGATGTTCCCCAAGGCCCGGCACGCCCGCATCATCCGCAGTTGGGCCGGCATCATCGAGAACACGCCGGACGGACGCCCGGTGATCGACCGCTTGCCTGACCCGTCGAACGTCGTCGTCGCCACGCTGTCGAGCATCGGGTTCGGCTTGTCCCCGGCCTCGGGCCACGCGGTGCAGGAGCTGGTGACGGAGGGGGCCTGCTCGTTCGCCGACCTGAGCCCGTTGCGCTTGTCGCGCTTCGCGGGGCTGGAGCCTGACTGGGCGGCGCGACGCGGGTGGCGGCCGGGGTTGACGACGGTGGAGCAGGCGCACGGGTCCGGTTAGGGTTTCGACCGCTTCCTCATGTCAGATGACGAAGCGGACGCCTGGCCTGGCAAGTCCGCCGCCGATGCCGACCGCCGTTCCGTCCGCGCGCCAACAGGCTGCGCCGAGGAAGCTGCCGTCGGGGAGGAACTCGATCGCGTTCATGCCGCCGGCGATGCGGGGGGAGTTCTCGACCGCATGGCCCCGCGCTTCGAGTTCGGGGGCGAGCTGGTCGAACAGGCCGGTTTCGAGTTCCAGCGTATGGCCCTGGGTGAAGATGCGCGGGGCCTCGACCGCTTCTTGCAGCGACATGCCGTGGTCGATGAGGTTGACGATCGCCTGCAACGCGGAGGGAAAGATACGCAGCGCGCCCGGCAGGCCGAGGGCGTAGCGGACGCGCGGACCTTGCGTCACCATCATCGGCGCCATGGAGGTGAACACCCGCTTGCCCGGCGCGATCGAGAGCGCGTGACCCGGATGCGGGTCGAAGTTGAACATGTAGTTGTTGCAGATGAGGCCGGTGCCCGGCACGGCGATGCGCGCGCCGAATAGGCCGTTGATCGTCTGCGTGGCGCTGACGACGTTGCCGTTTGCGTCGGCGACCGTGACGTGCGTCGTGTCGGCGCTTTCCGCGCCGGGGCCGACGCCGGGCTTGTGCGGCCGGGCGCGCGAGGGGTCGATGCCGGGGCGACGCTGGGCGGCGTAGGCTTTGGAGACGAGGCGCTCGACCGGGACGGGCACGAAGTCTGGGTCCGCGGTGGCCGCGGCGCGGTCGGCGAAGGCGATCTTCAGCACTTCGGCCAGGAGGTGCACGCCGTCGGCGGTGCCGAACCCGAGCGCCCGGACGTCGAAGCCTTCCAGCAGATTGAGCATCTGGGCGATGTGCACGCCGGAGGAGGCCGGCGGCGGCGGGCCGACAATGCCGAATCCGCGATACTGGCTGATGATCGGCGCGCGCTGCTTGACGCGGTAGCCGGCCAGGTCCTCCGCGGCGACCAGCCCGCCGGATTTCGCCAGGAACGCGGCCAGCGCCGAGCCGAGTTGGCCCGCGTACAGCGCGTCCGCGCCTTGCGACGCGATGAGACGCAAAGTGTCGGCGTAGTCCGGGCGGCGCAGGCGGGTTCCGGGGGCGACGGGGCTGCCGCCGGGCAGGAACAGGCGGGCGAGGTCGTGATCCTGGCTCAGGTCGGCGGCGCAATCGCCGATGCAGGCCGTTAGATAGGGCGTGACGGTGAAGCCGGCCTCGGCCAACCGGATCGCGGGCGCCAGCGCGTCGTTCAGCGGCATCGTTCCATACGACGCCAACGCGGCGCACCAGCCTGCCAGCGCGCCGGGCACCGCGACCGCGAGCGCGCCCCGGTGGTTCTCGCGGCCCGCCGTCTCCTGATAATCGGGGAGAGTGTCGGAAACGGTGCGGTACATCGTGGGGCGGGCGGCGGCCGGGGCCGTGCTGAGGCCGTCGAGGATGGTGTGCGTGCCGTCGGGCAAGCGGATGTGGGTGACGCCGCCGCCGAGCACGCCGACCATCATCGGCTCGACTACGGTGAGCGCGAACAGGCAGGCGATGGCCGCATCGATCGCGTTGCCGCCGGCGAGCAATATCTCGGCGCCGACGCCGGCGGCAAGCGGATGATTGGCGACGACCATGCCGCGCGACCCGGACGCCGGGCGTTTCTCGCACGCGACGCTCAAGCTCCGCGTTCCGTGCGCCCGCTGGATGGGTTGCCCCGACGCAGGCTCAGCGCCCGGCGGCCGCCCGCTCCTGCGCCAGCTTCGCCGCATTGTAGGCTTGCTGCTGTTGCAGCAGCGCGTTGTTGTACTGCTGCTGCTTCAGCACCGTCGCATTGTACTGCTGCTGCTGCTGCAGGAGCCGCTGATTGTATCGCTCCTGCTGGCGGACGATCTCTTGCTGGCGGCGCGCGCTGTCCCGCTCGTGGTCGCGACGGTAGCGCCGGTCCCAATCCCGGCCATAGAAGGCGTCCCGGCCGCCCACGAACGGCGCCGGCACGTAGCGCGGCTGATACTCGGGCGCATATTGCGCGTAGGGCTGGGAGTATCGCGGTCCGCCCCCGTAGCCCCACCCGCCGGGCTGCGCGCCCGCGCACGCGGGAAGGGAGAGAACGCCCGCCAAGACCAAATAGGCTCCTTTACGCATGGCCAATTCCTCCGGACAACGTCATTTCACGATGACTGCGCTTGGTATATTGCAGCCGAACATGTCAAAAAAAGGTTGATGCCGCCGCATGTGCGGCAGCCCCGGGGGGCGGACATGCCTTTCACCGATTTTTTACCCTATTCTGCTACAAGCCGTTTTGTTCGACTGCGCCGTCCCACACGCCGGGCGGTTGGGAGCCATCGTTGCAGATTGCGAGATTCATCACCGACTTCGCCGACCAAGCGGTCATGCTGCCGCTCGTGGCCGCCATCGCTCTCGCGCTCGCCTTTACGGGATGGCTGCAGGGCGCAGGCGCGTGGGCGACCGCCGCCGCGTTCACCTGGGGCGCCATGCTGGCGCTCAAGCTTGCCGGGATCCAATGCGGCGCGTTGCTGTTCGGCCCGGAGCTGACGACGCCCAGCGGGCATACCGCGACCGCAAGCCTCGTCTACGGCGGCTTGGCCGCTCTTGCCGCCAACAAGTGGATCGGCCGCGTGAACTGGGCGCTGCCTTGCGCCTTCGCGGCGGCGGCGGCGATCGGCGCAACGCGGATCGTCGTCGGCGCGCACACGGCGCCGGAGGTTGTGATCGGCGGCGCGGTCGGCATCGTGGGCGCGTTGGTCTTCGTTCGTCTCGCCGGGCCGCCGCCCGAGACTCTCCGGCTGCGCTGGGCTGCTTGCGCCGCGGCCGTGATCATGGCGGGCGCGCATGGCATCCACCTTCCGGCCGAGCGAGTGATCCGAAACGTCGGCGGCGACATATGGCCGCTCTCTTTGTGCGCTCATGCCGGGGGATATGAGGCACAGGCCGGAGCGCCTCACCAACTAATGCTGTCCACTTGGCGGGCGGGATGCGGGGCTGGGTGATCCGGCCCCGGCCGAACGCGCTCCGGGAGCGGCCAATCAGTTGACCAGGCTTTGCATCCCGCGCTCGATGTGGTCCGTCAGCCGCTCGAACAGGTCGAGCAGCGCCTCGCTTACCGCCGCGATCCGCTCCTGCCCGTCCCTGCTGCCGGCTTGCGCGATGGCCGAGCGCAACTCCGCCCAGACCCGCGCCGCGTCGTGCAGCAGATGCGTGATCCCGGCATTGCTCAACGGCAACGCATCGAGGTAGGCGAGACCGGCCTCCAGCTCCTTCGCGGTTCCCTGCATGGCGGCTTCGGCGGCGGTTGACGCGGGCGCCTCGGCCAAGGCTGAGACCAGCGCCTCCTTGGCCAGCCGCTGCGACAGCATCCGTTGGCGGCCCGCCACGTTGATGACGTGGAGCGCGGAAGCCAGCCCAGTGATCTCCAGGTTGGCGGTCAACTGCTCCGCCCGGAGCAGCATCTGGCCGGCCTGCCGGTCCACTTGCAGCAAGCCGGGCGCCGAGTAGGGCGCTTTGACGAGCTGCGTCAGCCGGCACCAAGGCTTGTCCACGGCGTCCAGCAAGTCGCCGAACGTGGGACGGGACAGGATGCGCGACAGGCTGGCGAAATTGGCTTCGACCTGCGCCGCCGAGCTGGCCAGGAGCGTCCCGGTCGTGGACGGCGCGATGCGGACGCCGTTCAAGGCATACAGCTTGGCGACCCGCTGCGACAACATGCGCAACTGCCCGGCACGGTTCACCGCCTCGCCGTAGCGCGCGGCATCGATCACGCGCTGCGCCACCTGGCCGATGCGCTGCTTGCCGTCCATTGCCGCACGCCGCAGGGCGCGGTAGGCCTCCTCCTCGCGGAGCTGCCGGGCGCCCATCAGGATGCCGCGCGCCCGGTCAACCAGCTTGCGCTCGGCGAAGCGCTGGCTGACGTCCGTCAGTTGGCCGCGAAGCGCCCGCTCATGGCGGAACCGCGCCTGCGCCAGATGTAGGACGGAGCGAAGCCGGTCCTGCCCGTAGCCGTTGACGACGTAGGCGTGGATGCCGGACCGGATGGCGAGCGCGATCTTTTCCGCGTCGGGGTCCGTGGTGAACACGACCACGGGGCGCGGGGCGGCCACGCCGATCGCCGCCACGCTGTCAAAAAAGGCAGAGTCGGGCGTGCCCTCGAACATGACGACGAAATCTGCTGCTTTCGTAATCAAGTTTTGCATCAGAGTTGTGCGTTCGTCGGCAAGGACCGCTTCAACTCCGACAGATGCCAAATCTTGCAGCAACGGGGGCGCTCCTGGCCCGTCGCTCGAAATCACCAGGGCGGTTATCACATGGAGACCTCATTGGGCGTATTGCTGACCGCGCCTCGCAACTTCCGCACCATGCGGGCGGCATGGCACGGCGTTTGCCTACGTTCTTTCGAAGCCACACCGACGTGGCTCGACCAACGCCCACGCACTGCGGGTCATGCTTACGCCGACGTAAGCACATTGTGCCTCCTGAGCCCGGCTTTCCGGGCGGCTTACCTTTTTGGAGGACGACTTTGAGAACCGATTTCGCAGCGACCAAGGCCGACGATGGGCGGCCTGCAAACCTCGGCGCCGCTCTCTGCTTTTGCTCCGGAGGCCTGACATGACGAGCGAGAAGGCCACCAGGATCGACCTTTTCAGCCTGTCCACCCCGCAGATGCGGGCGTTCCATTTAACCTGGCTCGCCTTCTTCGTTTGCTTCTTCGCCTGGTTCGCCGTGGCGCCGCTGATGCCGGTGATCAAGGGCGACCTCAACTTGAGCCTCGGCCAGATCGCCAACATCAACATCGCCGCCGTCGGCATCACCATCCTGGTGCGCCTGGTCATCGGGCCGCTTTGCGACCGCTACGGCCCGCGCATCACCTACACCGCGCTCTTGGCGTTCGGCGCGGTTCCCGTGATCGGCATCGCCTTCGCGCACTCCTACGAGGCGTTCCTGTTCTTCCGCTTGGCCATCGGCGCGATCGGGGCCAGCTTCGTCATCACCCAGTTCCACACCTCGGTGATGTTCGCGCCCAACGTGGTCGGCACGGCGAACGCCACCGTGGGCGGCTGGGGCAACGCGGGCGGCGGCGTGACGCAGAGCGTCATGCCGTTCATCCTGGCCGCGGCGCTGAGCCTGGGCGCAAGCTCGGCGCTGGGCTGGCGGCTGTCGATGATCGTGCCCGGCGTGCTGATGCTGATCGTGGCCGTGCTGTACTGGAAGTACACGCAGGACACGCCCGAGGGGAACATCATCGATCTGCGCCGCCGGGGGATCACCGTCGATTCCGGCAAGAAGGGCGGCATGGCCGTCTTCAAGCAAGCCGCGGCCAATTACCGCACCTGGGCGCTTGCCGTCACCTACGGGGCCGCCTTCGGCATCGAGCTGTTCATCCACGGCGTCGCGGCCAGCTACTACGTCAACCGCTTCGGCCTCTCGCTCGCGACCGCGGGGCTTGCCGCCGGCAGCTTCGGCCTGCTCGCCCTGTTCGCCCGCGCGCTGGGCGGCCTCGCCTCCGACCGCATCGCCCGCACCCGCGGCTTGCCCGGCCGCACCTGGCTGCTGGTCGCGCTTCTCATCGGCGAGGGCGTCGGCCTGATCGTGTTCTCCAGCATGGACGTGATCGGGGTCGCGATCATCGCGATGCTGAGCTTCGGCCTGTTCACCCACATGGCGTGCGGCGCGATCTACGCCCTGGTCCCGTTCGTGGACCGCAAGGCGCTCGGCGGCGTGACCGGCATCGTCGGCGCTGGCGGCAACGTGGGCGCGGTGGTGGCCGGGTTCCTGCTGAAAGGGACCGAGAACCTGCCCTTAACCTTGTTCATGCTCGGTTGCGCCGTGCTGGTCAGCGCCATCTGCGCCGCCGCCATCCGCTTCTCCGCCGAGAAGAAGCGAGCCGAGCAGATGTTGTACGACGAAGCGGTCGCTCAGCGGAACGGCGGCACGGCAACCGCCGCGATGCCTGCCCTGACCTGAACGCCCCCTGACCTAAACGGGAACGCCCAGCCAAGCCGCCTCGCTTGGCTGGGCAATCTCAGAACTATGGCCTGACAGGCCCCACGAACACCGTCCCGTCCCCGGCTTTGCGAGCCGGATAGACGGTGATCCCGCATTCCCCCACCAAGACATCGCCGGTGCGCAGGTCATAGCTCCGGTCATGCAGCGGGCACATGATGACCGTGCCGCCCAGCATCCCGCCCGGTGAAGCCGTAGACGCCGCTGAGGAAGCGCGGAGTGGTTTCCGTGTCGGTCCTTGAGCAATCCGATGCCGACACTTGGAGGAGCCAGCGAAGATCGTGCCACGCCCGGCGAGCTTGCCTAAACGAGCCGGCCCGTGCAGGAGCACCGGCAGCACACAGCAACGAAGGAGCGTAACCCCGTGCAGCCCCTCCCGCTCAACCGCGCCAACCTGTCCCGCCTGCCGCCCGAGGTCCGCGTGCCGCAGTATGACGTGGCTGCCGTGCGCCCCGGGATCGTCCACCTCGGCCTCGGCAACTTCCACCGCGCGCACATGGCCCGCTACACGCACGACCTGATGCAGACGCGCGCGGAGGCGCTCGCCTTCGGCATCATCGGCGCCGGGCTGCTGCCGAACGACAAGCGGATGAAGGACAGCCTCGGCCCGCAGGACAACCTTTATACGTTGGTGGAGCGCAGCTTCGAGAGCGAGACCGTCACCGTCATCGGCTCGCTGGCCGACGTGGCGTTCGCGGGCGAGTCCAGCGCCGCCCTGCTCGACGTGATCGGCCAGCCCGGCATCCGCATCGTCAGCCTGACCGTGACCGAGAACGGCTACTGCCTGAACCGTTCCACCAAGCGCCTTGACCCGGAGCACGAGCTGGTGCGCAAGGACCTGGCGCAGCCCGGGCGGCCCGCGAGCGCGATCGGCATCATCACCGAGGGCTTGCGTCGCCGGCGCGACGCCGGGCAGCCCGCGTTCACCGCCATGAGCTGCGACAACATCCAGCACAACGGCGAGGTGCTGAAGCAGGCGGTGCTGGACCTCGCCCAGCTGCGCGAGCCGGCGCTGGCCGACTGGATCGCCGAGCACGCGGTTTTCCCCAGCACGATGGTGGACCGGATCACCCCGGTGACTGCCTCGGCCGACACGGCGGCGCTTGCCGAGACCCACGGCATCATCGACGCCTGGCCGGTATTCTCCGAGTTCTTCACCCAATGGGTGATCGAGGACCGCTTCCCGCAAGGGCGCCCGGCCTGGGAGGACGTGGGCGCGCAGTTCGTGGACGACGTGACGCCGTACGAGTTCATGAAGCTGCGGCTGCTGAACGGGAGCCACCTGGCCGTGTCGGGGCTTGGACGCCTCGCCGGCTACGTCACGATCGACGAGTCCATGGCGGACCCGCTGATTGCCCGCATGATGCAGGCGCTGATGGACCGGGAAACGGAGCCGACCCTGAAGCCGGTGCCGGGCATCGACCTGCCGGCGTATAAGCGGACGTTGATCGAGCGGTTCGCCAACCCGGCCATCAAGGACACGGTTGAGCGGGTCAACACCGACGCGCCGCTGAACGTGCTGGTCGACCCGATCCGCGACCGGCTGCGCGACGGCCAGCCGGTCGAGCTGCTCGGCCTCGCCTTGGCCGCCTGGCTGCGCCGGGTGCGTGGCGAGGACGAGCAGGGCGGGCCGATCGACATCCGCCACCCGCTTGCCGCGCTATTGAAAGAGAGGGCGATCGAGGGCGGGCCGGACCCGCGGCCGTTGCTGTCGATCACGCAACTGTTCGGCGAGGCGGGACAGGACCCACGGCTGATCCAGCCTGTCGGGCGCTGGCTCGGGCTGCTCTACGGCAAGGGCGCGCGCGAAACCCTGGCCGAGGCCTCGCGGCAGCTTGGGTTCTGACCGCGCATGTCGCGCCGTAATGACACGGCACTGTTGACGAACGCTGACGATAATGAGCAACTTGCCGAAAACATGCTACTAAGGTTCCGGCATGTTGCCGCGCCTCGAAGGGAGACGTTCTGAATGAGCATCCGTAACAAGGGGGCCCTGTTGGCCTCCGTGACCGCTATCGCTTTTGCCGCGGCCGTTTCGGCCCAGCCGGCGGCGGCGCAATCGACGTTGACCATTGCCACCGTGAACAACGGCGACATGGTGGTGATGCAGAAGCTCTCCTCGGTGTTCGAGAAAGAGCATCCCGACATCAAGCTGAATTGGGTGGTGCTGGAAGAGAACGTGTTGCGCCAGCGGGTGACGACCGACATCGCGACCAAGGCCGGGCAGTTCGACATCCTGACCATCGGCAACTACGAGGTGCCGATCTGGGCCAAGCAGGGCTGGCTCGTGCCGATGGACAACCTGCCGGACAATTACGACGTCAACGACCTGCTGAAGCCGGTGCGCGAGGGCCTGACCTACAACGGCAAGCTTTATGGCCTGCCGTTCTATGCCGAGAGCGCGATGACGTATTACCGCACCGACCTGTTCGACAAGGCCGGCATCAAGATGCCCGAGGCCCCCACCTACGAGCAGATCAAGGGCTACGCCGACAAGATCACCGACAAGTCGAACGAAGTCTATGGCATGTGCCTGCGCGGCAAGCCGGGTTGGGGCGAGAACATGGCCTACGTGACTACGCTGGTCACGGCCGAAGGCGGGCGCTGGTTCGACGAGCAGTGGAAGCCGACGTTGACCTCGCCCGCCTGGCACAAGGCGATCAGCTACTACGACGACATCCTGAAGAAGGACGGCCCGCCCGGCGCCACTTCCAACGGCTTCAACGAGAACCTGGCCCTGTTCGCCACCGGCCATTGCGGCATGTGGATCGACAGCACCGTCGCCAGCGGCCTGCTGTTCGACAAGAAGCAGAGCCAGGTGTCCGACAAGGTCGGCTTCGCGGCGATCCCGACCGGCAGCTACAAGGGCGGCCCGACCTGGCTTTGGAGCTGGAACCTGGCGATCCCGACCTCGACCAAGCAGGCCGCCGCGGCCAAGACGTTCGTGACCTGGGCCACGTCGAAGGAGTATGTCGAGCTCGTCGCCAAGGAGAACGGCTGGGTTTCCGTCCCGCCCGGCACGCGCGAATCGACCTACCAGAACCCCGAATACCAAAAGGCGGCGCCGTTCGCCTCGTTCGTGCAGAAGGCAATCGAAAGCTCGAATCCGAACGGCCAGACGCAGGAGCCGCGGCCCTACAGCGGCGCGCAGTTCGTGGCGATCCCCGAGTTCCAGGGCATCGGCACCCAGGTTGGCCAGACCATCGCTGGCACGCTGACCGGGCAAAGCACGGTGGACCAGGCATTGAAGACGGCAGAGTCGGCCACGACACGGACCATGCGCCAGGCGGGCTACCCGAAGAAATAAGAGCGAAGGACGGCTGTCATGTCGGAAGCAGTCATCGGCGGGGCGGCCCCGGCCGTCGAGCCAGCCCCCAAAGCGCGCTCCTGGCTCGTTGCCCCGTCGGTGCTGGTGCTTCTGGCATGGATGATCGTGCCTCTGGTCATGACGCTGTGGTTCTCGTTCGAGTACTACAACCTGATCAACCCGACGGTCAGCGGCTTCGCCGGGATCGACAACTACGATTTCCTGGTCACGGACCCCGATTTCTGGGTCTCGTTGCAGAACACGCTCATCCTGCTCGTGTCCGTTCTGGTCATCACCGTGGTGTTCGGCACCCTGCTCGCGGTGCTGTTCGACCAGCCGTTCCCCGGGCGCAACATCGCCCGGGTGCTGGCGATCTCGCCGTTCTTTGTCATGCCGACGGTGGCGGCGCTGGTATGGAAGAACCTGCTGATGCACCCGATCTACGGGGTGTTCGGCACGGTGGCCCGCGATGTCGGCCTGCGCCCGGTGGACTGGTTCGCCTCCTACCCGCTCGCGTCCGTCATCGCCATCGTCTCGTGGGAGTGGCTGCCGTTCGCGCTGCTGATCCTGCTGACCGCCGTGCAGTCTCTCGACCAGGAGCAGAAGGAGGCCGCGCGCATGGACGGGGCCGGGGTGGTGGCGCAATTCTTCTACATCACCCTGCCGCACCTTTCGCGGGCCATTAGCGTGGTGGTGATGATCGAGACCATCTTCCTGCTCACCGTGTTCGCGGAGATCTTCGTCACCACCTCCGGCGGGCCGGGCAACGCCACGACCAACCTCGCCTTCCTGATCTATGCAAGGGCGCTGCTGCAATTCGACATCGGCGGCGCGTCGGCCGGCGGCGTCGTCGCCATTATCCTGGCGAACATCGTCGCCTTCTTCCTGGTGCGAAGCATCGCCCGGCAATTGGAGGTCTGACCGATGCGCGAGACCGCCCTGCAGAAGACCGTCATCACCATCGTCGGCTGGGGCGTGGCGTTGCTGCTGTTTTTCCCGATCGGCTGGATGTTCCTGACCAGCTTCAAGGCGGAAACCGCGGCCATCACGCCCAGCCTCAGCTTCGCGCCCACCACCGAGGCCTACGCCGAGGTGTTCCAGGGCGCGAACTACTGGCTGTTCGCGGTCAACAGCATCGTCATATCGGTCGGCAGCACCATCCTCGCGCTCCTGTTCGCCATCCCCGCCGCCTACTCGATGGCCTTCCACCCGACCAAGCGCACCCGCGGCACGCTGCTTTGGATGCTGTCCACCAAGATGCTGCCCCCGGTCGGCGTGCTGGTTCCGATCTACCTGCTGTTCCGCGACACCGGGATGCTCGACACCCGCACCGGCCTCGTCATCATCTACGCGCTGATGAACCTGCCGATCATCGTCTGGATGCTGTTCACCTTCTATAAGGAGGTGCCGAACGACATCCTGGAAGCCGGGCGGATGGACGGCGCGCGGACCGGCAGCGAGATCTGGTTCCTGCTGCTGCCGCTCACCCTGCCCGGCATCGCCTCGACCGGCCTGCTGTCGCTCATCCTGTGCTGGAACGAGGCGTTCTGGAGCCTCAATCTCACCTCGTCGTCCGCTGCGCCGCTGACCGCCTTCATCGCCCGCTATTCCAGCCCGGAAGGCCTGTTCTTCGCCAAGCTCTCGGCGGCCTCCACGCTCGCGGTGGCGCCGATCCTGATCTTTGGCTGGTTCAGCCAGAAGCAACTCGTGCGGGGCCTCACGTTCGGCGCCGTCAAATAAGGGAGGGCTCGTCATGGCCACTTTGAACCTGCGCGACCTGCGCAAGAGCTACGGCGCCGCCGATGTCATCAAGGGCGTCGACCTCGCCATCGCCGACCGCGAGTTCGTCGTGTTCGTCGGCCCGTCCGGCTGCGGCAAATCGACGCTGCTGCGCATGATCGCGGGGCTGGAGGAGATCACGTCCGGCGAGCTGATGATCGACGGCAAGCGGGTCAACGACGTGGGGCCGGCCGACCGGGGCCTCGCGATGGTGTTCCAGTCCTATGCGCTCTACCCGCACATGACGGTGCGGCAGAACATGGGCTTCGCGCTGCGCCTCGCCAGCGTGCCGAAGGCCGAGCGGGACCGCAAGGTCGAGGAAGCCGCGCGCATCCTCCAGCTCGGCCCGTACCTGGAGCGCAAGCCGAAGGACCTTTCCGGCGGCCAGCGGCAGCGGGTCGCGATCGGGCGCGCCATCGTCCGCCAGCCCAAGGTGTTCCTGTTCGACGAGCCTTTGTCCAACCTCGACGCGGCGCTGCGCGGGCAGATGCGCGTCGAGCTCGGGCGGCTGCACGAGGAGCTGAACGCCACCATGATCTACGTCACCCACGACCAGATCGAGGCCATGACCATGGCCGACAAGATCGTCGTGCTGCAGGCCGGCAAGGTGGAGCAGGTCGGCTCGCCGCTCGAGCTTTACCATCATCCGGCCAACATCTTCGTCGGCGGCTTCATCGGCTCGCCGCGGATGAACATGCTCCCGGGCGAGATCGCCGACATCGGCGCCGACGGCGTGACGGTGATGCTCAAGTCCGGCGCGCGCGTGCCCGCTCCCAGCGCCCCGGACAATCTGCGCCGCGGCGACCCGGTCACGTTCGGCGTCCGCCCGGAAGGGTTCCGCGTCGACCCGTCCGGCCCGGTGGCCGGCAGGGTTATCCTGGTCGAGCGCCTCGGGGGCCTGACCTTGCTGCACGTCGAGATGGATACCGGCGTGCAACTCACCGTCCAGCTCGAAGGCAGCGACCCGACGCGGCTGAACGACGTGGTCCATCTCTCGATTGACCCGGCCCTCAGCTACGTGTTCGACAAGGCCGGCATCGCCGTCCCGACCCGCGCCAGGCACCCGCTCGCGGCATGATCCTGGTCTGCGGAGAGGCGCTGATCGACCTCTTCGTCGCGGCCCCGGCCCTTGCAACGGCCGCCGAACTGCCCGCCCAGGCAATCGCGGGCGGCTCGCCGTTCAACGTGGCCGTCGGGCTTGCCCGGCTCGGCGAGCGCTGCGGCTATTTCGGCGGCATCGGCAAGGACGGCCTCGGCGGCTTCCTGCTCGGGCGGCTGCGGGCTGAGAACGTGGACACCGCCTGGGTCAAGCGCAGCGACCTGCCGACCCCGCTCGTCGTGGTCGTCCCCGGCGCCGACGGGCATCCCGCCTATACCTTCCCCGGCGCGCTCTGCGCCGACCGCGACGTGACAGCCCGGGACTTGCCCGGCGCCCTGCCCGATACGGTCGCCGCTATCGCGTTCGGCTCATGGCCCATGGCAACGGAGCCGGTGGGGTCCGCGCTTCTGTCCTTGGCGGAACGCGAGGCGGGCCGCCGGGTCATCAGCCTGGACCCCAATCTGCGCCCCGCCATGGCCGGCCCCCTCCCCGCCTGGCGCGAACGGTTCCAGCGGTTCGCCCGCCTGGCCACGCTCATCAAGCTCAGCCGCGAGGACCTTCACGCCGCCTGGGGCGAGCGGGCGGACCCGGACGCCCTCGCCGCGGGGTGGCTTTCGGGCGGGGCCGAGCTGGTCGTGCTGACCGACGGCGGCGACGGCGCGATTGCCTACCATGCCGCGGGCGTCGTCAGAGCGCCTGCGCGCAGGGTCGTAGTCGTCGATACCGTCGGCGCGGGCGACACGTTCCATGCCGCGCTCCTGGGCTGGCTGAGCGAGTCCGGGCGTCTCCGCCGGGGAGCCATTGCCGCCATGACGCGGGACGAGGTCGCCGCCCTGCTCGGTTTCGCGATAACGGCCGCAAGCATCACCTGCGGCCGCCGCGGCGCGGACTTGCCCACGCGCGCCGACCTGCAAGCAGCCGCCGTCTAGTGCTCTGACACACTCGGAAGGTGCAGCATGAGTCAGAGCACTAGCTTGATTTCGTGGGCCGATTCAGACGACGGACTGAAGCGTCCGTCATCATCGGACCACTAGTGCTTCAACACATTCAGGAGACGCAGCATGAGTCGAAGCACTAGCCTTGTTTGGCAGGCTGATTCAGCTATCACGCTGAAGCGCCCGTCAGCATCAGACCACTAGCCGCCGGACACCACCCGATGTTCCTTGGACTCGATTTCGGAACCTCCGCCGTCAAGGCGCTTCTGGTTGACGAGGAGCAGCGCCCCGTTGGCAGCGCCTCCGCCGCGCTGTCCGTCAGCTATCCGGCGCCGGGGCATAGCGAGCAGGACCCGGCAGCCTGGCAGCAGGCCATGCTCGACGCCGTCGACGCGCTCAGGCAGCGGCACGGGAGCGCGCTGGCCGCCGTCAAGGGCATCGGGCTTTCGGGGCAGCAGCACGGCGCGGTCCTGCTCGACGCGGCCGGGGAGGTCCTTCGCCCGGCCATCCTGTGGAACGATGTCCGGTCCGCCGCCGAGTGCCGCGAGCTTGAGGCCGCCCTTCCTTCGCTCCGGCACGTTGCCGGCAACATCGCCATGCCGGGCTTCACCGCACCCAAGCTGCTCTGGACGCGCAAGCACGAACCCGAGACGTTCGCCCGCGTCCATACCGTGCTGCTCCCGAAAGCCTGGGTCCGCTACCGGCTGACCGGCGAGCTGATCGAGGAGATGTCCGACGCCTCCGGAACGCTTTGGCTCGACGTCGGCGCGCGCGACTGGTCCGACGCGGCGCTGGAGGCCAGCTTCCTTGCGCGCGGGAACATGCCCCGCCTGGTCGAAGGCAACGCGCCTGCCGGAACGCTGCGCCGCGAGCTGGCCGAACGCTGGGGCATGGCCGGTGCCCCGGTCCTTGCCGGGGGCGCCGGGGACAACGCCGCCGGGGCCGTCGGGCTAGGCGCGATCCACCCCGGCGACGCGTTCGTCTCGCTCGGCACGTCGGGTGTCCTGTTCGCCACCACCGACCGCTTCCGTCCGTATCCGCAATCCGCGCTCCATGCCATGTGCCACGCGATCCCGGACACCTGGCACCAGATGGGCGTCACCCTCTCCGCCGCCGCCTCGCTGGCCTGGTGGGCGGGCGTCACCGGACAGACGGAATCCGCCCTGCTCGCCGAGATGGACGAGCCGCGGGCGCCGAGCACGGCGCTGTTCCTCCCCTATCTCGGCGGCGAGCGGACCCCGCACAACGATGGCGGCATCCGGGGGGCGTTCGCCGGGCTGTCGAACGGCGTCACGCGCCCGGACTTGACGCAGGCCGTGCTGGAAGGCGTGGCGTTCTCGCTGCGGGACTGCCTGGATGCGCTGTCGGCCTCCGGCACCCGCGTCGCCTCCCTTGACGCGATCGGCGGCGGCTCCCGCTCGCGGGCGTGGCTGCGGATCATCGCCGCCGCCCTCGGGACGCCGCTGCACCGGCTGGCGGAGGGCGAGACCGGCGGCGCGTTCGGCGCGGCGCGGCTGGCCCGCATGGCCACGACCGGGGAAGCGCCGGAGGCCGTCTGCCTGCCGCCCGAACGCGCCGAGACCATCGAGCCTGACCCGGCGCTGGCGGACGCCTATGCCGAGCGCATCCGGCAATATCGCGCGTTGAACGCCGCGGTCGCGCCCGTCATGCGAAAGGAGTGAACCATGAAACTTGAAGGCAAGACCGCGCTCGTAACCGGCGCGGCGCGCGGGATTGGCCGGGCCGTCTGCGAGCGCTACGCCCAGGAGGGCGCGTTCGTGTTTGTTTCCGACGTGAACGAGGCGGGCGCGCGGGAGGCCGCGTCGGCGATCGGCGCGCAAGCCGCCGCCCTGCGGCTCGATGTCGCCAGCCAGGACTCGATCGATGCCGCGATGGACGCGGTTGTCTCGCGACGCGGGCGGCTCGACATCCTCGTCAACAACGCCGGGGTGTTCGACCTGGCGCCCATCGTCGAGATCACCCGCGAGAGTTACCGCCGCCTTTACGCCATCAACGTCGAGGGCGTGCTGTTCACGCTCCAGGCCGCGGCGAAGCGGATGATCGCCCAAGGCGGGGGCGGAAAGATTATCAACTTCGCCTCCCAGGCCGGACGCCGGGGCGAGCCGCTGGTTGCCGTCTACTGCTCCACGAAGGCCGCGGTGATCAGCCTGACGCAAAGCGCCGGGCTTGACCTCATCAAGCATGGCATCAACGTCAACGCCATCGCGCCGGGCGTGGTGGACAACGAGCATTGGGACCACGTGGATTCCATGTTCGCCCGCTACGAGGGCCTGGCGCCCGGCGAGAAGAAGCGCCAGGTCGGCGCGGCCGTGCCCTTCGGCCGCATGGCCCGGCCGGACGAGGTCGCGGGCCTCGCCGTCTTCCTTGCCAGCCGCGACGCCGACTACATCGTGGCCCAGACCTACAACATCGACGGCGGCAACTGGATGAGTTGACCGGACCGGCCCCGCGCGCCGTTATTGCTGGAACCATTGCCAGCAGGCAGTGTTGCGGCAACTCGGGTGCGGCCGGCGCCCCGACTTACCAACCGGGGCTGACCTATGATCGTGCCGCACCCATGGCTCCTCGTGTTCTGCGTGACCGCGCTCCTTCTCCTGCTTGGCACCACGTCGGGCCTGGTCAACGCGCGCCTTTGGATGTCCGAGCCGCTGGTGTGCACGCTCGCCGGCATACTGCTCGGTCCCGTGGCGCTCGACCTGATCCGCATCGACCCTGGCAGCGACGCGCAATCGCGCGAGTTCTTCCTTGAGGCCGCCCGCGTCACTCTTGCCATCGCGGTCCTCGCCGCGGCGATCCGCCTGCCGAAGGGATGGCTCGGCCGACAATGGCGCGGCCTGGCCGTGGCGCTCGGCCCGGGGATGCTGCTGATGTGGGGCGCCGGCACCGTGATCGCCGCCTACACGCTCGGGCTCCCGTGGATGATCGCCGCGCTGGTCGGCGCGATGACAGCGCCCACCGACCCGGTCCTCTCCGCCCCGGTCGTCGGCGGCGCCTTGGCCCGGCGCGCGGTGCCCGCCGACCTGCGCCACGGGATCAACGCCGAGAGCGGGGCCAACGACGGGCTCGCGTTGCCGCTCGTCATGCTGCCGGTCTTCTACATCCTCGACGCCCGCGCCGGAGACGAAGGCCATGCACTGAGCGACTGGGGTCTGCAAGCCGTGCTGATCGAGGTCGGCGGCGCGCTCGTGTTCGGAATCGCCGGCGGCTACCTGGCCTCCAAGTGCCAGCGCTGGGCACGGCGCGACCCGGATTCGGACCGCTCCTCGCTGCTCACCATCGCACTGGCCTTGGCGCTGGCGACCCTTGGCGGCTTGCAGGCGATCGGCGGCAACGGCGTGCTCGGCGCGTTTGTCGCCGGGGCCGCGCTGAACGAGGCTTATGAGGAAGACGCCCAGGAGCACCAGGAGCATTTCAACGAAGCCATCAGCCGCTTCTTCGACCTGCCCATCATGTTCCTGCTTGGGGCCGCGATCCCGTGGGGCGAGTGGTATGACCTTGGCTGGCGCGGCGTCCTGTTCGTTGTTTGCATCCTCCTGTTCCGCCGCATCCCCGCCTGGCTGCTGCTCCGCCCGTTCATGCCCTGGACCCGCCCGCTGCCGCAGGCGCTGTTCGCCGGCTGGTTCGGCCCGATCGGCGCCGCCGCCCTGTTCTACGCCCTCGATGCCCAGAACCTGACCGGGCTGACCGATCTTTGGCCAATCGTCAGCCTGGCCGCTGCCGGGTCGGTCCTGGCGCACGGCGTCACCGGCACGCACCTTTCGGCGCTGCTCGGCGTCCTGCGCGAGCGCGCCGCGGCCAAGGCGGCCGAGCGCGAGAACGCGCAGCCCGCCCCATGATCCGCCTCGGCCTGCTGCTCGTGATCCCGGTCGCCCCGGCGCTCGAATACTTTTTCCATGTCCCCCCGCTCTGGGTGTTCGTCGCCGGGATCGTCTCCATCGCCGTGCTGGCTGAGTGGATCAGGGTCACCACCGACGACCTCGCGCTGCACACCGGCCCGGCGGTCGGCGGATTGCTGACCGTCAGCCTCGGCAGCCTGGCCGAGCTGCTGCTGGCCTTGTTCGTGCTGATGCAGGGCGAGACCGAAGTGGTGCACGCGCAGATCACCGGCTCCATCATGGCCACCAGCCTGCTCGGCCTCGGCCTCGCGATGGTCGTGGGCGGCGCGGGGCGGGAACGGCAGTCGTTCAAACGGGAGCGCGCCGGGCTGCTGTCGAGCCTGCTGATCCTAGCCGTTGTGGCCCTCCTGCTTCCCGCCGTGTTCGACTTCGCCGGGCGCACGCGCGGGAACGCGGCGGATGTGGCCGTCAGCGACGAGTCGCTGAGCCTTGCCGTCTCGGTGGTCCTGCTGGCGCTCTACGCCGGCAACCTGGTTTATACCCTCGTCACGCACCGCGACGTCTTCTCGACCGGCGAGCACGGCGGCGGGGCGCCGAAGTGGCCCTTGTGGCGCGGCTTGCTGACCCTGGGCCTGGCCACGGCGGTGGCGGCGCTGGAGGCCGAACTCGTGTCCGGCGCGCTGACCGACGCCGCAAGCTCGCTCGGCCTGTCGAAGGTTTTTCTCGGCGTGATCGTGCTTGCCGTCGTCGGCACCGCGGCCGATCTGTTCGCCGCCGTGTTCTTCGCCAAGCAGGACCGCATGGGCCTGACGATGAGCATCTGCATCGGCTCCACCATCCAGGTTGCCCTGGTGGTCGCGCCGCTGCTCGTGATCCTGTCCTGGCTGCTGGGCAGCCCGATGACGCTCGTGTTCCAGAACCCGCTCGACCTGTTCGCCATCGCCGGCACGGTGTTCGTGGTGAACGCGATCGCGGGCGACGGGGAAACGACCTGGTTCGAGGGCGTCATGCTGATCGGGGTCTATGCCGTGCTCGGGGCAGCGTATTTCTTTGCTTAGACTGCAATCGCCCTGACTGGAAAAGTCAGGGCGTCAATTGCCAGTCCAGATCAGTGCTAGACCCTTGTCGCCCTGACACAGTCAGGGCGACAAGGGTCTAGACTGCAATCGCCAGGGACAAAGCCGTCGAGACAGCAAGAACCGTCAAAGCCGCAAACGCCGCCTCACCTCCGCCCCGGCCTCCGCCGTATCGTCCATCGCATGCACCGGCCACACCTCAAGCCGCCCATCGAACAGACGCAGGCGGCCGTCCTGCTGCAACAGCCGGTTGAACAGGCGGATGCGCCGCGAGCGGCCGGGCAGCGACGCCAGCAGCACCGGCACCGACGTTGCAGCGGCCTCGGACACCATGGAAACGCTGTCTTCGGTCACGACGATGGCGTCCGCCAGCGCGAGCATCCCGAAATACGGGTTCTCCCCCTGCATGTCCCAGACCCAGGCTCCTTGGGGCGCCAGCACCCGCTCGAACGCGTCGCGCGCTTCCGGCGCAGTCCGGCGCGAGGGCGTGAGCGCCAGACCCGCCCGGTCGGCCCGCATCATCGCGGCGAGTTGCCCGGCAAGGTGGCTGGCAACCGCGCCGTCAAGCCGGAACCGGCCATTGCTGCCGCCTGCCAGCACCGCGACCAAGGGCCGGGGCAGATGGGCGAGCCGCGGCCGCCATTGCTCCGCGGCGGCGGCCAGGCGGGCCGGGGTGGCCCGGTGCAGCGCGGTCCGCGTGGTGATGACGTTCGCGCCGGTCAGCCCGTCGTGACGGTTCACGACGATGAGGTCGAATTTCGCCGGGTTGATGCGAGGGTGCTGGATTTGCACCACCGGACGCCGGTCCGAACGCAGCGCCGCCGCGACGACCGCCGCCGTCCCGCCAGCCGAGACGATCGGGCAGTCGGGAATGTCCGGCAGCGCGACGGCCTGTAGGGGCCGAGGCCAGGCGCGGGCGCTGATCCATCGCCACGGCGCGCGGGCGTTCAACGGCAGGATGGCCGGGGAAAGCCCGGCGGCTTCGGCCAGCCCTAACGCCTGCGCCTGAAGTCCGGCGTAAGGTTCGGCAAGGATCGTCGCGCCGGCCGGCGGCAGCGAGGCTAGAACAGGTTGAATATGCCCTGCCGCTTGCGCTGGATGATCGGCGTGTCGCCGGCTTCCTGGTCGCGCCCGAGGGCCGCGTTCTGGCGGATGCGGGCCGATTCGCGCGTCGCGTCCACGGCGGTTCCGGGGGTGGGCGGGTTTTTCCAGAACATCAGCCGGTCGGTGAAGCTCTCGCTCGGCGTATCGACCGCCGCCTCGCGGTCGACCTCGGCGCGGATGCCGGCGGGGGCCGGAGGCCCGGCTGCGGCCACCAACGCCTGCTGGCCCGGGGATTCAGCCGCCGCGCCGTTCGGCTGCCCGACCAAGGTCTCCGGCACCAAAGCCGCCTGGGCCGCCTGCTGCTGCGTCAGCTCCTGCGGGCGCGAGGCTCCGGGCCGCGGCGCGCGCAGGTTGAAGTCGGGCGGCATGGAGAGCGGCGCGCGGGTCGTCACCTGGAACTCGTCCGGCGCGTCGCGGCTGAGGCCGAACGTACGGGTGAGCTGGTCGCCGCTGCAGGCGGAGACGGTGAGCGCGCAGGCGGCAAGCAGGACGGTTGTTCTTATCATGGACCGGGTTTTTACTGCCGGAGCTGGCGCGGCTGCAAGCGGTTGCGCGAGGGCCGCAACCCGTCGAGCATCAGCGCCGCGACGCCGCACACGATCGCGGCGTCGGCCACGTTGAACACGTACCAGGACCAGCCGAAGGCGTGGGCGTGGATGAAATCGACCACCGCGCCGTAACGCACCCGGTCGATGACGTTGCCGACCGCGCCGCCGGAGACCGCCCCCAGGGCCACCGCCACCACCCGGCTCTCGGCCCGGAACAGCCATACTCCGAGCGCCGCCACGACCGCGAGCGCTACCCCGGCCAGGATCCAAGGCCCCGCCGTCCCGGTCTGATGGAACAGCCCGAACGTGACGCCCTGGTTCCAGACCATCGTCAAGCTCAGCACCGGCAGCACGGCGATCGACCCTTGCTCCGGCAGGTGGATCACGTGCAGCACCCACCATTTGCTGGCCTGGTCGGCGGCCAGCACGAGCACGGCGGCAACCAGGCCCCAGAGCGGCATCATTCGGCCGCGGCTTGGGCAGGGGCGGCCTCGACCACCTCTGTGCAGCGCAGGCAGAGGTCGGGATGCGCCTGGCCAACCTCGGGCAGCACCCGCCAGCAGCGGGCGCACTTCCCGCCCTCGGCCCGCGTCACCTCCAGCGCCGCCCCGGCACGCGCGTGCGAGACGATGGCGAGCTCGGCCCACTCCTCCGCCGGCAACAGGGCGGCCGCGTCAGGGGGAAGCGTGAGCGCCGCCTGCAGCGACGACCCGATCGCCTTTGCCGCGCGGGCCTGCTCCAGGGCGGTCGTCATCAGCCCCCGCATCTCGCGGATCCCGTTCCAGCGCGCGGCGAGATCCGGGTTGCGCCACGTTTCCGGGATCGCCGGGAACTGCTGCAAATGAACGCTGCCTTCCTCGGATGGGAACCGCGCCAGCCAGGCTTCTTCCGCCGTGAAGCACAGCACGGGCGCGAGCCAGGCGGTCAGGCAGCGGTGCAGGTGGTCCAGCACGGTGCGCGCCGCCCGGCGCTTCGGGGCGCCCGGCGCGTCGCAGTAGAGGCTGTCCTTGCGGATGTCGAAGTAAAACGCGCTGAGGTCTGTCGAGCAGAAGGCGTGCAGCTCCGGATAAACTCCGGTCCAGTCATGCGTCCCGAGCGCGTGGCGCATCCGCGCGTCGAGTTCGGACAACCGGTGCAGCACCCAGCGCTCCAGTTCCGGCATCCCGGCCTCCGGCACGGCCTCGGCGTCGCTGAACCCGGCCAGGCTGCCCAGCAGCCAGCGCAGCGTGTTGCGCAGCCGGCGGTAAAGCTCGGCCTGCTGCTTCAGGATCTCGGGGCCGATGCGCAGGTCCTCCGACACGTCGGAGTTCACCACCCAAAGCCGGAGGATGTCCGCGCCCAGCGTGCCCGTCACCTCCTGCGGCGCGGTCACGTTGCCGAGCGACTTGCTCATCTTGCGCCCGTGCTCGTCGAGCACGAAGCCGTGGGTCAGCACCGCCTTGTACGGCGCCTGCCCGCGCGTGCCGACCGCTTCCAGCAGGCTCGACTGGAACCAGCCCCGGTGCTGGTCGCTGCCCTCAAGGTAGAGGTCGGCCGGCCAAGGCCCGCCGCGGTCTTCCAAGGCAAAGCTGTGCGTGCTGCCGGATTCGAACCACACGTCCACGATATCGCGGACCTGCTCGTAATGCGCCGGGTCGTATGCGTCGCCGAGGAAGCGTTCCGGCGGCGAACGATACCAAGCGTCCGCGCCCTCGGCCTTGAACGTCTCGATGATGCGGCCGAGCACGGCCTGGTCGCGCAGCGGCTCGCCGGTGCGCCGGTCGGCGAACACCGGGATCGGCACGCCCCACGCGCGCTGGCGGCTGATGCACCAGTCGGGCCGGGTCGCGACCATGCTGGAAAGCCGGGTGCGCCCGGCCTCGGGGATGAAGGCCGTGGCGGCGATGGCTTCGAGCGCGCGGGCGCGGATCTGCTCCGGCCCGTCCATGCGGATGAACCATTGCGGGGTGGCGCGGTAGACCACCGGCGCCTTGCTGCGCCAGGAATGCGGGTAGCTGTGCTCCAGCTTGCCGCGGGCGAGCAGGCCGCCGGCCGCTTCCAGCGCGTCGCCGACCGGTTTCGCGGCCTTGAACACGTGCTGCCCGGCGAACAACGGCAGCCAAGAGGCATAGGTTCCGTCGTCGCCGACGATCTCCGGCACCTCGATGCCAAGCTCGCGCGACAGCAGGAAGTCCTCCTCGCCGTGGGCCGGGGCGATGTGCACGAACCCGGTTCCTTGGTCGGTGGTGACGTAATCCGCCGGGTAGAGCGCCGCGTCGTGGTCGAAGCCCTGGCCGCGCAACGGGTGCGCCGCGACCGATCCGGCCAGTTCGGTTCCCTTGTAGACGTGCTCGACGTGATGCTGCGCGATGCCCGCGGCCCCGCATACCGGGTCCACGAGGGCCGCGGCGATCAGCAGGCGCTCGCCGGGCCGCGCCAAGCTGTCCGCCGCCGCCGCGTCCACTTGCACCAGCGCGTAGTCGATCTCCGGCCCGTATGCGAGGGCGCGGTTCGCGGGGATGGTCCAGGGCGTCGTGGTCCAGATGACCACCGACGCGTTTCGCACCGGGCCGGACAGCAAGGGGAACCGGACGAACACGGTATCGCTGACGCGGTCATGGTATTCGACTTCGGCCTCCGCCAGCGCCGTTTTCTCCACCGGCGACCACATCACGGGGCGGAGGCCGCGATATAGCGCCCCGTTCATCAGGAACTTGCCGATCTCCGCCGCGATGGCCGCCTCGGCGGGGAAATCCATCGTGGCGTAACGCCCGGCCCAGTCGCCCGCGACGCCCAGCCGCCGGAATTCCTCGGTCTGCACCGCCAGCCAATGCGCGGAATAGCGGCGGCATTCGTCGCGGAAGTCGAGCACCGGGACCGCGTCCTTGTCGCGCCCGGTTTTGCGGTATTCCTCCTCGACCTTCCACTCGATCGGCAGCCCGTGCGTGTCCCACCCCGGAATGTAATCGACGCGCTCGCCGGCCATCCGGTGCGCCCGCATCACCACGTCCTTCAGGATGCGGTTCAGCGCATGGCCGATGTGCAGGTGCCCGTTGGAATAGATCGGCCCGTCATGCAGGACGAACGGCGGACGGCCTTGCATGGCCTCGGTGGTCCGCTCCCAAAGCCGGATCTTCTCCCAGCGGTCGAGCAGGGCAGGCTCGCGCTTCGGCAGGTCTCCCCGCATCGGGAACGGGGTGCTGGGAAGGAAGACAGGGTATTTGGCGTCGGCTGGCATGGTGGGGGTTCCGGTTGGGCGAAGGGGGCCGGCCCGGCAGCGTTAACGGGCCGGGAGAATAATTCGCGCTGAAATGTGCGTCGCCATGGCGGGGTTATGCGGAGGCGGGCGGGATGGGGTCAAGATTTACGTGGGGACAAAGAGGCCGAGGGTTCGCAGCAATTCGGGCTGAGCAAGCAGCCAGTTTGGCTCACCACGTTTCTTTTCAGCCAGCAACAGGGGATCGGAGGCGGTGTTGTCCACGACAAGCCCCTGCATCGCGCGGGCGGCAAACCAGGCGACGGCTTCGGCGGAGCGGACGCGGCGGGCTCTGATGCGGTCTTCCGGCACGTCATGCCCGCCTTCGGCGACACGGTCAGCCACTCGCTCCACGTTCAGATCCGCGGACCGCACGGTGACGTAGACAAATCCGAACTCAAACCCGGCTTTGAGGGCGCGAAGAACAGGAAGCTGGAATTTCGTGCTGGAGAGTACGGTTTCGACCATAACGCTGCGGGATGCGGCGATGCCGTCGTCCACCGTTCGGTCGGATATCTGCTGCGCACGTCTGACCAGCCCGGCTTCTGCAAGCTCAGGATGGGCCTGCCGCAGATCTGGAACAAGATCATCCGGGCTGAGAGCGCGCAACCCTGGACCAACCCAAGGGTCGAGGTAGCCGCTTCTGATCAAGGTCGATTTGCCGGACCCGTTTGGCCCGGCGACGATCCAGAGCTGTGGTGGCCTCAGCCGATGGCCTCGGAGTTGGGATCACGCGAGGCACGAACCCTGCCATCCGGGTGCATGTGCACCACGCGGCCTTCGTCGTTCAGGAACGAGTAGCTATGCCCGGCCGCTAACTTCTTCCCAAGCATGTCCCGCACATAAGCGCCGAACTTTGCCGTCGCCTGCTGGGCTTCGGGCGACAAGGATCGGGACGGCGCAAGTTCAGGGCTGGGCATACGGAACTATATGCTTTGTCTCGCTCACGCATCAAGCATCCTCCGCGCCTCCGCGGCATCGACCGCGATCTGCCGCGTCAGCTCGTCGAACGACCCGAACTTCCGCTCGTTGCGGAGATAGCCGCGTAGCGCGACCGCGATCTCCTGGCCATACAAATCCCCCTCGAAATCGAACAGATGCGCCTCGACCCGGCTTTCCGGCCCCTCGTTCACCGTCGGCCGCTTCCCGATGTTGGCGACGCCCGGAACCTGCTCCCCGCCGGCCAGCGTGACAGTCACCGCGTAAACCCCCCGGGCCGGCTCCAGATGACGCCCGAGCGGGACATTCGCGGTCGGCACGCCGATGGTCCGCCCGCGCTTGTCGCCATGCGCCACCACGCCGCGGATCGACCAGGGCCGCCCCAGGTCCGCCTCGGCCCGCCCGGGGTAGCCGTCCTGCAGCAGCCGCCGGATCCGCGTCGAACTGATCGGCCCTTGCGCGTCGGCCAGCTTCGGCACGACCGTCAGGCCGATGCCCAGCGCCTCCGCCCGCCTGGCCAGGAACGCGGCATCCCCGCCCCGCCGGTGGCCGAAGGCGAAGTCGGCCCCGCAGGCCAGGTGGGCAGCGCCCAAGCCTTCCCGCAGGATGTCGTTGATGAACCGCTCCGCGTCCTGCTGCGACAAGGCGTGGTCGAACGGCAGCTCGTAAAGCCGCTGCACCCCGAGCGCTTCGAGCAACGCGGCCCGCTCCGGGGCGAGCGTCAACCGGAACGCCGGGTCCTCCGGGCGGAAGAACTCGCGGGGATGCGGCTCGAACGTAAGCACCGCGAGCGGCGCGCCGGGGTGCGCGGCATGGGCGGTGCGCAGCAGGTGCGCGTGGCCCAGGTGAACCCCGTCGAAGTTGCCGAGCGCCACCGTCGCCCCCTGAAGCTCCGGGCCGAGCGCCCGCCACGACCGCGCGATCCGCATCAGCGCGCGGCGCCGGTCAAAGCGACTCGATTGCGTTCAGGTGCCATGCCATCCTTCGCACTTGCTGTTGTTTGGACAAGGCCCCGGACGGATGCGAAAAGCAAGCCGAACCAGGCAGGAAGGGCTGGATCATGACGGCACGGTTGACAGAACCTCATTCATGCTGACCGCCGCCGACATGCTGCTCGCCGCCCGCCGAGAGCCGGCCCGCCGTCTCGCCGCGCTGCCGCAGCCCCCGGCGGACCAGCAAGCCGCCTATGCCATCCAACAGGCGGTGATGCGGCAACTGGGCGAGATCGGCGGCTGGAAAGTGGGCTCCGCCGGTCCCGACGGCCCGATCACCTGCGCCCCGTTGCCAGCCAGCTCCATCATCGCCAGCCCCGCGCGGACGCCGCAACGCGACTGCCCCGACCGCGCCGTGGAAGCCGAGATCGCCGTGCGGATCGGAACCAGCCTGCCGCCCCGGCACGAGCCCTACGCCGAGGCCGAGATCCTCGGGGCCGTGGCGTCCGCCCACCCAGCCATCGAGCTGCTGCAAAGCCGGTACCTGGACGCCGACGCCGTGGGCCCGCTCTCGCAATTGGCCGATGCGGCCAGCAATTTCGGCCTGGTCTGGGGCGACGCGATCCCTGACTGGGAGCAGGTGGATTTTTCGGCCGAAGCCGTCCGCGTCCTGGTCAACGGCCAGGAGGTGAAGCGCGGCCGCGCCAACCCCGGCGGCAGCATGACCCGGATGCTGGTCTGGCTCGCCAACGAGGGCGCGCGCTGGGCCGGCGGGCTGAAGGCCGGCGCTTTCGTCACGACCGGGTCATGGACCGGCAAGGACATCGTCCCGCCGGGCGGGCAGGTCCGTGTCATGTTCGATTATTGCGGCACGGTGGAGGCGGTTTACGAATGAAGCAGGCATTGGTGGTGGGCGCGGGGCCTGGTTTGTCGGCGAGTTTCGCCCGGGCCTTGGCGGCTGACGGGTACCAAGTGGCGCTCTCGGCGCGCCGCACCGGCAAGCTGGCCGGTTTGGCGGCCGAGACCGGCGGCAGCGCGCACGAATGCGACGCCTCCGACCAGGCCAGCGTCGCGGCCCTGTTCGACGCGGCGCCGGACCCGGAGGTCGTCCTTTACAACCCAAGCTACCGCACCCGCGGCCCGCTCACGGATCTGGACCCGGCAGAGGTGCAGAAGTCGCTGCAAGTCACCGCGTTCGGCGCGTTCCTGGTGGCCCAGCAGGCCGCCCGCCGGATGCTTGCCGCCGGACGCGGAACCATCCTGCTGACCGGAGCCTCGGCCGGGGTGAAGGGCTACCCGAACTCCGCCCCGTTCGCGATGGGCAAGTTCGCGCTCCGCGGCCTCGCCCAGAGCATGGCGCGCGAGCTGCACCCCCAAGGCATCCACGTCATCCACGTCGTCGTCGATGGCGGCATCCGCCCCGCCGGGCGCGAGGCCGACGGCGACCGGATGCTGGAGCCGGACGCCATCGCCCGGACGATGATGGACCTGGTCAAGCAGCCCCGGTCCGTTTGGACCGACGAGATCGCGGTCCGCCCCTGGGTCGAAACGTTCTAAGCCCTCCGCCTTCGCTGGGATCAAACCAAGCCTGATGAGTCACGACACCTTGCTACACCGGGCCGTCCGCCCGGCGGTCCGCCGCCTCGCGCGGACGCGGATCACGCCGGACCAAGTCACCGCCCTGCGCTTCGGCACCGCTCTGGCGGCCGGCGCGGCCTTCGCGGCCGGCGGAAACCAATGGGTCGCGATCGGGGCCGCCATCTTCGTGCTGTCGGCCCTGCTCGACCGCGCCGACGGCGAACTGGCCCGGCAAACCCGGCAGTTCAGCAGCCGGGGCCATCGCCTCGACCTCGTGGCGGATTGCGCCGCCGACGTCCTGGCTTTCGTCGGGCTCGGGATCGGGGCGGCGGACGGGGCGCTCGGAAGCTCCGCCGTGCTGCTCGGCGTGCTGGCGGGAGCAGGGATCACGGCGATGTTCTGGCAGGCGAACGCGAAAGTCCCTGCAACGCTGCCGGGGTACTCGGATCGCGACGGACGGGTGCTCGCCGACCCGGACGATTCGATCTTCGTCGTTCCCGTGCTGCTTTGGTCGTTCGGCGCCGAGGCCGTGCTATGGGCGGCGGGAATCGTGGCGCCGCTGGCGGCGGTTTGCATGGCCATGGCAAGGATGCGGCGCGGCGCTTCGTATTGATGGCGACCGGCGGAGCGAGACTCCGGACCGATCGCTCATACAAATGGCCGTAAAGGATGGCCATTTGTATGAGCCTTCATCTGGTGCGCCGCCACTGACCAATCCGGCGCACGCGATACGCCTGGCAACGGCCGGCGTGAGTCATTGAACGTTGCCGAGCGTATCAGCCGACGCCCCGACGCCCCAACGGGCGGCCGGGCCGCTCACCATGCCGAGCGCCGAGGCAGCCAGGGACCGCGCCAGGCCCGAGAGCCTGTCCCCGACCGAAACGTCCACGATCGGCTTGTCAGCCGGCGGCAATCCGCAGATCGAGCCGCGCAGAAGGCTGGCGAACGTGCTCTCGTTATTGGCAGAGGCAAGCTGCGTCGGGTCGAACACCTGCACCACCGCCATCATGCCTTTGTCCTCATGCGTCAGGATGTGGCAGTGATAAACGAAGTCCCCCACCTGCTGCGGCGCATAGAACGGGACCGTGACGAAGATGCGCCCGCCGTAGGGCGGTAGCGGGAACGTGTCGTACCAGACATTGACGTTCGCGTTCGGCATCCCGGCCGCCAGCTCCGGCTCGTTCTGCGCGATGATGCTGGTCGGGTCCTGCACCGGCACGAGGTTCGGCGGCGCTCCGGCGTCGCTCTGCCGCGTCAGGCGGAACTTGCTCTGGTGGATGTGGAAGTTGTGCAGCTCGCCGGTGTAGTTGACGACCTCCCACACTTCCTGCGTCCCGAGCCGCGGGCAGACATGCCGGACGGAGTTCGGCGTCAGCATCGCCTCCATCGGGAACGGCTGCGTCGGGATCGTATGCTGCGCGTCGACCGGCTTGCCATACGTGTCCACCACCTCGCTGCCGAGTTCGAACACGTTGCCGGACGCGTTGTTGGCGAATGTGATCCGGCGTCGCACCGGCTGGCCGTTCGTGGGAAGCGTGATGCAGTTGTCCGGCGTCGCCACGTCGGCCGCGGGCGCCGGCGGCGTGACGGGGGTCGGCGCCATCATCGGCATGGTCGCGTTGATGGCGCGCGTTCCGGGCGCGGCAGGGGCCGGGCCGGGCGGCATCCCGACTTGGGCCAGGTCGATCCGCGGCCAGTGGCTGCCGCTCGCGCCCGTGGTGATGCCGCGCGTGCGCAAGGTCAGTTGCCGCCCCGCCGCCCCGCCCGCATTCATCACCAGCAGCTCGATCCGCCGCGCCGGCATCAGCAGCGCGCGCGTCACTGGCACGCCGACGCGCAACGCGTTGCTGCCGCCTTCGCTGCTGCCCGAGACCAAGCCGTCGAGCGCCATCAGGTTGAGCGTTTCCGCCTTGCCCGTCGCCTGGTCGATCAGCTCCAGCACGTACGTCGCGTCCGCGCTCATGTTGGCGATGCGCCAGACCTGGTTGCGCCCCGGCTGCATCGTGATCGTCGGATAGCTCTGGCCGTTGACCGTGTAGAGCCAAACCGTGTCCTGGTCTCCGCCGCCCCCCGGAACGCCCGTATGGCCGCAATAACCCGGCCCTGAGAACTGGCCGGGGATCGGGATCGGCGGATTCGCGCTGGAAAGGCAGGCGTCCGGGTTGTAGCTCGCGCCGCTGATCCATTGCGCCCGCTGGCCGGACGTCGCCTTGTCCGGCGTCGCGCCCCTCGGCACGGCGAGCTGGATGTCGCGCAACCCGAGATACAGCACGTCGGCGTTTCTGAGCGCGTCGGCGCTGGTCGGTTCAAGGCCAGGGATTGCCAGCAGGTCGGCCCTCAGGTCGCCGACATACAGCATCGCCGATTGCCCGGCCGTGATGTCGTCGCTGGTCTTCTCATGCACGTGGGCGTGCATCCATTGCAGGCCGGCCGGGTAACGCTGCGGCGTCGCCTGGCTGCCGTACTGGTAGCCGGGCAGGGTCGCCGGGATGTCCACCCGATAGGATGTCGTCGTGCCGGGCCGGTCCTCGACGAAGATGTAGTCGCCGAGCGGGGCGCACGGACGCGGGCTGGTGATCAGGCCGTGCGTATGCAGGTTCACGACGCCGCCCAGGGCCGCGCTGGAGTCGAGCTGGTTGACGATGTCGAAGCGAAGCGTGTCGCCGGGCTGGGCCTCGACCACGAACGGGCGGTAGAAATCCTGCCCCGAGAATCCAACCTCGCTGGCATAGCCCGGCAGCGTGACCGTATAAGGGCCGACATCCGGGCGATCCGTGTCTCGGATCACGAGGCGCCCTGGCAAGCCCGGTCCTGACGGGGGCGGCAGCGCCGGGCACGTTGTTTGAGCGCCCGCGGGATCGACGGCGTCGGGGCTGGCCGCGGTCGGCACGGCTGCGGCTGGAAGCGGCACGGGTTGCTGAAGCTCGGCCGCCAAGGGTGCGCGGGCGGCGAGCAGGACGAGAACGGCAGGAATGGCGGCGACAAGCTGGGAGCGCGGATGAGCCATTGTCTTGTCCTGATTTGACCAGCGCCGGATTGGGCGTCCGCTTCTATATTCATCATGAGACGCCGTTCTCATCATGACTTAGGTTAATGCTTTGGCAGACTATTCGGCGTTGCTGGCGGTTCCTTGCTTTGCGGCCGCTATCGCCGGAAAACCCGGCCGCGGCTGGAGTGGATCGCCGACATGCAACCGGAGAAGGAGGACCGACATGCACGACACGGATGTCGGACGTGGTTCTGGCCGGCCCTACGCCTCCATGCTCGCTTGCGTCGCGCTGGCGCTGGCGGCCGTGCTGTCCTTCGAGCTGCGGCATGGCGCCGGCGAAGCAGGCCGGGAGCGCGAGGTCAGCCGCGCCGAATATCCCGAGCCAGACCGGCCACAGCCATCGGCGACATCAAGCACGGCGTCTGCGGAGAGCCGGGCAAAATCTCTCCTCGCGCGCCCCTTGTTCAGCCCGGCCCGGCGTCCTGCGGACGGGGTGGTTCAGGACGCGCCGAGCCCCGCGTCGCCCCTCCCCCGCCTTTCCGGCGTGATCGTGACCCCTGCCGAGCGTTGGGCCATCTTCGTATCGTCGGGCGGCACGCCGGCAGCTTTACGGGAAGGCGACCGCCTGAACGGCTTCGTGGTCCAGGGCATCCGGCCGGGGCAAGTCAGCCTACGCAACACGTACGACGTCCGCCTGGTGGTCCCGACACATGGCCAAGCAGAGCCCGTCCAGGCGTCTGCCCCGGTTGGGCTGCCTGGCTTCCCGCTGCAACCGCCTCGGCCGGCGCTCGGCACACCGCGGCCCCCGTCTCGCCCGCAGGCGGGCTAATACCGGTCGCGCAATAGGGTAGCTATTATAAGGGCGGCCGGCATCACAGCGCCCGGCACGCCTTTTCGAGCCAGGCCCGTTCGTTTCCGGCCAGGGAAGGCCCGACGGCGGCCAGCACCCGCGCGTGATACGCGTCGATCCAGTCGCGTTCCGGCCCGGTCAGCAGGCTGGGGTCGATCAGCGTGCGGTCGAACGGCGCGAGCGTCAGCGTTTCGAACCCGAGAAACGGTTTCTTGGCGCCTGCGAACGGGCGCGGCTGGACCAGGAGCAGGTTCTCCAGCCGGATGCCGTACGCGCCGGGCTCGTAATATCCCGGCTCGTCGGACAGGATCATCCCGGCGGCGAGCGGAACCGTGCGCGCATGGCGCGACAGGCTGACCGGCCCCTCGTGCACGGACAAGACGCTGCCGACCCCGTGGCCGGTGCCGTGATCGTAGTCGAGGCCGGCCTGCCAAAGCGTCCGCCGGGCCAGGGCGTCCAGGTGCGGCCCGGCGACCCCCTTCGGGAACGCCGCCGCCGCGATCGCGATATGCCCCTGCAGCACGCGGGTGAACCGGTCCCTGATCTCCTCCGGCGGGTCTCCCGGCCCAATCCAGACCGTGCGGGTGATGTCCGTGGTGCCGTCGAGGTACTGCGCGCCGCTGTCGATCAGGTAGGTCTCGTTCGGGCCGAGGACGCGGTCGCTGTCGGCACTGACCCGGTAATGGATGACCGCGCCGTTCGGGCCGGACCCGGAGATCGCCGGAAAGCTCTCCTCGCGGAACTCGGACGCTTCCGCCCGCAGCGCCAGCAGCCTTTCGGCGGCCTGCATCTCGGTCGTGCCGTCCGGACGCGCTGCCGCAAGCCAATGGAGGAAGCGGCAAACGGCCACGGCGTCGCGCCCATGCGCCCGGCGCGCGCCTTGCTGTTCGGCGTCGTTCTTGCTCGCCTTGGCCATCGCGCATGGGTCGGCAGCGTCGGCGACAACCGCGGCGTGATGCTTGAGCCGCTGCGCGAACCAGGCCGGCGCGGTGTTGCGGTCGACCCGGACCGTGCGGGACTGCAGCGCGGCAAGCGCCTCGTCGAGCCGATCCGGCGGCGTCGCCGTCACGCCGTTTCCGAGCCAGGCGCGCGTTTCGGCGGAGAGCTTGGCAGGCTCGATGAAAAGCTGGACCGAAGCGTCGTCGTGCACGATCGCGAAGGCGAGCGCGAACGGCGTGTAGGCAAGGTCGCCGCCGCGGATGTTGAGCAGCCAGTTGACGGAGGCCGGGTCCGTGAGCACGGCGGCGTGCTGGCCGGCTTCGCGAAGCTCGGCCGCGCATTGCTCCCGCTTCTGGGCCGAGGTCACGCCGGCATAGGCCAGCGGATGCGGCACGGCGGGCGCTGCAGGCGGCGGCGGGCGGATGTGCCAGATACCGTCAATCGGGTTGGGCTCGGTTGCGACCATTTTGAGGCCTGCGTCGACGTAGCGCCCCAGCGCGTCCTCGCTCAGGAGGTGAGGGTCGTAGCCGATGCGGGCGCCAGGCGCAGCCTGCTTAAGCCAGGCATGGGGCGGCTCGTCGATCAGGTGCCGGCGTTCATACAAAGACGCGTCCGTTTGCGCCTGGAGCTGCAGGGTGTAGCGGCCGTCGGTGAACACGGCCGCGCGCCCGGGCAGGATCGCCGCCAACCCCGCGCTGCCGGTGAAGCCGGTGAGCCAGGCCAGCCGCTCGGCGCAAGGCGGCACGTATTCGCCGAGATGCTCATCGGCCCGGGGCACGATGAACCCCTCCAGCCCGGCGTTTCCAAGCGCCCGGCGCAGAGCGGAAAGTCGCGTGACACTATCTGACATGAGCTGACCGATCATTCCAAAATAGCAGAGCTGCTGGTTACTACATGCGTTCTTTGCATAGCAGAGCTATTTACTTCGCATGTGCAGCATAAGCGGCGCGGGAGCATATTAGCCGTGTTGCCTCCGGGCAGGGGCAATGGGCCCTTTGCCGGTTAACTTCGATGGGGATTTTGCAATGAACGCTCCGCTTGCCAAGGAGCAGATCCAGCTCCTGATGTCCAATAGCCTGACATACCGGTCTCCGGCCGGCACGGGCTTGGACGGCGCTGACAAGGCCTCTCGTCCGCGGCGCTTCGCCGGTTTCGGGCAATGGATCAACCGTGCCGTCGCCACGATCGCTGCCATTCCGCACCGTCAGGCCGTGCTTGCTGAGCTGAGCCGGATGAGCGACCGCCAGCTTGCCGACATCGGCCTGAACCGTGGCGAACTGACGCAAGTTTTCGACCCGAAGTTCGCAAGGGCGCGCCGCAGCAATCTGTCAAAGGCTTGATCCTCGCGCATGGGGCGGGCAAAGGCGTCACGGCAAGGAGAGTCGCGCGCCTTTCCCCTCATGCGAGCCAATCGCGGCAGTTTGTCATGCCGGCCGTCGCAGCATCAGGGTGGTCCAGCGCCCCTCCGGGACGACATGCTCCAGCACAAGCCCATGCCGGCGATGCGCTGAAAAGACGCGTCTCGCCTGGCTGTCCAGAAGTCCGGCCAGGATCGCGGTCCCTCCCGGCGCGAGGTTGAACGCCAGGTCCCGGGCCATTCGGCATAACGGACGCGCCAGGATGTTCGCCAGCACGAGGTCGTAAGGCCCGCTGAGCCTGATCGTTCGGCTGTTCCAGCCATTCGCGAGCGTCGCTCGCACAAGATGGGCAAGATGGTTCTGCGCGGCGTTCCGATTGGCGGTGCGGACTGCCCAAGGGTCGATGTCGGCGGCGAGCACCGGGCGGCGAAGCAGGCTGGCGACCGCGATGGCGAGAATTCCTGAGCCGGTCCCGAGATCAAGCACCCGACGTGGCCGTCGCCGCGCCGCGATCTCGATCGCGCGCAGGCAACCTCGCGTGGAGCCGTGCTCCCCGGACCCGAAGGCGAGCCCCGCATCGAGCACCAGACTGATGCGGCCAGGCCGGCGCGGCCCCGCGTCGTGCGTGCCTTGGACAAGGAAACACCGCCCGATTTCCTGCGGCGGAAACGAGGCTTGCGTGCGCGCGAGCCAGCCCTCGGCATCGATTGGAGATCGTTGCAGCCCGGCTTCGATGCCGGTGGTCAGCGCGGCAAGCAACAGGGCGCTCCGGAGCGGGCCGTCGTCGGAAGAAAGAGCGCGCACGCCTTCCACGCGCCAAGTCCGCCGTTCCTCATCGGCGAGAAAGAACGCAACCGTTTGACATACCGATTCGAAGGCAGCCTCATATTGTTCGAGCGCCGCCTCGGGAACTTCGACGAAAACCGTTTCAAGCGGCTGGGGCTGCCGGCGCCCGCTCATGTCATGGACGGCGCCGCCTTGTTGGCGTGCCGGTCAACGAGGCACGCCCACGCAAGCTATTGCCATTCCGCGGTGATAAGCGGGCGGCACCACTCACTGCTGATCAGACGCGCCGCCCGTGGTCACGCCGCCTGAGGAACTGGCGCCGCTCACCGACCGGCCGGCTTTCGCGGCACTGAGGCTTTGCTCGTTCAACTGCTCAACCGCCGCGTCGCCTTGCTCGGTTCGGCCACCGGCCGCCCTGGCATGCGTGGCGCTGCCGGTTTTGTGGGAGCTGGTGGTGTGGCGCCTACCGGAATGGGACGAGTGCGTCGCCTCGTGCTCCGAATGCTTCAGACTTTGCTCGTTGAGGCTCCTGACCGCGGCAGGGCCTTTGGAGGGAGCCGTCTCGCTCTGCGTCGACTGGCTCATCTGCACGGCGCGCGATCCGGATTGACGCTCGGCAGGCGGGTTGGCCGGGTTTGCCGCAAGCGCCGCGCAAACGGGAGCAGCGGCGAGCAGGGCGGCCGTTGCCGTGGAAAGCATAAGACGAGACATCAGTGTCGACTCCTGTTCTGGGGATGATCGATCGATAAAATGCGCCGGCCTGGCCAAGGTTGCTTTGCCGCAATCTTGTTCGTGCGATTTCACGCCTGGTATTGCGCTTCGGATACGCTTGTCTTGCCGGGCCGGATGGGCGCGCGGCTGGTCGGACACGTGCGCTGACAATTTCATAACGCGCCCGTCTTGATCGTTGTTGCCCGTTTCGGTGCAATGCGGCACAAGCGGCGCATGTCAACGCCCCGCTATCTCGTCACCGGCGGCGCCGGCTATGTCGGCAGCCACCTGGTCCTGGCACTCCTGCAACGGGGCGGCCATGTCGTCGTGGTGGATGACCTGCGCCAAGGCCACCGCGCCGCGGTTCCTCCGGAGGCGCGGGTGCTGGTGCAGGACATCGGCGACCATGAGGCGATGGAGGCCGTGCTGGCCGACGGTCCCTGGGAGGCCGTGTTCCACTTCGCCGCCTTGTCCCTGGTCGGCGAAAGCATGCGCGACCCGATGCGCTACCTGATGGAGAACGCCTCGTCCGGTTTGCGGCTGATCGACGGCTGCGTCCGCCACGGGGTCAAGCGGTTCGTTCTCAGCTCGACGGCGAACCTGTTCGGTGAGCCAGACGAGGTGCCGATCAGCGAGCACGCTCCGCTCAGGCCCTCCTCCCCCTACGGCGAGAGCAAGCTCATGCTCGAGCGCGCGCTGTTCTGGGCCGACAAGGTGCACGGCCTGCGCAGCGCCTGCCTGCGCTACTTCAACGCTGCCGGCGCCGATCCCGCCGGGCGGCTGGGCGAGGACCACGATCCCGAGACGCACCTGATCCCCATCGCGATCGACGCGGCGCTCGGGCGCAGGCCTCCGCTCACCGTGTTCGGGACGGACTACCCAACAAAGGACGGCACCTGCGTGCGCGACTACGTCCACGTTACTGACCTTGCGGACGCGCATTGGCTCGCGCTGCAGCAGTTGGATGGGCGCAGCGTCACCTACAATCTCGGCAACGGCAGCGGCCATTCGGTGCGCGACGTGATCGAGAGCGTCGGCCGGGTGCTTGGACGGGCCGTTCCAGCCACGTATGGCGCGCGTCGTCCCGGCGACCCGGCCGTCCTGGTTGCCTCCTCCTCCTTGATCAAGGCCGAGACCGGGTGGACGCCGAAGCACGCCGAGCTCGACGAGATCGTCCGCACCGCGGCCGCTTGGCGCCTGGCCCACCCCGACGGCTACGGCGACGGGGCGACGCCACAGCAGCGGCTCAGCGCCTAGGAAACTCGTTCGGCGATGATTGCCGCGACTCGACCGAGCGAACGAGCGCCTTCAGCCTTCGTTTCTCCGGGCAGCTTCGCCGGCGTGCCGCCGCGCTTAAGGCGAACTCCTGGGGCAGGACACGAGCCGCGGCTGTCCGCTTAACCGGCTCTTTTCCCAGTTGCTTACGGCCAGGGAACACATTGCGCGGAGCGAAAACCGCCGTTAAAGATTATTCCGTCATAACGAAAGCCGACATCGCGGCGCCATCAAAACCGTATGCCGGAGGGAACAGAACAATGAACAGGATTTCGCGCCGCCTGCTGACGTCGGGCATTGGCCTTTCGATGCTGCCGGGCCTGTCCGCCCTGAATGCGGCCAAGGCGGAAACCCGCACCCTGCGGATATCGCATCAATGGCGTCAGAACACCGACGCGCGGGACAAGGCGGCGCGCATGTTCGCCGACGAGGCCAGCAAGCTCTCGCCCGACCTCAAATTCCGCATCTACCCGAACCGCTCGCTGATCTCGAACCCGGTCGCGCAATACGACGCGATGCTGAACGGCTCGCTCGAGATGGCCGTCTTCCCCATTACCTACGGCGTCGGCAAGGTCCCTGAATTCTCCATCGGCATCATGCCCGGCACCGTCCGCAGCATCGATCAAGCCATGAAGCTGGAAAACTCCCCGTTCCACGACCGCCTGCAGCAGATCGCCATGGCAGGCGGCATCCGCATCGTCACTTGGTGGTGGACCCCCGGCGGCTTCGCCTCACGCGACAAGCCGGTCAAAGGCCCGAACAGCGTCGAAGGCATGAGGATGCGCGCCGCGGACCCGACGTTTGAGCTGATGCTCAAGGACGCGGGCGCATCCGTTGTTTCCATGCCCTCGACCGAAATCTACCCGGCCATGCAATCCGGCGTCCTGAACGCGACCCTCACGTCCGCAGAGACCTTCGTCTCCATGCGAATCTACGAGCAAACCAAATACGCGACCATCGGCGGCCCGAACACGTTATGGATGCTGTTGCAGCCGCTCGTGATGAGCCGGACGACATGGGACTCGCTGTCGCCGGATCAGCAGAAGGCGGTCGAGAAAGCCGCCGGCATGAGCAACGCCTGGTTCGCCAAGGAGCAGAAGACGGCGGGCGCCGATGCCGAGACGGCCTTCAAGAAGTCCGGCAACGAAGTGCACCACCTCACCAACGCCGAATATGACGCCTGGGTGGCTCTGGCCAAGCGCACGGCCTGGCAGGCATTCGCCAAAGATACGGCGCACGGCAAGGAACTGCTCGATCTGTTGAACACCTCTCTGTCGTAGCCTCGGCGTGCCGCAACCGGAGGAACTGCGCGCGCCAGGCTGGGTCCGCGCGGTCGATCTCTTGGCCGTGGCGTGCGCGATCGTCGCCAGCGTGCTGCTGACGGTTGCGGCGGGCGTCATCACCGTCATGGTAATCGACCGGGCGATCGGCGCATCCGCCTACTGGCAAATCGAGTTCTCCGTCTATCTCATGGTCGCCGCCGTGTTCCTCGGCTCACCCTACACCCTGCGCACGCGCGGCCACGTCAACGTCGACCTGCTGGATACGATGCTTCCGCCGGCCTTACGCAAGGGCGTGCGGCTCGTGGTCGGCCTGGTCGGGCTTGCCGTGTGCGTCTACCTCGCCTGGGTCGGCTGGACGCTGTTCCATGCCGCCTGGGAATCGGGCGACACGAGCGAGAGCATGTGGGCGGCCCCGCTCTGGCCCCTCTACTTGACGATGCCGGTCGGCCTGGGCCTTACCGCCCTGCAATACCTCGCCGAGCTTTGGCGCATCTGGTGAACGAGCTCGAGATCGGCGGCCTGGTGCTCGCCTCCACGCTCCTCGTGTTGTTCTCGGGCCTGCCGATCGCCTGGGGCCTGTCGCTCGTCTCGATCGGGTTCCTGGCGGCGTTCGGCGGCCCGGGGGCGCTGAACAATCTCGGCATCACCTTCATGAGCGAGATCTCGAGCTTCGCCCTGCTCACCATCCCGCTGTTTATTCTGCTGGGCGCGTCGGTCGGCGTCAGCCGGGCTGGGGCGGACATTTACGAGAGCCTGCACCGATGGCTTTCCCGCTTGCCCGGCGGTCTCGTGATCGCCAACATCCTGGCCTGCGGCATTTTCGCCGCCATTTGCGGCTCCTCGCCGGCAACCGCCGCCGCCATCGGCAAGATCGGCGTGCCGGAGATGCTGCGCCGCGGCGTCCGCCCATCGCTTGCCACCGGGGCCATCTGCGCCGGCGGCACGCTCGGCATCCTGATCCCGCCCTCGGTCACGCTGATCCTTTACGGGATCGCGACCGAAACCTCGATCGGGCGCCTGTTCCTGGCCGGCGTTGTCCCCGGCATCGTGCTCACTGTTGCCTTCTCCGCCTATGCCTGGATAAGTTCCTTGAACGACCTGAAACAAGCCGCCGCGCCCGCGCCCGACCGCTTCACCTTGGCACAGAAACTGGACGGCTTGCTCCGTGTCGGCCCGTTCATCCTCGTCATCCTCGCGGTCGGCGTGGCGATGTACGGCGGCTTCGCCACCCCGTCCGAAGTCGCCGCCGTCGCCGCCGCCCTGGCCTTGATCCTCGTCGTAGCGATCTATCACACCTGGCGTCCGTCCGAGCTTTGGGCCATCTACCGCGACACGATCCGCGAGAGCACCATGATCATGATGATCATCGCCGCCGCGGCGCTGTTCAGCTATATGATGTCGCTGCTCTACGTGACGCAAACCGTCGCCCAGAGCCTCGTCGCGCTTGAGATGAACCGCTGGCTGCTGCTCTTTGTCATCCAGGCGCTGCTTCTGCTGGCCGGCTGCTTCCTGCCGCCGGTGGCGATCATCCTCATGCTGATGCCCATCCTACAGCCCGTGCTGGAAGCGAACGGCTTCAACATGATCTGGTTCGCGGCACTCCTCACCATCAACCTTGAAGTCGGCCTGATTACTCCCCCGGTCGGCCTCAACCTTTATGTGCTGCGCGGCGTGGCGCCGGACGTCTCGCTCGCTGTCATCCTGCGCGGGTCGCTCCCGTTCGTCCTGATCATGCTGGCCTTCATGCTCGTCCTGTGCTTCATGCCCGGCCTTGCGACATGGCTGCCCGACCTGGTGATGGGACCAAGCCTTTAGCCCCCCCAACGTCCGCATCGTGTGCGTCAGGCATGGTCCGCCACCAGCGCCCGGGCCTGCGCGGCGATGATGCCATCGACGGCGCCAATCGGCTTCGGCCGGCTGATCAAGTAGCCCTGGATTTGGCCGCAGCCCTCGCGGCGTAGCAGGTCGAACTGCTCCCTCGTTTCCACGCCCTCGGCCACCACGCCCATGCCGAGCGCCCGCCCTAGTCCGACCACGGCGCGGACGATCGCCATGCCTTCCCCGCTCGCATCCAGGTTGCGGATGAAGCTTTGGTCGATCTTGATCTTGTCGAACGGGAACAGCCGCAGGTAGCTGAGCGACGAGTAGCCCGTGCCGAAATCGTCCATCGAGATGCGCACCCCAAGGGCGCGGATCTCATGCAAGATCGCGAGTGTCGTCTCGCCATCCTGCAACAGCAAGGACTCCGTGATCTCCAGTTCGAGACGTTCGGAAGCAAGGCCGGACCGCTCCAGCGCGGCCGCGACGCAGCGGGCCAGGTTGCGGTCGCGGAACTGCAAGGCCGACAGGTTGACCGCCACCTTGACGCCGGCCGGCCAGGCGGCGGCATCGGCGCAAGCCCGGCCCAGCACCCATAGGCCGATGGCCGAGATCAACCCCAACTCTTCCGCCAACGGCACGAACTCGCCCGGCGAGACCATGCCGCGCGTCGGATGAGGCCAGCGCAGCAGGGCCTCGAACCCGCTCACCGCTCCATCCGTGGAATTCACCAGCGGCTGGTAATAAACGTCGAACTGCTCCTCGATCACCGCCTGGCGCAGGTCGACCTCAAGCAAGCGCCTGGCCTGCATCCGCGCATCCATCTCCGCTTCGAAGAAGCGGTACGTGCCGCGCCCGTCCAACTTCGCGCGCACCATGGCAAGGTCCGCGCACTTCAGCAGCCCATCCGGCGTGGCCTCGCCATCCGTGGTTACGGCAATGCCGGCGCTCGCGCCGATCGCCACCTGATGGCCAAGCACGTCGAACGGCGCCGCAAGGCTGGCCACCAGCCGTTCGGCCAGCGCCTTCGCCTCGGTCGGCTGGGTCGCCGCCGATTGGATGACCGCGAACTCGTCCCCGCCCAGGCGCACGACCGTATCGGCCTCGCGCGTGATTTCCAGCAACCGCCCGGCGACCGCCTGCAGCAGCGCATCTCCGACCGGGTGGCCGAGCGAGTCGTTGACGGTCTTGAAGTGGTCAAGCCCGAGGCAGAGTACCGCCAAGCCGCCGCCCCGGCGCACCTGCGCCAGCGCCCGCTCCATCTGCTCGCGATACGAGACCCGGTTCGGCAGGCCGGTCAGCGCGTCGTGCCGGGCCATGTGCGCCAGCCGCTCTTCGGCGCGTTGCCGCTCGGTGACATCCTCGAACGTCGCCACCCAGCCGCCGTCGGTCATCGGCTCCCTCGCGACCGCGATCGTCCGCCCGTCAT
This sequence comes from Acetobacteraceae bacterium, assembly GCA_965260935.1. Classification (GTDB taxonomy): domain Bacteria; phylum Pseudomonadota; class Alphaproteobacteria; order Acetobacterales; family Acetobacteraceae; genus JBBROS01. The sequence continues at coordinate 3,772,904 of OZ253374.1, forward strand.
CGAGCGCCTGGGAGAATGCCTGCGGCCCCGGACCGCTCCCGGCGCCGCCGCCCATGCCGCCGCGGAGCGCCGTCGGCAACGCCTCGGCGACCCTCGCATGAGCAGCCGGCCGGCCGAACATCTCGGCGAACCGCCGGTTATGCACCAGCACCCGGCCCTCGGCGTCCAACATGCAAAGCCCCTGGACCATGTTGTTCAGGGCGGCTTCAAACCGGGCATGGTGCGAGGCGGTTTCGGATGCATGGTGCGACGCCTGTTCGGCCATCAGCGCCTGGATGCGGGCGATCTTCTCGGCGATGCTGCCCTGCATCGCGGCCAATGCCCGCAGCAACGTCCCGGTCTCGCTTTTGCCGCGCCCCTCGATCCGGTTGTCCAGCCGCCCGTTGGCGATCGACGTCGCGATCCCGACCGCATGGCGCAGCGACGGCAGGATTGCCCGGCTCAACAAGACGGTGATCAGCAACGCGACGGCCAGTGATACCCCCATCGCGGCCCAAGTGCGGGCAGTGGTTTGCTTCACCAGCGTGGCCACGGCCCGCCGGGCGCGGTAGCCGTCTCCGGCATAAACCTCGACCGCCTCGTCGAACGCGTCCTCGATGGCGGCGAGCTGCTGCGGCGGCGGCAGGCTTTGCGTGCGCTCGAGCTGCAAGCCAAGCGCGCCGACATCCTGCTGGAGCTGCGAGGAGGCCTGCACGCCTTGCTTGGACATCGCCCGGTCATGGGCGACCTCAAGGTCGCCGGCAGCCGATGCGATCCGCTTGGCGAATCCCGCCGGGTCGGCATGGCCGAGAGCCAGGTCCCGCGACAGCCCGACCAGCGTGTTCTGCGCCGACCGCAGATAGCTCATCGACATGAACGCCTCGTCGTAGATCCTGAAGGCGATGGCGCCCAGTTCGGTCTGCGCCCCGCGTGCGAGCACGCCGAAGACGATGGTCACCATCGTGAGGCTCAAGCAGCCAAGCAGGATTTTCTTCGCGATCGACATCGTGGCCAGCCGGTCAATCCACGTGCACGGTCAGCGACATTTTCGGATGGATCTCGCAGCCGACCTGAAACGTCCCCGAAGCCGGAAAGCGGATGTCGACGGCCTGCCCGGTCTCCTGCTCCGCGGACGAGAAATTGAACGACGGCGAACTCACGTAGAGCTGGTGCAGGAACTCGTCGTCATTCTTGAAATGGATGGTGTCGCCACGCTTGATCCTGATCTCAGGCACCGAGAACGCGCGTCCCGACTGGATGACGGAAAAGCCGCCAGCCGCCTTCGCCAGCAGCGCCGGCTGCGCCAGTACGGCGAGCAGCAGGCACCAGGTCCGGAGTCGGCGGGCGCTCATTTCGTCACGACATCCCGGTGCATGGGAGCAAGCAGCGCGACCAGCCGGCTTTGCGTGGTGAACGGGACGCCGAGCTGCTCCATCGCGATCTGCAGGTCTTCGGCAAGGGCGTTGAACTGGCTGCTGTCGAGGTGGAGGCCCTTATGCGCCTTGCGCATGTCCTGGCCGGCATAGGCGCAGCCCCCGCCGGTAAGCTGGCAGAGCTGATCCACCAGCAGGCGCTTGAACCGCCCGACATTGGTGTTCTCGAACGTCGGGCCGACCCGCGGGTCCTTCAGCCAAACCGATGTTGCCGCATCCACGATACGCACCAGGCCCGCATGGTTGCCAAGGTCGTCGTAGAGCGTGGACGCCGAACCAACCGCAGGCGAAAGCGCCATCAGCCCGGCGGCGAAGGCAAGCAGCAGTTTGCGCATGGTCAGAATCCCGCCTGGAGTGAGACATAAACGCCGCCCTGGTTGCCTTGCCCGGCAATGCGGCCCAGGTCGGCGTAGGCCAGCGTGGCAGAAACGTTCTTGCTGATGAAATAGGCCGCGAACACGTCCCAGGCATTGTCCTCGCGGGCGAAGCCCAGGTTGTCCGGCTTGGTGCGGAACTCGGCCCCCACGGCGAACTTGCGGCTGATCAAATACGCCGCGGAGCCTTCGAACTGCGCGCTGTAGCTGTTGTCCTTGTCGCCGCCGAACCCGAGGATGCCGAACTGGTTGGCCTTCGTGGTCCGTACCGTCGCGTTCAGCAGCAGATTCTGCGCCAGCAGCAGCTTGGTGGCGGCAACGTAGAAGTCGACCCCGTCCGACGACCGTGCGCCGATCGCCGAAAGCACCTTGCCGCGGTTGTTGGTCTTGTACTGCGCGCCCACTGAAACCTGCGGCCACCAGCGGTCCTGGTCATAGACCGCGTTGCCGAACAGCCGCACCTTCACGCCGGCGATGGTTTGGCCAAACGTGTAGCCGGAACCGAGACCGAGCCTAGCCCCCGCCCCTCCGGTGTCGAACCATTGGTGCGCGAGCGAGATCTCGACCCGGTCGTAAAGCCCAACCGCCCCGCCCGCCGTATGGAGATCGAAATCGGGCAGGTGGACGTAGGTGTAATGGGCGTTCGCCCCGACCGCGTCCCCCGTGCCGTATCCGGTGATCAGCGCCCACGGCACAAGCCCGCCGCCGCCCGCGCCCTCCACCTGATTGACGCCCGCGGTCGCGAGCAGCCGCCCGCTCTCCGGCATCCAGTTCCAACGAGCCTGCGTGTCCTCGGCTTTCGCCGAAGCCGAAGCGAGCGAACCGATCACGCACAAGCAAGCGGCAACTGCCTTGGCGCCCATCCTGGACCTCTCCGTTTTCCTCCCGGCCAGTAAGCCAGAGAAAAATGGACGACCGGTTAACGCCCGCGTCTATTCAGAAGCCGAGTAAAGGTTCAGAAACGCGGGCGCCGTCGGCATCAACTCGCCGCCGGCAGCGGCCACCATCGCCTCGATCCGGTCGGGCGGGAGCACCTGAAGCTGCTGATATTCCTCGTCCCCCAAAGCCCGGTGCCGGCTCAGGATCTCATCCGCGCTTAGGCCGGTGTCGATCCGCACCCCCATGTCCAGCACGCCCGACGGGTGTTGCACCAGGCACAACGGACGCAACCGGCGCACGTCCTCCGCCCCAATCCCTAACTCCTCGCGCAACTCGGCCAGCAGGGCACGGCGCCAGTCCGCGCCATCGGGCGTCGCGGCCCCGATATCGACGCTGCCGGCAGGCGGAAGCTGCCAAACCCCGGGCTGGTAGGAGGCGGCCGGCTCCCGCCGCGCAACCGCCACCCCGTCCGGGCAGACCAACATGCCGCACACCGCCAGGTTGCGTACCTGCAAAACCTCAAGCAAACCAGGGTCGCGCATCTGCGCCGTCGCCCGGCGGAACTCCGTCCAATGCCCGACGATCTCGTCCGGCGTCACGGAGTCGGCGCTGAAAACCCGCCCGTTAAACAGCCGCCGCTCCGCGTTCGCCGCCTGCCAATGCGAGGCGACGGCGCGCTCCGCTTCTGCATCAAGCTCCGGCATCTCGCGCGCCACAAGCAGGCGGACCGACGGCGACAGCGGCAGGACCGGCCAATCAGCGTTGCGGGACGAAATGCTCAGTGACCTCGGCGCCGATGAAGCCCAGCTTGCGGATCGTCGTGCGGTTCAACATCGAGCCATCGGCTTGCAGATACCACCACTGGTCCAGCACCACGTTTTTCAATGAATTGCCAGGCTGCGTCGCCAGGGTCCAATGCCAGTGGAAAGCAGGCCCCGCCGCCTCGCCCACGGCGACGCCGACCATGTCGTTGGCTGTCGCCTCGAACCGCCCCGGCCCGGTCCTGCGCATCCGCCATTCGCGGACCGTGGCCGCGTCGTCGCCCACATGCAGGCGCTGCGTCATGTGCAAAATGCCGTCGGGATCGATCGCTCCTTTGCAATCGGTCGTAACGATCTGCGTCGGCTGGCCGGAGCGGTCCTCAAGCACGCCCCAGGAACGGACATGGCCCGTGAAGAACGCGACCGGGTCGAGTGCCGGCCCGGCTTGGGCAAAGCGCGAGACCGGGAGCGGGGTGCTGCATGATGCCAGGACGATGGACGCCAGCAACAGGATTGCCGGCAGAACGGGTGTTGCGCGCCGCATCATGAATGGCGGAGAGCTTTAGCCCTCCTCCACACCGTCCGGCAATTCAGTTTATGTCAGCCTGTTGTTGCGGCGGACGACCCGCTCACTCCGTCCGCTTGCCGGCTATGTAGCTACGTATGCGCGAACCCGTTGCCGCCGGTTCGCGCTCTGCCTGCCGCGGCGCCTGCCCGGCCTCGGCGCTCCGGTCGGTGTTGGCCGTCTCGTATCCCGCTTGACGCCATTCCTCCAGCCGGGCATCGAAATCGACCGGATGGGTCGCCTCCAGCGCGTGGATGGCGTGACGGCGGTCCATGTCCGCGGTCGGCGTCAGCACCAGCATGGCATGGCCACGTCCGACCGCGTGGCCGTATTGCTCCTGCTCATGCCCCGAGGCGAACAGGCTGCGAACGGCTTCCCAGAACCCGTTGGTCCGGTCCTCCGCGTTGCTTCCGCCCAGCTCGCCCGAGTCCGTGCTCCGCGAGATCGTTTGGATCGCGTCCGCCGAGATGCCGGCTTTGACCAGCGTGTCCCGTGCGGCCGCCGCGTCTTCATCCGTCTCGTACATCGCGACGATCTGGTTGTCATGCACCGCTGGGTCGTACAGGGCGGTATCATGCGCGGCCTCTTGGTTCAGGTTCGCCGTGTCATTGGTGCCGGAAGGGGTTGAATAGCTCATCGTCTACTCCGTTCGTTCTGCGGATGGCGTCTCTGCGCCGTCCTGATCAATCGTCGCGGTCTCGCGCCGCAAGCGGACCACTTGGGTTTCAACATGGCTCTGCTCGGTGATCCGGATGCGCAGTTCCTCTTTGAGCATAAGCCGCTTTTCGGTGACCAACACCTCCTCCAGGACCGGCACCACCACCGTGTCGCCCTCCTGGCGCATCGGCGGCTTCTCGTGTACGACCCTGCCCACGGCCACGCGCTCGACGCTCACGTCCTGGCGCATCAGCAACGCCTGCACAGTCTGGTCATGCTCGGACACACCGACATGGACGCGCGCCCCGCCGCCCTCGACCTGCCGCTTGCCGACTTGCGCGGTCTCCTCGACAAGACGGACAACCTCGTCGCCGTCCTCCGCCGGTACGGCATTCTCACCTGACATCGGCTTGCTCCCGGCCATCCACCTATGAAGCGAAAGCGCACAGGTCCCGCCGCCGTTCAAACTGTAACAGGATTGTGAGGTCGCTGCCCGCACCAACCGGCGGCGTCAGGCGTATTGCACGCCCCGCTCGCGCACTGGCGGCGCGTCCCAATCCACCACCGGCCCGGCCGGCACGATGCCGTGCGGGTTCACCGTCGGATGGCTCGTGTAGTAGTGCCGCTTGATGTGCTGGAAATCGACTGTCTTGCTCACCCCGGGCTGCGCGTACAGGTCCCGCGCATAGCCCCAAAGGTTCCGGTAGTCGACGAGCCGGCGGATATTGCACTTAAAATGCCCGACATACACGGCATCGAAGCGCAGCAGCGTGGTGAACAGCCGCCAGTCCGCCTCGGTAATAACGTCGCCGCACAGGAACCGGCGCCGGGCCAGATGGCGGTCAAGCCAATCGAGCGTCTCGAACAACGGGAACACGGCGTCCTCGTAGGCCGATTGAGTGGTGGCGAAGCCGGCCTTGTAGACGCCGTTGTTCACCGTCTCGTAGATGCGGCCGTTCAGGGCGTCGATCTCCTCGCGGTACTCGGCAGGGTAGAAATCGCCCGGCTTGGCGCCGACGTCGTCGAACGCGCTGTTGAAGATACGGATGACCTCCGCGCTCTCGTTGTTGACGATGCTGCCGGTCTTGCTGTCCCACAGCACCGGGACCGTCACCCGTGTCGTGATGGAGGGGTCGGCCCGGGTATAGATCTGGTGCAGGTATCGGGCGCCGTCCGGGTCGGGGATGACGCCAGGGCCGGGTTCGAACGTCCAGCCCTGCTCGCCCATGTGCCAATGCACCACCGAGATGGGTATAATGTCCTCAAGCCCTTTCAGCACGCGGAAGATCAGCGCGCGGTGCGCCCAAGGGCAGGCCAGCGAGACGTAAAGCCGATACCGCCCGGCCTCGGCGGGGAAGTCGCCGCCAGGGCCGATCCGGTTGCGGAACTTGCTCTCGCTGCGCTCGAACGTGCCCCCCGTCTTGCTCGTGTCATACCACTGGTCCTGCCAAACGCCGTCGACCAGCAGCCCCATCAGAGCGGCCTCCGGCCTGCGCGCCCCGTGGGCAGGGCGGCGATCTCGCTGATCAGCTTGCGGGTCATGGCCTCTCCGAACGTCTGGAACTCGTGCACTTCCAGCACGAAGCTGCCGGGGCCGCCGATCACGTTCTGGCGATACCATTCCGTCAATCCGCCGGGCGGCTGCACGTGCGCGACCGTGAAATCCGACGGATGGTCGTTGATGATGGCCAGGCCGTTGATGCTGATCCCCGCCTTCAGCGCGTCGTCGCGGGCGCTCGCCGCCTCCCGCCCGGAATTGTTGGTCCCGTCCCCGGCCACGTCGATCACCCGGCGCTGCGCCTCCAGCGACGACTCGGCCAGCATCTGCGCCGCGTGGTCGATCCCGGCGCTGACGCTGGTCCGGCCCCAGTAGGAACGCGGAGCGGCGGCGATCTCGTCGGTCAGCGCCCGCGCGCTGCCGGCGTCGCGCACCACGTGCCAGTCGACCACCGTCCGCGCCTCGTGCGACCCGGCGAACTCCACGTAGCTCACCGCGATGGCGCCCAGAACGCCCCCGCGGATCGCGGCGATCACGCGCGGGTCGGCAAAGGCGGCGCTGTAGCCCTGCTTCTGCATCTGGAACTCGCCATCGTCGACGCTGCGGGACACGTCGGACACCAGCACGAGGGCGAGGTCGACCGGCTCGGCCGCACGGGCCGGGCCGATGGAGAGGAGCAGGAGAACGGCCAGTGCGCGCATCGGGTGCCTCCGGAAAGAAGGCCGGCATCGTGGCGCGGCGATGAGGGCTAAGGGAAGCGGAATCGGTGGGGCGTGCAGGGCAATCGCTTGAAGTGCGGTCACGCTGATTGGCGGAGCAAAGCTTCAAGATAGGCGGTATCCCAAGCGGCTGATTTCCGCCTGACCTTAAGGCTGTGTTTGTCCTTCGGCCCGCGCAGCAGGTTCATCGCCATGTGCCGGACCGTGGCCATGTTCTGCGGCCCGGCACCGGATCGCAGGCGGTTGAGGTCCTCATGGAACACGACATCGAGCACCCAATGCAGGCGGTTCTCGACATGCCAGTGGCACCGCACGGCGTGTGCGAACAGCTTTGCATCGAGCGGCAAGGACGACAGGTAGTAGCGCCGTTCGGAGCTGGTGCTGGCGTTGCGTTCGACCTCGGCCTCGACGACGGCGATGGCCCGCAGGCCCGGGAACCGCGGCTCACCCGGGAACCGGCGGGCGGTAGTGAGCCAGTCCACGTCGTGGCTGACCCAATGGCGGCGGACCTCGATGCGGCCGTGGTCGCCGTCGGTCGTCTCGAACCGGCTGTGGACCTTGCCCGCGGGATCATCGAGGTAGCGCCTGATCTCGTCATGCAGGCTGGACTGGTTGCCCTTGAGCGCCAGCAGGTAGTCGCCGCCGCGGTCGAGGACGGCCTGGGCGATCTTGGTTTGCGTGCCCATGGCGTCGATGGTGACAAGCGCCCCGGTCAGCGCCAGGCGTTCAAGCAGAAGCGGGATGGCGGTGATCTCGTTGGACTTGGCCTCGCACGCCTGTTGGCCGAGCACGAGGCGCTGGCTGCTGGCCCATGCTGACACCATGTGGAGTGGCCCGCGATCCTTGGCACGGTCGTGGGTGCGGCGTGAGGTCTTGCCGTCGATGGCGACGATTTCGGGTGCAGTGGACGGGGCCGGGGCCGGGTCGCGGAGAGTTTCGACCCAGGCGGTGAAGCACTCGGCAAAGAGCGCGCCGTCGAGAGCGTTGATGACGTCGTTGAGGGTGTCGTGGCTGGGCACACCAGCCTTGAACGGCAGCAGGCGGCGCAGGAACTCCTGATGCGTCTGGCCCCAGCGCCTGATTTCAACGAAGTCTTCCGCGCCGGCCAGCGTGGCGCAGAGCACGACCAGCAGAACCTCGGGCAACGGAAACAGCACCTTCCAGGACTGACGCGGATCCTCCAGCACCGCGAAGTGGTCGATCAGCGATGGGCCGGGCATCGGGAAACCTCCTCAACGAGAGGTTTCCCATGAATCAGACTTCAGGCCGCGCCGGAATCCCAGTACGGTTCAAGCGATTGCCCTGGTGGGGCGTGAGCGGAGCGCCCGTCGCGTCAGATACCCAAGCGCCATCGTGCCGAGCGTATTCCAATCTGCACCGGCCGATCAAAACCATAGGTCAAGATCACCGTGCCGACCATGGAAGCGGCCAAGGCCAGGGCAGCGTATACATACGGGTGCTCAACAGTACTAAAGCGTTGACCTTGTAGAAAGCCATACGTCAAATCCATCATCATCCAATGAACGAGGTAAATCGGGTAAGATATCTGGCCGAGCACGCGCCCCCAGGCGCCAATACGGAACACCTTATTTTTTTCCAGCCATATCAGGCCGCACGTGAAGCTCGCAATCGATACTGCCGATAGCACGTAGCCGCTTGTACTGCTTGGCAGGAACAATCCAACCGTATGTGTCGAAATGTCGTAGACTAATCCTGCGAACCCGACGAGGGTGATCCCCCATGAAACCACTCTGTGCGGCGTGGTCCGCTGCACGACCCGGGATACGATCAGTCCGGCAATGAACAGGATGCACATCGGATGCGCGATCAGGCCGAGGACGTATCCAACGTCTGCGTTCCCTTGAATAACCAGGACACCCGTTGAAAGCGCGATGACCGACCCGAGCCAGAGAACCAGCCCGGCGCCAACCCTGCCCATAGCGATCAAGACCGCGAATGCGAGATAGAAAAAGCTCTCCCAATGGAGCGTCCACGCCTGCGGGATGACCAGCTTGCCGATCAGGGTCTCCATGGAAAGCGGCAACAGGCACAGGCTGGCCCATAACCAGATCCGGGATGCGTTGAACAGGAATGGCCAGCGGAGGAGCGTGAGGCCGAGGACGAGCCAGTAGGTTGGATAGACCCTCAGCACCCTCGATGCGAGGAACCGCGCCGCCCTGCCGGAAGACGCTGGGGCCGGGGGATGCGCCAGGCCCAGCACCACGCCGCTGAGCACAAAGAAGAACATGACCGCGGTCGCGGACGGGAGGGGAATGAAGATGTCTACGGACGGAACCTCGAACGCATGGACGCAGAGGTGCCGCAAGACCACGATGAACGCGGCGAGTCCCCGGCCCACCTCCAGGCAGAGGAGCTTTCTGGCTCGGGCATCCCGCACGCCGGTCCGACGCTCCCCGAAATCCAGAGCCTTCCCGCGGCCGTCATCCGCATGGCCGGGAACGGGTTGCTGGACGGGCGTCGTTCCCTCGGCTGCACTGCGAAACCGGCCATGAGCGGCACGGGCCTGCGTGCCGTCACGCCGCGACAGCCGTCAAGCGGCAGCCGTCCGGGGCACGTCCCGGCCAGCATCCCTGGCAGTGACGGCTTACTGGCTGGACCAGATGATCCGATGCACCCAGGCGATCTCCGAAAGGTCGAACGAGCGGTCGGGGTGCTCCGGGTTGAGGCTCTTGAGCTCGACCCGGCGGGCCGACCGCCGGGCGAGCTGCTTGGCCATCACCTCCCCCTCGTTCGTCCGCGCCACCACCCGGTCCCCCCGCCGCGTCGGCGCGGACGGCGACACCACCACCGTGTCCCCGTCACGCAGCACCGGCTCCATGCTGTCCCCATGGATCTCCAGCGCGTAGGCGTTCGGGTCGCCGATCTCGGGCAAGCTCATCTCGTCCCAGCTTCCCCCGACCGGGAACCCGGCGTCGTCGAAATACCCGTCGCGGCCCGCCTGCGCGAACCCGATCAGCGGGATGCGCCGCGGCAGCCGGGCCGAGCCGGACGGGCGAGAGCCGGTCACCAGCGAGGTGAACTGCTCCAGGCTGGCCCCCGTGGCCGCCAGCACCTTGGCCACGCTTTCCGTGCTCGGCCACCGCGCCCGCCCGTCCGGCATCCGCCGCTTGCTCGGGTTGAACGTGGTCGGGTCCAGCCCGGACCGCTTGGCCAGCCCGGAGGCGGACAGGCCGTATTCCGCGGCGAGCGTGTCGAGCGCGCGCCATATCTCATCGTGCTTCATGGTAGAAGGCACTTTGCCTAGGAATTCGCGCCGCTGCAACTACAATTTACGACGTTTTTCCTTTTGAATGTCCAAATAGGAAAATGGTCTGTAACGTTTATGTCAGCGCCCGTCCCGTTTCGTTCAGCCGAGGCCGCCTGGCTCTGGACCGCCGCCGTGCTTGAGGCCCGGCACGACCACGCAAGGCGTCCGCCCGCGCCAGGGCCATGCCGCGCGGAGGACGTGGTCAAGTGCCTCGACCAGCTTTATCGCCGCCGCCGGATCGAGCTGCTGCACGTCCGCATCCTACGCCTCTATGGCCGCAAGGGCCGCGCGCCGGACCCGGGCCGCGTGCGGGAACGGTGCGACCGGCGACTGTGGGCCGAGGCCATGGACCGGCTCGACGGCCCGCTCCGCCGCGCCAGCATCATCGACGGACGCGTCATGCCGGAAGAACAGGCCGCGCGGTAAACCCGTCAGATCCCGTCCTGCTCCGGCATCATCCGCTCCAGCACCGCGTCGCGCCGCGCAACCTGGTGCCAAGCGGTCGCTGCCAGGTGCAGCGCGATCAGCGCATAAACCGCCCATTGCCCCACCGCGACGTGGACCCATTCCGCTCCGTGCGACAGCGCCTCGTTCTTCGGCAGGCCGGGCAGCGTGAACAACCCGAAATACGTGACGGGATGGCCCCCCGCCGCCGAAAGCAGGTACCCGCTCACCGGCATCGCCACGAGGACCAGGTAGAGCAGCCAATGGGAGGCGAACGCGGCCCCCGCCTCCCATCGCGGCAGCCGCCGGAGCGGAGGCGCATGGTGCCGCGCCCGCCAAAGCAGGCGGACCGCGACCAGCGCCAGGATCGTCAGCCCCACCGACTTGTGCAGGGTGAACATTAAGCCGCGGTTGGGGTCGGTCTGGCCCATGCTCACCATCACCCAGGCGAGCGGCAATATGGCGAACATCAGCACCGCGGTGATCCAGTGCAGCGCCTGGGCGGTCGCCGTGTAATGCTGCACCGTTGCGGCGGCTGGGTATCCGGCGCGGCTGTTGCGAAGGGCGCTGCTCATGAAATCGTCTTCCTCAAGGTGCCGGGGCCGGCGTCCGCGCCTACTCAGGCCGCTTCGCCAACCCGTAAAATCTCGCTCGCATGGCGCTCCCGGCCCGCGTCGGTGGCCTCGTACCGTCCATCCTCCCGGAGCGCCGCGAACCCCATCCCACTCAGCCGCTCCAGGCAAGGCCCGTCCTTCAGCGCCCCGGGCCTGCCCCCGTCGGCGGTCAGCACCAGCCGGTGCAAGGCAGCCCGGCAGCAGGTCTCGAGATACGGCTGGTTCCACATTCCCGAACCCTAGCAACCCGCGGCGCACTTCTCAACCGCCTCCCGATGGGGCACAGACCCGGCGATGACCACCGCCCTCGCAGCCCTCGCCTCCCCCCTGCTCCGGCGCCTCGACCCCGAGCGGGCGCACCGCCTGGCCGTGCTCGCCATCCGCCTCGGACTCGCAGGCCAGAACCGGGACGCCGACGATCCCGCGCTCATGACCGAAGCCATGGGCCTGCGCTTCCGCAACCCCATCGGCCTGGCCGCCGGCTTCGATAAGGACGCCGTCGCCGTCCGCGGCCTCTCGCGCCTCGGCTTCGGCTTCATCGAGACCGGAAGCGTGACGCCCCGCCCCCAGCCGGGCAACCCGCTGCCCCGCGTGTTCCGGCTCGAACCCGACCGCGCCGTCATCAACCGCTACGGCATGAACAGCGCCGGCCTCGACGCCTTTGTCGCCCGCCTCGCGGCCCTGCCCCGCCGCCGCGCCGTCCGCCTGGGCGTCAACCTCGGCATCAACAAGGAGGGCGCCGACCCGGAACGCGACTACCCGGCCCTCGTCGCCGCCGTGGCGCCCCATGCCGACTACATCGTCATCAACGTCAGCTCCCCGAACACCCCGGGCCTGCGCGACCTGCAAGGCGAGCGCCGCCTGCGCGCGATCCTGGCCGCCGTCCAAGCCGCCGTGCCGAGCCGCCCCCCCTTGCTGGTCAAGATCGCGCCCGACCTCCCGGACGCCGCTGCCGAGGCCATCGTCGAGGCTGCCGTCGCCCACGGCCTGGACGGCCTCATCGTCGCCAACACCACCATTGCCCGTCCGGACACGCTCCGGTCGCCCGACGCCGGCCAGAGCGGCGGGCTTTCCGGCCCGCCTCTCCTCGGCCCCAGCACCGCGATGCTGCGACGCGCCCACCACCTCGCCGCCGGCCGCCTGGCGCTGATCGGCTGCGGCGGCGTTTCCACCGGCGCGGACGTGCTGGCCAAGCTGAAGGCCGGGGCGCACCTGGTCCAGCTTTACACCAGCTTCGCCTACGCCGGCCCCGGCCTCCCCTCCCGGATGGCGCGCGAGCTGCGGGCGGCCATGCGTCGGGAAGGGTTCCGAACCGTGTCCGAAGCGGTCGGCGCCGACGCATGAAGCGCCTCGCCGGCCTTGCCCCCCTCGCCCCCGGCTACGACGGCTTCATCCTCGACCTCTGGGGCGTCGTCCACGACGGCGTCCAGCCCTACCCCCGCGCCCACGACTGCCTCCAACGGCTCCGCGCCGCCGGCAAGCGCATCGTCATGCTTTCCAACGCGCCGCGCCGCGCCGACCCGGTCCGCCGCCAACTCCTCCGCATGGGCATCGAGGAAACCCTCTATGACGGCGTCATGACCTCCGGCGAGGCCACCCACCTTCTCCTGCGCGACCGCCCGGACGACTGGTCCGCCGCCCTCGGCCGCCGCGTCTTCCATCTCGGCCCGGACCGCGACCGCAACGTCCTGGCCGGCCTCGACATCGAGTTGGCCGCCCGCCCCGAGGACGCCACCTGCATCCTCAACACCGGCCCCGACGACCACCTCAACCCCACCGACCCGGCCATCTTCGACGAGCCTCTGCTGATCTGCGCCAACCGCCGCCTGCCGATGATCTGCGCCAACCCGGACCTCGAGGTCATCCGCGGCGGCGTCCGCGTCCTCTGCGCCGGCACGTTCGCCCAGCGTTACGCCTCCATGGGCGGCGACGTCCGCAGCATCGGCAAGCCGGACCCGCTCATCTACGGCCCCGTGCTCGACATCCTGGCCCTGCCGAAATCCCGCGTGGTCGCCGTGGGCGACGCCCTGCGCACGGACATCGCCGGCGCCGCCGCGATCGGCGTCGATTCCTGCTGGGTGCTGGGCGGCATCCATGGCGACCATCTCGCCGAAGGCCCAGACCAGCTCGATGCCGAGCTGCGCGCGGCCGGCCTTGTCCCCGCCGCCTCGGTCCCGAATTTTGTATGGTGAACGGAACGCCGGCGGAGCCGTCAGGCGTGCCCGATCGCCCCCGAAAGCCACGACGGATCGACCCGCAAGATCCCCATCGCCCGCCGCCACTTGGTGCCGTCGTCGTCGTCGAACAGCAGCTCGTGTTCGGCCGGCACCGTCAGCCAGACGTTCTGCTGGATCTCCTCGTCAAGCTGCCCTGGCCCCCACTGCGCGTAGCCCAGCGCCAGCAAGCCCTTCCGCGGCCCCCGGCCTCCTGCGATCTCATGCAGGATGTCCAGGCTCGCCGTCAGCGCCAAGTCGTCGCGGACCTGCAAGCTGCCATCCCCGGTCCAGTCGCTCGTATGCAGCACGAACCCCCGCCCATGATCCACCGGCCCGCCCTCGCAAAGGCGGATCTGCCGCGCCGGCGGCGTCGGCTCGACATCGAGCTGCTGCAGCAGCGCCTCGAAGCTCGGTTTCGCCAGCGGACGATTCAGCACGATCCCCATCGCCCCCTCGTCGGTGTGGGCGCACACCAGGATCACGCTTTGGCTGAAGCGCGGGTCCTGCATCGCCGGCATGGCGATCAGCATTTGCCCCGTCAGTGTTTCGACTTCGATCATGCCGCCTATCTTGGCGCATCCGCATCGGACGGCAAGCGGCGCGCCCGTATCAGTGTCACGTGACATTTCCTGAACTCAGGATTACGGTTTTCTCATGTTCGAGAAAGATTGCGCTGCATGATCAAGATTGGCGACACGTTTCCGGCCACGAGGCTCACCGCGGCCAAGCCCGACGGGCCAAAGGAAATCAGCACCGAGGAGCTGTTCGCCGGCAGGAAGGTCGTCCTGTTCGCAACGCCCGGCGCCTTCACGCCCACCTGCAGCGCGCGGCACCTGCCGGGCTACCTCGAACATCTCGAAGCATTTCATAACAAAGGCGTGGACAAGATCGCCTGCCTGTCCGTCAATGACGCCTTCGTCGTGAGCGCCTGGGCGCGCGACCAAGGCGTTGAAGGCCGCATCGTGATGCTTGCCGACGGCTCAGGCCAGTTGACCAAGACACTCGGCCTGGAACTCGACCTCACCGCCCGCGGCCTCGGCATCCGCACTCAGCGCTATGCGATGATTGTCGAGGACAAGGTTGTAACCTCGCTCGCGGTCGAAGAGCCGGGCCAGTTCGACGTCAGCAAGGCCGAAAGCGTGCTCGAACAACTTTAAAGCGAGCGAGGTTACGGCGTCATATCCGGCCCGGCTCAACGTCCAGCGCGTTGCACCTTTCCGGCTGGAAATCCACCCGCCGGTCAAGCGCATCGGTCAGGTCGTCCGTTCCAGTGCCCACGAGCAGGTCGTTCGACCCACGGCCCAGCGCCTCCAGCCGGACATTCAGCACCGGAGCCCGTTGCACGATCTGCTGCCGGACGAATCTAGCCCGCCGCTCCGAAAGCGACTCGTTCACCGCTCGCGGCCCCGTCGGGCTGGTATGCCCGAGCACCAGCATGCACACCCTCTGGGCCGCGCTCCGGTTCGCGATCTCGCGCAGCCACATCGGGTATTCGCTGCTCAGCGCGCCGCCGCTCCAGAACTGCGCCGAGGCGGGCTTGAACAGGAACTTGACCGCAAGCCGGCCCTGCGCCAAGCCAAGGTCAACCATCTTCCCGAACGCGGCCTCTGCCGCCTGCCGTTGCCCGAGCGCCAGATTGCTGAGATAGATGCCGTTCCAAACCCGCATCCGGTCGCCTTCGGGCATCGCGCTCGCTGCCGTGTATTCCGCCAGCGCGTCCTGGTAGCGCCCGGCCTCGTACGCCGCGGTCGCGCGGTCGGCCACGCCCGACGCGTTCATCCCGGTCAGGTAAGCCTGGTCCATCGTGTCGCCGGGCTTGCCGCCGCAAACCTTGAGGTAAGCCCGCATACTCGGGTCGAACGACCAGGCCGGGCTGTCGCGGAAGAACTTCGTCGGCGTCATGTCCACGTCCTCGGGGCGGACCCAGGCCGTCTCGGACGACATGATCTTGCCCGTCCGGGTGTCGGACAGCGACGCCCACACGCGATACGCGCCAGGCCGCCCTTCCCGGTGGGGAGTCATGTCGCCCGCCGCCGCGACCGGGGCCATGCAGCTCAGCAGCACGACCGGCTTGCGCAGCAACGCCGCTTCGCCCAACGCGCTCGGGTGAATGTTCGGGTAACGCCGGTTCACCGTGTTCAGGACCCGGCGCTCCACGTCCCGCGTCATGGCCGAATGCCGAACCGTCGCCAGGTCGACCGGCGGGTCGACCACCAGCACCCGCTGCTCGGACGGGTCAAGCTTCGCGTTGGCGAACAGCGCCGTCGTCATGCTCGTCACCGCCGCATCGATCGGCTGCGCCTGCTTGGACGGGCTTTCGCTGGCTGAGCGAACCGCCGCGCCCTGTTTCGGTGTGGCCGAACAAGCCCCCAGCAGGCCCGTCGCCGCCACCAACGCGCCCAGTATCCACGCAGGCTTACCCGGCACAACAACTCGACTTGCCGCCATCTTGTCGACCCCTTTTTCTTCAACCGGAGAATTCATGCTTTGAAGAAAAAGAGCAATCCGCCGAATCAGGGCAAGACTTGAAGTGCTGATTACATGCTCGTGTGGAATGTCCAAACATCATCAAAGACGAACGCAATCCTGACCTTCAATGGTGCTGCTTTGCCAGAGCCGAAGCGTTCGCGAATACCAGCCGCCTTCACGGACGGCCATCCTTGATAACCATTCACGTGATTATGCCGCGAGAGGCCGGGCAATGTCGGCGCGGAACGTCTCGGCGATGTACTCCGCCAAAGCGTCGCTCATCGGCTGCCGTGCGTCCGCGCCGCGAAGTAGCAGGATGCCGTATTCCGGCAGCGCCGGCAGGCCCTCGCCGGGCCGCACCGCCCGCAGCTCGCCCGGCAGCCACGAGCTGGTCGAAACCGTCACCGCCAACCCGGCCAGCACCGGCGCCAGCGTCCCCATCAGCGTCTCGGCCGAGTAGGCGATCCGGTAATGACGCCCGGCTGCCTCCAGCGCCCGCTTCGCCGCGATGCTCCAGGTGCAGTCGTTCCCAACCGCGATCGCGATCGGCAACGGGTCCTGCCGGTGCGGCGAATGGGCCACCGACGTGATCCACTCCAGCGGCCCGTGCCAAAGCGGCGTCGCCGGCCAGCCCGGCGGCTCTTGGTCCTGCGAGCACAGCGTCAGGTCCAGCTCCCCCGCCCGCAGCCGCTCCACCAGCAGATGGCTCGGCAGGCACAGCACGTCCACCTGAATCGACGGGTACTGCTCGGCGAACCGCTTCAAAATCCGCGGCACATACCGCAGCGCGTAATCGTCCGGCGTCCCCAGCCGCACCCTCCCCTGCATCTCCGGCGTCCGGAAGCTCGCCCAGATCTGGTCGTTCAGCGCCAGCATCTCCCGCGCCCGCCCCAGCAGCGCCTGCCCATGCGGCGTCACCTGCACCACGCCCCCCTTCGCCCGCGACAGCAGCCGCTCCCCCAGCAGCGCCTCCAGCCGCTGCACCTGCATCGAAACCGCCGATTGCGTCCGCCCCACCCGTTGCGCCGCGCGGGTGAAGCTTCCGTCCTCGGCGATGAACACGAAGGCGCGCAGGAGGTCAGGGTCGATGCCGCTCGGGATGCTCATGGACATCAGCATCCATGATTGATCCCATCAAGGCAATTCGTTTTTCTTATGCCAACCCTAAGAGCATTATTCCCCTGACCAATCCAGGTCGCTTCAAAGGAATGCCTCCTATGTCAGCCAGCATCATCAACTTCATCGGCCTCTCGGCCCACCGCTCCCCCGCTTCGGCACAGCCCCCCACCCTGCGCGCCCGCCTGAGCGCCATGTTGCACGCACGTCAGACCCGCGGCATCCTCGGCCAGATGAGCCCGCACATGCTCGCCGACATCGGCCTCAGCCCGGCCGACGCCCAGGCCGAGGCGGCGCGCCCCTTCTGGGACATCGCCGCTCGTCGTCGCTCTTGACCGCCTATTCTGCGGCCTGCGCGTAACTCTCCAGAGGCGCGCAGGTGCAGACCAGGTTCCGGTCCCCGTAAACATTGTCCACCCGCTTCACCGGCGGCCAATACTTCGCACGCCGCACCCAAGGCAGCGGAAAAGCGGCCTGCTCCCGTGGATACCCATGCCGCCAATCGTCGCCCGAAACCTCCGCCAACGTATGCGGCGCGTTCTTTAACGGGTTGTCGCCCCGGTCCAGCGCCCCCTCCCCGACCGCCGCGATCTCGCCCCGGATCGCGATCATCGCGTCGCAGAACCGGTCGATCTCCGCCCGGCTCTCGCTTTCCGTCGGCTCGATCATCAGCGTCCCCGGCACCGGCCAGCTCATCGTCGGCGCATGGAACCCGTAATCCTGCAACCGTTTGGCGATGTCCTCCACCTCGACCCCTGCCTCGGCCTTGAAGCCCCGGCAATCGAGGATGCACTCGTGCGCCACCATCCCCCCGGCGTCCGTATACAGGACCGGGAAATAGGGTGAAAGCCGCTTCGCCATGTAGTTGGCGTTCAGGATCGCCACGCGCGTCGCCCGCGCAAGCCCCGCCCCGCCCATCATCCTGATGTAGGCATAGCTGATCGGCAGGATCAGCGCGCTGCCGAACGGCGCCGCCGCCACCGGACCCATCCCGGTCGCCGGCCCCGCATCCACCCGCATGGGATGGTTCGGCAAATGTGGGGCCAAGTGCGCCGCCACCCCGATCGGCCCCACCCCGGGGCCCCCGCCGCCATGCGGGATGCAGAACGTCTTGTGCAAGTTCAGGTGGCAAACATCGGCCCCGATCCGCGCCGGGCTGGTCAGCCCGACCTGCGCGTTCATGTTGGCCCCGTCCATGTAAACCTGCCCGCCATGCTCGTGCACGACCGCGCAGATCTGCTTGATCTCCGCCTCGAACACCCCGTGCGTGCTCGGATACGTCACCATCAGCGCCGCCAGCCGATCCGCGTGCTGCGCCGCCTTGGCCCGCAGGTCGGCCAGATCCACGTTCCCATCCCGGTCGCACCCCACCACCACGACCCGGCACCCCGCCATCACCGCGCTCGCCGGGTTGGTCCCATGCGCGCTGGACGGAATCAGGCAAACATCCCGCGCCCCCTCCCCCCGCGCCGCGTGATACCCGCGGATCGCCAGCAACCCGGCATACTCCCCCTGGCTCCCCGCGTTCGGCTGCAACGACACGGCGGCGAACCCGGTCACCGCGCACAGCCACTCCTGCAGCCGCTCGATCAGCGCCAGGTAGCCCCGCGTCTGGCTCGGCGGCGCGAACGGGTGCACGCCCGCGAACCCCGGCAAGCTAACCGGCATCATCTCCGCCGTCGCGTTCAGCTTCATCGTGCACGACCCGAGCGGGATCATGCTCCGGTTCAGCGCCACGTCCTTGTCTTCCAGCCGTTTCAGATACCGCAGCATCTCGTGCTCGGCATGATACGCGCTGAACACGGCTTGCTGCAGCACCGGCACCTCCCGCACCAGCCCGGCGGGGATCGATCCCGCCGCCCGCCCAAGCTCGCCGCCGAGCAACCCGGCCAACTGCTCAAGCTGCCCCCGGCCCACCGTCTCGTCGAGCGCGACGGCAACCCCGTCCCCGTCTAGCCGCCGCAGGTTGAACCCGGCGGCCCGGGCCGCCGCCATCAGCCCGTCCGCGTCATCCGAGTCGAAGGCGATCGTATCGAACCACGCGTGGTGCCGCAGCCGATACCCCCCGCCTTCCGCCGCCCCGGCCAGCAGCCGCGCCTGCAAGTGCACCCGCCGCGCGATCCGCAGCAAACCCTCCGGCCCGTGCCAGACCGCATACATCCCGGCCATCACCGCCAGCAGCACCTGCGCCGTGCAGATATTGCTCGTCGCCTTCTCCCGCCGGATATGCTGCTCGCGCGTCTGCAACGCCAGCCGCAACGCCGGCCCTCCCGCGGCGTCCTGGCTCACCCCCACGATCCGCCCCGGCATCTGCCGCTTGAACGCCTCCCGCGTCGCGAAGAACGCCGCGTGAGGCCCCCCGAACCCCATCGGCACCCCGAACCGCTGCGACGACCCCACCACCACGTCCGCCCCCATCGCCCCCGGCGGCGTCAGCAGCACCAATGACAGCAGATCGGCGCAAACGACCGCCAGCGCCCCCGCCTCGTGCGCCGCCTCGATCTCGGCCCGCAGATCCCGGATCGCCCCCGTCGTCCCCGGATATTGCAGCACCACCGCGAACGGCGCCGCCGCCCCGATCGCCGCAACGTCGCCCGGCGCGAACGCCACCAACTCATGCCGCAGCGGCCCCGCCCGCGTTCCCAGCACCGCCCGCGTCTGCGGATGCAGATCCTCGCATACGGCGACCACGGCCGACTTCGACCGGCTCGCTGCCAGCGCCATCGTCACCGCCTCCGCCGCCGCCGTCGCCTCGTCCAGCAGGCTCGCGTTCGCCACCGGCATCCCGGTCAGGTCGCTCACCATGGTCTGGAAGTTCAGCAACGCTTCCAGCCGCCCCTGGGCAATCTCCGCCTGATACGGCGTATACGCCGTATACCACCCTGGGTTCTCCAGCACGTTCCGCTGGATCACCGGCGGCGTGTGCGTGCCGTAATACCCCTGCCCGATCAGGCTGACCTTGACCTCGTTCTGCCCCGCCAGCGCCCCAAGCTCCGCCAGCGCCGCCGCCTCATCGATCGCCCCCGGCAACGCCAAAGCGCCCTCGGACGCGATGCTCGCAGGCACCGTCCGTCCCGCCAACGCTTCCAGCGACGGCGCGCCCACCGTTTCCAGCATCCCGCCGATCTCCGCCTCCGACGGCCCGACATGCCGCCCGACGAACCCGTCCGCCGCCTCCAGCGCCCCGAGCTCGGCCAGGGCGTCCCGCGCGAAGCTGTCCATCAAAGCGTATCCACCAGCGCCTGGTAGGCGGCTTCGTCCATCAAGTCCTCGAACGCGGCCGGATCGGCCAGCGTCATGCGAAAGAACCAGCCCTCCCCCGCCGCCTCCCCGTTCGCCTTCGCCGGGTCATCAACGAGCGCTGAATTCGCCTCGGTGATCGTCCCTGACAACGGCGCGTAAACGTCGCTCGCCGCCTTCACGCTCTCCACCACCGCGATCGCCTCCCCTTCCTCGACCTCCCGGCCGGCCTCCGGCAGCTCGACGAACACGATGTCCCCCAGCGCCTGCTGCGCGTGGTCCGTGATCCCTACCGTTGCCGTTCCGCCCTCCAGGCGCACCCACTCATGGTCCTTGGTGAAACGCGTCTCCGACATGCTGCTGCCTCCGAGGCTCAGGATTTGGCGTAATGCGTGGGCACGAACGGCAGCGGCACGACCTTCGCCGGCAGCAGCTTGTCCCGGACCATCAACTCCAGTGCCGTGCCCGGCTCGGCAAGGTCCCGCCGCACGTACCCCATCGCGACCGGCGCCTGCAGAGTCGGCGAGAATCCGCCGGACGTCACCGCTCCCGCCGCCGTCCCGTCGGTGGCCGCGATCTGCGTCGGCGGCCGGGCCGGCGTCCGCCCCTCCGGCCGCAGCCCGACCCGCAGCCGCGGTGGACCATGCTTCAACTGGTCCATGATCGCCGTCGCCCCCGGGAACCCCCCCTGTTCCCGCCGCCGCTTGCCGATCGCCCAAGCCAGGTTGGCCTCCACCGGCGTCGTCACCTCGTCGATGTCCTGCCCATACAGGCAAAGCCCGGCCTCCAGCCGCAGGCTGTCCCGCGCGCCCAACCCGCCCGGCATCACCCCCGGCTGGTCCAGCAGCAGCCTCGCCAACCGCTCCGCTTCCTCGACCGGGACCGAGATCTCGAACCCGTCCTCCCCGGTATAACCCGAGCGGCTGACCCAAACCGGAATCCCGCTGACCGACGTTTCCGTCACCCCCATGAACGACAGCCCCGCCGCCTCCGGCGAGAAAACCCGCATCGCCTCCGCGGCCCCCGGCCCTTGCAGCGCCAGCAACGCCCGCTCCGGATGCTGCGCCAGCTCCGCCTTGCCTTGCAGGTGGTCAGCGATGTGCAGCGCGTCCGTCTC
Organism: Acetobacteraceae bacterium; assembly: GCA_965260935.1. Lineage (GTDB taxonomy): Bacteria > Pseudomonadota > Alphaproteobacteria > Acetobacterales > Acetobacteraceae > JBBROS01. The sequence goes on from OZ253374.1 coordinate 3,794,253, forward strand.
CTTCCGGCTCGCGTTGGCGACGATCACCAGCCGGTCGCCATAGTTCGCCACCATCAGGTCGTCGAAGATCCCCCCCGCCTCGTTCAGCAGCAGCGTATACCGCTGCCGCCCCGGCTTCAGCCCGGCGATATCCCCCGGCACAAGCCCCTCCAGCACCGCGGCGGCCTGCTCCCCGTGCAGGCTGAGCTGCCCCATATGGCTCACGTCGAACAGGCTCGCCTTGCTTCTTGTATGATTATGTTCGGCCAGCACCCCCGGCCCATACTGCACCGGCATCGAATACCCGGCGAACGGCACCATCTTCGCCCCCAGGCTGCGATGCAGCGCGTCGAGCGGCGACGTGCGCAGCACGCCCTCGTCTTCCTCCGGCTCGATGTTCAAGATCGGCCCGGCTGGCATATTGGGTTCAGACACGCGCACGCTCCCGGCTCTGCGCCAATCGGCGGCGCACGTCGCCCGCCAGCGACATGCCAACGGGTGCGACCCCCCTCTGTCCGGGAACCTGAGAGATTCGGAGCCGGGTTGCCGGCGTCCTTACTCCGTCGGTGCGGCGGCGCGGGCCACCGGCTTTCCAGAGGTCCTGAGCCCTCCCGCGGTCCTGGAGCCTGAGCGTTTCCGGGGGCCGGTTGCGCCTTCGGCGTCTGGCCCAGCCAGAACTCTCCCGCGAGGGAGTTTTAGACAGCACGAGTTTGCCTCAATCGCCGCGTCGGCGCAACGGCTCGGCCTTGCCGACAATGCCCTATTTCGAAACCAAAACCATTATTCAGTAATTTTTGCCATTGCGGCTGAGTTTAACCCTGACCGGTTCGTCCTCCTCGGCAGCGGAAGGGTCAGGCTTAGGTCAGGCTTCCAGATGCATTGTCCAGATCCGAACGGAGCGCGCCGCAGTTCGTCGATGCGGTGAATCCGGTCGGTTCATCAAGCCGGGCAAACGCTCCTTGCTGATGGACATGCTGAACCTGGTCCTGGGGCAACACATGCGCCTAACCGCCGCACGGCCTCCATGTGGACCGAAACAATTGGAGAATGTAAATGGGAAACAAAATCGGCCGCCTTTGCTCCGGTGGAGCATCTCGTCCCAACACGCCTGAGGCGCATGAACTGCCTGCAGTGCCCTCGTCCAGCTCACCCGTAGGCCGCCAGCAGGCAAGCGGCAGCCCGGCGGACTTCCAGAGCCGCCTGCAATCACAGTCTCAGTCTGGACCGGGCGGCACAAGCGGCAGCCAAACGGTGCAAGAACAGGATGTGCCCGCGAGACGGCCGCAGACCCTTCACCCAACGTCACGGCCGGGTGTGCAGATCGCCACGAAACCGGGCGATTCGCCTACATTTCCCAGTCAAGTGCAGACACATTTGGATCAGCTTTCGAGCAAGCCGAACGGGAACGAAGTCCTAAACAGGCTAGACAGCGCAACATTTGATCATCCCGGCAGAGCTCCAACGCTTAAAATCGTGCCCCAGCAGTCAGAGGTTGTCACTCATCCTGACGGCAGTCAGACGCGAAACTACTTGCAGCCAAATAGAACACAAGCATTCAGCGACACCAAAGCGTCTGACGGCACGGGAACGCCGTCTGCCTTGTTCTACAATCCTCATATGACATCGACGCCGGACGGCAATCGTCCGCCCTTTGTCGGACTCGGGCATGAGACGGTTCACGCGATGCACAATTCACAAGGCACATCAACGCTCACCTCCGGGCAAACGGGTATAAGGGAGGATGAGCACCGCGCGACTGGGATAGGCCGGTTCGAGGGGGAAAACCTATCAGAAAACGGCATTCGCTCTGAACACGGATTGCCCCGGCGCGACATCTATTCCGGCCTTGAAAGCTCCGAAAGCTCTAGTTTGCAGGGACAAGCCGCTGAGTAATCCGGCGCTACGCACGAGCGAGATGACCTCCAAGCCCTCGGCGGTTTCCGAACCGTCGCCGCCACGCGTTTGAAGCGTTTCGGCTTGCCCATGCATCGCCCGGCGCGAGCGCGTGCTTTGCAGGAGGGAAAAAGGTGTCCGTCTTGGCGTTGTTCCGGTGCGGAATGGATCGGAGCAACGCCACGCTCGCGTCATGGCAAGCCTGTTGGCAAGAACTGGGCGCAAAGCGTTTGCGGCGCCGTCGCGGGTGTGGTGGAAGCGGCCTAGCCGGGTCGCCTCCGGCGCGATGAGGTTGGCTTTCGTCAGGCGGCGGGATCAAGCAGGACGGGGTGGGTCAGCTTCTCGCCCAAGGTTTGCCGGCCATCGGCCTTGCACATGGCGATTTGGCCGGAGGCTGCCAAAGCCCGAAACGGCATGGCCGCCGTTTCGGCGGACGGCAGCACCGCCTGGGTCTTGACGGGGCGCTTGAACTCTTCGTGGAGCCGCTCGGCGGCGTTGGTGGTCCGCGCCCCGACGTCCACTGCGCCGGGGGCAGGCGGAGAACGGCGGACAGGACGGTACGTCATTATCGCCGGCCCAGGCCATCAAGGCGCGGCCCGCTCGCGGTTGAACTCCAACTCCGCCGGCGTCACGTCGAACCCGACCGAGATGCGGTAGGCCGACGCCGGCTTCTTCGCCGTCACCGGCAGCCGCAGTTCCACGTCGTCTCCGGTCAATCGCAGCCGCTCCGTGTTCTCCGGGAACTCGGCCTCCAGCTTGAACACCTGCTTGTCCAGGATCGTGTCCCCCTCGCTCACCGCCACGAAATAGGCCACGTCGGCCGTGCGCCCCTTCAGCGCCGGGCCGCGGATCAGTTCCAGGCCAACCGAGACGTTGGCCACCACGACATCATCCCCGTCCCGCTTGCAGGCGCCCTGGAGTCCGGTGATGCGCCCGGTCAGCACCTGGTCGGTGATGTCCCGTCCCTGGCCGCGGAAGCGGTGCAGGTCGTTGAAGTCCCGCGGGATGCTCGGCACCGGGCAGGGCGGCGCGAAGGCGTCCTCGGGCGTGGCGCACCCGCCCAGCAGGAAGGCCGCGCCGCACAGGCTCATCAAGGCGCGGGTCAGGGTGGGGGACGCGAAGGTCATGGATACAACTCCGGCAACTCGTGGTCCGATGCCAACGGGCACTTCAGCCCGATGGCTGAAGCGGCCCACTAAATCAGTTTAGACCGCGATCGTTCTGACTGGAATCAGTCAGAACGTGAATCGCCGTCTCAAATAAGGCTAGACCCGTATCGCCCTAACACAATCAGGGCGATACGGGTCTAGTGCTTCGACGCACGGTGTACCATCTGATTATGTCGAAGCACTAGGGCAGGGTGGCGCGGCGGCGGCAGGACGCCTATGAATGGCCGCGGACATGCGGGCGTCATACTGCCCGCCGCAACCGGGCCGGACAACATGCAGCATACCAACGACACCCTCCCCGAACTCCGAGTGGTCCTTGCCGGGCCGCGCGGCTTCTGCGCCGGCGTCGACCGCGCCATCCGCGTGGTCGAGGAGGCCCTGCGCCATTACGGCTCGCCCGTCTATGTCCGCCACGAGATCGTCCACAACCGCACGGTGGTCGAGGAGCTTGAAGCGAAAGGCGCCGTGTTCGTCGAGGAGCTGGACGAGGTCCCGCACGACGGCCACGTCGTGTTCTCCGCCCACGGCGTGCCGAAATCGGTGCCGGCCGAGGCCGAGCGGCGTAACCTGCTGTACCTCGACGCCACCTGCCCGCTGGTCAGCAAGGTCCACCGCGAGGCCGAGCGGCACTTCGCCGGCGGCGGCCCGGACAGCCGGCACATCCTGATGATCGGCCACGCCGGGCACCCGGAGGTGGTCGGCACCATGGGCCAGCTCCCGCCCGGCAGCGTGACGCTGGTGCAGGGCGTCGCCGACGCGGAGACGGTCGAAGCCAATGACCCGGCACGGCTCGCGTTCATCACCCAGACCACGCTCAGCGTCGACGACACCGCCGACATCGTCGCCACCCTGCGCCGCCGCTTCCCCCTGATCGAGGGGCCGAAGCGGGAGGACATCTGCTACGCCACCACCAACCGGCAGGCGGCGGTGAAGGCGGTCGCGCCCGACTGCGACCTCGTCGTCGTGATCGGCAGCCCGAACAGCAGCAACTCGCAGCGCCTGCGCGAAGTCGCCGAGCGGGCCGGGGCAACGAAGGCGGTGCTGCTGCCACGGGCGCGCGAGCTCGACTGGTCGGTGCTCGACGGCGTCCGCACCCTCGGCCTGACCGCGGGCGCGTCGGCCCCCGAGACGCTGGTGCAGGAGCTGCTCGGCATGTTGGGCGAACGCTACGCGCTCCGAATCGAGGAGCGCCGGGTGACGCAGGAGGACGTCGTGTTTAAGCTGCCGGCCGCGCTCGAGGCCCACGCCTGACGGACTGATGGCGGTCTACACGGAGGTTTCGGACGAGGCGCTGTGCGCGTTCCTCCAGGATTACGATCTCGGCGCCCTGGTCGCCTTCCGCGGCATCGCCGAGGGGGTCGAGAACAGCAACTTCCAGCTTCGCACCGCCGCCGGCGATTTCATCCTGACGCTGTATGAGCGCCGGGTCGATCCAAGCGAGCTGCCGTGGTTCCTCGGCCTGATGGAGCACCTCGCTTCGCGCGGCATCAACTGCCCGCAGCCGGTCCGGGGCCAGGACGGGGTGAGCCTGCGCCGCTTAGCCCACCGCCCGGCCTGCGTCACCACCTTCCTTCCCGGCGTCTGGCCACGCCGGGTACGTCCGGAGCATTGCGGGCCGGTCGGGACCGCCCTGGCCGCGTTGCATTTGGCTGGCCAGGGCTATGCGCCCACGCGGGCCAACGCGCTCGGCCCGGCAAGCTGGCCGCCCTTGCTCGAACGCTGCCTTTCGCGCGCCGGCGAGGTGCAGGACGGCCTCGACCGAGAACTCGAGGCGGCCTTGGCGCGCATCCTCGCGGCCTGGCCGAGCTCGCTGCCGCGCGGCCACATCCACGCCGACCTGTTCCCGGACAACGTGTTCTTCCTCGGCGGACGCTTGTCCGGCCTGATCGACTTCTACTTCGCCGCCACCGACATGCTGGCGTTCGACATCGCCGTCTGCCTGAACGCCTGGTGCTTCGAGCCGGATTTCCAGTTCAACGTCACCAAGGCCCGCGCCATGCTGCATGCCTACGCGGCCGTCCGCCCCTTGACCGGCGACGAGACGGCGGCGCTTCCGGCGCTGTGCCAAGGCGCGGCGCTGCGCTTCCTGCTGACCCGGCTGTTCGATTGGCTCAACACGCCCCCCGGCGCGATGGTGACCCGCAAGGACCCCCTCGACTACCTGCGCCGGCTCCGGTTCCACCTGCAAGCGAAGGACGCCCATGCCTACGGACTCTGACGCGGTCGAGGTCTGGACCGATGGCGGCTGCAAGCCCAATCCCGGCCCGGGCGGCTGGGCCGCGATCCTGCGCATGGGCCAGCACGAGCGCGAGCTGTCGGGCGCGGACCCGGCAACCACGAACAACCGCATGGAGCTGACCGCCGCCGCCTCGGCGTTGGAGGCGCTGACCCGGCCCTGCCGCGTGGTGCTGCATACCGACAGCGAGTACGTCCGCAACGGGGTGACGCGCTGGCATACCGGCTGGGTGCGGCGCAACTGGCGCAACGCGTCCGGGGACCCGGTGGCGAACATGGACCTTTGGCGCCGGGTGCTGGATGCGGCGAAGGCGCATGAGGTGGACTGGCGCTGGGTCAGGGGCCACGCGGGCGACGTGATGAACGAGCGGGCGGACCGGCTCGCGACCGAGGCGCGGGAGCAGGCGTCGCTGTTGAGACGCGCATGAAATCGTTCCCGCCGATGCTGCCGTGTCGGTCAAGACTTGGCATAGTGTCGGCCAGCAACTGTTTCCAAGGACCTCCATGCGTCTCCCACCGCTGATGAAGAGTCCGGCCCTCGGGCTGATGGCGCTTTGTGTCTCGCTGGCTGCCTGCGCCCCCAAGCCGCCGCCGAACAGGCCCGACGAGCTGGCCGACTACAACGAGCGCAACGACCCGCTGGAGCCAACCAACCGCAAGCTCTATGCCGTCAGCAGCGCGCTCGACCGGTATGCCGTGCGTCCGGTGGCGCGGGGCTACATGGACGTGGTCCCCGGCAGCGTGCGGGGGCACGTCCACAACGTGCTGTCCAACCTCGGCAACCCGGCGCAATTCGCCAACGACGTGCTGCAAGCGCACCCGCGCAAGGCGGGCAACACGATGATGCGGCTGCTGATCAACTCCACGGCCGGAGTGGGCGGCGTGTTCGACGTCGCCTCGGGATTGGGGTTCCCGGACCACGACAACGACTTCGGACGGACGCTCGCGGTTTGGGGCATCCAGGGCGGCCCCTATTTGTTCCTGCCGGTGCTGGGGCCGAGCAACCCGCGCGACGGGATCGGCTACGGCGCCAACTCCGCGCTCGACCCGCTGACATGGGCCAGTTTCGGCGGGAGCGCGACGCTGAGCACGGCCCGGTTCGGGGTGGGCGCGGTCGATGGGCGGTCGCGGGTGCTGGACGTGACGGACTCGATCGAGAAAACGGCGCTCGACCCGTATGCAACGTTCCGCTCGCTGTATCAGCAGAACCGGGCGAGCGATGTCGAGGCGGCGCGGGCGGACTTGCCGGCGACGGCGCCGGCCTGGTTCCCGGCGCGCGCCAAGCCGATGCCGCTGCCGCCGAACCAGCCGCCGCCGCCGGTCGTGGCGCCCAAGATCGCGCCGTCCCCGGCGCTTACGCCGTGACGGGCGCCCAACGCCGGTCGGTGAAGGTTTCAGCGGCGGTGCTTTCAGTAGCGGCGCTGGCAGCGGTCCTCTCAGGCACTGAGCGATCCCCGTTGCGACTCCGTCAAACCCTGAACACGTAGCTCTTGCCGCCGTCCCGCTCGATGTCGGGCGGGAAGGCGGCGTGCTTCTCGGCGTAGTACTGCGCCCGGTGATCGCCTTGGCTGGCCAGGTTGTAGGTCAGGTAAAGGATGCGGCGCGGCTGGCCGGTGAAATTCGGCTTGGAGGCGTGGGGGGCGTAGCTGTCGAAGAAGATGACGTCGCCGGGCTCGGTGGGCACGGGGACGAGGCCGAGGCCGGTCTCGTCCAGCGGGTTCCATTCCTCGCCGATCATGCCCTCGCGGTGGCGGCCCGGGACCATCTCCAGGCAGCCGTTCTCCAGGGTGGAGCGGTCGATGGTGACGAGCGCGGTGACGAACAGCGGGGCGTAGCGGGTCCAGCCGGCCTGCTGGTCCTGGTGCGCCTTGAAGCCGGGGGCGCCGGGCATCTTGAAGTTGATCTTCTCCTTGAACAGGACAACCGGCCCGCCCATCAGCGAGGCGGTCCAGCCGGACAGGGCGCCGCGGCGGATCAGGCGGTCGAAGCCGGCGTGGACCGGGCAGAAGTTCTCGATGCGCTGGATCACCCGGCGGGCCGGCTCGGCAAGGCTGTCCTCGCGGTAAACCCAGTGCTGGCCGGGCCGCTCAGGGGCGGTCTGCAGCTCCTCGGTCCAGCGCAGGAGGGCGGCGGCCGTCTCCGGCCCGAAGAAGCCCGGCACGACGAGAAAGCCGTCGCGGTCCATTGCCGCCTGCTCGGCGGGCGTGGGCAGGCGCTCGCAGGCGGGGGCAAGCTGGTCAGTTGTTTCGCTCAATCAATCAACTCCGGCAAAAGGCGGCGGGCTTTAACAACGTCCTCCGGGAAGTCGATCTCGGTCCACGGCAAACCGCTGATGTCCTCGAAACCGAACCGTCCGGGAGGCGCGTCAAGGATCATGTCGCGGATCGGCTCCTCGTACTCGAACGCCCGGCGCCCGGAACTGACGTACGCCTCGGCCCGCTCCGCCAGCTCGGCGGCGGTCCGGGCCGAGAAGCGGAAGAAGCCGACCGATTCGCCGTGCCACTGGTGCGCGCGGGTCGGGCGCTTGTGGAAATCGACGATACGCCCGTCCTGGATGCAGAGCTTCACCGGTTCATCGCCCGGCTCGATGTCGCGGTCGAGCAACAGGCAATCGGGATTCGTGCTGGCGACGAGGCGGGCCAGGAGACGGCTGTCGTAGAGCACGTCGGCGTCCATCAGCAGGACCGGGCGGCCTGAGCGCAGCACGGAGCGGGCGACCCACAGCGAGACGACGCTGCCTTCGCGGAAATCGGGGTTGACGATCACGGAGACGTGCGGCCCGGCATCCAGTTGCCCGAGCGCCGACCGCACCTGCCCGGCGGCGAACCCAACAACAACGGTGATATCCGTGACCGCAGCCTGCCGGAGCGCCCTGACATGCCGGGCAAGCAGGGTGTCGCCCTCGAACGTCAGCAGCGCCTTCGGCCTGCCCTGAAGCTCGGGGTCGTCACCCAGGCGGCGGCCGACGCCGGCGGCGAGGATCACGGCTTGGGTCGGCGTGGCGGCGGGCAGGCTTGCCTCCTTGTCGGGGAACGGTCAGATTGTGACACGCGAATGACAGGATTTGTGTTCAGCGTCCAGTCAACCGGCTTCCATGAAGGACAAGTGATTGCCCAACGACATCAAGCCCTGGACGACGCGCAGCGCGTCCGGTCCCTCCCGCACGTCGCGGCTGCGGTCGATGCTGTACTCGTCCGAGCTCGAATTCCTCATGGAGGCGCATAGCGGGCTCTCGGCCAAGATCGTCGAGGAAGCGGGGTTCGGCGGCATCTGGGCGTCCGGCCTGTCCGTCTCGGCCATGCTCGGGCTGCGCGACAACAACGAGGCGTCGTGGACCCAGGTGCTGGACGTGCTCGAATTCATGGCCGACGCCTCCGCGCTGCCCATCCTGGTGGACGGCGACACTGGTTACGGCAATTTCAACAACGTGCGCCGGCTGGTGCGCAAGCTGGGGGAACGCGGCATCGCCGGGGTCTGCCTCGAGGACAAGCTGTTCCCCAAGACCAACTCGTTCCTGGGCGAGCGCCAGCCGCTGGCCGACATCGATGAGTTCTGCGGGCGGCTGCGCGCGGGCAAGGACGCGCAAACCGACGACGATTTCTGCATCGTGGCCAGGACGGAGGCGCTGATCTCGGGGCATCCGATGGACGAGGCGTTGCGGCGGGCCGAGGCGTACCACGCGGCCGGGGCGGACGCGATCCTGGTGCATTCGAAGAAGGCCGACGCCGGGCAGATCCTGGGGTTCATGCAGCGGTGGGACAAGCGGTGCCCGATCGTGATCGTGCCGACCATGTATTACGCGACGCCGTCGAGCGCCTACCGGGACGCGGGCGTCTCATTGGTGATCTGGGCCAACCACCTGGTGCGGGCGTCGATCTCGGCGATGCGCGAAACGGCGCGGACCATCGCAAGCACGCAGTCGCTGATGGAGGTGGAGGACCGGGTGACGCCGGTGCGGGAGATTTTCCGCCTGACCGGCAACGAGGAGCTGGAGGAAGCCAGCCAGCGGTATTTGCCGGCGAGCCGGAGTGTCCGGGCAGTCGTGCTCGCGGCGGGCAACGGGGCGGCGGGGGCGGACCGGCCCACATGCATGTTGGACGTGCGCGGCAAGCCCTTGCTGCATCGCCTGATCGCGAGCCTGAACGAGAGCGGCGTGTTCGACGTGGCGGTGGTGCGCGGCGACCGGGCCGAGGCGGTCTCGGCGCAGGGGGCGGCGATGATCGACAACCCAGCTTATGCCGAGACGGGCGAGGCCGGGTCGCTGGCCTGCGCGCTGCCCCGGCTGAAGGGCGAGACCGTCATCGTCTACGGCGACGTGCTGTTCCGGCGCTACATCCTGGATGGGCTGCTGGACTCCAAGGCCGACATCACCGTGGTGGTCGATTCCAGCAAGCGGGCCGGGGCCAATGCGCGGGATTTGGTCAAAGCCGACCGGGCGGACGACGGCGGCTTCGATGACGACGCCGCCGCGCATCTGACGGGCATCGCCGTTGATCCGGCGGAGGCGAGCGGCGAGTGGATCGGCCTGATGCGGCTGAGCGCCCGCGGGTCCGAGATGGCAGCCGAGGCGCTGGCGGCGATGCGGGCCGACGGGAGCTTGGCGGGGGCCGACATGGCCGCGCTGCTGGAACGGCTCGCGGCCAGCGTGCCCGTCGCGGTGCATTACATCCGTGGGCATTGGCTGGACGTGGACACGCCGTCCGACTTGGCCGAGGCGCGGAACTTCTCGTAGATGCTGGATGCGGCGGCATTCGTCGACGCGGCGGGGCGGGGCGGCATCGGCTTCTACGCCGGCGTCCCTTGCAGCTTCCTGACGCCGCTGATCAACCGCGCGCTGAGCGACCGGACGCTCGCCTACGTGGGGGCGGCGAGCGAAGGCGAGGCGGTGGCGATCGCGGCCGGGGCCTGGCTCGCCGGGCGGGAAACGGCGGTGATGTGCCAGAACTCGGGGCTCGGCAACGCGATCAACCCGCTGACCTCGCTGAATCACCCGTTCCGCATCCCGACATTGCTGATCGTGACCTGGCGTGGCCAGCCGGGGCTGAACGACGAGCCGCAGCACGCGCTCATGGGGCGGATCATGCAAAGGCTGCTGGACGTGGCCGAGGTGCCGCACGCGCCGTTCCCGTCCACGGCCGAGGCGCTTGGCCCGGCGCTGGAGCAGGCGCGGGCGGCAATGAACGAGACCGGCCTGCCGTTCGCGCTGGTGATGCAAAAGGGCACGCTGGCGGACGAGCCGCTCGATCAGGCCGAACGGACCCTGCCCCCCGCCGGACGCTACGCCGACCTGCGAACGGGCGGGGAGCGCCCGACGCGGCTGGCCATCCTAGAGCGCGTGCTGGCCGAAGCGCCGGGTAACGCGCCGGTCATCGCCACCACGGGCAAGACCGGGCGGGAACTGTTCACCCTCGATGACCGGGAGCAGCATTTCTACCAGGTAGGCTCGATGGGGTGCGCGAGCCCGATGGGACTCGGGGTCGCCCTGACCACAGGGGGACGAGTCATCGTCCTGGATGGCGACGGCGCGGCGCTGATGAAGCTGGGCAGCATGGCGACGATCGGGGCGTACCATCCGCCCGGCCTGCTTCACGTGCTGCTGGACAACGGAGCGCATGATTCGACCGGCGGGCAGGCGACGGTCTCGGCCAGCGTCGATTTCGCCCGGGTGGCGCTGGCGTGCGGCTACGCTGCCGCGTTCGCCTGCGATAGCGCCGAGGGGTTCTCCGCCGCGTTCCGCGAGGCGCTGGCCACGTCCGGGCCGTCGCTGATCCACGTCCGCATCCGCCCCGGCTCGCTGGAGAAGCTCGGCCGGCCGACGGTCGCGCCGCACGAGGTGGCGCAGCGGTTCCGGGCGTTTCTGCGTCAAGCGGCGGACCGGCCCGGCGCGTGCGCGCCGACGAACGAGGCCGTCGCCTCCAGCGCGCGGGCGATGTCGTCCGGGCCGATGGCGCCGATGCAGCCGATGCGGAAGCTGGGTTCGGCGGTGAGCTTGCCGGGGTAGATGACCACGCCGCGCTGGCGCAGGAATTCGTAGAACGGCTCGAAGCGGAACCAGCCGCCTTGCGGGATGCGGAAGGTGGCGATCACCGGGGCTTGCAGCGCGTCCGGCAGGAACGGCTCGAAACCGAGCGCGGCCATGCCGTCCCGGAGCATTTGGCAGTTCCGGCCGTAGCGCCGGCCCCGCGCCTGGACGCCGCCTTCGGCGTCGAGCTGGTCAAGCGCCGCGGCTAAGGCCGCGACCACTTGGACGGGCGGGGTGAAGCGCCATTGGCCGTTCGCCTCGAAGCCGCGCCATTGGTCGTGCAGGTCCAGGCTGACGCTGCTGGCGTTGCCGGCGGAGGCGGCCAGGTGGGCGGTCTCGGCGATGGCGTAGCTGAGGCCCGGCACGCCTTCGAGGCCCTTGTTCGCGGACCCGGCCAAGGCGCTGAAGCGGACCCGGGCGCCGTCGATGGGGATCGCGCCGAACGAGCTCATGGCATCGACGATGAAGCGCCGCCCGGCCCGCTCCACGATGTCCGCCACGGCTTCCAGCGGGTTCAACAGGCCGCTGGTGGTCTCGCAATGCACCAGGGCGACGTCGGTGATGCCGGGGTCGGCTTGGAGCGCGGCGGCGACGGCGGCGGGATCGGCCGGCTGGTCCTCGGCAGTCTCGATGCAGGCATGGGACCGGCCAAGGCGGCTGGCGATGGCGGCCATGCGCCGGCCGTACGCGCCGTTGACGAGCACCAGGAGCTTGCCGTCGCGCGGCACCAGGGTCTGGATCACCGCTTCAACCGCGTAGGTGCCGCTGCCGGGCAACGGGACGGCGGCGTGCGTGCCCGTTACGCCGGCCAGGGCCGCCAGGCGGCGGCGCACGGCCTCGCTCATGGCCACGAAATCCGCCTCGCGCGAGCCCCAGTCGGCAACCAGGGCGCGTTTGGTGGCTTCGGACGTGGTCAGTGGGCCGGGGGTGAGAAGCAGCGTGCGGTCAACGGAGGGCATGGCGGTGTCCTAGCGCAAGCCGGGCGCGGGCGCTATTGAGGCGCGCCACGAGGGATTGAGAATGCGATTAGGGGCGGTTATCGGCGGCGTGACCGGGTTGGCGCTCGCGGCCTGGCTGATCCATGCCTACGGGCTGGGCCGCATCCTCGACCTGCTGCGCCACGCCGGCTGGCTCGGCATCGGGGCTGTGACCGGGTTTCATCTGCTGCAAGTGCTGTTCTCAGCGGCGGCTTGGCAGGTGGTGGCCGGGCCGACCGAGGCGCAGCCGCGGTTCCGGACATACTTCTTGCTGCGGTGGATCCGCGAGGGGGTGAACAACCTTCTGCCGGTGGCGCAGGTCGGCGGAGAGTTCGTGACCTCCCGGCTGCTGACCCTGCGGGGCGTGCCATTGACCCCGGCCATTGCCGGCAACGTCGCCGATCTCACGGTGGAGATGCTGACGCAGATTGCCTTCACGCTGCTGGGGCTGGGCATTTTGGTGAACACCGTCGGCGGCGGGGGCATCGCCGGCACTGTGACGGGCGGAATCGTGGTTGCGGTACTGGTCGCGGCTGGGTTCGTGGGGGCGCAGTGGCTTGGGCTGGCAAGCGCGATCGAAAAAGGGCTGCTGCGGCTTGGACAGAAGCTCGGGTGGTCTGGCATGGGGCAGGTCAAAGGATTGCACGAGGCGCTGACCGCCTGCTACCGCGCGCCGCGCCGGCTGGGGCTGGCGGCGGCTTGGCATTCGGCCTCGTGGCTGCTGGGCGGGCTTGAGGTCTGGTTGGCGCTGCATTTCTTAGGCCATGACGTCGGCATCGGCGCGGCGCTGGTGATCGAAAGCCTGGGACAAGCGTTGAAGGCGGCCGGTTTCGCGGTCCCCGGGGCGCTGGGCGTGCAGGAAGGAGGGTATATCGTGATCTGCCAGCTATTCGGCCTTTCGCCCGACGTGGCGATCGCGCTTTCGCTGATGAAGCGGCTGCGGGAGGTCGTGCTCGGGGTGCCGGGGCTGGTCGTGTGGCAGCGGTTGGAGGCCCGGCATTCGGACGAGGCGTCGCGGCGGCTCGAGGAGGCGTCGCCGTGATCGGCGGCTCCTGGACCCACCTGGCGGCCCGGCCGCTGGTGCGGCCGCTGATCGGGACATGGGTGCGCCCGAACCACATCACCGTGCTGCGCCTGCTGTCCGGCCTGGCCGCCTGCGCGCTGTTCGCGCTCGGCAGCCGGGCGGGGATGGTTTGGGGCGGGGCCGCTTGGGTCGTCTCCGCGTTCCTCGACCGGGCCGACGGGGAGCTGGCGCGGCTCGGCAACCTCGGCACGCCGGGCGGGCACGTGTTCGACTACTACGTCGATAACTTGGTGACCGCGCTGTTCTTCGTCTGCATCGGGGTCGGCTTGCGCCACGGCTGGCTTGGGCATTGGGCCATCCCGCTCGGGCTGGTCAGCGCGGCCTCGCTGCTTGCCTGCAATGTCGTCTCGGAATGGCTGGAGCGGCGGAGCCCGCCCGACACGCGGGCCTATGGCGGGCGCTGGGGGTTCGATCCCGACGACGCGCTTTACCTGATGGGACCGCTTGCCTGGCTCGGGTGGCTGTCGCCGGTGCTGGCAGGTGCGGCCATCGGCACGACGGCGATGCTGATCCTGACGAGCTGGCGGCTGCACCGGCTCGTCCGCCGTCCGGTGCGGGCCTGATGCTCTCGGCCCTCGTCTCGGCCTGCGCCCGGCGGGCCTGGCTGGTGCTGGCACTCGCGCTGCTGGCGGCGGGCGGCAGCGTCTGGGCGGTGAAGGCCCAGCTCGGCGTGACCACCGATACCGGCCTGCTGTTCGACGCCAGCCTGCCGTGGAAGCAGCACTCGGCCGAGCTCCAGAAGGCGTTCCCGCAGAACGAGGAGCTGCTCGTCGCGGTCGTCGATGCGCAGATTCCCGAGGAGGCGGAGGCGACCGCGCGCGATCTTGCCGCGGCGCTCTCTGCCGACAAGAAGCATTTTATCTCGGCGACAAGGCCGGACGCGTCGCCCTACCTGACGCGCAACGCGTTCCTGTTCCTCGACACCGATAAGTTGCAATCGGTGCTGAACCAGACCATCGACGCCCAGCCGTTCCTGGCCCAGCTCCTGGCCGACCCGAGCCTGCGCGGGCTGTGCGACGCATTAACGCTGATCGCGCAAGGGGTCGAGCGCGGAGAGGCCGACCTCAAGCCGTTCCGCCCGGCGCTTCAAGGCTTCGAGTCATCCTTGGCAGCGGCGGCGGACGGGTCGCCCAAGCCGCTGTCCTGGGAGCGGCTGCTGGCCGGCCCGGTGGCGGACCTCGCGGGCAAGTTCCATTTCGTGCTGGCCAAGCCGCGGCTCGACTACGGGGCGCTCGAACCCGGCGAAGCGGCGAGCAACGCGCTGCGAAACGCCGCCTCCAAGCTGGAATACGTGCGCGACGGCTCGGCGCGGGTGCGCCTGACAGGCTCCGTGGCGCTCGAGGACGAGGAATTCGCCAGCGTCGCCCAAGGCGCGGTTGCCGGCCTGATCGGCAGTGCCGTGCTCGTCGCCGTCTGGCTGTTCGCGGCGGTGCGGAGCTGGCGGGTGGTCGTGCCGATCCTGCTGACGCTGTTGCTCGGGCTGCTGCTGACGGGGGCGTTCGCGGCGCTGGCGGTGGGGACGCTGAACCTGGTGTCGGTCGCCTTCGCCATCCTGTTCATCGGCATCGCGGTCGACTTCGCGATCCAGTTCAGCGTGCGGATGCGCAAGGCGCTGTTGCAAGCCGACGGACTCGCCGACGCGCTCGCCGCGACGGGGCGCCGGGCGGGAGGGCAGATCCTCGTGGCGGCGCTGGCGACGGCGACCGGGTTCCTTGCCTTCACGCCGACAGCTTTCGCAGGCGTGGCGCAGCTTGGCCTGATCGCGGGCGTGGGAATGCTGATCGCGTTCGCCTGCACGATGACGGCTTTGCCCGCGCTGCTGACCGTGTTCCGGCCTCGGGGCGGAGCGGCGGAGACCGGGTTGCGGGCGCTGCGGCCGCTCGACGGGGTGACGAGCGCGCTGCGCTGGCCGATCGTGGCGCTGTTCGGGGCGCTCGGGCTGGCCGGGTTGATACTGCTGCCGGGCGTGCCGTTCGACAGCGATCCGCTGCATACCAAGAATCCGGACACCGAAGCGATGCGGACGCTGGCGGACCTGATGCACGACCCGCTCACCAATCCTTACACGATCGAGCTGCTTGCCCCCGGCATGGACGCGGCGGCCGCTCTGGCGGCGCGGCTGAAGGCGCTGCCAACGGTGGACGGCGTGATCTGGCTGCGCAGCTTCGTGCCGGATGAGCAGGCGAAGAAGCTGCCGCTGATCGCCGATGCGGCCAGCCTGCTGGCGGTGACGCTAGCGCCGCCGGAGAGCGTGCCGCCCGTCACGGCGCAGGCGTTGCGGCAGGCAGTGCAGCAAACGGCGGCCAAGCTCTCGTCCGTGCTGCCGCAATTGCCGGCCAACGACCCGCTGGCCGGGGTCGCGGCCGGCCTGGAACGGCTCGGGGCGGCGCCCGACTCGCTGTTGCTGGCCGCCAATGCCGCAATCGTCCGGTTCCTGCCGATGCAGCTCGGCCGGCTGCGGGAGGCGTTGAAGGCCGGGCCGGTGACGGAGGCGGACGTGCCGGCCTCGTTGCGGGCCGATTGGGTGGCCCCGGACGGGCGGCCCCGGTTGCAGGTGACGCCGGAGGCCGACGTGCGCGGCACCGAGGGGCTGCGGCGGTTCGTGTCGGAGGTGCACGGCGTCGCGCCGGGCGCGGCCGGGTCGGCGGTGACGATCGTCAGCAGCGCCGATACGGTGCTGTCCGCGTTCCGGTTCGCGGCGGTCTGCGCGGTCGTGGCGATCACGGCGCTGCTGGCCGTGGTGCTGCGCCGGGCGCGGGACGTGGCGCTGGTGCTGGCGCCGCTGCTGCTGTCGTCGCTGCTGACGGTCGTGGCGGTGATGGCGATCTCGTTGTCGCTGAACTTCGCCAACATCATCGCGCTGCCGCTGCTGCTCGGGGTCGGGGTGTCGTTCAACGTGTATTTCGTGATGAACTGGCGGGACGGGCTGACGCACCCGCTCGGGTCGGCCACGGCGCGGGCGGTGGTGTTCTCGGCGCTGACGACCGCGACGGCGTTCGGCTCGCTTGCCCTGTCGCACCATCCGGGGACGGCGAGCATGGGCATGCTGCTGCTGCTCAGCCTTGGGTGCACGATCCTGACGACGCTGGTGTTCCTGCCCGCGTTGCTGGCGGTGATGCCGAGGCAGGAGCGGCGGGCGTTGGTGGACGCATAGAGAAAGGGCGCGGTTCGTTCCCCGCGGGCGGGAGATGCGCTAAACCGGGCCATGCTCGACATCAAGACCTTCGACGCCCGCGCCGGCGGCAACGTCCTCTACAAGGCCCTGGCCCACCCGCTCGCCGCCGAAGCCGTTGAACGGCTCGCGGCGACGCTGCGAAACGCCGGGCCGCTCGCGGTCTACGACCCGGACGGCAACGCCGACGCGCTCTACGCGCTCAACCCGAGCCTTCCGGCGCCGCGAACGGTCTACGTCCACGACGTGGGCCAGCTCGGCCAAATGCGGGCCGGCGTTCCCGCGGCGGCGCTGACCGGCCTTGCGGATAGCGACGCGCCCTCCCTGCTGATCGCCTCCTTCGACGCCGCGCGCATGAAGGCCCGGATCGCGCCGCAGGTTCCCGCAGGCATGGCCGTCCATACGCTGGACGACGCCCGCCTGCCGGACCAGATGCTGACCAACCCGGCCAAGTACCTCGACCGGCTGAACTTCGCCACCAACTACGCGTTTTTCCGCGACACCGGGGAGCCTAACGGCACGGGGCTGCACACGCGGCTGGTGACGGCCAACTACTGGCACAGCTACGGCGCGGCAAGGCCCCGGCTCTGGCTCCGGCTGATCGGCCAGGACGGCGGCCGGCTCGCCGAATGGGAGCAGGAGCTGCCCGGCTCGGCGGCGGGCGTGACGCTGGACAGCGCGGAAGTGCGCGAGCGGTTCGGGCTGGACGCCTTCGAGGGGCAGCTTTTCGTGCACGCCATCGGCGCCGCGGGGCACGATATCGTCAAGTACGCGCTCGACACCTACGGCAGCGGCGAGGAACGGACGCTGTCCTGCACCCACGACGCGAACGCCTGGCCAAGCGACCGCTACGCCGGGCTGCCGGCGCCGAAGCCCGGGCAGAAGGTCGTGCTGTGGCTGCAGAACAGCCACGCCGCGCCGATCCCCGCAGGTGCCGTGACGCTGGACCGGATGGGGGCCGGGCATCCGGTGGCGCTCGCGGAGGAAGTGCCGGCCTATGCCAGCGTGGCGCTGGACGTGTCCGCCTTGCTGCCGGACGCCGCCTGGCCCGGCCAGGTCGAGCTTCGGGCCGGGCGGCACGTGGTACGCCCGCGCTACGAGGTGGCGGAGCACGGGCGCACCCGGATCGCGCACCTGAACGTGGAGCGGGCCGACCTGAAGCCCGACCCGGGGATCAAGAGCCTCAGCAACCTTCTGGGCCGGGGCTACCTGCTCCCCTTCCCGGTCCTGCCCTCGGCGCAGTTCCGCAGCATCGTGCTGCCGACGCCGATGGCCGAGCGGCAGCAATCCCTGCCGGTCCGGCTCGACGTGTTCGACCCTGAGGGGCGGAAAACGGCGGAGCGTTTCCTCGGCAATCTGCCGCGCAACCACGCGGTTGCCGTGGACCTCGCCGAGCTTGGCGCGGAGGAGGGCCACGCGGAACTGGCCTACGACTTCCGCGACGGCGGCGACGCGGACGGCTGGCTGCATTGCCTGGTGCGCTACGAGCACCGCGCAACGCGCCACGCGGCCGAGAGCAGCTTCGGCGCGCACATCTACAACACGGCCATGACCTACCGCGACGAGCCGCAAAGCTACGCCGGGCCGCCGCCCGGGCTTTCGACCCGGCTGTTCCTGAAGCTCGGCATGCCGGACCGCCCATCCTTCGCCCACCTGATCTACCCGTCCTCGGCGCAATGGCACGAGACGAGCAGCACGACATTGATCCTGCATGACCACAGCGGCGCGCCGATCGCCGAACGCGCGCTTTCGATCCGCTGCTCCGGCAGCGCGCTGGTGCGCCCGCACGAGGCGTTCGGCCCGGCGCTGACCGAGCAGGCCGGGCCGGGCGGCTACGTGATCGTCCGCGACCCGACATGCCGGCTGTTCGGCTACCACGGGCTGATGACCGAGGACGGGGCGTTCTCGCTGGACCACATGTTCGGGTTCTGATCCGCCCGATCCCGGTCAGGATCAGGCTGACGGATGGCGAGGTTCGTGGCACGTATTTTGCGATACTGCTAGCCTCGACATCTTACGGGGCGCAGCCATGGACATCGGCGTTTTCATCCCGATCAACAACAACGGCTGGATCATCTCCGCCGCCTCGCCGCAATACATGCCGAGCTTCGAGCTGAACAAGCAGGTGGTGCAGAAAGCCGAAGCCTTCGGGTTCGACTTCGCCCTGTCGATGATCAAGCTGCACGGCTTCGGCGGCAAGACCGAGTTCTGGGACCATGGGCTGGAGAGCTTTACCTTGATGGCGGGCCTCGCCGCCGTCACCCAGCGCATCCGCCTTTACGCCTCCACCGCCGTGCTCACCATCCCTCCGGCCATCGTCGCGCGCATGACCAGCACGGTCGCCGACATCTCCGGCGGACGCTTCGGCGTCAACATCGTCTCCGGCTGGCACAAGATTGAATACAGCCAGATGGGCCTCTGGCCCGGCGACGGGCACTTCGCCAAGCGCTACGACTACAGCACCGAATACGTGCAGGTCCTGCGTGACCTGTGGGAAACCGGGCAGTCCGACTTCCGCGGCGAGTATTTCCACATGGACGCGTGCAAGCTGAGCCCGCGCCCGGCGGCCCCGGTCAAGATCGTGGCCGCGGGGCAGAGCGACCGGGGAATGCAGTTCGCGGCAAAATACTGCGACTTCAACTTCGCCCTTGGCGAAGGCGTCAACGAACCGACGAAGGCGGCCGAAATCCCCGCCCGCATGATAGAGCACGCGAGCCGGGCCGGGCGCGATGTCGGCAGCTACATGCTCTACATGGTCATCGCCGACGAGACGGACGCGGCAGCGATGGCGAAGTGGGACAACTACAACGCCGGCGCCGACAAGGACGCCCTCGCCCATCTGCTGGGCAAGGCGGCCGAGGACACGGCCCCGTCGGCCACCTCCATGGCGTCCGCGATCCAGCGCTCCCCTTCGCCGATCAACTTCAACATGGGAACCCTGGTCGGCTCCTACGCCCACGTGGCGCGGATGCTGGACGAGGCCGCCTCCATGCCCGGCGTCAAGGGCATCATGCTGACCTTCGACGACTTCCTGCTCGGCATGGACGCGTTCGGCGAGCGCATCCAGCCGCTGATGCGGTGCCGCACCCATCGCAAGGCGCCCGGCCTGGCGGCATGACCGGCCTGGGGGCGCACGAGCGCCCGGCGACGGCGGCGCTGAAACCCATGCATTGCGACAGCGTCTGTAAGCGCAGCATGATGATGACACCCCGCGTGAGCTAGTGTCCTGAACCAAAAGTTCGCCTTCGAACTTCTGGGATAAGCAGGCCACGAAAACATAGGGCTATTGTCCCGAGGCACACGATTTCAATGCGACGAATTTCTGGACCGGGACACTAGCACTACCTGGGCACTTCCAAGCTGGTAGGCCAGAGACCATGTTTTGATGGGCGTGGTTGGATGGAGTTCTGGCGGGCGTGGGCGATGGTTTGCGTGATCTGGATGGTTGGCTGGAGCCGTTCCTGGACGTGATGGGCCGCAAGACGCGGCGGGAATGGGCACCCTTGTACGTGCGTGGCCTGCTTGGACCCGGCGAGCGCAAGAGCTTGCAACCGATTGCCGAGCGCCTGGGCCTTGGCGGCCACGACCAATTGCAGCACTTCGTCGCCAGCACGGCCTGGAACGACGCCCCGCTGTGGACGGTGCTGGCGCAGCAGGCCGACCTGCTAGTGGGTGGCAAGGCCGCATACCTCGTGATCGACGACACGGCACTGCCCAAGAAGGGGACGCTGTCGGTCGGTGTCGCGCGGCAGTATTGCGGCCAACTCGGCAAGCGGGCGAACTGCCAGTCGTTGGTGTCGCTCACCCTGGCGCAGGGCGAGGTGCCCCTGCCGGTGAGCTTGCGCTTGTTCCTGCCTGACGAGTGGGTCGCCAGTCCCGAGCGCTGTGCCCGGGCGGGCGTTCCCGAGGCGGAGATGGTGGCGCGCGCCAAGGGTGAGATCGCACTGGCGGAGCTGGACCGCGTGGCGGCGGCGGGCGCGCGGTTCGGCTGCGTGCTGGCGGATGCGGGCTACGGCACCAGTGCCGCGTTCCGGCACGCCCTCGACGAGCGCGCGCTGTTGTGGGCGGTCGGCATTGCCCGCAACCAGAAGGTTTATGGCCAGGACGTGCAACTCGTGCCGCCTGCGGGCCGTGCCCGCAAGCCCGTGCCGGACCAGGAACCGCGGGCAGCCGAGGATGTGCTGGGCAGGTTGCCTTGGCGGCGGGTGACATGGCGGCATGGTACCAAGGGCAAGCTCACCGCCCGGTTCGCGGCCACCCGCGCGCGGGTCGCGGATGGTGCCGTGTGGGGCAACAACCGCCATCTGCCCGGCAGAGAAGCCTGGCTGGTCGGAGAATGGCGCACCTCGGGCGAGCGCAAGTACTCCCTGGCCAACCTGCCCCCGCGAACGTCGGTGCGGGCGCTGGCCGCCGCGATCAAGGCGCGCTGGGTGTGCGAGCAAGCACACCAGCAGCTCAAAGGCGAGCTGGGGCTGGGGCACTTCGAGGGCCGCTCCTGGACCGGGCTACACCGGCACGCGCTGATGTGCTGCATCGCCTACACCTACCTGCAACACGTGCGCCTCGCCGGGCAGACCCGGACGGGGCCGGGGGAAAATGCACCCCCACGTTCCGGGACCGCCACCATCCCCAAGCCTGCCCGCGGTGCGCCGCGCCATCATCGCCAAGCTGTTCGGCCAACTTGCTTCGCCCGTCCAGTGTCCCTGCTGCAAGCACCAGTTCCAACCATCTCCTGAGATGAAAGTGCCCAGGTAGTGCTAGGTGGGACTATGGACCAAATGACCGCAACCTTAGGTCAATCAAACGAAGGTGAAACCCTGGCCCTTAACTTTGCGGAACGGCTGGGCACGCTGCTTTTGCTGTTCCAGCCCGTGATGCACAATGCCGAGGAATTTTGGTTTCCTGACAAACCGCCAGCCGTGGTTTTGCTGGGCAATCTCGGCACGGCTTTCGCAACAGGTTTCCGAACGCTGAGCGCCCACGACAGAAAGACTGTGGCGGAGCAGGTAAAAAACGGCATGACGGGCGAAGCCGATTATGCTGGCACAGCGGTCGCCACCGGCCTCATAGAGGCATTGATCCACGATGCTGAGGCGAGCGGCACTTGGCCGGAGATCGAAGCGACGCTTGGCTCATTGTCCCGCAGTTTCGCCACTGCTTACCACAACGATCCTGTTCATTTGCCGCCATCATAACAAACGGCTCTCATCTTGGGCCAACTGTGTTGAAACGAATGCACCGATCTACCTTGGCCGGTTCACCGCCCAATCCCTGCCTTGCTGCGTGATGGCAATGGCGGCGCAGCCTTGGAGCTATGGCCGAACCTGGGTGACGACGGTTTGAGAGAGGCGGCGTATCGAGGCGGGTGAAGGCCTGCCTGAACTCCCGAAGGAGCCGATACGCCATGTCGAGCAGTAGCACCGTTGTTCCCCTTCGTCAGCCCGACACGCTGGACGACGACCCGCTGACGGCCGTCCTGCGCAGCGGCGCCCGTCAGTTGCTGGCCCAGGCCGTTGAGGCCGAAGCCGAGGCGTTTCTGGCCGCGATGAAAGGCGAGCGGCTTGCCGACGGGCGCGACCGCCTGGTGCGGCACGGCCACGGCCCGGAGCGCCAGGTGCAGACTGGCATCGGGCCGGTCGCGGTGCAGCGGGTCCGGCTGCGTGACCGCGGCGACGAGGCTGGCGGCGAGCGCATCCGCTTCACCTCGGCCATCCTGCCGCGCTGGGCGCGTCGCACGCGCAGCCTGGATGCCGTGCTGCCGGTGCTCTACTTGCGCGGCCTCTCGATGGGCGATTTCCAGGAGGCGCTCGAGGCGCTGCTGGGCAAGGATGCGCCGAACCTGTCGCCATCGGTTATCGCCCGGCTGCGGGCCGAATGGGAGGCGGACTACGCGCGGTGGCAAAAGCGCGACCTGTCGGCCCGGCGCTACGTCTACGTCTGGGCGGACGGCATCTACTTGCAGGCGCGTATGGAGCCGCAGGCCGAATGCATACTGGTGCTGATCGGGGCCACGCCGGAAGGCCGCAAGGAACTGCTCGGCTTCCAGGTGGGCGAAGCTGGCCAAAGGTTTCGCCAAGCGAAGCTTGGTGGAATGGCCAGCGGAGGGCAGCGGGAAAGCGTGCAAAGTTGGCGCGAACTGCTGGTTGACCTGAAAGCGCGCGGCCTGGGTATCGCGCCGGAGCTGGCGACCGGTGATGGCGCGCTCGGGTTCTGGCGCGCGCTGGAACAGGTATGGCCAGCGACCCGGCATCAACGCTGTACGGTCCACAAAACCGTCAACGTCGTGGACAAGATGCCCAAGTCTGTCCAGCCAGCGGCCAAGGCTGATTTGCGTGAGATCTGGGCCGCACCGGACCGCGCCACGGCCGAGACCGCGATGGCCACGTTCGCCGACAAGTATGGCGCCAAGTACGACAGGGCCGTCGCCTGCCTGGCCAAGGACCGCGACGCCTTGCTGGCGTTCTACGATTTCCCCGCTGAGCACTGGGACCACCTGCGCACGTCCAATCCTATCGAGAGCGTGTTCGCGACCGTCCGGCACCGTACGGTGCGGACCAAGGGCGCGCTATCGCAAAACACCGCCCGGCTGATGGTGTTCAAGCTGATCACCACCGCGGCACGCACTTGGCGGCGGCTGAAAGGGGAAAACCAGTTGCCCAAGGTCGTCCAAGGCATCACATTCCGCAACGGCGTCGAGGTCACCAACACGCCGAACCAGAACGTCGCCTGATCACGGCGTCACCCAAATTCCGGCATAGCTCGCAGCCTTGGCCCAATCACCTCATAGATCGAAAAACGGCCAACTCGCACAGCGAATGACAAACATGTCGCAGAATTCGGTTGCAATGGCATTCCCAAGGGCAACAGCATAGCGCAATACGTAAGTTCTTGATTATAGTTAGGCTAATTTATGTCGCTCAAACTACGGTTTGTGCATTAAAATGAGAGTGGCCGCTTTCGGACTTATGAGGTGACTGGGTCCAATAGGCGCCTAGGGTGGAGCGGCGGCAAGCCGTTCCCAGCTTGGGCGGCGGCGCTCGCCCTGAGCGCATTCTTGGTCGCAACCGGCCCTGCCCTAGCCAACGATTCCAGCCAGATCGACAATCCTTACGCCGCCGCCGGCATCTCGAACCCGGCGCACGTCACACAGTTCCTTAGCGAGCTAAAGCAGGCCCTAGCCGTTGGCGACCGCGCGGCTGTGGCAACCATGGTCAACTACCCGTTGCACGTCTATGCGCCGGGGCGGGACCTCACGATCTACGACGACGCCGCTACCCTGTGCATTGGCTACGCACGAGTTTTCACGCCCGAAGTCACGACCGCCATTGCCGCCGCCACGCCCGGTAGCCTGTTCGTCCGCGATCAGGGCGTGATGATCGGCAATGGCCAAGTTTGGATGAGCGAGGTCCATGGGGCGGTGAAGATCGTTACTATCAATCATACAAAAAGTGGACCGGTAGCTAACTTCTACATCCCCAAGCTTGGTCCTTCGCGCTCCTGCTCCTGATCGCGTTCGGATGACGGTCCGTGCCACGCCGTCCGGCCCGCGTCCTCCATCCCTTTCCACAGGCCCGCCCGGCCTGTCACCGTCCAACGATCCGCCGCACGCCGCGCCAGGTCCGCCCGGCTGCGCCGTCGCCCCGCGCTGCCCGCAGATGCACAACGCTTGCACCCGCGAACACCCCGGCGCAAACCCGTCCGTGCCCGGGCGCATGACGCGCTGCATCCAGTGGAACGAACCAATGGCCGCATGATGGGAAAGAGGAAAAGGCGATGCAGGAGTTCGGCACGATGAACGGCGTGGACATGCCCGATTGGGCGCTGCAACGCGCACTCGGACGGCGCGGCACGGCGCACCCGTTCGCCGCCATAAACCCGGCGCGCACCGCCCTCGTGGTGATCGACATGCAGGTGGGCTACATGCACCCGCGCGGCGGCTACATGGAAAGCGAGGCCGCCCGCGCCGCCGTGCCGAACAACAACCGCCTGGCCGCCGCCATGCGTCAAGTCGGCGGCCTGGTCGTCTGGGTGCAGAACACCCACGACGAAAGCTGCCTGCGCGAATGGACCGTGCAGCAGCGGATGAACACCCCGGAATCGAACGCCCGGCGCAACGCGGCCATGAGCGTGGGCTCGGCGGGCCATGCCCTGTGGCCGGAGCTGGACGTGCAGCCGGGCGACCCGGTCGTGCCCAAGCGCCGCTACAGCGCGTTCATCCAGGGCTCGTCCGGCCTTGTGCCGTTGCTGCGCGAACGGGGCATCGACACCGTGCTCGTCACCGGCACGCTCACCAACGTGTGCTGCGACAGCTCGGCCCGCGACGCGATGATGCTCGATTTCCGCGCCGTCATGGTCAGCGACGCCTGCGCCAGCGTCGCCGCCGAGGAACACAACGCCGCCCTCGCCGCGTTCTACGCCACCTTCGGCGACGTACTGGATACGGCATTCATTCTGCGCGCGCTCTCGGGCCGGCAAGCCAGGGCGGCATGACGCCAGTTGCCCTTCGGTGCAACCGGCGTCAGAGTCGTTTTTCCCGCGCCGCCTGCCAACCCGGCGCGCATACTAAGCATCATCTCGCGGGACGGTTCGCCGTCACGACGCGAAAAATGATGCGTCTTCAAAGGCGCCTAAGCAGACATTCGTGGCACAAGCCACGAATGTCTGCTTAGTGGTCTGATGCTAACGGGCGCTTCAGCGCGATAGCTGAGTCAGCCCACCAAACAAGGCTAATGCTCGACTCATGCCGCATCTCCTGAATGTGTCGAAGCACTAGTCAGCCCGAAGGACTCTTGGCATGAAGCCCAAGGTCGCGTTCATCGGCACCGGCGGCACCATCGCCTCCGTCGGCGCCGGGCCGCTCGACATCCTGGACTACGCCGCCACCGGCGCCCGCCTCCATGCCGACGAGATCGTCGCCCGCGTGCCGGAAACCGCGCTGGTCGCCCGCGTGATCCCGGTCAGGTTCCGCAACGTCCCCAGCCCCGGCATCTATTTCGATGATTGGAAAGCGATCGCGCTGCGGTGCGACGCCTTGCTGGCCGAGCATCCGGACCTGGCCGGCATCGTCGTCGGCCACGGCACCGCCTCGCTGGAGGAGACGGCCTACGTGCTGCACCTGACGCTCAAGGTGCCCGTGCCCGTCGTGGTCGTCGGCTCGCAGCGGCCGATGGGGGCGCTGTCGTCGGACGCCGGCATGAACCTGGTCAACGCCATCCGCGTCGCCGCCGATCCGGCGTCCCGCGGGCGCGGCGTGATGGTGCTGCTGAACGACGAGATCCATTCCGCCCGCGAGGCGACGAAAACCTCGACCTTGCGCCTGCAAACCTTCCGCTCGCCGGATTTCGGCGCGCTGGGGCACGCCGACGGCGACCGGGTCACGTTCTACCGCGCCCTGGAGCGCCGGCACATGCCGGACACCGAGTTCGACATCCGCGGGTTGGACGCGCTGCCCCGGGTCGACATCGCCTACGCCTACGCCGGCTCCGACGGCACGGCCGTGCGCGCCTTCGTGCAGGCGGGCGCGCGCGGCCTGGTGTCCGCCGGGTTCGCGCCCGGTTTCCCCACGCCCGCCGACGCGGCCGCGTTGCGCCAGGCGCGCGAAGCCGGGCTCGTCGTCGTCCTGTCCACCCGGGCCGGCAGCGGGCGGGTGTTCCGCGGCCAACAGGCGCGGGAAGCGGGCTTCGTTGCCGCCGACAACCTCAACCCGCAAAAAGCCCGGCTGCTGCTGGCCCTGGCCCTGACCGTCACCAGCGACTCCGAGCGGATCGCGCAGATGTTCGAAACGTACTGAGAGGCAGCGATGGACGACGAACTCCTGGCCAGAACCGAAGCGATGATCGAGGCCTGGCACGGCATACGCGTGCCGAACGACGCGGCCCGGCGCTTCGCCGCCGACCTCGCCGCCTCCATCGAGGCTTTCGCCAAGCTCCGCGGCCAGTTGCGCTTCGAGGACGAACCCAGCAGCTTCGAAGCCGCGCTGCAAGCTGCCAAGGAGCCGTCATGACCGCGCTGAACGAGCTGACCCTGACGGAAGCGGCGGCGGCGGTCCGCAAGCGGCAGGCCAGCTCCGTCGAGCTGCTCGACGCCTGCCTCGCCGCCGTCGACGCGCACGAGGAGCAGGTCAACGCGACCATCTGGATCGACCGCGACGGCGCGTACGCCGCGGCCAGGGCGGCGGACGCGGCGTCGGGCGCCGAACTCGGGCCGCTGCACGGCGTGCCGCTGGCGCACAAGGACATGTATTACCAGGAAGGCAAGCGCAGCACCTGCGGCTCCGCCATCCGGGCAAACTTCATCGCCGAAACCACGGCGACGGTGCTGGAGCGCCTGCACGCGGCCGGCAGCTACACGGTGGCCGGGCTGAACATGGCGGAGTTCGCGCAGAACCCGACCGGCCACAACGCGCATTACGGCGACTGCCACAACCCCTGGAACTTGCCTTATATCACCGGCGGCTCGTCAAGCGGCTCGGGCGCGTCGGTGGCCGCGCGGTTCTTCTTCGCCGCGCTCGGGTCGGACACGGGCGGCTCCATCCGCCTGCCCGCCTCGGCCTGCGGCGTGACCGGGCTGAAGCCGACGCAAACGCGGGTCAGCCGGGCGGGCGTGATGCCGCTATCGTTCTCCGCCGACAACGTAGGCCCGCTGGCGCGCACGGCGCGGGACTGCGCCGCCGTCATGCAGGTGATCGCCGGGCACGACCCGCGCGACCCGACCAGCGCCGAGGAGCCGGTGCCGGACTACGCCGCGGCATTGACCGGCGACCTGCGCGGCTGCCGCGTCGGGGTGCCAAACAACGCCTTCTTTACCGGCGACGCCCCGGTCAACGAGGCGGTCGAGGCGGCAATCGCCGTGCTGCAAGCCCGCGGCGCAAGCGTGACGCGGCTGGCGCTGCCCTACATGGACGCGATCCAGGCCTATGTCGGCATCGTGTCCCGCTGCGAAGGGGCGGCGATCCACGCGCACTGGATGCGCGGGCGCTCGGCGGAATACGCCGCGCATCTCAGCGCCCGGCTTTACCTCGGCTACGCCATCCCGGCGCCCTACTACATCGAGGCGCTGAGCGCCCGCGGCCCGGTGCTGAAGGCCTTCGCCGCCGCCGTGTTCGACAAGGTGGACGTGTTGGCGACGCCCACCATCCCCATCAACCTGCCGACCCTGGCCGCGACCGACATCGACAAGGGTCCGCCAGGGACCGAGAAGGCCTTCATGGCGGTCTCAACCAACACAAGGCCGTTCAACTACCTCGGCCTGCCCGTCATCAGCCTGCCCTGCGGCTTCGACCCGAACGGTTTGCCGATCGGGATGCAGATCGCCGGACGCCCGTTCGCCGAAGCCCGGGTGATGGCCGTGGCCGACGCCTACCAGCGCGACACCGACTGGCATGAACGCAAGCCGCCCCTGGCGTAGCAGCCGGCAGCCCGTTCGGCTGGCCGCCATGACGCGAGGGCTTGGCGACCAGGCGACGACGCGCATTCAAGGGCTGCGTTCCAACGTCCAGCGGCGCACGTAAGCCAGGCAAGAGCGAACCGCGGCCTCGATCCGGTCCAGCGGAACCGGCTCGGGCGCACGCACCGGCTGCGCGTCCGGCCGCCGCCGCATCCGCAACGGCAGCTCGACGGCGAAGGGAAGGTCCGGCCGGGCGGCCAGCGCGTCCATGATCGCGTCGCAATCGATGTCACCCTGGCCCGGCACGGTGAAGACCCACCCCGACGCGTCCCGCCGCACGTCTTTCAGGTGGAAATGCGCGCAGCCGGGCAAGGCGGCCACGGCATCGGCCGCGGCGTCGATCCGCCCCGGGCGATGCGACGCGGTGTTGCCCGGGTCGTAGTTCAGGCGCACGGACGGCAGGCCCAGCGCCCGGATCAGCGCCAGCCCTTCCGCCGCGTCGTTCATCAGGTTCCGCTCGCCGTTGCCGGGGTTTTCCAGGCCGATGACCATGCCGAGCGACGCCGCGCGCTCCGCGAGCGGGCCGATGTTGGCCATGAACCCGGCCCGCCTGCCGCTCTCGGCCGCGTTGGTGTTGATGACTTTCGCGCCCAGCGCCGCGGCGAAGTCCATGCGCCTGGCGAACACCGCGACGGCGTCCGGACGGCCCAGGTCGATGTGCGAGGAGAAGGCGTGGCAGCCGAGGCCGCTCGCGTCCAGCCAGGCCCGGTGCTGCCGCGCGTTGGCGCCGGTGAACGCCGCCTCGTCGAACGGCTCGGTGTAGCCGACGATGAAGGCCGGCTCGACATGGCGCACGCCGCAGCTTGCCATGCTGTCCAGCATTTGCGGGAACGGGTAGCCGTCGTACGGCGCGGCGGAGACCGAGATCGCTCGCATGGGGTTCAATGGATGGTCAGCGCCGGGACGTAGCTGAACAACACGACGATCAGCAGCGCCGCGAGGTAGTAGGGCCAAAGCTCGCGGGCCGCCTGCACGATCGACACGCGGGCGATCGAGCTGCTGATGAACAGCGTGGTGCCGACCGGGGGCGTGTAAAGGCCGAGCGCCAGGGTCAGCACCATGACGATGCCGAGCTGGAGCAGGTCGAGGCCGATCTGCTGCGCCAGAGGGACGAAGATCGGCCCCAGCAGCAGGATGGCGGCGGGGAGGTCGATGAACATGCCGGCCACCAGCATGATCCCGATCATGGCCAGGACGATGAGCCAGGGCGCCTGCAGCGTCCCGACCGCCCAGTCGGCGAACATCTGCGGCGCCTGCACGAAGGTCATGATCCAGCTGATCGCCGCCGAGGCCATGATGACCAGCATGATGACCCCCGTCGAGACCCCGGCGCTGACAACGGCGGCGGAGAAGCGGCGCCAGGTCATGTCGCGGTACACCACGATCCCGGCGAGCAGCGCGTAGAGCACCGCCAGCACCGAGACCTCGGTGGGCGTCGCGATGCCGAAGCGCAGCAGGACGAGGATGAGCGCCGGCATGAGCAGCGCCGGGCTGGCCCGCAGGAACAAGGGCAGAAAGCGGTCCCAGGCGAACGGCAGCCGCTCGTGCGGGAAGCCGCGCAGGCGGGCG
This sequence comes from Acetobacteraceae bacterium, assembly GCA_965260935.1. Classification (GTDB taxonomy): domain Bacteria; phylum Pseudomonadota; class Alphaproteobacteria; order Acetobacterales; family Acetobacteraceae; genus JBBROS01. Next base: position 3,823,798 of record OZ253374.1, read on the forward strand.
GAAACGTTGCAGACCGCGACGAAGGCGATGGTCAGCGCCAGGCCGGGCAGCACGCCGGCGACGAACAGCGCGCCGATGGAGACGCCGGAAACGAGCGAGTAGAGGATGAGGGGGATGGACGGCGGGATCAGGATGGCGATGGTGGCGGCGGCGCTGTTGTTGGCGGCGACGAAGGCGGCCGGGTAGCCTTCGCGCTTCTGCCACGGGATCAGCATCGATCCCAGCGCCGTAGCATCCGCCACCGCCGAGCCGGAAACGCCGCCGAACACCGCCGAGCCCAGCACCGACACCGAGGCGAGGCCGCCCCGGTAACGCTGCACCAGGATGGTGGAGAAGTCGATCAGGTTCCGCCCGAGCTGCCCACTCATCATCAGGCTGCCAGCCAGGATGAAGAACGGCAGCGCCAGCATTGGGAAGGACTGGGTCTGGTTGTACATCTGCTGGGCCACGACCATCAGCGGCAGGCTGCCGCTGGAGGCGATGGCCGCCCCGGAGGCGATCAGCAGCGCATGGCCGACCGGGACGGCCAGGAACAGCAGGCCGAAGAAGGCAACGACGAGGGGCAGGATCACGTGACGCTCTCCTCCGGGTTCGGCTGCGGCGCGGCGTCCGGCCCGAGCACGGCCACGCGCAGCGCGATGGTGAGGCTGCAAACGGCGGTCAGCCCGGCCCCGAACGACAAGGCGTAATAGCCGAGGCTCCGAGGCAATCCCAGGATCGGGCTGCGCTCGGCGGCGGCGATCCCGGCCACTTGCAGCAGCACTTGCAGCAGCACGAGGTAGGCCGCGGCAACGACGAGGTTGATCGCGACGATCATCCACCGCCGCCCGCCGTGCCCGAGCGTCTCCAGCAGCAGGCTGACCGCGATGTGCGCGCCCTGCTGCACTGCCAGCACGATGCCGGCGGCGATCAGCCAGGGGAACAGTTGCTCCGGCGCCTCGCTGGCCCAGGTCAGCCCGCCGTGCCCGAGCGCGTAGCGGACGAACACGTTGGCGCCGAGCACCGCAAGCAGCAGGATAACGGTCAGGAGCACGACGAAGCGGCAGACGAGGCCGACGGCGTGGTCGATGCCGTCCGCCGCGCTGGCGAGGCGCGCCGCCCCCGACCCGCGGACGGCCGTGGCCACCTCAGCTCCCCGCGGCTTCGACGACCTGCTTGACGAACGCCCCGAACGGCTTCTTCTCCCAGTTCGCGATGACCGGCTCCGTCGCCTTCTTGAACGGCGCGCGGTCGACCTGGTTGACCTTGACGTTCGGGAACGCCTTGAGCTTGGCCAGGTCGGCCGACCCGGACTCCTGCATCAGCCTGCGCTGCATCGTCCCGGCTTCGAGCGCCGCCTCGTTCACGGCCTTGCGCTGGGAGGCATTCAGCTTGGCCGCGCCGATCTGCGACAACAGGAACGGCGTGCTCTCCCACTTGTGCGCGGTCATGCTGATGAAGGGCGTCACCTCGTACAGCTTGGCGCTCAGGATGTTGGCCAGCGGGTTCTCCTGCCCGTCCACGACGCCTTGCTGCAACGCGACGTAAAGCTCGCTGAAGGCGATCTGCTCGGTGGCGGCGCCGAGGGCGCGGAAGATGTCGATCGTCACCGGGTCGGCCGGGGTGCGGATCTTCATGCCTTGCAGGTCCGCCGGCGTCTCGACCGGCTTCTTGTTGTTGCTGACCTGGCGGATGCCGTTGTCCCACCAGTCCAGCACCACGATGCCGACGGCCTGGAACTTGGACGACAGCTCGCGGCCCACAGGGCCTTGCAGCGCCTTCACCGCCTCCCCGGCGTTGTTGAACAGGAACGGCAGGCCGAGCGCCGCGAGCTCAGGCACCAGGCTGGACGCGGCGCCCTGGCTGTTGGCGCTGAGGTCGAGCGCGCCGGTGCGCAGGCTGGTCAGCATGGCGACATCGTTGCCGAGCTGCTCCGAGCCCGCGACGTTGACGCTGACCTGGCCGTTTGTCTTGCTTTCCACCAGCCGCGCGAACTCCGCCGCCGCAAGGCTCCGCGGATTGCCCGGCGCCGCGCCATGCCCGAGCGTGAGCCGGGTTGCGGCATAGGCCCGCGCGCCGCCGGCAACGATCGCCGGGGCCGCGAGCATGGCCCCCGTCCCGGCCAGCAGCGCGCGGCGCTTGATTGGGTTCGGCATCCTGTTTCCTCCTGCTTCGTTGCTTTGTTACCGGCCTCAACCGTCCTTAGCCCAGCCGGGTCATGCGAGCCACGCCTTGATCCGCCGCGTCATCGCCTCCGACGAGATGCCGTAACGCTCGTGCAGCGTCGGCAGCGCTCCGGCAGCGAGGAACTCGTCCGGGAGCGCCACCTGCCGGAACGCCGCCGGCGTCACGCCCGACCGCAGCAGCAGCCCGGCCACCGCCTCGCCCAGCCCGCCGACGACGCTGTGGTTCTCGGCCACGACGAGCATCCGCCCGCTGCGCCCGGCGGCGGCCAGGATCGCGGCCTCGTCGAGCGGCTTGATCGTCGGCACGTGCAGCACCCCGGCGGCAATCCCGTCCTGCCGCAGCAGGTCCGCCGCTTCTAGCGCCCGCATGGTCATCAGGCCGGACGCGACGATCAGCGCGTCGGCGCCGTCGCGCAGCAGCGCCGCGCGCCCAAGCTCGAAGCGGTAGCCGTACTCGTCCAGCACCAAGGGCACGCTGCCGCGCAGCAGGCGCATGTAGACTGGCCCCTGGTGGGCGGCGATGGCCGGCACGGCCTGCTCGATCTCATGCGCGTCGCACGGGTCGACGATGACGAGGTTCGGCATCGCCCGGAACATCGCGAGGTCCTCGGTCGCCTGATGGCTGGGGCCATAGCCCGAGGTCAGGCCCGGCAGGGCGCAGACGATCTTGACGTTCAGCTTCTCCTCGGCGATGCCGAGGCAGATGAAGTCGTAGGCCCGGCGCGAGGCGAACACGGCGTAGGTGGTCGCGAACGGCATCAATCCCTCGTGCGCCATGCCGGCGGCGGCGGCCATCAGAAGCTGCTCCGCCATGCCCATTTGGTAGAACCGCCCGGGGTGCGCCTGCGCGAAGACGTGCAGGTCGGTGTACTTGCCGAGGTCCGCCGTCAGGCCGACGATCTCGGGGCGCTGTTCCGCCAAGGCGGCCAGGGCGTGGCCGAATGGCGCCGTTCTGGCGCGCTGGCCGGGGGCGGCGATGGAGGCGATCATCGCCGAGGTGGTCAGCCGCGGCTTGGGCGCGGCGCTCATCGCGGCCTGCCCGCGTCGAGCGCGCGCAACGCTTCCGCCCACTCCTCCGGCTCGACCCGCAGGAAATGCGACCGCTCCCGCGCTTCCAGGAACGGCACGCCGCGGGCCATCTTGGTGTCGCACAGGATGACGCGCGGACGCGGCTCGTCCAGTGCGCGGGCCGCGTCGAACGCCGCGGCGACGGCGTCGAGGTCGTTGCCGTCCACCCGCTGCGCGTGCCAGTTGAACGCCTCCCACTTGGCGGCGAGCGGCTCGAAGCCGAGCGTCCGCGACGAGGGGCCGTCGGCCTGCATGTCGTTGACGTCGACCACGGCGATCAGGTTGTCGAGCCGCCAATGCCCGGCCGACAGCGCCGCCTCCCAGACCGAGCCTTCGTCAAGCTCGCCGTCCGACAGCAGCACGTAGACGAACGACGCCGACCGCTTGCGCTTCAACGCGAGGCAATAGCCGATGGCGAGCGGCAGGCCATGCCCGAGCGAGCCGCCGCTGATCTCCATGCCAGGCGTGTAGGAGGCCATGGCGGACATGGGCAGGCGGCTGTCATCCGCGCCGTAGGTCTCGATCTCGTCCTCGGGCAGCACGCCGGCCTCGATCAGCGCCGCATACAGCGCGATGGCGTAATGGCCGATGGAGAGCAGGAAGCGGTCGCGGTCCTCCCAGGCTGGGTCGTCCGCGCGGTAGCGGAGCGCGTGGAAGTAGGCGACGGCCAGCACGTCGGCGATGCCGAGCGCCTGGGCGACGTAGCCTTGGCCCTGCACCTCGCCCATGCGCAGCGCGTTGCGGCGGATGTGATAGGCGCGCCGGGCCAGCGACACGTTCGCGCCGCGTGCGGGACCGGCAGTGCGCGTTTCCATGCGGCTCTCCTTTCGCGGGCGAGGGCTCAGCCGTGGATCAGCATCCCGCCGTTAACGTCGATCACCGCGCCGGTGACGTAGGCGGACAGGTCGGAGGCGAGGAACAGGAAGATGCCGGCCACGTCGTCGGCCGTGCCGAGCCGGTTCAGCGGGATGCCCTTCTTGATTTCCTCGCGCATCCCGTCGGTGAGCAGGCCGCCGGTGATGTCGGTCTGGATCAGGCCGGGGGTCACGCAGTTGACGCGGATGCCGTCCGGCCCGAACTCCCGCGCCATCGCCTTCGCCAGGCCCAGCACGCCGGCCTTGGCCGCGGAATAATGCGGACCGCCGAAGATGCCGCCGCCGCGCTGGGCCGAGACGGAGGACATGCAGCCGATCGAGCCGGATTTGCGCTCGCGCATGTGCGGGATGAAGGCCTGGCTTAGATACAGCACGCCGTTGAGGTTGACGGCCAGCAGCCGCTCCATGTCGTGCCGGGAGATGTCGAGCGTTTTCACCGGCTGGCTGACGCCGGCGTTGTTGATCAGCACGTCGGCGCGCCCGAAGCCCTCGATCACCCGGCGGGCGGCGGCTTGGCAGGCGTCTGGGTCGGTAACGTCGCAGCCGAAGCCTCCGTGGCCCTCGCCCAGGCCGGACGCGGTGGACTGGGCCGCGGCCTCGTCGAGGTCAAGGATGGCGACGCGCGCGCCATGCCGGGCGAACAGCCGCGCCGTGGCCAAGCCGATGCCGCGCGGGCTGGCCGCGCCTGAAATCACGCAAACCTTGTCGGCCAAAAGCACGGCGGTCCTCCCGATGGTTCCATCTTCGGCGATGAGTTGCGCGAGCGTAGTGTCGCGACGTGATGGAGGACAAACGCAATCTTTACACGGTTGGGTGAATCCGTTTCACCTGACGCATGTTGCAGCACGTGCCCTTGTCCATCCTGCGGGCGTTCGAGGCGGCCGGGCGCACCGGCTCGTTCCGCACCGCGGCGGCCGAGCTGGGCTTGACGCCGAGCGCGGTCAGCCACGCCGTCCGCAAGCTGGAGCGGACGCTGGGGGCCATGCTGTTCGAGCGCGGCGGGCGGACGGCGCAGCTCAGCCCGGAAGGCGAGGCGCTGATGCGCCACGTGGGCCGGGCCTTCGACGAGCTGCGGCGCGGGATCGAGATCGTGTCCACGCGCGGGCCGCAGCTCCTGCGGCTGCACAGCGCGCCCAGTTTCGCCGCGCAATGGCTGAGTCCGCGCCTGGCCGCGTTCCTGGGCGCCAACCCGGGCATAGAGGTCCGCCTCGCCGCCGGGACGGACTACACGCGCTTCCTGAACGACGAGTTCGACGCCGACATCGTCTATGGCGCGCCGCGCCTGCCCAGGCTGGAGGTGCTGCCCTTGGGCGAGGAAACGGTGACGCCCTTGTGCGCGCCCGCGCTCGCGGCCTCGATCAAGAGCGCCTCGGACCTGCTCGGCCAGGTGCTGATCGAGAGCGAGAGCAAGCAGATCCGCTGGTCCGATTGGTTCGCCCAGAACGGCTTATTGGCGCCTCGGCCCTACGGCGTCCGCTTCGACCGCAGCTTCCTCGCCATCGACGCCGCGGTGAACGGGCTCGGCGTCGCCCTCGAATCGACGCGGCTGGCCGAGCGGGAGCTTGCCAGCGGACGCCTGGCGAGGCCCTTGGCCGGGGTCGCCGAGGATATCCGGTACGTCGGGCACAATCTCGTCTACCCGAGAACCCGGCGGCCGCGCCGCAGCCTGCTGATGTTCGTCGAATGGCTCGGCGCCGAGCTAGGCCTTTAGCGGCCCTCATGGCCGGGCTGCCGGCGCTTTTGGCTACGAACCCGGTGTCCTTGACATTCTGTTCCGGTTTTGCCCCCGTTGCCGAATCGTCGCCCTGTTTGCGACATGATGCGGGCGTCCCTTCTTCGGAGCTGCCCCATGCCGACCAGAACCGTCAAGCTCACCGACCGGCTCAACGCCTACGTCGAGGGGGCCGTCGCGTCCGGCCGCTACCTGGACGACAGCGACGTGATCCGCGAGGGCCTTCGTCTGCTCGCCTTGCGCGAATGGGAGGACGGCACGGCTCCTGCTTCCGCCCCGCGGCCCGCCGGCGCATCGGCGTCCCCGAAGGCGGCTTGACGTCGCCGGCATGTCGTTCCGCCCGGAAGGCGGCAACCGCTTTTGACCGGATGATGTGGCCGAACAAAGCCGTGCGAGAACCAGCCGAGGCTGCCCGTGGCAGGGTCGGTGGCAGGAAGTCCGAACAGCGGCGCGGCGGTGTGGGCGGATGCCGGGCCGCTCGAGCGCGCCGGGCTGGAACGCGTAGAGAACGCATGACCTGCCTGGAAGCAGAAATTTAGAAAAACCTAAACCGATGCTGGGGTAAGCCCGGAGCCGACCCGAAATCATGGTTGGTCAGGGCGGTGGAATGCTGCCCCCGACTCCTTAAATCAGTGAGCGGCGGAACGCCCCCCGTTCCGCTTCGCCTTTGCCAAGGACCGCTCATGGCGCTTACCACGCAGATCGTTTACCAGCCCTATGTCGCCGGTCCGCGCGGCGGGTTGAAGCCGGGCCAAGCAGTGGCTTGCCGTTCGCCGGAGGAAGGATTGCGGCGGGCCGAACGTGCCTTGGCCAACAACTCGATCTTGGGCGCCCAGGTCGTGCGCGTGACGCACGACGCCGATGCGGACGAGTTCGGCGCGCCGGAGTTCCTCGGCATGGTGGGGCGCGTGCCGGCGGATTACTGACCAAGGCCGTTGCCGGCCGAGACGGCGGCGTTCGGCCTTCCCGGTTTGCAATCGCTGCGGAGGCGGCCTGACGGCTCGCCTCGACAGGCGCCGGCTTTTCCCAAACCGACATCAAGCGAGCCATGCGACCGCCCTTGTCCGCGAGTTGACCGGAGTTCCCGCGGCGCTTAAGGCCACTCATGTCGGAGCGCGGCGTCGCGGGCAGGCCGCTTGCCTGCGAACAAACCCCCAATTTACTCCCACTCGATCGTCCCCGGCGGCTTGCTCGTGATGTCATACGTCACCCGGTTGATCCCCCGCACCTCGTTGACGATCCGGGTCGCCGTGCGCGCCAGGAACGCCATCTCGAACGGATAAACCTCCGCCGTCATCCCATCGACGCTCGTCACCGCACGCAACGCGCAGGCGTGGTCGTAGGTGCGCCCGTCGCCCATCACGCCCACGGTCCTGACCGGCAGCAGCACCGCGAACGCCTGCCAGATCGCGTCGTAAAGGTTGGCGCCCCGGATTTCCTCCAGGAAAACGGCGTCGGCCCGGCGCAGGATGGACAGCCGCTCCTCCGTCACCTCGCCGGGAATACGGATGGCAAGCCCAGGCCCCGGGAACGGGTGGCGCCCGACGATATGTTCGGGCAACCCAAGCTCCCGCCCCAACGCCCGCACCTCGTCCTTGAACAGCTCGCGCAGCGGCTCCACCAGCGTCATCCGCATCCGCTCAGGCAGCCCGCCCACGTTGTGGTGGCTCTTGATCGTGGCGCTCGGGCCGCCGTGCGGGCTGATGCTCTCGATCACGTCCGGATAAAGCGTCCCCTGCGCCAGGAAATCGGCGCCCCCGAGCTTGCCCGCCTCCTCGTCGAACACCTCGATGAACACCCGCCCGATCGCCTTGCGCTTGGCCTCCGGGTCGGTGACGCCCGCGAGCTGCCGCAGGAACAGGCCGCCCGCGTCCCGGTGCACCAGCTTGATGTTGAACCGGCCGCGGAAGGTCTCGACCACCTGCTCGGCCTCGTTCTGCCGCAGCAGGCCGCTGTCGACGAAGATGCAGGTGAGCTGGTCGCCGATTGCCTCGTGGATCAGCGCCGCGGCGACCGCGCTGTCCACCCCGCCGGACAGGCCGCAGATCACCCGCCCCTGCCCCACCTGCGCCCGTATCCGCTCGCGCTGCGCCTCGCGGAACCCGGCCATGCTCCAATCCCCCGCAAGGCCCGCGACTTGGTGGGTGAAGTTCCGCAGCAATTGCCGCCCGTGCGGGGTGTGGACCACCTCGGGGTGGAACTGGACGCCGTAGTAGCGCCGCTCGTCGTCGGCGATCGCCGCGAACGGCGCGCCGGAACTGCTCGCCACGGCCCGGAAGCCGTCGGGCAGCCGCGTCACATGGTCGCCGTGGCTCATCCAAACCTGCTCGCGCCCCCCCGGCGCCCACGCCCCGTGGAACAGCGCGCAATCCTCGGTGACATCAATGGTCGCCTGCCCGAACTCCTGGTGGTCGCTAAGGCTGACGGCGCCGCCCAACTGCGCGCACAGGGCTTGCTGGCCGTAGCAGATGCCCAGCACGGGCAAGCCGGATTGGAACACCAGGCCGGGGATTTGCGGCGCGTCCTCGTGGCTGACGCTTGCCGGGCCGCCGGAAAGGATAAAGGCCCGCGGCCCGAAGGCGCGCATCCGGTCCGGCGGCGCGTCGGCGGGCATGATCTCGCAGTAGACGCCGGATTCGCGCACGCGCCGGGCGATGAGCTGGGTGAACTGGCTGCCGAAATCGAGGATCAGGACGCGGTCGCGGGCGGGAACCTGGTTTTCGGTGGCTTGGGACATGGGAGGGCTTGCAGCATGGGGAGGCGCGGAGGGCAATACGTATCTGATGGTTGAGGGGGGTTGGGGCCGGGTTCGTTGGGGGCGGGGGGCATGCCGGGTCATCGCCGCCTCAAGACCGGCCACGAGACGCTGACCTCCGTCTCGGCAGCAACAATCCTGTTCGCCTCCGTCGGGCAGCTGCTCGCGTCAGTGACGATGCGATGACCCTTTGCCAACGGACTGTAACATCTCAAGTAATTTGGTTAAGTGGTCACGGAGGATGCAAGCTCATCAATCTCCTCCATACATGCCCTGATTTCCTGACGGCTCATCTCCACCTCCCGTCGCGCAGTGCCGCCGGCAGTCTTGCGGTCAGGCCAATTGCGCTAAACCGGCAACCGCAACCGCGCCCGCAAGCCCCCCATCGGGCTGTCCTCCAGCAGGATGTCCCCTCCATGCGCCCGCACGATGTCGCGGGCGATCGTCAGGCCCAGCCCCGTCCCGCCATCCCGCCCGCTCTCGAACGGCCGGAACACGCTCTCCCGCCGGTCCGAGGGAATGCCCGGCCCGTCGTCGTCGACGATCAGTTGCACCGTCCTGCCATGCGGCTCCGCGGCCAGGCGGATGTGCTGGGCATGGCGCCGCGCGTTGTCGACCAGGTTCGTCACCGCCCGGCGCACCGCGTCCCGCCGCAGCTTGACCTCCAAACCGTCCGGGGCGTCGAGCGCCACCCGCGCCCCGGCTCGCCGCGCGCCGCACGCGACCTCGTCCAGCATCGCGGCCACGTCCACCGCCTGGGCCTGCTCCGCTCCTTCGCCGCGGGCGAAGGCCAGGTAGCCGCCGATCATGCGCTCCATCTCGGCGACGTCGGCGGTCATCTCGGCAACGTCGTCCCGCAGGTCGGGGGTGGCCGGGAGCACGGCGAGGGCGAGGCGGAGCCGGGTCAGCGGCGTGCGGAGGTCATGGCTGACCCCGGCCAGCATCTCGGTCCGCTGCGCCAGGAAGCGGACGATGCGCGCCTGCATCCGGTTGAACGCGGCCGCCGCCTGGCGGACCTCGGCCGCTCCCTCGGGGCGGATCGGCCCCCGGTCCCGCCCCATGCCGAACGCCTCCGCCGCGGCGGCCAGCCGGCGGATGGCGCGGACCTGGTTGCGCAGGAACAGCGCCGCGATCCCGAACAGCAGCAGCGAGGAGCCCAGCACCCACAGCACGAACACGTACAGCGTCTGTGCGTACAGGCGCTTGCGCGGCGCCTCGATCTCCAGCACGTCGTGCGGAAGCTGGATTCGCACCAGCACGTTCCGGCTGTCCGACGACCAGTCCATCACGAACGGCAGCCCGACCTTGGCTTGCAGCGCCGCCGCGAGGTCGTCGTCCATCGGCCCGAACTGGTTGACGTGCGTGTCCTCGGGCAACGTGGCGTTCGGGATCAGCTGCATCGGCACCTCGAACGTCCGCCACGCGCTTCGGAGGATCTCGTTCTCCTCGCCGGGGTAGCGCCGAAGCAACTCGATCGTTTGCGCGATCTCGCCGGCGATGGCGCTCGAAAGCCGGCGGGAGATGAGGTCGAGGTGCCCGCCGTAGAAATACGTGAACGTCACGGCCTGCAGCACGACGAGCGGCACCAGCACGATCAGCAGGCTGCGCCCGAACAGGCCGCGGGGCAGGAGCCGCTTGATCGGGCGCGCGAGCGGGTTGATCATACGCCAGGTTTCAGCACGTAGCCGCGGCCGCGCACCGTATGGAGGAACCGCGGCTCGCGCGGGTCGGCCTCGATCTTGCGCCGCAGCCGGGTGACGAGAACGTCGATGGCGCGCTCGCCGGCCTCGTCCATCTGCAGCCGGCCAACCAGGTCCTCCCGCGACAGCACCTCGCCGGGCTTGGCCCCGAGCGCCTGCAGCAGCGCCGCCTCGCCGCCGGTCAAGTGGACAACCGTGCCGCTGTCCTGCAGCTCGGCGCGTTCGACGTCGAACAGCAACCGGCCGATGCGCACCGGCCCCGGCGGCTCCGGCGCGACCGCCGGAGCGGTCCGCCGCAGCATGGCGCGCAACCGCAGCACCAGCTCGTACGGTTCGAACGGCTTGCTGAGATAGTCGTCCGCCCCGGACTCGAACCCGCTGATCCGGTCCTCGGGCGCGGCCAGGGCGGTCAGCATCAGGATCGGCACGTCCGCCCGCTCGCGCCGCAGCGCGCTGGTCAGATCGAGCCCGCTTTCCCCGGGCATGCCGATGTCGAGCACGAGCAGATCCGGCTGGATCACCCGCAGCCTGTCGCGCGCCTCCGCCGCGTCCGAGGCGGTGGTGACGCGAAACCCTTGCTCGGCCAGGTAGCGCGACAGCAGGGTCCGCAGGCGGGCGTCGTCGTCGACCACGAGGACGTGGGCATCGCCCGGCTCCGGCGCGGTCACGCGGACGATCCTGGCGGCGCGGCCTTGTCGAGCGCCGTTCGGGCCGGCTGGTCCATGATCCCGCGCATGACCCGGCGGAACCCGTCCACCGCCGGGCCGCCAGCCTCGCGGTAGGCCGAGGAAAGCCGCTCGCGCTGGCTCTCGAACAGCCGCCGCTCCAGCCCGCGCCCGGCCTCCGTCAACGTCAGCAGCCGCTGCCGCCGGTCGTGCCGGCCCGGCGCCGTCGCCACGAACTCCTTCTCGACCAGCGCCGTCAGCACCCGGGCCAGGCTCTGCTTGGTGATGCGTAGGATGCCCAGCAGGTCGCCCACGGTGATGCCCGGCTGGCGTCCGATGAAGTGCAGCGCCCGGTGATGCGCCCGGCCAAGCCCGAGCTCGTCGAGGATGACGTCGGCCGCCGCGGTGAAATCCCGGTAGGCGAAGAAGAGCAGGTCCTGGGCATGGCGCATCTGCTCCTCGCGGAGAAACAAATGATCCACCCCGGCGGGCGGCTTTGCTTCTAGAGTGCGATGACCGGCGGCGAGGTGGCCGGACCCTTTCTGCATGGCTGGCATCCCGGACGCTTAGGGCAGTCTTATTGACTTAGTTGAGGCGTTCATAATACAGTTTCCCGGTTCCAAGCAACATAATTTCACGGAGGCACGGTATGGCGCTAATTCCTTTCGATGATCGCGACGGCATGATCTGGATGGACGGGGCCATGGTCCCGTGGCGCGAGGCCAAGCTGCATGTGTTGTCCCATGGGCTGCATTATGCCAGCGGCGTCTTCGAGGGCGAACGGTCATATGCCGGCAACATCTTCAAACTGCGTGAACATACCGAGAGGCTGGTCAAATCGGCGGCGATCCTCGGCTTCAAGATACCCTATTCCATGGACGAGATCGATGCGGCTTGCCGCGAGGTGCTTGCGGCCAATAACCTCACCGACGGCTACGTCCGCCCCATCGCCTGGCGCGGCAGCGAGCAGTTGGCGGTCTCGGCGCAACTGACGACGATCCATCTCGCCATCGCCGCCTGGGCCTGGCCCAACCTGTTCGGGGCCGACCGGATGAAGGGCGTCCGTCTCGGCATGGCGCCGTGGAAGCGCCCGCACCCGGAAACGGCGCCGACGGCCAGCAAGGCCGCGGGGCTGTATATGATCGGCACGCTGTCGAAGCACGCCGCCGAGGCGGAGGGGTTCGACGACGCGCTGATGCTGGATTGGCGCGGGCATGTCTCGGAGGCGACCGGAGCGAACATCTTTCTCGTGCTTGATGGCGAGCTGCATACGCCCACGCCCGATTGCTTCCTCGACGGCATCACCCGGCGCACGGTGATGAGCATCGCCCGGCGGCATCAAATGAAGGTTGTCGAGCGCCACATTGCGGAGAGCGAGCTGAAGCGGGCCAGCGAGGTGTTTCTGGCCGGAACCGCGGCCGAAGTGACGCCGGTGCGCGAGATCGCCGGCCAGAGCTACACGCCAGGGCGCGTCACGGAAACGCTGCTGCGGGATTACGAGGCGCTGGTGCGGATGTCGCCGGAGGAGGTGGCGAAGCGGGCGGCTTGAACGGCCGCGGCGTGCGGCCCCGATCGTGCGCCGCAGTCACCCGGCCCAGAACCCGGGCGCCGCAAGCAGCAGCCAGAGCAGCGCCGCAACCACTAGGCTTTTGCCGATGAACGCCGCGAACCCAGGAAGTTGCCGCATAAAAAGCCGCTCCGGCGTCGGCGAGCGGACTGCGCAACGAGCCTGAACATAAGCCGGTCGAGTGATGACGGACATAGCTGCCTCCCCATGCCAGGAACAAAACCTTATGTTCTCTATTTGTTCCTAACAAGCGATGGAAGTCAACCGCGCCGCAAGCGCGCCTGCCGAACGGTCACGACACGGCCGCGACCGGCCGCCGCGGAGCAGGAGGCGCCGGAATCTGTTCATCCGGCGGTTGCAGCGCCGAAAGCAGGGCCTGGCGCAGTCCCGCCAGCTTGCGCTCGTTCTCGACCTTCAGGCCGAACACGTCCTTGACGTAGAACACGTCGACCGCGCGGACGCCGTAGGTCGTCACGTGCGCCGAGGCGATCTGCAACCCTTGCTCGCTGATCGCCGCCGTCACGTCGTGCAGCAAGCCCGGGCGGTCGCGTCCGTTCACTTCCAGCACCGTATGCGTGTTGCTTGCCCGGTTGTCGATCACCACCCGCGGCGGCACATGGATGGCGCGCATCCGCCGCCCGATCAAGGCGGACGAGGCCCGGTTGATCTCGCTCGCCAGCGCGATGCGCCCGGAAAGGGCCTGCTCGATCAGCACGTGCAGCCGGGCCAGCCGGTGCGGCGCGTCGAATGCGCCCCCGGCCGCGTCCTGCACCCAGAAGGTGTCGAGCGCGCACCCGTTCGTCAGCGTGTGGATGCGGGCGTCGACGATGCTCGCCCCCGCCACGGCCAGCGCGCCGGCGATGCTGCTGAACAGCCCGGCATGGTCGGCGGTGTAGACCGTCACCTCCGTCACCGCCCGCGCCGGCAAGGGCTGCGTATCGACCGTCAGCGGCGCGTCGCGCGCTTCGGCGTCGCGGATCAGCCGGGCGTGGCGGGCGTGGCTGTCGGGGTCGAAGCTGAGCCAATAACCCGGATAACCGAGGTCGAAGAAGAAGTCCCGCTCCGGCGCCGGCCACTCCGCGAGCAACGGCGCCGCCGCCTCCTTCGCGCGGGCGACGCGCACGTCACGCTCGGTCGTGGCTAGGCCGCCGGCCAGGACGTCGGCCACGCGGGAATACAGCTCCCGCAGCAGCGTCGCCTTCCACCCGTTCCAAACCTTGGCGCTGACCGCCCGCATGTCGGCCACCGTCAGAACCAGCAGCAGCTTCAACCGCTCCGGCGACTGGATGGTGTCCGCCAGATCCATGATGGTCTTCGGGTCGTCGATGTCGCGCTTGAACGCCGTCTGGCTCAGCAGCAGGTGGTGCAGCACGAGCCAGCTCACCGTGTCCGTTTCCTCGGCCGAAAGCCCGAGCGTCGGCCCGAGCTCCTGCGCCAGCTCGGCCCCCAGCTCGGAATGGTCGCCGCCGCGGCCCTTGGCGATGTCGTGCAGCAGGGTCGCGCTGTACAGCGACCGCCGCGATTGCAGGTCCTCGCAGATGCTGGTCGCGATCGGCGCGATCTCGGCCAGGTCGCCGCGTTCAAGCGAGTTCAGCACCCGCAACGCCTCGATCGTGTGCTCGTCAACGGTGAACACGTGGTAGGTGTCGAACTGCATCTGCCCGACGATCCGCGCCCAGTCGGGGATGTAGCGCCCGAGGAACCCGGTCTCGTTCATGACCGCGATCCACTTGGCGCCCGCCGCCCGCCCCGGCCCTTCGTCCGGGCCGCACAGCAGGTCCTGGAACATCGCCGCGGCAAGAGGGTTGCTGCGCAGCGGGATCGCCTGCCGCTCGTTGCGGATCATCGCCCGCATCGCCAGCGGATGAAGCGTCAACTGCCGGTCCCGCGCGATCTGCAGGATGCGGAGCATCATGGCCGGCGAACGCTCGAACCCTTGGCCGGGCGCGCAGAGGAGCTGGCCGTTGGCGAGCACGAAGCCTTCGCGCAGCAGCTCCGGATCGGTCGCCGGTTCCAGCGCCGGAGGGCCAAGGGCGGCGCGCACGACCGCCGGCTCCAGCACCGTCGTGATCCGGGTGATCTCCCGCGCGGTCAGGAAGTAATGCCGCATGAACCGTTCCACGCCGTCCTGCCGCCCGTGCCTCGTGTAACCCATCCGCGCGCCGACCACCGGCTGCAGGTCGAACGTCAGCCGGTCCTCCGCGCGCCCAGCGACGTAATGCAGGTGGAACCGCACCGTCCAAAGAAAGTCCCACGAGCGCCGGGCGTGCTTGGCCTCGAGTTGGGTCAGGACGCCGCCGCCCGGGCTGTCCGCGCCGACCAGCTCGCCCATCACCTGGGTGCCGAACACGTAGCGCGCCATCCAATACAGCGTTTGCAGGTCGCGCAGCCCGCCGCGCCCTTCCTTGATGTTCGGCTCGACCAGGAACGGGCTCTCGCCGTAGCGGCGGTGCCGGACATCCCGTTCCGCCTGCTTGGCGGTGATGAACGCGCCTGCCCCGGCCTCCCGGCAGCGCGCAAGGAACGCATGGCGGAAGCCGGCGAACAGGTCCGCGTCGCCCGACAGGTGGCGGGCGTCGATCAGGCTGGTGCGGATCGTCAGGTCCCGGTCGGCGTCCGCGATGCACTGCTCGGACGAGCGCGTCGCGTGGCCCACCTTCAATCCGAGATCCCACAGGAAATAGAGCATGAACTCGACCGTCGCGAGCGTGCCGGCGGACGGTGTCCGTCCGGTGATGAACAGCAGGTCGATGTCGCTGAACGGCGCGAGCACGCCGCGGCCGTATCCCCCGGTGGCCACGATCGCCAGCGGCTCCGCCCCGCCCGGCTGCGTTTGCGCGGCGGCGTAGTCGTGCAGCGCCGCCACAACCCCGTCCGTCAGCCGGCCCAGAAGGCGTCCGGATTGCAGCCCGGTCCATGCGCCGGCCTCGAAGCCCTCCCGCACATGCTGCTGCGCCCGCGCGAGATGCCGGCGGAAGGCCGCCAAAGCCGCGTCGCGCGGGATCGCATGGCCCGGCGGGCTCAACGACTCGAGTGTCGAGGTGAGCTGAAGGGCGGCATCCTCGGGCCGCTCGGGCCATGGAAGGGACATTGACATTCGCGTCAGCTTAATTGGGCATCCTCGGCAGATACAGCAATGATTCCTTTCAAAACGTAAAGCGCTTCCAGCGCCTCGCGCGGCGACATCCGGTCCGGCTCAAGCCTTGCCACCGCCTCGTGCAGCCGGCCGGGCGCGGCGGGCGGCTCCGGCGCAGCGTCGAACAACGGCAGCGCCGGGGGCGTCCCGTGCCCGTTGCGCTCCAAGGCCGCCAGCAGCGCCTGCGCCCGGCGCACGGTCGCGGGCGGCACGCCGGCCAACCCCGCCACGTGCACGCCCCAGCTCCGCCCCGCCGAGCCTTCCGCCACCTCGTGCAGGAACACCACGCTTCCCCGCCATTCCTTCACCCGCATCGTATGCAGGCAGAGCCGCGGCATCGTTTCCGCCAAATGCGCCAGCTCGTGGAAATGCGTGGCAAAGACCGTCCGGCACCGGATTTGCCCGTGCAGCGCCTCCAGCACCGCCCAGGCGATCGCGAGTCCGTCGAGCGTGCTGGTCCCCCGCCCGATCTCGTCCACCACCACCAGGCTGCGCGGCCCGGCCTGGTTCAGGATCGCCGCCGTCTCGGTCATCTCCACCATGAACGTGCTGCGCCCGCGCGCGAGGTCGTCCGCCGCGCCCACCCGGCTGAACAAACGGTCAACGACGCCGATCTCCGCACGCTCGGCCGGCGTCGGCAGCCCGGCCTGCGCCAGGATGGCGATCAGCGCGTTCTGCCGCAGAAAGGTGCTCTTGCCCGCCATGTTCGGCCCGGTCAGCAGCAGCACCCGGCGATGCGGCGACAGGTCGCACCCGTTCGGCACGAACGCGGCCCCGCTGCCGAGCGCCGCCTCCACCACCGGATGCCGCCCGCCGACGACGCAAAAAGCGTCGCTGTCATCAACGAGCGGCCTGCACCACCGCCCTCCCTCGGCCAAGCGCGCGCAGGATTGCAGCGCGTCCAGCCGGGCCAGCCGGGCGGCGCAGGCCCGCAGCGCGTCGGCCGCCGCCAGCGTTTCGCCGATCAGGTACTGGAACACCAGCCGCTCCCGGACGGCGGCCGCGTCCGCCGCTTCGGTGATGCGCCGGTCCAGCGTCGCCAGCTCCGGGTTGCTGAACCGCGCCCCGTTGGCCGTCGATTGGCGCAAGGTCAGCTCCGGGTGCGCCCGCAGGGTTTCGGCCGCCGACGCCGGGGCTTCCATGACGTAGCCGAGCTGCGCGTGATGGCGGATCTTCAGGCTCGCGACCCCGTAACGCTGCGCGAAATCGAGCGCAAGCCCGGCCACGACCCGGCGGCTGTCGTCCCGCAAGGCCCGCTGCGCGTCCAGCTCGCCGTCGAAGCCGGGAGCGACCACGCCGCCGTCGTCCAGCCGCGCCGGCAGCGGGTCGCTTAAGGCGCGGGCCAGCAGCGGGGCGAGGGCCGGGTCAAGCCCAAACAGCGCCGGGCGGAACGGCCCGCCCGCCATCGCCGCGTCGGCCAGCCCGGCGGCTCGCAGCGCCTGCAGCACGGCCCCGAGGTCGCGCGGCGCGGCGCGGCCCAGGCCGAGACGCGCGACCGCCCGCGGCAGGTCCGGCAACCCGCGCAGCGCGTCACGCAACCGCGTGAGCGCGGCCGGCTGCAGCAGCAGCCAGCCCCAGCCGTCCTGCCGGGCGGCGATCCGCTTCGGGTCGAGCAGCGGCCCCCCGATCCAGCGGGCCAGCAGCCGGGCGCCGGGCGCGGTCAGCGTCCGGCTCGCGGCGGAAAGCAGCGTGTGCGCCGCGCCGCCGTCCCGCGCGCGGGTGATCTCCAGGCTCGCCCGCGTCGCCGCGTCGAGCAGCATCTGGTCGGCGAGGCCCTGCGGCTGGGGCCGGGAAAGCTGCGGCATCTGCCCGGCCGCGGTGCTGCGGAGGTAGTCGAGCGCGAGCGCGGCGGCGGCGGCCTCGGCGTCGGAGAACGTCCCGAAGGCGTCCAGGTCCGCCGCCCCGAACGCCTCCGCGACCCGGCGTCGGGCGGCCAACGGGGCTGGCGCCGCGGTTTCCGGCCCGCGCCGGTCCTCCCACTCGAGCAAGGCGAGGTTGTCGGGCGCGAGGATCTCGGCCGGTTCCAACCGCCCGAGCAGGGCAGGAAGCTCGGCCGACGCGGGGGCCGCCGTCTCGAACAGGCCGGTCGACACGTCCACCCAGGCAGCGCCCAGCGCGGGGCCAAGCGCCGCGAGGGCGAGCAGCACGTTCGGCCGGTGCGCCTCGAGCAGGCTGTCCTCCGTCAGCGTTCCGGGGGTGACGAGGCGGATCACGGCGCGCTTCAGGGGCGCCTTGCCGGTGCGGGACTTGGGGTTCTCCATCTGCTCGGCGACGGCGACGCGGAAGCCGCGCCGGATCAGCCGGGCCAGGTAGGCATCGGACGCATGGACCGGCACGCCGCACATCGGGATCGGCGCGCCTTGGTGTTCGCCGCGTTTCGTCAGCGCGATGTCGAGGGCGGACGCGGCGGCTTCGGCGTCGTCGAAGAAGAGTTCGTAGAAGTCTCCCATGCGCAGGAACAGCAAGGCGTCCGGGTTCTCGGCCTTGAGCTGGAACCATTGCGCCATGCTGGGGGACGCGCCCTCGGCGCTGGGGATGGGCATGGGCGGGAGTTTAGCGGGGCGGGGTGGGGAGGGCTATGGCAGGAGCGCCGGCTTTCAGCGCCGAAGCGAACGGAAAGCGCCTTCGGTCAGGATCGGCACGCAAGCGCTCGTCGCGGTCTGCACGGCCAACTCCACGTCATCGGAATACCCCCAGCCCATCAGCTCTCGTCCCGAGACCGAGTCTTGCACCAAGCCTGCCAGCTCGTTCCCGGCCGACCGGAACGCGTCGCGCGCGATCCGCGCCTCAGGCGAGCAAGGTTGGTCCAGATGGTGGATAACGGCGCCGGCGCCCAGGAGATCCTCGGTCGCCGGCCGCAGGCTGCCGTCCGGCCATCGCTCTCCGGCCGGAACGACGCCGACCGGGCCGCCGCACGACACCTCGCGCGCGGCCCGGGCAACGGCGGCGGCGTTCCGCAAGCAGCCGGCAACAACCGGCGTTCCGCCGCACGCGAGGGACAATCGCGAGCCGTTGGGCGACGGCAGCATGAGCCTCGCCCCGGCCGGAACGGCCAGAAGGCTCGCGGGGGAAAGGCTAAACTGCCTGCGCCCGCTTCCTCGCGGTTGCGCCAGTCGTGCGCCGGCGCGCTCGGCCGCGGCGTGGGCGTTCTCGCGGCTGTTGTCGAAGAAAGGGATGATGGCCGCGCCTCTCGACACGGCGACATTGACGCTGGTGGAGAACGACAGCACATCGACGATGACGACCACCGCGACCTGGTCTCGCAGCGCGTGGACGCCGTGCAACCCCCATTCCGACATGACCGGCGTGGCCATGATTTTCTCCCGCGGGCGGTTTCGCGAAAGGGAGGCGGTTCAAGCAGGCCTATGCTAAGCAGGCTTTGCTGGACTGGTCCACGAACGGCAGAAAACGGGAGTGCCGGGCAGCCTGGAGCCTGTCGGGTCGATCCTCGTTGCTGGCGAGTGCGGAGCAGAAAGCGCCGCCGCGGGAGCTTGCGGGGTCACGGCGGCGGAAAGAACCCGAAAGGCGGGGAGAACGATCCGCCGCGTACGTGGAAGCTCAAGGTCAAGCTCGCCGGCGGCAAGAAGCGCCCCATCCAGCACATAACGGCGACGACGTTCCAGGGCCTTGGCGGCCAACCAATGCCGGCCGCCGAACGCGTCACGTGTCTGTTCGGCAAGCCGCCGCGCCTCCTGGAACTGAGACGCCGGGCCGTCAGCGATGTAGCAACTGAACCGGGAGGCGCGTTCGTTGGATTTCAGGGCCACTCATACAGCAGAAACCCGGCCTGATGGATCAACCGCCCCACTGGCCTGAACACGTGGGTGCTTGACCGGATCAAGCGGCAGTCAATCGAACGGCTGCGGCCAGTGGCGTCGTATCCGTTTGCCTCGCCGTGCCGTCGTGCATGTGGGCCAGCAATAATCCCGTAAGGAATAGTTGGCTAAGATAACTAGTTGGACGGAAAACTTGGCGGAGAGGGTGGGATTCGAACCCACGGTGGTTGTTACGCCACAACGGTTTTCGAGACCGCCACCTTAAGCCGCTCGGCCACCTCTCCCGCAAACCCGGCCTTATAAGTCACCCCGCGCCCCGCCGCAACGCTCCGTTGACAGTGAACCCGCCCCTCACTAGGTTCGCCCTCCCGGCAAGCAGGCCCCAACGCCTGATGGCCCAACCGCGTCAAAAAGGGTGGTCCGGTTTCCCCGGAACCGCCAGATAGGAATACCAACGATGTTCGCAGTCATCCGCACCGGCGGAAAGCAATACCGCGTGGCCCCGGACCAAATCATCAAGGTCGAGAAACTTGAAGGCGATGCGGGCCAGACCATCACCTTCACCGACGTTCTCGCCGTGGGCGGCGACGCCGGCACGACGTTCGGCGCCCCCGTCGTCGCCAACGCGAGCGTCTCCGCCACCGTGATCGCGCAGGACCGGCTCGACAAGGTGATCATCTTCAAGAAGCGCCGCCGGCAGAACAGCCGCCGCAAGAACGGCCACCGCCAGCACGTCACGGTGCTGCGCATCGCTGGCATCACCGCCGACGAGATCCGCGAGCCGCTTGAATCCAGCCCCGCCGCAGCCGAAGCCCCCCAACCCGACGCCCCCCCGCCGGCCGACACGGCCGAGCCGGCAATGGCCTAAGGAGACCCGAGCATGGCACACAAGAAAGCAGGCGGCTCGTCCCGCAACGGGCGCGACACCGCCGGACGCCGCCTCGGCGTCAAGAAGTTCGGCGGCGAATCCGTCGTCGCCGGCAACATCATCATTCGCCAGCGCGGCACCAAGATGAAGCCCGGCAGCAACGTCGGCCTCGGCAAGGACCACACCATCTTCGCTCTCGTCGACGGGCATGTGAAGTTCGCCCGCAAGTCGGAAGGCCGCGTCCACGTCTCGGTCGAGGCGGCGCCGAAAGCCGCCGAATAATCCGCGGCGCACCGTTCCACGGACTGCTTTAGAGTAGAAGGGCCGGCCCACACCGGCCCTTTCCGCATTCAGGCCCGCTCAATGAAGTTCCTCGACCAAGCCAAGATCTACACCCGCTCCGGCGACGGCGGAAACGGCGTCGTCGCCTTCCGGCGCGAGAAGTACATCGAGTTCGGCGGACCGGACGGCGGCAACGGCGGGCGCGGCGGCGACATCGCCTTCCTCGCAGCGCCCAACCTGAACACCCTGATCGACTTCCGCTACACCCAGCATTTCCGCGCTCCCAAGGGCGGCAACGGGTCCGGCAGCGACCGCACCGGGGCGGCAGCCCCCGACGTCGTCATCGAGGTTCCTGTCGGCACGCAGATCCTGGCCGACGACAAGCAGACTCTGCTGGCCGACCTTGATGCGCCGGGCAAGCGCGTCGTCCTCTGCCGCGGCGGCGACGGCGGCCACGGCAACGCCCACTTCAAGACCAGCACCAACCGCGCGCCCCGGAAAGCCACGCCGGGCTACCCGGGCGAGGAACGCTGGGTCTGGCTGCGGCTGAAGCTGATCGCCGACGTGGGTCTGGTCGGCCTGCCCAACGCGGGCAAGAGCACGTTCCTCTCGGTCGCGTCCGCCGCCCGCCCCAAGATCGCCGACTACCCCTTCACCACCTTGCACCCCCAGCTCGGCGTGGTCCGCCTGTCCCACCACGAGGAATTCATCATCGCCGACATTCCCGGCCTCATCGCCGGCGCGCACGAAGGCGCGGGGCTAGGCGACCGCTTCCTCGGCCACGTCGAGCGTTGCGCCGTGCTGCTGCACCTGATCGACGGCGCGGCCGGCAACGTGGTCCGCGCCTGGCGGACGGTCCGCGACGAGCTGCAATCCTACGGCGCAGGCCTCGCGGACAAGCCGGAACTGCTGGTGCTGAACAAGACCGACGCGATGACCCCGCGCGAGATCGCGACCCGGCGCGCGTCCTTGTCCCGCGCCGCCGGCCAGGACGTGATGCTGCTCTCGGGCGTGAGCGGCGAGGGCCTGCCCGGCGTGCTCCGCGCCCTGATGAGCCGCGTCGCCGCCCAACGCGAAGACGCGCGCGTCCCAGCCTGACCGCGCCATGACCCCGCCCCGCCTCGGCGATGCCCGGCTGCTCGTGGTCAAGATCGGCAGCGCCCTCGTGGTCGACGGCGAAACGCCGCGCGACGCCTGGCTGTCGGGCATCGCGGCGGACATCGAGGCGGCGCGGGCACGCGGCACGGCAGTGATCGTCGTCTCGTCCGGTGCCATCGCCCTGGCCCGCCCGGTGCTGGGCCTCATGCACAAGCGGCTCCGGCTCGAAGAGAAACAAGCTGCCGCCGCGGTCGGGCAAATCCGGCTCGCCCAGGCCTGGACGGGCGCGCTCTCCGCCCGCGGCCTCACCGCCGCGCAACTGCTGCTGACCCTGGAAGACACGGAGGACCGGCGTCGCTACCTCAACGCCCGCGCGACGCTGACCACCCTGCTCGGCCTCGGCTGCGTGCCGGTCATCAACGAGAACGACAGCGTCGCCACCGCCGAGATCCGCTTCGGCGACAACGACCGGCTCGCCGCGCGGGTGGCGGAGATGGTGCAGGCGGACCAGCTCGTGCTGCTGTCCGACATCGACGGGCTTTACACCGCGGACCCGAAGCGGGACCCCGAGGCGCGGCACATCGGCGTCGTTTCGGCGCTGACGCCCGAGATCGAGGCGATGGGCGGCGACCCTCCTCCGGGCTACTCCAGCGGCGGCATGAGGACTAAGCTGGCCGCGGCGCGGATCGCGACCCAGGCCGGATGCGCGATGGCGATCGCCCTCGGCGGCCTGCACCGCCCGCTGGGCGCGCTTGCCGAGGGTGGCCGCTGCACCTGGTTCCTGCCCGCCGCCGATGGCCGCAGCGCCCGCAAGCGCTGGATCGCCGGCAGCCTGCATCCGGCTGGCCGGCTGCTGGTGGACCAGGGCGCCGCGCGGGCGCTGGCGGCCGGGCGCTCCCTGCTCCCCGCCGGCGTCCGCGAGGTCGAGGGCGCGTTCGGCCGCGGCGACCCGGTGCTGATCCAGTCCCCGGCCGGCGCCGTCCTGGCCCGCGGGCTGTCAGCCTATGCCAGCGCCGATGCGCGCCGGATCGCCGGGCACAGGTCGGAGGAGATCGAGGCGTTGCTGGGCTGGCGCGGCCGGGACGAGATCGTCCATCGCGACGACTTGGTATTGCTGTAAGCTCGCCCGAATGAAGCATGTCCGCCCGCCTGGTCCGCCGGTCCTGAGCTGATGGCCGACGTCTTGGCGCCCCGGCAGCCGCTGCTCCGCCTGCCCGGGTTCATGCCGGACGCGCTCAATTTCGCCTCGCGCCTCGCCCTGGCCATGCTGCTCGCCTACACGTTCAGCTTCGCCGTTCAGCTCCAGAGCGCCTCCAGCGCCGGCGTGTGCGTCGCCATCGTCATGCAGCCGACGCCCGGCATGGCGTTCAGCAAGGCCGTCTACCGTGTGCTCGGCACCGTGTTGGGCGGCGCCGTCGGCCTGCTGCTGGTCGCCGCCTTCCCGCAGGACCGGACGATGCTGCTGCTCTCGTTCTCGCTTTGGCTCGCCGCCTGCACCTTTGTCGCCTCGCTGCTGCGCGATTTCCGTGCCTACGGCGCCGTGCTGTCCGGCTACACCGCGGCCATCATCGCGCTGTTCGAGATCGACGCCCCTGGCAACTCGCTGTTCTACGCGCTCGACCGGGTGGCAGCGATCCTGGTGGGCGTCGTCTCGGTCGCGGCCGTGAACGCCGTCTTCGTCGCCGACACCGCCCACTCGAGCTTGATGCGGGCATTGCGGGAGCGGCTCGACGATGCCCGCGACGCCGCGGTCAATGCGCTGTCCTGCCGCGCGCCGTTGGATGAGGAGGCGTTCATGCATCGCCTCACGGGCATCATCGGCCTGCGCACGGACGCGACCTATGCCGCGACCGAGTTCCCGGATGGCCGGGGGCGAAGCCAGGCGGCGACCGCGACCATTGCCGCCCTGATGGTCATGGCCGCCGTAAGCCGGCTGATGGGCCGGGTGCTGCCGCTTGCCGGGCCGGGCGGGCCTCCGCCGGCAGTCCGGGCCTACCTTGACCAGGTCTCTGAAGCCATCCGCCTCCGCCGTCCGGTTGCCGAACCGACGCATCTGGCTTCCGACCCGCTCGACGCGCTGCTGATCGAGCGGGCATACCTGCTCGGCATCGAGCACCAGCAGGCCCAAGCCGGCCTCCATGCGGCCATGACCGGCGACGGAAGCGCGGCCCCGCCGCCGGTCCGCCTTCCGGCGCACCATGATGTCGTCACGGCCGGGACGAACGCGCTGCGCACCCTCGGCGCGGTGGCGCTTGGCTCCGCCTATTGCATCTTCTCCGGCGTGCCGAACAGCACATTGCTGCTGGTGCAGGTCGCGGCCTTCGTGGCGCTTTTCGGCATGCAGCCCAACCCCATCGCGCCGGCCATCGGCTTCGCCATCGGCCTGCCGCTGGCTGCCGTCTACACCGGCGTCATCGAATTCCTGATCCTGCCGAACGCTTCCGGGTTCGTGCCGTTCGCGCTGGTGGTCGGCGGCGCGGTTTTCCCCATCGGGCTAGCGATGCGGCACCCGGCAACCGCCCCGATCGGGACTGGGTTCCTGCTCTTCTTCGCCATTCTTCTCTCGCCATCGAACGAGCAGGCATTCGACCTTGCCGGGTTCCTTAACGAAAGCGTCGAGATCGGCACGGCGACGCTCCTGATGGCGCTGACCTTCTTTGTCGTGCTGCCCGTCGTGCCGGGGTGGCGCCTGCTGCTGTTGCTGCATGGCGCCGCGCGCACCCTCAAGCGGACGCTGCGTCGCCCGCGCGGCCTGGTCCCGGCGGCCGCCTATTCGAGGAACTTCGACCTTGTCACGCAAGCCACGGCCTGGACGCCGCACGGCCGGCGCGCACGCGTCGCCATCCTGAGCCGGATATACGCCTTCGCCGAGCTGGACGTCGCCTTGCGCCGGGCCTGGTCGTGCCTGCACGAAGCCGCGTTCTCGACGCCGGACTTCGCGGACGCGGCCGCCCAGGCGCGAACCGCCCTTGCCAATCCCGAGCCGGACACGCTCGACCGCACCGCCCGCTCCCTGCTCGCCCATCCGGCGGCAAGGACGGCGCCGCGGCATGTCTCGCGCCTCGCGGCCGACCTTTATGCAGCCGGCCGTCTGCTTGCCCGGCAGCAAGCCGCGTTCCGGCATTACGGCCTGGCGCGGGCCTGACGCGATGTGGCGGGAAACCAACTTGTTCGGCATCTACATGTCGCCGATCATCGTCTATATGCTGGCCGCGGCGGCGCTCTATGCGCCGCTGCGCCTTGTCCTGATCCGGCTGCGCGCGTTCCGTTTCACGTGGAACACTCCGCTCGCCGAGATCGGGCTGTATGTGTGCATACTCGGCGGACTCGTGGCTTGGTTGTGATAAGACAGGGATAGACAGCCGATGCTTGGCAGGGCGCGAGGGTTGATCCGTTACGGCGTGACGATCGGCATCCTGATCGTGGCGGCCGTGGCCGGCGTGGCGATCTGGAACGCCTACCTGACCAGCCCATGGACGCGGGATGGGCAGGTGCTGGCCTATGTGGTGAACCTGGCGCCGGAAGTCTCGGGCCGGGTCGTCAAGCTGAACGTGGCCGACAACCAGGCCGTCAAGCGCGGCGACCTGCTCTACGAGATCGACCCGACCGACTACCAGCTCGACCTCGCCAGCGCCGAGGCGAGCTTCAACAGCAGGCAGGCCGACCTGCGATACAAGCAGGACCAGGCCAAGCGCCGCGAGGAGCTGACCAGCCTCACCACCTCGGCCGAGGAGAAGCAGAACTACTCGAGCCAGGCGAACGTCGCCTCGTCCGATTACGCGGCCGCCTTGGCCCGGTTGAACCAAGCCAAGGTCAACCTCGACCGCACCCGCGTTTATTCGCCCGTCAACGGATACGTCACCAACCTGCAGCTCCGCCTCGGCGACTACGCCAGCAAGGGAACCCGCAACGTCTCGTTGCTGGACAGCGACAGCTTCTGGATCGTCGGCTACTTCGAGGAAACCAAGATCGCCAACATCCGCCCGGGCGACCAGGCGACGGCGGCGCTGATGGGCTTCCGCGACCCGGTGCTCGGCCACGTGGACAGCATCGCCCGCGGCATCAACACCCCCAACACGCAGCCGGGCAGCCTGGGGCTCGCGTCCGTCAATCCGGTGTTCACCTGGGTCCGCCTGGCGCAGCGCATCCCGGTCCGCATCCACATCGACCACGTGCCGGACACGGTCACGATCGCCGCCGGCATGACGGCAACCGTCACCGTCGGGCCGCATGACGGGCGCGGCTCGTCGCACGGGCTGATCTCCCGCCTGTTCACGCAGACCGGCGGCTGACCGCGCCCGCGCCAGGCCGCGCGTCAGGCGATGTGGTCGTAAATCTCGTGGCCCCCGTCCCACATCAGCTTGACCGCCACATACAGCACGATCAGCAGCCCGACCCAGGCGATCCAGCGATACCGTTCCAGCAGCTTGGCGATGTAGGACGCGGCCACGCCCATCAGCACCACCGAGATGGACAAGCCCACCACCAGCACCCACGGATGCTCGCGCGACGCGCCGGCGACCGCCAGCACGTTGTCCAGGCTCATGGACACGTCCGCCAGCACGATCTGCACCATCGCCTGGCGCATGGTCTTGGACGCCGCCACGCGCCCCTCCGCCTCGGCCGCCGCCCGCGCCTCGCGCACGGCCTTGCTGGGCCGCAGCTCGCGATACATCTTCCAGCACACCCACAGCAGCAGCACGCCGCCGGCGAACAGCAGGCCGACGATGGCCAGCAACTGCACGGTGACGAACGCGAAGCCGATCCGCAGCACGGTGGCGATGCCGACGCCGATCAAGACCGCCTTTCGTTTCTTCTCGGCCTCCAGCCCGGCGACTGCCATGCCGACCACCACGGCGTTGTCGCCGGCCAGCACCAGGTCGATCACCAGCACTTGCAGCAACGCCACGAGCTCCGGGACGAGGGCGTCGAGTGCGGTCATGGCCTTGCCAGCCCTGGCCACGCGGCGTAGCTGCGGATCATCTGTTGCACCATTGCAGCCATAGAGCAGGAGGCCAAGCATGGTTCCGCGTTATTCCCGTCCGCCCATGGCCGCGATCTGGGCGCCGGAGAACCGCTTCCGCATCTGGTTCGAGATCGAAGCCCTCGCCGCCGAAGCCATGGCGCGGCAGGGGATGATCCCGCAGGCCGCTGCCCTCGCCATCCGCGAGAAGGGCGCCGCCAAAGTCGCCGGCATCACCGCGGCCGACCTCGAGCGCATCGACGCGATCGAGCGCGAAACCCGGCACGACGTCATTGCCTTCCTCACCTGGCTCGCCGAGGGCATCGGGGCCGAAAGCCGCTACGTGCACCAGGGCATGACCAGCAGCGACGTGCTCGACACCTGCTTCTCGGTCCAGCTTACGGAGGCGGCCGACCTGCTGCTGGCCGATCTGGACAACGTTCTGGCCGCGCTCGAGCGCCGTGCCCGGGAGTTCAAGTACACGCCCACCATCGGCCGCAGCCACGGCATCCATGCCGAACCCACCAGCTTCGGCCTCAAGCTCGCCGGCCACTACGCCGAGTTCGCCCGCAACCGCGCCCGCCTTGTGCAGGCGCGGGCGGAGATCGCCGTTTGCGCGATCAGCGGCGCCGTGGGCACCTATGCCCACCTCGGCCCGGCGATCGAGGCGCACGTCGCCGCCCGGCTCGGGCTGGAGGCGGAAACGGTGTCCACGCAGGTTATCCCACGGGACCGGCACGCCGCCTTTTTCTGCGCCCTCGGCGTGGTTGCCAGCGGCATCGAGCGGCTGGCGACGGAGATCCGGCACCTGCAGCGCAGCGAGGTCCGCGAGGCGGAGGAGTTCTTCCACGCCGGGCAGAAGGGGAGCAGCGCGATGCCGCACAAGCGCAACCCGGTGCTGAGCGAGAACCTGACCGGCCTTGCCCGGATCGTGCGGGGCTGCGTCGTTCCCGCCCTGGAGAACGTCAGCCTGTGGCACGAGCGCGACATCAGCCACAGCAGCGTCGAGCGCGCGATCGGCCCGGACGCGACCGTCACGCTGGATTTCGCCCTGGCCCGGCTGGCCGGCATGGTGGACACGCTGACCGTTTACCCGGAGCGGATGCAGGCCAACATCGACCAGCTCGGCGGCGTCGTGCACAGCGGCGAGGTGCTGCTCGCCCTCACCCGCGCCGGGATTTCCCGCGAGGACGCCTACCGCATCGTGCAGCGCAACGCGATGGCGACCTGGGCGGACCTTGGCAAGCCCGGCGGCCGAGGCTTCCGCGACCACTTGGCCTCGGACCCGGAGGTCGCGGGCCTCGTGCCGCCCGAGTCGCTCGATGCGGCGATGGCGACCGACATGCACCTGGCCCACGTCGATCACGTGTTCCGGCGCGTGTTCCGAAGCCATGAAGCTGCCACGGAAGCGGCCTGATTCCGCCTTACGGCGCGGCTTTCATGGGGGTGGATCAGAGGAGGCTCATTCCCATGCGCAAGTTACTTGCATTGCTGTTGCTGACCGGAGTCGTTGCGGCGACGCCGGGCGTCGCGGCGCCGCTGCCGGCCACCGACTCGGTTCAAGTGCAGACGGTGCAGTTTTTCGATGGCGGACGCCACGAGGCCTGGCGCCGGCACGAGGCTTACGAACGCTGGCGCCGCCATGCCGAGTTGCGCCGTGAGCGCGAATGGCGGCACGAGCGGGAGTGGCGCCGCCAGCAGGCTTGGCGCTACGAGAACCATTACAATCGCTGGTAAGCAGAGGAATCCGGCGCGTCGGGGCCGGCCAGGCGGCAGACCGGCCTTGACGCCTGTTCGTTGCCGGCGCATCACCGGGTTCGTCAGACGGCCGGGCGACCGCTGCTCCATTTGGGGCGGAGGAAAGTCCGGGCTCCACGGGAACACGGTGCCGGTTAACGGCCGGCGGGGGCGACCCTAGGGAAAGTGCCACAGAAAACAAACCGCCCAAGCGTGCTGGCCTGCAACCGTTCTGACCTTTGTCAGGGCGCCGGTTGCCAGGCCAGATTGCCTTTGGGCAAGGGTGAAACGGTGCGGCAAGAGCGCACCGCGCCGCTGGCAACGGCGGCGGCAGGGTAAACCCCACCGGGAGCAAGACCGAATAGGGGTGGCCGGCGGCGCGGCGCAGGCTGCGTGACGCAGGGGCGTTCCCGCCCCGCCGCCCGGGTTGGTCGCGTGAGGCGCGCAGCGATGCGCGTCCCAGAGGAATGGTCGCCCCGCATCGCATGGTGCGGACAGAACCCGGCTTACAGGCCGTCTGACGCCTCAGCAAAAAAGAACAAAACATGACCACGACTTGGTTCAGTTGTTGTTGCAGTTATGATTTTTACACAACTGTAAGCATTTGTTTTTTTATTGTGTTCTATCAGATACGGCACGTAAACCCTTTGACCCCCACGTTTTCCCATGTTACCCCATGATGACCCAAGCAGGTTGGTTAGCGCCCTGGCTGGGGAGGCGGGCGAAATCGCAGCCGGTTTGTTGGGCAGGGTTCTGGCGGGGGGGGAGGGACGCAGCGCGGTGAGCCAGTTCCTTGGCACCCATACGAACCGGCTTGACGCCAAGGGCCGCACCTCGGTTCCGGCGGCATTCCGCAACGCGTTGCGCAAGGGAGACGACAAGGCCGCGGCAGCATTGGTTCTTCGTCCTTCCCACCAGTACGCGTGCATCGAGGCCTGGCCGGCGGACATCTTTCATTCACTCGCTTATCCAATAGAGACACTCAATATCTTCAGTAGTGATCAAGATGATCTTACAACCGCCCTATACGCCGACGCTTATCCTGTGGAAGCCGACAAGGAAGGGCGGGTCGTTCTTCCCGAGCTTCTGGTGCAGCACGCGAACTTGACTGATTCGGTCGTCTTCATGGGACTCGGCCGCTTGTTCCAGATCTGGGAACCCGAAGCGGGCGCGCGCCGCAGCGCCGAGGCCCGCGAACGCGCCCGCGCCCGCGGCTTGTCCCTTCCCGGGCGGACGCCTGCTCCATGACCCACATCCCCGTCATGCTCCGTGAGGTTGTTGAGACATTGTCGCCGAGAAACGGCGAGAGTTACTTGGACGGCACTTTCGGCGCCGGCGGCTACAGCGCCGCGTTGCTCGAAGCGGCCGCCTGCACCGTTTGGGCGATCGACCGCGACCCGGCGGCCATTGCCCGCGGCGCGTTCCTTGCCGCCCGGTTCCCCGGGCGGCTGCACCTGATCGAGGGCCGATTCGGCGACATGGTCGGCCTGCTCGCGGACCGGGGGGCCGGGGCGCTCGACGGCATCGTGCTCGACTTCGGGGTGTCCTCGTTCCAGCTCGACGAATCGGGGCGCGGCTTCAGCTTCCGCAACGACGGCCCGCTCGACATGCGCATGGGCGCCGACGGACCGACCGCGGCGGACCTGGTCAACGGCCTGCCGGAAGCCGAGCTTGCCGACACGCTTTACCAATTCGGCGAGGAGCGGCTTTCCCGGCGGATCGCCCGCGCCATCGTCGCCGCCCGCGCCGACTCGCCGATCGAGACCACGCGGCAGCTCGCCGGCATCATCCGCGGCGCCGCGCCGCCCGACCGTTCCGGCATCCACCCCGCCACCCGCAGCTTCCAGGCGCTGCGCATCCGCGTGAACGACGAGCTGGGCGAGATCGAGCGCGCGCTGGCCGCAGCCTCCGCGCTGCTGGCGCCCGGCGGACGGCTCGTGGTTGTTTCGTTCCACTCGCTGGAGGACCGCCTGGTGAAGCGCTTCATGCAGGACGCGTCCGGGCAGGCCCCTGCGCCGTCGCGCCATCACCCGGCCGGCCTCGTCGAGCCGCAAGCGGCGGCCACGTTCCGCCTCCTCATCCGCGGCGCCCGCCGCCCGGCCGAGGATGAGGTTGCCGCCAACCCGCGCGCGCGGAGCGCCCGGCTCCGGGCCATCGCCCGCTCCGTTAACGCCTCTTTGGAAGCTGGAACGCCATGATGCGACCCTCCACCTGCATCTGCATGCTCCTGGCCGTCGGCTCCGGGCTGTATCTGTATCAGATCAAGCACCGCTCGCAGTTGCTTGACCGCGAGATCGTGCAAACGCTCAAGCAAACGGACGCGGCGCGCGACCGCATCGGCGTGCTCCGCGGCGAGTGGGCGCTGCTGAACGAGCCCGAGCGCCTGGCCGAGCTCACGCACCAGCACCTCGGCCTCAAGACGCTGTCCCCGTCGCAGTTCGTGGCGATGGCGGGCCTTGGCAGCCGCTTGCCGCCGCCTGGCAGCCTGTTGCCGCCCAGCGAGGAGCCGGTTGCGGAAAGCGGCGCCAGCGAACCCGCCCCGCCCGCGCCGCCGCCGCAGGTGGCGTCCGTTACAGCCAAGACGCCGGCAACGCCCGCCGCTCCCATCCGGGTCGCGAGCCGACCGACTCCGAGGCCGGTTATGCCCAAGGCCGAGGATCCGGCTCCGGCCCTGCGCGCCCCAGTTCCCATCGTGACCGCCAGCGCCGCGGCCCTGAGCCCGCCGCGTCCGGCCCGCTCGGTTATCGGCGGGAACGTGGAACAGGGCCGGCTTCCCGCGCCGGAGCCGAAGGCCGCCGTGCTGCAGGCCAGCGCCTACGCCGCACCCGCGCCGGCCGCCAGCGCCCTCGGGGGCAGCTACCGCGCCCTGCCGCCGCCTGTCCCGTTCGGCGGTTCCGCCGCCCCGGGCGGACGCTAAGCCGGAGCGATCGTGAGCGACACGCCCCGCCCGGCGCCGAACGCCAACGACCCGCCGCCCGAAAGCGCGCCTGGCGGCCCCGGCGCGCTGCGCGCCGCGGCCTCGGACCTCGCCCGCCGCGCCGCGCTTGAGACAACGCGACGCCGCCTGCTGCTGACGGCCGGGGGGTTCGGCGTTTTGTTCGTGGCCGTGATGGCCAAGCTCGCCGGCGCCACCGTGTTCATGCCGATGGAATCCAGCCGGCTCGGACGGCTCGCGCAATTGCCGGCCGCGCTCGGCACGGGCGAGACGGCGGAACCGCCTCCGGCCGCGCTGCGCCACGAAGCGCCGCGCAGCCGGGCCACCATCGAGGACCGCAACGGCCAGATCCTGGCGCTCAGCCTGCCGACCGCCGGGCTGTATGCGAACCCGCAGGAGATGATCGACCCGGCCGACGCGGCGCAGAAGCTCAAGGCCACGCTGCCGCAGCTCGACCTGGACACGGTCAAGTCGCGGTTGCTGAGCGACAAGCAGTTCGTTTACCTGGCCCGCAACATCAACGCGCGCGAGCAGCTCGCGGTCAACGACCTTGGCATTCCCGGCATCTACTTCGAACCGACCGAGCAGCGCCGCTACCCGCAGGGCCGGGTCGCGGCCCAGGTGATCGGGGGGGTGGACGTGGACGAGAACGGCGTGGCCGGGGCGGAGCGCTTCTTTGACCAGCGCCTGCGCGACAATCCGGAGCCGCTGCGGCTCTCGATCGACGTGCGCGTCCAGGCCGCCATGCGCGACGAGCTGAGCAAGTCCATGGAGGAATTCCGGGCCATCGGCGCCTGCGGCATCGTGATGGACGTGCGCACCGGCGAGGTCATCGCCATGGTGAGCCTGCCCGACTACGACACCAACAAGATTGGCGAGGCGTCGCCGGAGGAGCGGTTCAACCGCGCCGTCACCGGCATGTACGAGCCTGGCAGCACGTTCAAGCTGCAAACCGCCGCCATGGCGCTCGACAGCGGCGCGGCCCACCTGTGGAGCACGTTCGACGCCGCCCACAACATCCGCATCGGCCGCTTCACCATCACCGACTTCAAAGGCAAGCACCGCGTGCTGACGCTGCCGGAAGTGATCGCCTACTCGTCCAACCTCGGCGCGGCCCACATCGCCCAATCGGTCGGCGCAGAGCGCCAGCGCGCGTGGCTGAAGAAGCTCGGCATGTTCAACCGCATCGGCGTCGAGCTGCCCGAGGAAGGCCGGCCGATCGTACAAGGCCCGGGGCAGTGGAAGGAGGTCACGACCATGACCGTCGGCTTCGGCCATGGCATCGCCGTCAGCCCGCTGCACGTCGTGCGCGGCACCGCCGTGCTGGCCAACGGCGGGCATTTCCTGCGCCCGACCATCCTCGCCTCTGAGACCGGGGAGCCGCCCGTCGACGAGACCCAGGTGATGCAGCCCGCCACCAGCGACACCTTGCGCAAGCTGATGCGCCTGGTTGTCACCGACGGCTACGGCAAGTCGGCCGACGTGCCGGGCTATTTCGTCGGCGGCAAGACGGGGACGGCGGAGAAGACCTCGGGCCACGGCTACAAGAAGCATTCCAACATCAGCGCCTTTATGAGCGTGTTCCCGATGAACGCGCCGCGCTACGCGGTTTACTTCATGCTGGACGAGCCCAAGGGCAATGCGAGCACCGGCGGCTACTCGACGGCCGGGCAGGTTGCGGCGCCGGGGGCCGGGCGGGTGATCGCGCGGATCGGCCCGATGCTGGGGTTGATGCCGCAAACGGCCGACGAGGCCGCCATCCAGGCCAGCCTTGCCATGCCGCTTCGCCCCGCCCGCCCGGGCATGGCACCGCCGCCGCAGCCGATGGCGAACAACCCGGCTTCCGTTCCGGTCTCGGCCGGCCACGCGCCCGCGCGCAAACCCGCGTTCCAGCACGAGGCCTATCTTGGCCCGGCCGACGTTCGCTGAGATGCTGCAAGCGTTCGACATCGCCGTCCCGCCCGGCTTGCCGCCCGACCTCAGCGGCATCACCGCCGACAGCCGGGACGTGCGCCCGGGGATGCTGTACGCGGCGCTGCCCGGCGCCCGGGCCGACGGGCGCGCCTTTATCGCCGAGGCCGTCCGGCGCGGGGCCGCCGCCGTGCTGGCCCCGCTCGGCACCGTCTGGCCCGAAGGCGTGCCGGAGCGCCCGCTGATCCTGGACCGCGAGCCGCGCCGCGCCCTTGCCCGCCTGGCCGCGCAACAGGCGGGGGGGCAGCCGGACACCGTGGTCGCCATTACCGGGACCAACGGCAAGACCAGCACCGCGGAGTTCCTGCGCCAGATCCTGGGCGCCAGCGGCGTCCGCGCCGCGAGCCTCGGCACGCTCGGAACAACCGGCCCGGACGGCGGCAGCGAGCCGGGCCTGACCACGCCTGACCCGGTGACGCTTGCCGGCACGCTCGCCCGCCTGGCGCGGGACGGGGTTGACGCCGCGGCGATCGAGGCCTCCTCGCACGGGCTTGACCAGTTTCGCCTCGACGGCATCCGCCTTGCCGCCGCCGGGTTCAGCAACCTGACCCGCGACCACCTCGACTATCACGGCACGATGGAGGCCTACCGCGCCGCCAAGCTGCGCTTGTTCGCCGACCTGCTGCCCGGGGGCGCCCCCGCGGTTGCCAGCACCGCGCTCGACAGCACGACGCTGCTGGCGCTTGCCCATATCGCGGCCCAGCGGCGGCTTGACCTGCGGCTGGTCGGCGAGGGCGGCGGGGCCATCCGCCTGCTTTCGGCCACGCCGCATCCGGGCGGGCAGATCCTGGCGCTCGAACACGGCGGGGGGCGGCGCACCGTCGAACTCCCGCTGCCCGGGCGCTTCCAGGCGGACAACGCCCTGCTCGCCGCCGGGTTGGCCGAGTGCGTGGGGGTTGCCGACCCGCTCTCGTGCCTCCCTGCCCTGCGGGGCGTCCGCGGGCGGATGCAGCTCATTGTTGAGATCGGCGGCGGCGGCGCGTACGTCGATTACGCCCATACTCCCGACGCGTTGGCTCGCCTGCTGCTGGCGCTGCGCCCGCACACGTCCGGGCGGCTCATCGTTGTTTTCGGGGCCGGCGGCGACCGCGATCCGGGCAAGCGCCCGCTGATGGGGGCCGCCGCGTGCCGCCACGCCGACGTCGTTATTGTCACCGACGACAACCCCCGCAGCGAGAACCCGGCAGCGATCCGCGGCGCCATCGGGGTGGGTTGCCCCGGGGCGGTTGTTATTGGCGACCGGGCGCAGGCCATCGCCGCCGGGCTTGATATGCTCCGGGCGGGGGACGTGCTGGCCGTTGCCGGCAAAGGCCACGAGACCGGCCAGACCATCGCCGGGACGACGCTGCCGTTCGACGATGCGGACGTGATCCGCCGACTGGCCGGGGCCGCATGAGCGCGCTCTGGCCCGCCGACGAGCTGGCTGCCGCCGCGCGCGGCCTGATGCCCCGCGGCTTTGACGCGACGGGCGTGTCGATCGATACCCGCACCCTGCGGCCGGGCGACTTGTTCGTGGCCCTCGATGCCCGGACGGACGGCCATGCCCATGCCGCCGAGGCGCTCGCCCGGGGCGCGGCCGGGGTCATGGTTCATCGCAAGGCCCTGCCTGCGGGCGCTCCGGTCGTGCTGGTTGCCGACACGCTGGCCGGCTTGCAGGCGCTTGGCCGTGCCGGACGCGCCCGGTCTTGCGCCCGCGTCGTGGCCGTGACCGGCAGCGTGGGCAAGACGACCACCAAGGAGATGCTGCGCGCCGCGTTGTCGGCGTTCGGCCCGACCCATGCCGCGGTTGCCAGCTACAACAACCATTGGGGCGTGCCGCTCACCCTTGCCCGCCTGCCGCGGGAGGCGGCGTTCGCCGTTGTCGAGATCGGCATGAACGGCGCGGGCGAGATCCTGCCGCTTGCCTGCCTCGCGGTACCGCACGTCGGCATCGTCACCACCGTGGCCAGCGCGCATATCGGACGGCTGGGAAGCTTGGAGGCCATCGCCGACGAGAAGGCCGCGTTGCTGCATGGCCTGGTTCCTGGCGGGACCGCGATCCTTCCGGCCGACTCGCCCTATCTCAGCCGGATGGCGGCGCACGCTCCGGGGCGGGTGCTGTTGTTCGGCGAATCGCCCCAGGCGGATGTCCGGTTGCGGTCGGTTGACGCCGCGGACGGCGGCAGCCTGGTTCGCGCCGATGTCGCCGGGCGGGCGCTCGCCTTCCCGATCGGCGCACCCGGCAAGCACATGGCCCTGAACGCGTTGGCCGTTCTGGCCGCCTGCCACGCGCTCGGCCTCCCTGCGGAGACGGCCGCGGCCGGGCTTGGATCGTTCCGACCCGTGGCCGGCCGCGGCGAGCAGCGGCCTATTCGCGGCGGCCAGGCGCTTCTGCTCGACGAGAGCTACAACGCTTCCGCCGCCTCCGTCCGCGCCGCGCTTTCCGTGCTGCGGAGCTTGCCAGCCAAGCGGCGAATCGCCGTTCTCGGCGACATGCTGGAACTGGGGCCGTTCGCGGACGCCGAACATGCCGGCCTTGCCGCGGAGGCGGGCGCGTGCGCCGACGTTCTTTACACCTGCGGCCCGCTCGCCCGGGCCTTGTTCGACCAAGCGCCCGCGTCCGTGCGCGGCGCACATGCGGCCGATGCCGAAAGCCTCGCCCCCATCGTGGCCGCGGCGATCCGTTCCGGTGACGCCATCCTGGTCAAAGGCAGCCTCGGCAGCCGCATGAGGGCCGTCGTGCAAGCGTTGGAGCAGCCGGCCTTGGCGGAGGCGGAGCGCTGATGCTGTTCAACCTCGCCCACCTGTTCGCCGACCAGTTCGCGGTGGCCAACCTGGTCCGCTACATCACGTTCCGCTCGGGCGCGGCGTGCCTGACGGCGCTGTTCATCAGCTTCCTGCTCGGCCCGGCGGTGATCCGCTGGCTGAAGTCGGTTCAGCGCGGGGGCCAGCCGATCCGCCTCGACGGGCCGGCCCGGCACCTGGTCGAGAAGAAGGGGACGCCCACCATGGGCGGCGTGCTGATCCTGCTGTCGCTGACCATCTCCACCCTGCTGTGGGCCGACCTGCGCAACGGCTTCGTTTGGGCCGTGCTGCTGCTGACCCTCGGCTATGGCGGCGTCGGCTTCGTTGACGACTACCTCAAGCTGTCCCGCCGCAACACCAAGGGGGTCTCGGCGCGCGGCAAGCTGGCGGCCCAGCTTGCCATGGGCCTTGTCTGCGCCGTCGCCATCTGCCTGCTGATGCGCGGGCCGCTCGCCACCGGGCTGACCATCCCGGTGTTCAAGGAGACGCTGATCCCATTCGGCTTCGCCTTTCCGCTGGTCGGCATGTTCGTCATGATCGGCAGCAGCAACGCGGTGAACCTGACCGACGGGCTCGACGGGCTGGCGATCGTGCCGACCATCATCGCCGCCGGGGTGTTCGCCCTGATCGCCTACCTCGTGGGCAACCGCGTGTTCGCCGACTACCTCCAGCTCCACCCCGTGCCGGGCGTCGGCGAGCTGGGCGTGTTCCTGGCCGCGCTGGTCGGGTCCGGCCTCGGCTTTCTTTGGTTCAACGCGCCTCCGGCAGCCGTGTTCATGGGCGACACCGGCAGCCTTGCCTTGGGCGGCGCGCTCGGGGCCGTCGCGGTGGCGACCAAGCACGAGGTGGTGCTGGCCATCGTCGGCGGGCTGTTCGTGGTGGAGACCGTTTCCGTCATCATCCAGGTGTTCTGGTTCAAGCGCACCGGACGCCGGGTGTTCCTGATGGCGCCGCTGCACCACCATTACGAGAAGAAGGGCTGGTCGGAGCCGACCATCGTTATCCGCTTCTGGATCGTTTCCATGATCCTTGCCTTGGTGGGCCTGGCCACCTTGAAGATCCGATGAGCGGCTTTGCCCCAGCCCTGTTCGAGGGCCGCCGCTACGCCGTCGTCGGCCTCGGCCGGAACGGCTCGCCCGCCGCGGCCGCCCTTGCCGCCATGGGCGCCGACGTGGCGGTTTGGGACGACCGCCCGGAGGCCCGCGCCGCCGCCGCGATTCCCTTGCGCGACCCGGCGGACGGCCTGGCCGGGTTCGACGCCCTGGTGCTCAGCCCCGGCATTCCGCATGTCCTGCCCTCGCCGCATCCGGCCGCGGACGCCGCCCGCGATGCCGGCATTCCTATCCTGTCCGACGCCGAGCTGCTGTTCCAGGCCGTGCGCGCCAGCGGCAGCCAGGCCCGGTTCGCCGGCATCACCGGCACCAACGGCAAGAGCACGGTTACGGCGCTCCTCGGCCACATCCTGCTTTGCGCCGGGATCGAATCGGCGACGGGCGGCAATCTGGGCGCCGCCGCCTTGGCACTCCCCTTGCTGGGCCACGGGGGCGCGTACGTGCTGGAGATGTCGTCCTATATGCTGGAACGCCTGCAAAGCCTTCGCTTCGACGCCGCGGCGCTACTGAACCTCAGCCCCGACCATCTCGACCGGCACGGCGGCATGACGGGCTACATCGAGGCCAAGCGCCGCATTTTCGACCGGCAGCAGCCCGGCGACACCGCCGTTCTCGGCATGGACGACCCGGAGACCGCCGGTGTCGTTCTTTCCGGCCCGCGGGTGGTGACCATCTCCGGCGAGCGTCACGCGGATTTATGGTGCGACCAGGGCATTTTGCGCGACGCCCGAGGGGCAATCGTGGCGATGGCCGAGGCGCCTGCCCTGCCCGGCCCGCACAACGCGCAGAACGCCGCCGCCGCCGCCGCCCTTGCCCAGGCCCTCGGCGTGGGCCGCGAGGCGGTCGCGCGCGGCATCCGCACCTTTCCCGGCCTGCCTCACCGTCAGGAGCGCATTCCCACGGATGACGGCATCGCCTGGATCAACGACAGCAAGGCCACCAATGCCGCCGCCGCCGCCCGGGCGCTGGCCTGCTACGGGCGCGTCGTCTGGATCGCCGGGGGCGAGGCCAAGGCCGGCGGCATCGAGTCCCTCGGCCCTTACTTTCCCCGCATCGCCCACGCGCTGCTGATCGGGCGCGACGCCCCTGTTCTTGCCCGCAGCCTCGACGCCGCCGGGGCGCCGAACAGCATCGCGGGCACGCTGGAGGCCGCCGTGGCGGACGCCCGCGCGCTCGCCCGTAGCACCGGCGCGCCTACCGTCCTGCTCTCGCCCGCCTGCGCGAGCTGGGACCAGTTCACCGGGTTCGAGGCGCGGGGCGACCTGTTCCGCGGCCTCGTCCTCGGCGGCCAAACCCTGCCCGACGCCCACAGGAGGAGCGCCTGATGGCCGCACTCTCGCGCCATGATTCCTCGACGCTGGGCCGCTGGTGGTGGACCGTCGATCGCTGGACCCTGTTCGCCGTCGCCGCGCTCATCTTCTTCGGCTACGTCATGATGCTTGCCGCCTCGCCCGCGGTTGCCGAGCGCATCCACGTTTCGCGCGACATGTTCATTGCCAAGCAGGTTGTTTTCCTCGCGTTGGCGGGCGTTGTCGTCGTCGCGACCTCCCTGCTTTCCCCGCGGGGGGTCCGCCGCTTCGCCGTGATCGGGTGCCTTGTCGCCCTTGCCTTGACCGCCGCCACCCTCCTTGTCGGGGCCGAGATCAAGGGGGCGCGCCGCTGGATCGCGCTGCCGGGCATGAGCCTGCAGCCGAGCGAGTTCCTCAAGCCCTGCTTCGCCGTCGTCACCGCCTGGCTGCTCGCCGAAAGCAAGCGCACCCGCCGCTTTCCCGGCGCGCTGATCGCCTGCGCCATCTTTGCGGTCATTGCCCTGTTGCTGAAGTCGCAGCCCGACATGGGGATGCTGGCCGTCATCGCCGCCGTGCTGTTCGTCCAGCTGTATATCGGCGGCCTCAACGTTTTCCTGGTCGGCGTGGCCGGGGCCGGCATCGTCGCGGCGTCGGTTGCCGCCTACAGCGTGTTCCCCCACGTCCGCAGCCGGGTGACGCGCTTCCTCGACCCGTCGTCCGGCGACAGCTACCAGGTCAACACCGCGCTGGAGGCTTTCGGCAATGGCGGCTTGCTGGGGCGAGGCCCCGGGGAAGGGCGGATCAAGGACGTGCTGCCCGACGCCCATGCCGACTTCGTGTTCGCCGTCATGGGCGAGGAGTTCGGCCTCGTCGTCTGCACCCTCGTGCTCGGCTTGTTCATGTTCATCGTCATCCGCGGCCTCCTGCGCCTCCTGGCCGAGCAGGATTTGTTCATCGTGCTGGCCGCCACCGGCCTCGTGACCAGCTTCGGCCTGCAGAGCTTCGTCAACATGGCCAGCTCGCTGCACCTGATCCCGACCAAGGGCATGACCCTGCCCTTCGTTTCCTACGGCGGCTCCTCCGTGCTCGCGGTCGCGATGGGCATCGGCATGTTGCTGGCCCTGACCCGGCGGCGGAACCGGTTCGAGGCGGAGGCGGTGCGATGAGCGACGTCATGGAACAGCCGGGCATCCAAGCGCCTGGCAAGCAGTCAGCCGGCCCGGTCATCGTCGCCGCCGGCGGCACCGGCGGGCATTTCTTCCCGGCCGAGGCCCTCGCCGCCGAGCTGATCCGCCGCGGCCGCCGCGTCGTGCTCATGACCGACGCCCGCAGCGGCGGCCTTTCCTCCGCCGTGTTCCAAGGCTCGGAGACCCACGTCCTGAAGGGCGCCGGAATTGCCGGCCGCGGCCTGGCCCGCGGCAGCCGCGCCATCCTCGCCCTCGCCGCCGGAACCATCGAAGCCCGCCGACTGATCGACCGCCTCCGCCCCGCCGCCATCGTCGGCTTCGGCGGTTACCCGAGCGTCCCCCCAGTGCTCGCCGCCCGCATCTCGAAGCGCCGCCCCCCGGTGATCCTGCATGAGCAGAACGCCGTCCTGGGCCGCGCCAACCGCACCCTCGCCCGCTTCGCCGCCCGCCTCGCCCTCGGGATGGACCACACTAGCCGCCTGCCCGCGCGCCCTGCCCATACCGTCGTCGGCAACCCAGTCCGCCCCGTCATCCAGGCCCTGGCCGGCACGCCCTACGCGGCACCCAGCCAAAGCGGCCCGGTCAACCTGCTCATCACCGGCGGCAGCCTCGGCGCCCGCGTCTTCAGCGACGTTGTCCCCGTTGCTGTCGGCCTTTTGCCCGCCGGCCTCCGCGCCCGCCTCAACATCGTCCAGCAATGCCGCGCCGAGGATCTGGATCGCGTCCGCGCCGCCTATGCCGGCCTCGGGGTTCCCGCCAAACTCTCGGCGTTCTTCCCCGACCTCGCCGGGCGGCTTGCTGCCGCCCATTTCGTGATTGCCCGCGCCGGGGCCAGCACCGTGGCCGAGATCGCCGCCATCGGCCGCCCGGCCCTCCTTGTCCCGCTTCCCGGCGCCATCGATGGCCACCAGGCGCAGAACGCCGCCAGCATCGACGCCGACGTCCTGGAACAGGCCGAAGTGACCGAACGCCCTGCCCTCCTGGCCGAAGCCCTTGCCTCCCGCCTGACCACCCCCGACCGCCTCGCCATGATGGCCCACGCCACCGCCGCCCACGCCCGCCCCCACGCCGCCGCCGCCCTGGCCGATCTGGTGGAGGCACTGGCGGCTCAAAGGACCGAACTATGAGAGCCCTCCCCCTCGGCATCGGCACCATCCACTTCGTCGGCATCGGCGGCATCGGCATGTCCGGGATCGCCGAGGTGCTGCACACGCTGGGCTACGCCGTGCAAGGCAGCGACATCGCCGACAGCGCCAATGTCCGCCGCCTGCGCGAGGCCGGCATCCCCGTCGCCATCGGCCACGACGCGGGCCACGTCGCCAACGCCCAGGTCGTCGTGGTCAGCACCGCCGTGCGCCCGGACAACCCGGAGG
Source organism: Acetobacteraceae bacterium (assembly GCA_965260935.1). Classification (GTDB taxonomy): domain Bacteria; phylum Pseudomonadota; class Alphaproteobacteria; order Acetobacterales; family Acetobacteraceae; genus JBBROS01. The sequence continues at coordinate 3,864,836 of OZ253374.1, forward strand.
TTTTGGCCGCCCGCGCCCGCCTCGTGCCCGTGGTCCGCCGCGCCGAAATGCTGGCCGAGCTGATGCGGCTACGCTGGTCCATCGCCATCGGCGGCACCCATGGCAAGACCACCACGACCAGCCTCGTTGCCGCCGTGCTGGAGGCTGCGGGCCTCGACCCGACCGTCATCAACGGGGGCATCATCAACGCCTACGGCAGCAACACGCGCCTCGGCGAGGGCGAGTGGATGGTGGTCGAGGCGGACGAGAGCGACGGCAGCTTCCTCCGCCTGCCCTCCACCATCGCCGTCGTCACCAACATGGACCCGGAGCACCTTGACCATTGGGGCACGGCGGAGGCCATGGTCGCGGGCTACGACCAGTTCGTGGGCAACGTGCCGTTCTACGGGTTCGCCGTTCTGTGCATCGATCACCCCGGCGTGCAGTCCATGATCCCGCGCCTGTCGGACCGCCGCATCGTCACCTACGGGTTCTCGCCGCAGGCCGACGTGCGGGCCGAGCGGGTCGTGACCGACAAGCTGGGCGCGACCTTCGAGGTGGCCGTGACCGACCGCGCCCGCCGCAGCGTCCGCCGCATGGGACCGTTCCGGCTGCCCATGCTCGGCAGCCACAACGTCGCCAACGCGCTTGCCGCCATCGCCATCGGCATCGAGATGGAGATCGACGACGCCACCCTGCGCAGCGCGTTTGCCGGGTTCCGGGGGGTCAAGCGGCGGTTCACCAAGACCGGCGAGAGCGGCGGCGTCACCGTTATCGACGACTACGGCCACCATCCGGTCGAGATCGCGGCCGTTCTGAAGGCGGCGCGGCAGGCAGGCGCGCGCGACGTGATCGCCGTTGTCCAGCCGCACCGCTACTCGCGCCTCGATTCGCTGTTCGACGAGTTCTGCACCTGCATGAACGACGCCGGCACGGTTATCGTCGCCGATGTCTACGCCGCGGGGGAAAGCCCCATCGCCGGCGTCAACCGTGATGCCCTGGTGGAGGGGCTGCGCGCCCGCGGGCACCGCAGCGTCGTGCCGCTGCCCGGCCCCGAGCATCTGGCGGAGATGGTTCATGCCATCGCCCGGCCCGGCGACTTCGTTGTCTGCCTCGGCGCCGGCAACGTCACGCAATGGGCCGGGGCGCTGCCGGAACAGCTCGCCGAGCTGCGCACCGCCGGGCAAAGGCGCGCCGGATGAGCGCCGCGATGACCATGCCGCAGTTGCTTGACCACCTGCCGCCCACCTTGGGCCGCGTGCAGGCGGACGCGCCGCTCGCGCCTGCCACCTGGTTCCGCGTCGGCGGCCCGGCCGAGCTGCTGCTGCGCCCGGCTTCCGCCGCCGACCTTGCCCGATTCCTGTCCGCCCTGCCGCCCGACATGCCGGTCTGCGCCCTGGGCGCGGCCAGCAACGTGATCGTGCGCGACGGAGGCATCGCCGGGATCGTGGTCCGCCTCGGGCGCGGCTTCGGCGACATCGAAACCGAGTCTGACGGCATCGTCGCGGGGGCTGCCTGCCTTGACGCGACCGTGGCCGAGCACGCCGCCGCTTCCGGCCTGGCCGGGGTCGAGTTCCTTTCCGGCATCCCGGGGTCCATCGGCGGCGCGGTCGCCATGAACGCCGGCGCTTACGGCGGCGACGTTGCCTCGTGCCTCGACTGGGCCGAGTTCGTGACCCGCTCCGGCGAGCATGTCCGCATCGGGGCGCATGACCTGGCCTTCGCCTACCGCCACGCCAATTTGCCCGCCGGGGCGATCGTCACCCGCGCCCGCTTCCGCACGCGCCCCGGCAACAAGGCCGCCATCGCCGCCCGCATGGCCAGCATCCGCGCCAGTCGCGAGGCGACGCAGCCGACCCGCGCCCGCACCGGCGGCAGCACCTTCCGCAATCCGCCGGGGCAGAAGGCGTGGGAGCTGATCGCGGCGGCCGGCGCGCGGGGCCTGCGCCGCGGCGACGCGCAGGTCAGCGACAAGCATTGCAACTTCCTGCTCAACCTTGGCCGGGCCACGGCCGCCGAGCTTGAGGGGCTGGGAGAGGAGCTGCGCCACCGCGTCCGCGCCATGAGCGGCACCGTGCTGGAATGGGAGATCAAGCGTCTCGGTATTCCTGGTCAAACGCCTTGGGGGCAGGCATGACGCGCGTCGCGGTCCTTTACGGGGGCATCTCCGCCGAGCGCGAGGTCAGCCTGTCCTCCGGACGCCAGGTGATCGTCGCCCTGGAGCAGGCCGGCTTCGATGTCGTTCCGGTCCTGGTCGGCGACGACCTCGGCGCCGTGCTGCGCGCGCTCGATCCGAAGCCGGACGCGGTGTTCAACGCATTGCACGGGCGCTACGGCGAGGACGGCGCGATCCAGGGCGTGCTTGACTGGCTGGGCATCCCGTACACCCATTCCGGCGTCCGCGCTTCGGCGCTGGCGATGGACAAGCAGGCGGCCAAGGCCGTGTTCGCCGCCGCCGGGCTGCCGGTGGCGCGCGGGCGCGTGGTTGACGTGGCGAGCCTGGAGCACGCCGACCCGTTGCCGCTGCCTTACGTGGTCAAGCCGCTCAACGAAGGCTCCTCCGTCGGCGTCGAGATCATGCGCGAGGGCGACAACCGCCGGGCCGCCCTCGCCCGCGGCTGGCGGTTCGGGTCCACCGCCATGGTCGAGGAGTTCGTTCCCGGCCGCGAGCTGACCGTCGCCGTGATGGGCGACCGTGCGCTGGCGGTGACGGAAATCCACGCCGACGCCGGGGCGTTCTACGACTACGAGAGCAAGTACGGCGACGGCGGCAGCCATCACCAGGTGCCGGCCGCCATTCATCCCGACTGCTACGCGCAGGCCATGGACGTGGCCTTGGCCGCCCACCGCGCCCTTGGCTGCACCGGGGCCACCCGCGCCGACCTGCGCTACGACGACACGAAGGGCGAGCCTGGCCGCCTCGTACTGCTGGAAGTCAACACCCAGCCCGGCCTGACGCCGACCAGCCTGCTGCCCGAGCAGGCGGCGCACCTGGGCATCCCCTTCCCGGCCCTGTGCGCCTGGATGATCGAGAACGCCACATGCCGCGCGTAGCCGCTCCTCCGCGCGCAACGGACCAGCCGCGCGCGCCGCAGCGCACGACGGGCCACCCGCGCGCGCCGCTCCGCACGCCGGCCAAGCCGCCGCGCCCGGTTGGCAACCGCCCCGGCCGCCTTTCGCTGCTGTGGCGGCGGCAGCGGCGGAACTGGCGCAAGATCGTTCTGGCGCTGCTGGCCGTCATCGTTGTCGGCGGCGTCGCCAGCGTGCTGCACGCCATGGATCCGGCCCGCACCCTTGCCAGCTTGCAGCGCCGCCTCGGCATGGCCGCCGGGCTTACGGTGCAGACCATCGTCATCGAGGGCCGGCACAAGACGCCCGAGGCCAAGCTCCGCGCCGCCCTCGGCATCAGTCGCGGCGACATGCTCCTGGGCGTGTCGCTGGATGCCGTGCGCGCCCGCGTCGAGGCGCTCAACTGGGTTCGGCAAGCCACCGTCGAGCGCCGCCTGCCCGGCACCATCATCGTTACCCTGCGCGAGCGCAGCCCGTTTGCCGTCTGGCAGTCCGGCGGCAAGTTCGTTTTGATCGACCGCGCCGGCCAAGTGGTTGAGGACGGCGACCCGGCCAAGGACGCCGAGGTGTTCGCGTCCCTGCCGCTCGTCGTCGGCGCCGGCGCGCCCGAGGCGGCGGCGGCCCTGCTCGACATCCTTGCCGGCCAGCCGCAGCTCAAGGAGCGGGTCGTGGCCGCGGTCCGGGTCGGCGAGCGGCGGTGGAACCTGCGGCTCAAGAACGGCGCCGACGTTTTGCTTCCCGAAGACGCCGCGGCGGCCGCGCTGGCCAAGCTCGCCGAATTGCAAGCCAGCCAGCAGCTCCTCGACCGCCCGCTGCAGACCGTGGACATGCGCCTTGGCGACCGGCTGACGATCCGCCCGCAGACCGAGCCGGTCCCTCCGATCCCGCCCAAGCGGCCAACCTAAGGGGCATGGCATGAACACCATCATCCGCCCAGCCGCCCCCCCGGCCTTGCAAGCGACCCGCCCCGCCTTGCCCCCGGGAATGCCGCCCGACGCCCCCGCCGGACGCCATAAGCCGTTCCGCACCGGCCCGTTCGGCGTTCTGGACGTCGGCAGCAGCAAGGTTTGCTGCTTGATCGGCCGCGCCGACCAGGACGGCCGGCTCCGCGTCACCGGCTTCGGCCTTTCTCCCTCGCGCGGGGTCCGCGGCGGCGGCATCACCGATATCGAGCAAGCTGGGCTCGCCATCCTCAAGGCCGTCGGCGCCGCCGAGGAAATGGCGCAGCACCACCTGCGCAGCGTCGTGGTCAACCTTTCGTGCGGCGCGCCGGTCAGCCGGCAGATCAACCTGCAATGGCCGATGAGCGACCGCCCGATCAACGACCAGGACCTCCGCCGCATCCTGCACGAAGGCCGCGGCCGGGCCGTCCACGAGGGCCGCGACACCGTCCATGTCCTTCCGCTCGGGTTCACCGTCGACGACACGCACGGCGTCGCCGACCCGCGCGGCCTGCACTGCGACCAGCTCACGGTGCGCCTGCACACGGTTGACACCGGCGCGACCGCGTTGCGCAACCTCGTTGCCGCCATCGACCGCTGCCAACTCGACATCGCCGACCTGGTCAGCGCGCCGATGGCCTCCGGCTTGTCCGTGCTGGCCGACGACGAACGCGAACTCGGCGCGACCGTGATCGACATGGGCGGCGGCGCGACCGACGTGGCCATCTTCAGCGAGGGGCACGTCGCCCACACCGCGCAAGTCCCGCTCGGCGGCGCGCACGTCACCAACGACATCGCCCGCCTGCTTTCCACCCCGGTCTCCCACGCCGAGCGGCTGAAAACCCTCTACGGCAACGCCCAGGGCAGCCCGGACGACGAGCGGGAGATGCTTCCGATCCCGCTCGTGGGCGAGGCCGAGCATCACATCCAGAAGATCCCCCGCAGCAAGGTGGTGGAGATCATCGGGCCGCGGGTGGAGGAGACCTTCGAGATGGTGCGCGACCGCCTGGCCCATGCCGGGCTCAACCGCGACGCCGGCAGCCGGGTGGTGCTCACCGGCGGCGCCAGCCAACTGGCCGGGGCGCGCGAGATGGCCGCCCACATCCTTGGCCGCCAGGTGCGCCTCGGACGCCCCCATACCGTGCGCGGCCTGCCCGAGCGTTACGACGGCCCGGCCTTTTCCACCGCCGCCGGCCTGCTCGGCTGGGCGTCCGGCTCCGGCCGCAGCCTGGCCGACATCGAGACCACCGACCTCGCCCCGCCAGGACTGATGCGACGGGCGATCAACTTCCTTCGCGAACGATTGTGAGAGGACACCCCCGACTCGCACACACTGCATTAAGATCGAACGACAACTCCCTATCACCACTCCCCAGCCCGGAGCGTACGCATGACATTGAACCTCACCGTCCCCGTCCAAACCCACACCGACTTCACGCCGCGGATCACCGTTATCGGCGTCGGCGGCGGCGGCACCAACGCGGTCGACAACATGATCACCTCCGGGCTGGCCGGCGTTGACTTCGTCGTGGCCAACACGGACGCCCAGCAGCTTGTCCACAGCAAGGCCGACCGCCGCATCCAGCTTGGCCCGCACCTCACCCAAGGGCTCGGCGCGGGGGCCAAGCCCGAGATCGGGCGCGCCGCGGCGCAGGAGGCCGCCGACGAGCTCATGCGCCACCTCGACGGCACGCACATGGTCTTCATCACCGCCGGCATGGGCGGCGGCACCGGCACCGGCGCCGCCCCGGTCATCGCGCAACTGGCGCGCGAGCGCGGCGTGCTCACCGTCGGCGTGGTGACGAAGCCGTTCAACTTCGAGGGCGCCCGCCGCAGCAAGGCGGCGGAGCAAGGTATCGCCGAACTGCAGCAATACGTCGACACATTAATTGTTATCCCGAATCAGAATCTGTTCAGGCTGGCCAACGAGCGCACCGGTTGGCGCGAGGCGTTCAAGATGGCCGACAACGTGCTTTACATGGGCGTGCGCGGCGTCACGGACCTGATGATGGCGCCGGGCCTGGTGAACCTCGACTTCGCCGACATCCGCACCGTCATGGCCGAGATGGGCAAGGCGATGATGGGCACCGGCGAGGCCGACGGCGACAACCGCGCCGTGCGCGCCGCCGAGGCCGCCATCAGCAACCCGTTGCTGGAAGACACCAGCATGGCCGGCGCCCGCGGCCTGTTGATCAACATCACCGGCGGCGAGGACATGACGCTGTTCGAGGTGGACCAGGCGGCCAACCGAATCCGCGAGGAAGTGGCGGAGGACGCGAACATCATCTTCGGCTCCGCCATCGACGAGGACCTTTCCGGGCGCGTCCGCGTTTCGGTGGTGGCGACCGGCATCGACATGGCGTCCCATGCCGAAGCGCAGCGTCCCCGGCTGATGGTGGTCGGCGGCGACGCCTACTCCTCCGAAGCCGTTGCGGCCCACGCCGCTGGCGGCGGCCAAGCCCCGGCGCCCGCCATGCACCGCCCGGCTGCCGGCACCCAGTTCCTGACACCCCGCCCGGCCGCCGAGCAGTTCCCCGCCCATACCCAGGCCGAGGCGGCTCCCCCGGCGGCGCAAGTGCCGCAACAGCGGACGTACGCCGCCCCTGCGCCGGGCCCCCGGCCGTCCGCAAGCTCGCGGCCGAGCACGATTTTCTCCGACGCCGGGCACCACATGCCGCCAGTTCCTGTTGAAGCAGCGCCCGCGCCCTCGCCGGCCCGCGCCTTGTTCGGCTTGATGACCCGTTCCATGCGCGGCGCCCGTCCGCAACCGCACGACCAAGCGCCGGAGCCGCAGCGGGCCGAGCCAGGCTTCTCGAACGCCGCTCCCGCGCAACCGATAGCGCCGGTGCAGCACAACGTGGACGAAGCCCTGGAAATTCCGGCGTTTCTGCGGCGGCAATCGTAGTAAATTACTAAACCTTAACAAGATGTTGCGACGCAATATTCAGAAACATTGATTGAATTGGCGATCCTGGGGCACTGCGAATACAGTGTCATCAGGACGTCATGGGGGCGTTCCGACCTTTCTGCCGTCAGGCAGGCGCCAAGGACGACTATGGACGGCTTGCCCACCCTCACTCGTTCCGAAACGACCGCGTCATCCGGCGGCGAGAGCCTTCAGCGCACGCTGAAAGCGGCGATCAGCTGCTCCGGCGCCGGGCTGCACACTGGCCAGAACGTTGCTGTCCGGATCCTGCCCGCCGTTGCCGGCCATGGCATTGCGTTCAAGCGCACGGACCTTGGCAGCACCGTGCAGGCGCGGTTCGACAGGGTGACTGACACCCGTCTCTGCACGGCTCTCGGCGACGACACGTGCGAAACCATCCATGCCGGGACGATCGAGCATCTCATGGCCGCCCTTTCCGGCGTCGAGATCGACAACGCGCTGATCGAGTTGGACGGCCCTGAGCTGCCGGTTTTCGACGGATCGGCCGAGCCGTGGCTGTTCCTGCTCGATTGCGCCGGGTCGGTGGCGCAGGACATGCCTCGCCCGGTCATCGAGGTTCTCCGCCGCGTCCGCGTCGGCGCCGGCGATTGCTATGCCGAACTGCGCCCGCATCGCCCGGGCGGCAGCCGCACGGGGCTCGACCTCGCGATGTCGATCGAATTCGAAGCCGAGGCAATTGGCCGGCAGGCGCTGAGCCTTTCCCTTGACCCGTTGTCGTTCCGCCGCGACGTTGCCCGTGCGCGGACCTTTGCCCAGCGCCAGGAAATCGAGGCTCTGCAGCAAGCCGGGCTTGCCCGCGGCGGCAGCCTTGACAACGCGGTCGTTGTTGACGGCGCGGCGATCCTCAACCCGGCCGGCCTGCGCATGGCCGACGAGTTCATCCGCCACAAGATGCTCGACGCCATCGGCGATCTCGCGCTTGCGGGCGGCGCCTTGAGCGGGCGCTTCATCGGCGCCAAATCCGGCCACCGCTTGAACAACCTGCTGCTCCGCGCCTTGTTCGCCAACGCCGCCAACTGGCGCTTCGCCGCTCCCGCCGAGACCCTGCTCGCCGCCTGATCCGTTTGCTTTGCATGCAGACATCGTTATAGGCAGGGCATGAACCGTTCCCGACTTCTGGCTTGCGGCCTGCTCGCCATCCTGGCGCTTCCGGGATGCGAGACCTTGAGTTCGGTCGCGCCCTGGACCGGCAAGAACGAAGACCTTGCCGCCAAGCCCGATCCGGTCGCCAAAGGGCCTGAGGAGCTTTACAACAACGGCATCGACGCGCTGAACCAACAGCGTTACGTCGCCGCCGTCGACCAGTTCGACGCCGTGGAGCAGAACTTCCCCTACTCGTCCTGGGCCGTCAACGCGCAGCTCATGCACGGCTACGCCGAATACTTGCAGAACAACTATACCGAGGCCGTCGGGGCGCTCGACCGCTATATCCAGCTTCACCCTTCCAGCCCCAATGTCGCCTACGCGTATTACCTGCGCGGCCTGTGCTATTACGAGCAGATCGCCGATATCCAGCGCGACCAGAAAGGCACCGAGCAGGCGATGGCCGCTATGCAGGAGGTCGTGAACCGCTTTCCCGACAGCGCCTACGCCCGCGACGCCCGGCTGAAGATCGACCTCTGCCGCGACCACCTCGCCGGCAAGGAAATGGAGATCGGCCGCTGGTACGAAGGCCAGAAAATCTACGCCGGCGCCATCACCCGCTTCCAGCGCGTGATCGACGATTACCAGACCACCAATCACGCGCCCGAGGCCTTGTACCGGCTGACCGAGATTTACATGCTGCTTGGCATGACCGAGCAGGCGCAGCAGACCGCAGCCGTTCTTGGCTATAACTACCCGGGCAGCCAATGGTACACCGACGGATACCGTATGCTCGCCGAGCATGGCCTGGCCAAGCCTATGCAAGCGTCGGCTTCGAGCGGGGGCTTCTTCTCCCGGACATTCGGCAGCCTGTTTTAGACTGGCGATCGAGGCGGCCTGCTGTTCCAGTCAGGGCGATTGCAGGCTACATAAGCGCCCATGCTGACGGCGCTCTCGATCCGCGACGTGGTGCTGATCGAGCGCCTGGATCTCAAATTCGGCCCCGGCCTCACCGTGCTGACCGGCGAGACGGGCGCCGGGAAGTCCATCCTGCTTGACAGCCTCGGCCTCGCGCTTGGCAATCGCGCCGACGCCGGGCTGGTTCGAAGCGGATGCGACCAGGCGAGCGTGACCGCGAGCTTCGCGCCGCCTGCCGATCACCCGGTCCTCGCGCTGCTGGATGAGCAGGGGATCGCACCCGAGGACGAGATCGTCGTCCGCCGCGTCGTCGGCCGGGACGGGCGCTCCCGCGCCAGCATCAACGACCAGCCGGTAGGGGTGGGGCTGCTGCGCCGCGCCGGGCTGATGCTGGTGGAGGTCCAGGGCCAAGGCGAGCAGATGGGCCTTGCCGACCCGGCCAACCACGCCGCCCTGCTCGACGCCTACGGCGTCGACCCGTCCGTGCGCCATGCGGTGCGGCAGGAATGGATCGCCTTGCAGGACGCCCGGTCCGCCCGGGTTCGCGCCACCGAGGCCATCGAGGCCGCCCGCCGGGAGGAGGATTGGCTTCGTCACGCGACCGAGGAGCTGCACGTTCTGGCGCCGCAGGAGGGCGAGGAGGACGCCCTTGCCGCCGAGCGCCAGCGCCTGCAGCACGGCGAACGCCGCGCCGAGGCCATCGCCGCCGCGCTTTCGGAGATCGCCCCGCGCGACCGCCGCAACCCCGGCCCGGCGGCGGCGCTGCGCTCGGCCGCACGGGCGCTGCAGCGGCTGTCCCCGCCCGGTCAGGACGACGCCGACAGCCCGGCCACCCCCGCCTTGGCCGCCCTGGACCGGGCCGAGGAGGCGCTGGCGGAAGCCGAGACGCTGCTGAGCCGCCTGGCGTCCGACGTTGACGCGGACCCGCGCTTGCTGGAGCAGGCGGAGGAACGCTTGTTCGCGCTGCGCGCCGCCGGGCGCAAGCACGCCGTCGCGGTGGCCGAATTGCCGGGGCTGCTCGCGGCGCTGCAAGGGCGCTTGCAGGCGCTTGAGACCGGCACTGCCGAAATCGCGGCGCTTGAGGCCCGCGAGGCGGCGGCGAACGAGGCGTATGAGGCCGCCGCCGCGACGCTGAGCCAGGCCCGCATCGCCGCTGCCGGGCGGCTGCAAGCGGCGTTGATGAAGGAACTTCCCCCGCTCCGCCTCGACCGGGCCCGCTTCGTGGCGGACGTGCAACCGCTCCCGCCGGCGCGCTGGGGACCGATGGGGGCCGACCAGGTGCGGTTCCTTATCGCCACCAACCCCGGGCAGACCCCCGGGGCGCTTGACCGCATCGCCTCGGGCGGCGAACTGTCCCGCTTGATGCTGGCGTTGAAAGTCGTTCTGGCCGGGGGCGGCACGGTGCCCACCTTGGTGTTCGACGAGGTTGACAGCGGCGTCGGCGGCGCGACCGCGGCGGCTGTCGGCGAGCGGCTGGCCCGCGTCGCGGACGGCGTTCAGGTTTTGGTCGTGACCCATAGCCCGCAAGTCGCCGCGCGCGGGACGGCGCACCTGCAAGTGCTGAAGCAGGCCGGGCGGGGGCGGGCGGAGACCAGCGTGATCCCGCTCGGCGCCGGGGCGCGACGGGAGGAGATCGCGCGGATGCTGGCCGGTGAGACCGTGACCGAGGCTGCCCGGGCGGCGGCGGACAGCCTTCTGGGTGCTGCATGACCGAAGCGGAGGCCAAGACCGAACTGGAGCGCCTCGCGATCGAGATTGCCCGGCATGACCGGCTTTACCACGAGCAGGACGCCCCCGAGCTTTCCGACGCCGACTACGACGCGCTGCGGCGGCGCAATAACGAGATCGAGGCGCAGTTCCCCGGCCTTATCCGCGCCGACAGCCCGAGCCGGTCGGTGGGCAGCGCCCCAGCGGCCGGGTTCGCCAAGGTGCGCCACCGCGTGCCGATGCTCTCGCTCGACAACGCCTTCGACGCCGCCGATTTCGCCGAGTTCCTTGCCCGTATCCGCCGCTTCCTGGGCCTTGCCGCGGACGCGCCCTTGCCGATGGTCGGCGAACCCAAGATCGACGGGCTTTCCGTCAATCTGCTTTACGAGAACGGCAAGCTGGTCCGCGGCGCCACGCGGGGCGACGGGGCCGAGGGCGAGGACATCACCGCCAACCTCCGCACGGTGAAAGCCTTGCCGGACGAGCTGGAAGGCGACACCCCGGCCCGCATCGAGATCCGCGGCGAGGTCTTCCTGGCCAAGGCCGACTTCCTTGCCCTGAACGCGGCGCAGGAGCGGGCCGGCCTGCGCGCCTTCGCCAACCCGCGCAACGCCGCCGCCGGCTCGCTGCGGCAGCTTGACCCGGTCATCACCGCCGGACGCCCTCTGTCGCTGTTCGCTTATGCCATGGGCGAGGCGAGCGAGCCGGCGGCGGCCACCCACTCCGCCTATCTCGCCCGCCTTGGCGCCTGGGGTTTCGCCGTCAATCCCCTGTCCCGTCCGCTGGCCGACGAGGCGGCAGCCGAAGCGTTCCAGGCCGAGCTTACCGCCTCGCGCGCCGGGCTTCCCTATGACATCGACGGCGTTGTTTACAAAGTCGATGACATCGCCTTGCAGCGCCGGCTCGGCTTTGTCGGGCGTGCGCCGCGCTGGGCCATCGCGTGGAAGTTCCCGGCCGAGCAGGCCACCACCATGCTCGAAGACATCCGCATCCAGGTTGGCCGCACCGGGTCCCTTACCCCCGTGGCGGTCCTGACCCCCGTCAACGTCGGCGGCGTGCTTGTTGCCCGCGCCACCTTGCACAACGCCGACGAGATCGCCCGAAAGGATGTCCGCATCGGCGACACCGTGACCGTTCAGCGGGCCGGCGACGTGATCCCGCAGATCCTTGGTCCCGTCGCGAGCAAGCCCCGCGGCCCCGCGCCTTACGTCTTTCCCGAGACCTGCCCCGCGTGCGGCAGCGCCGCCGTAAGCCCACCGGGCGAGGTCGTGCGCCGCTGCACCGGCGGGCTTGTCTGCCCGGCGCAAGCCGTGGAGCGGCTGATCCATTTCGTTTCACGTCTCGCCTTCGACATCGACGGCCTCGGCGAGAAGACCATCATCGAGTTCCACGGCCTTGGCTGGCTCGCCGAGCCGGCCGACATCTTCCACCTCGCCCGGCACAAGGACGAGCTGCTGCAACTCGAGGGTTGGAAAGCCCGCTCGGTCGAGAACCTGATGCGCGCCATCGAGGCCCGGCGCACGATCCCGCTCGCGCGGCTGATCTTCGCCCTCGGCATCCGCCGGGTCGGCGAGACCAACGCGCGCCTGCTCGCCCGCCACTATGGCAGCTTCGAGACTTGGCGCACGCAGATGCTGGCCGCCACGACGGTCGGCAGCGAGGACCGCGAAGCCCTCGGCAGCATCAACGGCGTCGGCCCGGCGCTTGCCGAGGAGCTCGCCACCTTCTTCGCCGAACCGCGCAACCGCGACGCCCTTGAGCGCCTCGCCGCCGAGCTTACGGTGGAACCCGCCGTTCATGCCTCGGAGGCCGGCGCCCTGTCCGGCAAGACCGTTGTCTTCACCGGCACGCTCGAGACCATGACTCGGCCCGAGGCCAAGGCGCGCGCCGAAGCGTTGGGGGCCAAAGTCGCCGGCAGCGTCAGCAAGCGGACCGACCTCGTTGTGCTGGGGGCGGAGGCGGGCAGCAAGGCGAAACGAGCGGCGGAATTGGGGGTGCGGACGGTGACGGAGGCGGAGTGGCGGGCGTTGGCGGGGTGAGCGGGGGCGTGGGGCGCGTCGCAACGCACGCTTCATCGCCGTTGTTCGCTGGACGTCCCCTGTCAGGGAAGAACCTCATGCTATGGCCCAAGCGCCGGTATGACACGAACGGTCCAGCCCTATCCGAGCCGGATCACTGAAACGTTGATGCCCGGCCATCAGAACGGCCCGGTTCTGGAGGAGGCGAGACAGGGAATCGAATGGGGAACCGCTGAGGATCGATGCCGCTCGCCATCGCTGCAGCCGCTACTTTCGATCCATTCCGACGTTGTTCAAGTCATGCCCGATTTCTTCGAGACCTTCGCCCTCCGCACCCAAGACGTCGCCGATGGCACGCTGCGCCTGCGCACCGGCGGGTCCGGCCCGCCTCTGCTGTTGCTGCACGGAAACCCGCAGACACATGCCATGTGGCACGCCACCGCTCCCAAGCTGGCCGAGCGCTACACCGTTGTCTGTCCCGACCTCCGCGGCTATGGCGGCAGCTTCAAGCCTCCGCCGTCGGCGGACCACGCCGCCTACTCCAAGCGCAGCATGGCGCGCGACATGGCGGAACTCATGACCGTTCTCGGCCACGAACGGTTCGCCGTCGTCAGCCACGACCGGGGCGCCCGCGTCGCCCACCGCCTCGCCATCGACGAGCCGGCCCGCGTTTCCCGCCTGGCCGTGCTCGACATCGTGCCGACGATCGAGCACTTCGAGCGCGCCGACATGGCTTTCGCGCTCGGCTACTACCATTGGTTCTGGTTCGCCCAGCCGCACCCGTTTCCCGAAGAGCTGATCAATGCCGCCCCAACTGCCTGGTTCCACGGCCACACCGGGCGCGAGCCGAAACCGCCCGGCTTCTTTCGCAAGGAGGCGCTGGACGACTATCTCGCCGCCGTCCACGATCCGGACATGATCGCCGGCATGTGCGAGGACTATCGCGCCGCCGCCACGATCGACCTCGTCCACGACCGCATCAGCCGCGCCGAGGGCCGCCGCGTCCAGTGTCCGCTGCTGGCGCTATGGGGCGCGAACGGCTCGATCGGCGGCTGGTACGACCCGCTGGCGCTTTGGCGGCAGTACGCGAACGGCCCTGTCGGCGGGCACGCGGTCAACAGCGGCCATTACCTGGCGGAGGAAGCGCCGCATGAGGTTCTCGCCGCCATCGAGCCTTTCCTGAAGTCCGGCGACGTGGAACAACCCGGCGCGGCGCGGGCGTGACCGCATCAGGCCTCGCGGAGCTCGACTCCGAGATGGGCCAGGTCTTTCCAATAGTCCGGGTAGGTCTTGCCGACGCAGCGCGGGTCCAGGATCGTCACGCCCGGCACGCGCAATCCGGCCAGGGCCATGCTCATGGCAATGCGATGGTCGGAGTAGGTCTTGATCTCGGCCGGGCGGAACGCTTCGGCCGGCCCGGGCGTCACGACCAGGTCGTCGCCGTGCTCCGTGGCAAGGCCCGGCGAAAGGCGGGACAGTTCGGTGGCCATCGCCGCGATGCGGTCGCACTCCTTGACCCTTAGGTTCGCGATCCCGGTGAAACGGACCGGGGCTGCGCCGAAGGCCGCCAGGGCCGCGAGGGTCGGCACCGCGTCCTGCATCTGCGACCCGTCGATTTCTGGCGGCATGTTCGGGAAGCTGCGGATGAGGGCGTAGGCTTGCGCGTCGGGTTGGGTGAACGAGCGCGGGGCGACGCCGATATCGATGGCGCCGCCGGTCAGCGCCTCCGCCGCCCAAAGATAGGTTGCCGCCGAGGCATCGGGCTCGATCTGGAACGGGGCCGCTTGGTAGCCGCCGGGCTGCACGGTCCAGGCGGCGCCGCCGTCCTGCTCGACGCGCGCGCCGAACTGCCGCATCGCCGCCACGGTGAGGGCGATATAGCCGCGGGCGCCGATGTCCTCGCCGCTCAACGCCACCCGCACGGGACGCCGCCCGCCGGCTGCAAGCATCAGCAGCGCCGAGACGTATTGGCTGGACAAGCCGGCATCGACCGTCACGCTGTTGCCATCGAAGCCGCCGCGTCCGTGCACCGTCACGGGCGGGCATCCGCTCGGCGCATCGGCGGCGACACCCAACGCTCGCAAGCCTGCGATCAGCGGCGCGATCGGGCGCTTTTGCATATGCCCGTCCCCCGTTACGACGACCGTCCCCTCGGCCAAGGCCGCGGCTGCGGTCAGGAACCGCGTCGCGGTGCCGGCATTGCCGAGGAACAAGGGTTCAGAAGGCGCCCGCAGGCGTCCGACGCCCGTGACGACGAAACTTGACGGGTCCGGCTCTTCCACGGTCACGCCCATCGCGTGCAAGGCGCCGGCCATGTAGCTCGTGTCGTCGCTTTTCAGCGCGCCCGTGAGGTTGCTTGTGCCGGACGCCAAGGCCGCGAGCAGCAGCGCGCGGTTGGTGATGGACTTCGACCCAGGCGGACTCACGCGGCCACGGAGCGGCAATGGAGGCGGGATGATGGTCAGGGCGTTCGGCACGGGCCGATAGCGGCGCTGTTCACGCCTCGCGTCAAGTAGATAGGTTTACCGAATTGGATTATCGCCGCCGCGATGGGCTTGCGGCCGGGCCGGCCTGCGGCAGCCGGATAGCAGCCGCCGCTTTGCAGAAGGTTTACTCGCCGCGGAGACGGCGTATCTTCTCCCGATGCAATCAGCCCCGCAACTTCGCCGCCCGCTCGTGCTGGCGTCGGTCATGGCCGCGACGTTCATGATCGCGATCGAGGCGACCATCGTCTCCACGGCGATGCCGCAGATCGCGGGCGAACTCGGAGACCTGCACCTTTACTCCTGGGTGTTCTCCTCGTTCCTGCTGACGCAGACCGCAACGACGGTGATCTTCGGCAAGCTCGCCGACCTGTACGGGCGCAAGCCGATCCTGCTGGTCGGCATCGCCGTTTTCCTGATCGGATCGATATTGTGCGGGTTCGCCTGGTCGCTCCCGTCGCTTATCGTGTTCCGGCTGGTGCAAGGCGTGGGCGCGGGGGCGATCCTGCCGGTCTCCATGACCGTGGTCGGCGACCTCTACACCGTTCAGGAACGGGGCCGTATCCAGGGCTATCTCGCCAGCGTGTGGGGCATCTCGTCCGTGTTCGGCCCGCTCGCGGGCGGGTTGATTATTGAACATGCCAGCTGGGCCTGGATTTTCTGGATCAACGTCCCGATCGGGATCGCCGCCGCCGCAGCGTTCATCGCGTTCCTGCACGAAGCCCAGACTTTAGGCAAACGCGTGATCGACGCGCTGGGCGCCGCGCTGTTCACCGTTGTCGTGGCCTCGCTGATGATCGCGCTGACCCAGTTCGGCGCTTCGGACACAAGGGGCGCCGCGGTCGCCGCCGGCGTTTTCGTCGTCAGCGCCGTGCTGTTCGTGCTGCAGGAGCGGCGCGCACCGGACCCGATGATCGTGTTCAAGCTATGGAGCCGCCGCCCGATCGCCACGGCCAATGTCGCCACGTTGCTGAGCGGGATGACGGTGATCGGCCTTACGACGTTCCTGCCGATGTATGTGCAGGGCGTGCTTGGGCAGTCGGCCCTGGTGGCCGGGTTCGCGTTGACGATGATGGTTCTGGGCTGGCCGGTGGGCGCCACCATCGCCGCGCGGAGCTTCAACCGCTTCGGTTTGCGCCCGATCCTGCTGACCGGCGGCGGGCTGTTGCCAATCGGCGCCTCGGCGTTCCTGTTCCTGCACGACGGCTCGTCGCCCGTGCTGGCCGGGGCCGGGTCGATCGTGCTGGGCTTCGGCATGGGTTTCCTGTCCACCACGGCCATCGTGATCGTCCAAGACGTTGTCGGCTGGGCCGAGCGGGGGGCTGCCACGGCGTCCAACATCTTCGCGCGGAACCTCGGCAGCACGCTTGGCGCGGCGGTTCTCGGAGCGGTCTTGAACTATAGCTTGGCGCACCAGACGAACGGCGGCGCTTCGGTCAGCTCCGGCCAGCTCCGTGACCTATTGCAACACCCCGGGGTCGTCACCGACGCTGTTGCCCGCGCGGCGCTCGGGCATTCGCTGCACCTGACGTTCTGGGGCATTTTCGCGATTGCCGCGATGACGCTGTTCGCGGCGTTTTTCGTGCCGCACGTCGCGATCAGCCGGACGCCGGTGCCGGAAGAAGACCTGGAAGCAGCGCCGGCCATCGCATCGGCGCCGCAATCGGATAAGACGCTCGCGTAAGCGGTTCGACCGGTCGGCTAGATCCTGATTTTTACGGCAGCAGTCGCGGCGTCGCCCGTGTTCGGGGTGCCGGCAGGCTCGATAATCAGAAGCTCCGCTTCTCCATCCGCCACGGGCCGGTGCTCGACGCCGCGCGGCACGACGTAAAGGTCGCCGGGGCCGAGCGTCACATCCCCATCCCTGAGCTGGATCACGAGCCGGCCCTTTAGCACCAGGAAGAAATCATCCGTTTCCGGGTGCGAATGCCAGACGAACTCGTTCTTCGCTTTGACGACCATGACGTCGTGGCCGTTGAAGCCGGCCACGATCTTGGGCGTCCAATATTCTGCGACGCGCTCGAGCTTGCTCGCCAGGTCGACTGCTTGCATCCGGCCTCCATCACACACAAATTTGGGCGAGACGCCGCCTTCGCGGCAGCGCCTCGCTTGCTTAAAAGCTTTAACGATGCGTCATCTTACCGGCGGAGCGTGTCGGCACGCTCCGCCGGATGATGCTTAGAAACCTTTGAGGACGCATCATTTTATCGGCTGCGTGCCAGCACGCCCTGCCGAATGATGCTTAGTAGTCCATATCGCTCCCGCCGCTCGACGGCAGGGATTGCTGGCGCTTCTCCGGCTTGTCGGACACCATCGCCTCGGTCGTGATCAGCAGCCCGGCGACCGACGCGGCGTTCTGCAACGCCACACGGACCACCTTGGTTGGATCGATGATCCCGGCGGCGACCAGATCCTTGAAATCGCCCATCTGAGCGTCGAAGCCGAAGGCGTAGTCGCCGTTGTCCAGCACCTTGCCGCCGATCACCGCGCCATCCTCGCCGGCGTTCTCGGCGATCTGGCGCAAGGGGGTCTGGGCGGCACGGCGGACGATCTCGATACCGAGCTTTTGGCTCTCGTTCTCGGCGCTCAACTGCGACAGCACCAGGCTTGCCCGCGCCAAGGCGACGCCGCCGCCGGGCACGATGCCTTCCTCGACGGCAGCCCGGGTCGCGCTCAGGGCATCGTCCACCCGGTCCTTGCGCTCCTTGACCTCGACTTCGCTGCCGCCGCCGACGCGGATCACGGCGACGCCGCCGGCCAGCTTGGCCAAACGCTCCTGCAGCTTCTCCTTGTCGTAGTCGCTGGTGGTCTCTTCCACCTGGGCGCGGATCTGCTCGCAACGGCCCTTGATCTGCTCGGAGGAGCCGGCGCCCTCGATGACGGTCGTGTTCTCCTTCTCCATCAGCACCCGCTTGGCCTGGCCGAGCATGTCCACGGTCACACTCTCGAGCTTGATGCCGAGGTCCTCGCTGATGACCTGGCCGCCGGTCAGGATGGCGATGTCCTCCAGCATCGCCTTGCGCCGGTCGCCGAAACCCGGCGCCTTTGCTGCGGCGATCTTTAGCCCGCCGCGCAGCTTGTTGACGACGAGCGTGGCCAGCGCCTCGCCCTCGACATCCTCGGCGATGACCAGTAGCGGGCGGCCTGATTGCACCACGGCCTCCAGCAGCGGCAGCATCGCCTGCAAGCCCGACAGCTTCTTCTCGTGGATCAGGATGTATGGGTTGTCGAGATCGACGGTCATCTTCTCGGCATTGGTGATGAAGTAAGGGCTCAGGTAGCCGCGGTCGAACTGCATGCCTTCGACGACCTCGAGCTCGGTCTCGATGCCCTTGGCTTCCTCGACGGTGATGACGCCCTCGTTGCCGACCTTCTGCATCGCCTCTGCGATCATGCGCCCGATCTCCGCCTCGCCGTTGGCGGAGATGGTGCCGACCTGGGCGGTCTCGGCCTCCGTGCCGATCTTGCGGGTGCGCTTGGCCAGCTCGTCGACCAGCGCGCCCACCGCCTTGTCCACGCCGCGCTTGAGGTCCATCGGGGCCATGCCGGCGGCCACGGCCCGTCCGCCTTCGCGCACGATCGCCTGGGCCAGCACAATGGCCGAGGTGGTGCCGTCGCCGGCGACGTCGTTGGTTTTGCTGGCCACTTCGCGCACCATCTGCGCGCCCATGTTCTCGAACTTCTCCGCGAGCTCGACTTCCTTGGCGACGGTGACGCCGTCCTTGGTGATGCGCGGCGCGCCGTAGCTTTTGTCGATCACCACGTTGCGGCCCTTGGGGCCGAGCGTGACCTTGACCGCGTCGGCCAGGATGTCCACGCCGCGCAACATGCGGCTTCGTGCGTCGTCGCCGAAGCGAACGTCTTTTGCTGCCATATGCGTATTCCCTTGTTGCTGGCTCTCCGGCCGCGGCCGGGAGGAACGGATCGTTTCCGCAAACGGTGTTTAGCACTCATTTGCGTAGAGTGCTAAGCGGCAAATCACGACAGGCGCCGACGCCTGCGGCTTTGTTTGATGTTGCGGTGCAGCATAGTTTGAGGTAACATCAATCTGTTCTTGCCTTGAAACGTGGTCCGGCGGCTTGGGCTTGCGGCTTCCAAGCCAAGGCCCGCGCCGCGCAACCGCGCCGCTGCCTGCTGAAAGCTGCTTGATGAACCTGACTGCACTCCGCGCCGAGTGGGCGCCCAACGTTGTTCGCGACCTGCTCGCCGGCACCGTTGTCGCCTTGGCGCTGATCCCCGAGGCCATCGCGTTCTCGATCATCGCCGGGGTGGACCCGAAGGTCGGGCTTTACGCCTCGTTCTGCATCGCCGTCGCCACCGCCATTGCGGGGGGCCGCCCGGCCATGATCTCCGCCGCGACCGGCGCCACCGCGCTTGTCATGACGACGCTGGTCAAGGAACACGGCCTGCCCTACCTGTTCGCCGCAACCATCCTGACCGGCATCTTGCAGCTTGCCGCCAGCGCCGTCCGCCTTGGCGACCTGATGCGCTTCGTGTCCCGCTCGGTCGTCACCGGCTTCGTCAACGCGCTGGCGATCCTGATCTTCATGGCTCAACTGCCGGAGCTGGTCGGGCACGGCTGGCAGGTTTACGCGATGGTCGCGGTGGGCCTGGCCATCATCTACGGCCTGCCGCTCGTGTTCACCGCCGTCCCCGCGCCGCTGGTCGCCATCGTCGTGCTGACCGCGTTCACGATGACGGCTGGCCTGCGGCTCCATTCTGTCGGCGACATGGGCGCGTTGCCGAGCGACCTGCCGTTCTTCGCATGGCCGCAGGTTCCGCCGAACCTTGAGACCCTCCGCATCATCCTGCCCTACGCGCTCACGCTCGCCATGGTCGGCCTGCTCGAAAGCCTGATGACGGCGGCCATCGTCGACGAGATGACCGACACCAACTCGAACAAGAACCGCGAGTGCGCCGGGCAGGGGCTGGCCAACATGGCTTCTGGCCTGTTCGGGGGCATGGCCGGGTGCGCCATGATCGGCCAGTCGGTCATCAACGTGTCGTCGGGCGGGCGCGGACGGCTGTCCTGCCTGTGGGCCGGGTGCTTCCTGTTGTTCCTGATCGTCGTGCTTGGCGCCTGGGTGAAGCAGATTCCGATGGCGGCCCTGGTCGCAGTCATGGTCATGGTCTCGATCAACACGTTCCAGTGGCGGTCGATACGGACCCTCGTCACCAACCCGAAAAGCTCAAGCCTGGTGATGCTGGCCACCGTTGCCGTCGTGGTCGCCACGCACGACCTGGCCAAGGGCGTGCTGGCCGGCGTCATCCTGAGCGGATTGTTCTTCGCGCAGAAGGTGTCCCGCTTCTTCGACGTCGCTTCTGTTCTCGCGAACGGGACCCGGACTTATGACGTCACGGGCCAGATCTTCTTCGCCACCGCCGAGGCGTTCCATAACGCGTTCGACTTCCGCGAGCCGCTCCGCGCGGTGACGATCGACCTTCACGCGGCGCACTTCTGGGACATCACCGGCGTCAACGCGCTCGACCGCGTCGTGCGGAAATTCCGCCATCAGGGCGTCGCGGTCGATATCGTCGGCATGAACCAGGCGAGTCAGACGCTTGTCGAACGTTTGGCCGCGCATGACAAACCGGGGGCGGACGCCGTGGCCGCCGGGCACTGATTAGGGTCGAGGGTTCCGGTCCGCGATGCTTGCCACGCTTTCGATCAGCGTTGCGGGCCTTACCGGCTTGCCGACGGTCAGCCACTCGCTGTAGCGGCCTTCGCTGTCGCCTGACCCATAGCCCGTCAGGAACAGGAACGGCGTGTTCCTGGCCAGCAACGCATCGGCGATCGGGTCGGACGACAGCCCATCCAGGTTCTTGTCAAGCACGGCCGCGTGGACGTCCTGACGCGCCAGCAAGTCCAGCGCGGTTTCGACGCTCGGCGCCGGGCCGACCACCTCCGCGCCGGCATCGGCCAACACGTCGCAGACTCGCCACGCGAGCACCGCCACGTCCTCGACCACCAGGACCCGCAGGCCATGGAGGCGTTTTCGTTCCTCGTCCATTGTCAGGCGTCCTTTGATTGCTCGTTCAGCGGCACCAGCAAGCGGCATTCCACGCCTTGCTCATGGAACCTCAAGGTTGCCTTGCCGCCGAGTTGATACGGCACACTGTCCTCGATCAGCCGCGTGCCGAACCCGCGTTGCGGCTCCGGTCCGACCTTCGGCCCTCCCTGCTCGGTCCAAACCAGTTCGAGCCTGCTGCCGCCCGCGGCATCGGGCGGCCGATCGAACGACCAGGTAACCGACAGGGCTCCTCCCGGTTCCGACAACGCGCCGTACTTCGCCGCGTTGGTGGCGAGCTCATGCAGGGCCATGTGCAGCACCAAGGCCGTGTTCGGGCGCAGCATGAGGTCAGGCCCGGAGACGCGGACCTGTTCTGCCCCGTGCTTGTATGGCTTGAGCGTCGCCTGAACCACCTCGGCCAGCATCGCGCCCTGCCATGTCTGCCGCGTGAGCAGGTCGTAGGCGGCGGCCAGCGCCTCCAGCCGGACATCGAGCGTATCGGCCATCTCGCCCGGCGTTTCCGCCGAACGCGCCGTTTGGAACGCCAGTGACTGCGCGATCGCCAGCGTGTTCTTGACCCGGTGATTCAGCTCGGCCAGCAGGAGCTGCCGCTTCTCCTCCTCGCGCCGCTGCTCGGTGCGGTCCCGGAGGATTTTCAGGAAGCCGTGGGCCTTGCCGCTGCCGTCCTGCAGCGGGGTCACCACCTCGGTCCCCCAAATCCAGGTACGGTCCGCCCGGATGTGCCAGCGGTCCCGCTCCGAATGGCCGTGCTCGAGCGCTTGCGCCATCTCCGCTTCCGGCACGCCGTTCAGGTGGTCCTCAGGCGTATACAGGATCGCGTTCGGACGCCCGACGGCCTCGCTCTCCTCCCAGCCGAGCACCTGGTTCGCGCCGCGGTTCCAGCTCGTGATGCGCCCTTGCAGGTCGGTGGTGAAGATCGCGTAGTCCCGCGCGCTTTGCACGATCAGGCGATAAAGCTGCTCCCGCTCGCGCAAGGCGTCCTCGGCCCGGCGTTGCTCGGTGCAATCGTGCAGGATCTTCAAGTATCCGAGCAGCTCGCCGTCGTGCAGCGGCACCAGCTCGCCCCGGCCCCAGAAGCGCGTGCCGTCGCGCCGGATATGCCAGCGCTCGTCAAGCGCCTTGCCGGCGGCGAGGGCCTCGCGCATCTCGGCTTCCGGCACGCCGGCCGCGCAATCCTCGGGGGTGAAGACCATTCGGCAGGGACGCCCGATCGCATCCTCCGGCTCCCAGCCGAACACCCGTGTGGCGCCGTGATTCCAGCCGGTGATGCGATCCTGCAGGTCGGCGGTGATGATGGCGTAATCGACCGCGCTTTCCACGATCGCGCGCAGCCGTTCCTCGTTGCCCAGCAAGTCGGACCCGTCCGTCGCCCGCTGCGGAACCGGCAGCGAGACCGGGCACGAATCGGTCCCGTTCAGGGTATCGGCAGGCCCCGTATGCGCCGGCTCGCCTTGCACGGCCGCTTTCGCCTGCGCCGCCGCGAGCGCCTGGCGCAGCCGCGTGACCTCGTTCTGCAAGCCGATGGCGTGCTGGCGCAGCAAGCCAACGTCGTCCGGAGGCGATGCCTCTACATCCAAATCCGCCATGTTCGTCCTCCGAGCTGTTTTTGCTTGAGGCCGGGCCGTATCGGCCCAATTGGAATCAAGATGGCGTCTCGGTCGGCAGCGGACAACGTGTTTCGGCGTCGTCATGCCGGACCGGGGGTCGAAACGCCGCCACGAGGCGGGCGCCGGCTCTGGCCTGAAACTTGCCTTGGCTGTTCCCATCAATCCGGAGAATTGCCATGCACCGCCGCACCCTGCTCGGCGCCGCACTCGCCGCACCCTTTGCCTGCCCGGCGCTGGCGCGCGCCGAAGCCTCCACTACGCTGAAATTCATTCCCTACGCCGACCTTGCCTTGCTTGACCCGGCGGTGAGCGCCTTCGTGACCCGCAACCACGTCATGATGGTGTTCGACACCCTGTTCGCGATGGATGAGGCCGGGCGGATGCAGCCGCAGATGCTGTCCGGCCACGCCACCGAGGCCGACGGCCTGACGTGGACCCTTACGTTGCGCCCCGGCCTCAAGTTCCACGACGGCATGCCGGTCCTGGCACGGGACGCGGTGGCCAGCATCAGGCGTTGGCAGGTCAACGACGCGTTCGGCCAGGCGCTCGCCGCCGCCACCGACGAGCTTACGGCGCCGGACGACAAGACCATCAAGTTCCGCCTCAAGCGCCGCTTCCACCTCCTGCCCGAGGCGCTGGGCCACCCGACCAACACGATGGCCGCCATCATGCCCGAGCGCCTGGCGCAAACCCCGGCCAGCGTGCGCTTGACCGAGATGGTCGGCAGCGGGCCGTTCCGTTACGTCGCGAACGAACGCGTGGCTGGCGCGCGCAACGTTTACGCCAGGTTCGACGGCTACGTCCCCCGCCAAGGCACGCCGAGCTTCTGCGCCGGGCCGCGCATCGCGCATTTCGACCGGGTCGAATGGCTGACCACGCCCGACCCCGGCACCCAGGTGGCAGCGCTGCAAGCCGGCGAGGTCGACTGGGTCGAGCAGCCGCTGATGGACCTGGTCCCCTCGCTGAAGGAGGACGGCGGTATCCAGGTGGTCGTGATGGAAACGAAGGGGCTGATCGGCTTCCTCCGCTTCAACCAGCTTTATCCGCCGTTCGACAACCCGGCGGTCCGCCGCGCCGTGCTCAAGGCGGTCAACCAGTCCGAATTCATGCAGGCCGTGGTCGGGTCCGCCGCCCCATACGACGCCCAAACCGGCCTGTTCACCCCCGGCACGCCGCTGGCCAACGACGCCGGGATGGAGGCGCTGAGCGGCAAGCATGGCATCGCCGAGATCAAGCAGGACCTTGCGAAAGCCGGCTATGGCAACGAGCGCATCGTTTATCTCGTGCCCAGCGACGTGCCGCGCATCAACGCCATCGCCGAGGTGGGCGCGGACATGCTGCGCAAGATCGGCATGAACGTGGACCAGGTCACGACCGACTGGGGCACGACGGTGCAGCGCTCGGTCAAGCGCGACCCGCCGGGCCAGGGCGGCTGGAGCATGTTCTCCGCCTTTTCCGGCGGCTACGACATGGCCAACCCGGGCAGCCACCAGCTCATGCGCGGCAATGGCGCGGGCGCGTACAACGGCTGGCCGGAGATGCCAAAAATGGAGGCGCTGCGCGACGAGTGGCTGCAAACGGAGCCGATGCCGGCGCAACAGGCGCTGGCGCGGAGGATGCAGTTGGAGGCGTTGCAGGAGGTTCCCTACTTGCCGCTCGGCTCCTATTACCAGCCCTGCGCGATGAAGTCGGGCCTGACCGGCTTGCAGAAGGGCTTGATCCTGTTCACTGGAGTCCGGCGTTCATGAGCCGCCATCCCCGGGATTGATGGGCGGGCCGCTCGGGAGCCGGGAACGGACGCTGTTTCGGGCGGGGACGATCCTGCCTGCTCGGAAGCCTTCGGAGGCGCATCGTCAGCCGGCAGCGTGGCGGCACGCTCTGCCGGATGATGCTGGGGCGTCGTTCCGTTTCTGCGAACTGTTTTTCCAAACACTACCCCTGCTCGCCGAAACCAGCCCCAATTACCAGTTGGTTTTAGGATATTGTTCTTTCGCTCTTGCCTTAAACACCTCTGTTTAGCAAATCGTTCTTCTTGACCGAGCGAACTGGCCATTTCAGGCCCGGTTTTTCCAAGGCGACCGATGATGCTGACCGCAGAACTGACCAACCGACCGGAGCAAGACGGCGACGCGGGCCGGAGCGCCAAAGCGTTCCTGCACAACCTCATCACCCGCGACTTCCCGGGCCGCGTCGCCCTTGTCTCCTCCTTCGGCGCCGAGAGCGCCGTGCTGCTGCACCTGGTCGCCTCCATTGACCGCGCCACACCGGTCATCCTCATCGATACCGGCAAGCTGTTCCCTGAAACCCTCGCCTACCGCGACCAGCTCTGCGACCGCCTGGGCCTTGCCGATGTCCGCAGCGCCGGGCCGACGCCGGCCTTGCTCGCGCAGGCCGACCCGGACGGCACGCTCTGGCGGGCCGAGCCGGACATCTGTTGCTGGCACCGCAAGGTCGAGCCGCTCGACGCCGCCCTCCAAGGCTTCGACGCCTGGATCACCGGCCGCAAGCGGTTCCAGGGCGGAGAGCGCGGCGCACTGCCGCTGATCGAGCGGGACGGCGCGCGGTTCAAGGCCAACCCGCTCGCGGCCTGGAGCGCCGCCGCTATCGCCGGCTACCGCCGCGAGCATGGCCTGCCGCCGCATCCGCTGGAGGCGCAAGGCTACCGCTCGATCGGCTGCACCCACTGCACCCGCCCCGTTTCCGCGGGCGAAAACCCGCGCGCCGGGCGCTGGGCCAACCACGCCAAGACCGAATGCGGCATCCATCTTTCCCGCCAAGCTGCCAGGACCTGACCATGAACGCCCTTACCCCCCTGGCCCGCGACGCCGTTCAAGCCTCGCCGTCTCCGCGCTCCCATCTCGCGGCGCTGGAAAGCGAGAGCATCCACATCATCCGCGAGGTCGTGGCCGAAGCGCGCCGCCCGGCGTTCCTTTATTCGATCGGCAAGGACAGCTCCGTCCTGCTCCACCTCATCCGCAAGGCGTTCTACCCGGCCCGTCCGCCGCTGCCGCTGCTGCATGTCGACACCGGCTGGAAGTTCCGCGAGATGATCGCCTTCCGCGACGAGGCCGCCCGGCGCCTCGGGCTGGACCTCATTGTCCACACCAACGCCGAAGGCCGGGACCGCGGGGTCAACCCGTTCGACCACGGCGCGTCCTACTACACGCACGTCATGAAGACCGAGGCGCTGAAGACCGCGCTCAAGCAGCACCGGTTCGATGCCGTGTTCGGCGGCGCGCGGCGCGACGAGGAGAAGTCCCGCGCCAAGGAACGCGTCGTTTCCATCCGCACCGCCGCGCAGGAGTGGGACCCGCAGAACCAGCGCGCCGAGTTCTGGAGGCTCTACAACAGCCGCACCGCGCCCGGCGAATCGGTCCGCGCCTTCCCGCTGTCGAACTGGACCGAGCTCGACATCTGGCAATACATCGAGGCCGAGAACATCCCGGTCGTCCCGCTCTACTTCGCCGCCGCCCGGCCGGTGGTGGAGCGGGACGGCGCCCTCATCATGGTTGACGACGAGCGGTTCCGGCTTGACCCCGGCGAGCGCCCGCAGCTTCGCAGCGTCCGCTTCCGCTCGTTGGGCTGCTACCCGCTCACGGGCGCCACGGAGTCGGAGGCTGCCACCCTTCCGGCCGTCATCGCCGAGATGCGCGTCGCCCGCAGCTCCGAGCGCGGCACGAGGCTGATCGACCATGACGGCGGCGACTCGATGGAGCGCAAGAAGCGCGAGGGCTATTTCTGATGCAGCAAGCGTTGGACGAATTGGACCCGGACGCCGGCGTCGCTCCCCTTGGCCAACTCCGCTTCCTCACCTGCGGCAGCGTCGACGACGGCAAGTCTACCCTGATCGGTCGCCTGCTCTACGACACGAGCCTGATCCTCGACGACCAGCTGCTGCAACTCCGGCAGGACAGCCGCCGCCACGGCGCCGCGGGCGACGGGATCGATTTCGCGCTGCTCGTGGACGGGCTCGAAGCCGAGCGGCAGCAAGGCATCACCATCGACGTCGCCTACCGCTACTTCGCCACGCCGCGCCGCCGCTTCATCGTCGCCGACACGCCGGGGCACGAGCAGTACACCCGCAACATGGCGACCGGCGCATCCGCCGCCGACCTTGCCGTCCTGCTGATCGACGCCCGCCGCGGGGTGCTCACGCAGACCCGGCGTCACGCCTTCATCGCCTCGCTGATGGGCATCCGCCACCTCGTGCTGGCGGTCAATAAGATAGATCTCGTGGACTGGAGCGAGCAGCGCTTCGACGCCATCGTGTCCGACTTCCGGTCCACGGCCGCGGAACTCGGCTTCACCTCGATCCAGCCGATCCCGGTGTCGGCCCGGCATGGCGACAACGTGACCGAGCCAAGCGCGCACACGCCTTGGTATGCGGGGCCATCCCTGCTGAGCCATCTTGAAACAGTCGACGTCGAGGACGCGGCGATTGCCGGGCCGTTCCGTATGGCGGTGCAATCCGTTGTCCGCCCCGACCTCGATTTCCGCGGCTATGCCGGGACGCTTGCCAGCGGCTGCCTCCGCCCCGGCGACGCGATTGCCGCCTATCCGTCGGGCCGGGCCGCCCGAGTGCAGCGCATCGTCACCATGGACGGCGACCTGCGGGAGGCCGAGGCCGGGGCGGCGGTGACGGTCGTGCTTGACCGCCAGATCGACATTGCCCGCGGCGACGTATTGGCCGCGGCGAGCACGCCGGTCTGTGTCGGCCAGGCGTTCTCGGCCCACCTTGTCTGGCTTTCCGACACGCCGATGACGCCCGGGCGGGGCTACCTGGTCAAGATCGGCGCCAAACTTGTCAGCGGGACGGTCAGCCGCCTGCGCCACCGCATCGACGTCGATACGCGCGAGCGCCAACCCGCGGGCCTGCTGGCGCTGAACGACGTGGGCGCCGTCGAGCTCTCGCTGCAATCCCCGGCCGCGTTCGAATCCTTCGCCGCCAGCCGCGACCTTGGCGGCTTCATCGTGCTCGACCGCCAGACCAACGCCACAGTGGGCGTCGGCATGGTCGAGGCGAGCCTCTCGCCCGGGCAGGAGGTCGCATGGCACGCGATGGACGTGGACCGGCAGGCGCGAGGCCGGCGCAATGGCCAGCGGCCCGGCGTCGTGTGGTTCACCGGCCTGTCCGGCTCCGGCAAGTCCACCATCGCCAACCTGGTCGAGCGCCGGCTTCATGCCGAGGGGCGGCAAACCTACCTGCTCGACGGGGACAACCTCCGCCACGGGCTGAATGCCGACCTCGGCTTCAGCCCCGAAGACCGCGCCGAGAACATCCGCCGGATCGGGGAAGTGGCCGCGCTCTTGGCCGACGCGGGGCTTATCGTCCTGGTCAGCGCGATCTCGCCTTACCGGGCTGGCCGCGACGAGGCCCGCCGGGCCGTGGGCGGGGACTCGTTCCTGGAGGTATTCGTCGACACGCCGGTCGAGGAGTGCCGCCGGCGTGACCCGAAGGGGTTGTATCGCAAGGCGGACGCCGGGCTGCTCAGCGGGTTGACGGGGGTTGACGCGCCTTACGAGCGCCCGGACGACCCGGCTCTGACGCTTCGGACATCGGAAGCAGAGGCGGAGGAACTGGCCGAGACCGTCGTTGCTGCCCTCCGTGACAGAAGGTGGACCGGTGGCGACACGTGAGGCGGCGCCGGCAGTTGATTACCGACGCCGCCCGGACGCTTGCCGGCCCGATGCGGCAACGCACGGCGTTACTGGCGGTCGAGATAGCGGATCGGGACCGCAAGCTCGAGGTCGATCCCGGCATTCTGCTGGTCGTCCCCTTTTCCGTCGATCCGGTACGTTCCGCGCCGGGTCATGGTGTTCTCGGAGTTCAGCGGGATCGGGTCGTGGATCTGGCCTTTGACGATCCAGGAGCCAGAGAAGTTCCGCGTGTCCTTGGTTACCATGGTGTATTTGCCGGGATCGGCAGGGACGCCGTGCCGCTCCAGGTCAAGAACGTGTTGTTGCTGCGCATTTCCCTGACTGAGTAGTAAATGTCGACCAGGACGTTCTTGAATTGGTCGTCCGGCCTCACGTTGCTTGTATTCAACTCCACCCGGGTCTGACGCCCGGGTTTGGCGTGGACGTCAGCGTCGCCGCCGCCAGCGAATTTCAGCCTTCCGGGACTGTAGTTGGACGTTGCGGGCGTTTCTTGCCAAGGCATGGTTATCTCCCATCGGTTGTGTCCGGCAGCGTTGGACGTCTCTCGTTCGGCTGCTCGGCGAGAACGCCAAACCTTTTCCGCGCGGGGATGTGACGGAGGTCACGCCGGAGTTGGACGGCCTCGACTGGGGTGGAGGCGCGCAGCTTGCTGACGCTGGCGCGTTCGTCCTGATTGACCCGCGCCGAGGCAAGCGGATGGCCATCTCAACAACCGCGCGCCCGCAAGGCCGGCATTCCGGCCTGTGATGCGGCGCACGGGCGTCCGTGCGAGGACGCCGCAAGATGCGCATGGGCATCGGCGGCGGCCGGAGATGGCTCTGGCCCGCCGGGGAGACCCTGGTTCTGACAAAGGAGACTCACCATGCGTTTCAGTTACACATCCGCCACCATAGCGCTCGCCATGGCTGCACTGGCTGGTCCAGCCCTGGCGGAGGGCGAAGGGCCTGGCGAGCCGTTCGCCTTTTCCGCCCCGGCGCTGAGAACCGCTGGCGGCCTGCCGTTTGTCATGGATGCCGGGCAAGAAGCTTACCCGCAAAGCACGGGCAATGCGAACCAGACCAGCTCGTTGGCGCAACTGGAGCCAGGCTTTGCCCGGGAGCGGCTTGTGCAGTCAACCAACTCGATGCCGGCATCGGGTTGGCCCCGGACCGGCGACTTCCCGCAAACGCCGAACCGCCAGCTTGCCTCCCGGGCCGCTCCGGTCCGGTAGCCGATGTGAGCCGGATGCCATCATTGCCTGCGCGGGGCGTGACCCCGGTCACAGACGCATGACTGCGGCGGGCGCACGCTCCGCCCGTTGCAGGCCATACGGGCCGTTCGATTAAGGGTTGTCCAGGGAAAGTTCCATGTTCTATGTTCCGGCAATCAACGACGCTGATTACTCGGCATGTTTGCTGGGAAGCCAGCGCCTTTATTGTTGCGCTATCAGTTTTATCGCTTCTTTATCCCGGGAACAGAATGGTCTCGAGGAGTTCCGCCGAGCCGCCGTCTACAGGGCCGCCAAGCCTGCCGCTTGGCCGGCGGCTTGCGGCGATCCTGGCAGCGGACACCGTCGGCTACAGCGCCCTGATGGGCGATGCGGAGGAGGAGACGCACCGGCTCGTGGGCGGCCTGCTGGCGCAGGTGACGCGGGAGATCGAAGCGTCCCACGGGCGGGTGTTCGGGACGGCGGGCGACGGCCTGATGGCCGAGTTCCCGAGCGCGGTCCAGGCGCTGAAATGCGCGCTGCGCGTGCAGGCGGAGGCGGCGCGGCGCGATGCCGCCCGGCAGTCCGGCCAGCGGATCATGCTGCGGATCGGCGTCAATGCGGGCGAGATCGTGTTGCAGGGCGAGCGAACCGGGGGCACGGCGGTCAATGTCGCGGCGCGGCTGGAAGGGATGGCCGAGCCTGGCGGGATTTGCCTGTCGGGCGCGGTGTTCGAGCAGGTGCGACGGGCGGTTGCCGCCGAGTACGAGTCGGCCGGCCTGCGGCGGCTGAAGAACATACCCGATCCGGTCGCGGTTTATCAGATTGCGCCCGCTGCCTGCGCCGTATGGGATGGGCTGCCGGCCTTGCCGCGGCGGAGCGCGCCGGTCCCGGCAAGCCGGCGCGAGGACGACCGGCCGTCGCTCGCCGTGCTGCCGTTCCGGACGGTGCCGGGGCAGCAGAACGACGGCTATTTCGCCGAGGGCATGATCGACGACATCATCCGCGCGCTCAGCGGCTTGAAGGACCTGCTCGTCGTGTCGCGTAGCGCAACGCTCGGCTACGCGCGGTCGCCGCTGGACTTGCGGCGGGCCGGGCACGAGCTGGACGTGCGCTACGTGCTGCACGGCAGCGTCCGGCGGGGCCATGGGATGCTGCGGATCGCGGCCGAGCTTTGCGAGGCTGCCAACGGGCAGGTGCTGTGGGCGGACCGGATCGACGGGGCCGCGGACGACATCTTCAGCTTGCAGGACGACATCGCGGTGCGGGTGGTGGGGGCGATCGCCCCGCACGTGCGCGGCTTCGAGCTGACACGGTCGCGGCGGAAGGGGCCGGAGAGCATGACGGCGTATGACCTGACGTTGCAGGCGTTGAACTTGTTCAATCGCCTGGACAAATCTTCGGCGGAGCAGGCGCTCGATATGTTCTTGCAAGCGTCGTTGATTGATCCGGGCTATGCGCCGGCTCATTCGCATCGGGCCGCCTCACTGATTCATTGGATCGGGCAAGGGTGGTCCGACAACGAAGATGCGGATAGGATGGCGGCAGCGCAGGCCGCGCGAATGTCCATCGAGCGGGACCCAGGCGACGCGTTGGCTCTAGCAATTTACGGGCACTCGCAATCATACTTGCTGCACGACCACGAGACCGCTCATGCATATCTCACGCGGGCTATTGCCGCCGGGCCAAGCTGCGCCACCGCATGGGCTTTCAGCAGCCTGACATGCGGCTATCTCGGCGACGTCATGACCGCCATCGAGCGAGCGCAGTACGCCGCCCGCCTTTCCCCGGTCGGCGACGACGCGCACTGGTTCGAGCACTTCTTGTCTCAGGCCTACTATTTGGCTGGGCGGTATGACGAGGCGATTGGCTGGGGCCGGTTAGCGGCGGCTCATGCCCCGGCAAACACGTCGAACCTTCGCTGCCTCATCGCTGCTTTCGTCGCCACTGGGGCTTTGGAGAGTGCTGGCACGCTTGCGCAGTCACTGATGCGCCTTTCACCGTCGTTCAGCCTGAGAATGTTTCGCGCCCGGACGCCGCTGCGCGGAGATGTCCAGAACACATTCGTGCATCGGCTGCGCACCGCTGGGCTCCCGGATTAGGACGCGCAAAACGGCGTAAGGCACTCGTAGGAGATGAGACATGTCAGCAAGTTACAGCGGTAATAGTGGGAACAGCGGAAATAGCGGGAACAGCGGCAATACAGGAAACTCCGGAGGCTTCTCCAGCGGCTGGTTCTTCGCCGACCGCGTGAGCCTCCCCTTCGTCATGCTGACGAACGCCCGGACCACCGAGCCTCCCACACCCATCGGCAGGCTCGCCACCGTCGCCGTACCGCGGTTCCCGGAGCGGAACTGGTCAGTGGAATGGCGGTCCTGGGCGGCGCTCACGGAGTTCGCGCAAGCGGATTGGTTGAACCTGACGCCTTGGAACGAAACGGGTTGGCCGAGCTGGATGCCGCAGACGCTGCCTCAGGCCGGCGGCTTACCCGACTGGTCCGCGCTGAACGCGACGGCGAGCGTGCAGAGCGAGATCAACCAGCTCGTCATTGCTGCGGCGGAGGAGCGGGCGGACGCGCTCGGCGAGATCGTGTCGCAAGCCGACGAGTTCATCAGCTACTTCATGAACCTGCTCTCCGCCCGCCCGGCGTCCCACCCGGCAACCGCTTCGGTGCTCGGCATCGCCAGCCTGACCGGGACGTTCGTGTCGATGCACTTCAAACGCATGTTCGCGCGCCCGCGTCCCTCGCAGCTTTGCCCGGCGCTGCTGCCGCCGCTCGAAGTGCCCGGCCATGCCTCGTTCCCCAGCGGGCATTCGACGCAGGCGCACCTGATGGCGCTTTGCCTGCAGGACGTGCTCGGGATGGGGGCGGACACGGTGCGCGACGACGCCTGGACCCTGGCCGGGCGCATCGCCCGCAACCGCGAGATCGCCGGGCTGCATTACCTGAGCGACACGCAGGCCGGCATCGCCGTGGCCCGGGCCGCGAAGACGCTGCTCGGGGAAGCTGGGCAGGCGACCTATCAGCGGGCGGTCGCGGCAGCGGCGCAGGAGTGGTCGTGAACGCCCGGGCGCGGGGCGGGCCGCCGGAGGTCATGCCCGACAGCGTCATCGACGACCTCGCGCGGCGGTTCACCGGGTATGCGACGCCGCGGGAGCCGGTCGAGCATGGGCGCGAGGACACTCTGCAGGTGGACCGCAGCCTGCCGCCGCAGCCCGGGCCTCGGACGCCGAGCGCGCTCAGGGACGCGTGGAACCGGGCGTTCGGGAGGAAGCTAAATCTCCAGCCGTTCCAGTTCTCGGCCGAGCGGGTCCGGGAAGCCGGGTTCCGGAGCGCGACCCGCCAGCTCGCTGTGCCGCTCGGGCCGGGCCGCACCGAAACGAGCAGCAACTGGGCCGGCGCTTACATCTCGGCGAACGAAGGGCGGCCCTTGGGGCAGGTCTGGGGCTTCTGGACCGTTCCTGGAGTCCTGCGGCCCACGAGCGGCGACGAAACGGTGGAGTACCGCTGCGCCAACTGGATCGGCCTCGACGGCCAGCGCCGCTACGTGGATTCCTCGCTGCCGCAGGCCGGGACGACTTCGATTCTCCATCCGGACGGCACGGTAAGCGCCATGGCATGGACGCAGTGGTGGGCCAGGCAGGACCCGAAGTCGGCGCCCGTGCCGCTCGGCCTGCCGGTGAAGCCGGGCGACGCCGTCGCCTGCGTGCTGTCGGCCTTGGGCCCGCACGATGTCGGGGGCGTGATGGTCAATCTCGGCGGCGCGCTGCCGACGGCGATGGCGTTCCGCGCCTCCGCCCCGGACGTTGTTCTGGACGACGGACGGACGACGCGCCCGAGCATCTTCGGAGCGACGGCGGAGTGGGTGGTCGAGCGGCCGCAGCTCGTCGGCGACACGAGGCGGTGGGAGCTGCCCGATTTCACCTCGTGCGACTTCGAGGGTTGCCTGGCCGTTGCCGCCGACACGAGCGGCGGCGGGTTATCCGATGGCCAAGTACGGGATCTGACCGGCGCCCGGCTGATCCGGATGCTCGACATCAAGCGCGAGCCGGACCGCACGGCCATCATCACCATGACCGCGCGCCTGAGCGACACGGCGGTTCGGGTGAAGTATGGCGGATTCTGAGGTCATCACGCCCGCTCCGGCGCCGTTCCTGCAGGCTATGGCCCGCCACGATTTCCTGCGCGAGGCGGGCGGCGAGGCGTTGCGGCGGGCCGGCCTGCGTGCCCGCTGGGTCGATGCCCGGCCGGGCCAGGTCGTCGCCGAGTTCGAGGATGTCACGACCGACGTCTTCCTGGTCATGCAGGGGCTGGTCCGCGTGCTGGTGCGCACGGCCGACGGATCGCGGACGCAGATCCTTGGCGACTTCTCGTCCGGGGAGCTGGTGGGAGAGATGTCGGCAATTGATGGCGTGGCCCGGTCCGCGCAGGTTGAGACGCTGGTACGCAGCCGGCTGTGCATCCTGCCAGCGGGCGCGTTCCTCGACCTCGTGGCCGCGTCGCGCGTTGTTTCGCTGCGGCTGCTGCGTTTGTTGTCCTTACGGGTGCGGACGCAGAACCGCCGCTTGCTGGAGCAGACGACGTTGCCGTCCCGGTTGCGGCTGGCCGCCGAACTGCTGCGGCTGGGACGCAAACGCCGGGACGGCGCGCTCGTGCTGACCCCGCCGCCCACGCACGAGGAACTTGCGGCGCGCATCGGCCTGCGGCGGGAAACGGTGTCGCGGAACATCTCCACGCTCACGCGGGCCGGGCTCGTGCGGCACAACCGCGGCGCAATCGTGATCGCCGAGCCGGCGGCGCTGAAAGCGATGATCGAGGCGGCGTTGAGCGAGGCGGCAGCCGGCGTTCTGCACGATGCGGCGGGGTGACGCCTGCGCCGGCGACGCCTACTCGGCCGCTTCCCGCGCGGCAGGCGCCCCGGCGACGCGGGCCGGGACGCGCAGGGTCACGAGTTCCTCGGCGCTGGTGGGATGGATGCCGATAGTACGGTCGAAATCGGCCTTGGTCGCGCCGGCCGTGAGCGCCACGGCCACGCCTTGCATCATTTCTGGGGCGTCGTCGCCGAAGATGTGGACGCCGAGGACGCGCTGGCTGGCCTGGTCGACGACCATCTTCATCATGGTTTTGTCGGGGCGGCCGGACATGACGTGGCGCATGGGGCGGAACTGGGCGAGATAGATGTCGGCCGGGCCACGGGCCGCGGCTTCCTCTTCGGTGAGGCCCACGGTCGCGAGCGGGGGCGTGCTGAAGACGGCGGTGGCCACGGGCCTGAGGGACCAGGTGCGCGGCTCGTTCGGGCCGAACAGGCGGTCGGCCAAGTTGTGGCCCTCGGCAATGGCAACGGGCGTGAGGTTCAGCTTGTTGGACACGTCGCCGACGGCGAAAACATGCGGCTGGCTGGTTGCGTTCCGTGCATCGACGACGACCGCTCCGCGGCGATCGGTTCTGACGCCCGCCGCGTCGAGGCCAAGCCTTTGCGTGCGCGGCAGGCGTCCGGTGGCGAAGAAAACCAGATCGGCCTCGATCTCATGGCCGCTTGTCATGACGACCCGCCGCGCATCGCCTTGCGCTTCGATCTTATGCACCGTCTGCGTCGGGTGCAGGCGGACGCCTTGCGCCTCCATCGAATCGGCCAGCGCCTGACGCATGTCATGGTCGAAGCCGCGCAACGGGAGCGGGGCGCGGTAGACGACATCCACGGCGGCGCCGAGACCGTGGAACAGGCCGGCGAACTCGATGCCGATGTAGCCGCCGCCGACCATGACGATGCGCTTGGGCAAGCTGGGGAGATGGAACGCGTCGTCGGAGACGATGCCGAGGTGGGAACCCTCGACCGGCGGATCGATCACGGGCTTGCCGCCGGTGGCGATGACGATGTTGGCGGCGGTGACGGTGCGCCCGCCGACCTCCAGCGTATGCGGGCCGGTAAAGCGGGCGTGGGCGCGGTGCATCTCGACGCCGACGCCGCCGAGCAGGCCCTCGTAGACGGCGTTGAGGCGGGCGATCTCCTCATCCTTGCGGGCGATCAGGATGGGCCAGTCATGCGTGCCGGGGTCGGCGTGCCAGCCGAAGCCGCGGGCGTCCTCGGCCAGGCGGCCATACTCGCTGGCCTGCACCATGATCTTCTTGGGCACGCAGCCGACGTTGACGCAGGTGCCGCCCCAGTAGGTGTCCTCGGCGATGCCGACGCGCGCGCCGTGGCTGGCGGCGATGCGGGCGCAGCGGACGCCGCCCGAGCCGCCGCCGATGACGAAGAGGTCGTAGTCGTAGCTGGTGCTCAAGCGCCGATGCCTCCAAGGGCCAGGTATTTGATCTCCAGATAGTCCTCGATGCCGTATTTGCTCCCCTCCCGGCCCAGCCCGCTGCTTTTCACGCCGCCGAAGGGGGCGACTTCGGTGGAGATGATGCCTTCGTTGATGCCGATGATGCCGCTTTCGAGGCCTTCGGCGACGCGGAAGATGCGGCCGACGTCGCGGGCGTAGAAGTAGGCGGCCAGGCCGAACTCGGTGTCGTTGGCAAGGCGGACGGCTTCGTCTTCGGTGGTGAAGCGGAACAGGGGGGCGACCGGGCCGAAGGTCTCCTCGTGGAAGATCTTGGCCTGGGGTGACACGTCGGCGAGGATCGTGGGCTGGAAGAACTGGCCACCCTTCTCGTGGCGCTTGCCGCCAGTGACGACGTGGGCGCCCTTGGCAACGGCGTCCTTGATGTGCTCCTCGACCTTGGCCACTGCTTCGGCGTTGATGAGCGGGCCTTGGGTGACGCCCTCCTCCATGCCGTTGCCGACCCGCAATGCCTCGACGGCCGACTTGAGCTTGCCGGCGAACGCGTCGAACACGCCGTCCTGCACCAGGATGCGGTTGGCGCAGACGCAGGTCTGGCCGGTGTTGCGGTATTTGCTGGCGATCAGGCCCTGCACGGCGGCGTCGAGGTCGGCGTCGTCGAACACGATGAAGGGCGCATTGCCGCCCAATTCCATGCTGGTCTTCTTGATCGTGGGCGCGCATTGGGCAAGCAGCTTGGCCCCGACCTCGGTGCTGCCGGTGAAGGTGAGCTTGCGCACGAGGGGGTTAGAGGTGAGCTCGCCGCCCAGCTCGCCGGAGGGGCCGGTGATGACGTTGCACACGCCCGGGGGCATTCCGGCCCGCTCGGCCAGGACGCCGAGCGCCAGGGCGGAGAACGGGGTCTGGCTCGCCGGGCGGATGACGCCGGTGCAGCCCGCGGCCCAGCCTGGCCCGGCCTTGCGGGTAATCATGGCGGCGGGGAAGTTCCAGGGCGTGATGGCGGCGAAGACGCCGATCGGCTCCTTCATCACCAGGATGCGGCGGCCGTGGGCCGGGGCGGGGATGGTGTCGCCGTAGACGCGCTTGGCCTCCTCGGCGAACCACTCGATGAAGCTGGCGGCGTAGGCGATCTCGCCGCGGCTCTCGGCCAGCGGCTTGCCCTGCTCAGCGGTCATAATGGCGGCGAGGTCGTCGGTGTTCTCGATCATGAGCGTGAACAAGCGGCGCAGGATGGCCGAGCGCTCCTTCGCCAGCAGCTTTCGCCAGGCTGGCAGCGCCTGGGCGGCGGCGTCGATCGCCTGGTGGGTTTCGAACGCGCTGAGGGCCGGGACGGTGCCGACCGTCTCGCCGGTCGCCGGGTTCGGGACGGTGATCGTGTTGCCGCTGGCGGCCTCGATCCATTTGCCGCCGACCAGGCAGGCCTGGCGGAGCAGGCTGGGGTCACGCAAGGGAAGCGGGGCGATCTGGTTCAGCATGGGTTCTCCTCCGGGCGTTTGCCGGAAGATGGGCCATGGCGGGCGGGATGTCACCCCGAGCCGGCCAGGCTGGGCCAGGGCGTCGCGGCCGTCGAACGGCCGCGTTCTACTCGCCCCAGCCTTTGACGTCGTGGCCGCCGAACACCATGCGCCTGACGCCTGGCGCAGTGAGGCTATCGGAGAAGCCGGGAACGGGTGCGCTGGCCCCATCCAGCCGGGCCATTTGATCTTTGGTCAGGGTGACCTCAAGCGCCGCCAGGTTGTCATTGAGCTGCTCCGTCCTGCTGGCGCCGATAATGACGGAGGCGACGCCCGGCCGCGCCAGCGCCCACGCCAAGGCGGCCTGCGCCGGAGGACGCCCGTGCTCGTCGGCGACGGCGCGGAGCGTGTCCAGGATCGCCCAGTTGCGGTCGGAGAACTTGCTGTCGCCGAACGGATTGGCGCCGCTCAGCCGGCCGGCGCCGCCCGTGTCGGCGCGGTCGTACTTGCCGGTAAGGAAGCCGCCGGCCAGCGGGCTCCAGGGCACGACCGCCATGCCGGCCTCGCACGCTGCCGGAACGTGCTCGCGCTCGATGTCGCGGGCGACCAGGGAGTATTCGACCTGCATGGCGACCGGGCCGGGCGCCCGCCGTTCGGCGGCGATGGTCGCCGCCTTCATGGCCAGCCAGGCAGGCATGTCCGACAGGGCGAAATAGCGGATCTTGCCCGCGCGCACGAGGTCGCCCAGGGTCTGCACGATCTCCTCTGCCGGGGTCACGCCGTCCCAGACGTGCATCCAGTAGAGGTCGACGTAGTCGGTGCCGAGGCGCTTGAGCGAGCCGTCGAGCGCGCGGCGGATGTTCTTCGCCCCCGCGCCGCCGGCATTCGGGTTGCCCGGCGCGCCGGCGCTTGCCGCGAGCGGGCTGGCTGAGCCGTTGAAGCCGAACTTCGTGGCCAGGACGATGCGGTCGCGCGAGCCGGCGTCGGCGATGAAGCGGCCAACCATCTCCTCGCTGGTT
Organism: Acetobacteraceae bacterium; assembly: GCA_965260935.1. Lineage (GTDB taxonomy): Bacteria > Pseudomonadota > Alphaproteobacteria > Acetobacterales > Acetobacteraceae > JBBROS01. Next base: position 3,903,219 of record OZ253374.1, read on the forward strand.
CCGCCGGAGTAGATGTCCGCGGTGTCGACGAAGTTTCCGCCCTTGTCGAGGTAGGCGTCGAAGATGGCACGCGAGACGTTCTCGTCCGCGCCCCAGCGCTGGGTTCCGAACGTCATCGTGCCGAGCGCGAAGGGACTGACGACGAGCCCGGAACGGCCCAGGGTGCGATACTTGGTCAGCGACATGAACGGTTTTCGTAATGCTTGTTACGAAACGCCTCGCACGATTGCCTGGCATCGTCAAGCAATTTACGAATGGCCGCTATGAAAGCGTCTCAAGCGCCTGAGCGCCGCAGGATCGGACGGCCGCTGTCGTTCGACCGGGGGGCGGCGCTGGAAAAGGCGATGCTGGCATTCTGGCGGCACGGTTATGAGACGACCTCGGTCGCTGACCTGACTGCGGCGATGGGGATCACGGCACCCAGCCTCTATGCAGCTTTCGGGGACAAGAAGCGGCTGTTCCTCGAAGCGATGCGGCTCTACGTCGGCGCCCCGAGCGCGATTGGGCAGACGCTGGAGGCTGCGCCGAGCGCGAGGGATGCGGCGCACGACATGCTTGTGGCGTCGGCAACCGCCTTTACCGGCGAGACGACCCCGAAAGGCTGCTTGCTGGCCAGCGCGACGGCGAGCGGGTCAGCGGCCTCGGCGGACGTTCAGTCCGCGGTGTCCGACGTGCGCCGCTCGATCGCGGAACAACTGCGGCGGCGGATCGGGCGCGACATCGCTATCGGCATCCTGCCGGGCGACGCGGACGCGGAGGCGTTGTCCGACCTGGTGATCGGGACCATACAGGGCATGTCGGTGCTTGCCCGGGATGGCGTCTCGCGCGACAGGCTGCTCCGCATGGCTGACTACGCGCTGCGCGCTTGGCCCTCCGCCCGGGCATGAGGACAGGCTTAAATCTTGAGGCGCTTGGCCACGAAGTGCGCGCCGGCCGCCACCCCGACGAAGACAGTGGCCCAGAAAGCGTTGCGATGCCGGCTGGTGAACATCTCCCAGCTTCCCGTCCGGGCCTGCCCGTCGAAGCGGCCATGGGCGCCGTATGCTCCCGGAACCGGCTCGAACAGGTTGCCGGGGGCGTCCGGGTCGGACGGCTTGTCCGTGATCTGGCCCGTGTAGCCGCTCTTGGCCAGGTAGCGGTCGATCAGGCCCGGCGCGATCCGGTTGGCCAGGATCGCCTTCACGGTCGGGAAGCCGACCCAGATCTGCCGCCTTGGGTTGAACGCGCCGAAGACGATGGCCCGCGCGGGAACCTCGGGCTGGTAGATCGGCGGCACCGGCTGCGCCTTACGGCCCGTCTTGTTGCGGGCCCAGTCGAACTGGGGCGTGTTGACGGCGGGCAAGTCCACCTCGGTCAGGGTGATCTTAACCTTGTCGTGCAGGAGTTCCGAGCGCAGGGAATCGAGGAAGCCGCGGATGGCGGACTTGGCGCCGCAATAGATCGATTGCAGCGGGACGGAGCGGTAGGCCAGCGCGGAGCCGACGAAGACGATCGAGCCGCGGTTGCGCGGGCGCATGTGTTTCAGCGCCGCCATCGTTCCGTGCACTTGGCCGAGGTAGGTGACGGCGGTGCCGCGCTGGAACTCTTCCGCCGTCAGCTTATGGACAGGCGCGAACACGGTTGCCATCGCGACATTGACCCAGACATCGATCGGGCCGAGTTCCTGCTCGACGCGGTTCGCGGCGGCCTCGACGGCGGCCGCGTCGGCGACGTCGGTGGGGATGGGAAGCGCGCGGACGCCGAAGCGGCGGAGCTCGGCCGCGGCGTGCTCCAGCCGGGCCGGATCGCGCGACAGGAGCGCCACGTCGCAGCCGTGGCGGGCGAATTCCGTCGCCGTTGCCCGGCCAATGCCTGCGCCGGCGCCCGTGATCACCACGACCTTGGCCCTCATTTCGTTCTCCTGTTAAAGACGGTGAACGCGGGTTCAAGAGGATGGTTGGGCGGGGCGGCTGAAATGGCAGGGTTATGAGGACGACGGCAACCCGCCAGCTTGGCATCGAGTTGCCGTTTGTTGCGCCTGCTTCGAAAGATGCCTCGTTCTGCGCCGGGGTGTGCGAGGCAGGCGGGCTTGGCGTGCTTGACGGCCGGGCGGCAAGGCTCGGCGAGGCGTTGCAGGCCATCTCCAGCTTGACCGGTCGCCCATTCGCCTTGGACCTGACGATGCCGGACACAGACTGGCAGGGTGCCGGTAAACTGATGCCGGACGCTCGCCGGCCGATCATCCTGGCAACGATGGAGGGCTGGCGCCGGTTCGGGCGGCGCATGGGCGCGGACGCCATCTGCCTTTTGCGGCTGGACAGGATCGGGGACGCCGCGGATGCGAAGGCGGCCGGGGCAGGCGGGCTTGTGCTGACGCTGCCGGAGCCGGGCACGCAGGGAGCATCGTGGCGGGAGGCTCTGCACTCGGCGGCTTCGCGGGCGCCTGGGTTGCCGCTGATCGCCTCGGCGCGGTTCGAGGATGGCGCGCAGATGCGCAGCGCGCTGGCCTGGGGCGCGGGCGCGGTGCAACCTGTGGTCGACCCCGGGGCCGCCACGCCAGCCTGGCTGGGCGAGACGGTCAACCGCTTGAAGGGCGAACGGCACGGGCCCGGCCCCGCCGTCGCGGCTGGCCAAGCGCGAAGCGAGCGGGCAAGCCGGGAGGCCGCCGCTTTGCGGGCCAACCTGCGGCGGCGGAAGGCTCAATCGCGGGCGCGGGATGAACACGAATAGCTGAAACCGAATTATTCACTTTTTTCTACCGCGTTGATCGAACGGTTTACGGCTGCATTGACGCGTTGCAATCACATGGCGGCGCACGATCCTTTCCGGCGAACAAATCAAAAGCCGGATGAGGAGACGGGCCTATGTTGATTGATACGAACCGGCCGGGGTTGCGCCCGATCCACGCCGCCGTTCTGCAAGTCGAGGACCTTGACCGGTTCGCGCTGCTCCGGGGCATATTCTTTGCCGGGCTGGCAAGCATCGCGCTCTGGGCCGTGATCTTCGAGGCTTGGCGGCTGATGGCCGACGCCCTGGCATGACGGCCTGACGAGGCGGGCCTGCGGTTTGCCCCCGCAATAGGCCTGCGCTACAGCGTGGGCCGGCCCGGCGTCGCCGTGCTTGCAGCCGCCGGATCGTCCGCGGCGCGATGCCTGCCTGAGGTGCCGATGGCCGTTCTGCCCGATCACTGGATCCGATGCATGGCGACCGAGCACGCCATGATCGATCCGTTCGTGGAAACGCAGCGGCGCGAGGGCGTGATCAGCTACGGGCTGTCGAGCTACGGCTATGACGCCCGGGTCGCCGACGATTTCCGGATCTTCACCAACGTCGACAGCGCCATCGTCGATCCGAAGCGGTTCAGCCCGGACAGCTTCGTCACCCGCAAAGGCCCCGCCTGCATCATCCCGCCGAACTCGTTCGCGCTGGCGCATACGGTGGAGTATTTCCGCATCCCGCGCGACGTGCTGGTGATCTGCCTCGGCAAGAGCACCTACGCGCGCTGCGGCATCATCGTGAACGTGACGCCGCTCGAGCCCGAGTGGGAGGGGCAGGTGACGATCGAGATCAGCAACACCACCCCCCTGCCCGCCCGGATCTACGCGCACGAGGGCATCTGCCAGTTCCTGTTCCTGCGGGGCGAGGGCGCGCCGGACGTGAGCTATGCCGACAAGGCGGGCAAGTATATGCGGCAGACGGGCGTCGCCCTGCCGAAGATGTAACGAGGGTTATCATGGACCGTATACGTATCCGCGGCGGCAGGCCGCTTTCCGGCGAGATCAAGATCGGCGGGGCGAAGAACGCCGCGTTGCCGCTGATGACGGCGGGGATGCTGACCGACGACCGCTTGGTGCTGCAGAACGTGCCGCGGCTCGCGGACATCGACACGATGACGGCGCTGGTGTCCCAGCACGGGTGCGCGGTGGAGGCGGATGGGCGGAGCCTGTCGATCGGCGGCGCGATCACCAGCACCGAGGCGCCTTACGACATCGTGCGCAAGATGCGGGCGTCGATCCTGGTTCTGGGGCCGTTGCTGGCGCGGGTCCGCGAGGGCCGGGTCTCGCTGCCGGGCGGCTGCGCGATCGGGACGCGTCCGGTGGACCTGCACCTGAAGGGGCTCGAGCAGATGGGGGCCGAGATCCGGCTCGAGAGCGGCTACGTCAACGCGGCGGCGCCGAGAGGCTTGCGGGGCGCGCACATCGTGCTGCCGTTCGCCTCGGTGGGGGCGACGGAGAACCTGGTGATGGCGGCCGCGCTCGCCGATGGGCAGACGATCCTGGCCAATGCGGCGCGGGAGCCGGAGATCGCCGATCTGATCGCGTGCCTGCGGGCGATGGGGGCGAAAATCGAGGGGGCCGGGTCGGACCGGCTCGTGATCGAGGGGGTGGAACGGCTGCATGGGGCGACGCATCCGATCCTGGCGGACCGGATCGAGACCGGCACCTACCTTTGCGCGGCGGCGATCGCGGGCGGCGAGGTCCGGCTGCGGGGCGCGCAGCTTGAGCACCTCGGGTCGGTGGCGCGGGCGCTGACCGAGGCCGGGGCGGAGATCACCGAGCAGGACGGCGGCGTACTGGTGCGCCGGGTGGACGGGCTGCGCGGGGCGGATGCGATGACGGAGCCTTACCCCGGGTTCCCGACCGACCTGCAGGCGCAGTTCATGGCGGTGATGTCCGTGGCCGAGGGGGCGGCGATGATCACCGAGACCATCTTCGAGAACCGCTTCATGCACGTGCCGGAGCTGAACCGAATGGGCGCGCGGATCAACGTCCACGGCTCGTCGGCGATCGTCCGCGGGGTGAGCGGCCTTTCCGGCGCGCCGGTGATGGCGACGGATCTGCGGGCTTCGGTGTCGCTGGTGCTGGCCGGGCTGGCGGCGCGGGGGGAGACGGTGGTGAACCGCGTTTATCACCTCGACCGGGGCTACGAGGCGCTGGAGGACAAGCTCGCGTCCTGCGGGGCGGTGATCGAGCGGGTGACGGGCTGACCGCTCGCGTCCGCCGGGGCGGCGAAAACGAGGCGCTTGCTGTCCTCGTCGTCGCCGGCCGCGTCTTCGTTCTCGACCGAGGCCACGCTTAGCGCGCCGCTACGGCGGATGGTCAGCAGGGTAACGAGTGCGTCGCCCTCCTGCCCGCTTTCCGGCGTCCTCTCGCTGACGTGGAAGCGCCAGCCTTTGTCGAAGCGGCGTTTGAAGCCGCGGTGGTCGAGTACGGTTGCGCCGAACAGCTTGCCCCGCGCTTCGCGGCTGACGCCGTGGAACTCATCCTGCTCGTCGCCGCCGGGCGCTGCGAGCTGAAACACGCGCTCCCGGCCAAGCTCCGGGCCGAGGCGGGTACAGATCAGGCCGTTATAGAAAGCGTCCGGCGTGGCGGCGAGCAGGTAGTCTATAGGCCGGCCCTCCAACTCGTCGCCGCCGTGCTCCGACAGCAGTTCGGCCTGCAAGGTCGGCAGGCCGGCGGCGCGGGCGGTGTCCAGCGCGCCGGGGAAGGTGTCGATCAGCAGCACGGGAACCCCCGCCTCGTGCAGCGCGGCGGCCATCTGCGTGCTCCAGGCGGACGCGCCGACGATGGCCAGGCCCGGCACCGTGCCCAGGGTGAGGCCGAGGCGATGGGCGATCGGGCCGAGGCTGAAGCCGTGCAGGACGACGGTGGCGGCGATCAGCGCGAACACGGCGGGCATCACCTGCTCCGCGCCCTCGAAGCCCGCGGATTGCAGGCGCAGGCCGGCGACCCCGGCGACGGCGGCGGCGACGATGCCTCGGGGCGCGATCCAGGCCGGAAGCAGCCGCTCGGGCCAGGACAGGCCGGAGCGGGCGGTGGCAAGCAGGATGGCGGCGGGGCGGACGACGAGGAGCATGGCGAGCGTCAGGAACAGGACGGGCCAGGAAAGGGACGCGAGGACGCCGCGGCTGAGGTCGGCGGTGAGCACGATGAACAGGGCGGAAACGACCAGCACCACGAGCGCCTCCTTGAAGCGGCGCAGTTCGGACAGCCCGGTAATGTTCATGTTGGCCAGCGCGATGCCGAACACGGTGGAAGCCATCAGCCCGGCGTCGTGCATGGCGAGGTTGGAGACGGCGAACACGCCCCAGTTCAGGGCGAGCAGGCATGGCGTTTTCAGCACCTCCGGCACTTGATCGCGACGGAAGGCCCAGCGGATCAGCAGAGCGGCGGCGATGCCGAGAGCCAGGGCCGCCGCGAGGCCGAGAACCAGGTGCAGGCCGAGCCACCCGGCCTCATGGCCGGAGCCGCTGACAAGGATTTGCAGCACGATGGCGGCAAGGATCGCGCCGACTGGGTCGTTGACGATCGCTTCCCACTTGAGGAACGAGGCGGCCCGGCGGTGCAGCCTGGTGTGACGCAACAGCGGCAGCACGACAGTGGGGCCGGTGACGACGGTGATGGCGCCGAACAAGGCCGCGGCCCCCCAGCTCATGCCGGTAAGGAGGTGCGCGGCGACGGTGGCGAGGATGCCGTTGATCGGCAGGGCGACGGCGGTCAGGCGAAGGATACCCTCGCCGGCGGCTTTCAGTTCCTTGAAGCTGAGAGCCAGGCCGCCTTCGAACACGACGAGGCCGACGGCGAGGCCGATGACCGGTTGCAGCGCCGGGCCGAAATCGGTGCTTGGGCGAAGGACCAGCAGGCCTGGCCCGAGGACCAGGCCTGCGGCGAACAACAGGACGATGGCAGGCAGGCGAAGACGCCAAGCCAGCCACTGCGCCGCGATCCCTCCCACCGCGATGCAGAGCACCGAGACCGCGACTGTATGCTGCAAACGTCAGGCTCCGGGAGTGCTGGGGCGGTTCAGCCGACGGCTGGCCGGGGCGTTAAACCGGAGAAGCGCGTCCAGGTTCCTCCATTTGCGTGCCGTTGTTTGTTTTATCCTAACTGTGGCTTTCCAACTGCTGGGCCATCTTCTGGTGCTTGGCATCCGCGTCCTGCATCTTCTGCGCGAAGGCTTTGACGGACGGGCTGTTGGTCGACCTGATCTCCTTGCGGAGGTCGGCGCGGTCTTCCTTGTTGATGCGCTTGATCTCCCGCTCGTATTCGCGGTCGAACGACTTGCCGGAGAAGCCTTGGAGGTAGCGCACCTTCTCCTGCTGCTTCTTGGTCATCTCGCTCGGAAGCGTCATGCCGTGCTCCTCGGCCAACTGCTGCAAGGAGCTGTTGAGCTGTTCATGGTCGCTGACGACCATTTGCGAGTATTGCTTGACGTTCTCGCCTTCTGCCTTCTGCTCGGCCAGCTTGGCGATGGTCAGCTCATACTCGGCGCCGCGGGCGGCGCGCTGAAGGAATTGCTTGTCCGTGGAGGACAGGGCTTTGCTGGAAGCCGGGGCCGCGCTCGACGTTGCAGGCACGCCTGGAGCTTGGGCTTGGGCATGGGCGACCAGAAGCAAGGCCGCGAGGGCGGGGGCGAGGCAATATTGTAGACGCATGGATGAGGTTTCCGCTTTGCACATGGGGAACGCCGGATGGCGCGCCTGGCCTAACAACATCGGCACAGGAGATCCGTGCCATCACGAGCGCGCTACGGCGCTTCGGCGACCATGACCGCGGCGGCGAGATCCTCGATGGCCGAACCGACCGACTTGAACACGGTCCGTTCGCCCGCGCGACGCCGACCGGGTCCAGCCGCGCATAACGTGGCCAAGATGCCGGCGAGCCGCGCTTCGGTCCAGCCGGCCAGCTCGCCGCATTCGTCGAGCGCTGCCGGCGTGTCGGCGTAGACGGACGCGCCGTGCAGGGCCGCCGGGTCGGCCTCGCGCATCGACGGGGTGAAAGCGCCGACCAGATCGAGGTGCGTGCCGGGGCGGAGCCAAGCGCCTTCCACGAGCGGCGTCGATGACAGGGTGGCGCAGCTGACGATGTCCGCCGCCGCAGCCGCTTCGGGCAGGTCATGGACGGCGCGGGCCTCGAAGCCTTGGGCACGGAGATGTCCGACGAGCGTGTCGCGCCGGGCCGCGCCGCGGTTCCAGACCATGACTTCGCCGATGGGGCGGACGGCCCGGTGCGCCTCGGGCAGCATCGAGGCGACGCGCCCGGCGCCGAGCAGGAGCAGGCGCGAGGCGTCGGGGCGGGACAGGAACGAGGCGGCCAGGGCCGAGGCGGCGGCGGTGCGCCGGGCGGTGAGGGAATCACCATCGATCAACGCCACCGGCTCGCCGGTCGAGGCGCGGGAAAGCAGGTAGCTGGAATGGACCGCGTCCAGGCCGCGGGCCGCGTTGTCCGGATGCACCGTGACGAGCTTGACGCCAAGCCAATCGCCTTGCCAGGCCGGCATCAGCAGCAGCGCCGCATTGCCCGGCAGGCCGTGGCGGTGACGCCGGGGCGACGCGCCCGGATTCGCGAACGCCTGACGCAAAGCGGGGACGAGGCGATCGAAGGGCAGCGCCGCCGTAACCGCTCCCGCGTCGAACGTGCGGATCAGATAACGTTCCGTTCAAGCAGTTTGCGGCCGGCCTGGACGCGTCCGACATCCAGGGCGGACAGATCGAGCGAGCGGTAGCCGCCATGCAGGATCAGCTCGGCGATGCCGCGGCCGACGCCCGGCGACTGCTGCATCCCATGGCCGCTGAAGCCGTTGGCGAAGACGAAATTGGGCGCCTCGGGGAGGATGCCGAGCAGGGCGTTCTGGTCGAAGCCGTTATGATCGTAGTGCCCGGCCCACGCGCTGCTGACCCGGACAGCCTCGAACGCCGGAACCCGGGCGGCGAGAGCGGGCCAGATGACGTCGTCGAATTGGCTGTGGTCGACATCGAGGCCGGTGTCTTCGGCGTCGTCGGGCGGGGACCAGCCGGCCAGGAACCGGTCGCCTTCGGGGCGGAACCAGACGCCGGAGGGGTCGATCACCAGCGGGCAGGCCGGCAGCGGCGTGCGGCATTGGAACACGAAGACGCAGCGCTTGCGGGCCTCGACGGGCAGCGCGATCCCGGCCATGGCGGCGACGTGGCGGGCATGCGGGCCGGCGGCGTTGACGATCCAATCGGCGCGAACGGCGTCGCCGTTGCCGAGCCGGACGGCGGTCAGGCGAGCGCCGGCCCGTTCCAGACTGGCGGCTTCGGCGTGCAGGTAGGCGACGCCTTGCGCCCTGGCCCGCGCCTTGAAGTGTTGCAGGAGGGCCGGGCCGTCGAACCATCCCTCGCCGCTGAGGCCAAGCGCGCCGCCGGCGATGCCGTCAAGCGACATCCAGGGGAACCGTTCCGACAAGGCGTGGACGCCGAGCAAGGCGACCTCCGCGCCGCACGCCGCCTGCGTGGCATGATTCTGCCGCAGGACCTCGAAGCCGGACTCGCCCGCGAGATAGAGGTAGCCAGGCTCGCGGAGGCCGACGTCGGCGGCGCGAAGGACCGTCACGCCATACTGCGAGAGTTGGATGTTCGCCACGGTGGAGAATTGCATCCGGATCGAGCTTGCCGAGAGCGCGGACGAGGCGCGGGCGTATGTCGGGTCCCGCTCGATGACGGTGACGTTGGCTCCGCCCTCGCTCAGGAAGGCGGCGATGGCGCTGCCGATGACCCCGCCGCCGATGATCGCGACGGCGGGAGCGCGGGCCGGCACTTAACTGCTGGACGCGCCTTTGGCGGCAAGCTGCTTGACCTCGTCGAGCGCCTCGGTGAACCGTTTGTTGAGCATGCTGAGCGCTTCGTCGTTGGACCGCTGGATCAGGTCGGCAAGCTCGCGGATGTGCGCGACGGCGCGCTCGTAGGCGAGCTTCAGCATGTCGGCCTGCTTGGCGGCGCGGGCCTGCGGACTCTCGGGGCTGGCGAAGTCGCGCATCGCCTCGGTCATCTCCGCCACCGTCTGCTGCATGATCTCCATGTGACGGCGGGCCACGGTCTGCGCGCCTTCGAGCGCGACGCGGTTGGCGGCGGAGAGGACTTCCATGTTGCGGCGCTGAGCGGAAAGGAACATCTCCATGCCGCCGCCCATGTTCGGGATTTTCATGTCGGAGAACAGCTTGGTGAACTCGTTCATGTTCGCCATGCCGCGGTCCATCGCTTGCCGGCCCATGTTCTGGGCTGACGAGGCTGCCTGGTTCACGCCGGACGTGGCCGCTTGCCGCGCCTCGTTCAGGGCGGCCTGGGCATGATCCTCTGGGCTATCCGACATTTTGCTCTCCTTACGTTTTTCGGCAGTTATGGGACGGTCGGGTCGTTGTTCGCACCTGACACTGTCGGCGGCGGCGCCGACTCAGGCACTGGCGGCTCGATGTCTATGGGCGCGTCCGCGTCGTCTGCCGGGGCGGGGCGGTTGCCGGGGATCAAGCCCTCGGCCTGGATGGCGCGGTCAAGCGCGCGGTCCACCGCCGCCATGGTCGCGGGCAGGTCCGGGCTGTCGTCGCGTTCCCAGGAGCGAAGGGCATAGGCCCAGAGCGCCCCCAGGCCGTGCACCCGCAACTGGCCGACAACGCCGCCGCTCGGGATGCCGGCGGCATCGAGCAGCCAGCGCATGCTGCGGAGCGTGGCGCCATACAGCAGCAGGCTGGCGCCGGGGTCGGTCTTGAGCGACTGCATCAGGGCAAGGACACCCTCGCGGTGCTGCTGCAACTGGTCGAAACGGGACATTACGAGGTCGAACAGCTTTTCCCGCGGCGTGCCTTGCTGGGGCGCTGCGGCCAGCACGGCCTGGTCCACTATGACCCCGAAGCGGAGCAGCATGGCGGATTTCCCGGGAAAGCGGGCGCGGACGCGGGCGAGGTCCAGGCCAGCGTCCCGTGCCGCGCCGACGAGCGTCGTGTCGCGCCAGCCGACAAGCCCGGCTTGCATGAACACGGCGCCGATGAACGCCTTGTCGAATTCGTTGGTCTCCATGCAACGCACCATAACACGGCATTTGCCGACCGCTAGGGATAGCTTGCGACGCCCTGCGTCCCGGTGGACATCGCAAGCTGCCAACCTTGCGACCCCGTTTCGCGGCGGCGGTATGGAGAGAATAGTCGACGCGCAAGCTTCGCCTGGGAAATTCCTTGGCTCAGGCTCAAGTTTTCCGCGCGGCCGGGACCGCCGCAACGCTCCAGGCGCCCTGGGCTACGACGATTTTTCGCGCGACCAGGGCTTCGACGCCGGAAGCGCAGGCGGGCGGGCTGACACGGCCTATCACGCGTTGGCACAGGCCGGGGTCGGCGGCAGCTTTGCAGGCGGGGCTGCACTGGTTGGGGCCACGGCGCGCCGGGCTTGTCGAGCTTGGCAAGACGGCCAGCTGCCCGGCTTCACGCCGCAGGACGCGAAAACGGACGGGCATATGGACGGCGCGGAGCATCGGCGCATCTTCGAACACGTCGGGCAGCGCCGGCTTGATGCCTCTTGTTCACGCCTATTGGCGCGGGCGAGGTGACATCAACGGACGCATGCCTGAGCAGACGTCCGAGCTTTATCTGTATCGCACTTTGCCATTCTCGCTCTTAAACTTCTTAAGCCGCCTCATCCCAGGCGGGCGCGAAGGATGGCGAGACGAAGCGGCTGCCTTTCGGCAACGTCGCGATCACGGCGCGGTCCGTATCGTCGAGCGAGACCGACAGCGCGTCCAGGTTCGCTTGCTGCGACTCCCGGCGGCTCGCCTTCGGGATCGCCGCCACGCCGTCCTGGTCCAGCAGCCATTTCAAGGCGACCTGCGCCGGCGTGGCGGAATGCTTGGCGGCGATGTCGCGCAGCGCGTCATGCTCGGCCAGGCGTCCCTGCGCGAGCGGCGCGTAGGCGACAAGCGAGATGCCGAAGGGGCGCATGGCATCCAGCAACGCATCCTGGCTCAGCAAAACGTGGTATTCCACCTGGTTGCAGGCGAGCGGCGCGCCTTGGTCGACAGCCTGCCGGATCAGGTTCGATGGGAAGTTCGCCACCCCGATCGCGCGGGTCTTGCCGCTGTCCCGCAGGCGCGTGAGGCTATCCATCACGCCGGGCAGGTCCATGCCGGCGGCCGGCCAGTGGATGAGGTAGAGATCGACGTAATCGGTGCGCAGCTTGCCGAGCGAGGCGTCGATCGCCTGCGACATCGCCGCCGGCGTCAAGTGGTCCCACCAAACCTTGCTTGTCAGGTGAATCTCCCCGCGCGGCACGTTCGTGCGCGACAGGGCCTCGCCGATCGCCTCCTCGTTGTCATACATCTCCGCGGTATCGACATGCCGGTAGCCGAGCGACAAGGCGCTCTCCACCGACGCCGTGCAATCGGCACCCTTCATGCGCCAGGTGCCAAGCCCGAGTTTCGGCATCGCCATGCCTTGCGCCGTGATGACGTCCATCGACCGATCCTTTCCTGTGCCGCGAAACCGCGCAGGCTGGTGAACGGTCCGCCAAGGGCGGAGTTGCGGCTATCCGAGGCTGGCGAACAACCAGCAAGCGGCAACGATGGCGGCGACGGCGACCGCGACCTGCGACGCCGACAGGCTCCACTCCCGCTCCGTTGTTGCCGGATGGAGGTCCGTTTGCCCGGTCCGCCCAAAGCCGTCCGTCCCGAAACTGCCGTCCATGTTACGCCTCCGCTTCCGCGTCGAGATCGAGATGGAACCGGTTGCCGGCCGTGGTCGCCTGGACATGCCCGGCGCGGATCACCCAATCGCCGAAGCGCTCGCCCGGCTGCCGGTTATCGGCATAGCCCTGCAGCAACGGCGCCAGGGCGGCGAGGATCGCGTCGTGCTCCAGGTCGCGCCGGTAGAGCTTGTTCAAGCGCGTCCCGTCGGCGGCGGCGCCGAGATACAGGTTGTAGCGCCCAGGCCCGCGGCCGACGAGGCCGATCTCCGCCAGGTACGGGCGGGCGCACCCGTTGGGGCAGCCCGTCATGCGTACGACGATCCGCTCGCCGGACAAGCCGGCCTTCTGCATCAGCCCCTCGATCTCGCCGATCAGGCTGGGCAAGAACCGCTCGCTTTCCGCCAAGGCAAGCCCGCAGGTCGGCAACGCGACGCAGGCCATGGCGGCTTCGCGCAAGCTGGACGCGCCGTTGTCCAGGCCATGCTCGGCCAGCAGGGCCGACACCGCCTTGCGATCCTGAACCGCGGCCAGGATCAGGTTCTGGTTGGCGGTCAGGATGAACGCGCCGGGGTGCGTCTCGGCAATCGCCCGCAGCCCGCTCATCAGCCGGCGCGGCCCGCGGTCGGCAATGCGCCCGTTCTCGATGAACAGCCCGTAATGCGTGCTCCCGTCCGCGCTCTCGTACCAGCCGAGCCGGTCGCCGGTGCCGGTGAACCTGGCCCCGTGGGCAGGCGCCAGCGTGCCCCCGAAATGGCCTTCGAACGCCTGGCGGAAGCCTTCCAGTCCCATGCGCTCAATCGTGTACTTCAGCCGCGCATTCTTGCGCACGCTGCGGTTGCCATGGTCGCGCTGCGCCATCAGCACGGCCCGGGCCACGTCGACGGCCTGCTCCGGCGTGCAGAAGCCGAAATGGTCGGCCAGCCGCGGGAAGGTGTCGGTCTCGCCATGAGTCATGCCCATGCCGCCGCCCACGGTCACGTCGTAGCCGACCGTCCGCCCGTCCTCGACCTGCGCGATGAAGCCGAGGTCGTGCGCGTAAATATCGACATCGTTCTGCGGCGGCACGGCGATGGCGATCTTGAACTTGCGCGGCAGGTAGGTGGGGCCGTACATCGGCTCCTCCTCGGCCTCGCCGCCCGCCACGCGCTCGTCGCCGAGCCAGATCTCGTGCCAGGCGCGCGATTTCGGCAGCAGGCCGTCGCTGATGTCGTGGGCGAGTCGCAGGGCGGCGGCATGGGCCGGGCTCTCGTGCGGGTTGCCCGTGCACATGACGTTGCGGTTCACGTCGCCGCACGCCGCGATGGTGTCGAGCAGCGCGTCGTTCATCGCGGAGATCGCCGGGCGCAGGTTGCCCTTCAGGATGCCGTGGAACTGCACCGTCTCGCGGGTCGTCAGCCGGATGGTCTTGTCGCCGCGCTCGCGGGCGATCTCGCAGAGTTGCAGCCATTGGCCGGGCGTCAACTGGCCGCCGGGGATGCGCAGGCGGGCCATGAAGCTGAGCGCCGGCTCCATCTTCTTGCGCCCGCGCTCCGGGCGAAGGTCGCGGTCATCCTGCTGGTAGATGCCGTGGAACTTGGTGAGCTGGGTGTCGTCCTCGGCCAGCGCCCCGGTCTCGACCCGTTGCAGCCCCTCGGCGATCCCGCCGCGCAAAGCCCGGCTCGCGGCCTTGATCGTCTCGTTCTTAGACACGTCACTCATCAGTAAACATCCAGCAAATAGCGGCCTTGGCTCTTGAGCGTGTCCAGCTCGGCCTCGGCGCGCTCGGGAGAGAGGTTTCCGCCCGCGGCAACGACGTCGCGCAGGGCGGCATGAACGTCGCGGGCCATCTGCTTCTGGTCGCCGCACACGTAAACGCGCGCGCCGTCCTGCAGCCAGCCATACAGATCGTCGGCCCGCTCCCGCATGACGTGCTGGACGTAACGCTTGGCGTCCTGGTCGCGGGAGAAGGCGACGTCGAGCCGGCTCAAAACGCCGCGGGCGAGGTAATCCTGCCAGTCGAGCTGATACAGGAAGTCGTGCGTGTATTGCCGGTCGCCGAAGAACAGCCAGCTCGGGCCCGCCGACCCGGCCTCGTCCCGCTCCTGCATGAACGCGCGGAACGGGGCCACGCCGGTGCCCGGCCCGATCATGATCAGCGGCGTCGACGCATCCTCGGGCAGGCGGAAATGCGGGTTCGGCTTGACGTAAACGGGCACGCTGTCGCCCACCCGCCTGCGATCCGCGAGCCAGGTGGACGCGACCCCGGCCCGGTCCCGCCCGTGCGTCGCGTAGCGGACGGCGCTGACCAGCAGGTGCGCCTCATCGGGCGTCGCCCGCTGGCTGGAGGCGATGGAATAGAGCCGGGGCGCGAGCGGGCGCAGCACGCCGGTCAACTGCTCCGGCGACAAGGTCATCCGGTAGTCCATCAACAGGTCGAGCACGTGACGTCCGGGAAGGTAGGCGGCCAATTGGTCCTTGTCGCCCGCAAGCTCCAGCAGGCGCGGGTCTTTCGTCGCCTCGCCCAGCGATTTGACCAAGTGGCCGGTCAGGGTCGAGACATCATGGCGCAGCAGCAGCGCCTCGTGCAGCGCGCCGTCGTCCTTCAGCCCTGCGGCCTGCATCACGTGCTCGACGACGACCGAATCGTTCTCCGGCACGATGCCGATCGCGTCGCCGGGCTGGTAGGCGATGCCGGAGCCGGCGAGGTCGAGCTCGACATGGTAGGTCTGCTTGCCGGAGCGGCTGGAATTCAGGTTGACCAGCTCGGTGATCTCGGCCGCGAACGGGTGCGCTTTGCTGACCGTTTCCGCGCCCGAGCCGAAATCGACGTGAATGACGCTGCTGTCCTCGGCGTCCGATCCGCGCAGTTCCCTCAGCGCAGTGCCCAGCCACTCCGCGGCAGGCTTCTCGAAATCAAGGTCGCAGTCCAGCCGGGGCGCCGCCCGTGCCGCGCCCAGGGCTTCAAGCCGGGCATCGATCGCCTGTCCGGTCTCGCAGAACTGCGCGTAGGCCCGGTCGCCCAACGCCAGCACGGCGAACCGCACGCCCTCCAGCCGCGGCGCATCCTCGGCGGTCAGCTCGCGCATGAAGCGCGTCGCCCGTTGCGGCGCTTCCCCTTCGCCCCAGGTCGCGGCGATCACCAGCAGGTTGCCCGCCCCCGCCAGCCCGGCCACGGTCGCGTCCGCCGCGTCGAGCACCCGGGCGGCGAAGCCCAGCTTGCCTGCGTCCCGCTTGGCTTGCAGCGCCAGCGCCTCGGAGTTACCGGATTCGGTGGCGAACAGGATGGTGAGCTTGGGCTTGGCGGCCGGCGGCGCGGCGGGGGCCGTGCCTTGCACCGCCTCGATCCCCGCCAGGAACCCGGCCAGCCAACTGCGCTGGCTCGCCGTCGCCGTGCCGATAACGCTGTTCAGGCGCGCGATGGCATCCGGCGCGAACGGCGCGTTGTCGGGCAAGCGGGCGGCAGCGGTCATGGCGGGGTGTCCATCGAGGTCTGGCCTCTATAGAGAATGATCTGCCTCGCCCAGAGCAAGATCAGGGACGAAGAAAGCGATAACCTGCCTCTTGCCCCCGGATCAAGAGAATAAAGTTCTTTAAGACCACTCTGAGGCAGACAGCTTCTTCGCAAGCCGGCTGGCCAGCACGGGTCTCGCCAGACGCCGCCTGATCGCCTATCCCGGCGGCAGCTTCATGCGGGATGCGAATGGATATCTGGGACGGCTATGCCAACTGGACCGAGGCCGCGGCCCGGGACCCTATCGGCCTGTTGAAACAGAAGATCACCGGCGCGGCGGATTGGCATCCGAATCACCGTTCCCCCGGGCTGGCGAACCTCCTGCGGCAACTTGGCCGCGACGCCGTGCTGCTCGACTTCGGCTGCGGCTTGGGGCGCAACGCTCCCATCCTGCGCGATGTCTGTTCCCGGCTGGTCGGCCTTGACCTCCCCGAGATGATCGCCCGGCTGAAGTCGCCGGACCTGGCTCCGGCTGCCCGCCTTTACGATGCCCTTTTCGACGATCCTGCCGTTCTGGCGCAACAGGAGCCGGTGAGCGCCGTCTACGACTCCGTCGTGTTCCAGCACATCCTGCACGAGCCAACGGTGGCGGCGATCATGGGCCGCCTGCTCTCGATGCCGGGCTTCGGCACGTTTATCACGCTGAAAAACCAGAAGGTTGCCGAAACCCTGGCGCAACGCGTCCTCCGCGAGGCGGGGTGGACGAACGTGCTGACCGAAGTCGATGAAACGTCCTTCCAGGGCGCCCGTTACGGCATTAGGCACGACCTGGTCGTCGCCCGCCGTCCCGCCTGACGCAAAGGACTCCCCGTGCCGAAACCCGGCCTCCTCGTTCACTCCGACAACCCCTACAACGCCGAGCCTCCGCTCGGCCGGTTGATCGCCAGCGCCATCACGCCGCACGCCGACCTTTACGTCCGTTCCCACGGCACGATCCCGCGCCTCGACGACGCCGGGCATCGCGTGCAGGTCGGCGGCCGCGTTGCCAAGCCGCTCAGCCTGTCCGTGACCGACTTGCGTGGCCAGTTCCAACCTCGAACCGTCACTGCCGTGCTGCAATGCGCCGGCAACCGGCGGGCCGACATGCGGCAGGTCCGGCCGGTGCTCGGCGATCCGTGGGCGCCCGGCGCGATCGGCAACGTGGAATGGACCGGCGTCGCCTTGCGCGATGTGCTGCAGGAGGCAGGCGCGAACCTTGACGCCGGCCACGTCGCCTTCGCCTCCGCCGACGAGATCGCCATGCCGGACGAGGGAACATTCCATTTCGGCGTGTCCATCCCCATGGCCAAGGCGCTTCACCCGGACACCATCCTCGCCTATGCCATGAACGGCGAGCCGCTCGCGCCCGAGCACGGACGCCCGGTTCGCATCGTCACGCCTGGCTATGCCGGGGTCCGCAGCCCCAAATGGCTGGCCGGCATCACCGTGCAGGATGAGCTGTCCGACAACCATATGCAGCAGCGCGACTACAAGCTGCTGCCGCCCCACGTGGATGCCGGGACGGTTGACTGGTCCCAGGGCATCGCCATCAACGACATGCCGCTGAACGCCGCGATCTGCACGCCCCAGCCCGGGGCCAAGCTCGGGGCCGGGCCTGCCGACATACGCGGCTACGCGGTGGCGACGGAGCGGGGCATCGCGCGGGTGGACGTCTCGGGCGACGGCGGGCGGACTTGGACCCAAGCGGCCCTCGATCACGACCAGGCAGCCCCATGGTCCTGGACGCGGTGGCACGCTGTCATCGACCTGCCGCGAGGCGCGCATGACCTGGTGGTGCGCGCCTGGGATTCAGCCGGCCAGACCCAGCCCTCGGCGCCGGACGATACCTGGAACTTCAAGGGCTACCTGAGCGCCTCCTGGCACCGCGTCCGCGTGACGGTGGAGTAGGCGATGACCCGTTGGACAGGCGTTTTAGCGCGGGCAGCGTTCTCCGGAACCGTCGCCAGCGTCGCCTCCGCGACCGCTTTGGGCTTGGTCGCGCGGGCGGAAGGCAAGACGCCGGCCCAGCCCCTCAATGCCACGAGCCACTGGCTCCACGGCAGCCGGGCCGCCGGGTTCACGGGCGTCGATCTCGGCCATACGGCGGTCGGCTACGCCACTCATCACGCGGCAACCATTTTCTGGGCCGTGTTCTTCGAACGCTGGATCGCCGCCCGCCCTGCCCTCTCTCCCGCCGCTGTCGCGCAGCGCGCCCTCGCCCTGTCGGCAATCGCGGCAGCGACCGATTACGGGCCAACGCCGAAACGCTTCACGCCCGGCTGGGAACTCGTGCTGAGCAAGCGGTCGATGGCCGTCGTTTACGGGGCGATGGCGGCGGGCCTGGCCGCGGGCGCCCTGATGCTGCCGCGCCGCCGCGATTAAACTTCAGGCTCTCCCGCGATCGCCTCATGCCCCATGGCGGCGATGAGCCTCGCCACCTCGGCAATGCATCGCTCGAGCATCGGCAGGTCGGTACCCTTGGCCACGAGCGCCACGCCGTTGCCGCCCATCCGGTAGAACGGGTAGCTGCCGAGGTCCACCTGCAGATAGTTCGACTGGATCGACCCGAGCCCGGCCGCGATCGCGCCCTCGCCAAGGCCGAACACGTGTACCGCGCGCGACTGGACCGGCACGCCGCCCTCGAGCGTCGGCGCCAGGGCCGCCCACATGGATTGCATGATCCGCGGCACCCCCGCCATCACATGCACGTTGCCGATGGTGAACCCGGGGGCGATCGAGACCGTGTTGTCGATCAGCGCCGCCCCGCGCGGCATCGTCGCCATACGCTGCCGGGCCGCGTTGAACTCGCCGGGCTTGAAGTGCCGGTCGAGCCGCGCCCAGGCCTCCTCCTGTTTCTCCCACGGCACCCCGAACGCCGCGGCCACGCACTCGCTGGTAATGTCGTCGTGCGTCGGGCCGATGCCGCCCGTGGTGAAGACGTGGGCGAAGCGGGCGCGGCATTCGTTGACGGCGGCGATGATCGTCTCCGCCACGTCGGGAATGATCCGGACCTCCCGCAGCGGCATCCCGATCGCGCCCAGTCCCTGCGCCAGGAAACGGATGTTCGCGTCCTGCGTGCGCCCGGACAGCACCTCATTGCCGATCACCAACAAGCACGCGGTCGGATTCGTCACGTCCATCCCCTACAAGAAATCGCGCAGCAACGGGATCAAGGGCTTGTCGGCGGGCGGCATCGGATAATCGGCCAGGCGCTGCGGCTTGACCCAGGCCAGCGCCTGACCCTCCAGGCCATCCGGCCGGCCCAACCAGCGGCGGCAGAGATAAAGCGGCATCAAAAGGTGGAACCGCTCATAGCCGTGCGACGCGAACGCGAAAGCGGCCAGGCAGCTCTCCGTGACATCGATGCCCAGCTCCTCCTTCAGCTCGCGGATCAGCGCCGCCTCGGGCGTTTCTGCCGAACCGACCTTGCCGCCCGGGAACTCCCAAAGCCCGGCCATCGCCTTGCCTTCGGGGCGCCGGGTCAGCAACACCCTGCCGTCAACGTCGATCAGCGCGCAGGCCGACACGAGCACGAGCGGCTTTGCCGCGCCCTCCGGCAGGGCTTCGGCTGGCGGGGACAAGCCGTCGCGCGTCGCCTCGAAATCCAGCACCGGATGCGTGCCGCCTCGCGCGAGGAACGACGCCTCGCCCCGCCCGCTTTCGCGGAACCCCGCGCGCCGCAGCACCGCGGCGGACGCCGGGTTGTCCTCTGCGACGTGCGCCTCGATCCGGTCAAGGTCGAGGTTCGCCAGCGCCCACCGGGCAAAGCGGGTCACGGCCTCGCTGGCCACCCCGTGCCCCCAGTATCGCCGGCCTACCCAGTAGCCGAGGCTGCCGACGCGCGGCGTCAGGTCGAGCCGCAGCCCGATGCACCCGACCAGCTCCGCCCCCTCCTCCTGACCCGTGATGGCCAAGTGATAGCCGGTTTCCGCCTCGATTTGCTGCCGCGTCGATGCGATCCACTCGTCCGCGAGCGGGCGTGGGTAGGGGAACGGCAGCCGCGCCAGGTTCCTCACCACGGCCCAATCGTTGACCAGCCGGTGCAGCGCGTCCGCGTCGCCGGGCCGCAGCGGGCGCAGCAGCAGGCGCTCGGTCTTGATCGGCTCGAACCCGCGCGCCGTCAGCGTCAGAGCCAAGGGCGGCCTCGGCCATGTGCGGCGCCAAGCGTCACATCAGCTCCGGTAGCTGCCGTTGATGTCGATGTAGCCGTGCGTCAGGTCGCATGTCCAAGCGGTCGCGCCCCCCTTGCCCAGGCCGAGGTCGACGGCGATGGCGATCTCGCGGCTTTTCATATGCGCGACGACCGGGCCTTCGTCGTAGCCCGGGACCACGCCGCCGTCCCTCGCCATCCAGATCCCGCCCACGCCCACGCTCAACTGGTCCCGGTCGGCCGGCTCGCCGGCCTTGCCGACGGCCATCACGATCCGTCCCCAGTTCGCGTCCTCCCCGGCGACCGCGGTCTTGACCAGTGGCGAGTTGGCCACCGCCATCGCCACCTTGCGCGCCGACTTGTCCGAGACGGCGCCCGTCACGTCGATCCGGATCAGCTTCTGCGCCCCCTCCCCGTCGCGCACCACTTGCAACGCGAGGTCGAGCAGCAGGCTGTCCAGCGCCTCGCGGAAGCGCCGCAGCAGCTTGGCGTCGCTTTTATGCACCCGGTCATGCTCGGCCTGCCCGGTCGCGAACAGCAGCACCGTGTCGCTGGTCGAGGTGTCGCTATCGACCGTCGTGCAGTTGAAGCTGCGCTTCACGCCGCGGGACAGCATGTCCTGCAGCAGCACCGAGGGGATGCGCGCGTCCGTGGCGATGAAGCACAGCATGGTTGCCATGTCGGGCGCGATCATGCCGCTGCCTTTGGCGATGCCGGTGATCCGCACCGCCCCGTCCCCGATGGTTGTCGTCCGCGTCGCGGCCTTGGGGAAGGTGTCGGTCGTCATCATGCCGCGCGCCGCCGCCTCCCAGGCCTCCGCATTCAGGCTCGAATGCAAACCGGGCAGCGCCGCCAAAAGCTTCTCATGCGGCAGCGCCTCGCCGATCACCCCCGTGCTGGCAACGAACACCTCATGCGCGCCGCACCCGACGAGCTGTGCCGTCGCCCGGGCCGTCGCCTCCACCGCTTCCGCGCCGGCACGGCCGGTGAACACGTTGGCATTGCCCGAATTGACGACGAGCGCGCGCGCCCGGCCGCCGACGACCCCGTCGCGGCACCAGTCGATCGCGGCGCCGGGGCACTGGTTGCGCGTGAAGACGCCCGCGACATGCGTGCCCGCCGGCATCTCCATCATCATCAGATCCGTCCGGTCACGGTAGCGGATGCCTGCTTCCACCGCCCCAAGCCGCACTCCGGCAAGCGGAGGCAGCTTGGGCAGCGGAACCGCCAGCGGCGAGATGTTCAACGCCGCCTACTTCGTGGGCGTCCCGTTCGGCGCCGCTCCGCCGGGCAGCGCGCCCGGCGCGGGCGGCTCGGCCATCGGTGAGCCGTCCTGGTTGTACTTCACGACCGTGAGGCCAGTCTTCGCCTGGGTCAGCGTCTTCGCCACGCCTTCCTGGATCAGCGACTGCCGGATCTGTCCTTGCACCTCCTCCAGCGTCGGCGCGGGCGCCGTGCGTTTTCCGATCAGCTTGATGACGTGGTAGCCGAACCGCGTCTTGACCGGGGTCTGGGTGATATCCCCCGGCTTCAGCGAGAACGCCGCCTCCGAGAATTCCGGCAGCATGTCCCCCTTCTTGAACCAGCCGAGGTCCCCGGCATTGCCCTTGGCGCTCGGGTCCGTGCTGGTTTCCTTGGCCAGCTTGGCGAAATCGGCTCCCTTGTCCAGTTCCTTGATGATCTCCTTCGCCTTCTCCTCGGTCGGCACGAGGATATGCGCGGCGTTCGCCTCCTCCGCGCCCGGCTTGTTCGCGTAGTCCTTGTCGTAGCGCGCCTTGATCGCCTCCTCGGTCAGCGTCGGCGCGATCTCGCGGCTCAGGAGCGCGTTCTGCAAGGCGGTGTCCCGCGCGCGGCTGATCTGCTTCTCGACGGCCGGGTCGTCCTGAAGCTTCTCCTTCTCCGCCTCGATCACCAAGGCCCGGCGGTCGATGAGCTGATCCAGCAGCATCGGGTAGACCATCTGCGGCGGCATCCCGCGCAGTTGCTCCGGCAGCCCGGCGGACGCGTCCCTCACGTCGCTCGCATGAATCTCCGTGTCGCCAACCTTTGCCACCACCGGGTCTTTGCCCGGCGTCTGATCCGTCGGAGCAGCGCCCGGCGCCGGCGTTGCGGCCGATCCCGCATTGGACTGCGACCACGCGGGCAGCGCTGCAGCGAACGATAAGGCGGCGACGGCGATGGGCAGGTTCAAGCCACGCATGAAATATCCTCGTTTTCGAGTGGCGGAGCATGCCCGAACCACCCGGCGCGAACAAGTTCAGACAATTCCAAGAGGGCGTCATCCAATCCTCGACAAGCCAATAGCAGGTTAATGCTGCCGGCTACGACAGAGAACCGATCACGACGGAACGCCTCAAAAACTTACGGGAATGATAGGTTCCGCATCCAATTTCTGCGCGTATTCCTATCAGGAAAACCATGGATTAGTTGTGCCTTACCCCGTCACCAAGACATCTGCCGCATGGTTCGGATCTTAAGCCGTCCGTTGAAGGGTGGGCTTGGCGCCAGCTTCGTCGCCGCTGTCGTGCTCTGCCTTCAGCTCGCATTCTTTGACTTTCGCCCCAGCAACACGAGCGATGATTTCACCGGCTATGTGTCGGATGCCCTCGCGGTCGCTCACGGGACCGTGTATGGGATGCCAGACTACATTCTCAACAAACATTATGACCTCGCCGATAGCGGCCAAGGCGCTTATCCGCCGGGCTATCCGCTTGTGCTCGCGCCGATTGTTGCCGTTGCCGCTGATCCCGTGCATGCGACGGCATTGGTCAACTGCTTGCTTTACGCCCTGTTTGCCGGTGCGCTGACTGTTTTCGCCGCACCGGTGACGGGGCTGACGAGCGCAGTGGCCGCAAGCCTGATTGCTGGATTGAGCCCGATTTTTCTCAACCAGGGCACGATGCGGGTTCCGACCGAGTCTCTGTATCTGTTTGTCATCATGTTGGCGTTCATCAGCGAACGCCTGCTCTGGACGGGCGGACGCCGTCGTCCTGGTTTCGGCTCAGCCGTCGCCGTTGGTGCATTGATCGCCTGGGCCTCGCTGATCCGGATTACCGGGGTGCTGCTTGGTCCGGCGGCGATCCTCGCCGATATCGCCCGCCGTCGCCGGCTGGCGTGGCCGGTGTTCCTCGCCTCTGCCATCGCGGCCGTATTGTTCGCCGGAGTCATCCTCGGCGTCGCGCAAGACTACGTCATGCAGAACTTCGGCGTGCTTGCCACCGAGCCAGAGGCGCACCGAGAAACCGCTAAAATCATGGAGCACGCGAAAGTCGTGCTCCACAACATTCTCGCCATGCCCGGCAATCTAACGGCGATTGCCACATTCACCGGGGCCATACCGCCGTCTCGGACCCCATCAATCGAGCTGCTCCGCAGGGTTTGCACCGCCGGGTTCGCCGTGCTCGCCGCGGTTGGCTTTGTCGCCCAACTCCGCCGCCGGGTCACGATGGCGGAGACCTATTTCATCCTGCAAACTTTGCTTTTGCTCAACCTTACCTCGCTCCTGCAAAGTCCGCGCTACTGGTTGCCCGTTTCGGCCCTCGCCCTTGTTTACGCTTTCGCCGGGGCACGGGTGATCTGCGCCACCACTCGGATTGGCTTGCCGCAGTTCGCCTGTCCCGTGCTTGGCGCCGCAGTGGTGATCGGCATGATCGCTGATCCCGTCGCCGCAACCTTGCGGACGCCTGACCGATACAGCCTCGTCGAGCCGCGTGCGGTTGACGCTTTTGCTCGCCTGGCGCGGATGACCTCAACCGGGGATGTCGTCATCGCCCGCCGCCCGCGAACTGTCGTGTTCTATGCGCACCGCAAGTCAGCGGATTACAGCCTGGCGCCGACTGATCCGCAATTCTGGGATTGGGCCGGGTCGATCGGGGCGACGCATCTGTTGCTGTCGATTGATCAGCCTGACGTTCTCGCCGTTGCCCGCGAACGCGGCCTAACAGATCATGGCGATGGCTTGCAGAAGGCGCTCGATATATTCCAGGCCGGGTTCTTCGGCCAGCAAGCTGGACGTTTAGAGCCAGTCTTCGACAATGGCCGCTACCGGCTATTCCGCATCGTTCCGCTCGCTGACTAGTCAGCCCGGCGCGCCTGCGTTGACCCGGTCCGGCCACACTCCTATTTGAGCGGGACCGTCTTATTCCAGACCGCCCCGCCCGACCGGGCGACGACGGCCCGAGCCAAAGGCCCAGTCATGTTCGCCAATCTCGCCCGCGCCGTCTTCGGCTCCGCCAACGACCGTTCCCTCAAGGGCTATCAGCGCCGGGTGCCGCAGATCAACGCCCATGAGCCGGCCATGTCGGCGCTCAGCGACGAGGCGCTCGCCGGCAAGACCCAGGAGTTCCGCGCCCGCCTGAACGACGGCGCCCCGCTCGACGACCTGCTCCCCGAGGCGTTCGCCGTGGTGCGCGAGGCCGCGAAACGCGTCCTCGGCTTACGGCACTTCGACGTGCAACTCATCGGCGGCATGGTGCTGCACGATGGCAAGATCGCCGAGATGAAGACCGGCGAGGGCAAGACCCTCGTCGCCACCCTGCCCGTCTACCTCAACGCGCTGCCGGGCAAGGGCGTGCATGTCGTCACCGTCAACGACTATCTCGCCACCCGCGACAGCGAGTGGATGGGCCGCATCTACGGCTTCCTCGGGCTGACCACCGGCGTGATCGTCCACGGCCTCGACGACGGCGAGCGCACGGCCGCCTACGCCGCCGACATCACCTACGGCACCAACAACGAGTTCGGCTTCGACTACCTTCGCGACAACATGAAGTATCGCCTGGAGGACATGGTCCAGCGCGACTTCGCCTACGCCATCGTCGACGAGGTCGACAGCATCCTGATCGACGAGGCGAGAACCCCGCTCATCATCTCCGGCCCGGCCGAGGACAGCAGCGATCTCTACCGCACCGTGAACGCCGTGGTGCGCGGCCTGGTGAAAGACGCCGAGACGTTCGAGAAGGACGAGAAGTTCAAGACCGTCACCCTGACCGAGCCCGGGTCGGAGCAGGTGGAAACGCTCCTGAAAGAGGCCGGCATCGTCACGGAGGGCAATCTTTACGACATCTTCAACGTGTCCGTGCTGCATCACGTGCAGCAGAGCCTGCGCGCCCACACGCTGTTTCATCGCGACGTCGATTACATCGTCCGCGACGACAAGGCGATCCTGATCGACGAGTTCACCGGGCGCATGATGGAGGGCCGGCGCTACAGCGAAGGCTTGCACCAGGCGCTCGAGGCCAAGGAGGGCGTGACCGTCCAGCCCGAGAACCAGACGCTGGCCAGCATCACGTTCCAGAACTACTTCCGGCTCTACCCGAAGCTCGCCGGCATGACCGGCACGGCGCTGACCGAGGCGGACGAGTTCGCCGAGATCTACAAGCTCGACGTGATCGACATTCCGACCAACGTGCCCGTAAGCCGAAAGGACGCCGACGACGAGGTGTACCGTTCCGCCAAGGAGAAGTATGAGGCGGTCGCCACCCTGATCGCCGAGGCCCGCGAGCGGAACCAGCCCGTCCTGGTCGGCACGACCAGCATCGAGAAAAGCGAGATCATCAGCGACCTGCTGAAACAAAAGCGCGTGCCCCACGCCGTGCTCAATGCCCGGTTCCATGAGCAGGAGGCCACCATCGTCGCCCAGGCCGGCGCGCCGGGGGCGATCACGATCGCGACCAACATGGCCGGGCGAGGCACGGACATCAAGCTCGGCGGCAATGCCGAGATGCGCGTCAAGCTGGAGCTTGGGGAGGTCGACCCGGCCGAGCGCGCCGCCGCCGAGCAGGCGATCCACGACGAGGTCGCGGCCAACCACGAGAAGGTCAAGGCATCCGGCGGCCTGTTCGTGATCGGCACCGAGCGGCATGAGAGCCGGCGCATCGACAACCAGCTCCGCGGCCGCTCCGGACGCCAGGGCGACCCGGGCGCCAGCCGCTTCTTCCTGAGCCTCGAAGACGACCTGATGCGCATCTTCGGCTCCGACCGCATGGGCGGGATGCTGGCCAAGCTCGGCTTGAAGGAAGGCGAGGCGATCATCCATCCGTGGATCAACAAGGCGCTGGAGAAGGCGCAGAAGAAGGTCGAGGCCCGCAACTTCGACATGCGCAAGAACGTGCTGAAATACGACGACGTGATGAGCAGCCAGCGGCGCGAGGTGTATGAGCAGCGCCGCGAGTTCATGCGCGCCACCGACGTCAGCGAGACCGTCCAGTCCATGCGCGCGGACGTGGTTCACGCCATCGTCGCCCAGCGGATTCCTGAGAAGGCCTACGCCGAGCAGTGGGATACTGCCGGGCTCGCCGACGACGTCCGCCGCGTGTCGAACCTCGGTCTTCCGGTCGAGGACTGGGCGCGCGAGGAAGGGATCGACGAGGAAGGCATCCGCGAGCGGATCGAGGCGGCCGTCGAGGCGCATATGGCGGCCAAAGCAGCCAACATCGGGCCGGACCTGATGCGCTTCATCGAGAAGAGCATTCTGCTTCAAACCCTGGATGCGGTTTGGAAGGAGCATCTGCTGGCGCTCGATTACCTCCGCCAAGGGATCGGGCTGCGCGCCTACGGCCAGCGGGACCCGCTCAACGAGTACAAGAGCGAGGCGTTCGCCATGTTCAACGCCATGCTGGACGACTTGAAGGAGCGGGTGACATCCATGCTGGCGCGCGTCGAGCTTGGGCCGGAAGCGCCGCCCGAGCCGCTGTTCCAGCCCGCGATGCCGACAACCATCAGCTATAACGACCCTGCTGCCGAGGCGCCCTATGCCGGGTCGGACGTGATGGAAGCCGAACGGCCGCGAGCGGCAGCGTCCGATCCGGGCGACCCGAGCACGTGGAAGGCGACGCCTCGGAATGCTCCATGCCCGTGCGGCTCAGGCAAAAAATACAAGCATTGCCACGGGAGGATCGTCTAAGCCTGCCCGCGGTGCGTGTCTTGTTCAATGTGGAAGCGCTTCTCTCGCCTCCCCTGACCGGCGTAGGCCATTATGCCAAGCAGATCCTGACCGGCTTGGTCGCGCATGGCGGAGATCTCGACGTTCTGTGCTTCGCCAACATGCGTCCGGTGCCGCCGCCGCTCAACGAGGCCGCGCCGGCCACTCTAGCCGCGCCGCGAAGGATCGGCCCGGTCAAGCGTATGGTCGCGGCCGTCCCTGGCGTCCGCCGCGTCCGGCACGCCATTCAAGGCTTTCAGGCCCGGCGTCAGATCCCGGACACGGGCGAAGCGATCTACCACGAGCCCAATCACGTCGCGGTCCCGCTGCGTTGCGCCAAGGTCGTGACGATTCACGACCTTTCGGTGCTGCACTACCCGGACATGCACCCGCCGGAGCGCATCCGCTATTTCGGCAAGCGGCTGGCCAAGTCGGCGCAGGACGCCGCCCGGATCATCACCGGCTCCAGCTTCATCAAGCGCGACATCGTTGCCACCCTCGGCATCGACCCGGCCAAGATCCGTGTCGTGCCTTACGGCGTCGCGCCTGAGTTCGCCCCGCTCCCGTCCGCGGACGTAAGCCGGGTGCTCGACCGATACAGCTTGCAGCCTGGCGGCTACCTGCTCGCGGTCGGCACGCGCGAGCCGCGGAAGAACCTGGAACGCTTGCTCGACGCCTATCTCAGCCTGCCCACCGCGATCCGCGCCGAACGCCCGCTCGTGCTGGCGGGTCCCGCCGGGTGGCGTGCCGAACAGCTTGAACGCCGGCTGGAGCAGGCCGAGCGCAAGGGCGCTGTCCGCCGCTTGGGCTACATCCCCGACGCGGATCGCACGGCCCTTTACACGGGCGCCGCCGCCTTCGCCTATCCGTCTCTTTATGAGGGTTTTGGCCTTCCGCCCCTGGAGGCCGCTGCTTGCGGGACGCCTGTGCTGACGTCCGCGAACTCGCCGATGGAGGAGGTGCTTGGCGATGTCGCGATTTTGGTCGATCCGCTTGACGCCGGGTCAATCGCTGCTGGCCTTGCCCGCCTGCTTGCCGACCCCGGCATCGCTGCCCGGGCACATCGGGCCGGGCCTGCGCGTGCCGCTCGATTCACTTGGTCGTCCAGCGTTGAAGGCACGATCGGCGTTTACCGGGAAGTGGCGCCTTAAGGCACTACGAACCTGACGGCACTTCGAATCATAGAATGACAAGTAGCTGAAAACGTCTGGTTCAACTACATTCTATGACACCCGGAACTGCCCGGGATAGCTGTTCTGCGGAAGGGCATCCGAGCAGGAACCGGCGAAGCCGACTGTTCGTCAGCCCTCGCGTTCCACCGTAATGAGCAGTTCAGCCGAGATCGCCCCGGCATCGTTCCCGCACAGCCGCCCTCCCAGCCCGGAATGGTAGCCCATGGCACAACTGTTGGAAACGGGCCGATGTGCAACGCCGGCTGTGGCAAGCGAACGGGCCGGGCGCACCGCCGCACGCCCGGCGTTCTCGATATCCTGCATCACCGTCTATACTGGCCGCAGCGTGGGTCGCTGACCACCCGGCCGGTGGCGTGCAGCAGGCCGTCGCCGCGCCGCTGCATCTCCAACGGCTCTTGGGTCAGGTACGTGCCGCCGTTCAGGGCCTGGTCGACGACGCAAATGGTCACGTCGCCGCCCTTGTTCCCTAGCACCGTGATCCTGAACAGCCATGTGCGATCAGGTAGATACACGTCCACGCTGCCCGCTTCGCCTTCCGTCGGGACGACCTGCGTGAACCCATACTGGGCGAAGGTCCTTGCGCCCGGCCTCGACTGAGGGCGGATGGAGTTGGGGAACGACATGACATCGAGGTCCGCGATAACCTGCGACGACGTGAGCGCCGCCGACCAGGATGCGGGCGGCGCCCACATCATCGCCATGGTGGCGGCGGTGACGGGGAGGAAAGCGCGCCTCATGTCTTCTCTGTGCTGCTACTGCGGCTCGGACGGCTTCACCCGAACCAAAACGCGCTCTAAGCCGCCAAGCTCTCAGGCTCGTCCACAGGCAACCGAGTCCGGATCAGGCGCTCGATCCCGCGCAGGTATGCCCGCTCGCTGCTGTCGCAGAAGCTGATCGCCACGCCGGCGTGGCCGGCCCGCGCCGTCCGGCCAATCCGGTGCACGTAAGCCTCCGGCACGTTCGGCAAGTCGAAGTTGACGACATGGGTCACGCCATCCACGTCGATGCCGCGCGCAGCGATGTCGGTTGCGACCAGAACCTGCACCCGCCCGGCCTTGAACGCCGCGAGCGCGCGTTCCCGTTGCGGCTGGCTCTTGTTGCCGTGGATCGCTGCCGCCGGCAATCCGACGGTCTCCAAGTGTTGCGTCACTTTGTCGGCGCCGTGCTTGGTGCGGGTAAACACCAAGGTCCGGCCCATCTTGCCCTTGCGCAATATCTCGGCGAGCACCTGCCGCTTCCGCGCCGCCTCGACGAAGATCACCTTCTGCTCCACCCGCTCAGCCGTCGTCGCAACGGGCGTCACGGCGACATGGATCGGGTTCCGCAGCATCTGCCCGGCAAGCGTCGAAATTTCCCTCGGCATGGTCGCCGAGAAGAAAAGCGTCTGCCGTGCCGCAGGGATGGTCGCGACGATCTTGCGGATCGGCACGATGAAGCCGAGGTCGAGCATGTGGTCGGCCTCGTCCAGCACCAACACTTCCACGCCGCCGAGTTGAACGGCGCGGTCGTTCATGTGGTCGAGCAAGCGGCCCGGCGTGGCGACAAGGACATCGACGCCGCCGGCCATGGCCCGGGCCTGCCGCGGCTTCGGGACGCCGCCGAAGATCAACGCCGTCCGGAGGCCGGTCCCTCGGCCATACGCCTGAAAGCTTTCGGCGATCTGGCTTGCAAGCTCACGCGTGGGGCTCAGAACGAGCACCCGGCACGACCGGGGCTTCGCCGGGCGCTTGTCGGCCATCAGGCGATGGATGATCGGCAGCGCGAATGCCGCCGTCTTGCCCGTCCCGGTCTGGGCGATGCCTTGCACGTCCCGGCCTTGCAGCACGTGCGGAATGGCTTGGAGTTGGATCGGCGTCGGGGCAGTGTAACCTTCGGCGGTCAACGCCTTCAGAATTGGCGCGGCGAGGCCGAGCTCGGCAAATGTTGTCATCGTGGTCAATCGTCTTTCAAAGTCCCAATCCGTCTGTCAGATCGCGCGGAAAGGGCGCAGCGATCTACAGGATCGCGAACCGGCGCTGAGAGATGAAGTGGACGTACCGGTCGAAGACAGCGCACGAGGTCACGTCAAACGCGCAACGAACATATAGTGTTGCGCTGCAGCAAAGTCAAACGGACAGCGGCTACACCGATAAGTTCAGCAGCGAACCCCGTGGCGGCGCGATCCCGGGCCGCACGTCGGGCACGGACGGCGTCAATCCCCCGCCCTGCTCCGGCGCCCGTTCCTGCTGCCTGCGCGCGAGCCGAACGGGACCGGCCGCATCCTTTTGCATGATCGGCGCCGTCGTGGACGCGCTTGAGAAAGCCTGAAGCGACGATGTGGAGAGCATACGGATGACTGTAGTGTGCATTGGTTAACGATACGCTAACGCAACGCCAAAATCCAGGTTAATCGTTCCGCCGCCACAACTCTTCCTGCAGCAGGCCGGCAAAGCCCAGCCAAGCGACCAACGGCGTCATCGCCCCGGCCGCGCGCCGGTCGAACGTGGCAGCGGCGCCCACGGCCGTCAGGGTCCCGGCCAACATGCCGGCCACTGCCCCCAGCGCCGTGCCAAGCCGGTGCCGCCCGAACATCAGAACCTGGTAGACGGGAATGCCCGCCACCGCCACGCCCCATCCCGCAAGCGCCGTGGTCCGCGCCGGGCTGGGCGGAGCGGTCAGCATCCGCGTGCCGGCATAAGCCAGCAGCCCATCCAGGATGGTCCAAGCCACCCCGATGGTCGGGCCGGAAGGCCGGTAAGACGGCTTGTCCAGCCCCTTGTACCAAGCGGCGTTCCCGGGCTGGTCCGGCGTCGGCCGGTATCGGGAGCCCGCGATGGCCGCCGCCAACACAAGCCCGGTCGCAAGCAACGCCGCGTCGTTCTTCCGCATGGTCAGTCCTCCAGAACCGCAACGCCGGGCAAGGTCTTGCCTTCCAGCCACTCAAGGAATGCGCCGCCCGCGCTGCTGACGTAACTCAGCCCATCGACCACCCCGGCCTGACGCAAGGCGGACACCGTGTCTCCTCCCCCCGCCACGCTGCGAAGCCTGCCTTCCGCGGTCGCCGCTGCAACGGAAACGGCCAGCGACGCCGTCGCAGCGTCGAACGGCGGCGTCTCGAACGCGCCCAACGGCCCGTTCCAGACCAGCGTGCGCCAGTCCGAGAGCCGGGCCTTGAGGCCCGCCACCGTTTCCGGCCCGACATCCAGCATCATCGTGTCCGCAGGGATCGCGGCCGCCCCGACCGTCTCGGTCGCCGCGTGCGCCTTGAACTCCCGCGCAACGACGGCGTCGCTCGGCAGGATAACGGTGCAGCCGGCGGCTTCGGCCTCCTTCATGATGTCGCGCGCGGTTCCGTGCATGTCCGCCTCCTGCAGGCTGCGGCCAACGTCGATGCCTTGCGCCGCAAGGAATGTGTTGGCCATGGCGCCCCCGATCACCAGCGCATCGACCTTGCCCGATAGATTCCCCAGCAGCTCCAGCTTGCTCGAAACCTTGCTCCCGCCCACGATCGCGGCCACCGGGCGCACCGGGTTCCCGAGCGCCGCATCCAGCGCCTCCAGTTCCTGCTGCATCAGCCGCCCGGCATAGGCGGGCAGCACGTGGGCGACGCCCTCCGTGCTGGCGTGGGCACGGTGCGCCGCCGAGAACGCGTCATTCACGTAAAGGTCCGCGTTCGCGGCCAAGGCCCTGGCAAATTCCGGGTCGTTGGCCTCTTCCCCGGAATGGAACCGGGTGTTCTCCAGCACGGCCACGCCGCCGTCCCAAAGCGCCCCGGTCGCAGCCGCCGCCGGCCCGCCCACGCAATCCTCGGCGAACGCCACCGGACGCCCGAGCGCCTCGCCAAGCGCCTCGGCCATCGGGCGCAGGCTCATGGACGCCACCCGCTTGCCTTTCGGGCGGTCAAAGTGGCTGCAAACCACCACCCGCGCCCCATGGTCCGCAAGCTCACGGATGGTGGGCAGCAGACGCTCGATCCGGGTCATATCCGTGATCCGCCCGTCCCGCACCGGCACGTTGAGGTCAGCCCGCACCAGCACCCGCTTGCCCGCGACGGCGAGGCCATCGAGCGTCCGCACCGCCATCGGCCTACATGCCCCCGAACAGCGCCGCCGTGTCGGCCATGCGGTTGGAGAAGCCCCACTCGTTGTCATACCAGCCCATTACCCGGGCAAGCGCGCCGTCCACCACCGCCGTCTGCGTCGCGTCGAACGAACAGGAGGCGGCGACGTGGTTGAAATCGATGCTGACCAGCTTCTCCGTACTATACGCGAGGATGCCTTTCATCGGCCCCTGCGAGGCCTTGAGCATCGCCTGGTTGATTTGCTCCACGCTCGCCTGCTCGCGCAGGTTCACGTCGAGGCTCACCAACGAGACGTTGGGCGTCGGCACGCGGATCGCCGTGCCGTCGAGCTTGCCTTTCAGCTCCGGCATCACGAGGCCCACGGCCCTCGCGGCGCCGGTGCTGGTGGGAATGCTGCTGACGGCCGCGGCCCTGGCGCGGTGCAAATCCTTGTGCAGCGTGTCCACCGTGTTCTGGTCGCCGGTGTAGGAATGGATCGTCACCATGTAGCCGCGCAGGACGCCGAACGTGTCGTGCAAGACCTTCACCATCGGCACCAGGCAATTCGTGGTGCAGGACGCGTTCGAGATCACCGTCATGTCTTTGGTGACGACCTCATGGTTCACGCCGTAAACAACGGTCGCATCCACGCCGTCCGCCGGCGCGCTGATCAGCACCTTGCGCGCCCCCGCCCCCTCGATCAACGGCATCGCCGCCTGCTTGCTGGTAAACCGCCCGGTGCATTCCATCGCCACGTCGACGCCTTGATACGGGACCTTCGACGGCTCCCGCTCGGCCGTCACCTTGATCGGCCCCCAAGTCCGCCCGCCGTGGCTGATGGTGATCTTGTCGCCATCGACCGCGACCTCGCCGGGAAAGCGGCCGTGCACGCTGTCGTAGCGGAACAGGTGCGCGTTGGCCTCGACGCTGCCGAGGTCGTTGATGGCCACAGGCTCGATGTCCGTCCGCCCGCTCTCGACCAGCGCGCGCAGCACCAGCCGCCCGATCCGCCCAAACCCGTTGATGGCAACAGTGACCGCCATAATCTCATTCCTCCGTTGATCGAATAGGGTCCAGCCGCCGGCGCACGGCCGATACGATGGCGTCCGGCGTGATGCCGAAATGCCGAAACAACGCGTCCCCGGGCGCGCTGGCGCCGAAGCCGCTCATGCCGATGAAGATGCCGTCCGCGCCCAGCCAGCGCTCCCAGCCGAAGCCGCACGCCGCCTCGACGCCGACGCGCAGGCCGGCGCCCAGGGTGTCCGCCCGGTATGCCTCGTCCTGCATGGCGAAAAGCTCCCAGCAGACGAGCGAGACCACCGCGGCCCCGAGCCCGGCCTCTTGCAGCAGCCGGCGGGCCTCGATGGCCACGGCAACCTCCGAGCCGGAGGCGATCAACGTCACGCGCCTAGGGCCGTCTGCCTCGGTCACGACATAGCCCCCCCGGGCACAGCGGTTCCGGCCCGCAGTTGTGCGGACGGGCGCGACATCCTGCTCCGGCAGGACCAGCAGGTTCGGGCCTTCCGCACGGCGCACGGCGACTTCCAGGCTTTCCACCGTCTCAATGGCGTCCGCGGGGCGGAACAGCATGAGGCCGGGCATGGCCCGCAACGAGGCGAGATGCTCCACCGGCTGGTGCGCCGCGCCGTGCTCCCCGGCGCCGATGCTGTCGTGGGTAAGGATGTGAACGACCCGTCGGCGCATCAAGGCAGCCATCCGCAAGGCGGGACGCATCGCGTCGGTGGCCGCCAGCCGGGCGCTGCCGAACGGGAGCGGGCCGCCATGAAGCGCCATCCCGTTCATGCACGCCGCCATCGCGTGCTCACGAGCGGCATAATGAACGAATCGCCCGCCATAGTTGCCCGGCCCAATCGCGGCTCCCGACGGAGCCAGGCAGACGGACGAATTGCCGACCAGCTCGGGAATCGAGCCGGCAAGAACGGCCACGACCCGCTCGCAGCCCTGCAACGCGGAGGGGAACGGCAAGCCTTGCAGCAGTTCGGCTTTCAACGCGCTCGTCGCTTCGCCCCACGCCTCCGGGAGGCGCCCGGCCATCATGCGCTCGAACGCGGCCCGCAACGGATGATTGGCCAGACGACGGCGCCACGCCCGGCGCACGCTCAGGCCCCTCATGCCGGCCTTGCGCCACAGCGCATCGGCCCCATCGGGCCGCTCGGACGGATGATGAGACCCGGACGCCTCGGTCCGGAACGCGAGCAGGACCGGCTTCTTGGAGCGGACGGCCGCCGAGAGCGCGGCGGCAACGGCGGCAAGGTCGTGGCCGTTCACCCGCTTGGTCGCCCAACCGGCCGCGGCGAAGCGCTTCAGGGCGTCATCGTCCTCGCAGCCAGACCCGTCATCCAGCAAAACCACCAGCCGCTCCAGCCGCAACTGCCCGGCCAGGCACGCGGCCTCGTGGCTCACCCCCTGCGTCAGATCGGCATGGCAGGCCAGCACCCAGGTGCGATGGTCGACCAGGCTGCGCCCGAAGCGGGCCGTCATCATGCGTTCGGCGAGCGCCATGCCGACCGCCATCGCCAGCCCCTGCCCAGGCGCGCCAACCGTGGCCTCGATGCCGGGATGCGCGCCAAGCTCCGCTTGCGGGCCAAGCGCGCAGTCGAGCTGGCCCACCTGTTGCAGCACGTCCGCCCCGATGCCCGGATAGCCGGTCAGGTGCAGCATGGCGTAGAGCAGCGCCGAGGCATGGCCGGCGGAAACGACGACCCGGTCACGGTCGGGCCACGCCGGCTCCGATGCGTCGAACCGCAGCGCACGGGACCATAGCCCGGTTGCGACCTCCGCCATAGCCCCTGCGGGGTGGTCCGCGCCGAGCACCGCACGGACGGCGCCGGCCATCTGCCGCTCCGCCGTTGGCGGCGGGCGCTCGGTGGCTTTCTGCACGATCGGCGGCCACGCGTCGGGCGATAGCTCCTCTCGTGTCAGTATGACGGGTTCGTGAATGGTTGGGCGTCCTCTCCCGAATGGCTCCGCCCGCCGGTCATACGGGGCGTTGCTGGCCACGGCAAGGCTGCCCCGCGACGATCCCCCCGACGATCATTGAGTGCAGGCGCCGGGGCAGGTAGGCTGGAAGGGTTCTGACCGGAATGGTCAGGACATCGAGTGCCAGCCCACAGACCGGCTATGAAGGGCTTGGAAACGGGGCGGCACGGAACCAGCGGAGAGCGCTCCTTGGACAGACCTGCTTTCCTGCGCTCGCTGATCGATGCCGAGGGGACCGGCATCGAGATCGGGCCGAGCTACAATCCGCTGCTGCCCAAGTCGCAGGGGTTCAACGTCGAGATCGTCGATTACCTCGATGCCGCCGGGCTGCGGGCGAAATACGCCGGCAACCCGAACGTGGGCGTCGACGCGATCGAGGATGTCGATCACGTGCTCGACGGCAGCAGGAGCCTGGCCGAGGCCATCGGGCGTCGATCCCATTACGACTACATCGTCGCCTCGCACGTGATCGAGCACGTGCCTGACATGCTGGCATTCCTGAAGTCCTGCGACGCGCTGTTGAAAGAGGATGGCGTCCTGCTGCTGGCCGTCCCCGACAAGCGGCATTGCTTCGACGTGCTGCAGCCGCTCAGCACGACCGGGAGCGTGCTCCAGGCGCACTTGGAGCGGCGGACTATCCCGAGCCCCGGCGCGGTGTTCGACGACCGCGCCTACAACGCGGTCCGGAACGGGCAGATCGGCTGGCCGATTGGAGGCAACGGCGCGCTCAGCTTCTTCGCCGGCCTGTCGGACGCGATGGGATCATTCGAGGCTGTGCGGCAGCATCAGGCATACGTCGACGTGCATGTCTGGCGTTTCGTCCCCTCCAGCTTCCGCCTGATCATGCGCGACCTCAACGAGATCGGCGAGACGGCGCTGCGGGAGCGCTCGTTCCACGACAGCGTCGGCAATGAGTTCTACCTGACGCTGTCCAAGTCGGGAGCAGGCTGCCCGCTCGGCCGTCTCGCGCTCGCGTCCGCGGCAATTGCCGAGCAGGCAGCGATCCCGGTGTAGCAGCTAGACTGCAATCGCCCTGACTGGAAAAGTCAGAGGGGTAAGGGTCTAGCCGTGGAGCGCGGCCATGCCCCGTTCGAGGTCGGCGATCAGGTCGGCCGGGTCTTCAAGACCGATATGGAACCGCGTCACCGGGCCTTCGAATACGCCCGTCCCCGCCGAGCGGGCAAGGAAGCCGGTGGTCGGCAGCGCCAGGCTCTCGTAGCCGCCCCAGCTCGCGCCGATGCCGAACAGCTTAAGCTGGTCGATCATGCGGTGCATCGCTTCCTGCGACACGGAGGGCTGAAACTCCACGCCGAACAAACTGCACGCGCCGGTGAAATCCCGCTTCCACAACTCGTGGCCCGGTGCCCCGGGCAGGGCCGGGTGCATCACTTGGCGCACCTCGGGCCGGCTGCGGAACCACTCGGCCACCTCGATCCCGGACGCCATCTGCCGCTCCAGCCGCACGCCCATCGTCCGCGCGCCGCGCAGCGCCAGCCAGCAATCGTCGGGGCTGGCATATTGTCCAAGTTCGAGCGCCCCGATGCGGACCCTCCTCCACTCCGCCGGGTCGGCAACGGTGATGCTGCCGAGCAGAACGTCGGAGTGCCCCACTACGTACTTCGTCAGCGCCTGGATCGAGACGTCGACGCCGTGGCGGAACGGCTGGAAGAAATGGATGCCCCAGGTGTTGTCCATCAGCACCTTCGCGCCCTTGGCATGGGCAACCGCGGCCAAAGCGGGCACGTCCTGGACCTCGAACGTATGGCTGCCGGGGCTTTCAAGATAAAGGACGGCGGTGTTGGGCCGGAACATCGCCTCGATGCCGGCCGCGTCGATGACCGGGTCGTAATAGGTGGTCTCGATGCCGAGGCGGGAGAGCATGCCGTTGCAGAAGGCGCGCGCCGGGCCATACACGCTGTCGGGCATCAGGCAGTGCTCCCCGGCCTTGAGGTAGCAGAGCAGCGGCGTCGTCACCGCGGCCAGCCCGGAGGAGACGATCTGGCAGCGCGTGCCGCCCTCGATTTCGGCAATGACATCCTCCAGGGCGTGATGCGTGGCGTTGCCATGGGTGCCGTACGTCTGCGCTTGCTCCAGGCGCGTCTTGCTGCCGGCGATGCGGTCGGCCACGTCGGTGTGCAGCATGGTCGAGCCGCGGTGCACCGGCGGGTTGACGAACGCGTGGACCTTCGTGCCCGCGCGCCCGGCATGGGACAGCCGGGTCATCAGGCCCTGTTCCCGGCGCGAGGACTGGTCGTCGGGCATCACGTGGTCTCCTTTATGGTGTCGGGGCGGCTCGCCCATTCGGTCCAGGACCCGTCATAGACGGCGCCTTGCGGCAGCCCGGCGCGCAGCAGGCCGAGGGTGAGGATCGTCGCCGTCACGCCGGTGCCGCAGCTGGTGACCACCGGCTTGCTGCCATCCGCTCCGGCGGCGGTGAAGATGGCGCGCAGTTGCTCGGGGGGAAGCATGGCGCCGTCCGGGCCGAGCAGGCTGGCGCTAGGGATGTTGCGGCTGCCGGGCATGTGGCCGCTCGGCAATCCTGGGCGCGGCTCGGGCGCCGTGCCGTCGAACCGCCCGGCGGGGCGGGCGTCCAGCACCACCCTTTCGGGGTCCGGCGTCAGCATGTCGCCGATCCCGCGCAGGCGGGCGGCGCGGAAATTCGCCTGGAAACGCCCCGGCGTGGGCGCTTGCGGACCTCCGGCCTCGCGCGCACGGCCCTCTCGCAGCCACTTCGGCAGGCCGCCATCCAGGACCGCTACCTGATCGTGGCCGAACAGGCCCATCATCCACCAGCCGCGGGCGGCGCTTTGCAGGCCTTTCTGATCGTAGAACACAACCTGGCTGCCGTTGGAAACGCCCAGCGATGCCATTAGTGTCTCGAACCGCCCTGGCGTGGGAACCATGTGCGGCAGGTCGGTGTCAGGGTCGGCGATCTCGCCGATGTCGAAGTACCGCGCGCCAGGGATATGCGCCTCGGCGAACAGCGCGCGGGCATCCTTGTTCTCGGTCGGCAGGTAATACGTTGCGTCGAATGTCACGAGGTCCGGCGCGCCGAGCCTTTCCGCCAGCCATTCGGTGGAAACCAAAGGGTCCATTATCCCTCCAAGCCGATCGCGATCCGCCGGTTCTGCCGGCCCTTCTTCTCGATCTTGAGCACCTGCATCCGCCCGACCTGCCCCGTGCTCGCAACATGGGTCCCGCCGCACGGTTGCAGGTCAACGGGATCGCCGGCGGCGCCGATCCGCACCAGCCGCAGCCGCCCGGTCCCGCGCGGCGGCTGCACGCTCAATGTCCGTACCAGGCCAGGATTGCTGTCGAGCACGTCCGCATCGACCCACTCGGCAGAGACCGGATGGTCCGCTGCCACGAGAGCGGCGAACCCGTTCTCCAGCGCCTCCTTGTCCGGCGCGTCCGGAAGGTCGAAATCCAGCCGCGAACGCTCGGCGCCGATCTGCCCGCCCGTCACCGCCGCCCCTGGAAGCAGGCTGCATAAAAGGTGCAACGCCGTGTGCATCCGCATATGGGCGAAACGGCGCGGCCAATCGATCTGCGCCTCCAGCACCGATCCGACGTCGGGCGTCGGCTCCCCATCCGCCGAAACATGGAGGATGCGCTCGCCCTCGCCTTTTGTCGCCTCCGCCACGGCAAGCCTGCCATTCGGCCAAACGAGATGCCCGGCATCGCCCGGCTGCCCGCCGCTGCGCGGGTAGAACGGCGTGCGGTCAAGCACGACGCCGCCAGGCCCGCTTTCCAGGACGGTCGCCGGGGCGCTGAGCATCGTTGCGTCCTGAAGGTAGAGCCGCTCCGTCACGCGAGCCACGCCTGGCGCAGCGCATCCCGCCGAAGCCCAAGCCAGAGCAGCGCGATGGTCGTGACCGAATTGGCATAGGCCCCGTCCGCCGCGCGCTCGATCGCCTCCGATGCCCCCAGCACGCGCACGCGAATGTCCTCTTGCTCACTGGCAAGGCCGCCCGGCCCGGCAACGCCCTGCCCATCGGCGGCCGGCGCGTGGACGCGCCCGGCAAACATCGTGCAACGCTCGTCGCAGCCGCCCGGGGTGAGCACCACGTCCGCCAGGGGATGCAGCAGATCCGGCGCCAGCCTCATCTCCTCGCGCACCTCGCGGCGCACGGCAGCCTCCGTGTCTTCGCCCTCGTCGCAAAGCCCGGCCGGGATTTCGGCCATGACCGGCTCGACCCCGGCGGCCAAGGCCGGCAGTCGGAACTGCTCGATCAGCACCACTTGATCCGTCCACGGGTCATACGGCAGCAGGGCCGCCGCGCGCCCGCGGCGAAACAGCTCCCACGTCCGGATATCAGACATTGAGCCATCGAAGCGGCGGTGGCGGAACCGGATTTGCTCGACGGCGAAGCGGCCCGACCACACTGTCTCCCGCTGCTCGATCACGACATCCGGCCGGTTGGCAAACGGGTCATTCGTCATGAGCGAAGCATAGAGCGAGCCCCGGCGTCCGGCTAGAGCAAGCCGGGTGAGGCTGAGAGGCGTCGGCAACGAGTGCGGCAGCACGCCGGCAAAGCTGCCCGGCAAAACACCTGCTTAGGTCGGAACGGCGGCGATCATGTCCCGCATGGCGGAAGCGGCTGCCGGGCCGCGCAGGGCGTCTCGCCACAACGCTTCGGCCACGCGCTGATGGGAAGCGACCGCTTCGTCGGCGCCGGTGATCATCGCCACGCCGGTTTGCGCGCCGGGCACGCTGTCTGCGCGGAACGGGTTGACGGCCAGGGTCGCACGGTCGCGGCTGCGCAGGATCAGGAACCCGCTCGACGGCTCGGCCTCGGTCAGAAGGCCAAACTGCAACCCCATCGGCTCGGTCTCCATCTGCCCGGCGATCCGCTCCATCTCCGCCGCCGCCACGGCACGGTTCCGCTCACGCAACGCAGCCGGCAGCGGCAGCCCCGAGAGCAAGCCTTGCTCAAGGAACAAGCGGACTGAATTCGATGACAGCAGGCATATGATATTTGGACGGCGCTGCTGGTAAGCCCGCTTGCGTGCGGCCAGCAACGCCAGCACCTGCTCCACCGTGACCCGGGCGGACGCGGTATCCGGCCCCGCCCTCACCAGCGTCTCCGTCAGCGACTCCGCCAAGGCCGCGTCAAACCCCTCGGATGTCGTCAGGTAGCAACCGGGACCAAAGACCTGTAGGATCTGGTCGGCGCTTTCTTCGATTTGCCGGACCCGCTCGAAATAGCCGGCCGACCGGCTATAATATTCGACGCCGATGCCCAACAGAGACAACGGAGAAACTTTGAGCAGCTCGCCCAGCCGTTTGACCGTGTCGAGCTTGATGACTTCGCCTTTCTCGTACCGGTAAAGAGCGGCCCTCGACACGCCCAACCGGGCGGCGATCTCTTCTGCCCGCAATCCCGACTCCATGCGGTAGGCTCGCAATTGTTGGCCAATTTCCGAAAAACGCATATCCTGGTCCATTCGTCGCGATCCCCCGCAAATCGGTATACTAAAAAAGCATTCTCCCGTCTGTGATTACATCATCAAGAATGGCTAAACTTGCCTCATTCTTTAGCGCTCTTGATCGAAAATAAACGTTAAACGCCGTAAACGCGCTGCCAAACCAGCCCATCCACGGTGTTCCCGGCCGGGCGGTACTCGCACCCGACCCATCCCCCATAGCCGAGCCGGTCGATTTCGCTGAACACGAACGGCCACCCGATCTCGCCAGTGCCGGGCTCATGACGCCCGGGCACGTCGGCGATCTGCAAATGCGCGATCAACGGCATCAGCGCCGCCATCCGGGTCGTCACGTCGCCTTCGGTGATTTGGCAATGATACACGTCGAACTGCAACCCAAGCCGGTCAGGCCCGAAGGCCTCGATCACCGCGGCGGCCTGGCCGGTTGTGTTGAGGAAGAATCCTGGCATGTCGCGATGGTTGATCGGCTCAATGATCAGCTTGATCCCTCTCGGAGCCGCTTGCTCCGTCGCCCACGCCAGGTTTGCCGCGTAAACCGCCGCCGCGGTGCCGGCGCACAACCCGGCTGGCGGAATGCCGGCCATGACGTGGATGAGCTTGTTTCCGAGTGCGCCGGCATAGTCCAGCGCGCGGTTGACGCCGTCGCGGAACTCCTGCTGGCGCCTGGGCAGGCTGGCAATGCCGCGCTCGCCCGCGGACCAGTCGCCGGGCGCCGCGTTGAAAAGGACCTGCTGCAACCCGGCGTCGTCCAACCGTTTGCGAAGCTCGGCTGCGGGATAGTCGAAGGGGAACAGGAACTCCACCCCGGCAAAGCCCGCGGCGCCGGCGGCCGCGAACCGGTCGAGGAACGGCGTCTCATTGAACATCATGGAAAGATTGGCGCAGAAGCAGGGCATTGTGTCAGACCTTGACCGGAGCGCTTCAGCTTAAAACGCGGCAGCCGCCTTTGCCATGGCTGCGGACGAACGTTGCTCGCATGTCGCCGGCGAGTTGCGTCGGTGCGGAGCGGATGTTACGGCCCTGCGCCTATGAGGGAAAGAGCCGACCGGTTGCCCGAACGCGTGATGGCAGCCGCGTTGCTCGTAGGGCTTGCCATCGGCTGCGTCGCCGTGCTTCTGCCGTTCCTGTCGGCGATCCTTTGGGGCGCGATCCTGGTTTTCGCCACCTGGCCGGTATTCACCTGGGTCCGGGCGAGCCTGCACGTCGGGAGCCGGGGAGCGGCAGCTGTCATGGTCGTGCTGACGGCGGTGCTGATCGTGCTGCCGATCGCGGTCGCTGCCCCGGCCGGGGCCGACGACGCCGACGCGTTGCGCCAGGCGGTGCAGACGGCCTTGGACACGGGTCTGCCAGGGGCGCCAGGGTGGCTGGTCCGCCTCCCCGTGGTCGGACCGACGCTGAGCGGGTACTGGAACCAATGGGCCGCCGACCTCAGCGCGATGGTCGCCTTTTTCAGCCCCTATTTCGGCATGGTGGCCGAGAGCGGCCTGAAAATCCTGCTCGGCATCGCCGGCGGGCTCGCCCAATTCCTGATCGCCTTGCTGGTGGCGTTCTTTTTCTGGGCCGGCGGCGACACGCTCAACGTCTACCTCGACCGGATCGCACGCAGGATCGCCGGCGACCGCGCTTCTCGGCTGGTCGCAGTCACGGGAGCCACGGTTCGAGGAACCGTCTACGGCATTCTCGGCACGGCGGTCGTCCAAGGCGTCCTGACAACGATCGGGCTTTATGTTGCCGGCGTGCCGCGCCCGTTGCTTCTTGGGTTGATCGCAGGGCTGCTCTCGGTCCTGCCGATCGGCGCGCCGGTTGTTTGGATTCCGGCCAGCATCTGGCTCATCGGCTCCGGCCATACCGGATGGGGCATCTTCCTTGCAACCTATGGGCTGCTCATCATCAGCGGCTCCGACAACGTCATCCGTCCCTATTTCATCGCCCGCGGCGCCCAGTTGCCGTTCCTGCTCACGATCCTCGGAGTGCTTGGCGGGGCGCTCGCATTCGGCTTGCTCGGCATCTTCCTGGGGCCGGTCCTGCTCGGCGTCGGCTTCACCCTGGTGCTGGAGTTTGCCGGGGACGGCGATGACGGCAGCGAAACGACGGGTCCATTCAGGCTTTA
The DNA here is from genome assembly GCA_965260935.1 of Acetobacteraceae bacterium. Taxonomy (GTDB): domain Bacteria; phylum Pseudomonadota; class Alphaproteobacteria; order Acetobacterales; family Acetobacteraceae; genus JBBROS01. The sequence continues at coordinate 3,945,992 of OZ253374.1, forward strand.
ATCGCCAACTTCAACGAAGCGTTGTGCTTTGGTTAGTGAATCGACGCTATTCTGCGCTTTCAGGGTTGGAGAGCGGTATGAGCGGCTCGCGGACAATGGCATTCCGGCAGATACGCGGCCGCGGCGCCCAACTGCGCGGCCTCATGGCCGAAGCCAAGGCGGAAGACGCTTTGCGCCGGGACGGATGGGACGTGCGCGCGCGCCGGTTGCGGACGCCGGCCGGAGAGATCGATCTCGTGGCAGAGCGGGACGGGCTGGTCGCCATCATCGAAGTAAAAGCCCGCCCCACCCTCGCCGAAGCGGCCGCTGCGCTGCGTCCGCGGCAGCAAGTTCGCCTTGTCGCCGCCGCCGAGTCCGCCCTCGCGCAGAATCCGGGTTGGGGCGCCAATGGCGTACGGTTCGACGTGCTCCTGGTCGATGGCACTGGCCAAGTCAAACGGGTTGCAGACGCTTTCCGTGCCGAACCCGCATGAGCGGCTAGACCCTTATCGCCCTGACTATAGCAGGGCGGTAAGGGTCTAGCACTGATCTGGACTGGCAATTGACGCCCTGACGTTTCCAGTCAGGGCGATTGCAGTCTAATTGTTCTCAGGCAGCAGAGCGGTATCCGGCACCTCATACTCCACGCCCGCTTGAAACGCCGTCTTTCTGGCAATCGCCATGATGCCAACCCCCATGCCGGCCGCGATAAGGGTCACGACGCCGAGCATCAATCGCACGCGGAAGTTGATGCTTGCGCTTTCCCGGCGCTGCTCGTCGGCAATCGTTCTCCGCGCGCTCGCCAAGCGTTCCGGCAAAGGCAGAGGCGCGTCGAGCACGCCGGACGCGAGGTCGCCGAGTTGAGGACGCAAGGCCGCGATCCGTTCGGCCGCGTCCGGCGCATTGGCGGCGGCAACGACGGAATCGAGCAGAAGGCTTCGAGCCATGCCGCGCTCCCAAGGCAGGCTGGTCGCGAAACTGGCGAAAAGGCCGCAAAGCCCGACAACGAGGAACAGCATGAGAAGAAAAGCGGTCCAGGCATCAGGTGCGCGCATCACCCATCCATCTGCGTAATCCCCGGCATGGTCAAGCGCCCGGGACTTTCCTTGCACAAGCAGGCCGGATGCCAATCAGCCGGTTTCCTCCGCCGTGCAACGGCCAGCACTTGACCGAAACGCCGGGCATCAGCATTTTCCCGCCTCAACAGCCGCCCCCTTAACGCGGCCCCTTCCCAAGGAACCAGGCAATGGCCAAGAACAACACCGTGCAGATCAGGCTCGTCTCGACGGCCGACACCGGCTATTTCTACGTGACGAAAAAGAACGCCCGCACGACGACGACCAAGCTGGAACTCAAGAAATACGATCCGGTCGCGCGCAAGCATGTGCCGTTTAAGGAAGCCAAGATCAAGTAACGGGCCTGCCCTCTTTTAAGCGAGCAGGCGGCATGGCTAGCGCGAGGCGAACTGCCCAGCCCCGAACATCACGTCGCGCTCAGCCTCGGTAATCGGCCCGGTCCGCTGGAACTCCGCAAGAACCTCGACGCCGCGCTTCACCGCCGCCCGGCTCGCGATCGAATCATGCCAACGCCGGACGGCTGGGAAGTCTTCAAGGTTGATTCCCCGCCGGTCCGGGTTCCGCACCCACGGGAACGTCGCGATATCCGCGATGGAATAATCCGCGCCGGCCAGGAACGCTGTCTGGCTCAGCCGCTTTTCCAGCACGCGATGCAGCCTGCGAACCTCGTTGGCGTAGCGGTCGATCGCGTAAGGGATCGGCTCGGGCGCGTAACTCTTGAAATGGTTGTACTGGCCGAACATCGGCCCGACGCCGCCCATCTGGAACATCAGCCATTGCAGGCAAACCAGCCGTTGCAGCGGGCTGGCTGGGATCAACTTTCCCGCCTTCTCGGCCAAGTAGATCAGGATCGCCCCGGATTCGAATAGCGTCAGCGTCTGGCCGCCAGGCCCTTCCGGGTCGACGATGGCCGGTATCCGGTGGTTCGGCGTGATCGCGAGGAACTCTGCCTTGAACTGGTCGCCCTTCGCGATGTTGACCGGCACGACCTTATACGGCAATTCCAGCTCTTCAAGCGCGATATGCACCTTGTGCCCATTCGGCGTCGGCCACGTCCAGAGTTCAATCATCGTCGGTCCTCCAACTCGTCACTCCAGAACGTGGGGGCGCGCCCGCTCTGAGTCCACGACGCATCGCACAACGATTGACTTGCCCCCACGCCCGCTCTGCGCCAGCGTCCACCTATGAACCCCATTCCAATCAAAGCAGGCCTCGTCGCCTTCGCTACCGCGCGCGCCCCTGGCAAGCCCGTCTCAAGCCAGCCAGCGCACCGCCTAGCCCACCTCTGCCGCCAGGGTGACGCCCGATGAAAGGCTCGCTGCGCGATGTGCTGCGCGACGCCTGGCGCCTCGCCTCGCCGTACTACCGCTCGGAGGAGCGCTGGACCGCGCGCCTCATGCTGGCCTCCATCATCATCATGAACTTCGCGCTGGTCGGCATGACGGTCGTGCTGAACTACTGGAACGGCGCGTTCTTCGACAGCTTGCAGAACAAGAACTGGGACGCGTTCATCAACCTGCTGCTGTTCTGGCGTGCGCCCTCCGCAGAATCCGGCTTCATGCCCGGCTTCGTGCCGATCGTCCTGGTTTACATCCCGATCGCCATCTACCGCACCTGGCTCACCCAATGGCTGCAGATCCGGTGGCGGCGGTGGATGACCACCCAGTACCTCGGCAAGTGGCTCTCCGGCCGGGCCTACTACACGATCGGCCTCAACCAGGTCTCGAACAACGGCGGCGACGCCAACCAGGGTGCGGACCCCGGCGCAACCCCCGCCACCGACAACCCCGACCAGCGCATCTCCGAAGACCTGCGCGCCTTCACGATGGACACGCTCGACCTCGGCATTAGCCTGCTCCGCACGGTTGTCAGCCTGTTCAGCTTCGCCGGCATCCTTTGGAGCCTCTCGGGCGCCATCACGCTCTTCGGCCTCCACATTCCCGGCTACCTGCTATGGGTCGCCATCCTCTACGCCATTCTCGGCACGGCGCTGACCCACTACGTCGGGCGGCCTCTGGCCCGGATCGAGTTCCAGAAGCAGAAGCTCGAAGCCAACTTCCGCTTCTCCCTGGTCCGCGTGCGCGAGAACGCCGAGGGCATCGCGCTCTACGCCGGCGAACGCTCCGAGCGGCTCGGCTTGCTCGACCGCTTCGCCGGCATCGTCGGCAACTGGCACCAGTACATGAACCGGACCAAGCTGCTCAACGCCCTCATCGCCGGCTACGAGCAGGTCGCCGGCATCTTCCCGTTCATCGTCGCCTCGCCCCGCTATTTCGCCGGCGAGATCATGCTGGGCGGCCTCACCCGCATCGCCGGCGCGTTCGCCCGGGTGCAGGACGCGCTCTCCTGGTTCGTCACCGCCTACTCGCAACTCGCCGTCTGGCGCGCCACCGTTGAGCGCCTGACCAGCTTCGAGCACGCCGTCAGCACCGCCCACGCGCTTGCAGGCGGAGGCGTGCGCGTCCATGAGGGCGACCCGGACGGCATCACCCTGCAGGACGTGACGCTAAGCCTCCCTGACGGCCGGGCGCTGATCCAGCATACCGGCCTCAAAGTGCCTGCCGGGCGATCGACCGTCATTTCGGGCCGTTCGGGTTCCGGCAAGTCGACGCTGTTCCGGGCGATCGCCGGCATCTGGCCCTTCGGCGAAGGCTCGGTGGAACGCCCGCCGGGCACGATGCTGTTCCTGCCGCAACGGCCCTACATCCCGCTCGGCACGCTGCGGCAGGCCATCGCCTACCCGGCCGACCCCGCGACCGTCGATGCGAACGCGGTGCAGCAAGCCCTGGCCGACGCCGGGCTCGGCGCCCTTGCCGGGGAACTCGACGCCGAGCAGCCCTGGGCGCAGCGCCTCTCCGGCGGCGAGCAGCAACGGCTGGCGATCGCGCGCGCTTTGCTGCAACGTCCGAAATGGCTGTTCCTCGATGAAGCGACCGCGAGCCTAGACCCCGAGGCCGAAGCCGAGCTCTACGCCATGCTGCGCGAACGGATGCCGGACACGACCATCCTGTCCATCGCCCATCGCAAGGAGGTCGCAGGCTGGCATGACGACGGCCTGGTGATGCGCGGCGGCGAGCTTCGCGCCGCGTGACGGACCTGGTCTTCATGCTCAACTATTCGTGAGCAGACCTTAAACGAGATCGCCCTTGTGTGGCCGGCCAGTTCGTGTCGCCATAGGGCAGCAACGATGAACCATCACGAAGGTGGACCAACGCAATGGAGGACGCGATGCCGACGATCACCAAACCAGCTGCGATCAAGCGCAAGACATTCCTGGCGGCCTTGCTTGCCTCGACGGTCGCCGTCCCGGCCTGGGCGCAAAGCAACGAGCCGATCAAGATCGGGATCATCGCCGAGGAATCCGCCATCGCCGGCGCGGGCATCAGCAAAGGCGCGCAGATGGCCGCGGACGCCATCAACGCCGCGGGCGGGGTGAACGGGCGTAAGATCGAGCTGGTCATCTACGACGACCACTCGTCAGCCACCGACGCCGTCCGCGCCTTCCAGCGCGCCGTCAGCCAGGACAAGGCGGTCGCGGTGATCGGCAGCTACATCAGCGAGGTGGCGCTGGCCCTGCAGCCCTGGGCGACGCGCATGAAGACGCCCTACATCACCACGGGCGCCGCCAGCAACGAGATCAGCAAGCACGTCCACGACGATTACGCCCGCAACAAATACACCTTCCACGAGTGGATGACCTCGAAATTCATCGCCGAAGCCGCTTGCGACTCGACGCAGCAGCTGTTGCAGCCGAAATACAGCATCAAGACCGCCGTCGTGTTCAGCGAGGACGCCGCCTGGACGACCCCGCTCGACGCCGAGTACCTGGAATGCCTGCCGAAAATCGGCATCAAGGTGCTCGACCATATCCGCTTCTCGCCGGACACGAACGATTTCACCCCGATCTACAACAAGATCGAGGGCCTCAAGCCCGACGTCATCGTCACCGGCATCAGCCACGTCGGCGTGCAGCCGACCGTGCAATGGGCGCAGCAGCAAGTGCCGATCCCGATGATCGGGCAATCGTCGCAGGCGACGTCGGGCACGTTCTGGAAGGACACCAACGGGGCCGCTGCCGGCGTCGTCACCCAATCCGCCGCCGCCGCCGGGGCGCAGCTCACGCCCAAGACCCAGCCGTTCATGGCCGAATATGCCAAGCGCTTCGGCGAGCCGCCGCCCTACACCGGCTTCTCGACCAACGACGCGGTCAACGTCGTCGCCGAAGCGATCAAACGCGCCAAGTCCACCGAGGGGGACAAATTGGTCGAGGCGCTCGAACAAACCGACTACGTCGGCACCATCGGCCGCGTCGCCTTCTACGGCAAGGACGACCCGTTCACCCACGCCATGAAGTACGGCCCGGACTACATTACCGGCGTCACCTTGCAATGGCAGGACGGCCAGCAGGTGACGTTGTGGCCGAAGCCGAGCGGCAACGCCCAAATCAAGTTTCCGCCGTTCGTGAAGTTGAGCCCGGCCGCGAAATAATCCTCGGCGCCCGGATCTCCTGCCACGGGTCCGGGTGTCCTGACTGACCTGGCCGACGTCTCGGCCCGGCGGGAGACGGTATGCTCGCACTGCAAATCCTGATCGACGGTTTCGCGATAAGCGCGCTCTACGGCCTGGGCGCGGTCGGCTTCACCCTCATGTTCGGCGTATCCGGCGTGCTGAACCTGGCCCACGGCGCGACCATGGTGGTGGCCGCCGTCACCGCCTGGGTCGTGGCCGGGCAATACGGCGCCGGCTCCTGGATCGCCGCCGCCGCCGGCACCGTCGCTGGCCTGGCCACCGCGTTCGTCACCTACTTCCTCGTCGTCCGCCCGATCCAGCGGTCGAGCGCCCTGCCGGAAGCGGAGAAGGAAATCTTCGTGCTGACCGGCACGCTCCTCTGGGGCATCATGCTGCAGGAGGCGGTCGCCTACTTCTACACCGACAACCCGAAAACCGTGCGCCCGCTGATCCGCGGCGTCACCGAGATCGGCGGCGTCCGCTTCCCCACCAACGAGCTGCTGATCGCGTTCATCTGCTGGGTTGCGATCGGGCTGCTGTGGCTGCTGATCAACCGCACCAAGGCCGGCAAGGCGTTGCTCGCCGCATCCATCAATCCCCGCGGCCTCACCCTGCTCGGCTTCGAGCTGTCGCGCATCTACCTGCTGGTCTGGGCCATCTATGGCGTTCTCGCAGGCATCGCCGGGGTTTTGCTGGCGACGTTCCTGGGGGCCAGTTCGGCGCAGGCCGGGCAGCTTACCGCCAGCGCGTTCTCCATCGTCGTCCTGGGCGGGCTCGGCAGCGTCTCCGGCTCGCTGCTCGCCGCCTACATCGTCGGCTATCTCGAGACTTTCACCGCCTACATGGTCTCGCCCACTATCCGCTCGATGCCGGCGCTGATCCTTTTGGTGCTGGTCGTCTACGTCCGGCCGCAAGGCCTCCTGGGGCGCCGGTAGATGCGCCGCGTCCTCGCCTCCCGGCTAACCTGGATCGCCCTCGCGGCTCTCGTCATCCTTTGCGTCCTGCCGTTCACCGTTTCCGCCTATATTCTCGGCGTGCTGACCGTCGCCTATTACTTCGGCGTCTTCGCCATGGCGTGGGACCTGCTGTTCGGCTTCGCCAACGAGGTCAATTTCGGCCCCACCTTCCTGATCGGCTGCGGCGCCTACGCGGCTGGGCTGCTCAACAACCAGGGCTGGCCGATCTGGGCCTGCCTGATCGCGGGCGCCGTGGCGGCCGTGATCGGCGGCCTCGTCCTCGCCGTCCCGGCGCTGCGCCTCACCGGCCCTTATTTCGGCCTCGTCACCCTGGTCGCGGTGCTGCTGCTGCAACAGGTCATCGTCATCTTCGCCAGCGTCACCGGCGGCGAGATCGGGCTGACCATGTACGACATCCTCTCCATCGACGCCCTGACGAACTACTGGTACGCGCTCGGCTTCATGGCCGTCTCCGGCGCGATCCTGTTCACCCTGTCCCGCTCCTCGGTCGGCCTCATCCTGCAGGCCAGCGGCCAGGACCGCATCGGCGCCGCCGCACTCGGCTTCAACATCACCAAGCACAAGCTGGCCGCCTTCTGCATCAGCGCGCTGTTCTCCGGCCTCGCCGGGGCCATGCTGGTGTTCTATCTCGGCACCGCCTCCGTCGGCAGCGTCATCGATATCGCCGTCGGCGTGCAGGTCATCATCGCCGCCGTCCTGGGCGGGCGGCGCACCGTCCTCGGCGGCGCGGTCGGCGCCATCTTCATCATCGTCGCCGGCGAGTTCCTCCGTCCGCTCGGCCAGCTCAGCACCTTCGTCGTCTCCGCCGTGGCTCTGGCCGTCATCCTGTTCTTTCCCGGCGGCCTGCTGGGCTATGTCCTGCGCCAGAAAGGGGACGCATGAGCACCCTCGCCGACATCCGCCCCGGCGCGCGCGCCGCCGCCAACGCCCCGTTGCTCGACGTCCAGGGCCTGACCAAACGCTTCGGCGGCCTGGTCGCCGCCAAGGACATCAGCTTCAGCATCAACCCCGGCGAGATCCTCGGCCTGATCGGCCCCAACGGCTCCGGCAAATCGACGGTGATGAAGCTCATCATGGGCATTGAGCGCCCCGATGCCGGCCACGTGCTGGTCGGCGGCGCCGACGTCGCCGGCTGGCCCAGCCACCGCATCGCCCGCCAAGGCGTCGGCATCGTCTTCCAGCACTCCCGCCCGCTGCACCGGCAGACCGTGCTGGAAAACATCATGCTCGGCCTGCTGCCCGACAGCCTGCTGAAGTTGGCCGCCGCCCCGCACATCGAGGAGCAGGCCCGCGCCATCGCCGCCCGCGTCGGCCTGACCCACGCGCTCGGCCGCCGCCCCGCCACCCTGCCCTTCGCCGACCTCCGCCGCATGGAGCTGGCCAAGGCCATCGCCCGCAACCCGAAGGTCGTGCTGGTGGACGAGCCGTTCGCCGGCCTCACCTCCGGCGAGGTCTCCGCCTTCTCCGAACTGATCGCCGCCTTCCGCGACGACGGTCGCGCCGTGCTGCTGGTCGATCACAACGTCAAATCCGTCGCCGCCCTGGTGGACCGGGTTTTCGCCATGTACTTGGGCGAGCGTATCGCCGAGGGCACCGCCGAGCAGGTGACGCAAGACCCGACCGTCCGCCGGGTCTACCTCGGCGGCGGCATCAGCGTCGCCTCCCGCCCCGCCTTGGCCGCCGGCAGCACGCCGCTGCTGCAAGTGGACGGCCTCAACGTTTTTTACGGCAAGGCCCAAGCCTTGGAGCGCGTCTCAATCCATGTCAATGAGGGCGAGTGCGTTTCCGTCGTCGGCCTGAACGGCGCCGGCAAGACCACGCTGTTCAACGCCATATCCGGTCTCGTGCCCTGCCAAGGCCGGGTCGCCTGGCACGGCGAGCCGCTCTCCGGCCGCTCCCCTGCCGCCATCGCCCGCGGTGGTATCGTCCAATGCGCCGAAACCCGCGAGCTGTTCGGGGGCATGAGCGTGCGCGAGAACCTCGACCTCGCCGGCCAGCGCCTGCCCGGCGCCGAAGCCGCCCGGCAGCTCGAATGGCTCTACCAGCTCTTTCCCCGCCTGCGCGACCGCGAACGCCAGGCGGCCGCGACCATGAGCGGCGGGGAGCAGCAGATGCTGGCCATCGCCCGGTCGTTGATGATGAAGCCGCGGCTGCTCATCCTGGACGAGCCCACGTTGGGCCTGGCGCCAGTGATCCTGGAGCAGATCTCCAACGCGCTGGAGCAGTTGCGCAACACGACGCCGATCACGATCCTGCTGGGCGAGCAGAACGTCACCTTCGCGCTGCCTCATGCGGACCGGGTGTATGTGCTTGAGCACGCGCGGATCATTTGGGAGGGACCGCCGGAGCGGTTCGAGGCCGAGGCCGGGGCGGATTTCCTATGACTGGCAAGATCACGTTTTAGGGCCTGCCGCCAACCTTTCAGTGTCACTACAATAATCGCTGCCCCCTAATCTCCTTCTGCGAGAGTCGAGAGGCAAGCGACTTTGTTTTAACACTTCAACGCGAATGAACTATACATGACAATAAATTTATCAGTTACCTAAATATTCTAAATACTGAGTAATTCATTTAAAGTGTCGGGAGGCTTCTGATACCAGTGGCCCAAAATGTTGACTCCTGTGGAGTTCCCAACCGCCGTCTGACGTGATTCGCTTTTGTGTGCATCGATTTGCGAGGCGGACATGGCTGCGGTCGCTATCACACGGACAGATCTGAACGCGGCCGATTTGCGTGTGGCCGCGCGGCGCTCGGCGGATACCAAACAGGTGCTTCGTGCCTTGGCTATTGCGCTGATACTGGACGGGGCGAGCCGCGAGGACGCTGCGCGAGCCTGCGGCATGGACCGGCAGACCTTGCGCGACTGGGTGCATCGCTACAACGAGGCGGGGCTGGAGGGGCTTGCCGATCGGGCACGCAGTGGCCGCCCGGCTAGCCTGAGCTGGGTTGAGCAGGGCCGCGTTGCGCGCTGGATAGAGGAGGGCGCCACCCTGGCTGAAGACGGCGTGGTGCGGTTCCGGCGTGTCGATCTCAAGCAGCGTATCGCACGCGCGTTCGGCGTCGAGCTGCACGAGCGCAGTGTTGGCAAGCTGCTGCACAAGCTTGGCTACCGCAAGCTCTCGGTGCGTCCGGTGCATCCGCAAACCGACCTCGCGGCGCAGGAGGCTTTTAAAAAAACTTTGCCGACCGGGCGCGCGATGCGATCGGCACGCAGCACACAGGCAAACCGGTCGAAGTCTGGTTCCAAGATGAAGCCAGGGTCGGCCAGCAAGGCACGCTGACCCGCATCTGGGCACGGCGCGGCACCCGCCCGCGCGCTCTGCGCGATCATCGGTTCAACTGGGTCTACCTGTTCGGCGCCATCTGTCCAGCCCGCGGCGCCGGCAGTGCGCTGGTGCTGCCCATCGTCAACGTTGACGCCATGAACAAGCATTTGGCCGAGATCAGCACATGCGTCACGCTGGGCGCCATCGCCCTGCTCGTCATCGACGGCGCAGGCTGGCACCGCTCGCCCAAGCTGGACGTGCCCGACAACATCGTGTTGCTGACCCTGCCGCCCTATGCTCCAGAACTCAATCCCGTCGAGAACATCTGGGCATACCTGCGTGCCAATAAATTCGGTCACCAGGTCTGGGATACGTACGAAGCCATTCTCGATGCGACCTGTGCAGCCTGGAACGCGCTAACGAGCGCACCAGACGTCATCCAGTCCACCGGGCATCGCCAATGGGCACAGGTCATAATTTAGGGCCGCTGGTATAAGAGCTTGCTGAAACAGCAAGGCGGCTATTCCAGAAAATTCATCAGGGCAGACGGGCATGAGCCAAGCTGGTGGATTTAATCGCTACCACCATAAGCGGCGGCAAACGAGGCAAGTAGAACAAGACGTTCGCGTTACTGCAGGCGAGCCGCGTCCGCGTGCTGGAACATACCCAAAAACCGGGGCAGATTTTCTATAAGCGCAAAGGCCAAGTTTTTAAGCCTGACACCGCAAACTCTCGTCCTCGCTGCTCGTTCGATAACCAACAATAAAGTGGAGGAAATCATGAATGCACGCCACCTCGCCATCGCCGGCCTGACAAGCCTGACGCTGACGTTCGGCGTCAGCGCGGCATTCGCCGGCCCCTGCACGACCGACATCGCGGATCTCGGCCGCAAGCTGAGCCAGAGTCCGGCCCTCGGCCCGCCCACGACCGGAACGTTGACAGGGTCCAATCCCAGCAACAAGCCGGACCCCAACGCCAGCCACGCCGGCGCGCCGACCACCACTGGCACGTCGGCGAGCAACAAGGTGGGCGGCACCGCCGGGACGAAGGAGGCCAACGCCGTCACTGGCAACCAAGTCGCGACCTCGCCCCAAGACGTCCGCCGTCAGCAGGAGGGTTTGCCCACGGCCGCCGCTGCCGCCGCTACGTCCGGCAAGAACTCTGTCGAGACCAACCCGCAGCTCGGCAGCAACAAGGAACCGAGCCGCAGCATGTCGGAAGCCAAGATGGCGCTCGAAAAAGCGCGCACTTTGGACCATGCCAACGATGAGAGCTGCAAGGGCGCCGTGGAGCAGGCCCGTAAGCTGATGAACGGCTGAGCATGGCCCGGCATACGCTATTGCTCGCGGCGGCTTTGCAACTGGGCGCGGCGGCGGCGTGGGCGCAGGCCCCCTCGCCGGGTCCAGTCACCGATGAGCGGGGCGTCAAGCGGCGTCCGGCCGAACTCCAGGCCGATCCCATGAAGGCGTTCGACATCAACCATGACAGGTCTATCGACTCGGCGGAAGCGAAGAGCGCGGCGGCCGCGCATTATGATGGCCTCGATCCAGCCCTCAACGACCACCTCACTCCGCAACAAGCCGCCCCCGTGTTAAGCGCGCAGGAGTTCCGCAAGGCGGATACTCATAACAATGGCTATTTAACCAAGGCAGAGTATTTGGCCGTCGTTCTGCAACGCTTCAAAGTGGCGGACACGGATAAGGACGGCAAGCTCACCCAGAAGGAGTTGAACGCCAAAGCCGGTCAATTACTGCTCAAATTGATGCGATAGTCTTTGTTGCTGACGAGTTTCTAAATTGCTTCCGTATCCAAAGCATACCCCGCGGCCCGCACCGTCCGCACCAAATCCAACTCCTCGGTCGCATTGATACTCTTGCGCAGCCGCCGGATATGCACGTCCACCGTACGCGGCTCGACGTGGATATCCGGCCCCCACACTGAATTCAGCAATTCCTCCCGCGAGAACACCCGGCGCGGGTGCTGCATCAGGAACTCCAGCAGCCGGTACTCCGTCGGCCCCAGATGGATCGCCCGACCGTTCCGCTGCACCCGGTGCGACGCGAGATCCATGGTGATGTCGTGGAACACATGCTGCCCCCGAACCGGCGCGCCCCCGGAGCGCCGCAGCAACGCCCGCATCCGAGCCAGCAAGGCATCCATGCTGAAAGGCTTGGTGATGTAGTCGTCCGCCCCGATGTTCAGCCCGCGCACCGCGTCCTGGTCCTCGCTGCGCGCCGTCACCATGATCACCGGCAAGTCCCGGGTCGCTGGGCGCCGCCTGATCTGCCGGCAAACCTCGATCCCCGACATGACCGGCAGCATCCAGTCCAGCAGCACGATGTCCGGCGCCGCTTCGGTCATGCGCGTCAGCGCCTCCTGCCCGTCAACCGCCTCCTCAACCCGGAAGCCCTGCTTCTCTAGGTTGTAGCGAAGCATCGTCGCGAGCGCGGCCTCGTCCTCCACGACCAGCACAAGCGGCTTGGCGGCACTCGCCAGCATCGGGCTTAGGCCTCCGGCCCGTGCGGCCGTATGACGGCGTAGGCCGAGTTGTCGCCCTTGGGCCGGTCCTGTTCCAGTGTTTGCCCGGTCACGGCGTAATGCACCGTCTCCGCGATGTTGGTCGCGTGGTCGCCGATCCGCTCCAGGTTCTTGGCGATGAACAGCAGGTGCGTGCAAGGCGTGATGTTGCGCGGGTCCTCCATCATGTACGTCACCAGCTCCCGGAACACCGAGTTGTAAAGGTCATCGATCGCCTGGTCGCTTTGCCATGCCTGCACGGCCTTCTGCGCATCGTTCTCGCCCACCGCGTCGACGACCAGCCGCAGGTTCTCCTGCACCAGACGCCCCATCGCCGCGAGCCCCCCCAGGCTGAGCGTTGACGGGAACTGCGCCAGCACGATGCTCCGCTTGGCCATGTTCTTCGCATAATCCCCGATCCGCTCCATCGCCGCCGTGATCTTCAGCGCGGCCACGATCTGCCGCAGGTCGCTCGCCATCGGCTGCCGCAACGCCAGCATCCGGATCACCATCTGCTCGGCCGACCGGTCGAGCGCATCCACGGCGCGGTCCTGCTCCATCGCCTCGCCAGCCGTGCCGGCGTCGTTGCCGCCGACCGCCTTCATCGCCATCGCGACCTGGCTCTCGATCAGCCCGCCCATCTCGGTTATTAGGTCGCGGAGCCGCAGCAGCTCCTGCTCGTAGCTCTTGACGATATGCGTGGCGCCAGACATCGCGTCCTCCTGCCTTAGCCGAACCGGCCGGTGATGTATTCCTGCGTGCGCTTTTCCCGCGGCGCCGTGAACATCTCCGCCGCCGGGCCAACCTCGACCATCTCGCCGAGGTAGAAGAACGCCACCTGGTCCGCGCACCGCCCCGCCTGCTGCATGTTGTGCGTGACGATCGCGATGGTGAAATCCTGCTTCAGCTCGTCGATCAGCTCCTCGACCTTGAGCGTGCTGATCGGGTCGAGCGCGCTCGTCGGCTCGTCAAGCAGGATCACCTCCGGCCGCACCGCGATGGTCCGCGCGATGCATAGCCGCTGCTGCTGCCCGCCCGACAGCCCGCCCGCCGAGCTGCGCAGCCGGTCCTTCGCCTCGCCCCACAACGCGGCCCGCGTCAGCGACCACTCCACCCGCTCGTCCATCTCCGCCCGCGACAGCCGCTCGTGCAGCTTCACCCCGAAGGCGATGTTGTCGTAGATCGACATCGGGAACGGCGTCGGCTTCTGGAACACCATGCCGATCCGGCTGCGCAGCCCGTTCACCTCCACGTCCGGCCCGACCAGGTTGACCCCGTCCATCATCACCCGCCCTTCGGCCCGCTGGCCGGGGTATAGGTCATACATCCGGTTCAGCACCCGCAACAGCGTGGACTTGCCGCACCCGCTCGGCCCGATCATGCCCGTCACCTGCTTCTCCGGCAGATCAAGGCTGATATCTTTCAGTGCCTTATTGGTCCCGTAAAAGAAACTCAAGCCCTCAATCGAGATCCGCGGCTTGTTCGCCGCCGCCTCCGACGTGATCGCCGCCCTGCCGCCCGGCATGGCCTGCTTCGGCGCCTCGGATCGCCGCAGAGCGTGTCCTGACATGATCCCCTAACTCCGTCTGCGCAGCGCAACGCGCGCCACGATGTTGACCGCCAGGACGCCGAAGGTAATCAGCAGCGCCCCGACCCACGCAAGCTCGACCCAGTCCGGGAACGCAGCCCCCGCATATTGATAGATCGTCACCGGCAAGCTGCTCATCGGCTGGCTGAGGTTCGCCGACCAGTTGAGGTTGCCAAGCGAAGTGAACAGCAGCGGCGCGGTCTCCCCGGCCACGCGCGCGATCGCCAGCAGCACTCCGGTCAGGATGCCGTCCAGCGCCGCCCGGTAGCACACGAATACGATCGACTTCCACTTCGGCGCGCCCAGCGCCACCGCCGCCTCCCGCAACGCCACCGGGATCAGCCGCAGCATATCCTCCGTCGTCCGCACCACGATTGGGATCACGATCACGGCCAAGGCGACGCACCCGGCCCAGCCGGAGAAGCCGCCGAACGGGTTGACGAATATCTGGTATACGAACAGCCCGATCAGGATGCTCGGCGCCGACAGCAGCACGTCGGACACGAACCGCACCGCGCCGCCCAGCCTCGACCCCCCCGCATATTCCGACAGGTAGGTCCCCACCAGCAGCCCGACCGGCGTGCCGATCAGCGTGCCGATCGCTGTCTGGATCAGGCTGCCGACGATCGCGTTCAGCAGCCCCCCGTTGCTCCCGGGCGGCGCCGTCACATGGGTGAACACCCGCAAGTCGAGCCCGCCGAACCCGCGGACCACGAGCGTGAACAGGATCGACGCCAGGAAGAACAGACCGACCAGGGTAGCGGCCCAGCAAACCGCCTTGACCGCCCGGTCCGCCGTCCGCCGCCGTCGGCCGAGCCTTTGCGCGGTTCGGCCGTCCCGCGCCGGATGCGCGAGCACGGCGCCCGTGGCGGCGCTCACCGCTCCACCCTCGGCCGCAGCAGCGCCCGCGAGATGGCCAGCACGATGAAGGAGATGACGAACAGGATGAAGCCCAAAGCAAGCAGCGCCGAGAGCTTCAGGCTGCCCGCCGGGCTTTCGGGGAACTCGAGCGCCACCAAGGAGGCAATCGTGTTGCCCGGCCCGAAGATGCTGGTCGAGATCCGGTTGGTGTTGCCGATCACGAACGTCACCGCCATCGTCTCGCCCAGTGCCCGGCCCAGGCCAAGCATGATGCCGCCCACCACGGAAACTCTGGTGTAAGGCAGCACGATCGAGCGCATCACCTCCCACGTCGTGCAGCCCACCCCGTAGGCCGATTCCTTGAACACCGGCGGCACGGTCAGGAACACGTCCCGCATCGTCGCCGCGATGAACGGAACAATCATGATCGCCAGGATCAAGGAGGCGGTGAAAATTCCGGTCCCGAACGGCGCACCCGAGAACAGCCAGCCGATAACCGGCACGTCGCCCAACGTGTCGATCACCCATGGCTGCACGTATTGCGCCATGATCGGCACGACGACGAAGAACCCCCACATGCCGTAGATGATCGACGGCACCGCGGCCAGCAGTTCGATGGCGGTTCCGATCGGCCGCCGCAAGGAGGCCGGGGCCAGCTCGGTCAGGAAAAACGCGATCCCGAACGCGACCGGCACCGCCATCAGCAGCGCGATCACGGAGGTCACGACCGTGCCGTAGATCGACACCGCGCCGCCGAACGCCTCGGTGACCGGGTTCCAGGTATCGCTGTAGAGAAAGCCGAACCCGAAGGCGCGGAACGCCGGCAGCCCGCCGATGAACAGCTCGACGATGATTGCTCCGAGCAGGAGCAGCACGAAGATGCCGGCCGCCTTCGACGCCGTGGCGAAAATCACGTCCCCGAGCGCGCGTTCGGCCGGGCGGCTGCGGGGGACCGGTCCGGCAATGGCCTGAGACAAGCTTCGTTCCTCCGGTAACGGAACGGCTGGCGACGCGAACGCCGCCGGCCGTCTTCGTCAGTTACTGCGTGTAGACGGGCTTGCCGTCAGCCATGATCTTCGTTTTCCAAACCTCGCGGACATTATCCTGCACCTTCGCCGGCAGCGGGATGTATTCAAGCTCGGTCGCGATCTTGTCGCCGTTCTTGTAGGCCCAATCGACGAACTTCAGCACGTTCCCGACCTTGGCCGGGTTGCCCGGCTGCTCGGGCACGATCAGGAACGTCGCCGACACAATCGGCCAACTCTCGGGGCCGGGCTGGTTGACGAGGTTGACCGCGAAGTTCTGCGCCCCGGCCCAGTCGGCGCTGGACGCCGCGGCCTGGAACGTCGCCATCGTCGGCTTGACGAAGTCGCCGGCCCGGTTCTTCATCTCGGTGGTGTCGAGCTTGTTTTGCGTCGCATACGCGTTCTCGACGTAGCCGATCCCGCCGCGCGTGTTCTTCACCGTGCCGGCAACGCCGTCGTTACCCTTAGCCCCGGTTCCGGCCGGCCAGGCGACGCTGGTCGCGGCCCCCACTTTGCTCTTCCATTCCGGGCTGACCGCCGAGAGATAGCTGGTGAACACGAACGTGGTGCCCGACCCGTCGGCCCGGTGCACGGGCGCGATGGCCAGGCTCGGCAGCTTCACGCCCTTGTTGACGGCCTCGATCTTCGGGTCGTTCCACTTGGTGATGGCGCCCATGTAGATGCCACTCAAGATCTCGCCCGTCAGCTTGATCTCATTGTCCTTGATGCCGGGCAGGTTCACGATCGGCACGACCGCGCCCATCACGGTCGGGAATTGCAGCAAGTTGTTGGATGTCAGCTTCTCCGGCGCCATCGGCGCGTCCGATGCGCCGAAATCGACCGTCTTGTTGATGATCTGGTTCTGCCCGCCGCCGGAGCCGATCGCCTGATAGTTGAGCTGAATGCCGATGGCCTTGTTCGCCGCCTCGCCCCACTTCGTATAGACCGGGGCCGGGAACGTCGCCCCTGCGCCGGTGATCTGCTGCGCCGACGCGGCCTGGACAGCGAACGCCGCCCCGGCAAGCGCGAACGCGGCTGCCGCACGATTGAGTTTCATGGAACCTCCAAATGAATATCGGATGAGGCCGTCCTGGCCTCCGCGCCGCCCCGCCGCTCAGGTCCGAGGGCGTCGCACGGGCGGAACCTAGCCCCGAACCGCGACGCAATGATTGCAGATTTATGACAGTTCGATGACACCCGGCCAACAAAAATAAACCCCGCTGGCGGGCGGGGCATTGGCTGCAACTGTCGTTCCGTTTCGGATGGTGGGCGCGACAGGGATTGAACCTGTGACCCCCGCCATGTCAAGGCGATGCTCTACCGCTGAGCTACGCGCCCATCCGAGCCGCGCTTCTAATGCGGTTTTCCGCCCGCCGCAACTGCCTCTCGATGCAACGATCCGCGGCGTTCGCCGTAGAACAAAGGATACCAGCCTCGAAAGGTGACAGGCGAGCCTGGCGGGGCTTGTATATGCGAATGGACACCGCCTTCCCCGTGGCTCCGCCCCCGTTCGAACTCACGCGGCCGGCACGCCAAGCGGCCCCTCTCGTATTCGCCTCGCCGCACTCGGGCCGCGACTACCCGCCCGCCTTCATCAGCTCGGCGCGGCTTGACCCGTTGGCGCTCCGCCGCAGCGAGGACAGCTTCGTCGACGAACTGTTTTCCGGCGCGCTCGCGGCCGGCGCCCCTTTCCTCGCCGCCACCTTTCCGCGCGCTTATTGCGACGCGAACCGGGAGCCTTGGGAACTCGACCCCGGCATGTTCGCCGACGAGTTGCCGGAATGGGTCAACACGACCAGCCCCCGTGTCGGCGCAGGGCTCGGCACCCTGGCCCGAATCGTTGCCACCGGCGAAAGCATCTACCGCGGCAAGCTCGCCTTCAGCGAGGCCGAGCACCGGGTCGAGACCTGCTGGAAGCCGTATCACGCGGCCTTGCAACGCCTCATCAGCGAGACCCGCGCGGAATTCGGCGCATGCCTGCTGATCGACTGCCACTCCATGCCGGCGCACGCGGGCCGCGGCGGCTCGCCGGACATGGTGCTCGGTGACGCCCACGGCACCGCCTGCTCCCCCGGCGTGACCCGTTTGGTCGAACAGATGCTCGCCGGCATGGGCTATCAGGTCCGCCGCAACGACCCCTACGCCGGCGGTTACATCACCCGGCACTACGGACGGCCTCGCGAAGGGGTGCACGCCTTGCAGATCGAGCTCGCCCGCGGGCTTTACATGGACGAGGCGCGATTCGAGCGGAACAACGGCTTCGCCGCGCTCCGCGAGCGCCTCACCGCGTTGGCAGCCCGCCTGGCCAGCGAAGCGCCGATGCTGCTCGCGTAAAAAAAAGGCGGCACTGTCAGCGCCGCCTTAGTTTAGGGAGGAAACGTCCAATGGCTGCGCCTCAGCGCGGCCACTCGTGTTAGCTAAGCTTTCAACGCCTCTCGCGCAAGCTGTATTTTTGCATTGCACCATTTCTTAACATCTACCTAAAGTTGTGCGTTTAAGATTCTTTCATCCCTGCATGGCATTTAAGTGTCATGCACGTTGGTTTCCGACCCGCTCTCATCGCCATGCTGCTCCTGGTCAGCGCCCAAGCTGCCGCACAACGCCCGGAGGTAGATCTCTGCCGCAACGCCATCGCCACGGTCGAGCGCGCCGATTACGTTCCCGATCGCTTGATGCAAGCCATCTCCATCATGGAAAGCGGCCGCAGGGACCCGGTCACCGGCGTCGCCGCCTGGCCCTGGACCATCAACGTGGAGGGCGTCGGCGCGATGTTCGACACGAAGGAGGAGGCAATCGCCGCCGTCCGCGCCAATCAGGCCCAAGGCAAGCGCTCGATCGATGTCGGCTGCATGCAGGTCAACCTCATCTATCATGGCGATGCGTTCAGCTCGTTAGAGGAAGCGTTCGACCCGGTCTCGAACGTCCGCTACGCCGCCCGCTTCCTGAAGCAGCTTCTCGACAAGACCGGCTCCTGGCCGAACGCCGTCGCCGGCTACCATTCGCTCACGCCCGATATCGGCGGCGAATACGCCAAAAAAGTCCTCGCGATCTGGGCCAGGCCCAATCTCGGAACCCAAATCGTGCAGCAGGCAGCAGTCTCGCCGCAATTCCGGAGGCCCCCCGCCGCCGCCATCGCCGCCGCCCCTGCCCCGCGCCCAACCACGGTGATGGCGATGCCGGGCGGCCTGCCAGCGAGGCTGCTGCCCATGCCGGGTTCCGGCGGCTCGACCGTGACAGGCCGCGGCCTCGCCTCCTACCGCGCGCTGCCGACGCAGCTCGTCGGAATCCAAAAAATCCGCCATTTCTGACTTGGCTGCCCGTACGATCCTGAACAAGGCTGGCGCGGACCGGGCTAGGGCCGCTAATCTCGCTCGTGACAATGACCCTCACGCCCGCACCCCGATACGCCTGCCCATCAGCCCAGCGGCTTGCCGCCTGAATGCCGCTTGCTGAAGCCCTGCGCGCCCATGCCGGGCAGATCGCCGCGCGCGCTTCGCTGCTCGATGAGGACGCGCTGTTCCCCGTCGAAGACATCGCCTGCCTGCAACGCCTCGGCCTCGCCAAAGCCCCCTTGCCCGCCGAACTCGGAGGCGTCGGGGCAGGCACGCAGCCGGCAGGCGCCCCGGCGCTGTTCCGCCTGCTTCGCCTGCTCGGACAGCTCAACCTGTCGCTCGGACGCCTTTATGAGGCCCACGTCAACGTCGCCCGCCTCGTCATTCGATACGGCGCCGCGGACCAGCGCCAGGCGTTCGCGGCCGATTGCCAGCAAGGACTGATCTACGGCCTATGGGTCACCGATGCGCCGGGCCAGGCCGTTCGCCGCGAGGACGGCCGGCTGTCCGGCCAGAAAGGACCATGCTCCGGCGCCGGGCATCTCCGCCGGGCACTGGTGACGATGACCGAAGGCGATAGCGTATGCATGGCCTTTGTCAGCCTGACCGGAGATGAACCCGTCACCCCGGTTGGACCAAGGCTTCTCGGCATGAGAGCGAGCGCCAACGGCGTCGTCGCCCTCGATGGCGTGCCCGTCGCTGACAGCGCCATCGTCGGCCAGGACGGCGACTACCTCCGCGAGCCGGACCTCTCCATCGGCGCCTGGCGCACCATGGCCGTGACGCTCGGCGGGCTCGACGCCCTGACCGAAGCCGTCCGCTCCCAGCTTGCAGCCCGCGGCCACGCCGAGGCCCCGTTGCAGCAGGCGCGCTTCGGCGACATCCTGATCGCCCGGGAAACCGCCCGGCTCTGGACCTGGCAGGCCGCTCAATGCGCCGAGGCCGCCGACAAGCGGCCAGCCGACCAGGTTGCCTACGTCAACCTCGCCCGCATCGCCGTCGAGGCTGCCTGCCTCGACGCCATGCGGCATGCGCAACGCGCGCTCGGCCTCGCCGCCCTGGTCCGGCCGAACCCCGTCGAGCGCCTGCTGCGCGACCTGACCACCTATCTCCGGCAGCCGGCCCCCGACGACGTGCTGACCGAAGCCGCCCGGCACGAGCTCGGCCGCGCATGATCCCGGCCGCAGCAGCGCTCGCCGCCATCGGGCGGCTCCCCTTCCGGCCGCTGCCGGCCATCACCGCGGACGGCCCGCCCCTGATCCTCGCCCCGCATCCCGACGACGAAAGCCTCGGTTGCGGCGGCCTGATCGCATCGGCCTGCGAGGCCGGCTCGCCCCCATTCGTTCTCGTCGTCACCGACGGCGCAGGCTCCCATCCCAACTCGCGTGCTTATCCCGCCCCTCGCTTGCGCGCCATCCGGCAGGAGGAGGCGCGCCGGGCCGTCGGCGCCCTTGGCCTGCCGCCGGATCGGATCGGCTTTCTCGGCCTGCCGGACACCGAGGCGCCCACGTCCGGCCCGGCGTTCGATGCCACCGTCACCGCGATCGCCTCGCTCGCGCTGCGCATCGGCGCAGGCACACTTCTCGCCACCTGGCAGCATGACCCGCACGCCGACCACGAAGCAACCCACCTGCTCGCCGCCGCGGCGGCGGCCGAGACCGGCATCCGCCATCTCTCCTATCCGATCTGGGGCCTCACCCTGCCGCCCGACGTGCCGCTGCCCGGCCCAACGCCGTCCGGCTTCCGGCTAGACATCGCCGACCAGCTCCCGCGCAAGCGCCAGGCCGTCGCCGCCCACCGAACGCAAATAACGGATCTCATCGCCGACGACCCGCAAGGCTTCAAGCTCCCGCCCGACTTCCTCGCCCTGTTCGACCGCCCGTTCGAGACGTTTATCGAGAACCCGGCCTAGTCGGCCGCCGCAAGCGCCTGTCCCCGCAATCCGTCGAGCATGAGAACCGCCCGTCCCATCTCCGCGGGCAACGAAGCCACCGGGACCAGCCGCGACGCCATCCCGGCAGAAGTCGCCTCCCACGCCGCCCCGAACGCGCCCTTGGCGCCCGCCGCCTGGAACGCCAGCCGCGCCGCCCGGCGAGCGCGGACTCGTTCCACCCGGTCCATCACCGGCTCAAGCGTCTCATCCAAGTAGCGATCCGGCCGCACCATGCGCCGTCGCATCGTATCGGCCATGCCGCCCTCGGCCCGGCCCTCGGTCCGGCCCGAAACAACGACGCTGACCTCGGGCGCGTGGCGGATACGCGCATCAATCCGCCGCAGCGCCAGGTAGAATCCCCTGTCCTCCCCGAGCGGCATCGCCGGAAACCCCCCGGCAGCCCGGTAGGCGTCGCGTGTCATCGCGATGCTGGCGCCGGCCCGCTCCGTATGGCGCGGCCACGGGTCATCCGGGTCAGGGTCGATCAGGCTTTCGATCTCGTCGAGCGCCGCCGCATACGCGCATTCCCGCGCATCGTCCTCATGCAAAACCGCCGGGATCCGCAGCGCCTCAACCGGGTCGATCACCGCCCGGCCGAACACGGCATCGGCCCCGCGCCGCAGATGGCGAAGGTTGCAGGCCAGCCAGTCCGGCGTCACGCGTCCATCGGCGTCGGTCGTCAACAAAGGCAGCCCCGACGGCGCGAGCCGGTCGGCCAGCCGCATCGCAAGCCGGCGCGCAAGCCCCGCACTCGCGTCGCCGATGGAGAAATCGTGCTCCACTACATGCACCGGGCACGGCAACGATGGCGTCAAGGCGGCAATGGCCGGCAGTGTCCCGTCCGTGGTGTTGTTGACCAGCAGCAAGACGCCGGCCTTGAAACTCAGTTGCTCTCCAAGCGCCCGAAGGCAGTCCTGCACGCGCTCAGCCTCATCGCGGACCGGAATGGCGACGATAGCGTCAAGGCGGGATGCGCTGAGGTCGAATAGCGGCATGATGTCGGGCGGCCTCCCCAAGCTCGTCTCATAAAGGAGACCGGCAAACGCGGCGTCGGCGTCACGGTTTTAATCAGGTCTCGGCGCCGGTGTTCAACAAGACGCAGTCGGGCGCCGGCCTCCTACGGCGCATAAAGCTCCGCCGGGTCGATTTCCGGCTCACTCAACGTTGCAAGCGCCCCATCCCGCGCGGCACGGTAGAAGCAGGATCGCCGCCCCGTATGGCAGGCAACTCCATGCTGCTGAACAAGAATAAGCAGGGCGTCCCCGTCGCAGTCGACCCGCAGCTCGACCAATCGCTGCACCTGCCCGCTCGTCTCCCCCTTGCGCCAAAGCGCCCCGCGGCTGCGGCTCCAGTAGCAGACCCGCCCCGTCGCCAAGGTCTCCGCCAGCGCCTCGCGAGTCATCCAGGCGAGCATCAGCACTTCGCCGGTATCGTGCTGCTGCGCGACCGCCGGAACCAGCCCGGCGGCGTCGAAACGAACGTGATCGAGAATGCTGGACATGGCTAGCCTTGCAACAAGTGCGCCCGTGCAAGACATAAGGCCGATGCAGGCAAAAGCCCAACCCGCCGGGCCGGCCGTGGCCCAACTCGAGCGGGCGGCGGCGTTGTGCGAACGCCACGGCGCAAAACTGACCGACCTGCGTCGCCAGGTATTGGCGCTCGTGCTGGAGGCCAACCGGCCCGTTGGCGCGTATGACCTGCTGGATCGGCTGAGAACGCAACGCCCCGGCGCCGCGCCGCCCACAGTTTATCGCGCCCTCGAATTCCTGCTTGAGCAGGGCTTGATCCACCGGATCGAACGCCTCTCAGCCTTCGTCGGCTGCCCGGTCGGCGACAACCATCACCACCACGCGCAATTCCTGATCTGCCGGGATTGCGGCATCGTTCTCGAATTAGAAGACCCGGCCTTGTTGAAAGCGCTCGAGAAAGCCGCGGCGCGGCGCGGGTTCACGATCCAAGGCGCCACGATCGAGGCGGAAGGCCGTTGCGCCCAATGCGCCGCGTCGATCGAAGCCCAAGATTAAAACTCACGCTGTTTCGTGCCGCCGTCCCCACGCCGGGCCGCCGGACCAGGGCCAGCCTCAAGCCAGCCCCTCGATCGAAGGGACGGGCGGCCCGATCTTCACTGCCGGCTGCTGATGCGCCTCGCCTTCCGTCCACGCGATTCGGCCCGGCGTGCCGCACGCGTCGCACACCGGATGCCACTCCTGATGCACCGTTCCGCAAGCCGCGCAGCGCCAGGTCGGCTCAGGCTTCGCGGTCGGGATATGCCGCAATGCCTCTTGTGCCGCGTCCGCGTCATTGTCGCGGTCGGCAAGATCGGCTTGCGTCACGTAAAGCCGGCGGTCGTTCAGCCCCGCCTTCTGCGCCGTCTCGAGATGGCGGCGGGCCTCGCCGGTCAAACCGGCGTCCAGCGCCGTTTGCGCCAGCAGCAACGCGCTGTCCGGATGCGCCGGGTTCGCCCCCGCCAGCTCCTGCGCGGCCCGCGTCCGTCCCAGCTTGTCCGTGATTGGCTCCAGGTACGCCGCCGCCACCGCCGGATGCGGCACCGTCGCCCAACTGCGGCGAAGCACGTCCAACGCTGCTCGCTCCCGGCCCGTCCGGCGCAGGTGCCCGGCATAAGCGGTCGCGGCCGGGGCAAGCGACGGATCAGCCTCCCAGGCCTCCTTCGCTTGTTTGGACGCGATGCCCGCATCGTCCTGCTCGCGCGACAATGCCAACGACAGGGCGGCAATCGCCGGCTTATCGGCGCCCTGGGCGCGCACCGGCCCCATCAAACGCAAGGCCTCGCCCCATTGCCCGTTGCGAAGCGCGATGTAGCGGCGCTCCTCGGTCAGCCAGCCCGTGCCGGGGTGCGCCAACTCGGCACGCTGGGCGATGGCGGCGGCTTCCTGCCAATCCTGCTTCGCCATCGCTTGCCGCAGCAGCCCGCGCAGACCAAGGATTTGAGCGTCCGGGCGATCGGCCAGCAGCTTATAAACTCCCCCGGCATCATCCTCCCGCCCGGCTTGCCGGTCCGCCTGGGCGGCCAGCAGCAGCGTCAGCGGCGTATCGCCCAACAAGCGCCGGCTGCGCTGGGACTGACGCAAGGCGATGCTGACGTCGTTGCCGGCAAGCGCCACCAGCGTCCGGTTGATCGCGGTCTCGCCGCGGATGCGCCGCTTCTCGCGGTTGCGCCGCCGCGCCGCCTTCGGGCTGCGGAACAGCGCGGCGATCAGCCGGATAACGACATAAAGAATGACGAACAGCAGCGCCAGCAAGGTAAGCGCCACCGGCGCGTTGGCCTGAAACGTCGTGCCGTTGACCGTCGCCGTGAAGGTGCCGGGAAGGTCCGCCACCCACCAGCCGACAGCGACGCAAACCGCGGCCGCGAGCGTGAAAAGAAGAACCGTGCGCATCAGGAGCGAGCCGCCATCTTGGCAATCGCGGCGCGCGCATCCAGCAGCGACGTCGCCTGGCCGATCCAATCCGACATCGCCGCCCTCGCCGGCCCGGCGAGCCCGTCAAGCGCCTTGACCGCGCCAGACAAGTCGCCCGCGTCGAGCTTCTCGCGCGCGCTGGCAAGATAGCCGGACACCGGATCGCCGACGACGACGTTGTCGCCCTGCCGGATCGTCACGGATTGCTGGGCGCGGGTCCACATGCGGTCGACGAAGTTCTGGTTGTCGGTCAGGGCCGGCTGGCTCGCGTGCCGGGCCGCCTCGGCCGCCTTCTCGAACGACAGGCGAAGGCCGGATTCGGTCGGCGGCGCGCTGTGCGCGAACTGGGCCAGCGCCGGAGGCGCCCCCTCGATCTCGCCCAACGGCTGCCCGGCGTTCAGGGCCACGTTCGCCGCCTGAAGCTGGCCGAACTGCTGCGCCTGGTTCTTCAGCGAGGCCACGGCCGAGCGGGTCTCCTTCGACTGCGCGTCCGCCGCGTCGAGCCGGCTCCCGAACTTGTCGATCTGCGACCCGAGCGCATCAAGCCGTTGGGACACTTGGTCCAGCTTGCCGGACGCATCGCCCGCCATGTCGGACTGCTTCTTGGCGAGCGCCGCGATCTGCGACTTGACCGGAGCAAGGCTGCTCTCCGCCTGCTGCGACGATTGGTCCAGCTTCGTCGCCAAGTCTGCCTGCTGCGCCTTTAGGGCATTGAGATCGGACTTGACCGGCCCCAGGCTCGCCTGCTCCTGCTGCCCGGCCTGATCCAGCTTCCGAGCCAACTCCGCTTGTCTCTTCTCGATCGCATCGGCCTGCGACTTCAATGGCCCGAGATCGGCCGGCGGGGACGGAGGCGGCCTGCTCTCAAGTGCCGCGACCTTGGCTTGGAGCGGCGTCAAATCCGCCGGCGCCGCGGCAGGCTTCGTTTCCAGCGCCGTCAGGCGCTTCGTTAAGATCTCATATTGCTGCTGCCGCGCCACTGCCTCCTGGGTCAGCGCATCGACTTTTGCCGCCTCCTGCGCCGCCTCGCGCGGCCGAGACGGATTGCGGTACACGTAGAAGACCGCCGCAGCCAGGACGACGAAGCCGATGATGTAAAGGATCGGCAGCCCATCCAGCCGCCTCGACGGCTGAGCAGGCGTGATTCGGGCGCGCTCCGGAGGGGTGTTGGGTTCGTTGGGGGTTTCGTCGCTCATAATAACGCCAATACGTGATCCAAGGTTGGCCCTACTGACACACGGACCCGCCGCCAGGGCAAGGGGGCGAGCGCGTCGGCCGTCTTCCCGCTGATGGCAAGCGCCTCGATTCCGGCAACGCGAGGCACGTCCTCCGCCGGCAACAGTTGAACAAAGGCCCTTGCGGTTTCAGAGGAAAGAAACAGCGCCGCCCGAAGCCGCCCGCGAGCCAACGCCTGGCAAGCGGCTTCGGGCAAGCGACTGACAGGCCGGGCTTCATACACGCTGCGGCGGTGAACCCGGAACCCGGCGCCGCGGAGCCGTCGCGCCAGCGCATAGCCCTGGCCCTGCCCGCTCGGCAGAAGCAGGTGCGCCCCGGGAGCGCAACGAGTTGTGGCCAACGAGAACAGGTCGTCGGCAGTCCCGTTCGCGCTGGCCACGTCAACCATGCCCGCCGCCCGGGCCCGCTCGGCCGTCGCATCCCCCACCGCTAGCACCGGGACCGCGAGGCCGGCGATGGCGGGCGCCGCGTTGCCGCTGGTCACGAGCACGGCGTCGATCCGGGGCGGCACGCGCAACGGCATGTGACGAACCCGCAACAAAGGGGCGACGATTGGCAACAACCGCCGCGCCCGCACCCGGTCGGAGAGCGCCACCGCCTCGGCGTCCGGCCGAGTAATCAAGATCTCGTGAAGAAAGGGATCGAACGCCGGGTCAGCCAAGGATGTCTCGCGGACTGTCGGCGCGAAGGCTGCCGCCGAGCTCGGCCCCGAGCCGGGCGGCATCCTTCGGGCCGCCTTCGATGGTCCGCTTGAGCAGGAACGTGCCGTCGGGCCGCGCCACCAGCCCCGTCAGGCGCAGGCTGGCAGGCTGCCCGCCGCCGGCGCCCGGCAACAAGCGCGCATGGCCGCCGATCGGCGTACGGCAATTCCCATCCAGCCGGGCAAGCAACGCCCGCTCGGCGGTGGAAACGGCGCGGGCCTCGGGGTCCTCGATGCCGGACAGCAGCCCATGCAGCGCCGGGTCCGAAGCCCGCGTGGTGATCCCCACGATCCCCTGCCCGGCTGACGGCACCATGACGTCAGGGTCCAGCACGGCCATCGGCGTATCCTGCAAGCCAAGCCGCTTCAGGCCAGCCAAAGCGAGCAGGCTGGCAGCGCAATCCCCCCGCCGCACCTTCTCGATCCGCGGCTGCACGTTGCCGCGCAGCAGCACGGTCCGCAGGTCCGGCCGCGCGTGCAGCAGCTGCGCTTGCCGGCGCAGCGAGTTCGTGCCGATCACAGCACCATGAGGCAGAACGCTGAGCGGCTCCTCGCCCGGCCTCTCGCAAGCCGGGCCGAGGATCAGCGCATCCCGCGCATCCTCGCGCTTCAGGGTGCAGGCCAGCACGATGCCTTGCGGCAGCTCGGTTTCAAGGTCCTTCAGGCTATGCACCGCGAAATCGATCCGGTGGTCGAGCAGCGCCTCGTGGATCTCCTTGCTGAATAGCCCCTTGCCGCCGATCTCGGCCAGGCTCCGGTCCTGCACCCGGTCGCCGGTGGTGCGGATCACGTGCTCCTCGAACACCGGCTGCCCCCGCACCCCGAGCGCGAGCACCGGGCAGAACCGAGTCAGCAAATCAAGAAACATCCGGGTCTGCGTCCGCGCCAACGGCGACCCACGGGTGCCGACGCGCAGCGGCAGGCCGCGCCCGTGATGCACCTCGGGGATGCGCGGGTTGGGCTGGGCATCTGGCATGGCGATGTCCTATGAGATCGGGCCTTGAATGGGAAGGGCAAGGCGTTGCAGCCTCTGGCGGGTCCGGTGCTGGGTATCGAAAGCTCGTGCGACGAGACCGCGGCGGCGGTGCTCGGCGCGGACGGCCAGGTGCTCGCCGAGGCCGTGCTGAGCCAGCAAGCCGAACACGCGCCCTTCGGCGGCGTCGTGCCGGAAGTCGCCGCCCGCGCGCACCTGATGCACCTGCCGGGCCTGGTGGCTGGCGTCCTGTCGCAAGCGGGCGTCAAGCCGGCGGGCCTCGGCGGCGTCGGCGCGAGTTGCGGGCCGGGGCTGATCGGCGGATTGATCGTCGGCGTCGGGTTCGCGAAGGGAATGGCCTTGGCGCACGGCGTGCCGTTCGTCGCTGTCAACCACCTGGAAGCGCACGCATTGACCGCGCGCCTGCCCGGCCTGACGCCCGAAGGGGCCGCGTTCCCCTACCTCCTTCTGCTGCTGTCCGGCGGCCATTGCCAGTGCATCGCGGTCGAAGCCGTCGGCCGCTACCGCCGGCTCGGCGGCACGATCGACGATGCGGTGGGCGAGGCCTTCGACAAGGTCGGCAAGCTGCTCGGCCTGCCCTGGCCCGGCGGCCCCGCTTTGGAACGCCTGGCCGCGCAAGGCGACCCGGCCCGGGAGCCGTTCCCAAAACCCTTGTTCGGGCAGCCCGGCTGCGACTTCAGCTTCTCCGGCCTGAAAACCGCAGTCGCGCACCGGGTCGCGGCCTTCCCGGACGGCGCCCTGCCGATGCAGGCCGCGGCCGACATCGCGGCGGGGTTCCAGGCGGCCGTGGCCTCCGTCCTGGCCGACCGCGCGGCCCACGCGCTCGCGATGATGCCGGACGCCCGCTTGCTGGTGGCCGCCGGCGGCGTCGCGGCCAATCAGGCCGTGCGCGCGGCGCTGGCCGCGGCGGCGGACTGTGCGGCGGCGCCGATGGTGGCGCCTCCGATCCGGTTGTGCACCGACAACGCGGTGATGGTGGCCTGGGCGGCGCTGGAGCGCTTGCGGCTGGGTCTGTCCGATCCGCTCGACACGCCGCCGCGCCCCCGATGGCCGCTGGCGGAGTTGGCCGGCGTGCCGGACGCCGCCGCGGCGTCGGGCGCTTGACGCTTGAACTACCGCCACGCCTTCCACGCCGGCAATTTCGCCGACTGCATGAAGCACGCCCTGCTGCTCGCGATCATCAAGCTGATGCAGCGCAAGCCGGCCGCCGTCTTCGTGCTCGACACCCACGCCGGCCGCGGCGCCTACGACCTGATGGCCGAAGCCGAGCGAACCGGCGAGTGGCGAAACGGCATCGCCCGCCTGATCCCGCCCGCGCCGCCGCTGGCGGACTACGTGGGCCTGGTGCAACAACTCGGCCTCTACCCCGGCTCGCCCGCCATCCTGCGGGCGTGCCTGCGCCCCGGCGACGCCCTGGCCTGTTGCGAGCTGCACTCGGAGGACCATGCCGCACTGAAGCGAATGTTCCGCAATGACCCCCTAGTCGCCGTGCATCGCCGCGACGGCTACGAAGCAATCGGCGCGTTGCTGCCGCCGGCGCAACGGCGGGGCTTGGCGCTGATCGACCCGCCCTACGAAGCGGAAGATGAATTCAGCCGCGTCCTGGAGGCGCTGCGAACAGGAGCGCGCCGTTTCGCCTCCGGCGTCTACGCCGCCTGGTACCCGATCAAGCACCGCACCCCGGTCAACGCCTTCCACCGCGCCGTGCGGCAGAGCGGTCTGCGCGACGTTGTCGCGACCGAACTGTGGCTCCGCGCGCCGACAAACCCGAGTCGGCTGAACGGCTGCGGTTTGCTGCTGCGCAATCCGCCCTTCGGCTTCCAGGCCATGGCGTCGCCGGTCCTGGCCGCGCTGCAAGACGCATTCGGGGAGCACGGCGCAGGCGTCGCGATGCTGCGTGTCGC
This sequence comes from Acetobacteraceae bacterium, assembly GCA_965260935.1. Lineage (GTDB taxonomy): Bacteria > Pseudomonadota > Alphaproteobacteria > Acetobacterales > Acetobacteraceae > JBBROS01. The sequence goes on from OZ253374.1 coordinate 3,975,308, forward strand.
CGATGAGTAAGCTCGCCGTCGTCGGTGCGGGCGCTTGGGGCACGGCGCTGGCCCTCCAGGCGTACCGGGCCGGCTGCCAGACAAGCCTCTGGTCGCGCTCGCCGCTGCCGGGCCGGATCAGCGCCCACTTGCCCGGCTTTCCCTTGCCGGACGCCATCGGCCTGCCTCGAGACCTGCCCGGCCGCGACGCCGACGCCATCATCGTCGCAGTCCCGATGCGGCACCTGCGGGAGGTGCTGCGCCGGATGCGGCCCGAAGCGCCGTTGCTGCTCTGCACCAAGGGATTCGAGGCACGGACGGCACGCTTGCCGCTCGAGATCGTGCAGGAGGTCCATCCCGGCGCATCGTCCGCGGTCCTGACCGGGCCGAACTTCGCCCACGAGGTCGCCGCCGGCCTGCCGGCAGCCGCCGTGGTCGCCGCCAGTGACGCCGGCCTGCGGACGCTGCTGGTCGACAGGCTCGGCACGCCCGCCTTCCGCCTCTACGGCAACGACGACCCGGTAGGCGCGCAAGTGGGCGGGGCGGCGAAGAACGTCGTCGCCATCGCCGCGGGGGTGGTGATTGGCGCCGGCCTCGGAGAGAACGCCCGCGCCGGCCTGATCACGCGCGGCTTGGCGGAGCTGGGCCGGCTGGTGACGGCATTGGGCGGCAGAAGCGCAACCGTGGCGGGGTTGTCCGGCCTGGGGGACCTGCTGCTCACCTGCACCGGCACGTCAAGCCGGAACTTCCGCTGCGGCCTCGCCCTCGGGCGCGGAGAAACGCTGGCACAGGCCATGGCGGGCAGCGGCGGCGTGGTGGAAGGGGTCGGCACGGCCCCTGCCCTGCTGAACCGCGCCGCCGGCCAGGACCTGCCGGTCTGCGCCGCCGTGGCAAGCCTGCTCGCGGGCGCGGCCACGCCGCAGCAAGCCGTCGCCGCACTGCTCGCGCGGCCCATGCGGGACGAATAGGTGCTCCGCGGCATCGTCACCGTCGGCGGCTGGACCATGGCGAGCCGCCTGCTCGGCTTCCTGCGCGACATCCTGATCGCCGCCCTGGCCGGCACCGGTCCCGTGGCCGACGCCTTCTTCGTCGCCTTGCGCGTCCCTAACCTGTTCCGCCGTCTGTTCGGCGAGGGCGCGTTCAACGCCGCCTTCGTGCCGGAGTTCTCCGGCATCCTCGCCACCGACGGCCAGCCCGCGGCCAAGCAATTCGCCGGGGAAACGGTCGCCGTCATGGCCTTCTGGCTGCTTTTGCTCACGCTCCTCGGCGAACTGTTCATGCCGCAACTCATGGACATCCTGGCCCCGGGCTTCTCCGACGTCCCCGGCAAGCAGGAGCTGACGGTCGCCCTGGCCCGGATCACCTTTCCCTACGTGTTCCTGATCTGCCTCGCCGCCCTGCTCTCCGGCGTCCTGAACGGCCTCGACCGGTTCGCCGCCGCCGCGGCAGCGCCCATGGTGTTCAACGGCGTCTCCATCGCGGCCATGCTGCTGCTCACGCCGTACGTGCCCACCGTCGGCCACGCGTTGTCCTGGGGCGTCACGGCCTCCGGGGTGCTGCAACTGGCCCTGCTGGCCTGGGCGGTGCGCCGCGCCGGGATGGCGCTGCACATCCCGCGCCCCCGGCTGACGCCCCGCGTCCGCGTGCTGCTCCGCCGCATGGGTCCCGGCCTGCTCGGCGCCGGCGTCACCCAGCTCAACCTCGCCGTCGATGTCGTGATCGTCACCCTGCTCCCCCCCGGCTCCGCCAGCCTGCTCTACTATGCCGACCGCGTGAACCAGCTCCCCCTGGGCGTTATCGGCACCGCGATCGGGACGGCGTTGCTGCCCACCCTGTCGCGCCAGGCACGCGCGGGCCAGGCGGAGGCGGCGATCGCCTCCCTCAACCGCGCCATCGAGATCGCGCTCGTGCTGACCATCCCGGCCGCCCTGGCGCTCGCGGTGGCGGGCGGCCCGATCATGCTCGTGCTGTTCGGCCGCGGCGCGTTCGGGCCAGAGAGCGCGATGCTCAGCGCGCAATCCCTCGCCGCCTACGCCTTCGGCCTCCCGGCGTTCGTGCTGCTGAAAGTGCTCGTCCCGGCCTTCTTCGCCCATGGCGACACATCAACGCCCGTGCGGGTCGGCATGATCGCCATCGGCCTCAATCTCGTGCTCAACCTGCTGTTGATGGTCCCGCTGCAACACATCGGCCCGGCGGCGGCCACCAGCCTCTCCGCCATCTTCAACGTCATAACCCTCGCCGTCCTGCTAGCCCGGCGCGGACGGCTCTCGGTCGACACGAGGCTGCGGCGGCGCATGGGGCGGGTCGCGCTGGCCGCGGCCGCCATGGCGGTGGCGCTCGTGTTGGTCGAGCGCTGGATCGCGCCGCTGCTCGCCGGGCATTTCCGCTGGGCGGCGCTGGCAATCCTGGTCGGCAGCGGCTTGGCTGCCTATGGCCTGGCGGCGCAACTGCTGGGCGGGTTCGACATCCGGGACCTGCTCGTCATGGTGCGTCGCAGACGGGCTTGACCACGCCGTGCGAGACGCGGACAAACCCGGCCATGCAGCGCATCTTTTCCGGCATCCAACCCTCGGGTGTGCCCACCCTCGGCAACTATCTCGGCGCCATTCGCAACTGGGTGGCGTTGCAGCAAGACCACGAGTGCATCTTCTGCGTCGTCGACCTGCACGCGATCACCCAATGGCAAGACCCGACGCGCCTTGCGGCAGCCACGCGCGAGATGGCCGCCGCCCTCCTCGCCTGCGGCATCGACCCGAATAAACACATCCTGTTCCATCAATCCGCGGTCCCGGCCCACGCCCGCCTCGGTTGGATCTTCACCTGCGTGGCCCGGCTCGGCTGGCTGAACCGTATGACCCAGTTCAAGGATAAGGCAGGCAAGGACCGCGAAAACGTCTCGGCCGGACTCTACATCTATCCGAACCTCATGGCCGCCGACATCCTGGCCTATCACGCAACCCGCGTCCCAGTCGGTGACGACCAGCGGCAGCACTTGGAATTCGCCAACGACATCGCGGCCAAGTTCAACCACGATTACGACGCGGAGTTCTTCCCCATAATTGAACCTGTCATCATGGATCAAGCCGCACGGGTGATGAGCCTACGCGACGGTACCAGGAAAATGAGCAAATCCGACCCTTCTGACCAAAGCCGCATCAATCTGACGGACGACGCGGACATGATCGCCGCCAAGATTCGCCGCGCGAAAACCGATGCTGAGCCTCTACCGAGCGAGCCGGAAGGATTGGCTGGCAGGGCGGAAGCCCGCAACCTGGTCAGCATCATGGCTGCGCTCGAAGATCGTGACGTAGCGGCAGTCCTGCGCGACCACGGCGGCAAAGGCTTCGGCGCGTTCAAAGAAACGCTTACCGAAACTCTGGTAGGTCATCTTGCTCCGATTGCCGCCGAAACCCGCCGGCTGCTCGGCAATCCGGAGCACATCGACAAAATCCTGAATCAGGGTTCGGCTCGTGCCTCGACAATCGCCGACCCAATCGTCGCGGAAGCCGAACGCCTGGTTGGCTTCCTGAAGTAGGAAACCCACGCTCGCAGGGCGACGTCCACCGCCGCCCTGCTGCTCACGCGTTCAGCGCCGGCGATAAACCACCTTCGGAGACGGCTTGGTCGCCATCGCGATCAGGAACCCAATCCCGGCCGCGATCAGCACCGACGTGATCGGCCGCGCATCGATCTTCTCGGCCAGGATGTCGCCGTACTCCTCGACCGTATCGAGCAATTCCGAACCATAGTCCCCGGCACTGGCCGCGGCGCTGCGGGCCTTGTCGGCAGCCTGGCCATAAGCCCGCTGCGCCTTCCCCGCGCCCTGGTCCATCATCCCCTCGGCCTGCATCTTCTCGTCGCCGGTCAAGTCCCCGATCGTGCTCTTGACGTTGCCGCCGATATTGCGGGCCGTTCCTTCGAACCTGTTTTCGTCCATCATGCGCTCCTGTTGCGTCCTCGCTCGGAATGAAACCGCAATTTAGGCTTCGAGTTCCCGCCGAGTGGCCTTCACAGCGGTCGCGCCATGTCGATGAGCGTCCAGCCGGGACGATGAGGGTTGGGCCTTACCCCGACCTCGTGGAACCCGGCCTTCCGATAAACTTTGATGTTCCGCGTCATCCGCGCATTCGTGAAAAGCCGTAACTCCGATAACCCCAGTCGCCGCGCCTGTTCCGCGGCAAGATCCAGCATCCAGCGGCCAATCCCGCCTCCCTGTTCGCGGGGCAGAACGGCGAGGCTGTAGATAAGCAGATGGTCCGATCCAGGCTGCAGAACAGCCAACGCCACATCAGCCCCGCCGCGGGAAACCACCCAAACGTCCCCGGCTTCGAGCCGTGGCGCATAATCCTCCGTCATCGGCAACGGCATAGTGCCGAGTTCTTCGACATAGGACCGGTAGGCGGCGTGCGTGATCGCTTGCACCGCCTCAAGCTCGTGCAACCCGGCGCGACGCGCAGCGAGCACTACTCGGCTGCCTGCAGCACAGCCCCTTGTCCGCGGATCGCCTCGCCGAACGCCGCGAAAATCCCCCACGATACCGGGTCCGTATCGAAATCATACTCCGGATGCCACTGCACCCCAACCGCCACGCCGGGCGAATGAACGCAGCGGACCGCTTCGACCGTCCCGTCCGGCGCCACCGCGTCCGCGGCCAGGCCCGGCGCGAGCCGGTCAATGCCCTGGTTGTGCAGTGAGTTCACCATGAGCGTCCCGGACCCCGCGATCCGGTGTAGCCAGGACCCAGGCTCGACCCGCAGCCCATGCGCCTTCCCGGTGCGGATGCGGGCGTCGGGATGCAGCGGCGTCGAATGGTCCAGATGGTCCGGAAGGTCCTGCAACCGCTGGTGCAGCGTCCCGCCCAGGGCGACGTTCATCTCCTGCAGCCCGCGGCAGATCGCAAGCACCGGGACGCCGTGGGCAATGGCTGCGCGGATCAGCGGCAGCGTCACCCGGTCGCGTTTCTCATCCTCCGGAGTCCCATCGGTATGAGGCGGCCCGCCATACAGGCTGGGCAGCACATTGGAGCGGCTGCCGGTTAGGATGATCCCGTCCAGCCTCGACAAAAGCGCCTCGGCGTCCCTGTCCGAGCCGCTTGCCGGGATCAGCAGCGGGATAGCGTCCACGACCTGCTCGACGGCGCGCACGTAGGTGTCGGACGCGGCATGGTTCGCCATGCCATACGTCCCGAACAGCTTGGTGCAGCACGATATCCCAACCAGCGGCTTCATCGCGCCATCATGCCTGAAACCGCATTAGGACTGCAAGGCTGACCTTTCCGCATCGCCTCATCCGTTGCCGCCGCGGTTGTTCTGGAAGAACTTTGGGTCGACGAATTCGAACAAGCTGTCCGGGTAGCTGCCGCCCAGCTTGATGTCGGACAGGGCCACCCGCGTGAGATGCCGCTGCGCGTCCAGCACCGTCCACTGCTGCAGCGCGAGGGGGTCGGTCGAGAACGCCAGCGTCAGCACGCCGTCCTGTGGCGACTGGGTTCGGACCAGCCCAACCGCGATCTGCCCCGGCGTCCGCTGGAACGACACAACCGTGATGTCCCCCGACAGCCGGAGGTGGTCCTGCAACAGCAGCCCGAGCGGCGTGGAATCGAGCGGTATGTTGCTGGTCTGCTGCAACTGGCTGTCGTGGAACACCAGCAGCCCATGCCCTCCGACCAGCAGGAACGGCGCTGGCGGGTCGTATTGGAACCGCATCCGCCCGGGACGGACCAGCCAAGCCTGCCCTTGGCTGATCGACCCGTTCGGGGCGACTTGCGTGAACCGCGCATGAAGGCTGCGGATCGAGTTCAGGTACGCTTCGATCCGGGTAATGTCTGCCTTGTCCTGCGGCGACAACGCGGCGGCGGACACCTGCGCCAAGGCGGCGGACGGCGCGAACGCGAACGGCAGGAACAGGAGAGTGCGGCGTTTCATCCGCCAAATGTGGCAACGCGCGGGCATCGGGTTAACCCCTAACCCCAATACCGTTCACTTTGTGATTCGGATGGCGGCGTTGAAGTCGATGCGCGTGGTCGGCTGTGGCGTGCGAGGGCGCAGCGGGTAGCCGCTCATCTTGCGCTTGACCCCGCGCGGCACCTGCCGGCCCCGGGAACTCGCCACACGCTCCTCCAGGATCTCGTCCAGTACCTCCTTATGCAGGGCGAGCCTGTCCCGAGGGGGGAAAAGCCGCAAGCAGCGGCAGCTTGCGGCGCACCACGCGCACGGCATGCAGGAACGACAAACGATCCGGGTCCTCGTCGGCCCGCAGCGCCGCCTCGTGCATGAGCCCGCGCACGGCGAAGTGCGCCAGCAGCAGGCCCCAGAACTCCTGGCGCGCCAAGTCCGGGGTCTTGCTGCGCAGCACGACCTGTGCCCCGCGCAGCTGCGTTTTCAGCTCGGCCAGCGCGCCCTCAATCTCCCAGCGCTCATGATACAGGGCAGCCAAGTCCGCGGCAGGCGCCTGCGCCTCGTCCAGGATCGTGGTCACGAGACGATACAGCGGCTCAGCGTCGGCCACCCCCTCCAGCCGATATTCCACCACGCGCACCCGCACGCCGTTGGTCGCATGGCGCCGGTCCTTCTCGCTCGGATACACCACGGACAGATAAGACCCGTCCGCCAGCACCGCGGCGCGCGGCAGGCGCAGGTTGCTCCTTACCCGCCACAGCAGGTCGGCACCGGTAGCGGCCGCTGTCTGCCACAACGCATAGCCAAAGAAGTATCGGTCGGCCAGGCACAGCATGCCCGTCCGCAGCGCCGGCACCACGCCATGGGCCAGCGTCGTCTCGCCATCCGCGCAACCGCCCAGCTTGGCGCCGAACAGCACGTGCGTGCCGTTCTCCACCAGCGCGACGAAACGGAGCTGCGGAAAGGCGCTCTCGCCGCGGCTGGCACCCGGATAGCCGAAAGCGGTGCCGTTCTCGGCCGTGTCGGCCACATCCAGGCTGGAGCCGTCCAGGCTCACCAGCCGCCACTCTCGATACCACGCCCCCTTGGTGGCGCGCGTCGCCACCGGCTGCACGACCTGCTCAAAGAGCCGGCGCAGCGGCATCTCGCCCAGGCGGCTGCGCGCCTGCGAGATGCCGCTCTTGCCCGCCACCTTGACCGCGTCGGCGCCCCACAGCCAGCGCAAGCCTTCTAGCAAGCAGCGCAGCACCTCGCGGGTGCTGGACCCCATGTACAGCGCCATGGCGATGGCGTAGTAGATCATCACCTGAGCCGGCAGGTCGCGCTCGCGCTCGCTCGTCTTGCCGGTCTCGGCCAGGACCTGCTGCACCCGATCCGGCGGGAACGTCTTGGCGATCACGCCGAGGCTGATGTGGTCGCTGACACGAACGCCGGCCGGAAGGCCGGCGGGAACACCCGCCATCGCTGTCGATCCTAAAAAAACCTGATCAACGGATATAAGGTGGCTAACCACCTAAATGAACGGTGTTGCCCCTAACCCCTCAACCCTGAACCGCGGGCGTCTCCTCACGTTGACCATCCCAAGCAGGCGCGAGCCTGCTTGGAAGTCGTTAAGGACGCATCGTTTCGCCGGCAGCGTGTCAGGCACGCTCTGCCAGACGATGCTTAAAACAGAAAAGGATACCCCATGGCCGAGACCGAGACCCCGAAGCCGACCGGCACCACCGGAGCGCCCAACCCCAAGACCGGCAGCGCCGACGCCGCCCGCGGCCTGGGCGGCCACAGCAAGGACGCCAGCCACAAGCCCGGCACGCCGGCGGAATACGTCGAGGAAGGCAAGCCCGAGCAGAAATAACCGTCCCGGACGACGTATCTGACCGCAAAGGATCGCGGCTTGCTTCGGCCGCGATCCGAGGCGAAAATCGGCGACGTCAGGTATGAACGCCGTGCCGGGCGAGTTGCCGTGGAAGTTGGCATCAGCTTGGCCGCATAGGGCGCAAACCAGGAAACCACGGCAGCACTGATTGCCTTCCTGGCAATACGTCCAACGGTCCAGTAATATCACCCGTATTGCAGCCCCCCCACCGCGCCCCCTATGCAACCCGGCATGGAGCCTGGCCGCCAATGCCCCTGATCTACCTGGTTGCCGGCGAAGCCAGCGGCGACATCATCGGCGCACGCCTCATGGCCGCCATCTCCGCCCGACAGCCCAGCGTCCGCTTCGCCGGCGTCGGCGGCCCCCGCATGGCCGAGCATGGCCTGCAAAGCCTCTTCCCCCTCAACGACCTCGCCGTGATGGGCCTCGTCGAGATCGTTCCGCGCATCGAGCTCATCCGCCGCCGCCTTCGCGAAGTGGCCAACGACCTGCGCCGCCTCCGCCCCGATGTCCTCGTCACCATCGACAGCCCCGGCTTCACCCTCCGCCTCCTCGCCGCCACTAAAGGCCTCGGGCTCAAGCGCGTGCACTACGTCGCCCCGCAAGTCTGGGCCTGGCGCGAGAAGCGCGTCCGCCATTTCCCCGGCCTCTGGGACAAGCTCCTCTGCCTCTTTCCCTTCGAGCCAGCCTGGTTCGCCGGCCGCGGCCTGCCGGCAACCTTCGTCGGCCACCCCGTCCTGCAAAGCGGCGCCGGCGAGGGCGACCCTACCCGCTTCCGCGCCGCCAACGGCATCGCGCCCGGCCACCCGATACTTATCCTGATGCCCGGAAGCCGGAAGTCCGAAGCCCCCCGCCTCCTCCCGGTGTTCGGTGAAACCTTGCAGCGCCTGGCCCAAGCGGAGCCGAACCTCAGGCCCGTCCTGCCCGTCTCCCCCGTCGTCGAGCACGCCGTCCGCCAAGCCGCGCGGTCCTGGCCGGTTCCGCCGGTCATCGTCACGGCGGCCGCCGAGAAGCACGACGCCTACGCCGCCGCCGGGGCCGCGTTGACGAAATCCGGCACCTCCACCCTGGAACTCGCCCTGGCCCGGGTTCCAATGGCCGTCACCTACCGGGTGAACCCGCTCAGCGCCGCCATCGCCCGGCGCATGATCCGGGTGCCGCACGTAGCCATGGTCAACCTCCTGGCCAAGCAAGCCCTCGTCCCCGAACTGCTGCAACAGGACTGCAACCCGGCCAAGCTCGGCGACACGGTCCTCCGCCTCCTCCGCGATCCCGAAGCCGGGCAGCTGCAACGGCAAGGCTTCGATCACGTCATCGAACAACTCCGCCCCGCCGAAGGCACGCCCTCGGAAGCGGCCGCCCGGGAAGTGCTCGAACTCGCGTCCCGGGCCCCGGATTAAAGCAGCCGCACCAGCCGGTCCCATTCCGCGATCGTCAGCGTTTCCGCCCGCCGCGCCGGGTCGATCCCGGCCCGGCGGAGCAACGCCTCCCCCCCGAGCGGGCGCAAGCTCCCCCGCAGCATCTTCCGCCGCTGCCCGAACGCCGCCGCCGTCAGCCGCTCCATCGCGGAAAACAACGCCGGCTCCGGCTGCTCCGGACGCGGCGTGAAACTCACCACCGCCGACCACACCTTCGGCGGCGGCGAGAACGCCCCCGGCGGCAGCCGCAACAGCATCGCAACGTCGCACGTCCAGCGGGCCAGCACGCCCAGTCGCCCGAATGCCCCGTCGCCGGGCGAGGCGCAGATCCGCTCGGCCACCTCAAGCTGGAACATCAACGTCATCCGCTCCCAGCGCGCCGCCTGCCGCAGCCATCCGACCAGCAGCGGAGTGGCCACGTTATACGGCAGGTTCGCGGCAAGCACCCGAGGCTCCGGCGCGAGGCCCGCCAGGTCGAGCTGCGTCGCGTCGCCTTCCACCACCTTCAGCCGGTGGGGATAAGCCGCCTGCAATTCGGCAAGCCCGGCCACTGCCCGCCGGTCCACCTCGACGGCCAGCACGCTCGCAGCCGCGCTCTCCAGCAACGCCCGCGTCAGCCCCCCCGGTCCCGGCCCCACTTCAATCGCGTGCCGCCCGTGGAGCGTCCCGGCCTGCGCCACGATCCGCGAAAGCAGCGCCGGGTCGAGCAGGAAATGCTGCCCGAGCGACCGCCGGGGCTCCAGCCCATACCGGGAAATGACGTCCCGAAGCGGCGGCAGGTCAGCCACGGGAGCCTCCGCCAGCGCCTGCCGCCCTAAGCGTCATTCGGCAGAGCGTGCTGGCACGCTGCCGGTAAAATGATGCGTCTTCAAAAATTTCTAAGCAGGCTTGCGTGACACAAGCCACGCAAGCCTGCTTAGGCCTCCACGTATTCTTGAACACGCGCCGCTTGCTCCCGGCAGCGCGCCTATGCCACGGACGAGGGGGAAACCGATGCCGAGGGATCATGAAAAAAACAATCGCCGCAGCCGTTCTCGGCGTCATCGCCTGCTCGGGCCAAGCGCGCGCGGCAACGCAGGACGACTTTCTCTTACGATCGACGCGTGACCTTGTCTCCATCTGCTCCACCTCTCCCAACGACAACGTGACCTCGGCCTCAGCCGGCTTCTGCCACGGTTTCATGGTCGGCGTTTACCGCACGCTCGAGATCGTTCAGGACGCGAGGCCCGAATCAAGCCGGATGTTCTGCCCCGTCAACCTGCCCAGCCGCACGGAAGCGATCGACGCCTACTTGAAATGGGCCAACGCCAGGCCTGACGAGCTTGCGAAATCGCCCACAGAGAGCATCGCTACTTATTTAGCAACCACCTATCCTTGCCCGGTATCGGATCATCCGAGGGCAACCAGCAACCGCCGGAGCGCCAAATGAAGACCGTTCGGAATGCGGCGGCAGCGCTCGCGATCTGCGGCATGGTGGCTGGCTGCGCCGGCCTGACCCCCGGTGAGCAGCGCGCCGGCACTGGCGCAGGCATCGGCGCGGCCGGCGGCGCCGTCCTGGGAGCCATCGGCGGCAATGCCGGCCTCGGCGCCCTCGCGGGGGCTGGCGCAGGCCTCGCCGGCGGGCTTCTCTACAACCACGTGAAGAACAATGAGAACGCCGCCTATCGCCAGGGCTACAGCCAGGGCGTGAGAAGCCGCTAGCGGAATGGCTGGTCCAACCCGGGACCGGGCCAGCCTCGTAGCCCTTGACCGCACTGACCCGCTCGCGGCCTTCCGCGAGCGTTTCACCCTTCCCGCTGGCATCATCTACCTGGACGGCAACTCCCTCGGCCCCTTGCCGGCGGAAACGCCCGCCCGAATCGCTCGCGTCGTGGCCCAGGAATGGGGCCAGGACCTTATCCGAAGCTGGAATGACGCCGGCTGGATCGACTTGGCCGGCCGGGTCGCTGACAACATCGCCCGGATCATCGGTGCCGCGGCCGATAACGTCGCCGTCGCCGATACAACCTCCGTCAACCTTTTCAAGCTGCTAGCCGCCGCCCTGCGCCTACGCCCCGAACGCCGGACCATCCTGTCCGAAACCGGCAACTTCCCTACCGACCTTTATGTCGCCCAGGGCTTGGCTCGGTTTCTAGGCGAGCGCCACACCCTCCGCCTCGTGCCGCACAGCGAGATCCCAGCCGCCATCGACGCCGACACCGCCGTTGTCATGTTGACCCACGTCAATTACCGCACCGGCAGGATGCACGACATGTCGGCGCTTACCCAAGCTGCGCACGCGCGAGGCGCGCTCATGCTATGGGACTTGGCTCACTCGGCTGGCGCCGTCCCTCTTGACGTCGCCGCCGCCGAAGCGGACTTCGCCGTAGGATGCGGCTACAAATTCCTCAACGGCGGCCCCGGCGCCCCCGCCTTCCTCTACGCCGCGCCTCGCCTTCATGCCCAGCTCCGCTTTCCCATCAACGGCTGGCTCGGCCACGCCGCCCCCTTCGCATTCGAGACCGACTACCGTCCCGCCCCAGGCATCGCCCAGGCAATCGTCGGCACGCCGCCCATCCTGAGCCTGGCCGCCCTGGAAATCGGCGTCGGCATTGCCCTCGAAGCGCCGATGCCCGCAATCCGCGAGAAGTCCATCCGGCAAGTGGCGGTCCTCGCCGAGCTGATCGAGCAGGCCGCCCCGGCAACCTTCAACCAAGTCACGCCTCATGACCCGGCACAGCGCGGCAGCCAACTCTGTTTGTCGCATCCGGACGCATACCCCATCGTGCAGGCCCTGATTGCCCGCGGCGTCATCGGCGACTTCCGCGCCCCCGACATTCTCCGCTTCGGCATCACCCCCCTCACCCTCCGCTACGCCGACCTATGGGACGCCGCCGCCACCCTCGGCGACATCATGGATACCAAGGCCTGGCGCAACCCCGAGTTCAGCACCCGGCGAACAGTCACCTGAGCCAGCGACCCTCCTTGCCTGATGAACATCGTGCGCCGCCAAGCATCATCCGGCAGGGCTTACCGGCACGCTGCCGGTAGAATGACGCGTCCTCGAAGGCGCCCAAACAGGCTTGCGCGAACCTTGCAGCATACCGTCCGCACCGTATGCTCAAGATCGCCGCGCAGCCCACAGGAGAGTTGATCGTGCGCAAAGCCATTGGCCAGCCGCTGCTTCTGACCGCCTTGGGCGCGGCAAGTCTGCTCTATACGGCATTCAAGCATCCGCCCGGCAATGCCCCGCAACCCGCCAGCAAGGGCCGCTACGTCAGCGTATCGAAGCCGAAACAGAACGGCGTCGGCGCCGATGCCGCGAAGCCGACCGCTTTTCCCGCACGAAGCTGGTGGGCCATCCTGAAACGTGTCGCTAGCGAGTTCTCAGCCGACCGGGTCATGACCGAAGCCGCCGCCATCACCTTTTACGCGCTCCTCTCCATCTTCCCCGCCCTCGCCGCCACCGTCTCGCTCTACGGCCTGGTTGCCGACCCCCAAACCATTGCCGACCAGGTCCAATCGTTATCCGGCGTCATACCCGGCGGCGGCGTCGGCATCCTGTCCGACCAAGTCCACAAACTCGCCAGCGCCGGAAACGGCGCGCTCGGTTTCGGCCTGTTGCTCGGCGTCGCCACGTCGCTATGGACCGCGAACGCCGCGATGAAGTCCCTGTTCGACGCGCTCAACGTCGTCAACGAGGAAACGGAGTCCCGAGGCTTCGTCAAGCTGACCGCGATCACGCTGCTCTTCACCCTTGGCGCGATCATCTTCGTCATCCTGGCCGTCACCGCCATCGTTGTCCTGCCCGCCGTCCTGAACTTCGTCGGCCTCGGAAACATAACGGAACTGCTGCTGCGCATCAGCCGCTGGCCGCTCCTGCTGCTGGCGATCACCGTGTTGCTGGCGCTGATCTACCGTTTCGGCCCGAGCCGAAGCTATGCCCAGTGGAAATGGGTCACGTGGGGCAGCGCCTTCGCAGCCGTCGTATGGCTGCTCGTTTCGGGCGCCTTCTCGTACTACGTCTCGAATTTCGGCAGCTACGATAAAACCTACGGCTCGCTCGGCGCGGCGGTCGGCTTCATGACCTGGATCTGGATCTCCGCCATCGTCGTACTGATGGGCGCCGAACTCAACGCGGAGATGGAGTTGCAGACCACCCACGACACCACAGCCGGGCCCGAGCAGCCGGTCGGCAAGCGAGGCGCGGTGAAGGCTGACAATGTGGCCTAAGCATCATTCAGCAGAGCGTGCCGGCACGCTCAAACCCTTCTAAGCAGCCCTCCAACCTGCCTTCCGACACGAGGCCATAATGACGCCAAGCCGCCCGCCCAAGATCACCGGCCCGCTTCCGCCGAACCCCTACGGGCCAAAACCGATCGGCGCGATCCTTTCCCGCGTCACCCGCGCCGCATTCCGCTCCAACAACGCCGCCTCGGCCCGCCTGCTGGCAGACTGGCCCGAGATCGTTGGCCCGCACCTCGCAGGCAATACAGCGCCCCGGCGTCTCTCAACCGGCACGCTCACCATCAACTGCGCCGGCCCCATGGCGCTCGAACTTCAGCACAGCTCAGCCATATTGATGGACCGGATCAACACCCATCTCGGCAAGGCGGTCGTCAAGCAACTCCGCTTCGTCCAGAAAACGCCCGTAGCCCGAACGGCAGCCAGTCGGAAAAAACGCTCCCAACCCGATCCGGTGGACATCGAAGGACTGCCCGACGGGCCTCTGAAAGAAGCCCTTGCGGCCCTGGGCGCCCACGTCAAAGCCGGCTGACCGCCATCGGATTGCAATCGCCCTGATTTTTTCCAACCAGGGCAATAAGGAACTAATGCAAGCCCGCCGGCGGCTTGGCCAGATGCGTCGCCAACACCGCGTCGCTCGCAGCATCGACCTCCTGCATCTGCACCTCATACCCCCAAAGCGCCGCCACGTGCCGCAAGGTCGCCTCCGCATCCTTGCGCGCCAGCATCAACCCGTCCCGTGTCCGGTGCTGCAACATGAGCCGCCGGTCGCCCGAAAGATCAACATCGACCACCTGCACGTCCGCATCGTTCAACCCCGGATCATACGTCCGCGCCAAACTCCGACGGATCGCCCGATACCCCTCGTCGTCATGGATCGCGTCCACGAGCAAAGTCGGGTCGCTGCTGTCGTCCATCAGCCGGAACATCCGGAAATCCCGCATCACTTTCGGTGACAGGTATTGCAGCACGAAGCTCTCGTCCCGGTAATTCGCCCAAACATGCCGAAGCGTGCTCACCGCGTCGCCGTTGCCCGCGATGTCCGGGAACCATTCCCGGTCCTCCTTCGCCGGCTCCTCGCAGATGCGCACGATGTCCGTCATCATCGCGTATCCGAGCGCGTACGGATTGAATCCCGGCCCGGCCCCACGGTCGAACCCCGGCTGATAGATCACGTTGCTCGTCGAATGCAGCACCTCGAGAAACGCGGCGTCGTCGATTTGCCCGGTCTCGTGCAGCCGGGTCATGATCCGCTGATGCACCCAGGTGGCACATCCCTCGTTCATCAGCTTCACTTGCGGCTGCGGATAGAAATACTGCGCGATCAGCCGCACGATCCGGATGACCTCCCGTTCCCACGATTGCAGCCGCGGCGAGGTCTTCTCCAGAAAGTAAAGCAGGTTCTCTTCCGGCAGCCCAAGCCGCCGACGTCGCTCAGACAGCTTGTCCTCGCTGGCTGAGGCGGGTTTCGTCTCCGGAAGCGTGCGCCAAAGGTCGTCGAACACCGCCTCGTCGTACGCCCGCCGCTCCCGCTCCCGCTTCTCCTCGGTCTTGAGGTTCATCGGCCGGCTGCCGCCGTGGCGGTGCACGCCTTGGTTCGACAAGCTATGCGCCGCATCCAGCACCCGCTCCACCGCGGCCACGCCATACCGGTCCTCGCACTGCGAAACATAGGCGCGTGCGAATTCCAGGTAATCGAGGATCGCCGACGCTTCCGTCCACTGGCGGAACAAGTGGTTGTTGCGGAAGAAGTGGTTGTGCCCAAACGCGGCGTGCGCGATCACCAGCGCCTGCATCGTCGCCGAGTTCTCTTCCATCAGGTACGAGATGCACGGATTGGAGTTGATCACCACCTCGTAGGCGAGGCTGGTATAGCCGCGCCTATAGCTGCTCTCGTGCATCAGGAAGCGCTTGCCGTAGGACCAATGCCGGTAGGTCAGGGGCATCCCGTGCGCGGTATACACGTCAAGCATCTGCTCGGACGTGATGACCTCGAGCCGGTTGGCGTAAAGCTCCAGCTTCAGCTCGTCTACCGCAATCCGCTCGATCGCGTCGTAGCAGCGCCGCAGCGTGGCGTAATCCCAATCCGTGCCGCTATACAGCAGCGGACGCTCGGCCATGGCCAACCCGCTCACGACGCCCCGGTCCGCGCGAACAGGTCACGGAAAACCGGGAAGATGTCCCGCCGCTCCGACACCCGGCGCATCGCGAGCTTCGGCATCCGCTCCGAAAGCTGGGCATAGCCGGCCCACAGGTCGGTCTGCCCGCGGATGATCGCCGCCGACATCGCCACCTCGATGTAAGCGAAATGCTGCACCACGGGCAGGATGTCGGTCTCAAGCATCCGCACCGCCTTGCGCGTGTCGTTCCCGGAATTGTCCCCGTCGGAGGCCTGCGCCGCGTAGATGTTCCATGACGCAGCCGGATACCGCTCCCGCTGGATCCGCGTCAGTTCCGCCAGCGCCGTCGACACGATGGTCCCCCCGGTCCGCGGATCGGTGAAGAACACGTCTTCCCCGACCTCCTCCGCCACCTCCGTATGCCGGATGAACACGAGGTCGACCCGCTTGTACCGCCGCTCCAGGAACACGTGCAGCAGCAGGAAAAACCGCTTCGCCAAATCCTTCATGCTTTCCGACATCGAGCCGGACACGTCCATCAGGCAGAACATCACCGCTCTGGCCGAAGGCTTCGGCACCTGCTCGAACCGGCGATACCGCATGTCGATCGGGTCAAGCCAAGGCACCCGCGCCAGCTTCCGCAGCGCCTGTTCCAGCTCCGTGCGGAGCTGCGGCAGCCGCGCCTCGAAATCGCCCTCCGCCTCGAGCCGGGCGATCTCCTCCTCGATCTCGCGCACTTCGGGAGGCTTCGGCCGGCGCAGCCCGATCCGCCGCGCCAGCGACCGCCGCATTGTCCGCGACATGTCCACCCGCGACGGCGACCCGTCCGTGCTGATCCCGACCCGCATCGGCGCGCTGGCCTCCGTCGCCGTCACCTGACTTTTCACCAGGTCCGGCAACTCCAGATCCTCGAAGAACAGGTCAAGGAACTCGTCCCGCGTCAGCACGAAGCGGAACTTGTCCTGCGCGTCCCCCTCGCCCTGCCCGTCGCCGGCTCCGCCGCCTCCGCCGCCGCCCGGCGGGCGCTTCAGCCGGTCGCCTTTCGAGAATTCCTTGTTGCCCGAAAGAACGATTTCCCGCTCCCCGCCGGTGAAAACGGTATGGAACGACGGCTCGTGCAGCACGTCCGCCGGAACCGTCACCGACTCCCCGCCGCCAAGCTCTCGCAGCGTCCCCTTGTCGATCGCCGACCGCGCCGCCTTCGTCACCGCCTCCCGGGCACGCGTCAGCACCCGCTGCCGGTTCTCAAGGTTCTTGCCGTGTGGATTAGGCCGCCGGTCAATGATGTCCAACGAAGGGCTCACGCCGATTGCTTCACCCGCATGTACCACTCGACCAGCCGGCGGACCTGCCGCTCGGTATAGCCGCGGGCGACCATGCGTTCCACGAAGTCGTTATGCTTCTTCTCCGTCTCCCCGTCCTTCTTCGAGCCGAAGCTGATGACCGGCAGCAGGTCCTCGACTTGCGAGAACATCCGCTTCTCGATCACCTCCCGGATTTTCTCATACGATGTCCAGGATGGGTTCCGCCCCCCGTTCGCCGCCCGGCTCCGGAGCGCGAACTTCACCACCTCGTTGCGGAAATCCTTCGGGTTGGCGATCCCCGCCGGCTTCTCGATCTTGGTCAGCTCCCCATTCAGCAACTCCCGGTTCATCATCTGCCCGGTGTCAGGATCCTTGAAGTCCAGATCCTCGATCCACGCATCCGCGTAATCGAGATACCGGTCGAATAAATTCTGTCCGTAATCCCCGTAACTCTCCAAGTACGCCTTCTGAATCTCGTTGCCGATGAACTCGGCATACCGCGTCGCCAGCTCCGACTTGATCATGGCCAAATACGAGGCTTCCGTCTCGGGCGGGAACTGCTCCCGCCGGATTGCCTGCTCCAGCACATACATCAGGTGCACCGGATCGGCCGCGACCTCGTTCGACGAATGGTTGAACGTCGCCGACAAAACCTTGAACGCGAACCGGGTCGAAACCCCGTCCATCCCCTCGTCCACGCCCGCGGTGTCGCGATACTCCTGCATGGTCCGCACCTTGGGGTCGGTCTCACGGATGTTCTCTCCGTCATAGACCCGCATCTTCGCGAACGGCCGCGAGTTGGCATGGGGCTTCAGCCTTGAGAGCACCGCGAACCGCGCCAGCATCTCCAACGTGTGCGGCGCGCACGGCGCGTCCGCCAGCGCCGACCCGCTGATCAGCTTCTCATAGATCCGCGACTCCTCCGTCACCCGCAGGCAATACGGCACCTTCACCACCGAGACCCGGTCAAGGAACGCCTCGTTGGTGCGGTTGTTGCGGAAGCTCTGCCACTCCGCCTCGTTGGAATGCGCCAGCAGGATGCCGCCGAACGGAATGGCCCCGATGTTCTCCGTCCCGAGGTAATTGCCTTCCTGCGTCGCCGTCAGCAGCGGATGCAGCATCTTGATCGGCGCCTTGAACATCTCGACGAACTCGAGGATGCCCTGGTTCGCCCGGTTCAGCCCGCCCGAGAAGCTGTAGGCGTCCGGGTCGTTCTGGCTGAACATCTCCAGCTTGCGGATGTCGACCTTGCCGACCAGCGCCGAGATGTCCTGGTTGTTGTCGTCGCCCGGCTCGGTCTTCGCCACGGCGATCTGCTTGCGTCGCGAAGGATACAGCTTCACCACCCGGAACCGCTCGATGTCCCCATCCATCTCGTCGAGCCGCTTCAACGCCCAAGGACTCGCGATCCCGCTCAGCACCCGGCGCGGAATCCCATACCGCTCCTGCAACGCCCCGCTCATCGTATCGGGGTCGAACAAGCCGAGCGGGCTTTCGAACACCGGGCTCAATTCGTTGCCGGCCTTCAGCACGTAGATGGGCTCCTGCTCCATCAACGCCTTCAGCCGCTCGCCCAGCGACGACTTGCCGCCGCCCACCGGCCCCAGCAGGTAGAGCACCTGCTTGCGCTCCTCCAGCCCCTGCGCCGCATGGCGGAAGAAGCCGACGATCCGCTCGATCGTCTCCTCCATTCCATGGAATTCCGGGAACGACGGATAGATCCGCACCGTCCGGTTCAGGAAGATGCGCCCGAGCCGTGGGTCGCGCGACGTGTCCACCAGCTCCGGCTCGCCGATTGCCCGCAGCATCCGCTCGGCTGGCCCGGCATAGCACCCCGGATCATCCCGGCAGGCCTCCAGATAGTCTCGCAATCCCATCTCCGACTCGCGGCGCTGGTCGCGGACCGAGGCATGCAGTGAGAACACGTCTGATGTTTGCAGCATCGCCAGACTCCATGTCGGGACACACGAATTAGATACGGTCTCCCCCGCCGACTACAACGCAAAAGTGCCGCCTAGAAAGTTGAAAAGCGTTCATTCTCACGTTATGCCTTATGGCATCTATTAATCTCATCGTAACGCACCGTATCGCAGTCTGCACGGCCTATTGCCCGCTGCCCTGCTGCGGATGCGAATGGCAACCCGACTGTGGTGCCGACGCAACGCTCCCAGGCGTCCAGCCTCTCACGCGCTGCTGCCCCGAACCTGCTCTGAACTGCACCCCTTTAGCGGCTTGACCGCGAGCAATGCCGCGCCGCCGACAGCGGCCATCGGTAGGAACACCAACCCGCCAAGCCCGGCATAAAGCTGGCCCGCAAGCCACACCAGCAATCCGGTCGGCAACGAGAACCCCAGCGCCGCCAGCAGCGTTTGCGCCACCCCGGCCCGCTCCCCCGGCAGGCGCTGCAACACCAGCATCGCCGACAAATGCTGACAAGCGAACGTCGCCGCATGAAGCAATTGGATCAGAGCCAGCAATCGAACGTCAGTCGTAAGCGCCGTCGCGGTCCATCGCGCAACGCAAGCGCCGGCCGCTATCCCGGTCAGCCGCGCAGGCCCCAGCCGCTCGATCAGCCCGCGCCCCCACACGAACAGCAGCACCTCGGCCACGATCCCCTCCGCGATCAGCAGCCCAATGGTCGAGTCGCCGATCCCCGCCTGGCGCCAAAGCAGCGGCGCGAAGCTGTAATAGGCGGCATGGGACCCCTGGATCAGCGCCGTGCTAAGCAGCGCCAGGCGGAACCCCCGGCTCCGGAACGGGCCGTCAGCCGGGCCAGTCCGCCGGACCGGCGTCGGAAGGTCGGGCAGCCGAAGCGCAAAGGCCGCCGCCCCGGCATAGCCGCCCATCAGCAGCCACGGCACCGCCCCGCTGCCGCTCCGCGCCAGCACCATGCCCGCCCCCGCCGTCGCCGCCATGTAGGCCACCGACCCCCAAGCCCGCGTGCGCCCGTAATCCAGCCGCCTCGCCGCGGACAGCGTCAGCGTGATGGCATCGGTTAATGGCGCGAGCATGGAACTGCTCACGCCAAGCAGCACCGTCGCGAGCAGCAACGGCCACAACCCGCTCAACCCCGGCAACAACGCAGCCGACACGCCCGCCACGCAAGCCGCCGCCGACAACATCAGCCGCCGCCGGCCCAGCCGGTCGGCCAGCCATCCCCCGCCGGGCACCCCAATTACCCGCAGCAGCGACGAAGCGCCCAGGACCAAGCCGATCTCGGACGCGTTCAGCCCATGGTCGGCGAACCAGAGCGGCAGGTAGGCCGACATGACGGCGCCAGCCCCGAAGAACGCCGCCAGCACGAAGCCGACGCGCGTGCTGTCGCTCAATCAGGCGGCAGCCGGACAGGCCTGCGCGACATCGTGGATCCGCCGCGCCATCGCCGCGATCCCATTCCCCCGGTTGGTCGAAAGCGCTTCCAGCAACCCGAGATCCTTCAGGAACACCGGATCGGTCGCCAGCACCTCGGCCGGCGTCCGTCCCGAATACACCCGCAGCAGCAGCGCGATCAGCCCGGACACGATGGCGGCATCGGACGCGCCGGCAAGCAGCAGCGTCCCCTGCTCCATCCCCGCCTCCATCCACACCTGGCTCTGGCATCCCGGCACCCGGTGCCGGTCGTCCTGCCATTCCGCCGGGAACGGCGGCAGCTTGCGGCCCAGCTCGATGATGAACTGATACCGGTCCATCCAGTCGTCGAACAGCTCAAGCTCGTCACGGATCGCCTCGATCGCCTCGGCGGCGCTTGATTCTTCGGGATGCACGTACGGATCAGCCATGAACGCGATGTGCGCGGCACGGGCCGAAGCGTCAAGGACGCCGCGCCATGCCGCGTAACGCTCAGGCGCCGGTCAACGTGTAATGATAGCTGCACCTGCCTTGCGTCAGCGTCATGTCCAGCATGTTGTTGTCCGCCGTTCCGGTCAGGCTGGCATGGCGTCGCGCCGGCGCCGTGATCATCCCGTCAGGCATGATCTTGGCCCGCATCCCGGCCACTGCGAACGCCTGGCCACGCACCCGAACGGATTGCATAGCCGTCATCCTGCGGCAGCGTGCTGGCGCGTCCGCCGCCAGTTCCGCGCTGCCTTTGTAAGTCCCGTCAACCGCTCCGGTCTGCATCGGCACCGGGGCTGGAGGCGGCGCTTCCGCCATCGGCGGCGGAGGCGGCGGATTGCTCGCGCACCCCGCCGCCATCCCTGTCATCAGCAGGCACGCGATAAGTTTTGTACGCATCTGGTCTCTCCCTTGCGCACGCCGCGCAGTGACTCAACCATGCCACAACCTAAAGATGCATTACTACAGGATGAAACGACTTAAATCACCTTTCGCCGCCAATGGCGCAACCCGCTCCTTCACGTAATTGGCATCAACGGTCAACGCCTCGCCATTCTTGTCCGCGGCCGTAAAGCTGACCTCCTCCAGCAACCGCTCAAGCACCGTCGCCAGCCGCCGCGCCCCGATGTTCTCCACCCGGTCGTTGATGTCCGCCGCCAAGTCCGCCAGCGCGTCGACCGCCTCGGGCGCGAAATGGAGCGTCATGCCTTCCGTCCCCATCAGCGCCGAATACTGCTTCAGCAGGTTATGCTCCGGTTCCGTCATGATCCGCCGCAGATCCTCCCGCGACAACGGCGCAAGCTCGACCCGGATCGGCAACCGCCCCTGCAACTCAGGCAGCAAATCCGCCGGCTTCGCCAGATGGAACGCCCCGGACGCGATGAACAGCACATGATCCGTCTTCACCGGCCCGTACTTCGTGTTCACCGTCGTCCCCTCGATCAGCGGCAGCAGATCCCGTTGCACGCCCTCGCGCGACACGTCACCGCCCCGGAACCCACCCTCGCTGCTCCGCGCGCACACCTTATCGATCTCGTCCAGGAACACGATGCCGTTCTCCTCGGCATGGCGCACCGCATCCTTCGTCAGCTGGTCGTTGTCGAGCAGCGCATCCGCCTCCTCCCGCTCCAGCGCGGTCCGGGCATTAGCCACCGTCATCCGCTTGCGCTGCTCCTTGCGCCCGAACATGTTCTTCATCATGTCGCCCAGGTTCGCCATCTGCGACGGCGGCATCCCCGGCAGGTCGATCTGCCCGATCGGGATCCCGGCCGGCTCCGACAACGCCAGTTCGACCTCCTTGTCCTCCAGCTCCCTGTCCCGCAGCATCCGCCGGAACTTCGTCCGCGTCTCCGCCTGGGCGCCCTCGCCCACCAGCGCCGTCACCAGCCGGTCCTCCGCCGCCAGTTCCGCCTTCGCCTGCACGTCCTTCCGGCTCGCCTCCCGCAGCATCACGATGCTGGCCTCGACCAGGTCGCGCACGATGCTGTCCACGTCCCGCCCCACGTAGCCGACCTCGGTGAACTTCGTCGCCTCCACCTTGATGAACGGCGCCTGCGCCAAACGCGCCAGCCGCCGGGCAATCTCGGTCTTGCCGCACCCGGTCGGCCCGATCATCAGGATATTCTTCGGCACCACCTCCTCGCGCAGCCCCTCCGGCAACTGCTGCCGCCGCCAACGGTTGCGAAGCGCGATCGCCACCGCCCGCTTCGCGTCGTTCTGCCCGACGATGAACCGGTCAAGCTCCCCCACGATCTCGCGCGGCGAATAAGTGGGCACGTCCACCATCACAGTGTCTCCACGATAACTGAAGCATTCGTATAAACGCAGATGTCCCCCGCGATCCGCATCGCCCGCCGGGCCACCTCCTCCGCCCCCAACCCCTCGACCTCCAGCAACGCCCGGGCCGCGGCCAGCGCGTAGTTCCCGCCCGACCCGATGGCGATTACCCCGTCCTCCGGCTCCAGCACGTCCCCGTTGCCGGTCAGCGTGTAGCTGTGCTGCGCGTCCGCCACCGCCATCATCGCCTCCAGCCGCCGCAGGTAACGGTCCGTCCGCCAATCCTTCGCCAGCTCCACGCACGCCCGCTCAAGCTGGTTGGGGAACCGCTCCAGCTTCGCCTCCAGCCGCTCCAGCAGCGTGAACGCATCCGCCGTCGCCCCCGCGAACCCGGCCAGCACGGTCCCCCCGGCCCCGATCCGCCGCACCTTTCGCGCATTGCCCTTGATCACGGTCTGCCCCAGCGTCACCTGCCCGTCGCCGGCCATCGCCACCGTCCCGCCCCGGCGCACGCAGAGAATGGTGGTCCCATGCCACCCGATGGGATCGTAAGAGTTGCTTTGCATGATGCGCCCGAGGTGGGAAGCCTCCAGCCGCTGCACAAGCCATGGGCAAATCCCCCCAAGCCGCCGCCCGGCCTTTGCCCCACCCCTGCTTTGCGCTACGTCTCCGCCCATGTCCCGAACCGCGTCCGTCACCCGCAAGACCTCCGAAACCACCATCACCCTCCGCCTCGTCCTCGACGGCAGCGGCCGGTCCAGCATCGCCACCGGCGTCGGCTTCCTCGACCACATGCTCACCGCCTTCGCCCGCCACGGCCTGTTCGACCTCGACATCGAGGCCCAGGGCGACCTGCACATCGACGACCACCACACCACCGAGGACGTCGGCATCGTTCTCGGCCAGGCTCTCGCCCAAGCCCTCGGCGACAAGCGCGGCGTCCGCCGCTTCGCCGCCGCCGCCGTCCCGCTCGACGAAGCCCTGGTCGAAGCCGTCGTCGACCTTTCCGGACGCCCCTTCATCGCCTGGAACGTCGCCTTCGCCCGCGACACCATCGGCACCATGGACACCGACCTGTTCGAGGAATTCTTCCGCGCCCTCGCCATGAACGGCCTGCTCACCTTGCACGTCACGGAGAAGGCCGGACGCAACGCCCACCACATCGCCGAGGCCGCCTTCAAGTCCGTCGCCCGCGCCCTGCGCGCCGCCACCGAGATGGACCCGCGCGCCCCGGACGCCGTCCCCTCCACCAAGGGCAGCCTTTGATGCCCGCGCCCGGCCCATGAACGCCTACACCGCCCATTACAAGGAGGGCCGCCACCCGGTCCTGGTCAAGGAAGGCTGGTCCTGGGGCGCCTTCCTGTTCGGTCCTCTATGGCTGCTCTACAAACGCGCCTGGATTCCCGCCCTGCTCGAAGCCGCCCTGTTGATCGGCGTCAACCTTTTCATCCGCCCCCCGGCGCAGCAGGTCATCGGCTTCGCGGTCGCCGTCCTCGCCGGCCTCCTGGGCCGGGACCTCCTCCGCTGGTCGCTCCAGCTCCGCGGCTACGCCCTCGCCCAGGTCGTCGCCGCCCGCGACGAGGAAAGCGCCTTCGTCCGCCTCCTCACCCACCGCCAGGACATTGCCGCCAGCACCGCCGGGCTGCTGCGATGATGCGCGTCGCCGTCGTCGACTACGGTAGCGGCAACCTGGCCTCCGCCTCCCGCGCCCTCGCCGCCGCCGCCCGGCACGCCGGCATCGACGCCGCCGTCCAAGTCACCGCCGACGCCGGGCAGGTCGCCGCCGCCGACCGCGTCGTCCTCCCCGGCCAAGGCGCCTTCGCCGATTGCGCCGAGGGCCTCGCCGCCGTTCCCGGCCTGCGCGAGGCGATCGAAACCCACGCCGCCCGCGGCCGCCCCTTCCTCGGCATCTGCGTCGGCATGCAGCTCATGGCCGACCGGGGCCTCGAGCACCGCACCACAAGCGGCTTCGGCTGGATCGGCGGCGACGTCTCCCCCATGCAGGCCCCCGGCCTTCGCCTGCCGCAAATGGGCTGGAACGCGCTCGATTTCGCCCCGGATGCCCACCCCCTCCTCGCCGGCCTCCAACCCGGCGACCACGCCTACTTCGTCCACAGCTACGCCCTCTGCCCCGCCCGCCCCGCCGAAATCCTCGCCACCACCGACTACGGCGGCCCCGTCCCCGCCCTCGTCGCCCACGAAAACCGCGCCGGCGTCCAGTTCCACGCCGAGAAAAGCCAAGCCGTCGGCCTCCGCATCCTGCAGAACTTCCTCCGCTGGTCGCCATGATCGAAGCCCCTCCGCACAGCCTCCAGGTTGAGCGTCTGTCCGAACTCACCGACGACGACCTGCACGCCCTCTGCGAGGCCGCCGACGCCGCCATCCTCGACGGCGGCGGCTTCGGCTGGGTCAAGTCCCCCGGCCGCCTGGCGCTCGAACGCTACTTCCGCGGCGTCCTCCTTGTCCCGGAGCGCGAGCTGTTCGTCGCCCGGCTCGACGGCGTCATCGTCGGCAGCGCCCAACTCGTCCGCCCGCCCCGCCACAACGAGGCGCAAGCCTTCGCCGCCGCCCTCATGCACGCCTTCACCGCCCCCTACGCCCGCGGCCACGGCCTCGCCCGCCTGCTCACCACCCGCGTCGAGGAAGCAGCCCGCGCCCTCGGCTACCAGGTCCTCAACCTCGATGTCCGCGAAACGCAGGACGCCGCCATCCGCCTCTACGACCGCCTCGGCTACCAGCGATGGGGCGAGCACCCCTGCTACGCCCGCGTCGGCGGCCGCACCATCCGCGGCATCTACTACCACAAGCTCCTGCAACCCGACCCGAAGGCCTAAGCATCATCTCGCGGGACGGCTTGCCGTCACGACGCGAAAAATGATGCGTCCTTAAAGGTGTCTAAGCAGACATCCGTGGCATAAGCCACGGATGTCTGCTTAGTGTTCTGCCCCAGACGTTCGCCTTCGAACGTCTGGGATCAGCAGGCCACGAAAACAAAGGGCTAGTGTCCCGAGGCACGCGATATCAATATGACAATCTTCTGAACCGGGACACTAGACCCTGCGCCTCTACCCCGCCATCGACCTGAAAGGCGGCGCGTGCGTCCGCCTCCGCCGCGGCGACATGGGCCAGGCCACCATCTACGCCGACGACCCGGCCGCCCAAGCCCGCGCCTGGCAAGACGCCGGCTGCGCCTATCTCCACGTCGTCGACCTCGACGGCGCCTTCGCCGGCCGCGCCGTGAACCACAATGCCGTCGCCGCCATCCTCTCCGCCGCCGCCGTCCCCGTCCAGCTTGGCGGCGGCATCCGCGACATGGCCGCCGTCGCCCGCTGGATCGAGGCCGGCGTCGCCCGCGTCATCCTCGGCAGCGCCGCCGTCAAGAACCCGGCCCTCGTCCACGAAGCCTGCAAAGCCTACCCCGGCCGGATCGCCGTCGGCATCGACGCCCGCGACGGCATGGTCGCCACCGAAGGCTGGGCCGAAACCTCCACCCTCTCCGCCGCCGGCCTCGCCCTCCGCTTCGAGGACGCGGGCGTCTCCGCCGTCATCTACACCGACATCGCCCGCGACGGCATGATGACCGGCCTCAATCTCGGCGCCACCGACGCCCTGGCCGCCCGCCTCCGAACCCCCGTCATCGCCAGCGGCGGCGTCGGCTCGCTCGCCGACCTCGAGGCGCTCATCCGAACGCCCCAAGCCCTCGCCGGCCGCATCGAAGGGGTCATCGTCGGCCGCGCCCTTTACGACGGCCGCGTGGAGCTGCCCGAGGCGCTCCGCCTGCTCGGCTCACGATCCTGACCCCGCCTAAACCGAGCGAACGGTCCCTGACGCACGAACACCTTGCATTCGACTCCAAGCAATCATGTATGCAAGCGCTATGCTCAAGCTCCGCATAATCCCATGCCTGGACGTGAAAGACGGACGCGTCGTCAAGGGCGTGAACTTCGTCTCCCTGCGCGATGCCGGTGATCCGGTCGAGCAAGCCGCCGTCTACGACGCCGCCGGCGCAGATGAGCTGACCTTCCTCGACATCACCGCCAGCCACGAGAACCGCGACACCATCCTCGACGTCGTTTCCCGCACCGCCGCCCGCATCTTCCTGCCGCTCACCGTCGGCGGCGGCGTGCGCTCCACCGAGGACATGCGCCGCCTCCTCCTCGCCGGCGCGGACAAGTGCAGCATGAACTCCGCCGCCGTCGCCCGCCCCGCCCTCGTCAACGAGGCCGCCGAGAAGTTCGGCAGCCAGTGCGTCGTTGTCGCCGTGGACGCCCGCGCCGCGGCCCCGGGGCGTTGGGAAGTGTTCACCCACGGCGGACGCACCGGCGCCGGAATCGACGCGGTTGATTGGTGCCGCGACGTCGCCTCCCGCGGCGCGGGCGAGATCCTGCTGACCAGCATGGACCGCGACGGCACCGGCGAGGGCTTCGACCTCGACCTGCTGCGCGCCGTCTGCGCCGCGGTCAGGGTGCCGGTGGTCGCCTCGGGCGGCGTCGGGCGTCTCGATCACTTCGCCGACGGCGCCCGTGCCGGCGCCACCGGCCTGCTCGCCGCCAGCGTCTTCCACTTCGGCGCGTTCACCATCCCGCAAGTCAAAGCCGCTCTGCGCGACGCCGGCCTTCCCGTGCGCCTGCCCCGGCCCGAGGCGCTGGCCTGATGCCGAAGCTGCCCAAGAAACTCGCCGCGCCGAAGAAGAAGGCCGCCACCAGGAAAGCAGCGCCGAAGAAAGCCGTCCTGGACCTGCTGGCCGCCCGCCCGGCCAAGACGGGCCGCACGCCGAAGAAGCCGGCCAAAGCCGAGCTAAAAATCGATGCGACAGTGCTCGACAGCCTGTTCGCAACCGTCACCGAACGCCGCGCCTTCGACCCGGCCCTCAGCCACTCCGCCCGCCTCCTCTCCCGCGGCGTCCCTAAAGTGGCCCAGAAGTTCGGCGAGGAAGCCGTCGAGTGCCTGATCGAAGCCGTCGCCGGCAACCGCGCCGAACTCGTCGCCGAAAGCGCCGACGTGCTCTATCATCTCATCGTCATGTGGGTCGCCGCCGGCGTCGTTCCCGGCCAGGTGTGGGAAGAACTGCGCCGCCGCGAGGGCATGAGCGGCATCGAGGAAAAAGCCGCCCGCGTCCTCGCCGTCGGCACCCGCAAGATCCCCTAACCCAGGAGCGCCCCCACCGTCGCGATGAACGCCTCCGGTGCCTCCGCGTGAAGCCAATGCCCGGCCCCGCGCAGGCTCGCGAACCGCGCCTGCGGGAACAAGGCGCGGAACAGCGCCCGGTGCTCCGGCTGGATATAGTCCGACCGCTCCCCCCGCAGCACCAGGCAAGGCCCCTCATACACGCCCGCCGCTGACCAAGCCTCGATCGCCGGCAACCCGGCGGCGATCTCGTCGAGCCCGATCCGCCAAGCCGGCGGGTCGGAAAACCGCAGGTTCTGCAACAAGAACCCGCGAATGGCCGGGTCAGGCGCCTCCGCCTCCAACGCCGCGTTCGCCTCCGCCCGCGTCAAGCCGGGCCGGAGCGGCAAAGCCTGCATCGCCGCCGCCATCCTCCGGTAATGCGGCGGGTAATGCACCGGCGCGATGTCGGCCACCACCAGCCGGCTGACCAGCGCCGGACGCGCCAGCGCCAACTGCATCGCAACCTTCCCCCCCATCGAGTGCCCAACCAGCCCGACCGGC
Source organism: Acetobacteraceae bacterium (assembly GCA_965260935.1). GTDB lineage: Bacteria > Pseudomonadota > Alphaproteobacteria > Acetobacterales > Acetobacteraceae > JBBROS01. The sequence continues at coordinate 4,003,406 of OZ253374.1, forward strand.
CCGACCCCTTCAACCGCCAGCGTCTCCGCCACGTCGCCGGCCATCGCCTCGTAGCTCATCGCCGGGTCATGCGGGCTGTTGCCATGATTGCGAAGGTCGAACGCCAGCACGAGATGCGTCTTGGCAAACGCCCGCTGCACCCGCCCCCAATTGCTCGCTGCCCCGAACAGGCCATGCAGCAGCACGACCGGCGCGCCCTCCCCCATTCGGATCGTCTTCAGGATCATACCCGCCCTCTCCCAGCCGCCAGCCCGGCCCCAGCCAACACCCCGGCGTCAGCGCCTCATGCAGCCAAACCGTCGGCAGCGGCAATCCCACCAGCGGCAACGCCGCCGTCGCCCACGTCATGCACGAAGCGTCATCTGGCCCGCTGCCGGTAAAACGATGCGTCATCAAACGTTTCTAAGCAGGCTTGCGCGTCCTATGCCACGCAAGCCTGCTTAGGACTGTAATCGCCCTGACACAATCAGGGCGATGAAAGTCCAGTCAGCTTCATGTCAGGTCGTGGCCGTAAGAGTGCGCTTCTGAACGGAGCGAGCGTTGCTTGATGATTTCATTTCGCAAGCAGGTCACGCGGAGCGGGCGGTCGTCAAGCTCCGCTCCGCTCAGTCGCTGTCAGTTCGAGCAGTCCAGCGAATGCCGCAGAACAGTCCCGACTTGGCGGCAAGCCATCGCAGCAGAAAACGACGTCAACTTTGGAAAGGACATTAACAATGGCGTTACGAATCCCTCGTTCATCAAGTCACTCTGTCGGCCAGGAACGCCGGCCGCCGGAAAGCTCTCCTCAAGACACTGGCCGATTCAACCAGATGATGCGCGGCGAGCCTGATCGTTCCTTGCGCCGGACCGGGCCTGGGCAGAACAATTTGCATCAGCAGTATCAGCAGCCTGAGCGCCCGCAGGAACAGCCTGACCGCCCCTTGCGCCACGCCGGGGCACCAGGGGAAAACCTTCGTCAACGTTACTACCAGTCAGCCGCGCAGCCTTCGGCGGGCACGAGGCCGACGCCCCAGCAGCTGCCGCGCCTTAACACGACGCAATCGATTCTTCAAAACCATCCGGAAATACGCGACAACCCCCGCCTGCATCCGCCGTCGGCCGATTCGCTTTCGCCTCAGACTCCGCCATCCGCAACTATGGGACGATACAGCGATCCGGGCCGGTTGCCCGGCGCTGACGGCACGGTCCAGCATAACGGGCATTCGTGGGACACGTTCGGACGGACGGAAGTCCCGCAAGCATTCACGAACGACCAACAACAGGTCCGGCAGCACATGGCCGGAACCGAATCCGGACGGAAATACCTGGCTCATCTTGAACAAGGGCAAGGGGCACCGGTCTCGATCGTTCCGTACGAGGCGTCCGGCGGCAGGAGGTCCGGACTCAGCACGGCTGCCGGAGCCCGGCCGATCCCCAGCAGGGCACACGACATTCCTCTTAATATCCGCAACAAAATTGAACCCCAAATGAGACACAATCGTAACGCAATGACAGGCGACCGGAGAACGACGGTCACCTATCCAGTCAATCAAGGTTTGTTGACGGGACGCGGCGATACCCTATCGGGCGCCACCATAGCCAGTCATGAGTTGAGACATGCATCGCAGGGGCCTGGGACGAATACGCGTCCGGGCGCCGATTCTCCGCTAGGCGACTGGACCAACAAGACAGAGAAGACGACGATCACGAAAGGGGACAACCCCACGGCGCTCGCTCATGAGGAGGGTCTGCGCGACGACCATAAGTCCGGCGTCTTGTTCGAGACTGGAAATATAACATCGACGACGCCGCTGCATCCAACGGCAAATAGGGTGATCAGCGAGAACCAGCCCGATTTGCGAGCAAATACCACGATGCTTGACAGGATGCAGGCGGACACGTCGCGACCCGATGCAGCGCCTGCCGCGTCGGGAATTTTCAATCAGCGAAGCGACACGGTGCAAGATGTCCGTCAGGACATTAGCAATTTGAGTCCGACGGCGAACACATCGTTCCTGATAGACTAAACCGCAATGGCCCTGACTGGAAAAGCAAGGCGCGTCAATTGCCAGTCCAGGTAAAGCTAAGCCCGTATTGTGCTGACACAGTCAGGACAATACGGGTCTAATTGCGCGAACGCCGCAACCGGAACCTCTCCGGCGTCACGCTCCAATCAACCGGGCATAGCTGTCCGCGTCCGTCGCCCCCTCGGTGTTGAACAGCAGCACCCGGCTCGCCGCATCCAGGCCGAGCGCCCTCCGCGCCGCCGGATCGCCCGCCGCAAGCATCAGCCCGGCAAACCCCGCCGCCCCGGACTCGCCGGACACGACGCCCTGAGCCGCGAGAAAGCGCATCGCCTCGACCGCCGCCTCGTCCGCAACCGCCATGAACGCGGCGGCAGCCCGGTCCAGCTCCTGCCAGGCCAGCAGGCTCGGCTCCCCGCAAGCCAGGCACGCCATCACCGTCTCAAGCCCGCCTGCCGCCTTCGCCGGCCGGCCCGCCTCGGCGCTGGCCAGCAGGCACGCCGCCCCTTCCGGCTCAACCACGATCAAGGCCGGCGCCGGTTGCAACGCCGCCCGCGCCTGCGCCGACACCGCCGCCGCGACGCCGCCAACGCCCCCCTGAATAAATACGTGCGTCGGCGGCGCAGGAAGCTGCCCGAACGCCTCGTCCGGCATCACCCGATACCCCTGCATCACCTCCCGCGCGATCTCGGTATAACCCTCGTAAGACGTATCCGACACGACGAACCACCCCTCCGCCTCAGCCACGCGCGCCGCCTCGCGCACCGCGTCGTCATACGTGCCCGGCACACGCCGCACCGCCGCGCCAAACCCGGCGATGGCATCCACCCGCCCCTGGCTCACGCCCTCATGCACGAACACGACGCACCCCGCCCCGAACCGCTCGGCCCCCCAAGCCACGCTGCGCCCATGGTTGCCGTCCGTGGCGCAACACAAGGTGATCCCCCGCACCGCCTCCGCGTAACGCCGGTCCAGCAGGTCGCCCGTCGTCGCGTGCGGCGCAGCCCCGCTCCGCGCCAGCTCCGACACGATCACGTTCAGCGCCGCATAGGCCCCGCCCAGCGCCTTGAAGCTGCCGATCCCGAACCGCCCCGCCTCGTCCTTGATATGCACCGAAGCAACCCCCGCCCGCCGCGCCGCCGCATCGAGCGAAACCAGCGGCGTCGCCTCATACCCCGGCCACGACGCGATCTCCTCCCGCGCCCGCCGGAACCCGGCCGCATTCAGCACCACCACCCCAGGCGTCCCATGCCGCGGGTTGGAGAACAGGCGGAATGACTGATCGAAGCTCATGCCTCGCAGATTTGCGCGGCGCGGGGCCGAGCGATAGTCCTTCACTGCAAAAGAACGGCGGGGCAGCCATGCACATCACCATTCTCGGCGGCGGCGGATTCCTGGGCCAGAAACTCGCGGCCAGGCTGGCCGCCCAAGGCGAACTCGGCGGCACTCCCATAACCGCCCTCACCCTGTTCGACCTCCGCCACCCGCCTGCGCCCGACGCGCCCTTCCCCATCCACAGCCTCGGCGGCACCCTCGCCGCCCTCCCGAGCGCCGCCATCCCGCCCGAAACGGACGTCGTCTTCCACCTCGCCGCCGTCGTCAGCGCCGCCGCCGAGGCCGACTACGACCTCGGGCGCGAGGTCAACGTCCGCGGCACGGACGCCGTCATCGACGCCTGCCGCGCCCTGCCCCGCCCGCCCCGTGTCGTTTTCACCAGCTCCGTCGCCAGCTTCGGCGGCGGCCAGGACGCGGTGCTCGATGACGACGCCCGCCAAGTCCCCTCCAACTCCTACGGCGCGCAGAAAGCCGCCGCCGAGCTTTTCCTCGCCGACGCCAGCCGCCGCGGCTTCCTTGACGCCGTGCTCATCCGCCTCCCCACCGTCGTCATCCGCCCGGGCCGCCCCAACAAGGCCGCCAGCAGCTTCGTGAGCGGCATCCTCCGCGAGCCCCTGCTTGGCCTGCCCGCCAAACTCCCCGTCCCGGACGACTTCGCCGTCTGGATCTGCAGCCCGCGCCGGGCCATCGACTGGCTGCTGCACGCCGCCGTGATGGACACGGAACAAATGGGCCTGGACCGCGCCGTTAACCCGCCCGGCCTGCGTGCCGCCGTCTCCGACATGCTGGCCGCGATGGACCGCATCCGCCCCGGCGCGTCCGCATTCGTCCGCCGCGTCCCCGACGAAGCGGTCGCAACCATCGTCAAAAGCTGGCCGGCCGCCTTCAACCCGCGCCGGGCCAGGTCGCTCGGCTTCGAACCGCACGGGCCGCTCGAAGACCTGATCGCCGCGTTCATCGCCGACGACCTTGAAGCAACGCGCAAAGACCGCGAGGCGAGTTTCTGAGAAACAAATTGTTACGAGTTATTCATAGTTAAAGAGTAACAATAGGTTGAACTAGCGCGCCCAAGGCTACATGAGGAGGCCTCTGACCCGCCTTACCCGGCCCGAACGCCATGTCGTCTCCATTGATCTCGGCCCGCCTGCCCGCCGCAAGCTCCGCGGTGGCGAAGCGCGTCCGGCGTCCATGGACCGAGCGCCTGGCACACGCCCCGCAAGCCCTTCGCGCCCTGGTCCGCGCCGACGAGATCTGGCTCGTCGTGCTCGCCGCCGTGGTCGGCCTCGCCGCCGGCATCGTCGTCGTCGCCATGAACGAGACGGCCCAATTCATGCACCGGGCGTTCTTCGGCCTGACGTATGGCCAATACCTTTCCTCGATGCCGTCGCTCCCGCCGTTGCGGGCCATCGTCGTCCCGTGCGCGGGCGGCCTCGTCCTCGGCATCGGCGCGCTGGCGCTCGCGAAATGGTGGCCTCGCCGGGCAATCGACCCGATCGAGGCCAACGCCCTCTACGGCGGCCGCATGTCCTTCCGCGACAGCATGGTCGTCGTCGCCCAGACCGTCTGGTCCAACGGAGTCGGCGCGTCCGTCGGGCTGGAAGCCGGCTACGCCCAGATCGGCTCCGCCCTGGCCTCCAAAACCGGCCTCGCCTTCCGCCTCCGCCGCAACGACCTCCGCCTCCTCGTCGGCTGCGGCGCAGCCGGCGCCATCGCCGCCGCCTTCAACGCGCCCCTCACCGGCTCCTTCTACGCCTTCGAGCTCGTCATCGGCACCTACTCGCTCGCCACCCTGGCGCCCGTGGTCATGGCCGCGATCTGCGCCGTCTCCATCAGCCGGATGCTGACCGGCGGCGTCGGCGAGTTCGACATCCGCATCCCCTCCGCCATCGAGCCTGCCGATTACGTTCCCCTCCTCGCCCTCGGCATGTTGTGCGCCCTCGGCGGCATCGCCCTCATGCGCGGCGTCACCCTGGTCGAGGAGCTGTTCCGCCGCAGCAAAGTGCCCGTCTGGCTACGCGCGGCCATGGGCGGCCTCGCCATCGGCCTGTTCGCGCTTGTCACCCCGGCCGCCATGTCCTCCGGCCACAGCGCGCTGCGCGTCGCCTTCGAGGCGCCCTACACCCTGCAGCACATCGGCCTGCTGATCCTGCTGAAATCCGCGGCCTCGGCCATCAGCATCGGCTCCGGCTTCCGCGGTGGCCTGTTCTTCGCCTCGTTGTTCCTGGGCGCCCTGCTCGGCAAGCTGTTCGCCGGCGTCCTCGGCCTCGTCACTGTCGTCCAAGCCCTCCCGTCCGTCATCTGCGCCCTCGTCGGCATGAGCGCGCTGGCCGTCGCCGTCGTCGGCGGCCCGCTCACCATGGCCTTCCTGGCGCTGGAAAGCACCGGCTCCCTGCCCATGACGGTCGCCGTCCTCGCCGCCAGCGTCGTTTCCGCCATCACCGTGCGCCGCACCTTCGGCTACAGCTTCGCCACCTGGCGTTTCCATCTTCGCGGCGAAGGCATCCGCAGCGCGGTCGACATCGGCTGGATGCGCAACCTGACCGTCGGCCGCATGATGCGCCGCGAGTTCCGCAAGGTCTCGCAAGACATGTCAATCGAGAGCTTCCGCCGCAGCTTCGCCCTCGGCAGCGTCGCCCGCGTCGTCGTCCTCGACCAGTCCGACCGTTACGCCGGCATGCTCGCCACCTCCGAAGTCTACGCCGCGGCCGAGGAAGAGGAGCACGAGCGCGTGTCCGACATCGCCCACCACCGCAAAACCGTGCTGCTGCCGCAAATGACCATCAAGGAAGCGGTGCGGATGTTCGAAACCTCGGAAAGCGACGCCCTCGCCGTAGTCGACAGCGCCGAGACCATGCGCGTCATCGGCATCCTGACCGAGCAATACGCGCTGCGCCGCTACAGCGAGGAACTGGAAAAGCGCCGCCGCGAGCTGTCCGGCGAACCCTAAATTCTCAGCCCCGCCTCGCCCCCCGCGCCCGGGCCTCCACCGCGAACGCGCACCCGCTCACCACGACGCTGATCCCGATCAGCACCAATCCCAGCGCCAGCGCGAACGCCAGGTTTCCTTTGCTGGTCTCAAGCGCGATCGCCGTCGTCATCGTCCGCGTATACCCGGCGATGTTGCCCCCCACCACCAGGATCGCCCCCACCTCGGACACCGACCGCCCGAATCCGGCCAGCGCCGCCGTCAACGCCTCCAGCCGCCCGATCGCCAGCAGATGCGGCAAAGCCCGCAGCCGGCTCGCCCCCGACACCAGCAGGTCATCCCCGTAATCCCGCCAAACCCCGGTCATCGCCCGGTGGCTCAACGCCGTCACGATCGGCAGTGCCAGCAGGAACTGCGCCGCCACCATCGCCCCCGGCGTGAACAGCAGCCCCAGCCACCCGAACGGCCCCGACCGCGACAGCAGCAGATAAAGCGCAAGCCCCACCACCACCGGCGGCAACCCAAGCAGCGCGTTCGCGAGCAGGATCAACGCCCCCCGCCCGCGAAACCGGTAAACCGCCAGCGCCGCCCCGAGCGGCAGCCCCAGCGCCGCCGCCGCCGCCGAGGCCGCAACGCTCACCGTCAGCGACAACCCGATAATCTGCAGCAACGCCGTGTCCGCATCGAGCAGCAGCCCGAAGGCAAGGCGGAATCCGTGAAGAATGTCTGGCACGCACGGGATTTACCCCGCGGCCATCCCGGCTGAAACAGGCAAGGCGTCGCCCTCCCGCCACGCTGCCGTCCGGCAAATCGCCCGGCTCGGCCGTGAACAGGCTCGCGAAATCCGCGTTGGAGCGGGTCGCGGAACGCTCGGGACAAGTGGCCCGCATGGGAATGCTCGACAAGCGAAGAGCTACAGCGTTTTGCGTCCCAAGGAGACGCAAAACGCTGTAGGCTGCAATCGCCTTGACCGGAACGTCAGGCCGTCAATCGCCAGTCCAAACCGCTGCCACCGTTCCACAATCTGGGCGATAGCGGTCCAGGCCTTTACCAACTGGAGCAACAGATGACCACGCCGCAGAAACCCTCCAAGCAAGAGCCGCACATCCAGCAGCCCCCCTCCAAGGAGGAGCTGGAGCAAGTCAGCCGCGAGCAAGGGATGATCAGCGACGAATGGGCGCCTAATCCGGCCCAGCCTCCGGACAAGAAACCTTGAAAGCCGGCTGGAGCCGCCGCCCCCGGCTCTGCTAACCTCGCCCCATGCCGCCCAACTTCGACTACGAGCAGGAACACGGCGGCCGGGTCGCCGGAGTGGATGAAGCCGGCCGCGGCCCGCTCGCCGGCCCCGTCGTCGCCGCCGCCCTCGTGTTCCGCGGCGGCGTTCCCGCCAGCCTCCGCCCGCTCATCAACGACAGCAAGAAGCTCTCGCCCGCCGCCCGTGCCGCCGCCGCCGCCGCCCTGCTCGCTTCCCCCGGCGTCGAGATCGGCGTCGGCGCGGCCTCCGTCGCCGACATCCTCCGCCTTAACATCCTCCACGCCGCCATGCTGGCCATGCGCCGGGCCGTCCTGCGCCTCCGCCAACTGCCCGACCTCGCGCTCATCGACGGCAACCGCGCGCCCGACCTCCCCTGCCCGGCCCGATGCTGCATCCGCGGCGACGCGGCGTCGCTCAGCATCGCCGCCGCCAGCATCATCGCCAAGGTCATCCGCGACCGGGCCATGACCCGCCTCGCCCGTCGCCACCCGCGCTACGCCTGGCACGAGAACGCCGGCTACCCGACCGCCGCCCACCACGCCGCCCTGCTCCGCTACGGACCGACCGCGCACCACCGCGCCCGGTTCGGCGTCGTCCGCGTCCTGACAACCAGGCTGCAATCGCCCTGACTTTATCAAGGCGAAAGACCTAGCCCTAACAACGTGCGGCAGGCATTGACGCGGCTTCGCACCCATCCTGTACACTCACCCGGCGTAGGGGACACACGTGGACGCCGTTCAAGAACTTCCGTTAGACCAGATCCTGCTCGGCGACTGCATCCCGATGATGCGGATGCTGCCCTCCGCCTCGGTTGACTGCGTCTTCGCCGACCCCCCCTACAACCTCCAGCTCCGCGGCGAACTCCGCCGCCCGAACGACAGCCTCGTCGACGGCGTCGACGACGACTGGGACCGCTTCGCCGACTTCGCCGAGTACGACCGCTTCACCCGCGACTGGCTCGGCGAAGCCCGGCGTCTGCTGCGGAAAGACGGCACCATCTGGGTCATCGGCGCCTACCACAACATCTTCCGCCTCGGCGTCATCCTGCAGGACCTCGGCTTCTGGATTCTCAACGACATCATCTGGCGCAAGTCCAATCCCATGCCCAACTTCCGCGGCCGCCGCTTCACCAACGCCCACGAAACCCTCATCTGGGCCGCCCGCGGCCGCGACAGCCGCCACCGCTTCAACTACCAGGCCATGAAGGCGCTGAACGACGACCTGCAGATGCGCAGCGATTGGCTCATCCCCCTTTGCACCGGCCCCGAACGCCTCCGCAACCAGCACGGCCTCAAGCTTCACCCCACCCAGAAACCCGAAGCCCTGCTGCATCGCATCCTGCTGGCGAGCACGCTGCCCGAAGACATCGTCCTCGACCCGTTCCTGGGCACCGGCACCACCGCCGCCGTCGCCAAGCGCCTTCACCGCCACTACATCGGCATCGAACGCCACCCGGCCTACGTCGAAGCCGCCCTCGGCCGCATCAAGCGCGAGCGCCGCGCCGCCCTGGGCGGCATCGCCACCACGCCCACGAAACGCGACGCCGCCCGCCTCCCCTTCGGCGCGCTCGTTGAACGCGGCCTGGTCCCCCCCGGCACGGTCCTCACCGACCGCCAACGCCGCGTCGCCGCCACGGTCGCGGCCGACGGCACCCTCGTCTCCGGCAAGGCGCGCGGCAGCATCCACCAGGTCGGCGCCGCGGTGCAGAACGCGCCGAGCTGCAACGGCTGGACCTTCTGGCACGTGGAGCAAGCCGGCAAGCCCGTGCCGCTCGACAGCCTGCGGCAGCAGGCTTTGAAGGATCTGCAGATCTCCAACGCATAACGTCCGAGGACGCTTGTGCATGAACTTGCAACAAATACGGACTCGGGTCCGCCAGCAGTGAATCGTCTAGGGTGGATCGCGAAACGCTCGGGACAAACAGCCCGCGTGAAGATGCTTGTCAGGTAAAGAGCCACGGCGCTCGGCGTCCCGATAGGGATGCGAAACGCCGCAACCCTACAACCCCGCCGTCTCCAGACCGTCAACCCGCTCCCCGCCGCCCCGCACCCGCGCCACGCAAGCCGCCACCGCATCCCGCAACGACGTCGTATAATAATCAGCCCCGATCACGCTCTTCTGCCGCTCGTCGTCCGCCACCCCGCGTTCGGCCTGCCAGAACCCGACCAGCGTCGGCGTCCCCGGCGCGCGCTGCCGCAACCGCCGTATCAGGTATCGCAACCCCGACAAGCTCCCCGCCGCCTCAATGTACGAGACGCAGATCATCGCCACCCCATCCACGTCCAACCGCTCGATCGTCCCCCGCCCCACCGCCTCGTTCGGCACGACCCGCGCCTGGAGCCCGCGCTTGGCCAGAACCTGCGCCAGCATCGCGCAAGCCGCCTCGTCCAATGGACCCCGCCCGCCCACGCAAAGCACCGTCGGCCTGCCAACGCCGCCCAACGCCGCCGATCCGTCGTCAGCCTCGTCATGGTCAGCCAGATCGACGATGACCTCGCTGATCGCGTCCTGGATGTTGCCAAGCTGCCCCGGCGTCAGCACCCCCCGCACCAGGTCGTTCGCCGCCATCTGCAACCCGCGCAGCGCCACCTCGTCGTAGTACGTCGAAAGCGAATGGTCCCGCAGGTACGCCTCCGCCTGATCCAACGCCTCGTCGGCGTCGTCGGCCAGCATCCGTTGATAAAAGCTCTCCGCAGGCGTCAGCGCCGGCTGGTCGCCCAGCAGCACGTCGATGAACTGCAAGTGCTGCACGTGCCGCCCCAGCACCACGAGGCAAAGCGTCAGCGGCATCGACAGGATCAGCCCGACCGGCCCCCACAGCCAAGCCCAGAAGATCGCCGCGATCACCACCGATACCGGCGACAAGCCCGTGCTGTGCCCATAAGCCAGCGGCTCGATCAACTGCCCAGTGACCGTCTCAACCACCAGGAACATCGCCGCCGTCTCGATCACCATCTCCCAGCCAGGATCAACCGCCGCCGCCAGCACCAGCGGCAACGCGGCAGCGCCCACCGCCCCCACGTAAGGCACGAACCGGAACAACGCGGCGATGATGCCGAACAGCGCCGGGCTCGGAACCCCGATCACGAACAGCCCGGCCCCCACCACCAGCCCGAACCCGGCGTTCAGCGCCAGTTGCGTCAGGAAATACCGGCTCAGCCGCACCGCGGCGTCGTCCATCGCCACGGTTGTCCGGTGCAAGTCCCCCGACCCGAACAACCGGATCATCCGGTCCCGCAGATCCTCCATCTGCATCAGGATAAAGATCGCCACCACCAGCATGATCCCGACCGACCCCAACGGCCCCAGCGCCGGCGTGACGATCTCCTCCGCTAATTGGAACGGCGTGGGCGGCGGTTGGTGCACCTCGACCGGCACCGGAGGCGTCGCGGCGTCGCCGGCTTGCGGCGCAGGAACGGCCTTCGGCGTCTGCGTGTCCCGCCCCAGCCGCTTGGCAAGCGTCGAAAGCTGCTCGGTCGTGAACCCGCGCACCAGATCGACCTTCTTCTCGATCGTGTAGGCGTAAATCGGCGCACGGTTCGCCAACTGCGCCACCTGCGTGCCGATGATCCCGCCCAGCACCACGATCACGCTCAGCGTCAGCAGCACCGCCAGGAACACAGCCGGCGCCCGCCAAAGCCCCAGCCGCCGCAGCCGCTCCACCAGCGGCGCAAGCACGAAGCTCAGCAGCACCGCCAGCGTGATCGGGATCAGCACCTCGCGCGCGAAATACAACGCCGCGATCACCACCACCGCCACCGCCAGCGTCATCAGGCTGTTCTGGCTCGGCAGCTCGGCCGCGGGCACTTTGGTCTTCAGCCGGTTGGGCCGTATCGCAGGGTCAGGCATCTCGTCTCGAACCAGGGTCCCGCCGTCAACGCAGCATAACGGCTTTCGTCTCCCGATACCCGCAAAACGATCTGACTGCAAAACGAACTCAGCGGCGCCCGAACAAGCTCTCGATCTCCGCCCGGCTCAAGGTCAGCACCGTCGGCCGCCCGTGGCTGCACGTCGCCGCCCGCGGCGTCGCCTCCATCTGCCGCAGCAGCGCATCCATCTCCGCCTGGTTGAGCCGCCGCCCCGCCCGGATGCTGCCGTGGCAAGCCAGCCGCGCCACCACCGCGTCAAGCCGGGCCTCCAGCGGCGTCGCCTCCCCCGTTTCGGCCCCCGCCTCACCCAGCGTGTCGGCCAAATCCCGCAGCAAAGGCCCCGGTTCCGGCGTCCCTAACGCCGCCGGCAAGGCCCGCACCAGCACCGCCCCGGCCCCGAACGCCTCCAGCTCCAGCCCCAGCGCCCGCAGCGCCTCGCCCGCGGCCAGCAGGCAACCGGCTTGCGACAACGGCAGCTCGACCACCGCCGGCAGCAGCAACGGCTGGCTCCGCACCCCGCCCGCCGCCCGCTGCTCCAAAAGCCGCTCGTGCGTCAGCCGCTCATGCGCCGCGTGCTGGTCCACCAACACCAGGTTGCCCTCGGCCGACACCGCCAGGATATAAGTGTCGAGCACCTGCGCCACCGCCGCCCCCAGCGGGTGCTCCGGCCGCGCCGCGACGGCCGCCGCCGCCCGCGCCGCCGGGCCAGCCTCGAACGGCAGCGCCGCCTCCGCGAAGCCGCCCGGCGACGGATAACGGGGCCGCCCCGGCCGGCTCGACACCAATTGCAGATGCGGCCCCGCAGCCCGCGGCGCGAACCCCGGCGTCGCCCGCCCCGCGCCGACCGCCAGCGTCGCCCGCACCCCCCCGATCACCAATGACCGCACCCCCGCCGCGTCCTGGAACCGCAGCTCCGTTTTCGCCGGATGCACGTTCACGTCCACCCGCTCCGCCGGCACATCGAGCCGCAACGCCACCACCGCATGGCGTCCCGCCTCGATCACCTCCCGGTACGCCACCCGCACCGCCGTCCGCAGCACCGGGTCCGCCACCGGCCGCCCGTTGACCACCAGCGACTGCATCGAGGCGTTCGCCCGCGTATGCGCCGGCGACGCGGCGAACCCCGAAAGCCGCATCCCGTCCCGCTCCGCCGCCACCGGCAGCAGCATCGACGCCGCCTCCGCCCCCAGCAGCGCCGAAACCCGCCCCGCCTCGTCCTGCGCCGGCAAGTCGAACGCGACCCGCCCGTCAACGACGCAGCGGAACGCAACCGCCGGCGCAGCGAACGCCAGCCGCGCCACCGCCTGCTCCGCCTGCGCCGCCTCCGTCCGCACCGATTTCAGGAACTTCCGCCGCGCCGGCGTGGCGAAGAACAGGTCCGACACTGCCACCCGCGTCCCAACCGGCGCGGGCGCGGGCGTCACCGCCCCGACCCGCCCGCCCTCGACCCTGATCCGACGCCCATGTTCGTGCCCGGCCGCCCGCGACGTGATCTCCAGCCGCGCCGCGGCCCCGATGCTCGGCAACGCCTCCCCCCGGAACCCCAAAGTCGAGATCCGCACCAGCGCATCGTCCGCGAGCTTGCTCGTGCAATGCCGCTGCACCGCGAGCGCCAGGTCCTCCGCCCCCATCCCATGCCCGTCGTCCTCGACCACGATCCGCCCGATCCCGCCGCCTTCCAGCGTCACCGCAACCCGCCGCGCCCCGGCGTCGATCGCGTTCTCCACCAGCTCCTTCACCGCCGCCGCCGGCCGCTCGATCACCTCGCCCGCGGCGATGCGGTTGACCAGTCGCTCAGGTAAAAGGCGAATTCCCCCCATCCCTCCTCCATACCACACCCCTCCCCTCCGAAAACACCTTCCCCCAAGCCCGAAACAGCCCCAAACCATATTCTCGCAAGCGCAAAGGCAGACCGATGACCGACCCAGGCGCCGAAACCGCCATCCTCGCCGCCGCCGACAGCCTCGAGAACGAAGCCGTCCAGCACCTGCAAACCCTCGTCCGCCACCGCAGCCTGCTCGGCCATGAAGCCGGCTGCATCGACGCCATGGCCGCCCTGTTCGACAGCCTCGGCCTCGCCCCCCGCCGCATCCCCATCGACCCGGACCGCCTCCGGCACGTGCCCGGCTTCTCCCCGCCGCTGATCGGCTACGAGGGGCGCGGCAACGTCGCGGCCCTCCACGCCCCCCGCAGCGTCGCCGGCCGCAGCCTCATGCTGATGGGCCACGTCGACGTCGTCCCCGAAGGCGCGGCCGACCTCTGGACCACGCCCCCCTTCGAGCCCGACATCCGCCGCGGCCGCTTATTCGGCCGCGGCGCGGGCGACATGAAAGCCGGCCTGGTCTCGGTCGCGATGGCCCTCAAGGCCCTCCGCCTCGCCGGCCTGCAGCCCGCCGCCGAACTCCAGCTCGCCGCCGTCATCGAGGAGGAATGCACCGGCAACGGCGCGCTGGCCGTCATGCACGCCCTGCCCAAGCCCGGCGCATGCCTCATCCCCGAGCCAGGCCCCGGCTACCCGGCGCTCTACACCGCCGAGGTCGGCGTCGTCTGGGCCTGGATCACCGTCACCGGGCGCCCCGCCCACGTTCGCGAGAAGCACGCCGGCGTCAACGCCATCGAGGCCGCCGCCGTCCTGATGGAGCATTTTCGGACCTACGAGGCCGAGATCAACCGCGCCGAGCACCGCCACCCCGCCTTCGCCGCCGAGAACCACCCGCTCGGCGTCAACATCGGCAGCATCGAGGGCGGCGAATGGACCAGCAGCGTCGCCACCCGCGCCAAGCTCGGCATCCGCGTCGGCGTCATGCCCGGCCACTCCTGCCACGGCGTCCGCGACGCCATCGAACGTCTCGTCGCCGACGCCGCGAACGACGGAAGGCTGCACGGCGCCCGCATGTCGGTCGAGTTCCGGGGCTTCCTCGCCGACGGCTGCCTGTTCCCCCCCGAACAGGCGATCTCCCAAACCGTCGATGCCGCCCACCGGCGCGTGGCCGGCGAGCCGGTCCGCCACTACAACGCCACCGGCCTCACCGACGCCCGCTTCTACCCGCTCTACCAAGGCACCGAAGCCACCTGCTACGGTCCCGACGCCGACAACATCCACGGCATCGACGAGAGCGTCAGCCTGGCCTCGATGCACGCCGTTACCCGGGTATTGGCGCTCACGATCGCCGATTGGTGCGGAACGGAGACGGCCTGATGGCCGAGCGCGTCCCGGAGCGGATGGGAGTGGAGCAGTTCCTCCAATGGAGCGCCAACCAGGCCCGGCGTCATGAGCTGGTGGATGGGCTGCCCCGCATGATGGCCGGCGCAAAACGGCGGCACGACCGCATCGTCACCAATCTCATCGCGTCGCTCTCGACCCAGCTTGCCGGCAAGGCTTGCGAGGCCTTCACAGCCGACACCGCCGTCGTCATCCCGAACGGCAACGTCCGCCTCCCCGATGCCGGGGTCGATTGCGGCCAAGCGGACGACGATGCGACCCGCGCCGCCGATCCCAAGCTCGTCGTCGAGGTGCTGTCGCCGTCCACCCGCGATTTCGACATGTTCGGCAAGCTCGACGAGTATAAATCAATCGAGTCGCTCTCATATATCCTGTTGATCGACCCTGACGCGCCCCAGGCGACGCTGTGGTCGCGCGACCGCTCCGGCGGCTGGACCCACGCCACAGCAACTGGGCTGGACGCGGTATTGGACCTGCCTTCGCTGGAAATTGTCCTGCCTCTCGCCGCACTCTACGCGCGGGTCGCCGTCCCGCCGAGGCCGCGGCTTGTCCAATGACCCGTCACCAAGCGAGTTCCGCCCCGCTGTAGTCAAGGAACGCCGACCCCGCCACGCCCCGCCGCGCCTCGATCACGTCCGCGAGCCCCCGCGCGCTCGTCGCCACGTCCAGGTCCGCGCCCGCGCCGCCCATGTCCGTCGCCACCCACCCGGGATGCAGCGACAGCACCGCCCGCTCCCCGGCGTGGGGCGCGAACTGCCGCACCAGGCTGTTCAACGCCGCCTTGCTCGCCCGGTACATCGACAGGTTGTCCCCGCTGGTCAGCGCCACGCTGCCCATCCGGCTGCTCATGAACGCGACCGTCCCGTCCGCGGCGACGCAAGGCAGCAGCGCCGCCGCCGCCCGCACCGGCGCCACCGCGTTGGTCAGGAACAACGCGCCGATCCCCGCCGCGTCGATCGCCTCCACCCCCGCCGGCTCGGACACCCCCGCGTTGACGAACAGCAGGTCGAGCGGGCCATCCAGCAACGGCTTCAGCGCCTCCAGGCTCGGCGGCTCCGTCATGTCGGCCATCGCCGCCGACGCGCCCGCCGCCTCCAGCCGGCCACGGTCCCCTTCCTTGCGCACCGTCCCGGTCACGCGCCAGCCACGCCCGGCAAGCTCCTTGGCCAGCCCCAGCCCCAGGCCGCGCGACGCACCGACGATCAAAGCTGTGGGCATAAGCAACGCTCCGAGTTTGCCGTTCAACCTTACGGGCTGAACCGAACGCTGTGCAAACAACTCGAACGCCTGGGCTTGCCCTGCGGATTTTGCTAACCACCCGCCCATGCGGTCGCTCCTCGCCCTGCTCGCCGTTCTCCTCGCAAGCCCCGCGGCCGCGGCATCGGACCACTCTCAGCCCGGCCAAACCTGGGACCAGCAGCAAAGCCAGCTCTGCCAGGACGGCCTCGCCGCCGCCGAGCAACGCTACGCCACCGCGCCAGGCCTGCTCGCCGCCATCGCCCGCGCCGAGAGCGGGCGTCCGGTCGCCGGCATGTCCGGCCTGCAGCCCTGGCCCTGGGTGGTCAACGCCGACGGCGCAGCCGTCTACTTCGCGAGCAAGCCCGCCGCCCTCGCCTGGACCCGCCTCGCCCTGGCGCGCGGCGTCCGCCAAATCGACGTCGGCTGCGCCCAGATCAACCTGCAATCCCACCCCGACGCCTTCGCCTCGCTCGACGACGCCTTCGACCCGGCAACCAACGCCGCCTACGCCGCCCGCTTCCTGACCCAGCTCCGGTCCGAGCCCGGAGCCAACTGGTTCACCGCCACCGGCTTCTACCACTCCCGCACCCCGCTCCTCGCCGCCGACTACCGCGAGCGCGTCGCCGACATCGCCGCCGGCCGCACCCCCAGGCCCGGCCTCGCCGCGCCGCTCTACCTCCGCGCCATCCGCCAAGGCACCCTGCGCATCGCGCTCGCCAACGGCGGCACGCTCCGCCTCAACCTCGCCCGCCAGCCCGCCGCCCGCGCACGCAAGAAGCTCGGCCGCTGCCAGGTCGCCGCCGTGCTCGGCGATTACATGGCGCGCCCCGCACGGGCCGGTTGCGCGCCATCGTCTGCTGTCACAACGGCGCGTGAGGCTGGTTTTAAGGGTTGAAATCATCTACGCTTTGCTGGCAGTGGATTAACTGTAGAACTCACCCCGTCAACGACCCGTTTTCGCCCCACACGCCAGCTTTCCTGAGACAAGAATATGCGCACACCTGACCGCCGTTCCTTCGACAGCCCACGCCGCGGCTCCCGCGGCCGCAACCGCGACGACGATTTCGGCGGACGCCGGGACGAACCCTACGTCCCCAGGGACAGCTTCGTCCCCCGCGGCGGCGACCGGGGGCCATCGAACTTCGGCGGCCCGCCCCGCGGCTTCAACGCGCCGACGGGTCCGGAAACAAGCGCCGTCGTTAAATGGTTCAACGGCGAGAAAGGCTTCGGCTTCGTCGAGCTGGAAGGCGGCGGCGGCGACGCTTTCCTTCACATCAGCGTGTTGTCGCGGGCCGGCTACCAGGTCGTCTCCCCGGGCGCGACCCTCCGCGTTCTCACCTCGGCCGGCCAGAAAGGCCCGCAAGTCGCCGAGGTGGTCAGCGTCGACGAATCGACGGCCACCCCTTCGGCCGGCGGTGGCGGTGGCGGTGGCGGTGGCGGCGGCTACGGCGGGGGAGGCGGCTATGCCAACGACCGCCCGCGCGCCGCCCCGCGCGCCCCGGTTGACCTCAGCACCGCCGTCGAGATGCGCGGCACCGTCAAATGGTTCAATGCCGAGAAAGGCTTCGGCTTCGTCATGCCGGACGGCGGCGGCAAGGATGTCTTCGTGCACATCTCCGCCCTCAACCGCGGCGGCCTAAGCAGCCTCGAGCCGAACCAGACCGTCAGGATGCAAGTCGCGGACGGCCGCCGCGGTCCGGAAGCCGTCTCGGTCGAGAACAACTGACGCGCTGGCGAGGCGGCCCGGTCCGCCGGGCTGTCCTCGCCGCCGTTCTTCTCCCTGGCATCGGCGCGTCCGATCCCCGCGTCCAGGTCGATCCAACCATCCCGCCCTGGTCTGCAGTCGCCAAGCTGCAAGTGCCTGGTGTATCCCGCTGCACGGCCGTCATGGTCGCGCCCAAGCTGGCCGCGACCGCGCTTCACTGCCTCGTCAACCGCGCCCTCGCCCGCATGGTGCCAAGCCGCTCGATCCACCTCCTGCTCGGCTACCACGACGGCACGTTCGCCCGCCATCTGATCCCAACAGAAGTCATCACTCCCCCCGGCACCGACGCAACGAGCCACGCCCCGCGTGCGACCGACGTGGCCCTCCTCCGCTTCGCCAAGCCCGTGACCGAAACGCTGCCGTCCTCTCCCGCGCCCGTCCCGTCCGGCACGACGCTGGCCCTTGCCGGCTTCGCCCAGGACCGCGTCGAACGCATCACCGTGGACCCGGCCTGCCTCGCCCGAGGCTACGCCCGCGATCAGGACAACCAGCCCCTCCTCGTCCACACCTGCTCAGGCACCCGCGGCGCCAGCGGAGGCCCCATCCTTTCCCGCGGGCCGGACGGGGAATGGCGTCTGATCGGCTTGGAGATCGCTGGCAACAACGAAGGCGCGGGCGGCGTTGCCATACCTGGCTTCACCATTGCAAAGCTGGTCGCAGCCTATCGCTGACCAACAGCAGCCACGTCAGGATCCGCTGGACTTCCATCATGGGCCGCCGCAGTCTGAAGCAATAAACAATCAAAAGCTAAGGGCCATAGGGAGTGAAATTGTCTCACGTGACGAGCAGGATTTGTGCAATAGGCGTTGCGGCGGCGTTTGCGATTGCGGCGGCCTCCCCGTGCCGGGCGGCGCAACCAGCCGGACATTACGATAATTCCGGGGACTTAGTGTTCGGAGCGGTCAGCGCGACAAAAGGCGATCCACGCCTCCAAGAGGTGGCGAACTATGTCTTTGCCCATATCAAGCCGTGGATCGGCGATGCCACGATTGTTTCGGCCGTGAATGCGCAGGACTCCAAGACGAAGCAACTGACCCAAGTGCAAATCGACACGCTCGACATCGGGTTTCTCAACAGGTCCGATCGCGAGCTGATTGATTCGAAAATGAACAACAAGCTTTCCACGTTCCTTCAGCAGAAAAAAGCGGATAGTAATGGGGTCATTCTTGAAATATTTATTTTTGACTATAAGGGACTGAATGTCGCTCAGACGGATTTGACCGCTGATTATCTTCAAGGCGACGAGGCGAAGTATTGGAAGAGTTTTGGCGTTGGCCCTGACGCGATGGTCGTTGAAAAGGTAGCACCCGATGGCGGCTTGCCGCATATCTCGCAAGCCAGTCTCACGATCAAGGACCCGAGCACCGGCAAGCCCATCGGCGCAATGACCGTCGGTATCGATTATGACGCGCTGGCGAAAGCAAAGCGCTAGCCCCAATACTGTTCATTTAGGTGGTTAGCCACCCTATATCCGTTGATCAGGTTTTTTTAGGATCGACAGCGATGGCGGGTGTTCCCGCCGGCCTTCCGGCCGGCGTTCGTGTCAGCGACCACATCAGCCTCGGCGTGATCGCCAAGACGTTCCCGCCGGATCGGGTGCAGCAGGTCCTGGCCGAGACCGGCAAGACGAGCGAGCGCGAGCGCGACCTGCCGGCTCAGGTGATGATCTACTACGCCATCGCCATGGCGCTGTACATGGGGTCCAGCACCCGCGAGGTGCTGCGCTGCTTGCTAGAAGGCTTGCGCTGGCTGTGGGGCGCCGACGCGGTCAAGGTGGCGGGCAAGAGCGGCATCTCGCAGGCGCGCAGCCGCCTGGGCGAGATGCCGCTGCGCCGGCTCTTTGAGCAGGTCGTGCAGCCGGTGGCGACGCGCGCCACCAAGGGGGCGTGGTATCGAGAGTGGCGGCTGGTGAGCCTGGACGGCTCCAGCCTGGATGTGGCCGACACGGCCGAGAACGGCGCCTGCTTCGGCTATCCGGGTGCCAGCCGCGGCGAGAGCGCCTTTCCGCAGCTCCGTTTCGTCGCGCTGGTGGAGAACGGCACGCACGTGCTGTTCGGCGCCAAGCTGGGCGGTTGCGCGGATGGCGAGACGACGCTGGCCCATGGCGTGGTGCCGGCGCTGCGGACGGGCATGCTGTGCCTGGCCGACCGATACTTCTTTGGCTATGCGTTGTGGCAGACAGCGGCCGCTACCGGTGCCGACCTGCTGTGGCGGGTAAGGAGCAACCTGCGCCTGCCGCGCGCCGCGGTGCTGGCGGACGGGTCTTATCTGTCCGTGGTGTATCCGAGCGAGAAGGACCGGCGCCATGCGACCAACGGCGTGCGGGTGCGCGTGGTGGAATATCGGCTGGAGGGGGTGGCCGACGCTGAGCCGCTGTATCGTCTCGTGACCACGATCCTGGACGAGGCGCAGGCGCCTGCCGCGGACTTGGCTGCCCTGTATCATGAGCGCTGGGAGATTGAGGGCGCGCTGGCCGAGCTGAAAACGCAGCTGCGCGGGGCACAGGCCGTGCTGCGCAGCAAGACCCCGGACTTGGCGCGCCAGGAGTTCTGGGGCCTGCTGCTGGCGCACTTCGCTGTGCGCGGGCTCATGCACGAGGCGGCGCTGCGGGCCGACGAGGACCCGGATCGTTTGTCGTTCCTGCATGCCGTGCGCGTGGTGCGCCGCAAGCTGCCGCTGCTTGCGGCTTTTCCCCCCTCGGGACAGGCTCGCCCTGCATAAGGAGGTACTGGACGAGATCCTGGAGGAGCGTGTGGCGAGTTCCCGGGGCCGGCAGGTGCCGCGCGGGGTCAAGCGCAAGATGAGCGGCTACCCGCTGCGCCCTCGCACGCCACAGCCGACCACGCGCATCGACTTCAACGCCGCCATCCGAATCACAAAGTGAACGGTATTGGCGCTAGCCCTGTTCGCACTGTCCGGCGTCAAGCGTTAAAGGGCGATGACCGAAACCTTCGCCGCACCGGCGGCGAATTGCGACAGCGTTCTTCCAAGCTCCGGCACAGGCTCATCACGGGCCTGCTCCACGACGAGCAGGCCACCCTCCCCGACCCAACCTGCCGCGCGTAGGGCAGCCATCGCAGGCAGCAGTAAATCCCGGCGATAAGGTGGATCAAGGAACACCAAGCCGCAAGCATCTCCTGGCGGCGGCCGAAGCGCATCCGCCGTCAGCACCCGGCAACGCGCCTCGGCGCCGCACGCCCGCACGTTCGCCCGCAGCGCCGCCAACGCCCCTGGGTCCTGCTCCATGAAGGTGGCGGAACCCGCCCCCCTGGAAAGCGCCTCCAGCCCGAACGCGCCCGTCCCGGCGAACCCGTCCAGCACCCGCGCGCCGACAACCGCCGCCCGCCCGCCCCAAGGCGCGTGCAGCAGCCGGTCGAACAGCGCCTGACGAACCCGGTCCGCCGTCGGCCGCGTCCCCTGCCCCGGCGGCGCAACCAGCCCCCGCCCGCGCCAGGCGCCGCCCACGATCCTCAACGCGACGGCCGTCCCTCCGCCGGCAATTGCTCCCGCAGCACCTTCCCCGGCACCTCGTCCACCGCCCCGCGCGGCAGCGCCCCGAGCTGGAACGGCCCGTACGCCACCCGGATCAACCGGCTGACCTGCAACCCCAGATGCGCCAGCACCCGCCGCACCTCTCGGTTCCGCCCCTCCCGCAGCGCCACCGCGAGCCAGACGTTCTCCCCCTTGCGCGCCTCAAGCTCGGCCTCGATCGGCCCATACCGCACCCCCTCGATCACCACCCCGCCCGCCAGCCGGCACAACGCCGCCGGCTCGACATCGCCCCAGGCGCGGGCACGGTAGCGCCGTATCCACCCGTTCGCCGGCAGCTCCAGCCGCCGGGCCAGCGCGCCGTCGTTCGTGAGCAGCAGCAACCCCTCGCTGTTCAGGTCGAGCCGCCCGACGCTCACCACCCGAGGCAACCCGGGCGGCAACGCCTCGAACACGGTCGCGCGCCCTTCCGGGTCCTTGTGCGTCGTCACCAGCCCGTCCGGCTTATGGTACCTCCACAGCCGGCTCCGCTGCGGCGCGTCCACCACTCGCCCCCGCACCTGCACCACGTCGTCCGGCTGGATAAACGTGGCCGGATGCCCGACAAGCTGCCCGTTGACCCGCACCACCCCCTCGCCCAGCAGCCGCTCCGCGTCCCGCCGGCTCGCAACCCCGGCCCGCGCCAGCCATTTGGCCACCCGCTCCCCCCGCCCGGCGCCCTCCCCGGCTTCCCCGCCGCTCACCCGCCCGCCGCCGCAACCAGGGCGCCGAAGATCCGCGCGTCGCCGGGGTCGGTCAGGAACTCCGGATGCCATTGCACGCCGAGGCAGAACCCGTAACGCCCGTCCTCGATCCCCTCGATCACCCCGTCCGGCGCAGTCGCGTTCACCGACGCGAACCGCCCCGTCCCGCGCACCGCCTGGTGGTGACTCGAGTTCACCTGCATCGTCTCCGCCCCCACTACCCGATGCAGCAGGCTGCCCGGCACGATCCGCACCGGGTGGCCTGCCTCCTCCCGCGGGTTGCCCTGCTCGTGGCGCAACGCATCCGCAACCTCGTCCGGGATATGCTGCATCAGCGTTCCCCCCAACGCCACCGCCAGCAACTGCTCCCCCCCGCATATCCCCAGCACCGGGATGTCCCGCGCCAGCGCCCCGCGCACCAGCGCCAGCTCCGCCGCCGTCCGCGTTTCCTTGAGCGTGACGCTCGAATGCCGCGCCGTGTCGCCATACAGCACGGGATCGACATCGAACGCGCCGCCCGTCACCACCAGCGCGTCGATCCGGTCGAGGAAGTTCGGCGCCAGCGAAGGCTCGTGCGGCAAGGCCACCGGCACGCCGCCCGCCGCCATGATCGCCTCGGCATAGTTCGCCCGCAGCGCGTACCAGGGGAATTTCGAGTAGCCGCCCGGCGGCTCGGCATCCAGCGTGACGCCGACAAGGGGCTTGATGCGTGAACTCATGCGCCGCGTGGTAGACCCGTCCGGGGAGAACGGGCAAGTGATACCGATGCGGCCCATGGAACGAGCGCTGCGCCTGGCGCAAGCAGCGGCCCTGGCGGGAGAAGTCCCGGTCGGCGCCCTCGTGCTCGACGAAACGGGCGCGGTCCTCTCCGAAGCCGCCAACCGCGTCGAAACCGGCCACGACGCCAGCGCCCACGCCGAACTGCTGGCCCTCCGCTCCGCCGCCGCCAAGCGCCGCTCCCCGCGCCTGCCGGACTGCACCCTGGTCGTCACCCTGGAGCCTTGCCCGATGTGCGCCGCGGCCCTGTCGCACTTCAGGGTCAAGCGCCTCGTCTTCGGCGCCTACGACCCCAAGGGCGGCGGCGTCGACCACGGCCCCCGCGTCTTCGACCACCCGGCCTGCCTCCACCGGCCCGAAATCATCGGCGGCGTGAACGAGGCCGCCTGCGGAGACGTGTTGCGCTCGTTCTTCGCCAGCCGCCGTTGAACGGTGCGCCTTATTGCGCCTGCGCGCTCGCCTCGCTCCGCGTCGCCCCCACCCGCGCCGCCAGCGCTGCCGACATGAACGCATCCAAGTCGCCGTCCAGCACCGCGTCCGGGTTGCCCGTCTCCACGCCGGTGCGCAAATCCTTCACCAGCTGATACGGCGCCAGCACGTAGCTGCGGATCTGGTGCCCCCAGCCGATGTCTGTCTTGGCGCTCTCCTGCGCCGCCGACACCGCCTCCCGCCGTTGCAGCTCCTGCTCGTACAGCCGCGCCTTCAGCATCGTCATCGCCGTGGCCCGGTTGCGGTGCTGGCTCCGGTCCGTCTGGCACGCGACGATGATGCCGCTCGGGACATGCGTGATGCGGATGGCGCTCTCCGTCTTGTTGACGTGCTGCCCCCCCGCCCCGCTGGCCCGGAACGTGTCTACCTTCAGGTCGGCCTCGTTCACCTCGATCTCGATCGTGTCGTCCACCACCGGATAGACCCAGACGCTGGCGAAGCTCGTCTGCCGCCGCGCGTTGGCGTCGAACGGGCTGATCCGCACCAGCCGGTGCACCCCGGCTTCGGTCTTCAGCCAGCCGTAAGCGTTCGGCCCCGTCACCTGCAGCGTCGCCGACTTGATCCCCGCCTGCTCCCCCTCGCTCTGCTCCAAAAGCTGGACCTTGCAGTCGTGCCGCTCCGCCCAGCGCGTATACATCCGCGCCAGCATCTCCGCCCAGTCCTGCGCCTCGGTCCCCCCCGCCCCGGAGTTGATCTCCAGAAAGGCGTCCCGCCCGTCCGCCTCGCCCGAAAGCAGGCTCTCCGTTTCAAGCCGCTCGGCCCCGTCCAGCAGCCGCGCCAGCGTGGCGACCCCGTCCGCCACCATGGCCGCGTCGCCCTCGGCCTCGGCCAGCTCGATCAGGTCCGCCGTGTCCGCCGCTTCCTGCTCCACGGCCAGCAGCCCGTCAACCGAGGTCGCCAACCGGGTCCGCTCGCGCATGACGGCCTGCGCCGCCGCCGGGTCGTCCCACAGCGCCGGGTCCTCGGCGCGGGCGTTCAGCTCATCGAGGCGGGCGGTTGAAACGTCCCAGTCAAAGATGCCTCCTCAGCAGCGCGATGGTCTGCTTGAGCTGGGCGTTCAGCGCATCGGATTCGGTGGACATGGCCCGTGCTCAATACAGCCCGCCCATGCCGCTGTCGATCCCGACGCCGGGCGCCCCGGCGCTGACCGCCACCCCGTCCGCCGGCGCCTCGCCGCCCCCGATCGTCCCCTGGCTCGCCCCCGGCTCCTGGCCCGGCTTGAACGCATCCGTCCGCTGCCCATACCCGCTGTCCCACGCGGCCATCGTCATCCCTTCCGGCATCGGGAATTGCAACGCCGGGCGCGGCTTCAGCGCCACGGCCATGAAGTCGTGCCAGACCGGGGCCGCGACCGACCCGCCGCTTTCCTTGTCGCCCAGGCTCGTGTTGTCGTCGTTGCCGATCCAGACCGCCGTCACCAGGTCGCGCGTGAAGCCGACGAACCAGGCGTCGTTGAAGTCCTGGCTGGTCCCGGTCTTGCCCGCGATCGGATGCCCCAGCCCCTTGCCGGCGTTCACGCCTGTTCCACGTGAAACAACGCCCTCCATCATCTTGATCAACTGGAACGTGCTCTGCGGGTCCGCGATCTGACGCCGGCTGTCCACCAGCGTCGGCGGCTTCGACAAATCGTTGCACCCGTCGCAGGACACGCCCGTCGCGTGCCAGATCACCTTGCCATGCCGGTCCTGCACGCTGTCGACCATTGAAGGCAGCACCTCCTTGCCCTCCATCGCCAGCCCGGCATAGGCCGACGCCTGCCGCAGCACGGTCGTCTCCACCGCTCCCAACGCCGCCGGCAGAACCTTGGGCATCCCGTCCACCACGTGGAACGCGATCGCGTTCCGCGCCACCGCCTCCATGCCCAACCGGTCGGCCAACCGGATCGTCACCAGGTTCAATGACCGTTCGAGCGCCAGCCGCATCGGGATCGGCCCGTTGAAGCTCAGCTCGTAGTTGTTCGGCCGCCATTCCCCGGCGGCGCCCAGGTTCTGCACGAACGGCGCATCCAGCACCCGCTGGCTCGGCGAGTATCCGGCTTCCAGCGCCGTCAGATAAACGATCGGCTTGAACGAGCTGCCCGGCTGCCGCTGCGCCTGCGTCGCCCGGTTGAACTGGCTGCTCTCGTAGCTCCACCCTCCCGACATCGCCAGCACCCGCCCTGTCGCCGGGTCCAGCGACACCAGCGCGCCCTGAACCTTCGGGATCTGCCGCAACGCCAGCCGCTCGGCCCTGGCCGGCTGACGCCCGCCCGACGATGCCGCCTCGCCCGCCGGCTCAACCATCACCACGTCGCCCGGTTGAACCACGTCGCTGACCCGCCGCGGCACAGGCCCCACGCCGCCGGACCGCGCCGGACGCGCCCAGGCCACATCCGCCAGCCTCAGCACGCCGGTCTTGGCCGTTCCTGCCTCAACCGCTTGCCCCGGCTCGCGGCTGACCCAGCCCAGCTTGGCCTCGTCCGGACCGGTTTCGAGCACGGCGGCCAACGACCATTCCGGCAACATGCCCGCCGGCCGCGCAACGCCGGCCAACTGGGCGCGCCAGTCCTTCAGCTCAGGCCCGGCCTGGAGCCTCGCCACCGGCCCGCGCCAGCCGCCGCGGCTGCGGTCATACGCCATCAGCCCCTTCCGCAGCGCCTGGTCGGAGGCTTTCTGCAACGCCGGGTCGAGGCTGGTGTGGACGACGTAGCCGCCCTGCGTCGTCGCGTCGGCGCCGAACCGGTCGACCATCTGCCGCCGCACCTCCTCGCCGAACCATTCGGCGCCGGGCACGGTTTCCGGGCGGCTATAGCCGGACGGCTTGATCGGGGTTGCCTTGGCCTCAGTTGCCTGCTCCGGCGTGATGGCGTGGTCGTCGGCCATCCGGTCCAGCACCCAATCGCGCCGGCCCTTGGCCGCGTCCGGATACCGGAACGGGTTGTAGTTGTTCGGCGCCTTCGGCAAGGCCGCGAGGAAAGCCGCTTCCGGCAGCGTTAATTCATCGAGCGGCTTGTTGAAGTAGGCCTGGGCCGCGGCGGCGACGCCGTAGGACTGCATACCGAGGTAGATCTCGTTCAAGTAGAGTTCGAGCACCTTGTCCTTCGGCATCGACTCGTCGATCCGGACGGCCAGGATCAACTCCTTGACCTTGCGCGCGATCGAGACGTCGTTGCTCAGCAGCATGTTCTTCGCCACCTGCTGCGTGATGGTCGAGGCGCCAATCGGCCTGCGCCCCTGGCCCCACTGCTGCAGGTCCGTCCAGGCGGCCCGCGCGATGGCCACGGGGTCGATCCCGTGGTGCGAGTAGAACTTCTGGTCCTCGGCGGAGATGAAGGCCTGCTTCACGACTTCGGGAATGGCGGTGATCGGCATGAACACCCGCCGCTCGGTCGCCAGCTCGGCGATCAGCCGGTCGTCATTGGCGTAGATGCGGCTGATGACCCGAGGCTCGTAGTTGCGCAGCCCGTCCAGCGTCGGCAGGTCGGCGGCGTAGCGCTCATACGTGTGCCACCCCACCGCCCCGGCAGCGAGGCAAGCGATCAGGAACAGGCCGAACAGGACCCCGAAAACCCCGCGCAGCAGGCGGAACCGCGGTTTGCGGCGCTCGGGCGGCCTGGGCATGGGCGCGCTGGCGCGGGCCATCCGTTCCGGCCGCCCGCGGGCCGCTCGCCTGTCCTCGCCTGAACCCGACATCGCCGTTCTTTACCCCGCCACGACCTGGACCGCCCGCTCGTTCGCGGCCAGGAAGGTTTCGATGGCGCGCCGCAACGCCGCCGCCACCCGCGCGCGATGGTCTGCCCGACGCAAGGCCGCTTCGTCCAGTCGATTCGACATGAACCCCATCTCGACCAGCACGCTGGGGATATCGGCGGCCTTGAGCACCGCGAAATGCGCGTGGCGCGACGGGTTGGCCAGCAAGCCCACCTGGTCGTCGAACGCGTCGACCACCTCGCTGGCCATCGCCGCCGAGCCGTACCGTGTTTCCTGCCGCGCGAGGCTCGACAGGATCTGCGCCACGTCCGGCGCCATGTCGCGATACCGCGGCCCAAACCGGTCCACGCTGTTCTCCCGCCTCGCCAATGCGGCCGTTTGCGCGTCCGAGGCCGTGTCCGAAAGCGTATACACGCTCGCCCCGCGGACGCGGCTGTCATTCACGGCGTCGGCGTGCATGGACACGAACAGCGACGCCCCGTGCTTCTGGGCGATGACGACGCGCTCGGGCAGCGGGATGAACACGTCCCGCCCGCGCGTCAGCATCACCCGGCACACCTTGGCCGCCAGCAATTGCCGGCGCAGCTCCTGGGCCGCGGCAAGTGCTATGTGCTTCTCATAGGTGCCGGAAACGCCGATGGCGCCCGGGTCCTTGCCGCCATGCCCGGCATCCAGCATCACGACCGGCAACGGCGGCGCGGCGCGCGCGCGGCCCGCCCCCGCCCGGCCCTTGGGGGCGGCGCCGGCCCCCGCAGGCAGGGCGAACCCGGCGGCGGCCGCGAGAAGCAGGCGACGGGATATGATGGCCGTTTCGCTCATGGCGACATCATACCACGGCCGGAACCGGCTTGCATCGCGGCAACGCATTCCGTGGCCGCCACGCAACACACTTGCGCCAATTGGGAATTTCCGTCATTGTTCGGTTCGATCCGGTGGCGCAGCCCCGGTTGACGCCGTGCTTGCCGATGACGCCCTGGAGGCTACCGGCATATTCTGGTCGTTCGCCACTGTGCCGTCGCCCGCGCCGCGCCCATGCGCGCCGGGGTTCGGTCGCCCCACGGGGCGGAACGTCCTTGCTCAGGCCAGGTGCCGCCCAGCTTTGCCAGGACGTTTATGCCATCCGCTGCGCCCGTCTACCGTTTCGTTTCAAGCGACATTCAGGGCAGCGCTCCCGGCTCCTTTTCAAACCTTTTCCGCCGGCATTGCCGCCCTATCGGCTTGCGCGTCGCCGCGGACCCACGGAGTTCCCTTATCAATGACCAAGCGCATGTTGATCGACAGCACGCACGCGGAAGAAACCCGCGTCGTCGTGCTCGACGGTAACCGCCTCGAGCATTTCGACGTCGAGACATCCACCAGGCAGCACCTGAAGGGCAACATCTACCTGGCCAAGATCGTCCGGGTCGAGCCCAGCCTGCAGGCCGCATTCGTTGAGTTCGGCGGCGGCCGCCACGGCTTCCTCGCGTTCGGCGAGATTCATCCCGACTATTATCAAATCCCCGTCGCCGACCGGAAACGCCTGATCGAGATGCAGGAAGCCGAGGCCCGCGAGGAGGAAGAGGAGGAGGAACGCGAGGCCGCACGCCAGCACGACGCGCCGGCCATCGAAGCGGAGCCGCCCGTCGGCAGCGAGGATGAGCCGACGCCGGAACCAGCGTCAGAACCAGCCGGAGCCGATGCGGCGACCGAAGCCGGCTATGCCCGGCGGGCCGATCCCGACATGGTCCCTGACATGGTCCCTGACATGGTCCCTGGCCCGGACCAGGTGGCGCAGCCCGCAGCCATCGCCCAGGAGATCGTCGTCGCCCCCGAAGAAGCGCAGGCGCTGTTCGCCAACCCGGCGGAACCGCTGCCGCCGGTGACGGAAACCGACCCCCTTCCCGGCGCGGACCTCGCCCCCGAGGCCGCCGAGGCCGCGCCGCCCGAGCCGATGGAAGAAGCGCCCTTGATCGCCGAAGCGCTTGCCGGGCACGAACAGGCCGCTCCGGCCGCGGCGGGCGGCGCCGGCGAGACCGAAAGCGGCCCCGCGGCGGAGGCGGAGCAGCCGGAGGCCGGACAGCCGGAGGTCGAGACCGTTCATTCCGCCGAACCGCCCGAGGCGCTCGGCGACGACGCGGACAACGAGGACCGGGGCAGCCGCCGCGAGACGCCCCGCTTCCTGCGCAACTACAAGATCCAGGAGGTGATGCGCCGTCGCCAGATCCTGCTGGTCCAGGTGGTCAAGGAGGAGCGTGGCAACAAAGGCGCGGCGCTTACCACCTATATCTCGCTGGCCGGGCGCTTCTCCGTGCTGATGCCCAATTCCCCGCGCGGCGGCGGCATCTCGCGCAAGATCACCTCGATGGCGGACCGCCGGCGACTCAAGGAGGTGACAACCGAGCTCGACCTGCCCCGCGGCATGGGCCTGATCATCCGCACCGCCGGCGCGAACCGCCCGAAGCCCGAGATCATCCGCGACTGCGAGTACCTGCTCAACCAGTGGGACCAGATCCGCGACCTCACCATGAACAGCATCGCGCCCACGCTGATCTACGAGGAAGCCAACCTCATCAAGCGCGCCATCCGCGACGTTTATTCCCGCGACGTGGACGACATCCTGGTCGACGGCGAGGCCGGCTGGAAAGCCGCCCGCGACTTCATGCGCATGCTGATGCCGACCCATGCCAAAAAGGTCCAGCTTTGGCGCGAGCAGCAGCCGCTGTTCGCCAAGGCGCAGGTCGAGGACCAGCTCGACTCCATGCTGCAGCCCGCCGTGCAGCTCCGTTCCGGCGGCTACCTGGTCATCAACCAGACCGAAGCCCTGGTCGCCATCGACGTGAACTCCGGGCGCAGCACCCGGGAGCGCGGCATCGAGGAAACCGCGCTGCGGACCAACCTCGAAGCCGCCGAGGAAGCCGCCCGCCAGCTTCGCCTGCGCGACCTCGCGGGCCTGATCGTCATCGATTTCATCGACATGGAAAGCCGGCGCAACAACGCCGCCGTCGAGAAGCGGCTGAAGGACGCGCTGAAGCAGGACCGCGCCCGCATCCAGGTCGGCTCCATCAGCCATTTCGGCCTGCTGGAGATGAGCCGCCAGCGTTTACGCCCGTCGCTGGCCGAGACCAGCTTCATGCCCTGCCCGCATTGCGGCGGCTCCGGGCACGTCCGCGGGACGGAAAGCTCGGCGCTGCACGTGCTGCGCGCGATCGAGGAGGAAGGCGGCAAGCGCCGCTCGGCCGAGATCGTGGTCCACGTCGCCGGTTCGATCGCGCTTTATATCCTCAATCACAAGCGGGTCCGCCTCGCCGAGATCGAGCAGCGCTTCGGCCTGCAGGTCACGTTCGAGGCCGACGACGCGCTGCTGCCGCCCGACATGCGGATCGAGCGGGTCCGCGCCCAGGCGCTCACGGACGCGCCGGCGCCAATCAGCCAGCTCGCCCCGCCCGAGCCGTTCGAGGACCCGGACGAGGAAGTGGCGCCCGAGCCGGTTGAGGCGTCCGAATTGATTGAGGCGGCCACGCAGGACGAGGCCGAGGCCGACCGCCCGGGCGAGACGGCCGAGGAAGGCGAGCAGCGCCGCAAGCGGCGTCGCCGGCGTCGGCGTGGCCGGCGCGACGAGGCCGGGGCCGACGCGGCGGCGGACGAGACGCAGCCCGACGAGCAGGGGGAGGCCGAGGCCCCGGACGACACCCCGGACGAGGAACCGGCGGACCCGGCCGGGCAGCCAGCCGACGACGGCCTGACCGTGGCCGAGGACGCAGACCGCAAGCGCCGCGGCCGCCGGGGCGGACGCCGACGCCGCCGGGGCGAGCCGCAGCCGGGGGACGAAGCGGAGCCGCCCCGCGACACGCCGCAGCAAGACCGCCCGCCGGTCTACAACGTTCCCATCTATACCGGCCCGACGCCTGCCGATCCGTTTGGCGGCAGCAACGCGTTCGATTTCTTCGACGCCGTGGAGCAAGCGGAACAGACGCCGGCCGTCGGCCCGGTTGCGGTCGCCGAGCCGCCGGCGCACGGTCAACCGCCGAGCGAGCGGCCGGAAGCGGCGGAGCGGGAGCTGGACCCTGGGCATCCTATCGACGCCGTGCCGGGCGAGCGGGAGCAGGCTGAGCCGGCAAGCGTTGCGGACGCACCCCAGCCGGAGCCAGCCAGGACGGCAACCGCTGGGGACGAATCCCAGCCGGAGCCAGCCGAAACGGCAAGCGTTGCGGACGAACTCCAACCGGAGCCAGCAGGGACGGCAAGCGCGGAGGAGCCTGAGACGCCGCGAGCGAACCCGGCCGTCATGCCGGTCCTGATCGGCGAGGCGATAGCCGCTCCGGTTGAAAAGAAACGTGGCTGGTGGCGTCGCTGACGCCGCCCGCCTCCGGTGGCTGAACCTCGGAGGCGGAGCGAGCGGTTTGTTGGCCTGCAATCGCCCTGACTGGAAAAGTCAGGGCAAAGGCTTCGTCAGCCGAAGCCCATGAAGCCCGGCATCCCGGCAATCGGCGGCGCGTTCCGCAAGCTTGCCATGTCCGGGACCGGGCGCGCCGTGCGGTTATCGTCCGCCAGGTGCCGCTCCAGCGCGCTTGCGACCGACAGGACCAGCGCGTCGCCGCCGCGCGGCCCGATGATCTGCAAGCCGAATGGCATCCCGGCCCGGTCAACCCCGACCGGCAGCGATAAGGACGGGTGCCCCACCAGCGAGCTGCAATAGGCCAGCGACAGCCAGTGGAAATAGGTCCGCGTCGGCTTCCCGTCGATCTCGGCCGGGTATAACTCGGTCCAGGGCCGCGGGCTGATGGTGATGGCCGGCGACAGCGCCACGTCGTAGTCGTCGAAGAAGGCTTGCCAGCGGCGGTACATCTCGGCTTGTTGAGCCATCGCCCGCCCGGCGTCGGCCGCCGTGTACCGCAAGCCCTCCTCGTAGTTGGCATGGATGTTCGGACCCAGGTCCTGCGGCCGGTTGCGCATCGCCTCAGCGTGCTTGGCCAGGAAGCCGAGGCTGCGCAGCACCTCGAAGCTCTCGTCGGCGCCGGTGCAATCGGGTGCTGTGTCGGCGGCCTTGCCGAACGCGTCGCGGAACAGGCCCGTTTTCTCGGCGAACACCTCGGCGATGTGCCGCTCCGTCGGCGCGAAGCCGAAATCCGGGGTCAGCGCGACCCGCAGCGCCGATAGGTCGCACGGGGCCGGGCGGGCGAACTGCTCCGGCCGGGGCGCCCCCTGCCCATGCGCCGTCGCCGCCAGCGGGTCCCGCTTGTCGTCGCTCGCCATTGCCGACAGCAGCAGCGCGGCGTCGCCGACGGTCCGCCCCATCGGCCCCAGCACGCTCAACGGCGAGAACCCGGCCTTCTCGTTCGCCACCAGTCCCGGCGTCGGCCTGAACCCGACGACGCCGTTGAAGGCCGCTGGGTTGCGCAGGCTGCCGCCCGTGTCGGACCCGGTGGCCAGCGGCGTCATCCCGCAGGCAAGCGCCACCGCCGAGCCGCCGGAGGAGCCGGCAGCCGACCGCGCCGGGTCGAACGCGTTGCCGGTCGCGCCGTAAACCGCATTGCGCGTGTTCGCCCCCGCGCCGAACTCCGGCACATTCGACTTGGCGATGACGATCCCGCCCGCCGCGCGGATGGCGGCCACGGCGCGCTGGTCCGTCGTGGCCACGACGCCCGCGTGGATCGGGCTGCCATGGCTGGTCACGAACCCGGCCGCGTCCTCCAGGTCCTTGACCGCGACCGGCAGCCCGTGCAGCGCCCCGAGCGCGTCGCCGCGCATCACCGCCTGCTCGGCCGCCCGCGCCGCCTCGCGCGCGCCGGCGAAGTCGCGCGCGGGCAAGGCGTTCACCGCGTGGTCGACCGCCTCGATCCGGGCGATGCAGCTTTCGGTCAGCTCGAGCGGCGACAGACGCTTCGTGCCGATAAGCCGCCGCGCTTCCGTGGCCGTCAAGTCACATGCGTCCATTCCGGCCGCCTCCTCTCAATACCCGAGCGCCAACCCGTCCTTACGCGGCTCGGACCCTCCGACCAGGCAGGCGCGGGCGTGGTCGATCCAGATCGCCTGGCCGCCGCCGTGCGGGCGCTCTGCCGGGATCGTCTCGTGCCCCATGCGCCGCAGGGCTTGCACCGCCTCCGCCGGGACGCCCCGCTCGACTTCGACCTTGCCCTCGTAGGGGAACACGCGCGGCAGGTCGAGCGCTTCCTGGATGTCGAGCCCGTAATCCAGCATGTTGGACAGGAACCACGTCTGCCCGACCGGCTGGTAGTGGCCGCCCATGACGCCGAACGGCATCACCGCCCGCCTGTCCTTCGTCACCATGCCGGGGATGATCGTGTGCATGGGCCGTTTGCCCGGCGCGATGCAGTTCGGATGCCCGCGTTCGAGCCGGAAGCCGAGGCCGCGGTTTTGCAGCATCACCCCCGATCTCGGCGCCAGGATGCCGGAGCCGAAGCTCTGGAACAGCGAATTGATGAAGCTGCACGCGTTGCCGTCCCGGTCAACGACGCAGAGGTAGGTCGTGTCCCGGTGTGGTGGCAGCATCGCCTCGCCGGGGGCCGGCATGTGCGGCATCGCGCGTTCGTCGTCGATCAGGGCGCGGAGCTTGGCCAGGTAGTCCGGGCTGGTCAGCTTGCCCACTGGCACCTCGGCCTGGGCCGGGTCCGCGAGGAAGGCGTCGCGGTCGCGGTAGACCAGGCGGGCCGCCTCCAAGTGGCGGTGGAGGCGCAGCGGATCGAGCGGCCCGCCCGGTGCCGGGTCATAGCCTTCGAGGATGCCGAGCAGCATGAGCACCAGCAGCCCGGAGCCGTTCGGGGGGCATTGCCATACGTCGTATCCGCGGAAGCCGGCGCGGATCGGCTGCACGAATTCGGCCGCCTGGCGTCCCTCGGCGAAGTCCTGCTCGGTTTGCTGCCCGCCTCGGGATCGCAGCGCCGCGACCATGTCCGCCGCGACCGCGCCCTCGTAGAAGCCGCGCGCGCCCTTGCTCGCGACCGTGCGCAGGGTGTCGGCGAGGGCTTTCTGGACGAACACGTCGCCGGGGCGCGGCGCGGCGCCGCCCGGCAGGAACGGTTCGGCCCCGGTGGTCCGCAACTTGTCCTCGTTGCGCGCCCAATCGTGCGACACCCGGGCATGGACGGGCCAGCCGTTCTCCGCGAACTGGATCGCGGGCTGCAACAGGTCGCCCAACTCCTTCCGGCCATGGGCGCGGAGAAGCGCCTCCCACGCGCCGACCGCGCCGGGGATCGTGACCGTATGCGGCGAGGTGTTCTCCAGCGCGCTGATCCCTTGCGCCTCGAACCAGTCGATGCTGGACGCGGCACACGCCCGGCCCGAGCCGTTCATCGCCACCACCTCGCCCGACCCAGCCGGGGCGTAGAGGCAGAAGCAATCGCCGCCGATGCCGGTCGATTGCGGCTCGATGACGCCCAGCACGGCGCAAGCAGCCACGGCTGCGTCGAGCGCGTTGCCGCCCTCTCGCAGCACGTCGAGCGCCACCAGCGTTGCCGCCGGCATCGCGGTCGCGGCCATGCCGTGGGTGGAATAGACCGGGCTGCGGCCCGGCATGTGGAAATCGCGCATTGCTGTGCCCCGCCTTCGTTCAGGGATGTCTGCGCTGTCCGGCCTGGTTCTGCAAACGCGCCTTATGCAACCCGGCGTTGTTTGGCGACGATGGTGGGAAGCGGAATTTCCGCTTTGGAGAGGACTTCCGGTCGAAGCGGACCCTCAAACTTGTTTAATAAGCTTGACAAGCTGTTAGCTCGACTTTGGCCATTTGAGGCGGCGTTGGGTGGCGGAGCGGTCTGGCCGTTGAAGCTGGCGTGTCCCCGCCAAGAGACCCGCCATGCCCTGCCTGCCATCCCGCTTCGCCGCGATCATCCTGAGCTTCGCGCCGCTGTTCTGCCAGCGCAGTTGGCGTCATGCCGAGGTGCTGCTGATCGGCGCCATCCTGGCGCCCGGCACGCGCACGGTCGCCAGCCTGTTGCGCATCTGCGGGCTCGCGGGCGAGCGGCGTTTCGTAAACTACCACCGGGTGCTGAACCGGGCAGCCTGGAGCCCGCGGGCCGCGTCGCAAGTGCTGCTGGACCTGCTGATCAAGACCTTCGCGCCGGACGGTCCCGTGGTGCTCGGCATCGACGACACCATCGAGCGCCGCCGTGGCAAGCGCATCGCCGCCAAGGGCATCTACCGTGACCCGGTCCGCTCCTCGCACGGGCACTTCGTCAAGGCGTCCGGCTTGCGCTGGCTCAGCCTGATGCTGCTGGTGCCGATCCCCTGGGCCGAGCGCATCTGGGCGCTGCCGTTCCTGACGGCTCTCGCCCCGTCCGAGCGTTACAGCCGCGAGCACGGCAGACGGCACAAGAAGCTGACCGACTGGGGGCGGCAGGTGATCCTGCAAGCCCGTCGCTGGCTGCCCGGACGCGACCTGGTGCTGGTGGCCGACAGCAGCTTCGCCGCCCTGGAACTCCTGACCGCGCTGGGCCGCCGCGGCGTAGTCTGCGTCACCCGCCTGCGCCTCGATGCCGCCCTCTACTCCCCGGCGCCACCTCGTCTCCCCGGGACGATCGGGCGACCCCGGGTCAAGGGCGCGCGCCTGCCGAACCTGTCCACGGTGCTGGCCGACGCGGGTACGACCTGGCAGCGCGTCACGGTGCCGGGCTGGTATGGCCAGGGCGAGCGCATCGTTGATCTCTGTTCCGGCACCGCCGTGTGGCACCATGCCGGGCTGCCCGTCGTGCCGATCCGCTGGACACTGGTGCGCGACCCGCTCGGCCGCTTCGCCCCGCAAGCCCTGCTCTGCACCGACCCCGATCAGAAACCGGAGCAGGTCCTGCGCTGGTTCGTCCAGCGCTGGCAGCTGGAAGCCACGTTCCAGGAAACCCGGGCGCATCTAGGGGTCGAAACACAGCGACAGTGGTCCGACCTGGCCATCGCGCGCACCACCCCCTGCCTGCTCGGGTTGTTTTCCCTCGTCACCCTGCTTGCCGCGCAGCTCAGCCCGAGGGCATGCGGGGCTGTCATGACTACGGCTTGGTATCGCAAGCGCCGTCCAACCTTCAGCGACACGCTGGCCGCCGTGCGTCGCCATGTCTGGCACGAACAGGGTTTCACCATGTCCCGCCTCGCAGGCAACGTGCGGAAACTCCGACCAGCGCTCCGCGAAGGTATCACCTACGCGCTCTGCCATGCCGCTTGATGGCCAAAGTCGAGCTAAGAGCCACGGAAACACCAAACGCACCACCCTACCGCCGCTGCTGAATGCGACGCTGCGGAGCGCCGACATCACCTACGTCGGCACGGACGGCAAGCCGTTCCCCACCCATATCGAAACGCTGCAACTCCGCACCCCGAACCCGGCCAACCCGGTCGAGCTCGTGGCTCAGGGCATGATGGACACTGTGCCGCTCACCTTCAAAGCGGTGCTGCAGTCGTTCAACGACCTGCAGGACTTTACCAAGCCGTTCAGCGGCAAAGTGGTCCTTTCGTCGGAGCGCAACTCGTTCACCTACGACGGAACGGCCACAGATCCGCTGAACTTGGCTGGCTTGAACGGCACGGTCGACCTCGATGCTCCGGCCTTGTCTGGCCTTGCCAACGCGTTCGGCATGGCCCTTCCGTCGGATTTGTCCCTGTCCTTGGCCGGCCACCTCGCGTTGCAGAACAGCGACTGGCATCTCAGCGATCTGCACGGGACGCTTCAGCACTCGTCGTTTAGCGGCAGCGCCGACTACCTCGAGGGCGCTCCAGCCACGCTGACGTCGTCCATTCGCTTCGGCACGCTCGACCTCGGCGCGATTGCCGGCCAGCGCGGCTCCGGCGGCTCGGGCGCTTCCGCCAAGCTGCCGAGCATCCCGGCCCATCCGAGCGTCTTGCTCGACCTACAGCTCAATGCGAAGTCGGTCACGTATTCCGGCATGACGGTCAGCGACCTTGACACCTACCTTATCACGAAACCCGGGCGGGCGATGCTGGAGCAAGCGCAGTTCGGCATCGCCGGCGGCCGGGTCTCCGCCTCGGGAGCAGCCGAGGCCGGGCCGGGCGGCCCCCACCTGACCGGCTCGGCCACCGTCAGCGGCCTTGATGTCGGACGAACGTTCCAAGCCGCCGGATCATCGTCGCCGCCATTGAGCGGTTCCTTGGACGGGCAGATGCAGTTCGATCTGACGGGATCGACGCTATCGGACGCGCTGGGCCATGGCCGGATTACGGCGGCGGCCTCGATGGCGGGCGGCACGATCTCGCGCGAGCTGGTTCGCAAAGCGAAGGCCAACATCCGGGCGTTATGGACCGACGGTGAAGCGACCACGCCCCTGAACTGCCTGCTCGCCGCCGCCGATATCCACGACGGATCTGGTATTGTGCATCCGGTGCAGGTCGAGATGCCCATCGGCACCTTGGCCGCTTGGGGGCGCTTGAACTTGGTGGCGCGTACCATCGACATGATCTTGCAGAGCCGGGGCGAGACGACCGAGGGGATGGCACTCGACGTGCCGATCCACATCACGGGAGCGCTGACCACTCCCGACATTCAGCCCGGCATGAGCTTATCGGAAGACGCGTCGCGGCCCAACGGGTCCGAGCCGTGGCCATCCGAAATCGACAGCGTTATCCAGAGCAGTACCTGCAATCCCTGGTGACTGTATAAGCGTCGGGCGTGATGCGAGGCGTTGTTGAACAGAACCAAGCACAAACTTGTTTCCGTTCAAAGATCGTTTCAAGCAACCGGTTTAAGTCTCTTGTTCTGTAAAGGTATTTTCTGATTGTCTCATCGACATGATTGCGGTCTTGATCTCAATGACTGCTGGCGTTCCAAGGATATGACGCAGGGAAACGTCAGGTCATGAGGTGTTTCTTCCTGGCTCTCGCCCTATTTGCACTCTTGGTTGCACCCGGTTCGGCCATCGCTGCTAACGGCCCGGACACCCCGGCGCAATCGGCGGCTCCGGCGATCGCCACCAAGGCCGAGGCGTCTGAGGACGCGGACATTGCTACCAGAATCCGCAGCATCTTCAGCCAGATCGCAGCTCTTCACGACGTCAGCGTTCAGGTCTCGGCTGGCGTGGTGACGCTGACCGGGACGGTGCCGGCGGCTGACGACAAAGGCCGGGCGGAGGCGCTCGCGTCCCGCGTAACGAGCGTGGTTACGGTGCAGAACAACATCGTTCGCAACCTCGACGTAGGCACCAAGGTCGCTCCGGCCATCGGCCAGTTCGGCGACGAGGTGCGCGGCTTCATCCGGGCGCTGCCGTTGTTCGGCGTAGCCATCGGAGCCGGGCTGCTGGTCATGTTGCTGGGCTATGGGCTCGCGTCTCGTACGCGCATCTGGCGCTGGATCGCTCCCAACGTATTCCTGGCCGAACTTCTCGCGACATCGGTTCGCATCACGTTCGTGGTTCTGGGCTTGATCGCGGCTTTCGAGGTCCTCGGCGCCACCGCGCTGCTCGGTGGGCTCCTTGGGGGAGCGGGCGTGGTCGGCATCGCGCTCGGCTTCGCCGTGCGGGACACGGTGACGAACTACGTTGCCAGCATCATGCTGAGCTTGCGCCAGCCATTCCGCGCCAACGACCACGTGGTGATTGAGTCGCATGAAGGCCGGGTCGTGCGGCTGACATCGCGCGCGACGATCCTGCTGACGCTTGATGGAAATCACGTGCAGATCCCGAACGCGACGGTGTTCAACGCCAGCATCTTGAACTACAGCCGCAACCCGCAGCGGCGGTTCGAATTCGACCTCGGTATCGACGCCAACGACAACCCGGTGGACGGCATGGACGTCGGTCTATCAGCCGTGAATACGCTGGCGTTCGTCCTTGGCACGCCGAAGGCCAGCGCGGTGATCAAGGATGTCGGCGACTCCAACATCCTGCTTCGGTTCTACGGGTGGGTCGATCAGACCAAGACGGATTTCCTCAAAGGACGCAGCCTTGCGATCCAGGCGGCAAAAGCCGCCCTCGAAAGTTCAGGATTTGCACTTCCCGAACCGATTTACCGGCTTCGCTTCGACGACGCCGGGCCGCTGCCGGTCCAACGCATGAAGCCCACCGCAGAACGGGCGACGCCCAAGCCGGCGCGGCCATCCTCGTCATCGCCCGTTGGCTCCGATACGGCCCCCGACACCCATGTGGAAACGCTGGTGAACAAGGAGCGGGCGTCGGGAATGAAGGATGACCTGTTGAGTGATCACCGCGCTGTGGAATAGGAGGTCTTGTCTGGGACATTTTGGCAGCGTGTCATTCGTAAGGGGACTGTCGCAAGATTGGGGGGGTAAGGAGGTAAGTTGGATAGTTCCGCGTCTGTTCTCTAACGGCGTTGATGGGGCGTTCACACCATCAGTACACCGTACCGCTCAGACGCATGGGCCAATGACGAGGAGGGAAGCCTTAATACCTCGATCTTCACTCAGATGAAGTGGTTGACCTCGGTTTCAGAGTGACACCAAGGAACAATAAACGATCTGTTTTTCCCTAGGCCGGCAAAGTTAGCTGTTTTTGATGTTCTGCGTTGTGATGCTCATGAGATGCGGGAGGTTGGGGATGGGCAGGATAATGGCGCGGTCGCAGCCTGACCGGGAGCGGGTTTTGGTTCCGGCCCGTCGGCTTTGTCCGGCATGCGGCGCGGTGGCGCGGATCCGCTACGAGAACCGCCGCACGCTGGTGACGCTCTCCGGCTTGGTGCGGCTTCGGCTGAAGGTGCGTCGCTGCGAGCACGATGGCTGTGCCCGTCAGCATGTCGCCTACCGGCCGGAGGCGGAGGGCGCAATCGCTCTGGCTCAACATGAATTTGGCTTGGACGTGATTGCGCTCGTGGGCACGCTGCGCCATCGCGACCACCGCAGCGTGCCCGAAATCCACGCGGTTCTTCGCGAGCGCGGGGTCGAGGTCGCCGAACGCGGTGTCACCAACCTGCTGGACCGCTACGACGAGTTGCTGGCGACGTCGCTGACCAGCAGCGGTCGGCTGCGCACGGTGCTGGCCAAGCAGGGCCGGGCCATCCTAGCGCTGGACGGCATGCAGCCCGATGTCGGCCACGAGGTGCTTTGGGTGATACGCGACTGCCTGTCGGGCGAGGTGCTGTTGGCGCGCAGCTTGTTGTCCGGCACGGCCAACGATCTCGCGCCGTTGCTCCGCGAAGTGACGGACGGCATCGGCGTGCCGGTCGAAGGCGTGGTCGAGCTGTGGCCAGACCTCGATCCGGCGCGCCGTCGCGGCCGCACTGCCTGGCGTGCCGCACCAGCTCTGCCAGTTCCACTTCCTTCGTGAGGCAGCGAACCCGGTTTACGAGGCGGACCGCCACGCTAAGCTCGACTTTGGCCATTTGAGGCGGCGTTGGGTGGCGGAGCGGTCTGGCCGTTGAAGCTGGCGTGTCCCCGCCAAGAGACCCGCCATGCCCTGCCTGCCATCCCGCTTCGCCGCGATCATCCTGAGCTTCGCGCCGCTGTTCTGCCAGCGCAGTTGGCGTCATGCCGAGGTGCTGCTGATCGGCGCCATCCTGGCGCCCGGCACGCGCACGGTCGCCAGCCTGTTGCGCATCTGCGGGCTCGCGGGCGAGCGGCGTTTCGTAAACTACCACCGGGTGCTGAACCGGGCAGCCTGGAGCCCGCGGGCCGCGTCGCAAGTGCTGCTGGACCTGCTGATCAAGACCTTCGCGCCGGACGGTCCCGTGGTGCTCGGCATCGACGACACCATCGAGCGCCGCCGTGGCAAGCGCATCGCCGCCAAGGGCATCTACCGTGACCCGGTCCGCTCCTCGCACGGGCACTTCGTCAAGGCGTCCGGCTTGCGCTGGCTCAGCCTGATGCTGCTGGTGCCGATCCCCTGGGCCGAGCGCATCTGGGCGCTGCCGTTCCTGACGGCTCTCGCCCCGTCCGAGCGTTACAGCCGCGAGCACGGCAGACGGCACAAGAAGCTGACCGACTGGGGGCGGCAGGTGATCCTGCAAGCCCGTCGCTGGCTGCCCGGACGCGACCTGGTGCTGGTGGCCGACAGCAGCTTCGCCGCCCTGGAACTCCTGACCGCGCTGGGCCGCCGCGGCGTAGTCTGCGTCACCCGCCTGCGCCTCGATGCCGCCCTCTACTCCCCGGCGCCACCTCGTCTCCCCGGGACGATCGGGCGACCCCGGGTCAAGGGCGCGCGCCTGCCGAACCTGTCCACGGTGCTGGCCGACGCGGGTACGACCTGGCAGCGCGTCACGGTGCCGGGCTGGTATGGCCAGGGCGAGCGCATCGTTGATCTCTGTTCCGGCACCGCCGTGTGGCACCATGCCGGGCTGCCCGTCGTGCCGATCCGCTGGACACTGGTGCGCGACCCGCTCGGCCGCTTCGCCCCGCAAGCCCTGCTCTGCACCGACCCCGATCAGAAACCGGAGCAGGTCCTGCGCTGGTTCGTCCAGCGCTGGCAGCTGGAAGCCACGTTCCAGGAAACCCGGGCGCATCTAGGGGTCGAAACACAGCGACAGTGGTCCGACCTGGCCATCGCGCGCACCACCCCCTGCCTGCTCGGGTTGTTTTCCCTCGTCACCCTGCTTGCCGCGCAGCTCAGCCCGAGGGCATGCGGGGCTGTCATGACTACGGCTTGGTATCGCAAGCGCCGTCCAACCTTCAGCGACACGCTGGCCGCCGTGCGTCGCCATGTCTGGCACGAACAGGGTTTCACCATGTCCCGCCTCGCAGGCAACGTGCGGAAACTCCGACCAGCGCTCCGCGAAGGTATCACCTACGCGCTCTGCCATGCCGCTTGATGGCCAAAGTCGAGGTTAGTATCCGTTCGGAAAGAAGTTCAAGGATTGCATAGCCTTCTAACCATCAGCCGGATGGAGGCCAAGCGCAGGAAAGCAAGCGCGCGCTCGCTGAGGTTCTCCCAATCCTTGGCCAAGCGGCGGCATCGGTTGAGCCAGGCGAACGTTCGTTCAACGACCCAGCGCAGCGGCAGGACGGCAAACCCTTTCGCCTGGTCCGACCGCTTGACGATCTCAACCTTCACCTGGGCTATGACCCGGCGCAGGCCAGCTTGGAACTGCGGTCCCTGATAACCGCCGTCGGCGTAGAGCTTCAGCAGGAACGGATACAGCCCAAACAGGCTGGCCATCAGCATGACGCCGCCGTCGCGGTCCTGCATGTCGGCCGCATGCACGATCGCTTGCATCAGCAAGCCTTGCGTGTCGACCACGATATGGCGCTTGCGGCCGTTGATCTTCTTGCCTGCGTCATAGCCCGGCGGGTCGATGCGGCCCCCCCTTTTTCGGCGCTCTTCACGCTCTGGCTGTCGATGACGGCCGCGGTCGGACTGGCGTCGCGGCCCGCCTGCTCGCGGCATCGCACGTAGAGGTCGTGGTGCATGCGGTCCAGCGTGCCGTCGCGTTGCCAGCGCGCGAGGTAATCATACACCGTGGTGCGCGGCGGCAGGTCCTTCGGCAGCGCCCGCCACTGGCAGCCGCTGCCGAGGATATACAGGATGCCGTTGACCACCTCGCGCTCGTTGATCTCGCGCTTACGGCCGCCTCGCTTGGCGGGCGGGATGACGTGCCGGGCCACCTCCCATTCCTGGTCGGTCAGATCGCTCGGATAGCGCAGGTGATCCCGATTGTGGCGGCGGCGGGTTTCGGGCGTCCACATCGCGGCGGTTCTCCATGTCACAACAGTGCCGCGGAGCGAATCACAACATCCGCAACTGGTTCAACCCTGCCCCCGTAAGCTCCTATAAACACTCTTAATCTTCCCGAACGGGCACTTAGGTCCTGAACCGTCCGAAGCATTCTACTCAACTTGGTGAGTAATCGATTATGAGCCCGCAGGAGACAGATAGGCAGCAGCGGCGTACATTAGCCCCTGCATGATAACCTCAAGCTTCACAGTGTCTTGCCTGAGGCTTTCCCACGTGGTTTCATTTTCCATTGTATCTCCATGAGCGATTTTGTGTCTTCGTACCAATACTTCTTCAATATAGAGATGCCACATAGATTGCTTTTGTCCCTTTGTTTTACTTCTAGCAAAATTGAATGTGTATGGCTTGGGTAAGCTGCGATATGGATAGCGATATAGGTAAGACCTGAATCTAACTAAGTTTCTGAGAAGGAGGTAATTAGTGCTGGTGTCGTTATCGAAAACATTGTCAAATGGCCCTCCGCCAATCGAGTCTAATACATTTGGAACTCCAAATTTTCCTAGCTGCTTTTCTATAACAGCTGATGTGGTATTCTTATTGGGATTTTCTTTATAGGATATGGCTTGCAGATCTACCGGAACAGAGTGTTTGCTGAAGAACG
Source organism: Acetobacteraceae bacterium (assembly GCA_965260935.1). Classification (GTDB taxonomy): domain Bacteria; phylum Pseudomonadota; class Alphaproteobacteria; order Acetobacterales; family Acetobacteraceae; genus JBBROS01. The sequence continues at coordinate 4,046,414 of OZ253374.1, forward strand.
CAATTAGCTGTTTGGTCCTGTCTTCAATATCCTGCTGCGGCACGTTTTCGTAATAAGCAATCTTCTGGCAGAAGGACCGCTGGATTGGGTTGGGCAAGCTGGCAAAGCCGCCTGAATGGGACGTAAGATCAGAGACCAATCCATTTGTAAGATCTTTAAGAAAACCTTCTAAATGCGACGCCATCAACACTGCCGCTGCACGGCAGACGGCATTGTAAAGCTGCTCGGTAAAGGGGCTTTCGCCAGCTTTTTCTTCGCAAATTTTGGCGTGGTCGATGAGTGCATTTAGCTCGGCAACCCTTCTTGGGACAGAGATCGCCAGTTCAAAAAGCGCTGTTGTCATTTTGCAAGAAATGCTTAACAGTCTCAATTCTGTAGGTCACCTTAGCGGCATCATTAACACTGCCGGAAACGGAAGAAAAAAACTCGGCTTCTCCAAACAGGGTGCTTATCCTAGCAAGTCGCTTTGCAATCTGTGTAGCCTTAGACCTTAACTCCGCTATCGTGAAGGCTTCGGATAGTCCGACTGCTACAGCATCAAAGACTGCAGCGTTAAAGCTCGACATTCTCTTGCTAATCGTTCCTTCTAAGCGCCATTTACCAAATGGCGTATTTCCTCCATGCTCACGTATAAATTTCATATAATCAGAGAACTCTGCTCTCCAAATCTTCAGCTTAGATTCTGGGATCTTATTAAACTCTACTTGGCTTGATGTAAGAAAATTCTTAAACCCCTTCTTCAAATTTCTGTATCTACCTTGGCGCAGCGCAAAAAATCTAAGTACTAGCTCTGCATCCTCCATCTTCAGGACCTTTGAATTATCCTGCTCATTCTGCTGGTTTACCTGTATTAGGTAGCGAAAGTCCGAATTTTTCGCCATCTCCTTAATCATATCGTTAAAAGGGCCTCTGGCCGTGGCATTCCTAAGCTCCTGTGCTTCAAGCTTTAAGGAACCACTATTTAGTCTTTCGAAAATGTCGAACTTCACTTGAGCGTCAACAGTAGAGTCAATCCGCAGACACCTAATTGTTCTTTCTTCTAACCGCCGAATCAAAAACTGTGGTAGTTGGTTGTGCTTTGAACCGTTCAGCTCTGAAAGAGTTTCTAGGCCCTCCAGTGCAAACTTGTTGCGAAGATAGTCATGTATTGCCGTCAATCTCTGCTGCCCGTCGATTACCGTATACCTGGCAGTTTCGTCACCAACCTCTGTGTCAACATCAATATCCTGGGAAATAAATATAACTGGTACCGGAATGTTAAGTATTAAACTCTCAATGAGTCGTGATCAATTCTCAATAGGCCACCGATGCCGCCGTTGGTAATCCGGATCAAGTTTTATTGAGTTTCTGTCGATGCGCTTCGCAAGTGTGTCCAGATCATACTCAACCGTCTGTGTTTTAACAGTGCGCTCTCTGGCTTTTTGTTGAATCACATCCAGATTGTCACTCAGGTTCTTCGGCGCACGCATACATGAAGCCTCGTGGTATCGATACTTCTGTCTACCTTACCACTATGTGCTGACAGATAAAGGATGAATACGAAGCCCTCGTAGATTGCAAAAGGTGGAAGGTTTGCAAGCGACAGCCACCCCGCGACACCACGTGCTAAACCTGATTATCGCGTGCTGCACACCGGCTACCTGGTTACTGAGGCGCTCAGGCATCAGTTTTACCCTATATCTGCTTCCAGGATATTAATGCGAGCCGCTGGATGACCGAGTTGAGGTCGCAAGCCGCCACCGCCGAAACCCCAGCATGACCGGCACGGCTTGGCAACCGACCGGCAATCGGCATGATGCGGCCCATGACCTCCGCCCTCACCCCCGAACAATTCGACCAGGTCGACATCCGCGTCGGCACCATCACCGACGCGCAGCCCTTTCCCGAAGCCCGCAAGCCCGCGATCAAGCTATGGATCGACTTCGGCCCGGAGCTCGGCACGCGCAAATCCTCGGCCCAGATCACGAAGCACTACACTCTCGATGCCCTGGTCGGGCGCCAGGTCTGCGCCGTGGTCAACTTTCCGCCGCGGCAGATCGGCCCGTTCCGCAGCGAGGTGCTGACCCTCGGCCTGCCCGACCCGGAGGGCGCCGTCGTGCTGCTCCGCCCCGATCTGGCCGTTCCCAACGGAGGGCGCCTGTTTTGAGCGGCACCACCTACGCGACCGTCACCTGGGACCAGCTCCACCGCGACGCCCGCACGCTCGCCTCCGCCTTGATGCCGCTCGGCCCGTTCCGCGGCCTGGTCGCCATCAGCCGCGGTGGGCTGATCCCCGCCGCCATTATCGCGCGCGAGCTGGAATGCCGCCTGGTCGAGAGCGTCTGCGTGGCCAGCTACGAGGAGGAAACGCCGGGCGAGCCCCGGCTGCTGAAAGGCCCGGACGCCGCCGGCGACGGCGAGGGCTTCGCCATCATCGACGACCTGGTCGACAGCGGCACCACCGCCAAGCTGGTCCGCTCCCTGTTGCCCCGCGCCCATTTCGCCTGCCTTTACGCCAAGCCCGCCGGCGCGGCCGTTGCCGACACATGGGTGGTCGAGGTGCCGCAGGAGACGTGGATCCTGTTCCCGTGGGACACCGCGCCGCTGTTCGTGCCGCCAATGGCCAAGCGGGGGACCGCGTAGCGGACGACGCCCGCCGCCCCACCCTTGACCAAAAACCTTTCCCAGCTATGTCGCGTTGCACCGCTATTCAGACAGCAACGGAGTTTAATCATGCCTGACAGCCCCAGCGACCTTAAGGGCCAAACCAAGACCGCGCGCCTACACAAGACCAACAACGACCTGAAGAACAATGCCAAGGCGGCCTCGATGGAGATCCTCCAGGCCCGGCTCGCCGACGGCATCGACCTCGGCCTCATTACCAAGCAGGCCCATTGGAACCTCAAGGGGCCGCAGTTCATCGGCGTCCACCTGATGCTCGACACCTTCCGCAAGGAGCAGGACGAGTGGGTCGACATGATGGCCGAGCGCATCACCATGCTCGGCGGGACCGCCCGCGGCACGCCCCAGGCAGTGGCCGAAGGCACGAGCCTGCCGTCCTACCCGACCGACATCTACGCGATCGCCGACCACATGGCCGCCCTGATCGAGCGTTACGCGGCCTGCGCCAACGCCATCCGCAAGAACATCGACGACACCGATGAGGCGGGCGACGCCGACACCGCCGACCTCCTGACCGAGGTCTCCCGCGGCCTCGACAAGCAGCTCTGGTTCCTTGAGGCGCACACCCAGGAGCCGAGCGGCACCTTCCGCAACTGACCGGCCAGCTTGCCCGGCCCTCTTCCCGCGCGGGAGAGGGCCGCTTGCCCAACCGCCGACGCTGAACTAGCGTGTCAGACGGATTGGGAACACACCATGAACGATTTACCAACGCTTGCGAACGGCAGCGCGTCGTATTCCGCGCGTGACATCGAGGTTCTTGAAGGCCTTGAGCCGGTTCGCCGCCGCCCGGGCATGTATATCGGCGGCACCGATGAGGCCGCCCTGCACCACCTCGCCGCCGAGATCCTGGACAATGCGATGGACGAAGCGGTCGCCGGGCACGCCACTGCTATCGACGTGTCGCTCGAACCCGGTAATTGGCTGCTGGTCCGCGACAACGGGCGCGGCATCCCCGTTGACCCGCACCCGAAGTTCAAGAACCTCAGCGCGCTCGAGGTTATCCTCACCACGCTCCATTCCGGCGGGAAGTTCGGGGGCAAGGCCTACGCCACCTCCGGCGGCCTGCACGGGGTGGGCAGCTCGGTCGTTAATGCCCTATCGGATTCCATGGATGTCGAGGTCGCCCGCGACCGGACCCTTTGGCGCCAGAGCTACGCCCGCGGCAAACCGCAGACCAAGCTGCGGAACATGGGACCGACCCAGAACCGCCGCGGCACCACCATCCGCTTCCACCCCGACCCGGAGATTTTTGGCAGCCTCCAGTTCGCCCCGGCCCGGCTTTACAAGCTGTGCCGCTCCAAGGCCTACCTGTTCCGGGGCGTCCGCATCCGCTGGGCCTGCGACCCCGCTTTGCTGAAATCCTCCGGCATCCCCGCCGAGGCGAGCCTTCATTTCCCCGGGGGCCTTAAGGACAGTCTGCAGGAAGACATCGGCGACGCCGCCATGGCCCTGCCCGCGATCTGGGCCGGCGAGGCCGACCTCGCGGCCGGGCAGGGTGGACGCGCCGAATGGGCCGTTACCTGGCTCGAAGGGGGCGAGGGGTTCCTTGATTCCTACTGCAACACCGTGCCGACGGCTCAAGGCGGCACCCACGAGGCCGGGTTCCGCGCCGCGTTGCTGAAAGGCCTGCGCCACTGGGGCGAGCAGCGGGGGCAACGCAAGACCGCGCAGATCACCCCCGACGACCTGGTGAGCCACATGGCCGCCAAGCTGTCCGCCTTCGTGCGCGAGCCGCAGTTCCAGGGCCAGACCAAGGAGAAGCTGACCAGCCCCGAGGCCGCCCGCCTGGTGGAGCAGGCCATGCGGGACCGCTTCGACCACTTCCTCGCCGGCAACCCGGCCCAGGCCGACAACCTGCTCGCCTTCGTCATCGAGCGTGCCGAGGAACGGCTTCGCCGCAAGGAGTCGAAGGATGTTTCGCGCAAAACGGCGACGCGGCGGCTCCGGCTCCCGGGCAAGCTCGCCGACTGCTCGCGCGAGAGCCGGGACGACACCGAGATCTTCCTTGTCGAGGGCGACAGCGCCGGCGGCTCCGCCAAGCAGGCCCGCAACCGCGAAACGCAGGCCGTCCTGCCCCTGCGCGGCAAGATCCTCAACGTGGCCAGCGCCAGCGCCGACAAGCTGCGCCAAAACCAGGAGCTGAAAGACCTTATCGAGGCCCTCGGCTGCGGCATCGGCGACCGCTTCGACCGTGCCCGCTTGCGCTACGGCCGGGTCATCATCATGACGGATGCCGACGTCGACGGCGCGCACATCGCATCGCTGCTGATGACCTTCTTCTACCGCGAGCTTCCCGAGCTCGTCCGCCACGGTCACGTCTACCTCGCCCAGCCGCCGCTTTACCGCATCACCCAGGGCGCGAAATCGGTCTATGCCATGGACGACGCCGACAAGGACCGCCGCATCAAGCGCGAGTTCAAGGCCGGAGCCAAGGTGGACGTCAGCCGGTTCAAGGGCTTGGGGGAGATGCCGCCGATGGCGTTGAAGGAGACGACCATGGACCCGGGCAAGCGCACCTTGCTGAAGGTGCTGGCCGCGCCGGAGGACCGGGCCACGACGAATACGCTCGTCGAAAGCCTGATGGGCCGCCGCCCGGAGTTGCGGTTCCAGTTCATCCAGGATCGCGCGCGCACGGTGGAAGAGGTGGACGTTTAGGCCGCGACCCGGCTACGCGAAAAACGAGATGGAAACTAGTCAAGCCCCTTTCGCCAAGCGGAAGCCGGCGAATTGCCAGCGTGCGTGGGGCGGAAAGAAGTTGCGGTAGGTCAGGCGCTCATGCCCGGGCGGCGTCACGCATGACCGGCCGCGCAGCACCATCTGGTTCATCATGAACTTGCCGTTGTATTCGCCAAGCGCCCCCGGTTCCGCGCGGTAGCCCGGGTAAGGCAAGTATGCGCTGGCCGTCCACTCCCAGACATCCTGCCGAATGCCCGTCCGCAGCGGCTTCGGATGGACGCGAATGGTATCGGCCAAGCCATCCGCCGGGTGATGCGACCGGGCCGCCGTCTCCCATTCGAACTCGGTCGGCAGTCTCAGCCCGGCCCATTCGGCATAAGCGGCAGCCTCGAAGAAACTGACGTGGCACACTGGCTCGTCGTCCCGGACATCTTGCAGGCCGTGCAAGGTGAACGCCTTCCAACCATTCCCGTCGGGCTGCCAATAGCCAGGCGCCTGCCATTGCCGTGATTGCACGGTCGCCCAACCCTCGGACAGCCACAACTCAGGTCGCGAATAGCCGCCGTCCCGCATGAACGCGCGGAATTCTCCGTTGCTGACGGGGCGGTCGGCCACCGAGCAGTGCTGCAGGAGGGCGTCGTGGGCCGGCAGCTCGTTGTCGAACGAGAACGCGTCATCGGACCCGGATGGCTGATGGCCGATCCGGCGGATGCCTGCCTCGACCGGCCACCACCCGGCCGGCGGCAACGCGGACACGGGACGCGCCGCGGGCGCCGCGGCGTAGGCCGGCAACAAAGGCGAGCAAGAGAAGGCGTGCTTGATGTCGGTCAGCAGCAGCTCCTGGTGCTGTTGCTCGTGATGCAACCCGGTGACGACGAGCTCGGCAACGTCCTCGCCGCAATCGGTCAGCAAGCGGTCCATGGCGGCATCGACGTGGGACCGGTACGCCGCGACGGCCTCGACGCCGGGCCGGCTCAACAGCCCTCGGTGTGGGCGCGGGTGCCGCGGCCCCGCCGCTTCGTAGTAGGAATTGAAGACGTAGCTGAATGCCGGGTCGAAGACGCGGTAGCCCGGGAGATACGGCTGCAGCAGGAATGTTTCGAAGAACCAGGTGATGTGCGCCCGATGCCACTTTGCCGGGCTCGCATCGGGCATCGACTGGATCGTCTGGTCTTCTGCCGATAACGGGCGCGCGAGGGCCTCGGTTTGGCTGCGGACGCTGTGGTAGCGGCTTCGCAACCCGGCACGAGAGCGAGATGCGCCGGCATCGGAAGCATGGTGCCCGTTCTCGATTGAAACGACCGCGTCCATTTCGTTCAGCATAGATGGTCTCCAGTCGATGCCAGTTCCGGGATCTGACGCGCCGGCAGCGAGGTCGTTGCCTCAAAAGGAAGGCATGGGCCGGAAAAGCAGGCACGCCCGATAGTCCGGATATCATGCTGACAACCCTCAAGGCTAACGGGTATACGCGAGGGCTTAGCGGGCGGCGGGCAACCTTTCCGGCTCGAAACGGATGCGGAGCCTCATCCCAGTCGCCCTGGCAAACCGCTCAAGTGTGCGGGTGGACGGCATGGTGCGCCCGCTTTCCAACCGGGCAATGACCGCTTGGGTCGTCCCCATGGCGGCGGCAACCTGCTCCTGCGTCATCTCGGCCCTGCTGCGGGCTTCGATCAGCGCTCCGGCCAGGGAGAACTCAGCCTCCAGGGTGTCGTAGGCAGCCACGAATGCCGGGTCTTTCTCCCACTCGCGGAAGGACTCCTCAACGGGAATGAACTTGCGTGCCATCTCGAACCACTTTCCTTTCGTCCGGGCCTGATTGCCTCGGCTCGTAACAATCGCTGTCCGGTCAGCTCTCCCTGACCTCCTTGGCCCTTCGCAGGGCGGCTTCAATCTCGCGACGCGGCGTCTTCTGTGTCTTCTTCGGGAAGACATGCACGACGACAACGCGGCGGTCGCTGGCGGTCACGTAGGCGGCACGGGCAATGCCGTCCTTGCCCCTCATCCGCATTTCTCAGACCGGCCCTTGTAGGTGCTTCACGTAGGGTTCCCGCATCCGTTCAAGGCCGTAGCTGCCGATCATCTCCACGATGCGGCGAAAAGACGCCCGGATGTCCTCGGGCATCGCATCGAGCGCCGCTTTCACGCTTTCGTCCAAATACTCGACGCGCCAACTCATGCCGAAACATATCATTTTTGGTATAAATTGCAAGCCGCAAAGCTACGCTGGCCTGCTACGGCCTCATCACTCGCGTTGCTTGTCGAAACAGCGGCGTCCGCTGTGCAGCACGGCTAGCGCCGGTTAAAGCCCCACCTTCAACCGCGCCCCGATCTCCCCCACGATGCCCCGCCGGAACGCCAGCACGCAAACAACGAAGATCGCCCCCTGCGTCACCGTCACCCACGACCCGAACTGCGACAGGTAGTTCTCCAGCCCGACGATCACCGAAGCGCCGATGATCGGCCCGAACACCGTCCCCAATCCGCCCAGCAGCGTCATCAGCACCACCTCGCCCGACATTGCGTAGTGCACGTCGGTCAACGTCGCGATCCCGAACACGAGCGCCTTCATCCCCCCGGCGATCCCGGCGATGAAGCAGGACAGCACGAAGGCGATCAGCTTATAGTCGTCGGTCCGGTATCCAAGCGACGTCGCCCGAGGCTCGTTCTCCCGGATGGCCTTCAGCACCTGCCCGAACGGCGAATGCACCGTACGGTGGATCAGCAGGAAGAACGCCAGGAAGACGACGGCCACGAACACGTACATCGCCATGTCGGGCCGCAGCGAGACCGCGCCGAACAAGTCCCCCCTCGGCACCTGCTGGATGCCGTCCTCGCCGCCGGTGAAACCGCTAGCCTGGACGCAGAAGAAGTAGTTCATCTGCGCCAGGGCCAGCGTGATCATGGCGAAATAGATGCCCTGCCGCCGGATCGCGATCCACCCGAACGCCGTCCCCAAGGCCGCCCCGGTGAGCCCTCCCAGCAGCACGGCCAGTTCCGGCGTCAGTCCCCAGTGCTTGGCCGTCCACGCGGTCACGTAGCTGCCCATGCCGAAATAGGCGGCGTGGCCGAAGCTCAGCAGCCCGACGTAGCCGATCAGCAGGTTGAACGCGCAGGCGAACAGCGCGAAGCACATGACCTTCATTAACGTGATCGGGTACAGGAACGAGGGGCAGGCCACGATCAGCGCGACCAGCACGAGGAAGGCGGCCGCCTGCACCGCCGTGAACCCGAACAGCCGGAACGGCCTGGCGGCCCTCGGCGCCTTGGCAGCGACGCTTGCGCTCACGCTCATGCCGCCTTCCCGAACAGCCCGGCCGGGCGCGCCACCAGCACGACCACCATCACCACGAACACCACCGTCGCCGACGCCTGCGGATAGAACACCTTTGTCAGCCCCTCGACGATGCCGAGCCCGAACCCGGTCACGATGCTGCCCAGGATGCTCCCCATGCCGCCGATCACCACCACGGCGAACACGGTGATGATGAAGCTCGACCCCATGTTCGGGTTGACCGAGTAGATCGGCGCCGCCAGCACCCCGGCGAACGCCGCCAGCGCGATCCCCCCCGCGTAGGTCAGGCTGATCATCCGCGGCACGTTCACCCCGAACGCCTGCACCAGGCCGGGGTTCTCGGTCGCCGCCCGCAGCCGCGAGCCCAAACTCGTCTTCTCGATGGCGAACCACGTCCCGAAGCACACGACCACCGCGGCCACGACCACCCAGCCGCGGTAGTTCGGCATGTACATGAAGCCGAGGTTGGTCGCCCCGGCCAGCGCCGGCGGGATCTGATACGGCATCCCCGAGCTGCCGAACGCGTTGCGCGCCAAGCCCTCGATCACCAGCGCCAAGCCGAACGTCAGCAGGAAGCCGTACAGATGGTCCAGCTTATACAGCCGCCGGATCACCGTCTTCTCCAGCGCCCAACCGAACGCGCCCACCACCAGCGGCGCGATGACCAGCGCCGGCCAATACCCGACCGACAGCCACGCCGGCGCCGACAGGCCCGGGTCGATCATCGCCAGCCACGTGTTCGGCGCCAGCATCAGCCAGGCGACGAACGCCCCCATCATGAACACCGCGCCGTGGGCGAAGTTGATGATGTTCAGCATCCCGAAAATGATCGCCAGACCCAGGGACAGCAACGCGTAGAACGCCCCGTTGATCAGGCCCAGCAGCAACTGCCCGAACAGCAGCGGCCCGGGGATGCCGAAGATGGTGAACATGGCCGGGCGTCAGTTCTTGACCAGCGGGCATCCGCCGGCGCCAAGCGGCTCCCACGCCTGGTCCGGCGGCGTCATGGCGATCTGCTTGTAGTAGTCCCACGGGGACTTGCTCTCGCTCGGCTTCTTGACCTCGAACAAGTAGGACGGGACCAGCGCCAGGCCGTCCTCCCGGATCGTCGTCTTGCCGAACGCGTCGTCCTCGGCCTGGTTGGCCTTCATCCAGGCGACCACCGCCGCCCCGTCGCCCGCCTTGTCCACGCCCAGTGCCTTCACCGCCTTGAGGAAGTGCGTCGCCCCGGCGTAGCAGCCGGCCATCGACATGTTCGGCTTGGCCGCCGGCATGAACGCCTCGTAGCGCTTGCTGAAAGCCCGGGTGCGGTCGTTCATGTCCCAATAGAAGCTCTCGGTCAGGAACAGCCCCTGCGCCGCCTCCAGGCCCAGCCCGTGCACGTCGCTGATGAACATCAGCAGGGCCGCCAACCGCATCTGCTTGTTCAGGCCGAACTCGGCCGCCTGCTTGATGGAATTGATCGTGTCCGCCCCGGCGTTCGCCAGGCCCAGCACGTTGGCCCCGCTCGCCTGCGCCGTGATCAGGAACGACGAGAAATCCGTCGTCCCCGGAAACGGATACGGCGAGGCGCCCAGCACCTTGCCGCCCGCTTCGGTGACGAAACGGCTCGTGTCCCGCTGCAACTGCTGGCCGAACACGTAGTCGGCAGTCACGAAATACCACTTGTCGCCGCCGGCCTTGACCATTGCCCCCCCGGTCGAACGCGCCAGCATATAGGTGTCGTATGACCAATGCACCGTCACCGGCGTGCACTGCTTGCCGGTCAGGTCCGTCGTGCCCGCGCCCGTATTGAGGAAAACCTTGTTCTTCTCCTTGCACACGCTGTTCACCGCCAGGGCGACCGAGCTTGTCGGCACGTCGAAGATGATGTCCACCCCATCACGGTCGAACCATTGCCGGGCGATGCCGACGGCCACGTCCGGCTTGTTCTGGTGGTCAGCGGAGATGACTTCGGTTTTGAAGTCGGGCGAGAACTCGGCCACCGCCTGCTTCACCGCCGCCACCGAAAAGACCCCGCCCGTGTCGCGGTATGGCCCGGACATGTCGTTCAGGACGCCCAGCTTGATCGTCGGCTGCTGGGCATGCCCCGGCCGGGGCAGCAAGGCGCCCAAAGCGGCTGCACCGAGCGTGCCGTTCAGAAGGGTGCGGCGGTTGAGTGTCATTCGCGTCTCTCCAACGTCTTGTTTTCAGGCTTTCACCATCGGACAGCCGCCCTCGCTCATCGGCCGGAACGCCTCGTCCGCCGGCGTCGTGGCAAGCAGCTTGTAATAGTCGTACGGCCCCTTGCTCTCCTCGGGCGTCTTCACCTCCCACAGGTAAGCCGCATGGAGCTTGCGCCCGTCCTCGCGGATGGTCCCCTTGCCGAAGCAGTCGTCGTCCGTCGGCCTCGCCTTCATGGCGGCAACCGTCGCCGCCCCGCTCGCCTTGGCCTCGGCGATGCCCATCTCGTGCGCCACCTTGACGTAGTCGAGCGTGCTGGAATAGACCCCCGCCTGCACCATCGTCGGCTTCTGCGCCCCGCCCGTCTCCGCCAGCCGCTTGGCGAACGCCCGCGTCCGGTCGTTCAAATCCCAGTAGAAGCTGTTAGTCAGGATGATCCCTTTCGCCACCGGCAGCCCGAGCGAATGCACGTCGCTCAGGAACAGCAGCAAGCCGGCCAGCTTCATCGACTTGGTGACGCCGAACTCCTGCGCCTGCTTGATGGTGTTCACCGTGTCGGCCCCGGCGTTGGCCATGCCCAGGATCTTCGCCCCGGACGCCTGCGCCTGCAACAGCAGCGAGGAGAAATCCGTCGTCCCCGGAAACGGATAGGCGACATCCCCCAGCACCGTCCCGCCCGCTTGCTTGACGAACCCCGTCACGTCCCGCTGCAAGGCGTGCCCGAACGCGTAGTTCGCCGTGATGAAGAACCAGCTGTCGCCCCCGGCCTTCACCAGCGCGCCGCCCGTGCTCTTGGCCAGCATAAACGTGTCGTAGGCCCAGTGGATCGTGTTGGCGTTGCACTGCTTGCCCGTCAGGTCGGACGTTGCCGCGCCCGAGTTCAGGTAAACCTTGTTCTTGCTCTTCGCGACCCCGGCCACCGCCAGCGCCACCGCGCTGTTGGCCACCTCGACGATGACGTCGACGCCCTGGTCGTACCATTGCCGGGCAATGCCCGCGCCGATGTCGGCCTTGTTCTGATGGTCCGCCTGCAGCACCTCGACGCCGAACCCCTTGCCGGCCGCCCCGAAATCCTTGACCGCCAACTCCGCCGCCTTCACCGCGAGCGGCCCGCCCAGATCCTGGTACGGCCCCGACAGGTCGGTCAGCACGCCGACCTTCAGGGCCTTGCCCTGCGCCCTCGCCTGGCCGATCAGGGGCAGGGCGGCAGACCCGGCCAGAAGCCCGCGTCGAGAGATGTTCATGGGACGTTGCTCCGGTTATGTTATTAATTAGACGCCGAGATAGTCGTGCAGCTTATCCATGTTCGAGTCCAGATCCCGGTTCTCGATCATGTCGACGATCCGCCCGTGCTCCATCACGTAATGACGGTCGGCGACCGTTGCCGCGAAGCGGAAGTTCTGCTCCACCAGCAGCACGGTGAACCCGCGCGCCTTGATCTCGCGGATCGTGTGGCCGATCTGCTGGATGATGACCGGCGCCAGCCCCTCCGTCGGCTCGTCCAGCAGCAGCAGCCGCGCGCCTGTCCGCAGGATGCGCCCGATGGCCAGCATCTGCTGCTCGCCCCCCGAAAGCTTGGTCCCCTGGCTGCCGGCCCGCTCCTTGAGGTTGGGGAACAGCGCATGGATCTCCGCCACCGTCATCCCTCCCGGCGCGATCACGGGCGGCAGCATCAGGTTCTCGGTCACGTTGAGGCTGGCGAAGATGCCGCGCTCTTCCGGGCAGAAGGCGATCCCGGCCTTGGCCACCCCGTCGGGCGGCATGGAGACGGTCTCCCGCCCCTTGAACCGGATGCTGCCTTCCCGCCGCGGCACGAGGCCCATGACGCTTTTCATGGTCGTGGTCTTGCCGGCGCCGTTGCGGCCCAGCAGCGTCACCACCTCCCCTTCCCGCACGTTGAAATCCACCCCGTGCAGGACATGGCTCTCGCCGTACCAGGCGTTCAGCCCGTCTACGCTCAGCATCGCCTCGCGCGGCGGCGGCCCCTCAGGCATCGGCCGAGCCCAGGTAGGCCGCGATTACGTCCGGGTTGGCGCTCACGCCCGCGTAGTCCCCTTCCGCGAGCACCTGCCCGCGCGCCAGCACCGTGATCCGGTCGCACAGCCCTTCCACCACGCTCAGGTTGTGCTCCACCATCAGGATCGTCCGCCCGGCGCGGATGCGGCGGATCAGCGACACGACCCGGTCCACGTCCTCGTGCGCCATCCCCGCCGTCGGCTCGTCGAGCAGCATCATGGTCGGTTCCAGCGCCAGCGTGGTCGCGATCTCCAGCGCCCGCTTGCGCCCGTAGGACAGCAGCGCCGCCGGCGTGTCCTCATACCCGTCGAGCCCCACGTCGGCCAGCAGCGCCGCCGCGCGCTCCTCCAGCCGGTCCAGCACCGTATCCGAGCGCCAGAAGTCGAACGACGCCCCCCGCCGCCGCTGCAGCGCGATCCGCACGTTCTCCAAGGCGCTCAGATGCGGGAACACCGCCGAGATCTGGAAGCTGCGGACCAGCCCGAGCCGGGCCACCGCCGCCGGGCGCATCCCCGTGATGTCGCGCCCCTTGAACCGGATGACGCCCCGCGTCGGCGGCAGGAACTTGGTCAGCAGGTTGAAGCACGTCGTCTTGCCCGCCCCGTTCGGCCCGATCAGCGCGTGGATGGTTCCCGCCTCGACCTTGAGCGACACGTCGTTGACCGCGGTGAATCCCCGGAACTCCCGCGTGAGCCCGGCGGTTTCCAGGATGGTGTCGGACACCCCGGCGTCTCCCTTGTTATGCACGCTTTGAGATGCTGATTTGCATATCGGCGGGGTGCGCGCAAGATTGTTGCGACGCGGGCGCGACACGAACGCCGCATGGGGTCCAGGGCCGGCACTCGTATAAAGGCCATGGTCGCTCTATCTGACACCCATGAACGACGACCGTAACGAACAGGAACGCCTGGAGAACTGGGGGACGCGCCTGCTCCGGGCATCGCTGAACCGGGGCCGGCGCTGAACCAAGCCGTGACACGGCGCGCCGCGTTGCTCGGCGCCGGCGCCCTCGCCGGTTGCAGCCTCGGGCCGTTCTACGAGCGTCCGGCGCTCGACCTGCCCGCCTCGTTCCGCGCCACCGCCGGCACCGCCGAGGCGGCCTGGCCCGCGCCGGACTGGTGGCGGGCGTTCCGCTCCGACGAGCTCGACCAGCTTATCGGCCGCGCCCGCGGCTACAACACGGATCTCGCCGCCGCCGCGGCACGGGTGGTCCAGGCCGACGCGCAGGCCCGCATCGCCGGCGCGCCGCTGCTGCCCGTGCTGAACGGCACCGGCAACTACGACTACCAGCGCACCGGCTCCGGCGGACGCAGCAGCCGCTCGCTCGTCAACATCCCGACCGGGACGCCGGCCTCGGGCGTCGTGCCCACCGGCGGCGCGTCCCGCTACTTCGATTTCCGCAGCTACAGCCTGGGCCTGGCCGCCAGCTACGAGGTCGATTTCTGGGGCCGCAACCGCGCCGCCTACGAGGCCGCGGCGGCGACCGCGCTGTCCAGCCGCTTCGACCAGGAGAACGTGGCGATCACCGTCGTCACCTCCGTCGCCAACACCTACTTCCAGGTGCTCGCCGGCCAGGACCGTCTGCGCGTCGCCGAGCGCAACCTGGCCGACGCGAGGCGCATCCTCGGGGCCTACCGCGCCCAGCTCTCGGCCGGCACCGCCAACGCGCTCGACGTGTCGCAGCAGGAGGCGCTGGTGGCCGGGCAGGTCGCCGCCCTGCCGCAGTTGCGCAACACGATCGAGCAGCAGCGCATCGCTCTCGGCATCCTGGTCGGCACCCCGCCCGAGCGCCTGCTGGTCCGCGGCGGCTCGCTCGACCGCCTGCCCTACCCCGTGGTCGCGCCCGGCCTGCCCTCCGCCCTGTTGCAGCGCCGCCCGGACGTGGCCAGCGCCGAGGCCCTGCTGGTCGGCGCCAACGCCAACATCCGCGCCGCCCGCGCCGCGTTCTTCCCGAGCGTCACCCTCACCGCCCAGGGAGGGCTGACCAGCACCGCGCTCAGCACGCTGACCGGCCCCGGCACGCTGGTCGTGCAGCTTGCAGCGGGGCTGACGGCGCCCATCTTCGATAACGGGCTCCGGCGCGGACAGCTCGAACAGGCGAAGGGCCGCTACGCCGAGCTGGTGGCCGATTACGCCCGGGCGATCCTGCAAAGCTTCACCGACGTGGAACAGGCCCTCACAGCGCTGCAGTTCGCAGCCGAGCAGGAACGCCTCGAGCGGGACGCCATCAAGGTGGCGCAACGCTCCGCCGACATCGCCAACGCGCAGCTCCAGGCCGGGACCATCGACATCATCACCTCTCTCAACACGCAGCAGACGCTCTACAACAACCTCGATCTGCTCGCGCAGATCAGGCTGGCGCGGTTCCAGGCGCTGGTGAACCTGTACAAGGCGCTGGGCGGCGGCTGGCGGAACCGGGCGCCGGCATGAAGCGGCTCATCCTCATTCTCGTGCTGCTCGCGGCGGCGGGCGGCATCACCTACTGGTGGTACACGCGCCCGGCCGCCGAGCAGCAGGCGAGCTTCGGCGCCGGCGGCGGCGGCAAGCGCGGCGACAGCACGCCCGTCCCGGTGCTCACGGCGAAGGCGGAGCTGCGCGACGTGCCGATCTTTCTCGACGGGCTCGGCACGGTGCAGGCCTACAACCAGGCGCAGATCCGGGCGATGATCGACGGCCCGCTGGTCGAGGTGGACTTCACCGAAGGCCAGGACGTCAAGAAAGGCGACGTGCTCGCCCGCATCGATCCCCGCCCCTACCAGGCCAGCCTCGACTCCGCCATCGCCAAGAAGCAGCAGGACCAGGCCAACCTGCAGAACGCCAAGCTCGACGCCGCCCGCTACGACAAGCTGGCCAAGACCGCCTACAGCAGCGCGCAGCAGGCCGACACCGCCCGCGCCCAGGTGGCGCAGCTCGAGGCGCAGGTCCGCGGCGACCAGGCGCAGATCGACACGGCGCAGACCCAGCTCAGCTACACGGTCATCAAGGCCCCGTTCGACGGGCGCGTCGGCATCCGCCAGGTCGATGCCGGCAACATCGTGCACCCGGGCGACACGACCCCGATCACGGTGCTGACCGAGTTGCAGCCGATCTCCGTCGTGTTCACGCTGCCGCAGCAATCCCTGCCGGCGGTCAGCGCGGCCATGCAGGACGGGATGCCCGAGGTGCTGGCGATGCAAAGCGGCGGCGGCGGCAAGGTGCTGGACCGCGGCAAGCTCGCGGTGCTGGACAACCAGGTCGACCCCGCCACCGGCACCATCAAACTGAAAGCAACCTTTCCGAACGCGGCGCTGCGCCTTTGGCCGGGCGGCTTCGTCAACGTGCGGATGCTGGCCGAAACGGAGCGCGGCGTCGTGGCCGTGCCGACGGCCGCGGTGCAGCGCGGCCCCAAAGGCCCCTACGTGTTCGTCGTCAACCCGGACCACAGCGTCAAGCGCGCGACCGTGGAGGTGGGGCACGAGAGCCAGCAGCTCGTTGTGATCGGGCAGGGCGTGGCCGCGGGCGAGACGGTGGTCACGGACGGCGCGCAGCGGCTGAACGACGACAGCAAGGTCGTGGTCGCCGGGCCGGACGGCGACGCGCCCGAGGCCACGCCGCGGGACCGCTCGGCCCCGGGGACGGCGCAGCGCCGCGGCGGCCGGGCCGGGTAGCGGGCCGTGAACATCTCCGCCCCGTTCATCGCCCGGCCGATCGCCACTTGGCTGCTCGCGGTGGCGGTCATGCTGGCCGGCATCCTGGGCTACCGCGCGCTCCCGGTCGCGGCCCTGCCCGAGGTGGACTTCCCGACCATCCAGGTGACGACCGAGCTTCCCGGCGCCGGGCCGGATACGGTGGCGACGCTGATCACCGCGTCGCTGGAACGGCAAT
The DNA here is from genome assembly GCA_965260935.1 of Acetobacteraceae bacterium. Lineage (GTDB taxonomy): Bacteria > Pseudomonadota > Alphaproteobacteria > Acetobacterales > Acetobacteraceae > JBBROS01. The sequence continues at coordinate 4,063,086 of OZ253374.1, forward strand.
TCGGCCAGATCACCGGCCTGAAGAGCATGACCAGCACCAGCAGCGAGGGCACCAGCCAGATCACGCTGCAGTTCGGCCTCAACCGCGACATGGACAGCGCGGCCCAGGACGTGCAGGCGGCGATCAACGCCTCGGCCGGCACGCTGCCGAACAACCTGCCCTACCCGCCGATCTACGCCAAGGTGAACCCGGCCGACGCGCCCATCATCTCGCTCGCGCTGACCTCCGACAGCATCCCCATCGACCGCATCAGCGACGCCGCCGACACCATCCTGCAACCCAAGCTCAGCCAGATCCCGGGCGTCGGCAAGGTGACGGTCCAGGGCGGGCAGCGCCCCGCCGTGCGCGTCCGCGTCGACCCGGCGCGCGTTGCCGCTTATGGAATGAGCCTTGAGGACGTGCGCACCGCCGTCGCCGCGGCCAACGTGAACGGCGCCAAAGGCGGGTTCGACGGGCCGCGGCAGGCCTTCGCGCTCGGCGCCAACGACCAGCTCGTCTCGCCGGACGCCTACAAGAGCCTCGTCGTCGCCTGGCGCAACGGCGCGCCTGTCCGATTGTCGGACGTGGGCAGCGTGGTCGCGGGCGTGGAGAACGACCGCGTCGCCGGGTGGTACAACGGCCACCCGGCGGTCGTGCTCGACATCCAGCGCCAGCCCGGGGCCAACATCGTCGCCACCGTGGCCGCCATCAAGGAGGCGCTGCCCCAGCTGCAGAACGCGATCCCGGCGCTGGTGAAGATGCAGGTGGTGGTCGACCGCACCGGCACCATCCGCGCCTCGGTGGACGACGTGCAGCTCACGCTCGCCATCGCCATCGGCCTCGTGGTGTTCGTGATCTACCTGTTCCTGCGCAGCGCCCGCGCGACGCTGATCCCCGCCGTCGCCCTGCCCCTCTCGCTGGCCGGCACCTTCGGGGTCATGGCGCTGTGCGGCTACAGCATCGACAACCTGAGCCTGATGGCGCTGACGGTCGCGACCGGCTTCGTGGTCGACGACGCCATCGTCATGATCGAGAACGTGGTCCGCTACATCGAGCAGGGCGTGCCGCCGCTCCAGGCCGCCTACCGCGGCGCGGCGCAGATCGGCTTCACCATCGTCTCGCTGACCGTGAGCCTGGTCGCGGTGTTCATCCCGCTCTTGTTCATGGGCGGCGTCGTCGGCCGGCTGTTCAACGAGTTCGCCGTCGTGCTCAGCACCTCGGTCATCGTTTCCGCCGTTATCTCGCTGACCCTCACGCCGATGATGTGCGGGCGGCTCCTGCGCGCCGACGAGCGCCCCAGCCGCCTTACCGCCTGGTTCGAGCACGGCTTCGACGCCTCCGCCCGCCTGTATCGCCGCACCCTCATGGTCGCGCTCCGTTTCCAGGGCCTCACGCTGCTGGTGGCCGTCCTCACCTTGGCCGGGACGGTCATCCTCTACGTCGTCATCCCGAAGGGCTTCCTCCCCCAACAGGACACGGGCGTCATCGTCGCCGTCACCGAGGCCGCGCAGAGCGCCTCCATCCCGCGCATGGCCAAGCTGCAAGCGCAGATGGCCGAGGCGGCGCGGAACGACCCCGCCGTCGCTGGCGTCACCTCGTTCGTCGGCGCGGGCGCGATCAACGCCACGCCCAACACCGGGCGTCTCACCATCGCGCTCAAGCCCCGCGGCGAGCGCGCGCCCGCGCAAGTCGTGATTGCCCGGTTGCAGCAGGCGATGAGCGGGGCGCCGGGCATGTCGGTGTTCATGCAGCCGGTGCAGGACATCCAGATCGGCGCGCGCATCAGCCGGATCCAGTTCCAGTACACGCTGATGGACACCGATCCGCGCGAGCTTGCCCTTTGGGCGCCGCGGCTGGTGGACAAGCTGCGGCAGGAGCCCGGCCTGGAGGACGTGGCCACCGACCAGCAGACGGACGGCTTCGCCACCCGGGTCGAGGTGGACCGCGACGCCGCCATGCGGCTCGGCGTCAACATGCAGGCGGTGCAGGACACGCTGTACGACGCCTTCGGCCAGCGGCAGATCAGCACCATCTTCGGCCAAGCCAACCAATACCGCGTCGTGCTGGAAGCGAACCCGGCCTGGCAGGCCGACCCGTCCTCACTGCTGCGCCTGCGCGTGCCTGCCTCCGGCGTGTCCGCGGGCTCGGCCAACGGTTCCAGCAACGCGTCCTCGGGCGGGGCGGCGTCGCCCTCAACGGCGGGGACGACCCAGGTGCCGCTCTCGGCCATCGCCACCGTGACGCGGACGACGGCCCCGCTCGCGGTCACGCACCAGTCGCAGTTCCCTTCCGTCACGGTCAGCTTCAACCTGGCCCAGGGCGCCAGCCTCAGCCACGCCGTCGAGGCGGTAAGCCGGGCGGAGGCCGACATCGGCCTGCCCGGCACGGTTGTCGGCAGCTTTTCCGGCGACGCGGCCGAGTTCGAGGCCAGCCTGGCCAGCGAGCCCTGGCTGATCCTCGCCGCCGTGGTGGTGATCTATATCGTGCTCGGCGTGCTGTACGAGAGCGTCATCCACCCGATCACCATCATCAGCACGCTGCCTTCCGCGGGCATCGGCGCGCTGCTGGCGCTGATGCTGGCCGGGCAGGATTTATCCCTCGTGGCGCTGGTCGGCATCGTCCTGCTCATGGGCATCGTCAAGAAGAACGCCATCATCCTGATCGACTTCGCCATCGAGGCGGAGCGCGAGCGGGGGATCTCCTCGCGCGCGGCCATCGAGGAGGCCTGCGCGCTGCGCTACCGCCCGATCATGATGACCACCGCGGCGGCGCTGCTGGGCGCGTTGCCGCTGGTGATCGAGAACGGCACCGGCTCCGAACTACGCTACCCGCTCGGCGTGACCATCGTCGGCGGCCTGCTGCTGAGCCAGGTGCTGACGTTGTACACCACCCCCGTGATCTACCTGTTCTTCGAGCGGCTCCGCGCCCGTTACAGCCCCTCCCGGCGCGTCGCGGCCGAGTAGGATGGCAGGTCCCCGCCCCCTCAGCGTCTCGGCCCCGTTCATTCAGCGCCCGGTCGCGACCATGCTGCTGGCGCTCGGCCTGATGCTGACGGGCATCGTCGCCGCCCGGTTCCTGCCGGTCGCGTCCCTGCCCAGCGTCGATATCCCCACCATCGTCGTGTTCGCCGCCCGGCCCGGGGCCAGCCCCGAGACCATCGCCGCCAGCATCGCCGCCCCGCTCGAACGCCGCCTCGGCGAGATCCCCGGCGTTGACGAGATCACCAGCATCAACAGTTCGGGCGCGGCCTCCATCGTCGTCCAGTTCGACATCGACCGCCCGATCGACGACGCCGCCGCCGACGTGCAAGCCGCCATCAACGCCGCCTACACCGACCTGCCGTCCGACCTACCCACCCGCCCCTATTACCGCAAGTTCAACCCGGCCGAGTCGCCGATCCTGACCTTGTCGCTCACCAGCAACGAGCTGACCACTGCCCAGGTCTACGACGCCGCCGACACGATCCTCGCCCAGCGCTTGAGCCAGGTCGAGGGCGTGGCGCAGGTGCAGGTGAACGGCGCAGAGCAGCCCGCCGTCCGCGTCCGGCTCAATCCGGCGGCGCTGAAGGCGGCGGGGCTCGGCAGCCAGGATGTCTATGCCGCCATCCGCAACGCCAACGTGAACGGCCCGGTCGGCGGCTTCTCCGGCCCGGACCGCGCCGAGACGATCGAGCTGAACGGCCAGATCACCCAGGCCGAGGACTACGCCCGGCTGGTGCTCAAATCCAAGAACGGCGCCATCGTCCGCCTCGGCGACGTGGCGCAGGTGGTCAACAGCGTGTCCAATACCAAGCTCGCCGCCTGGGAAGGCAAGCGCCCGGCGATCCTGCTGCAAATCACCAAGGCCGCCGACGCCAACGTCATCGACACGGTTGACCGGATCAAGCAGGCGCTGCCGCAGCTCCTGAAATGGATTCCCGCCGGCATCGACGTGACGGTGCTCAGCGACCGGACCACGACGATCCGCGCCAGCGTGGGCGAAGTCGAGTTCACCCTGCTGCTCAGCGTGGCGCTCGTGCTGATGGTCGTCGCCCTGTTCATGCGCCGCCTGGTGCCGACGCTCGCCGCCGCGGTCACGGTGCCGCTCAGCATCTCCGGCACGCTGGGGGCGATGTACCTGCTGGGGTTCAGCATCAACAACTTCTCGCTGATGGCGCTCACCATCGCGGTCGGCTTCGTGGTCGACGACGCCATCGTCATGATCGAGAACATCCACCGGCATCAGGAACGGGGGCTGCCTCCGCTCCAGGCGGCGTTCGCCGGGGCCAGGCAGATCGGCTTCACCGTTATCTCCATCAGCGTCTCGCTGGTCGCGGTGTTCATCCCGATCCTGTTCATGGGCGGGCTGCTCGGCAAGCTGTTCCACGAGTTCGCGACCGTGCTGGCCGTCTCCATCGGCATCTCCGCCGTTGTCTCGCTGACATTGACGCCGATGATGTGCGGGCGCTTCATCCCGGCCCGCGCGCCCTGGGGGCCTTGGGCGCGCATCGACGCCCGCATCGACCGCGGGTTCGCCTGGGTCATCCGCCAATACGCCCGCACGCTCGCCTGGGCGCTGCGCTGGCGCAAGCTGATGCTCGCCGTCACCATCGGCCTCGTGTTCGCCACCGTCGGGCTTTACCGCTACGTGCCGAAAGGGTTCCTGCCGATCCAGGACACCGGGTTGCTGTCGGGCAACACGCTGGCCAGCCCCGACATCAGCTTCCAGGCCATGGCCGAGCGGCAGCGCCGGGTCGTGGACGTCATCATGTCCGACCCGGCGGTCGAGAGCGTCGGCAGCACCATCGGCATCACCTCGGGCTGGTCCAGCATCAACCGGGGCCGGCTGACCATCAGCCTCAAGCCGGTGGCCGAGCGCCGCGTCAGCGCCGAGGAGGTCATCGCCCGGCTGCGCCCGAAGCTCAAGCGGATGGCCGGGGTCGAGACCTTTCTTTACTCGGCGCAGGACCTGCGCGGCGGCGGCGGCGGCTCGGACGGCAGCTCGTTCCAGTTCGTGCTGCTGGACCAGAACCTCGGCGAGCTTCGCCGCTGGGCGCTCAAGCTGCAGGACGCCCTGCGCGGCAAGCCCGGCATCGAGGACGTCACCACCGACCAGGACCGCTCCGGCCCGCAGGCCGAGGTGGTGATCGACCGGGAGAAGGCGGCCCGGCTCGGGGTCTCGGTCGGCGCGATCGACAGCGCCTTGAGCAATGCCTACTCGCAGCGCCAGGTCTCGATCATCTACACCCAACGCAACCAGTACCGCGTCGTGCTGGAGACCACGCCGGAGCTGGCGCGCGACCCTTGGCTGCTGAGCCATGTCTACGTGCCCGGCGCAAACGGCACGCAGGTCCCGCTCACTAGCGTCGCCAGGCTCGTGATCAACACCGCCCCGCTCTCGGTGCGCCACCAGGGGCAGTTCCCCGCGGCGCGGATCAGCTTCAACCTCAAGCCCGGCACCTCCCAAGGCGACGCGATCAACATCGTCGCCGAGACCGCGCGCGAGCTGAGGATGCCGGACACCATCCGCACCGCGTTCTCGGGCAACGCCAAGTTCCTGCAGAAGTCGCTCTCGACCCAGCCGCTGCTGATCGGCGCCGCCCTTGTCACGATCTACATCGTTCTCGGCGTGCTGTACGAGAGCCTGATCCACCCGCTCACCATCCTCAGCACCCTCCCCTCCGCCGGCGTCGGCGCGCTGCTGGCCGTGCTCGCCACCGGCACGGACCTGAGCGTGCTGTCGATCATCGGCATCGTGCTGCTGATGGGCATCGTCAAGAAGAACGCCATCATCCTGGTCGATTTCGCCCTTGAGGCCGAGCGCGACCGCGGGCTGTCCCCGGAGCAGGCCATTCACGAGGCCTGCCTGGAGCGGTTCCGTCCGATCACCATGACGACGCTGGCCGCGCTGCTCGGCGCGCTGCCGCTGGCGTTGTCGGCCGGCACCGGCTCCGAGCTGCGCCAGCCGCTGGGCATCGCCATTGTCGGCGGCCTGATCTTCTCGCAGCTGCTGACGATGTACACGACGCCCGTGGTCTACCTGGCGCTGGAGCGGTTGAGCGGCGGCACGCGCGAACGGATCGCCGTTGCCTCCGATTTCCGCGGGGAGCCGGCCTACTCGGGCGACGATTAGCGTTGCCTGCCATTAATCGGTTGTGCTGCGGCGCAGCCTTCCGCTAAGTGCGCCCTGAACCGCGTTCGTGCCGCGATCAAATCGACATCGGCACGCGCAATCCGGGAGGGAACCATGCGCCTGTTCATGATGGCCGCCGCCGTGGCCACGCTGTTTGCCGGGGCGGTCCAGGCCGCGCCGATGACCATCAAGTTCGCCCACGTCGTCGCCGACAACACCCCCAAGGGCCAGGCCGCGCTGAAGTTCAAGGAGCGCGCCGAGGCGTTGCTGCCCGGCAAGGTCAAGGTCGAGGTTTATCCCAACTCGCAGCTCTACGGCGACGCGAAGGAGATGGAAGCGCTCGCATTGGGCGACGTGCAGATGATCGCCCCGTCGCTGTCGAAGTTCGACCGCTACACCAAGAAGATCCAGGTGTTCGACCTGCCGTTCCTGTTCGACGACATGGAAGCGGTGGACAAGTTCCAGGCCAGCGAGGTGGGCCAGAGCCTCTTGTCCTCGTTCAAGGACAAGGGCCTGCTCGGCCTTGCCTACTGGCACAACGGCCTCAAGCAGCTCTCCGCCAAGCGGCCGCTGGTCGAGCCGCAGGACGCCAAGGGCCTGAAGTTCCGGGTGCAGAACTCCGACGTGCTGGTGGCCCAGTTCGAGGCGGTCGGCGCGGTGCCGCAGAAGATGGCGTTCGCCGAGGTGTATCAGGCACTCCAGGTCGGCACCGTTGATGGGCAGGAGAACACCTGGTCGAACTGCTTCAGCCAGAAGTATCAGGAAGTGCAAAGCGACTTCACCGAATCCAACCACGGCCTGATCGACTACGCCGTCGTCGTCAACGCCGAATGGTGGGACGGCCTGCCGCCCGACATCAAGAAGGGCCTCCAGCAGGCGCTCGAGGAGGCGACCAAGGTCAACAACGACATCGCCGGCAAGCTGAACGAGGAGGCGAAGGCCAAGATCAAGGCCAGCAAGGGCGTGACCATCCATGAGCTGACCAAGCAGGAGCGGGCGGACTGGAAGAAGGCGATGGAGCCGGTGTGGAAGAAGTTCACCCCCGCCATCGGCGCCGACGTCGTGGACGCGGCCCGCAACGCCAGCACGAGCTGACCCCGGCCGCATGGTGCGCCGCGCCATCGAGCGTTTGGAGGAGGGCCTGATGGCCCTCCTCCTCGCCGCCATGACCATCCTCACCTTCACCCAGGTTGTGCTGCGCTACGTCTTCAACTCCGGCCTGCTCTGGGCGCTGGAAGGCACAACGTACATGTTCGCCTGGCTGGTGCTGCTCGGCGTCTCATATGGTATCCGCACCCATTCCCACATCGGCATCGACGCCGGGGTCAAGCTGCTGCCCTTGCCCGCCCGCCGCGCCGTGGGCCTGACCGCGATCGCGCTCTGCCTGCTGTTCGCCGCCCTGATGCTCTACGGCTCCGCCATCTACGACTACAAGCTATACCGCCTTGGCATCGACGCCCAGGACATGCCCATCGCCCGCTGGCTCCTCACCCTCTGCCTGCCGCTCGGCTTCCTGTTGCTGGTCGTCCGCCTGCTTGAACAAGCCTGGCGGATCGCCAGCGGCCGATCCGCCGGCTTCGACCTGGCCGACGAGGCCGCCGACACCATCGGCATGCTGGGCGGCGACGACGTGCACCGCGGCGCCCGATGACCGCCTTCTTCCTCTTCGCCGCCCTGTTCGCCTTCATGGCGATCGGCATGCCCATCGCCGTCGCCCTCGGCCTGTCGTCCACGCTGACCATCCTGTTCTTCGCCTACGACAGCCTCGCCTCCCTGTCGCTCAAGTTCCTCGACGCCGCGCAATCGCCCACCCTGCTCGCCATCCCGTTCTTTATCCTGGCCGGGAATTTCCTGACCACCGGCGGCGTCGCCCGGCGCATGATCGACTTCGCCTCCGCCTGCGTCGGCCACCTGCCCGGTGGCCTCGCCATCGCCTCCGTCATGGCCTGCATCCTGTTCGCCGCCGTGTCCGGCTCCAGCCCAGCCACCGTTGTCGCCATCGGCTCCATCGTCATCGCCGGCATGGTGCGCCTCGGCTACACCCAGGAGTATGCCACGGGCGTGATCGTGAATGCCGGCACGCTGGGCATCCTGATCCCGCCCTCCATCGTCATGGTCGTCTATGCCGCCGCTACCGAGACCTCCGTCGGCCGCCTGTTCATCGCCGGCGTCATCCCCGGCATCCTGCTCGGCTTGCTGCTGATGGCCGCCATCTACGTTTCCGCCCGCATGAAGAACCTGCCCCGGCAGGCGAAGGCTTCCTGGCCCGAGCGCGGCCTCCTGTTCGGCCGCGCCGTCTGGGGCCTGCTGCTGATCGTGCTCGTGCTCGGCGGCATCTACGGCGGCGTGTTCACCCCCACCGAAGCCGCCGCCGTTTCCGCCGTCTACGCCTTCCTTGTCGCCCTGCTCATCTATCGCGACCTCAAGCCCCGCGACATCCCCCGCGTCCTGATCGATTCCGCGCGGACCACCACCATGCTGATGTTCGTCATCAGCAGCGCGTTCCTGTTCGCCCACGTGCTCACCACGGAGCAGATCCCGCAATCCATCGCCGCCCAGCTTCTGGCAGCCGGGCTGCAGCCTTGGCAGTTCCTGATCATCGTCAACGTCATGCTGCTGGTCGCCGGCAACTTCATGGAGCCGTCGGCCATTATCCTGATCCTGGTGCCGATCATCTTCCCGATCGCGGTCCGGCTCGGCATCGACCCGGTGCACCTGGGCGTGCTGATGGTGGTCAACATGGAGATCGGCATGGTGACGCCGCCGGTCGGCCTCAACCTGTTCGTCGCCTCCGGGATTACCGGGATGCCGCTGCTCTCGGTGGCGCGGGCCTCGCTGCCGTGGCTGATGATCCTGGTCGGCTTCCTGGTGCTGATCACCTACGTGCCGTGGATCTCGCTCGTGCTGCCGGACCTGCTTTACGGACCGGGAGGCGGTTAGATCCGCTGGCCCAGGAAGCGGAACACCAAATCTTGCCACCACTGGCTATGAATCTGCTCAAGCAGCGCCCGGTCGACCGGCTCACGCAACCCGCTGCCGATCGGCAGCGCGATCCCGTAGGTCTGCGCGTCGAACTTGACCGGCAGCACCCGGAGCGATTTGGCGAAATCCTGCTTCACCGTCCAAACCAGCAGCGGGCGGTCGTATACCACCGCATCGATCTGGCCGGCCTGAAGCGCCCGCAGCGCCGCCGTGCCGTCCTGATAGCGTGAGAACTGGATTTTCTCGGCCGTGAGATAGTCGGCGCTGGTTGAGCCGCCCACGGCGCCGACGACCACCGAATGCAGGTCGCCGACCACCTCGACCCGCCCGGTCAGCTTGCTGGCCGTCAGCGCGCTGGTGATGCCGGCGGTGAAGGTCGAGATCAGGATCACGGAGGCGAACATCCAGGCCACCGCCAGCAGCCGGCCCGGCACGGTTGTCGGCGCCTTGTCGCCGTAGCCGACCGTCGTCATCGTCACCGCCGACCACCAGAACCCGGCGCCCAGGCCCTTGAGCATATGGCCGCCGAACTGCGCGTTCCGCCGCCGCTCGAACAGCCAGATGAAGAAGCCGACCCCCGCCAGCAGCGCCGACAACGCCAGCACGACCTGGACGAAGGCCAGCGAGAACATGCTGCGCACGACCGGCCACCAGCCATCGGCCGAGATCGGCACTGCGATGCCGAGCCCGGAAGCGAAGAACGGCTGGCTGAAGTCCACCGTCGCCTCGCGTTCCGCGGTGATGGTCAAGGCCGCGACCCCGGCGTCGAACCGCTTGTCGGCCACGCCCTCGATAAGCCCCTTGAGATCGGTTTCCTCGAACCGGAAGCGCAGGTGCAGCTCGTCGGCGATGCGACGCCAGAGGTCGATGCTGATGCCGTGCCAATCGCCGCCGCCGTTCTTCATCGCGAAGGGCGGCGCTTCCTTCGTGCCGATCACCAGCTCGCGCTTGGCGAAGGGCGGCGGAACGAGGTCGAGCGGCGTTTCCGCCCGGGCGGGGCCAACCATGACGGGCAGAAGCAGCAGGAGGCAGGCTGCGCCGCGGCTGAGGGGGCCTGTGGCCAAGGCGGCCATTTGCGTCACGTTGTCAGGACTCGTCGCCCTGTGCGGCTATGGACGCGGCGCCGGCGGATCCGAGCGGCGCTTGTCTCGGCGCGTCCCTCGCGCCCTCGAGTTGCTGCCGGGTCCGCTTCCGAACGGCCTGCTGGTCCGGGATCTCGGTGGTCGCGTCAAGCGGGCGGCCTGCCAGCCGCATGGCCGTCGTGACCAGCGCCACGTGGCTGAACGCCTGCGGAAAGTTTCCCGTGAAACATTTTGCCCGCGGGTCGTACTCCTCGCTGAGCAGGCCGACGTCGTTGCATAGCGCCACCAGGCGCTCGAACATCGCGCGGCCTTCCTCGGTCCGGCCTTGCTGGTAGATGACGGAGGCGAGCCAGAAGCTGCAGGCCAGGAACGCGCCTTCGCCCTCGGGCAACCCGTCCTCGACTTCGCCGGTCCGGTAGCGCAGCACGTAGCCGTCGACCAGCAGCTCCTTCTCGATCGCGGCCACGGTCCCCACCATGCGCGGGTCGTTGGCGTCGATGAAGCCGGAGGTGGGCAGCATCAGCAGGCTCGCGTCCAGGGCCGGGTCGCCGAAGCTTTGCAGGAAGGTGTTGCGGTCCTTGTCGAAGCCCTGCTGCCAAACAAGGTCGTGGATGCGTTGCCGCGCGGCGCGCCAGCGGCCGAGCGGGGCTTCGAAGCCGTAGCCCTCGGCGTCGGCGATGCCGCGGTCGAAGGCCATCCATGCCATTACCTTGCTGAAGGTGAAGTGCCGCCTGCCGCCGCGGGTTTCCCACATGCCCTCGTCCGGCTGCTCCCACACCGTTTCCAGGTGCTCCAGGATCGCGCGCTGCACCGACCAGGTCTCGATCTCCTCCAGCAGGCCGGTCTTGCGGGCGTGGTGAAGGGCGGCCATCACCTCGCCGAACACGTCCAACTGCAACTGCCCGGCCGCCGCGTTGCCGATCCGGACCGGCGACGCGCCCCCGTAGCCGGCGAGCCAGGGCAGCTCGTACTCGTCGAGCCGGCGCTCGCCGGCGATGCCGTACATGATCTGCAACTGCTTCGGGCTGCCGGCGACGCTGCGGTGCAGCCAGCGTGCCCAGGACTGCGCTTCCTCGGCGTACCCGGCGCCCATGAACGAGAACAGGGTGATGACCGCGTCGCGCAGCCAGCAGTAGCGGTAGTCCCAGTTGCGCGTGCCGCCCAGCGCCTCGGGCAGGGAGGCGGTGGGGGCGGCGACGATGCCGCCGGTCGGCGCGTAGGTCAGCGCCTTGAGCACCAGCAGCGAGCGCTTGACCGTGTCGGCCGCGGGGCCGTCGTATTTGCAGCGGCCCGACCACGCCGACCAGTAGGACTCGGTTGAGTACAGCGCGTCCTCGACGTCGGGGCTGAGCGGCAGCGGCAGGTGGGACGGCCCGTAGGTCAGCACGAACGGAACCCGCTCGCCCTTCCTGACGGTGAACTTGGCCACCGTCTTGAGGTCCTTGCCTTCCAGCGTCACCGGCGTGCGCAGCACCACCATCGACGGCCCGGCGATCGCGACGATGCCGTTGCCGCCGTCGCGGCGGGTCACCCAGGGGATGGTGACCCCGTAATCGAACCGGATGGACAGTTCGAGGCGCATGGGGACCGAGCCTTTCCGCCCCTCGACGATCCGCACCACGCTGTTGTTGGCAGCGCCAGGGATCATGAAGTCGATCACCGCGACCTCGCCGTCGGCGGTCTTGAACAGGGTTTCGAGCACCAGCGTGCCGTCGCGGTACTGCCGGGTTGCGGGCTTGCCCGGATGTTGCGGCGCGATCAGGAAGCGGCCGTTCTCCGGCGTGCCGAGCAAGGCGGCGAAGCAGGCGGGGCTGTCGAACCGTGGCAGGCACAGCCAATCGATGCTCCCGTTGCGCCCGACCAGGGCCGAGGTCGAGCAGTCGCCGATCAGCGCGTAGTCCGCGATGGGCAGCGGCTCGACAAGTTTCTTTGGCGTATCGTTCATGGGCAGTGTGACGCGCTGACGGGCGTCTTGGTTGCAACCGCCGTCTCGCCAGCTACCCGAGGCGCAAATCTCAAACTAATCCTCCTGGTGCTACGGGCCATGCGTCCGCTGCGGTTGACTTTCAAGGGCTGTTTCACGATATGGCACTCACGCGCACAGCGTATGCGCGCCTGTCGCCCGGCACTGTCGGTGGGGCGCTATCACCCGTTGATGAAACGAGACCTTTCGCTTGATCCAGACCAACACCGCTACGGCGGATGATACTATACACGCCGCACCGGAGACAACCGCCGAGCCGGAGACGGAGGCGGCAGTCCCGGCCGAGGCGCTGCCCGAGCAGCCGATGCCGGCGGCGGCGGAGCCCTCCGCCGAGGAGCCGGAGATCGCGTTCGCGGAGCTTGGCCTGTCCCCGGAAATTTTGCAGGCGTTGAGCGAGAAGGGGTACCGAAGCCCGACGCCGATCCAATCGCAAGCAATCCCCACCGTGCTGATGGGCCGGGACGTGCTCGGCTGCGCCCAGACCGGCACCGGGAAGACCGCGAGCTTCGTGCTGCCGATGCTCGATGTGCTATCGAGCGGCCGGGCGCGGGCGCGGATGCCGCGGAGCCTGATCCTGGAGCCGACCCGGGAGCTGGCGTTGCAGGTGGCGGAGAACTTCGTCCAATACGGCAAGCACCTGAAGCTCAACCACGCGCTGCTGATCGGCGGCGAGAGCATGGCCGAGCAGAAGGACGCGCTGATGCGCGGCGTCGATGTGTTGATCGCGACGCCCGGACGGCTGATGGATCTGTTCGAGCGCGGCGGCTTGCTGCTGACCGACGTGAAGACGCTCGTGATCGACGAGGCCGACCGGATGCTCGACATGGGCTTTATTCCGGACGTGGAGAAGATCGTCGGCTTTCTGCCGCAGACGCGTCAGACGCTATTCTTCAGCGCCACGATGGCGCCCGAGATCAAGCGGTTGGCCGACGCGTTCCTCAGCAACCCGAAGGAGATCACGGTCAGCCGCCCGGCGAGCATCGCCACCACCATCGTGGCCGGGCTGACGGTCGTCAACGAGCTTGACAAGCGGGAGGCGTTGCGGCGGCTGATCGGCAGCCAGTCGGTGCAGAACGCGCTGATCTTCTGCAACCGCAAGCGCGACGTCGACATTCTTTACAAGTCGCTCAAGCGGCATGAGTTCAGCGCCGGGCAACTGCATGGCGACATGAGCCAGCCGGAGCGGTTCGCCACGCTCGGGCGCTTTAAGGCGGGCGAGATCCGCTTGCTGGTGTGCAGCGACGTGGCTGCCCGCGGCATCGACATTGGCGGGCTGAGCCACGTGTTCAATTTCGACGTGCCGATCCATGCCGAGGATTACGTGCATCGGATCGGCCGGACCGGGCGGGCCGGCTTGACTGGGCACGCGTTCACCCTGGCGACGCCTGACGACCGCGTTTATGTCGAGGCGATCGAGAAGCTGGTCGGGGCCGAGATCCCCCGCTTCGCGATCGAGGGGATGGATGTGCTGCCGTTCGCGGAGGGCGACGGGCGACGCCGCAGGGGGCGGGCGAAAGCGCCGGCCAAGCCGAAAGCCGCGGCGAAGGACACCGAGGAGCGCGCCGCCAAGCCTCGGCGGAGCCGGAGCCGCAAGGCCGATGCCGGGCAGACGCCGCCCGAGCAAGCGCCGCAGCCGGAGGTTGCGGCGGAAGCCCCGACGCGGCCCGTCCCAGCCGAGCCGCGACGCCCTCGCGATGCCGAGCCGCGTCGCTACCGCGACGATGCCGAGCCGCGTCGCTACCGCGACGACGCGCCCCGGCGGGGCCGTGACGAGCCGCGGCGGCATCGCCGTGACGACGATCTTGGCCCGGCCGTGCGCGGTTTCGGGGAAGACGTGCCGGCGTTCATGCTGCTACGCTCGCCGGCAAGACAGGCGCCGGCGCAGGCAAGGCCGGAGGCCGAGTAACGAGGATCGCCCGCATGAATGTTGTTACCCCGGTTCAGACGCCCGAAGCCGCCGCCGAGCGTAGCCGCCCATCGAATTACAAGAAGCTGGGGCCGTTCCGGTGGGATGACGCACTGTTGCTGGACGGCCAGCTTACGGAAGACGAGCGCGCAATGCGGGACGCGGCGCACGGTTATTGCCAGGACAAGCTGTTCCCTCGCGTTCTCGAGGCCAACCGGCATGAGCGGTTCGACCGGGAGATCATGAATGAGATGGGGGAAATGGGCTTCCTGGGGGCAACCCTCGACAGCCACGGTTGCGCCGGGGTCGGTTACGTCGCCTACGGGCTGATTGCCCGGGAGGTGGAGCGGGTGGACAGCGGATACCGGAGCGCGTTCTCCGTTCAATCCTCGTTGGTGATGTATCCGATCTGGGCGTTCGGGTCCGAGGATCAAAAAGACCGCTTCCTGCCCAAGCTCCGCACGGGCGAATTCATCGGCTGCTTCGGGTTGACGGAGCCTGACGCGGGATCCGACCCGGCCAGCATGAGGACGCGCGCCAAGGCGGTTGACGGCGGTTTCCTGCTTTCCGGCTCCAAGACGTGGATCACCAACAGCCCGCTGGCGGACGTGTTCGTGGTCTGGGCCAAGAACGACGAGGGCGAGATCCGCGGCTACATTCTTGAGAAGGGGATGGCCGGGCTCGATGCGCCCAAGATCGAGGGCAAGTTCTCGCTTCGCGCCAGCACGACCGGCGCCATCATGATGCAGGACGTGTTCGTGCCGGCGGAAAACGAGCTGCCCCATGTCAAAGGGCTGCGCGGGCCGTTCTCCTGCCTGAACAACGCCCGTTACGGCATAAGCTGGGGCGCGCTGGGCTCGGCCGAGTTCTGCTGGCACGCCGCCCGCGATTACACGATGCAGCGGATGATGTTCGGCCGGCCGCTGGCCGCGACGCAGCTGATCCAGAAAAAGCTGGCCGACATGCAGACGGAGATCACGCTCGGGCTGCAGGGCGCGCTCCGGCTCGGGCGGTTGATGGACGAGGGCGCCGCCGCGCCGGAGATGATCAGCATGATGAAGCGCAACAACTGCGGCAAGGCGATCGAGATCGCCCGCACGTCGCGCGACATGCACGGCGGCAACGGGATCTCCGACGAGTACCACGTCATCCGCCATGTGATGAACCTGGAGGCGGTCAATACATACGAGGGCACGCATGACGTGCACGCGCTGATCCTTGGCCGCGCCCAGACCGGCCTCAACGCCTTCGGCAGCTAACCCGGTCCGCGTCGGCTCGCTCGGGGCCGACGCGGACGGCGTGGCCGTTTTGCCGGGCGGCGCTCCGCTTTATTTGCCCGGGACGCTTCCCGGCGAACTCGTGGAACCCGGCCCGTTCAGCCGCCGCGGCCAGGGCTGGGTGGCAACAGGCCATGTCATCGAGCCGTCGCCGGAACGGGTTTCGCCGCCCTGCCCTCATTTCGATGCTTGCGGCGGCTGCTCGCTTCAGCACTGGCGGGACGAGGCCTACGCCGCCTGGAAACTGGAGCAGGTTGCCGCCGTTGTCCGCCGCCTTGGGTTTACCGGCGCCCTCCCGCCACTTGCCCGCACCGGCCCCGGCGAGCGGCGGCGGATCGACCTCGCCATTCGGCGCGAGCCGTCCGGCGTCGTCGTCGGCCTGCACCGACGCCGCTCCGACGCGGTCGTTGATATGCGTGCCTGCCCCGTTCTCCATCCGGCGCTGTTCGCCGCCGTTCAAGCCCTGCGGCCCGTGCTCGGGGCGGTGTCCGGCCTGCGGCGCGAGGGTTCCGCGATCTTGAACTTGCTTGACACCGGCCCCGACCTGCTGCTCCGCACCGACGCTCCGTTGACCGCGCCCGACCGCGCCCGGCTCGCGGCTGTGGCGAACCGGCTCGGCCTTCCGCGCATCAGCGCCGCCGTTGGACCGCGCGGCGAGCCGGAGCCTGCTTGCACGCTCGGTCCGTCGGCGACCGCGTTCTCGGGTTGGAACACCCCGGTGCCGCCGGGCGCATTCCTGCAGGCGAGCCGGGCCGGAGAGGCCGCAATCCGCGCCGCCGTTCTTGCAGCCCTGCCCCGGCTTGCCGGCAAAGCCCGCATCGCCGAGCTTTTTGCCGGCTGCGGCACCCTGACCCACGGCCTTGCGGAACGCGGGCGCGTCCTGGCCTATGAAGGCGACTCCGGGTCCGTCCGGGCCTTGCGCGCGGCCGGGAATCCGCGCGTGACGGCCATCCATCGCGACCTGGCGCGCCAGCCGCTGCAGCCATCCGAACTGAAGGCGGCGAGCTGCATCGTGCTCGACCCGCCCTGGGCCGGGGCGCCGCAGCAGATGCCGGCGCTTGCCGCCAGTCGGCTGCCGGTTGTTTACGTTTCCTGCAACCCGGCGGCCCTGCTCCGCGATGGGCAGATGCTGATCGATGCCGGCTACCGAATCGGCGGCGCGTCGGCAATCGACCAGTTCCTTTGGTCCGCCAGGGTCGAGAGCGTTGTTGCGTTTGTTCCAGAGCGGTGAGAGCATCGCAATGCAGCGATGGAACGACCAGAACCCGCCGCCCGGTTACGGCATCAGGCTATGGCAAGACGATGCGAAGGAACCAGAACGTGCGATTGAAACTGCTCGACGCCGTGTCGATTGTCATCGTGGCGGTCGCGATGACCGGTTGCGCGAAGACGCCAGGATCGACCAAGCATCCGCCGCCTGGTTCAGTCGAGCGTCGTGAGGATGGCGCATCGTTGATGCAGAACCGCTTTGCCGACCGGGGCGTGGCCGGCGACCTTCGCGCGGCGAGGATGCGGCTGTCCTGACACCAGCCGCCGTTGGCGCGGCCGGTGTCAGACTGCCGGCGTTACGCGGCCAACTCGGCCTGTTTGTTCATCGCCGGCCAGTCGGAATAGCCGGTGGCGTCGCCGCCGTACCAATAGGGCTTGGGCGCGTCCGCGAGCGGCGCTCCGGTCCTCAGCCGTTCGACCAGGTCCGGATTGGCGATGAACGGGCGTCCGAAGCTGATCAGATCCGCGTTGCCGGACGCCAGCGCCTGCTCGGCCAACTCCCGGTCGAACCCGTTGTTGGCGATGTATGCGCCGGAAAAGCGCTTGCGCAGCGCGGCGTAGTCCACGCCTTCGGTTTCCCGGCTGCCCTGGGTCACGCCCTCGATCCCGTGCAGGTAGGCCAGCCCGAAGCGGTTGAGGCCGTCGATGTAAGCGCCATAGGTGGCCATCGGGTCGCTGTCCAACGGCGTCTCGCCCGGCATCGTCGTGCCGGGGGAGAGGCGGATGCCCACCCGCGATCCGCCGCCCCAAACGTCCGTGACCGCGGCCACGACGTCGAGCGGGAAGCGAAGCCGGTTCTCCACGCTGCCGCCATACCGATCTGTCCGCTTGTTGGTGCTGTCGCGGACGAACTGCTCCAGCAGGTAGTTGTTGGCCGAGTGGATCTCCACGCCGTCGAACCCGGCGTCCTTGGCGCATTGCGCGGCGTGCCGATAGTCCTCGACGATGGCCGGGATCTCGTCGGTCTCCAAGGCCCGCGGCGTCACGTGGTCTTGCAGCCCTTGGCTGGTGAACGCCTGCCCCGAGGGCTTGACCGCGGATGGCGCCACCGGCAGCGCGCCGCCATGCAGGCTCGGATGCGAGATGCGGCCCGTGTGCCAAAGCTGCAGCACCATCTTGCCGCCTTGCGCGTGGACCGCGCGGGTGACTTGGCCCCAAGCCTCGACCTGCTCCGGCAGCCAGATGCCCGGCGTCAGCGCGTAGCCGCGCGCCTGGGAGGATATGTTGGTCGCCTCGGAGACGATCAGGCCCGCTGTTGCCCGTTGCGCGTAGTAGTCGGCAGCGAATGGCGGCGGCACGCCCGCGTCGCTGGACCGGCTGCGGGTCAGCGGGGCCATGACGATGCGGTTCCGAAGCGCGAGGCCGCCCATGGCGACAGGTTGGAACAGAACGCTTTCCGTTTGCTGCATCGGGGTGTCCATCACATGTTGCTGCCTGCGGACATGGTTCTTGTTGCGCTGCAATAGAAGGGCGGCGTCATCGCACGGCTGGGAGAGGGCTGGCGACCAGGCGCGACGCCTTCCCGTACTACTGAGGTCAGCGGGTCCAGTAATCGACCATGGTCATGCCGAACAGGATCGCCACCCAGGCGAAACCGAGCAGGGAGAAGAACCGCATCAGCGGCGCTTCCTCCCGCACTTCCATCGAGAACAGCAGAACGGTGATCGCCATGCAGGCGGTCAGGCCGAGCACGAGCCACGACGCCAAGGGCGACGGCATGAGTTGTCCGAGGGCGACGATGGCTGCCAGGAAGACGAGCAAGGCCGCGAAGGCGAAGACCGGCACGCGCATCCGGAGCCATAATGCGCGGCGGGCGGCGGCGTCGAGTTCCTGCGGCCCGGTCATCGGCCGACCACGTAGAGGATCGGAAACACCATGATCCAGATCAGGTCGATAAAATGCCAGTAAAGGCCGTAGATCTCGATCCGGTTCTGATGGCGCTGCAGGTAGCCTTGCTTGCTCGCCTGCCAGGCCATCCACAGCAGGATGGCGACGCCGGTTGTCAGGTGCAGGCCGTGCAGCGCGGTGGTGACGAAGTAGAGGTTGGTGAACAGGCGGGAGGCCGGGTCGCCTTCGAGCGCGTAGGGGCGGTCGAGGAACGGCGTCATGTGCTCCAGGTAGTCGACATACCATTCGTAGCCCTTCAGCGCCAGGAACAGGGTTCCGAGAGCCGCCGTCGCGACCATGCAGCGGACCATCCAGCGTTGCCAGCCCATGCGCGAGAGCATGATGGCGCCCGACATGGTCAAGCTGGAGCAGATCAGCACGACCGTGTTCGTGGCGCCGATCCAGAACTTGAGATGGTGCACCGCGGCTTTGACCGAGGCGGGGTGCAGGAAGTGCAGGACCACCGCCACCGCGAACAGGCCCGCGAACAGCAGCAGCTCCGTCAGCAGCCAGCCCCACATGCCGAGAAGCGCCGCGTGGCGCTGCTGCCCGGCGTTGGAGAACTGCTCCTCGACGTGGATGCCGACGGGGTAGACGACGTCAGACATTCCGCTGCTCGACCGAAGACAGCGGGTATTCGTACGGCTCGAAATCGACCGTGGGGGGCGTTACGAAGTTGTGCGCCGGGGGGGGCGAGCTGGTGGTCCATTCCAGGCCCTTCGCTTCCCAGGGGTTGGCCGTGGCCTTTTTGCCGAACCACAGCGACCAGACGAGGTAGACCATCGGGAAGATGTAGCCGGCTGCCAGGATCGTCGCGCCGGCCGAGGACAGCACGTTCAGCAACTGGAACTCCGGCGGGTAGTTGTGATAGCGGCGGGGCATCCCGAGGTAGCCCAGGATGAACTGGGGGAAGAACGTGACGTTGAAGCCGATGAACATGAAGAAGGCGGAGACGACGCCCCAGGCTTCCGGGTACATGCGCCCGGTGAACTTCGGCCACCAGAAATGCAGCCCGCCCAGGAAGGCGAGCATCGTGCCGCCCACCATGATGTAGTGGAAGTGGGCGACGACGAAGTAGGTGCCGTGGACGTGCTCGTTGATCGACAGGGTGGCCAGGAACAGGCCGGTCAGGCCGCCTAGCACGAACAGGCCGATGTAGCCCATGGCGTAGAGCATGGGGGTCTTGAGCCGGAGGCTGCCTTTGTAGATGGTGGCGGCCCAGTTGTAGACCTTGACCGCGGACGGCACCGCGACCGCGAAGCTCAGCACCGAGAAGATGATCGCGGCGGTGACGCTCTCGCCGTTGACGAACATGTGGTGGCCCCAGACGAAGAACGTGACCGAGGCGAGGCCGATGGAGGCGTAGGCGACGAAGCGGTAGCCGAACAGCTTTTTCTGGGCGAAGGCGGGGACGATCTCGCTGATGACGCCCATGCCGGGCAGCACCATGATGTAGACGGCCGG
Organism: Acetobacteraceae bacterium; assembly: GCA_965260935.1. Classification (GTDB taxonomy): domain Bacteria; phylum Pseudomonadota; class Alphaproteobacteria; order Acetobacterales; family Acetobacteraceae; genus JBBROS01. The sequence goes on from OZ253374.1 coordinate 4,083,027, forward strand.
GTGGGAGTAGAACCAGAACAGGTGCTGGAACAGCACCGGGTCGCCGCCCAGCTTCGGGTCGAACACGCCGATGCCGAAGGCCCGCTCCATGACCAGCAGGATGAGGGTTATGGTGATGACCGGGGTGGCGAGCAGGAAGATCAGGCTGACGGCGTAGTGGGTCCAGACGAAGATCGGCAGGCGGAACCAGGTCATGCCCGGCGCGCGCATGGTGTGGATGGTGACGACGAAGTTGAGGCCGGTGAGGATCGAGGAGAAGCCGACGATGATGACGCCAGTCAGCGCCAGGACGACGTAGGTATTGGAGAAGGTGGTGCTGTAGGGCGCGTAGAAGGTCCAGCCGGTGTCGACGCCGCCGAAGATCACGGTGGCGACGGTGAACAGGCCGCCGCCGATGAAGACGTACCAGCTCAGGAGGTTGAGCCGGGGGAAGGCCAGGTCCTTCGCGCCGATCATGATCGGGATCAGGAAGTTGCCGAAGGTGGAGGGGATGGAGGGGATCAGGAAGAACCAGACCATCACCACGCCGTGGATAGTGAACAGCTTGTTGTAGGTATCGTCGGTGAAGATCTGCCCGTCCGGCACAACGAGCGCCAGGCGGACCAGCCCGGCCGCGACCGCGCCGATGACGAAGAAGCCGGTGATGGTGGCCAGGTAAAGCAGGCCGATGCGCTTGTGGTCGGTGGTGAAGAACCACGAGCGCAGCGTGCTGGCTTCGTGCAGGTAGTCGGGCGGGCGGCCGATGGTGCTGCGCGGGGTTTCCGGGTCGCGTTGCGTGATGTCCAGCGGGCTCATGGCGTGGGCTCCGTTGCGGCGTCGTAGTTCTCGATAAAGGCGACGAGCTTGGTCAGGTCGTCCTCCGGGATGACGCCGTTGAAACTGGGCATGACCTGCTTGTATCCGGCGATCTTGTTGTTGTTCGGGTTCAGAATCTTGTCGCGGAGATAGCTCGCGTCGGCGATGACCGTGCCGCCGGCCTCGAGCGGCACCGGCCTGTTGTACAGCCCGGCCAGGCTAGGCGCGCGCACCGTGCCTTCGCCCTGGTGGCATCCGCTGCAGCCGTAGGAGGAGAACAGCCGCTTGCCCGCCGCGGCCAGGCTCTCGCTGGAGCCTGACTTGGCCAGCCAATCGGCGTAGTTGCCCGGGGTCATGACGGTCAGCAGGCCGACCATCGATGAATGCTCAGTGCCGCAGAACTCGCTGCACAGGATGCGGTAGGTGCCGGGGCGGTCGGCGGTGAAGGCGAGCTGGGTGTAGCGGCCGGGCAAGGTCTCCATCTGGATGCGCAGCGCCGGGATGTAGAGCGAGTGGATCACGTCCTGGGAGACCATGTTGATCTCGATCGGCGAGCCGGTCGGCACGTGCAGGTCGTTGATCTCCGCCTGGCCGCCCGGGTGCTGGAACTTCCACATCCATTGCCGGCCGATCGCCTCGATGCGGGTTGAGTTCGGCGGCGGGGTCTTGTGCTCGATGAATTGCCTCATGCCCCAGAAAAAGAAGAACAGCGTCAGCAGGAACGGGATGATCATCCAGCCCAGTTCGAGAACCCGGTCGCGGCTGGTGGAGTGGAAGCGGTTGACCTGCTTGCCGTCGCGGTAGCGCACCGCGAACCAGGTGATGCCGACGAAGATCGGCACGACGAGCACGAGCGTCAGGACCGTGAAGGACAGGATCAGGTAGTCCGTCTCGGTCGCGCTGGCCGACGCCGCGGCGGGCCATATCGCCAGAGGGTAGTCGGAAGGCTTCATGGCGCGGTATCCAGTTTCTGGCCGACGATGAGCTTCATCGCGCGATCGATCGGGATGCGTGCCCTCGTATGCCCGGCGTCGGTCCAGCCGTAGCCTTCGAGCTGGGCCTGCTCGCGGGCCTGCAGCGCCTCGAGCGATTGGACCGGGGTTGCCTGCAAGTGCGGCAAGGGCGGGACGACCGGCGTTGTCTGCTCGACGGTCAGGCCGGTGTCGCTGGCTTCGATCCCGCGCACGACGTATCCGTGCAGCAGCACCATCGCGCCGATCACGACGGCGACGACCGCGCCCAGCCCGGCGGTCAGTTTCGTCAGGGTCCAGCCGCTCAGGTCGAGTGTTTCATGGCCAGCCTTCTGCGCCTCCGTGCTGGGCGGCACGGTCGGCTCGCCGCGGCCGAGGCGCTCGTTCTCCGTGCCGACGAGCGGCCCGCCGTCGTCCGCGTATTGAGGCTGGATGAGCCGGAACAGCAGGACGCCGCCGGCCAGGACCATTGCCCGCGCGGCCCAATCCGCGATCCTGGTCCGCTCGCGGCGAACCCGGCACGCGCTTCTCCGGGGTCGGGCGCTAGGCTGGGGCATGGGCATTTTTCCGGCGGGCAAACGAGGCGATGGCCAGGAGCAGGCCGACCGCGAGTCCGCCGAGGCCCGCGAGCGCCGGCACGTCGGGCCAGGCGATCACGAAGGCGCCGCGGAAGGCGGGCGTGACCAGCCAAAGCATTTCCGTCAGGTGCGCGAGCAGCAGCATGGCGGCGACGGTCGCCATGACCGCGGGCGCGCGGACCAGCCGGTAGGGCAGCAATGCCGCCACCGCCAGGATGGCCGCGGCCGACATCCATGCCACGGCCGGCACGCCCAAGCCGTCGGTGCGGCGGATGTACCAGACCACCTCGTCGGGCAGGTTCGCCGACCACACGACCAGGAACTGAACGAAGTGCAGGAACATCCAGATGCCCAGGACAACCGCCATCATGGGCGGGACCTCTTCCGGCAGGGCGGACCGGCTGGCGACCGAGAGCAGGAACACCGCCAGGCACAGCGCGGTCCCGCACTGCGCGGCGATGAACAGCAGGCCGAAGGCGGAGGAGCCGAGGCCCGGGTCAAGCGACATCACCCAATCCACGGCGGCCACGCTGACCAGCACGAGATGAAGCATCAGCCCGAGCGCGGCCCAGCCCCGCCTCGGCCCGCGCCGGGGCGCGCGGCAGAAGATGAAGGCGAACAGGCACGAGACGAGGAGGATCACGACCATGCGTATCAGACGCCCGTGCGGGTCGGCGTAGGCGGGCGGCAGCGTCTCGGCCACGCCCGGGCGGTGAAACAGCTCCGGCAGGGCCAGCATCAGCGGGACCGCGAGCAGCGCGCCGAGCGGCATCAGCAGCAGCAGACGCCGCAGCAATGGCAGGACGGTCCAGCCGCGGACGTCGACCATCTCCAGCAGCATGACGAGCGGCAACGCGCCGAGCGGCAGCGCCATCCAGCAGAGCCAGGCGGCCAGGTAGGACGGCATCGCCTGCTGCCCGGCCACCGCCAGCAGGACCCAGACCGCGACGCCGACGACGCCGATGGCCCAGGCCGCGCCTTGCGCGCGGCTCATTGCGCGGGCGTCCCGAGCTTGGCCTGGTCTTCCGCCGGCAAGGAGGCGACCTTCGTGTTCTGGCTGAGCTGGAGGGCGCGGATGTAGCTGATGATGGCCCAGCGGTCGGCCGGGGAGACCCGGGTCGAGAAGCTGTACATCGCGCCGTAGCCGTTGGCGATCGCGTTGTAGAACACCTTTGCCGGGGCGTCGCGGAGCTTGCCTTCGACGAAGCTCGGCGGATGCGGGAAGCCGCGCTGCACGATCATACCCTCGCCGTTGCCGGCGCGGCCGTGGCATGGCGTGCAGAAGATGTCGAAGCGTTCCTTGCCGCGCGCCAGCATCGCCGCGGTTATCATTTCCGGCTGTTCGACGGGCGGGTTGGGCGCGTCGCGGGCGACCGTGCCGGCGACTGGATGACGCATGGAGGACTGGTTGTCGAAGAAAGCGTTGCGGTCCCAGTTCCGCGAGGATTGCTGGGTGTACATGTCCTGCCGCTTGCATCCGGCCAAGGCAACGAGGCTCAGGGCGGCGACGGCCGCGAGCCGCCTCATCGCGCAACCCTCGCCACGCGGTCGGGCGGGGTGGCCAATCCGGCGAGGATCTGCTCGACCAGGTCGGGATCGAACTGGCGGTGGTTTTGCGCCTCGACGGCGAGGAAGAAGCGGTCCTTCGTGACCCGCGTGAAATCCGGGATGTTGAAGGCCGGGTGATTGAGCCGGGGCAAGCGGTTCAGGATAAAGAGCATGAGATAGGCGGTGACGCTGCCGCACAGCATCGCGAACGAGACGCTCGGCACGATAAAGGCCGGCCAACTGAACAACGGGCGGCCGCCGATGTTGAAGCGGTAGCCCCAGATCGTCGCGTAGGTGCACATGGCGAACATCAACAGCCCGCCTATGACGGCGCCGAGGATGGCGTAGGGGTGGATGGGCTGCCGCCCGAGCCGAAGTACCTCGCCGGCTTCCGGAATCGGGACCGGGGAGAAGGCGTCCAGCCGGCCGAGGTCGTGCGGGCGCAGGACTTCAAGCGCCGCGACCATCGCCTCCGCCGTCTCGAATTCGGCGGACACGCCCCAGAGCGGGGCCGTGCCCGCGTCGCCGCGCGTCTTAGCCATGGCGGGGGAGCCTCCCTTGGCTAACCAGGCGGCGGACTTCCAGGATCGAGAGTGCCGGGAGATAGCGCAGGAACAGCAGCAGCAAGGCCAGGAACAACCCGGCGGAGCCCGCGAACGTCGCCAGCCCGAAGATGTCGACGCTGTAGACCTGGGCCGCCGAGGGCAGGAAGTCGTGCTGCAGCGTGATGACGATCACCATGAAATGATCGGCGTAGGAGCCGGCGGCGACGAGCAGGCCGACCAGCACCAGGGCGGCCGCGGAGCGCCGCAAGGCCGGAATCCAGAACAGGTGGACGGGGACCAGAGCCATCGCGAGCACCGACCAGGCGCTCCAGGCGTTGGGGCCGTTGAACCGGCGGGCCAGGACCGCTTTGTCGAACGGGGTTCCGACCAGCCAGCTCGTCAGGAACTCGGCCGCGTAGCAGTAGAGGTTCAGCAGGCCCAGGGCGAGCAACAGCATCGCCAGGATGTCGAGGTGACGCGGCGTGACCAGGCGTCCGAGCCCGAAAACACCCCGCAGCACCACGGCCAGGACCGCCACAACGGCGATGCCCTGGAAGATGGAGCCGAGAAGCAGCGAGATGGGCAGGAGCGTGTCGTGCCATCCGGGCTCGACGGTGCCCGCGAACATCACGCCCGCGCCGGTCTGGAGCGAGACGACCAGGATGATGCCGAACAGCGCGATGGTTCGATAGGCCTGCATCCAGCGGCGCCAGTGCAGCGCCGAGCCGCGCCAGCCCAGGGCGACGATGCCGTAGATCTGGGCGCGGAGCAGCCGCATCTCCGCGCCGGGCTTGCGCTTGTCCTCGCGCATCCGTTCGACGGCGCGGTCGCGCATGGAGGCGAGGTCGGGCAACATGCCGACGTACCAGAAGGCGAGGCAGGTCAGGAGATAGCTGATGATGTCCACCGCGTCCCAGAACAGCGGGCTGCGGAACTGCGGCCAGAGCAGGAAGGTGTTGGGATAGGGCAGGTTCCAATAGAAGAACCAAGGCCGGCCGAGATGGATGATCGGGTAGAGGCCGGCGGCGGCGGCGGAGACCAGCGCCATCGTTTCGGTGATCCGGTTGAGCGCGCCGCGCCACTCCGCATCGAGCAGCAGCAGCGTGGCCGAGACGATCAGGCCGCCGCTGGCGATGCCGATCCACCAATCGTAGCTGGCGATGTCGAGCGCCCACACGACGGCGTTGTTGTTGCCCCAGACGCCGACGCCCTCGTAGAGGAGCCAGCCGACGCTTCCGGCCATCACGCCCAGCAGGGCCAGCGAGAACGCGAAGGCCAGCCACCAGCGCAGGCCGATCCGGTGGTCGAACGCGAGCCCGGCCACGTCGCGCCCGACCGACTCCCAGCTTTGGCCGGGGGCGATGATCGCGTTGCGCTGGCTCCCGCGGCGGAGGGCGATGTCGCTCGGCATCAGGCGTCTCCCCGCGGCGCCATCTTTGCCAGGTAGGTGGTGCGCGGGCGAACGTTCAGCTCGCCGAGCAGGGCGTAGTTGCGCGGGTCGTGCCGGGCGGCGACGACGGCGGCGTTCTTGTCGTTGAGGTCGCCGAAACTGATCGCACGGGTCGGGCAGGCGCCTTGGCAGGCCGTCTGCACCGTGCCATCCGGGATCGGCGCGCCGGCCGCCTTCGCCGACTGGATGCGGGCGTGGGCGATGCGCTGCACGCAGTAGGTGCACTTCTCCATCACGCCGCGGGCGCGGATCGAGACTTCCGGGTTGCGCTGCAGCGCCGCAGAGGGGGCGATCTTGGCGGAATAGTCCAGGAAGTTGAAATGCCGGACCTTGTAGGGGCAGTAGCCCTCGCACGCCCGCGTGCCGATGCAGCGGTTGTAGACTTGCAGGTTCAGGCCTTCGGAGTCGTGGATCGCCGCCTCGACCGGGCAGCCGACCTCGCAGGGAGCGTTCTCGCAGTGCATGCACGGGACGGGCTGGAAGTGGGTGGCCGGGGCTTCGGGGGGGCCTTCGTAGTAGCGGTCGATGCGGAGCCAGTGCATCTCGCGTCCCATCGCCACCTGCTCGGGGCCGACCACGGCGATGTTGTTCTCCGCCTGGCAGGCGGTGACGCAGGCGTTGCAGCCGATGCAGGCGTCGAGGTCGATCACCATGCCCCAGGCGCGGCCGTCGCCTTCCTTGGAGGCGAACAGGGTAGGCTGGGTGAAGCTCTTGGTTTCTCCGGCCGGGGCCGCGCCGACCTGCTGGACGCGGACGAAATCATGGCCGCCCATCGTGTTGTGGTCCTGGGTGGTGACCAGCTTGGTTTTGCGCCCGGTGTTGAGCAGCTTGGCGCCTGACAAGTGCCAGGGGGCGGATGCGTCCCGCAGTTCGTAGGCGCTGTAGCCCAATTGGTAGGCGATGCGGTCCGGCACCTTGCGGCCGTAGCCGAGCGTGACGCCCACCGTTTGGTCCGCCTGGCCGGGCATGACCCAGATTGGGCCTTCAGCCGAGCGTCCGCCCGCCTCGACGCGGACGATGTCGCCTTGGGACAGCCCTTCGCGCGTGGCCAGGGCCTGGCTGACCGAGACGGCGTTGCTCCAGACGATCTTGGTCAGCGGCTTGGGCAACTCCTGCAGCCACGGGTTATCGGCGCCTGTCCCGTCCCAAACCGCCGGGTCCGGGCGGAAGAGAACCTCGATGCCATCCGTGGAGGGCGCTGCGGGAGCGGCGGAGGGGGCCGCCAGCGTCGGCTGCACCGGCTTGGAGGCGGAGTTGGCCACGAAGCCGTCGTGCAGCATCGTCTGCCATTGCGGCTCGAAAACGTCGTCGCCTTGGTTGTTCTGATAGTGCTGCTTGAGCAGGTCGAGCGCCTGGCGCTCCTGTCCATCGGTCAGCAGGGAGATGATCTGCGCCGGGGTGCGCCCGGTGTAGAGCGGGGCGACCGTGGGCTGCAGCAGGCCGATGGTGCCGTCGAGCGAACGCGCGTCGCCCCAGCTTTCGAGCGGGTGGGTGACGGGCACGTGCCAGTCGGTCCGCAGCCCGGTCTCGTCGACGTGCGTCCCGGCGTGGATCTTGAGCGGCACCTTGCGCAGGGCGTCGGCGAAGCCGAGCGAGGCCGGGGCGTCGTAGACCGGGTTGGCGTCCATCACGACCAAGGCGGAGACCGAGCCGGCCTGCATGGCTGACGCCAGGCTGGCGAGGTCTTCGGCCTCGGCCACGACCGGGGCGGTGTAGAACACCGTCTTGCCGGCATTCCCGAGCGCCGCGTTCAGGCGGTGGACGATCTCGTGAACCTCGGCGGGCTGAGACGTTCCGGCCACGACGAGGCCGGCGCCCCGCGCGCCGTACAGCGCCGCCGCGGCCCGCGCCCGCCACGATGCGACCGGCGACGCGTTTGCTGCCGCAGATGGCGGGGCGCCCGGGCCTGACAGGTCCGCGAGCAAGCCCCGGGCCAGCGCGAGCACCTCGGCTTGGCTCGCCGCGACGGGATCGTCGGCCTTGGCCGAGGTGAGGTTCGGGATCGGCCCGGCGGCGTGCATCGCGAGCAGGCCGCCGGCGGCGACCGATGCCCGGCGGGCCGCGACCCAGTCCTGCGCCGCGCCCACCTGCTGCGGCCCCGGGTCCAGGAAGTCGCCGTCGAGCGACACAATCACCCGGGCCTCGGAGAAGCGCCACTGCGTGTCGAGCGCCTGACCCCACGCGCGCTTGGCGCCTTCATACAGGGCTGTGCGGTCAACGGGTCCGTAGCTGTGCCACATCATCTTGGGATACGCCTCGCGCATCGCGGCGATCTGCGCGAGCAGCAGGGGCGAGGTCAGGGGGCCGGTCAGCAAGCGCAGGCCCGCGCCGCCCTGCGCCCGCAACGCGCCGAACTGCCCGGTCGCCATGCCGCGGAAGGCTTGCCAGTTGCTGACCCGGTCGAGACGCCGGACGCTGGCGGAGCGCGCCGGGTCGTAGAGGTCAAGGATCGAGGCTTGGCCGAACACGTCCGTGCCGCCACGGCTCCAGGGGTGCTGCGGGTTGCCCTCGACCTTGAGCGGGCGGCCATTGAGGGTTTGCACCAGGATACCGTTGGCGAAGCCGTCGACCAGCGCCGTCGAGGCATAGTAGAGCGGCTCGCTCGGCTGCATCCGCTCCGGGTTGCGGACGTAGGGGACTTCGTATTCGCGCTTGTCCTCCCGCTCGTCGCAGCCCGCGAGGCCGGCCAGCGCGAACGACGCCGCCATGAGTTTCAGGAACCGCCGCCGGTCCGGCCCGCCGGACAGGTCCATGACGGCCGGAAACTCCTTTTCCAGGAAGGCGCGGAACTCGGGCGTGTCGGCCAGCGCGTCGAGACTGCGCCATTGGCGGGGGGCGCTCACCGGTGGCATGTGGAGCAGTTGGTCAGCAGTTGCGCTGAGGGAATGTTGTATTCCTTGGCGATCTTGGCGCCGATCTCGGCCTGGTTGTCGGGCGGCGTCCATTCCATGTTCCAGATCTCGTTCTTGGGCCGCAGGCGGCCTTCCGGATTGCGGTGGCACTCGATGCAGAACTGCATGGTGAACGATTGGGCGGCGTAGGTGAGCTGCATCGTGTTGACGGCCCCGTGGCAACTCGAACAGCCGACGCCGACGTTGATGTGCACGGAATGGTTGTAATAGACGTAATCCGGCAGGCGGTTGACCCGGGCCCACTGAATCGGCTCGTTCTTGGCCAGGCTGTCGCGGACCGGGGCCAGCATCGACGACCCGGTCCAGATCTGGGAGTGGCAGGTCATGCAGGTGTGGGTCGGCGGCAGTCCGGCCGTCTTGTACATCTCGACCGTCTCATGGCAGTTGCGGCAATCGATGCCGAGTTCGCCTGAGTGGTGCTTATGGCTGAAGGGCACCGGCTGCGCGGGCGCGATGCCAACGCTGCCGATGTAGTCGGATTGTGCCCAGGCATACAGGCCGATGACGGCGAACAGGACGACGCCGAGGCCGGAAAAGATATAGAGGCGGAAGATGGCATCCGCGCCGGGTGCAAAAAGCTGTCGCATCCTGAACGTGCATCCCACAAACCGAAGACGAGGCCGGAAACCGTCGGGCTTGGCTCGCGTTGTCCGCCACCGCCCGAAACCAGAGTGGGCACCTTCTCTGAATCCGCAAGTTGGGGCAAGGCGAAACCCGCTGTCACGGGCCGGTCACGCTTTCGTCGTGGCGCGTTTACAACTCGCCGCGCCGGGCCATAGCGCCGATGCGGTCCGCGGCGCGCATCCCGATCGCCGTGATCGTGAGCGAGGGGTTGACGCCGCCCGTAGTCGGGAACACGGAGCCGTCGCAGACCCAGAGGTTCGGGATGTCCCAACTGCGTCCGTCCGCATTCACGACGCTTGTTCTCGCGTCGAAGCCCATCTTCGCTGTTCCGGCGAGGTGGTTGGTGTCGTCCTCCTGACGCCAGATTTCCTTCGCGCCGACCAGTTCGAGGCTCGTCTGCATCTGGCCCAAGGCGTGCTGGATCAGCGCCTTGTCGTTGTCGCCGAAGCTGTAGGTCACCCGCGGGATGCGGAGGCCGTATTGGTCCTGCTCGTCGGCCAAGGTGACGCGGTTCGCCTCGTTGGGCAGCATCTCGCCGACCATCTTCAACCCGACCTGGTGGTTGTAGCGCTCCATCTCGCGCGGCAGCGCCTCGCCCCAGAGCTTTTTGCTGGCGGTCAGCACCGAGGCCCATTCCTGCGGCAGCGGCCCCTGCGCCATCCAGCAATAGCCGCCGACCGGATCCTTACGGTCGTCGTAGTTCCAGTGTTCGGTGATGGTGGTGGAAGGCGGCGCCTTGCTCGAGCGCACCTCGTCGTCCATGTAGCCCCAGACCGCCTGGTTGGATTGCGTCATCAGGTTCTTGCCGACCAGGCCGCTGCTGTTGGCCAGGCCGTCCGGGTACTTGTCGTTGGCGGACGCCAGCAACAGCCGCGGCGTCTCGATCGCGTAGCCGGCCACGACGACATTGCGCGCCTTCTGGAACCGCCATTTCCCTCCGCGCATGTAGTGCACGCCGGTGGCCAGGCCGTCCGGCCCGGTCTCGATCCGCCCGACCATGGCGAGGTCGCGGATTTCCGCCCCGGCCTGCAAGGCGCGGGGGATGAAGGTCACCAACTGGCTCTGCTTCGCGTTGGTCGAGCAGCCGACACGGCAGAAGCCGCGGTAGACGCACGGCGGCGAATCGCCGCGCGGCGCGGAAACGGTGGCGAGCGGCGTCTCGGTCCAACTGATCCCCATCGCTTCGGCGCCCTTGGCCAGCAGCGCCGCCGCCCCGTTGATCTGGTGCGCCCGGTATGGGTAGCGCGGGCGCTTCGGACCCCAGGGGTAGGCAACAGGCCCGGAGATGGCCAAGGCCTGTTCCGCCTTGGCGTAATAGTCCCACATCTCGCGCCAATCGAGCGGCCAATCCGCCCCGTAGCCCATGACCGAGCGCGACTTGAACCACTCGGGGCGGAACCGCAGCGACACCATGGCGAAATGCACGGTGCTGCCGCCGACCGCCTTGCCGCAACTGTTGCCGCCCATCTTCAACGGGTCAGCGCCTTCGCTCAACCGCTCGTCGGTCCAGTACAGCTTGGTTTGCTCGCTCTCGTCCGAGGCGAACTCCTCCAGCGGGCGGAAGTATGGCCCGGCATCCATGCCAACCACCGAGAAGCCTTGCTCGGCCAGGCCGCAGATCAGCGGGCCGCCGCCGGCCCCGGTCCCAACCACGACGAAATCAACGGCCTCCCCTTCCGGGTATTCGCGCATTGGCACCCAGCCGCCGTGCTTGAACACGTCCGGCGCCCGTCCTCCCGTTGCCCGCGGCGCTGCGAACGGGTCAGCCGACACGCTTGTTCTCCCGCCGGGCTTTCTCCTCCTGGCCGGGCTTGGCCTCGGCCGCTTCCCACGGGTCGCGCCGGTTCAGGTCCGTCCGCACGTAGCCGCGCGGGCTGGCCGGGCCGCCGAAGCCGATCTCATTCCAACCCGTCGGGTGTGCGTAGTAGGCCCCGACGATATCCTGGATGACGCGATGTTTGAAGAATCCGTCCGGCCACATCCCTTGCAAGGCCTCGGCTTGCAGGGTTCCGGCCTCCATCTGCCGCAACAGGCCGTCCTGCTGCTCGGGCCTGATGGCCGCGAAGCCGGCTCCGTGCTCCCGGTTCGCCGCTTCGTCCAACGCGGCCAGTCCCTGCTTCCAGGCTTGGCTTTGCTCCGGCACGCCCTCGTAGCGGTAGCCGTCCAGCTTCCGCGTGAACATCTTCTCGTCAACGTAGGCTGGCAGGGGCACCTTCGCCCGGTTTGACGGCTGGGGCACGATGCGGTCGCAGACGGCTTGCAGCGCCGCCCATTCATCCGGATTGAAAAACCGCGGCTCGCGCGGCACGGCCAGGCGGCGGTCGATCACCTCGCGCGTGACGGGGTTCCAGGACGGCGTGTCCCGCTTGGCCATCACGTCGTAGCCCGGATAGCGGTCCTGGCGGGCCTCAGTCATCGGGGTGGTCCTCCAGCAGGCCCATTGCCGCCAAGCCGGCGAGCGCGAGGCCGGTGAAGGCGGGCGGGGCGGGAATCGGCGGCCCATTCAGCACGTTCTGGCTCCAGTTGGCCCAGCCGCCCATGTTGCGGGCGACGCCGATCATGTGGAAGCCGACGCCGGCGAACCCGAGCAACGCCGTCAGCCGCAGCCAGAGGCGGCTCAACGGCCGGGGCTTGCGCGCCGACCCGGTTGCCGTGCCGCCCAGCAGCGCGGCGGCGACTGGAGGCACGGTGACGGGGAGCAGCATGGCCGGGTTGTGGTATGCGCCGCGGAAGTGCAGCAACCCGGCCTCGCCGACGGTGCCGAGCAGGCCGACGCTGGTTGCCCCGGCAACGATTCGTCCGGCGGGCAGGCCGAACACGGTGGGCAACGTGCCGGGTTCGTTGTCCCGCACCCGTTCCGCCAGGTAGCCGGTCATGCCCGACAGCGCCAATGCCGCGGGCGCGCCGATCGGCGCCGCGTAGAACAGGTTCTGCCAGGCGAGGCCGCCCGGGCGCTTGCCGACGTTGTAGGCGTGGAAACCGAGCCCGACCAGGCCGGTCAGGCCGGATGCGGCGTAGATCGCGTTGCGGATGCGGTGCCGCGTCGGGTTGGTGTCCCGCGTCCCGTGCAGGCTGGCGCCGATGGAAAGGGCGGAGGCGGCCAGGGGCGCGAACATGGCCTTGTTGTGGAACGAGCCGCGGTAGTGCTCGATGGCGCTGTCGAACAGGACGGAGCCGGCGATGGTTCCCGCGGCCCGGTTCAGGCGGCGGGCGGCCCGGACGGCGGCCGCGCGCCTGACCGGCGGCGAGGGGGGCAGTGGCAGCGGTCCACGGATCATCGGCGAACGGTCGGCGGGAGCGGAGGCGTGCCGGCGATTGCGGGCCGCGAGAATGCCCGCGCCGACCGCTGTGGCCGCGCCCAATAGTCCGAGGCTCGCCGCCACGCCGCCCGTTGGTCCGCTCGTTGTCATACCGCGTATCGCTCCGCATCCTGCCGCTTGAACTCCAGCCCGAGACCTGGCCGGGTCAGGTCCGGCCGAATTTCCCCTCGGTCGGGCTTGGGCGCGCCGTCGAACAGCATGGCCTCGATGCGCACGTGGTCGTGGAACCATTCGAGGTGCCTGAGCCTTGGCGCGGCGCAGGCTGCGTGGAGATGCAGGGCCGGGGCGCAATGGCCCGAAAGGTCGATGTGGTGGGCCTCGCACAGGGCTGCGACCTGGAGGAAGCCGGTGATGCCGCCGCAACGGGAAGCATCCGCCTGCTGAACGTCGACGGCACGGGCGGCCAGCATCCGAAGGGCATCATCGAGGACATAGACGTACTCGCCTGCCGCGACCTCCATGCAAGGCGGGGCCGCTTTGCAAACCTGGGCCAAGCCTGGCAGGTCGTCGGAGGAGACCGGCTCCTCGAACCAGGCGACGGCGGCGTCGCGCGCGAAGGTGTCGGCCAGGGCCACGGCGCGCTTGACCGAAAGGGCGCCGTTCGCGTCCACGAACAAGGCCGCGTCGCCGATCGCCGTCTTGGCCGTGCGAACCCGGCGCGGGTCGCTGTCCGGATCGGCGCCGACCTTCATCTTTACCCAACGGCAGCCGTCATTCTCAATCCAGCCGCGAAGCTGGGACCGCAGCCGCTCGTCATCGTAGGTGGTGAAGCCGCCGCTGCCGTAGATCGGCACGCTGTCGCGGCAGCGCCCCAGCAAGGAGGCCAGCGGCACGCCGAGCAGCTTCGCTTTCAAGTCCCATAGCGCCGCATCAACACCGGACATCGCCGTCGCGGCAAGCCCGCCCCGGCCCATGTTACGCACTGCCCGTTGCATCCGGCGCAAGGCTCGGGGCGGGTCCAAGGCGTCAACGTCCGCGACCGCCTCGGCCAGCTTGCCGTTAATGAGGCTGGCCGCAGGCGCTGCCGTGTAGGTATAGCCGAGGCCCCGTTCGTCGCCGCCTTCGGCCTCGACGACGATCAGCGTCGTCGAGGTCCAGGAGAACGTCCCGTCGGCCTCGGGCGCGTCGGTCGGGATGGCATAGGGCCTTGCCCGAACGGCGCCGACCTTGGCTGTAGGCCGCTGCATGTCCTTAGTGTTTGCCTGGCAGGACGCTTGCCAGCATTTCCTTCGCGCTGTTCTTCACGACGCTGCCCAACTCCGGCTCGGTGGCGAGCATGGTGGTGAAGTGGTAGGCCTGCTCCAGGGTGATGTGAGGCGGCAAGGGCGGAACGTTCGGGTCGGTGTAGGCCTCAAGGATGACCGGGCGGTCAGCCGACAATGCCTCGTCCCAGGCCGCGCCGATCTGCTCCGGGTCGTTGACGAAGATGCCCTTGAGGCCGATCAGCTCCGCATACTTGTGATAGGGAAAGTCCGGGATGCTCTGCGTGCTTTCCGTTTTACCTTCCCCGAGCTGCACGCGCTCTTCCCAGGTGACCTGGTTCAGGTCCCGGTTGTTGAGCACGAGGACGATGAGCTTCGGGTTCGACCATTGCTTCCAGTATTTGGAAATGGTGATCATGACGTTCAGGCCGTTCATCTGCATCGCCCCGTCGCCCATGCAGGCGATGACGGTGCGGTCGGGATAGGCCATCTTGCCGGCGACCGCGTAAGGCGTGCCCGCGCCCAGCGACGCCAATCCGCCGGAGAGCGACGCCTTCATGCCGCGCCGGATTTTCAGGTCGCGCGCATACCAGTTCGCCACCGACCCGCTATCGGCCGTGATGATCGCGTTGTCCGGCAACCGGGGGGAGAGTTCCCAGAACACCCGTTGCGGGTTGATCGGGTCTGCGCCGTGCATGGCGCGGTCTTCCAACGTTTTCCACCAGTCTTTCATGTTGCCGGCGATCTCGTCGCGCCATTTCGAGCTGGCCTGCTGACTCAGGAGCGGCAGAAGGGCTTTCAGGGTGACGGCGCTGTCGCCGACGAGGTTCACCTCCATCGGATAGCGCATGCTTAGGTTGGCGCCGTCGATGTCGATCTGCACGCCGCGCGCCTGGCCGGGCTTGGGCAGGAACTCGGCATAGGGGAACGTGGAGCCGACCATCAGCAAGGTGTCGCAACCCATCATCAGATCCCAGCTCGGCTTGGTTCCCAAGAGGCCGAGCGAGCCGGTCACGTAGGGCAGGTCGTCGGGCAGGGCTGCCTTGCCGAGCAACGCCTTGCCTACTCCCGCGCCGAGCTTGTCCGCCACCGCGATGACTTCGTCGGTTGCCCCGAGCGCGCCGGCACCGACCAGGATCGCGACTTTCTTGCCCGCGTTCAGCACGTCGGCTGCCGCTTGCAGCGCGCTGCGCTCGGGTTCGAGGGAGACGCCGGGAAAGCCGTAGCCGGTCGTGACGTGGCCGTGGGTGACCGCAGGATCGTCGTATGCCTGCAATTGCAGGTCGTTGGGCAGGATGATGCAGGTGACCGAACGCTTGGCCTGGGCGATCCGCACCGCGCGGTCAACGATGGTCCTGACCTGGCTCGGGATCGTGCCCATCGCCACGTATTCGCTGGCGACATCCTTGAAGAGGCTTTGCAGGTCGACTTCCTGCTGGTAGTTCGCGCCGATCGAGGCTCGGGACTGCTGGCCGACGATCGCCACTACAGGGACGTGGTCCATCTTGGCATCGTAAAGCCCGTTCAGCAGGTGGATCGCGCCCGGCCCGGATGTCGCGTAGCAAAGGCCGACGCCGCCGGTGAACTTGGCATGGGCGGAGGCCATGAAAGCGGCCATCTCCTCGTGCCGGACTTGGATGTATTCCATCTCCTCGTTGCGTTCGAGCGCTACGTCGAGGCCGCCGACCCCGTCGCCGGGATAGCCGTAGACCCGCTTCAAGCCCCACTCGCCCAAGCGCTTCCAGACGAACTCGCTGACGTTCATGGCCATTGGGCGGCCTCCTTTTGGCGGCGTGGTTGAGGGCGCCCGGCGTCGCGGGGGCCAGTCTCCGTTCTACGCCCGGCTGTCGGGCATGTTTCCGCAGGCGCAAATTCACAAACCTGTGTCGGCAACGACGGCGCGCCCGCGTTCATGCGTTATGCCGACGAGAGGTGGATGATGGCTGACGTGGAACTCCTGCTCGACGCCCATGCGCAAATCGCCGAGTCGCTGCTGTGGGAGCCATCGCAGCAGGCGCTCTACTGGATGGACGTGAAGGCGCCGGCGCTTTACCGCCTCGACCCGGCGACGATGGGCCAGCAGACCTGGCCGCTTCCGGCCGACATCGGCGCGTTCGCGTTGCTTGAAGGGGAAGCGGCCCTGGTGGCCCTGCGCACGGGGCTGTTCCGGCTGTCGTTCGCGACCGGGAGCCTTGATCCGCTCGCGCCGCCGCCGTTTGACCCGGCCTTGCACCGGTTCAACGAAGGGATGGTCGATGCCGCCGGGCGATTCTGGGTCGGCGCCATGTTCGACCCCCTGCCCGGGCATGAGCGCCATCCGCGGGAGCCTGCCACGCTCAACGTCTGGACCGCAGCCGCCGGGCTGGTTGGGCAGCCAGACGCTGCCGAGCTGCATAATGGGATGGCGTGGAGTCCTGACGGCAAGCTGATGTACTTGTCACATTCCAACGAGCGCGTCGTTTATGCGCTGCCGTTCGACGTTGACGCCGGGCACCTCGGCCCGCACCGGGAGTTCGTGACGATCCCAGAGGGCGCCGGCATTCCCGACGGGGCCGCGGTGGACGAAGAAGGGGCTTATTGGTGCGCCCTGCACGGCGGCGGGCGGCTGCGCCGTTACGCCCCGGACGGGACGTTGCTGGAGGAGATCCGCTTGCCGGTCAGCCAGCCGACGACGTGCGCCTTCGGCGGGCCGGACCTATCGACGCTTTACCTGTCGAGCGCGTCGGACAAGCTCGGTCCCGCGCAACGCGACCGGGAGCCTCATGCCGGCGGGCTGTTTCGCCTGGAGACCAACGTGCGCGGCGTTGCGTGCCGGTGCCATGTCGGGTGACGTTGTTCGGCACTGAATGCGGAGGGCACTTTACGCCTGACAGCCTTCATCCCTCAGCAGCCGCTCCACCTCCGCCTCCGGCACATCGGCGCTGGTGAACGCCTCGCCCACGCCGCGCGCCAGGATAAAATGCAGCCGTCCGTCGCGCATCTTCTTGTCGCGCCGCATATTCGCGATCAGCCGGGTTGCCGAGAAGCGGCGGTTCAGCATCCCCGGCTCGCTCGGCAAGCCGACGTGCTCCAGATGGGCGGCAACGCGTTCCGGCACATCGTCCCCGCAAAGGCCGAGCCGGGCGGAGAGGCGGAAGGCCAGGCCGAGGCCGACCGCCACCGCCTCCCCGTGCAGCAGGCCGCCGCCGTAGCCGACTTCCGCCTCCAAGGCGTGGCCGAAGGTGTGGCCGAGGTTGAGCAGCGCCCGCCCGCCCGAAGGCTTCTCCTCCCGCTCGTCGTCGCCCACCACCGCCGCCTTGAAGGCGCAGGCGCGCAGCACGGCTTCCGCCTGGGCCTCATGGGCGCCCTCGACCACGTCCGCCCCGTGGTTCTCGCACCAGGCGAAGAAGCCGGAGTCGCCGATCAGCCCGGCCTTGGCGATTTCCGCATACCCGGCCCGCAGCTCGCGGCCGGGCAAGGTGCCGAGCGTGGACGTGTCCGCCAGGACCATCCGCGGCTGATGGAACGCGCCGACCAGGTTCTTGCCGTGCGCGGTGTTGATCCCGGTCTTGCCGCCGACGCTGCTGTCGACCTGGGACAGCAACGTCGTCGGCACCTGCACGAAGGGCAGCCCGCGCAAGGCCACCGCCGCCGCGAAGCCGGCCAGGTCCCCGACCACGCCGCCGCCCAGGGCGATCACGGTGGTCCGCCGCTCGACGCCCGCGTCCAGCAGGCCGTCGAGCACTTGCGACAGCCCGGCCATGCTCTTGGACGCCTCGCCCGGCGCGACGACGACCGTTTGCGCCGCGACGCCCGTGGCCGCCAATCCTTCCAGCAAGGCCGGCAGGTGCAGGCCGGCCACCGTCTCGTCCGTCACCACGACGGCGCGCTTCTGCGGCATCACCGGCGCGAGCAGCGCGCCGGCGCGTTGCAGCAGGCCCTCGCCGATCACGACGTCGTATTGGCCGGATTGCAGCGCCACCGGCAAGCGGCGCGGGGCCGTCCAGAACTGCACCGCGTCCAGCACCCGCGCCGTCGTGCTTTCAAGCGACTCGTCGCCGCAATCCACGATCACATCCGCCTCGGCATAAACCGGGTGCCGCACGTCCATCAGTTGGGCCAGGATCGCTTCCGGGTCGCCGCCGTGCAGCAGGGGGCGGTGCGTCCGCCCCGTCACCCTGCGCACCAGGGTCGGCAGCTTGCAGCGCAGCCAGACGGAAGTGGCCGCGGCCCGTATCGCCGCGCGCGTTTCCCCGTCCATGAACGCGCCGCCGCCGGTGGCCAGCACCATCGGCGGGCCGGACAGCAGGCGGCGGATGACCCGGCGCTCGCCCTCGCGGAAATCGTGCTCGCCGTAGCGTTCGAACAACTCGGGGACCGTGCAGCCGGCCGCGAGCTCGATCTCGGCGTCCGCGTCGTGGAACGGCAGGCGGAGGCGGGCGGCGAGCCGGCGTCCGACGCTGGTCTTGCCGGCGCCCATCAGGCCGACCAGGACGATGCTGCGGCGCGCGCCGGACGCCATCCTGTCCGACGCCGGGCGGGTGCGCAGGGCTGCGATATTGCTTGTCATGACCTTCGACGTTAGCACAGGCTTATAGGATACAGCCAAGGATCGTCGATGTTCCGGGTCATGCTCGTTGTGTTCGCACTCGCCATCGTGATCATTGGCGGCGGGATGCTTTATCTGGGTGCGTTTCCGCCAAAGCCGCCGGCCCAGCAGGTTGAGCGGGTTCTGCCGAACGACACGTTCAAGCAGAGGTGATGGACCGGCACGAGGAGGCGTTCCTTGAGATGCTGGCGGCCGAGAAGGGGGCGGCGCGGAACACGGTTTCGGCTTACGCGGCCGACCTTGCCGACCTTCGCGCCTCCTTGAACGCGTGCGGCGCCCGTCCGGTCGCGGCCAGCGCCGAGCACCTGCGCTCGTATATCCGCGAGCTGTCCGGCACGGTTTCGGCCCGGACGGCCGCGCGCCGGCTGTCTTGCCTGCGCGGGTTCTACCGCTTTCTCGCCCGCGAAGGCGTGCGCCCGGACGACCCGACCATGCTGCTCGACGCTCCGCGGCTGCCGGCGAGCCTGCCGAAGAACCTGTCCGAGGCGGAGGTGGAACAGCTTCTTGCCGCGGCGGCCGACCGGCCTGGAGTTTCGGGCCTTGCCATACGGGCCGCGCTCGAGCTGCTTTACGCGACCGGGTTGCGGGTCAGCGAATTGCTCTCGTTGCGCCGGGCTTCGTTCGCGCGCCGCCCGGATATGCTGATCGTCCGCGGCAAGGGCGGGCGGGAGCGCATGGTTTTGTTGTCCCGCCAGTCGCACGAGGCGGTCGCGGCGCTGGAGGCCGGGGCGCCGGACAGCCCGCACGTATTCGCCGGACGCGATCCCCGCCAGCCGATGACCCGGCAGGGCCTCGCGCTCTTGCTGAAGCAGACGGCGCTCGAAGCGGGACTCGACCCGGCCCGCGTCAGCCCGCACGTCCTGCGCCATAGCTTCGCCAGCCACATGCTTGCCCGCGGCGCGGACCTGCGCAGCCTGCAGATGCTGCTGGGCCATGCCGATATCGCGACGACGCAGATTTACACGCACGTGCTGGCCGAGCGGCTGGCCGAGCTGGTCGCGCTGCATCATCCGCTGGCAAAACGGGCGGGCACGCGGTAACGCGGGCGCGGCGGCCCGGGCGCTGCCGGGCTATTAGAAAGGGGTTGGGATGCGGATCGCGGTTATCGGCGCCGGATTGGCTGGGCTTGCCTGCGCGCGCCGTCTTGATCTTGCGGGACACGCCGTCCGTTTATTTGACAAGGGGCGCGGGCCGGGCGGGCGGATGGCGTCGCGCCGGATCATGACGGCGGCGGGCGAGGCGTCGTTCGATCACGGCGCGCAGTATTTCACCGCGCGGGACCCGGCGTTCCGGTCCGAGGCGGACGCCTGGGCGCGGGCCGGGTGGGCGGCGCGGTGGCCGGCGGCCGGGCCGGACGCCTGGGTTGGCCTGCCCGCGATGAACGGCCCGCTTCGCGGCTTGGCGGCCGGGCTGCATGTGCGATGGCAATGCCGGGTCGCTTCGCTTGGCCGGGAGGACAACGGTTGGCGACTGCTCGGGCAGGGGCTTGAGGACGAGACGCCGTTCGACGGGGCAATCGTTGCCGTTCCAGCCGAGCAGGCCGCGCCGTTGCTGTCGCCATGGGACGGCGCGGGGGCGGCAACCGCGCGGGCGACCTTGTCTCAGCCTTGCTGGACCGTGATGGCGGCCTTCGCGACGCCGGTTCCGGCCGAAGGCGACATCATGCGCGAAGCCGGGCCGATCGGCTGGGCGGCGCGCAACTCGGCCAAGCCGGGGCGGACCGGGCCGGAGGCCTGGGTGATCCAGGCTGGCCCGGAATGGTCGGCGGCTCATCTGGAGCAGGCGGCGGACGGCGTGGTTGCGCCGTTGCTGCGGGAGTTCTCCGCGCGCTCCGGGCCGCTGCCCGGCTTGCTGGCCGCGACGGCGCATCGCTGGCGCTTCGCGCGTTCGGGCAGCGCCGGGAACGGCCCGATTTGGGACACGGGCCTCCGGCTCGGCGCTTGCGGGGATTGGCTGCTCGGACCGAGGGTGGAATGCGCTTGGCTGTCGGGGGCGGCGCTCGCCGAGCGGGTCATCGCCTCCGAAGCAATCCCGTAACAGACTTCCCAGCTTGCAGAACTGAGTGAGCGGGCCCGGCGATTCACGTCCCAACTGTTCCAGTCGGGACGATTGCAGGACTCGTGGGCCTGGCAATTCACGTCCGACTGTTCCAGTCGGGACGATTGCAGGATTCGTGGGCCTGGCAATTCACGTCCGACTGTTCCAGTCGGGACGATTGCAGGCTAGACCCCCGCCGATGCGCCACTTCCTAGACTTCGAACGTCCGATTGCCGAACTTGAGAGCAAAATCGACGAACTCCGCCGGATGCAGGAGCCTGGGGGCATCGACATCGAGGCCGAAGTGTCGCAGCTCGAGGACAAGACCGAGGCGCAGATCCGCGCCTTGTACGCGAAGCTGAGCCCATGGCAGAAAACCCAGGTGGCACGGCATCCGGACCGGCCAAAGGCGCTTGCCTACATCGCGGGGCTGATCACGGACTATACGCCCCTGGCCGGAGACCGGGCCTTTGCCGACGACGCGGCCGTGGTCGGCGGCCTCGGGCGGTTCCGGTCCCGCCCGGCGGTCGTGCTGGGAACCGAGCGCGGCTCGGACACTGAGAGCCGCGTTGCCCATAACTTCGGCATGGCCCGGCCCGAGGGCTACCGCAAGGCGCGGCGCTTGATCGAGCTTGCCGGGCGGTTCAAGCTGCCGTTGCTCACCTTCGTCGACACCGCGGGCGCCTTCCCCGGGATCGACGCCGAGGCGCGGGGACAGGCGGAGGCCATCGCGCGCGCCATTGAGGCCTGCCTGGAGGCGCCGGTGCCGATCGTGGCGACCATCATCGGCGAGGGCGGCTCGGGCGGCGCGATCGCCCTTGCCGCCGGGGACCGCGTGCTGATGCTGGAGCACTCGATCTACTCCGTCATTTCTCCGGAAGGCTGCGCCAGCATTCTTTGGCGCGATCAGGCCCAGGCCCCGGCGGCCGCCGACGCGCTACGCCTGACCGCGCAGGACCTGCTGGGCTTCGGCATCGTCGACGAGGTGATCCCCGAGCCGCTCGGGGGCGCGCATCGCCTGGCGGGCGAGACGGTGAACGCCGTGGGCGATGCGATCGCCGCGTCGCTTGACCCGCTGCTGAGGATGCCGGCTGCCGGGTTGCGCGACGCGCGGCGGGAGAAGTATTTGGCAATGGGCCGGGAGGCGCCGCACGCCGCTTGATTGATCGAGGACACATGCGTCTCGCACCGGTTGCGCACGTCAAATTTTTATTCAATTGACCAACGAATGCATGCAAATTAGACATGGTCGTTGCGCTTGAACAAGGTCGTAAAGGGGTGCGGGAAGGCTTAACCGGAGGAAGCCTGACCGCGACACGCAGCGCGCCGTTGGGAGCGGAGTCTTAATTGCACGTTTCTGTAATCATTCCCGCCTTCAACGCAGCGCCGTTTATCCGGACCACGCTGAGGTCGGTCGCCGAGCAGACGCTTCAGGATTACGAGGTCATCGTGGTCGACGACGCATCGACCGACGCGACGGCGGCGATCGTGAGCGAGGCCGCCGCCCTGGATCGACGCATCAAGCTGCTCCGCCTTCCGCACAACCAGGGTCCTGCAGCGGCGCGGAACATGGCGCTTCATGCGGCTACCGGCACTTGGCTCGCGCTTCTCGATGCTGACGACTGCTTCAAGCCCGAGCGGCTGGAGCGGCTGACCGGACTTGGGGAGCATCACGCGGCGGACTTGGTTTCCGACAACGTCCTCGTCTCGCCGTATGGAGAGCCGGGGCCGCCGAAGCCGATGTACTCGGGCGAGCGGATTCCATGCATCTGCAAAATGAGTCCGAGCACGTTCGTATGGGAAAACACCCGCGAAGGCGACGGAAGCCGGAAGAGTTTCGGCTTCATGCAGCCGATCATCCGCCGGGACTTCCTGCTGCGCCACCAGCTTGCCTACAACACGCAAACCCGGTTCGGCGAAGACTTCCTGCTCTACGTCGGCTGCTTTCTGGCCAACGCGGCCTGGTGGATCACGCCGGAGCCGTTCTACGTTTACAACGTGCGCCCCAATACGCTGACCGACAATTCAAGCGCGCGAGACCTTGCCACCATGAGCGCGGAAATCCAGCGCCTGATCGGCGAAGCGGAACGAAAAGGCGACACCGCGCTGGTGAAAGCGTTGCGCCATCATAAGCGGACCATCGACCATTGGCGTCACAACCGGGCATTCAAGACAGCGTTCAACCAATCCGACTTCAAGGCGGCGTTGCACGTGGCGTTTTCGAGCCGCGACAGCCTCAAGGCGGTCACGCGCGACATTACGGCGAACACCGTGCTCAAGCCGTTCATTCCTTGGATCAAGCGGCATTTCGCGCTGTAGCCGTCGAAGTGATTACCGGCCCTGAGCCGAGACGGCTGGCTCGAAATACGCCTCGAAGGCGCGGCCGCACAGATCAAGCAACCTGTCAGGCACTTTGAAGCCGCCGGGGTCATCGTCGATCATGCCGGTCACTTGCGACCGGTGGCACGAGATCGCTCTTTGCTTGACCGGCAACGCCGCTTCGATGTCAAGCCGATGGCCAATCGGCGAGAAGGGCGGCAGCCATGTCCGGCCGGACAAGGTCCAGCCCCAGACCGCGTAGGACACGTGGCGCGCCGCGCCCAGCCGGCTTGCCTCAGCGGCGATCCGGTGCGCCGCCAGGTGGTCGGGATGCGGGTCATGCTCCCAGGACGCGAAGACGCGGCCGATGTTCCGCGACCGTATGATGCCGGACAGCCGCTCGGCCGCTGCGTGAAGCGGCGGTCCGTGCCGAGGCGCCTTGCCGTCCTGGTATTCCAGGAACATGAGGTTTGCCGGGGGCAGGCCCAGAACCGAAACCGCCTCCGCCGCCTCCGCCTCCCGCAGCGCCTTCAACCTGGCAGGCGGATAGGACGGGGAATTCGGATGCGAGTACGTGCCGTCCGTCAGGATCGCGACATGAACCTCGTGCCCGGCGTCGCACGCATGAGCGATGAAGCCGCCGCAACCAAGGCTTTCGTCGTCCGGATGCGGCGCCAGGATCAGGATCGGCCGATTCCCGGCGATTGTATGCACATCGGCCATCGGCAATGCCGCGATCTTGGCCAGAACGTCCGTCGCGCGCTCCATGGGGCGGACAAACCGGCGCAGGGGCAGCAAGCGCCGCCGCACCGCCCGGAGCTTGCGCGCGATCAAGCAGGCCGGCACACGCGGATGCGCCAGGATACCCCGGTTCGCACGACGCTGGTCTCGTCCAGCACTTCGAGCGTGCCGCGGACCTTGCTCCACGCACGCACCGATTCGCGGCATTCCCATAGCGAGACGATGAAGACGCCCCCCGAGGCGAGATGCCCGGCGTAGCGACGCAGCATCGCGACCGGATCGTGCATGTAATAGAGCATCTCGTTGAAGATGATGACGTCGAACTGGCCGGGAGGGGCGAAGCTCTCGGCGTTTGCCGCCTCGAACCGGGTCTGCGGGTCGGCAAACGCCTGCGCGGCCTCTATGGCGGTGTCCGACAGGTCGACGCCGAAATATTGGGCGTAGCCGACCCGCTTTAGCCACGGCTGCAGCAACCCGGCGCCGCAACCGACGTCGAGCACCGAACGCAGCCCGCCGCCGGCGCCGAAATAGCCGGCAATGACGGCGTAGCGGGGCATCTCGCGGGCGCTGCCGAGGAAGTCCCATTTCCCGGCGCCGAACTCCTGGTTCCACACCGACGCGGACACCGCCTGCAACCCATTCTGCCGGTTGATCCGCGCCCTGACCGACAACGGCACGACCGCCTTGAACAAGGCGATTGCTTGGCGCTTCCCTTTAAGGGAGGCCGAGTTGGGCATGGCGCGGTTCCATTCCATCAAGGTCGCAGAGAACGCGTCATAAGCGGTCCGGCTCTCATCGACAATCATCACCGCGCCGTTGAGCAACGATCCTGCGTCGTTTCAGGAAACGCTTGTTTCGCCGGAATGGATGCGACTTGCGCCACGGTGTTGTTGATCTGGCCCGTTTCGCGAGGCGACGCGATCCGCAGCACATAGATATCGTACGTAGCGATGCGGCCTGGCCCGACCTGCAGATGGCCGAGCAGGCTCTGGTTGACCGGCCCCGCTTCCAATGCGCTCAGCACCTTCGGCCCACCCGCGCTGCCAGCCCGCTGGATGGCCCGCAGCAACGCCATGGTCGCGGCGTAGGCGGAGGCGTCGCGCCACGTCGGCTGCTGACCGTTCGAGCGGTTGGCGAAACGCTTGGCAAAGGCTGCGGTGGCGGCGTTGCGTTGCGGGTAGAATGGGGTTGCAAAGAACAGCCGCTGGACGATGTCGGCGCCGATGCCGGTGATGTCGGGGGCGTCCATGTCGAGCGCGACGAGGTCGGCCCGGCTGGAGATGCCGAGGCTGGCGGCCTGACGCAAGGCCCATGTCAGGTTCACGCCGTTGGCGCCGAACGCGACGGCCTCGGCCCCTGATTTCGCCGCCTGAAGGAATGCGCCCGCGTCGCCGGTCGGGCCTGGCGCATACGTGGCGGACCCGAGCACCTTTGCGCCGGCCGAGTTGAGCACGCGACGGGCGCCGCGCTCGGCGGCGGCGGCCGCCGGGTCGCCGCCGCTGACGAAGAACCAGGTCTTCGCGCCGGCCTCGTGGACCGCTTGCGCGGCGCTGCTGCCCAGCACCGCCGTGCCGCCGCCCCACTGGACAGTGGTCGGATCGCAATAAGCGCCTTGCCCGAACCCGTCGGGATCGACCACGACGCCGGCCCGGCCGTGCTTGGCCAGCATCGCGCCGATGGGCCGCTGCGCCGGACTCTCGCCCAACTGGATCAGTGCCGCAACATGATCGCCGGTCAGCATGCGCTCGACCACACCGGGCGCGTCGGCAGGCTTGAGACCGCTGTTCACGTGCAGCTCGACCTTCACGCCATCCGGGCTGGCCTCGAAATCCTCGCGGGCCATTTGCAGCGCGACCAGCGTGCTTTTGTTGTCGTTCGGCTGGATCGGGCCGGCGATGTTGTCGATAACGCCAAGCTTGATCGTGTCCATGGCGGCGGCCAGGCACGAGGCTGAGATGAGGCTCCCGGCGGCAAGGACGGCGAGCAGGCCTGCCGTTGCGAAGCCCATCCCCTTCCCTTTCCCGCCCATCGCGGCGATCAGATTTCGCCCGGCGCACGGTCCATAATCATGGCGGAGTAGGTCGCCTCGGCAACCGATGTGCCATCGACGCGGGCGATGCCGTTGAATTTCCAGACGGTTCCGCGGTGGCGCACCTTGGAGACATGGACGCGAAGCTGATCGCCGGGGCCGACGGGGCGGCGGAACTTCGCGTTCTCGATCGTCATGAAATAGACCACCTTGCCATTGGCTTGCGGCCCGAGCGTCTGCACCACGAGGGCGGCGGCGGTTTGCGCCATGCTTTCGATAATCAGGACGCCGGGCATGATCGGGTGCTCGGGGAAGTGCCCCTGGAAGAAGTTCTCGTTGACGGACACGTTCTTGACGCCGACCGCTGAATGGCCGGGAACGACATCGACGATGCGGTCGATCATCAGGAAGGGATAGCGATGCGGGATCGCCTTCATGATCTGGCCGATACCGAGCGTGTAGCCGTCCCCGGCGGCTTCGTCCTGCTCGCTTAATGCTTGTGTTGCTGGCGTTCCGTCCATTGCGGCCTATTCCGTCGACTCCGCCCCACCTTTGGGCCTACGCGCCAGCTTACGCAAGGTCGCGACGCCACGGAAGAAGTCGCGGACAGGCTCGGCCGGGCTACCGATCACGTCAGCGCCGGCAGCGACGTCCGACATGACGCCAGCCTGGGCGCCGATACGGGCCTTGGCGCCCACCGTTAAATGCCCCGTCAGCCCGGCCTGGGCCGCGACGACCACGAAATCCCCGAGCACTGTCGATCCAGAGACGCCGGCGTGTGCGACAATGACGCAGCAACGTCCGGTTGTGACGTTATGGGCGATCTGGACCAGGTTGTCGATGCGCGTGCCGGCCCCGATCACGGTGTCTTGGGCGGAGCCGCGGTCGATGGTGGAATTTGCGCCCACCTCGACATCATTTTGCAAGACGACGAGGCCGAGCTGGGGAACCGTGAGAAAACCCTGCGGCGTCGTGGCGAAGCCGAACCCCTCCTGCCCGACGCGCACACCCGGCAGCAAGGTCACCCGGTCGCCTATGACCGCGTGCGACACGCTGCTCCCGACGCCGATGCGGCAATCGTCGCCGATCTGCACGGCGTCATCGATGATCACTCCGGCGCCGATGCGCGTGCGGCGGCCGACCGAGGCACGTGCGCCGACCACCGCGAGCGGGCCGATTTCGGCCGAGGCGTCGATGGAAGCGGTTGGGTCGACGACGGCGCTGGGGTGGATGCCGGGTCGCGCCGGCGGTGGGGGATGGAACAAAGCGGCCACCCGCGCCCATGCGGCGTAAGGCTCGGGCGTCACGACGGCGGCCGCGCCCGGAGGGACGCGCCCGGCGAACTCGGGATGGACGATGACGGCGCCGGCGTTGGTCGTTTCCAGCAGGGTGGCGTAGCGGCGATTGTCGAGGAAGCTGACCTCCGCCGGCCCTGCCGCCTGCAGCGGCGCGATGCCTTCAAGGCTGCCGCACGTCCCGCGGGCTTCGCCGCCCGCAGTTCTCGCCACGTCCGCGAGGGAATGGGGTCCGGTCCGGGCGAAGAAGCGGGGGTCTCCCGCTGTTGATGCGGTCCGCGAGGCCGTCATCGCTATTTGTTCGGCGCGGGACTGGCCGGTTTCTTGGCCGGGGCCGACGGCTCCGCCTTGCTTGGCGCCGGAAGCGGGTTCGCGGCGGCGAAAGCCGCGGGCGAGACGCCATCCGGCGGCAGGGCGACGTTCGACAGGATCTTGTTGAGCTGCTCCGTCACCTGCTCGGTGATGTCGAACTCGTTGACGTTCAGCGCGACCTGGGCGCGATGCAGGACCAGGTTCATCCCGCGGCTCTCGGCGACCTGGCGGATCACGGCGATCAACATGCGCTCGATCTGGGCCAGGCCATACTGCCCGGCCTCCTGGATGATGCGGTTGCGGTCGCGGAACTCCTTCTGCGCCTTGGTGATGCGCTCTTGCAGCTCGCGTTCCTTGTCGCGGATCTGGTCGGCGCTCAGTTTGGCGCGTTGGTTGGCGAGCTGCTGTTGCAGGTCGCGCCAGGAGGCCTGCTCCTTTTGCGCGTCCCCGTTCAGCTTCTCGCGGCGCTCGCCGATGGTTTTCTCGATCTGCTGCGCCGCGGCCGAGGCGCGCATGATGTCCGGTATTCCGAGCACGCCGATGACGGCGGCGGGGGGTGTCGCGCCTTTCGGCAGCGCGGGCAGGTCGGGAACCGGCGGGAGCTGCACCTGGGGCAAGGGCTGTTCCGCCTCGGCCTGGTCCTGCGGCGCTGCCGGGGCTTGGACGGGCGCCGGCTGCGGACGGGGGGCACTCTGGCGCGGGCGTTGCTGCTGCTGCTGCTGACCGCCCGGGACGAACCAGCCTGGCCCTTGCTGCTGCCCCATGGCGGGCGCTGCAAGGATGGAAAGGACCGCCGCCAGTGCGGCTGGACGACGAATGGGGCGTGTCATCAGGCTAGAACCTCGTGCCGAAGCCAAATCGGAAAAGCTGGGTCTGGTCGTATGATTGTTTCACCACGGCTTGCGCGATGTCGATGTTGATCAGGCCGAACGGCGTTTGCCAGGACACGCCGACGCCCGCGCCCACGCGGGGCGTCAGGTTGTCGTTGACCTTGCGCGTCACGCCTGTCGGGTCGTAGCGCGGGTCTATGACGGTGTCGACGACGCCGAGGCCGCCCACGTCGACGAAGGCGCGCCCGGTCAGGCCGAGATCCGGCGAGATCGGCAGCGGGAAACGCAATTCGGTTGATTGGGTATAGAGCAGGCGGCCGCCGATGCTGTCGACGGTTTGCGGGCCGATGGCGTGCGGGCCTGCGCCGCCGGACTGGAAGCCGCGCAGGTTATCGCCGCCGAGGAAGAAGCGGTCGATGATCTTCTCCCGACGCCCGAGCTGGGCGAGGTAGCCGACGCCGGCGGAGAAGACGATCCCCCATTCGGAATCGCCGGTCAGTTGTTCGAGCGAGATGAAGTAGTTTCCGTCCACGCGGGAGCGGACATAGCGAGCCGTGCCGCCGATGCCCGCGAAATCGGTGCCGAGGCGGAGAACGAAGCCCTCGCGCGGGTCAACCCGGCTGTCGCGGTAGTCGAGCGTCAACGTCTGGCCAATCTGCGACAGCGTCGACGTGCCCTGCTGGTTGAGGATATAGATGCTGGCGCCATCCTGGACGTTGGAAACGTTCCGGTCGACGAAGGTGTAGGTCCAAGCCTGGCGCAGGTGCTCGTTGAACTCGTAGCCGAGGCGCAACGCCGCGCCGAACCGGCGCTCGTTGTAGTTGGCGATGTCCTGGTTGTTGTTGTTGACGTTGAACAGGTCGATGCCGGCCACGAGGTTGCGGTCGAGGAAGTAGGGATCCGTGACCGAGAGGTTGACCTGGCTGTTGCGCTGCGCCAGCACGCCGTTGATGCCGGCGTCGATTCCGGTGCCGACCAAGTTGCGCTCGCGCAGGCCGACGTTCAAGAGCGCGCCCGCGTCGGTTGAGAAGCCGCCGCCGATGGTCAGCTCGCCGGTGGCCTTTTCCTGGACGGTGGTGGTGAGGATGGCGCGGTCGGCGGCGGAGCCGGGGCTGGGGCGGATGTCGACGCCGTTGAAGTAGCCGAGGTCTTGCAGGCGCTGGCGCGAGCGGCGGACGGCGGCGGCGTTGAACGGGTCGCCTTCGGCGATGCGGAACTCCCGGCGGATCACCTTGTCCTTGGTCCGGGTATTGCCGGTGATGTCGATCCGTTCGACGTAGACGCGCGGCCCCTGGCCGATTTCGAACACGAGGTCGACGGTTTTCTTTGCCTTGTTGCGGGCGATCTGCGGCGTGACCTCGACAAAGGCGAAGCCGCGGTTCTGGATCGCGTCGGTCAACTGCTCGGTGGTTTTCTCCACCACGTCGCCGTCGTAGGTGTCGCCCGCTTCGATCGGGACGAGCGGCCTGAGCTCGGCACTGGGCAGCTTCGGCAGCTTACTATCGACGCTCACCTTGCCGATGTTATAGCGCTCGCCCTCGTTGATGGTGAAGGTGACGAAGAACGAGCGGCGATCCGGCGACAGTTCGGCGACCACGTCCTTGACCTCGAAATCGGCGTAGCCGTTCTTGAGATAGAAGCGGCGCAGCAATTCCTTATCGAAGTTGATCTTCTCGGGATCGTATTCGTCGCTGGTGGAGAAGATGCGGTAGAACGCCTGCTCGCGGCTGTTGATAACCTCGCGCAAGCGGCTCTCGCTGTAGGCACGGTTGCCGACAAAGGCGATGCGGCTGACGAGGGTCGTCTCGCCCTCGTTGATCTCGAAGACGACGTTCACCCGGTTCTGGTCAAGGCGGATGATCTTGGGTTCGACCGTCGCGCCGTAGCGGCCCTTCTTCGCATACAGGTCGAGCAGGCGCTGCCGGTCGGCGGCGGCGAGCTGGGGCGTGAAGACGGCGCGGGAACGGAGTTGCAGCTCGGCGCGGAGATTGGCGTCGGTCAGCTTCTTGTTGCCCTCGAAGGCGATCTGATTGACGATCGGGTTCTCAATTACTTTGACGACGAGGCTGTTGCCATCGCGGTTGATCATGACATCCTTGAACAGGCCGGTCGCGAACAGCGACTTCAGGCTGCGGTCGATACGCTCGGGATCGAACGGGTCGCCCGGCTGGACAAGCATGTAGGAGCGGATCGTCCCGGCCTCGATGCGCTGGTTGCCTTCGATCTTGACCGACTGGACCGTGGGCAGGTTGGCGGTGTTGCGCGGGGGGATGCGCGCGGGCGCCGGCGCTTGCCTTGGCCCCACCTGCGCCAGCGCGGGCGAGATGGCCGCCGACATCAAGCAAGCTGTCGCGAGCAATACGACGCGTTTTGAGTGCAACAGCCGGTCCCCCCGAGGCTTCATCCGAATGACGGGCCGAACGGCCCTTCGCGCGAGGCCGCCCGCGTCCATGCCGCTTGTAGGCTGGGTCGCGTCATTCGCCAAGTGCCGCGAGCTCCTCTCCACAGATGAGGCCGGACAATGCCTTAGAAGGCGACGCTGCAACGGTTGAGTGAAAGCGGAACGTATGGGATCCCCGCCGAACGGTTGCTCGCGGCCGATGCTACGAACAACCGTTCAGGACACTTCCGAGACGCGTCACCCGGCGCGCTGCGACGGCACGCCGTCCCGCGAGGCGATGCTTACCCGATCAGGCTGCTGACCCAGCGGAACAGGCCGAAATGGGTCAGATCGTTCCAGGTTGCGAAGACGAAAAGGCCAGCCAGTAAGGCGAAGCCGGCGCGGAAGCCGTATTCCTGCAAGCGCGGCGGCAAGGGGCGGCCGCGCAGGGCTTCGGCGAGGTAGAACAGCAGGTGGCCGCCATCCAGCACCGGAATCGGGAACAGGTTGATCAGGCCGAGGTTGACCGAGAGCACGGCGATGAAGCTGACCAGGCTCGCGATGCCGAGACGGGCGACCTGGCCTGAAAGCTGGGCGATGCCGAGCGGGCCGCTGAGCTCGTCGGTCGTGCGGTTGCCGGTGAGCATCTGGCCGAGTCCGGCAACGGTTGCGGCGGTCACGTCCCATGTCTGCTGAGCGCCGGCCGCGATCGCGGTCAGCGGGCCGACGCGGGTATACTCGACCGCGCCGCCGCGCACGCCGAGAACGCCGGACGACTTGCCGCCGGCTTCGTGGGAACCGATCGTCACTGGAACCGTCTGCTCGGTCCCGTCGCGCAGCACGGAGAGCTGAAGGGTCTTGCCGGGGTTCGCGGACACGATCCGCTGGATGTCCTCGAAGGTTCGGGTCGGCGTCCCTTCAATGGACTCGATGCGGTCGTTGGCTTGCAGCCCGGCCTGCGCCGCGGCGCCGCCGGCGATGACGGCGCCGACGACCGGCAGCGCCGTCGGGCGGCCCACAACCATGAAAAGCCCGGCGAACAGCACCGCGGCAAGCAGGAAGTTGGCGATCGGCCCGGCGGCGACCACGATCGCGCGGGAGCCGACCGGCTTCTCGTGGAACGTCTGCCCGGCGATCCACGCGGCCCGCGCCTCCGGCGTAGCGTCCTCGGGGCGCTCCTGCCCGTGCAGCTTCACGTAGCCGCCGAGAGGCAGCCAGCTCACTTTCCAGACCGTGCCCAGGCGGTCGGTCCAGCTCGCGATCGACTTGCCGAAGCCGATGGAGAACGCCTCGACGTGGACCCCGCGCCACCGTGCCGCGAGATAGTGGCCAAGCTCGTGGACGAACACGAGGACGCCGAGGACGACCACGAAAGCGGCGCCGTTGCGGAAGAAGTCGATGATGTGGGTCATGCCGTTTGATCTTGCCTTGCCGAGTCCGGGCCGAGCCGCCCGCCGCTCCCTATATAGTGCGTTCAGGCGGCCTGTGCGGCGGCAATTTTCCGCGCTGCGCGCCGGGCCTCGCCGTCAAGCGCGGTCACGGCCTCGAGCGTGTCGGCCGGGGGGCTGCCGAGCTGGTCCATCACGCGCTCGACCAGGGCGGCGATCTCGGTGAAGCCGAGCCGGCGGGCAAGGAAGGCTTCCACGGCAACCTCGTTGGCGGCGGACAGGATGGCGGGTGCGCCGCCGCCGGCGCGCAGGGCCTCGCGGGCAAGCCGGAGGGCGGGAAAGCGGACGGGGTCGGGCGGGAAGAAGGTCAGTTGGCCGAGGGCCGCAAGGTCGAGCCGGGGGGTCGCGGCCTTGAGCCGGCGGGGCCAGGCCAGCGTGTGGGCGATTGGGATGCGCATGTCGGGCGAGCCCATTTGCGCCAACATGCTGCCGTCGTCGTAGTGGACGATGCCGTGGACCGCCGATTGCGGATGCACCAGGACGTCGATCATCGATTCCGGGATGCCGAAGAGCCGGGCGGCCTCGATCAGTTCGAGGCCCTTGTTGAACAGGGTGGCGCTGTCGATGCTGATCTTGGCGCCCATCGACCAAACCGGGTGGCGCAGCGCGGCCTCGGGGGTCGCGTTCGCCATCTGCTCCGCCGTATGCTCGCGGAACGGGCCGCCCGAGGCTGTCAAGGTGATCTTCTCGACGGAGCGTTGGTTGCCGTCCGCAAGGGCTTGGAAGATCGCGTTGTGCTCGGAGTCGACCGGGAGGAGCGTCGCGCCCGCGTCCCGGACCGCGCGGAGCATGACATCGCCGGCGCAGACCAGCGCCTCCTTGTTCGCGAGCGCGATGGCGCCGCCGCGGCGGATCGCCGCGAGCGTCGACGGCAGGCCGGCAGCGCCCGTGATGGCAGCCATGGTCCAGTCGGCCGGAGCGGAGGCGGCCTCGGCGACGGCGTCATCTCCGGCGGCGACAGCGATCCCGCTGCCGACGAGAGCTTGGTCGAGGACGGGCAGGACCGCCGGGTCGGAGATGACGGCGACTGCGGCCCCGAGGTTGCGCGCCTGGGCCGCGAGCAAGGCGGCGTTGCGTCCACCGACGACGGCATGGACCTTGAAGCGATCCGGGTTGGCCAGGAGCAGATCGACGGTGCTGACGCCGATGCTGCCGGTGCTGCCCAGGACCGTGACGATGCGGGTCAGTTCCATAAAACGGCCTCCCGTCCAAGCGCCATGGCGAGCAAGGCGGCGACGGGGGCTGCTGCGAGCAAGCCGTCGAGGCGGTCGAGCAAGCCGCCGTGGCCGGGGATCAGGCGGCCGGAATCCTTGACGTCGAAGCGGCGCTTGATCCCGCTTTCGAGCAAGTCGCCGGCCTGCGACGCGATGCCGAGCAGGCCGGCGATGAGGGCGGCACGGCCGAAGGAGGACGGCGAGAGAATTGCTGCCGCGGCCTCGCCGACAACGACGGCAGCCACAAGGCCGCCAACCGCGCCGGACCATGTCTTGCCGGGCGACACCGCGGGGGCGAGCTTCGGCCCTCCGAGGGCGCGGCCGAAGGCGTATGCGCCGATGTCGCTGGCCCAGACGACGAAGACCATGAACAACACGTCTGCCCGGCCGACCGCATCCGAGCCGCGAAGCCAGATCAGGGCCGTCACCGGAACGCCGACGTAGAGCACCCCGGCGGCGAGCGAGCGGCGGGCGCCAATGCGCCAGACGGCTGCCGCGCCGATGGCCAGGAGGACAAGGGCGACGCGCTCGTGGTCCAGAACCGAGGCAATTCCCGCGAGCACCAGGACCAGCGGCACGGACAGGCCGGGCATGCGCCAGGGAAGCAGGCCGCAGAGCGCCGACCATTCCATTCCCAGCCCGATCGCCGCGGCTGCCATCAGCGCCGTCCAGGCCTCGGCGCCGAGCCAGACGCATAACAGGGCGACCGGCGCCAGCAGGGCGGCGGACAACACGCGCTTGCGAAGGTCGCCCCAACGGCCGGCGCTGGATGAAGGCGTGCCGGAACTAGCCAGATCGGGCACCGTAGCGTCGTTCCCGGCCGGCGAACTCGGCCAGCGCCTGGGTGAAGTGGCCGGGGCCGAAGTCGGGCCACAGGACGTCCATGAACACCAGCTCGGAATAGGCCGATTGCCAGAGCAGGAAGTTCGAGAGCCGCTGCTCGCCGCTCGTGCGGATCATGAGGTCGGGATCGGGCATCCCCGCGGTGGACAGGAAGCGTTCGAAGCTCGCCTCGTTGATGGCGTCCGGCTCGATCTCGCCGCGGCGGGCGGCTTCGGCTGCGGCGCGGGCGGCGGAGACGATCTCATCGCGGGCGCCGTAGGAGAGGGCGATATTGAGGTTCAAGCGGCTGTTGCCGATGGTGCTGCGCTCGGCACGGTCGAGCTCGGCCCTGGTCTCGGCGTCGAAGCGCGTGCGGTCGCCGATGATGCGGACGCGGACGCCGTTGCGGGACATTTCCGCGAGCTCCTGGCGGATGTAGTGCCGCAGCAGGCCGGTCAGGTCGAGGATCTCGTCCAGCGGGCGACGCCAGTTCTCGCTGCTGAACGCGTAGAGCGTGAGCCAGGACACGCCGGCGTTGGCCGCCGCCTCGATGGTCCGCCGGACGGCCTGGGCGCCTGCCCGGTGCCCGGCGACCCGCGGGAGGCTCCTCGCCGTCGCCCACCGGCCGTTCCCGTCCATGATGATGGCGACGTGCTCGGGCGTGCCATTCGCGGATTTCGGGGCCGGACGCGGCCGCAGTTGGAGTTTGCTCACGGCCATTTCCTCACACTTGACGGATTTCCTTGTCTTTATCGGCCAAGGACTCGTCAATGCGCTTTATATAGCCATCCGTTAGCTTCTGTATCTCGTCGGACCAGTCCTTCAGGGCGTCCTCGCCGATCTCGCCTTTCTTCTCGGCGGCCTTGCTCTGGTCGATGCCGTCCCGCCGCACGCCGCGGACCGCGATGCGGGCGCCTTCGGCGTAACGCCCGGCCGCCTTGGCGAGCTCGGTACGGCGTTCCGCGGTCAATTGCGGGATGGGAACGCGGACGACCTGGCCATCGGCGCCGGGGTTGAGGCCGAGCCCGCTGTCACGGATCGCCCGCTCGACGGCGCCGATGAGGGTGCGGTCCCAAACCTGGACGGTGATCATGCGCGGCTCCGGGACGCCGATGGTGCCGACCTGGGTGATGGGCACCACGGTGCCGTAGGCCTCGACCTTGACAGGCTCGAGCAAGGCGGGGCTGGCGCGGCCGGTCCGCAAGCCGCCGAAGTCGCGGCGGAGCGTCTCGAGCGCACCGTCCATCCGGCGGGACAGGTCTTCCTTGAGCGCGTTCAAGTCGGTCGGCACGGGAACCCCCTTTTTTGGCCAAGGTGGAGATTATGAGCATTGTCACACGGTTGGGCGCGAACGTCAGGGTTATCAGGCCGGCTCCGTGATCCGGGTGAACGAGCCTTCGCCGCGCAGCACCTGGGTGAAGCTGCCGGCGACATGCATGTTGAAGACGATGATCGGCAGGCGGTTCTCGCGAGCCAAGCTGATCGCGGCCGCGTCCATGACCGCGAGATCGTTCGACAGGACCTCCAAGTACGTTAGCTCGTCGTAGCGCCTGGCATCGGGATGCTTGCGCGGGTCCGCCGTGTAGACGCCGTCCACCTGGGTGCCCTTGAGCAACAGGTCGCAATTCATCTCCGTGGCGCGGAGGGCGGCTGCGGTATCGGTCGTGAAGAAGGGATTGCCGGTTCCGGCGGCGAAGATCACCACCCTGCCCTTCTCCATGTGCCGCTCGGCCCGGCGGCGGATATAAGGCTCGCACACGGTGCTCATCGGGATGGCCGATTGCACGCGGGTCGGCACGCCCCTGCGTTCCAGCACGCTCTGCATCCCGAGCGCGTTCATCACGGTGGCCAGCATGCCCATGTAGTCCGCCTGGGCACGGTCCATTCCTCCCGCGGCCCCGGAGATGCCGCGGAAAATGTTGCCGCCGCCGATCACGAGGCAGACCTCGATGCCGGTCTCCACAACGCCCTGGATGTCGGCGGCGATGCGGGCGAGGGTTTCCGTGTCAAGGCCGTAGTCGCGCCGGCCCATCAGCGCCTCCCCGGAGACTTTCAAGAGGACACGCTTGTAGGCCGGCTGTACTGGCATGGAATCCTTTCGGCGAACCGGGGAGCGGCAACCTAAAGCGTGCTGCCGGCTGTCACAAGCGGCGTGGTTGGGCCGGCTTAAGGCACGTTCGGGTCAGGCCGTCCGCACCGGCCCGTTGGCGCACCGGGCAAGGCGAGCGGTCAGAGCGGCGGGCCATCCTCGGTTGCGTCGGGCGCGCCGGGCTGTAGGCCGCCGTGCTGCGTGCCGGCAGCGGCGGCGACTTCGGCGGCGAAATCGCCGGATTGCCTTTCGATGCCCTCGCCGAGCTGGAAGCGGGTGAAGCCTTTCAGGTCCGCACCGGCCTTTTGGACCACGGCCTTGACGCGGCTCTCGCCGTCGTGGACCCAGACCTGCTCGAGCAAGGCAATTTCTTCGTAATATTTCTTGATCCGCCCCTCGACCATTTTCTGGATCACCGCGTCGGGCTTGCCGGAGGACCGGGCCTGCTCGGACAGCACCTGCTTCTCCCGTTCCAGGGCCGCCGGATCGACGGCGCTGATGTCGAGCACTTCAGGCCGGGTGGCGGCGACGTGCATACCGACTTGCCGGCCCAGGTTTTCCAGGGCGTCGATCTCGGAGCTGCCTTCAACGGCGACGAGGACGCCTATCTTGCCAAGGCCGGGCTTCAAGGCGTTGTGGACATAGGTGGCAACCACGCCCTGATCGACGCGCAGGACGCTGGCCCGGCGCAGCGTCATGTTCTCGCCGATCGTAGCGACAAGGTGGGTGATCTCGTCGGCGACGGTCCGCGAACTGCCCGGGCAGGGGGCGGCCTTGATGGCGTCGAGGTCCTGGCCGACCTCGAGCGCCACTTTGGCGACGTTCTCGACCAAGGCCTGGAAGGTCTCGTTGCGGGCGACGAAGTCGGTTTCGGCGTTGATCTCGACCATGG
The DNA here is from genome assembly GCA_965260935.1 of Acetobacteraceae bacterium. Classification (GTDB taxonomy): domain Bacteria; phylum Pseudomonadota; class Alphaproteobacteria; order Acetobacterales; family Acetobacteraceae; genus JBBROS01. The sequence goes on from OZ253374.1 coordinate 4,119,968, forward strand.
CCGCCCTTTGCGGGGCGCTGACGACAGCGACCAGGCCTTCCGCGGCGACCCGGCCGCTTTTCTTGGCCGCGGCGGAGAGGCCTTTCTTGCGCAACCAGTCGATCGCGCCTTCAAGGTCGCCATTGGTTTCGGTCAACGCCTTCTTGCAATCCATCATGCCGGCGCCGGTCTTTTCGCGGAGATCCTTGACGAGGGCCGCGGTGATCTCAGGCATCTTGTTGCTCCTCATTAAGGCCAGGGCGTTGCCCTGGACCCGCTGGGGCCTCGGCCCCAGACCCCATTCGTTAGGCTTGCGCTGGTTCGGGTTCCGGGAGGGCTTCCGGGGGAAGCTCTTCGCTCGCGCCGATGTCGCGGCCGGAAGCGACCATCTCGGCGCTGATGCCGTCCAGCACCGCGCCTGCAATCAGGTCGCAATACATGGTGATGGCGCGAATGGCGTCATCGTTGCCGGGGATCGGGTAGGTGACGCCAGCCGGGTCGGAGTTGCTGTCCAGAACGGCGACAACCGGGATGCCGAGCTTGACAGCCTCTTCGACCGCGAGCTTCTCCTTGTTGGTGTCGATGATGAACAGGATGTCGGGCAGGCCGCCCATGTCCTTGATGCCGCCCAGGGCGCGTTCCAGCTTTTCCTGGTCGCGCGTGATGTCCAGCACCTCTTTCTTAGTCAGGCCCTGGATGTCGCCGCCGAGCATTTCCTCGATCTGGCGCAGGCGCTTGATGCTGCCGGTGATGGTTTTCCAGTTGGTCAACATGCCGCCGAGCCAGCGATGGTTGACGTAGTACTGGCCGCAGCGCTTGGCGCTCTCGGCCACGTGCTCGGCGGCGGCGCGCTTGGTGCCGACGAACAGGACGCGGCCGCCGTTGGCGGTGACGTCGCGAACGGCCCGGAGCGCCCGGTCGAGCAGCGGGACGGTCTGCTGCAGGTCGATGATGTGGACCTGGTTGCGGACGCCGAAGATGAACGGCGCCATGCGGGGGTTCCAGCGGCGGGTGTGGTGGCCGAAATGGACACCGGCTTCGAGCAGTTGACGGAGCGTGAAATCGGGCATCGCCATCGGCGTGCGTCCTTTCCTGTTGGTCCGGTTGATCCTCCGCGGAGCCTGGCCTCTCGGCACCGGAACCTGGTTTCCCAGGAAAGGCGCCCCGCGTGCGAATTTATCCGCCTTGCCGACGGACGGGGCGGATATGGCGGATCAGGACAGGAATGGCAAGGTCAACGCCGGGGCCGGAAGACGACGAACAGGGTTGCCAAGGCTGCGACGTCGAAGACGCTGAACCGCTTGCGGTTGGCGGAGGCGTGGGCAACGATGTTCTGCACCGGCGTCGATGGCCGTGGCGGCGGCGGCTCGCCGGCGGCGGCCTTGGCGGCGAAAGCCTCCGCGCTGCCGTGATGGCTGGCCCAGACCTTGGTGAACTCTGCGCCGAGAAGGAAGATCTGCGACGAGTAGTAGATCCAGACCAGCACGATCACGAGCGCCCCGGCAGCGCCGTAGCTGCTCGCCATCGAGGAGCTGCCGATATAAAAGCCGATCAGGGTCTTGCCGATGGTGAACAGCAGCGCCGTCACGACCGCGCCGACGCCGACGTCTCGCCAGCCGAGTTGGCGGTCGGGCAGGATTTTATAGATCGCGGCGAACAGCGCCGAGATCATCGCCAGCGACACGGTGAAGTTCAAAACCGTCAGGATCGTCGCGGCCCAGGGCAGGAAACCGTTGACATAGTCGGACACCGCACGGATCACGGCGCTAACGACGAGGGAGACGAGCAGCAGGAACCCCAGCGTCGCCACCAGGCCCAGGCTCGCCATACGGGCCTTGAGAATGCCGGTCAGCACGGCTTTCGGCGGCTCGGCTTTCCAGATCGCGTTGAGCGCGACTTGCATTTCCCCGAACACGCCACTCGCGGTGATGATCAGGGCGACGATGCCGATGACCGTTGCCAGGATGCCGCTGCGCCGGTTGCTGGCGCTCACGATCGTTGTTTGGATCAATTCGGCTGCCTGGTCGCCCATCAGCCCGCGGAGCTGGTCGACGATCGCGCCTTGCGCCGCTTCTTCGCCGAAGAACAACCCGGCGATGGCGATGCAGATCAGCAAAACGGGGCCGATCGAGACGATGGTATAGTAGGCGATGGCAGCGCCCCTGCTGAGGGCGCCGTCCTCGACGAAGCCATAGACGGTCTCCGTCGCCATTCCCCAGATGGATTTTCCCGTTTTCAACATCAGCCTACCCGGACCACGCTTGACAAGCCGCTCTGGATCACGCGCCAGGGTTGAAGGTCAAGCTGTTCTGGCATTCGGCGCGGGCTGCGTGGCTCACCCGCCCGGAGCCGGCCTGCTCAGACGAGCAGGTGGCGGGGGATGGCGAGGCCGAGCCGGGTCGGAACGTCCCAGATTTCCTCGACCCGGCGGACAGGCTGGAAGCCCGCCCGCAGGTAGCCTGGCAAGGCGCGCGGGTGGTCGGCGGTGCAGGTGTTGACGGTCAGCGTCTTGACGCCGGGGCGCCAGGCTGTCTGGATTGCCGCGGACAGGAACGCGCCGCCGAGCCGCTGGCCGACGGCGTGGGGCAAGAGGCCGAAATAGCTGAGGTTAACGGTGGGGTGGTTGCGGCGGTCCAGCTCGAAGAAGCCGACCGGCTCGCCACCGCGGTAGAGCACGTGGATGGAGACGTCAGGCTCGGCCAGCATCTGGGCGAGCGCCTCGTCTGACAGAGTGCGGCGGAGCCACCAAACGTGGGCGCCGCCGGTGGTGTCGTAGAGGTAACGGTAGAATGGGACCGTGCAGTGCGCGAGGGGGATCAGCGAGACGGAGTCCGGCAGGGCCGGGCCTGGCTTGGGGCGCTCATCCATGCGCAAGAAGGTGACCGTGACGGCCACCTTGGTTGCGGGCTGCACGGCTAATCGTCCAGGAAGCTGCGCAGCTTACGGCTCCGGCTCGGGTGCTTGAGCTTTCGCAGCGCCTTGGCCTCGATCTGGCGGATGCGCTCGCGGGTGACGTTGAACTGCTGGCCGACTTCCTCAAGCGTGTGGTCGGTGTTCATGCCGATGCCGAAGCGCATCCGCAGCACGCGTTCCTCGCGGGGCGTGAGGCTGCTGAGCACGCGGGTGGTCGCCTCGCGCAGGTTGGCCTGGATCGCGGCGTCGAGCGGGATGATGGCGGCCTTGTCCTCGATGAAGTCGCCGAGGTGGCTGTCCTCCTCGTCGCCGATCGGGGTTTCGAGGCTGATCGGCTCCTTGGCGATCTTGAGCACCTTGCGGACCTTCTCGAGCGGCATCCCGAGCTTCTCAGCCAGTTCCTCCGGCGCCGGCTCGCGCCCGATCTCGTGCAGCATCTGCCGGCTGGTGCGGACCAGCTTGTTGATAGTCTCGATCATGTGCACCGGGATGCGGATGGTGCGGGCCTGGTCGGCGATGCTGCGGGTGATGGCCTGCCTGATCCACCAGGTGGCGTAGGTGCTGAACTTGTAGCCGCGGCGGTACTCGAACTTGTCGACCGCCTTCATCAGGCCGATGTTGCCTTCCTGAATGAGATCAAGGAATTGCAGCCCGCGGTTGGTGTACTTCTTGGCAATCGATATCACCAGGCGCAGGTTGGCCTCGATCATCTCCTTCTTCGCGCGGGCACTGTCGCGCTCGCCACGGCTGACGATGGTGTAGACGCGGCGGAACTCGCCGATTGGCAGGCCGGCCTCCTGCGCCACGGCGGAGATCTTGTCGCGCAACTCGTTGGCCGGCTCGGCGTGCTTGGCGGCGAAGGCCTTCCACGACTTGCCCGGCAAGGTTGCCACGCGCTCCATCCAGTTCGGGTCGAGCTCGTGGCCGCGATGCTCGCGCAGGAAGTCTTCGCGGCTGACCTTGGCGCTCTCGGCCAGCCGCATGAGCTGGCCTTCAAGCGTGTTGACCCGCTGATGGGTGTGCTTGAGCTGGATCACCAGCTCCTCAATGCGGTTGTTGTGCAACTGCACCTGCTTCACGTAGCCGACCAGCTCCTCGCGCTGCTTCTCGTAGCTTTTCTCCGAGCGTGCGGTGACTTCCTCGCCCGATGTCATGGTGTCGAGGCGGCGGGACTGGACCTTGTGCAGCTTCTTGTAGAGCGACTCGATCTCCTCGAAGGTCGCCAGCACCTCAGGCTTCAGCTTCTCTTCGAGAGCTGAGAGCGACATGCCGGGGCCCTCGCCCTCGTCGCCCTCGTCCATGTCGTCGGGCGCCTCGAACGCCGCCGGCGCGGCGGCGGCCTCGGCTGGCGCTTCGGCCCCGGCCTCGGACGCGGCATCCTTCGGGCCGCCCTGCGTCGCCTCAAGGTCGACGATGTCGCGCAGCAACATGCGGCCGGCCTTCAGCGCGTCGTGCCACTGGATGATGGCGCGGAACGTCAACGGGCTTTCGCACAGCCCGCCGATCATCATGTCGCGCCCGGCCTCGATGCGCTTGGCGATGGCGATCTCGCCCTCGCGCGACAGCAGCTCGACGCTACCCATCTCACGCAGGTACATGCGGACGGGATCGTCGGTGCGGCCAAGGTTAGCCTCGTCGACGTTGCCGCCGCCTTCCTTTTCCTCTTCCTCCTCGCCCTCGGCCTTCTCCGCTTTCGCCGCGGCCGGGTCGGCATCCTCCTGGTCCTCGCTCTCGACGACCTGGATGCCCATCTCGCTCAGCATCGCCATCACGTCCTCGATCTGCTCGGAACTGTTCTGTTCCGAGGGCAGCACGGCGTTCAGTTCGTCAAACGTGATGTAGCCGCGTTCCTTGCCCTTCGCGATCAGCCGCTTGACGGCGACCGCGTTCGTGTCAAGAAGTGTCGTGTCGCCATCGGCGTCGGGGGGGGCGGCTTCGGTGGTCACGGCTTGCTTCGTCGCCATAGGGTGGTCTGCTCCGTTTGCTTGCCTGCCCCGGCGTCCCGGGGCAGGGTTTTGACGCTAAAGGTCGGCGTCCAGGCCGATGAGATCGAGGCGGGCGGTTTGGAGACCGACCAGACGACGCTGGGTCGCTTGGGTGGGATCGTTCCCGAACGCGCGCGCCGCTTCCGCGACTTCATCGTCGAGGCGGGAAAGTCCTGATATCAGTCCGAACAAATGCCACCATTCCGCCTCGGCCTCCGCCGGCATCGCCTCCGGCCTGGCACTGGGAGGAAGCGGCATCGCGGTGGACAGCACGAATGCGGTTTCCTCCATCAAACCCGATGCTTGCAGGTGGGAAAGCAATTCGGCGGAATCAAGCGCGGCGTGATGGTCGGTGCTCAGGATGGCCGCGCGCAGCCGGGCGAGCCGCGGCGGCAGGTCCAGCCCGGCATAGGCCTCCTCGGTATCTCGCAGCAGGACAGGGTGGCGGAGCAGGATGGCGGTGAGGCAGCGGGCGCGTTCCTGGAAGGCGGCATCGGGCGCGGGCAGGGACCGCGGAAGCCGGGGCGGCGGCGATTGCTTCTTTCCGGGGCCTGGACGGCGGGCGGCGTAGAAGCGGTCGCGCAAGGCGTTGCGGAATTCCTGCGACAGCGCCCGGTCGGCAATGCGCGCCGCGGCGGCGTCGAGCCTGGCCCGGAACGAGGCGCGGGCTTCCGGCCCGTCGCTGGCGCCTTGCCGCAGGAGGGAGAACAGGGCTTGGTCGAGCGGCTGCTTGGCGTCGAGCAACGCCTGGAACGCGGCTGCCCCGCCCTCGCGGACCAGGCTGTCGGGGTCCTGCCCGGACGGCAGGGTGACGAAGGCCAGCGAGCGGTCGGGCGTGACCATCGGCAGGCACAGCTCCGCCGCCCGGGCCGCGGCACGCCCGCCCGCCGCGTCGCCGTCGAAGCAGAGGACCGGCACCGGGCTGAGCCGCCACAGGGCTTCGAGCTGTTCCGCCGTGAGCGCCGTGCCGAGGGGGGCGACGGCGGCCTCGAACCCGGCCTGGTGCAGCGCGATCACGTCCATGTAACCCTCGACCACCACGAGAGGGCCGCGGCGGACGCCTTCGCGGGCGAGGTCGAGCGCGTAAAGGGTGCCGCGCTTCTGATACAGGGCGGTATCCGGGCCGTTGATGTATTTCGGCTTGGCGTCGCCCAGGGTGCGCCCGCCGAAGCTGACGATGCGCCCGCGGCGGTCGCGGATCGGGAAGGTGACGCGGTTCCAGTACAGCTCGCGCGCCGGGCCAGTCTCGTCGGCGGGGCGCAGCAGGCCGGCTTCTTCCAGGCGGGCGGGGTCAATGCCGGCTTGGCGCAGCGCCTTGATCAAGCTGCCGCGGCCCTCCCCGCTCCAGCCGAGGCCGAAGCGGGCGACCGTTGCATCCGACAGGCCGCGGCGGCGAAGGTAGGAGAGGGCATCCCTTCCCTGCCGGTCGTGCAGCAGGCGAACGAACTCGGCCTGGGCCGCATCCATGACGCCGAACAGGTCGAGCCGCTCCTGCTCGGCGTCCGCGTCGCGGGCGGATTGCTTGGGCATTTCAAGCCCGGCCTCCCCGGCCAGGCTCTCGACCGCGTCCATGAACGATCCGCCGCCGGTCTGCATCGTGAAGGTGATGGCGTCCCCGTGCGCGCCGCAGCCGAAGCAGTGGAAACCGTCCTCGTAGACGTAGAAGCTCGGCGTCTTCTCGTTGTGGAACGGGCAGCAGCCTTTCCAATTGCGTCCCGACTTGGCGAGCTTGACCCGGCGCGAGACCAGCCCGTGCATGGGCGTGCGGGCGCGCAGCTCGTCGAGGAAGGCGGGAGGCAGCGCCATTACGGGGCGAGGCGTGCCCGGACCAGCGGCCCGGCGCGGCCCATGTCAAGCTCGGCGCCGTGCTTGGCTTTGAGGGCCGCCATGACCCGGCCCATGTCCTTCGGCCCGGTCGCGTCCGTTTCAGCGACGGCGTCGGCCACGGCGGTTTCGAGCGCCGACTGGTCCATCGCTTTGGGCAGGAACTCCTCGATGACGCCGATCTCCGCCTGTTCCTTGGCGGCCAGTTCCGGACGCCCGCCTTGCTCGTACAACGCCACCGATTCGCGGCGGGACTTGACCATGCTGCGCAGCGTGGCGGTGACCTCGTCGTCGGGCACCGCCGTGACGCCTTTGGGCCGGGCGGCGATGTCGGCGTCCTTCAGCTTGGCGAGGATCATACGGAGGGTGGAGGTTCGGGCCGAGTCGCCGGCCTTCATCGAGGTCTTGAGTGCGGCCGTGAAATCGTCGCGCAATGCCATGTCAGATCGCCTGGTAAGTTTTTTCCCGTATAGCGCAAGCATCCTTGTATTGGGAAGTTTGCTCTCGTATTGATGACGGATGACCAGCATCGAATCGATCATCGACCGTCTCGGCGGGGCCGAGGCCGCGGCCAAGCTGACCGGGGTCGGGGCGGAGGCGATCCGGAAATGGCGTCAAGCGCGCGTGATCCCGGCGAAGCACTGGCCGGCGGTGATGGGTGCGACCGGGTTGCCGATCGAGGCCTTGTCCGGAGAGCGGGCGAGCGTTCCGGGCGATGCGCCGCCGGGTGCAACGGCCGCGTTGGTGCTGGGCGACGGGACGGTGTTCTGGGGGCGGGGCTTCGGGGCGCATTCGTCCGGGCGGGTTGGCGAGGTTTGCTTCAACACGGGGATGACGGGTTACCAGGAGACGATGACCGATCCGTCTTATGCCGGGCAACATATCGCGTTCACTTTCCCGCATATTGGCAACGTGGGCGTCAATCCGGAGGATTTGGAAGCCACCAATATCGCGGCCCTGGGCATCATTGTGAAGCAGGACGTGACCGCTCCGAGCAATTGGCGGGCGACGCAAGGGTTGCAGGCCTGGATGCGGGCGAAGGACTTGCCGGGGATCGCCGGGGTGGACACGCGGGCGCTGACGGTGCGGGTGCGCGATGGCGGGCCGCCGACCGGGGTGTTGAGCTTCCCGGCGGATGGGCGGTTCGACCTGGCGGCGCTGGCGGCGCTGGCGAAGGCTTGGCCGGGGCTGGAGGGGATGGATCTCGCGCGCGAGGTAAGCTGCACGCAGACCTATACATGGAATGAAGGCGTCTGGTCCTGGGCCGGGCGGCAGGAGACGCCTGCGCCGCGGCATCACGTGGTCGCGGTCGATTACGGGGCGAAGCGGAACATCCTGCGATGCCTGGCCTCGGCTGGCTGCCGGGTCACGGTGGTGCCGGCCATGGCGACGGCGGAGGACATCCTGCGGCACGAGCCGGACGGGGTGTTCCTGTCCAACGGCCCGGGCGACCCGGCGGCAACGGGCGCGTATGCCGTCCCGGCGATCCAGGGCGTGCTGGAGCGCGGCGTGCCGCTGTTCGGGATTTGCCTGGGGCACCAGTTGCTGGCGCTGGCGTTGGGGGCCAAGACCTACAAGCTCGGGCGGGGGCATCGGGGCGCAAACCAGCCGGTGAAGGACCTGCTGACCGGCAAGGTCGAGATCACCAGCCAGAACCACGGCTTCGCGGTGGACGACCAAAGCCTGCCGCCCGGCGTGCGGATCACGCATACGAGCCTGTTCGACGGCAGCAACGAAGGGCTGGCGTGCGACGACCGGCCGGCGTTCAGCGTGCAGTATCATCCTGAGGCGAGCCCGGGGCCGGGGGACAGCCATCATCTGTTCCGGCGGTTCGTGGCGATGATGGCGGAGGCCAAGTGACGCTGTTCGATCTTTCAGGGCGCGTAGCACTTGTGTCCGGCGGCAATGGCGGCATCGGGCTCGGGATGGCGCAAGGATTGGCGCAGGCCGGAGCACGAGTGCTGGTCGTCGGCCGCAATGAAGCCAAGAACGCCGCCGCCGTCGCCATGCTCGGCCAGGATCACGCAGCCTACGCAGCCGACGTGACGCGCGAGAACGATTGCGCCGCCGCCGTCGCGGAGGCGGAGCGGCTGTGGGGGCGGCTCGACATCCTGGTGAACAACGCCGGGACGAACATCCGCAAGCGTCCGGAACGGACCGGGATGGATGACTGGCACACCGTGCTCAACGCCAACCTGACCAGCATGCACCTTATGTCCCGGGCCGCTTTCCCGCTGTTGCGGCGGCAGGGAGGCAAGGTCATCAACATTGGCTCCATGATGTCGATCTTCGGAGCCGCGTTCGCACCGGCTTACGCCGCGAGCAAGGGCGGCGTGGTCCAGTATACCAAGGCGGTTGCGACGGCCTGGGCTGGGGACGGCATCCAGGTGAATGCGATCCTGCCGGGTTGGATCGACACGAGCTTGACCGAAGCAGCCCGACGCGAGGTGGACGGGCTGCACGAGCGCGTTTTGTCCCGCACGCCTGCGGGCCGTTGGGGCGTTCCTACGGATTTGGCCGGGGTTGCGGTTTTCCTTGCCTCTCCGGCCTCTGACTTCGTCACCGGCGCCGCGATCCCGGTGGACGGCGGCTACTCGGTGCAGGGATAAAGGGTGGACAGGCAACGCCTGGTCGCGTCGCCCGGAATTTGTGGAGGTAGGCCATGACCGACATCGTTCTGCACGATATTTCCGACGAAACGCATGAGGCTCTCTGCCAACGCGCCAAACGGCATGGGCGTACGGCGGAAGAAGAAGCGCGTGTTTTGATCGACGACGCGCTGATGAACGAGAAGATACTGCGGATCGCGGACGAAAAGGGGCTGGGCGCGGCGCTGCAAGCAATCGGCGAAGCGGTCGGCGGGGTCGAGCTTGACATTACGCGGGACAAGAGCGCGCCGCGGTTCGCGAGATTCGATTGATCATAGCAGACACCAATGTCGTATCGGAGCCGCTTAAGCCGAGGCCGGACAGCAACGTGCTGCGTTGGCTGCGGCTTCAATCAGCCAGCTCGCTAGCATTGGCCGCCCCAAGCGTCGCCGAGGCCATGCTCGGAATAGAAATCCTGCCCGTGGGGCGACGGAGAACGGTGCTCTCCACTCAATTCTCGGCCCTGGTCGAAAAGCGGTTCAATGGCCGCGTCCTCCCTTTTGACAAACGGGCCGCGCGGACGTTTGCGGAACTCGTTGCCGCGGCTCGAAATGCCGGGATTACGATTGGGACGGTCGACGGCCAGATCGCCGCCATCGCCCTGGTTCATGATGCGACCGTCGCCACCCGCGACACCGCCCCTTTCGCGGCAGCCGGCGTTCCCGTGGTCAATCCCTGGCAGCTTTCTGCCTGAACCAAGCGAGCACCCATGCCCCGCCGCACCGATATCCAATCCATCCTCATCATCGGCGCAGGCCCGATCGTCATCGGCCAGGCGTGCGAGTTCGACTACTCCGGCGCGCAGGCCTGCAAGGCGCTGAAGGCCGAGGGCTACCGCGTTGTCCTGGTCAACTCCAACCCGGCCACCATCATGACCGACCCGGGCCTGGCCGACGCCACCTACGTGGAGCCGGTCACGCCCGAGACGGTGGAGAAGATCATCCGCCGCGAGAAGCCGGACGCCCTGCTGCCGACCATGGGCGGGCAAACGGCGCTGAACGTGGCCATGAAGCTGGATGCGGGCGGGACGCTGGAGCGCCTCGGCGTCGAGCTGATCGGGGCAAAGGCGGACGTGATCGACCGCGCCGAGGACCGGCTCAAGTTCCGCGACGCCATGGCGGAGATCGGCATCGAGAGCCCCCGCAGCGGCATCGCGCACTCCTTGGAGGAGGCGCGGACGGTGCTGGCGCAGGTGGGGTTGCCGACGGTGATCCGCCCCAGCTTCACCATGGGCGGCACCGGCGGCGGCATCGCCTACAACAAGCAGGAGTTCGAGCAGATCGTCGGCGCCGGGCTTGCGGCTAGCCCGACCACGGAGGTGCTGATCGAGGAAAGCGTGCTCGGCTGGAAGGAGTACGAGATGGAGGTGGTGCGCGACCGGGCGGACAACTGCATCATCGTCTGCTCGATCGAGAATATTGACCCGATGGGGGTGCATACCGGCGACAGCGTGACGGTCGCGCCGGCGCTGACGCTGACGGACAAAGAATACCAGATGATGCGCGACGCCAGCATCGCCTGCCTGCGCAAGATCGGCGTCGAGACGGGCGGGTCGAACGTGCAGTTCGCGGTCAACCCGGCGGACGGACGGCTGGTGGTGATCGAGATGAACCCCCGCGTCAGCCGCTCGTCCGCGCTCGCCAGCAAGGCGACCGGGTTCCCGATCGCCAAGATCGCCGCCAAGCTGGCGGTCGGCTACACGTTGGACGAGCTGGCCAACGACATCACCCAAACCACGCCTGCCAGTTTCGAGCCGACCATCGACTACGTCGTGGTGAAAATCCCGCGCTTCACGTTCGAGAAGTTCCCCGGCACCCCTGCCCTGCTCACCACCAGCATGAAGTCGGTCGGCGAGGCGATGGCGATCGGGCGCAGCTTCGCCGAGGCGTTGCAGAAGGGCCTGCGCAGCATGGAAACCGGGCTTTACGGGCTCGACCCGGTGGAGCCGCCCGGCGACGGCGGGCACGACGCGTTCCGCGCCGCCTTGTCCGCGCCGCGGCCGGACCGGATACTGATGGCGGCGCAGGCGTTGCGGGCCGGACTGTCGGTCGAGGACATCCACGACGCCTGCAAGTTCGATCCGTGGTTCCTGCGCGAGCTGGAGGGCGTCGTCGAGGCGGAGCGCCGGGTCGCGGCGTCCGGCTTGCCAAGCGAGGCGGCGGGATTGCGGCAGCTTAAGGCGATGGGGTTCTCCGACCATCGTCTCGCAGCGCTCGCCGGACGCCGCGAGACGGAGGTGGCGGCGCTGCGGCAGAGGCTCGGCGTGTTGCCGGTCTATAAGCGCATCGACACCTGCGCGGCCGAGTTCGCGTCCGCCACCCCGTATATGTATTCCACTTACGAGGGCGGCTTCGGCGCGCCCTCCTGCGAGAGCGAGCCGACCGAACGGACCAAGGTCGTCATCCTCGGCGGCGGGCCGAACCGGATCGGCCAGGGGATCGAGTTCGACTATTGCTGCGTCCACGCCGCCTACGCGTTGCGGGACGCCGGGTTCGAGACGGTCATGGTGAACTGCAACCCGGAGACGGTCAGCACCGACTACGACACCTCCGACCGGCTATATTTCGAGCCGCTGACGGCCGAGGACGTGATCGCCCTGGTGCGCAAGGAGCAGGAGCGCGGGCAGGTCCTGGGCTGCATCGTGCAATACGGCGGGCAGACGCCGCTGAAGCTCAGCCAGGCGTTGTCGGCGGCCGGCATCCCGATCCTGGGCACCAGCGCCGACGCGATCGACGCGGCGGAAGACCGCGAGCGCTTTCAGGCGCTGTTGCAAAAGCTCGGCCTACGGCAGCCGGAGAACGGCACGGCGCGCTCGACGGCGGAGGCGGAGGCGATCGCCGAGCGGGTCGGCTTCCCGGTGGTTATGCGTCCGAGCTACGTGCTGGGCGGGCGGGCGATGGAGATCGTCTACGACCGGGGCGGGCTGCTGCGGTATATGAAGACCTCCGGCGAGGCCTCGCTCGCGGGCGGCCCGGTGCTGATCGACCGCTACCTGAACGACGCGATCGAGGTGGACGTGGACTGCATCTGCGACGGCCATGACGTTTACGTAGCGGGCGTCATGGAGCATATCGAGGAAGCCGGCATCCACTCCGGCGACAGCGCCTGCTCCTTGCCGCCCTATTCGCTCAGCCCGGCGACGGTGACGGAGCTCAAAGCGCAGACCGGAGAAATGGCCCGGGCGCTGGGTGTCGTCGGCTTGATGAACGTGCAATTCGCCATTAAGGACGACATGGCGTTCGTGCTGGAGGTCAACCCGCGCGCGAGCCGCACCGTGCCGTTCGTGGCCAAGGCGACCGGCGTGCCGGTGGCCAAGATCGGCGCGCGGGTGATGGCGGGGGCGAAACTGTCGGAGTTCCGCCTCGACGACGACGCTATCGCGCCGCATGTCGCGGTGAAGGAAGCCGTCTTCCCCTTCGCCCGCTTCGTTGGCGTCGATACGATCCTGGGCCCGGAGATGAAATCGACCGGCGAGGTGATGGGCATCGACGCCAGCTTCGAGCGGGCCTTCGCCAAGAGCCAGCTCGGCGCCGGGGTGAGGCTGCCCGAGGCCGGGACGGTGTTCCTTTCGGTGCGCGACGGCGACAAGAGCGGGCTGGTGCCGATGGCACGGCGGCTCACGGAGATGGGCTTCGGCATCATGGCCACCCGCGGCACGGCGGCGCGCATCCGCGATGCCGGGCTTTCCGTGCAGCAGGTTAATAAGGTGCTGGAAGGCCGCCCGCACTGCGTTGACGCGATCCAGTCGGGCGAAGTGCAGATGGTGATCAACACCGCCGGCGGCCTGCAAGCGGTGGCGGACAGCTTCGACATCCGCCGCAGCGCGTTGACGCACGGGGTGCCGCACTACACCACCATCGCCGGCGCACGCGCGGCGGTTCATGCCATCGCGGCGCTGAAGGCCGGAACGCTTGAAGTCGCGCCGCTACAGTCCTATTTTCGCGGATCGTTTTGAACTCGGCGGCATTCCGGTCTTGGCCGGAGTGCCGCCCGCGCGTATTCGCACATGCACAAGGGGCACGCCTTGCAGAAGTTTCCCATGACCGCACCCGGCTTGCAGCGGCTTGAAGAAGAACTGCGCCACCTGAAGTCGGTGGAGCGCCCGGCCATCATCCGCGCCATCGCCGAGGCCCGCAGCCATGGCGACCTGAGCGAGAATGCTGAATACCACGCGGCGCGGGAGCGGCAATCCTTCATCGAGGGCCGGGTGATCGAGTTGGAGGAGATCGTTTCCGGCGCGGAAGTGATCGACCCGGCCTCGCTGTCGGGCAGCCATGTCAAGTTCGGGGCGCATGTCCGCCTGGTGGACGAGGAGACGGACAAGGAGGCGAGCTACCAGATCGTCGGCGTGCACGAGGCGGACATCAAGCAGTCGCTGCTCAGCGTGTCCTCGCCGCTGGCCAAGGCGCTGATCGGCAAGGCGGTCGGGGACACGGTTTCGGTGCCGGCGCCGGGAGGGGACCGGTCGTACGAGATCCTTGAGGTCAAGTACGGATAGCCTCGCGTTGCCGGCGGTGGCCTCCTTGCGGGATATTGCGCTAGTCGGGGGGCCTGACGCGCAGTTGTTCGGTTTCGCCGACGTGGAGGCGGCTGCGAGGCGGATCACCGGGCGCGTGCTCCGGACGCCGTCGCTCGCGTCGGATGCCATAAGCCGGGCGACGGGCGCGCACGTCACCCTCAAGCTGGAGAACTTGCAGGCGATCGGCTCCTTCAAGGAGCGCGGGGCGGCCAACCGGCTGGCGCTGCTGTCGGAGGCGGAACGGCGGGCCGGGGTGGTGGCGATGTCGGCGGGCAACCACGCCCAGGCCGTCGCCCGCCATGCCGCCTTGCTGGGCATCGGCAGCACCATCGTCATGCCGCGCTTCACGCCGTCGACCAAGGTGACGCGCACGCGGGCTTGGGGCGGGAAGGTCGTGCTGCACGGCGACAGCCTGGCCGAGGCGGCGGCCCACGCGCGCACGCTCGCCGCCGAGCATGGGCTCGTGTTCGTGCATCCCTACGACGACTTCGCCGTGATGGCCGGGCAGGGCACGCTGGCGATCGAGTTGCTGGCCGATGCGCCCGACCTCGACGCGCTGCTGGTGCCGGTCGGCGGCGGGGGCATGATCGCCGGATGCGCCGTGGCAGCCGCGGCGCTCCGTCCCGGGATCGAGATCATCGGCGTGGAGGTGGCAGCCTACGCCTCGCTGCAGCAGACGCTTGCCGGAACGCCGGTCGAGACCGGCGGGCCGACGATCGCGGAGGGGATCGCGGTCCACCACATCGGCGCGCACTGCTTGCCGGTGATCCGCCAGCACGTGCAGGAGGTGCTGGTCGTGCCAGAGCGCGTCGTGGAAGACGCGATCGCCCTTCTGGCCGAGGGCGCGAAGCAGGTTGCGGAGGGGGCGGGCGCGATGGGCGTCGCGGCCTTGCTGGCCCACCCCGGGCGGTTCGCGGGCAAGCGGGTGGGGATGCCGGTTTGCGGCGGCAACATCGATGGGCGGATACTGGCCAACGTCCTGCTCCGCGGGTTGCTGCGCGACGGGCGGCTGCTCCGCCTTGTCATGGACATCCCGGACCGGCCGGGCGTGCTGGCCGACATCGCCGGGCGGATCGGCGCTTCGGGCGGCAACATCATCGAGGTCGTGCATCAGCGGCTGTTCGATGCGCCGAGCGTGCAGGCCGCCGAACTCGAACTGATGATCGAGGCGCGCGACCCGGCCCATGCGGAGACCATCACGGCGGCGCTTGAACAAACCTACGTGGTCAGGCGGGTTTAGCTTGCATCCGGGCGGGGGAGTGCGCTCCGCTGGGTGAATGAGGCGACGCTCCTTCCTGGCTTCCGCTGCCGCCCTGGCCTTGCCGGTCCAGGCGAGGGAGCCGGTCGATCTCCTGCTCGTGCTGGCGATCGATGTCAGCCGGTCGATCGTGGAGAGCGACGCGATCCTGCAACGCGACGGCTACCGCGCCGCGATCACCGACCCGGCGGTGCTGGGCGCGATCAGCGGCGGGCCGCTCGGGGCCATCGCGGTCGCCTATGTCGAATGGGCGGGATATAACCAGCAGCAGATCCTGCTGCCCTGGACGCGGATCGCGACGGCAAAGGACGCCTCGGACTGGTCGCGCGCGCTGGCGGCGAAGGATTGGAACAGCATCTCCTGGACGAGCCTGTCGGGCGCGCTGCGGTTCAGCGGACGCGTGCTGGCGGACGCGCCGTTCGAGGGGACGCGCCGGGTGATCGACGTTTCGGGCGACGGGGTGAACAACAACGGGCCGGACGCGGAGCCGGAGCGGGACCGGCTGGTGGCGGCGGGCGTGGTGATCAACGGCTTGCCGATCGTCAACGACCGGCCGCGATACGGCATGTCCTCCGGTTCCGAGCTGGTGCCCTATTACACGAACTCGGTCGTGGGCGGGCCGGGGCATTTCGTGATCGTGGCGGAGAATTTCGATGCGTTCGGCCAGGCGGTGCGGCGCAAGCTGATCCAGGAGATCGCTTAGCTTGACGCGGCGTCAACCGGTGGTGACCATCCGGGCGGTCAGCCTAACGGATGCGGAGGCGGTCGCCGAACTGATCAATCTGCCGGGCTATCGTTGGGGGACGATGCGCCTGCCCTATCAAACGCCCGAGCAGGTCAGGCAGCGGATCGGGCACGCCGGGGCAGACTCGCTGGGCCTGGTCGCTTTGGCCGATGGGAAGATCGTCGGCAACGCCGGATTGGAACGGATGATCGGGCGGAGGGCGCATGTCGGGCGGATCGGGATGGGGGTCAGCGACGCCTGGACCGGCCGCGGCATCGGCCGCCACTTGCTGCAAGCCCTGGTGGACACGGCCGAGAGGTGGATGGACCTTCGCCGCCTGGAGCTGACCGTTTGGACCGACAATGCCCCGGCGCTCGCGCTCTACCGCCGGTTCGGCTTCGTTATCGAGGGCACGCACCAGGGCTACGCGTTCCGGGATGGCCGCTACGTCGACGCCCATACGATGGCCAGGGTGCGGCTGCATCCGGACGGCGCCGGGCCGTTGCCAGGGCAGGACTGACGATCTAGTGCTTCGACACATTCAGGAGATACAGCATGAGTCGAAGCACTAGCCTTATTTGGTGGGCTGATTCAGCTGGCACGCTGAAGCGCCGGTTAGCATCAGACCACTAGGTTTCAAGGCGCTCGGCATAGGGGACTGCGCGGTTCCCTGAGCTTTTCCGCTATACGGACCAGGCCTATCTCGAACACTCAACGATCGCAGCCGGCTGGCCGGGCCATCGTCCATCCGGACGGATTGCCGACGCCGCAACGCTACTGGTCCATGCTGGCCATCGGGATCGGCATCGCCATGTCGGTGCTGGACTCCGCCGTGGCCAACATCGCCCTGCCGACCATCGCCCGCGAGCTAAACGCGACGCCGGCCGAGGCGGTCTGGATCGTCAATGCCTACCAGTTGGCGATCGTCGTCAGCCTGCTGCCGCTGGCCTCATTGGGCGAGCGGGTCGGCTACCGGCGGGTTTACCAGGCCGGGCTGACCGTGTTCACCGTGGGGTCGCTTGCCTGCGCCTTGTCGCACAGCCTTCCGGCGCTGATCGCCTCGCGGGTGCTGCAAGGCTTCGGCGCGGCGGGGGTGATGAGCGTGAACGGGGCGTTGGTGCGGTTCACCTACCCCCATGCCTCGCTCGGACGCGGCGTGGGGCTGAATGCGTTGGTCGTGTCCGCCGCGGCGGCGCTCGGTCCCAGCGTCGCGTCGGCCATTCTGTCGGTGGCCACTTGGGAATGGCTGTTCGCGGTCAACGTGCCGGTCGGCGTGTTCAACGTGCTGCTGGCGATGCGGGCGCTGCCGCACTCCGACCGCTCGGGGCGGCGGTTCGATTGGAGCAGCGCCGTCTTGAACGCGCTGATGTTCGGCCTGTTCTTCATCGGCACGGACGCGTTCAGCCATGGGGAAGGCCAAGGCGTCGTCGCGTCGCTTGAGATCGCGGCGGCGGTCCTGGCGGGCGTGGCGCTGCTGCGGCGGGAGAAACGGTCGGCGCTGCCGCTGATCCCGGTTGACCTGCTGCGAATCCGGGTTTTCGCCTTGTCCGTTGTCGCATCGGTCGGGGCGTTCTCCGCCTACATCCTCGCGTTCATAGCCCTGCCTTTCTATTTCGAGACCGTGCTGCACCGGAGCCAGGTGGAGACAGGCCTGCTGATGACGCCCTGGCCGGTTGCCGTCGGCTTGGTGGCGCCATTGGCCGGTCGGCTGTCCGACCGGGTTTCGCCGGCCATACTCGGCGCCATCGGCATGGCGCTGCTGGCGGCCGGGCTGCTGCTGTTGGCCCTCCTGCCGGCCGACGCCTCCACCGTGGACATCAGCTGGCGCATCGGCCTATGCGGCCTCGGCTTCGGCTTTTTTCAGGCGCCGAACAACCGCGTGATGCTGACCACGGCGCCTCGGAAGCGGTCCGGCGCTGCGGGCGGGATGCTCGCGACCGCGCGGCTGACCGGGCTGACCGCTGGGGCCACCGTTGCGGCGCTGGTGTTCCGCCTCGCGCCGCACGGGCCGGAGACTGCCGATTTGCTGATCGGCTCCGCCCTGGCTGGCGTCGCCGCCATCGCCAGCTTGCTTCGACTGGCCAGGTGAACGCCGGGCCGCGCCTGCTTCAACGCTTGAGGTCCATCTCCTCCAGCCGGGTCTGCACCGTTCGTCCGCTCTCCCACGAGTTTGCGCCCGGCGCCACCGTCGGCATCGGGATTTCGGACCGCTTGCGGCGACGGCGCTCGGTCGAGAGGCCATAGCGGCGGTCCCGGTCCTGGTTCATCGCCGCGTCGATCTGCCCGTCCTCGGTGAAGCCCATCATCAGTTGCGGGATGCCGTAGGGGAAGTCGTGCTTGTCCACTTGCCAGGTGTGGAACGTCTTGCCGTAGGTGCTGACCAGGTCTTTGAAGTAGGTCCGCTCCGCAAGCTCCGGGATGCCGGGCGCAACCAGCTCGCCGGACTTCACCTCGTAATGGTGGCTGTGCCAAAGCCGCTTCTCGTCTTCCGGCAACCTGCGGAAGCGGTCCTCGCTGATGATGTACTCGATGCCGATCAGCCGGGCGTCGGGCCGGTTGGAGTCGAAGATGACACATTGGTGCAGGTCGGGCTGGAGATGGACGCAGAAGTGGCAGGCCTCGACCTGCCGGCCCATGTCGTCGGCGTAGAAGTGGAAGCCGTTGAGGAACGTGCTCATCGCTTCCAGCGGGTATTTGCGCTGCATCGTCCCGGCCGCGACGTTGAGCGCCCGGTGCTTTAACGAGTGCCCCTTGCCGAGGCTCGCAACGGTTGCCGCCTTCCGGCCCAGCAGCAGGCCGAACGCCGCGGCCATTCCGGCGGCGACGCCCGTGCCGATGGCGCGGCCCCGGCTGGCGCAGTGCGGGCAAGAGGGATCGTGCGGATGGGCCATGCGGTGTCTCCTTTGCCTACGCAACGCGCCAGCGACGAGGACGGCGCTCGCAATTGCCCGTGTGCTTTACCTCAGCACCAGCGTCCCCACCCCGCCCTCGCGGAACATCTCCAGCAGCACGGCATGAGGCATCCGCCCGTCCAGGATCACCGCGCCGCGCACGCCCTGACGCACCGCCTCGACGCAGGTTTGCACTTTCGGGATCATGCCGCCCGAAATCATGCCGGACGCGATCCCTTGCTCCACGTCGGCGATGGTCATCTCGGGGATCAGGCGGCGGTCGTTGTCCAGCACGCCGGGCACGTCGGTCAGCATGAGCAGGCGCCTCGCGCCCAGCGCCCCGGCCACTGCGCCGGCCACGGTGTCGGCGTTGATGTTGTAGGTCTGCCCGCCCTCGTCCACGCCCACCGGCGCGATCACCGGAATCAGCCCCGCGCCCGTCAGCGCATGGATCACCCGCACGTCCACATGCTCCGGCTCGCCGACGAAGCCGAGGTCGAGCGCGCGCTCGATGTGGCTGTCCGGGTCCTGCACCGTGCGTTGCAGCTTGCGGGCGCGGATCAGGCCGCCGTCCTTGCCGCAGATGCCGACGGCCAGCGCCCCGGCGCGGTTGATCAGCCCGGCGACGTGCTTGTTCACCGTGCCGGCCAGGACCATCTCGACCACCTCGACCATGGCCGCGTCGGTCACGCGCAGGCCGTCGACGAAGCTCGATTGGATGGCGAGGCGCTGCATCATGGCGTTGATCTGCGGCCCGCCGCCGTGGACCACCACCGGGTTGACGCCGACCTGCTTCAACAGCGCGATGTCGCGGCCGAACTGGTCGGCCAGGTGCTCGTCGCCCATCGCGTGGCCGCCGTACTTGACCACGATTGTCACCCCGGCGTAGCGGCGCAGGAACGGGAGCGCCTGGACCAGGATGTCGGCCTGCTCTTCCGCGCGGGACTGGTGGTCGGGGTCTAGGGTCATGCGCTCGCTTTCCGCGGTGATGCGGCTGGGTAACGGGCGCGGCGGCGGACGGTCAAGCGGCGAGCGTCGCCAAGGCTGCCCGAAGCGCCTCCACCCCGGCCCCGGTTTCGGCGCTGCTGGTGATGACGTGCGGGAAGGCGGCGGGGTGCTTGGTGGCGGCGGCCTCGGCCTCGGCCTGCTTGCGGGCCAGCGCGCCGGGCTTGACCGCGTCGGTTTTGGTGAGCACCAGCTGGTAGGTCACGGCCGCGTCGTCCAGCAGATCCATGGCGGCCATATCCGAGGCCTTCAACTCGATGCGGCTGTCGAGCAATAGCACCACCCGGCGCAAGGTGGGGCGTCCGCGGAGATAGCTGAACATCAGCCCCTGCCAGTCCTCCTTCACGTCCTTCGCCGCCTGTGCGTAGCCGTAGCCCGGCATGTCCACGAGGCAGAGGCGCCCGCCGAGGTCGAAGAAGTTGAGCTGCCGCGTCCGGCCCGGCGTATTCGACGCGCGCGCCAAGGCCTTATGGCCCGTCAGCGCGTTGATCAGGCTGCTCTTGCCGACGTTGGAGCGCCCGGCGAACGCTGTCTCCGGCAAGCCGGGGGGCGGAAGCTGGTCAAGCCGTTGGGCCGCGTGGAAGAAGCGGCATTCGGCCGCGAACAGCAGCCGCCCCGCCTCGGCCTCCGCGGCCTGGTCCGGCATGGTGTGAACGGTCATATTGGCCGCGGCCTGCATGGGTTGGTGGGTGTCGCCGGGCGTGTCAGGTCCGCACCGGCTGAGGCGCCGCTGCCGCCGTACGGCGCATGATCGTCCATTGCTGCAGGATCGTCAGGGTGTTGTTCCAACTCCAATAGATCACCAGTCCAGCCGGGAAGCTGGCCAGCATGAAGGTGAAGATGATCGGCATGAACTGGAAGATGCGGGCCTGCACCGGGTCCGGCGGCGGCGGATTCAACTTCTGCTGGAAGAACATCGTCACGCCCATGATAAGTGGCCAGATGCCCAAGTGCAGCAGGTGCGAGTATTGCCCGGGGTCCCACGGGATGAGGCCGAACAGGTTGAACACGTTGGTCGGGTCGACCGCCGAAAGGTCGTGAATCCAGCCGAAGAACGGCGCGTGGCGCATCTCGATGGTGATGAAGATCACTTTATAAAGCGAGAAGAACACCGGGATTTGTAGCACCATGGGCAGGCAGCCGCTGACCGGGTTCACGCCTGATTTCTTATACACCCCCATGATCTCGGACTGCATCTTCTGCGGCTCTTCCTTGAGCCGCTCGCGGATCTCGGTGATCTGCGGCCCGAGCAGCTTCATTTTGCTCATCGAGCGGTAGGAGCGGCTGGCGAGCGGGAAGAACAGCAGCTTGACGAAGACGGTGAACACCAGGATGGCGACGCCGAAATTGCCGAGCAGGTGATACAGCCAATCGAGCGCGTAGAAGATCGGCTTGGTCAGGAAGTAGAACCAGCCGAAATCGACCGCCTTGTCGAAGTTCGGGATGCTGTAGGCATTCTCGTAGCGGTCCAGCAGGTTGACTTCCTTGGCGCCTGCGAACAGGTGCGTCGTGTTGCTGGCGGTTGCGCCGGCAGCCACGGTTTCGGCGTCCGTCGGCACCAGATCGACTTGATACCGGTCCGCGCCGTTGTCCGTCACGTGGCGGAAGGCCGCCTGCACCGGGGTCTTCTGATCCGGGATCATGGCGGTCAGCCAATACTTGTCGGTGATCCCGGCCCAGCCGCCCGTTGTCGGCATTTCCAGCGACGGGCCGCCGCCGTTCTTGGCGGCATCTTTCTTGGCCGTGTCGTATGTCTGCTCGTGCAAGGTGCCGCCCAGCACGCCGAGCATACCCTCGTGCAGGATGTAGTAGCCGGCCGTCTGGGGCGTGTAGTCGCGGCGGATGCGGCTCCAGGGATAGACCGTGACCGGTGCCGCCCCATTGTTGCGCACGATCTGCTCGGCGCTGAACATGTAGTTGTCGTCGACCGACAGCACGATCTCGAACACCTGCCCGGCGCCGTTGTTCCACGACAGCGTGACTGGCGCGGCATTGGTGAGTTCCTTGGCCGAGGCCGTCCAGACCGTGTCCGGGCCGGGCACGGGCACGCCGCCATCCGCGGTCCAGCCGAACTGGGCGTAATAGGGCTGCGGATCGGCCCGGGGTTCCAGCAGGCGCACCAAGTTGCTCTCCGGCGAGACCTCGACGTGGTAGTCCCGCAGCACGAGGTCATCGAGGCGGGCGCCGGCCAGGTTGATGCTGCCCTTTACCCGCTGGCCTTCGATCGGCAGGCGGGGGACGTTGCGCTGGTCCGCTGGCGGCTTGATGTCGTTGGTCGGCTGTGTGCCGGGGAAAGCCGGGTTGTTCGCCGGCGCGGGCGCCTGGCCGCTCGGCGTGGTCTTCGTCGTGACGACGGCCTGCTGCTGCGCCGGGCGCTGCGGCTTCGGCAGAATAAGCTGGAAGCCGAGCAGGATCGCGATCGAAATGGCGATGGCGATGAAGAGGCGCTTCTGGTCCATCAGGAGATCATTGCCTTGGAATTGGGACGGGCGGTGTCGCCCGCTTGGTGACAGCGGCAGGGCGGCACGGGGTCGTCGCCACCCGGATGCCACGGATTGCAGCGCAGGACGCGCCCGGCCGAAAGCAGCGCGCCGCGTGCCGGGCCATGGGTGCGGAGAGCCTCAACCGCGTAATGGCTGCAACTCGGCTCAAAGCGGCAATTCGCGCCGATGAATGGCCGGATCGTCCATTGGTAAGCCCGGATCAGCAGCACCAGGCATTCGGAGACGGCCCGCATCAGCCCACGCCGAGCTTCGTCATCGCGCGCCGCACGTCCTCGACAAGCAAGGCGAACCGTCGTTTCCGCGTTTCCTGACGCCCGATCAGCACCAGATCGACTCCCTTCGCCGGGGTCTCCGCCAGCACCGCGCGCGCGGCCGCGCGCAGGCGGCGCTTGGTGCGGTTGCGAACCACGGCGTTGCCGACCTTTTTCGTCACCGTGAATCCGAAGCGCGCGGGCGCTGCGTCATTGCGAATGAGCGCCTGGAGCACCAAACCGGGCGCCGGCGTCTTCCGTCCCTTGCTGGCCACGCGCAGAAATTCGGCCCGGCGTTTCAGCCGGTTCTTGTGGGACGGCGCGCGCATGGCAGGTTCCGGCGCCTTCGATGGCGGCGCCACGGCTTTTACGCCGACAGGCGCTTGCGGCCCTTGGCCCGGCGGCTCGCAAGCACCTTGCGTCCCCCTACGGTGGCCATGCGGGCGCGAAAGCCGTGCCGGCGCTTGCGGACCAGCTTGGAGGGTTGATAAGTGCGCTTCAACGTCTTGTCTCCGGTTTCAAAGGCGGCGGGGCTGCTCGGGCAACAAGCAGGCCGCGCGGGCGGCCAAGGCCCGATACAAGCCGGGCTTATAGGCGTCCCGGTCTGTTGCAGTCAATCGAAGCGAGCGGGTTGCAACCGAAACGGGTTTTGCTTGTTCAACTCTACGATGGACGGTCTTGAACATCTTCTGCGTGGACCCGGGCGCCTGGCCGTCCTCGCCGGCGTGCTGGCGCTCGGCTCGATCGGACTTACCCTGGCCATGACCGGGGCCGGCGTGCCGTTCATCGCATCCGGCCTATTGGCCGCCGTCGCGGCCGGCTTCGTCGAGTACGCGGCGCTGCGGTTGCAGAAGCCGGTTGTTCCCGCCAACGAGACGGATAACAGGCTTGACACGTACCGCGCCCATACCGCCGCGCTGCGCCACGATCTGCGCGGCGTGCTTTCGCCGGCGCTGATGGTGTCGGACAGGCTGGTCAACCACCAAGACCCGGCGGTTCAGCGCGCCGGACAGACCGTTGTCCGCTCCATCGAGCGCGCGACGGCGCTCATCGTTTCTCATCGCGACGCGCTGACGCCGGAGCAGGACAACCAGCCGGCATCCGCTCCGGCCGAGACACCTTAAACAGGATGTTGCAAGCCTGCTTGCGGGTTCGCCTCGCCGGGCAAAGGCACGATGGCCAGCCGCACCCGTCGAGACCAACAACAGGACATGCGCCGGGACAGATTTTGTGCCTTCATGCAGGAGGGCCGGCTCGAAAAGATGGACGGAGCGTGCCTGACAACCGTTCGCCGACATGCAAAGGAGTAGACATGACCCGCCGTCAAGCACTCTTCGCCGCCGCAGCCATCATGGCCTTGCCGCTCGCCACGGCGGCGAACGCCCAGACGCCTGCCCGCGGACATTACAAGATCGGGATCATCGGCTCTGGCAATGTCGGCGGGACGCTTGGAACCTTGTGGGCGAAGGCCGGCGACGAGGTGATGTTCTCCTCCCGACATCCTGAGGACCTGAAGGATCTCGCGGCCAAGGCCGGGCCGCGTGCCAAAACCGGGACGCCGGCGGAAGCGGCGGCTTTCGGCGACGTGGTGCTGATCGCCGTGCCGTACTCGGCGTTTCCGGCCATCGCCAAGGCGAACGGCGCGGCGCTGCGTGGCAAGGTGGTGCTTGATGCCTCGAATGCCATGCCGCAGCGGGATGGCTCGGCAGCCGAACAGGCAATCAAGGAAGGCATCGGCGAGTATGCCACGTCGCTGCTCCCCGGCACGCACTACCTACGGGCGTTCAACGCCATCGGGATGCGAACCGTGGCGGCGAAATCCGGCGAGCCCGGCGCCAAAGAGGTTGGCATTCCGCTGGCCAGCGACGATCCGGAGGCGATCAAAGTAGGTTCGGATCTGGTGCGGCAAGCCGGGTTCACGCCGGTCGTCGTGCCGCTCAGCCGGGCCGGGGAGTTCGGACCAGGACGCCCGCTCGGGACCGGCGCCTACTCCGTTGCGGAATGGGGGCAGAAGCTCGGTTTGTCCAAGTAACCCTGCCACGTAACGGGCGATCAGAAGGGAAACCCTGACAATGGCAACGAAAGCAGGCCAGCACGGCCGCCGCGACGTGATCCTCACTCTTGCAGCCGGCGCTTTGGCTACAGCGACAGGCCCGGGCTGCGCATCCGCACAGGGCCAAGCGGGTGTCCGGCCTTCGCCAGGAGCGCCGCAACGTGTGTTCGTCACCGGATCGTCGGGAGGGCTTGGCCTCGCCGCCGCCCAACGCCTCATCGCAACGGGGCACCGCGTCATCGTGCACGGGCGGAACCGGCAGCGGGCCGACGACGCGATGGCCGCCGCGCCGGGCGCGGAAGCCGCCGTGACTGGCGACGTGTCGGACATGGCGCAGACCCGCGCGCTTGCCGAGCAGGTCAACGAGATCGGGCCGTGCGACGCGGTGATCCACAATGTCGGCATCGGCTCCGTCACGAAAGCGGAGAAGACGGTGGACGGGCTGCCGCCGATCTTCGCCGTGAACACGCTGGCGCCGTATATGCTGACGGCGCTGATCGGTAAGCCGAAGCGCCTTGTCTACGTCAGTTCGGACGTGCATCGCCGGGCGACGCTCGACCTCGACGACCTGACCTATGCCACACGTCCGTGGAGCGGCGGCAGCGCCTATGCCGAGTCGAAGCTGCAAGACGTGTTGCTGGCCTTCGCCGCTGCCCGCCGCTGGCCCGGCGTTTTCTCCAACGCCATGTCGCCCGGCTGGGTGCCGACGGAGATGGGCGGTTCATCGGCGACCGGAAGCCTGGCGGACGCCGCCGATTGCCTCGCCTGGCTGGCCACGAGCAGCGCGCCCGCCGCCCGCGTCTCGGCCGAGTTCTTTTATGACAAGCGCGAGCAGGAACCGAACCCGCGGGCACGCGACCAGCAGCTTCAGGATAGGCTGATGGCGGAATGCGAACGGATATCGGGGGTGAAATTTCCGGCTTGACCGTCCCAACCAGGCCGGGGGCAGCCTAATAGGAGCGCGGCAGCCCCAGGTTCCGCTCGGCCAGGAACGACAACACGAGGTTGGTCGAGATCGGCGCCACTTGATAAAGCCGCGTTTCGCGGAACTTCCGCTCGATGTCGTATTCCTCCGCGAAGCCGAACCCGCCGTGCGTCTGGATGCAGACGTTGGCCGCCTCGAACGACGCGTCGGCGGCCAGCATCTTCGCCATGTTCGCCTCCGCCCCCGGGTTCTCTCCGGCCTCATACAGCCGCAGCGCTTCGTGGACCATCAACTCGGCCGCGCGCATGTTGGCGTAGGCGCGCGCGATCGGGAACTGGATGCCCTGGTTCTTGCCGATCGGCTGGCCGAACACCACCCGCTCCTTCGCATACGCCACCGAGCGGTCGGCGAACCATTTCGCGTCGCCGATGCATTCCGCCGCGATCAGGATCCGCTCGGCGTTCATCCCCGACAGGATGTAGCGGAACCCCTGCCCTTCCTCGCCGAGCAGGCTGTCCGCCGGGATTTCCATGTCGTCGAAGAACACCTCGCAGGAATTGTGGTTCATCATGGTGCGGATCGGGCGGATGGTCAGGCCCGTGACAGTCCGCATGTCGACGATGAACGTGCTGAGGCCCTCCGTCCGCTTGGCGACCTGGTCGCGCGGCGTGGTGCGGGCCAGCAGCAGCATCAGGTCGGAGTGCTCGGCCCGGCTGGTCCAGATCTTCTGGCCATTGACGACGTAGCGGTCGTTGCCCTCGCGCCGGGCGGTGGTGCGCAGGGTGGTCGTGTCGGTGCCGCTGGCCGGCTCGGTTACGCCGAACGCCTGCAGGCGCAATTCCCCGGCCGCGATCTTGGGCAGGTATTCCGCCTTCTGCGCCGCGCTGCCGTGCCGCAGGATCGTGCCCATCGTATACATCTGCGCGTGGCAGGCGCCGCCGTTGCAGCCCTGGCGCTGCACCTCTTCCAGGATCGCAGCCCCGCCCGAAAGCGGCAGGCCGGCGCCGCCGTACTCCTCGGGGATCAAGGCGGCCAGATAGCCGCTCTCGGTCAGCGCCTGGACGAACTCGGTTGGGTAGGACCGCGTTTCGTCGAGCTTGCGCCAGTATTCGCCGGGGAAGCCGGCGCAGAGCTTGGCGACTTCCTCGCGGATCTCGCGATAGCGGTCGTTGGGCGCGCCTTCGAAATCAGCCATATCGGTCCCTTTCTCCGCCTAGATGACACCGGATGCGGCGAACTCCGCCCGGATCCGCTCGCTGTGTTCGCCGATCGCCGGAACCGGGCCGAGTTTCGGCGTCTCCCCGTCGTGGATGGCGGGCGGCGCCACGACCGAGGCCGTCGCGCCGGCCACGCCGACATCGGTCCGGCGCAGCGCCGGGTGGGCGCCGAGGTCCGCCAGGCTGTTGACGAAGCCGAACGCGGTGCGGCTGCCGCGAAGGCGGGCCGCCGCCTCGGTCCGGTCCAGCTTGGCCAGCGCCTTGGCGACGAGCGCGTCCACCGCCGCCCGGTTCGCCACCCTCGCATTGTTGCTGTCGAAGCCGGGCCTCGTTGCGATCCCGGGGTCCTCCAGAATGCCGGCGCAGAAGGCGGCCCACTCGCGCTCGTTCTGGATCGAGACCAGCACCAGGTTGCCGTCCGCGGTCCCGAACGCGCCGTAGGGGCAGATTGAGGGATGGGCCAGCCCCAGGCGGGCCGGCGTTTGTCCGGTTCCTTCGGCATAGAGCAGCGGCACGTTCATCCAATCCGCGGTCGCGTCGAACAGGCTTACTGCCAGCGCGCGCCCCGAGCCGGTGACGGAGCGGCCGATCAATGCCTCCAGCACCGCCGCATAGGCCGACATGCCGCAGGCGATGTCGCTGACCGACACGCCCACCCGGCCCGGCCCGGCCGGATGCCCGGTGATGCCCGCCAACCCGGTCTCCGCCTGCACCAGCAGGTCATAGGCTTTCATGTCGGCGTAGCTGTGCCCCGCGCCGTAGCCGGAAATGTCGAGCGTAATGAGCCGCGGGTAACGCTCGCGCAACGCGGCTGAACCAAGGCCCGCGCGCTCGGCCGCGCCCGGCGCGAGGTTCTGGATGAACACGTCCGCCCGCGACAGGATCCGGTGCAGCAATGCGTTGTCGTCCGGGTGCTTGATGTCCGCCGCCAGGCTCTGCTTGCCGCGGTTCAGCCACACGAAATAGCTGGATGACCCGTGGACCGCCGCGTCGTATCCCCGCGCGAAATCGCCTTCCGGGCGCTCGACCTTGATGACCCGCGCGCCGCTGTCCGCCAGACGCGAGGAACAGTACGGCGCGGCCACGGCTTGCTCCAGCGCCAAAACCAGGATGCCGTCGAGCACGCCCGGCGGCCCGCTCCGGCTACTGGTCATGCGGGTCGATGCCGGCCATGGCCGCCCTCGCCTCCTGCCCATCCGGCATTGCCTGCTAGCCCTCCCCGTTCCGCGCCTTCAACGCGGCAGCGGAGGAGGCGAACCGGGCGGCCTGCAACGGCGTCATGCCTTCGGCGACGCCCAGCGCGAAAACACCGTGGAACACGTCGCCGCATCCCGTGGTGTCACGCACGGACACGGGGACGGTGGGAACGTGGCGGATCGCGCCCTCGATCAGCCACAGGCTGCCCGACGCGCCCAAGGTGACGCCGGACGCGGCTGCTTCCGGCAGGTCCAGCGAGCGCAATGCCGCTTCCGGGCCGAGGCCGGGGGCAATCCGGCGCGACCAGGTTTCCGGCGATGGCCTGATCCCAGGCAGGCTCCCGGCCAATCAGCACGGCAGAGGCATACGGCGTGAGCGCGCGGATGGCTTGCAGCTTGAATTCGGCGAGCGCCGCGCCCGGCACCGGGCCTTACGACGTGCTGCGCCATCATGACGCGCAGCCCCTCGCGCTGGTCCACGGCGAGCATCGCGAAAACGCCGGACGGGCGGGCCAGGGCGGTGAGCCGGGGCGCGGTGCTTTGGGTCAGGACGATCCTTTCTCGCGGGGCGCACACGGTTGACGGTTGAAACCGGCTTCGTTATCGCTGGCTTGCCTGATCTTATAAATACAATGACCCGTCAAGCGGGCCGCCGGATGAGACGACCGATGCGAACACCGCTGTTTCCCGCCCTGCTGGCCGGCTGCGCATCATCGCCGGGCTGGAGATGGCCCGCGCGACGATGCTGTCCAGCATGGACGAGTCTTGGCTAAGCCGCCGCCCCGCCTTTGCCGGGATGCCGTCCGGCCCGTTGCGGGATGAACAGGATGCAGCCGACGATCAGCGCCACGAGCACGGCGGATGCCTCGAAGCGCCCCAAGGCGAGGCCGCCGTCGGCGAGCGGCTTGTCGAGGAAGTCCCCGACCGCGGCGCCGAGCGGGCGGGTCAGGATGAACGCCGCCCAGAACAGCGGCACCCGCGAGATTCGCGTGTAGAAATACAGCCCGGCCACGACGGCCAGCCCAGCGCTGAACACCAGGGCGGCGCCGCCGTAGCCGAGCCCAGTGTCGTCGGCCATCCAGTCGCCGAGCGCCGTGCCGAGCGTCTGCGAGAACATGATCGTCGCCCAGTAGAACATCTCGACCTTGGGGGTCGTCACCGTTTCCACCGAAACCGAGCCGAGCGCCCAATACCAGACGCCCAGCGTCGCCATCAGCAGGGTGAACAGCAGCGTCGAGCCGCCGAGATAGCCGATGCCGAGCGAGCGGTCGCAGAAGTCGGCCATCGTGGTGCCGACGGTCGTGGTGGCGACGATGGCGATCCAGTAGACGAACGGGTGGAACCGCTTGGCGGTGATCTGCGCGCCGATGGCGGCGACGAGAATGACGGCGAAGAACGCTGTGCCGGCGAGGTATCCCCAGCCCAAGGTCATCGTCACCGCGTCGCCGCCGGTTTCGCCCAAGGTCGTGGCGAAGATCTTGATGATCCAGAAGCCGAGCGTGACCGCGGGAACTTTGCTGACGACGTCCTCAGCAATCCGGTTTCGAGTCATGCTATTCATGGTCAATCCTTCTCAAAGGCGGGAAGCGTGATCCGGCATTGCGGCATCACGAGGAAGGCAGGTTGCAGCGCCTGCTTGCGGCCTCGGGCGGTTTGACGCCGTTGCCGAATGAAACCGGGATCAAAACAGCGACACCAGGACGACGCCCACGATCATCAGCGCGACCCCGGCCAGACGCCCGGCGCCAGCCGTGTGCTGCTGGAAGCCGAGCAGGCCGTAGTGGTCAAGCAGGACGGAGCAGACGATCGATGTTGTAACCGTCAATCCGGTGAACAGCGCGGCGCCCAGCGCCGGAGCGGCGTAGGGCCGGGCGATAAAGATCGCGAACCCAGCGAAACCGGCGAACCAGCCCCACCAAGGCACGCCCGCCGCCTTGTCCGCCGTCAGCCTGAGCTGTCCCGTCACCCAAGCGGCCAACAACGCGCAGGCGAAGCTCAAGCCAAGGCTGATGACAGCCACCAGGAACGGCCGCCCGAGCGCCTTGACCAGCCCTGCCGTCAGGCCCGACTGGACCGGGTTCAGGCCGCCGGAGACGATTGTAAGAAGAAAAAGAAAGGCTTGCTGCATCCATTTGTCCTCAGGCGCGGGCGTCGATCGCGAAGCTGACCCGCAGCCCAGGCCCGGCGTCCTGCAGGCGCAGCGCCGCTCCGTGCAGCTCCGCGACTGCGGCAACGAGGCTGAGGCCCAGGCCGTTGCCCGGCGTCGTGCGGCTGCGCTCGCCGCGGTAGAAGCGATCCGCGAGGCGCGGTAGGTCCTGCGCCTCCACGCCGGGGCCATCGTCGTCGACGGTCAGGCACGCGACGCCATCCTGGCCGCGGGCCAGGCGCACGCCGATCCTTGTGCCCGGCGGCGTATGCCGCAGCGCGTTTTCCACCAAGTTGGCGACGGCCTGCGTCAGCAGCTCCTGGTCGCCGCGGACGACGATGCCCGGCTCGATTTCGGCAGCGAACGTGTGGCCCGCGTCCTCGGCGTCGAGCAGATAGGCGTCGGCGACGGACTCGGCGACGGCGCTCAAATCCACGTCGCGGAACCCGGCGCGCGGCGAGGCGCCCTCCACCTGCGCGATCCGCAACAAGGCGGAGAACGTGTCGAGCAGCCCTTCCGCCTCGCGCACCGCGCCCTCGACCGCCGCCTCGTACTCCGATACCGACCGCGCGTGCGCCCGTGCGCCTTCCAGGCGTTGATACAGGCGCGACAGCGGCGTGCGCAGGTCGTGCGCCACGTCGGCGCTGACCTGGCGCAGGCTGTCCATCAGGGCGCCGATGCGGTCCAGCATACGATTGAGCGTGCCGGCCAGGCGGTCCATGTCGTCGCCGGTGCCGCGGACCGGGATGCGGCGGGACAAGTCTCCGCCAATGATCGCCTCCGCGGTGCGCGAGATGGCGTCCACCCGGTTCAGGAACGCCCGGCTGAGCAGCGCGCCGCCGCCGATGCCGAGCAGGGCGGCAAGGCCGACCGCCCAGGACAGTGCGGCGGCGACCGCCTCCTCCACCTCGTGAATGCGCCCGAGGTCGTCGCCGACCTGGAGCAGCGCTCCGCCGCCCAGATCGGCCGTCAAGGCGCGCACCCGCTCCGGAACGTCGTCCTCGTCGCCAGGCTCGGACACGTCGCGGGTGCTCCAGCCCGGCCGCACCGTGCGCTCGGGCGGCATGTCGCCCGCCAGGCGGGCGCCGTCCGGTCCTTGCACCAGGTACTCGAGCGCGCCCACGCCCCGGTCTCGGGCGCGGACGAGGGCGCGCAAGCGGTCCAGGCCGCCGGCGCGGAACTCGTCCTGCAGGAACGCCGTCTCCGTCTCGATCCGCGCCTGCATCTGCTTCTCGAGCTCCGAGCGCGCGGCGAGGAACACCGCGGCGCCCAGCACGAGCGCCGAGACAGCGAACACCGCGAGGTAGAGCGCGGCGAGCCGGAAGCTCGCCGTGCGCAGAAGCCTAACCGCCTGGCGCACGCAGCACGTAGCCGGAGCCGCGGACGGTATGGATCAGCTCAGGATCGCGCCCGCCGCGGGAGAGCTTGCCACGCAGCCGGCTGATGTGCGTCTCGACGATGTTGGTTCTGGGGTCGAAGTAGAAATCCCACACGCCTTCCAGCAGCATGGTCCGCGTCACGACCTTGCCCGCGTGACGCAGCAGGAACTCCAGCAGGCGGAACTCGCGCGGCTGCAGCTCGATGCGCTCGCCGCCGCGGGTGGCGGTGCGGCGCAGCAGGTCGAGCTCGAGGTCGGCTGCGGCCAGCGTGGTGGGAACGTCGGAGAGAGGCGGGCGGCGGGCGAGCGCGTTGAGCCGGGCCAGCAGCTCGGCAAAGGCGAACGGCTTGACCAGGTAGTCGTCGCCGCCCGCTTCCAGGCCTTGCACCCGGTCGCCCACGCCGCGCAGCGCGGTCAGGAACAGCACCGGCGACTTGACGCCCGCGCCGCGCAGGGTGCGGACCAGGCCGAGGCCGTCGATGCCGGGCAACATGCGGTCGACGATCAGCACGTCGTACTCGCCGCCGCCGGCCATCAGCAGGCCGTCCCGCCCGTCCGGCGCGTGATCCGCCACGTGGCCGTGCTCGCGCAGGCCGCGGGCGACATAGGCGGCGGTTTCGGCGTCGTCCTCGATCACCAGCACCCTCATGCCGGCGTCTCCCATCCCTGCCGTCGCCGGAGCGGCAGGCCGGCGACTTCGCCCACGTCCAGTGCGGACGAGACATACGGCAAGACAGGCGCGCGGCTGCCTGGAAGACGGAAGCCGGAGATGGAACGGACATTCATGGAGGGATCATTCGGCAAGGGAGACAAGCCGCGACCGACGGCGGCCGCGGCTCGATCCATGTTCAGTCGTTGTCGTGCTCGCCGGCATAGGTCGCCGTGACTTTGCCGGTCTGGGCGTTCACCAGAACGGTCTTGACGCCTTGCTGGCCGACAATCTCGACCTCGAAATTCGCGACGCCTTTCTCCTGCCGCAGGTCGGCGCTGGCGGCGCGCCCGCCGGCTTGCTGCTCCGCCGTCGTGACCGCCTGCTGCAGCGTTACTTGGGCGTTGGCAAGCGTTGCGACATCGTTCCGGCGCTCGCTGCTTTCGCTTGCATAGGCGATCTCGGCGGTGACGCCGAGGCCGATAAGGGCGACGAGTGCGAGTGGTGCGGCATACTTGGCGTTCATGTCTTTATATCCTTTGGCGTTCAGTCCGCGGCGGCGAGGTGCCGTCCGCTGCAACGGACAATAGGCACGGGCAGGTTGGCGGGCTTTGGACGGCACTATACGGCTTGCCAACCTGCCGCGCCGTTTCACCCGGCGACTGGTCCCGGAGCCGGCGTCGCCGCCTGTTTGTTGCGCCCAATGCTCAGATAGGCCACCAGGGCCACGATGACGACGAGGAACAAGGCGCTCGTCCCCGTCGTGCCGAGGCCCAGGCCGCCATTGGCCAACGGCTGCGACAGCAGGTCGCCCAGGGACGCGCCGAGCGGCCGGGTCAGGATGTAGGCGAGCCAGAACGCCAGCACGGCGTTGAGCCCGAACGCGTAATAGCCGAGCGTGACGGCCGCGATCATGGCCCCGAACAGCATTGCCGATACGCCATAGCCGAGAGCAAGCTGCTCGCCCGCAAGGTCGCCCGCCGCGGTGCCGAGGGCGAAGGTGAACAGGATGGCCGCCCAGTAGAACAGCTCGCGCGTCGTCGTGGTGATCGAGTGGATCGAGAGCGTCCGCTCGCTTGCATGCCAAGCGGCGAACGTGGCGGCCAAGGCGGCGGCAAACACGCCGGTGCTGATGAACAGGCTGACGCCGAGATTGTCGGTCAGGTTGTCCGTGATGAGCGTGCCGACCACGCTGATGAACACCACTGCCAGCCAGTAAAGGGAGGGAACGTAGCGCCGGGCGCGGAGCTGGGCGGCAAGGGCGGCTGCCAGCAGCGCGGCCATGACAACCGAGGTCCCGCCCAGGCCGAAGTTCAGCTTGACGTTGAGGAAATCGGCAAAGGTCTCGCCCACGGTGGTCGCCATGATCTTGATGATCCAGAAGACCAACGTGGCTTCCGGAACTTTGTTCAGCATCGCTTGGGCGGGCAGTGGCGCCGAGCGCCGCACCGGGGCTGCCGGATGACTGAGGGGCATGGACGTTGGCTCCGCTTTGATGTTTGCGGAAAGCACTCTGCTACGAGTCACATTGCGTTGCCTTGGCTTCAGCATTGGGAAACCCCAATGTCCGGCGTCCGCTCGATGGCAGAACGGGCCTGGAGCCCGAGGCCAAGGTTGAGGCCCGATTGAGCCGGCTATACGGATCGGCAATGTTCGCGGTAAGCCGGTGACGGATCGTTCCGTCCGGATTACTGCCAGGCCCGCCGCACGCGCCCGACATGCGGCGGAGACCCGTCGCGATGCCATGGAACACCCATTTATTCTTGCTGTTGAACGCGGCTGCCCAACCTGGCCCGGCCGCCCTGTTCGCCGCCGAAACCCTGGCATCCGGCCCCGTGCTGCTGGCGCCCGTGCTGCTGGCCTGTCTTTGGATATGGGGGCGTGCGGACCGGCGCCCGACCTTGCTCGCCGTCGCCGCCGGGCTGTTCCTTGGGCAAGCGTTGAACGTGCTGCTTGGCTTTGCTTGGTACGAGCCGCGCCCGTTCATGGCCGGGGTGGGCCGCACGTGGCTCGCCCACGTCGCCGACAACGGGTTCCCGAGCGATCACGCCACCCTGGCCTGGAGCCTGGGGCTTGGCTTGATCCTGACCGGCGCGTCCTGGTTCTGGGGCCTCGCGGCGTGTGTCGCCGGGATCGCCGCCGGGTGGGCGCGGGTCTACCTGGGCGTGCATTTTCCCGTCGATGTCCTGGCCTCGGTCCCGGTCGGCTTCGCTGCCGGAACTGCTGCGCGACTGGCGCTGCGGCCGGTGCGGATGTGGCTGGCGCCCCCGGTGGAGCGCTTGTATGGAGCGGCAATCGGACGATTGCCCGCCAGCCTGCCCCTGCCGCGCCGGACGCGGCCATGACGCTCGCTCCGGGGTGGGGCCGCGCCGTTTCCTGCTCGGAGGCGATGCTGGCCTGCGCCGTCGCCGTGATCGCGTTCGCGATCTTCCTGGTCATTGCCTTGGCGGTCGCCTCCGGCGCGACGCACGGATTCGACGCCGCGGCGCTGCTTGCCTTGCGTGATCCAGCCGACCCGTCCCGCCCGTTTGGCCCGGCCTGGCTACAGGAAACGGCGCGCGATTTCACCGCGCTCGGCAGCAACGGCGTGCTGGTCGCCCTGACGGCCGCCGGGGCTGGCTTGCTGGCCCTTGCACGCCGACGGGCGGCGGCATTGCTCTTGCTCGCGACGTTCTGGGGCGCGCTCATCATCGAGTCGGCCGCGAAGCTGGTTTTTGAAAGACCCCGGCCGGAGCTGGTGCCGCACGCTGCCCGCGTATTCACCACATCCTTTCCGAGCGGACACGCCACCGTCTCAGCCGCGACCGGCCTCGCCGTGTCCATGATGCTGGCCGACGCACGGCCCGAGCGGCGGTTCAGGCTCTTGGCCGCGGGGTCCGCTGCCTGCCTGGTTGCCGTCATCGGCGTCAGCCGCGTGTATCTCGGCGTGCATTGGCCGACGGATGTGGCGGCCGGCTGGGCGTTGGGGATAGGCTGGGCTGCCCTGTGCTGGGTGGCGCTCAGCCGCGGGGTCTCCTTCGGCTGCTAAACCGCGATAGTGCGGCGCGACGAAGCCGCCCAGTACGGCATGTGGCGCACTCCGTCCGTCGTGGGCAAGGGGCGCGGCATGACGGCATAAAGCAACAGCAGCACCGCCACGATCAGGCCGAACGAGACCAGGCTGGCGAGCCATGGGTTGATCAACGACTTGTAGAGCTGGCCATTTATGGGCACGCCGATCGCCTGCATGACGCCGGCGGCGAGCACCAACGGGTAAATCCAGGCGATACTCGTCAGGTTTCTCCATTGCACAAGGGATCAGCCGGCGGCATTGCCGGGTCAGGGCGCAAGCGCCAGGGCGGCGAGGGCCAGCGCAAGCGCCGGCGGCATCGCCAGCGCGCCGAGCTTGAGGAAGCGCCAGGCGCTGACGGCGTGGCCCTCGCGACGCAGCGCCTGCAGCCACAGGATGGTGGCCAGCGATCCGGTGACGCTCAGGTTCGGCCCGAGATCCACGCCGACCAGCACGGCCGCCCGCACCGTCTCGGGCACGTGGGACGCCCCCAAGGCGCTGCCGGCCACCAGGCCGGCTGGCAAGTTGTTGACCAGGTTGGACCCGAAGGCGACCGCGGCGCCGGCAGCCCACGCCGCCTCGACTGCCGAGCGCTGCGCCGAAGCTTCCAGCAGCCCGGACAGGGCGCGGGTCGCCCCGGTCTGGTTCAAGGCCTCCACCAGCACGAACAGCCCGGCGACCAGCGGCAGCACGCCCCAGGAGATGCCGCCCAATATATCGCGCCAGCGCGGGACCGAGGCTTTGAGAACAAGAAGCGCGGTTGCAACGCCGGCCACGAGCGTCGGCCATCCCAGTTGCAAGCCGAACCCGGACGCCGCCAGGAGGGCGATGCCCGCCCCCGCCAAGCCCAGGGCCGCCGTCCTGCCGCCGGGCGGGAGCGTGACAGGGTCGATGTCCAGGCTAACCGGGCAGCGCAACGCCGCCCGCTGCGTCCAGCACAGCATAAGGTAGGTGACGCCGACCGACAGCACGGATGGGATCGCGAAATGGCGCAGCCAGTCCAGCAGCGGCGGCATCTGGCTGCCGTAGATCACGAGATTGGCAGGGTTGGAGATCGGCAGCACGAAGGAGGCGGCGTTGGCCACCAAGGCGCACGCGAACAGGTAGGGCAACGGGTCGCGCGCCCCGGCGGCGCGCGCCGCGGCGGCCACCGCGGGCGTCAGCACCACTGCGGTCGCGTCGTTCGACAGGAACGCCGTCACCAGCGTGCCGGCCGCATAAACCAGCGTGAACAGGCGGACGCCCGAGCCCCTGGCCGCGCGCGCGGCATGGGTCGCGAGCCAGTCGAACAGCCCCTCCTGCCGCGCCAGCTCGGCCAGCAGCATCATGCCGGTCAGGAAAAGGTAAACGTCCGTGCCCTCCGACACGCCCGCCAGGGCGGCTGCAGGGGCCAGCAGGCTCAACGCGACGAGCAGGGCGGCGCCCGACACGGCCCAGATCCATTCCGGCCAGCCGAAGGGGCGCGTGACCACGCCCGCGGCCGCTGCGGCGGCGATGCCCCAGATCGGCCAGGACGCCGCGGCCCATGCGCCGCTCACCCGGCAGCGGCCTCTGTCGCGACGCCCTTTGGCGGGTCCGCGGCGTCCGCCTGACCTGTCTCCGGCATAAAGGCCCAGAACAGCGCCAGCGCCGCCCCCGCCACGCCGGCGAGGAACAGGAACCCGGCGCTGAAGCCGAAGAACTGCACCACGTAGCCGGCGACCGTGTTGCTCAGCGCCGCCCCCACCCCGGCGCAAAGGGCAACCAAGCCTTGCGCCAGGTTGAACCGCCCCGTGCCGCGGGTCAGGTCGGCGGCGATCACGACCGAGATCACGCCGAAGATGCCGGCCCCCACGCCGTCGAGCAGTTGGATGCCGACGACGCCGAACGGGTTGCTGGTGAAGGTGAACAGCAACCCGCGCACCGGCAGCACGGCGAGCGCCACCAGGAAGATCGCCTTGCGCCCGATGCCCTGGTCCATCGCGCGCCCGACGGTCCAGGCCACGCCGATCATCACGAACTGGGCGGCGATGATGCAGGCCGAGAGGGCGACGGCGTCCTCGCCGGGGTGCTCGCGCGCCAGGACCTGCCCGGCCAGCGGCAGCATGGCGGCGTTGCCGAAATGAAACAGCGTTACCGAGGCCAGGAACACGAGCAGCGGCCCCTTGGTAATGACGGCGCGGACCGGCAGCGGCTCGCACGTCCCCGCATCCGTTTCCTGCTCGCCGCCGCGGGCCAGCTCGTGGTCGATCTCGGACGGCTCGATCAGCAGCGCGGTCGCAGCGCTGGCGACGGCAAAGAAGGCGACAAGGTAAAAGATCCATTGCACGCCGACGTAGTGTCCTAACGACCCGGCCAGCACGGCCGCGGTCAGGTTGCCGGCGTGGTTGAAGCTCTCGTTGCGGGCGATCCGCGCCGGCATCAGGCGGCGTCCGACGATGCCGAGCGAGATCGCCGCCAGGGCCGGCGGGATCACCGCCAACGCCGCCCCGAGCCCGGCCTGCGCGGCATACACCACGACGAAGCCGGGGTAGAGCACGATGGCGAGGCACCCCGCGCCGACGACCAGCGCCGCCGCCGCGATCAGCAACCGCTTGGCGCGCGAGCCGTCCACCAGCAATCCGGCCGGCACCTGACAGACCGCGGCGGCGATGTTGCTGACCGCCATGGCGACGCCGATCGGCCCGGCTTGCCAATCCCGCGCGCCGCTCAGATAGATCGAGAGATAGGGGCCGATGCCGTCCCGCACGTCGGCCATCAGGAAATTGATGCCGTCCAGGCCCCGAAGCGAGCGGGCGGAGGGCGTCCGCTCCGCCACGTCGCCGCAAGCGGCCGAGGCGTTTTCAGCCGCCATGTGTTCGCTGCCTGTCATGCGACGCCTTGTTCGGAATCCATAGCGGAGGGAAGCAGGCCGTGTCTTGCGACAAACGGCCTGCTTCCCGCTTTGCTGGCTACAGCCGCGGCTCGGGCGCGGCGCCGTCCGGAGCCGGCGGCGCGCCAGGGCCGCCATGTGGGCGGCCGTCCCGGAACCAATGCGGCCGCCCTTGCAGCGGCGTCGCATGCTGCGCGTCAGGGCCAATTGCGCGGGCGACGATCAACTTCCCCAGCGGGTTCTCCATGCCCTCGCCGCTGACGAACAGCGTCTGCCCGACGGCGAGCTGCCTCGCCAGCCGCTGCGCCTCCGGCGGCGGCAGGCGGACGAGGGTGCCGTCCGCGAGCATGACGCCGTTCAGGTCGCCGCGCGGGCCGTGCAGTTGCGCCTTCACGGTTCCCTCGGCCTGCGTCGGCTTGCCGGCCATCGCGTGCGGCCCTGGGCCATGCCCTTTCCGATGCCCTTTCGGGCCGGGGCCGCCTGGCGCAGGGCCGGTATCAATGACGCTCTGGCCGCTCGCGTCGTTGGTCACCTGCATGGCCTGCACCATCGGCGCCTCGCGCGCCTTCAGCCCGTGCACCGTTACCGTATCGCCGGGCTTGACCGCGAACACGAGCTGCGTGCCGAGGTGCGGCGGCAGGTGGACCTGGGTGCCGTCGTCCAGGATTAGCCCGTCCACGCCGCCGCGCGGCGTCAGGCTATACTCGGCGACCCGGCCCTTGACGGCGGGCAACTGGGACGGATCGTAGGTCGGCGTCATCTGTGCAACGGCAATGCTTCCCGCGCCTGCCATCAGCGTGGCGGCGAGCAGGATGTGGCGAAGCCTCTTGCTGGGTCGTGTCATGGCAATCTCCTGTCAGTTAGGACCGGTCGGCCCATGCTTGAGTAAGGGCAAAGAGCGTGCCAATAGCTAGACCATTGCTGCTGCTGGCTTTTTTCGCTCAGGAAACGCCGGGAGCGTCCGGCTTTCCGTCATCCCCCGTCCGGTTTCCGGACGCTTCCAGCCCATGCCGCTTCATCTTCTCGTGCAGCAATTGGCGATGGATGCCCAAGCGCCGCGCCGCCTCGGCCCGGATGCCGCCGGCGGCGGCCAGCGCGCGGCGGATCATCTCGGCCTCCAGGCGCGCCGTCGCCGTAGGCAGGTCGCCAGCCAGCCAATCCGTGCCGGCGTCCGCTCCTTGCGACGAGTTCAGAAAGTCGAGGTCGGAGGCCGCCAGGACGGGCCGCCGCACCATCGCCGCGACCCGGGCGATGGCGTTGCGCAGTTCGCGCACGTTGCCGGGCCAGGGATGGGCGACGAGCCGGGCCGCTGCCTCGGGCAACAGGCGCATCGGCGCCCCGCTCGGCCCGGCCGCCTGCGCCAGGAAGTGCTCGGCCAACGGCACGATGTCGGCGAGGCGTTCGCGCAGCGCCGGCAGGTGCAGCGGCACGACGCCGACACGGTAGTAAAGGTCCTCGCGGAACCGGCCCTCCTGCACCGCCCGGCGGAGGTCGCGGTGCGTGGCCGCCAGCACGCGCACGTCCACGCCCACCGGCTTGCCGCCAACCGGCGTCACCACGCGCTCCTGCAACGCGCGCAGCAGCTTGGCCTGCATCCCGGGCGTCATGTCGCCGATCTCGTCGAGGAACAGGGTGCCGCGGTCCGCCTCGCGGAACGAGCCGCGCCGGTCCGCGACCGCCCCGGTGAACGCCCCGCGGACATGGCCGAACAGCTCGCTTTCCAGCAGGCCCCCCGGGATCGCGGCGCAGTTGACGGCGACGAACGGGTGGGCCGAGCGGCGTCCGTGCCGGTGGATCGCCCGCGCCACCAGCTCCTTGCCGGTCCCGGTCTCGCCGGTAATCAGCACCGTGGCGTCGCCGTCGGCCAGCAGGCCGATTGCCTTCTGCACGTCGCGCAACGCGGCGCTCACCCCCACCATCTCGTCGTCCTCTGCGGGAGTGGGCGGGTTCTGGCCGGCGGGGGCGTCGCTGGCCGAGGCGAGCAGGCGTGCGATCAACGCCGCAAGCTCGTCGCGCCCGACCGGCTTGGCCAGGTGGTCCACCGCGCCCAGGCGCATGGCCTCGATCGTGTTGGCCGCGGTCGGCACCGCGGTCAGAACGGCCACGGGCGGCGGTGCCGGCAGCGCGCGGATCCGCCGCAGCGCCTCAAGCCCGTCCATTCCCGGCATTCGTAGATCGAGCAGCACCGCGTCCACCTTGCCTTGCTGCAGCAAGTCGAGCGCCGCAGCGCCGTCCGCTGCCTCCGCGGTGCCGTGGCCGAGGTCGCCCAGGGTTTCGGCCAGCCCGTCCCGCAGGGCAGCGTCATCGTCCACGATCAGGATCGTCGCCATCAGCCCTCCGGCGGCGCCGCACGCTGCGTCGCCGGCAGCTCGGCCAGGAAGCAGGCGCCTTGCCCGCAGCCGCCAGCGCTTTGCAGCGCCAGCCGCCCGCCTTGCGCCTCGGCGGCTTCCCGGGCAATGGCAAGGCCAAGGCCGGTGCCGTCCGGATGCCCGGTGACGAACGGCTCGAACAGGGTGGCGCGCAACGCCGGCGCAACGCCGGGCCCAGTGTCTTTGACAAGGAAACGGACCCAATCGCCCTGGCGTTGCGCCGAAATAGTCACCTCGCCCCGCGGCGGGGTATGGCGGATCGCGTTGGCGGCCAGGTTGTCCAGGATGCGGCGCACGAGGACGGGATCGAGCTTGGCCTCGCCGCCGCCCTCGATCCGAAGCGCCACGCCCGCAGCCAAGGCCCGCTCGCGGCAATCGTCCGCGCAGGCGGCGAGCAGGCCGGCGAGGTCCGTCGTTTCGGGGCGGGGCGCCCGCCGCTGCGTCATTGCCAGCAATTCGCCCGACAGCCGGTCCAGCCTCGCGACCTGCTCCAGGATGGCCTGCAACGCGCGCGTCCGGCGCTCCTCGTCGCCGGCGGCCAGCGCGTTCTCCGCCCGCAGGCGCATGGCGGCGATCGGGTTGCGCACCTCGTGCGCGACGCCCGCCGCGACCCGGCCCAGCGCCGCCAGCCGCTCGGATGCCGCCACTTGCGCCGCCAGTTCCTTCGATTGCCGCTGCGCCGCGGCGAGCCGGACGCCCGCCTGGTTCAGCGCCTCGACGATGCGGTCGAGGTCAGGCTCGCCCGTGCGCGCAACGGCGGGCGGCGTGTCGGCGGCATGGCCGGCCAAAGCGGCCTCGACCCGCCCGACCTGGCGCGACCAGGACAGCAGCAGCCAGGCGAGCCAGGCGGACATGCCCAGGACCAGGGCGAGCAGCACGCCCAGGCCGAGACGCAGCCGCTCCGCGCCGGCCGCCGCCTGCACCCGCGTCATGGTCCAGGCCGTGAGACCCGGGATCGGGCCATTCAGCGGGCAGGCATACAGCAGCAGCGTCTGCGTGGCGGAGGCCCACTGCCGGGCAACGGCGGCCTCGTCGCTCGCGGCTTGCTCGTTGACGCTGCGGATGCGGCCCGTCTCGGCTGCGGGAAGGTCGAGCTTGGGATTGCCGCCGGCGTAGGTGGGATAGGCATAGGCGAGCGGCCCGGCGTCCGTTTGCCAGATGCCGCCTTCCACGCCTTGCTGCCGCGACAAGGCGATCGCGACGGCCGCCGTCAGATCGCGTCGCAGCCCGGCATCGTCGAGCGGCGGCGCCGGGCCGCGCCAGTCGGTCGCATAATAGTCGAAACGGCCGCGGATCAGATCGCAAGCGCGGGCGACGACCGCTTCCGCGCGCCCGGTCTGGGCGGCGGCCGATTGGGCGGAAATCTGCACGAGCAGGGCGCCCGCCGCGACGCACGCGGCGATCGACAAAGCCCAGAGCACGATCAGGCGGGAGCGAAGGGAACGCACGCGGATAAGGGTCGCCACAGGCTCGGGCGTCTGTCCAGCTTTCCTCGCGTCCACGTCAGGGCTCGCCGTTACGGCTCGGTCGGGCGAACGAGCCCTAAGCCGGCTTGTGCCACGCAAGCCGGCTTAGAAATCTTCTAAGACGCATCGTTTTACCCGCAGCGTGCCAGCACGATCTGCCGAATGATGCTTAGGTTGCAATCGCCCTGACTGGAGAAGTCAGGGCGTCAATCGCGAGTCCAGATCAGTGCTAAACCGCTGTCTTGCCGGGCAGCTTTGCTGGCACGCTGTCCGTCAGGAACGCGTCGGCGTAGGAGCGTGGCAGCGGCAATACCTAGCCGCCGATCTAGTGTCCTGCCCCAGAAGTTAGCCTTCGAACGTCTGGGATAAGCAGGCCACGAAAACAAAGGCTAGTGTCCCGAGGCACGTAATTTCAGCACGACGAATTTCTGAACCGGGACACTAGGCGATCAGCACGCCGCCCGAGCCGGAGGACGCGGACGGGATGGCGCCGGCCGCATCCGGATAGGCAACCTGTATCGTACCGGCGGCAATTCCCGCCTGCACGGTCCGCATCAGCCCCGGCACGCCGATGATGATGATGGTCCGCCTGAGATCGTAGGCGAGCGCGGTC
This sequence comes from Acetobacteraceae bacterium, assembly GCA_965260935.1. Taxonomy (GTDB): domain Bacteria; phylum Pseudomonadota; class Alphaproteobacteria; order Acetobacterales; family Acetobacteraceae; genus JBBROS01. The sequence continues at coordinate 4,162,381 of OZ253374.1, forward strand.
AGGCCGAACTCGGCGCGGACCTTTTCCAGCCCGCGCATCAGGAACGCGTCCTGGTTCACGCGCTGCTTGATCGAGCCGAACGGGCGCTCGACCGTTTCGCGCCGCACGGCAAGGATGTCCGAGCGGCCAGCCACCTGTAGGCTCAGGCCCGCACGCACAATCACCAAAACGGGCTGTCGCAATGGGATCTTAACAATCCGGCTCCGGTCCCACAAGACAGACAGATGTTCAAGCAGGGCAATCGCTTGAACCATACTGGGATTCCGGCGCGGCCTGAAGTCTGATTCATGGGAAACCTCTCGTTGAGGAGGTTTCCCGATGCCCGGCCCATCGCTGATCGACCACTTCGCGGTGCTGGAGGATCCGCGTCAGTCCTGGAAGGTGCTGTTTCCGTTGCCCGAGGTTCTGCTGGTCGTGCTCTGCGCCACGCTGGCCGGCGCGGAAGACTTCGTTGAAATCAGGCGCTGGGGCCAGACGCATCAGGAGTTCCTGCGCCGCCTGCTGCCGTTCAAGGCTGGTGTGCCCAGCCACGACACCCTCAACGACGTCATCAACGCTCTCGACGGCGCGCTCTTTGCCGAGTGCTTCACCGCCTGGGTCGAAACTCTCCGCGACCCGGCCCCGGCCCCGTCCACTGCACCCGAAATCGTCGCCATCGACGGCAAGACCTCACGCCGCACCCACGACCGTGCCAAGGATCGCGGGCCACTCCACATGGTGTCAGCATGGGCCAGCAGCCAGCGCCTCGTGCTCGGCCAACAGGCGTGCGAGGCCAAGTCCAACGAGATCACCGCCATCCCGCTTCTGCTTGAACGCCTGGCGCTGACCGGGGCGCTTGTCACCATCGACGCCATGGGCACGCAAACCAAGATCGCCCAGGCCGTCCTCGACCGCGGCGGCGACTACCTGCTGGCGCTCAAGGGCAACCAGTCCAGCCTGCATGACGAGATCAGGCGCTACCTCGATGATCCCGCGGGCAAGGTCCACAGCCGGTTCGAGACGACCGACGGCGACCACGGCCGCATCGAGGTCCGCCGCCATTGGGTCAGCCACGACGTGGACTGGCTCACTACCGCCCGCCGGTTCCCGGGTGAGCCGCGGTTCCCGGGCCTGCGGGCCATCGCCGTCGTCGAGGCCGAGGTCGAACGCAACGCCAGCACCAGCTCCGAACGGCGCTACTACCTGTCGTCCTTGCCGCTCGATGCAAAGCTGTTCGCACACGCCGTGCGGTGCCACTGGCATGTCGAGAACCGCCTGCATTGGGTGCTCGATGTCGTGTTCCATGAGGACCTCAACCGCCTGCGATCCGGTGCCGGGCCGCAGAACATGGCCACGGTCCGGCACATGGCGATGAACCTGCTGCGCGGGCCGAAGGACAAACACAGCCTTAAGGTCAGTCGGAAATCAGCCGCTTGGGATACCGCCTATCTTGAAGCTTTGCTCCGCCAATCAGCGTGACCACACTTCAAGCGATTGCCCTGGATGTTCAAGCCGTCTGCACCTGAATAAGGAGCGCCGCAGAGGCGGCCCTTGATGAAAGCAGGCAAAAGGCCCAGCATCTGTTCCGCCCCGCCGGTGGATGTCAGGCCCTGGCTTTTGCCCCGGCGCCATGCGTCCACCAATTCAGTTTCCGGCAAATCAAGGCCAGTTACAACGTCTGGCCTTTTTAATCGCCTACCCGGAAAGGACATGATCAATGCCCATCACCATCAACGGCTCCCCCGCGCAGTTGCCGGACGACCCGCGCGTGTCGCTGCTCGACCTGTTGCGGGAGCGCCTGCACCTGACCGGCGCCAAGAAGGGCTGCAACCAGGGCGCCTGCGGCGCCTGCACGGTGCTGGCGGACGGCGAGCGCATCGTCTCCTGCCTGGCGCTCGCGGTGCAATACGAAGGCCGCTCCATCACCACGGTCGAGGGGCTGTCGGAAAACGGCGCGCTGCACCCGCTGCAGCAGGCGTTCATCGAGCATGACGGCTTCCAGTGCGGCTACTGCACGCCCGGCCAGATCTGCTCGGCGGTCGGCATGGCCGAGGAAGTCAAGCGCGGCGCGCCGAGCCACGTCACCGCCGATCTCTCGGCCGGGACCGTCATGCTCACCCACGACGAGCTTCGCGAGCGCATGAGCGGCAACCTATGCCGCTGCGGCGCCTACAACGGAATCGTCGACGCGGTCATGCAGACCTATGCGGAGGCCGCGGAATGACGCCCGTCAGCTACGCCCGCGCCGCCGACGCCGGGGAGGCCATCCGCCTCGCCGGCAGTCAGGCGGCGAAGTACCTCGGCGGCGGCACCAACCTCGTCGACCTGATGCGCGAGACGATCGAGCGCCCAGCCTCGCTGGTCGATGTCACCGGCCTTTCGGACGCGATCGAGGCGCGCGACGGCGGCAGCCTGCTGATCGGCGCGGCCGCGCGCAACACCGCGGTCGCGGAGCACCGGGAGGTGCGCGGGCGCTATCCGGTCCTCGCCCGGGCGATCCTCGCCGGCGCATCGGCGCAGATCCGCAACATGGCGACGGTGGGCGGCAACATCCTCCAGCGCACCCGCTGCACGTATTTTTACGACGACGACGGCTCGCGCTGCAACAAGCGCCAGCCTGGCCAGGGCTGCGACGCCATCGACGGCTTCAACCGCATCCACGCCATCCTCGGCGCCTCGCCCGCCTGCGTGGCGACCCATCCCTCCGACATGTGCGTGGCGCTGGCGGCGCTGGACGCGACCGTGCATCTGCAAGCGCGCTCCGGCACGCGCACGGTGCCGCTCATCGACCTGCACACCCTGCCCGGCGGCCAGCCTGACCGCGAGACGGTGCTGGAGCCGGGCGAGCTGATCACCGCGGTCGAGCTGCCCGCCATGCCGTTCGCGGCGCGCTCAACCTACCGCAAGGTCCGCGACCGGGCGAGCTACGCCTTCGCCCTTGTGTCGGTCGCAGCCGCGCTCGACCTGGCCGAGGACGGCTCGGTGCGCGACGTGCGGATCGCACTCGGGGGCGTCGCGCACAAGCCCTGGCGCGCCCACGCCGCCGAACAGGCGCTGCGCGGGCAGAAGGCGGGCGAGGACAGCTTCCGCGCCGCAGCCGACGCCGAGCTCGCCGCCGCCGCGCCGCTCCGCGACAACGGCTTCAAAATTGAACTGGCCAAGCGCACGGTCGTCGCCGTGCTTGGCGAACTGACCGGAGAGCAAGCATGAGCATCGTATCGAACGCGACGGCAGCCGCGCAGGGCGCGGCGCAAGCGGTGATGAAGAAGGCAATCGAGCTGGCGCCCGATAGCTGGCTCCCCGGCGGCAAGCCCGACCCTCTGATCCGCCACAAGCACGGCTTGATCGGCGCACCCATCTCCCGCATCGACGGCCCGCTGAAGGTGCGGGGCCGCGCAACCTTCGCGGCCGAGTTCCCGCTCGACGGAATGGCCTACGCCGCGGTGGCCTTCAGCACCATACCCAAGGGCCGAATCACCGCGCTCGATACGGAGGCGGCGGAGGCGGCGCCCGGCGTCGTCCTGGTCATGACGTACCGCAACGCGCCGCGGATGCAGCCGATGCCGCTGTTCCTGACCGCCGAGAAGGCCGCGGGCGGCGACGACCTGCCGATCATGCAAGACGAGCGCATCCATTGGAACGGCCAGCCGATCGCGGTGGTGCTGGCCGAAACCCAGGAGCAGGCCGACCATGCCAAGTCGCTGATCCGCGCCGCCTACGAGGCCGAGCCCGCCACCACCGCCTTCGCCGAGGCCAAGGCGCAGGGCACGGACCCCGGCCAGTTCATGGGCCAGCCGCTCAAGCAGGCGATCGGCGACGCGGAGGCCGCGCTGGCCGCGTCCCCCGTCTCCGTCGATAGCCTCTATTCCACGCCGCGTCACAACCATAACGCCATCGAGCTTCACGCGGCGACGGTGGCCTGGAACGGGGATGAGCTGGTCGTGCACGACGCCTCTCAGGCGGTGGTCCACACCGCTTGGTCGCTCGCCACCGTATTCGGGCTCGACCAAAAACAGGTTCACGTCACGTCGCCCTACGTGGGCGGCGGCTTCGGGTCCAAGACCTTGTGGCAGCATCAGGTGCTGGGCGCGGCGGCGGCGAAGCTCGCTGGCCGCCCCGTCCGCATCGCGCTCTCGCGCGAGGGCGTCTACCGGATGGTCGGCGGACGCACCGTGACCGAGCAACGCGTCGCCATCGGCGCGGAGGCGGACGGGCGCTTCAACGCCATCGTCCACACCGGCACGGTCGCGATGACCCGGCACAACGCCCTGCCCGAGCCGTTCATCCTGCCGACGCGGGGCGCCTATGCCGCGGGCAGCTTCAAGCTCGACGTCGAGGTGGCCTACATGGACATGCTGGCCAACACCTTCATGCGCGCGCCGGGCGAATCGGTCGGCACGTTCGCCCTGGAATGCGCGGTGGACGAGCTGGCCGCGAAGTTGGGCATGGACCCGATCGAGCTGCGCATCCGCAACGAGCCGGAAAAGGACCCGACCGAGGGCAAGCCCTTCTCCATGCGAAACGTCGTAGAGGCCTGGCGCGCCGGCGCCGAGCGCTTCGGCTGGGGCAAGCGCAACCCGACCCCTGGTGCAACGCGTGACGGCGAGTGGCTGGTGGGCATGGGCTGCGCCACCGCGACCTACCCTTACTACCGTATGCCCGGCGGCGCGGCGCGCATCACGCTGACGAAGGACGGCCACGCCCGCGTCGAGGTCGCCGCGCACGAGATGGGCATGGGCACCGCGACCGCGCAGACCCAGGTCGCCGCCGAGCGGCTCGGGCTGGCGATGGAGCAGGTGAGCTTCGGCTACGGCGATTCGATCATGCCCGGCTTGGTGCTGGCCGGCGGGTCGCAGCAGACCGCCTCGATCGGCGCGTCCGTCGTCGCGGCGCATCACGCGCTGGTGGCCGAGTTGCTCAAGCTCGCGGGCAACGACTCGCCCCTGGCCGGGCTCAGCGCGGACGAGGTTGGCGGCCTGGACGGCGGCCTTGCCAAGCTCGACGAGCCGGGGCGGCACGAGAGCTACGCCTCCATCCTCGCCCGCGCGGGGCGTGACGAGGTGGCGGCGCAGGCGGCCGCACCGATGCCGATGGAAGCGCAGCACTGGTCGATGCACTCCTACGGCGCCATGTTCTGCGAGGCGCGCGTCAATGCCGTCACGGGCGAGGCGCGGGTCAGGCGTTTCCTCGGTTCGTTCGACTGCGGCCGCATCCTCAACGCCAAGACCGCGGCGAGCCAATTCCGTGGCGGAATCATCATGGGCCTCGGCCTCGCATTGATGGAGGAGACGCAGTTCGACGAGCGCAAGGGACGCGTCATGAACCCGAGCCTCGCCGAGTATCACGTGCCGGTGCACATGGACGTGCCGGAGATCGACGTGATCTGGACCGACATCCCCGACCCGCACGCACCCATGGGCGCGCACGGCATCGGCGAGATCGGCATCACCGGCACGGGCGCGGCAGTGGCGAACGCGGTCTACAACGCCACGGGCAAGCGGGTGCGCGACCTGCCGATCACGCTCGACAAGCTGCTTTGATCGCTGGCAAGGCGTTGTCGCACAAATCGGCGCAAGGCTGAGCTGGCCCTTCCCAGCCGCCGCCCGAAGGGAGACGGGCGTCGTCCAGGTCATCGTGTTCGACGCCGCAGCGGCCTGAGCCGTTGCGCAAGCAAGCTCCACGACCGCAGCTTGGGGCCGATACCGATGACGCGATAGCGGCGCTGGCGATGGAAATCAGCGAAGCGACTGTAATGTAGGCAAGGCGGCCTTCGGCGACGCCGTCGGAGGCAAGCCGCTGAAAAGGTCGCGGCATAAACGAAGGCTGGGGCCTGACCCTGCTTAATGTTTCGTAAAGATGGCCGGGCAATCGCGAAACTGTTCCGAACCTGCGCCCCGGCAGTTAAACGCCTTCGGCCAGCAGCCTGTTCAATAACGCTCGGCCATGAAGCCGCATATTGGCACAGCAGTTCGGGATCGTGCCCTAATCCCCCCGCAATCCCTCGACGTAGCTGGCGTCCCGTAGGGGATTCGAACCCCTGTTACCGCCGTGAGAGGGCGGTGTCCTAGGCCTCTAGACGAACAGGACCAGCCACAGCGGGGGTCTTATGGCACTAGGGACTGAAGATCAAGCACCAGATTTCCCGAGTTTCGCCCGGGCGGCGGCCCGGCGGCCGGTCCGGCACGCGTCGGAGCAGTAGCGGACCGTGTCCCAGTTCGCGGCCCATTTGCGCCGCCAAGCAAAGGAACGGCCGCACGCCGGGCAAATTTTCTCCGGCAACGTCTCCTTCTTGGACGCCATCAGCGCGCCAGCCCGACGCGGCCCAGCACGCGGCCCGCCGTGGCATCGACGATGACGGCCCGGTCCGGCCCGCCCCCCTGCAACGTAACCCCGATCCGGTCCGCGGACATCGCCACGCCCGTGATCCGCGTTCCAGCAGGCTCATCCAGGACCACGCTCGCAATCGGTCCCGCCCGGCCCGAAATGCGTGTAATCAGGGTAACAGCCAGAACCGCGACGCCCGCCACGATCAGGACACCCATGGCTACGACCGCCACCTTCAACGCCTGCACACGCCCCTCCCATGGATAACGTCCATGACAACTTCCCTGCCCCGTTCACGGTCGTGGCCGGTGGCGACGCCGCCGGGCAACGCACGGACCGGTTCCTTGCCGACGCCATCGGCACGCTGTCGCGCTCCCGCGTCAAGTCCCTCATCCAGGAGGGGGCCGTATGGCGCGACGACGCCGTGCTGCGCAACCCGGCCGATCCCGCCCGGGCCGGCTCGCTTTATCGGCTCCAGCCCCCTGCCCCGGCGCCGGCCCAGCCCGAGCCGCAGGCAATCCCGTTCGCCATCCTGCACGAGGACCAAGATCTAATCGTGCTCGACAAGCCGGCGGGGCTCGTGGTGCACCCGGCCCCGGGCAACGAGGACGGAACGCTGGTGAACGCATTGCTGGCCCATTGCGGCGACACGCTGCCGGGGATCGGGGGCGAACGGCGGCCCGGCATCGTGCACCGGCTCGACAAGGAGACGTCGGGCGTCATGGTGGTGGCCAAGACGGAGCTGGCGCTGGCCAGGCTGTCCGCAAGCTTCGCTGCCCGGGACCTCGACCGGCATTACGTCGCCGTGGTTTGGGGAATGCCGGCGCCGGCCAGCGGCGAGATCGCGGGCGCAATCGGGCGCGACCCGCGGGACCGCAAGCGGATGGCGGTCGTGGAACGCGGCGGCAAGCAGGCGCTGACCCGGTATGCGACGGTCCGGAACTGGTTTCCGCAAGCCGCTTTGCTGACGTGCCAGTTGGCGACGGGCCGGACCCATCAGATACGGGTGCATCTCGCGGCCGCCGGGCACCCGCTGGTCGGCGACCCCGTATACCTCCGACGCATCCCAGCGGCGGCTCGCGGGCTTCCGCCGGACCTCCGCGCCGCCTTGCTCGACTTCCCGCGGCAGGCGCTCCATGCGGCGAGCCTGGGCTTTCGCCACCCGATCACGGGCCAGCCGCTGTTCTTTGAGCGCCCGGTCCCGCCCGACATGCAAGAACTGATCGACGCGCTCGGTTGACCGTCGATGAAAGTCCTTGACAGGACTAATGCGGTCCTGTATCACCCTCTTCATGCGGAAACTGCCGGCGTTCGGGTCCGCTTCTAGTCGAGCGGCCTGCTGCTTCGGGGCCGTCGCTCGGACGTGATGGAGTTCGTAACGCCGATTTCAAGGTTTCCATGCAACTGGCGATGCCGATGTGTCGTATAGAGCACGGACAATCCGCCGATGGATGAAAGAGGGCCGAACTGAATGGCTGCTGCAACTGTGAATGTCGCCCCAGAGGGCAACCTATCCCGCTATCTGCAGGAAATCCGCAAGTTTCCGATGCTGGCGCCGGAGGAGGAACTAGAGCTGTCCCGCCGCTGGCGTGACAATGAAGATCAGACGGCTGCCCACAAGCTGGTCACGTCGCATCTTCGCCTCGTCGCCAAGATCGCGATGGGCTACCGCGGCTACGGCCTTCCGGTTGGCGAGCTGATCAGCGAAGGCAACGTCGGCATGATGCAGGCCGTCAAGCGGTTCGACCCAGACCGGGGCTTCCGCCTGGCCACCTACGCGATGTGGTGGATCCGTGCGGCGATCCAGGAATACATCCTACATAGCTGGTCACTGGTGAAGATGGGCACGACAGCCGCGCAGAAGAAGTTGTTCTTCAACCTGCGCCGGTTGAAGGGTCAAATGCAGGCAATCGACGATGGCGACTTGCAGCCCGAGCAGGTCGCGAAGATCTCTCGTATGCTCGCGGTGCCGGAGCAGGACGTCGTCAGCATGAACCGGCGTCTCGCGGCGCCGGACAACAGCCTCAATGCTCCGGTTCGTGCCGACAGCGAAGGTGAGTGGCAGGATTGGCTGGTCGACGAGGGCGAGAGCCAGGAAACGGTGCTGGCCGAGCAGCAAGAGATCAGTGGCAGGAAGGCATTGCTTTCAAACGCCTTGAAGACATTGAATGAGCGTGAGCGTCACATCCTTATCGAGCGCCGATTGAAGGATAACCCGACGACGCTGGAGGACTTGTCGCAGCAATACAACATCTCGCGCGAGCGGGTGCGGCAGATCGAGGTCCGCGCCTTCGAGAAGCTGCAGAAGGCGATGAAGGCGCAGGTTGCGGAACGGCGGCAAGCCGCGCTGGAAGCGGCGTAGTCACGCTATCAAAAGCCCGGCTCGAGAGAGCCGGGCTTTTTCGCATCAGGCGATGTGCCGTACTAGATACCGGGCTTTCACTTCGCCGTCAGTCTCGTGCTGTCCGACCTCAACGAAGCCGAAAGCCGCGTGGAAGGCATCCGACACCGGATTGGCAGGAGTTCGATACACCTCGCAACCGATCACTTCATGGTGCATCGACCGAGCGTAGGCGAACAGTTCCTGGTAGAGGGCCTGTCCGATACCGCTCCGAGCAAACGATCTGTCGACAACGACACGGTCGACATACAAGAAACGTTCATACCGCTGCTTGAACCATGCAAAATAAAGGCCGTCATAGCCGCTGTCCTGATCGAAAACGACGATCAAGGCTTTCCCCGGCCCGACCTGCCGCGCAAAAGCGGACTTCCGCAGCATCTTCTCCATACGATCACGGTCAAGCCACGACAGCATCGCCGCGTTCGCGTTGTTCAATGCGAGCAAGGCGGGAATGTCGGCATCCTCGATCGGCTCGATATTCGTCAACATCATGGCCACGCTTCAGCCCCGCGCCTCACGCCCCGGCCATCGTCAGCCCTTCGATACGGACTGTCGGCGCATCCGTGCCGCGCCGGAGCCTCAGATCGTTCGCGGGGGTCATGTGCATGAACATGTCCGGCAGGCTGCCGGCGATAGTGACTTCCGAGACGGGTTCCGCCAGCGCGCCGTTGCGGATCATGAAGCCGGCCGCGCCCCGGCTGTAGTCGCCGGTGATGCCGTTCACGCCCATGCCGATCAGCTCCGTCACGTAGAAGCCGAGGGAGATGTCGGCCATCAACTCGGCGGGCGACATTGGTCCGGGCATGAGGCACAGGTTGCTCGCGCCGGGCGACGGCGGGCCGCCGGTGCCTCTAACGGCGTTCCCGGTGGATTGCATCCCGAGCTGGCGGGCGCTGCGGCTGTCCAGCAGCCATGTGGTCAACACGCCGTCGTCGATGATCGCCTTCGCGGCCGTGGGCACGCCCTCCGCGTCGAACGGGCGGGAGCGCAACCCGCGCCGGCGTCGCGGCTCGTCCCTGATCTCGATCCCGGAGGCGAACACCTGCTGGCCGAGCCGGTCCTTGAGGAAGCTCGTGCCCCGGACAATCGATGCGCCATTGACCGCGCCGACGAGGTGGCCGACCAGGCTCGACGCCACTCTGGGATCGTAAACGACCGGCAGCCGAGCGGTTTTCGGCCGCGTCGGGTTGAGCCGGGCGAGCGCCCGGTCCGCGGCGCTTCGCCCAAGCGCGGCCGCGTCTTCCAAATCCTCCAGATGGATCACCGAGGAGTAGTCGTAGTCCCGCTGCATGGCCGTGCCCTCGCCGGCAAGCGCGGTCGCCGAGGTCGAATGGCTGGTGCGCGTGTATGATCCGGCAAACCCGGCAGAGGTCGCCAGCACGACCGTCATCCTGGAGTAGCCGGCTTCCGCGCCTTCGGAATTCGTGATCCCCGGCGCCGCGAGCGCCGCCTCCTCCGCCTCGCCCGCGCGGGCAACCAACGATTCAGCGCCGGGCTCGCGCGCGTCGTCGAGATCGAGGTCGAGGGCTTCGGCAGGCTGCATCCGCTCCGCCAATCCCGCGAACGGGTCCTCCGGGACGATCTTGGCCATCGAAACCGCGCGCTCGGCCAGGGCCTTGAACCCTGCCGGGTCGGCCGTGGTCGATGAAACGATCGCTTGCCGCTTGCCGACGAACACCCGCAGACCGAGATCCCTCGACTCCGAACGTTCCAGTTGCTCGGTCTTGCCCAGCCGGCGGGCGACGCTGACGGAGGTTCCTGCCACCAGCAGGGCATCGGCCATGTCCGCCCCGGCCTCTCGCGCCCGCCCGATCAGCTCGTCGAGCAAGGCCGGGCCGTTCGTCATCGGCGCCGCCGTCATGCCGCGAGCCGCTCCGCGACGATGGGAAGGGAGGGAACGTGCATCGCGGGACCCATCGCGGCCAGCGTTGGCTTGGCGCGGAAGATGCGGCGGGCGGTGCGCCGGATGGCGTCGAGGTCGACCGCGTTCAGCCTTGCCACGGACTCCTCGGTGGGCAGGACGCGACCGAACACCTGCATCTGCCGGGCCAGTTGTTCGCAGCGGCTGCCGGTGCTTTCCAACGACATGAGCAGGCTGGCTTTGACTTGCGCCCGCGCCCGCGCCAGTTCGTCGGGCGTCACGTCCTCCTGCACCCGGCGAAGCTCCTCCAGCGTGACTGGCATCAGTTCCTTGGCCTCGTCCTCGCCGGTGCCGGCGTAGATGCCGAACAGCCCGCTGTCCAGGAACGGCGAGGCGAACGAGTAAATGGAGTAAACGAGGCCGCGCCGCTCGCGGATTTCCTGGAACAACCGCGACGACATGCCGCCGCCGAGCAGCGTGCTGAGCAGCAAGGCGGCGTAATAGTCGTCGTCGCCATAAGGGACTGACGGGAAGCCGAGCACGATATGAACCTGGTCCAAATCCCGCGCTTCCCGGAACTCGCCGCCGGTGTAGCGGCTGGCCTCGAAACGGTGCGGCATCTCGGCCGGAAGGTCGGCGAAGTGCTTGTGCGCCAGATCAACCACGTCGCCGTGCCGCAAGGCGCCGGCCGCGGCCACCACCGTGTTCCCGGCCGCGTAATGGCGCTGCATGTAGCCGGTGAGCTGCCCGCGGGTCATGGCGCGGATGCCGTCCTCGGTGCCCAGCGTCGGGCGGCCCATCGGCTGCTCCGGAAAGGCGGTCTCCTGGAACTTGTCGAAGATGATGTCGTCCGGCGTGTCGTTGGCCTGCCCGATCTCCTGCAGGATGACGCCGCGCTCGCGTTCGAGTTCCTCGGGCGCGAAGGCGCTGTGGGTCAGGATGTCGCCGATAATGTCGGCGCCCAGGGCCAGGTCCTCTTTCAGCAGCTTGAGGTAGTAGGCCGTCTGCTCGCGCGCGGTGTAGGCGTTGATGTGGCCGCCGACGTTCTCGACCTCCTCGGCGATGCCGGCCGCCGTCCGCCGCTCGGTGCCTTTGAACGCCATGTGCTCCAGGAAATGGGATGCGCCGTTGTCGGCCTCGGTTTCGTTGCGCGTGCCGCTCGCCACGTAGGCGCCGATCGAGACGGTCTCGACCCGGCTCATCTCTTCCGTGACCACGAGCAGGCCTGAGGGCAACCGGGTAACCTGGACGGCATCCGTCATGCGGCATTCCTTAACGAGAAGGCACGGACCTGCGCCTCGACGTCGTCGAGGCGGTTCGCCGCGCGGGTGAAGCGTTCCTCCCGCTCATATAGGTCGGCGAGGCGCGGAGGCAGGGGGGGGCGTATGCCGGTTGCCGCCTCGACCGCCGCCGGGAACTTGGCGGGGTGCGCGGTGGCCAGGGCCACGATGGGCACGGCCCCGCACGGGTGCGCCCGCGCCGCCGCGACCCCGATCGCGGAATGCGGGCAGGCGAGGTAGCCCTGGGCGTGGAGGCGGCGCATCTCGGCCGTCGTGCCCGGGTCGTCCAGCCGGAAGCCTTGGAACAGGGCGCGCGCCTCCATCCATGCCGGCTCCGGCACGTTCATCGAGCCGGTCGAGCGGAAGCGGCGCATGGCTTGCGCCGTTTGGGCCGGGTCGCGGCCGAGCAGTTCGAACAGCAGGCGCTCGAAGTTGCTGCTGACCTGGATGTCCATGCTGGGCGAGAGGCTGGGTTCGACGGCGTGGACCGTCATATCGTTCGCCTCGAAGAAGCGGGCCAGGATGTCGTTGCGGTTGCTGCCGACGACGAGGCGGGCGATCGGCACCCCGATCTGCCGCGCCGCCCAGCCGGCGAGCACGTTGCCGAAATTGCCGGTCGGCACGCTGAACGCCACCTCCCGGTCCGGGCTGCCGAGCGCCAGGGCCGCATAAACGTAGTAGGGGATTTGCGCCGCGACCCTGGCCCAGTTGATGCTGTTCACCGCGGACAGATGGAGCGCTTCGCGGAACGGCTCGTCGGCGAACATCGCCTTCACCAGATCCTGGCAATCGTCGAAGGTCCCGTCCACGGCGATGTTGGCGACGTTGGCCGCGCGGACGGTCGTCATTTGCCGGCGCTGCACCTCGCTAGTGCGGCCCGCCGGATGCAGGATCGCGACATCGATCTGGGCGCGGCCGCGGCACGCCTCGATCGCCGCGGAGCCGGTGTCGCCGGAGGTCGCCCCCACGATCGTGACCCGGCGCCCGTCCCGTTGCAGGACATGGTCGAACATGCGGCCGATGACCTGCATGGCCATGTCCTTGAAGGCGAGCGTCGGGCCGTGGAACAGTTCGAGCGCGAACAGGCCGGTTTCCAACTGGACCAGAGGCGCGGTGGCCGGGTGCCCGAAGCCGGCGTAGGCCTCCTGGCACAACGTCCGCAGCGCGCGAGGCTCGAACGAGTCGCCGACGAAGGGTTGCAGCACCCGTGCCGCGACCTCCGGGTAGGGCAAGCCGCGCATCGCCCGTAGGTCGCTGGCGGAGAAGGACGGCCAGGCTTCGGGCACGAACAGGCCGCCATCCTCGGCCAGGCCAGCCAGCAGCACGCCCGCGAAGCCGCGCGGCGCTGCCTGGCCACGGGTGGAAACGTAGCGCACCTCGGCCTCAGCCCTTGCGGCCTGGGGGGGCATCATCCTCCTCCTCGGCCTCGTCATCTTCCTGGCTCTCGTACCATTCCAGGACGTTGTCGTGGAAATCCGGGTCGTTCAGCAGCCGCATGGCCAGCGCCACCGCGATCTCGTAAGGCTCCGGGATCTCGGCGGCGTCGTCGCCAAGCTCGGTTGCCGGGACGACCCGCACCGTCATCGACCCGTCTTCCTCGCCGACGATCAACGCCACTTCGTTGGCATCGAGTTCGACGGACCGGTTGTCTCCTGCCATCTCGGCCTCTCCGTTCCAGGCCTCACCCCTAGCAAGCGGCGCGGCTCGCGGCTAGCGCCGCAGCCAGGGTTTACGTAACCGTGGCATAGAGCGCCTGCGCCGGCGCCAGAGCGCGACATGCGCGTTGCAGGTGTCGGCCGCGGCACGCTGCCGCCACTCCGTCCGAACCGCGACCCAACCCGGTCCAGCATTGTCCAAACCACCCGCCCGGCCTTGCACGTCCGATCGCGTCGCCATGCCACCTGCCTCCGGACAGGCGTAACGCGCAAACCCGGCTGCGGCGGCAGGGCCTGATAAAGGTCAGGTGCTGCGCCGCCGCAAAATTCCGAGGCCTTCGCGGACTTTACGGCGCAGAAGCGGGAGGTCGTCCCAATAGACGTTGGTGGTCGAGGGCCGGTAAAAGCTCTTGGCGATGATCTGCCTGACCGCTTTCAGGCCCTGGCGGTTGACGTACCATAACTCGGACGGAACAAGCGTGCGGAACAACACGCCTTCCGGGTAGTCGGTTTGATAATTGTCTTGGGTGCAACCGAAGGCGACGTCGAAATAGGCTTTCGGCAGGTCCACGCCCATCTTGTAAGCGAAGTTGATGGTTCCGGAAAAGCGGGGATTGACTTCGAGCAGGTAATAGCGGCCGTCATCGCCGCGCAGGAAGTCCAGGTCGACCGCGCCGTGCCAGCCGATGCCTTCAAGAACCTTGATGGTGGCGTCGAGCAGCACCGGGTCGTTGACCGTATAGGCGAAGGGCGGGGTGCCGCCGACTTGGCTGTCGATCGGGGAGCGGAAGGCGAAATGGGCGACGACCCGCCCCTGGTCGCAGACAGCGGTCACGTCGTAAAGGTCCCCGGCAATGAAGCCTTGGATGAATGGCCAGTTCTCCTTGGTTCCTTGATCGATGAAGAACCGCTTCAACCCGGCCGCGTCGTGGACGACCTTGACGCCGTGGCTGGCGGTGCTCACCGGCAGCTTGGCGACGCAAGGATAGTCGATCTCGCGCGAAAGGGTTTCGAGCGCCTCCATGTCGGATGGATAGTAGGTGGGCGGGATGACGACGCCATGCGCTTCGGCGAATCGCATGGTCTGCACCTTGTCGCCGGCCAGCGCGATCTGGTCGGGCCGGGGCAGTTCGAGCCGGGTGTGCTTGCGGATCTCGTCGAGGTGGTCGGAGACGACCGCGATGGTCCGGTCGCTGATGGGGATCAGCATGTCGTAGCCGCCCTCCCGGACTGTGCGCAGCAGGTCGTCGGCATACGCGCCGTGCTCTTCGCGGGCGCAGACGACGATCTCGTGGCAATACTTCGAGGTGGCGAGCGGGTATCCTGGGTCGCTGCCGATGACCGAGACTTGGTGGCCGAGACGGCCAAGGCTTTGCACGCAGGCCATCGCGCCTTCCCACAAAGGCGTTGTGACAAGGATGCGCTTGGATGATGATGTCATTCGTTCTCGGCCGATTGTGAGATGACGTGATTGGATAATCGTTTCGTTGGAAGGCATCAATGCTAAGCTGGATGTATTGTCTCCGCTCAGTACACGTTTTGAGGAACTCTGTATTGGCATGCTGATGCTTGATCACGTTTCAACGAAGAAATTGCCTAAGCATTCCAGCCGGTATCAAGTCGTTGCATGCAATAGTCGGCCGACACCGAGCTTCGCGGCGACTTCGGTGAGGACGCCGCGTTCGAACAACCAGAGAAGCATCGCATACAGCAGCGGTCCGACGACGCCGATCTCAACGATCCGAAGCAGGTGCGCGGAGGCGAATGGCGGACTGGTCGAGATAATATAGGCGGCGCCCATCGCGACGGCTGCGAGGATCGGGGGCGTGACGTAGAGCGGGAGGATGTCGGCGGGACGGGCGCCGTAGCGGGCGAAGACGATGGCGGCGAAGAGCGGGCCCATGGTCATGTGATAGGCCATGAGAGCGATCGCGACGCCCTCGGCGCGTCCCAGCAGGGCGCCGAGGCCGACATAGAGGAAAAAGGCGGGCAGGCGGGAGGAGGCGTAAAGCAGGCCGCGGCGGTAATCGCGCCGGGCTCCGAGCAAGGCGCCGCCGATCCAGTTCACGGCGCCGAAGGGCAAGCCGATGCTCATGATCTGCGCCAAAACGATCGAGCCGAGCCAGTGCTCGCCGAAGAAAAGGCGCAGGCCCGGATCGATGAGGGCCGCTTGCAGGAAGCAGACCGGCATGACAATGAAGGACAGCAGGCGGGCGGCCCGAAGCGCGCCTTCGAGCTGCCGCGCGGGTTCCGATCTGAGCTGCACGAGGGCGGGAAGCAGGACGTTCATGAAGTTGCCGGCCAGGATCCAGACCGGCTGCGCGGAAAGGCGGAAGGCGAAGAAGTAAAGGCCGACCTGGTCCTTGCTGGCGACAAGGGCGAGCACGGCATAGTCGCCCTGGGCGACGACCTCGTTGCAAAGCCTGGCGCCGAACACGGCCAGGCCGTTGCCGAGCAGGAAGGCGGCCTGCTTCGGGCGGATGGCGCCGCCGAACTTGATGGGTGCGTGCCGCCAATAAACGGCGGCCCTGATAAGGGCGAAAACGGGGGTTGCGAGCACGAAGCTGGGGGCGCCGAACCCGGCCCAGGCAAGCGCGATGGTTGCCGCTTGCAGGGCCGTGGTCTCGGCCGTGCTGTAGACGGCGAGAAAGCGGAAGTTGAGGTCGCTGCGCATCTTGACTTCAGGCACGGTCGCGAGCGCGCCAAGGGGCATGCTGACGGCGAGGATCACTGCCAGCCGGGTAATCTCTGGCGTGCCGTAGAGGACGGCGAACAGCGGGGCCATGACGGCCACGGCCAGGAAGCCGAGCAGGCCCAGGGCGAGGCTGGTCCAGAACGCGGTGGCGATCCACAGGCGCAGCGTGCGGTGGCGCTGGAGCAGGACGCTGTCGATGCCGAAGCTGGTAAGCGTCTGGGCGATGCTGGTGATGGCGTAGACGAGGCTGATGACGCCGAAATCGGCCGGGAGAAGCAGGTAGGCCAAGGCGAGTTGGCTTACGAGGCTGACGATGCGCCCGCTGGCGCTCTGGAACGAGAGCCAGGCCAGGCCTTGCAAGGTCAAGCGCCCAAGGGACGGCTTCGTCGTCACGCCGGGGTCCGGCGCGGGCGGCGGCGCGCCTCGCGGCTAAGCGTCACCTGGCAGAGCGTGCCGGCACGCTGCCGGTAAAATGACGCGTTTTCAAAGGCCCTTGAGCAGGCTTGCGTGGCACAGGCTACGCAAGCCTCTTCAGAGAGTGTTGCCACCATCAGCGATGCCGGACGAGCCTTGAGCGTTCGAGTGGCCGGACGGCTTTGTCGGCGTGCTGAGGCACCTGTTGCCGATGCTGGCCTGCGAACTGAACTCATGGCCGCAATTGGGTAACGGCCGTGGCGCAATTGGGCAAGCGGGAGGACGCGCAGGCGTCCCGGCGGGCTGCATGGGTCGCCGGGGCGCTTGCACATTCGCGCGCCCGGTAACATTTAACCGCGTAACTGCTTATACAGCGATACCGAATGTGCGTGGATCATCGAGGGGATAGCCTATGGATATGCTGATCGGTCAAAAGGCCCGCGCTCCAGGGCCGTCCCGCGGGCCAGGCGACGGGAGCGGCGCGGGCGGCGACATAATCGTGGACGGGACGTCGGCGACGTTCGTGCGCGACGTGATCGAGGCGTCACGGCAGGTTCCGGTGCTGGTCGACTTCTGGGCGACGTGGTGCGGGCCGTGCAAGCAGTTGACCCCGGTGCTGGAAAAGGTGGTCCGCGCGGCCGGCGGCCGGGTCAAGCTGGTGAAGGTGGACATCGACGCCAACCGCGCGCTGGTGCAGCAGTTGGCGCAGATCGGGTTGCCGATGCAGTCGGTGCCGACGGTGGCGGCGTTCTGGCAGGGACAGATCGCCGACGTGTTCCAGGGGGCGCTGCCGGAGAGCGAGGTGAAGCGCGTGGTCGAGGCGCTGCTGAAACTGGCCGGCGGGTCGATGCCGGCCGCGGACCTGCTGGCAGAGGCCCGGAGCGCGCTGGACGAGCAGCGGCTGGAGGAGGCAGGTGCCTTGTTCAGCGAGTTGCTGCAGGAGGACGCGGCGAACCCGGAGGCCTGGGGCGGGCTGATCCGGGTGCTGATGGCGATGGGGCAGGAAGACCAGGCGATGGACGCGCTGGAGCAGGTGCCGCCGGCGTTGCGGGACCATGCGGAGATCGCGGGCGCGCGAAGCGCCCTGGCGCTGGCGGCGGAAGGGCGCGAGGCGGCGAAGAAGCTGGGCGTGTTGGAAAGCCGGCTGGCGGCGAACCCCGACGACCACGAAGCCCGCTACGAACTGGCGACGGCGCTGAACGCGACCGGGCGGCGGGACGAAGCGGCGGCGGCGCTGCTCGAGATCATGAAGCGCGACCGCGGGTGGAACGAGGATGCGGCGCGGCTCCAGTTGCTCAAGCTCTTCGAGGCCTGGGGCATGGTTGACCCGGCGACCGTCGCGGCCCGGCGGAAGCTGTCCGCATTGCTGTTCAGCTGACGCTTGATGGCGCGGGAGAAGGACCTACCGACCGAGTTTGCCGTGTTCCCGTTGCCGGGGGCGCTGTTGCTGCCGCAGGGCCGGCTGCCGCTGAACATCTTCGAGCCGCGCTACCTGCGGATGATCGACGACGCGATGTCGTCGGGCCGGGTCATCGGCATGGTGCAGCCGGACGCGACGCGGGGAGAGTCGCCGAGCGGGCCCGGACTGTATCGCGTGGGCTGCCTGGGACGGATCTCCTCGTTCAGTGAAACCGACGACGGGCGGTACTTGATCACGCTCAACGGGGTCAGCCGGTTCTGGACGGTGGTGGAGCTGGAAATGCAGCGGGGATACCGCCGGGTGCGGGCGGATTTGACGCGGTTCAAGTCCGATTTGGCGGAGTCCAAAGCGGATGGCGTTGACCGGAAGGCGCTGCTCTCGGCGTTGCGGGCGTACTTCGGAGCGCAGGGATTCGAGGCGAATTGGGAGGCGATCGACGAGATGCCGGATGCGTCGCTGGTGACGACGCTGTCGATGGTGTGCCCGTTCGATCCGCCGGAGAAGCAGGCGTTGCTCGAGGCCGGCGACATTGCCGAGCGGGCGCGGGCGCTGGTCGCTTTGTTGCAGATGGGCGCGCATGGCGGCGAGGCGGGCGAGAGCGGGCGGCGGCTGAGCTAATGGCGGACGATGGCCAGATCGATCCCCGGCTGCTCGAGGTCCTTGTCTGCCCGGTGACGCGCGGGCCGCTGCGGTGGGACGCGGCGGCGCGGGAGTTGATCAGCGAGCAGGCGGGATTGGCCTATCCGGTGCGGGACGGGATCCCGATCATGCTGCCGGACGAGGCGCGCCCGATTGGCGGCTGAGGCAGGGCGGGCAACGGAGGTCCGGGTTCGACGGGCACGGCGCTGCCTTGAGGTCGACTATGAGGACGGACTGCGGGCGGTTTTGCGGGCGGAGTATTTGCGGGTGGAAAGCCCGAGCGCGGAAGTCCGGGGCCATTCGCCGGGGGAGCGGGTTTGGGTGCCGGGCAAGCGGGAAGTGAATATCGAGCGCGTGGAGCCGATCGGGCATTACGCGGTGCGCATCGTGTTCACGGACGGGCATGACACGGGGATCTACTCCTGGGCGTTCTTGAGGACGTTGGCCGAGGAGGAAGAGGAGCGGTGGGGCGCTTACCTGAAGGCTTTGGCCGAGCGGGGATTGGGGCGGGACTGACAGCGGGCGCGTGGCAATAGCCCGCTTTCGTTGCTTGCCTGCATTGCTAGCCCATGACCAGTTCTTCTGGCGCAATGCTGCGGTTTGTGTAAACAATTCGGCATAATGGGCGCGCAATCCGCTCAACTCAATATCCGCTCCCGTTTCGCGCGGGATCGCGCTGGCTTGCTGGCACGCACGACGGGAATAACGATGACCCAGGTCGTTGAGGAGGCGTTGCGCGCCTATGTGCCGCCTCCAGTCCCTGGTGCGAACGGCGCCCTGGCTCGCAAAGACGCGATCCTGGTGAAGCCGGCTAATGGGCAGCACATGACCTTGGACGAAGCGAATGCCGCGTTGGAACAAGCGCGCGTCGAGCGGGGGTGATGGCGGCAGCGGCGGCGTTGCTTGACAACAACGTTCAATGCCGCGGTTGCGGAGAAGCGTGAGCATCATGCGGCTTCCGTAAGCCTGTTTAAAGATCCCTCCCGGGAGCGGTTCTTGGTTGCGGCGCATAGCGATGCGGAGGCATTCACGACACTGACCCGGCAGGGGTCGGGCGCCGCATTCCGATGGTCGGCGACCGATACCCGGGAGGCGCTGGGAAGCATCGCGACGGCGACAACTCTGGCCGGGCTCACGCCGGCGCAGATGTTCAATACGGTTCGCAACGATGCGGAACAGGGAAACATCGGGGCGCGGCTTTATGACCGGCTGATCGGGGAGGCAATTATCTACGGCGTCCCGCGGATCATTACCTGGAACGTAAGCCACATGCGGGCGCTGTTCCCGATTTTGGAAGTGATTGATCCGGCAATGGTCCAGAAGTGGAGCGGGTGAAGGGAATCGAACCCTCGTATGCAGCTTGGGAAGCTGCCGTTCTACCATTGAACTACACCCGCGCCGTAGCGCTCGCTGCATCATAGGGTTGTGGCGTTGACCGCGCAACGGGCTGGCCCTAAAGATCGTGCCGACGCTTGGTGGCGTCCCTCGTGATTTGTCCGGCCGGATTGCGGCGAGGTTAAAGAAACGCGCTAAAGAGGCCCGCGGCGTACGGCATCGATGCCAATGCCGCCGGCGTCCACGGCCCTGTTACAAGGCGACCGGCATGGCCCAGCAACTCCGTCCCGCAACGCAAGCCGTTCACGGCGGCACCTCACGATCGAGCTTTGGCGAGACGAGCGAGGCGCTCTTCCTCACATCCGGCTTCGTTTACGACAGCGCCGAGCAGGCCGCGGCGACATTCACCGGAAACGCCGAGCACTACCAGTATTCGCGCTTCGGCAACCCGACAGTCACGATGTTCGAGCAGCGGCTGGCGGCGATGGAGGGGGCGGAGGCGTGCCGGGCCACGGCTACGGGGATGGCGGCGGTCCACGCGGCGATGCTGTCGCACCTGAAGGCGGGCGACCGGGTGGTGGCGAGCCGGGCGCTGTTCGGCTCCTGCTTCTGGATCGTATCGACGTTGCTGCCCCGCTATGGGATCGAGACCGAGTTCGTGGACGGGGCAGATCTCCATGCCTGGCGCGCGGCGCTCGGCCGCCCTGCCGCGATGGTGCTGCTGGAAACGCCGTCCAACCCGATGCTCGAGGTCGTGGACCTGCGGGCGGTGTGCGCGCTGGCGCATGAGGCGGGAGCGGTGGTGGTGGTGGACAACGTGTTCGCGACGCCCCTGTTGCAGCGCCCGTTCGAGTTCGGGGCCGACGTGGTGGTGTATTCCTGCACCAAGCACATCGACGGGCAGGGGCGCGTGATGGGCGGGGCGGTGCTGGGGCGTAGGCAGTGGGTCGAGGACGTGCTGCAGCCGTTCGTCCGCAACACCGGGCCGAGCATGTCGCCGTTCAACGCGTGGACGCTGCTGAAAGGGATGGAGACGCTGCGGCTGCGGGTGGACGCAGCGACGGCTTCGGCAGGCGTCGTTGCGGAGGCGCTGGCCGGGCACCCGGCTGTGCGGCGGGTCGTGTACCCGGCGCGGCGGGACCATCCGCAACATGAGTTGGCGATGGCGCAGATGTCGGCGGGAGGGACGATGGTGACGTTCGCCCTGGCAGACCAGGCGGAGGCGTTTGCCGTGCTGAACGGGTTCGGCCTGATCTCGATCTCGAACAACCTGGGCGACTCGAAATCGCTGGCGACGCATCCGGCGACGACGACGCATATGCGGATCGGGGCGGAGGAGCGGGCGCGGCTCGGGATCGGCGACGGGGTGATCCGGCTGTCGGTAGGACTCGAAGACCCGGCGGACCTGATCGAGGATCTGCAACAGGCGTTGGACCGGGTGCAAACGCGTCAGGCGCGGGCGGCCGAGTGATGACGGAATACTCGGCGACGACGCGGGGGGTCAGGGTCGAGGTGCGAACCGTGTTCCTGGAGGACCAGTCGGACCCGGACGAAGGGACGTGGGTATGGGCTTACCAGGTGCGGATCGAGAACCACGGCCACGAGGTGGTGCAATTGCTGCGGCGGACGTGGCGCATCACCGACGCGAACGGGCGGGTGCAGACGGTGCAAGGCGACGGGGTGGTGGGAGAGCAGCCGGTGCTGGAGCCGGGGGAGGCGTTCGAGTATACCTCAGGGACGCCGCTCGATACGCCGTCCGGCATCATGGCCGGGTTCTACCACATGATGGCGACGGTGAGCGGGGAAACGTTCGACGCCGAGATCCCGGCGTTCAGCCTGGATTGGCCTGGGCAGGGACGGCAGGTGCATTGATGCCGGCAGCCCAACAGGGCGGCTGGTTCGAGGTTGCCTCAATTGCCCGCCTGCTCCACATCAATGTCGTATCGTCATGAAAGTGCGTGGTTGTGACCAGCGTCACCAAAGCGGAGATTGAGCCGCCGAGATCGAGCGTGCTGCCAAGCGAGGAGGAGGCGGAGGCGGCGGTGCGGACGCTGATCCGGCTCGCGGGCGAGGACCCGCAGCGCGAAGGATTGCGGGACACGCCGAAGCGGGTGGTGAAGGCCTACCGGGAATTGTTTGCCGGATATTCGATTGACCCGGTGTCGCTGCTGGCGCGGACATTCGAGGATGTCCAGGGCTACGACGAGATGGTCCTGCTGCGCGACATCCGCGTCGAGAGCCATTGCGAGCATCACATGGTCCCGATCATCGGGCGCTGCCATGTGGCTTACCTGCCGCGGGAGCGGGTGGTGGGCATCAGCAAGCTGGCGCGGGTGGTGGATGCGTATGCGAGACGGCTGCAGATTCAGGAGCGTCTGACGGCGCAGATCGCGGACACGATTGCCGAGGTGCTGCAGCCGAGGGGGGTGGCGGTGGTGATCGAGGCCGGGCACCAGTGCATGACGACGCGGGGAGTGCACAAGGCGGGAGTGAGCATGGTGACGAGCCGGATGCTGGGCGCGTTCCGTGACAATCCCTCGACCCGGCAAGAGTTCCTGGAGCTGATCAGCGGGAGCCGGGCCGGATCGTTGGAGTTTTAGTCCGACCCTGGCCATTCGTGGAGGGGGAGTGTCCGCTGCGCCTTGTAAGCTCTTCCGCGTTTCACGTGGAACATGTGGTCATCGGAACGCGTCGCCGCGGCAGGCCGAAGCCGGCCCAGCCATAGCGTTGCCGCGAGAGCGGCGGCCAGGCCCTTGATTACAGGCCGGTAATCATCCACCGGTGCCCTTGGCGCGCAGCCTGGAAGGGTTCGAACTGTCGCGCCAGCGTGCCGCGAGCGAAGTGACCCTTATGCCATGAGCAATGCCGGGTGTGTCATCCCGGTGACAGAAGGTGTCTACGAATTTGGCTGGCATTACCATTCGTTGCCATCCGTTTAGCGACCAACAATAAGCGGTCAGAAATGAAGAGAGGACCGTAACCTATGCGCAAACAAATCGGGCGGATGGCGGAACTAATAAGAATAATTGCCGCCGGCAGCCTGGCGTGCCTCGCTTTGGCGTCCTGCTTGGCCGGCCAAGCCCGAGCGCAGGAGATCGAGCCCGGCGAATTCATCGCGCTGCCTGCCGGCACGAACCTGGCAATCTTTTATTATTTGTATGGGCATAACACGTCCTATAATCTTGCTGGCGGGCCAACCTTCGACAACTCCAGCCTGGAGCAGAATTTTGGAGTCGGCCGGTATGTGCATTACTTCGACCTTGGCGGCCACCCGGCTGTTATCCAGCTGATTCAACCATTCGGGTCGCTATCCGGCGCGAACGTTGGCGGGCGGCGGGTTGGCAGCGCCTTCGGAGCGGCGAACCTAAGCATCAGCGGCTCTTATTGGTTTTACTCCAATTCCGCCACCAAAACCCACTTCAACACGACCGTGTTCCTTTACCCGCCGACCGGCACCTACGACCGCACCTCGTCCATCAATGTCGGGTCGAACCGCTGGGAAGGCGACATTCAATTCGGTCTCTCCAAGGGGCTTACCGACCGCATTTCAATGGATTTCGCCTTTGACGCGAATTTTTTCGGCGACAACACCAAATCGTTCCCCGGCAACCGCCGCCAGTCGCAAGAGCCGATCTACCGCGGCCAGATCTGGGCAACCTACGAATGGTCAAGGGCCTTCTTCACGTCATTGGGCTGGGAAGGCCTGTTCGGCGGACGCGAGCAGATCAACGGCAACTTCGACGGGGCGAAGGGCGAGCGGCAGCGCATCCGTGCGGCCGGGACACTGTTCCTTTCGCCGACCCTGCAGACCATCCTGGAAGTCAATCACGACGTGGAGCGAACCGGCGGCTTCAAGCAGGATTTCGGCCTGACCTTGCGCGTGCTCAAAGCGTTCTGACTCGCGCCTTCGGATGCTTGAAAAGAGAAACATGTCATGACGTATTTTAAATTCCTGGCGACAGGATTGATGCTGCTGACCCTGGCTGCGTGTCAGTCGGCCACTGCCATTCCCGAGGCTGGCGCGAACAAGGCCGACGCCCGCTTCATCACCGAAGCCTTCCAGGTCATCCAATTCGACCGGCAGGAGGGCGAGATCGCCCGCGTGCAGGCCAAAGATCCACGCGTCAAGGCGCTTGCGGAGAAGCTGACGCGCGAGGCGGATGACTACGCCGAGCAAATCCACCCGCTTGCCGAAAAGCTCGGCATCAAGCCGCCCACGATCCTGCGCGAGGATCTGCGGGTCCGCCTCGGCCGCATGCGCCTCCAGGGCGGACTCGATTTCGACCGGACCTACCTCGACGACCAGATCGCCAGCCATGAGGAGGCGGCCCGCAGCACCGCGATGATGAACCCGCGCGACTACAGCCAGCCGCTCATGGGGGTGGCCAGCAACGCCGACGCGACGGTCAAGCGCAATCTCGCCAGCCTGCGCGCCCTGCGCCAGCAGATCGGAGGGCCATCGTGATGACGCGGGCCGCGCCCCGGCATCTCCCGATCCGCGGCGGCGTCGCTGTCATCACCGGCGGCGGCCTTTCTGCCGACCTCGTCCGGAGCAGCTGCGATCTGGCGCTCGCCGACATCAACGCCGCCGGTTGACCAGCGTCGCCGGCCGCGCCCGCGGCTTCGGGGTGAAGGTCAGCGAGCACGCGCTCGATGTTGCCGACGAGGCCGCGGTCAAGGTCTTGCCCGATTCCGTGCTCGCCGGGTATTGGCGCGTCCCCCTCCTGGTCAGCAACGCCGGCGTGGCGCTCGGCGGCACGTTCGAACAAGTGCCGCCAGAGGGCTTCAACTGCGTGTCCGGCATTAATTTCTTGGGGCGCCGTTTACATCATTCGCGCCTTGCGCCGGGCGGATGCGGCGCAGATCGTCAACCTTTCAGCGTTTTCGGCATCGTCGCCCGGCCTGGCCAGGTCGCCTACTCCGCCAGCACGTTCGCCATCCGGGGCTTTTCCGAAGCCTTACGATTCGAATGCCGGCCTGACCGTCGTCCATCCGGGCGGCATCCGCATCTCGGCCGACGCGAGCGCCCGCAATAACCGGCTTGACGCAGGAGGAGGCCGACACAAAAAGGATGGTTTCCATCGCCCTGTTGCAGACTCCTCCCGAGATTGCGGCCGCCCGCATCGTCCGCGGCATTCCCCGCCGGGAGAAACGCGTCCTGGTTGGCCGCGACGCTCGCCGAATGGCCGCGGCGCAGCGTTTGTTCCCGGTCGACTACTGGCCGATGATCGCGCGGACCATCGCCTGTAAGGTGCGGCGGCTGACCCAAAATGCAGCTTGAGCAGGACGGCGGCACACGAATGAAGGATGAAGACCATGGCTGACCAGGGTACGATGGCTGCGACGGCCGCCGGGCATGCCGCGCAAGCCGCCGCCGGCATGGAGGCCGGGCATTTTGATGTCCTGATCGTCGGCGCCGGGCTGTCCGGCATCGGCGCAGCGTATCACTTGCAGTCAGGCTGCCCCGGACGGAGCTATGCCATCCTCGAGGCGCGCGGCGCCGTCGGCGGCACCTGGGACGTGTTCCGCTACCCCGGCATCCGCTCCGACTCCGACATGTATACGCTTGGCTACGCGTTCCGGCCATGGAACGAGGCCAAGGCCATCGCCGACGGCCCTTCAATCCTGAACTACGTCCGCGAGACCGCGCGCGAGTTCGGCATCGACCAGCGCATCCGCTTCAACCACAAGGTCCGCCACGCCGCCTGGTCCTCGGCCGACGCGCAATGGCACGTGGACGTTGAACGGACCGACACCGGCGAGTTGCTGCGTCTCACCTGCGGCTTCCTGGTGATGTGCAGCGGCTATTACAGCTATGCCGGCGGCTACACCCCCGATTTCGCCGGCATCGAGCGCTTCAAGGGCCGCATCGTCCACCCGCAGTTCTGGCCGGAGGACCTCGACTACGCCGGCAAGCAGGTCGTCGTCATCGGCAGCGGCGCGACCGCCGTCACCATCGTTCCCGAGATGGCGAAGAAAGCCGCCCACGTCACGATGCTGCAGCGCTCGCCGACCTATGTCGTTTCCCGCCCGTCCGAGGACGGCGCAGCCAACTGGTTGCGCGCCCGTCTTCCGGCCCGGCTTGCCTACCGTCTCACCCGGCTCAAGAACATGGGCCTCGGCATCTATTTCTACCGCCTCGCCCGCACCAAGCCGCAGGAAACCAAGCAGAAGATCATCGCCATGGTCCAGAAGGCGCTCGGCCCGGACTACAACGTCGGCAAGCATTTCACGCCCAGCTACAACCCGTGGGACCAGCGCCTCTGCCTGGTCCCCGACGCCGACCTGTTCAAGGCCATCCGCAGCGGCAAGGCGTCGGTCGAGACCGACCACGTCGAGACCTTCACCGAAACCGCCATCCGGACGCGCTCCGGCGCCGAGCTTGCCGCCGACGTCGTCGTGATGGCGACAGGCTTGCAGCTCAACCTGCTCGGCGACGTTGCGCTCAGTATCGACGGGCGTGATATCGACCTCTCCAAATCGTTGTTTTACAAGGGCGTGATGTTCAGCGGGGTGCCGAACCTCATCTCGGTGATCGGCTACACCAACGCGTCCTGGACCCTCAAGGCCGACCTGACCTGCGAATACATGGTCCGCCTGCTCAAGCACATGCGCCGCAACGGGTTTAAATCGGCGACGCCCAGGCACGACCCGGACGAAGCGGAAAGCCCGTTCTTCGGTCTCACCTCCGGCTACGTCAAGCGCGGCCTGCACATGCTGCCCAAGCAAGGCGCCAAGCGTCCGTGGAAGATGCGCCGCAACTACGCCGAGGACGCGCTGGCCTTCCGCTTCGGCCCCGTCCGCGACAAGACGATGGAGTTCGCCCGCCGCTGAGGCCGTCGCGCACGAGGCGCTCGTGGCGAAGCAGCTTGCCGATTTGCGGACGTAAACCCGATGTCGATCGGACAGTTGGGCAGGCGCAAGTTGACCGTGCCGACCAGTTCTCCCCTGGTTCGGCGGAAGCGCGCAGGCACGATTTGCGCTGAAGGGGTGCGATGGGCCGGCAAGCGGCGGGGACGAGGCCGCGCCCTCAATCAACAAGGCCGAGCGCGCGGGCGATGTCGTCGAGGGCCGCCGGGTCTTCGATGGTGGCGGGGGCGGCGTAGTCCTCGCCGTCGGCGATCTTGCGCATGGTGGCGCGGAGGATCTTGCCCGAGCGGGTCTTGGGCAGCCGGCCAACGGCGACGACGCGTTTCAGCGCCGCGACGGGGCCGATCTGGGTGCGGACGAGGTTGACGATCTCGCGCTCGATGGCCTCGCTCGACTGCGACGCGCCGGATTTCAGCACGACGAAGCCGCACGGGACCTCGCCTTTGACGCCGTCCTTCACGGCGATGACCGCGCATTCGGCGACGGCCGGGTGGGAGGCGAGGACTTCTTCCATGGCGCCGGTGGAAAGGCGGTGGCCGGCGACGTTGATGATGTCGTCGGTCCGGCCCATGACCCAGACGTAGCCGTCCGTATCGAGATACCCGGCATCGGAGGTATCGTAGAAACCCGGGTAATGGGCGAGGTAGCTGTCGTGGAAGCGCTGGTCGTCGCGCCAAAGGGTGACGGCGGCGCCGGGGGGCAGGGGAAGTTTGAGGGCGATGGCGCCGGTTTCGCCCGGGGGGAGCGGAGCGCCCGATTGGCCGCGGATCTCGGCGGCCCAGCCGGGCATGGGGACGGTGGAGGAGCCGGGCTTGACCTCGAGCATGCCGAGGCCGAGCGGGTCGGCGGTGATGGGCCAGCCAGTCTCGGTCTGCCACCAGTGATCGATGATGGGGACGCCGAGGCTGCGCTGCGCCCAGGTGACGGTGTCGGGGTCGGCGCGCTCGCCGGCGAGGAACAGGGCGCGGAGGGCGGAGAGATCGTATTCGGCGAGGTGGGCGGCGTCCGGGTCCTCCTTGCGGATGGCGCGCAGGGCGGTGGGGGCGGTGAAGAGGACGTGGACCCGGTGCTCGCCGGCCACGCGCCAGAAGGCGCCGGCGTCGGGTGTGCCGACGGGCTTGCCCTCGTACAAGACGGTGGCGCAGCCGGCGAGGAGGGGGGCGTAGACGATGTAGCTGTGGCCGACCACCCAGCCGACGTCCGAGGCGGTCCAGAAGGTCTCGCCGGGGGCGAGGCCGTAGATGGCGGACATGGTCCAGCGCAGGGCGACCATGTAGCCGCCATGGTCGCGCACGATGCCCTTGGGGCGGCCCGTGGTGCCGGAGGTGTAGAGGATATAGAGCGGGTGGGTGGGGGCGAGCTCGGCGCAGGGGCTCGGGCGCCCGTCCTTGAGTGCGGCGAGGGCGGCGGATCGAAGGCTGGCCCAGTCGTGGTCCTGGCCGGGGCGGAGGTCGGCCCGGCATTGCGGGCGCTGGAGGACGACGCAGGCGCGGGGCTGGTGGGCGGATTGGGCGAGCGCGGCGTCGAGCAGGGGTTTGTAGGGGATGGTTCGTGCGGGCTCGATGCCGCAGGAGGCGCACAGGATGGCGGCGGGCTGGGCGTCGTCGATGCGGGCGGCAAGCTCCTTGGCCGCGAAGCCGCCGAACACGACGGAGTGGATGGCGCCGATGCGGGCGCAGGCGAGCATGGCGACGAGGGTTTCGGGGATCATGGGCATGTAAACGACAACGCGGTCGCCTTGGCCGACGCCGAGGCCGGTCAGCATCAGGGCGCAGGCTTGCACGTCTTGCAGCATCTCGGCGTAGGTGATGGTGCGCTTGGTGCCGGTGACGGGGCTGTCGTGGATGACGGCGGGCTGGCGGCCTCGCCCGTCGTGGACGTGGCGGTCGAGGGCGTTGTGGCAGATGTTGCAGGCGCCGTCGGGAAACCAGCGGCCGTAGGGGCCGGAAGCGGGGTCGAAAACGGTTTCGGGCGGGGCGAACCATTCGAGCTGCCGGGCCGCTTCGCGCCAGAAGGCCTCGGGATCGTGCTGCCAGGCTTGATAGCTTTCTCGATACGACACAGGCGCCCCCTATGGTTTCGTTTGGGGCGAGTGTAGCAAAGTGGAGGCGAGGTGGGGGATAAGTGGTGCAGGTGGCCCGGCTTGATGCCGAGACCTTTGCCCGCGTGGCGTCCAGCCGCCATCAGGCAGGCCGCCTAAGCGTTCACTTGATCCCCCTAGTTTGCGGGGGAAAGCCGCTCGACATCGTGCAGTTCGGCCAGTCGCTTTCTTCCCGCGGCAACAAGGGTTCGAACCCCGGCATGGGACGCCAGCTTAACCGAACGTCAATTGTTCCGTCCTAAAGAAGGCGGCATACGTCATCTGAGAACCGGAAGGCCCTCCGTTGCGCGCCGATCTGAACACGCTCCTTGATCCATGATAACACCCGTGCCACCACTCTGCCATCTTGAGGGTGGTATAAGCTGCCGCAACACAAGTCGATGGAAACGCCGCCGTGAGCAAACCTCTCCGTAAAGCTGTCATGCCTGTCGCCGGCCTCGGCACGCGCTTCTTGCCCGCGACGAAGGCGATCGCGAAGGAGATGCTGCCTGTCGTCGACAAGCCTCTGATCCAATACGCGGTCGAGGAGGCAAGGGCCGCGGGCATCGAGCAGTTCTGCTTGATTTCCGGGCGCGGCAAGACGGCGCTGATCGACCATTTCGACGTGGCCTACGAGCTGGAAACCAACCTGCGGGAGCGCGGCAAGACCGAGATGCTCGACATGCTGGAAAGCATGAAAATCCCGCCCGGGTCGATCACCACGGTGCGCCAGCAGGTGCCGCTGGGTCTCGGCCATGCGATCTGGTGCGCCCGGGCCTTCATCGGCGAGGACCCGTTCGCGATTCTGCTGCCGGACGACCTTGTGCTGTCTGAAACGCCGTGCCTCAAGCAACTCGCGGACGTTTATGCCGAGACCGGCGGCAACGTGGTGGCGGTGGCCGAAGTCCCGCGCGAGCAGACCAACCGCTACGGCGTGCTGAAAGTGGGCGCGGACGACGGCCGGCGCGTCGAGGTCATGGGCCTGGTGGAAAAACCCAAGCCCGCCGACGCGCCGAGCAACCTGACGGTGATCGGCCGCTACATCCTCCTCCCCGAGGTCATCAAGCATTTGTCGGCCATGGAGCGCGGCGCGGGCAACGAGGTGCAGCTCACCGACGGGATGTCGAAGATGATCGGCCACACGCCATTCCACGGTCTTCGCTACGAGGGCCGGCGGTTCGATTGCGGCGACAAGGTCGGTTTCCTGGAAGCCCAGATCGCGTTCGCGCTGAAGCGTCCGGACCTTGCCGACGCCGTCCGGGCTTTCCTGCGCACCTACACCGAGGGGAGCTGCTAATGGCGGCGTTCAGGCACGATTTCCCGCCGACCAGCCTGCGTGAATACGACATCCGGGGCGTGGTGGGGCGCACCTTGCATCCGGCCGACGCCTTCGCCATCGGCCGCTGCTTCGGCGCCGTCGTCGCGCGCAACGGCGGCGGCAAGGTCGCGGTCGGGTACGACGGACGCCTCTCGTCGCCGGAGCTTGAGGCTTCCTTGGTTGAGGGCCTGAAGGCCAGCGGCATGTCGGTCCTGCGCGTCGGCCGCGGGCCAACCCCGCTGCTGTATTTCGCGGCAACCACCCTGGAAACGGACGGGGCCGTGATGGTCACCGGCAGCCATAACCCGCCGGACTACAACGGCTTCAAGATGATGCTCGGCCGCCGGGCGTTCTTCGGCGCCGACATCCAGAACCTGGGTCGCATAGCCGCCGCCGGCGACGTGGTCGACGAGGCGACCGGCCGCGACGAGACCGTGGATGTGTCCGACGCCTACGTGGACCGCCTGGTGCAGGACTGGGACGGCGGCGACCGCAAGCTGAAAGTCGTTTGGGACAGCGCCAACGGCGCCGCCGGGGAAATCCTGGCCAAGCTGCTGAAAAAGCTGCCCGGCGAGCATAGCGTGCTGAACCAGGCGATCGACGGCAATTTTCCGGCCCACCACCCGGACCCGACGATCCTGAAGAACCAGCAGCAACTGATCGCGGCCGTGCGCGAAGCGAACGCCGACCTCGGCATTGGCTTCGATGGCGACGCCGACCGGGTCGGCGTGATCGACGATAAAGGCGGAATGCTGCTCGGCGACCAGTTAATGGTCGTTCTTTCCCGCGATGTGCTGCGCGAAAGGCCCGGCGCCACCATCATCGCCGACGTGAAGGCGAGCCAGGTGCTGTTCGACGAGATCGAGGCCGCCGGCGGCAAGCCGTTCATGTTCAAGACCGGGCATAGCCTGATCAAGGCCAAGATGGCCGAGACCGGCGCCCCGTTCGCGGGCGAGATGAGCGGGCATATCTTCTACGCCGACCGCTGGTACGGCTTCGACGACGCGCTCTACGTCGCGATCCGGCTGCTCGGCATCGTCGCGCGGATGGACGGCAAGCTCTCCGCCGTCCGCGAAGCCATGCCGCAGGTCGTCAATACCCCGGAACTGCGGTTCGACTGCGACGACACGCGCAAGTTCGAGGTGGTGCAGGAAGTGGCCGCCCGGCTGCGGGCGCAACGCGCGGCGGTCAACGACATCGACGGCGTCCGCGTGCTGACCGACGACGGCTGGTGGCTGCTGCGCCCATCCAACACGCAAGCCGTCTTGGTGGCACGGGCGGAGGCACGGGACGAGGCGGGGCTGGAACGGCTCAAGGCGGCGTTGGCGGAGCAGTTGCAGGCGTCGGGGCTGGAGGCGCCGGACTTCTCGGGGGAGAACGCGGGGCATTAATGCAGCCTTCGCCTGCCCAACCGCGCCAGCATCAGGTTGAGGCATGGCAAAAGCTTCCGCTGCCAGCCGCCCGGGAATGATACAACAAACCTGATTTGTTTCGCGATTGATGGTAAGGTGCCAGCATCCGTCCAATGCTTCAACCTCCACCCGCCCAGCCCGGCATGCGCGAGGACGAGGTCGACACCCCTGCCCTCGTGCTGGACCTCGACGCGTTCGAGCACAACCTCGACCGCATGGCCGCGCTGCTGGCGCCCACCGGAACGAAACTCAGGGCGCATGCCAAGACGCATAAATCGCCCGTCATCGCGCACCAGCAGATGCGGCGGGGCGCCGTGGGGCAGTGCGTGCAGAAGGTGGCGGAAGCCGAGGCGCTCGCCTGGGGCGGCGTGCCCGACATCCTGGTGAGCAACCAAGTGGTGGGCGACGCCAAGCTCGCCCGGCTCGCCGCACTCTCAGGATTGGCGGCCGTGGCGATCTGCGCCGATCATCCGCACCATGTGGACCGGCTGGCGGCGGCGGCGGAAGCGGCGGGGCGGCGGTTGTCCGTTCTGGTCGAGATCGACGTGGGCATGGACCGGGCAGGGATCGCGCCGGGTCCGGAGGCGGTGGCGCTTGCCGAGCGGATCGCCGCATCGCCGCACCTGCGGTTCGGCGGCCTGCAAGCCTACCACGGAACGGCGCAGCACCTGCGCGCCACGGAGGAGCGGGCGCGGGCGGTCGGGGCGGCGGTGGACGACACGCGGCGCACCGTCGAGCAGTTGCGCCAGCGGGGGCTTCATTGCCCGATCGTCGGCGGCGCGGGCACGGGGACGTTCGAGCTGGAAGCGGCGAGCGGCGTCTACACCGAGATCCAGGCGGGCAGCTACTGCTTCATGGACGCGGATTACGCGCGCAACCAAGGCGGCACGTCATCCGGGTTCCGCCACGCCTTATTTGTGCTGGCGACGGTGATGAGCCAGGCGCGGCCCGGCCTTGCGGTGCTGGATGCCGGGCACAAGGCGGTTGCGGTGGATAGCGGCTTGCCGCTCGTGTGGGAGCGGCCCGGCGTGCGCTACAGCGGCGCTTCGGACGAGCACGGCAAGCTGGAATGGGCCGAGGGCGAAGGGGTGCGCTTGGGCGAGAAGCTGTGGCTGGTGCCGGGGCATTGCGACCCGACGGTTGACCGGTTCGACTGGTACGTGGGCGTGCGCCGCGGCCGGGTCGAATGTCTCTGGCCCGTGGCGGCGCGCGGCGGGTTCAACTGAGCCGTTGCTGATCGAGCCCGGCCAGCGCGTGACGCATCCGAACGAGCCGGATTGGGGCGTGGGGCAGGTGCAATCCGTGATTGGCCTGCGGGTGACGGTCAACTTCGAGCACCGCGGCAAGGTGCTGGTGAACGCGGCCGTGGTGCAACTTGAGATCCTGGATGAGGATTAGCGCTTGAACCACGGCGCGCTCGGGCCGATTTCCACGGCATGATCGACCCATTCGGCCGCGACATCTCCTACCTGCGCGTCAGCGTCACCGACCGCTGCGACCTCCGCTGCGTCTACTGCATGGCCGAGGACATGACGTTTCTGCCCAAGTCGGACGTGCTGAGCCTCGAGGAACTGGAAAGTCTCTGCTCGGCCTTTATCCGCCAGGGCGTCGTGAAGCTGCGCATCACCGGCGGCGAGCCGCTGGTACGCCGGGATGTGATGACCCTTTTCGGCCGGCTCGGCGCCCGGCTCGGCCAGGGGCTTGAGGAACTGACGCTCACGACCAACGGCACCCAGCTCGCCAAGTATGCCGACGGGCTCGCGGCGGCCGGCGTGCGCCGGGTGAACGTCAGCCTCGATACGCTCGACCCGGAGCGGTTCAGGCGGATCACCAGATGGGGCAAGCTGGACAAGGTCCTGCAAGGGATTGAGGCGGCAAAGACGGCGGGGCTGCACGTCAAGATCAACGCCGTGGCCCTGCGCGGCGAGAACGAGGACGAGATCGCCTCCATGCTGGCCTGGTGCGGCTCGCAAGGCCACGACCTCTGCCTGATCGAAACCATGCCGATGGGCGACATCGGCGGCGACCGGACCGACCAATATCTTCCGCTCAGCATCGTCCGGGCCCGCCTGCGCCAACGGTTCACCCTGACGGAGACCAGCTTCAAGACCGGCGGCCCGGCGCGTTACTTCGACGTGGCCGAGACGGGAACGCGGGTCGGGTTCATCACGCCGATGACGCATAATTTCTGCGAGAGCTGCAACCGCGTCCGCCTGACGTGCACCGGCACGCTGTTCATGTGCCTGGGCCAGGACGACGCGGCCGATCTTCGCCGGGTGCTGCGCTCCGGAGCCTCGGATGCGGAGCTGGACGAGGCGATTCTGGAAGCGATTGGGCGCAAGCCGAAGGGGCATGACTTCGTCATCGACCGGCGGACGACGGCGCCTTCGGTTGGGCGTCATATGAGCATGACGGGGGGTTAGCTCTCGACCTCGCTACGGCGAGGAAGGCAAACCCGTAAATAGCGTAAGCAGGTCGTTTTCTGGCGTCTTGCTTCCGAAATGCCTGGTCGGTTCGACCGCTCCGTCGTTATCTGATCGTGTCATGGCACTGCTGGCCGCTAATGGCTCGCCGGCTTCGAACTCCTCGCAAACTCCCGCCTGCACCTCCATGAGCCACTGCTCCTCGCCCAGATAACCTTGGCGAACAAGACACCGCTCGTTGCCAGTTCGCAATGTACGCAGCAACCAGTCGCGGGCTTGCGCGGCGACCTCGCGGCATTCCGTCGGCGATCGCATCTTCACATCGTTGAGGTCAGGTCCTGCGGCAGCATGAGCGGCGTTGGATCACTGGATCTTAAGTGCTGGTCCAGGTTGCTCAGCGATCCCTGGCGCGAAGCCTGTCACCATTCCCAACCGCAAGGTCGCCTGGGATCGCCCGTCCACCAGCGGCAAACCATTCAGCGCCATGGGAAACAGCGTTCGGCTGGGTATGCGCCGGTCGCGCAGGATGACGGCATTGGTTTCCCCGGCCGCCCGTAGATCGTTCAGGACCGCGAGCGGGTTGGCGTAGGCCAGCAAGACGGTCTCCACGTCGGCCACGGGCAGCTCGAAGCCGGCGCGCTGCATCAATCCGGCTAGGTCGCGCAAATCCGGGAACGGCGACACGCGCGGCGAGACCCCACCCGACAACGCCGTCTCTGCCTCGGTCAACGCCGTTCTCAAGGCTCCTAGCGTCCCCAGCGCCGGGAAGCTCGCCAGAAACAACCCTCCGGGGCGGAGTGCCATGCGGAGCTGGATCAGCGCGCCCGGCAGGTCGTTGACCCAGTGCAGCGAGAGGCTCGCTACGACAAGATCGAACGCGCCGGGTCCAAACGGTAGCCGCTCCTCGTCCGCCGCCGCCGCCGGTCCGCCGTTGCGGGCAGCCATGCAGGGAGAAAGGTCGCAACTCACGACATCCAGCCCTCGGGCGCGCAGGAGCGGGGCAACGACGCCCCGCCCTCCGACGTCCAGCGCCTGCGTGAAACGGGCCGTGGTGTCATCGAGACGGTCGATCAGCCGTTCCGCCATGTCGCGCAGCAGGTCCCCAACCTGCCCCACAGTCCGCGCCGCGCGGTCCCGATGCAGGCGGACGGCGTGGCGATCGAAGACTTGCGCGGAGGACATCGGCCTCACATGCCGTCGCCAACCGCTTTTGACCAGCCTGCCATGCCGGGATTACCCTACTCTCGTCCTAAGCAGAGGAACCGCCATGAACGCACCCGCCACCGGGGCCGCCCGTGCCGCCGCCGTCGCCGCCACAATGAACCAAATCAAGGGGATCGAGCGGGAGCAAGGCGTCAGCCGCCCGTCGCTCGACTCCATGAAGGCCGAGATGCTGCGCTTGGCCGAGAACGAGGCCCTGTTCCCGGCCAGCGAGTTCCCCCCGCCGCCGCAAGGCGAGCAGGGCGCGCGCCGCTACCTGCTGCAGGAGGACCCGGACGGGCGGTTTGCCATCTACCTGCTCTCCATCAATCCCGGCAACAGCACCAAGCCGCACGACCATACCACCTGGGCGGTCGTGGTCGCCGTCGAGGGCCAGGAACTTAACAAGGTCTACCGCCGCACCGACGACGGCAGCGCCGAGGGCCGGGCGGCGTTGACGTTGGAACGCGAAGTGATGGTCGAGCCGGGCACGGGCATAGCGCTGATGCCGGACGACATCCACTCCATCCACACGAGCGGGGGCCAAAGCACCCGGCACCTGCACGTCTACGGCCTGGCCCTGGAACGCCTGGACGACAGGAAGGGATACGATCCCGAAACCGGCACGGTGCAGCCTTACAACAAGGCATTCATGAAGCCGACGCAGAACCGCTGATGCGGCAACCCACGAGGCGTGTCGGTCCCGCCCTTCTGCGCGAGTGGATCGCGGACGGCAACGAGTTGGCCCTGCTCGACGCGCGGGAGGAAGGCGAGTTCGGCGCCGGCCACCTGTTCTGGGCCGTGCCTTGCCCGCTGTCCCGCGCGGAGCAGCGCCTTCCGGTTCTGCTGCCGAGACTTGCCACGCGAATCGTCTGCATCGACGACGGACGCGGCTTAGCCGAGCGGCTGGCCGGCTTGATCGGGCGATTAGGCGGCGAGAACGTCGCCGTGCTTGAGGGCGGGACGAAAGCGTGGGCGGCGGCCGGCCATGTGCTGTTCACCGGCGTGAACGTGCCAAGCAAGGCGTTCGGCGAGTGGATCGAGCGCCATTACGGCACCGAGAGCGTCGACCCGCCCGAACTCCAGGCCTGGATGCAGCAGGGCCGGAACATGGTCGTGCTCGACAGCCGCCCACTGGAGGAGTTCCGCGCTATGTCGATCCCCTCCGGCATCAACGTGCCGGGCGGCGAGCTGGCCTACCGCATCGCCGACCTGGTCCCGGACCCGGCCACCACCATCGTCGTCAACTGCGCCGGGCGGACGCGAAGCATCCTGGGCGCCGAGAGCCTGCGCCAGGCTGGGGCGCCGAACCGCGTCGTTGCCTTGCGCAACGGGACGATGGGATGGGCGCTGGCCGGGTTCGAGCCGGCACGGGGCGAGACCCGGCGTTACCCGGACGGGCGGCCGGACAGCGCCGCCCTTGCGTTGCAGCGGGCCGCCCGGTTCGCCGAGCGCTCCGGCGTCGGCGTGATCGGGCCGCTCGATCTGGCCCGGTTCGAGGAGGATCCGGAGCGCACGCTCTACGTGCTGGATGTCCGCGACCCGGCGGAGTTCGCCGAGCGCCGTCGCCCCGGCAGCCGCAATGCGCCTGGCGGCCAACTGATCCAGGCAACCGACCAATGGATCGCGGTCCGCGGCGCACGCGTCGCCTTGATCGACGACGACGGCGTCCGCGCCCGCATGGCGGCGGCCTGGCTGCGGCATATGGGGCACAAGGACGTGTTCGTGGTCGAAGGCGGCTTGGAGGGGGCCGAGGCCGCACCGCCGGACGCGGCAGGTCCCCAAGGCGTCGCCGGCGTCGATTCGGTCGCGGGCGCGCTGGTCGTCGATCTGGCCCGCAGCATCGACTTCCGCGCCGGCCACATCCCCGGCGCAGTCTGGGGCCTTCGCACCCGGCTTGATCGGTTGCGCGGGCAATTGACCAAAGCCGCCCGCGTGGTGCTGACCTCGCCCGACGGCGCCCTGGCGCAAATGGCGGCGCCGGAAGCGGCAAGCCTGACGCCTGCGCCCGTGGCCGCGCTCGCAAGCGGGACAGCCGCCTGGGTGGCGGCCGGGAACCCAATCGAGGCCGACCGCGGCAACCCGCCGGACGATGAATGCGTCGACGTCTATCTGCGCCCCTACGACCGCAACTCCGGCATCGAGTCGGCCATGCGGGCCTACCTGGATTGGGAGATCGGCCTCGTGCGCCAGATCGAGCGGGACGGGACCGTTGCCTTCGGTCTCTGAAGCCCTCCGCCGCGGCTTGACGGCCGGCGGGCGCATGGCGCTGGACCTGGTGCTCCCCCCGCAATGCCTGACCTGCGACCAGCCGGTGGGCGCCCCTGGGCAATTCTGCGCCGATTGCTTCCGTCGCACGCGCTTCATCACCGCCCCGTGTTGCTCGGCCTGCGGCGCGCCGTTCGGGGCGGCGCAGCACGCCGAAGCGTCGTCTTTGTGCGACTCCTGCCTGGCCCGCCCGCCCGCCTGGGACCAGGGCCGCGCGGCGATCGGCTACGACGACCAGGCCCGGCGCATCCTGCTCCCGTTTAAGTACGGCGACCGGACGGAAACGGCTCGGGCGCTCGCCCCTCTGATGGCCCGCGCCGGCGCCGCGCTCTTGGCGCGTGCGGATCTGCTGGCGCCGGTGCCGCTGCATCGCTGGCGGCTGCTGGGACGCCGCTACAATCAATCCGCGTTGCTGGCGCAAGCCCTATCCCGCTTGAGCGGACGCCCGGCGATCCTGGACGCCCTGCGCCGCACGCGGAAAACGCCCCCGCTCGGGCCGCTGTCGCCAGCGGGCCGGGCCGCGGCGCTTGCGGGAGCGATCATGGTGAGCGACTCCAGGCGCATGGTGCTGCAAGACGCGCGGGTGCTGTTGATCGATGACGTCCTGACCACGGGCGCCACGGCAGAGGCCTGCACGAAAGCCCTTCTGGATGCGGGCGCGGGCGGCGTGGACGTGCTGGCGGCTGCCCGCGTGGCCGACTCCGTGGGTTAGTAGGCATGTGTCTTGATGAAGCGGCTTGTTAAGATGAAATGCCGCTTGCTAGCGCGGTAGCCTAAAGGATCTGTGATGCCGAAAGTCGAAGTATTCACCCAACCCTGGTGCCCCTACTGCGCCCGCGCCATCGCGTTGCTGAAGAAAAAGGGCGTCGCCTTCGAGGAAATCAACGCGCCGCACGGCACGGGCGCACGGGAGCAGTCGATCAGCCGCTCCGGCGGGCGGACCAGCGTTCCGCAGATTTTCATCGACGGCCGCCCGGTCGGCGGCTCTGACGACCTCGTGGCGCTGGACCGGGCCGGCAAGTTGGACGCTCTGCTGGCGTAAACCCGCCTCGTCCGCGTCGAGTCGGAACACGCGACTGCGCTCAGGCACCACAGCGGCCATCTGTTGCCTTAGTGCCACAGTTGTGCCGCCGGCAACCGGATTTGCTGGACGCGGAACGGCTCGCTTTGGCAAATTTCGCTGCGGCCGAGAGCGTCCCCCGAGTCGGGGCTTTCAGCCGCATGACACAAGCCCTAGTATGGACTGAAGCAAAACCGAACCACATATTGAAGGGCGCGCTTATGCCTGATGTGCCGATGAACGATTACGCCGTCCTCGACGCGGTCCAGATGGCAGGCCGCCACCAAGTCCGGGTCGACCGCTCGCGCGACGCCCTGCTGACCGATTTCGGGCGCGCGACCCTGAACGACCGCTACCTCATGCCCGGCGAGGAATACCAGGACCTGTTCGCCCGCGTCGCCAGCTTCTACGGCGACGACGCGGCCCACGCGCAACGGATCTACGACTACATCAGCCGGATGTGGTTCATGCCGGCCACCCCCGTCCTGTCGAACGGCGGCACCCAGCGCGGCCTGCCGATCTCCTGCTTCCTGAACGAGGCGTCGGACAGCCTGGACGGCATCGTCGGCCTTTGGAACGAGAATGTGTGGCTCGCCTCCAAGGGCGGCGGCATCGGCTCCTACTGGGGCAACCTGCGCTCGATCGGCGAGAAGGTGGGGCAGAACGGCAAGACCTCGGGCGTTATCCCGTTCATCCGCGTCATGGACAGCCTGACCCTGGCCATCAGCCAAGGCTCGCTCCGGCGCGGGTCGGCTGCCGTCTACCTGCCTGTCTCCCATCCCGAGGTCGAGGAGTTCATCGAGCTGCGCCGGCCCACCGGCGGCGACCCGAACCGCAAGGCGCTCAACCTGCATCACGGCATCCTGGTCTCCGACTCGTTCATGCGCGCCGTGGAGGCGGACGAGCAATGGGCTTTGTGCTCGCCGAAGGACCACGCCGTCGTGCGCAAGGTCTCGGCGCGGAGCCTCTGGATTCGCATCCTGACCGCGCGAATCGAGACCGGCGAGCCTTACCTCGTCTTTTCCGACCACGTGAACAACGCCCGGCCCGAGCAGCAGAAGCTCTCCGGCCTTGAGGTCAAGACCAGCAACCTGTGCAGCGAGATCACGCTGCCCACCGGCATCGACCACCACGGCAAGCATCGCACCGCCGTTTGCTGCCTGTCCTCCCTCAACCTCGAGACCTGGACGCAGTGGAAGGACCATCCGACGTTCATCGAAGACGTGATGCGCTTTCTCGACAACGTGATGCAGGACTTCATCGGCCGCGCGCCCGACGGCATGGAGCGGGCCCGCTACTCGGCCATGCGCGAGCGCTCGGTGGGCTTGGGCGTGATGGGCTTCCACAGCTTCCTGCAATCGCAGAACGTGCCGTTCGAGGGCGTGGTGGCGAAGGTCTGGAACAAGCGGATGTTCAAGCACATCCGCGAGCAGGCCGACCGCGCGAGCCAGACCCTGGCCGAAGAGCGCGGCGCGTGCCCGGACGCGGCCGAATACGGCATCATGGAGCGGTTCAGCAACAAGATCGCCATCGCCCCCACCGCGAGCATCAGCATCATCGCCGGCAGCACCAGCCCCGGCATCGAGCCGATCGCCGCCAACGTGTTCCTGCAGAAAACGCTCTCCGGCAGCTTCACCGTGCGCAACCGCCACCTGCAGAAGCTGCTGGCGGAAAAAGGCATGGACCGCGACGATATCTGGTCGAGCATCACCATCAACAAGGGCAGCGTCCAGCACCTCGACTTCCTGAGCGAGCAGGAGAAAGCGGTCTACCGCACCGCTTTCGAGCTGGACCAGCGCTGGGTCGTCGAGCACGCGGCGGACCGCACGCCGTTTATTTGCCAGAGCCAGTCGGTTAATTTGTTCCTGCCGGCCAACGTGCACAAGCGGGACTTGCACCAGATCCACATGCTGGCTTGGAAGCGCGGCGTGAAGTCGCTGTACTACTGCCGCAGCCTGTCAATCCAGCGGGCCGACAACGTCAGCGAGAAGGTCGTGAAGCCGACGGCGCTCCTGGGTGTTCAGGACATGGTGGCGGTCGCCGCGGCCGATGTGCCGGCAATCGCTAATTACGAGGAATGCCTGGCCTGCCAATAAGCGGCGTCAGCGAGAAAGGATAGACGATGGACGGAATGCAGCCTGCGCCCGAGAAGCGCTTCGACCTCCTGACCGAGAACCCGGTCTACAAGCCCTTCCGCTATCCCTGGGCCTACGAGGCTTGGCTGACCCAGCAACGCGTGCATTGGCTGCCGGAGGAAATCCCGCTCGCCGACGACGTGAAGGATTGGCACAAGACGCTGACCGAGGCCGAGCAGAACCTGCTGACGCAGATTTTCCGCTTCTTCACCCAGGCCGACGTCGAAGTGAACAACTGCTACATGAAGCACTACAGCCAGGTGTTCAAACCGACCGAGGTGCTGATGATGCTGTCCGCCTTCAGCAACATCGAGACGATCCACGTCGCCGCCTACAGCCACCTGCTCGACACCATCGGCATGCCGGAGGGCGAGTACACGGCCTTTCTCAAATATAAGGAGATGAAGGACAAGTACGACTACATGCAGTCCTTTCGCGTGGACAGCAAGCACGAGATCGCCAAGACGCTCGCGGCCTTCGGCGCCTTCACCGAGGGCTTGCAGCTCTTCGCCTCGTTCGCGATCCTGCTGAATTTCCCGCGCTTCAACAAGATGAAGGGCATGGGCCAAGTTGTTTCCTGGTCGGTGCGCGACGAGACGCTGCACTGCCTTTCCATCATCCGCCTGTTCCGCACCTTCGTGCAGGAGAACCCGGAAATCTGGACCGAGGCATTGCGCCAGGAAATCTATGACGTTTGCAGCACCATCGTGCACCACGAGGACGCGTTCATCGACCTTGCCTTCGAGCAAGGGCCGATCGAGGGTCTCACCGCCGAGGAAGTCAAGCGCTACATCCGCTACATCGCCGACCGCCGCCTGGTTCAGCTCGGCTTGAACAGCATGTATGACGAAGAAAGCAACCCGCTGCCCTGGCTGGACGACATGCTGAATGCCGTGGAGCACGCGAACTTTTTTGAGAACAGGGCGACGGAGTACAGCCGGGCCTCCACCGAAGGCTCGTGGGAGGAAGCCTTTTCCGGTTCAGTGTTCGAAACCGAACAGCCGCGGGGCGCTATACAGATCACATAACATTGCCTTACACTTTTACGCGTGCGCGGCGCAGTTCTGATGCATAAACTGCGCCGCAGAAGGGAGGCGCTTTATGGATAGCGTTGCGTTAAAATTAAGACCAGTTGAGACTCCAGGCGAGTCGCGGACCCCATCAACCCCGCGCCATTCCCGCCGGTTGTTCGACAAAGTCCTCGTGGCCTTCCATCACTCATGCGACGATGCCGACCTGGAAATCGCCGAGCAATTGCTGCGTTTGCTCGAGATCATGACAACCAGGCGTCCACGTCCGGAAGACACCCAACGCCGCCGCAGCATCGAAAGCCTGGTCGCCGCCCACGAGCGCCTATGGCATCTTCGTCATCCGCAGATGAATTAGGGCGTCAACGCCCCTCCGTCACGCAGGATCGCGTCGGCCGTTTCGGTGTACCGCCCGTGGTCATGCAAGACCAACCCGCTCGTCAACCGGGTCATACCGTATCCGTCCCGGCCTTGCATCAGGACGATCTTCGCGTCTAGCGACTTGCCCGGCCGAAGCGGAATAACTGTGATCCGCGCCAGCCTGGCTTGTTGCAAGCAGACCGCCGCCTCATTCACTTGACCAGCCGGTAACGCGAGCGTCAGCGTGCCGCCCGACATGAGGCACGCCGAAAGCGCCTCGACCCATTCAGCAAGCCCCCCCGGCGAACGGTGCGTGGCGTCGGACCGCCGGGGATCGGGCGGCAAGGTGCCCCGGCGGTCGTGCCAGGGTGGGTTTGCAAAAGCATGGTTGAATGGGCCAAGTCCACGCGCGCCGCCAACCAGCCCGGTGTGGATAGCCGCCGTTAAACCATTCGCCGCCAAGTTCCGCCGGGCCAAAGCGGCCAGATTGGCGTCGGCCTCGATCCCGACGCCGGTCAGCCCCGGCACGCGCCAAAGCAGGCAAAGCAGCCCAGCGCCCGCGCCCGTCCCCGCCTCCAGCACACGCTCCCCGGCCTGGGCTGGAACGGCGGCGGCCAGAAGCACTGGCTCGATGCCGGTCCGGTAGCCCGTCCTGAACTGGTCATACCGCACGCGCCCGTTCAGCAACGTGCCGCGCGTCACCTCCAACGGCTTGCGTTCCTAAGCCTCGCCAGCATCCTCGATCACGTTGCGGGCACGGGCCTCATCCTCCGCCAGCACGACCAGGCGGCGGGGTATGGCGCCGATGCTGCCCTCCACGGCGCTGACATGCCCGTCAAGCAGCAGACACTCGATCCCGGCGTCGCGCAGGAGCGCGTGAAGGAAACTGAGCCGGACAGGATCATTCGATGTCATCACGGTACGCATACGGATCTGCTTCCAATCCTTCCAATGAGGCGTATTCCGGCGCCGGGCTGTCTTGACCCTTTTTCCCCGCCGCCGATATGGTGGCCCGCGGCGACGAACAAGCAAGTCGGGAGCGCAGTTTGGGCATCGTCACCACACCAGTCCAGCCGAGGCGGACACCGGATTCCGCCACGCAGGCGGGAAAAGGCGATGCCCTGGAAAACCTCGTCGCACTCGTCGGCCCCGACATGGCGGC
The DNA here is from genome assembly GCA_965260935.1 of Acetobacteraceae bacterium. Lineage (GTDB taxonomy): Bacteria > Pseudomonadota > Alphaproteobacteria > Acetobacterales > Acetobacteraceae > JBBROS01. The sequence goes on from OZ253374.1 coordinate 4,205,700, forward strand.
GACCAACCAGGCGATCATCGAGCAGATGGACAGCGAGGTCGCGCTGATCCCGCAATTGGCGGCGCACATCGTCGCCGCCGGCGGCAAGCGGATTCGCCCGCTCCTGACCCTCGCGTCCGCCCGGATGTGCGGCTACGACGGCAACCGGCATGTCCAGCTTGCCGCCTGCGTCGAGTTCATCCACACCGCAACCCTGCTGCACGACGACGTGGTGGACGAAAGCCTGCTCCGCCGGGGCGCGTCGAGCGCGAACGCGGTGTTCGGCAACAAGGCTTCCGTGCTGGTCGGCGACTTTCTGTTCGCCCGGGCGTTCCAGATGATGGTCGCCGACGGATCGCTGCCCGTGCTCGCCATCTTGTCCCAGGCGGCGGCAACCATCGCGGAAGGCGAAGTGCTCCAGCTCGCGATCCAGAACGACCTCTCGACCCCTGAGGCGCGCTACCTTGACGTGATCCGGGGCAAAACAGCCGCCCTGTTCACCGCGGCCTGCCAGGTCGGCGCAGTTGTTGCCGCCCGCCCGCCTGAACAGGAGCAGGCTTTGGCCGACTTCGGCGCGAACCTGGGCATGGCGTTCCAACTCGTCGACGACGCCCTGGACTACGCCGCCGACCAGGCAACGCTTGGCAAGACAGTCGGCGACGATTTCAGGGAAGGCAAGATCACACTGCCAGTGCTGGCCGCCTACCAGGCCGGCGCCGAAACAGACCGCTCTTTCTGGCGCAGAACGATCGAGCGGAGCGAGCAGACCGACGATGACCTCGACCACGCGCTGACGCTCGTGTCCTCCACCGGCGCGATCCGGGCCACCATCGATCATGCGGCCCGGTTCGCGATTCAAGCCCGCGACGCCCTCAAAGCCTTTCCTCCCGGGCCGTTCCGGGACACGCTGATGGACGTCGCCGACTACACCGTCAGCCGAAGCTCTTGATGATCCGATAACGACGGACGCTTCAGTCCATCATCCGAATCGGCCCATCGAACCGCCCTAACGCTCTGACTCATACGGCGCCTTCTGAAGGTGTCGGGCGTCAGTGGCGTCACCCTGCTTGCGCCCCCGCTGCGCCGGGTCGACGTTGATCAGCCGGCAAGGCAAAGGCGCATCCGGGTCATGGAATATGCTGACGGTCGCGAGCAACTGCCTATCCTCGTCCGATAACCGGACCCGCTCGCGCAGGTGGTCGGTCCAGTTCTCCATCGACCAGGTCTCCAGCCAGCCGTCAGGGTGCGCCACGTCCTCGTAAAGCCGCCAGTCGAGCGCGCCGCTCCGCCAGCGGACATGCTGCACCGCTTCCATCGCTGACAAGAACGCGGCCCGGTCGCGCGGCGCGACGCGATACCGCATCGTTTCCAGGATACGCCCGGGCAGGCGCGGCAGGACGGCCGCCAGCTCGGGCGCCGGGGCTTCGGGCATCGGCAGCAGGTCGGCCGCGGGCTGCGCCTCGGCCTCCGTCTGGTCAAGCGGATAGCGGCGGGCCAGGACCGCCAACACGGCAGAGACTGCCGCCGCGAGCGCCATCGACTGCTGCAACCCAAGCCACGCCCCCAACCCGCCCCAGATAAGCGACCCGGCCGCCAAGGCCCCGTTGAACGACAACTGGTAGATCGCGAGCGCCCGGGCGCGGACCCAGGCGGGCGCCACGAGCTGCGCCGCCGCTTGCGCCGTGCTCGATGCGGCGACCCAGCCCAGGCCGAACAGCAGCATCCCGAGCGCCGCCGGCCCCCAATGATGCGTCGCCGCCACCAGCCCCATCCCGCCGCAGGAAACCAGGCTGGCGCAGAAAACCGTCGTTCCGCGCCCAATCCCATGCAGCCGGGGCAGCAACATCCCGGACGTGACGCCCCCCACTCCCATCAGGCCGAGCAACAATCCGAAGCTGCCCGCGCCCAAGCCAAGCTGCTCGCGAACCACAAGCGGAAGCAGCCCCCAAACCGCCGCCGTGGGCAGGAAGTAAGCGACGGCGCGGACCATGGCGGCCCGCATCGCCGGGGTATGCCGCACGAACCGCATTCCGGCCCGCATGGCGGAGATGAAATGCTCGCGCGGAAGCGCGTTGCCGGCAGCCGGGCGCTTCCACGACGCGAGCACCGCGATGCTGACCACGAACGACACGGCATACAGCAGGAACGTGAGACCCGGCCCGCCGAACAGCAGAAGCACGCCCCCGAGCGCGGGGCCTGCCGCGCGGGCGAGGTTGAACCCGATGCCGTTGAGCGCGATTGCCCCGACCAGGTCATGCCGCGGCACTACCTCCGGGACCGTTGCGCCCCAAGCTGGCTGATACATCGCCGAGCCGACCCCGATGGCGAACGTCAACGCGATCAGCCCGGCCGCCTCGATCGCGCCCGCATAGGTCAGCGCCGTAAGCAGCGCCGCCGCGGACATGGCGCCGACTTGGGTGAGGATCAGATAACGCCGGCGGTCAACGATGTCGGCAAGCGCGCCTGCCGGCAGCGCCAGCAGGAAGGTCGGCACGATGGTCGCCGCCTGCACCAGGCTGACGCTGACGGCATCGGGCGAGAGCGTCGTCATGAGCCAGCCGGCGCCCGTGTTCTGCATCCACGTTCCGAGCGCCGTCACGGCATTGGCCGTCCAGAGCGCGCGGAACACGCCGTGGCGCAGCGGCAACAAGGCGGCAGGCGCACGCATCTACCGGAACCCGGCGGGCAGGCCTGTCGTCAGCGTGATCCGCACCGTCGGCCCGGCAACCAGCGGCCGCGCGCCCATCCCCCAATCAGCCCGGCGGATCGACCCCTGCGCCTGCCATCGTCCATCCCCACGCTCGACATCCAGCGACACGGGCCGGCTCACGCCATGCAGCAGCAACGAGCCCTGCAGCGTGTTTCCGGCACACGCGCCCTCGAAGCCGAACGCGGGGTAGCGTTTGACATCGAGCAGATCAGGGCCAAGCGCGTCGGCCGTCATGCTGGAATCCGCCATCTCCAAACTGTCAGCCTCGGCCTTGAGATCGACCCGGCAGAACGACGGATCTTGATCGTCCAGCGTTAAGATTCCATTGAAGCGGGTGAAAGCCCCGTCGATGGGGAACATCCCGAACCCGTAGGCCCGGAAGCCAAGCTGCACCTGAGCCGGCGCGATCACGAAGCGGCGCTGGGTAGCGTGCCCGGTTGGCGCAAGCAGCAGCAACAAGATCAGCGCGCTCGCAAGACGCTTCGGCATCGCTTTCCCTTCGTCCCTTCTTGGCTGACACTGTACAGAGTATCGACTCGCCCCGTCTTACCATGGAGCCCGCCATGACCCTAAAAGGCCGCGTTGCCCTCGTAACTGGATCGACCAGCGGGATCGGCCTCGGAATCGCCAGGGCGCTGGCGACCGAAGGTGCGGACTTGATGCTGCATGGATTCGGTGAAGCGAATGCGATCGAAAGCCTCCTCACGGAGTTTCGCGGCCTGGGCATCCAGGCTCGCCACAACGGCCTCGACCTCACCCAATCCGGCGCCGCGGCATCCCTCGTCGAACAAACCCGGGACGAACTGGGCGGCCTCGACATCCTCGTCAACAATGCCGGCATCCAGCACACGGCCTCCATCGCCGACTTCCCGCCCGAGCGCTGGGAAGCGGTGATCGGCCTCAACCTTTCCGCCCCGTTCCACTGCATGAAAGCCGCCACGCCCGGCATGGTCGGGAAGGGATGGGGCCGGGTGATCAACATCGCCTCCGCGCACGGACTGGTCGCAAGCGCCCACAAATCCGCCTACGTCGCGGCCAAGCACGGCCTCGTCGGATTGACGAAAGTGGGCGCGATCGAGCTGGCCAACACCGGGGTGACAGTCAACGCCATCTGCCCCGGCTGGGTGCTGACGCCGCTGGTGCAAGCGCAGATCGACCGCCGCGCCGAACAATCCGGCCGCCCGGCCGCGGAGATGGAACGGGACCTCCTCGCGGAGAAGCAGCCGATGACAACGTTCACGACGCCGGACGGCATCGGCGGGCTAGCCGTCTTCCTATGCTCGGACGCGGCCCGGACCATCACCGGCGCGCCTATCTCGATCGATGGCGGCTGGGTCGCAACATGACGCCGCACGGAAGCAGCAAGCCTTGGCAACGGCCATCACGGGAGCAGCCGGTTTCGCCGGCTGTCATGGGGCCGAAAGCTCTGCCCACCTTGGCGGCCTGCCGGTAGCAACGCGTTCACAGATCGCAACGCTCAAGCATACTGCCGCCGTTCAGGCGGAAGCAGCCCGGCGTTGATCGAGGCATCTGGCCGGGCAGGCACGGCCCGGTGCAGGCTTGGCGGATGCCCGAACGCCCGGCGGAATTGCCGCGAGAAATGCGCGCCGTCGGAAAACCCGGCCTCGATCGCAACTTCGGTCACGCTAAGCCCGGTATTGTTCAGCAGCCAGCTCGCATACCGGAGCCGCAACTCCCGGTAAGCTTCGACGGGCGACGTATCCATAACCGCCCGGAACCGCCGTTCAAGCTGCCGGGGAGAAAGGCCCACCCGCCGGGCAAGCTCATCGACCGGCAGCGGCGTGCCGAGGTTCTGCTCCATCGTCAGCAAGGCCCGGCGCACAAGATGGTCTGGCCGGCTGGTTTCCGTCGAGATCGGCGGATGCGGCTGCGCGGCATCGGCGCCCCTCACGCGCTGCAACTGCATGATGTGCTGCGTCTTCTGCGCGCGCGCGTGCCCAAGATGGCGCTCGATCAGGTAAACGGCCACATCGGCGACGTTGCTGCCCCCGGAACTGGTGATCCGGTCGCCATCGACCAGGAACAGCCGGTCGGCGATCACGTCCTGGTCCGGGAACTCGTCCCGGAAATCCTGGTAATGGAACCAGCTGACGCACGTTGTCCGGTTCTGCATCAGCCCGTTGCGGTTCAGCAGAAAGCTGCCGGTGCAAACGCCCACGAGCGTCGTTCCCGCCTTCGCCGCGCCGTGCAAATAGGCCTGCTCCTGCACGCCGAGCGCCGGGCTGTGAAGCAGTCCGCCGACTAAAACCACATAGTCGAGTTCCTTGGGCGGCAGCAGCCGGGTCGTTGGCGTCACGTGCACGCCGCAACTGCTGCGGATCGGGTCCTGGCGCGCGGACATCACCGGCCATTGGCAACGCAAAGGGCGAGACTGGTCGCCGTCATCCCCGGCCAGCCGCAGCGCATCGACGAACAAGGAAAAGGCGGACAGCGTGAAGTTGTTGGCGAGGATGAAGCCGATGCGCAGGACCGGAGGAACGCCGTCCTGCATTCAGACGGAGGGTTGCCCGAGGCTGGCGCGCAGCCGTTCGATGTACCAGGTCGCGAACGCGTCCACCATGTATTCGGCCGGAGCATAAGGCCCAGGCTCGTACCCATCGCTCTCCGCGCCCTGCTGCGCAAGCTCAACGAACGTGGCGTCCTGCTCGTTGGTCCGGCGCCAGACTTCGGTCAGCCGGTCCAGCTCGTAATCCACCCCCTCCACGGCGTCCTTGGCGACGAGCCAGGTGGTGCGCACCAGCGTCTTGTCCGCCGCGAGCGGAAACACGGCGAAGGTCACGGCATGGTCGCCCAGGAAGTGGAACCAGGCGTTCGGCTGCGTATGCAGGTGCAGCGCGCCCATCCGCGGGCTCGTGAAACCGCCCACGAGCTTGCGGGACGCCTGCCGGGCGTCGAGCGTGTAGCTTTCGCCGGCCCCATCCAAGCAGAGCCGCTCGGTGCGGAACCCGGTCGGCCGCCCGGTCAAGTCCTCCAAGGCCCGCCAGGGCAGGCCCGCTTTGTCCCAGATCGCCTCGAACTCGGCTTGCGCGCGTTGGAAGCGCGCGTAGTCGTCCGCCATGCCCGGCGTCACGTCCGCCTCGGTGTAGCCGAAGAAGTGGAACAGGCTGCTCAGAAGCTCGGGATGCCCGCCGCAATGGTAGCACTCGCGGTTGTTCTCCATCGTCAACTTCCAGTTGCCGTGCTCCACGAGATCCGTCTGGATGGCGACCTTGCAATCCGAAAGCTTATGCGGGGCGAGGTAAGGAAGCACCTGGCCGGCAAGGTCATCGAAGTCGCCCGGCGGCTCATCGGCCAGGCAGATGTAGATCAGCCCGCCGAGGTTGCGCACGTGCACCGGCTTCAGCCCATGCTCGCCGTTGTCGATGCAGGCGGGCATGTTCTCGGCATGGATCAGCTTGCCGGTCAGGTCGTACGTCCATTGGTGATACGGGCAAACCAGGTTGCCGACGAACCCTTTAGGCTCACGCACGATGATCGACCCGCGGTGCCGGCAGACATTATGGAAGGCGCGGATATTCATGTCGTCGTCGCGGACGATCACCACGGGCGTCCGCCCGATGTTGACGGCGACGTAATCGCCGGGTTCGGGCAGCTCAGGCTCGGTTGCGACGAAAACCCAGTGCTTGCCGAAGATATGCCGCAGGTCGTCCTGCAACACGTCCGGGCTGGTGTAGAACGGCGCCTCCAGACTATGCCCGGGCCGCCTCCTCGCGACCAAGGCATCGAGGCCGGCGGCGGACAGAGCGGTCATGCTTACAGATCCTTCGCGAAACGCAGCCCGTCGAATACGGCGGCATGGATGTTGCGGCTGGCGACGGCGTCGCCGATCCGCAGGAGACGATACGCCCCTTCCGGGTTGCGGACCACGGTTTGTTTGCGCCCGCCAAGTAAAGCTTTGTAATCGACTTCACCTTGGTTAACCGACCCGGGCAGCAGCGCCCGGTAAAGCTCGTCGAGCGGCAATGTCCCGTGCTCGACCACCACCTGGTCCACGATGCGCTCCTCCGTCCGCGGCCCGTAGTCGCTGCCCAGCGTCGCGGCCAGCCGGTTGCCTTCGCGCCGGACGGCAACAACCCGCGTGTTGATCGTCAGCCGCACCCCGGCCCGCTGGAACACGCGCGCGTAGCCGGCATGGTTCAGCCCGCCCAGCTCGGGCGCGAACATGCGCTCCGCCGTCACGATCTCGACGTTCGACCCGGCGGCCGCGAGCGCCTCCGCGGCCTGCAATCCGGGATGGTTGCCGTTGTCGTCGTAGACCAGCACGTCCTGCCCAGGTTTCACCTCGCCGGAAACGATGTCCCAGCTCGAAACCACCAGATCGTTGCCGGACTGCAAAATCTCGGTATTGGGAACGCCGCCGGTCGCCACGATAGCGACGTCGGGCGAGAGCGCCACAACGTCCCCGGCTTCCGCCCAAGTCGCGTAGCGGATCTCCACGCCCAACCGTTCGAGTTCGGACAGCCGCCAATCGACGATGCCCATGAACTCGCGCCGCCGCGGCGACCGCGCTGCCAGCAGCACCTGCCCGCCCGCCTTGTCGGTCGCCTCCAGCACGACCACGCGATGCCCCCGTTCGGCGGCCACCCGCGCGGCTTCGAGCCCGGCTGGCCCGGCGCCCACGACCACGACGTCCTGAGCCGGCCCGTCGCCCCGGCCCAAGGTCTGCGGCATCGAGGCTTCGCGCCCCGTCGCCGGATTGTGGATGCACAGCGCCTCGTTGCCCTCGTAGATGCGGTCGATGCAGTAGCTGGCGCCGACGCAGGGCCGGATCAGGTGCTCCTGCCGGGCCGTCACCTTGCGCACGATATGCGGGTCGGCGATCAGCGCCCGCGTCATCCCCACCATGTCCAGCTTGCCCTCGGCGATCGCGTGCCGCGCCGTCGCCACGTCGTTGATGCGCGCGGCATGGAACACCGGGATGTCCGCCGCCGCCCGCACCTCGCCGGCGAAGTCAAGGTGCGGCGCGGAGCGCATCCCGGCGATCGGGATCACGTCCACCAGCGCCGCGTCCGTTTCCATGTGCCCGCGGATGATGTTGAGGAAATCCACGATGCCTGAGGCCTTGAACCGCCGGGCGATCTCGATCCCCTCCTCGCGCGAGAGGCCGATCTCCCAATCCTCGTCCGCCACCATCCGCAAGCCGAGCAGGAACCCAGGCCCCGTCGCGTCGCGCATCGCCCGCATTACCCGCAAGGAGAACGCCATCCGGTTTTCCAGGCTGCCGCCGAACGCGTCCTCGCGCTTGTTCGTCGCCGGGGACCAGAACTGGTCCGGCAAGTGTCCGTAGGCGTCGATCTCCAGCCCGTCCAGCCCCGCCGCCTGCATCCGCTGCGCCGCCGCCGCGTAGTCGCCCACGATCCGGTCGATGTCCCATTCCTCGATCTCCTTCGGGAACGACCGGTGCGCCGGCTCGCGGATCGGCGACGGCGCAAGCACCGGCAGCCAGTCCGCCTTGTTCCAGGCCGTCCGCCGCCCGAGATGCGTGATCTGGATCATCACCGCCGAGCCAAGCTCGTGGCACTCGTCGCTGAGCCGCCGCATCCACGGCACGATCTCGTCCTTGTAGGCCAGCAGGTTGCCGAACACGGGCGGGCTGTCCGGCGACACCACCGCCGAGCCGGCCGTCATCGTCAGCGCCACCCCCCCGCGCGCCTTCTCCGCATGATACAGCCGGTAGCGGTCCTTCGGCATCCCGTCCTCGCTGTAGTACGGCTCGTGCGAGGTGGACATCACCCGGTTGCGCAGCGTCAGGTGCTTGAGCTGGAACGGGCTAAGGAGCGGGTCGGCAACGGCCCCGATTGCGTTCATGGAACAACCTTACGAGAACTGACAAACCATGCCCGGCCAACAGCCGAGCCTCGCTGCATATAGGAGTTTGCGAGCCTGGCCGACACGGAAATTGTAAACCCCCGCCATGTTCCTTGGCTTCGTGCGACAGGTATGACGACGGCTCAGGCCGCCTCGCCTCGACAGCACAGGCGGTCTCGGCTAGTGGGTCACGTCGGTTTGGCCGATCTGTCAGGAGAACGCCATGGCCATGCAGCTCGGCACCTTCGGCGCCCTCCTTTCAGCCAGCGCCGATTCAGGCAAAGCCAGCCGCGCCGCCGAGAGGCTGGCCGGACACGAAAGCGGGTCCAAGCCGCCCGATGCCCGCTTCGAGGCAGCCGGCCTCCAACTGGAACGGGTGGATGCAAGGATCGGCAAGCCCTGGCGGGCGACGTTGACCGCTTTGGGCCTGCCTGCCACGCTTGTCGCGTATCAGGTGGCCGGGGTGCCTGTAGCGAGTTCGACAGAAACTGTGGCTAGAGGTGAACATGGATACGACTGTTGCGGACCGGCTGAGCATCGCGGAGCTGATGACCGGATGGATGCATCGGGATCTTGCTGAATGGGACAAGCTGCGGGGCTTGTTCCATCCGGACGGGACCATAGAGATCACCTGGTTCGAAGGGAAATTCAGCGATTTCGTTGATGGCTCGATACGCATGGGCGCGTCCAACTTGCGCACCAAGCACGTCGTCGCAGCCCCGGTCGTGACGTTCAACGGCGACAAGGCCATCGCGGAAACCAACGCGATCATCGTCGGCGACAACGCCGAGCTTGGGGTCGGTTGCGAAACGCACTCGCGCTTCTACGACCGCGTTGAGAAGCGTGACGGGGCATGGAAGATCGTGGATCGCCAGTGCATCTACGACATGGCGACGTTCACGTTCCCAACCGGACCCGCCGAGCTCGACATGGCCACGGTCAAGCGGTTCCCGCGCGAGTACGCTCCGCTTGCCTACCTCTTGGAAAAAAGCGGCTTCCCTTTGAACCGCGTGTTTCCAACGAAAGGCAGCCAACTCGAAACGGACATGAAAGCGTCTGGGAGAGACTGGCTTTCCCGATGAACGTCGGGATGCGGTTAAGAATGTCCTCCAATCAAACGACACCGGGCATGTCGAAACCGCCGTCTTCCCAGGCCAGGGCTGGCGCATATGGATTTCCGGGCAGGACAATCAGTTCGGCAGCGGGAAAATGCGGCGGCTCCGGTCAGCTTTGGGCGGACTGCGGGTGCGTTCGCCGCCCAAACCCGCCACAACGGGCCCACCTGCGATAGCCTTGCCCGATCCGGCGGCATTCATCTGGTCTCCTCCCTCGGTTCGCATGGAAAGAGGATTTATGGCTGCTCGACTCCGGCATACGGTCAACATGCTCTTGCTTGCCGCCATCTTGGCCGTCACGGGCGCCGGGCCCCGGTTGGCCGCCGCCCAATCACTGCCCGGCGTTTCCGCGCCCAAGAAGGAGGAGGCGCCGGCAGAGAAACCGAAAGACCCGCTGGGGCGCGAAACCCCGGAAGGCATGGTCAACGGCCTGCTCGGCGCCATCGCCGCCCAGGATTACGACCGCGCGGCCAAATACCTCAACACCCAGGATATTCCGGTCTGGCGTCACGCGGCCAGCGGCCAGGCCCTCGCCGCCATGCTGCAGAAGGTGCTCGACCGCGCAGGCTACCTCGATAGCCGTTGGCTGCTGAGCAACGACCCTGCCGGCAAGCAGGACGACGGGTTGCCCCCGAACGTGGACCGGATCGGCGCCGTCCGCACGACCGCTGGCAACGTGGACCTGCTGGCCGAGCGGGTGGATGGGCGTGGCCCCGTGCCGGTCTGGCTCGTCTCCTCCGACACCCTGGCCCGCCTGCCAGACTTGCTGCGCACGGCCGTGTCCGGCCCGTTGGACAAGATCATGCCAGCGAAGCTGCAGGAATTGCATTTCGCCGGGGCGCCGGTCGGGCACTGGCTGGCGCTCCTGGCGCTGGCAATCGTCGGCTACGCCATCGCCTACCTGGTCTCGCTCGGCATCCGCTGGGTCGCGCAGCGCCTGCTGACCCGGCTGCGGCGCGAGACGGCCTTCGATGTGGTGCAGGCGGTCGATAAGCCCCTGCGCGTGCTGCTGACCGTCGGCATCTTCCTGGCTGGCGGCTTCCTGCTTGGCGTGTCGATCGTGGCGCGCGAGCGCACCTCGCCGGGTGCGGTCATCGTCGGCTGGGCGGCGCTGGCCTGGCTGCTTTGGCGGGTGGTCGACGTGTTCGCCACGGCGGCGTCCGGCCGGGCCGCGATGCACGGCCACTTCGCCGCGCTGTCGATCGTGTCCTTGCTGCGACGTACGGGCAAGATGGCGCTGGTGGCGCTCGGCATCATCCTCTCGCTCGACACCATCGGCGTCGACGTGACGGCCGGCCTCGCGGCGCTCGGCATCGGCGGCATCGCCATCGCCCTCGGCGCGCAGAAAACGGTGGAGAACTTCATCGGCAGCCTGACCATCATCGCCGACCAGCCGATGCGCGTGGGCGATTTCTGCAAGTTCGGCGACGTGGTGGGCACGATCGAGGACATCGGCATCCGCTCGACCCGCATCCGCACCAACGACCGCACGATCGTGACGGTGCCGAACAGCACCATGTCGTCCAGCTCGATCGAGAACTACAGCAGCCGGGACCGCTTCTGGTTCCACCCCACGATCAACCTTCGCTACGAGACGACGCCTGACCAGATCCGCTTCCTGCTGGTCCGCCTGCGCGAGGTGCTCTATGCTCACCCGAAGGTCAGCCCCGACCCGGCCCGCGTCCGCTTCGTAGGTTTCGGCGCCAGCAGCCTCGACTTGGAGATTTTCGCCTACGTGCTCGGCGAGGACTTCAACGAGTTCCTGGAGGTGCAGGAAGACCTGTCGCTCCGCATCATGGACGTCGTGCATGAGGCCGGCGCCTCCTTCGCGTTCCCCTCGCAAACCCTCTACTTCGCCCGCGACACGGCGCCCGACGAGGACACCATCCGCTCGGCCGAGGAAAAGGTGCGGGCCTGGAGCGGGGCCGGGCAACTGCCGGTGCCGCGGTTCCCGCCGGAACGGATCGCAGCCCTGCGCGGGACGATCGATTACCCGGTCAATGGCGCCGTACAGCGCAAGGCGGGCTGACGCCCTGCACGCCAGGACGAGTGACTAGGTCCTTATCGCCCTTTGTGTCAGGGCGATAAGGGCCTAATACTGACCTGGACTAGCAATTGACGCGCCTCGCTTTTCCAGTCCGGGCGATTGCAGTCTAATGATAGCGCCGCGATTGCTGATGTTGGGCACCGATTGGCAAGCGCGAGAATAAAGGCAGACAACATGAACAGGAGCGTAATCTGCGATCACCTAACCTGAGCGGGATTTGCGAATGAGAGCGGGCATGGCCGCCGATGATGTCGAACGGCTGCACCTGGAAGCGGCTATGGCCGCCGCCGCCGCCGCTGCCGCCGCGATCCGCCCCCATTACCGCCAGCCGCTTGCCCCTGACGTCAAACCGGACCAAAGCCCCGTCACCGTCGCCGACCGCGCCGCCGAGCAAGCCATGCGCGCCGTGCTGTCCGAGCGCTTTCCCGGCCACGGCATCCTGGGAGAGGAAGCCGGGCTTGAGCGTGCCGAGGCCCGCTATCGCTGGGTGCTCGACCCGATCGACGGCACCCGGGCCTTTATCACCGGCCGCCCGTTGTTCGGCACTCTCATCGCCTTGCTGGAAGAGGGCCGCCCTGTCCTTGGCATCCTGGACCAGCCGGTCAGCGGCGAGCGCTGGATCGGCGTGCACGGACGCCCGACCCGCTTCACCGGCGCATACGGCCGGGCCAGCACGCGGCCCTGCCCCAGCCTCGCCGAAGCGGAACTCTCCTGCACCTCGCCCGAGATCTTTGGCCCCGGCGAGACCGGGCGCTGGCAGCGCCTGCAAGCCGCCGTGCGCCGCACCACCTGGGGCGGGGATTGCTACGTCTACGGCCTGCTTGCCTTGGGCTGCGTCGACGTGATCGCCGAGGCCGGGCTGAAACCGTGGGACTGGGCCGCGCTGGTTCCGATCATCGAAGGCGCGGGCGGGCGCGTGACTGATTGGTCCGGCGCTCCGCTGACTGAAGCCGGCGACGGTTCCGTCCTGGCCGTGGGCGATCCGGGCCTGTTGGAGGCTGCCGTCGCCCTGCTAAGCTGATCCCATGCTCCGCATTGTCCTCGCTTTCCTGCTGCTCGCCGCGCCCGCGCTGGCCCAGGCTCCCATCCGCAGCCACGCGCTGACCATTCTCGGCACGCCGCAGCTCCCTGCCGACTTCCCCAATTTCCCCTACGTCAACCCGAACGCGCCCAAGGGCGGCGAGGCGGTGTTCGGCGCCGTCGGCAGCTTCGACGGCTTCAACCCGTTCATCCTGCGCGGCAACGCCGCCATCGGCACCGGGGCCATCTGGCAGCCCGGCGTGGGCGGCACCTCCTCCGGCGCCGCGGGCGGCCATGTGTGGGAGACCCTGTTGGTCGGATCGGCCAACGAAGTCGCCACCGCCTACGGCCACCTTGCCAAGACCATCGAGATGCCGCCCGACCGGATGTGGGTGGCATTCGAGCTCCGCCCCGAGGCGCGCTTCGCGGACGGCACGCAGGTTACTGCGGAGGACGTGGCGTGGACCTTCAACACGCTAATGGAAAAGGGCCGCCCCTCGATCGCCGTCGCTTATAGCGACGTGAGGGACGTGGTTGCCGAAAGCCCGAGCCGGGTCGTGTTCCACTTCAAGTCCAACCGGAACCGCGAATTGCCCCTCCTCGTCGGCGGGCTGCCCGTTTTGCCGAAGCACTGGTGGGCGAGCCGCGACTTCACCAAGCCGCTAACCGAGCCGCCGCTCGGCTCCGGGCCTTACAAGGTGGCGAGCTTCGAGCTGGGCCGCACCGTGACCTACGCCCGCGATCCGAACTGGTGGGCGAAGGATTTGCCCACCGGGCGCGGCTTGTTCAATTTCGACCGCGTCCGCATCGAGTATTTCCGCGACCCGACCGTGCTGTTCCAGGCGTTCAAGGCCGGGCAGATCGACTACCGGCAGGAGAACATCAGCAAGCAGTGGGCCACCGGCTACGACTTCCCCGCCGTCGGGCAAGGATTGGTGCGCAAGGAGACGATCGGGCACCATCTGCCCGTCGGCATCCAGGGCTGGGTGTTCAACACCCGGCGCCCGCAGTTCAAGGACGCGCGCGTGCGGGAAGCCTTGGGGCAGTTGTTCGACTTCGAGTGGACGAACAAGAACCTGTTCTTCGACGCCTATGTCCGCACCACCAGCTATTTCGGCAACACCGAGAACGAAGCGAAAGGGTTGCCCGGCCCGGCCGAACTCGCTCTGTTGGACCCGTTCAAGTCGCAGATCCCGCCCGCCGTGTTCACCGAGCCGTTCACGTTGCCGGAGACCGACGGCTCGGGCAACAACCGCGAGGGGCTGCGCCGGGCCATCACCTTGATGAAAGAGGCCGGGTGGATGATCAAGAACCGCCAGCTCATCGGCCCCGACGGCAAGCAGATGGCGTTCACGATCCTGCTCAGCGACCCTTCGCTGGAGCGCGTGGCGCTTCCCTACAAGCAATGGATGGAACGCCTCGGCATCGACATCTCGGTCCGCACCGTCGATCCGGCGCAGTTCGAGCGGCTGACCGATGCGTTCGACTTCGACATGACCACAATGATCTATCCGGGCACGGACCTGCCCGGCAACGAGTTGCGCGACAACTTCACCTGCCTCGGGGCCAAGACCGAGGGCAGCGCCAACCTGGCCGGCGTTTGCGACCCGGCGATCGACAGCCTGGTGGACCACGCCATCAACGCGCAGGACCGGCCCTCATTGTTCGCCGCCGGGCGGGCGCTGGACCGGTTGCTGCTACGCGGGTGGTACATGGTGCCGAACTGGCACGACAACGCGTTCAAGGTTGCTGCCTGGCACAAGTTCGCCCGGCCCGACGCCGCGATCCGCGACGGGTTCGTGCTGGACGATTGGTGGGTTGATCCGGCGCTCGCGAGCAAGGCGGAGAAAGGACGAGAGGAAAATAAGCAAGAAAACGGTAAACAATAGTTGGCAATCGGAGCCTAACTATTTCACAATATTCTAAGCATCTAACGTGGGTTATAATACCAGCGGCCCTAAATTATGACCTGTGCCCATTGGCGATGCCCGGTGGACTGGATGACGTCTGGTGCGCTCGTTAGCGCGTTCCAGGCTGCACAGGTCGCATCGAGAATGGCTTCGTACGTATCCCAGACCTGGTGACCGAATTTATTGGCACGCAGGTATGCCCAGATGTTCTCGACGGGATTGAGTTCTGGAGCATAGGGCGGCAGGGTCAGCAACACGATGTTGTCGGGCACGTCCAGCTTGGGCGAGCGGTGCCAGCCTGCGCCGTCGATGACGAGCAGGGCGATGGCGCCCAGCGTGACGCATGTGCTGATCTCGGCCAAATGCTTGTTCATGGCGTCAACGTTGACGATGGGCAGCACCAGCGCACTGCCGGCGCCGCGGGCTGGACAGATGGCGCCGAACAGGTAGACCCAGTTGAACCGATGATCGCGCAGAGCGCGCGGGCGGGTGCCGCGCCGTGCCCAGATGCGGGTCAGCGTGCCTTGCTGGCCGACCCTGGCTTCATCTTGGAACCAGACTTCGACCGGTTTGCCTGTGTGCTGCGTGCCGATCGCATCGCGCGCCCGGTCGGCAAAGTTTTTTTAAAAGCCTCCTGCGCCGCGAGGTCGGTTTGCGGATGCACCGGACGCACCGAGAGCTTGCGGTAGCCAAGCTTGTGCAGCAGCTTGCCAACACTGCGCTCGTGCAGCTCGACGCCGAACGCGCGTGCGATACGCTGCTTGAGATCGACACGCCGGAACCGCACCACGCCGTCTTCAGCCAGGGTGGCGCCCTCCTCTATCCAGCGCGCAACGCGGCCCTGCTCAACCCAGCTCAGGCTAGCCGGGCGGCCACTGCGTGCCCGATCGGCAAGCCCCTCCAGCCCCGCCTCGTTGTAGCGATGCACCCAGTCGCGCAAGGTCTGCCGGTCCATGCCGCAGGCTCGCGCAGCGTCCTCGCGGCTCGCCCCGTCCAGTATCAGCGCAATAGCCAAGGCACGAAGCACCTGTTTGGTATCCGCCGAGCGCCGCGCGGCCACACGCAAATCGGCCGCGTTCAGATCTGTCCGTGTGATAGCGACCGCAGCCATGTCCGCCTCGCAAATCGATGCACACAAAAGCGAATCACGTCAGACGGCGGTTGGGAACTCCACAGGAGTCAACATTTTGGGCCACTGGTATCAGCGATTACAGCGCGGCGGAATACTGGCATCGTCATGCAACCAGCTTAGCACAAATTGCCTGAATAACCGTAAGAAGCCGCGAGCCTGGATCAGAGACATGCGAAGCGCCCCGCCAGGCGTAGACTTCAAGCTCGCAATACGACGCTACTGGTTTGAGGTCGCGTCGCGAAGAGCGGAGCGGCCATTCGAGCCGTAAAGACCGGAAGCGGCAAGGGATGGCTGGCCCAGCATAATTGTCAAACCGGCATTGACCAGCCATGCGGACATGCTGGGCCATGATGCTTGCGGTCGGCCAATTGCTCAAGCAAGCCGTTCTGTCCTGGTCGCAATGGCCGGACGGAAGCATCATCTGACGCCCATGCCGCAGGCCAGCCCCACCGCCGAGCTATTTCCCCATGCGGAGCAGCCTCGCCCATTGGCCGAGCGCCTCCGGCCCGCGACTCTCGCCGAGATCGTCGGCCAGGACCACCTGCTCGGCCCGGCCGGCCCGTTGCGCCGCATGATCGACCGCGCCGCACTGTCCTCCCTGATCCTCTGGGGTCCGCCCGGCGTTGGCAAGACCACCATTGCCCGCCTTCTCGCCGACGCCGCCGGCTTCCACTTCGCTGCCCTGTCCGCCGTGTTCTCCGGCGTGGCCGACCTCAAGCGCGTGTTCGACCAAGCCGCCAAGCGCCGTGCCGCTGGCGAGCGCACCTTGCTGTTCGTCGACGAAGTTCACCGTTTCAACCGTGCCCAGCAGGACGGCTTCCTTCCCGTCGTCGAGGACGGCACAATCGTCTTGATCGGCGCCACCACCGAGAACCCGTCCTTCGCGCTGAACGGCGCCTTGCTTTCCCGCTGCCAAGTCCTGATCCTGCGGCGTCTGGACGAGCCTGCCCTGCACCAACTCCTCACCCGTGCCGAGGCAGCGGTCGGCCCGCTCCCGCTCCTCCCCGAAGCCTGCGCCGCCCTTTGCGCCATGACCGACGGTGATGGGCGCCATCTCCTCAACATGGCCGAGCAGCTTCTCGCCATACCGCCTTCGGAGCCTCTCGACACCGCCGCCCTGGCCAACGCCATCGGTCGCCGTGCCGGGCCATACGACGACACGCACGACAGCCTGAGCAGCCCTGCGTTCATGGGCGAAGGCGCCAGCCAGGCTTATGCCCTGCTCAGCGCCTTACATAAATCGTTGCGCGGCTCCGATCCCGATGCTGCGCTCTACTATGCCGCCCGCTTCATGATCTACGGCGGCGACATGGCGGACACGGTGTTCCGGCGACTGGCTTGCGTAGCGGCCGAGGATGTCGGGCTTGCCGACCCTCAAGCGCTCGTTCAGGTCGTCACGGCCTGGGAGGCCTACCGGCGCGTGGGTTGGCCCGAGGGACGGCTGTTCATCGCGCAGGCGGTGACCTACGTCGCAACCGCCCCGAAGTCGAACGCTGCCCACCTTGCCTTCGATAAAGCGTTGTCCTTGGCTGGTCAGACGACGACGGTTGAGCCGCCGCCGCATGTCTTGAATGCGCCAACGAAGCTGATGCGGGAGCTGGGCCACGGCGCCGGCTATCAGTATGACCATGACCAGCCGGGCGGTTATGCGGCTCAAGAGTTCTTCCCGTCCGCACTTCTCGATCCGCAGCGGCCCTGTTTTTACGCTCCCACGGACCGGGGTTATGAGTGGAACGTCGCGGCCCGCTTGCGCGAGTTGAACGCCAGGAAATCAGGGCGCTCCGCCACCTGACAAGCTTTCATTCGCGCGGAAAGGTTCACGCCAGGGCCGCTGACGACGACGCCGCGGAGAGGCATGAAGGGAATGCCTTGCCGGCGGCCTGCAGCATCGTATGGATGGCCGGATAGGTGGCATCCTGCATATCGATGGCGCCTGCCTAGCCAAAGATCACGGCGTTGGTTTGGACACCGTCTATGTAGCCGGCCCCGGTCAGCAGGTCGGTGGCGCAGCCGCTAACCGAGGCGCCGCTTACGCAAGTGCGGCTTCAAGGGCCTCGGCGGTGCGCCCATTGGCAATGGCGGCAGCGCGGGCATGGAAATGGGTGCCGCCGGAGCGGGCGAAGGCGTGGTCCGCGTCGGCGTAAGTGTAAGTTCTAATATGCGGGTGGTTCTTGGCGGCGGCAACCAGCTTCTCGCGTCCTTCCGCCGGGAAAAACTGATCCTTGTCGGCGATGTGCAACACGAGCGGCTTGGTGATCTGGCCGAGGCCATCGAGCAGGTTGTCAAGCTGGACGCCGTAGTAGGAGATGTTGACGTCGGCATCGGACTGCTCGGCCATCATCATGGCGAGCCGCCCACCGAGGCAGTAGCCAATGCTGCCGGCGCGGCCGTTCGTGCCGGGCAAGGCGCGGGCGGCGGCGAGGGTGGCCTTGAGGTCGTCCACGCCCTTCTGCTGATCGAACTGGTTCATCAGCGCGAAAGCCTCCTTCCACTCGGCCTCGCTCTTGTCGCTCAGGTTCACGCCGGGACGGATGCGCCAGAACAGGTCGGGGGCAAGGACATGGTAACCCTGGGCGGCGATGTCCCGGGCGGTTTGCTTGATGCTGTCGCTGACGCCGAAGATTTCCTGGATCAGCACGACGGCGCCGCCGATGGACGTGTCCGGGGCGGCGTGGAAAACCTCGAACGACCCGGCGCCATCAGTGGCTTTGATCGTCATGCTGTCCATAAATGCCTCCTTGGTCTTGAAAAGAGTAATCGGTGTTTCAGCGTGGTCCTGCAAGGGCGAAACGGACGCCTCTCAACACAACGCCTATCAAGGAAGCGGAACTTGTGAGGCGCCGTGATTCCCTTTACGCCTGACTGTCGCCTTCAATAGTAGCGGCCTCAAGCCCGCGCGCTTACCGGCGAACAAGGGATTGGCAGACGGACATGCAATCAGGATGGCGGCACGGCGCGCAACTCCGGCAACCTTTGGAAGCGACGGACGGATGAGCGCCGCCAGGTCCTTCCCGCTGCGGGGCAGCGTTGCCGTCGTCACCGGGGCCGCGAGCGGCATCGGCGCCGCGATGGCCGAAATCCTGGCCGCCCGCGGCTGCAACCTCGCGCTGGCCGACCTGAACACGGCGGCGCTGGCGGACGTCGCCGCACGTGCGCGCAAGCCCGGCGTGAAGGTCAGCGAGCACAGGCTGGACGTGGCCGACAAGGATGCGGTCGCCGCGTTCCCCGGCGCCGTGCTGGCCGAGCACGGGCGCGTGGCCGTGCTGGTCAACAACGCGGGCGTGGCGGTCGCCGGCAGCTTCGAGCAGGCCTCGGACGAGGATTTCGAGTGGCTGTTCTCGATCAACTTCTGGGGCGTGGTGCGGATGACGCGGGCGTTCCTGCCTTTGCTGCGGCGCGAGCCTGTGGCGCAGCTCGTCAACGTGTCGAGCATCTACGGCATCATCGCGCCGCCGGGCGAGACCGCCTACGCCGCCAGCAAATTCGCGGTGCGCGGCTTCTCGGAGTCGTTGCGGCACGAGCTGGCGGGCGCCTCCGTGGGGGTGACGGTCGTCCATCCAGGCGGCGTCGCGACATCGGTTGCCAAGAACGCCCGACACCCTAAAATCAGCGAGGCCGAGATCAAGGCGCGGCTGCAAATTGCGGCAAAGCTCCTGACTTTGCCTCCAGAGAGAGCGGCCGAGCGGATCGTGCAAGGGATCGTGCGGCGCGAGAAGCGGGTGCTCGTTGGCCGCGATGCCCGGCGGCTCGCATTGCTGCAGCGCCTGTTCCCGGTCGAATACATGCCGCACGTCATGCGCGCCACCAAGCGGAAGCTGCAAGGAGGCCTGCGTGGCTAGCATCCAGGCCCATCTCGCGGACCTGCTCGTGCGTTGGCAGGTCAAGCGGCGGCTGGGAGACATGCAGGACCTTGGCCGGGTCAAGGCCGTGTTCGAGGGCGGAACGCTTCCTGCTCCGCGTGGCGTGCGCTACCGCCCGGCAACGTTGGGCGGTGTTCCGGGGGAATGGGTCGAGGCCGAGAACGGCGGGAACGCCGGGGCGGCGCTGTTCTACCTGCACGGCGGCGGGTTCATCGCCTGTTCGCCGAAATTCCACCGACCGATCACCGGCTGGTATGCCGGGCATGGCTTCCGGGTGTTCGCGCCGGATTACCGGCTTGCGCCGGAGCATCCTTTTCCGGCCGCGGCCGAGGATTCCGTCGCGAGCTGGCTCGCCTTCCGCCGGGACGTGGCTGGTCCGGCCGTGGTCTCGGGCGAGTCCGCCGGGGGCAATCTCGCCCTCGCGCTCATGCTGTCGCTTCGAGACAAGGGCGAGGTCTTGCCCGATGCCGCGGCGCTGTTCTCGCCGTCAACTGATTTGGCGGAGAGCAGCGACTCGATGCGGACGAATGCGCGGCGCGACGCGATGTTCCCCGGCGACAAGCTGGCCAGCCTGGTCCACGCCTACCTTGCCGGGGCGGATCCGCGAACGCCGCTGGCGTCGCCGCTCCATGCCGACCTTGCCGGGTTGCCGCCGATGCTCATCCACGTTGGCGAGCGGGAGGTGCTGCGCGATGATTCGACCCAGCTCGCCGAGCGCGCCCGCGCTGCCGGCATTTCAGTGGAGCTGAAAGTCTGGCCGGTGGTGCCGCACGCATGGCAACTCGCGCATGCAACGGTGCCGGAGGGACGGCAGTCGCTTCAGGCCGCGGCTGACTTCCTCCACGACGTGTGCGCAAGGACAAGTGAGCGGCTCCCGACACCAGGAACCGCTCGGCCCCGGCTCAGATGTAATGCTCGGCGAGCGGCGCGAAGCCGTTAAAGCTCTGGCTGGCGTAGGTCGTTACGTAAGCGCCTGTTGCCAGCAGGTTGACGCGGTCGCCGGACCGTAGCGCCAGCGGCAGGCGGTAGTTGGACTTCTCATACAGCGTGTCGGCGCCGTCGCAGGTTGGGCCGGCGATGGCGACGGGGCCGGTCTCCGTGCCGTCATGGTCGGTGGCGAACCGGTATTTGATCGATTCGCCCTCGGTCTCGGCCAGGCCGCCGAAGCGCCCGATATCGAGGTACACCCAACGGGTCGGGTCGGCACGGTCGCGCTGGCAGACGAGCACAACCTCCGAGGCGATGACGCCGGCATCGCCGACCACGAACCGGCCGGGTTCAATCAGGATTTCCGGCAGGTCGTTGCCAAAGTGCTCGGTCATGGCGCGCATGATGGCATCGGCGAAGCGGTCGATGCCGGGGATCTCGTCGCGATAGCGGACGGGGTAGCCGCCGCCGAGATTGACCATCCGCAGCTCAATGCCGGCACGGGCAAGGTCGGTGAACAACATGCCGGCCTTGCCGATGGCCGCTTCGTAGGCGCCCGTCGTGGTCTGCTGGCTGCCGACATGGAACGACAGCCCATACGGGTCCAGCCCCAGTTGCCCGGCCTCGATCATCAACTCGCGGGCGATCTCGGCGGTGGTGCCGAACTTGCGGGAAAGGGGCCACTCCGCGCCGGCGTTCTCAACCAGCAGGCGGCAATAGACGCGGCTGCCAGGGGCGTGTTCGGCCAATTTCAACAGCTCCTCGCGGCTGTCGAACGCGAACATGGTGACGCCTGCTCGGTGCGCGCGGCGGATGGCGGCAGCTTTCTTGATGGTGTTACCGTAGCTGATGCGCGCGGCTTCGGCCCCGGCCTGCAAACAGAACTCGATCTCCTCGAAGCTCGCCGCGTCGAAGCGGCTGCCGAGGCCGACGAGGCGTTGCAGGATGGGCAGCGCCGGGTTGGCCTTCACGGCATAGTAAACCTGGGCGAGCGGAAGGGCGCGGCCGATCGCGCGGTAGTTTTGCTCGACGCGGTCGACATCGAGCACGAGGCACGGGGTCGGAAGGGCTCGATCCTCAAGGAAATGGGCAACTTTGGGAGTCATCGCAGAAATCCTGGGTCAGACACCCTTCACGCCGCGCATCCCGTGGTGCGAAGCGGTTCGGGCGGGGTTGGACGGAACGGTCGAACGAACCAGCGGAAGTAAACGTGCCAGAACGCTTGACGTCGTTGCGTAACCCCCTCGGGCCAGAGGCACGTGCGTTGCTGCGTGGACGCGGGAAATAGGGTGCGATGCCGGAGTGCGCAAGAGAGAATATGTTGGCTCTTGCAAAACGGTGTCGTGCGTCTTTGTTCCGGGCGAGCGTTATCGCAGTCTGACGCCAACCGAGAACGGACACTTGAATGGCAGACCGCCCGAACGAGAAAGTTGAAGAAATCGCGTCGCCTGCCCTGGCTGAGGCAATGGCCACGGAAGTGCTGCCTGTTGCCGCCACCAACGCCGAGACAGCGCGGCTGTTGCGGGCTCCTGACGCGCACGTGCTCGGACGCCACGCCGAGTCCCCGGCAGGGATTGCCTGGCCGGGGTGGAAGGCGGTCTTGCGCCGGACCGTCCTCGAAATGCTGACCGACCGCGTGTCGCTGACGGCCGCCGGGTGCGCGTTCTATGGCACACTGGCGCTGTTTCCGGCCATCTCGATGCTGATCTCGATCTACGGGCTGCTGTTCAACCCGCAAACGGTGCTGCCGCAATTGGAGGTGATGCAGGATTTGCTGCCGCCGGCCGCCTACCAACTGATCTCGCAACGGATCGAGCTGCTGGTGAGTCGGCCAACCGGGACGCTGACCCTCGGTCTCGTGTTCAGCACGCTGGTGGCGCTTTACCTTTCGGCGGCGGGAGCGAAATCGATCATCGGCGCCTTGAACCTTGCCTATGAGGAGCACGAGCGGCGCAGTTTTCTGCGCTACCAACTCGTAGCGTTCGGGATCACGCTATGCGTGATCCTTTGTACGGCGCTCGGCATCAGCTTTCTGGTGGCGTTGCCGCCCGCGCTCACGTCTTTCGGGTTCGTGTCGCACCAGCGTACCCTGATCAGCGCCGTCAGCTTAATGCTGCTGGTCGCCGCGGTGCTGACCGGGTTGTCGCTACTGTACAGGTTCGGCCCTTGCCGGGCGTCGGCGCGATGGACCTGGGTGACGCCCGGGTCGTTGGTGGCAACCCTGCTGTGGGTTGCGGCGTCGGCGCTGTTCTCGGTCTACGTGTCACGGTTCGCCAGCTACGACACGACCTATGGCCCGCTCGCGACCGTTGTAGTGGTTATGATGTGGTTCTACGTCACGGCATACGTCATCCTGCTCGGCGCGGAGCTGAACGCCGAGCTGGAGTTGCAGACCTCACGCGACACGACGAACGGGATCCCGAAGCCGATTGGCCGCCGGGGCGCTTATGTTGCCGACCACGTGGCGGCCGGCAAACGGCGCTGACCCTGGTTTAGTTCGGCGCCTCAGCCACTTCTTCGGCGTTGGAGGAGGTCAGCGGAACGATCGTGACCGTGGCGAGGCCTTGGTTGACGATGCCGAGACGACCGGCCGCGCCTTTCGACAGGTCGATGATGCGCCTTTTCTTGGGCGGCAGCCGGTCATTGATCGTGACCACCACGCTTTGGCCAGTCTGCTTGCGGGTGACGCGGACCTTGGTGCCGAGCGGCAAGGTGGTGTGCGCGGCTGTCATCGCATTCTGGTTGAAGACCTGGCCGCTGGTGGTGCGCTTGCCTTGCAGCCCAGGACCATACCAGCTTGCCTTGCCGCTTTGCTTCCATTGTTTGTCGCCGTGCCGGGCGGACCCGGCATCGGCATTGCCTGTGAAAGCGACAAGGGCAACAGCGAGAGTGATAAGGCGGGTGACACGGGCGAGCATTCTGGCTCCATAATCGTTTCAACAATAGCAATGCCGTTCAATCCCAGCGAGATCAAGCCGGAAACAAAGCAAGATTGGCAACTCGGGCGGAAAGATCAGCCCGCTATTGCCACATTACAGCCATAATCAGCCTGGCCGTCATGCAGTTAAATCCTTGCAAGGAGGCTAAGTTTCCTGGCGCCGCGATTATTTCGCGACGACGCTGGTCCACAATACAGTTGCGGAAACGGAATGTAATACTGAAGTTGACTGCTGAATGGTTTAGCGGATCAGCCCAGTCAACGGACTCGACGGATCGGCGCCCATGCGGCGAGGCATACGTCCCGCCAGGTGAGCGAGGCGGCCGGCCTCAACCGCCGCTTTCATGGCCCGCGCCATGCGAACCGGGTCGGTCGCGTGGGCAATGGCGGAGTTGAGCAACACGCCCTGGCAGCCGATCTCCATCGCAATCGCGGCGTCGGACGCGGTGCCGACCCCGGCATCAACCAACACCGGGACGTTGGCCTGGTCGATCAGCATGGAGATCATGGCCGGGTTCTGTAAGCCAAGGCCTGAGCCGATCGGGGCGCCGAGAGGCATGATGGCGACGCAGCCCATCTCTTCGAGGCGCTTCGCGGCGACCGGGTCATCGGCGCAGTACACCATGACCTCGAAACCATCGGCCAGCAGGGCGGCAGCGGCCTCGAACGTTGCGGCCATGTCAGGGTAAAGGTGCGGCGGCGGACCGAGCACCTCGAGCTTAACAAGGTTCCAGCCACCCGCCTCGCGCGCCAAGCGGAGTGTGCGCACGGCTTCGTTGGCAGTGAAGCAGCCTGCGGTGTTGGGCAGGTAAGTATATCGCTTGGGATCAACGAAATCCTGCAACATGGGCGCATTCGGGTCAGACAGGTTGACCCGGCGCACGGCGACGGTGACGATTTCGGCCCCCGAAGCCTCAATAGCAGCGGCAGTCTCTTCCAAATTCTTGTATTTGCCGGTGCCGACGATCAGTCTCGAACGGAACGTGCGCCCGGCAACTGTCCAGGTGTCGTCGGCAGTTGCGAAGCCGTCCATTGTTAGCCTCCCCCGATGAAATGCACGATCTCAAGCCTGTCGCCGGATGCAAGCTGAGTCGCCTGATAGGCCGAACGCGGCACGATCTCCTCGTTGCGCTCGACTGCCACCTTGCGCTGGTCGAGATTCAGGCGCTCCAGCAGCCCGGCCACGGTGGTCTGCGGCGGCGCCGCGGTCGGCTCGCCGTTCACGGTCAGGGCGAAGGCGTCGATCGTCTCCATGAACGAGATATGAGCGCCGCCGCGCTTGAGCGCAAGTTCGGGGGGAGACCGGCCACCCGAGGAGCCGCTTACCTGATCCCTGGGTCGGAGCACTGGATGCCGCTGGCAGTGACCACCAGGTTCGGACTGCGATTGCCTTGGCGCAGTTCCGCCGGCGTGCAGGCGCGGGTGCGGCCGTAGCCCTTCTGCGCCATGCAGGCGGAAACGCCGTCGCCGATCTGCGACCAGCGGCGGACAGGCGAAGCGAGCCATGCAAGGCCGGTCTTGGCGTTCCGCTTGTTGACGGCCGAGGAAACAGCATCGTCGCAGGCGTCGACTGCGGTCTGATAGGTGGGAGACGACGTGTCGGTGCGGGGCGGGGGCGTGTAGCCGCAGGAGGCTGGAACGAGGAGGGCGGCAAGCACGGCTGTGCGCTGGATCGAACGGGGCATGGGACGGCGCGACCTTGTGCCAGCCGGGCGTGATTGGCAAGTTTCACTTGATGCGCAAGGCCGATCGTCGGAAGTTCGGAGTAGCTGGGCGTTTCACGCCTTTCTTCCGCAACGCTCATCTTCTGGTTTGATTGATGCCTGAACAAAAGCCGCAAGCCGATGCAGACCGCCACGACATCCGATTGCGGCAGCAAAGCCTGGTCGCGGAGTTCGGTTTGTTTGCCTTGGCTCAAGATCGGGCTGAGCACGTGTTCGCCGAGGTTTGCCGGGTTGCTGCGAGCGGGCTCGGCACCCAATTCGCGAAATTGATGGCCTATGACCGGGCGCGGAACGACTTCTTGGTCGTGGCCGGGGTTGGCTGGAAGCCCGGGGTCGTCGGGCAAGCGCGGGTCCCTGGCGACCTCGGCAGCGCGGCGGGCTACGCGTTCAAGACCGGGCAGCCGGTGATCTCGAACGAGCTGACGCTGGAGGACCGGTTCTACACCCCGGCGCTGCTGGCCGCGCACAAGATCACCAGGGCGATCAACGTCATCGTTCGGAACAAGGGCGAGCCGTTCGGCGTGCTCGAGGTGGACAGCGCGCGGGAGACGGATTTCAGCACGCTCGACCTGTCGTTCGTGCAGTCGTTGGCCAACACGGTCGCGGTGGTGGCGGAGCGGGACCGGGCGGTGGCGGCGCAGCGCCGCAGCGAGGCGCTGGCCCAGAGCGTGATTGAGGCCAGCCCCGACTGGATCAGCGTGCTGGATGGCGAGGAGCGGGTTCGGTTCACGAACGAGGCCGGGTTGCGCCTGCTGGGCGGCGTGGACGTGGCAGGGCGGCCCTGGGCCGAGCTATGGCCTGAAGCGGAGGCGGCGCGGATCAGGTCGCTGATGGTGCGGGCGGGGCTGGACCGGGCGGTGGCCGGCACGGCGATCCGTTGCGAGGCGTGCCGTCCGGCGCCGGATGATGCGGCGAGCTGGTGGGACGTATCGCTCTCGGTGCTTCCTGAAGGCGGCAGCCCGGGCGGCGAGCGCCGGTTCGTGGCGATCGCGCGGGACATCACGAGCCGGATCGAAACGGAAGCGGCGCTGCGGGAGGCGGTCGAAGGGCAGGAACGGGCGCTGGCGGACAAGGATGTGCTGATGCAGGAGGTGCACCACCGGGTGAAGAACAGCCTGCAATTGGTGCAGACGTTCCTGAACTTGCAGGCGCGGGCGGCGGCTGAACCGGAGATTCGGGCGCAGCTTCGGGATGCGGCCAGCCGAGTCGTGACGGTGGGGGCCGTGCATGACCGGCTGTATCGGGGCGGATCGGTGACGGAAGGAGACGCCGCGGCCTACCTGGCCGGGCTGCTGGAGGATTTGCAGTCCGCGGTGCCCACGGACGCGGTTGGGCGTCCGATGACGCTGCAAGCCGAGACGTTGGTGCTGCCGGCCGAGCAGTTGACCCGGCTGGGGCTGGTCATGACCGAGCTGGTGACGAACGCGATCAAGTACGGGCGTGGAAAGATCCACGTCCTCTTGCGCACGCTGCCCGGCGGGGCGGAGCTGACGGTTGAGGACGAGGGGAACGGTTTCGCGCCGGATTTCGATCCGGCAAACAGCCGCGGCCTAGGAATGCGGCTGATCCACGCGATGGCAAAGTCGGGCAGGGAGGCGCTCGCGATCGACCGGGAAGCCGGGCATGGGCGGATCACGTGCCGGCTCGTGCTTGGAAGGCCGCTGGCAGAAGCTGAGAGATGAAGTCATCTAGGTGCCTTAACGGCGTATGACGCCCGGATGACTTGCTTGCGCCTACGTGGTTTGTTTACGAGCCGCTTCGTCCCCGGCGCGGAGGGCGTCCTGTGCCACGTTCTTGGCATTGCTGGCCAGGTCGCCGCTTAAGGCTGAGTCAAGCATCTGTCCCGGGCTTTTCCCCTCGGCGAGACCATGTTGCCTGGCGCTGTCTTGGCCTGCCTCCATTGCTGCGTGCGCCATGTTGCTGCCTCTATCCATCGCGGACGCGGCGAGTTCGTTGGCGGTCTGGCGAGCCTGGCCGGCAACGCCGCCAAGGAGATCCTCTTCGGCATCGGATTGCGGGAGGAGCGAGCCGAGCAGGGCGCCCGCTGTCAGGCCGAGGGCTCCGAGCAAGACAGGGCTTTCGATGAGGCCAGCGATTAAGTTGCTGCTGGTATGCGTAGCGGCTTGGCTGCTACGGGATAGGGCACCGCCGGCGCTTTGGGCGGCTGATTGGAGCGAGGCGCCCGCTGACCCAACGGCGCCGCTGACGGACCCGGCTACGTTGCCCGCGCCGTCCCGTGCGGCCCGGAAGCCATCGGCTGCAGTTTGCCGCACTCTTTCCACGGCGTCGCTGACACGGTCAGTGTATGATTGCTGCGATTCCTCCGCGTCGCGGGCGATGCCGACGGCGTGGCCCCGCGCCTCGGTCAGGCGCTCGGCATACAGGTGCTCAGGCTCGTCAGGTTGCCGTGCGACCCGGCGTTCGGCGGTTCGCAGCCGGGCACTGAAGTCTTCGCCCGCGTATGGCGCAGTGTCGGCATTGGTCGGGCGAGGGTTGGAGGCCATCAGCCAGGCAAGGCCTATGCCGGTCAGTGCGGCCGGGAGCGGGTTTTGCCGGACGCTGTCCATCAAGTTGCGGCCGAACTCCGCGCCCTCGTTGCCACGGACGTAGGCTAAGAGGTCATCAACGACTTGGCCGGGGGAGAAGCGGTCTTGCAGGGCGTTCAGGTTGCTGCCCAGCCTGGTGCGGGTTTGATCCAGGTCGCGCTCGATGCGGGCCGGGTCGGGAGTGTCGTTGGCCATCAGCTATGCTCCTTAACGACGCGGATGTCTTTCTCGATGCTGGAGACAGTCCGGTTGGGGGTTAGGGTTTTGAGCGAAAGGCCGGACAAGCCGGAGCGGGCGACCAAGGCGCCGATGCCGATGATCACGACGCCGACGATGAGGAACGCGGCCCAGGCCGGCATGACGAGAGCCAACGCAGCCGCGGCGGCTTGCAGCAGGACCACGAGCCCGGCGAACGCGACAAGCGCGCCGCCCAGGAGCCAGATGGCGGACACGAGAAGCGTATCGAGCTTCTGGTCCATTTCGGCGCGGGCAAGCTTGATTTCGCCGCGGACGAGGCCTTGAACGTCGGCGATGACGCTGGAAAGGATGTCTCCGAGGCTGGAGGTTCCCTCCGGCTTAGCTCCGCTCATGGATGATCCCCGGATTGGGTAGGGGCGAGGCGGCCGAGGCCGGCGCGGACGCCGCCGGGCTTTGAGACGGTGGCGCGGGCCGCGTCGATCCGGATGATGGCGAAGTTGACTTAGGAGGGCTTGTGGGCGTGTCGGACGATGCGCCGGTAACGGCAACCTTGCCGATGCGGGCGAGCGCGAAGCCGGCGATCACTGAGGCGCCCAGGAACAGGGCGGGTTGCCGGCGGGCCAAACCTTCCAAATTCCTGGCAATGCCTTGTAGATCGTTCGTGCGAAGCGTGTCGGCAACCGAGCCCAGCTCGGCAGCCCCACGCTCGACCACTCTCGCGATCCAGTCCTGCTCGCCTTCGAGCTGCTGGCCGGAGCGGTGGATGGAATGGGCAAGACTGTCGACCTGGTCGGCCAGTTGGTCCTTCTGCGCTTCAGCGGCGGAAAGAGCGCTGTTCTTCGCTTCACCCGCGAGCGATGCGGCGCGGTCCTTTGCCTCGTGCGCGACATCTTTCGCATGTCCGGCCGCCTCGCTTCCGGCCTGGCGGGCCTGCGAGGCGGCTTGCTGGGCGGCATCGCCTGCTTTTTTCGCGCTTTCAAGGGTGTTGCCAACCGCACCGGTTCCCGTTCTGTCGCTCATACGCGCCTCCATGTTAGATGGCGTAACGGAGGGGAAAGCAAAACGTTGCATCCGGATCAAGACCGAGGCCGATTGTTAATCTTGTGACACAAGCTTCTGAA
This sequence comes from Acetobacteraceae bacterium, assembly GCA_965260935.1. GTDB lineage: Bacteria > Pseudomonadota > Alphaproteobacteria > Acetobacterales > Acetobacteraceae > JBBROS01. The sequence continues at coordinate 4,234,756 of OZ253374.1, forward strand.
ATATTCGGATTGCAGCCATCGGGCGCGCACTGCATGGCTGGCGCGTGAGAGTTTTGACTGTCTGCCTGCTGCTGTTCGGATTGTTCTACCTCGTGCCGCTCGGGCTTTCGGCGCTTCGGTTCCGGCTTGAAGGAATGGGGGTAGGGTGGCAAACGGCGGACCGGTCGAGCGCCGGGCTGCTGCCTCCGGCCTCGGCGCACCCGGAAGCGGCGGTGCGGGTGTTCTCGGCGCGGACGGTGCGTTGGCGCGGGATATTCGCGACGCATTGCTGGATCGTGCTGAAGCCGGCGGGGGCTGGGGCTTACACGAGGTACGACTACACGGCCTGGGGCGATCCGGTCCGGGTGGATGGCTTCGTGGCGGACGGGCGGTGGTTCGGGCGGATGCCGTCGCTGGTTTATGCAGCCGATGGGCCAGCGGCGGAGGCTCTGATCCCACGGATGCGGGCCGCGATCGAGACCTATCGGTTCCGCAACCGGGGCGACTACCGGGCTTGGCCGGGGCCGAACTCGAACACGTTCGTGTCGGCGGTGATGGGGGTGACGCCGGAGATGCGGGCGGCATTGCCGCCAACGGCGATCGGCAAGGATTACCCGTACGAGGGGCGATGGCTGTGGTGGACGCCGTCGCGCACGGGGGTTCGGCTGAGCTTGGCCGGTTACGCGGGGGTGACGGTCGGTTGGGTCGAGGGATTGGAGCTGAACATCCTCGGCGCCGTGGCGGGGGTTGACGTGCGCAGGCCGGCTTTGAAGCTGCCTGGGCTGGGACGGGTCGGCTTACTGCCGTCAGTGTTCAGCTTGCAGCCGCCCGGCGCCCAGCGGGCTGACTAGGGCTTGCTTGCCAGGGGCGGCGGCTTGCTTGAGGGCGTCGAGCACGGCGCTTGCGGTAAGAAGCTCGGGGAGCGGATGGCCCTGGGGCGCGGCGGGGCCGAACACGACGTTCAGCGGCACGCCGTAGCGTCCGAAGCTTTGCAGATATGCGGTGACGGCGGGTTCAGGGCGGGTCCAGTCGGCGCGCATGGCGACGATGCCGGGCTGACGCAGGCGGGCGGCAACGGGGTCCCGGTCGATGACGGCGGCTTCGTTGACCTTGCAGGTGAGGCACCAGGCGGCGGTGACGTCGACGAACACAGTGTTGCCGGCGGCAACTTCGCGCTGGATGGCGGCGGCGTCGAGCGGACGCCAGAAGCCGCCGCTGGGCGCCGAGGCGGCGTTTAAAGGAATGGTCCAGCTTGGCAACGCGATGGTGGCCAAAACGAGAACGGCAACGCCTGCCCCGAGCGGGCGGCGGGCACTGGGAACGCGGTGGCGGAGCGCCAAAGCGGCGAGGACGGCGGCGAGCAGGAGGCCGGTGATCGCGGCCGTGGTCGCGTCGGTGACTTGGGCCAGCACCCAGAGAAGCCAGAGAGCGCTGCCGGCCAGCGCGAGGCCGAGTAGGCGGCGCAGTACAAGCATCCACGGCCCGGGCCGCGGCAGGAGGCGGACGAGGCCGGGGGCCGCGGCGACGGCGAGGAGGGGCGCGGCCATGCCGAGGCCCAGGGCGGCGAAAACAAGGAGGATTTCGGCGGGGCCGCGGGCGAGCGCGAAGCCCACGGCGACGCCGACGAACGGGGCGGAGCAGGAGGTGGCCAGCAAGGTCGCGAATGCCCCGGCGGTGAAGGAATCGAGCAGGGGATGGCGGGGGCGGAGATTGCCGGCGGCCAGGGCGAAGCCGGGAAGGTTGATGGAAAGAAGGCCGAGAAGGCTGGCGGCGAACAGGGTCATGGCCGCGGCCATGGCGGCGAGGAAGAGGGGCTGCTGGAACTGGATGCCCCAGCCAATCGCCGCGCCGCCGAGTTTCAGGATGGCGAGGATGGCGGCAAGCAGGAGAAAGGAGGCAACGATTCCGGCCGCGGTGGCCAGCAGGCCCCGGCGGACCTGGCGGCGTTGCGCCCCGGCGTAATTGGCGACCGAGAGCAGCTTAAAGGAAAGGACGGGCAGGACGCACGGCATGGCGTTGAGGATCAGCCCGCCAAGCAGGGCTGCGCCGAGAACGGCAAGAAGGCTGGCGGCCGTGCCCGTGCCGGGCGGCAGGCCCGGTGTGGGAGCCGCATCGAATTGAGCGGCCTGCGAAGCGCCAGTGAGCGTGCCAGTGAGGGTAAAGGTCAAAGGCTGGTTCGCTATGGCGGCCGCGGTCTTGGCCGGGAGGGGGATGGTGAAGGCGGTCGTGCCAGCCGTTGGCCGCCCAATTTCCGGCGCAGCGGGTGCGGTAAGAGGAATGCCTTCGACGAAAAGGTCCGGGGACCGCAAGGGGACGCCGCTGCCGATGACGACGTGAAGGGCGTTGCCGGAAACGGTGGCAGCATCGAGGGTCAGGTTCTGCGCGGAAAGGGACGCTGAGAGGGCGGCGGAAGCGGCAGCGATCAGGGGCGCCTCGGCGCCGGGGAGGGCGAGGCCGGCGGGAAGGTCGAGGCTGAGCGTGGCGTGATAGGGGATGCAGACGTTCTCGCAGGCGGCGTAATCAACTTCGGCTTGCAGGTGGAGGGGTTTGCCCGGGTCCGTGAGGGTGAGCGTGATCGGGAGGGTGACGGCGTTTTCGTAGACGTAGTTCTCCAGCCCCTCGACCGTCAGGCGGTGGGGAGCGGGCCAGGCGATCGCGGCCGACGCCAGGTTCTTCGAGCCGCTCCAGTCGATCGTGGCCGGGAAGCCGGCATCGCCCGGTGTGCGCCAGTAGGTGTGCCAGCCCGGGGCGAGGCGGAGCTGCAAGGCGGCGTCCAGCCGGGCGCTGGAGCCTGTGGCGTTTGTCGCGGCAATAAGGCGGGCGGAGGCCTTGGCGTTCTCGGCCCAGGGTGTGGCGGCAGCGTTCGCGAGCACGGGCGCCAGCATCAGCAGCAGCGCGAGGAGGCGAGAAAGACGGCGCATCAGACAACGCTCGCCGGGCGGAGTTCGCAAGCCCGGGCGCAATCTGCGGTCTCGAGCTGAAGCGTGGGATGGGCGATGCCGAACCGATGGTGGACTCGCTGGGCGGCTTGATGCAGCAGGTCTTGGTCACGCGCCGGGTCGGGCCGGACGAGGTGGGCGGTCAGCGCGGTCTCGGTGGTGCTCATGGCCCAGATATGGAGGTCGTGGACTCCAATGACGCCGGGGAGCGCGCGCAGGGTCCGCTCGACCTCGGCCGGGTCGATGCCGGGGGGGACGGCGTCCATGGCCAGGTTCACGCTGTCCCGGAGCAATCCCCAGGTTCCAACGAGGATAACGCCGGCGATGGCAAGGCTGGTAGCCGGGTCGAGCCATTGCCAGCCGGTGTACTGGATGAGGATTGCGGCGACAATGACGCCGACGGTGACCCCGGCGTCGGCGGCCATATGGAGGAAGGCACCGCGGATGTTAAGGTCGGCGTGGCGTCCGGACATGAACAGCCAGGCGGTGCCGCCGTTGACCAGAACGCCGGCGGCGGCGACCCAGATGATCGTCCCGGTGGCGACAGGCTCCGGGGCGATGAGCCGCTGGACGGCTTCGACGGCGATGGCGCCGATGGCGATGAGCAGGATGACGGCATTCGCGAGCGAGGCGAGGATGGGGCCGCGCTTAAAACCGTAGGTCCGGAACGCGGTGGGGCGGCGCTTCGCAAGCCAAGCCGCACCCCAGGCGAGCAGCAGGCCCAACACGTCCGAGAGGTTGTGCCCGGCGTCCGCGAGCAGGGCAAGGGAGCCTGAGAAAATCCCGAAGACGGTTTCCAGGACAACGTAGCCGGCGTTGAGCGCGATGCCGATCGCGAAGGCGCGGCCGAAATCGGCGGGGGCATGGCTATGGTGGTCGTGGGGCATGGCTGGGACGGGCTCGACAGGTGTTGAACGGTGCTTAGGGCGAGGCGTACTGGGCTGCCAGACTGTAATCATCGGGGGCAAGACGATCCTGACCTTTGTCCTTATAGCACCGGCGGGCGGAAAGGCGCGACCGATCTTGCCTGCCGTGCCGGCCAGTTGCGCTACATGCCCGCAAGGTCACTTCCGCGCGGCAAGCGCGGCATTGATCAGGGCCTCGGCATCGGATCGCAAGGCTTGCCGGGAATCGTCGCGGAGGTACGACATATGGCCGCCGGGGTAGATGTGCAAGCTGAGGCGCCCGGCGGGTTTGGTCTCGGGGGCTTGGGCAATCAGCAGGGCGGAGGCGAAATAGGGGGTGACGAGGTCGGTGATGCCGTGGGTGACGATCGCCTGGGCGGCGGGGTCGAGCGCGAGGTATTGGCGCAGCGCGGTCATCGATTGGGGGCGGCTGTTGCCGTGGCCGTAATCCCATTCGCGGGCGATGCTGTCGTTCAACAGGTAATACTGGCGATTGGGCGCGCCGTTGGGCTGCCAGTCGAGCTTGGTGGCGTAAAGGGCGAGCATCGCGCTGGTGAAGGGCGCGCGCAGGCCGTCGAGAATGGCGTCGGGGGAGTTGTCGTCGCGTGCGGCGGGAAACGGGTCGGCGGCGGCGATGGTGGCGTCGTAGGGGCTGGCAACCTCGCCGGGGTTGCGGTCCCGGAGGAAATCTTCGAGGCCGATCCGGCCTTCGCGGCGGCGGACAAGGGCGCGGTCCAGGCCGGTAAGCCGGGCCACATGGTCGGTGATGCTGGCGACGGCCTCCGGGTCCTTGGGGCCGCGGAGCAGGTCGGTGAGGTAGCCGGTGCGGGCGTAGGTTTCGGCGTCGGCGACAGCGGCGCGGGTGGCGGCGTTCCGGGCGGCGGCGGCGAGGCTCGGCAGGCGGGCGACCCATCTCAGCGGGTCATAGGGAGCGTCGCGCCCGTTGAAGTCGAGCACGGGGGAGATCATGACGAGGCCCGACACGCCGACCCCTTGCTGGTCGTTCAGTGCGCGGGCGAGGCGGGGCGCGCGGAAGCCGCCGTAGCTCTCGCCGGCGATGAAGACCGGGCTTTCGAGACGGTTGTGGGACTGGAGCCAGCGGCGCACGACGGTGGCAAGCGAGCGGATGTCGCTGTCGACGCCGTAGAAGGATTTCGCGTTGTCCTTGCCCGTGGCGCGGCTGTAGCCGGTGCCGACCGGGTCGATGAAGACGAGGTCGGTGAAGGGGAGCCAGGTTTCGGCGTTGTCGATGGGGACGGGAGGCTGGCTGGGGACGATCGGGATCTTGACCGGCACGCGCCAGGGGCCAATGGCGCCGACGTCGAGCCAGGCGGAGGACGCGCCGGGGCCGCCGTTCAGGGCAAAGGTGACGGGGCGAGGGGATTGGGCTTCGTGCAGGAACGCGGTGGCGACAATCTCGGCCTGGGGCGCGCCTTCGGGGTTGGCGAGAGTGATGGTTTCGACGCTGGCGGTAAAGGCGAGGGGGCCGGCAGGGAGGTTCAGGGTGTGCTTGGTCGTGCTGTCGGCGGCGCGCGCAGGCGTGGCGAAGATGAGGACAAGGACGATGAGGAAGCGGGGCATGGGTCGGCTCCGGGTCTGTCGGCTAAGCATTATTTGGCAGAGCGTGCTGGCACGCTGCCGGTAAAACGATGCGTCCCCAAAGATTTCTAAGCAGGCTCGCGTATCCGATCCGTATGGTGCAGCTATAGCACGTCCAGGGCTGCACGTTGATGCGGCCCGGCTCATGTCCGGGATTGCTGGCATGTGATTGCCGGGGCTGATAGCATCTCGGCCATGAACGTTGCGCTGCGCAAACAGATGACGCTGGAGCAATTCCTTGCCTGGGAAGAACGGCAGGAATTGCGCTACGAGTTCGATGGATTTCAGCCGGTCGCGATGACGGGGGGAACCGCTGCTCATTCAGCCATTCAGATCAACCTTTTGACTGTGCTAAGGGGGCGGCTGCGTGGCGGGCCATGCCGTCCATTTGGCAGCGGGTTGAAGATTCTGGTTGCCGGGCGCATCCGTTACCCGGACGCGTTCGTCGTCTGCACGCCGGTGCCTCCCCGCTCGACGGTGGTGAGTGAGCCGGTCGCCATATTCGAGATCCTGAGCGAGAGCACGGCGAATACCGACCTCATTGCCAAGAATGCCGAGTATCGGGCCACAAGTTCGGTCCAGTATTACGTCATTCTGCAGCAAGCCAGTGCCGCGTTGATGGCGTATGCAAGAAAGGGAGAGGACTGGGTTTCGGACGTGGTGACAGGCGACGCGGCGGTGCTGCGCCTGCCGGGGATCGGGGCCGAGAGCCCGCTTGCCGAGATGTACGCCGATATCGAATTCCCTGCCGTTTCGGGTCGCGACGAGGCGCCGGCCTGAGTGATCGTGAGCGTGACCCGCTTGCGGCTGCGGTCCGGCGCGCACGGGCTTGGGTTCGCCCGGCTAACACTCGGCTCATTAACGGAGGCTATGCGAGCTCCCGGCTTCATCGACGGGCGGCTCCGTGCCGGACGGCGGCTTGCGTTCTGGACCGTCACGCGATGGTCCTCCGAAGACGCGTTGCGGGCTTGGCTGAAGGCCGGGGCGCGTGGGCGGGCAATGCCGCGTCTCGCGTCGTGGTGCGACGAGGCGGCGGTAGCGCGGTGGCGAACCGCGGATGACGCGTCGTTCCCGGAATGGGCGGAATGCCACGGACGCCTGGCCAACGACGGGCGGCTGTCGGCAGTGCGCTTCCCCTCCGACGGACATAAGGCCGGGTTAACCGTACCGGAGCCCTGGGGGAAGCGGGGCGTTCCGGTCGTCTTGCTGTTTAAGCGTCGGTGCCGGGCGGCTCAATATTCGAACTGATAGCTCAGCCCGACCTCGTTGCCGCCCTTCCCGGCCCCCACGTCGGATTCGAGCTTCAGGCCCTTGAAGATGTCGATCTGCACCTGAGCCTGGGTTTGGCCGCCGGTCGTGCCCTGCTTGGCGCCGAGATAAACGCCGTTGGCCACGTATTTGCCGGCCTCGACGGTGGGGCTGATGGACTTGCTGCTGTCGCTGTCGCTGCCCAAGGAAAGCCGGTCGAGGCCCAGGCCTTGCCGCACCTTGTCGAGCGGGCCGCCGCCGCCGCCGGTCACGCCGCTCAACTCGGCCAGCCCGGCGGCGATGCCGGCAATCTGGAACGGGCCAAGCTCCTTGGCGCTGCGCTTGAAGATCAGGTAGGCGAGCACCTCGTCCTGCGGCAAAGTCGGGCTGCTGCTCAGCTTGATCTTGGGGTCGCTGACATAGCCGGTGATCTCCAGCGTGGCGGTGATGCCGCCGGCGGTGCTGTTGGCGACGAAATCGAGCGTGGGATCGATCTTGCCGGACACGCCGGTACCGTCGAACCCGATCTTGCCGGTGTCGAACGTCAATGTGGTACCGGCGATGTCGAGCTGGCCCCGGCGCATGTTGAGGCCGCCCGAGACCTGCGGCTGCTGGCTGGTGCCGCGGATGCGCAGGTCGCCGGCCATCTCGGCATTGACGCCGCGTCCGCGGATAAAGACGGCTTCGGGGGCGCGGATGTGGAGATCGAGGCCGACCGGGGCGGAAGGCGCGGGGGGCGGCGCGGTTTCGTCGCCGGGCCGATGCACGTCAAGGGTGACGACGGAGGTGGGCAGCCCGCTTGGGATGCGCAGCTCGGCGCTCTTGATCAGGACGTCGCCGCTGGCATCGATCCCGGACGTGACCGCGCCGCCGATCTTGAGGTCGGCGTTGAGGACGGCGGTGATGAGATCCGAGGAAAGCGGCCGGGCGTTGCGCGCGGTGATGGCGATGTCGACCGGCAGCGTCGGGGCAAGCACGCCGACGCTGCCCTGCACGGAGATCGTCCCGTCGCCGGCTTTCGCGCGAAGGCTGGCGATGCGCAGCGTCTCGCCCTCGAAGCGGAACAGGCCGGCGATGTCGTTGAGCCGGAGGCCCTGGCTGAAATCCTGGATCTCGCCATTGGCGAGCCGCATCGTGCCGCCGATCTCGGGCTTGGCGGCGGTGCCCGTGACGGTGACGTCGAGGCTGACCTTGCCGCGGGCGCGGCGGCCTTGGGCAACGAGGATCGGGTCGGTCAAAGCAAGATCAAGGCCGCCGTTGCCCCGAAGGTCGAGCCGCCCGGCGCCGAGCGGCACCTGTCCGTTGACGGCGAGGTTGGCGGAACCCGCGGCCAAGCGGGCGTTAAGGCGGGCGCTGGTCCCCTGCAGGGTGATGGTGGTGTCGAGGTTGGCGGGAGGGATTGCCTGGCCGGGACCTTTCCGCGTCTGGATGCCGGTGGCGGTGAGCTTGATCGTGCCGCCGGGCTTGGCCGGGGCGCCGGTAAGCCGCGCATCCAGCGCAATATTGCCGTTCAGCGCCAGATCAGGGGCTGCGATCGCGGCGATGTCGGCCGGGGTTCGCAACGTGATCGTCGCGTCGAGGCTGGGAGAGAAGCGCCCGGCAACGTCGAGCACCGCTTGCTGCAGGCCGATGCGCAGCCGGTCCACGGCGACGCCTTGGCCATAATCGATGGTGGCCGGCGCGAGCAGGCGGACAGTCTGCGGCTGGATGGCCGCGTTGCCGGCAATGACTTGCAGGGCAGCCAGGCGGAGTGTCTTGGCCGGGACGTTGAGCAGCGCGGCGGCGGCGATCTTGGCGTTGGCGCCGGAGGCGGCGATATCGGCGGTTGTCTTGATGTCCAGCGCCGATTGCGGGCCGTCGATGTCCACGCGGGCGGCGCCTGTCACGCCGGCGGCGTCGATGCCCTGGGCGACGAGAATGGCTTTGACGGACGGGTCCTTGAGCGGGTCGGCGACGTGGGCCTTGATCGTGGCATGGCCGACCTGCTGGCTGGGAAGCCCGGCCTTGCTGGCCTCGGCGTCGAGGCTGATCTCGCTTTTGCCGAGCTGCAAATTGGCAACCACGCTGCCGCCGACCGGCTGCCCGATCACCGGGCGCAGGTCTTCGAGCCGGGTGAACTTGATCGCAACCTTGCCTTGCGGGAGCGTGGCGCCCTGAGCCAGCGTGAGGTCGCCGTCGGCGTGGAAGCTGCGCCAGTTGGCCTGGTTGATGGTGGCGCGCAGCGTGCCATCAGCCCCGCGGCTGGCGTCAAGGGCAAGCTGGAGCGGCGCGCCGTCCAGGGCGCCTTCGCCGGTGATGCGCCCCGTGGGCGCGGTCGGCAGGCCGGTGAGGTTGGCGGTGAGCTTGATCGGGCCGGGAGGGAATTTCTCAGCGCCAATGTCGCCGGTCAGGGTGCTTTCCAAGGCGAAGTTGTCGAGCGGGCCGCGCACGCGGGCTGCGAGCTTGGCGTCGCCCTTCAGGGTGGGGGTGACAAGGGAAAGGTCGGACAAACCGACCTGGGCGTTGAAGTCGACCCCCTTGGGTTGGTAGTCGCCGCTCGCGGCAACGGCCACGGCGGCGCCGTTCAGGGTAAGGCGGTCGATGGCGATGTCCTGGCCCCGCATCTTGACGGCGAGGGCGAGCTTGGCGTCACGCCCGACGAGGGCCGGGGCCGGGGCCGCGCCGCCGGTAATGGCGACCGTGCCGTCGGCGTCCAGCGTGGTGAGCTCAGGGGTTCTCTTGGCATGGAGGTGAAGGCTGGTATGGCCCTCGATCAACTGCCCGGCGGCTTCGGCCAGGGGCGCCAGCTCGGGCAGGGTAAGCACGGCGTCGACGGTCTGGACGCCGGCGGTCAGCGCGGTGCCCTTCAAGTCGATGAGCGGGTGAGTAAGGACATAGGAAGCGGGCCGTCCCGGCTGGTCAAGCTGGACGTTGGCATCGAGCTTGAGCGGCGCGTCGGCGAGCAGCCCAGGCTTCGGGCCGGGGATGCGCAGGCCGGCAAGCACAGCGCTGAGGTTCACGCGGCCCTTGTTGCCGGCAAGGTCGGCCTTGAGCGATTGGATGGCAGCCCCCGCGGCTTTCACGTCGTCCAAGCGCAGCGTGCCGGTGGCGTCCGGGGCGGTAAAAGGGCCGGCGACGTGAGCGTTCAGCGCGATGGCCTGCCAGGACACCTCGGGGGCCGGCTGCATGGCGGGCGCCTGGGCCATCAAGTCAAGGGTGAGCGTGCTGCCCGGAAGGTCAACGGCGCCGCTGGCGGTCGCGGTCAGCGGGCCAGCCGAAAGGTTCAGGTGCGTGGCAAGCGCCGAGCGCGGACCATTGACGGCGGCGTTGACATCGAGGGCGCCGATGTTGGGCAAGCTGGCGAGGGTGGCGATCAGGCCATGCTCCGGTTCCTGGACGTTCAGGCTTGCGTTGATGCGGTCCGGCGTGAACTGGGCGGTCAGCGCGTAGGTGCCGGGCTGCTCAGGGCCGCCGGCAGGAACGGGAAGGCGCTTAAGGGTGAGCGCGGCGGTCGCGGTCTCTAAACTCTGGACATCCGCGCGCCCGGCGAGCGACAGGGCGGCATCCTTGCCGATCACCGGGGCGCCGATCTCGATGCGGCCCACGCCGAGCTGCTCGACAGTGACCTGGACCGGCAGCGAGAAGGACTGGTTTGATTCGGCGGCGGGTTTCGTCGGGGCAGGTTCGGTCTCGGCCAGTCGCGGGACCTGCAGCAGGGAGGCGTCAAGCCGGTTGACCAGAACCTGCTTGTGCAGCAGCGCGAGCGGGGACCAGTTGAGCGCCAGGTTGTCGCCCAGGAGCCAGGGGCCTTTCTTGTCGCGGACTTCAACGTGGGCAAGTCGGATACGGTCGGGGAACCGGCCTTCGAGACCTTTCAGCACCACCATGTTGCCGGTCAGGCTGGCGATCTGGCTCTCCGCAAACCGGCGGCCCGGGTCGGTATTGAGCGCGATCAGCACCACGGCAACCGCCACGATGGGCAGCAGCAGGACGACGCCGAGGCACCACAGGAAGACCTTGCCGAAACGCCGCATCAGAATGTCTGTCCGATGCCGAGATAGAGCTGGAACGAGTCGTTGCCGCGGACGCTGTTGAGCGGGACCGCCACATCGATGCGCAAGGGCCCGAACGAGGTGTAATAGCGCGCCCCGACGCCCGCCCCCACCCGGAGGTCGCCGCTGAACGGGTTGCTGCCGTCGCTCACTTGCCCGGCGTCCACGAACACCGCGGCGCCGTAGCTGTCGCCGAACCGTTGCCGGTATTCGACCTGGGCGGCGGCAAGCGAGGTGCCGCCGGTCGGACGCCCGCTCACGGGGAACTTAGGACCGATATACTGGTACTTGTAGCCGCGCACGGTCGCGCTGCCGCCGGCGTAAAGGCGCTGGTCAGGCGGGATATCGAAGGTCGACGCCCCCTGGATGCTGCCGAGGTTGCCGCGCAGCGCGAGCACGCTGCGGCCGTCCTCGTCGGCGAAGTTCAGGTAGGTCGAGGCGATGGCTTGCAGGATGACGTAGTTGCTCCCTGTCTTGACTGCGGCGGTGGGAATGGCCGTCAGAAAAACCTTGACGCCACGGGTAGGATTGAGAAGCCCCTCCGGGCCGGTCGTGTCGTATTTCGCGCCGAGCGGCACGCCGATGAGGGTGTAGTCGGTGGTGACGCCCTCCTGAGTGATCCTGGCCTGCTCGGCGAGCAGGCCGCCGTTGACTGTCCATTGCTCGCTGAGCTTGCGGGTGAGGGTGACCCCGGCCAAGTACGCCCGGCGGTTATAGGCGTCGAGATTCTCCTTGATCGCCTCCAGCGATATAGTGAGCGATTGGTTGCGGACAAAGATGTCGGGAAACGTTAAAACGGCCGTAACGTCGTAGCCGACGCCCTGGGTGGCGGACCCGCCGAGCTGGGTAACCGCGGCGCCGAGCTTCAACGTTTCCGCGTTGCCGAACAGGTTCCGGTGCTGCCAGGTGACGCCGGCGCTCGCGCCGAGGTCGGTGGAGTAGGAGGCGTTGACGCCGACCGCGCGGCGGGCGCGTTCCGTCACGTCGATGGTGATCGGAATCTGGCCTTGCGCGTTCAACTGCTCGGCGGCGCGGGCGCGGACGGTGCCGAATACGCCGAGCTGGGCCAGGTTTTGCCGGGCTTCCTCGATCTGGCGCGGGTCGAACTGCTCGCCCTGATGGATGGTGAGCACGCGGCGGACGTAGCTTTCGTTGACGCGTTCGAGGCCGTCGATGGCGATGGGGCCGAGATCGACGCGCGGGCCGGCCTCGATGCTGTAGGCGATGTCGAGCTTGTTCTCGGACGGGAGCAGGGTGGCGTCGGGGGTGCCGACCTTGGCGAGCGCGTAGCCGTCGTCGCGCAGCTTGGCCAGCATACGGCCTTGGGCGGCGACGATTTCGGCAGCCCGGGCGGGGTCGCCGGACTTCAGCTTCAGGACGGAGCGGGCCTGGTCAAGGGCGGAAGGGCTGGAATCGCCGTTGAGGGTGATGCTGCCGATCGTGAACTGCGGCCCTTTCGCCACGTCGATCTTGACGGGGACGGAGCCTTGGGCGGCTTCAAGCCGATCGGGGAGCTTGGGATCGTCGATGTCCTGGCCGTCGATGGTGATGGCGACCTTGCCGTCGTAGTAGCCGAAGCTGCCGAGGGCTGATTGCAGGCGCTCCTTGTCGTTGCGGGCGCGGGCGACGAGGGCGAACGGCCCGGCCGGGGCTTTCTCGCGCAGGCTGACGAGGGTGGAACTGCCTTGAAGCGCGGCGTCGAGCGGGGCCTGGCCGGTTTCCTGTACGTTGACGGTATAGGGCTGCGGGTCGGCGGCGCGGCTGCTGAAGGGAGCGAGGGGGGCCAGAAGGGCAAGCGCCGCGAAGGACCGCAGCATACGCGCCATCTTGCGCTGGTTGGGTCTTGGCCGTTGCATGGGTCTGCCATAGCGCATCCCGCGAGGCGTGGCTTGCACTGGATTGAATGGAGGCCGCGAGTTTGTCGAAGCGTGTCGTTTCCGCAATGGCGGCGGTTGTGGAGCACGTGCTCAGCGGCCCGGTTCCACCCCCGGCGCAGGCGGCTTGCTGCCAGGCATGAGCTCCTGGTTGAGCTGGTCCAAGGTTCTGAGCTGGTCCTGTCGTTGCTGGGGGGTCGGAGCCGCGTTGTCTTGGCGCAGGCGGGTGTTGGTTTCCTGCCGGGTCGGCTGGTCATGGCCGTTTCCCGGGCCAACAAGGCGTTCGGGGACTCGGCTCGGGTTTTGCGTTGGGTTCGGGCTTTGCGCGTTTGGAATTTGTTGGCCCGGAGTTTGCTGCGCAAAGGCGGCAGGCCCGTAGGCGGCGGGAAGGAGGACAAGGAAGGCGGCCTGGATAACGCGGCGGCTGGCGTGCATGGTGAGCCCTGCGTGCTGTTGCGTCGGTCAACGTGGCGCGAAAAGGATTGTTTCGTTGAAGTTGGGGTTGGCCTTGCGGGAACGGGTGAGGGTTGGATTCGCCGCGCGGTTGCGGGCGACTTGGCGGGGCGGCGCGATCCTGCTGTTCACCGCCGGCGCGGCGGCGGTGCAAGGCGGCTTGCTGCTGCTGCCCGGGCGGGGGAAAATCTGGTTCGCGCGGGTCTACTGGGCGGCGTTGTGCCGGCTGCTGGGGCTCCGGGTGCGGGTTCTGGGGACCGACGCCAAGCAGCCGGGGGGGCGGCCGGTGGTCTACGCGGCCAACCATTCGTCGTGGCTGGACGTGCTGGTGCTCGGCGGCGTGCTGGAGGCTTGCTTCGTCGCCAAGCAGGAGGTTGGGCGGTGGCCGGTGGTGCGCACCGTGGCGCGGCTGGGGCGGACGGTGTTCGTGACCCGGCGGCCCCGCGACACCGGACGGGAACGCGACGCGATGCGCTCCCGCCTGGCGGCAGGCGACGGCCTGATCCTGTTCGCGGAAGGAACGAGCAATGACGGAACCCGGGTGTTGCCGTTCCGGTCGGCGTTCTTCTCGGTTTGCGATGCGGAAGGGCCGGGGCGGCCCTTGGTGCAGCCGGTTTCGGTGGTTTACGACCGGATCGGTGGCCTGCCGGTCGGCCGGGCGAGCCGGGCGGTGTTCGCTTGGTACGGGGACATGGAGCTGGGCAGCCACTTCGTTCAGTTGATGCGTTTCCGCGGGCTGCGGGCGACGGTGGTGCTGCACGAGGCGTGGGACCCGGCAGATTTCATGTCGCGCAAGGCCCTGGCAGGGGCGGTGTGGCAGGCGGTGGCCGATGGCGCCGGGGCCTTGCGGCAGGGACGGGCGTAGCCATGGCCGTCGTTCTCACTCAATCGCCAGGTATGCCATGTAGGAGGAAACAATGGTCGACGTGGGCTGGGTGCGGACCGTCGTGTTGGCTTGCGTCATCGGGACCGCGGTAATCCCGAGTGCCCGGGCAGGCGATTGCGATGCCGAGAGGACGCAAGGAGGACTGAACATGTGCGCAGGACGCGTGTTCGAAACGGCTGACGCGGAGCTTAATGCCGCGTACCGCCAGCTTGTGGCCCGCTTGGCTCGTCGGCCGCCGGACATCCGCAAGCTCCTGGCAGCGGCGCAACGGTCCTGGGTCGCGTTCCGGGATACGGAATGCGTTTTCAAGTCGTCCGGCGTTCAGGGCGGCAGCGCCCAGCCGATGGTCGAGTCCATGTGCCTGACCAGCCTGACCAAAGCCCGCATCCGAGACCTGCGCGGCTATTTGACTTGCAAGGAGGGCGACCTGAGCTGCCCGTCATGGTTCATCAGGTAGTCCGGCCGCGTCGACAGGGCAGCTGCGGACAATGAAAGCGGCCCCGCCGCCATCAGGCAAGCAGCGGTCTGCCGGTGCCGCGCCGGCGCGGCCGTCTCGCCGCGATCGATACGGCGGTTGCCATCAGAAGCAGGCTCCCCGGCTCGGGCACGGCCGCCAAGTTCACGGCACGGGACGCGTCCCACCCGAGCGCGTCCAACGCCAGCGCATCGAGCGGCGTGACGTTGATGGCCTGCCCATACGCGGCGCCCGGGTCAAGCAACGCCGGGACGCCTTGGACCAGGTAGCCCGGCGCCCAGTGGCTCGCTTGGTAGCTCGCGCCGTCGGCGAAGGGCGCGAGCGAGGCAACGCCGCCGTCGGCCGAGAAATAAGCGGCGGTCCCGCTGGCGTAGGAGCGCGTGCCCGGCGCGGCGAAGCGGAACAGGTCAAGTACGGAGCGGCTCTCGGCAGCCCCGTTGGCCAGATGGAAGTCAAGGTTGCTGATGAAGCCGAGCAGGTGGCCGATCTCGTGCTCGGCGACCCCGATCAGGTCGATCTTGTCCGCCGGGATGCCGCCATCGCCGTTGCGGCTGGTGGCGAAGCTGAACAGGGAGCTGAACTCGATGGCCCCGTCCAGCGTGCCCGGCGCAAGCGTATACCCGAGGGACTTGGCCTGGGCGGTGGTCAGGACGATGTCGGCCCCGCCGATGCTTGCCGGAAGCGAGGCCGCGGCACTCGCGTCGGTGGCCGTGCTGGCGTCGGCAATCAGGCGGCGGCGCACGTCCGCGTAGGGGGCAAAGCCCTGGCTGGGCAGGGTGGAGCCGAGGACGTTGGCGCCGAGCGTGCCGCTGAAGCCGATCTGCAGCGAGACCATCACGTCGTCGGCAAGCGCCGCCGACCAGGCGGCCGCAGCGGCGGCAAAGGCGCTGGCCTGGTCGGCGGAAAGGGAATCGCCGGGTTTGGTGGTGAAGTCGAAGGTGAGTGCCCGGCTGGCGGCGGGCGCGAGCAGGATTGCCGCGGCGAGGAAGACTGCGCGCACGTGATTGAACTCCGGGAAGGCTTGCGCCGAGGGTGGCGTGCTTCGAAGGCGGGTTCAAGTCAGGTTCAGGGACATACTATTGAGGTCTGGCCTATAAATCCCGAATACTTACCGTTTTCTGGCCCTGCGCTAACGTCGTGCGGTAAATCCCGACAAATCTCCTTGTAGGTGGCGGCAAGCGGCCTTGGTCCGTGACTCTGGTTCGACGGATGGGATGGTTGCAGGCCCGAAACTGGGTTTCGCTTGAACGCGGGGGTCGGGTCTGGCAGAGTCCGCCAAGGATGCTTGGAAGAGACAAGGGGTTTGGCCTGAGCAGGATGACCGACGCTGCCGCGCTTGACTGACCGGAATTGACGGGTGATTGCTCCGCCCCCGGCGTCTGGGCTGGTCCAGGCACGGCTGACAGGCTGCCCGCGATGACGCACGATCTGACTGTTCCCGGGCCCGCGCGCAAGCGTCTGCACGTCATCACCTGGGGCTGCCAGATGAACGTCTATGACAGCGGGCGCATGGCGGACGTGCTGTCCCCCCTCGGGTACGAGCCGGCGGCAGGCGTCGAGGACGCCGACATGGTTATCCTGAATACCTGCCACATCCGCGAGAAAGCGGTGGAGAAGGTGTTCTCCGAACTCGGGCGGCTACGGGCGGTCAAGGAAGCGCGGGCGGCCAGGGGGGCGGGCACGGTATTGGCGGTCGCCGGGTGCGTGGCCCAGGCGGAGGGAGCGGAAATCCTGGCCCGGGCGCCATACATCGACATCGTGCTGGGGCCGCAGACCTACCATCGGCTGCCGGAAATGGTCGCGCGAGCGGCGCGGGCCGGGAAATCGGTAATCGAGACGGAGTTCCCCGCGGAGCAGAAGTTCGACTTCCTGCCGGAAAGCGGGGCAGCCCCCGGCATGACGGCGTTCCTCACCATCCAGGAAGGCTGCGATAAATTCTGCTCCTTCTGCGTCGTCCCCTACACCCGCGGGGCGGAGACGAGCCGCCCGGCGGGCGCGGTGCTCGCGGAAGCGCGGCGGCTGGCGGCGGGCGGCGCGCGGGAGATCACGCTGCTTGGCCAGAACGTGAACGCCTGGCACGGCGCGGCGTCGGATGGAGGCACCTGGGGCCTGGGCCGGCTGGCCCGCGCCTTGGCGGACATCCCAGGGCTGCTGCGGATTCGTTACACCACGAGCCACCCGCGCGACATGGACGACGACTTGATCGCAGCGCACCGGGACGTGCCGGCGTTGATGCCTTTCCTGCACCTCCCGGTGCAATCCGGGTCTGACCGGGTGCTGGCGGCGATGAACCGGCGGCATACGGCGGATGAGTATGAGCGGCTGGTGCAGCGGCTGCGGGGTGCGCGACCGGATTTGGCGCTCAGTTCGGATTTTATCGTCGGCCATCCGGGCGAGACGGAGGCGGATTTCGAGGCCACTCTGGCCTTGGTGCGCCGGGTGCGCTTCGCCCAGGCGTTCAGCTTCAAGTACTCGCCGCGGCCAGGCACGCCCGCGGCCAACGCGCCGGCGCAGGTGCCGGAAGACGTGAAGGACGCGCGGCTGCAAGCGTTGCTGGCCGTGTTGCGGGCGCAGCAGGCGGAGTTCAACCAGTCGGCCGAGGGCCTGGCGATGCCGGTGCTGTTCACCGGGCCGGGGCGGCGGCCTGGCCAGTTGTCCGGGCGGACGCCTTATCTGCAACCGGTGCACGTGAGCGGTCCCGTTTCGTTGATCGGGACGGAACAGATGGTGCGAATCACCGCCGGCACCCCCACTTCCCTGGCAGGAACCCTCGACATGGAGCAAAGCGCCGCTTGAACATTATCTCCGCCTCAACGCCGGCAGCAACAGGATCGGCGACGGGTGGCAAGGCAAGGACCTTGCAATTCAACGACAATCATCTTCTGGCCTTGCTGCTGGGCGACCATGACCGGAACCTGGTCCGGTTGGAGCAAGGCTTGGGGGTCCGGCTGTCGGCGCGGGGGAACCGGGTGGCGATCGGCGGCGAGCCGGAGCGGGTCGAAGTGGCGGCGGCGGCGTTGAACGGGCTGTATCGAAGGCTGGAGCAGGGCAAGGGCGTGTCTCGGGCAGACGTGGATACCGCGGTGCGGATGGCGGAAGCCCGGGTGGACGGGGATGGGGACCCGCGCTTGCCGCTGAGCGACCTTCCGGCGATCCAGACCCGGCGCGGCACGGTGGGGCCGCGTTCGCCCGGTCAGGCGGCTTACATGGAAATGCTGGCCCGGCACGAAATGGTGTTCGGCATCGGCCCGGCAGGGACCGGCAAAACCTACCTGGCCGTCGCGCAAGCAGTGGCAATGCTGCAAGCCGGGCGGGTCGACCGGATCGTGCTGTCGCGCCCGGCGGTGGAAGCCGGCGAACGGCTCGGCTTCCTGCCTGGTGACTTGAAGGAAAAGGTCGATCCCTACCTCCGTCCGCTCTACGACGCCCTGCACGACATGATGCCCGGCGACCAGGTGATCCGCCGCATGGGCACCGGGGAGATCGAGGTGGCCCCGCTCGCGTTCATGCGCGGCCGCACCCTCGCGCACTCGTTCGTCATCCTGGACGAGGCGCAGAACACGACGCCGGTGCAGATGAAGATGTTCCTCACCCGCATGGGCGAGGGGACGCGGATGGTGGTGACGGGGGACATGAGCCAAATCGACTTGCCCGCAGGGCAGAAAAGCGGCTTGCGGGACGCGTTGGAAACGCTCGAAGGCTTGCCGGGGATCGGGATCAACCGGTTCGGAACGCGCGACGTGGTGCGGCACCCGCTGGTGGCGGCCATCGTCAACGCCTACGACCAGCGGGCGCAAGCCCAGAAGGACGCGGGCGGCGCGTCGGCCTGAATGGACCCGGATAGTAGACGCGGCCCCGCTTCGGCGGGGGTTCCCGAGGTTATCGTCGACGACCCGGCCTGGCGGCGCATGGTGCCTCAAGCCGAGGCGCTGGTGCGCCGGGCGGCTTGCACGGCGGGGGGCGCGGGCGCCGTGCTGCTGGCCTCGGACGCGACGGTGCGGCGGTTGAACCGCCAATACCGGGGGCGGGACAAGGCAACCAACGTCTTGACGTTCGAGAGCGGCGACATCGCCCTGGCCTCCGGCGTGGTCCGGCGCGAAGCGGCAGCGGCCCGGCGGACAGTCCGGCAACACCTGGCGCACCTGGTGGTGCATGGGGCGCTGCACCTGCGCGGGCTGGACCATGGCCGGGCGGGCGAGGCGCGGCGGATGGAAATGGCGGAGGCCCGGCTGCTGCGCCGGTTGCGCGTGCCGAATCCGTGGCGCTCCCGATGAGCGGGTCGGGAGGCAAACGATTCCTCGACCGGGTGCGGAACCGGCTGCTGGGGCGGCAGGAGCACGGGGTCCGCGAAAGCATCGCCGAGCTGGTGTCGCAGTCGGCGGCGCCGCAGGACGGCTCGATCCCGGAGCTCGACCGGCAGGAGCGGGCGCTGATCGCCAACGTGCTGCGCCTGCGGGAAACAACGGCGGATGACGTGATGGTGCCGCGGGCGGACATCGTCGCCATGCCGGTGGAGGTGACGCTGGAACAGGCGCTGAGCCAAATCCGGCGGGAAGGCCATTCGCGGATGCCGGTGTTCCGGGACGAGCTCGACGACATCGTGGGCATGGTCCACATCAAGGACGTGTTCTCCTACGTCGGGCGTCCGGACGCGTTCAAGCTGGAGGCGTTGCTGCGCCGCCCGCTGATGGTGGCGCCGCAGGTGCCGGTGCTCGATCTGCTGCTGCAAATGCGCCAGGCGCGGATGCACCTGGCGCTGGTGGTCGACGAGTACGGCGGGATCGACGGGCTGCTGACGATCGAGGATTTGGTCGAGGAGATCGTGGGCGACATCGCCGACGAGCACGACGAGGTGCAGGGCCCGCTGATCACCGAGCGGGCGGATGGGGCCATGGACGTGGACGCGCGCCTATCGATCGAGGCGTTCGAGAAGAAGCTCGGCCCGGTGCTGACCGAGGACGAGCGGGAGGCGGACATCGATACGGTAGGCGGCCTGGTGTTCACCCTGGCCGGGCGAGTGCCGTCGCGCGGCGAGGTAGTGAGCCATTCGTCAGGGCTGGAGTTCCGCATCCTGGAGGCGGACCCGCGGCGCATCCGGCGGCTGCGGATGCGGCGTCCGGAGGCGGTGGCGGCTTAGACTGCAATCGCACTGACTGGGAAAGCCAGGGCGTCAATTGCCAGTCCAGATCAGTGCTAGACCTTTATCGCCCTGATTGTGTCAGGGCGATAAAGGTCTATGGCAACGTCGGCAACTCTGCTGCCTGGCATGTCTCGCATAGGGCGGAATTGTCGATTAGTGTAACCCTGTGACGATGAACAGCATTCCTTTGCCGGTGCTGGCCCGCTGGCCGGCCGCGCCGCCGGTCGCGCCCGCGCCGGAGCTTTGCGTCGTCGTGCCGGTGCTGAACGAGCGCGACAATGTCGGCCCGGTCGTGGACAAGCTGCGGGTAGCTTTGGCGGGCGTCGCGTGGGAGGTGGTGTTCGTCGACGACGACTCGACGGATGGAACCCGCGACGCCGTGGCGGCGATCGGGCTTGCGGACACCCGGGTCCGTCTGCTGCACCGCATCGGGCGGAACGGGCTGGCCTCCGCCTTCATCGAAGGGGCGCAGAGCAGCCTGGCGCCCTACGTGGCGGCAATGGACGGCGACTTGCAGCACGACGAGACATTATTGCCGCGGATGCTGGCGCTGCTGCGGTCCGAGCCGCTCGACCTGGTGGTGGGGAGCCGTTACGTGCCGGGCGGGGACCTCGGCGCGTGGAGCAGCCAGCGGGCCAGCCTGTCGGGGCTGGCGACCAAGCTCAGCCGGGTGGTGCTGCGGGCGGACGTGGCGGACCCGATGAGCGGGTTCTTCATGCTGCCCCGCCCGGTGTTCGACCGCGCGTCCAGGCGGCTGTCGGCGATCGGTTTCAAGATCCTGCTGGACCTGATGGCCTCATTGCCGGAGCCGCCCCGGGTGCGGGAGCTGCCGTACCGGTTCCGCACCCGAATTGCCGGGGAAAGCAAGCTGGACGCCGGGGTGCTGCTCGACTTCCTGCTGTTGCTGACGGACAAGCTGGTCGGGGTATGGATCCCGGTCCGGTTCCTGATGTTCGCGCTGGTGGGGTCGGTCGGGCTGGTGTCGCACGTGGCGATGCTATGGGTCGCGCTCGGCGTGCTGGGCATGGGGTTCGACGCCGCGCAGACGCTGGCGACGGCGGGAGCGGTCGTCGGCAACTTTGCCATCAACAACGCCTTCACCTTCCGCGACCGGCGCTTGCGCGGGGCGCGCTACTGGCAGGGCCTACTGGTGTTCGCCGCGGTGTGCAGCATCGGCGCGGTCGCCAACCTCAACATCGCCTCGCTGCTGCTGAGCGTCGAGCACCGGGTCTGGTGGGTGGCCGGGCTTGCCGGGGCGGCGATGAGCCTGGTCTGGAACTACGCGGTCGGGTCCACGCTGACCTGGCAACGCAGGCGCTGAAGGGATGGCGCTTGCGTCATGACGATTGACCGCCGAAGGTTCGCCATGCCGCTGTTCGCCTCCCGCCGCCTCGCGCCGCTGCTGGTGACGCAGACGCTCGGGGCCTTGAACGACAACCTGTTCAAGAACGCGCTGGTCGTGCTGGTGCTGTTCAAGTCGGCCGAGTCGTCCGGCCCGGCCCTGGTGGCGCTCGCGGGCGGGGTGTTCATCCTGCCCTACATGCTGCTGTCGGCCACCGCCGGGCAGGTGGCGGACCGGTTCGACATGGCGCGCACGATCCGCATGGTGAAGTGGGCCGAGGTGGCGCTGATGCTCGTGGCCGCCGCCGGGTTCATGGCTTCGAGCACGGGGCTACTGTTCGCCGTCCTGTTCGGGCTGGGGGTGCATTCGACCTTCTTCGGGCCGCTGAAATACGCGATCCTGCCGGTGCACCTGGATGGGCGGGAGCTGGTGGCCGGCAACGGTCTGGTCGAGGCGGGAACGTTCCTCGGCATCCTGGCAGGCACGATCGCGGGCAGCGCGCTGATGGTCCGCCCGGATGGGCCGATGCTCGTGTCGGCGGCCTGCCTGCTGGCGGCGGGATGCGGGGTCGCGAGCGCCGGGTTCGTGCAGCCGGCGCCCTCGCGGCTGCCAGCGTTGCGGATCGGCTGGAACCCGGCGCGGGAAACGGCGCGGCTGCTGCGCCTGGCGCGGGGCAACCGGGCGGTCTGGCTCAGCATCATCGGGCTGAGCTGGTTCTGGACCCTGGGGGCGACGCTGCTGGCCGAGCTGCCGACGATCGTGCGCGATGGCCTGCGGGCCAGCCCATCGGTGTTCACCCTGCTGCTGGCGTTCTTCTCGGTCGGCGTGGGCGTCGGGTCGGTGCTGTGCTCGCGCTTGTTGCGGGGAGAGGTTTCGGCGCGGCTGGTGCCGTTCGCGGCTGCGGGGCTTTCGTTCTTCCTGTGGGATTTCGGCCGCGCGGTAGGGCCGGCGGAGGGCTTGGCGACGCCGGGCGCGGTGCTGGGCAGCCTCGCGGGCTGGCGGATGCTGGCAGACCTGCTGCTGCTGGCAGTCTGCGGCGGCCTCTACTCGGTGCCGCTGTACGCCATTATCCAGGAGGAGTCCGCTCCGGGGTTCCGGGCGCGGATGGTGGCGGCGAACAACGTCGCGAACGCGGCGGCGATGGCAGGGGGCGCGGTGCTGATCGCCCTTCTGGCGGCGTATGGGGCCGCCCCGGTGGCGGTGCTTTGGGCGGCGGCGGCGGCGAACTTGGCGGTGGCGGTCTGGGTGATGCGGCTGCTGCCGGGGGGCATGGCGGCGATTTGGGGGCGGCAATGATTAGTAGTCATGCTGAATAAGGTCTTCGACTTGAACAACAAAGCCTTATTGTGAGCTTAAAATGTGGATATTCTCACTTATTGCAACTGTAATTAGCTTAGCAGCTTATTTTGAATTTTTTAAGAGAAGTGTAAATCGATTACAACGAATCAGCTTATCTGTGCGGAATATTAGTTACAATATTGTTCTTACACCACAAAACTTACCTCCATACATTGTAATCGTTTCCGTTATGATTAGAGTGCTAATTTTAAATGATGGGAATCGCGCCTCATTCATTGATAAGCTCGAAACGCGTCTCGACCCTGTCAGCGATTCCGACTACCGAAGCTACTTTGAAAGTCAGGCTTTCGCACTGGCAACTCCATACCAATTCAGCTTAAAAGAGGTTTCATCGATAGTGGATTGGGAGCGACATTATGTTGATAATGTAGATACGACACCTTCATTTCCAATTATACTAAAGGCGGATGATTTCGCTTTTGTAGATATTAGCGGAAACTTGTGTTTTGAAAATAGAACTGGTCGTGGAACCTTAAGCTTACCAGGAAAATTGTCACTTCACGTAGTCTATGTTGACATCAATGGGCGGCGCGCTTCGAAGTCATTGTTTGGCGGCATGATATGTTTGTATGATAACGCACGCTTACACAAATCACTTCCACACGACGATTTTCAGATAATTATGGAAGATACAACTGTAACGAGATTTAAGAACTACTTTAAAAGAGTTCGGATTTTCGCTATACCACAGTTTATCAGAAAGTTACATGGCTTGTTTTTAAAAAACATTCAAAGACATTAAGTATCTTCCAGCACTATTATACCAGTGGCCCAAAATGTTGACTCCTGTGGAGTTCCCAACCGCCGTCTGACGTGATTCGCTTTTGTGTGCATCGATTTGCGAGGCGGACATGGCTGCGGTCGCTATCACACGGACAGATCTGAACGCGGCCGATTTGCGTGTGGCCGCGCGGCGCTCGGCGGATACCAAACAGGTGCTTCGTGCCTTGGCTATTGCGCTGATACTGGACGGGGCGAGCCGCGAGGACGCTGCGCGAGCCTGCGGCATGGACCGGCAGACCTTGCGCGACTGGGTGCATCGCTACAACGAGGCGGGGCTGGAGGGGCTTGCCGATCGGGCACGCAGTGGCCGCCCGGCTAGCCTGAGCTGGGTTGAGCAGGGCCGCGTTGCGCGCTGGATAGAGGAGGGCGCCACCCTGGCTGAAGACGGCGTGGTGCGGTTCCGGCGTGTCGATCTCAAGCAGCGTATCGCACGCGCGTTCGGCGTCGAGCTGCACGAGCGCAGTGTTGGCAAGCTGCTGCACAAGCTTGGCTACCGCAAGCTCTCGGTGCGTCCGGTGCATCCGCAAACCGACCTCGCGGCGCAGGAGGCTTTTAAAAAAACTTTGCCGACCGGGCGCGCGATGCGATCGGCACGCAGCACACAGGCAAACCGGTCGAAGTCTGGTTCCAAGATGAAGCCAGGGTCGGCCAGCAAGGCACGCTGACCCGCATCTGGGCACGGCGCGGCACCCGCCCGCGCGCTCTGCGCGATCATCGGTTCAACTGGGTCTACCTGTTCGGCGCCATCTGTCCAGCCCGCGGCGCCGGCAGTGCGCTGGTGCTGCCCATCGTCAACGTTGACGCCATGAACAAGCATTTGGCCGAGATCAGCACATGCGTCACGCTGGGCGCCATCGCCCTGCTCGTCATCGACGGCGCAGGCTGGCACCGCTCGCCCAAGCTGGACGTGCCCGACAACATCGTGTTGCTGACCCTGCCGCCCTATGCTCCAGAACTCAATCCCGTCGAGAACATCTGGGCATACCTGCGTGCCAATAAATTCGGTCACCAGGTCTGGGATACGTACGAAGCCATTCTCGATGCGACCTGTGCAGCCTGGAACGCGCTAACGAGCGCACCAGACGTCATCCAGTCCACCGGGCATCGCCAATGGGCACAGGTCATAATTTAGGGCCGCTGGTATGATTTGCCGGCAATCGTCGGTTTGCTTGCTGATGATGAGCTAAGTCGCAGCAGAGAGGAACCGGGTCTCCCACTTAGTCCACATTACGTTGCCGCTTACACGGCTATCGATGCCGACTTGAACCAACTTCTTGTTGTGGCCGAGGCCGGGAGATGCGTCGTTGGCTGTCTTCAGCTTACGTTCATACCGGGGCTTGCCCGATTAGGCATGTTGCGAGGCCAGATCGAGGCTGTTCGCATTGCGCGAGGGAGCCGTGGCGGCGGGATCGGGCGTAAGATGCTGATTTGGGCCGTTGAGGAGTGCCGACGCCGGGGCTGCGGGTTAGTGCAGCTGACCACGGATAAGAAACGCCTGGATGCACGCAGGTTCTACGCTGCGCTCGGCTTCGTCGCGAGCCATGAAGGCATGAAGCTTACCCTCTGATGGAGGGCAAGCGTTCATTGCATGGTACGGTGGATTTCGCTGCGCTCGCCGACGACGATCGTGCTTAAGCCTCAGCGCCGTCCTCGTCCGCATCGGCCTCAGGCTTCGGGCCGCTGTCGAGGCCCTTTGCCGCCACGTCGCGGTCGACCAACTCGATGATGGCCATCGCCGCCATGTCGCCGTGCCTCATGCCGGCCTTGAGGACGCGGGTGTAGCCGCCGTTACGGGCACGGTAGCGGTCAGCCAAGGCGGAGAACAGCTTGTTGACGAGAACGTCGTCCTGCAACTGGGACTGCGCCTGCCGCCGGGCGTGAAGGCCGCCCCGCTTGCCGAGGGTGATGAGCTTTTCGGCGACAGGGCGCAGCTCCTTGGCTTTGGGCAGGGTCGTGGTGATCTGCTCATGCTTCAGGAGCGCGTGGGCCATGTTGCGGAACATCGCGGCACGGTGGCTGGAGGTGACGTTAAGCTTACGGCCGGAAACACCGTGGCGCATGGTGGGGGTTCCTTACGGGACTGCTTAGAAAGGCTCGTCGAGACGCTTGGCGAGATCCTCGATGTTCTCGGGCGGCCAGCCAGGGACGGTCATCGATAGTCCAAGCCCCATCGCGGTGAGGACTTCCTTGATCTCATTCAGCGACTTGCGACCGAAGTTCGGGGTGCGCAACATCTCCTGCTCGCTCTTTTGCACCAAGTCGCCGATGTAGACGATGTTGTCGTTCTTGAGGCAGTTGGCGCTGCGGACGGAAAGCTCCAGCTCGTCCACTTTCCGCAATAGGTTACGGTTGAACGGCAGATCATCGCGGATCTCGTCCGAGCGGGCCAGTTGCGGCTCGTCGAAGTTGATGAAGAGCTGGAGTTGGTCCTGGAGAATGCGGGCAGCGAGAGCGACCGAGTCTTCAGGAGACACGGCCCCATTCGTTTCCACTTGCAGCAGCAACTTGTCGTAGTCCGTCACTTGACCGACTCGGGTCGGCTCGACCTTGTAGCTGACGCGCTTGACCGGCGAGTAAATGGCGTCGATCGGAATAAGCCCGATCGGCGCGTCCTCGGGCCGGTTAGCAGCGGCGGGAACATAGCCTTTACCAAGGTTGACGGTGAACTCCATGCCAAGCTTCACGCCGTCGTCGAGCGTGCAGATGACAAGATCGGGGTTCATGACATCGATATCATGGCCGGTCTGGATTTGCCCGGCAGTGACTTCGCCCGGGCCGGTCGCGGTCAGCACCATGCGCTTCGGCCCTTCGCCGTGCATCCGAAGCGCGAGTTGCTTGATGTTGAGCACGATGTCGGTCACGTCCTCGCGCACGCCGGCAATGCTGCTGAATTCGTGCAGGACGCCGTCGATCTGCACGGCCGTGACGGCAGCACCCTGCAACGAGGACAGCAACACCCTGCGAACGGCGTTGCCGAGGGTCATGCCGAAGCCGCGCTCCAGCGGCTCGGCCACGACCGTGGCCACACGATGCGGGTCGGCGCCGGGCTCGACACCGAGCTTTTCCGGTTTGATCAAGCTTTGCCAGTTCCTTTGGAGAACCATGGTTTATCTCCAACAATAGAGGACGGCGCCGCAATGGATGCGGCGCCGTATTAAACACATCATCGATTAAACGCGGCGACGCTTGCGGGCGCGGCAGCCGTTATGCGGGATCGGGGTCATGTCGCGGATGGCGGAGATACCGAAGCCCACAGCCTGGAGCGCGCGCAGGGCGCTCTCACGCCCGGAACCCGGGCCACTCACTTCGATCTCCAGTGTTTCCATGCCATGCTCGCGCGCTTTGCGACCGGCATCTTCCGCCGCGACTTGGGCCGCGTAGGGCGTGCTTTTCCGGCTGCCCTTGAAGCCCTGCATCCCGGATGACGACCAGGCGATCGTGTTTCCCTGGGCGTCGGTGATCGTCACCATGGTGTTGTTGAACGTCGCGTTGACGTGGGCGACGCCGGAGATGATGTTCTTGCGCTCCTTGCGACGGGGTGCGCGGGCGGCGGGTCTCGCCATAAGCTGCTTCCTGACTGTTCGTGCGGACGGGACGGGCTACTTCGTGACTTTCTTCTTGCCGGCGATTGCGACCGCCTTGCCTTTGCGGGTGCGGGCATTCGTGTGGGTGCGCTGGCCATGGACGGGCAAGCCGCGGCGATGACGCAGGCCACGGTAGCAACCGAGGTCCATCAAACGCTTGATGTTGATCGCCACCTCGCGTCGCAGGTCACCCTCGACCCGGTATTCGCGGTCGATCAGCTCCCTGATCCGCAGCACCTCCTCGTCGGAGAGTTGGTTCACCCGGCGGTCATCGGGGATGTCCAGCTTGTTGCAGATGTCTTGGGCATTGGTTGGGCCAATGCCGTAGATGTAACGGAGACTGATTGCGACCCTCTTGTTGGTCGGGATATTCACGCCGGCAATACGCGCCACGATAATGTCTCCTAGCCACAGACAGCATCTGACTGTCTGGCTGCTGTTTAAGGCCTCTGCTCGCCTCGGCGCTGGAGGGCCGGAAAATTATGATGCGCCCCACCCATGTATGTGCGAAGCGAAGGTGGCGAGTTATACGCCCGCCTGGTCCGAAGTCAACGCGCTCACATCAACTCTTAGTGAGCTATAGCTTTTTCTCCGCTGCATGACCACGGGATGCTGACGCTCGCAGCGATGAGGCCGAAGCCAACGTTTCTTCAATCTGCCGCGTCACGTCGTCCATAGCCGCCATGCCGTCGAGAGTGACTAGCCGGCCTCGCTCTTTGTAGTACGGCAGGATCGGGGCCGTTTGGGTATGATAAACGTTCAAACGCGCCGCGACCGTTTCCCGGCGGTCGTCGGCCCGGTGGATGAACTCGTGGTTGCCGCAAACATCGCAGGTGTTCTCGACACGCGGCGGGCTGAACGTGTCATGATAGCTCGCGCCGCATTTGGCGCAGCTGAATCGTCCGGCGATGCGCTCGACCAGGGCGGTATCGTCAACCCGAAGTTCGATCACCGCATCAAGTTGCTGTCCGGCGCCTTCGAGCATCAGATCGAGCGCTTCGGCTTGAGGGATATTGCGCGGGAAACCGTCAAGGATAAATCCGCCGGCCGCGTCGGGCTTCCTGATGCGGTTCTCGATCATCGCCACCAGGAGGGCATCGGTGACAAGCTGGCCGGCTTCCATGATCGTCTTTGCTTGCTGACCGATTTCGCTACCGGCTGCGACTTCGGCGCGGAGCATGTCGCCAGTGGCGATCTGCACCATGCCATGCCGCTGCTCGAGGCGCCGGGCTTGCGTGCCTTTGCCGGCGCCGGGCGGTCCGAGCAGGATGAGGTTCATCGCACCCTGCCCCGGCCTCGCGTCTTGCGGATCAGGCCCTCGTACTGATGCGCCAGCAAGTGGGATTGGACCTGTGTCACGGTATCCATGGTCACGCTGACGATGATCATCAGGCTGGTGCCGCCGAAGTAGAATGGGACGCCGTAGCGGCTGATGAGGATTTCAGGCAACAGGCAAACGATGCAGAGATAGATGGCGCCGACCGTGGTCAGGCGTGACAGGATGCGGTCGAAATAGTCGGCGGTATTGGAGCCTGGGCGCACGCCGGGCACGAAGCCGCCATACTTCTTCAGGTTGTCGGCGGTCTCCTCCGGATTGAACACCACAGCGGTATAGAAATAGGAGAAGAAGATGATCATGCCTGCGTAGGCGGCCATGTAGAGCGGTTCGCCATGAGCCAGGTAACGACCGATGGCGGAGAGCACGCCGCTCGTCTGGCCTTCGGCGGAGAAGCCGGAAATAGTAGCCGGGATCAGCAGGATCGAGCTGGCGAAGATCGGCGGGATAACGCCAGCGGTGTTGACCTTGAGCGGCATGTGGGTCGAGTCGCCGCCGAACATGCGCTGGCCCACCTGACGTTTCGGGTATTGGATGACGACCCGGCGCTGCGCCCGTTCCATGAACACGACGAAGGCGATGACCGCGACGGCGATGACGATGAACGCGAGGATGAAGACGGGCGAGAGCGCCCCGGTGCGGCCCAGTTCGAGCAGGCTGGCAAGCGCGTGCGGCAAGTTAGCGACGATGCCGGCGAAGATGATGAGGCTGATGCCGTTGCCGACGCCGCGGGCCGTGATCTGCTCGCCGAGCCACATCAGGAACATCGTGCCGCCCACCAGCGTCACCACGCAGGAGATGCGGAAGAACCAGCCCGGGTCGATGACGGCGGCGCCGAAATTGCCCCTCATCCCTTCCAGGCCGACGGCGATGCCGTAGGATTGCAGCAACGCGATCAGGACGGTGAGGTAGCGGGTGTACTGGTTCAGCTTCTTGCGGCCGGACTCGCCCTCTTTCTTCAGCGTCTCGAGCGTCGGCACTGCGGCGGTCATTAGCTGGATGATGATGCTGGCGCTGATGTAGGGCATGATATTCAGCGCGAACACCGTCATGCGTCCGAGCGCGCCGCCGCTGAACATGTTGAACATGCCGAGGATGCCGCCGCCGTGCTGGTTGAGCAGCTCGCCCATCACGGACGCGTCGACGCCGGGCACGGGGATGTAGGTGCCGATGCGATAGACCAGGAGCGCGCCAAGGGTGAACCAGATGCGCTTCTTGAGTTCGGTCGCCTTCGCGAACGTGCCGAGGTTTAAGTTTGACGCGAGTGTTTCGGCTGTCGAAGCCATGGAAGGTTCCCCCGACATGCGAACGGCGCCTCGGCCCGGAATGGACACCGGGCGCCGCCCTCGATCCGCAATGTAATGCCCGGCGAGCGGGACACAACTTTATCTATGCGGCAGGCGCTTCGTCCGCCGCTGGCTTGACCGTGGTCTTGACGCTGCCGCCAGCGGCCTCGACCGCGGCGATTGCCGAGGCGGACGCGCCGGACACCTCGACGTTGACCGCGCGGGAGATCGTGCCGCTGGCAAGCAGGCGGATGCCAGCGCGCTTGCCGACCGTGACCACGCCGGATTTGGCCAGGGCGGCTTCGGTGATCGTCTCGCCGGCCTGGAGCTTGCCGGATTCAATGGCCTTGTCGAGCGCGCCGAGGTTGAGCGGGGCGTATTCCTTGCGGAACAAGTTATGAAAGCCCCGCTTCGGCAGGCGGCGATAGATTGGGAGCTGGCCGCCCTCGAAGCCGTTCAGCGACACGCCCTCGCGCGCTTTCTGGCCCTTGACACCCTTTCCAGAGGTCTTGCCCTTGCCGGAACCGATGCCGCGCCCCAGACGCTTGCTCTTGAGGCGGGCGCCGGGGTTATCGCGCAGTTCGTTCAGTTTCACTGCTCACCTTCCACGCGCACCAGATGCGCCACTCTGCGGATCATGCCGCGCACTGCCGGCGTGTCCTCCAATTCGCGGGTCCGGCGAAGCTTGCCGAGCCCAAGGCCCGTTAGGGTCTGGATCTGATCCTTCTTGCGGCCCGCTCCGGAGGCGATCTGCGTGACCCGGACCTTGCCGGTGGGCGCCTCAGACATTGGCCTGCTCCGCACCGGACGCTTCGGCCGCGACCTCGCGCTTGCCGAAAATTTCGGCAACTTTCTTGCTGCGGCGCGCGGCAACGCTGCGAGGGCTGCCGACACGCTGAAGCGCGGCAAAAGTGGCCTTGACCATGTTGTGCGGGTTGCGGCTGCCGAGCGACTTGGCAACGACGTCGTTCACGCCGAGCGACTCGAATACGGCGCGCATCGGCCCGCCGGCGATGATCCCGGTCCCGGCGCTGGCCGAGCGCAACACGACATGCCCGGCACCGAAGACGCCCTCGACATCGTGATGCAGGGTGCGGCCTTCCTTCATGGGAACGCGGATCATGGCCTTGCGCGCCCGTTCCGTCGCCTTGCGGATCGCCTCGGGCACTTCGCGCGCCTTTCCGGCGCCGTAGCCCACGCGCCCCTTCTGGTCGCCGACCACGACCAGGGCGGCGAACGCGAAGCGGCGTCCGCCCTTCACCACCTTGGCCACGCGGTTGATGGTGACCAGCTTGTCGATGATGTCATCGGCCTCGCGGTCGCGGTCGCGGCCGCCCCGGCCGCCGTCTCGTGCTTCACGTGCCATTGGTCCCTCCTAGAACGCCAGCCCGCCTTCGCGCGCGGCGTCGGCCAGCGCCTTGACGCGGCCGTGATACAAATAGGCGCCGCGGTCGAACACCACCTTCGTGACACCGGCAGCCACGGCGCGTTCGGCAACCAGCTTGCCGACAGCCGCGGCGGCCTCGCGGTCGGCGCCGGTCTTGAGTTCGGCGCGAAGACCCTTGTCCAGGCTCGAAGCCGCGGCCAAGGTCCGGCCCTGCCCGTCGTCGATCACCTGCGCGTAGATATGCTTACCGGAGCGGAACACGGACAAGCGCGGTCGCCCGCCGGATTTCTGCCGAAGCTGGAAGCGCAGCCGCGATTGCCGGCGCGCCTTCAAGTCGATCCTGCTGCTCATCTTACTTCTTCTTGCCTTCCTTGCGCCGGATGGTCTCTGTCGTGTAGCGCACGCCCTTGCCTTTATACGGCTCGGGCGGCCGGAACGCGCGGATCTCAGCCGAGACTTGTCCGACCTGCCGCTTGTCGATGCCGGTGACGGTGATGGCGGTCGGGCGCGGCGTCGTGATCGTGATGCCTTCGGGAACCGGATAAACGACGTCATGCGAGAAGCCGAGATTGATCACCAGGTTCTTTCCTTGCACCGCGGCGCGAAAGCCGGTGCCCTGGATCTCCATCGTCTTGCTGAAACCCTCCGACACGCCTTTGACCATGCTGGCCACCAGCGCCCGGGTCGTGCCCCACATCATCCGGCACTCCGAAGCGTTGCTGCGGGGCGCCACGCTTACTCTGTTTCCGTCAACGGTGGTAACGACCTTGTCGGTCAGCGGCAGGTGCAGGGTTCCAAGTTTGCCCTTGGCCTCCAACACCTGGTTGGCGATCGCGACCGTGACGCCGGATGGCACCTCGACCGGGTATTTGCCTACGCGAGACATAGCAGGACCCTTATCAGAACACGCGGAACAGCACTTCGCCGCCCACGTTCGCCGCGCGGGCCTCGCCGTCGCTGAGGACGCCGCGCGGGGTGGAAAGGATAGACACGCCAAGGCCGGCGTAAACGCGCGGCAGTTCGGCGATCTTGGAATAAACCCGGCGGCCAGGCTTGCTGACGCGGGTAATCTCCTTAATCACCGGCTCGCCCTCGTTGTATTTCAGCTCGATGCGAAGCTGGGCAATGCCGGGACGCAGTTCCTCGGCGGAATAGCCGCGGATGAAGCCCTCGCGCTTCAAGGCTTCCAGCACGTTCGCGCGCAGCTTGGAGGCGGGCGCGACGCAGGCCGAGTGCCGGCTGCGCTGAGCATTGCGGATACGGGTGATCATGTCGCCTAGGGGATCGGACATCGACATCGGCGGATTCCTACCAGCTCGCCTTGACGACGCCGGGCAATTGGCCAGAATTGGCGAGCGCGCGAAGCATGTTCCGGGACAGCTTGAATTTGCGATAGTTGCCCCGTGCCCGGCCCGTGAGCGCGCAACGGAGACGGACGCGCACGGCAGCGCCGTTGCGGGGCAGCTCTGCCAGCTTCATGGACGCTTCGAAGCGGTCTTCGACGGGCAGTGACCGGTCCATCAGCACGCTTTTCAGCTCGGCGCGCTTGGCCTTGTCACGCGCCGCCATGCGCTCGCGCTTCTCGTTGCGGTTTACCGACGATGTCTTCGCCATGGATTTCTTACTCCTCGGAACCTGCTGCGGTAGGCCGCAAGTGGTATTCCAAACACGTGGATCTCGGCCGCTTGCTTAGGCGGCGAACGGAACGTCGAACGCCTTCAGCAACGCTTTGGCCTCGGCGTTGGTCTTGGCCGTGGTGACGAAGATGATGTCCATGCCGCGCACGTCCGTCACCTTGTCGTACTCGATCTCAGGGAACACGATCTGTTCCTTGAGGCCCATGGCGAAGTTTCCGCGCCCGTCGAAGCCCTTGCCGGCGGGGATGCCGCGGAAGTCGCGCACGCGGGGCATGGCGATCGTCACCAGGCGGTCAAGGAACTCGTACATCTTGGCCCGGCGCAGCGTCACCTTGGTGCCGATCGGCAACCCGGCGCGAATCTTGAACCCGGCAATGGCCTTCTTGGCAACCGTCTTCACCGGCTTCTGTCCGGCAATGAGCGTCAGCTCGGCAACGGCGGAGTCCAACTTCTTCTGGTCGCCCGCCGCGTCGCCGACGCCCATGTTGATGACAATCTTTTCGAGCTTGGGCACCTGCATCGGGTTCTTGTAGTTGAACTCCTCTTGCAGCTTGCCCTTGATCTCGGAAACATAGCGCTGCTGCATACGGGGCAGCTCTTTGATGTCGCTCATGGGGTTAGCTTTCGATCACGTTGCCGCCCGGGCGGGTTACGCGCACCTTCCGACCATCGTCTAGAACGCGGAAGCCAACGCGGGTCGGTTTGTCGCTCTTGGGGTCGATCAGCATCACATTCGACAGGTGGATCGTCGCCTCCTGCTCGATGATGCCGCCCGGCTGCCCCATGCCTTGCGGCTTGGTGTGCTTCTTGGCGATGTTGACGCCCTGCACGATGGCCCGGTTGTCCTTCGGGCGCACGGCGAGCACTTCGCCCCGCTTGCCCTTATCGGCGCCGGTGATGACGATCACCTTGTCGCCCTTGCGAATACGCGCGGCCATCACAGAACCTCCGGCGCGGCGGAAATGATTTTCATGAACCGCCGGGCCCGCAACTCGCGTACGACCGGGCCGAAGATACGGGTACCGATCGGCTCGCGCTGCTTGTTGAGCAGCACGGCCGCGTTGCGGTCGAACCGGATGGCGCTGCCGTCCGGGCGGCGGACGGGAAAGGACGTGCGGACAATCACGGCGAGATGGACGTCGCCCTTCTTCACCTTGCCGCGCGGGATCGCTTCCTTGATCGAGACGACGATGACGTCGCCCACGGACGCGGTCTTGCGCTTGGAGCCGCCGAGCACCTTGATGCACTGCACACTGCGGGCGCCCGAATTGTCGGCGACCTCGAGATTGGATTCGACCTGGATCATCGGCTGCTCCTCAGGCCTGCGGAACCGCTTCTTCAGGGATCGCGCTGTCCGGTGCGGACATTGGCGACCCCGTCGGATGCGCCGTCACGGCCGGAGCGCTAAACCCGTAGGGACGCTCAACCTGCTCGCCGTTGCGCTCCACCAGCAGCCAGGATTTCCGCTTACTGATCGGGCGGCATTCCTCGATACGCACGCTATCGCCAACCTTAGCCAGGTTGGCTTCGTCATGGGCGGCATACTTCTTCGAAAGCCGGATGAACTTCTTATACAGCGGATGAATGACCCGGCGCTCGACCAAGACCGTGCAGGTCTTGTCCATCTTGTCGCTCGTCACTCGCCCGGTCAGGACGCGCCTCGGCATCGCCCGTCTCCTCTACTTGGTCGCGGCGGCGCGTTTCTGCTCCGCCTGGATGGTTTTCACGCGGGCGATGTCGCGGCGCACCTTGCGCACGCGTCCCACGCCTTCGGTCTGCCCCGTTGCCGCCTGGAAGCGCAGGTTGAACTGCTCCTTGCGCAGGTCGAGCAGCATCGTTTTCAGTTCGTCGGCGCTCTTCGCGCGAACATCGGCGGGCTTGGTCATGGCTAGGCTTCCCCGATCCGGGCGACGATCTTGGTGCGGATCGGCAACTTGGCCGCGCCCAGCGTCAGCGCTTCCCGCGCGAGGTCGGCCGCAACGCCGTCGATCTCGAACATGATACGGCCAGGCTTGACGCGGCAGACCCAGAACTCCGGGCTGCCTTTGCCCGAGCCCATGCGCACTTCCGCGGGCTTAGTGGAAACCGGCACATCCGGGAAGATCCTAATCCAAACGCGGCCGGCACGGCGCATACTGCGGGTGATCGCCCGCCGGGCCGCCTCGATCTGCCGTGCCGTGACGCGCTCCGGCTCCAGCGCCTTGAGGCCGAACGCGCCGAAGTTGAGGGCCGTGCCGCCCTTCGCTAGACCGTGAATGCGGCCCTTGTGAGCCTTGCGGAACTTGGTCCGCTTCGGAGAAAGCATCGTCTGGTCCCCTTAACGCTGCGGCGCTTGCTCGGCGGCGCGGCGGTCTTGTGCCAGCGGGTCGTGCGCGAGGATTTCGCCCTTGAAAATCCAGACCTTAACGCCGCAAGTACCGTAGGTGGTCTTGGCCGTGGCGACACCGAAATCGATATCGGCGCGCAGGGTGTGCAGAGGCACGCGGCCTTCGCGATACCACTCGACGCGGGCGATCTCCGCGCCGCCGAGACGGCCGCCGCAGTTGATGCGGATGCCTTGCGCGCCCAGGCGCATCGCCGACTGCACGGCGCGCTTCATGGCGCGGCGGAACGCGACCCGGCGCTCAAGCTGCTGCGCGATGTTCTCCGCCACGAGCTGGGCATCGATCTCCGGCTTGCGAATCTCAACGATGTTCAGGCTGACGTCAGCCTTGGCCATCTTGCCAAGATCCTTGCGAAGGACTTCGATGTCCTGGCCTTTCTTGCCGATCACGACGCCGGGGCGGGCCGCGTAGATCGTGATGCGCGGCTTCTTGGCCGGGCGCTCGATCACTACGCGGCTCACGCCCGCGCCGCTCAGCTTCTTCCGCAGATGCGTGCGCAGCTTCACGTCGTCCAGCAACAGCTTCGAGTAATCCCGGCCGGCGAACCAGCGGCTGTCCCAGGTCCGGTTGACGCCGAGCCGCAGCCCGATCGGGTTGACTTTGTGACCCATGGCTTAAGCCGCCTCTCTCTCGTCGGTCTCGGGTGCCTGCGTCTGCTCGCTGACCACGATGCGCAGATGGCTGAACCACTTCTCGATCCGCGACGCCCGGCCCCGCCCGCGCGCCATGAAGCGCCGCATGACGATCGACTTGCCGACCTCGGCCCGGCTGACAACCAGGCGGTCGACATCGAGTTGGTGGTTGTTCTCGGCGTTGGCGATCGCGCTTTCCAGCGTCTTGCGAACTTGCTGGGCGATGCGCCGCTTGCTGAACGTGAGCGTCGCAACGGCCTTCGAAGCGGGCTGGTTGCGGATCAGCCCGGCCACAAGGTTCAGCTTTTGCGGGCTGATGCGGACATTACGCAAGACGGCCTGCGCTTGCGTCTCGGCCAGCGTGCGGGGATGCTTGGGCTTGCTCATGTCAGCCTCGCCTCGCCTTCTTGTCCGACGTATGGCCGGTGAACGTCCGCGTCGGCGAGAACTCGCCGAACTTATGGCCCACCATATTCTCGTTCACCTGGACCGGCAGGAACTTATGGCCGTTGTAAACCCCGAACGTGAGGCCCACGAACTGCGGCAGGATCGTCGACCGGCGGGACCAGATTTTGATGATTTCGTTGCGGCCGGAGGCACGGGCGGCCTCCGCCTTGCCGAGCAGGTAGCCGTCCACGAACGGCCCCTTCCATACGGAACGCGCCATCTTAATGCTTCCCCTTTGGACGCTTGCGGATGATCAGGCTATCGGTCCGCTTGTTCACGCGCGTCTTGTATCCTTTGGTCGGCTTGCCCCACGGGGTCACCGGATGACGCCCGCCGGAGGTGCGCCCCTCGCCGCCGCCGTGCGGGTGGTCAACCGGGTTCATCACCACGCCGCGGTTATGCGGGCGCCTGCCAAGCCACCGATTACGCCCGGCTTTACCGAGGTTCTGGTTCTGGTTGTCCGGGTTGCTGACCGCGCCGACCGTTGCCATGCATTCGGCGCGCACGATCCGCAACTCGCCGGATTGCAGCTTGATCTGGGCATAGCCGGCGTCCTTGCCGACCAGTTGCGCGTAGCACCCGGCCGCCCGGGCCATCTTGCCGCCGCCGCCGATCTTCAGCTCGACGTTGTGGATGATCGTGCCGACGGGGATCGCCGCCATCGGCATCGCGTTGCCGGGCTTGATGTCGACCCGCGGCCCGGCCACCACCTTGTCGCCGGCCTTGAGCCGCTGCGGCGCGATGATGTAGCTCAGTTCGCCATCGTCATACTTGACCAGCGCGATGAATGCGGACCGGTTCGGGTCGTATTCCAGGCGTTCAACGGTGGCGGACACGCCGAACTTGCTGCGCCGCTTGAAGTCGACATAACGGTAGGACTGCTTGTGCCCGCCGCCACGGAAGAAGCTGGTGGTGCGCCCATGGTTGTTGCGCCCGCCGGTCTTCTGCTTGCCCTCGGTCAGGGTCTTGACGGGCTTGCCTTTCCAAAGCTCGCTACGGGCGATCAGCACCGTGCCGCGAAGGCTGTTGGTTATCGGATTGTATTGCCTGAGTGCCATGGTCCAGTCCTCAGCTCAGCCCGGTGGACATGTCGATCGACTGCCCCTCGGCAAGCTGCACGTATGCTTTCTTGACGTCCGAGCGGACGCCCGGACGACCGCGGAAGCGCTTCGTCTTGCCCTTTTGCACCAGCGTGTTGACGCCGAGCACCTTGACCCCGAATAACCCTTCCACCGCGGCCTTGATCTCGCTCTTGTTCGCGGCGGGGGCGACGCGGAACACGACTTGGTTACGGTCGCTGACCTGGGTCGCCTTTTCTGTGATGACCGGACTGCGGATCACGTTGTACATCGCCTCGCGGGACATCGACGCCGCGCCGCGGCGGGCGGCCAGAACCTGACGGGTGCTCATGCCGCTTGCTCCTGCGCGGTGCCGGGCTTAGCCAGACGTTGCTTCAAGCCGTCGACGCCAGCAGTGGTGACGACCAGGATGTCGTGGCGGATGATGTCGTAAACGTTGGCGCCGACCGTCGGCAGCACGCCGACGCCGACGATGTTGCGGCTGGCGCGAGCGAAGCCCTCATCCACGGCGCCGTCGATCACCAAGGCGCTTTTCCAGCCAAGCGCCTTGAGCTTGGCGGCAAGTTCCTTCGTCTTGCCGCTTCCCCCGGCAACGCTCTCGACCACTATCAGCTTGCCATCCGCGAACTTCTGCGAAAGAGCGCTGATCAACCCGAGCCGGCGGACCTTTTTCGGCAGGTCATAAGCGTGGCTGCGGACAACCGGGCCGTGGACAACGCCGCCGGTGCGGAACTGCGGCGCGCGAAGGCTTCCCTGCCGGGCGTTGCCGGTTCCCTTCTGCCGGTACGGCTTCTTGGTCGTGCCGGACACCTCGCCCATGCCCTTCGTGCGATGGGTGCCGGCCCGGCGTTTGGCAAGCTGCCACTGCACCACGCGGGCGATGATGTCGGTACGCGGCGTCGTTCCGAATAGGTCATCGGGAAGCTCGGTTGACCCGGCGGACCCGCCGTCCAACGTTTTGATCTCGGTCTGCATGTTCAAGCCTCTGCCGGGGCCGTGACGCCCTCGTTGCCCTTAAGAGCAGCCGGGTATGGCGCATCCGCATGCCGGGGCTTCTTGATCGCGTCCCGCACCATGACATAGCCGGTCTTGCCGCCGGGCACCGAGCCGCGGATCATGAGCAGGCCGCGCTCGGCGTCCACGCCGGCGACCTCGACGTTCAGCGTCGTCACCCGCTCCGAACCGAGATGCCCGG
Source organism: Acetobacteraceae bacterium (assembly GCA_965260935.1). Lineage (GTDB taxonomy): Bacteria > Pseudomonadota > Alphaproteobacteria > Acetobacterales > Acetobacteraceae > JBBROS01. Next base: position 4,272,736 of record OZ253374.1, read on the forward strand.
CCATTTTCTTGTTCTTGAACGTCTTGCCCGGATCTTGCCGGTTGCCGGTCGACCCGTGGCTGCGATGGCTGACCGAAACGCCGTGCGATGCTTCAAGGCCGCGGAAATTCCAGCGCTTCATCGCGCCGGCAAACCCCTTGCCTTTGCTGATGCCGCACACATCAACCTTCTGGCCGACAACAAAGTGGTCCGCCGACAACACCTGGCCGCTCTCGAGCAAGGCGTCCGGCGCTACGCGGAACTCGACCAGCTTCGCTTTCGGCTCAACCTTTACCCGGGAGAAATGACCTTTGTTCGGCTGGCTGACGTTCTTGACCTTGGCCTTGCCGCAGCCAAGCTGCACCGCCGTGTAGCCATCCCGTTCTTGCGTGCGCGTGTCCACCACCTGAACCTCGTCCAGGTGCAGCACGGTGACGGGCACGTGCGTGCCGTCCTCTTTGAACAGCCGGGTCATGCCCAGCTTCTTGGCGAGAAGTCCGGTTCGCATCGTCCTCCTCCCTTACAGCTTGATTTCCACGTCCACGCCGGAAGCGAGGTCGAGCTTCATCAGCGCGTCCACTGTTTGCGGCGTGGGTTCAACGATGTCGAGCAAGCGGCGGTGGGTCCGGATCTCGAACTGCTCGCGGCTCTTCTTGTCGACGTGCGGGGAGCGGTTGACGGTGAACCGCTCAATGTGGGTCGGCAGCGGGATAGGTCCACGGACGCGCGCGCCTGTCCGCTTCGCCGTGTTCACGATCTCCCGCGTGCTGTTATCTAGCACACGGTGGTCGTACGCCTTCAGGCGAATGCGGATATTCTGGTTTTCCATCGTACTCGTCCGTCCAAACCCTTCTGTGCGCCGCCGTTACTTAGTGATGCTTGCAACGACGCCCGCGCCCACGGTCCGGCCGCCTTCGCGGATGGCGAAGCGCAGGCCTTCATCCATGGCGATCGGCGCGATCAGGGTCACGTCCATCGACACGTTGTCGCCAGGCATTACCATCTCCGTGCCGGACGGCAACTCAACCACGCCCGTCACGTCCGTCGTGCGGAAATAGAACTGCGGGCGGTAGTTGGTGAAGAACGGCGTATGACGACCGCCCTCCTCCTTGGTCAGGACATAAGCCTCGGCCTTGAACTGCGTGTGCGGCGTGATGCTGCCGGGCTTGGCCAAGACCTGCCCGCGCTCCACGTCCTCGCGCTTCGTGCCGCGGAGCAGCGCGCCGATGTTGTCGCCCGCCTCGCCGCGGTCGAGCAGCTTGCGGAACATCTCGACGCCGGTGACGATCGTCTTCACCGTATTCTTGATGCCGACGATCTCGACCTCGTCGCCGACGTTCACCACGCCGCGCTCAATCCGCCCGGTAACGACCGTGCCGCGCCCGGAGATGCTGAACACGTCCTCGATCGGCATCAGGAACGGGCGATCCGTCGCGCGGGCCGGCTGCGGGATATACTTGTCCACCTCGGCCATGAGCGCGAGCACCGCCTGCTCGCCAAGCTCCGGATTCTTGTCCTCGAGCGTCATCAGGGCCGAGCCCTTGACGATGGGGATGTCGTCCCCCGGGAACTGGTAGGAGGAAAGCAGCTCGCGCACTTCCATCTCGACCAGCTCTAGAAGCTCCGGGTCGTCTACCATGTCGACCTTGTTCAGGAACACGACCAATGCCGGCACGCCTACCTGGCGGGCAAGCAGGATGTGCTCGCGGGTTTGCGGCATCGGGCCGTCGGCCGCCGACACGACCAGGATCGCGCCGTCCATCTGCGCCGCGCCCGTGATCATGTTCTTCACGTAGTCGGCGTGGCCGGGGCAATCGACGTGGGCGTAGTGCCGGTTCTCGGTCTCATACTCGACGTGCGCGGTCGAGATCGTGATGCCGCGGGCCCGCTCTTCGGGAGCCTTGTCGATCTGGTCGTAGGCCGTGAACGTGGCACCGCCAGTCTTGGCCAGCGTCTTGGTGATCGCGGCCGTCAGCGATGTCTTGCCATGGTCCACGTGACCGATCGTGCCGATGTTGCAGTGCGGCTTGTTCCGCTCGAATTTAGCCTTGGCCATCTCGTCTCTCCATCGTCCGCCTTAACCGGCGGCAAAGGTTGCAGCTTCTACCAACGGTAATGGCTGAAGGCCTTGTTCGCCTCCGCCATCCGATGGGTGTCCTCGCGCTTCTTAACAGCGGACCCGCGGTTGTTCAGCGCGTCATTCAACTCGTTCGATAGGCGCTCTTCCATCGTATGCTCGCCACGCTTACGGGCGCTGTCGATCAGCCAGCGAATGGCAAGCGCCTGCCGGCGCTCCGTCCGCACCTCGACCGGCACCTGATACGTCGCCCCGCCGACCCGGCGTGAGCGCACTTCAACGGCGGGCTTCACGTTATCCATCGCCTCGTGGAACATCCTGACCGGATCCGCGTCGCGCCCGCCACGCTTGCGCAGCACGTCAAGTGCACCATAGACGATCGTCTCGGCCGCGCTCTTCTTGCCGTCATACATCAGCGCGTTCATGAAACGGGTGATCACGGTGTCGCCGAACTTGGCGTCCGGCAGGATCTCGCGCTTAACGGCTCCGCGACGTCGGCTCATAACCCGCCTCCTTACTTCGGCCGCTTCGCGCCATACAGCGACCGCCGCTGACGACGCTTCGGCAAGCCCTGCGTGTCGAGCACGCCGCGAAGGATGTGGTAGCGTACGCCGGGCAAGTCCTTGACGCGTCCGCCGCGGATCAGCACGACGCTGTGCTCCTGAAGGTTGTGGCCTTCGCCGGGGATGTAGCTCACCACCTCGAAGCCGTTGGTCAGACGCACCTTCGCGACTTTCCGAAGCGCCGAGTTCGGCTTCTTCGGGGTCGTTGTATATACGCGCGTGCAGACGCCGCGCTTCTGTGGGCAACCTTGCAGCGCCGGCACCTTGTTGCGCTTCGGCGCGGGCTCGCGGCCCTTTGCAATCAACTGGTTGATGGTCGGCATGCGCCTTCGGTTCCTGTCTGTCTCTTCGGCTCGGTCAAGACCGCTGCCGATCACGTGAAGGCCCCGCGGCCAGGATCGTCCTGAACGCGAAACCAGAGGGCGCATGACCTGGGCTACCCGAAAGCGGCGGCGCCATGCGCGATCCTGTAAACAACGACGGCCCCGGAAAGTCAGGGGCTGTCTAAGGCGCGATCCGTAGCGCCGCTATTGGGCAACGTCAACCTTTGATTAGGCGTCCTGCCCGTGTCGGCAACACGTCCTGCTCGCCTTTAATGATTTTTGCCGCGCCCAGTCGCTTTCTGCAGCTCATCGATTTTCATGGACGCCTCGGCCTTGGTCAGGCTTTCGTCGAACGGAATGCCGGCCTCTTCGCTCAGCGTTTTCAAATAACTGGCCTGTGCGCCGGTCATGCTCTCATCCCCGGTTGTCCAATCGTGAGGATCCTTCTCAACATTCGACGGCGACGCCTGCTCGTTTGTTGGTGTTTTCGGATTGTCTGCCATGAGCACGCAACGCCGGCGGGCGACTGTCGTTCCTACCGTTGGTACGGAAGCGGCAACAGATCCCTTGCCGCCACGCGGCGCAACCCGGCGGGCGTCGAGACGATCAGCGCCGCGTCCCGGTCGAAATCGAGGATGTTTTCCCGGCACGCGCCGCACGGGGGCACCACGGCAATGTCGCGCACGCTTTCCTCCGGCTTCGGATGCCGCACCGCGACCGCGCATTCGATCGTGCCGTCGCCATCCATAATTGCCCGGCCGAGCGCCACCGCCTCCGCGCAGATCGAAAGCCTGCCAACGGTGGCGCCCAGGTGCAGCCCGGTCCAGATCCGGCCGTCCCGCCCTCGCAAGGCCGCGGCCACGGTATGCCAGAACGGCCGGTAATGCTTCAGCAGCACCGAACGGGCCGTCTCGACCAGCGCGTGGTCGGCCGGCGAAAGCGGCTGGGCGCCGAACGGGACGGCGGCGTCGAGGTCGTCCAGCATCACTCGGCGGCGTTTGCGTCCTCCTCGCCCACCGCCGCCAGCATGGTGTTGGCGACGACGCCGGACTGATCGCGCACCTTCTGCTCGATGGTTGTCGCCATCTCCGGATGATCGCGCAGGAACTGCTTGGCGTTCTCCCGCCCTTGCCCGATCCGCGTGCTGTCGTAGCTGAACCAAGCCCCGGACTTCTCAACGATGCTCGCCTTGACGCCCAGGTCGATCAGCTCGCCGACCTTGCTGATGCCCTCGCCGTACATGATGTCGAACTCGACCTGCCGGAACGGCGGGGCCAGCTTGTTCTTGACCACCTTGACGCGCGTTTGGTTGCCGACGGTGTCCTCGCGCTCCTTGATCGCGCCGATCCGGCGGATTTCCAGGCGGATGGAGGCGTAGAACTTGAGCGCGTTGCCGCCCGTCGTCGTTTCCGGGTTGCCGAACATGACGCCGATCTTGAGCCGGATCTGGTTGAGGAAAATCAGCATCGTCTGCGATTTCGAGACGCTGCCGGTGAGCTTGCGCAGCGCCTGGCTCATCAGCCGGGCATGGAGGCCGACATGCGTGTCGCCCATCTCGCCTTCGAGCTCGGCCCTTGGCACCAGGGCGGCGACGCTGTCCAGCACCACGACGTCGACCGCGCCCGAGCGGACCAGGGTGTCGCAGATCTCCAACGCCTGCTCGCCGCCGTCCGGCTGGCTGAGCAGGAGGTTGTCGACATCGACCCCGAGCTTGCGGGCGTAGATCGGGTCGAGCGCGTGCTCGGCGTCGATGAAGGCGCATGTCCCGCCGCGGCGCTGCGCCTCAGCGATCGCGTGCAGCGCCAACGTCGTCTTGCCCGAGCTTTCCGGGCCGTAAACTTCGATGATCCGCCCGCGCGGCAGGCCACCGATGCCGAGGGCAAGGTCGAGGCCCAGCGAGCCGGACGGGATGGTCTCGATCGCCTGGTCGCCGGCCTTGGAGCCCATCCGCATGATGGAGCCTTTGCCGAACGCCCGCTCGATCTGCGTCAACGCGGCGTCGAGGGCCTTGCTTTTGTCCATAACCATTCCCCGCTTCTGGCGCCGCGCTCGGGCCGCCTTTTGCTTTCCGTGCCAGACTGCGCCCCGGTTCAAGCCAAGGCCCTCAGGCCAAGGTCAGGGCGTCAGATGATGGTCATACATGGTGTCCCGGATTTGCCGGGAAAAGTCCACAGTCTCTGCGAGCGCCGGGCCGCAGACAGGGACTGAGTTGACACTTATTGACGCGGACGCCCGCCCGCGGCCGCCGTGCGCAAACGCCAAACGTAGGCGATGATCTCCGCCACGACCCGGAAATGTTCGGCCGGCACCTCCGCGTCGAGCTTCACGGTGTAGAGCGCCCGGGCCAGCGGCGGATTGGCGACCAGCGGCACGCCCGCCTTCTGCGCCGCTTCCCGGATGCGCGCGGCGACCTCGTCCACGCCCTTGGCCACCACCTTGGGCGCGGCCTGCGTTCCGCGCTCGTAGGCAAGCGCGATTGCGTAGTGCGTCGGGTTAGTGATGACGACGGTCGCCTTCGGGACGGCCGCCATCATGCGCCGGCGGGAGCGCGCCTGGCGGATCTGGCGCAAGCGGGCCTTGACCTGCGGATCGCCGTCCGACTCCCGGTGCTCCTGGCGGTGGTCCTCGCGGCTCATGCGCAGCCGCTGGGTGAAGCGCCACCGCGTCCAGAGCACGTCGAGCAGGGCGATGCCGGCCTGGGACACGAAGATCAGGAACGTGAGGTGGATCAGCTCCCGGCCCAGCCGGTCCATCAGCACCGGCGTCTCCCAGGCGGCCGCGTGCGGCAGCAGCGGCCAAATGCCCGTGAGCGCGGAATAAACGGACCATGCCAGGACGCTCACCTTTGCGAGCGACTTGACCGCTTCGGCAAGGTTGGCCGGCCCGAACACCCGCTTCAGGCCGCGCCGGGGATCGAGCCGCGCCAGGTCCGGCATGGCGCCCTTGCCATGGATCAGGAAATTGGTTTGCAGCAGCACGCTGCCCGCCCCGGCAAGGGCGATGCCGACCATCAATGGCCCGACCGCCATCGCCCAGGCCTTCGCCGCCTGGCGAAGCGCGGCCTCCGGCGATTGGCTGCCCATGGTCAGCATGTCTCGCAGCCGCAAGCCCAGTTGCCACGTCAACGCCGAGCCGCCGAGCATGAGGACCAGGCAGGCCATGCCGAGGCCGGCAAGGGTCACCAGCTCGCGCGAGACCGGCGCCTGGCCGTCCTCCCGCGCCTTGCTGAGACGCCGCTCGCTGGGAGCAAGCGTGCGGTCTTCGGCGTCTGCCACCTTTCAAAGTCCCGGCAGGTGGGACCAGAGCGCCGACAGCGTCTCCGACCAGGCATACAGGATGGAGGCCCCCAGGACGCCGAGCAGCGCCAGCCCGCCCAGGACCTGCCCCGGAACGGCCACGGTGTAGACCTGAAGCTGCGGCACCAGCCGGGCCAGCAGGCCGAGGCCCGCTTGCAGCAGCAAGCCGGCCAGCAGGAATGGCGCAGCCAGGCGGATCGCGAGGCCGAACGACGCGGAAACGGCCTGCTGCACCGTTTCGGCCAGTTGCCCGGCAGGCATCACCGCGCCCGGCGGGATCACCTGGTAACTCCCCGCGAGCGCTGAGAGCGGCCAGGCATAGAGGCCAGTGGAGAGGATCAGCATCGGCGCCATGATGCCGAGCACACGGGACAACGCCGCGGACTGGCCGCCGAGCGCCGGGTCCGTCTGGATGACGCTGCTGAGGCCGGTCATGTAGGAGATCACGGCGCCTGCCATCGACAAAGCCAGCGATGGCAGCCGGGCAAGCCAGCCCAGCGCGCCGCCAGCCAGCAGTTCGGCCGCCACCATGCCGGCGCTGCCCCAGCCCGGCGGCGGCGCGGAGACGAGCGGCGCAACCGTTGGCAGCAGCAGGAACGTGATCGCCAAGGCAAGCCCTGCCCGCACGGTCGCCGGCGGCTCCATCTCGCCCAGGCCCGGGATCAGCATCACCGCGGCGCCAACCCGGCAGAGCACCAGCACGAAGGCGAAGGCGATGCCAGGCAAGCTGGCGATGAGGTCTGCCTCGGTCATCGCCTGGATGCCGGCCTGAGGGCAACGTCGGCAGCAAGTGCTGCAGCACGCCGGCAAAGCTGCCCGGCAAAACAAAGATTCCGGGCGTGCCCGGCCGTTTTCGGGACGGTCAGCAGCGCCGGATAAGCCCTGTGCCACCGTTCACGGGGGCAGCTTTGCCGACATGCCGAAGCGACCATCGCCGATGGCACCCTCCATGCCGAACCCGCGCTCATTGGCCGCCGACCGCGATCAGGCGATCCATCAGCATCTGCGTGAAGCCGGTCAGCTGACCCGTCATGAACGGGCCCAGCAACGCCAACATGCCGCCGATCACTAGGACTTTCGGCAGGAACACCAGCGTCGGCTCATTGATCTGCGTGACCGCCTGAAGCAGCGAAACGACCAGGCCAACCGCGAGGGCGGCGACCAGCACCGGCCCTCCAAGCTTCAGCAACAGCCAAAGCATGTCGCGCAGTGCCGCTGCGGCGTCCGTCTCGCTCATGACAGCGCGCTCATCGGTGGGCCTTCCTCATTTTGTGGATTGCCTGGCTTTCGAGAGAACGGCGTTAGATCGGCATGCGCATGATGTCCTGGTATGCCTGCACGATCTTGTCCCGGATCGCGACGGCGCCCTGCAGCGCGAGTTGCGCGCGGGAGACTGCGGTTGCGACCTCGGTGAAGTTGCCCGCGCCCGAAAGAGCCCGCACCGACTGCGTGTCGGCATCATGGCCGGCCTGGACCACGCCTTCCAAAGCCCGGCCCAACATGGCGCCGAAACCCTGCCCGGCGTCGTTGCCGACACCGCTCGCCTCGCCAGTCGTCCGCGCATAGGCTTGCGCGGCGCCGGCCGGGGTCACTGTAAGGGTCGAAATCATGACTTCAGCAAGTCGATCGTACGGGTGAGCATCGTGCGTGTGACCTCAAGAACGTTCAGGTTGGCGGTGTAGGTCCGCTGGGCCTCCCGCATGTCCATGACTTCGACGAAGGTGTTGACGTTCGGCATACGGACGTAGCCCTTCTCATCGGCCGCCGGGTGGGACGGGTCGTATTTCAGCGGCTGCGGGCTTTGATCCGGCGCGATGTTCTTGACGCTCACGGCGTCGGCGCCTAAGGCGCGGTCGAATGTGTTCTGGAACGTGATGATCTTGCGCCGGTATGCCTCTGCGCCGGGCGTCGATCCGGTCGAGTCCTGATTGGCCATGTTCTCGGCGATGACGCGCAGACGGGCCGTTTGCGCGTCCATGCCGCGGGCCGAGATTGCGAGGGCCTTCGAGATGTCCATCGGTCAGCCCACCCGTCCGAAAGCCGTGCGCATCATCGACGCGTAGGCCTGGTGCAGGTTGAGCGCCAAGCTCTGGATGCCTGCCGTATCGGCAACGGCGCTGAGCTGCTGCTCGATGGAAACGGCGTTGCCGTTCGGCGACCGGGCTTGCGGCCTCGGCGTGATCTCGCCCGCCGCTTGGCCTTTGCCCGCCATATGCCCGGCCGAGGTTTCGGCAAGCCTCGGCGCCGCCAAAGCTGCCTCGAACGGCGTCACGTCCCGTGGCTGATAACCCGGCGTGTTCGCATTGGCGACATTCTGCGCCAGCAATTGCTGACGCCGGTCGACCCAAGCCAGCCGCTTGTCCGCCAGGTTGAAGATGCCGATGTTCATCGGATCCACCTCGATCTCCTCTTTTCAACAAGGGCAAGATGCGCTCGAAAGGTTAACGAACGCTTTATCGGCGTGCCCGAACACACGTTTTTGGCCATTCCCTTAATCATGTTAAGTCCAGCCAATGGACTCCCGCGCCACCCGGCACCTTCGCGGCATCGACCGCACATTGCGGGTCAGCGCATCGGCGATCGCCTTGCTCTTCGCAGTCTGGCTCTTGCGCGACATCCTCCTCCTCGTCTTCGCGGCCACCCTCATCGCCTGCGTCCTTCGTGCCGCCGCCAATTGGCTGCACCGCAAGACCGGCATCGGCCCCGGCTGGTCGCTGCTCGCGGTGGTTGCCGCGCTCCTGGTTGTCGCAGGCGGCATCGGCTGGTGGCGCGGCCCCCTTATTGCCGACCAGGCCAGCCAGTTGCTGGACCAGCTCGTCAGCCAGAGCCAACGCTTGTGGCAAGACCTTGAGGATACAAGGCTGGGTCAGCGCGTGGCCGAACGCCTGCGCGGCGAGGGCCGCTCCCTGTTCGAGACGTTCGGCGGCTTTGTCCCCAGCCTCGCCGGCTCGGTTCTCGGCCTGGGCGGCAGCCTGGTCGTCGTCATCGCCACCGCCCTGTTCCTGGCGGCAGCCCCCGGCACCTACGTGGACGGCCTTCTCAGCCTTCTGACGCCATCCTGGCGCCCGAGGGGACGCGAGGTGCTGCACAGCCTTGGCCAGACGTTGCAGCTTTGGTTCGTCGGCCAACTCGCCGACATGGTCGTCGTAACGCTCCTGGCCGGCGCCGGCTTGTTCGCCCTCGGCGTCCCGCTCGCTCCGACCCTTGCGGTGTTTGCCGGGCTGCTGAACTTCGTGCCTTACGTGGGCGCGCTTGCCGGCGCCGTCCCGGCGGTGCTGGCCGGCCTCGCCCAGTCGCCCACCCAGGCGCTCTGGGTGGCCCTGCTGTTCCTCGTGGTGCAAACGCTCGAGGGCAACGTCATCGCCCCGTTGATTCAAAAACGCACGATCTCGATGCCGCCGGTTCTGACCATCCTCTCGCAAACCATTCTCGGCACGCTGTTCGGCGGCCTTGGCCTCGTCCTCGCTACCCCGGTCGCGGCCGCATCGATGGTGGCCGTGCGCATGATCTATGTCGAGACCGTGCTGGAAAAGGCTGGCGACGACTCCGCCTGAGCAGGAGCCGCCGCCTGCGTCGCGTCCATGCAAATCCGCTCGAACCGGCGCGTGACATGAGGCCACGAACAACGGCTCGCCACCATGTCCCGTGCAGCCCGCGCGAGCTGCCCGGCCAGTTCCGGGTTGTCCAGCAGCCGCAGGATCGCCTCGGCAAAGCCGGCTGCCGGGTCTGCCGTCAGCAAGTGCTCGCCCGGCGTCACGTCAAGCCCTTCGGCGCCGAGCCGCGTCGAGACAACCGGGCAGCCCATGGCCATTGCCTCGAACACCTTGATCCGCGTGCCGCTGCCAACCCGAAGCGGGATGACGTAGACATCTGCCTCGGCCACGGATGGGCGCACATCGTCGACGAAGCCGGTAAACGACCAGTCGAACCCACGCGCCTTGGCGGCGGCGGCCAGCCGCTCCGGCGGGTTACGCCCCGCGACCACAGCGCGGGCCGCCGGCCGCCGTCGCAGCACGAGCGGCCAGATCTCGTGCATCAGGAACTCGATGCCATCAACATTCGAGCGCGAGTCCATCGACCCGGTGAACACCACCGTGCCGCCATCCTCGGGCGGCGGCCCCGGACGCGAGCGGAAATCGTAGTAAGCCGTGTCGACCCCCGTCTCGACCGCCTCGATGCGCTCCAGCCCGAAGCTGGACCGAAGCGCCGCGGCATCCCGTTCCGAGACCGCGATCACGTGATCGAACGCGCGCAGCGTTTCCGCTTCGAACCGCCGCATTTTCCGCGTCTGATCCCGCCACACCAAGCGCCTAAGCCCGCGCGCCACCGACGCGTGACGGGCGAAAATCTCTGTCTCGACATTATGCGTAAACAGGATCGACGGCTGGCGCATGGCCGCGGGCATCAGAACGGCCGCGTGCGGGAAATCCACCAGAACGGCATCCGGCTCCTCCGCGAGCGCATTCGCCACGACGGCCCGGCCCCGCTCGGACCCGTCGCCCGCCACGCTGACCGGCAACCGCCCGAGAAGGGCGGCGATCTTTCCCAAGCCTGACAGCTTAGGCTCCGGCCAGGACAGGAATCGGTCGCACACGCTTGAGATTTGCGCCGCGAACCTTGCCGCATCAGCCGGGGCAGGAGAGGCAAGCGTGATGTGGAAGGTCCCGCCCTTCATGTGGTGAAGCGTGTTCGCCGTGCGGATGCGCCCGCCCTGATCGAGTGGAAACAGGAACCGCGGCGAGACGACGAGGAGCCGGGCTTGGCTCACCAGCAGAGCCCCTCGTAGGCGGCATGGGCACGCAGCTCGGGGATGCCGGCGAGGTCCAGCACGGGCCGGTCTCCAAGGCTGCTTGCCACCGCGGCCCGGTCCTCCCGCCCCAGGTGGCCGAAAACCGCGAGCCCGGCCCCTTCAAGCGCTGCCGCCGGCTCGTCGACCATGAACCGCTCCAGATGCGGGATCTCCCGCTCGATGAAGGCGCGGTTGCTGCCGACCAGGCGTGCGACCTGCACCGAGCGGTCAAAAATTCTCAGGTCGTAGCCCTTGCCCAACAGCCGCTCGGCCAGCACCACGAACGGGCTTTCGCGCAGGTCGTCCGTCCCCTGCTTGAACGCGAGGCCGAACAGCGCCACCGTTTGCCGCCCATGCTTGGCGATCGCCTGGTAGGTCCGCTCGATGTTGGCCTCGTTGCTCGGCAGCACTTGCCGCAGGAACGGCGCCTGCACGTTTGCGCGGTCCGCCAACGAGAGGAAGCTGCGGATGTCTTTCGGCAGGCAGGAGCCGCCGAAGGCGAACCCCGGCGTCAGATAGGCCGGCGAGACGTTCAGCACTTTGTCCTCGCAAAAAAGCTTGAACGCCGCCCGCGCATCGACGCCGAGCGCGGCCAGGATCGCCCCGCCCTCGTTCGCGAACGCCAGCTTCACCGCGTGATAGACGTTGGCCAGATACTTCGCCGCCTCAGCCACGCGGAACGGCACGACGTGCACGTCGCCTGCCACGCCCTGATAGATTTCCCGCAGCACGGCCGCATCGTCGCCCTCCGCCGCTCCGATCAGCGTGTAGGGCGGGGCATGGAAATCACGCACCGACGAGCCTTCGCGCAGGAACTCCGGATTGGAAAGGTATTGGAACCCCTCGCCATGACGCTTGCCGCTGGCCCGCTCGAACGCCGGGATCACGCGGTCTTCGGCCGTGCCGGGGGGCACGGTGGAGCGCATCACGATGGTATGCCGCCCGCGCTTGTCGCGAAGCTCGGCGCCGATCTGCTTCACGACCTGATCGACCGCGTGCAGGCTCACGCTGCCGTCCGGCCCGCTCGGCGTGCCGACGGAAATGAATGAAACCTCTGTTGAAGCGATAGCTTCCGCGATGTCCGTCGTTGCGCGCAGGCGCCCGCCCGCAACGTGGTCAGCGATCAAGCAATCGATTTCCGCCTCGACGATCGGCGATTGACCGCGGGACAGCATCCCGACCTTATCGGGGCTGACGTCGACCCCGACCACGTCGTGCCCGAACGCCGCAAGGCAGCCGCAGGAGACCGCGCCGACGTAGCCGATACCGAAAACCGAAATTCGCATGGGCGTTCAAACACCATCTATACGGGAGGAACCGTTCCTTTCCCGCAACTTTAGTAGCGTCTAAACGCTAACGACAGGTTATTTCTGCTTGCAGAAAGTAAGATTAAGTTAGCGCTCTCTCCGCATCGCATGATGCGGCGCTGCACAGAGCAGCCACGCCTGCCACTCGCGTTCTATTGAAGTGTTGGGAAAAGTCAGACACTTTGGAAGGCGAACGGTTTGACTTGACTATGGAGAGCGAGAATGCCGCCGCACGCCTGTGTTTTTGCTGCCCGGGTAGCCTGAATGATCTTTCATCGCATTCTGCAACGCCTCGTTCGCCGGGGCACACTCACCGTTCGTTACCCCGGCGGAGATGTCCATCGTTACGGCGACGGGGGCGGCCCAGTCGCAGGCTTCGTGCTTCAAACCAAGCAGGCGGAGCGACGCATGGTAACGGACCCGTCGCTCGCTCTTGGCGAACTCTATATGTCCGGCGAGATCATAATGCTGGATTGCGATATCTACGACGTCCTTGAACTCTTCATGCACAATCTTTACGAGGGCGAAGTGCATCCGATGGAATCGGCGATGTATTGGCTTCGCCGGCTTCGCCGCCGAGTCGACCAGTTCAACCCGGCCTGGCGCGCGCGGCGCAACGTTGCCCACCATTACGACTTGGACGATCGGCTATACCGCCTGTTCCTTGATCGCGATTGGCAATATTCCTGCGGCTACTTCCCGACCGGGAACGAGACGCTGGAAGAAGCCCAGGCCGCCAAGAAGCGCCATATCGCCGCCAAACTCCGCCTCGACCGTCCCGACCTCGAGGTTCTCGACATTGGCTGCGGCTGGGGAGGGACCGCGCTAACGCTCGCCGGGGAGTGGGGCGCACGCGTCACCGGGATCACACTCAGCGAGGAGCAACTCGCCGCGGCACGGTTGCGCGCGCGCGAGGCCGGGTTGCAGCACCGGGTCAACTTCGAATTGATGGACTACCGGGACTGGTCCCGCCCGGTCGACCGCGTGGTCTCCATCGGCATGTTCGAGCATGTGGGCATCAATCATTACAACGCTTTCTTCAAGAAGGTCCGCGATGTGCTCAAGCCGGACGGATTGGCGCTCGTTCATGCGATCGGGCGGGCATCCGGGCCGGCCACGACGAACCCGTGGCTCACGAAATATATCTTCCCGGGCGGCTACTCCCCGGCCCTCAGCGAGGTCACGCCCGCCATCGAGCGCAGCGGGTTGTGGCTGACGGACCTGGAAATCCTGCGGCTCCATTATGCGCAGACCCTGCGTCACTGGCGCAAACGCTTCGCAGCCAATCGCGAGGCGGTCGCCGGAATATATGACGAACGCTTCTGCCGCATGTTCGAGTTCTACCTGGCAGGGTGCGAGATCGCATTCCGGCGGTCGGACCACATGGTCTGGCAAGCGCAATTGGCCCCGGCGGCCGACACAATCCCGCTCACCCGGGATTACATGCACGAGGCTGAGCGGGCTGCGGTTACAAAGAAAGAGCAGTTGCAGGTCGCCTGACGTCAACGGCAGCATCGGCCTGGCCGCGATGCAAGAGGATTTTGGCCAGATCATCGCCAATGATTGCCGATTTCCGATGTGTCAGCGATGCCCCAGATTACGGCTGCGGTGCACGGAGCTGCCAGTGGTTGGAGCAACGCTACCCTATATTGATCAGGTTTGGCACACCGTAACGGGTTTGGCTGCGCGGATCATGCGGTGGTGTCCTCCACAGGGCAGCGTCCCGGTCAGCAAGCATCCAAGCCAAGCCCCGGGATCCTCAAGCCTGCACGCCCCAGCGCCGCACGGTGCGTCGCTCGATGGTTCGGAACACCAGGTTCTCAACCACCAGACCGATGGCGATCACCGTCAGCAGCCCCGCGAACACGGCCGGGATGTCCAGCACGTTGCGGTTCTCGAAGATGAACCACCCGAGCCCCCCCTGCCCGGACGACACGCCGAACACGAGCTCCGCCGCGATCAACGTCCGCCACGCGAACGCCCACCCGATCTTCAGACCGGTCAGGATCGACGGGAACGCGGCCGGAATCAGGATCAGGAACACGTAGCGCAGCCCCCGCAACCCGTAGTTCCGTCCCACCATCCGCTGCGTCTGCGACACCCCCAGGAACCCGGCGTGCGTGTTCAGCGCCACCGCCCAGAGCACCGAATGCGTCAGCACGAACACCAAGCTGCCGAGCCCCAGCCCGAACCACAGCAGCGCCAGCGGCAGCAGCGCGATCGCCGGCAGCGGGTTGAACATCGCCGTCAGCGTCTCCAGCAGATCCGTCCCGATCCGCGTGGTGATCGCGACCACCGTCAATGCCGCCGCCAGCAGCACCCCGCTGCCGAATCCCAGCACCAGCACCCGCAGCGAGGTCCATGCCCGCGCCGGCAGGCTGCCGTCGCGAATATGGTCCAGCGCAGCGCCGAACGTGTCCGTGAGCGTTGGGAACAGCAATGGGTTGTCCAGCCTGCGTGCATACGCCTCCCAAAACGCCGCGAGCACGACGATGATCAACGTCTTGCGCAGCGCCGCATTGTCCCACAGCCGCCGCCACGAGGGAACCGGCCGGGCAACCTCAGCCACCGCCGCGGCGGACGGAGCATGCACGGCAACCCGCGGCTCACCCATGTGCGGGCGCGAACAGCAGATCGTGGATGCACTGCTCCAGGTGGGCGGCGTCCTCCGGGCCAGCCTGGTCCACGTCGTCCACCTCCGCTTTCACCTGGCCGGGATGCGGCGAGAGCAGCAGGATGCGCGAACCGATCCGGATCGCCTCGCCGATGGAGTGCGTGACGAACAGCACCGTGAAGCGGGTGTCGTTCCAAAGCTGCAGCAGCTCGTCTTGCATCTGCCGCCGGGTCAGCGCGTCCAGTGCGGCGAACGGCTCGTCCATCAGCAGGATGTCCGGCTCCATCGCCATCCCCCGCGCGATCGCCACCCGCTGTTTCATCCCGCCCGACAACGTATGCGGATAGCTGCGCGCCGCCCGCCCGAGATGCACCTTCTCGATGTAATGCATCGCCCGCTCGTCCGCCGCCCGCGCGCTCATCCGCCGCGCCACCCGCAACGGGAACGCCACGTTTTCCACCACCGTCTTCCACGGCAGCAACTGATCGAACTCCTGGAACACCATCATCCGGTCCGCCCCGGCGCCCCGCACTGCCTTGCCCTTGATACGGATCTCCCCCTCGTCCGGCTTCAGGTAACCCCCCACCGCCTTCAGCAGGGTGGACTTGCCGCACCCGGACGGGCCGAGCAGCACGTACCGGTCCCCCTGGCCGACCCGGAAGCTGACCCGGTAGGTCGCGGTCACCACCGAGCGCTCGGCCCGGTAGCGCAGCGTGCAGGCATCCACCTCCAGCAGGCTTGTCACGTCAGCTGCCGTCCAGGCCCTTCGCCACCGGCAGGAAGTAGTCGGTCCAAGCCGTTGGCTGCGTCTTCAGAAGGCCCGCCTTGTGCATATGCGTCGCGAACCGCATCGAGCCCTGCGGCTGCGGATTGAACTCCATCATGCCCGGCTGCTTCAACATGGCCAGCAGATCCTGATCGCTGGTCGGATCATTCGACCCCGCCCGATAGATCGCCACCGCCTCGGGCGTGTTCGTATGGATGAACTTCAACGCCTCGACCGCGGCATCCTTGATCGCCTCCACGATCTTCGGGTTCGCGTCGGCGAACCGCGTCGTCGTGAACAGGTTGGCGACCGTCAGCGGCGAACCCATGATCGCCTGCGAATCCGTCACCACGTGCGCTCCCGGCACCCGCCGCAGTTCCTCGAACGAGAACGGCGGCGCCGAGAAGTGGCTCGTGATCTGGCCCCGCGGATCCAGCATCGCCCCGACCGCGTCCGGATGCCCGAGCTGGACCGTGTTGGCGTCGAGCTTGGAACCCTGCTCGGGACCGAACACCTGCTCGCAGGCGATCTGCAGCAGGATTGCCTGCGTGGAGACGCGAACCGTCGGCAGCGCGATCTTGTCACCGGGCTTGTAGTCGCGCAGCGTTTTGATCTCTGGGTCGCGGGTGATCAGCGTCAGCGGCAGCGCCGACGTGGCGACGATGGCCTTCACCCCGCCGCGGGTCCGGTCCCAAAGCAGCAGCATGTTGCCGACGCCGGTGTTCACCACGTCCACCGAGTTGGACAGCAGCGCGTCCGTGGCGGTCCCGCCGCCGTTGACGTTCACCCACTCCACCTTCAGGCCCGGCACCCCGAGCTTTGCCGCATGGACCTCGATCAGGTGCTTCGACTCCATCACGTAGGTTGGCATGTAGATGATGCTCGGCTGCCGGGTGACGCGGATCAGTGATTTCTCCTGCGCCCGCGCCGGCCCCGAAACCGCGAGCCCGGCCGCCACGCACGCCGCAATGATCCACTTCAGCATTCCGCTCTCCTCCAAACCTGAGCCGCCGTTGAGGCAGCGCGCTCTTTTGCAAGACAGTATGCCCCTTCCATCCCGGCGCACAAATCGCTGTATCTTTTTCCTTCCAGCCAGGGAGAGGCCAGGCAGTGCGTCCGTGGGAACCGCTGAAGTCTCAAGCCTGCTGATTCGTTGGCTGACCGATCGCCCCAAGCGTCAATCCACCCACCCTTGGCGTCTCTCTACGCCAAACGAGTAAAGCCATGGCCGTTGACCCGATCATCCGAAGACCCCACCCTCGCGCCTGAACTCCCTCCGCCCCACTGACCGACACCGCCGGGACGGCCATATCGAGGCATAAACGTTTGATCGGTCCCAAGCTCCACACCCGTCGCGCCGGCGCCCAGGCCAGCGAGGCCGCTCTCGCCGTCCAGGCGCTCAACCGCATGATCCGTGCAGCCAAGCCCGTTACGGTGCGCCAAACCTGATCAACATGGGGCAGCGTTGCTCCAACCGCTGGCAGCTCCGTGCACCGCAGCCGCGTTCAAGCATAACGAGAGGCTAGGGCGCGCAAGGGCCTTGAGGACATGGCGGGCGCGTCAGGCTTCGTCGTCCTCGGGCTGCTGTCCCCTCGGGTCCAGGCTGCGCCAGTCGCGGTCGGGGCGGCGGGCCGGGCGGGCGGCGAAGTCGTGCAGTTCGGTAGCGCTCCTCCAGGCCTGGTCGCCGGCTTCGGGGACGGTGGCGTCCTCTCCGAAGGCGAACCAGGCGTCGAGGACGGCCTTCGGGTCCATGCCCGGCGCGCGGCAGCGCTCCACGCTGTCGCGGACGTAGCGGCGGGCAAACAGGTTGGCGTCCTCGACCGTGTCGAACGGGCCGATGTCCTCGACCACGTCGTGGGCGTCGCCGCTGGAGAGGTCGAGGATCTGCACCTGGTAGGGCATCAGGCGACGAGGCCGGTGAAGCCGTTGGTGATGGGGTAGCGGCGGTCGCGGCCGAAGGCGCGGGGGGTGATCTTGACGCCGGGGGGGGCTTGGCGGCGCTTGTACTCGGCGCGGTCGAGCATACGCCAGACGCGCAGCACGGTGCCGCGGTCGTGGCCCTCGGCGACGAGGGCGTCGATGGATTGCTCGCGCTCGACCAAGCCTTCGAGGATGGCGTCGAGGTCGGCGTAGGGGGGGAGCGAGTCCTGGTCGGTCTGGTCGGGCTTCAGTTCGGCGCTGGGGGGCTTGGTGATGACGCGGGGGGGCATGACCGGGCCGGCCGGGCCTCCTGCGCCCTCGGGGACGTGGGCGTTGCGCCAGCGGCAGAGGTCGAACACGGTGGTCTTGTAGACGTCCTTCAGCACGGAGTAGCCGCCGCACATGTCGCCGTAGAGGGTGGAGTAGCCGACGGACATTTCGCTCTTGTTGCCGGTGGTGAGCACCATGTGGCCGAACTTGTTGCTCATGGCCATCAGGAGCAAGCCGCGGGTGCGGGACTGGATGTTCTCCTCGGTGATGTCGGCCTGGCGGCCCTCGAAGGCGGGGGCGAGGCTGGTTTCGACGGCGGCGGCGATGCCGGTGATGGGGACGGTCTCGCAGGGGATGCCGAGCAGGCGGGCGCACTCGGCGGCGTCGTCCAGGCTGTGCTGGCTGGTGTAGGGGCTGGGAAGCATAACGGCGCGGACGCGGTCGGGGCCGAGGGCGTCGACGGCGACGGCGGCGGAGAGGGCGCTGTCGATGCCGCCGGAAAGGCCGAGCAGGACGCCGGGGAAGCGGTTCTTCTCCACGTAGTCGCGTAAGCCCAGCATCATGCAGCGGTAGATAAGATCGAGGCGGGTTGGTTCGGGGGCGATGGGTTGGGGCGCGCAGACGAGGCGATCCTCCTTGTGGCGCCACTCGGTGAGCGTGACCTGCTCCTGGAAGTGCGGCATTTGCACGGCGAGGGTGTGGTCGGCGTTAAGCACGAAGCTGGCGCCGTCGAACACGAGCTCGTCCTGGCCGCCGACTTGGCCGAGGAAGACGAACGGCAGGCCGGTCTCGACGATGCGGGCGATGCCGAGGGCGGTGCGGCGGCCGGCCTTGCCGTCCTCGAAGGGGGAGCCGTTGATGCTGAGCAGCATTTCCGCGCCGCTCTCGGCGAGGGTTTCGGAGACGGCGGGGAGCCAGAAGTCCTCGCAGACCATGAGGCCGATGCGCACGCCGCGAAAGGCGACGGGGCCGGGGCTTGGGCCGGGGTTGAAGACGCGCTTCTCGTCGAACACGCCGTAGTTGGGCAGCTCGTGCTTGGCGCGACGGGCGACGATTTTCCCGCCGTCGAGCACGAAGGCGGCGTTGAAGAGCTGCGCGCCGTCGCGCCAGGGGCCGCCGACAACGAGGCCGGGGCCGCCGTCGATGGTGTCGCGGGCGAGGGCGTCGAGCGCCTGCTCGCATTCGGCGACGAAGGAGGGCTTAAGGACGAGGTCTTCGGGAGGGTAGCCGCCGATGGAGAACTCGGGGGTGACGACAAGGTCCGCGCCCAGCGCCGCCGCATCGGCGCGGGCCTGGCGGATGCGGGCGAGGTTCTTGTCCACCTGGCCGACGTGCATGTTGAGCTGGGCGAGGGCGATCTTCATGACGCTGCTGATTTCGGGTGCGCCACCGTGGGTTCAACGGGCTGCTCCACGGGGCGGAGGAGGAACTCCCGGCCGACCTTGACCCGCGGGATGCCATCATAGGCGACGATGTCGGCGGTGGCGTAGGTCTCGTGCCATTCGTCGGGGATGAAGCTGCCGGTGCCCACGGTGTCGATGGGCGCGCTGGTGTCGGCCATGACCCGGCACTTGCTAACGCCGAAGCCCGACGAGACGACGATACGGACTTTCGGGAAGCCGGCGTCGTCGAGGGCCTCGCGCATGTGCCAGATGGCGGCGGCCGAGACGCCGGTGCCGACCAAGTGGCGCAGCTCGGCGTCGCTGCGGTAGTGGCGGATGGCGCCGGGGGCGCGGCGGTCGAGGACGGCGTAGCTGGAGGCCGGGTCGAGGCCTTCGATGTAGCGCCCGCCGTGGGTGTCGAGGCGGACGGCGAGGCGGCCGGCGGCGGCGATGTCGGGGAAGCGGCGGCAGACGGCGAGGCCGTCCGTGACCTCGCGGCCGAAATAGTCGGTGAGAACGGTGAGGTTCTCGCCGGGGCAGGCCTCGTGGAACATCTCGGCGGCGCGCAGGGTGGAGCCGGCGTAACCGATCAGGGCATGAGGCATGGTGCCGAGGCCGGCGATGGCGTCGAACTCGGCAGCACCCAGGGCGGAGCTGCTGCCGACGAAGCCCCTCGCGCCCTCGCGCTGGGCCGCCCTGCTGCCGACGGCGGCGGCGTAGGCCATGAGAGACTGCATCTCGGCCCCGGCGCAATGCCGGGCTTCCATGGCGAGGAAGGCGGCGCGCGGGAGGGCGGCGCACATCTGGTAGGCGTTGTGGGCGGCGACGCTGGCCGCGCCGATCTTCTGCAGGAACAGGGTCTCGGTTTCGGACAGGGCGGCGAGGCTGCCGGTGATGGTGACGATGGGTTCGCCTGCGCCGACCCATGCGCCTTCGGCGTGGCGGATGAGGTAGGCGAACTGGGTGTTGCGGGCTTTCGCCACCTGGTCGAGCCATTCCAGCATCAGGCGGGGGGCGGAGATGACGGGGCGGCGGAGAAAGACGGCGTAGGTGACGACCTGGTCGCCGAAGCGCTCGACGACCTCGCGGGTGCGGGTGAAGTAGGCGTCGGTGCGGTTTTGGATGTCGTCGAGGAGGGGGTTGCCCATGGCCGGCTGATCCTGGAGCTACTGCGCGGCGACGGCCGGCTGGCGGCGGGGGGCGCGGCGGGCCTTGAGCTCTTCGGCGACGAGGAAGGCGAGCTCGAGCGACTGCTCGGCGTTGAGGCGGGGGTCGCAGAAGGTTTCATAACGGTTGGCGAGGTCGGCCTCGGTGAGGCGGTGCGCGCCGCCGGTGCACTCGGTGACGTCCTGGCCGGTCATCTCGACGTGGACGCCGCCGGCCCAGGTGCCCTCGGCGGCGTGGGCGTCGAAGAAGCCGCGGACTTCGGCGAGGATGGCGTCGAAGCTGCGGGTTTTCACCTTGGACGAGGTACTGATGGTGTTGCCGTGCATGGGGTCGCAGATCCACGCGGCGCGGGCGCCCTCGTTCCGCACGGCGCGGAGCAGCGGCGGGAGCTTGCGGGCGACTTCCTGCGCGCCCATGCGGCTGATGAGGGTGAGGCGGCCCGGTTCGTTGCGGGGGTTCAGGGCGGCGATCAGGCGCAGGAGGGTTTCCGGGTCGGTGGTGGGGCCGACCTTGAGGCCGACCGGGTTCTCCACACCGCGGAGGAACTCGACGTGCGCGCCGTCGGGCTGGCGGGTGCGGTCGCCGATCCAGAGGAAGTGGGCGGAGCAGGCGTAATGGTGGCCCGAGGTGCTGTCGATGCGGGTGAGCGCCTGCTCGTAGGGCAGCAGGAGGGCTTCGTGGCTGGTGTAGAAGTCGGTCTCGCGGACCTGCTGCGTGGCGGGGCTGCCCATGCCGCAGGCGGCCATGAAGGCGAGGGTCTCGTCGATGCGCGAGGAGAGGTCCTGGTAGCGGGCGGCGAGCGGGGAGCGGGCGGCGAAGTCGAGGTTCCAGCGGTGGACCTCGTTCAGGTCGGCGTAGCCGCCGGTGGCGAAGGCGCGGAGCAGGTTGAGCGTGCCGGCGGATTGGAAGTAGGCGGTTTCCATGCGGGCCGGGTCCGGGGTGCGGGCCTCGGGGGTGAACTCGGGGCCGTTGATAATGTCGCCGCGGTAGCTGGGCAGGGCGATGCCGTTGGCGGTCTCGGTGTCGCTGGAGCGCGGCTTGGCGTATTGCCCGGCCATGCGGCCCATTTTGACGATGGGCACGCTGGCGCCGAAGGTCAGCACCACGGCCATCTGCAGCAGGACGCGGAAGGTGTCGCGGATGACGTCGGCGCGGAAGTCCTGGAAGCTTTCGGCGCAGTCGCCGCCCTGGAGCACGAAGGCGTGGCCGTCGGCGGCTTGGGCCAGGGCTTGCTTGAGGCGGCGGGATTCGCCGGCGAACACCAGGGGGGGGTAGCCGGCCAGGCGGGCCTCGGCGGCGGCCAGGGCGGGTTGGTCCGGGTAGGCGGGGAGCTGGCGGGCCTCATGGTTGCGCCAGGAGGCCGGGGTCCAGGCCGGGTTGGCAGGGGTCATTTTGGTCTCCGTGGCGGTTCGGCTCGGTTCGTTCAGGCAGGGTTTATCGCGCGGATGTGGCCGGGATGCTATCCTTGAACGCGGACGACCGGGCTTCAATGCCTTATGCTGCCTGCTTCGACGTATGGAAGGCGCGGCATGAGTCGAAGCCTTAACCTTATCTAGTGGGCCATTGCATCCCGCGGCCTACGCTTTTCTTTCGCGCCCTGCCTGGATGAGACCGAATGAGCGACGTTCCTGCCAAACCGCCTCCCCCGGCCCGGGTCGCTCCCGCGGCGACGCCCGATCAAGGGGGCGCGCTGGCGCTGCAGGTCGGGGTGGTGGTCATCGCCGGGCTGTATTTCGCGCGCGAGGTGCTGATCCCGATCACGCTGGCGATCCTGCTGTCGTTCCTGCTCGGCCCGGTAGTGGCCATGCTGCACCGGTTCCGTTTTCCCCGGATACTGGCCGTGCTGGTGTCCGTGGTGCTGGCGCTGGTGCTGGCGCTCGGCATTGGCGGGCTGATCGGCACGCAGGTTGCAAGCCTGGCCCCCAACGTTCCCCGGTACGCGTCCACGATCGAGACGAAGATCGACACGGTAAAAGCGTTCGCGGTCGGGCACATGGCGTCGATCATGCGCGGGTTGGACCGGCAGGCGGAGCGGGCCGGCAATGGCGAGACGCCGGCGGCGCCCGGCCCGGCGGCCGAGGCTCCGGCGCAGAACAACGAGCACGTCGTGCCGGTCGAGGTGCGCCAGCCCACGCCGTCGCCGCTGGACTTGGCGGAACGCGTGCTGACGCCCGTGCTCAGCCCGCTTGCCACGACCGGCATCGTGTTCGTGTTCTCCGTTTTCATCCTGCTGCAACAGGAGGACCTGCGGGACCGGCTGATCCGGCTGTTCGGGTCCGGGGACTTGCACCGCACGACGGAGGCGCTCGACGACGCGGGGTACCGGCTGTCTCGTTATTTCCTGGCGCAGCTTGGGCTGAACGCGGCGTTCGGCTGCGTGATCGGCGCCGGGCTTTACTTGATCGGCATCCCGTCGCCGGTGCTTTGGGGGGTGCTGGGCGGGCTGCTTCGGTTCGTGCCTTACGTGGGCGCGCCGCTGGCGGCGGCGTTGCCGCTGGCGCTGGCGGCGGCGGTCAGCCCGGGATGGTCCCTGCTGGGCTGGACGGCCGGGCTGTTCGTGGTGGTGGAAGGGTTCACCGGGCAGGTGGCGGAGCCGCTGCTGTATGGGCACAGCACCGGGCTGTCGCCGTTCTCGGTGGTGGTAGCGGCAACGTTCTGGACCTGGCTGTGGGGACCGATCGGGCTGATCCTGTCCACGCCACTGACCTTGTGCCTGGTGGTGATGGGGCGGCACGTCAAACGGTTGGAGTTCCTTGACGTGATGCTGGGCGACCGCCCGGCGCTGACGCCGGTCGAGAGCTTCTACCAGCGGATGCTGGCCGACGACCCGGACGAAGCGCAGGACCAGGCGGAGCTGCTGCTCAAGCACCGCTCGCTGTCCAGCTATTACGACGAGGTGGCGCTCAAGGGGCTGCAGCTCGCGGCCAACGACCTGCAACGGGGCGTGCTGCGAAGCGGGCAGCTCGAGCGGATCAGGGAGGCGATCAAGGAGCTGGTCGCCGACCTCGATCACCACGACGACGCCGACCCGCATCCCGACGCGGCGAAGGAGGAGGCCCTGGCGCCGTCGTTCGCCGAGCAGGGCTTGCCGAAGCAGGCCGCGCCGAAAGGCAGTGCGCCGCCGTTCGAGGACCTTCCCGCGGCCTGGAAGGCGGATTCGGCGGTGCTGTGCCTGGCCGGGCGGGGACCGCTGGACGAGGCGGCCTCGACCATCCTGGCGCAGTTGCTGCGCAAGCATGGGCTGGGCGCGCGGGTGATTGACTACGAGTCGGCGTCGCGGGGCAGGATCGCCAGCCTGGCGGCGGAGGGGGT
>CBDHCB010000001.1:0-210996 GCA_965260935.1 Acetobacteraceae bacterium
TCACAGCGTTCCTGAACCTGTCCTGCGCGATACGGTCGTACATTGTTTCTGATCAGAGCGAGAAGGGTGTCGCTTGACACCCTCTCTCCTTCCAGTTGCACCGCTTCGGGCGGACGGACCCTGACAGCGTCTGAGTGTCGAACTCGTTGCGCTGGGCAGTCGCTTCCACGCCAAGCGCAATGCCGCTCGCCATCGTCCCGCGGTTACCCACGATCCCATGGGGGATCCTCCCCGAATTGCTCGGCCAGGAACTCGATTATCGCCCGGGACTTCAGAGGCAGGCGGCGGTCCGGTCGGAACACGGCGTAAACCTGGCCGGCCGGCGCCGGCGCATGGTCGAGGGGCAGGGCGATCAGCGTGCCGGCTCGTATATCGGCGCCCACCAGGAAAGTCGGCTGATAGATCACGCCGAGGCCCGCGAGCGCAGCCGCACGGAGCGCGTCGCCGTTGTTGGCGCGCAGTCGTCCCGACACCGGGGCTGCGATCGCCGCGTCTGCTCCGAAGCTCCAGCGCCGGACGCCCAAGCGCTCCGACAAGGTATACCCGAGGCAGTTATGCCGGGCCAGGTCGGCGATGCTCCGCGGCGTCCCGTGCGCAGCCAGGTAGGCGGCGACGCACAGACCACGGTCTGGCAGGGGGCAAGCCGGCGTGCGACCAGGCTAGAGTCGCGCAGCATCCCGATCCGTATCGCCAGGTCCCATCCTTCCTCGATCAGATCGACCACCCGGTCGTTGAGGCCGAGGTCGAGCTCGACGAGCGGATGTCGGGCGACGAACCGACCGAGAAGCGGCGCGATCTGCAGCGTGCCGAACGAGACCGGCATGTTCACGCGCAGCAGCCCGCGCGGCTCTGTTTGCCCGGCGGCCGCTTCCTGCTCGGCCTCCTCTATCTCGGCTAGGATACGCTGGCAGGCATCGAGGTAGCTGCGCCCCGCTTCCGTGAGGGTCAGCCGCCGGGTCGAGCGATGCAGCAGCCGTACGCCGAGCCGCGTCTCGATCGCCTCGACGTGCTTGGTGATCATGGTTTGCGACAGGTTCAGCGCGCGGCCGGGCCGCGGCCAGGCTGCCGGAGGCCGCCACACGAACGAAGACGCGCATCCCGGTGACCTGATCGAGCACGTGCCGCCTCCAACTCTCGCAATGAGATGATCCAACATTTCGGCAGATTATCGGCGGCCGCGCCGTGGGCGATATGGACGTCCATCCTCAACGGAGAACACCGATGATCGACATCCGCACCGCACCTTACGCCGCCCTGCTCCTGCGCGTCAGCCTCGGCCTGATGTTCCTGGCCCACGCGGGAGTGAAGCTCTTCGTGTTCACGCCGGCCGGTACGGCAGGGTTCTTCGCCAGCCTCGGCCTGCCGCCGGTGCTGGCCTACCTCGTCATTGCCGCCGAGTTGGCAGGTGCCATGGCGCTCATCGTCGGGGCCTGGCCGCGCCTGGTGGCCTTGGCGATGACGCCCATCCTGCTCGGCGCCATCGCGACCGTGCACGGCGCCAACGGCTGGCTGTTCACCAACCCGAACGGCGGCTGGGAGTACCCGGCGTTCTGGGCCGTCGGGTTGATCGCCTTGGCGATGGTCGGCGACGGTGCCTGGGCGGTGGCGCCGACGCCCGCGTTCCGCCGTGTCTCGCAAGTCCACGTGGCCTGAACCTTTCTGAAGGAGCGCCTGCAATGCCCAACACCATGATTGGCTCCGCTTCCACCTCCCTGCCCGCGACCCGGCCGATGTCCGGAGGCGTCCGCATCGGCCACGTCCACCTGAAAGTCTCTGACCTCGAACGATCGCTCGCCTTCTACGTCGGCGTGCTGGGGTTCGAGCTGATGCAGCGCTACGGCAAGGAGGCGGCGTTCATCTCGGCCGGCGGCTACCACCACCACATCGGGCTGAACACCTGGGAAAGCCGCGGCGGTTCGCCTCCGGCGCCGGGCAACACGGGGCTGTTCCACCTGGCGATCCTCTACCCGACGCGCGCCGACCTGGCGGATGCGCTCCGGCGGCTCGCCGCGGCAGGGATCGCGCTCGATGGAGCGTCGGACCACGGCGTAAGCGAGGCGCTCTATCTATCCGATCCGGACCGCAACGGCGTCGAGCTCTACTGGGACCGCCCAGCCGCGCAATGGCCACGCGCAGCGGACGGATCGCTGACGATGTTCACCCGCCGGCTCGACGTGCAGGAGTTGCTTCGGGCAACGCCTGACGCCTGACGCTGCCTGGGGTGGCGACGCGATATCAGAACCGGCGGGTCCTGACATCCGACGAACGGGTATTTTCGGTCATCTGCCAAACAAAGCCCGTACTTATGAGACCGGGGTCATGCGAGCGGGGATGCCCTGAGCGCCGGGCACCTGGAATACCGTGCCCCACTCCCTCATGCTGAGCAGGACAGGCTCGAGCGTCCTGCCAAGCGGCGTCAGCGCATACTCCACCTTGGGCGGCACCTCGGGATAAACCGTCCGCCGCACGATGCCGTCCGCTTCCAGCTCGCGCAGTTGCAGCGTGACCATCCGCGGCGTGGCCGATGGTGTCAAACGGCACAGGGCGTTGAAGCGCAGGGTCCCGCCCAGGAGGTGGAAAAGCAGCACCGGCTTCCATACGCCGCCGATGACGGACAGCGTGGCCTCCACGGCGCAGCCCGTGCGCCCGGCGGCGCGGCGTGGGGCGATGAGTGCCGACAGTTCCATCCATGATACTACCTGTTCCGGTTGTGCGTACTGCTGCACGGAGCAACATGGCCCCATGTCTTTGCCTCCTCAAGGAGCACACACATGCGCGCATACGAGCTGACCGGACGTCTGCCCCGCTTGCAGGCCGTGGACCGCCCCGGACCCGCCGCGCCCGGGCCGGGAGAAGTGGTTGTGGCGGTCCGGGCTGCCTCGTTGAACTATCGCGATCTATTGCAGGCTGGCGGCAATGCCGGGCTGGTGCCGCTGTCGGACGGGGCTGGAGTCGTAGATGCCATCGGTCCGGGCGTGCCGGAGTGGACCTTGGGCGACCGCGTCGTGGCCGGGTTCATGCCGGGTTGGGTCGACGGTCCATTGACCGCCGCCAAGAAGGCAACCGCCCTGGGCGGCGACGGCACAAACGGCATGCTGGCGCAGCATGTCGTGCTGCCCGCATCGGCCCTGGTCCGGGTGCCGGAGGACATGAGCTTCGAGCAAGCGGCCACGCTGCCCTGCGCCGGGGTGACGGCCTGGGCCGCACTGTTCGAGCGCCGGGCCGTGCAGCCCGGCGAAACCGTGCTGCTGCTGGGCACCGGCGGCGTGTCCATTTTTGCCTTGCAGCTTGCCAAGGCTGCGGGGGCGCGAGTCATTATCACCTCCAGCTCGGACGGCAAGCTCGCGCGCGCCCGGGCGCTTGGGGCGAATGAGGTCATCAACTACCGCACGACGCCGGATTGGGCGTCGGAGGTGCTGCGGCTCACTGGCGGCGAGGGTGCCGACTTGGCCGTGGACGTGGGCGGCCCCGCCACGCTGAACAGCACCTTGCAGGCGGTGCGGCTCGACGGCCGGATCTCACTCATGGGCGTGCTGACCGGGTTCAATGGCCCGGTGGACACTGCGGCCATCCTGAGCCGACGCATCACGGTGCAGGGCATCTACGTGGGGCCGGTTGCCATGCTGCATGCCCTGGTCCGGACAGGCATCGCGCCCGTGTTGGACCGAGTGTTCGAATGGGACGCGGGCGAGGCAGCGTATGAGGCGCTGTCTGGCGCGGATCATTTCGGCAAGCTGGTGGTGCGGATAGCGTGACGCGGCGTATGGGCGTCAGTGCGGCAAACAGAACCCGCGCAGAGCCGGCGCCATGCAGCGCTGCCGTCGGCCGATGAAGAGCGGTTCCGCGCCACCCGCCGTGGCCCTGCCGCGACAAGGGCGATTCGCCTCCTCGCAATGCTACACGAGATGCGCCCGACGACGACGCCGGTGACGGCACCGCATTGACGCGACGGAGCGGACGAGCGGCAGGCTCATGGTGCTTTGGCCGCGAGCGGACGGTCCGTTTCGGAACAGCTGAGCGGGAGAAGCGGACATTGATCACTGCCTGCGAGCCGCCAGTTTCTATGGCCGTTCTTTGCGCCGGTACGTGTTGGCATTGCCGCACTCGCCTCCGAAGCTCTCACCCAGCCATGCCAATGCGGACGGCTAACTGCCCACCCTTGTCGTACTGTGCCGGCCCGGTGTAGCGGAGCCGAACCACTCACGGGACCGGCTATCAACGGAGGCACCGATGTTCAACCACATCATGCTCGGCAGCAACGACCTCGATCGATCCAAGGCCTTCTACGACGCTACCCTCGGCGCCATGGGAGGCAGTCCCGGGAACATGGATCCGGCCGGCCGCCTGGTTTACGCGCACCGCGGCGGGCGGCTGATGCTCAGCAAGCCGATCGACGGTGCCGCAGCATGCGGCGCGAACGGCGGCACGATCGGCTTTAAGGTCGAGAGCACCGCGGAGGGCGACGCCTGGCACAAGGCTGGAGTCGAGAACGGCGGCACCGCCATCGAGGATGCGCCGGGCCTGCGCGCCAACGGCGTCTATCTCGCCTACCTCCGCGACCCTGACGGCAACAAGCTCTGCGTAGTCCACCGTCCCGCCTGAACTGCGAACAGTGCGACGCGGTCAGGCCGCGTCGCACCCACCTAAAAGCAGGCGTTTGTAGAAAACAGGCTGCGGACCGCGCCTGGCCGAAAGCAGCAGGTCCGCTTTCGAGTGGGACGTCTGGGAAAGCGGCCGTTAGGGGGCGGGCCTTCCTAAGGCTGCTTGTCTTCGAGCGAGGTATGAGGGTCGAGCATCAGCATCCCTGTCGACCGAAGGCCACAGGCCACGAACAACGAACCCTGCGGGCGATAAATCCTCCGGCCTTATGGCCGCGGGGATGGTTCGCCGCCGTCACGACGCGCAGGAAGCCTACACCTGCTTCCGCTTCCATCCGGGCGACGGTCGGCCGGGACAGGAGGAACGCTGCCCCGGATGCACAGGTGCGCGCCTCGGGATGGCTCATCGTCCAACGATGATACCAGTGGATCCATCGGGCGATTGCACGGCCTTCGTGGCGGAACCAGATCCCGTCCGCCTCGTACTCCACTTCAATGGGCTCGTGGCGAACGGGCAGGACGGGAACTACGCCGCAGCGATCGATCACGTCTAGGTGCCACCGACCCGGGAATGGGTAGGCTCTGGCGTTGGTGACCAAAAGCTCTTCGGATGAACGGAAGGACGCTTGGTGCCGGGAGATTGGATAATGCAGACGCTGGGGAAGCAATGCGTCGCCATCTCCGCCTACCTCCAAGCCCGATGCCGCCGGCAACTCCGGGCCCTGCGGGAGGGGGCCGGCCGTCCATGCCGAATTGACTTCAGCCATGATCCAGCGGTCGTCCGACTGGTGAACCAGGGCCGATGCGGCTGCGACGATCCATTCGTCGTCGTCATCCCGTAGCTGTCTTGGATCGTCCGCCGCAATCGCGTCGAGCCAAGCGTCGGCCGTCGGATCATCATCGAAGCACGGCCAGCCGGCCGGGGGCATACCAGGACGTACCAAGGCAAGGCGTAGGTGCGCCGGTCGCGCGAAACTGGCCGCGTGTTCCGCGAGGGCCAGGGGCATGTCGCGCAGCGCCACGCCGAAGTGGATCGCTCGCAGGTAGGCAGACAGGTAGAGCGCGGAGGTCGCGCTCTCGTGCTGGCTAAGATGCTTATCGTCGCTGTCGAAGAAGTAGCTGAAATCAGCGTCCGGCAGGCCCGTTCGACGTTTAAGTTCAGCATATTCCCACGCGTACTGACGAAGGAGGAACGGCTCCGAGGTCCAGTGATCGGCATCTCGGAGCACCCTTAGGTAGATTGGCGCCAGATGCCTCGACGACCAGAGCGCGAAGTGTTCGGGCGGTTCGAAGTCGCGCGGCGGCTCCCGACTGTGGGCGTTTAGCCAGGGGCGGAAGGCGGGCCTGCGACCGAATATTTCGCCGGCAAGCATGTCGAGCAGGATCGACGGCCGTCCCGCCCGTGTGAAGGTCGACAGATCGGTCCAGAGCCGTGGTCCTGAGAGGCCGATCGGGATAGCGGCATCGATGCAGCAAGACTCCAGAGGACGACGGGAAAACCAGTCGAGATATAGGGACCGCAGTGCGCCATCGCCGTCCCGAGCCAGGAGAGCACCGATCTCACGTGCCGCGAGCAACCGAACCAAGCGGGCTGGAGCGTCCAAGCGGGTGAGGAGCAAGCGAAACGCGAGGGCGTCCGACATCATGCCGTGACGACCCA
This sequence comes from Acetobacteraceae bacterium, assembly GCA_965260935.1. Taxonomy (GTDB): domain Bacteria; phylum Pseudomonadota; class Alphaproteobacteria; order Acetobacterales; family Acetobacteraceae; genus JBBROS01. The sequence continues at coordinate 6,259 of CBDHCB010000001.1, forward strand.
CGGGACGTCCGGGATCGGCTGGCTGGCCAGTTCCCGGAGATGGCTGTCTAGCATGGATCGGGTGAGCGCCCCCGCGAGATCAGGCCGGCCGACGAGGAGAAAGAACTCGACCCACAGGTCGCTGCCGATCGAGAGCCAATCATTCAGGCGGCTGTCGTCGCTCGCGGAGGTTCGTCGGATGAAGTCCTCCCAGCGCTCCGGGTAGACCTCCGCCACCCGCCGCAGGCGACGCAACGCCTCCTCCCGACCTGACCACCACGTCCCCCAACCGCGCCTCAAGATATGCGCATGCACGAATAGGGGGTACGCGCCCTCCTTCCCGAAGACGCGGAGAGCGACGTCGCAAGCGACGTCGAGCCCCCTTTCGGCGGGATAGCGGTGTCTCGTGAGCCGGGTCCGTTCCACCAGGGTGGAAACAGCCTCGTTGCCCCTCCCCATGCGCTCCCAGTGCCTTAACCAGGCTCCGATGGCTGCATCCCGGCGATCGTAGTCGGAACCGAAGCCGTCGATCTCGTCGAGAAACCTCTCCAATGCGTCCGGCGGGTATTCGCCGAGCCAGGGGACCTCGGGATTGAGCGTGGGAGCATCCTCCGACGACCTTCCGGAGTACCCATCCCTTCTGTAGCTCGCGAGGGGCATGCCGCCCGTCACCGTCAACTGTCTCGAAAGAGCATCCCCGATACCGGGCTCACCCTTCTCAGCTCTGGCTTCCAGCGCCTTCAACTCGGATCGAAAAACCAATGTCGCGAAGAGAGCCGACGCGACCTTCGAGTCGGACGGGACCACCCAAAGGGCCTTCTTGAGTGAATCGTCGAGATCGCTCCATCTTGCATGCGCCGCCTCCTCCTCGCACAAGGAGACGAGCCACTCCGGCTGATGCTCGGCAAGGAGTTCAGCGAAGTGCCCCCGCGTATGCCGTGTCTCGTCGCCGTCCGTGTAGGTCCTGATCGCCATGACCGATGGCGCGATCTCCGCGATCCATCCCCGGGCTTCCGTTAGTCTAGCACGGAGGCAGGCCTCGATCGCGTAGAGCAGCTCAAAAATGGCTGGATCCTTCCGGTAGCCGTAGCCGAGTACGCACCCGGCCGCACTCCGCAATGCTCTCGCCCCTTCGGCGTCGAGCCCATGAAAGATCGCATAGCGGGCGAGGTCGAGGTATTCAGTCGATCGCTCGTCGAACTGGGTCACCTTCCGGTCGAGAGCCTCGAGGTCCTTTTCTATCTCGTGCCGAGCTATGTCCGATGCGAACAGGCGAATGCCTCTAGCGAAAAGAGATCGGCTTGCAGCTCTCGCCCCCGTTGCACGATCGTCCGGGGAATCCAGCAGCGCGACACCGACACTCGGGGCCAAGCCTCCAGCGTGCCGAAGAAGTTCCAAATCCGCCCCGATGGCGGCGACCGCCTGCCGAAAGACGCTCTCGTCCTGGCGTTCCTCAAAGCGAGCATTCCGTGGCGGAGGCAACACATCTAACGTTGCACGTAACGTTGCACGGAGAAATGGTTCGAGACCCGGGCACTTCCCTTTCCCAATCGCCTCGACTGAAGCCAGCGCCTGCTCCTCGAGCCATGCGATGGCACCGGTGAGCCACGCCCGCCCTTCCAGCGGACCTTCGCGACGAGGGCTGAACGGGCCTGCCGAGATTAGGCCGGTGGCAACAATGCCGAAGAACAGGGCATGAAGGTATGCGGGTATGCCGCTCCGGGAATGGAAGCGATCGCGCATGTCGGGCCGGGGTGGGTCGGACGCCGACAGCACGCGTCGGACGCCCGTCCGTTTCACTACCGACCAGCACGTCCCGAGCGGGTGGTCGAATACAACGCCGAGATCCGGACGTGTTCGAGGGTCCACCCCTTCGACCATGCCGAGACGAATGATGGCGAGCAGGATGATGGACCGGCGGAAGCCTTTGAGATTCCGATCCCCCGCGAGCCGAACCAAGCGCTCGAAATCCTTCTGGACTACCAGCTCGTCGACGAATGCCTGGAAGATTGCCGCACCCCCGGCCGCTCGCACGTAGCGAACGACCCGAGAATCGTCGAAGCCGGTGATGTTGGCAGCCGATATCGCGACCAGCCTGGGAAGATCCTGGTCCGGTGCCGAGCGTCCCGAACCGAATTCGGCCTGATGCCGCAGGCGATCGTTCAATTCGTCGAAGATCGCGACGCAGACGTCGTTCTACTCGCCCCGGAATATGCGCGCCACGGCCACCAGCTCCGGGGATTCTGCCGCTCGCAAGTCGCCGACCGCCTGGGAGCAGGACCAGCGGTCGCCGGACAGGCGCAACGCCGTCTCGAGAAACGGCGCGAACTCCTGAAGCTGGAACTTCCCTCCGTTCAGCAGGCGTACCCGCAGGGAGCGCAGCTCGACCACCCGCGGGTAGGCACCCTTCCCGAATGCTGCTCGCTCCGCCGCATTGATAACGCGTTCGATCTCCTTCCCGGGGCGGGCCCGGCAGAGGGCGTCCATGACCCACTCCCGCGTAGGCCCGGCGACGAGTTCCTCGGGTGCACCAAGCCGCGCCTGCATGATCCAGAGCCAACCCCAACGCCACGCGTCCCCCGGATCCCGACCCTTGAGCCAAGCGACGATGCGGGGCAGGAGCCTGCCTTCGGCCTCGGCGTGATCGGCGCGGGCCCGCACCCACGCGATTAGGCTTTCGTGGAAGGGCTGAGTGCCGGTCCGTCGTGTCGCCGTGAGGTGGGCGATCTCGCTCCACGCGCGGACGGACGCCGTGCCCCCGAGGCATTCGATCACCCCGTTTCGGGGCCAGGAGAACCCCGCCACTGCCATGACGTGGATCATCTCCCGCGCGTCGGGGCCGAGTCCGGTCCAGAGGCTTCCGTAGTAGCGCCGGATGTCGCCGTCGGGACACAGCGGAAGGGAGCGCACGTCGTGGGGGAACACGGGACTATGACGCTGCACAAGCGCCTCGAAGGAGTAGACGAGGTGCAGGGGATGTCCGCCCGTGATCTCTTCGAATGCCTCTGCGATCCCCGTCAGGGCGTCCGCGCGATCCCAGTTCTCCGGGGGAAGCAGACGCCCGGCATCGGCTTGGTGCTCCACCCACCGGCGTACCGCAGTCGGCCCCATCTGGGGCAGAGTGAGCCAACCCTCCCTCGGCTCGGTAGCGAGCAATCGCGGGGGCAGATGGCTATCCTCCACCGGCTGGGTGCCGGCGACGACCGAAACCCCGGGCGGGGGTGGTAGGAGAATGTTGAAAAGGTGGACGAGTTGGCGGTTCTCCCCGGTGTCGCGCCAGACGTGGTCGAGGCCATCCACGATCACGACGAGGGTCTTGCCCGCCGCAAGAGCCAGCCGACCCCTCAAGACTCCCCTCATTCTCAGATTGCACCGAACATTCCGCTGAACACCGGTTGTGCTCCCAGCATTTGGGCGAACTGTTCGGCCAAGGGCCGTAGGCGATGGTCTGGCATGGTGGGGATGAGTTCGTAGAGCATGCTGCCCTGACGGAACAGCGAGTGGGTGCGTCGCGTGCTGGTGTTGGACTTGAGGTGCCGGTCATAGCCGAGCGCCTCGCCTGCCGTGCCGAGCAGGGTCAGCAGCACGACCGCGAACGCGTTGACCAGCCACAGGCGGTCGCGCCGGTCGGGGGTGCTGACGTGCACCGCGCCCATGCCCATGCCGAAGCGCAGGTCCTTGGCGTCGCGGAACGCGCCCTCGATGCCCCAACGTTTGCCGTATAGGTTGATCAGCTCCCGTGAAGTTTCGTTAGTGACGCTGGCGGCCAGGCACCAGGGCTGCTTCATGTCCTTCGCTTGCACGCACACCACGGTGGCAACCGGACAGCCTGCGGCGGTGACCGTGGCGCCGCGCAGCACGCGCGCGCGTCCGCCTGCTCCGACCCACCCGGCCGCCGGCCGTGCCTCGCCGTCGGCGGCGGTCACCTTGATGTTGCCCCGGAACCGGATGACGAAGTCGAACTCCAGCTCCTCGGTCAGCATCCGGTAGAGCTTCTGGTCGCCGAAGCCGCGGTCGGCCACGATGCGCACGCGGACACCGGCGGGCAGCACCTCGGCCAGGCGCATCAGCACCCGATCCTCGTGATCGTTGCGCCGGTCCTTCAGCGTGGCCGTGTCGACCGTCAGCCACACCAGCGGCGTCGCCCGCCCGTGGCGGCACAGCAGCGACAGCATGATCGTCGCCTGGCCGTCGGCGTCGAAGTCGGTCCAGTCCATCGCAACCGTGATGCTGGACCGGCTCCCCACGACGTAGGGCACCCAGTGGACCAGCAAGGCATCGACGTCGATGCCCGGGTTGGACAGCAGCCGGTCCACCTGCTTGATGGAATGCTTGGTCAGGCGTCCGCGGGCCAGTGCCAGGCCCTGGCCGATCATGGCGACCGCGAGAGACGCAGACTCGATCACCCCTATGGTGGCTCCTGCCAGCGAAAGCACGCGCTTGGCATGCAGGTCGTCCGCGAACAGCGTCTTGAGAAAGCAGTGGACGCCCTCGAACGAGAGTGGCTTCTTGGTCGGCATCGTCCAGCCCCATGCATCGGATTGCAGGGCCTGAAACCGCGTCCCGGCCCCGCTTGCAAGGCCGCTTAGCCGCTTGTCACCGCCCGTGCGTCAGGCAATCCAGCCCGAACCGGCGTGCGATCCCCGACCGTCTCCATCATTGAAGCGAAATGAGGGGAGGCATGAGGGCGTACGGGGATGCTTTCCCACGGGTGGAGCTGTCCCTGGTGTGCACGCCGTCCCCGGAGTTGGTGAAGGCGCTGGCAATAGGACGGGTTGACCTTGCCGTGGTCGAGGAACCGGCCGGGCCGTCCGCGGGCGAGTGCCTCAGCATCGAGCGGCTTGTCTGGGTCGGAGCCAAGGCCGGGACCGCGCACCTGAAGCGTCCCTTGCCGGTTTCGATGGTGGCCGACACTTGCGCGTTCCGTCCGGCAGTCCAGGCAGCCTTGACTGGGCATGGCGTGGGATGGAGAGCCGTGTTCGAGAACGGCGGCATGGAGGCGGCGTTGGGGACCGTGCGGGCAGACATGGCCGTGTCCGCCTGGCTGGCCTCCACCATCCCGCCCGACCTGGATATCCTGCCATCCAGCTTTGGCCTGCCGGAGCTGCCGGCCTTTGCCATTAATCTTCACCTGCCCCGCCATCATGCCGGAGCAGCGGCCACGAAGCTGGCCCAGCACATCCGTGACGGGCTGGTGCGGCATCGGCGTGCAGCGTGAACGGCCATGACCCATGTTAGGGTTGCTTAGGAGTTCCTGGACGGACCTGCTCCTCCAAGCAGCGGGTCGGAGTGGCCGTCCGGGACGGGCGCAGTTACGAACCAGGCGAAGGGAACAAGCGTGCAGCAGCAGGTGATCGGCTTGATCGGCGGCATGAGCTGGGAAAGCTCGGCCGAGTACTACCGGATCATCAACCAGGCGGTGCGCGCCCGCCTGGGCGGCGTGCATTCGGCGCGCGTGCTGATGTGGTCCTTCGACTTCGGCGAGATCGAGGCGTTGCAGCACGCCGGGCGCTGGAACGAGGCGGCAGCCCTGCTGGTGGACGCGGCGCAACGTCTGGAGCGGGGCGGGGCCGACTTCGCCCTGATCTGCACGAACACCATGCACCGCATGGCCGACCAGGTGCAGGCCGCCATCGGCATCCCGCTGTTGCACATCGCCGACCCCACGGCCGAACGCATCAAGGCGGCCAGGCTGTCCCGCGTCGGCCTGCTGGGAACGGCGTTCACGATGGAGCAGGCGTTCTACAAGGGCCGCCTCGCGGACCGCTTCGGCCTGGACGTGCTGGTGCCGGGTGACGAAGACCGCGCCGTGGTTCACCGCGTGATCTATGACGAGTTGGTGCAGGGCCGGGTCGAGCCGGCGTCCCGAGACGCCTACCGGGGCGTGATCGCCCGCCTGATCGAGCGCGGCGCGGAGGCGGTCATCCTGGGCTGCACGGAGATCATGCTCTTGGTCCGTCCCGAGGACAGCCCGGTGCCGCTGTTCGACACGACCGCCATCCATACGAAGGCCGCGGTGGAGCGGGCGCTTCTGGGCCGTAACATAGCGGTCTGTTTCTGACTTGCACCGGACGGACGTCCGCGAACAGCGGACCCTGAGCCGGGCCGATAGCGGAGGCGGGCGGCTCGGCGCTGGCGCCGCGCAGGCCCTGGCCCCGAACCGTGCCTGCCCAGGCTACCGGAAATCCGTGCTGCGGGTCAGCTCCTCCCAGGTATCGAAGCCACGCTGCAGTTCGGTGATCTGCTGCCGGACCTGGTCGAGGCCGTCGCTGCCGATGATAAGGTGAACGGGTGGCTGGTCCGCTTCCACGGCGGTGATGATCGCCTGCGCGCCCCGCATCGGGTCCCCCCGTTGTGTGCCATGGCCGGCGAGCACCTTGTCGCGGGCAACTCCAGCGGTTTCGGCATAGTCGTCGATGCGGATCGCGGACTGCTTGCCGGACGGCCCGCGGAAGTCGGTCCGGAACGCGCCCGGCGCCACGACGGTGACGCCGATGCCGAAGGGCGCAAGCTCCTTGGCCAGCGTATCCGACAATCCTTCGAGCGCGAACTTGGCCATGTGGTAGTACCCGACCGCCGGGAAGGTGACGTAGCCGCCGACCGAGCTGATGTTGATGATGTGGCCCCCACGGCGGGCGCGCATGCCGGGAAGCGCGGCCTTGATGAGGCTCACGGGACCGAACACGTCGGTCTCGAACATCGCGCGGACCGCCGCGTCCTCGCCCTCCTCGATGGCTGCGAAATAGCCATAGCCCGCATTGTTGACGAGCACGTCGACGCGGCCGAAGCGCTCCTCCGCCTCGGCCACCGCCGCCTTGACTTGGTCGGGCTGCGTGACATCAAGCTCGACAGCGAGCAGGGCGTCCCCGTGCGTTCCGACCAAGTCGTCCAGATCTGACAATCGCCGCGCAGTCGCGACGACCCGGTAGCCGGACGCTAGAGCCTGCTGGGCAAGTGCCTGACCCAAGCCCTTCGAGCATCCAGTGATGAGCCAGACTGCATTCTTGTCGATCATCGTTCGGCCTTTCGATCCATGTCCGTAGGCCACAGTTGGCGCGACTGCGAACGTCCGATAAGCCGCGCCATATTGGATGAACCGTTGAACGGGATGAGATGATGGCGCGGGCAAGCCTGGACGACCTGGCGGCCTTTGCCTGCGTCGCGCAGCTGCGCAGCTTTACGCGCGCCGCGGCCGCCCTCGACACCTCGACCTCCAACCTCAGCCACACGATCAAGCGGCTGGAAGCCCGGCTCGGCGCCCGCCTCCTGCAACGCAACAGCCGCAGCGTCTCGGCCAGCGAGGCGGGCGAGGCGCTGCTCGCGACGCTGGACCCGGCGCTTCGGAGCATCGACGGGGCGTTGGACGACCTCCACCGGGAACGGGGCAGCGTGGGGGGCACGCTGCGGCTTACCGCCACCCGCCAGGCCTGCGACGCCGTGATACGCCCGGTGCTCCCGGCCTTCACGGCCGCCCACCCCGGCGCGGTGGTCGAGGTGCTGGTCGAGTACGGGTTCCGCGACATTGTCGCCGATGGGTTCGACGCCGGCATCAGGCTCGGCGAGAAGGTCGAGCAGGACATGGTCGCAGCGAAGGTCGGGCCGAACCTGCGCATGGCCGTGGTGGCGTCCCCGAACTACCTGGCCCGGCACGGCACACCCGAGGAGCCACGCGATCTCACGGGGCATCGCTGCATCAACTACCGGCTGGCGGCAGCCGGCACGATCTACGCCTGGGAGTTCGAGCGGGACGGCAAGCCGTTCGAGGTGCGCGTGCCGGGGCCGCTGACCTTCAACGATCCCGGGCTGATGCTGGATTGCGCGCTCGAAGGCCTCGGCGTCGCGCATCTTCTGGAGCATGAAGTGGCGTCGCACGTCGGCCGCGGCGCCTTGATCCGACTGCTCGCCGAGTGGACGGTCCCGTTTCCCGGTTTCTTCCTCTACTACCCGTCGCGCCGGCATCTGCGTCCGGTGTTCGCCGCGTTCCTGACCCTGCTGCGCCGGCTACCGCCGTCGAACCGACTCCCCTGACGGGTGCGAACCGCGATTCAGGCAGCGCAGGCGGGCGAAAGAGCGGCCCCAAGACGCTGATCGACGGCTATCTTCGGCTTCCCACATACGTGACTACGGCTTGAGGCCGGGTCCGGACAACCCTGCGGTGTTCAGGGTTACGCTGAGGTGTCCGTCTAACCACCGTTGAGCGGCCACCCCCCCCTGGACTGAACCCCTTTGCTGAGACAGCAAATCACGGACAACTCGGTTGCGTTCCAGCCCCGGGCTGCTGCGCAGCAGCCCGGGGCTGGAACGATTCGAACTCCATTGGCGACAAGTAGGCAAGAGCCGAGTGAAGCCTTTGGCGATTGTAGGCGGTCTCGATGAACTCCCCGATGGCGTCCCTGGCATGGGCGAGGTCACGATAAGCGCTGGCATCGACCTCCTCGTGCTTGAGCGTCTTCATGAAGCTCTCGGCCATAGCGTTGTCGTAGGGACAGCCGGCCCGGCTCATGCTGGGCTGGATGCCGGCGGCCTCAAGGCGGGCAATGTAGTCGCCGCAGGCGTATTGCACGCCGCGGTCGGCATGGTGAACCAGGCCGCCGGCGATCACCTCGCGGCTGCTCAACGCCATCTCGAGCGCATCCAGGGCCAGGCTCGCCCTCAGGTGATCAGCCATTGCCCAGCCGACGACCTTGCGGCTGAACGCGTCCAGCACGACGGCCAGGTAGATGAAGGCCTCGGCCAATCGCGCATAGGTCAAGTCTGCCACCCACAGCTGGTTGGTCGCCATGGGCTGGAGATGGCGTGCCAGGTTCGGCCACACCCGCCAGCCGTGACGCGAGTCTGTTGTTGGCGGCCTGAACAGCGGCTTCTTCAGGCACAGCAGGTTGTCCTCGCGCATGATCCGGACCACACGCTTGTGGTTCACGCACCAGCCCTCGCGCCGCAGCAACGCGCCGATCCGGCGGTAGCCGTAGTGGCGGTTGGCCAGCGCCAGGCGCTGGATGACATCGCGCAATGCCGTTTCCTCGCGCAGCGGATCACTACAGGCCCAACCCCGGTAATAGGCCGCCCGGCTGACGCCGGCCAACGTGCACATCCTTTCCACCGAGAGCCGTGCTCCCGGCGTTTCGCCTTGCGAGCGCGTCACTGCCTGGATATGGGCGAAGACGCTGTCACGCCAGGCCTGTCGCTCGGCCGGCGTGAACCCTCTATGTGCTGCAAGGCGCCCCTGAAAAAATCCAGTTCCAGCTGCTGCTGGCCAACCTTGCGCTCCAGCTCGGCGATCTGAGCCCGCGCCTGTGCCAAGCCGTCCGCCCTGGCCCACGACGCGCGCACGCCCACCGCCGCAAGGACCTCTGGCGTGCGCGGGCGCCCGCGCTTGCTCGTCAGCGCCTCCGCGCCGTTCGCGCGGAACCGGTCACGCCAGTGATAGATGATCGTTCGCTGAAGGTTCAGCTCAATGGCAAGGGCGCTTGCGCGCTCGCCAGCCTCCAACCGTTCAACAGCCTTCAGCATGAACTCCCGGCTGTGACGCCCAGACTCGCTCGGGGACATCGATACGTTCTCCTCGTTAGGAGCTGTCCGAGTTTACCTGTCTCACTTTAGGGGTTCAGTCCACCCCCAACGTGTCCGCCAACCCTGGTGTTCGCACGGGAAACCGGACAAGATGATTGCCGGACGGGAAGACGGTGTGGCCTTCAGAGATAAGTGGCGGGTTTCTTCCAGCGTTATTCGGCGCAGCAATGCCGCAGCGGACATTTGCGGTTGCAGGTATGCACCTGAAACGCTGCCCTGCCGCCACGGATTTGTGCTCGGCCGTTTTCAAAAAGCTGCCCAGCAGGCCGCCATGACTTTCTGGCGCAGCCAGCGGTGAGCCAGATCGGCGTCGAGACGCGGGTGCCACATGACGCTGATCGCCAGTTCCGGCGTCGACACGGGCAGGTCGAACCCTTCGAGACCCTGTGCTGCCACCTCCCCGTCTCGAATGCAGGAGCGCGGCACGAGTGCGATCAGGTCCGAACGGCGTGCGATGTTCAGCGCATCGAGGAAGCTCGGCACAATCGCAACGATCTCACGCCGCAAACCGAGTTCGTGAAGGGCGTCGTCCACCGGCCCCTTCGACGCGCCCCGACGCGATGTGACGACGTGCCTGCAAGCGGCATAGCGTTGCGACGTTATTAGCCCTTTGAACAAGGGATGACGGTGGCGTGCCGCACCGATGAAGCGATCGCGAAAGATAAGCTGGCTTCGAACCTCGGGTGCGGAGGCGCCCGCCGTCCCGATTTCCAGGTCGATCGTTCCTTCCCGCAGCGGGGTCGCCTCCTTGTCGGGCTTGGGGGCGAAGCGAAGGCGAACGCGAGGTGCCGCCTCGGTGACTGCCCCGACCAACGCTGCGGCGAACAGCGCCACGAATCCTTCGTTGGCGCGGATCGTGAACGTCCGTTCCAACAAAGCTGGATCCATAGGGTCCGTGGCCGGCGTAAGCACCGCTCGCGCCTCCTGAGCGAGCGCGTGAACGCGGCCAGCCAACTGCTCTGCATACGACGTTGGTACGAGCGAACGCCCGGCTTGAACCAGCAGGGGATCGCCCGTTGCGGATCGAAGCCGCGCCAGTGTTCGGCTCGTCGCAGAAGCGCTGAGGCCGAGGCGTCTGGCGGCAACCGTGACGCTGCATTCGGTGAGCAGCACGTCGAGCGCGGCGAGCAGGTTCAGATCGATGGTAGCCATACGGGAATCGTAGCCGCATCTTCACGCCAGGCATAGCGTCCGACGCAATCATATCTTGCATCCCATGCGTCTGACGCATTCCAAAGGCTGCGCCCACGTTCGAGGAGGCAACATGATGAAAGGTGTCATGGCATGAACACTTCCCCGGACACGCACCCCAAGACGGTTCTGCTTGTTGGCGCATCACGCGGCCTTGGGCAGGCAATGGCGAACGAGTTCGTTAAGAAGGGATGGCACGTCGCCAGTACGCTTCGCGAGGGCGGCCGGACCGGACTGCACGATCTTGCTGACGCGCATGCCGATCAGGTCACGATCGAGCCGCTCGACATCACCGAGCCCAATCAGATCGCGGGCTTGCGCAAACGGCTATTGGGCAGCGCATTCGACATGCTGTTCGTCAACGCCGGCACCGCCAACCACAATCAGACCGAGACCATTGCGGAGACTTCAACCGACGAGTTCGTACGCGTGATGCTCACCAACGCGCTCGGCGTGATGCGCGCCGTCGAAGGCTTGCAAGACCTGGTGCGCCCAACTGGCCTGATCGGTGTCATGTCGTCGGGTCAGGGTAGCATCGGCAACAACGTCAAGGGCGGCCACGAGGTCTACCGGGGCAGCAAAGCCGCACTCAACCAGTACATGCGAAGCTATGCCGCCCGCCACGCGGACGATCAGCGGGCGATGGTGTTGATGGCACCGGGCTGGATACGCACGGAGCTGGGTGGGCCGGAAGCGACCTTCAGCATTGAGGAAACCATCCCGCAGTTGGTTGATACGCTTGTCGCGCAGCAGGGCACGCCGGGTCTGCGCTTCATCGACCGGCATGGCAAAACCGTGCCGTGGTGATCCTACAAGGGGCAACAGGAGGGATCGGGAAGACGCGCATGAAGCTGATTGGCATCGAGGAACATTATCTGACGGCGGACGTGCGCGACGCCTGGAAGGCGATCGGGCTGGCAGTGACGGACCCCAGCGTTGCTCTCCACTCCGGCGAGGTCGAGCGGCGCCTGCTCGACCTCGCTGACGAGCGAATCGCTCTAATGGACGAGACCGGCCTTGACGTTCAGGTCCTGTCGCTGACCACGCCTGTGTTGCACGATCTAGGGCCGGAAAGCGTCGATTTGGCGCGCCGTGCCAACGATGCCGTGGCAGAAGCCATCGTTCGACGGCCCGACCGCTTCCAAGCGCTGGCCACGCTGCCGGTGGCGATGCCGGATGAGGCGGCGCTGGAACTGGAACGCTGTGTCCAGACGCTCGGCTTCAAAGGAACCATGCTGTGCGGCCGGGTCGGTGATCGAAACCTCGATCATTCGGAGTTCTTCTCCATCCTCAAGAGCGCGGCGGCGCTTAAGGTACCGATCCTGCTCCATCCCCGCACGCCCGCCATGGCAGTACGGTCCGCTTACTATTCAGGCTTCACGCCGGAGGTCGACGCCGCGCTCGCCATGTACGGCCTTGGCTGGCACTACGATGCCGGCATCCAGTTTGTCCGCCTCGTGCTTGCGGGCACGTTCGATCGCCTGCCCGGCCTCCAGGTGATCCTCGGTCACTGGGGAGAGGTCGTGCTGTTCTATGCCGAACGCCTTTCGGCGTTGGACCGCGTGTCGGGGCTGGAGCAGCCGGTCGGGACCTACCTGCGCCGCAACCTGTACGTCACCGCCAGCGGCATGTTTCTGCCCGGCTATCTGGCGCGAGCGGCCGCCATCGTCGGGGCGGATCGGCTGCTGTTCTCTACCGATTTTCCCTACCAATACCGCCCGGGCGGGGACGCACGTCAGTTCCTGGCGCAATGCGGGCTGGATGAGGCTGACAAGGCGGCCTTCGCCAATGAGAACTGGCTCCGGCTGACACAGGGCGGCGGGGCGGCCTAGCTGCATGGCAGGGTCGCCGAGCCACGTAACCGAGCCGAAGGTGAATGAACGGCTAGTCTCAGGATTCTTAGGTCACAGGCTGATGACTACTTTGAGTCGATTCCGGAATCTCACGCTGCTTTCGCAACTGCGCCGCCGACCTGTCGAGCAAGCGTGCGATAGACGGTCGGCCGTGAGATGGAGAAAAGCTCGGCAAGGTCGGTGATTGAGTAGTCGCCAGTGTCGTGCATGCGCCGCAGTTCCTTTTGCTGCTTGTCGGATAGCTTGGGCTGCTTGCCGCGCAGCTTGCCCCTTGACCGGGCGATCGCCATGCCCTCACGGGTACGCAGCCGGATCAGGTCGGCCTCGAACTCGGCGAAGGTGGCGAGAATGTTGAAGAACATCTTCCCTATCGGATCGACCGGGTCATAGACGCTCGACCCCAACGCGAGCCTGACGCCGCGCGCGACGAGGGCGTCCGCGATGAACCGGGCGTCTGGGACCGAGCGCGCCAGCCGGTCGAGCTTGGGCACTACGAGCGTGTCGCCGGTGCGGACGGCGGCCAGCACCTGGTCGAGGCCGGGCCGGGACCGGTTGGTACCGGTCAAGCCGTGATCGGTGTAGATGCGGTCGGCGGCAACGCCGAGCTGTCCGAGGACGGCTTTTTGGGCGGCGAGGTCCTGCTTGTCGGTGGAACAACGGGCGTAGCCGATCAGGGTCACTGTCATGGTTAAATGTGTAACGCTTAGCTCGACTTTGGCCATCAAGCGGCATGGCAGAGCGCGTAGGTGATACCTTCGCGGAGCGCTGGTCGGAGTTTCCGCACGTTGCCTGCGAGGCGGGACATGGTGAAACCCTGTTCGTGCCAGACATGGCGACGCACGGCGGCCAGCGTGTCGCTGAAGGTTGGACGGCGCTTGCGATACCAAGCCGTAGTCATGACAGCCCCGCATGCCCTCGGGCTGAGCTGCGCGGCAAGCAGGGTGACGAGGGAAAACAACCCGAGCAGGCAGGGGGTGGTGCGCGCGATGGCCAGGTCGGACCACTGTCGCTGTGTTTCGACCCCTAGATGCGCCCGGGTTTCCTGGAACGTGGCTTCCAGCTGCCAGCGCTGGACGAACCAGCGCAGGACCTGCTCCGGTTTCTGATCGGGGTCGGTGCAGAGCAGGGCTTGCGGGGCGAAGCGGCCGAGCGGGTCGCGCACCAGTGTCCAGCGGATCGGCACGACGGGCAGCCCGGCATGGTGCCACACGGCGGTGCCGGAACAGAGATCAACGATGCGCTCGCCCTGGCCATACCAGCCCGGCACCGTGACGCGCTGCCAGGTCGTACCCGCGTCGGCCAGCACCGTGGACAGGTTCGGCAGGCGCGCGCCCTTGACCCGGGGTCGCCCGATCGTCCCGGGGAGACGAGGTGGCGCCGGGGAGTAGAGGGCGGCATCGAGGCGCAGGCGGGTGACGCAGACTACGCCGCGGCGGCCCAGCGCGGTCAGGAGTTCCAGGGCGGCGAAGCTGCTGTCGGCCACCAGCACCAGGTCGCGTCCGGGCAGCCAGCGACGGGCTTGCAGGATCACCTGCCGCCCCCAGTCGGTCAGCTTCTTGTGCCGTCTGCCGTGCTCGCGGCTGTAACGCTCGGACGGGGCGAGAGCCGTCAGGAACGGCAGCGCCCAGATGCGCTCGGCCCAGGGGATCGGCACCAGCAGCATCAGGCTGAGCCAGCGCAAGCCGGACGCCTTGACGAAGTGCCCGTGCGAGGAGCGGACCGGGTCACGGTAGATGCCCTTGGCGGCGATGCGCTTGCCACGGCGGCGCTCGATGGTGTCGTCGATGCCGAGCACCACGGGACCGTCCGGCGCGAAGGTCTTGATCAGCAGGTCCAGCAGCACTTGCGACGCGGCCCGCGGGCTCCAGGCTGCCCGGTTCAGCACCCGGTGGTAGTTTACGAAACGCCGCTCGCCCGCGAGCCCGCAGATGCGCAACAGGCTGGCGACCGTGCGCGTGCCGGGCGCCAGGATGGCGCCGATCAGCAGCACCTCGGCATGACGCCAACTGCGCTGGCAGAACAGCGGCGCGAAGCTCAGGATGATCGCGGCGAAGCGGGATGGCAGGCAGGGCATGGCGGGTCTCTTGGCGGGGACACGCCAGCTTCAACGGCCAGACCGCTCCGCCACCCAACGCCGCCTCAAATGGCCAAAGTCGAGCTTAGCGTGGCGGTCCGCCTCGTAAACCGGGTTCGCTGCCTCACGAAGGAAGTGGAACTGGCAGAGCTGGTGCGGCACGCCAGGCAGTGCGGCCGCGACGGCGCGCCGGATCGAGGTCTGGCCACAGCTCGACCACGCCTTCGACCGGCACGCCGATGCCGTCCGTCACTTCGCGGAGCAACGGCGCGAGATCGTTGGCCGTGCCGGACAACAAGCTGCGCGCCAACAGCACCTCGCCCGACAGGCAGTCGCGTATCACCCAAAGCACCTCGTGGCCGACATCGGGCTGCATGCCGTCCAGCGCTAGGATGGCCCGGCCCTGCTTGGCCAGCACCGTGCGCAGCCGACCGCTGCTGGTCAGCGACGTCGCCAGCAACTCGTCGTAGCGGTCCAGCAGGTTGGTGACACCGCGTTCGGCGACCTCGACCCCGCGCTCGCGAAGAACCGCGTGGATTTCGGGCACGCTGCGGTGGTCGCGATGGCGCAGCGTGCCCACGAGCGCAATCACGTCCAAGCCAAATTCATGTTGAGCCAGAGCGATTGCGCCCTCCGCCTCCGGCCGGTAGGCGACATGCTGACGGGCACAGCCATCGTGCTCGCAGCGACGCACCTTCAGCCGAAGCCGCACCAAGCCGGAGAGCGTCACCAGCGTGCGGCGGTTCTCGTAGCGGATCCGCGCCACCGCGCCGCATGCCGGACAAAGCCGACGGGCCGGAACCAAAACCCGCTCCCGGTCAGGCTGCGACCGCGCCATTATCCTGCCCATCCCCAACCTCCCGCATCTCATGAGCATCACAACGCAGAACATCAAAAACAGCTAACTTTGCCGGCCTAGGGAAAAACAGATCGTTTATTGTTCCTTGGTGTCACTCTGAAACCGAGGTCAACCACTTCATCTGAGTGAAGATCGAGGTATTAAGGCTTCCCTCCTCGTCATTGGCCCATGCGTCTGAGCGGTACGGTGTACTGATGGTGTGAACGCCCCATCAACGCCGTTAGAGAACAGACGCGGAACTATCCAACTTACCTCCTTACCCCCCCAATCTTGCGACAGTCCCCTTACGAATGACACGCTGCCAAAATGTCCCAGACAAGACCTCCTATTCCACAGCGCGGTGATCACTCAACAGGTCATCCTTCATTCCCGACGCCCGCTCCTTGTTCACCAGCGTTTCCACATGGGTGTCGGGGGCCGTATCGGAGCCAACGGGCGATGACGAGGATGGCCGCGCCGGCTTGGGCGTCGCCCGTTCTGCGGTGGGCTTCATGCGTTGGACCGGCAGCGGCCCGGCGTCGTCGAAGCGAAGCCGGTAAATCGGTTCGGGAAGTGCAAATCCTGAACTTTCGAGGGCGGCTTTTGCCGCCTGGATCGCAAGGCTGCGTCCTTTGAGGAAATCCGTCTTGGTCTGATCGACCCACCCGTAGAACCGAAGCAGGATGTTGGAGTCGCCGACATCCTTGATCACCGCGCTGGCCTTCGGCGTGCCAAGGACGAACGCCAGCGTATTCACGGCTGATAGACCGACGTCCATGCCGTCCACCGGGTTGTCGTTGGCGTCGATACCGAGGTCGAATTCGAACCGCCGCTGCGGGTTGCGGCTGTAGTTCAAGATGCTGGCGTTGAACACCGTCGCGTTCGGGATCTGCACGTGATTTCCATCAAGCGTCAGCAGGATCGTCGCGCGCGATGTCAGCCGCACGACCCGGCCTTCATGCGACTCAATCACCACGTGGTCGTTGGCGCGGAATGGCTGGCGCAAGCTCAGCATGATGCTGGCAACGTAGTTCGTCACCGTGTCCCGCACGGCGAAGCCGAGCGCGATGCCGACCACGCCCGCTCCCCCAAGGAGCCCACCGAGCAGCGCGGTGGCGCCGAGGACCTCGAAAGCCGCGATCAAGCCCAGAACCACGAACGTGATGCGAACCGATGTCGCGAGAAGTTCGGCCAGGAATACGTTGGGAGCGATCCAGCGCCAGATGCGCGTACGAGACGCGAGCCCATAGCCCAGCAACATGACCAGCAGCCCGGCTCCGATGGCTACGCCGAACAACGGCAGCGCCCGGATGAAGCCGCGCACCTCGTCGCCGAACTGGCCGATGGCCGGAGCGACCTTGGTGCCTACGTCGAGGTTGCGAACGATGTTGTTCTGCACCGTAACCACGCTCGTTACGCGGGACGCGAGCGCCTCCGCCCGGCCTTTGTCGTCAGCCGCCGGCACCGTCCCGGTCAGCGTCACCACGCCAGCCGAGACCTGAACGCTGACGTCGTGAAGAGCTGCGATCTGGCTGAAGATGCTGCGGATTCTGGTAGCAATGTCCGCGTCCTCAGACGCCTCGGCCTTGGTGGCGATCGCCGGAGCCGCCGATTGCGCCGGGGTGTCCGGGCCGTTAGCAGCGATGGCCGAACCGGGTGCAACCAAGAGTGCAAATAGGGCGAGAGCCAGGAAGAAACACCTCATGACCTGACGTTTCCCTGCGTCATATCCTTGGAACGCCAGCAGTCATTGAGATCAAGACCGCAATCATGTCGATGAGACAATCAGAAAATACCTTTACAGAACAAGAGACTTAAACCGGTTGCTTGAAACGATCTTTGAACGGAAACAAGTTTGTGCTTGGTTCTGTTCAACAACGCCTCGCATCACGCCCGACGCTTATACAGTCACCAGGGATTGCAGGTACTGCTCTGGATAACGCTGTCGATTTCGGATGGCCACGGCTCGGACCCGTTGGGCCGCGACGCGTCTTCCGATAAGCTCATGCCGGGCTGAATGTCGGGAGTGGTCAGCGCTCCCGTGATGTGGATCGGCACGTCGAGTGCCATCCCCTCGGTCGTCTCGCCCCGGCTCTGCAAGATCATGTCGATGGTACGCGCCACCAAGTTCAAGCGCCCCCAAGCGGCCAAGGTGCCGATGGGCATCTCGACCTGCACCGGATGCACAATACCAGATCCGTCGTGGATATCGGCGGCGGCGAGCAGGCAGTTCAGGGGCGTGGTCGCTTCACCGTCGGTCCATAACGCCCGGATGTTGGCCTTCGCTTTGCGAACCAGCTCGCGCGAGATCGTGCCGCCCGCCATCGAGGCCGCCGCCGTAATCCGGCCATGGCCCAGCGCGTCCGATAGCGTCGATCCCGTCAGATCGAACTGCATCTGCCCGTCCAAGGAACCGCTCAATGGCGGCGACGATGATCCGGCGGCTTGGAACGTTCGTCCGACATCAAGGCCGCTGACGGTGGCCGAGCCGGTCAGGTGGGGGCCGCCCGGCCCGGCCTCGGCTGCTCCCGAGGCGGAGACCCGGCCGCCGGCGATGCCGAACTGCGCTTGCTCCAGCATCGCCCGCCCGGGTTTCGTGATAAGGTAGGTGTCAAGGTCGCTGACCGTCATGCCGGAATACGTGACCGACTTCGCATTGAGCTGTAGGTCGAGCAAGACGCTCGGATGGGCCGGGATGCTCGGCAGCTTGGCGGAAGCGCCCGAGCCGCCGGAGCCGCGCTGGCCGGCAATCGCGCCGAGGTCGAGCGTGCCGAAGCGAATGGACGACGTCAGCGTGGCTGGAGCGCCCTCGAGGTAGTCGGCGCTGCCGCTAAACGACGAGTGCTGAAGCGTCCCGTGCAGATCGCTGAGATGCCAGTCGCTGTTCTGCAACGCGAGGTGGCCGGCCAAGGACAGGGACAAATCCGACGGAAGGGCCATGCCGAACGCGTTGGCAAGGCCAGACAAGGCCGGAGCATCGAGGTCGACCGTGCCGTTCAAGCCAGCCAAGTTCAGCGGATCTGTGGCCGTTCCGTCGTAGGTGAACGAGTTGCGCTCCGACGAAAGGACCACTTTGCCGCTGAACGGCTTGGTAAAGTCCTGCAGGTCGTTGAACGACTGCAGCACCGCTTTGAAGGTGAGCGGCACAGTGTCCATCATGCCCTGAGCCACGAGCTCGACCGGGTTGGCCGGGTTCGGGGTGCGGAGTTGCAGCGTTTCGATATGGGTGGGGAACGGCTTGCCGTCCGTGCCGACGTAGGTGATGTCGGCGCTCCGCAGCGTCGCATTCAGCAGCGGCGGTAGGGTGGTGCGTTTGGTGTTTCCGTGGCTCTTAGCTCGACTTTGGCCATCAAGCGGCATGGCAGAGCGCGTAGGTGATACCTTCGCGGAGCGCTGGTCGGAGTTTCCGCACGTTGCCTGCGAGGCGGGACATGGTGAAACCCTGTTCGTGCCAGACATGGCGACGCACGGCGGCCAGCGTGTCGCTGAAGGTTGGACGGCGCTTGCGATACCAAGCCGTAGTCATGACAGCCCCGCATGCCCTCGGGCTGAGCTGCGCGGCAAGCAGGGTGACGAGGGAAAACAACCCGAGCAGGCAGGGGGTGGTGCGCGCGATGGCCAGGTCGGACCACTGTCGCTGTGTTTCGACCCCTAGATGCGCCCGGGTTTCCTGGAACGTGGCTTCCAGCTGCCAGCGCTGGACGAACCAGCGCAGGACCTGCTCCGGTTTCTGATCGGGGTCGGTGCAGAGCAGGGCTTGCGGGGCGAAGCGGCCGAGCGGGTCGCGCACCAGTGTCCAGCGGATCGGCACGACGGGCAGCCCGGCATGGTGCCACACGGCGGTGCCGGAACAGAGATCAACGATGCGCTCGCCCTGGCCATACCAGCCCGGCACCGTGACGCGCTGCCAGGTCGTACCCGCGTCGGCCAGCACCGTGGACAGGTTCGGCAGGCGCGCGCCCTTGACCCGGGGTCGCCCGATCGTCCCGGGGAGACGAGGTGGCGCCGGGGAGTAGAGGGCGGCATCGAGGCGCAGGCGGGTGACGCAGACTACGCCGCGGCGGCCCAGCGCGGTCAGGAGTTCCAGGGCGGCGAAGCTGCTGTCGGCCACCAGCACCAGGTCGCGTCCGGGCAGCCAGCGACGGGCTTGCAGGATCACCTGCCGCCCCCAGTCGGTCAGCTTCTTGTGCCGTCTGCCGTGCTCGCGGCTGTAACGCTCGGACGGGGCGAGAGCCGTCAGGAACGGCAGCGCCCAGATGCGCTCGGCCCAGGGGATCGGCACCAGCAGCATCAGGCTGAGCCAGCGCAAGCCGGACGCCTTGACGAAGTGCCCGTGCGAGGAGCGGACCGGGTCACGGTAGATGCCCTTGGCGGCGATGCGCTTGCCACGGCGGCGCTCGATGGTGTCGTCGATGCCGAGCACCACGGGACCGTCCGGCGCGAAGGTCTTGATCAGCAGGTCCAGCAGCACTTGCGACGCGGCCCGCGGGCTCCAGGCTGCCCGGTTCAGCACCCGGTGGTAGTTTACGAAACGCCGCTCGCCCGCGAGCCCGCAGATGCGCAACAGGCTGGCGACCGTGCGCGTGCCGGGCGCCAGGATGGCGCCGATCAGCAGCACCTCGGCATGACGCCAACTGCGCTGGCAGAACAGCGGCGCGAAGCTCAGGATGATCGCGGCGAAGCGGGATGGCAGGCAGGGCATGGCGGGTCTCTTGGCGGGGACACGCCAGCTTCAACGGCCAGACCGCTCCGCCACCCAACGCCGCCTCAAATGGCCAAAGTCGAGCTTAGAACCTGTTTGAGTAATTTCAACTTGCGGCGGCATGGATTGGCATGGGGTTGAGCATGGCTTCGACGCCGGACAGGATGGCCGCGAACGCGATGCGGGCGGCCGAGACATCGAGGCACCCGGCGCGATCACGAAGCAGCCCACCCCAGTGCGCGAGCCAGCCGAAGCTGCGTTCCACGACCCAGCGGCGCTCAAGCACGACAAAGCCTTTTTGGTCCCGGCCGCGCTCGACCACGTGGTGGCGCATGCCGTGCCGGTTCGACCATTCCTGGCAGCGCTTGGCGACGAAGCCGCCGTCGAGGATCGCCTCGCGCAGGCTGGGCCATTCTGCCTTGCCGTCGTCGAGTGCGGGAAGCGTGTCGCGCTCCTGTGTGGAGGCGGGCACGACGGCGACGGCAAGCCAGGCGCCGTCGGCATCGACCAGGGCCACGCGCTTGCGCCCCAGCACCTTCTTGGCGGCGTCATACCCGCGCGGGCCGCGGACCGGGATGCATTTCACCGATTGCGTGTCGATGATGCCCAGGCTGGGCTCGGGCTTACGGCCCGCAGCACGACGCCGTAGGCGGGCCACGTCGCACAACAAGCGGTCGAACAGCCCCAACTCCAGCCATCGGCGGAACCAGCCATACACGGTGCGCCACGCTGGAAAGTCGCCGGGCAGTGCGCGCCAGGGCCCACCAACGCGCAAATGCCAGGCGATCGCGCTGATCACCAGCAACACGGGCGTTGCCCGCCCGCTGCGCGGCGGGTCCGCCCGCTCCAGCCACCGCGCCATCTCTTCGACCAGGGCAATCGCTTGAACCGTACTGGGATTCCGGCGCGGCCTGAAGTCTGATTCATGGGAAACCTCTCGTTGAGGAGGTTTCCCGATGCCCGGCCCATCGCTGATCGACCACTTCGCGGTGCTGGAGGATCCGCGTCAGTCCTGGAAGGTGCTGTTTCCGTTGCCCGAGGTTCTGCTGGTCGTGCTCTGCGCCACGCTGGCCGGCGCGGAAGACTTCGTTGAAATCAGGCGCTGGGGCCAGACGCATCAGGAGTTCCTGCGCCGCCTGCTGCCGTTCAAGGCTGGTGTGCCCAGCCACGACACCCTCAACGACGTCATCAACGCTCTCGACGGCGCGCTCTTTGCCGAGTGCTTCACCGCCTGGGTCGAAACTCTCCGCGACCCGGCCCCGGCCCCGTCCACTGCACCCGAAATCGTCGCCATCGACGGCAAGACCTCACGCCGCACCCACGACCGTGCCAAGGATCGCGGGCCACTCCACATGGTGTCAGCATGGGCCAGCAGCCAGCGCCTCGTGCTCGGCCAACAGGCGTGCGAGGCCAAGTCCAACGAGATCACCGCCATCCCGCTTCTGCTTGAACGCCTGGCGCTGACCGGGGCGCTTGTCACCATCGACGCCATGGGCACGCAAACCAAGATCGCCCAGGCCGTCCTCGACCGCGGCGGCGACTACCTGCTGGCGCTCAAGGGCAACCAGTCCAGCCTGCATGACGAGATCAGGCGCTACCTCGATGATCCCGCGGGCAAGGTCCACAGCCGGTTCGAGACGACCGACGGCGACCACGGCCGCATCGAGGTCCGCCGCCATTGGGTCAGCCACGACGTGGACTGGCTCACTACCGCCCGCCGGTTCCCGGGTGAGCCGCGGTTCCCGGGCCTGCGGGCCATCGCCGTCGTCGAGGCCGAGGTCGAACGCAACGCCAGCACCAGCTCCGAACGGCGCTACTACCTGTCGTCCTTGCCGCTCGATGCAAAGCTGTTCGCACACGCCGTGCGGTGCCACTGGCATGTCGAGAACCGCCTGCATTGGGTGCTCGATGTCGTGTTCCATGAGGACCTCAACCGCCTGCGATCCGGTGCCGGGCCGCAGAACATGGCCACGGTCCGGCACATGGCGATGAACCTGCTGCGCGGGCCGAAGGACAAACACAGCCTTTGACGTGACCCCAATCTTTCATCCAGCGGCGACCAGAGACCGGCGTGTGTTGTCGCCATCATCGGCGACGGTTGCAACTGCCCGCGATGCGGCCAGTCTGAGCCCAGCCGCGTATGCAGCCGGGGTCGCGTAGCCGAGGGCAGAGTGGGGCCGCTCGGCGTTGTAATCGTCCGCCCAAGAGGCAACCGCCTCGCGGGCATGAGCCAGACTCGTGAACAGCGTCTCGTTCAGGAGCTCATCGCGCATTCGGCCGTTGAAGCTCTCGACGGTTCCGTTCTGGGTCGGCTTTCCCGGCGCGATGTAGTGCCAGTTGATCCCAACCTCGCCCGCCCACGACAGCACCGCGTTGGACGTCAACTCAGTGCCGTTGTCGCTGACGATCGTCCTTGGCTTGCCATGCACCATGACAAGCCGGGCGAGTTCACGCGCCACCCGCACCCCGGAGATCGACGTGTCCACGACCGCCGCCAGGCACTCGCGAGTGACGTCGTCCATGACGTTGAGCACGCGAAACCGCCTTCCGCCCACGAGTTGATCATGCACGAAGTCCAGCGACCAGCGCTCATCTGGCCGCGCGGTCACCGGCAGCGGTGCGCGAGCG
Organism: Acetobacteraceae bacterium; assembly: GCA_965260935.1. GTDB lineage: Bacteria > Pseudomonadota > Alphaproteobacteria > Acetobacterales > Acetobacteraceae > JBBROS01. The sequence goes on from CBDHCB010000001.1 coordinate 29,094, forward strand.
CCAACCGCACGCCGTCGCGATTTGCGTTTGCGCACGGTCAGTCCCTCCTCGGTGTAAAGACGCTGCGTCCTTTTCCGATTGATCGTCACGCCTTCGCGCAGCAGCAAAACATGCAGCCGCCGATAGCCAAAGCGCCGACGCTGCTGGGCGAGTTCGCGTAGCCGCACGCGCAATGCGGTGTCGTCGCCGCGCTGCGACCGATACCGCATGCTCGTCCGATCAGCACCGATGATGCCGCACGCCCGCCGCTCGCTCACCCCTAGGCTGGCCCGGAGATGCGCGACCGCTTCGCGCCTGGCGGCGGGCGTCACCATTTTTTTCCAAGCAGATCCTTCAGCCCTGCATTGTCGAGCATGGCCTCGGCCAGCAGCCGCTTCAGCTTGAAGTTCTCCTCCTCAAGCCCGCGTAGCCTCTTGGCCTCGGACAGCTCCAAGCCGCCATATTTCGACTTCCAAGCGTAAAAGGTCGCGCTCGACATCCCGTGCTTGCGGCACAGGTCCAGCACCACCGCACCCGCATCAGCCTCCTTCAAGATGCCAATGATCTGCTCGTCCGAAAACCGCTTTTGTTTCATCCGTCCGCCCCGTCATAGGTCGGACTCTAGCTCCAACTGGAGGAAACAACGGGGGTCACGTCACCTTGAGGTCAGGCGGAAATCAGCCGCTTGGGATACCGCCTATCTTGAAGCTTTGCTCCGCCAATCAGCGTGACCGCACTTCAAGCGATTGCCCTGTCTCTTCGACTGCGCAGGTTGACACAATCTCCTTCAGGCCCGCCTCATGGCGTGCTCGATGCGCCTCGGTCCACATCTCTGTCTCTGCTCCCATCCGCCCGGCCAGGCGGACACTCGTGATCTCCTGAGAGCAGAAATGGGATCAAGGCACAAACAAGTCACTCAAACAGGCTCTTAGGTGGAGCCGCCCGCGACGTCGCCCAATTACCGGTCCCGTGAGCGTCGCGCACCAGCGTCACCGCCAGATTATCGATCGCGACCAACTGGACCACGAGGTGGCCGGTGAACAGCGGAAAAAGCCGCACATCGGCGTCCACGCGGGCAGCTTCGGATCGACGATAGCAGGCAACTGCACATCGCGTGCCGCAATGTGCAGGTTGCGGCCGAGGCCGAGGTGGAGGCTGCCGAGACGAATGGGCCGCCCGATCAGCGTATTCGAGTATCGCTCCACGAGCGGAGCGAGATTGGCAGTCGACAGATAGATGACGAGGACCGCGACGACGGCCGCGGCAACGCCCAGGACCGAGATGAGGACGATTACGGCGCGGCGCATTGGACCGGGGGCCGGGTCAGGACTTGAAGTTCCTGTCTGGGGGTGTAAGCCCAAACCCCAGAAAATTCCGTTGAGCTTCTAGGATCCCACTACTGCAACTTTGGCCACGAGAGCGACAAACCTGCGGACCTTTTGAAATCCTTGTAGGTTCAGCCTTACCGTCCAGCCGCGACCATTTCAGTCCGTCCAGAACTTATTGAAGCGACCCGGTGCGAGTTGGGTGTAGAGGGCTGTGTATTGGATGTTCTTGTGTCCCAGGTAATGCTGGATGGCGCGGGTGTTCTGGCCGTCGTTGGCGAGCTTGAAGCCTGTGGAATGGCGGAGCATGTGCGGGTGGATCGGCATGCCGAGCTTGGCCGCGTCGCCGGCGCGGGCAATGAGCTTACGGAAAGTTGCCGCGGTCATCGGCGCGCCGCGCTCGGAGATGAAGACGTAGGCTGTTTCCGGGTCATCGCGCAGCACTTTGCGCAGGGCGCGTAGTTCCCGGCCCGCGCAGGGGATGCGTGCTGGCCAACCCGTTCTTGCATCGGCGCACATGCAGGAGCCCTTGGCGCAGATCCACCTGCTCGCGCCGCAGGCCGACCAGTTCCGAGACCCGCAGGCCGTGCCGGTAGGCCAGCAGGATCATCGTGGCGTCGCGATGGCCATGGCGGCCCAGGCGTTGTGCGGCGGCCATGAGCCGGTCGATTTCGGCCGGCGTCAGGTGCTCCCGGCTGCGCCGCTCGGCGTTGGGGGCCTTCAGGGGCGGCTTCATGACAGGCGACTTTCCCTAAAACAATGCTTGGCAGGCACTCCGCCATCGGCCTGAAAGGCAGGCGGCGTCTGCCGCGACGGCAGGTTACTTTCCCGAAAGCAGGGATTGTAGGGAAAGTCGTCACAAGTATCTCAATCGAAACGGCCAACGACGGGCGATTTGCGACAGTGCGCAGGTTACCAATCTGAATGCAGTCGTGGCGGGGCTCGATTTGGCTCGACGGAATTTTCTAGGGTTTGGGCTTACACCCCCATAAAGCCCACTTCACCTTGCGCTGGACTCCCCCTCACGCCTGTTCACTCGATTGCCGTGAGCGCTGATAAAGGAAGCTCTGACCAGAGCGCCGGGTTTCGTTCAGGCCAGCGGCCCGGATACGGCGGCGTAGCGCGTTCACTTTGCCGACGCCCAACAGATCGGGATGCATCTCGACCAGGAGCAGCCGGACCCCGTCGAGGTCGGCAAAGCTCAGCAACTCGCCTTCTCCGCCTTGGATGTCCATGATCAGCACCGTCGGCTTGATCTCGGCGATCTCGGCGTTAAGCGATTTCACCTCGACCTCGTGCGGGCGCGCCGTCGCTTCCGCCTTGAACACGGACGAGCGGGAGAAATGCTCGGCGATGTGCAGCACGCGAGTGCCCGGCTGCTGGCCCAACATGCACATCCGCAAGTTCACCGCGACGTTGTTGAGCGCGTAGTTCTTGCGGATGACAGGCTCCAGGAACGGGTTCGCCTCGTAGGAGTACACCCGGCCGCCACCGATCTTTTGCGCGCAGGCGATGGCCAACATGCCAATCCCGCCGCCCAGCTCCATCACCGTGTCGCTGGCCTCCAGCAATGGGGGTATCAGTTCGCGTTCATCGGCGGTGTGCCGGCCGGAGGCAAGTTTGCGGATCTGGAACGGCGTCATCTGCGCGTCGATCCGCATCTTAATGCCATTGATGTCGACGACCGAGCCGATCGGCGGAAGCGGCTCCGACGAACCGGGCGCCGGCCGGAATCGACGGTAGGTCGTCTGCAGCAAGCGGTAGACGGCGGGGCTGGCCTTCTCCCACTGCTCAAGCCCGCGCCAGTACGCCTGGCGTCCGCGGTGCTTTAGGCTCCGCCCCGCTAACGCTGCGCCCCACCACTGGCTACGCAGCTCGGTCGTCAAACTCATCGCCTGTTCCCTCTGAACGCCCAACTCACTTGATTGCCAGGAAACCTTCAAAGCAGAGATGCTTGAAAACCGTCATGTGGTCGACGAACCCGGCCCGGCGAAGCAGGTCGATGTTGCCCTGCGTCGAGAACGGCTCCTGCACGCCCTTGAGGCTGCGGGCCTTGTGCACGATCTCCCGCTCGCTGAAGCCTTGGTCGAGCTTGAAATCGACGTAGAGCGAGGACATCAGATCTTGGAAACGCGCGTCCGGGGCGCGGACCTTCTCGAACATAATCAGGCCGCCGCCCCATTGCAGGGCGTTGTAGATCTTGTTGATCAGCAATTGCCGCCGGGCCGGAGGAACGAACTGGATCGTATAGTATGAAACGATCAGATCCGCCGGCTGCAGGTCGATGTCGAGGATGTCGCCCTCGACGATTTCGACGTTCGGCAGTTCGCGGGTCTTCTCGCGGGCGGCTTCGGCCATCGGCGCCTCAACCTCGAGACCGATGATGCGCACGTCGCGGTCGGCGTTGGCGCGTCCGAGCCGATAGGTCAGCTCGCCAGTCGAGCAGCCAAGCTCATAGGCGATGTTGCCGCGGCGCAGGAAGAAGTCGGCCAGCGACACGACGAGGCCGTGCCCCTCGTGGTAACGCGGGACGGAGCGGCCGATATGCTGGTCAAAGCTCTCGGCAACGTTGCCGCCGAAACTCCAGCGGGCGTTTGCGGCTTCGATCGAGTCTCCGACGACGGACATGGCGGGGCTCTCCTTGGTGTGGGATACGATGGCGTTCGTCATGCGACGGGGCGGGCGGGTTCGGCTTTGAGCACGGAGCGCAGCCAAGTGCGCAGCACTTGCAGCTCGGCAGACAAAGGGTGGCGGCCGAGGCCGATGACGGCCAGCCAGGCGAGGCCCGCAGCCGGGCAGGCAAGCGCAAGCAAGGCCAGCCCGCCCAGCACGCCCGAGGCCGGGCCAGGCATGGGCATCGAGAGCGCCACCAGCAGCGCCGCGACGCCTGCTGCGGCGGCCGGAGCCACGGACGGCGCGGCAACCGCCCAGGTCGCGCCGGGCGGGAGGCCCAGCAGCCCAGACAGCGACCGGCTCAGAACGGCGGCGCGCAGCCCCTGCACCGCGACGAGGGCGGCCGCCAGCGTGGCGAGATCGCCGTGCCAGCAAGCGGCGGCAAGGATGCCGAAGCGCGCCGGCAGCAACCAGGCCTGCAGGCGCATCATGATGTCCAGGCGCTCCAGCACGGTGAAGAAGCTGACGTTCATCGCCACGAACGGGAGGAACAGGCCCCCCAAGGCCAAGATGCGCAGGATGGGAATCGCCCCTTCCCATTGCGGGCCGAGCATGACATGGACGACCGGCGTCGCCAGGACGGCGATGATGAGGAACGCGGGCCAGGCAAGCCCGGTCAGGTAGCTGATTTTGAGCAGATAGGGCGGACGAAGCGCCGCCGGCGTACGCTGCCCGGCGGACAAGGCCGGCAGCGCCACGGTTTTGGCCGATTTCTGCACCGCGTCCTGCAGGATCAGCACCATGCGCTGCGCCCGGTTGAGCAGGCCGACCGCCTCGATGCTCAACATGCGCCCGGTGAGCAGCGCCGGCATCGCGTCGCCCGCGGCCGTGAGCAGGTTGACCCCGAGCGCCGCGCCGCCGAACCGCGCCGCGTCCCGCCAAATGCCGCGACGTGGCCAGGCAAAGGCTACCTTGGGGCAGCAGACGAACGCGATGAACGCCTTGGCAGATACCTCGACGGCAAGCCCCCAGGCAAGCGCTGCCGCGCCCCAGCCGCCCCAGGCGAGCAGCACACCCGTTGCCGCGCCGGCGATCGTGGCGCCCGTGTTGACGGCATACAAGCGCCCGAACTGCATTTCCCGCTGCAGCAAGCCCTGCAACGTGGCGTGCAGCGGGGTGACGAGCAGCGCCAGGGCGACGATGCGTACGAGCGGCGCAAGGCCCGGGTCGTGATACAGCGCTGCAATCGGGTGCGCGAAGGCCAGCAGCAGCACCGACCCGGCCGCCGACGCCGCCAGGCTGAGGCCGAAGGCGGCGGCGACGCATGATGGCCCGAAGGCCCGAACCTGCACGAGGTAGCGCTCGGCCCCGAAGCTGCCGACGATGGCAAGCACCGCGTAGACCGCTCCGGCCAGGCCGAAACGCCCGATCTCCGTTTTGTCCATCAAACGCGAGATCAGCACCAGCGACAGCAGGTAGATGGCAAGCACGCTGGCCCATTGGCCGAAATTGATGATGAACGCGGCCCGTGAAAATCCCCGGGCCGGGCGGACGCCGGGCGGCATGGTTAGGCCGCGGCCTTGACCCGGCGCGGCACGGAGGGCTGGGTGCTGCGGTGCCTATCGAGCTGGCGCTCGCCGATCTCCTGGCCCTCCTCGCCGTAATCGCTGTCGAGGTTGACGGTCCAGAGGTCGTACTGGTCGCCCATGATGTTCCGCGCCGCGAGCACCGCCGTCAGCATGGAGTGATCCTGGTTGTTGTACTGGTGCATGCCGTTGCGTCCGACGCATTGCAGGTTCGGCACCATAGTAAGGAAATCCCGCACCAGGGCCAAGCCTTCTTGGTAGGTATCGTTATACACCGGGTAGGCCTTGGGCATCCGCACCACCGCGCCGTCGGTGACGTCGCACGCCTCTGCAAGCCCAAGCGCGGCCACTTCGTCCCGCGCCAACTGGATCAGCGCCTCGTCCGGCATGGCCCATAAATCGTCGCCCTCGAAGCAGAAGTATTCAAGGCCGAGGCATGTCGTATCCGGGTCCGGCACCATCTCCGGACTCCAGTTCTTGAAGTTCTGGATCCGGCCGACCTTGACGTTCGGCTCGTGGATGTAAATCCAGTTGTCCGGGAACAGGTCCGGCTGCTTGACGATGAGCGCTACCGTCAGGAAGTCTCGATAGTTGAAGTGCCTGACAGCGTCTACCAGCCAGTCTGGCGGCGGCGGGTCGAGCCGCTCGATCAGGTGCCGGACCGGCATGCTGCTGATGAAGTGCTCGCCCTCGTGGCGCCGCCCGCCGGCGTGGACGGCAACGACCCGCCCGGGCTCCCACTCGATGCGGTCGACCGCGGTGTCGACCGCGATGCTGCCCCCCTGGCGCTCGATCAACGCGGACATCGCGTCCCACATCGCCCCCGGGCCGCGCCGGGGGTAATCGAAGGACTCGATCAGCGTCTTGATCTCGCCGTTCTTGCCGGTCTTGCGCTGCAGCCCGAGCGCGTTGGCGACCAGAGAGCGCAACGAGAGGCCGCGGATGCGCTGGGCGGCCCAGTCCGAGGAAATCTCGTTGCACTTCATGCCCCACACCTTCTCCGTGTAGGTCTCGAAGAACAGGCGGAACAGGCGGCGTCCGAACCGGTTGCTGACCCAGCTCTGCAGGTCGTCTTCCGGGCGGATCGGGGAGACGGCGGATTTGGCCCAGCTCGCTACGCACCTTCCGGCCTCGATCGGGCCGAGTTTCGACACCGTCTCCCACGGGTCAAGCGGGTAGCGATAGAACTGGCCGCGGAAGAAGATGCGCGAAAGCCGCGGGCGGCGAAGGAAGTCGTCGCCGATCACCTCCCGCCAGATGCGGTCGACCAAGGTGACTTTGGTATAGAACCGGTGGCCGCCGATGTCGAACAGGTAGCCCTTGTAGTCGACCGTCCGCGCGATGCCGCCGATCACATGGTCTGCTTCGAAGACGGTCACAGGAACCTCGGCTTTGGTCAGCTCGTAGGCGGCAGTCAAACCGGCCGGGCCAGCACCGATGACAATTACAGGCGTTGATTCAATGTTGTTCTGCGGCTCGATGGACGACTCACTATGCTTACTACAGTTCATCCACCCATCCCACAACCTGGACTATGCGGCCATTCATCAGTCACATTGTTGGCCGGAACCAAATCAGTCCCACAGACTGTGACAAATGTCGAGGAAAAATGCTGCAACTGCGTGAAGCAAACGTTATGGAAGTGAATACTTACCTGCGCCGCCTCGTCCTCAGGCGCTCGCCGGCATAGCCCCAACTCATGGCAACCTGCGACAGCGCCATCAGCCCACTGCCGGCCAAGGCCGATGCGGACTGGGCCTGCGTCAGCGGGTACGACACAAGCCCCAAGTAAAACCGTGGTGGCTCGACCTTGTGCCGGGAGACGCCGCCCGTCCCGGCAATGCGCGCGAGGTGACGCGCCCCGCGCCCGTAGTTGGCATGCTGCCGCCAGAAGCGGCGCAACGTCAGCGGGTGCGCATGGTCCACGACGGCGTCCGCCACGTAACGCAGCGGCCCGGCACGCTCGCGCCAGCGCATGCCGAATTCGCGGTCCTCTGCGGCGGCGAGCGGAAAGCTCTGGTCGAAGCCGCCGAGCCCGAGGAAGGCCTCGCGCGGCAGCGCCATGTTGTTCGACGTGAAGAATGGCGCGTCGCCGCTGGCTGCGCCGTAATAGTCGTACAGGTAATCGACGAGTTGCTGGCTGCTGCGGGCGTAGATGTTGCCACGCAGGGCATTGACCGTCCGCCCGCCCAGCAGCGCGCCGGGATGCTGGGCGAAGCCGCGGCCGAAAGCGGCAAGCCAGTCCGGCCTCGGGGCGCAGTCGTCGTCGGTGAATGCGAGGAACGGTTGAGCGGCGGTGCGGGCGGCCAGGTTGCGCGCCGCGGCCGGCCCCGCGTTCTCCTGCCGCAGCACTTTGAGGTTGAGCCGGCCCTCGAACGGGGCGGCGCAGGCAGCAGCCGGCGGCGCGCCGCCATCATCGGCGATCACGACCTCGAACTGCTCCCGCGGGTAATCGAGGCTGGCCAACGCGTTCAGGCACTGGGCCAGCCGATCCGGCCGCGCGTAGGTTGGCACGACGACGGAAAAGCCGGGCACGCTCATGGAGCGGCGAGCAAGGCGCGGTCCTGCCGGGTGACGTGGCGCTTGCGGTCCATCTCGAACACGGCCAGGCGGTCCGGCGCGCCGCCCGCGCCGGCCGCGTAGCCCGCCATCTGACCGGCGGCGTCGAACACGAGCCCGAGCAGCAGCGCCGGCGCGGTGCTGGCCGCGGCGTCGCGCGGGCGTCGGCGGCCAAGCTGCTCGGCATGCAGGCGCTTGAAGCGCAGCAACGGAATGAGGGGGCCGCCGCCGATGTAGAGCATCCGCTTGCCCGCGTTCCAGCGTCCCTCGGCGGCACGCCGGGCGCCGTAGAGCCGCCCGGCGTCGAAGCGCAGCATGGCGGTGGCGCCGAGCCTGGACGGATTGACGTGGCTGATCCGGGCGTTGGGCGCGAAGCCGAAACGATGCCCCTCGGCCAGGATGCGGCGCAGCAGCAGGCCCTCGCGGCCCAGCAGGGACGGCAGCTCGGCGGCATGGGCGTCGAGCAGGTCGCGGCGGATGGAGACGTTATGGGCGGGCAGCCAATCGATCAGGCCGGCCCGGCGGTCCTGTCGCCACTGGCCGTAGGCGATCAGCATGTTGGTCCAGCTCAGCCCGCTGCCTGGGTTGGCGTTGACGATGGCGCTGCCGACCGCGCCCCATTCGCCGCCGTCGTGCCAAACCTTGAGCAGTTCCTCGGCCCAGTCGGGCTCAGGAAAGGCATGGTCCTCGATGCTGGCGACGATGGGCGCTGCGGCTCGCAGCAGGCCCGGCGCCGAAGCGTGATCGACGTTGTTGATCGGCCCGGCCTCGACCTTGGTCACGGAATGGAAGCCGGCAAGCTCGCTTTCCCGTGCGCCGGCCAGGGCGGCGGCGCTCGGGGCAACGATGACCAGCTCGATCCGACCAACGACAGTTTGGCCGCGTAGGGCGGCCACGGTGCGGCGCAAAGCAGCGAAGTCGCCAGCGGTGACGAGGACGGCCGAGAGGGCGGGAGCGTTGGCTTCAGGCATCAGGCGGACACCGGTTGCTTATGCGTGGCGATAATGTCGGCGTAGAGCTGCAGGAAGCGGTCGAGCATCCGCTCCTGGCTCAGGGTTTCAAGCGCCGTTTGCCGGGCGGCGACGCCAAGCCGGTCAGCCTCCTCCCGGTTCCCCAAAGTGCGACGTAGCGCGTCCGCCAAGGCGTCGACGTCGCCCGGTGGGACCAGCAGGCCCGTTTCGCCGTTGACGACGATGTCGCTGGCGCCCCCCACGTTGCTCGCCACGAGCGCAGTCCCCCGCATCATCGCCTCCGCGTTCACGTTGCCGAATGGTTCCTGCCAGAGCGAGGGAACGGCCTGCACCCAGGCGGCGCCGAACCGCTGCTCCAGGGCCGCGCGCGGCAGATGGCCGAGCCACTCCACCTGCCCGGCAATGCCGAGCGCCTCCGCCCGCTGCCGCAGCGCCCCGGCTTCAGGGCCATTGCCGGCGATCAGCAACCGCGCGCCGGGAACGGCCGGACTTGCGGCGGCGAAGGCTTGCAGCAGCACGCCCACGCCCTTCTCGGCCGAGAGCCGCCCGGCGTAGGCGGCCACGGGCGGATCGGACAAGGCGGGGCGCATCGGCCGCTCGGCGACGCCGTTGTGCACGACGCCGACATCCTCAAGCCCGCCCGCCTGCAGCACGTCGCGCATCGGGCCGCTGAGGGCGATGATGCGGGTGAAGGCGCCGCGCCAGCGGGACAGGAGGGCGAGTTGCGTCATCGTGGCGGCCCAAGTGGGCGCAGAGACGCAGCCGTGGCGCAGGCAGGCGCGCCCGTACGGGTCGGTGCAAGGCGTGCCGTCGGGCAGCAGCTTGGACCCTTTCGGGCAGACATCCTTATAAACGACGGCCTGATACAGGCTCGGAACGCGGCGCAGCAGCGGCAGGATCAAGGGCGAAAGCTGCCAAAGGAACATGCGAACATGAACTACGTCGGGGCGGAACCGTCGCAAGGCGCGGCGGAGGCCGAAATAGGCTGACGGATTGGCGGCCTGGCTCAACACCTGCAGCCGCGAGGTCGAGCCGAAGCAGGTGGCGTCGGCCTCGAGCGCGATGTCCGGCACCAGCAGGGCACGGCTGGAAAACAGCATCACCTCATGGCCCCGGCGGCGGAACCCGTCGCGCAGCCCCAGCATCTGCAGCTCCGCCCCGTAATGCGGCGCGCCGTAGTCGTTGACGAGGAGGATTCTCAAGACGCCGGGTCCGTGGACAGACGCTGCCGCTGGCCGGTCCTCGCCGACTGCTCGGCGGCATGGACGGCGCGAAGGCTCTCCTGTCCGTCGGGAATGCCGGGCACGCTGCCCGCGTCGTTCCGAGCCACGGCGCCGATGAAGGCGGACAGGGCGGCGGCGAAGGACGGCTCAGGCGGGCTCTGGGCAAACAGCCTGCGCGGGTGCAGGTTGTCGCGGGCGATCCCGCCCATGTGGCGGTAGCGCGCCAGCCGTCCCCCGGCGCGCTGTACCGGCCCGGCGGCGGCAAAGGCTGTGTCGGCAACGATGCGCCCCTCGGCGCCAATCACCTCAACCCGGTTCTCGCTGGCCGCGGCGGAGACGCAGAGGAACGTCTGCACGGCGATGCCGCTGCGGAGTTCCATGGTGAGCAGCGCGGTGTCGGCCTCCGTGACTTGGCTCCGCTCGGCCATGGTCACGGCCTCGATCGGCGTGCCAAGCAGCCAGGGGATCAGGTCCAGGTGATGGACGCCGAGATCGCGCAGCGCCCCGCCGCCGGTTGACGCCGCCTGCTTCCAATCCGGCAGCACGCGGCGGGCGGAGCAGAAGCTGCTGCGCACCGCAAGCACGTCGCCGACATCGCCGGCAGCCACCCGGCGCTTCAGGTCGAGGTAAGCCGGATGGCAACGGAAGTTGAAGCCCATCATGCCGACTGTGCCGGCGCCGTGCCAGGCGGCGCGGACATCTCCGCCTTCCGCAGGAGAAAGGGCAAGCGGCTTCTCGATATAGACGTGCTTGCCGGCAGCGAAGGCGGCGACGGCGAGCGGCGCGTGCTGAGCAGGCGGCGTGCACAGCACGACGGCCTCGACCGCCGGGTTGGCAATAAGCGCTTCGGCGCTGGCATACCGTTTCGCATACCCGCCCAGCCCGGCTTCGGCGAGACGGTCCGGATCGGTGTCGCTGAGCGCTGCCAACTCAGCATCGGGAAGGCGGGAAAGGATCGGGATGTGGAAGAAGTTGGCGATCCGGCCGCAGCCGGCGATGCCGACCTTGACTGTCATTGCACTGCGCCCGCCCGGGTCATTCGGCGTTCTCCAGCTTCAGGTCCGTCGCAGTACGCAAGGGCGCGCTCTGCCCTGCGGCAAAATGCCGCACGAGGCCTAGCGCCAAGCCGGTCGCTACGCAACCGAGGTGGAACGCGTGCAGCGGAACGCAGGCAGCGGCGAAACCCCACCCGCGCAGACGGGCGAAGCTGGCGAACAGCCCGCGGTTCAGCGCCGGAACCGCCAGCAGGGCGAGCAGCGCGAACAGCAGCGCCGGCCGCCACCAGACCGCGGCCAGCAGGCAAAGCGGGATGGCCGCGACCGCGATCATGCTGGCCTTCCCCGACGTGTCGGCGTTGAGGCCCCGCATCATGCGCGTCTCGTCCAGCATCAGCCGTATCCAAGGCCGGGCGCGGTACAGCGCATCCGTCCGGGCCGAGAGCCAGAGCGTCCAGCGTTTCAGGTGCTTGCCTTGCAGGGCCGGGTCGAGCCGGATGGCGTAGCCGGCGCGGTGCAGGCGGCGACCGAACTCGACGTCCTCGATGAAGTTCCAGCGCCGCGCCGGGTCGAAGCCGCCGACCGCGTCGAACGCCGCACGCCGTACCGCCCCGCACCCGGCCCAAAAGGTGTCAGCCGGTCCGGCGGAGCGGCGGTGCACCTCGCGGTGGCGCAAGTTGACGTAAGAGCTGACGAGATCGGTCTCGGCCGGCCGGTCGTCGTAGCAGCCGAAGACGGCGGCAATTGATGGATCGCTCAAGGCCTGCTCGATGCAGCGGCGCACGTCCGGCGACGCAAGCACGTCCGAGTCGATGAAGAACAGGATGTCCGCGTCAGCAGCGGCCAGGGCGCCCGCGTTCCTCGCCCCCGCCGGCCCGGCGTTCGCATCGAGGCGGACAAGACGGACGCCATACCGTTCCGCCGTGCCCGCCACCTCCGGACCGGGCGACGCGTCGTCGACGACAACGATCTGCGCGGGCCCGAAACCTGCTTCGAGCAAGGCCGAGAGGCAGCGCGCAAGCAGGTCAAACCGACCGAAAGCGGGAATAATGACGCAGATACCCAGCATTCGCCGCACCATGGCGACAGCCGGGCCAGACGACAAGTGCGCGGGCGAAATCATTCAAGACGGCGGAGCGCGGCGGACGCCGCCGCATTGCCGGTCGGCACGGGGACGCTTACCACCCGGTTCTTGCGCTTCAAGGAATGCCCGATGACGCATCTTCCCGCACACGGCCCGTCTGCCTGACAATGAACGACCCGTCCCTTTCACCGGCCAATGCAGCGACCGGAATCCAGGAGGCATACTCTGCCGGGCGGCGTTGGGTGGCCCTGCTGCTCATGAGCCTGTTTGGCTGGCTCGTCAGCGCCGCGCCGGTGCTGCTTTTCAGGTTCTTCCCAACCCAGGACGGGCCGGCGCACTACAACACCGCCATGGCGCTCGCCTGGTTCGAGTCAGACGCAGGCACATTGTTCCGTCATTATCTCGAACTGCGCCCGGTGCAGTGGGCGAACCGGGCGTCGAGCGCGGCGATGACGTGGGCGGCAGGCCTCGGGTTCGTGCCGGACGCCGAGCGCGCGGCATGGCTCGCGATCTTCGCGCTGTTCTGCCTCACGGCGAGCGCCAACCTCGCCCTGCTGCGCCGGGATGCGCCCGCCTTCGCGCCGCTCCTGTTCGTGATCCTGGCCGGCGAGCTGGCCAACCTGGGATTCATGAACTTCCTGATCGGCATGGCGTTGTTCACCCAGTCGGCGTTCCTGATCGGCTACGGTCTGCGGCGGCCCTCGTGGCGGTGGATCTGCGGCCTGCTCGCGCTGAGTTGGGCCACCTACCTGGCGCATCCGTTAGCGGGCCTGGCGTTGGGCGCTGCCGCCGGGCCGGTCGGAGTCTGCTATCTCGTGTTGGCCATCCTGGCTCGACGCCCGGGCGCCAGCCGGTTCATGCGGCTCGATGCCTCGTTGTCGCCGCTGGTTCCGCTCGGTTGCGCGCTGGCCTGCCTGCTGCTGCTGGCGCTGGCAGCCCACGACGCCCTGCCGCAAGTCGGGCGCTTCGTCGCCAACACGGCCGACGAGTTCGCGCGAGCGGGTTCGGCCCACGCCGACGATGGACCATTGAGGCGCTTACTCAAGCTGCTGAGCCTGTCCTATTTCGTCAGCTTCTCCCCAGCCGATTTCGCCGTCTCGGGCGTGTTCGGGTTTGCGGCAGCGTGGCTTACCTGGCAGCGGCTGCGCGACGCACGACGCCGCGTCCTGGGCCTGGGCGATTGCTGGCTCGCCGCCATCCTAGCTTTGGCTCTCCTGGCGACGCTCGTGCCGCGCCGCTTCGAAGCCTTCCTGCCCGAACGGATGACGGGCTGCCTGCTGATCCTGCTCGTGCTCTGGCTGGCGACGCAGCCGTTGGACCGCGCCGCCTATCGCCGGCTGCTCGCGGTCGGCCTGGCGCTGAACGCCGGGTTTCTGCTCTGGCGCCTGGAGTGGACTGCCCGCATCGAGCCGATCCTCGCCGAGTATGCCAGCGTCGGCGCCGCGATACCGGACGGGACGTCGGTTGTCACGATCAACAACCTGCCGCACGGCCTTCAACAGAATTGCGGCCACCTGCAGGAGCGCCGCCTGCCATGCCGGTTCCGTCCGACAGTGCATTTCATGGGCCGGGTTGTCGGCAGGCGCCCGATCGTCCTGCTCTCGAACTACCAGTTCTGGGCCGCCTCCGGCTTCTTCCCGCTCGCCGTGCGCGAGCCCTGGTCCGGTTACGCCCACTACGCCGAGCGGATCGTGCCACAGGTGGCGAAATTGCTGGAGCAGAGACCCGCCGACGTCGTTGTCGTCTGGGACGAGCAAACCGCGCGCGGCGCGGCCGACGAACAGTTCAAGGCCGAGGTTGCCGCGATACTGCCGCACTACCGGAAAGTGTTCACGTCGCGCCCGACTGGAGCTGGCACGATCTTTATCAGAGCGGCTGATTCGACGGCAGATTTCTGACTGTCTTCACCACCAATGACACCAACCGCCGAATTGACTGTCAATCGGGTTTCAAATGGGACCCCTGATTTGGAGTGCGCCCCTGGGGGTGGACAGATTGGGCGGAATGAATTGACCCCCTGCCGGCATTGTCACGTTAACGGCGGGTGGTTGGAGCGCGAGGACCGGGCGAGAGTAGCAGGATGAGAGCATCGCCGAACCCGCAGCATCGCCACCGCTTCCCGGCCGAGCTGATCAGCCACGCCGTCTGGCTCTATCACGTGTTCAGCCTCAGCCTGCGCGACGTCGAACTGCTCCTGTCCAAGCGCGGCGTGGTCGTCTCGTACGAGAGCATCCGACGCTGGTGCCGCAAGTTGGTCCATTCCCAGCAGTCTTGTCACCAGCCGCCATCTCGAGCAGCGCAGTCGGGGTAATAAGCCCGTTGGGGCGCACTTTCGGCTTTGTCGTAACCTCTCTGCTAAAAGTGCCGATCTGGAAAGCGTGTCATTTCAATGATTTGCACTTCAAGCAATACGGCAACATATTGACGTGGTTAGATAACCAGCTTATCGTTTCGGTAACGTTAACTCGCGGTCGTTTGATTGCGGATCAAGGCTCGGCTGACAAGTAGATCGGCCGTGCCAAATGTGAGCGGTGTCGTGGCAGGCTTCGGCTGTCATGGGCGATACCGTTACGCTCGATCCTCACCAGCGGATCCCAGGCAAGGTGGCGAACTTCCGAGACGGTCATTCAGGCTGCTGCCCCACCTTCAGCTTCGCGCTCATGGCGGTCATGCAGGGCACCCAAGTAGATGCTCCGAAGCGGACATGCGCGGCCCAGACCGCTTGGCCTGCTATGGGGCGGCTGACCGGTTAGACCGCTTTTAGGAGAGTGGCCGCGGAACCGGACGTTGAAGCTCGGAGGTATCGAGCGACGCTGTGTTGGTGAGCATCAGGATCGCGATCAGCATCGTCGGGAGTGCGGGCGGTCACGAGTGCCGCCCGCACCGACCATTCCGGCAAGGACATTGCATCGGATCAGCAGCGCCCGTTGGCGAGATCCTCGAAGTACTCGCGCAGGCTGCGCGCCTCTCGGCCGAGGATAGCGCGTAGCGTCAGCGCATTGCCGTGGAGCCCGTGCCGATCGTAATGATCGATCATCGGCTTGATCGCGTCCGACTCGGGCCCGAGCGTGGCGGGATCGATGCGCCTGGCCTCGACCTCGTGCCCGGTGACGTCCGCCAGCATGGCGGCGATTTCGTGCCGATTGAGTTTGCCCTCCGCGCAGAGTTCGAAGGTGCCGTTCGTCAGTCGGTCTTCAATCAGGGCGATCGCCGCCACTTCGGCGACGTCTCGATAATCGACGCGGCTGTGGCGCGTTTCGTTCGACCAGGGTTCGGCGAGGATCCGGTTCGCGGTGATGTCGCGCCAGGCGGCGGCGAAGTTCTGATACAGGACCGCCGGGTGCAGAATTGCGAACTCGAGGCCGGAATTGATGATGGCCTCCTCCACTGGCGCCTTCCGCGTGGTTCGGCAGGGACATGAGCGCCGGATGGATGACGGAAGAGAAGACGAACCGCTTCACACCCGCGTCGACCGCTTGCGCGACCACGCGCCGTCCGACCGCTGCCTGATCAGGAAGGTTGATCGGCGCGATGTAGAAGACGGCTTCCACGCCGGAGAGCGCCTCGCCGACACTGCGGACGTCGTTGAGATCTCCGACGGCGACCTCGGAAGCGCCGCGGCCGAGCGCCGGCTCCCGCTGGTCGTCACGCCGGACGAACGCCCGGACGTCAGCGCCGCGACGGACGAGTTCCGGAAGCACGAGCCCGGCGATCGGACCGGACGCGCCGAATGCCAGGATCCTGCTCATGGCCGCAGTCCCATGCTATGTCCGCCGATGGCGGCGGTCGACGCCGGAAACCGGGACGCGGCGCGGCGGCGCGGCACCCTCCACTCCGTGATCCGGCACTCGCCCGCAAAGCCAGACCGAAACGCTTGCGCACACAAGGCTACTCTGGAAGGCATCGATTGGGCGATCATCACGTCGATCCTCTCTGAACGGTGGACTATCCCGGAGGCGGCGTCACTCAGTTCCGCCACTCGGCGGCGCATTCGGCGGCGAACTCGCGATAGGTGTGCAGCGGACGGCCGAGCATGGAGGCCAGCGCATCTGCGGCGCCCGGCTTGGGCAGCACGCCGATGCGCTGCCAAGCCCTGAACATCAGCGTCGTGTCGAGCGCCATGGACTTCGGCACATGGGCGGCGATCCGTCGCTCGAAGGCGTCGAGATCGTCGCCTGCGTAGCTCACCGGGCGGCCGAGCGCCTCGGTCCAGATGCCGCAAACGTCGGAGGCGGTCAGCACATCCGAACCCGAGACGTCGATCAGGTTGGCCGGCGGAGGAGACTCCGCGCTCTCACGCCTGGCGATCTCGAGCGCCGCCACGTCGGCGATGTCGCGCACGTCGATCATCGCCGCGCCGACACCGCCGATCGGCATCGTGTAGAGCCCTTCGCGGACGAGCGGTTCCCGGAGGTCGGCGTCGTTCTGCATGAAGTAGTTGGGACGCAGCACCGTGGCCGCGATGCTCCTCTCGAAGATCAAGCGTTCGGCGGCGTGCTTCGCGACCGCATTGGGGACGTCGGGCAGGACGTCCGCGTTCACCATCGACACGTAGACGACGCCGACGCCGGCCGTAGCGGCGAGTTCGAGCGTCAACAGCGCCCGCGTGGTCTCGTCGGGCGTAAGCGGGTTGAGCAGGAACAAAGCCTTGACGCCGTGCAATGCCTCCCGCAGCGCGTCGGCGTCGAGGACGTCCCCTTTCACCGCGACCGCGCCTTTCGGGAGACGGGCTTTCGCCGGATCGCGGGTGAGCGCCCGCACCTCGAGGCCGTCCGCGACGAGCCTGTCGACCACCAGTGATCCGACCCGCCCCGTTCCGCCTACCGCAAGTACCGTCACGAACATCCTCCCTCATCCACGTCGATGCGAACAGAACAAACGACGGACGCCGCGCACCGACCGTCCTGCGAGAATGGTCGTCTTTCTCCTCGCTCAAAAGACGGCTATATGGGACGGCCCGTCCCACTCACGGAACGACGATGGATCTGCTCGCTCTCGCCGACTTCGATCTCGTCGCAACCCACGGCGGCTACAGCCAAGCTAGCCGCAAGACTGGCCGTCCGAAGGCGACGCTGTCTCGGCGGGTGATCGATCTCGAGGAGAGTCTCGGCGTGCGCCTGATCGAGCGGGGCTCGCGCACCTTGCGTCTCACCGACGCCGGGGCGTCGCTTCATGCGCGGACGGGCCCGCTGCTAAGTGAACTCGCTGAGGCAGGCGAGATGGTGAGCGCCACGCCGGGTCATCCGCGAGGCCGCTTGAGCGTCAGCGCGCCGGTCCTGCTCTCCGACATGGCGTTGGGGCGGGTCGCCGTCGGCTTCGCGCGGGCGTATCCGGAAGTACAGCTCGAAATAACGGCGGAAGACCGGATCGCCGACCTGTCCGCTGATGGGCATGACCTGGTGATCCGGGTCAACCCATCGTCGGACGAACAGCTTGTCGGCCGTTGCGTGCTCCGCGACGAGCGGTGGCTGGTCGCCGCCCCGTCGATCGGCCGCCCAACCGCGCATGCCGGCGATGGCCCCCCAGGTCTGGCCGCCATCGTCCGGACGATGCCACGGCGTGGAACGATCTGGAGGATTCACGATGGGACGTCGGCCTCGTGCTTCGCGCCGGAGCCCGTGATGCGCCTCTCGTCGCTTCCGATGTTGCGCGACGCGGTCGTAGCCGGGGCCGGGGCTGCGCTTCTCCCGCGGTCGCTCGTGGGTCACGACGTCGCCACGGGCCGTCTCGTTTCCTGGGGCGTGGAGGACGGACCGCCGACCGAACTGTGGGCTCTGCATACGTCTCGGCGGCTCGTCAGCCCGAAGGTGACGGCCTTTATCCGGTATCTCGCGGTCGCGCTCGCTGGCATCGAAGATTCTGTCTTACACGGTCAGTGAACCGCCGGTCGCCAGCCGGCTGTTCGGCAGGATGGACTCGATGGCGACTCACGCGGTGATCGCCGATGGCTTCGATAATGGCACGCCGCTCGTCGCGGCCGTTGTCGCCATGGCGATTTGCGACTTACCACCGATGTCCGCTACAACCGTCTCGTCGGCAAGGATCGCCGCTGCGGGCTCGAAATCTTCCAACAGCGGGAGTGCAGGCGCTCGCTTTCCATCCTAACGACCTAGGACAGCGATTGAATGATCGGTACGGTCCGTTTTGCCGGTTCCCGCTCGCGACTGCCTACGATCGAAATTGGATCGAAGGGGGCTGGGAAAGCAGAGTCCTCCGTGACGACTTACGTTCTCCGAAGCGGACAGGCGGCCAACGGCCAGACCAGGCCATAGGCGGAAACTCCGATTGGCGCATCTGCGGCTCCGAAGCAGACCAGCAGGAATCCACCTTCTAGGCGGTAGGCTGACCGCACAAACTCGATTGCCCTTGTTCCGCAATCGGTCCAGACCGTGTGAAAACGAACTGGGGCGGCCAGCATTGGATGGTTGCAAGCCGAGGGCGAGGTCAGGGTTCGTTTGCCGACTGGCGGGGGCGCTTTCTCTCCGCGATAGCGGCTTCGAGCAATTTGGAGCGGTCCAGGCGGCCATGCCGGCCGCCCAGGCTCTCCTGAGTGTCGGACGGGCGCTCAGACGGCCCGCATCAGCTCCGGAACGCCGACCAAGTTGATGACGCGCGTCATGTTGTAGGCAAGAGCCGTCAGGCTGAACTCCGCACGCACCTTGTCCAGGCCGCGCATCAGGAACGCACCCTGGTTCATCCACTGCTTGATGCTGCCGAACGGATGCTCGACCGTCTCGCGTCGCAGGTCGAGGATGCCGGGCCGTGCGGCCAGGCGCTGCTCCATGCGGTCCAGCACAGCCTCGCCCACCCAACGCGTGACATTGCGATGCGTGTTGCCCGTGCATTGGGACCGCAATTCGCAGTCGCGGCACGCGTGCCGGTTGACGTAGTGATGCCGCTCCGTGCCGTCCCTCGCCGAGCGGTAGAGCGGGTGCAAGAGCCGCCCGCCGGGGCAGGTGTAGGTGTCGGCCGCCGGGTCGTAGGTGAACTCGTCCTTGCGGAACAAGCCATCTTTCACTGCCGAGCCGCGCTGCGGGCGTGCGACGTAGGCTTCAATGCCGGCATCCTCGCAGGCCTGGATGTCCTCGCCCTTGTAGTAGCCGCGGTCCGCCACGGCCTGGATCGTCTCGACCCCGAGCGCCTCCTTGGCGGCCTGGGCGGTCTGCGCCAGCAGGCCGAGGTCGCTGCCGGCGTTCGTCACCTCGAACGCGGCAATCAGCTTGTGCTTGGCGTCCACTGCCACCTGGGCGTTGTAACCCACGCCGACCTTGGGATGGGCTGCCATGGCCCGGCTGTCCGGGTCGGTCAGCGATACCTGGCTCTCGCCCGTGCGCTCCAACTCGGCCTGCAACTCCGTGTAGCGGGTCCGGCGCTGCTTCAGGCTGGCGATCTTCTCCGTCAAGGCCTTCGCGCGGGCACTGCTGGCCGGACTCTCCTCAACGTCCGTGCGGTCGAGCCGCTCCAGGTAGTCGGCCAGGCGCTCCTCGGCATCGCGCAGGAACTTGGCCAGCTTCTCGCGGGTGAAGTTGCGGTCGCGGCTGTTGACCGCTTTAACAGTCTGTTGGGAAAGGGTCATCGCATAGTCACTGATGCGAGCAGCCGCCCGATGGAGGCGAACAGGATGGTTGCGGCCGAGACGTGGGTCAGCGTCTCGTAGTCGATCTTGAGACGGCGCGAGATGGTCAGGGCGCCGATGCTCTGCTCCACGCGCCAACGCTTGGGTAGCAGCACGAAGCCCTTCGCGAACTCTGGCCGCTTGACCACCTCGGCGATCCGGCCGGCCATCGCCTGCACAGCCTCCGCGAAGGTCTTCTTGTAGCCGCCGTCCACCACCACGGTCCTGATCCAGGGGCACAGCCGCACAAGGCGGCGCACCAGGTCGATGCCGCCGTCCTGGTCCTGCACGTCTGCCCGCGTGACGCTGACCGCCAGCAGGCGGCCGTCCATGTCCACCGCCACGTGCCGTTTGCGCCCCAGCACCTTCTTGGCGGCGTCATACCCCCGCTTGCCCTGGGGTGCGTCGCACTTGACCGACTGCGCGTCCACAATCGCCAGCGTGGGGCTGGCCTCCCGCCCCGCCTGCTCCCGGTCGGCCATGACCAGGACGTGGTTGATCCGGTCCAGGTGACCATTGTCGGCCAACAAGCGCCAGTAGTCGTAGCAGATGCAGCCCGGCGGCAGGTCCTTGGGCATCGCGTCCCAGGGCACGCCGTAGCGCTGCACGTAGCGGATGCCGTTCATGACCTCGCAAAGCACATGCGTGCGCGGACGCCCCTGGCCCTGGGCCACCGGAAGCAACGGCTCCAGCGCCGCCCATTCCTCGTTCGTCAGATCGCTCGGATACCTTTGCCCGCGGCGGTCATACCGTGGCCTGTTCTCGTCCGTCCAAACCAAGGCAGTCCCACTCAACAGCCAAATACAATGCGACATGCTTGCCAGTCATCAATCCTATACTCGACCAGGCTTTCCCAACGGACTGTCAGCCGGGTGCCGTCCACGGCAACCATCTCGCGGCCATACAGGTCAAGCGTGCGGCACAGCAGCACGAACTCCCGGAATACCGCCTTGAACGCCGCCCGATTGTCGCGCCGAAAGTCGGCGATGGTCTTGAAGTCGGGCCGCAGGCCGCGCAGCAGCCAGATCGCTTCAAGGTTGCGGTGCGTCTCGGCCTCAAGCCGGCGGCTGGACCGCACCCGGTTGAGATAGCCGTAGATGTAGAGTTTCAGGAGATCCGCCGGATCGTAGGAGGGCCGGCCCGTTTCCTTGGGCTGCACCCGTGCGAAGCCTGCTGCCGCGAGGTCCAGCCCGTCAACGAAGGCGTCGATGAACCGGACCGGGTTCTCGGCATGCACGTAGTCGTCCACGCGCGCCGGCAGCAATTGGCTTTGGTCACGCTCGCAGCCTTCAATGTGGTGCATGCCGCCAGGCTACCAACTTCGCGCCCGAGCCGGCCAGGGTTTTCACACGGTCTGGCTCGTTTACGGATCAAGAACGTAGACCGAGCTTCATCAAAGGGTGTAAACGCTCGCGGTAAGTGGCGGTATTTTGATCGCGGTATCTGTCGTTCAGAATGGCCGAGATGGCGGTCAGCGGACAGGCGGGTTTCGGGGAGGTAAGTGACGATAGCTGCCGTTGGCAGGCGGCGGTTTTCTCAAAAAGGATGGTGTTTTGGGAAAGTAAGCTTGGACCTGCGGTACATCGGGATACAGCATCATGCCAACGCGGCAAGTCGGTCGCGCAGCCAGCTCTGTGCCGGGTGGGTAGTCGTCCGTTCGTGCCAGATACTGGCGATGACGAATCCAGGTATGGTGAGCGGCGGTTCCAGCACCTGCACTCGATCCGACCAGCTTTTTGCGATCCGGCGCGGGATCAGCGCGATCATGTCGGACCGGGATACCACCTCCGGCACGATCAGGAAGCCTGACGTGGACAAGGCGACGGTGCGGCGGCAGCCGATCGCCTCAAGCGCCGCATCGGCAGGCCCGGTAAAGCCGCCACCCTGAGGCGATACGACGACGTGGTCCAGCGCGCAGAACACGTCCAGCCCCAGATCGCCCTGCACGCTTGGATGCCCCTGTCGTGCGATGACCGCGTAACCCTCCTCGTAGAGTCGACGCTGGCGCATCGCAGCCGGCGCGTGTTCAGGCGCCGCCAAGGCCAGGTCCACCTCACCACGCTCCAATTGCGTGGAGAGTGCCATCACGTCGAGCGCCCGCCACGCGATGCGGATCATCGGCGCCTCGACCCGCAACGCGACCGAGAAACGCGCCAGCAGCGCATACTGGACGTAGTCGCTCGCCGCGATCACCAGGGTTGCCTGCATGGTCGCCGGATCAATCGGCGCTCCTTGCTCGATAACGCGGCGGACACTCTCCAGCGCCTCGTGCAGTGGCTGCATCAGCTCGAGTGCCCGCTGGGTCAGCACCATCCCGCGCTGGGCCGGGATCAGGAGCGGATCGCCGAGTACATCGCGAAGTCTTGCCAGCCGTGCCGACAAGGCCGGCTGACTGAGGTTCAGCCGGCGCGCGGCGTGTGTGACGTTGCGCTCCGCAAGCAAGGCTTCGAGCGTCATGAGCAGTCCGAGATCGAGGTTCCTGGTATCCATTGTGTCGATAACGGCACGCAAAAGGTTCGATTTCAATGCCCAAGGCGACTGCGTCATATGGTTTAGGAGCGGGCTGGATCCCGTGACACTCCAATCGACGGCACGGATACCAGCTTGCCCAAAGCGACCTCCCTGGCATCACCACCCGGCTCATTGATCGCCTTCCCGCTGCTCGCGATCACCCTGTTCCTGTTTTTCGTATCGGCCAGTGTGCCCTCCCCCTTATTCGTCGTGTTCCAGGGGCGGTGGGGGTTCTCCCCGGGCATGCTGACGGTCGCGTTCAGCATCTACTCGCTGGTGCTGCTGGCGACGTTACTCGTTGCCGGCTCGCTCTCCGACCATCTGGGCCGCAAGCCGGTGATCGTCGCAGCGCTGACCATCCAGGTCGCGTCCATGGCCCTCTTCCTCACGGCGGACGGCATCGGCGGATTGCTAGCCGCTCGGATCGTTCAAGGCCTGTCTATGGGCGTAGTCAACGGCGCGCTGTCCGCTGCGGTGATCGAGGCGGCGCCCCCGGCCCGAAAGGTACTCGGCAGCTTGTTGACGAGCATCTCGCCCCTAGCCGGGCTCGCGACGGGTGCCCTCGTGACCGGAGCCTTGATCGGGGTGACGAGCCAGGCGGAAGTCTGGGCATTCGGCTTCCTGGGTGGAGTGTTCTGCCTGGGCGCAGTGTCGGTGGCTCTAATCCCCGAAACGGCAAGCCCGGTGCCCGGGCTCCTTCGGTCGATGGTGCCAAGCGTGCACGTCGCCCGAGCGGCGCGGAGCGGCTTCAAGCGCGGCTTGCCCCTGCTCCTGTCCATCTGGGCCCTGTGCGGCTTCATCATCGCGCTCGGGCCCTCGCTGTTGCGCAATGTCTTCGCGGTCAACAGCGGGTTGCTGAACGGTGCCACCGTGGCCGTGCTCTGCGGAGCCGGCGCCGTATCTCCGCTCCTGATGCGCAGCCAATCACCCGGGCCGATGGCGGCGTTGGGCATGGCGGCGGTCACGGCCGGGGTCGGCCTGCTTCTCGTGGCGATCGGCACGGGGGATCTGACACTGTTCTTCGTCGGCAGCGCGGTGGCCGGTGCCGGGCTGGGTACATCCTTCAGCGGCCTCATCCAGTCGCTCGTGCCGCTCACCCCGGTGCACGAGCGAGCCGAACTCTTCGCGGCGATCTTCCTGGTCACCTACCTGTCCCTGGCCATCCCGCCCATCGCCGCCGGCTTCGCCGTTCCGCTCACCGGATTCTTGGGCATGACCCAGGCCTATCTCGGCGCCGTCCTGTTCGTCTCGGCGACGGCAACCGTCCTGCAATGGCTGCCCTCGCGCAGCCGAGGAGCACCCGCATGAAGGCTATCCAGGCTCATCCGCAGCAAGGGCTCGACGGCCTGACGTTGGTGGACCTCCCCGACCGCGGTGACCCCGGACCGAACGCCATCCGCGTGCGCGTGCATGCCACCTCCCTGAACTTCCACGATCTGGGTGTGGTGACAGGACGGCTGCCGTCCGCCGATGGACGCATCCCCATGGCGGATGGCGCCGGGGTGGTGGAGGCGATCGGTTCCGAGGTCACGGAGTTCAAGCCCGGCAACCATGTCGTATCCACCTTCTTTCCGACCTGGCTGGACGGTGAGGCGACCCTTGCCGATTTCGCCACCACGCCGGGCGATGGGATCGACGGCTATGCCCGGGAAGTGGTGGTGGCACCAGCCACCTCCTTCACGCGCGCGCCGGCCGGCTGGAGCCACGCCGCCGCAGCGACCCTGACCACGGCCGGGGTGACCGCCTGGCGCGCCCTGGTGGTCAACGGCGGCCTCAAAGTCGGGGACAGCGTATTGGTTCTCGGCACGGGCGGCGTGTCGATCTTCGCGTTCCAGATCGCGCGAGCCATGGGGGCCACAGTGATCGCGACCTCCTCGTCCGACGAGAAGCTGGAGCGGCTTCACACGATGGGCGCCGCGCACGGCATCAACTACCGCCGGGACGAGAACTGGGGCGATCGGGTGAGGGACCTGACCGGCGGCACCGGCGTCGATCATGTCGTGGAGGTCGGCGGCCCGGGCACCCTGACGCAATCGATAAAGGCCGCGCGCGTGGGCGGCCACATTTCGCTGATCGGCGTGCTGACCGGGCGGGCGGGCGCCGTGCCGACGGCCATGCTCATGGCCCGGCAGCAGCGCCTCCAGGGTCTGATTGTCGGCAGCCGACGTCATCAAACTGACCTGATCCGCGGCATCGACGCCGTCCATGGCCACCCGGTGATCGACCGCTCCTTTCCTCTGGCCGAGATCGTGGACGCTTTCCGGCTCCAGGAGTCTGGCGGCCATTTCGGCAAGATCGTCGTCGAATTCTGACAAACCCCGACCAGCAGGAACAGGCCACCATGAAGGTTTTTCTCGTTTTCGCCCACCCGGAACGCCACTCCTTGAACGGCGCGCTGCGCGACGTTGCCGTGGCCGAGTTGCAGGCACAGGGGCATGAGGTCCAGGTCAGTGACCTTTACGCCAATGAATGGAAGGCGGCCGTCGATCGATCGGACTTTCCCGGCGTGGCGCCCGACGAGCGGCTGCGGGTGGCCGGGGCGTCGGGCCGGGCGTTCGCGGCGGATGCACTGACGGATGATGTGAAGGCCGAGCAGGAGAAGCTGCTCTGGGCTGATATGCTGATTCTGCAGTTCCCGCTGTGGTGGTACTCCATGCCGGCCATCCTCAAGGGGTGGGTGGACCGCGTGTATGCCTTCGGTTTCGCTTACGGGGTTGGCGAACGGAGCGACACGCATTGGGGCGACCGCTTCGGCGAGGGCACGCTGGCCGGTAAGCGGGCGATGCTAATCGTGACCGTGGGCGGCTGGGCAACGCACTATGCCCCGCGCGGCGTGAACGGCCCGATCGAGGATATCCTGTTCCCGATCAACCACGGCATCCTCTACTATCCCGGCTACACCGTCCTGCCGTCCTTCGTGGCCTACCGCGTGGACCGGATGGACGAGGCCGGCTTTCAGCGGGTGGCAGATCAGTTGAAGGAAAGGATGCGGACCATCGAAACCGCTGCGCCCATACCCTACCGGATGCAGAACGGTGGAGACTACCAGGTTCCCAGCCTGGAGTTGCGGCCAGAGCTGGGCGACCCTGGCGTGTCCGGCTTCGCATTGCACGTGGACCAGGGGCGGGCAGGGTGATGCGTCCTGCAACTCCTCGAAGGCATCATCTAATCCGCTGGGCGTGAGCGACTGGTGTACCCACCCGTCGCTGCCTTCCCATAAACGAACATGCAGCGGGAAAGCCGCGCCAGCATGACTGACGCGACGCTCACAATCGCGCCGTTTCCCGAAGTATGCTCGGTCTCAACCGGTCGTCGCAACGCCTGTGTGCGCCGCCCGCAGCGCCTCGTCAAACGCCTCGGCCGGCGTTCTCCAGCCCAGGGTCTTGCGCGGCCTGCCGTTGAGGGTCGCGCTCACCGCGGCAAGGTCGTCCACGCTGTGCGCGCTCAGGTCGGTGCCCTTCGGGAAGTATTGCCGCAGCAGCCCGTTGGTGTTCTCGTTCGTGCCCCGCTGCCAAGGGCTGTGCGGGTCGCAGAAGTAGACCGCAACACCCGTGTCGATCCGCAGCCGGGCGTGTTGGCTCATCTCCGCCCCCTGGTCCCACGTCAGTGATCGCCGGAGCTGTTCGGGCAAGCTGATGATTGCGCGTGCGATGGCGTCGCGCACCGCTTCGGCGCCATGGCCGGCGAGCGCAGGCCCGTTCTTGATCGAAGGCCCGGCGCCGTGACCCTCCATGCGCGGCAGGTGCAGCAGCATGGTGAACCGCGTCGTGCGCTCCACCAGCGTGCCAACTGCGGAACTGCCCAGGCCCAGGATGAGGTCCCCTTCCCAGTGGCCCGGCACCGCACGGTCGGCTGCTTCCGCCGGCCGTTCGCTGATCATCACCTCAGGCGCAACAAACGATTTGCCTCGGCCCCGCGTGCGCGCCCGCGGCACCCGCAGCGCCCGACCCGTGCGCAGGCAGGCCGTCAGCTCGCGCCGCAGCGCGCCCCGGCCCTGGATGTAGAGCGCCTGGTAGATCGCCTCGTGGCTGATGCGCATCGTCTGGTCCCCGGGAAAGTCGAGCCGCAGGCGTTGGGCAATCTGCTGCGGGCTCCACGCCCGCGCCCAGCGCCGGGCCTGCCGAGGCCCATGTCGACGGCCTTTCCAGGGCACGGCCGGTCCAGGCACTGCGTCCCCGCCCGGGGCAGCGACCGCGCCGGAC
Organism: Acetobacteraceae bacterium; assembly: GCA_965260935.1. Taxonomy (GTDB): domain Bacteria; phylum Pseudomonadota; class Alphaproteobacteria; order Acetobacterales; family Acetobacteraceae; genus JBBROS01. The sequence goes on from CBDHCB010000001.1 coordinate 55,757, forward strand.
AGGCGGTCCTGCACATAGTCCCGCAGCGCTGTGTTGGCGGCCAGCTTCGCCTGCTTCGGCCGGCGTGCCGACCGCTCCGCGTGCCATTGCGCCGTGGTGGCCCGGTAGTCCAGCTCGCCACCCCGCGTGGCCGCGTTGCGACGCAGCTCACGCGAGATCGCAGACGCCGCCCGCCCCAGCCGGCGTGCAACCTCCCGCACGCCCAAGCCCTGCGCCCGCAACAGCGCGATCTCCTCCCGCTCGGTAAACGAAAGATACCGTCCCGAAAGCGGCTTGGCCGAGCGCGACAGGTGCGACGGCGCCATCCCGCCTGCCATTCGGAACCAGCGGAACCCAACCGGCTGCGATACTCCGACCTCCATCGCCGCGTCCTCGCTCGACAATCCTGCCGCAACAAACGCCCAGAACCGCCGCCGGTGCTCCTGCCGCGCCACGGGAGGGCGCCCCGGCGACCTCAGCTTGTTCCGTAAAGCCCGATCCGACCGCCGCCGACCCGCCATCCCAACCTCCTCCGTCCAGGTGTTGCGACGACCACTTGAATCCACCCTCGCCAATGCGATGCGTTTCCTCAAACGCCATCGCCAGGTAGCGCTCGACCTGCAAGGGCGTGCGCAGGCGCGCGGCGAGCAGCTCCACCGCGTCCGGCTCGATGACGTCGGCCGGGTCGGCGCCCTCGCGGAGGCAACGCCCGAGCAGCCAGGCAATGTAGCCGGCCTGGTGGCCAGCCATTCCCTCGAACGGGAACACGGCGAAGCGGAAGCCGACCTCCTCCATGTTGGGCCGCATGAGCGCGTTGCGCAGCCGCGGGTGCCCGGCCAGCACGATGGACAGTACGCCATCGCCGTCCGCCACCACCTCGCGCAGGCGTTTTAGCCCGGAAAGCGTCTTGTGGTGGAGGTCGTGGGCCTCGTCCACGAACAGCACGACGGGCCGCTTGGTCTTACGCACCAGGTCGCGCAGCGCCCGCTCGCGGTGCTCGCTTTGGGCGGGGATGCGCGGGTCCTTTTCCGGCGACAGGTCGTAGAACAGGGCCGTGATGAGGGTGGTCAGGCTGGCGCGGTCCTTGTCCACGGCCAGCGACTTGGACACAGTCACGCGCTTCTCGGCGACCAGGTCCGCCTGCAATTGGCGCAGCAGCAGGGTCTTGCCCGAGCCGACCAGGCCGGTGAAGGCGATCAGCTTGCCGGCGTGGATGGCCGACCGCAAGTCACGCAGGAACTGCCGGTGGTAGGGCGTCTCGTAGAAGCCGGCCGCCTGCGGATCGCGGGCAAAGCCGAAGTGGTCCTGGACCTCGGCTAGCATCTGGCCTCCTTGCCGGGCCGGAGCCGGGCCATGACACGGTTCAGCACGGCGCGGCGCTCAAGGGTTTCGGCCAGCACGGAGTCGATGAAGGTCCGCTCGTCATCCGCCAGCCGGGCGAGCGGCATCCCGAGCGCGGCCGCGATCGCCAACTTGGCGGTGACGCGGTTGGTGTAGGCGAACTCGCGGTAGGGATCCGGGTCGGCGAAGGGCCGCCGCGGTTGCGGCGCTGCTGTGGCGGCGCTGGCGGCCGCCAGTGCCGGGTGTCCCTCCAGCACGGCGCGCGGTACCTGCAGCACGCCGGCCAGGGCCGCCACGCGGTCGGCGCGCTTCTCCCGTTTGCCCTTCTTGTGCTGGCGGTAGTGGTGCAGCGGCACCGGACCGCCTACGGGGTGGTAGGGGCCGAAGCGCGCGTCGCCGTGCTCGACATACAGGTCCTGATCAAACAGCCCCCACCACAGCAGCACCGTCTCGCCCGCGAGGTCCGTGTCCACCTCGTACAACGTGCCCGCCACGCTGACCCGCGCGTCGCCGCCGACCTGACGCCGCTCCGGCTCGCGCGCGAAGGCGCAGAAGCGCTCCCAGGCGCACATCTCCCGGATGCCGCCCTCGGGCAGGTTCGCCAGCCAGTCCTCCAAGCGGGAGTGCGGCTCGGCGCGGTGTCGCTGGGCGTTGTAGCCGGCCAGGTAGCGCCGGAACCAAAGGTTGGCCTCCGCCTCGTTCTGCGGCTTGTGGAAGTGATACAGCGTCTCGTGCGCTTCCTTGACCGTGCGGAACGGGCGCTCGACCTTGCCCTTGCTGCGCGCCGTGGTGCGGCGCCCGTCCGAGCCGGCCGGCAGGTGGTTGAGCACAGCGACGCCGAGGTGCTCCATCACGCGCTGGAACACGCCGCTGCGGGATATCGGGCCGTTGTCGCAGTAGATGGCGGCGGGGATGCCGTTAAATAGAGAACCGTCCTCCTCCGGCTTGGCCGCCATGGCATTGAACAGGAAGCGCAGCCCGGCCTCCACGTCCTCGCCATAAACGCAACGGTACTCCTGGTAGGCAATCCCTGAGCGGTCGTCCACGACGCTGTAGATCATCAGCGTCGGCGCGCCCCGGCCGGGTTCGACCCAGGCTGGGACCTCCTCGACATGCTTGAGGTCGGACGGGCTGAGGTCGAAATGCCACAGCGCGTTGCTGTGCTCGGCCTGGAAGCGCACCGCTGCAGGCTGGCGCGTCATGCGGTCGTGGTCATAGCCCCACTGGGCGCAGGTAGCGGTTGGCGGTCGCCTTGCTTAACAGCCCCGGCGGCAAACGGACCGGGCCGTCCGGCGTCTCGACCCCGTGCTCCTCCAGGATGCGGATTGCACCGGCCGTGGACAGATGGCGGCCCTTGCCGTTCAGCGTCCGCAGTTTCATGGCGGCGATGGTTTCGCACCAGCGTTCCAGGTCGCTGGCCGCGGCGACCTTGGGCCGGCCGCGGTCGGCGCGGTGCAGCGGCTTGGGCCGCGGCTGCTGGCGCAGGCCGCGGTACAGCGTGGACCGCGACAGGCCGTAGAGGGCGGCTGCATTGGCGACCAGGCTCTTGCGGTCGGGGTGCCGGGCCGGCAGCGTCGCCAGCCGGTGGCGCAGGCTCACCAGGGCCTCGTGCGGGATGCGCGAAACCAAGGCCTGCTCAGGCACCGGTCTCCTCCACGTAGCTGTAGAGCGTAGGCTTGGAGATGCCCATCAGCCGGCAGATCTCGGCGATGCTGTGCTTCTTGCCCTGGTAGAGCGCGACGGCGTGCCGGCGCTTCTCAGGCGTCAGCAGCTTCGGTCGCCCGCCCTTGCGACCGCGGGCGCGCGCTGCTGCAAGGCCAGCCTGGGTCCGCTCGCGGGTCAGCGCGCGCTCGAACTCGGCCAGGGCCGCAAACAGGTGGAAAGCGAACTTGCCGTTGATGGTGGCGGTGTCAATGCCCTCGGTTAGGCTGCGCAACTCGACGCCGCGGTCCCCCAGCTTGCGGGTCAGCACGATCAAGTCGGACATGGACCGTCCGAGCCGGTCCAGGCGCCAAACCACGAGTTGGTCGCCGGCGCGCGCCACCTCCAGCGCAAGCGCCAGGCCAGGCCGGTCCGCCCGCGCCCCGCTGGCCCGGTCCTCGTAAATGCGGCTGCAGCCGGCGCGCTCCAACGCATCGCGCTGGAGGTCGAGGTTCTGGTCCTCGGTCGAGACGCGCGCATAACCGATGACCTCGGCGATCATCGGGGCATGAAACCCGTGCAGGACTTCGGTTCGGACACGTTGAAACCCTACACGGGTTTGTTGCCTGGCAGAACCGGTATGGCTCTTATTGGGTTGCGGGGTGGTGAGGTTGGAACCATGGCGCGGGGCTGAGAGCGGCTGGTGCGACGGCAGAATTGAGAGTAGCTGACCGGCTTGCCCGAGGAGCTTGCATCATGTCTGTATCCGACTTGGTCAACCTGTCCGGCCTGATGCACGACGCCAAGTGCTTCGCCTTTGTGCGCCAGCGCCGCTGGCCGGACGGCGTGCGTTGCCCTGCGTGTGACAGCGACGCCGTTATCCGGGACGGATGCGACGACACGCAGCCTTGTCGGCAGCGGTATCGGTGCAAGGCCTGTGCGTCCCGTTTCGACGACCTCACCGGCACGGTGCTGGCCGGGCACCACCAGCCGCTGCGCGTGTGGGTGCTGTGCCTCTACTTCATGGGCCTGAACCTATCGAACCGGCAGATCGCCCTGGAGCTGGGCTTGGATGCTTCGGACACGCAGGCGATGACCGAGCAGCTGCGCCGCGGGCTGGTTGCCAAGGCGCCGGCGGTGGAGCTGCAGGGCGAGGTGGAGATCGACGAGGTTTACGTGGTGGCCGGGCACAAGGGCCAGCCGGCGGCCGTGGCCAAAAGGGGCGGCTCGGGCGGTGCCGCAGGCTGGCGGGCGCGCCGGGACGCGGCACGCTGGAAAAGGACAAGCCGCCGATCCTCGGCCTGATCCAACGTGGCGGCCAAGTGGTCTTGCGCATGCTGGCCAACGTGCAGCAGAAGACGATCAAGCCGGTCATCACCGCCGCCGTCACGCCAGGCACCCTCGTTCACACGGACGAATACAGCATCTACGCACGCCTGCCCGCTTGGGGCTACGGGCACAAGACGGTCTGCCATGCCCGAGGTGAATATGCCCGCGACGAGGACGGCGACGGCTTCTGCGAGGTCCACGTCAACACGATAGAGGGCTTTTGGTCGCTGTTGCGCTCATGGTTGCGCCCGCACCGGGGCATCTCGCAAGACAAGCTGCCCCTTTATCTCGGCTTCTTCCAGTTCGTGCATAACGCTCGCCGACGCGGCAAAGCCCTGCTCGGCACCCTCATCGCCGGCCTGGTTGCGTGACGGACCCGGCACCACCCCGCAACCCAATAAGAGCCTCCTGATTAACAACGCGGGCGCCTCAGGCGGCCCCGAGCGAGACGCACGCGGCTACGAGACGCAATTTGCGACCAACCACCTCGGCCACTTTCAACTGACGCTGGCGCTGCTCCCCGCACTGCAGGCGGCCCACGGCGCGCGCGTCGTCAACGTCTCGTCCGGCGCGCAGCGGTCCGGCCAGATTCGGTGGGACGACCCGAACTTCACGGCCGGCTACAACAGTCGCGAGGCCTACGCACAATCCAAACTCGCTAACGTGCTGTTCGCAGTCGAGCTGGACCGGCGGTGGGCGGAGGAAGGCATCCGTGGCTACGCCGTCCATCCGGGCGTGGTCGTCGGCACCAAGCTCAACAGCTCGGCGGGAGACGAGGCGCTGCGGCGCATGGGACTGATCGATGAGGCTGGCCGAGCGATTATCGATCCGGCGGTGGGCAAGAAGACGCCGCAGCAAGGTGCCAGCACCGTGGCGTTCGCGGCGACCAGCCCGCTGCTGGACGGCATCGGCGGCGTCTACCTCATCGACAACGACGTTTCGCCGCTCAACGATGAGCCGAGCCAGCTCACTGCCGACCGCATTCCTGCCGATGCCGCATCTCACTCCATCGACCCCGAAGCGGCACGCCGGCTATGGAAGGTGAGCGAAGCATTTCTTGCTTAGGAGCTTGGTGCAATCTGAGTTGCCGGACCGCCCAAGACTCCGATGCAGACTGCCCATCATGGCAGAGCACTGGGTGGATTCAAGTGGTCGTCGCAACACCTGGACGGAGGAGGTTGGGATGGCGGGTCGGCGGCGGTCGGATCGGGCTTTACGGAACAAGCTGAGGTCGCCGGGGCGCCCTCCCGTGGCGCGGCAGGAGCACCGGCGGCGGTTCTGGGCGTTTGTTGCGGCAGGATTGTCGAGCGAGGACGCGGCGATGGAGGTCGGAGTATCGCAGCCGGTTGGGTTCCGCTGGTTCCGAATGGCAGGCGGGATGGCGCCGTCGCACCTGTCGCGCTCGGCCAAGCCGCTTTCGGGACGGTATCTTTCGTTTACCGAGCGGGAGGAGATCGCGCTGTTGCGGGCGCAGGGCTTGGGCGTGCGGGAGGTTGCACGCCGGCTGGGGCGGGCGGCGTCTGCGATCTCGCGTGAGCTGCGTCGCAACGCGGCCACGCGGGGTGGCGAGCTGGACTACCGGGCCACCACGGCGCAATGGCACGCGGAGCGGTCGGCACGCCGGCCGAAGCAGGCGAAGCTGGCCGCCAACACAGCGCTGCGGGACTATGTGCAGGACCGCCTGTCCGGCGCGGTCGCTGCCCCGGGCGGGGACGCAGTGCCTGGACCGGCCGTGCCCTGGAAAGGCCGTCGACATGGGCCTCGGCAGGCCCGGCGCTGGGCGCGGGCGTGGAGCCCGCAGCAGATTGCCCAACGCCTGCGGCTCGACTTTCCCGGGGACCAGACGATGCGCATCAGCCACGAGGCGATCTACCAGGCGCTCTACATCCAGGGCCGGGGCGCGCTGCGGCGCGAGCTGACGGCCTGCCTGCGCACGGGTCGGGCGCTGCGGGTGCCGCGGGCGCGCACGCGGGGCCGAGGCAAATCGTTTGTTGCGCCTGAGGTGATGATCAGCGAACGGCCGGCGGAAGCAGCCGACCGTGCGGTGCCGGGCCACTGGGAAGGGGACCTCATCCTGGGCCTGGGCAGTTCCGCAGTTGGCACGCTGGTGGAGCGCACGACGCGGTTCACCATGCTGCTGCACCTGCCGCGCATGGAGGGTCACGGCGCCGGGCCTTCGATCAAGAACGGGCCTGCGCTCGCCGGCCATGGCGCCGAAGCGGTGCGCGACGCCATCGCACGCGCAATCATCAGCTTGCCCGAACAGCTCCGGCGATCACTGACGTGGGACCAGGGGGCGGAGATGAGCCAACACGCCCGGCTGCGGATCGACACGGGTGTTGCGGTCTACTTCTGCGACCCGCACAGCCCTTGGCAGCGGGGCACGAACGAGAACACCAACGGGCTGCTGCGGCAATACTTCCCGAAGGGCACCGACCTGAGCGCGCACAGCGTGGACGACCTTGCCGCGGTGAGCGCGACCCTCAACGGCAGGCCGCGCAAGACCCTGGGCTGGAGAACGCCGGCCGAGGCGTTTGACGAGGCGCTGCGGGCGGCGCACACAGGCGTTGCGACGACCGGTTGAGACCGAGCAATACGCCTGCGGCGACTACATTGCCCGCCTTGAGGCCGCCGGCATCCAGCCCAGCATGAGCCGGGCCGGCTGTCCCTACGACAACGCTATGGCCGAGAGCTTCATGAAGACGCTCAAGCACGAGGAGGTCGATGCCAGCGCTTATCGTGACCTCGCCCATGCCAGGGACGCCATCGGGGAGTTCATCGAGACCGCCTACAATCGCCAAAGGCTTCACTCGGCTCTTGCCTACTTGTCGCCAATGGAGTTCGAATCGTTCCAGCCCCGGGCTGCTGCGCAGCAGCCCGGGGCTGGAACGCAACCGAGTTGTCCGTGATTTGCTGTCTCAGCAAAGGGGTTCAGTCCACACGCGAAGATTGTCCGGAAATGCCGTGCGGCAAACGAGAACGCGGACAGATTGATTGTTGGACGAGCAAACGGACACCTCTGCCTCGTTGCACGTCAAACGTAAAAACCATGGAGAGGAATTCCACACCTAACGCTGCCGCCCCCCCCCCCCCCACCCAATCCTACATACGATCACGTCCCCTATCGTACACTTTGACTGCAATCCCGTTCGCATATAAGCGCTTATGCTGCTATCGTGGTAAGCTGTCATTTCGCCCGGAGCCGGCCATGCCCGACGACACGACCACCCGCTGGACTGTTTCGGTGTCGCGAGACACCGACATCGCCGTGCGCAGCTTCCTCGCCCAGCGCGGCATGAAGAAAGGCGACCTGTCCAAATTCATCGAGGACGCGGTCAAGTGGCGCGTGCTCGACCAGACCATGGCTGAGGCGCGCGCCGGCTTCGCCAACATGCCCTCCGACGCAGTCGAAGCGCTGGCCGATGAGGCGCTTGCAGCGGTGCGCCAGGCCCGCAAGACGCCGCCGCCGAAAGCACGATGAGGGGTGCGGCTGGTCATCGACACCAACATCCTGGTCAGCGCCCTGCTCGCCGCCACGTCCCTGCCGGCCCAACTCGTCGTGCTCTGGCGCGCCGGCCGGTTTGACCTGTTGACCGCGGTCGAGCAGTTGGACGAGTTGATGCGCGTGACCCGCTACCCGAAAATCCGCGAGCGCCTCGCGCCCGCCATTGCCGGCCGCCTGGTCAACGACCTGCGCGCGCTCGCCTGCATGGTGGACAAGCTGCCCGTCGTCGACGCCTCGCCGGACCCGGACGACAACTACCTGCTGGCCCTCGCCGCGGCGGGCGGGGCCGACTTTCTGGTCACTGGCGACAAGCGCGACCTGCTCGGCATCGCGGTCTATGAGGGCACGAAGATCATCACCGTGCGGGACTACCTGGCCCAGTATGGGCGGCAGCCGTGAGCGGCGGCATTCCCGCGGTCAGAGGGCGGCGTGTGTGACATTCATCGATAAGCGACGCGATTTTCTCCAATACTGTTTGGCGCGGTTGCCAGCGGGCCGGGTGTCCGCAAGAGGATCGTTTAGCGGACGCTGCAAACCCCGCCGGGCAAGCCTTGTGGAACCAGGCGAAACGGCGTCTCACATAGCTGGTACGACAAAGCTATCACTGGAGGGGGCATAAGCTCGACTTTGGCCATTTGAGGCGGCGTTGGGTGGCGGAGCGGTCTGGCCGTTGAAGCTGGCGTGTCCCCGCCAAGAGACCCGCCATGCCCTGCCTGCCATCCCGCTTCGCCGCGATCATCCTGAGCTTCGCGCCGCTGTTCTGCCAGCGCAGTTGGCGTCATGCCGAGGTGCTGCTGATCGGCGCCATCCTGGCGCCCGGCACGCGCACGGTCGCCAGCCTGTTGCGCATCTGCGGGCTCGCGGGCGAGCGGCGTTTCGTAAACTACCACCGGGTGCTGAACCGGGCAGCCTGGAGCCCGCGGGCCGCGTCGCAAGTGCTGCTGGACCTGCTGATCAAGACCTTCGCGCCGGACGGTCCCGTGGTGCTCGGCATCGACGACACCATCGAGCGCCGCCGTGGCAAGCGCATCGCCGCCAAGGGCATCTACCGTGACCCGGTCCGCTCCTCGCACGGGCACTTCGTCAAGGCGTCCGGCTTGCGCTGGCTCAGCCTGATGCTGCTGGTGCCGATCCCCTGGGCCGAGCGCATCTGGGCGCTGCCGTTCCTGACGGCTCTCGCCCCGTCCGAGCGTTACAGCCGCGAGCACGGCAGACGGCACAAGAAGCTGACCGACTGGGGGCGGCAGGTGATCCTGCAAGCCCGTCGCTGGCTGCCCGGACGCGACCTGGTGCTGGTGGCCGACAGCAGCTTCGCCGCCCTGGAACTCCTGACCGCGCTGGGCCGCCGCGGCGTAGTCTGCGTCACCCGCCTGCGCCTCGATGCCGCCCTCTACTCCCCGGCGCCACCTCGTCTCCCCGGGACGATCGGGCGACCCCGGGTCAAGGGCGCGCGCCTGCCGAACCTGTCCACGGTGCTGGCCGACGCGGGTACGACCTGGCAGCGCGTCACGGTGCCGGGCTGGTATGGCCAGGGCGAGCGCATCGTTGATCTCTGTTCCGGCACCGCCGTGTGGCACCATGCCGGGCTGCCCGTCGTGCCGATCCGCTGGACACTGGTGCGCGACCCGCTCGGCCGCTTCGCCCCGCAAGCCCTGCTCTGCACCGACCCCGATCAGAAACCGGAGCAGGTCCTGCGCTGGTTCGTCCAGCGCTGGCAGCTGGAAGCCACGTTCCAGGAAACCCGGGCGCATCTAGGGGTCGAAACACAGCGACAGTGGTCCGACCTGGCCATCGCGCGCACCACCCCCTGCCTGCTCGGGTTGTTTTCCCTCGTCACCCTGCTTGCCGCGCAGCTCAGCCCGAGGGCATGCGGGGCTGTCATGACTACGGCTTGGTATCGCAAGCGCCGTCCAACCTTCAGCGACACGCTGGCCGCCGTGCGTCGCCATGTCTGGCACGAACAGGGTTTCACCATGTCCCGCCTCGCAGGCAACGTGCGGAAACTCCGACCAGCGCTCCGCGAAGGTATCACCTACGCGCTCTGCCATGCCGCTTGATGGCCAAAGTCGAGCTAAGAAGGAGCTGAAAAAGCAGGTGCGCGGCGTGCGCCCGATTGAGCGGGCCACCGAGGGCCGCAGCGATCCAAACGCCGAGGTGGTGCGCGGCTACTGCGCCGCGGTTCGCAGTGCCATCACCGACGACGGCCGCGCGCCGCTGGCAGCACCCGGGCTGAAGCTCAAGGCACGGCTGGAGAAAGTGGCGGACAGTCTGGACCGGGCGACCAAAAAGGGGGCTGTCCGGCGGCGTTTGCCCGCCTGCGCCAGCTAATCGGCCGCGGGCTGGAGCGCACGGCGCCGCTTTGGCCCGACATCGAGCGCGCCTACGCCTGGGTGCACGCAGCCGCCCACGTGCTCGGCAACCATGAGGATGAGGGGGCCACCATAGTTAAGCGCCGTTTCGACGGGCTGGTTGGCGCCATGCGCCGGCACCGTGATCGGGCTGGCGCCTTGGCACCCGCCATCGACCACTTTCTCAAGGTCACCCGCAGCTACCGTCCCGGATTGTTCCACTGCTACGCCGTGCTGGACCTGCCGCGCACGAACAACGAGCTCGAGCAGCTGTTCGGTTCCCAACGCTACCACGAACGTCGGGCAACAGGGCGCAAGGCCGCCTCGCCTGCAGCCGTGCTGCGCGGCGAAGTGCGGTTGATCGCCGCCACGGCGACCCGCCTGCGTCCGCGCACCCCACGCGACCTGGGCCGTGTCAATCGCGACCAATGGAAACGACTGCGTCAGCGCCTCGGCCAGCGTCAACATGCACGGACACTCCGCACCAGGTTCCGTCGTCATCCGGATGCCTACCTCGCCGAGTTGGAACACAAAAGCCGGACAGCTAACTTTGCCGGCCTAGGTTTTTCCTAAGATAGATCTTAAGGGAAAACCTGCTTTCGATTTTGATCACTTAAGAGCGCTGACTTCGAAAGTTCTAGGCTAAGCCATATGGTAAACAATGCTATCCTTCCAACGCGCGAGTCGGCGCTAATGGAGGTTTCGTGTCCCGTCGCACGCTTCGAAACACTTTGTCCGGCAAGCTGCCATTAGGTAAACAGGTTCATGCCGCCCTGGTCACCAATGGCCAGGATGCCGCAGTTGTCCTTGCGCGGGATGCTGGACAGCCGAGCTTGTTCGAGCGAGTTAGTGCCGTCGCATGCGAAAGCCCACTACCGTCTTTCTTGCATTCGGCGCTTTGCGCCATGTCCCTGCCCGTCCGTCGCCCGGCGAACGAGATGTCACCTATTATCCGGCTTGACGGTCAATATAAATTCGCCATCACGCCCCGGCCCGTGCTGCAGGCGAATGGCCAGTTCGAGGCCCTGGGCGTTCCTTACGGTGCCCTACCCCGCCTCATTCTGATCCATGTCATGTCTCAAGCAGTACGCACCTGCTCGCGCGAGGTTCGCCTCGGTGCCACCTTTACCGATTGGATGCGGCACATGGGTTACCGCACCATCTCATACGGCCCGCGCGGCTCGGCGACACTGATCCGCCAGCAACTCGATAGGTTGCTGGCCTGCGAGTGGATCATCCGCTGGGACGGCGAGGGCGCGGATGGTGCCAAGGAGTTCGGCATCAAGGAAATCAAGCTGTCCGACGAACATATCGGCTACGATACCGCCAAGGGCGGATTTGGACGGGACCTGAAGCTAACGGAGGGATTCTTTGAGCACCTGCGCCAGCATGCTGTACCGTTGGACGAGACGGCGATCCGGCAATTACGGAAGTCGCCTACGGCTCTCGATCTCTATACTTGGCTCGCCTACCGCCTGCCCCGCCTCAACCCACGGCGCCCGGGGATCCTGTCGTGGCAGCAGTTAGCCGTGTATTTCGGCAACGATGGCAAAAACATCCGCAAGTTTCGCCAAACCGTGCGGGACGCCTGGGAGCGGCAGGTCTCGGTGGTATACCCCGAGGCGCGGGCCGACTTCAACGCAAGCCTGATCGCCTTTACGCCTCCCCTGCCCCGCTCAGCCGCACCGTCGTGCGCGGGGCGGATCTGCGGCTCGTCGACACGTCCCAAATATCCGCTCCAAGCCTCCCAACGACCGATGCAAGTGGTACGGCGGCCCGGTTCATCGCCGCGTTGCATGCACAATTGGGAACGGAGGCCAAGATGTGGCTTGGCGACGCCGTGCTTGAGCGCGACGAAGATGGATGGGTGCTGCTGCTGTCCACGCGTTTCAAGGCCGATTGGGTACGTGGCCAGTTCGGACCCGCCATAGGGCGGGCCGGTGCGGAGGCAGGGCTTGACGGGCCGGTCACGGTACGTGTCAGCGGCGCGCCGGACGCGCCATGAGCCGCAGGACTGCCAGCCCCCCCGCCCTGCCTGGCTCCGCCACGGTTGCGAGCCTGTATGAACGGTCGCTGGACGTGCTTGCGGCCATGCGCAAGCGCGGCGTAGCCGAGGCCGAGCCGCACCGGCCGACCCGCTTCCCGATCAGCCGTACGGCCGAGATGATAGGCCGCACGCCGACCGCGATCCGTGAGGCCGAGAAGGATGGCCGCCTGCCCAGCGTGGAGCGCACGGTGAGCGGCCGCCGCATCGGCTATACCCTGGCCGAGGTCAACCACATGCGGGACGTTTTCGGCACTCGCCCGTGGCGCGTTCCCGGAGACCCTGCCGCCATCATCGCCGTGCAGAATTTTAAAGGCGGCGTGGGCAAGTCCACTGTGTCAGTCCATCTTGCCCAATTTCTGGCGCTGCGGGGCTACCGCGTGTGCCTTATCGACTGTGACAGCCAGGGTTCGTCCACATCGATGTTCGGGGTGATCCCGGATCTCGATTTGGCGGAGGAGGACACGCTCTATCCTTTTATCCGCAATGCCGAGATGGCCAGCCTAGATTATGCCGTGAAGCCGACTGCGTGGGATGGGCTTTACCTGGTGCCCGCCAATCTACGGCTTTATTCCGCCGAATATGAGCTTGCGGCGCGGGTGGCGCGAGCGGAGCCGGCATTGCTGAACCGCATTGCGGAAGGGATTACCTCCATTGAGGACCATTTCGACGTGGTGATCCTTGACCCGCCTCCCGCACTCGGGACCATCTCGTTGTCAGTGATGCGGGCGGCAAATGCGTTGCTCGTGCCGATTCCGCCTACAGTGGTGGACTTCACCTCGACCGCGAGCTTTTTTGCCATGCTGCACGAAACCATGGCCGCGCTGACGGAGCGGGGACTCCCCGTAGACCTCCGCTGGATCCGCATGCTGGCGACGCGAGCCGACGAGAACAAGAGTATGCAGCGCGAGCTGCTCGGCCTGATGCGGACAGTGTTCGGCGACACGATGCTGCGCACGACGTTGAAGGACAGCGCCGAGATCGACAATGCGTCGGCGCGTATGATGACGGTGTATGATCTCGACGGGCCAGTAACGTCGCGTGAAACTTATCAGCGCTGCCTGACATACCTGAACGGCGTGAACGCTGAAGTGGAAACGCTGATTCGGCTGACTTGGCCAAGCCAGGCGGAACAATTGCGGGCGGAAGGCCTCCTGTAATGGAGTTGCAGGTCTGCAACTATGCAGCAAGTCATTGAAGGAAAAAGAAAGATGGTATCCAAGGGCAATCGCGGTTTCGCGGATTTGATCGCGGGCGGGGCAGGGGAGGCGACCGCGCGGCTGCCCCCACGGACAGGCATCCTGGCCACGCGCGAGAATCGGCTTGCGTCGCTCTCATCCGGCAATGCCGTCACCCGCGTGCATGAGTTGGTGGACCCCGCGCGATGCCGTATCTGGGCCGGGCACAATCGGGACTATGCGGCGCTCGACGAGGCCGCTTGCGCCGACCTGACTGAAAGCCTCAAGGCGCAGGGACGGCAAGAAGTTCCGGCAATCGTGCGCCGGATCACGGGTGATCCGGCGCACGATTTCGAGGTCATCTGCGGTGCCCGGCGTCACTGGTCGGTCACCTGGCTTCGCGCCCATGACCATCCGGATCTCCGCTTCCTCGTGGAGCCGCGCGAGTTGTCGGACGAAGAAGCGTTCCGCGTCGCCGACCTCGAGAACCGCAGCCGCAAAGACCTATCGGACTATGAGCGCGCAATCGACTACGCGCGTGCGATGAATGCGTATTACGGCGGCAGCCAGCAACGCATGGCCGAGCGGCTGCAGGTGACGCGGAGTTGGCTCAGTCGTTATCTGGAATTGGCTAAACTGCCGCCGCCGATCATGGCCGCGTATGGTACGTCGCACGCGCTCGGCATCAGCCATGCGGCGCGGCTTGCCCCCTTGTTGCGGACGCCGAGCGGGCAGAAACGGCTGCTGGCCGCGGCGGAAGCGCTCGGGGCAGAGCAGCACAGCCGGGCAGGGGAGGGCAAACCCTTTATTGCCGCAGCCGACATCACGCGCCGCTTGACGGAGGTTCCGCGACCGCCGAGCCGTATTCCGAAACAGGCCGAAGCTAAGGACGTGGAAGGCCGCGTGATCGCGCGGGCGGAGCGGGGCAGGGGAGGGCGGATCACGATCACGATCCCGAAGCCTGACGCGATGGATGAGCGTACGCTGCTGAACGGGGTGATGGGATTGCTGGAACAATTGTCGCCGTGATCATGGGTGATGGGTGGGCAGGGCGTTGTCAGGTTGAGGGTTGAGGCGATGCGGTAGGCTTACGGCTGGTCAGGCCTCACACGGCGGCTGCAACGCCGGCGACCTCGCGCCAAGTGCGAAAGGCGGCGTTGAGGGCGGAGCGGTGGTCGGGGGCGGTCAGGCGACGACGGCGGAGCTGAAAGTGATTGTGGATACGGCCATGGGCCGAGAGGAAGCGTTGTGCGTGGCGGGCTGACTTGAACCGCTGCATCTGCCGTTCTCGTCGCCGCGTTGGCTGGTGCGACACCTCGGCCCGGTTGTTCAGGTACTTGCTTTGCCGGTGCTCGACGTGGGGCAGGATCTCGCGCTTCGCGGCGCCGTAGCTCTTGAGCTTGTCGGTCACGACCACCCGAGGGGCATAATGCAAGCCGTGCAGCAGCTTGCGGAAGAACCGCTTGGCCGCCTTCGCGTTGCGCCGGCTCTGCTACCCAGGATATCCAGCACGTGGCCGTCCTGGTCCACCGCGCGCCAGAGATAGTGCTGCTTGCCGCCGATGCGGATGAACACCTCATCGAGATGACGCTGGTGCATGGAGCTGACAAAGGCCGGCGATTGCCCCAGTCCTGCAAGAGTTCAGGAGACGCGCACGGAGACGGGCTTTGCAACGCAGGTCATGCGGTTCAGCACCGAGACGGCCAGCGCCGCCTCGCCCTGCTGGCCGTGCAGGGTGCGGGCCCGGAGCTTGGGCCCGATCAGGTGCTTGTATCGGCCCATGGCTGTTTCAGCCAACGCGCGCCGCCCGTAGCCGGTCCGCCGCTGCCATTCCATGCGCCCTTTCTCCGCCATGAGTTGGATGTGGCGGTCGCGTGGCGTGTGCTGGGCCGGGTCGGCCGTGCTGGGCACGGCGGAGGCGCGCGGGGGCATGACCACGTCCGGTGGTGGCTCGGGCTGGCGCACCCGGGCCGCCTCGTACGTCGGTTCGCCGTCGTAGGCGCCGTCCGCGGTCAGGCTCGCGATGGCGCCCTCGACCGTGCGCAGCAGGTCCGGCACGTGCGCCGCGTCGTCGGCCATGCCCTCCGTCAGCAGGTGCGCGACGATCTCGCCCGTGCCGGCGTCCACGGCCAGGTGCAGCTTGCGCCATTGCCGCTTCTTGCGGCCGTGCTTGGCCGCGTCCCACTCGCCTTGGCCGAACAGTTCCAGCCCGGTGCTGTCCAGCACGAGGTGGAGCGGGCCGCTGCCGCCGCGCGCACGGGGCTGGCGGCCGGCAAAGGCGCGACCGCGCCTGCTGAGGGTCGTATGGTCCGGCACTGGCAGGTCGAGGCCGAGCAGGCGCAGCATGCTGGCGGTCAGACCTGCCGCCTGACGCAGGGCCAGGTGGAAGACGAGCCGCAGGCTCAGCACCGCCTCGATCGCCAGGTCGGCGTAGCGCGGCTGTCCGCCTGGCGGAGCCGGCCAAGGTTCCGGCCGCGCAGCGGCTGGAATGCCGGCGGAGGGGTGCTGCGGCGTGGTGCGCGCCATCCCGCCACTGCCGCCTCGTCCACCCACAGCGTGAGGTCGCCGCGGCGCTGCAGGCCTGCTTCGTAAGCGTGCCAATTCCGGATGCGGTAGCGTGCACGCGGGATGCGATGGCGGCGAGCGGCGTTGTGTTTGAATGGCATCTCAGCGGCGTAGCCGGGCCGCTCTTGTCGCGCTACCTGGGGCGCCTCGCTGCACCAACACCGACCCCATCCTCTCAACGGTTGGAGCCTCCGGCAAACCCGGGACGGTTCACAAGCCGCCGCTTTGCCGTGGCTGCCTTTCAGTTCGTGCACAACGCGCGCCGACGTGGCAAAACCCTGCTCGGCGCGTTCATCGCCGGCCTGGTTGCATGACGAACTCCTCATCACCCCGGAACCCAACAAGAGCCAACGATCTTTTAGCAAGGCGCCTCTTTCAGGGCGCCGCTTTGCAAGCCGTATGGAGACCCCGCCCATGACGAAGCCGCAGCGGCGCGGTGCGCCCTCGCCCGCGTCGATGGCCGCCTTGCCTGCCCGTGCCGCCGAAGCGCTGCATCAGGCACGGTTCAAGGAGGCGACCGAGCTGTTCAAGCAGCTTGTCCGGCAGGAGCCGCGTCCGGACTGGAAGCAAGGCTTGGCCGACGCCTACTGCGGCCGGGCCAGCGCCTTGGCCGGCAAGGCCATGTTCAAGGAGGCCGCGATGGTCTTCGAGAACGCCCTCAGACACGCCGCCACGCTGCGCGACCCATGGCCCTACGTGACCAGCCTCATCCGCAACGGGCAGCAGCCGAAGGCAGCGGCCTACCTGCTGCAATGCGTCGGCAGCGGGGCGGCGCCGGCCGGCAGAGAGGCGGCGTTCGAGGAGCTGACGGCCGCCTTGCTGGTGACGGCGCCGCAGCTTCCGCCGCCCCCATCCCCCGAGCCACCCGAAGCGGCGCGTTGGCGCGGCCTGGCCGCGGCGTCGCGCGATGCCCTGACGGCCTGGACCGACGGCGCGTCCGCCGACGAAATCGACCGGCATCTGAACCGCATCTCGCTGCGGTCCGCCTTCCGGCCGATCCGCCTGCTGCTCAAGAGTCTCATCACGCTGCCGCCTGATCCTGAGCGCATCGGGCGGCTACTGCAGGCGATCGCGCCGGACTCGCCGTTCTTTCCGTTCCGCCAGGCTGTGGAGGCGGCAATGCGCGCAGGGGCCGGGCTCGACGCCGCCGCGTGGCGCCGCCTGACGCCGGCGCAGCAGGCCTTCGCGGCCGAGACCGGCGGCCTGCCCGCGGAGGCCGCGCAATCGCTGGACCGCCTTTCTGCGGCAGCGCGCGGCGGCCCGGCGTCGGCGTTCGCCTGGCTCTTGAAACAGGCCGACTTGCCGGACGCCGAGGTCAGGAGCGCGTGCCTGAACCTGTTGCCGCAAATCCCCGACCGCGTGCCGCAGTTCGAGAAACGCTTCGGGCCGCTGCCGAAGGTGGATCAGGACCGTATCCAGGCGCTGGCAGCCGAGGCGCGCGGCGACTGGCGGTCCGCGGAGCGGTTCTGGTCGCTCGCCGCCGACGTCCTCGCGACGGACGGCGCCCGCACGGCGAAACTGTCGGCGGGCGTGATCTACCGCCACCTGGCCGACCGCGCGCGGATGCACCCGGAGATCAAGGGCGGCGGCGCTTTCGGCGAAGCCCGGATTTTCTACCTGGAACGCGCCGGCGAGGCCGACCCCGACCACGTCCCTACCGTGCTGGAGCGCATCGCCTACTACCGGCAGGAATCGCAGGACAAGGCGTGGCACCGGCTCGCCGACGAGGCGGCGCAGCGCTTTCCCGAGGACAGCCAGGTGCTGCTGCAGGCGACCCAATCGGCGGTGGCGCGCCGGGCTTATAAGAAGGCGTCCGGGTTCGCCCGCCGGCTGCTGCGGATCGACCCGATCAACCCCGGGGTGCGCCGGCAGATGATCGAGCTGCAAGTGGCCCATGCCCGCAAGCAGATGCGCGCCAAGCGTCCCGACCTCGCAGCCAAGGAGCTGGCGCAGGCGGCCGAATGGGACCGCCCCGACGCGCCCAGCGGCTTGCTGCGCCTTGCCTGTGGGCTGGTCGCGCTGCAGGGCGACGGCAAGGAGCAGGCGCAGGCCTGGCTGCGCGAGGGGGCAGCCCTCCTGGGCGGCGGCGTTGCCGGCTGGTTCCGCGCGGTGCTGGAGGCCGAGCTGATGAGGTGCGCCGGCCGCGAGGCGACGTGGCTGCGAGAGGAGCTGGCGCAGGCCCGCCGGACGCCGCCGGAGAAGGAGCCGGTCATGGCGGTCGCCGCCGCCATGGGTCAAACAGATGCCGGCGAGAGCAGGCGCACGGTGTCGGATCTGCTGCCGGGGATGCGCGCGTGGCTGCTGCAAGGGGCCGGGCTCGACTGGTCGCCGGCGGAGTTCCAGACCCTGGCCGACGTTTTCGTGCGCTGCGACGCGTTCGGGTTGTTGCGCGACTACGCGCGGGCGGCGCGCGGGCGGGAGCCGGCCAACCCGGTCTGGCGGTTCCACGAGATCGTCGCCCGCACCCGCAACGACGCGTTCGCGATGACGATGGCCGAGGAGGACGAGCTGGAGGGCATGGCCGAGGCGGCATCCGAGCGGCGGGATTTCCATATGGCCAAACGGATCGGGCGCTTCCTCGACATGGACCTGCGCGGGCCGCCTGGCAGCGCCCGGTTCGAGGGCGGTCCGGCGGGCGGGATGGACGACGCGCAGATGCTGGAGCTGCTGCAGATGATGCTGAAAGACATGCCGAAGGGCGCAGCCGACAACCTCCGCGGGCGGGTGCGCGAGATCGGGCGGCAAGCGACGGTCGAGGAGACCGCGGACAACTTCCGCACCTCCGAACTCGGCGCGATCCTTCCGGAGCCGATGATCCGCCAGTTCTGCGAGGATCTGGTGGCGCAGGCCATGGGCGGCCCGGCGCGGCGGCGGGCACGGGCTTGACGCGCGATCCATTCACCGTCCTGGGCGTGGACGAGGCGGCCGGCGACGCCGAGATCCGCGGGCGCTACCTGAACCTGGTGCGGGCGTTCCCGCCGGATCGCGAGCCCGAGCGGTTCCAGGAATATCGCGCGGCCTACGAGGCGCTCAGCGACGAGCGGAGGCGGCTGGAGACGACGCTGCTGCGCACCAACGAGGCCGCGCTGTACAGGCTGGGGATGGCGGCGATCCAGGCGGCGTCGCCCTTGTCGGCGCGGGCGAGCAAGCGGACGATCATGACGCTGCTGGCCGAGGGCATCCTGCAAGCCGCGGCGAACAAGTAGGCCAGGCCCGGGGAACAAGCTCCCTTCCCCACTAACAGGAGACAAAGTGGACGACAGCACCAAGCAGGCGTTGCTTAGCCGGTTCGAGGCCTATCTCGGCGCCGTGGACGCGGACGCGGCGGAGCCCCCCGGCGAGACCGCCGACCTATACTCCCTATTTGTCGAGCTGGCCGGCCTGCGCACGGAAGTCCGCACCGAATCCCGGCTGGTGAAGGAGGCGCTGGACCAGTTCCGCGGCGCGTTCGACATGCTGCAGGCGAACCAGGCCGGCATCCAGCAGGAGCTGGACCGCGCGCGATCCGCGGCCCGCGAGCAGACCGAGGCGGCGCTGCGCCCACTGTTGCTGGACGTCATCGACCTGCGCGACCGTTTAACGGCAGCCTTGAAGGTGGCCGCCGACGCGAAACCGGGCTGGGCGGGCCGCCTGCTGCGCCGGCCCCGCTCGGGCGATACGGCTTGGCAAGAAGGGCTGCGCATGACGCTGCGCCGGCTCGACCAAGCGCTGCTGGACCGCCGGGTCGTGCCGATGCAATTGGCCGGCCGGCCGTTCGACCCCAGGCGCGCCCGCGTGGTCGCCACCAGTGCGGATCGGCCCGCAGCGGACGGGACGGTGACCGAGGAGGTCCGCGCCGGGTTCTTATGGGGCGACCAGGTATTGCGTACCGCGGACGTGATCGTGAGCAAAAACGCAACCGGAACAGGAGACCACGCGTGACGGACAGCATCGTCGGCATCGACCTCGGCACCACCAACTCCGAGATCGCCATCTACCAGGAGGGCCGCCCCGCCGTGCTGGCCGATGACCAGGGCCGGGTGGTGCTGCCCTCGGTGGTCGGCCTGTCCGAGACGGGCGAGCTGCTGGTCGGCGAGGCCGCGCGCAACCAGTTCATGCTCTACCCCGAGCGCACGGTGCGCTCGATCAAGCGGCGCATGGGCGCCGACGCGCGCGTCTCGCTCGGCGGGCGCGACTACGCGCCGCAGGAGATCTCGGCGATGATCCTGTCGCGGCTGAAGGAAGTGGCGCAGGCCCGGCTGGGCGGCCCGGTGCGCCGGGCGGTGATCACGGTGCCGGCCTACTTCTCCGACGCGCAGCGGCAGGCGACGCGCGAGGCCGGCGAGATCGCCGGGCTGGAGGTGGTGCGGATCATCAACGAGCCGACCGCGGCGGCGCTGGTCTACGAGGCGGCGCAGCAGCAGGGCAAGCGCATCCTGGTCTACGACCTCGGCGGCGGCACCTTCGACGTCTCGGTGGTGCGGATCGAGGGCGGCGTGGTGGAGGTGATCTCCAGCCACGGCAACAACCAGTTGGGCGGCGACGACTTCGACGACAAGATCGTGGCCCACGTGCTGGAGCACCTGAAGCTCAAGCACGCGGTTGACGTGTCCGGCGACCCGCGGGCGATGGCGCGCATCCTGCGCGGCGCCGAAGACGCGAAGAAGCGTTTGTCCGACCATCCCTACGCGCGCATCGAGGAGGAATACCTTGCGGTCAAGGACGGCACGCCGGTCAACCTCGATCTCGAACTGAGCCGCGAGGAGTACGAGGCGATGATCGCGCCGTTCATCGAGGAGACGCTCGGGGCCATCCATACCGCCCTCGGCTCGGCGGGCCTCACCTCCTCGCAGATGGACGAGATCCTGCTGGTCGGCGGCGCCACGCGCACCCCGCTGGTTCGGCGCCGGCTGGTCGAGGCGTTTGGGATCGAGCCGCGCGGCGAGGTCGACCCGGATTTGTGCGTGGCCATGGGAGCGGCGATCCAGGGCGCCGCCATGGCCGGCACGGAGGTGTCCGCGGTGCTGGTCGACGTGACGCCCTACACGTTCGGCGCCAGCACGCTGGACGAGTTGGACGGCGACCTCTACCCCTATTGCTTCGCCCCGATCATCCCGAAGAACACGCCGATCCCGGTGCGGCGGAGCGAGGTGTTCTACACGGTGAGCGACGAGCAGACCTCGGTGGAGGTGCGGATCTACCAGGGCGAGAACAAAGACGCCGAGGAGAACGTCAAGCTCGGAGAATTCCGCGTCGACGGGCTGAGCAAGGCGCCGGCGGGCAACCCCGTGATCCTCGATCTGGCGCTCGACCGCGACGGCATCCTGCAGGTCTCGGCGCGCGAGAAGCAGACCGGGCTTGAGCAGCGGATCACCATCGAGCAGGCGATGTCGCGTTATGACCAGGCAGGGTTGGACGCGGCGCGCGAGCGGATCGGCTCCTTGTTCGAGGGCCGCGAGGCGGAAACGGCGCAGGCGGCCAGCGGCGGCGCGCTCGACGCGCTGCTGTCGAGGGCGAGCGCGAAGCTGGATGACGCGGGCGAGGAGGACCGGGGGGAGATCATCGACCTGATCGAGACGATCCGCGATGCCCGCGCCAGCGGCGACGACGCGGCCTTGGAGGACGGGCGCCAGCAATTGCAGGATCTGCTGTTCTACCTGGAGACCTAACCGATGGACCGCTGTCCGATCTGCCGCGCCGCCCTCAACGGGGCGGAGGTCTGCCGCCGCTGCCGGACCGAGCTTGGGACGGCGCAACGGGCGGAACAGGAGGCGCAAGCCCTTGTCGGGGCGGCCGTCCACAGGCTTTGCCTCGGCGACGCCGGGTCTGCGGAGCGGTTGCTCCGGCGCGCAGCCACGCTTCATGCCGCGCCGGACATCCCGGTCTTGCTGCGCTTCGCGGCAACGTTGCCCCGGGCGCCTGACGCCAGGAAAGCTGAGACATCGCCTGCTTCCAGACCTTCTTGACCGGGTTCATGTCAGGCCGGCGTTCAGCCGATTCTGGCGCGTGCCGCTGGTCCGGCGCCCGGACCGCGGCGGTTATCCACAAAATTGGCGGGTAAGTCTGTGGCCAAGCCTGCGGGCGGGCAGAGTGGGCAAAGATTCCGCTCGCAAAGCGGGTGGAATTCCGGCGGAAGGGAATGGGTGCTGGAAAAGCATGGCGCCAAGACGCGCCGGTCCTGGAGAAAGCTGCACATTAAGCCTGGATGCCGCACCGCCTGACCTCAAACAAGACTGGGCCTAATGAGCCCGCTCCCCGGCTCTATGCAACACGCTGTCGGGCAGCGGGTCCGGCCAGCGAACGATCCATGCCCGCCAATGGCGACCGCCGCCTGATCCCGATCGTGCCGCAGTCCCGTGAGCAATTACGAAAATGCGGCCTTGCGTTCACGCCCGACAGTTAAGATAGCCTGTTGGCAATGAGTCTGTTCGCAACCCTGCTTGAAACGCGGCAGCTTGGCGCGCCGATCGTTGTCCTGTTCCGCACGGCCCTGGGACGCGATCCCGATGTCCACGAATTCGCTGACTTCGCAACGAGGCTGCGAGACGGTGCGACCTTGCCAGATCTGGCGGACAGCCTTCTTGCGGCCCCCGAGTTCCAGCGCCGCTACGGGCTGCTCGCCGACCAGGAACTGGCTGATGCGCTCTGCCGCAACGCGTTCGGCTCAGGCCACGCCGCAACGCGCATGGCCTCTTTCGCGGCGGAACTGGGCGCCAACCATGCTGAGCTGGTCGCTGTCGTGGCAAGCGCGGCCCTGGCGCAGCGGCGGATACCGCTTCTCCCAGGCCTTGTCCCCGGCGCGCCGCCCGATGATCCGGTCGCCTACCGCCTCTGGATCGAGGAGTATGACCAGCCCGATCCGGCAGTGCCCGCCGCTCTTCCGCCGCTTGCCGGCCCAAGCATCTCCGTTGCAATGGCGGCGGGCGATACGCAGGCGGAGGCAGTGGCCCAAACCGTCGGGAGCCTTCGCAGCCAGGCCTACGCCGATTGGGAGCTTTGCCTCGCCGCCCGCACGCTCTCGCCGTGGTCGCGCGACGCGATCCGGCGCCTGGCGGACGACGAGCCGCGCGTGCGCCTGATCGGCCCGTGCTCCTTGCGCGATGCCTTGGCGGCCGGAACCGGGGCGCTCGCCTGTTTGCTCGCGCCGGGCGACCGCCTGCCGCCCTTGGCGCTGCGCCGATGCGCCGAGGCGTTCGCAGCTTGTCCGAACCTGATGCTCGTCTATACGGACGAGGATGTCGAACAGGGCGGCGTCCGGCACTCGCCGCGGTTCAAGCCGGGCTTCTCGCCCGACGCCGCGATTGAAGGCGAGGAGATCGGCCAGCTTGCGCTGTACCGCACCACGCTACTGGCCGAGGTCGGCGGCCTGCCGGACGGACCGGAGCCGGTTCGGACGCTTGCGCAGCGGGCCGCGATCGCGGCAGGCCCGGGGCGGGTGCGGCATGTGCCGGGCATCCTGTGCCACCGGGCAGAGCCGCCCGCGCCGGCTGGCGCGGGCGCGATGCCTGCTCGATACGCTTTGCCGAGTCCGGAGCCGCTCGTGACCGTCATCGTCCTGACGAAGGACCGCGCCAGCCTGCTGAACGCCTGCGTCCGAGGCGTGCTGGAGCAGACCGATTACGGCGCGGTCGAGTTGCTGATCGTAGACAACGGCAGCACGGACCCGGAGGCTCGGTCGTTGCTGGCCTCGCTCGAACGGCGGCAGGGCGTCCGCGTCCTGCGGCGGCCGGAACCCTTCAACTTCGCAGCCCTCAACAATGCCGCCGCCGCCGAGGCGCAAGGCGACATCCTGCTGCTGCTCAACAACGACGTCGAGGCGCTGCAGCCCAATTGGCTCAGCGAGATGGTCTCTCACGCGGTTCGGGCGGACGTTGGCGCGGTCGGCGCGCGGCTGCTGTATCCGAACGGAACCGTGCAGCACGCCGGCATCCTGCTCGGGCCGGACGGGGCTGCGACCCATGTCGGCCGCGGCGCGGCGCCGGACGACCCTGGCTACCTCGGGCAGCTCGCCCGTACGCGGGACCTGTCCGCCGTAACGGGCGCCTGCCTCGCGATCCGGGCGCCCGTATGGCAGGCGGTCGGCGGCATGGACGAGCGGCTGGCCGTGACCTGGAACGACGTCGATCTCTGTCTTCGTGTCCGCAGCGCCGGATTGCGGGTGATCTGGACGCCGCACGCGACGCTGCTGCACCGGGAAGCGGCCACGCGGGGCCTGGAGGCCGACGACCCGGCGCGGGCGGCGCGGTTCCGGGCGGAGCAGGCGCTCATGCGGGAGTCATGGGGCGATGCGCTCGAAAACGACCCGTTCCTCAACCCTAATCTCATTGCCACCGAAGCCGGGCCGCTCGCCCTGACCCGGCCGCGAAACCGCCCGCCCGCCTCGTCTTGAATTTGCGCTTACCCGGCTGAACTGCCATTTACATAGCCTTGATGCCGCGTCCCGGATGTTGAAATTTGCTGAACAACAGCACCAGAAGCCTTGACCTTGTCACGTCTCCTGATCTCGACCCGCTGTTCCTGCGCCCCCGCCGCACGGGGGTCGAGAGCGCGTGGTATGGCCATGTCCCCTTCGCGCACTGGCTCGTCGCCGCCTGCCAGCCGCGCCTGCTGATCGAGCTTGGCACGCATAACGGGGTGTCTTACGCGGCGTTCTGCGAGGCGCTGGCCCGCTTCGGCGGCAACGGGCGCGCGTTCGCCATCGACACCTGGGCGGGGGATGATCACGCCGGGCACTACGGCGCGGACGTTTACAACGACCTGAAGCGGTTCCACGACGAGCATTACGCCGGGTTCTCGGAAATGCTGCGCTGCACCTTCGACGCGGCGCTGCCCTATTTCGCCGAGGCGTCCGTCGATCTGCTGCACATCGATGGGCTGCATACCTACGAGGCCGTGCGCAGCGACTGGGAGGCATGGCGTCCGAAACTGTCGGAGCGCGCGGTCGTGCTGTTCCACGACACCAACGTGCGCGAGCGCGGGTTCGGGGTCTGGCGGCTTTGGGACGAGCTGCGCGGCGCGTACCCGCATTTCGAATTCCTGCATGGCCACGGGCTCGGCGTGCTGGCCTACGGCGACGCCGTGGCGCAAGGCGTGCAGGACCTGTGCGCGCTGGACGATGCGCGCATGGTCGGCGCCGTCCGCCAGCGGTTCGCCTTGCTGGGCGAACGATGGGTCGAGGCGCAAGGCCGGCGCAGCAACATCGCGGCGCAGCAGGCCGCCGAAGCGGCCCTGGCCGGCGCAACGCTGGAGGTCGCCGCGATGGCCGCCGAGCGGGACCGGCTGGGCGAATCCGAACGGCGGCTCATGGCGGCGCTCGCCGACGCGGATGCCGCCGTCGAGGCCGCCCGCGCCGAACAGGCGGCGCTCACGGACTCGCAAACGCGGCTGACGGCGGCGCTCGAGAACGCCGACGCGGACGTCAGGTCGCTGCGTGAACGGCTGGAAGAGCGGGAGGCCGAAGCCGAGCTGCTCCGTATCCAGACCTCACCGGCTTCCGATGCAACGGAGATCGCGGACATCAAGCGGCAGCTCGCCGCGCGCGAGTTCGACCTCGCGGCCCTGCGCGCGCACCATCACGCCGTCGTCAGCTCGCCCGCCTGGCGCGCGACCGCGCCCGCCCGGCAGTTCGGCCAGCGCTTCCCGCGTGCGGCCCTTCACGCAGCCAAGGCGGCACGGCTCGGCGCCGCCGCAGTCACGGGCAGGCTGCCCGGCCAGCTCCGCCTGCGCCGCCAGGTGCGCGAGGACGCCAAGCTCCTGGCCGCCTCGCCGTTGTTCGACCCGGCCCGCTATCTCGCCCGCTATCCCGAGGTCGCCCAATCCGGCAGCGACCCGCTTTGGCACTACATCTGGACCGGCGCCGCCGCCGGCTACGACCCGCACCCGCTGTTCGACAGCCGCTGGTACGCGGCGCAGCACCCGGAGATCGCGGCCCGGCAGGTCAACCCGCTCGCGCACTACATCCGCGAGGGCGCCGCCGCCGACGCCGATCCGCATCCGTTGTTCGACGCCGCATTCTACGTGGCGCAGGAACCAGGTGCCGCGGGGCGCGCGCTGCTGCATTATTTGGAAACGGGCGCGACAAAGGGGCGCTGCCCGAACCCGCTGTTCGACACCGGCGCCTATTGGGACGACTACCTGAAAGGGCGCGACCTCGCCGACGACCCGCTCTCGCATTACGTCCTGCGCGGGGCAGCGGCGGGCCTCGACCCGCACATGCTGTTCGACACCGATTGGTATGCGGCGACGTACAAGGACAGCGTCGGCTGGAACCCGCTCGCGCACTACCTGAAGCAAGGCAAGGCCCGCGGCCATGCTCCTTGCCTGGTGGCGGCGCAATCGGCGGAGCCTTTGCCCGCGGTCCGTTTCGCGCCGCACGCGTCGCCGGATGTGTCCATCGTCATCCCGTGTTACGGGCGCCTGTTCGACACGCTGCGCTGCCTCGCCTCGATCATGGTCCATAGCGGGACGGAGGTCACGTACGAGGTGATCGTGGCCGACGACCGGCCCGACGCGCCGACCGCAGGGCGGCTGAGCCAGGTCCCGGGCCTCCGGGTCGAGCAGAACCCGCATAACCTCGGCTTCTTGCGCAACTGCAACCGGGCGGCGGAACTCGCGGAGGGACGTTACGTCCTGTTCCTCAACACCGATGCCTCGGTGCATCCCGGCTGGCTCGCGCCGCTTGTGCGGCTCGCGGACAGCGACCCGCGCATCGGCATGGTCGGCTCGAAGCTGCTGAATGCGGACGGCGCCGTCCAGGAAGCGGGAGGGGTGCTGCACCGCAACGGCTGGGGGTTCCCGTATGGCCGCGGGCAGGACGCGGAGCGCCCGGAATACGGCTTCGTGCGCGAGGTGGATGTCGTGATCGGCGCGTGCATGTTGATCCGCACTGCCGCGTGGGCGGCGGCGGGCGGGTTCGACGAGCGTTACGCGCCGGCCTATTACGAGGAGTTCGACCTCGCCTTCACGCTGCGGGACCGCGGCTGGCGGGTCATGTATCAACCCGCGAGCCAGGTCACGCATTTCGATTCCGCGAGCTACGGCGCCGCCGAGCGGGACCGGCAATCCACCATCAACCACGCGCAGTTCTGCCGCAAATGGGCGCGGGCGCTGCCTGCCCAGCCCAGCCCGGAGACGCCGCCGTACGTCGCCCGCGAACGGGGCGTGCTTGGCCGCATCCTCGTCGTGGACGACCACGTGCCGGAGCCGGACAAGCACGCCGGGGCCGTCGCCACCTTCGACTGGCTGCGCCTGCTGCGCGGGATGGGGCTTCGCGTGACCTACAAGCCGCACGACCAGGCCAGGCCCGAGCCTTATACCGGCGTGCTGCAGCAGATGGGCGTCGAGGTGCTGTATGGCCCGGTCGACCTTCCGGCCTGGCTGGAGGAGAACGGGCGCTGCCTCGATTGGGTCTGGGTGGCGCGGCCCGCGGTGGCCGAGCCGCTGCTGGAGGCGTTGCGCGCGTTCGCGCCCGGCAAGCTGATCTATTTCACCCACGACCTGCACTTCCTGCGCGAGCAGCGCCGGTTCGAGCTGGACCGCGACCCGTGGCATCGAGACGAGGCCCGGCGGCTGCGCCGGCTCGAGCGCGACATCTTCCGCCAGGCGAGGCTCGTGCTCACCCCGAGCGCGGACGAGGTGCCGGTCATCAAGGACCTGGTTCCCGAGGCCGACGTGCGGGCGATCCCGCTCTACTCCGTCCCGGCGGCCCCGCTCAGCGCGTGGACGGCGGAGCAGTTCGCCGGGCGCTCCGCCGTTCTGTTCGTCGGCGGCTACGACCATCCGCCGAACGTGGACGCGGCGCGCTGGCTGGTAGACGAGATCATGCCGCTGGTTTGGGCGGACGTGCCGGAAGCCATGCTGATCCTCGCGGGCAGCAGGCCGCCCGAGGCGCTGCTATCGCTCGCGGGCCGGCGGGTGGAGGTGCCTGGATGGGCGCCGGACCTCGGCCCGCTCTACGCCCGCGCGCGGCTGTCGCTCAACCCGCTGCGTTACGGGGCGGGGGTGAAAGGCAAGATCGTGGCCAGCCTGCAAGCCGGGCTGCCGATCGTCACGACCACGCTCGGCAACGAGGGACTCGGCCTTGAAGCGGGCACACAGGCGCTGATCGGCGACACGGCCGGGCTTTTAAGCCGCCATGCGGCATCGCTGCTGCGCGATCCTGCGCTGTGCGCCGCCATGGCCAATGCCGGCATGGCGATGGTGCGGCAACGGTTCGGCGAGGAGGGGCTGCGCCGGGCACTGCTCTCGGCGCTGCAGCGGGATCTCTGCCCTGTTTGCGGCCGTTTCGCCCGATCCGATCAGCCGGTCCTCGCCTGCGAGGCCTGCGGGGCCGGGGAGCAGGAACGCGCCCTGGCCGGCGTCGCGATCCGGCCCTGGCGCCCGCGCGGCGTGAGCAGCTTGCGCGAGGCGGCGCCGTTCATCGGTTGCGCGCGCGTGCCGGACGGGGCAATGGCCAAGGCGGTCCCGGCCGGCTGCGACGCGGGCGGGGTGGACCTGCTCATCGGTCTCGATCAGCCCCGCCATGACATGGTGCGTCCGGGCGGGCGGCTCGTGTCGCCCGCGTTCGATACGAGCCGCCTGCTCGCGGACGGGTGGCAGGTCTGGCTGCATGAGTCCGGCCCGGCCATCGTCGAGGCGATGCGGCCCAAAACCGCCGGATGAACGGCGCCGCACCGCCCGGGCCGTCCCTGCTGATGGATCTGCGGCCCTGCTACGAGAACTACGCCGGGATTCCGCAGGAAGCGCGGCTGCTGTTCGCCATGTTCTCCGGCTTGCCGCTCCGGCGTTTCGGCGGCCTGGCGTCGGGCATTCACTACAGCTCCCGCCGCTGGAAGGCGGTGACGCCGTATGAGCGCGTGCTGGCGCAGACGCAGGTGATGATCAGCCAGGACACCAAGCGGCTGCACCGGGGCCTCGGGTTCCGCGCCTTGCCCGGGTTCATGAAGCGCAAGCTGGCCAAGCCTTATCTGGTGCTGACGGAGGCCTTCCGCCGCGAGCGGTTGGACCTCACGATCGATTCCCGCCTGTTCGAGGATTTCCTCTGGACCAAGCTGTTCGAGCGCACGCTGGCCCCGCAGGACCGGCCCATGCTGCACCGGGCCGAGTACTTCGCCACCGAGCTTGGCCACGAGTATGCCCGCGCGCTCAGCTTCCTGCCGCGCAAGGCGCAGCGCCGGATCGACACCGACGGATGGGACATCTTCTTCTGCGCGACGGTCTCTCCCTACCGTCTTGCGCCCGGGACGAAGATGATGGTCCGGTATTACGACGCCTTGCCGCTGCTCAGCCCGCATACGATCGGCGAGCCGTGGCCGCACGCCCTGAGCCACGGGCGGATGCTGCAACGCAACATGCAGGACGGCGCCGTGTTCTATTGCGGCAGCGAACCCGTGCGCGGCGACCTGCTCCGCCTGTTTCCCGAGGCCGAGGGCCGCGTGCACACCATTCCCGTGACCGTCGCGCCGGAATACCATCCCGACGTCCGGCCCGAGCGTGAGCGGCAGACGATCCTCAACCGCCGGGCAAGCGCCGCGACGGCCGGCAGCCGCCCGCCCGCAAGCCAGGTGCCGCCGCCGCGGCTGTTCATGGCCGTCTCGACGCTGGAGCCGCGCAAGAACTACCTCAAGCTGTTCCGCGCCTTCGAGATCGCCCGCCGGATGACGCGGCAGCCGATACAGCTCCTGATCGTGGCCAACCCCGGCTGGCGCTCGGATGCGGAGCTGACCGAGCTGAAGATGCTGGTGCGGGAGGGGACGTACCACGTCAGCGGCGTGCCGATCGGGGAACTGCGCACATTATATTCCATGTCGCATTGCGTCGTGGCGCCGAGCCGGGCGGAAGGGTTCGACTACTCCGGCGTCGAGGCGATGGCCTGCGGCACGCCGGTGCTCGCGTCGGACATCCCGGTGCATCGCTGGGTCTACGGCGACGCCGCGGAATACGTGGACGGCTACGACGAGGACGCGATGGCCCGCGCCATCGCCCGCATCGCCGAACTGCCGCGCGAGGAAGGCCATCTCGCCGACATGCGCGAACGCGGGTTGAGCCAAGCCGCGCTATACAAGGCCGAGGCGCTTGCGCCGCGTTGGGAAGCGGCCATCCTCACCGAGGCCAGGAGACAGACATGACGAATGCCGCCGACAGGACCGAAGCGACCCGTATCTGGGACGAGCGATACGAGGGCAACCAGCACGTCGGCACGCAGCCGGTCATCAAGGGCGACCCGACCGACTACACGCAGCACGCCTTCCTATACCAGCACGCCGTGGCCCGGCCGCAGACCGGGTCAATCGACGGCTACAACCTCGACCGGGTCGGCCGCGCCTTCCTGACGCCGCCGCCCGCCCGGATGCTGGCGCTCGGCTCGGGGATGGCGTTCACCGAGGAGCACCTGCTGCGGCAGAACTTCGCCCAGCACATCGTCGCCTACGAGATGTCGGCCACCGCGGTCGAGCGGGCGGCCGCGCGCTTCCGCGAGGCCGGGCTTTCCGACCGGATCGAGATGCGCGCGGCCGACGTGCTCGAAGACGGCATACCAAGCGGCAGCTTCGACGCCGTTTTCGTCCAGGCCGCGATCCATCATTTCGACCGCATCGAGGACATGTTCGCGCTGATGCACCGGGTGCTGCGTCCGGGCGGGCTGCTGGTCTACGACGAGTATGTCGGGCCGGACCTGCATGTCTGGCACCCGGAGGTCGTGGCGGTCATGGACGAGATCCACGCCTGCCTCGCACCGCAATACCGCTGGGACGCGAACGCCAACGCCGTGCGCGAAACCGGCCCGAGGCCGTCGCGGGAATGGATGTTGCAGCATGACCCGTCCGAGGGCGTCCACGCTTCGCGCATCCTGCCGCTGACCTATCAATGGTTCGACGTGGTCGACCGGGCGGATTCCGGCGGCACGATCATGCGCCCGTTCTTCAGCGGCCTGCTGCCGAACTTCGATTGGACCGAGCCGAAGGACCAGACCGTGGCCCAGCTCGTCATCCTGATCGAGCAGTTGCTGACCCGGCACGGCGTGCTGCCGCACTACCAGACCGCCATTGTCGCCCGGCGCCGGGATACGCCGCGCCCGCCGTTGACCGAGGAGCAGAGCGCCCGCATCGGCTATTCG
The DNA here is from genome assembly GCA_965260935.1 of Acetobacteraceae bacterium. Lineage (GTDB taxonomy): Bacteria > Pseudomonadota > Alphaproteobacteria > Acetobacterales > Acetobacteraceae > JBBROS01. The sequence continues at coordinate 86,778 of CBDHCB010000001.1, forward strand.
GACTGGCCCGGCCTGCCCCCCGATCCGCAGCCCGCCCCCGCCGCCTCAACCGGCGGACGGCTGCGGCGGCTGTTCGGCCGACGGTGACGGAATACGACCAAGGCGCGGACGCCATCGCAGCGCCGGCCGCTCGACCAGGTGCCATGAAAGGAACGCGAGCGGCGTTGTCAGCAGGACGCAGGTGAGGACCGGCCACGGCGTGTCCGGCATGAGCGCCAGCACGAGCTGCTGTATCGGGAAGGCATAGAGGTAAAGACCATACGACACGTCGCCGAACCGTCCGGTCCGCCGCAGCACCGGCATCGACATGCGCCCGAAGCAGATCACCATATACGGCAGCGTGAACCACTCGATCGGCACGTTCCACCAGTCGAACCAGCTCGACACGGCATAGTTGCCGACGAAGAACAGTAGGCAGACGTCCGCCCGCCAGAGCCGCTCCCCCACGCGCGCGTTGAGCAGGTAAAGGAGCGAGCCGACGAAGAAGAACGGCACTTCGACGAAGGCGTATTTCAGGTCAACCGCGTAGATGTAGACCACCGGCCCTTGGTAGCCATAGAACAAGAACAGCCCCAAGCCGCCGAACGCCCCGGCAAGCAGGGCGAGCACGGGAGGGCGGCTCCGCCCGGCCAGGACGGCCAGCAACGGCACGGTCAGGTAGCAGAGAAACTCGGGCAGCAGGCTCCACAACGAGCCGTTGACGGCGCCGCGTTCGCGCAGGCCATCGAAGACGCCGGGCAGGAACAGCTCGTTGCGCAACGCGATGTTGGCGAGATAGCGGTAGGTGTCGCCGCTGGCGGCGTATTCGGCCAGCGGACGCCGCGTCATGGCCGGACCCAGCGCCGCGACGGTCAAGATCACGCAGGCGATCAGGCCGGGGAATATGCGCAGCGCGCGCTTGGACAAGAACGTGCCGAGGCGCGGCGTGCGTTCCCAGCTTCCGGTCACGAGATAGCCGCTGATGGAAAAGAACACGTCGAGCCCGACCCTGGCGAACGGCACGCCCCACAGCCCCGGGCCTGGCCCGCCAGCGAGCACCCAGCCATGCCCGTGAATGACCATCAGCGCCGCCATGACCCGGAGCGCATCAAAATTGTTGCGGCGTCCGTCGTCGAGCGTTGCCGTCACTTGACGCCGCGCAATGACAGCCGCCCGACCCTGGGCCGTAGCCCTGCGGACCAGAGCAGTGCCGGGCGCTCGACCAGGCGCCACGACAGCAGCCCGGCCAGGAACGCCAGGGCCATGCACAACAGGATGGGATGCGGGTTGCCCGGAAACCGCGCCACGATGAGTTGCTGGATGGGAAAAGCGTAGAGGAAAAAACCGAACGAGGGATTGCCCAGCGGCGCGAGCCGTCGCAGCAGCGGCATGTGCATCCGCCCGAAGCAGACGGCCATGTAGGGCAGCGTCAGCCACTCCAGCACGATGGTCCAGCTCCCGAGCCAGCTCGCGACCCCCCAGTTGGCGGCGAAGCACAGCATCGCGAGATCGGACCGCCAGAGGCTCTCGCCGCGGCGTTGCTCCAACATTGCGAGCCACGCGCCGAGTAGGAAGAAAGGGATCTCGGTGAGCATGTCGACCAGGCTCACCCGGAACAGCAGCGGCGGCGGCTTCACGTCCTCCATTTGCATCACGAACGCGGCCACGGCGAAGATGGCCGCGCACCCCGCTGTCACGCCGGCGCGGAAACGCAGCGGCGCCTGCCCGAGCAGCGGCACGAGCAGGCAACAGGCCGCCCCCGGCACCAGCGTCCACAGCATGGGGTTGACGGTGCCGACCCAGGGCTGGCCTTCGAAGACGCCGGGCAGCCATAGCTGCTGCACGAGGAGGATGTTGCCGAGGTATTGGCGCGTATGCCCGTCGAGCAGGTAGTCCTTCAGCGACAGGCGCGTCGCGAGCGGGCCGATGACGAGGATCGTCGCTAGCACGCAGGCGGCCAGGCCGGGGAACAGGCGCAACGCGCGCTTCGTCAGGTATGGCGCCAGCCGCGGCAGGCGATCCCAACTGCCGGCCGCGAGATAGCCGCTGACCGCGAACAGCAGGTCGAGGCCGATCCGCGGGAAGGGCGCGCCCCATAGCCCGGACGCGGGCGCGCCCGTCAGCACCAGGCCGTTGCCGTAGATCACGAGCACGACCGCGAACAGCCGCAAGGCCGTGACGTTGCTGCCCGTGAACCGCGAAGGCGCCGTGCTTGAGGGCATTCTATTCGAGCGGCACCGGAATGGCTGGCGCCCGGCTTGGCTGGAGCCAAGCCGGCGGCCAGGCGAAGCGGACGGAGGGGGCCCAACGCGCGCTCGGGCTCGCGCCGGCAAATCCCTCCGGCGCGTGCCCTGGCAGCCATTTGACCGGCCCCACGATGCCCCGCCGCAAAGCGATGACCCGGACGCCGCCTGGATAAATGAAGCCGCGGATGTCCGTATTGTCGCGCAGCAGCCCCTTCGCGTCCTGCATCGCCAGCTTGCCGGCGAAGAACGTGTCGAGAAACGGCGGCAAGGGCCCGGCGAAATCCACCGCCTTCGCCGGTTGCGTCTCGGCAACCGCCTTGGGAACGACACGCACGCACAAGGCAGCCGCGGTGACGGCCGCCGATATCCAAGCGACGTGCCGTGCCCGGCCGGGCTTGGCCAGGTCGCGCAGCAGCAGCGCCCCTAGAAGCGCGAAACCCGGCAAGGCCCAAGCGAAATAGTGGACGTTCATGAACCGCCACAGCCCGGTCGGCAGCAGGTCCACGTATGAGACGTAGAGCAAGCCCTGGGCGGCCAGCGTCGCTGCAAGCATCCGGTCCTTCGGACCGCGTGTCGCGGCCGGGACGAGGCCAGCCAACCCGAGGGCGATCCAGGGAGCATGCTGCAGCAGCCCCTTACCATCCGCGAACCACGGAAAAGGATCGATGAGCAGGACGTAAGCCTTCCAGCCGATGTCGTGCAGCGTGAAGCCGATCTGCGCCGAGCTGCGCATGTAGCTGCTCTGCGCCGGCCCGTAGATCATGAGGTGCAAGGCAACGACCGGCAGCAGCGCGAGCGCCCCGCCCGCCGCGAGACGCCCCCACTCGCGCCACCGGCCGCGCCACGTCCGCCGCTCCGCCCAGATCAGCGTCAGGAGAGCTGGAAACACCAGGACGGCGTCGCTCGGCCGGCACGCCGCCATGGCGCCGGACAGGACGCCGATCACGAACGGCCGCCGCCGGCCGTCGAGCCATGCGGCGCAGGCGGCGAGAAGCAGCCAGGCGAAGGCGCCGACGGGTATCGTGTTCCACGGCAGCACCCATTGGCGGAGCAGAACGCGGTCGCCCAGCGCCACGGCCGCGAACAGGGCTGCGGCAAGCGCCTCCGACAAGGCCAGCCGGCGCGCAAGCATGACGAAGCCGGCATAGGCGCCGAGCAAGGAGAGCAGGTCCACGAAGAAGAATGCGTGATCCTTGGCAACCAGGTAGAACGGGAGCGCCAGCAGCGCATAGCCTAAAGGGTAATGATGCTGGGACGGATCAAGGTCGAGACGGGCCAGTGCCGCCGTGCTGCGGAGCGTGGCCCCTTGGTCGAACCAGCCCCACCACCCGAGCGGATGGGCGGCTTGACTGCCGGGCAAGCTGCGGTCGGCGAGGTAGGCGGCCGTGTAGCCAAGCACGAGCAGCACCCCAATGCCCCATGCGATACGGACTCGCGTTCTGAGAAACCGCCCTACGTGTGCCCACGCCGTGGAGTTGACAGCACTGCAGGACGTTTGGACGTGAGAAGTCACTTGACGGTCATATGAGACGCTCGGAGCGGAGACAAGTGAGGCGTTGTTGCATGTGTGGACGGCACCTGGAGCGCCAGGGATAGCATGTGATCTGGCTTACGGAACGAGTGCGGTCATGTGTCCGGCCTTTGACGCGGCTGCATGTGTGGACGGCACCTGGAGCGCCAGGGATAGCATGTGATCTGGCTTACGGAACGAGTGCGGTCATGTGTCCGGCCTTTGACGCGGCTGCATAACCGCTGGCCCAGATGGGTTTCGCCGAACAAGCCCCAAACATGGACGCGGCATTGAGGTGCCTTTGCAACAATCGGGGTGTCTTGTTCGTCGGTTCGACCGTTTGCCATCTCCTACGGCTGCCCTTTTGCTCCTCGGCGACGACGAACGGTCAGGCGGCTTGCGGCGTGCGCCGGTAGACCGTGCCGTTCGCCATCATAGCCCACACGGTGCGGGCCACCTTGTTGGCCAGAGCGACAGCCGCCACCTTGCGCGGCCGGCGCTCCAGCAATTGCAGCAGCCAGGGGCTGGCTGTTTTGCTCCCTGGCTTGGCATGGCGGATCACCGCCATCGCACCCACGACCAGCAATTGCCGCAGCCGTTCATTGCCGGCCCGGCTGATGCCTCCGAGAGACTGACGGCTACCGGTCGATCGCTCCTTCGGCGTCAGGCCAAGCCAGGCCGCGAAGTGGCGGGCAGATTCGAACTGGCCTGCGTCGACCTTCATCGCCACCGTCAGCGCCGTGAGCGGCCCGACGCCGGGGATCGCCGCCAAACGTTGGCTGACCGGGTTGGCCTTGTGTTGCGCGGCCAGGCGCTGGTTGACCTCTGCCAACTGCGCGTCGAGTTGGGCGATGCACCGGCCCAGCTGGGCCAGCGTCTCCTTTGCGGCTTGCGGCATGTCGGACCCCGCGACCGTTTCCAGCAACGGCTCGACCTGGGCAATGCCTTTCGCCGCGATCACGCCGAATTCCGCCGCATGGCCACGCACGGCGTTCACCAGCTGCGTCCGCTGCCGCACCAGCAGGTCGCGGGCACTCAGGTCCATTGACTCGGCTTGCATCTCGGCAGACTTCACCGGCACGAAGCGCATGCTGGGGCGGGATGCCGCTTCGCCGATCGCCTCCGCATCGTTGCGGTTGTTTTTGCCGCGCTTGTGTGAACGGCTTGACGTATTGCGGCGGGATCAGCCGCACCGTATGGCCCAGCTCTTGCGCGAACCGGCCCCAGTGGTAGGAGCTGCCGCACGCTTCCAGCACGACCTCGGTGGGCGAGGCTTTGGCCAGGAACCCCTCGAACCGAGCCCGGGTCAGGTCCTGGCGCAGAACCGGGCGAGCGTGCTCGTCCACCCCGAGCTATGGCCGAAACTGGGTGACGACGGTTTGAGAGAGGCGGCGTATCGAGGCGGGTGGAAGCCTGCCTGAACTCCCGAAGGAGCCGATACGCCATGACAAGCAGTAGCACCGTCGTTTCCCTACGTCAGCCCGATCGGCTCGACGACGACCCGCTGACCGACATCCTGCGCCAGGGCGCCCGTCAGTTGCTGGCCCAGGCCGTTGAGGCCGAGGTTGAGGCGTTCCTGGCCGCGATGAAGGGCGAGCGGCTCGCGGACGGGCGCGACCGCCTGGTGCGGCACGGCCACGGCCCGGAGCGCCAGGTGCAGACCGGCATTGGCCCAGTGGCGGTGCAACGGGTCCGCGTGCGCGACCGCGGCGCCGATGCCGGTGGCGAGCGCATCCGCTTCACGTCCGCCATCCTGCCGCGCTGGGCCCGGCGCACGCGCAGCCTCGATGCCGTGCTGCCGGTGCTCTACTTGCGCGGCCTATCGATGGGCGACTTTCAGGAGGCGCTCGGGGCCTTGCTGGGCCGTGATGCGCCGAACCTGTCGCCGTCGGTGATCGCGCGCCTGCGTGGCGCGTGGGAGGCGGACTACGCGCGCTGGCAGCGACGCGACCTGTCGGCCCGGCGTTACGTGTATGTCTGGGCTGATGGCGTTTACTTGCAGGCGCGCATGGAGCCGCAGGCCGAGTGCATGCTGGTGCTGATCGGGGCCACGCCGGAGGGCAAGAAGGAACTGCTCGGCTTCCAAGTGGGCGTGCGGGAAAGCGCGCAAAGCTGGCGCGAACTGTTGGTCGATCTCAAGGCACGCGGCCTGGCGATCGCCCCCGAACTGGCCACCGGCGATGGCGCGCTCGGCTTTTGGACAGCCATCGAGCAGGTCTGGCCAGCGACCCGGCACCAGCGCTGTACAGTCCACAAAACCGTCAACGTCATGGACAAGATGCCGAAATCCGTCCAGCCCGCAGCCAAAACGGACCTGCGCGAGATCTGGGCGGCGCCGGACCGAGCCACGGCCGAGAGAGCGATGGCCACGTTCGCCGACAAGTATGGCGCCAAGTACGACAAGGCCGTCGCCTGTCTGGCCAAGGACCGCGACGCCTTGCTGGCGTTCTACGATTTCCCCGCCGAGCACTGGGACCACCTGCGCACGTCCAACCCGATCGAGAGCGTGTTCGCAACCGTGCGGCACCGCACGGTGCGGACTAAAGGCGCGCTGTCGCAGGACACCGCCCAGCTGATGGTGTTCAAGCTGGTCATGACGGCGGCGAAAACCTGGCGACGGCTGAAGGGGGAAAACCAGTTGCCCAAAGTCGTTCAGGGCGTCACATTCCGCAACGGCGTCGAGGTCATCGACACGCCAGCACAGAGCGCCGCCTGATCACGGCATCACCCAAATTCCAACATAGCTCTATCGATGATCCTCTACGTCGCCGGTATGCTCCTTCTCTGGAAATCCCGACGCTCGATGCTTGATCTTTGGCTGATCGTGGTCCTTTGCACGCTTTTCATCGAGGTTGTTCTTCTCTCTTTCGTAAGCGCCGGAACTCGGCTGAATGTGGGCTGGTGGGCGGGCCGGATATTCGGGCTGATCTCGACGAGCATGGTCCTTATCGTCTTGCTTTCCGAGACGACCGCTCTCTACGGGCGGCTTGCACGCTCGGTTTGGGCGGAGCGGCGGGCGCGCGAAAATAGGCTCACCGCGATGGAGGCGTTGTCCGCCTCGATCGCACACGAGATCAGCCAGCCCTTGGCGAGCATGGTGACGAATGCCGACGCCGGGCTGCGCTGGATGGCCAAGGCAGACCCGGATCTCGAAGAGGCCACGGCGGCGTTGAAGCGTATTGTCAGGGACGGCCATCGCGCGGGCGGCGTCGTCGAGGGCATCAGAACGATGTTCAGGAAAGGAGCCCAGGAGCGGGCGCCGGTGAACATGAACCAGATCATCGGGCAAGCGCTCAGTCACGCTCAGAAGGAGGTGCAGCTTGCCCATGTATCCGTGCGTCTGGATCTCGATGAACGCTTGCCGACGGTCATCGGCAGCCCCGTCCAGCTGCGGCAGGTCATAGCCAATCTCGTTTCGAATGCGGTCGACGCCATGCAAGCAGTTCTCGGCGGTGCACGTGTCCTGCACATCAGTTCCGGGCGGGAGGAGCCGTCCAGGATATTGGTCTCTGTGGCTGATTCGGGGACGGGCTTAGACTCGCTGCCCCCGGATCGCATCTTTGAACCATTCTTCTCGACGAAAGCGGACGGCATGGGCATGGGGCTTATGTTTTGCCGGTCGATCGTCGAGGCGCACGGTGGGCAACTCTGGGTGACGGAAAACCATCCTCACGGCGCAAATTTTCTTTTCACGTTGCCCACCAGTGACGTTCAAACCTCACCGGGCTCGACAGCATGAGGTCCCCGGAGCAATCGGCTGTCTTCATCATCGATGACGATGCCTCCGTGCGAGAGTCTCTCTACAGTCTGTTTCGCTCCGTCGGTCATCTGACCCAAGCATTCTCCTCGCCGCAGGAATTTCTGGTTGCGAACCTGCCCGAAATGCCCGGGTGCCTCGTCCTTGATGTCAGATTGCCGGGTCAGAGCGGCCTTGAGTTCCAGCGCGAGGCAGGGATGCTGCTACCGGTCGTCTTCATCACTGGGCACGGTGATGTTTCAATGTCCGTCGCGGCCATGAAGTCGGGAGCCATCGAGTTTCTCACGAAGCCATTTCGCGACCAGGATCTGCTCGACGCTGTCCATCGGGGGATCGAGATCGATCGCAAGCGCCGCGCCGAGGCGGCTCTTGCCCAGGAACTGCGTAATCGTTTCAATTCGATGACGGCCCGGGAGCAAGAAGTGATGGCGCTCGTCGCCAATGGCCAACTCAACAAGCAGATCGCAGCGGAACTCTCCTTGAGCGAGGTCACCGTCAAGGTTCACCGCGGCCACATGATGCGCAAGATGCAAGCCAGGTCGGTTCCCGAGCTGGTTCGGATGGCCGATAGATTGGCGGGTGATACGCCAAGGTCGTAGCTTTCCGACACCACAGTATAATTGCTCGCACTACGACCCTCCGCTCATATCGGCGACATAGAAACGCAGCGCGAGGTTGATAGCGGCAAGCTCGCCTGATCAGGCCACCCGTGATGGAAGAAGGCGAATGCCGCAGAGCCCGCTCGTCGCCGTCGTGGATGATGACGATCCGTCTCGTGATGCGGTCGTCGGTCTCATTCGGGTACTGGGGTTTACTACCGCTGACTTCAGCAGCGCCGCGGATTTATTGGACTCGAATCACCTGTCGCGAACGAAATGTCTCGTCGCCGATTTGCGAATGCCCGGAATGAGCGGGCTCGAACTGCATCGTTATCTGGTCGCGTCAGGCATCCAGATCTCGACCATTCTCGTGACGGCCTACCCCGATGATCTGTCTCGGGCGCAGGCTCTAAGCTCGACTTTGGCCATTTGAGGCGGCGTTGGGTGGCGGAGCGGTCTGGCCGTTGAAGCTGGCGTGTCCCCGCCAAGAGACCCGCCATGCCCTGCCTGCCATCCCGCTTCGCCGCGATCATCCTGAGCTTCGCGCCGCTGTTCTGCCAGCGCAGTTGGCGTCATGCCGAGGTGCTGCTGATCGGCGCCATCCTGGCGCCCGGCACGCGCACGGTCGCCAGCCTGTTGCGCATCTGCGGGCTCGCGGGCGAGCGGCGTTTCGTAAACTACCACCGGGTGCTGAACCGGGCAGCCTGGAGCCCGCGGGCCGCGTCGCAAGTGCTGCTGGACCTGCTGATCAAGACCTTCGCGCCGGACGGTCCCGTGGTGCTCGGCATCGACGACACCATCGAGCGCCGCCGTGGCAAGCGCATCGCCGCCAAGGGCATCTACCGTGACCCGGTCCGCTCCTCGCACGGGCACTTCGTCAAGGCGTCCGGCTTGCGCTGGCTCAGCCTGATGCTGCTGGTGCCGATCCCCTGGGCCGAGCGCATCTGGGCGCTGCCGTTCCTGACGGCTCTCGCCCCGTCCGAGCGTTACAGCCGCGAGCACGGCAGACGGCACAAGAAGCTGACCGACTGGGGGCGGCAGGTGATCCTGCAAGCCCGTCGCTGGCTGCCCGGACGCGACCTGGTGCTGGTGGCCGACAGCAGCTTCGCCGCCCTGGAACTCCTGACCGCGCTGGGCCGCCGCGGCGTAGTCTGCGTCACCCGCCTGCGCCTCGATGCCGCCCTCTACTCCCCGGCGCCACCTCGTCTCCCCGGGACGATCGGGCGACCCCGGGTCAAGGGCGCGCGCCTGCCGAACCTGTCCACGGTGCTGGCCGACGCGGGTACGACCTGGCAGCGCGTCACGGTGCCGGGCTGGTATGGCCAGGGCGAGCGCATCGTTGATCTCTGTTCCGGCACCGCCGTGTGGCACCATGCCGGGCTGCCCGTCGTGCCGATCCGCTGGACACTGGTGCGCGACCCGCTCGGCCGCTTCGCCCCGCAAGCCCTGCTCTGCACCGACCCCGATCAGAAACCGGAGCAGGTCCTGCGCTGGTTCGTCCAGCGCTGGCAGCTGGAAGCCACGTTCCAGGAAACCCGGGCGCATCTAGGGGTCGAAACACAGCGACAGTGGTCCGACCTGGCCATCGCGCGCACCACCCCCTGCCTGCTCGGGTTGTTTTCCCTCGTCACCCTGCTTGCCGCGCAGCTCAGCCCGAGGGCATGCGGGGCTGTCATGACTACGGCTTGGTATCGCAAGCGCCGTCCAACCTTCAGCGACACGCTGGCCGCCGTGCGTCGCCATGTCTGGCACGAACAGGGTTTCACCATGTCCCGCCTCGCAGGCAACGTGCGGAAACTCCGACCAGCGCTCCGCGAAGGTATCACCTACGCGCTCTGCCATGCCGCTTGATGGCCAAAGTCGAGCTAAGAAGCCGTTCGGAAAGAAGCTCAATCATTGCATAATCTTCTGGCCATCAGCCGAACGGAGGCCAGACGCAGGAAGGCCAGCGCACGCTCGCTCAGGTTCTCCCAATCCTTGGCCAGTCGGCGGCATCGGTTAAGCCAAGCGAACGTCCTCTCAACGACCCAACGCCGGGGCAGGACGGCAAAGCCGTTCGCTTGGTCGGACCGCTTGACGATCTCGGCCTCGACCTGCGCCATGACCCGGCGCAGGCCAGCCTGGAACTGCGGCCCCTGGTAGCCGCCATCGGCGTAGAGCTTCAGCAGGAACGGATACAGGCCGAACAGGCTGGCCATCAGCATGACCCCGCCGTCGCGGTCCTGGATGTCGGCTGCATGCACGATCGCCTGCATCAGCAAGCCTTGCGTGTCGACAACGATGTGCCGCTTGCAGCCTTTGATCTTCTTGCCCGCGTCGTAGCCCGGCGAGTCAATGCAGGCCCCCCTTTTTCAGCGCTCTTGACGCTCTGGCTGTCGATAATGGCCGCGGTCGGGCTGGCATTGCGTCCTGCGTGCTCGCGGCATTGCACGTAGAGGTCGTGGTGCATGCGATCCAGCGTGCCGTTTCGCTGCCAGCGCGCGAGATAGTCGTAAACCGTGCTGCGCGGCGGCAGGTCCTTCGGCAATGCTCGCCACTGGCAGCCGGTACCGAGGATATACAGGATGCCGTTGACCACCTCACGCTCGTCGACCTCGCGCCTGCGTCCGCCTCGCTTGGCAGGAGGGATCAGAGGCCTGATGACCTCCCATTCCAAATCGGTCAGATCGCTCGGGTAGCGTAGGTGGTCGCGGTTGTGGCGGCGGCGGGTTTCGGGCGTCCACATCAGGGCAGTTCTCCACGTCATAGCAGTGCCGCGGAGCAAACCAAGCCAAACGTGACTGGCTCAACCCTGCCCACGTAAGATACTCTAAAAACTTGTAATCTTCCCGAACGGACACTAAAGGAGGGCATCCAGTGCTACCTCGCGAAGCCGTGCAAGGTCGACGAACTCCTCAGCTGCATTCGCGCAGCGTTCGCGGAAAAGGAGGGCGAGGAGTCGTGAGCCCGAGCGTCTGGTTCCCGCGCTCGGCGTGCGGTCCAGCTCTTCGCGCCGCGGCAGCCTCGCTCCTCCAAGGCGGCTCGCCCACAAGAGAGGAGAAGGACCGATGACTCAGGTCTTTCAGCGCGGGATTCCCGCTCTCTCGCGGCGCGAACTCCTTGAAGGTAGCGCAGCCACTCTCGCCGCCATTCCATTTGCGAGCGCGATGACATCCGCTCATGCAAGAACGGCTCCCAGCGTTTCCGCAACCGAAGGACGACAGGCAATGGGCACCATCAGGACGAAAGACGGAACGGAAATCTTCTTCAAGGATTGGGGGGAAGGGCAGCCGATCGTCTTCCACCACGGATGGCCGCTGAGCGCGGACGATTGGGACGCGCAGATGATGTTCTTTCTGCAGCACGGCTATCGCGTGGTCGCCCACGACCGACGCGGCCACGGCCGCTCGAGCCAGACGGCTACTGGCAACGAGATGGACACGTACGCCGCAGACGTGGCTGAGCTTGCTGCGGCCCTTAACCTGCGGGAATCGATTCACGTCGGCCATTCCACGGGAGGAGGAGAGGTTGCCCGCTATGTGGCTCAGCACGGCAAAGGCCGGGTGGCAAAGGCAGTGTTGATCGGCGCGGTGCCGCCGATCATGGTACGAACCGAAAGCTACCCGGGCGGTTTACCGCTACAGGTTTTCGACGAAATCCGCGCCGGCACCGCGTTTAGTCGGCCGCAGTTCTTCATGGACCTTACGCTGCCGTTTTTTGGATTCAACCGGCCCGGAGCGAACGTATCCGAAGCTGTCCGTCAGAACTGGTGGCGTCAGGGCATGATGGGTGGAGTCAAACCCCAATACGACTGCGTCAAGGCCTTCTCGGAAACAGATTTCACCGAAGACTTGAAGATGATCGATGTCCCTACGCTCGTGATGCACGGGGAGGACGACCAGATCGTTCCGTTTGCCAACTCGGCGGCGCTGTCTACCAAGCTGCTGAAGAAATCGACGCTGAAGACCTATCCTGGTTTCCCGCACGGCATGGCAACGACGCACGCGGACGTGATCAACGCCGATCTGCTTGCGTTCATCAAGGGCTGATCAGCACTGACGTAAGCCGCCCCGCATCGCGGCACATGCTTCATGCGTCGCGAGTGCCGCGGCGAGGAGTCGGGGCGCACGACCGCCCTTCGATGCCCCGGCTGCAATGAAGACATCGAACCAGCACCGATCGTGGAACAGGAGCAGCTCATGCCTAACAAAGCAACGCCGACGCCCGGCACCAAGCTCATCACGCCCAGCGATCATACTTTGATCATGATCGACTTCCAGTCGCAGATGGCCTTCGCGACCAAGTCGATCGACCCCGTGACGCTGCGCAACAACGCTGCCCTCGTGTCCGAGGCCGCCGCCGGATTCGGCGTTCCCACGATCCTGACCACCGTGGCCGAGAAATCGTTCTCGGGTCCGATGTTCGAGGAGATCACCCGCGCCTTCCCCGACAAGGCGCTGCTCGACCGCACCTCCATGAACACCTGAGAGGACGCGGGCGTGATCGCCGAGATCAACCGCATCGCCAAGCCGCGCATCGTTCTGGCCGGCCTGTCTGGTTGTGAGACCTCCTTTGCGGCGTCAGCGATGAGGCGGGCTTTGGTGACGTCGCATGGTCCTGCGCGGCCGTGTGGGGCAGGGTTGGCGAGTTGAGGTTTGGCTGTGAGGTGTTCGGCTGTGACCTGGTTGGGTGTCCTGCCGTCCAGCACGCGTTGCCGCCGGGCGTTGTAAGCCTGGTTGAAGCCCCGGAGCAGTTGCTCGAGGGCGCGGTGCGAGTGGATGTTGATGTTGAGCACCTCGCTGCTGATCCGGCCGTTAAACCGTTCGACCATTCCGTTTGTTTGCGGCGTTCGGGGCTTCGTGTGTCGGTATTGCGCACCCAACCCGGCGCAGGCCTTTGCAAAAGCGGGTGTGAAGCAGCTGCCGTTGTCGGTCAGCACGTGGGTGAGCCGGAACGGGAGCGCGGCCGCCGCTTCGTGCAAGAAGGCGATGGCGCTTTTCTCGGTCTCGTCGTCCTTGACCGCGAGGTGGACGGAGCGCGAGCAGCGATCGATGGCGACGAACAGATAGCGTTTGCGGCGGTCACGGTCGCTGGTTTGTAGCTTTGGGAGGTGCTTGACGTCGATGTGGACGAAACCGAGGTCGTATTCGCGGAACGTGCCCTGGCCCTTGGCGGGCTGCTCGGAGAGGGGCTTTGATCGACGATTGAGGCCCTCGGCCTTGAGAATGCGCCATACGCTGTCGCGGTTGAGATGCGGTAGGAAGTGGCTGACAACGAAGGTGAGGTCGTCGAGCGGGAAGTTGGTGCTGCGCCGCAGGATGCAGACGATGGCGCGCTCCTCCTCGGTCGCTTTCCACGGCAGCTGGTGCGGTCGGGCGGAGCGGTCGAGGCAATCTGCTGCGCCACGCTTGCGCCATTTGCGAACGGTTTCGGCGCTGATGCCGTAACGCTGGGCGATGGTGCCGCTGGGTTCGGTTGATCGTGCGATCTCGGTGCGTGTGGCGGGGGTGGTGCGGGCGTTCGGGTGGATGTGCAGCATGGGTCACCCCTGTCCTGAGACGGCAGGCAAACGCTGGAACCGGTGGGCATACTCCGCAATAGTCAACCCAATCGCCGGATCCCAACAATGTTCCGCGACCAGACAGCTAGGCCGGAGCGGCCCTGGCGTTCGGTGGAGACGCGGTAGTAGGAGAGCATCAGGAAGTGTGGGGTGCCCGCGACGGCGAGGTGCAATCGAGCATAAACTGGTGAGGTGACGCGAGCTCTGAAGCCGACCAGATCGGTCACTGGAAGTGCCCCGCTGGCTGACGCCGACGGGGGCGAGATTGTGCAGATCAAGGTCTGGCTGCTCGGGATCAGCCCGATGGTTTGGCGGCGTGTGCTGGTGCCGAGCACTTGCACCCTGCGCGAATTGCACGGCGTCATTCAGGTCGCGATGGGGTGGGAAGGCATCCACCTTTACCAGTTCTGCCTGCGTGCCGGCCGCTATGGTTCCTGGGAGCTGTCTGGGATTGACCCGGTTTGGGGGTTCTCCCGCTCTTTGCGTGGAGGCGAAAGCTTGCGAAGAACAGATAAGTTTCTGATATCCTGAAGAAGATTTGGTTTGGCAGGCTTTGGTCAGCGTGTCGTGCCGAGCCGCCGGGATCGTTGATCAATTCCGCAGCAAGCGCAGTTTGTTAGCCTCTCGGTTTGCAGGATCACCTCCACGCAAAGAGCGGGAGACCCACCAAACCGGGTCAATCCCAATGAACGGCTGCGGCAATTGCTGGTCGTGGGTGCGATGGCGGTGATCCGCCATGCCAAACCAGGGAGCAAAACAGCCAGCCCCTGGCTGCTGCAATTGCTGGAGCGCCGGCCGCGCAAGGTGGCGGCTGTCGCTCTGGCCAACAAGGTGGCCCGCACCGTGTGGGCTATGATGGCGAACGGCACGGTCTACCGGCGCACGCCGCAAGCCGCCTGACCGTTCGTCGTCGCCGAGGAGCAAAAGGGCAGCCGTAGGAGATGGCAAACGGTCGAACCGACGAACAAGACACCCCGATTGTTGCAAAGGCACCTCAATGCCGCGTCCATGTTTGGGGCTTGTTCGGCGAAACCCATCTGGGCCAGCGGTTATGCAGCCGCGTCAAAGGCCGGACACATGACCGCACTCGTTCCGTAAGCCAGATCACATGCTATCCCTGGCGCTCCAGGTGCCGTTCTCTAATCGCGCCCCCTCTGTCAACTGCTTCTTGTTCGCTGGTTCCGTTGTTGCTGGTCCAGGGTCACGGTTCTCTCCGCGGTCGGCGTAAGCCGCCGCAACATCCGGTCCGAAGCACAGGCGCTGCAATGTCCACAACGGGCTCGCGCGCACCGCACGCGGCCCAACGGCCTCCCTCGCAGCCAGCCTGCACCTTCGCCCTGGTGGGCAACCCGCACCCGCGCTAGCGTGTCGCGCGAGTGGATCTCGTAAGGGTTTGCTTAGGCGACCGCGGGCTGCTCCGACCAACGGAACGGCTTGCCGGACCGCCAGATGCTGTGAAGGATCACCGACAGCTTCCTGGCCAAGGCCACACGCGCCTTGCCAGCGCCGGACCGCTTCGCGATCGCCTGCGCCCAGTCTTTCAGGCCCGATGCCCGCTTGACCCGAGTCAGAAGCACGACGGCCGCCTCATACAGCAGCGTGCGGGCCAGCGTGTCGCCGCACCGTGAAATCCGACCGCTGCGGTCCACCTCGCCCGACTGATACTGAACCGCCCCGGGTTTGCCGGAGGCTCCGACCGTTGAGAGGATGGGGTCATGAGCAAACCAGCGACGAACACGTTTTCAGAGGAGGTCCGCGCGCGTGCCGTGCGGATGGTGTCCGAATACCGGAGCGAGTACGCGTCGCAGTGGGCGGAGCCGTTCAAGGTTCCATCGGCGCAGCCGATGGAATAACGGCGGAGGGGGCGATCAGCTCGATTGCGGCCAAGATTGGCTGTCGGAGCGAGACGCTGCGCCGTTGGGTGCGCCAAGCCGAGCGTGACCAGGGCTTGCGGGGTGGGCCGACGACTGCGGAGCAGGAGCGGCTTCGCGCGCTGGAGCGGGAGAACCGTGAGCTGCGCCAGGCCAACGAGATCCCGTGCCGCGCGTCAGCGTATTTTGCCCAGGCGGAGCTCGACTCCCTCCGCTTCGCTTTCCAACGATCCTTCGGATCGTCGGAACCTTGCGCTTCGCTTCGCCCGTTCAAGCGATGATCGCCTTCATCGACGAACATCGGGACGTTCACGGGGTCGAGCCGATCTGCAAAGTCCTGCCGATCGCCCCATCAACTTACCGCGCCCATGTCGCCCGGCAGGCCGACCCTGGCAGGCAGCCCGCGCGAACGAAAAGCGACACGGCGCTGATGGTCGAGATCCGCCGCGTGTTCGAGGCGAACTTCTGCGTCTACGGCGTTCGCAAGGTCTGGCGGCAGCTCCGCCGCGAGGGCACTGAGATCGCCCGCTGCACGGTGGCGCGGCTGATGCGCAGCATGGGGCTGCAGGGCGTCGTGCGAGGCCGGAAAGCCCGCACCACTGTCCCTGATCCGGCCGCCGTCTGCCCGCTTGACCGGGTCAACCGCCAGTTCAAGGCGCCACGGCCGAACGCTCTGTGGGTCTCGGATTTCACCTACGTCGCGACTTGGGGAGGCTTCGTCTACGTGGCGTTTGTCATCGACGTCTTTGCCCGTCGCATCGTCGGCTGGCGCGCGTCCCGCTCCGCACAGGCCGGCTCTCGGCTTCGCCGAACCGCCGTGCTCGACGCGCTGGAGCAGGCGCTGCACCAGCGCCGGCCTGTCCAGGGCCACGGTCTCGTACATCACAGCGATAGGGGCTCGCAAGGTGGATTCAAGTGGTCGTCGCAACACCTGGACGGAGGAGGTTGGGATGGCGGGTCGGCGGCGGTCGGATCGGGCTTTACGGAACAAGCTGAGGTCGCCGGGGCGCCCTCCCGTGGCGCGGCAGGAGCACCGGCGGCGGTTCTGGGCGTTTGTTGCGGCAGGATTGTCGAGCGAGGACGCGGCGATGGAGGTCGGAGTATCGCAGCCGGTTGGGTTCCGCTGGTTCCGAATGGCAGGCGGGATGGCGCCGTCGCACCTGTCGCGCTCGGCCAAGCCGCTTTCGGGACGGTATCTTTCGTTTACCGAGCGGGAGGAGATCGCGCTGTTGCGGGCGCAGGGCTTGGGCGTGCGGGAGGTTGCACGCCGGCTGGGGCGGGCGGCGTCTGCGATCTCGCGTGAGCTGCGTCGCAACGCGGCCACGCGGGGTGGCGAGCTGGACTACCGGGCCACCACGGCGCAATGGCACGCGGAGCGGTCGGCACGCCGGCCGAAGCAGGCGAAGCTGGCCGCCAACACAGCGCTGCGGGACTATGTGCAGGACCGCCTGTCCGGCGCGGTCGCTGCCCCGGGCGGGGACGCAGTGCCTGGACCGGCCGTGCCCTGGAAAGGCCGTCGACATGGGCCTCGGCAGGCCCGGCGCTGGGCGCGGGCGTGGAGCCCGCAGCAGATTGCCCAACGCCTGCGGCTCGACTTTCCCGGGGACCAGACGATGCGCATCAGCCACGAGGCGATCTACCAGGCGCTCTACATCCAGGGCCGGGGCGCGCTGCGGCGCGAGCTGACGGCCTGCCTGCGCACGGGTCGGGCGCTGCGGGTGCCGCGGGCGCGCACGCGGGGCCGAGGCAAATCGTTTGTTGCGCCTGAGGTGATGATCAGCGAACGGCCGGCGGAAGCAGCCGACCGTGCGGTGCCGGGCCACTGGGAAGGGGACCTCATCCTGGGCCTGGGCAGTTCCGCAGTTGGCACGCTGGTGGAGCGCACGACGCGGTTCACCATGCTGCTGCACCTGCCGCGCATGGAGGGTCACGGCGCCGGGCCTTCGATCAAGAACGGGCCTGCGCTCGCCGGCCATGGCGCCGAAGCGGTGCGCGACGCCATCGCACGCGCAATCATCAGCTTGCCCGAACAGCTCCGGCGATCACTGACGTGGGACCAGGGGGCGGAGATGAGCCAACACGCCCGGCTGCGGATCGACACGGGTGTTGCGGTCTACTTCTGCGACCCGCACAGCCCTTGGCAGCGGGGCACGAACGAGAACACCAACGGGCTGCTGCGGCAATACTTCCCGAAGGGCACCGACCTGAGCGCGCACAGCGTGGACGACCTTGCCGCGGTGAGCGCGACCCTCAACGGCAGGCCGCGCAAGACCCTGGGCTGGAGAACGCCGGCCGAGGCGTTTGACGAGGCGCTGCGGGCGGCGCACACAGGCGTTGCGACGACCGGTTGAGACCGAGCAATATCTTGCCCTGCGCTACACCGACCGTCTGGCCGAGGCCGGTATCGAGCCGTCCGTGGGCAGCGTTGGAGATTCCTATGGCAATGCCCTCGCCGAAACGGTGAACGGCCTGTTCAAAGCCGAGGTCATCCATCGATGCGGACCCTGGCGGTCCTTCGAGGCCGTCGAATACGCCACCCTCGAATGGGTGGACTGGTACAACCACCGGCGGCTGCTTGAGCCGATCGGCAACATCCCGCCCGCCGAGGCCGAAGCGGCCTACTACGCCGAGCTTGAAGCCATGCCGATGGCAGCGTAGGACTCACGTAAACCAGCCTCCGGCAAACCCGGGGCGGTTCAAAACTGGTGCGGTGCCGACATGCAACGGGGCGGCACTGGCGCGTTGCGCCCGACCCATTGCAGCATGGCATGGCGTGGCCTCACTCCGCCGGTTCTGCGATGTTCAGCTTTCGCGCAGCTCGTCCACGAGCACGCGGGTATTCTCGCTGTAGTCGATAGGGTGGACGCCGCCGGCGCGAAACGCGGCCTCCGTCTCGTTGTTTCCTCAACGGCCGGTGTTGCAGGGGACTGTCGCCAGTCAGCGCCATCCGTAAGGGGGCGCTCACGCGGCCTCGCCGCCCCATGGCTCGCCGGCTCCCAGCCGTCGCGCCAGGTTCCGGGCGCAAGCATCCAGCAATGCCTCGCCCTTGGCGGCGGTGGCCCGCCTGGCGTCGCCAGCGACACCGGACGGCGTCAGGCGGTCGAAGGTGGTGAACCGCTTCAGCGTCGGCAGCAGCGAGGGCACCATCCTGAACGCCGGGCCGTGCGCGTCCGGCAAGCGGGAGGCCTGCACCAGGTCAGGTGCCGCGGCCATCATCATGGACGTTTCCGCCTCGCAGGCGTGCATGACGCCGTCCTGGTCCTCCAGGATCTGCGCGGCCTCATCGGCGCCCTCCATGAAGTAGGTGGTCGTGGCAACCGGCGCAGCCAGCTCGCGCGTCAGCTCGACGGCGATGGCGGCGAGGCCCTGGATGTTGCCGCCGTGCCCGTTGACGATGACGACCCGGCGGAACCCTGCGCCCAGGATGGACCGGCACAGGTCGCGCAGCAGCGCATGATAGGTGGCAAGGCTGAGCGTGAAGGTGCCGCCGAATGCCAGGTGGTGGTCCGCCAGGCCGCACCAGACCGTGGGCGCCACGACCGCGGGCGCATTCGCAGGCATGAGCCGCGCGGTGCGTCGACACACGGCGGTGACCAGGATGTCGTCCACCCCTGTTGGCAGGTGCGGCCCGTGCTGCTCGGTCGATGCGACCGGCAGCAGGACGACCGCGTCCCGTTCGGCCAGGGACCGCAAGGCTTCAGCCGTCAGGCGGCTCCAGTCGGTCTCGGCCATCCCGGCCATCTCCTTTGCACGCGCGTCAGGCAGCCTGGAATGACTTTACGGTCCAGTCAAATGTTTGCGTCAGGCGCAGGGGCAACCCGGCAGGCGCTGAGCCCACAGGCGCATAATATACTTTACGATAAAGTAAAAATAATGGAGGGTGGGACGTCCCACCCTCATACAGGAGCGCTGCATGGCCCGCCCGACACTGGTTTTCCTGACCAAGATGGCAACGCGCGGAACATGCCGCATCGTCGCAACCGCGTTGCTGCTGGCCGGGGGAGCGGTGGCGCCAGGCGCCGCCAAGGCACAGGCTCCCTCGCCCGTCCGCATCGGCGTGCTGGAGGACATGACGGGTCCGTTGTCGGACGGCGCCGGGCCAGGGACCGTGGTGGCCGTCCGGATGGCGGCCGAGGATTTTGGTGGCTCGGTGCTCGGGCGCCCGGTCGAGGTCGTATCGGCTGACCACGCCAACAAGCCCGATATCGCTTCCGCGACCGCGCGGCAGTGGTACGGTCCCGGCGGGGTGTCCATGATCACAGGCCTGGCCAACTCGGCAGTCGCGCTCACTGTCCAGGGCATCGCCAGGGATGCGGACCGCATCAGCATCACCACTGCCAGCGCCAGCTCTGAGCTGACAGGGCGGGCGTGCTCCCCCAGGGGCGTGCACTGGGTTTACGACACCTACAGCGTGGCAGCAGGGATCGCCCGGGGCATGGTCGCGGAGGGCCAGGACACCTAGTTCTTCGTCACGACCGACTATTCGTTCGGGACCACGCTTGAGCGGGACACACGGGCCGTCATCGAACGGAGCGGCGGCCGGACGGTCGGTTCCGTCCGCTTCCCGATCGGCACGACGGATTTCAGCTCCTACCTGCTTGCCGCGCAGGCATCAGGCGCCAAGGTCATCGCGCTGGCAAGCGCTGGCGGCGACACGGTGAATGCCATCAAGCAGGCCCAAGAGTTCGGCCTTGCCGGCGGCCCGCAATCCGTCGTCGGGCTGCTTGTGTTCCAGTCGGACCTGGACGCCCTCGGCACGGAAGCCGCACAGGGCATCCGCTACACCTCCGCCTTCTACTGGAACGCCGACGCCCCAAGCCGTGCGTGGTCGCAGCGTTACACGGCCCGCACCAAACGCGCCCCGACCATGCTGCAGGCCGGCGCATATGGGGCCGCGCTGCACTACCTCCGGGCAGTGGCAGCGGCCGGCACCACGGATGCAGGTCCGGTGATGGAGCAGGTCCGGGCCTTGCCGGTCAACGACATGATGACCCATGGCGGCAGCGTGCGGGAGGACGGCCGTGCGGTGCGGTCCATGTTCCTGATGGAGGTGAAGCGGCCGGCCGAGGTTATGGAGCCGTTCGATACGAGCAGGGTCGTGGCCGAGATCCCGGCACGCGACGCTGTCCGGCCCCTTCTGGACGGCGGATGCCCGTTGGTCGCGCGCTGACCCGGCGGCGTGCAGTCACTTGATCCTTGGCTTCCCGATCCGGCCATGGGCTGTCCGCCGCGGGGGCAGGGCAGCCGCGCTGGGCGCTTCTGTGCCCGGCGTGGAACCTGGCACCTCATAGCGGCTCAGGAATGTCAGGACGGCCTCGTCGATCACCAGGGCGAGCGGCGGCATTACCTTGACGGCCGGGCCGATGGCCATGACGTGCGGCCAGATCGCGAACTCCTGGATCAACCCGAAGAACTGGTGGGCGGCGATCTCCGGGTATTGGCAGGCAAGCACGCCCGCCTCGTTCAGCCGGCGCAGGCAGGCGGTGAACCCTTCCAGCAGGGGCTGCTTGCCCAGGCGGTAAAACTCTTCCGCGATCCAGGGGCGTTGGCGCGACTCCATGATGACCAGCCGGGTGAAGGCGACTTGCTCCGTGCCGTTGATGAACCGGATGACGGCTTCCCCGAACCCGCGCAGGATCGCCGCAGGCCCGAGCGCCGGGTCAAGGCTTGTGGACAGCACGGCCGCGCTGTCGCGGGCGATCTCGTCCCAGTGCAGCCCGACCATGGCCCAGAACACCGCCTCCTTGCTGCCGAACAGGTTATAGACCGTTTGGCGCGTGACGCCTGCGGCCTCGCCGACCCGCTCCAGGTTCACGCCGTCGAAGCCGGCTTCCAGGAACAGCCGCTTGGCCGCTTGCAGGATGGCGGGCGAGGCGTTGTTGCCGGCGGCCCGGCCCGGCCTGGCCCGCGTGCCCTTGGCGCGGGCCAGGGGCTTGGAGCGGGCCGCTACGCGATCAGGGGTGGCCAAGCTCTGCTTCTCCGACGAACATATTTGACTCTACCGTAAAGACAACCAACCCTTGCTGGATTGGCCGCACCTGCGGCTGAGGTCCCTCGCATGGGCCTCCATCGGCCAAAGGAGCACGCCATGCAACCTGAACCGCGGCACGACCCAGCCCCGCACGCGCCCTCGCAGCCGGGGGAGGTGTCCCGGACCGTGGCTTGGTACGGCGTCGGCGTGCTGTCGGTCGTGCAGCTGTTCTCATTCATTGACCGCCAGGCCCTAAGCCTGCTGATCGCGCCCATCAAGGCCGAGTTCGGCATGTCCGACACCCAGGTCAGCCTGGTCATCGGCCTCGGCTTCGCCATCGCCTACGCGATCGCCGGGCTGCCGATCGGCCGTCTGGTGGACCAATGGTCACGCCCGGCGCTGCTCGCCTTGGGCCTCACCTTGTGGAGCCTCTGCACCGCAGCCTGCGGCTTCGCATGGTCGTTCACCCATTTGGCGCTGCTGCGGTCGGGCGTCGGCATCGGGGAAGCGACGCTCACGCCCACGGTGATTTCCTTCCTGGGCGACTACTTCCCGCCTTCCAAACGCGGCATCTCGTTCGGCGTGTTCGCCGTGTCCGTTTACGTCGGCAGCGGGCTGTCGCTTGTGGCGGGCAGCGCCATCCTCGAGGCGTTCGAGGGTGTTGCGCTGGTCAACGTTCCGCTCGTCGGCGAGGTCAAGCGCTGGCAACTGGTGTTCCTGCTGATCGGCTTGCCAGGCCTCCTCGCCGTGCCGCTGGTGCTGACCCTGTTCGAGCCTCGCCGGCAGCGCGGCATGGCGGCAGCCCCGGCCATGCGCGGCCTTTCAATGGCCAAAGTGCTGTCGCACTACCGCCGCCACTGGCCCGCCTTCCTGGCGCAGCACGCCGCCAGCACGATGATGGCGATGCTGTTCTATGGGGTGAGCGCCTGGGTGCCCGAGTTCCTGCGCCGGACCTACGGCATGCCGATCTCGACGGCGGGGTTCTCCTTCGGAATGGTGACGGTTGCGGCAGGCTCCCTCGGCGTGCTGTCGGGCGGCTTCTTCTCGGATGCCTTGCTCAAGCGCGGCTACGCCGACGCGCGGCTGCGGGCGACCTTGTTCGCAGCGCTTGGCGCCTTGCCCTTCGCAGCCGCGTTCCCGCTGGCGGGATCGGCCGAGGTCAGCCTGGTGCTAATTTTCGGCATGGTATTCTTCACCTCCACCATCTCGACTGCCGGCTCGACCGGGGTGCAGGAGCTGGCCTTGCCGCGGATGCGGGGCATCGCGGCGGCCATCTACCTGTTCATCTTCAACGGCATTGGGCTGTCGCTCGGGCCGACGCTGTTCGCCGTGCTGACGGACAAGGCGTTCGGCGACCCGGCCCTGCTGTGGCGGTCCCTGGCCACTGCTGCACCGTCCGTCGCGGTGCTTGCCGCCGTGTTCTCGTTGGTTGGGCTAAGGCCCTACCGCCGCTGTGTCGCCGCCAACAGCGGCAGCCAAGCGCCCATTCTCGCCGTTGGAGGCCATCCATGATCCCACAGCAGCAAGCCCATCGCGTCGGCGATGCCCTGGTTACCCGCATCCCGGAGCTGCTGCTCCGCAATTTCAAGACGACGGACCTCATCCCCAGCTGGCAACCGGGCAGTGCCGACCGGGATGACAGCTGGATGGTGTCCGACTGCCTGGACGCCACGCATACGCATGTGGTGATCAGCACGCATGGCTGGCTGGTACAGACCCCCCGGCACACGGTTATCGTGGACACCGCGGTCGGCAACGGCAAGAGCCGCGCCATGGCCGCCTTCGACCACCTGGAGGAACCCTGGCTGGAGCGGCTGGCCGCGGCTGGGGTCGAGCCGGAAGCAGTCGATTTCGTGCTGCTGACGCACCTGCACACCGATCACGTCGGCTGGAACACGCGCCTGGTGGACGGGCGCTGGGCGCCCACTTTCCCGAACGCGCGCTACATCCTGCCGCAAGGGGAACAGGACCGCCTGGCGGCGCTGATCGAGGCGCAAGGCCCGGACACGCCCAAGACGGCCTTCTACGCCGACAGCGTGCTGCCGGTGATCGAGGCCGGCCAGGCTTCCTTTGTGGGGCCGGACGGGGGCGAGCCGGTCGAAGGGTTCGCGTTCCACCCGACGCCGGGCCACAGCGCCGGGCACATGTCGATCGGCTTGGCATCGGGCGGGGCGTATGGGTTCTTCCCAGGCGACGTGATGCACCACCTGATCCAGGTTCGCCGCCCGGACTGGAGTTCAGTGTTCAGCGACGCGCCGGAACGCGGCCGGGCGTCGCGGGAATGGGCGCTGAACCACATGGCGGACACCGGCGCCCTGGCGTTCAGCTCGCACTTCCCGGGATCATCGGCCGGCCGGGTGTCGCGGACCGCGGACGGCTTCGCCTGGACGTTCGCCTGATGCGCCGCCGGACCCTCCTGCAGGTTCTCCCGCTCTTTGCGTGGAGGCGAAAGCTTGCGAAGAACAGATAAGTTTCTGATATCCTGAAGAAGATTTGGTTTGGCAGGCTTTGGTCAGCGTGTCGTGCCGAGCCGCCGGGATCGTTGATCAATTCCGCAGCAAGCGCAGTTTGTTAGCCTCTCGGTTTGCAGGATCACCTCCACGCAAAGAGACATTGGTGGCGAATTCGGCGCGGCTCAGTCAGGCGGTGAGCGGATGCAACTGCGCAAAGGCACAGGACCGTGTTTGTGCCTTCGGTTCGCCCGCCAGCCACCTCAGCAATCGGACGAGGTTCATCGCTGCCGCCGTCATGAGGTGGGCGAGGTGCGTTTTCGCGTGCCCAAAATACGGCGTCCGCCGAAGCCGAGCCGAGCGCACGCCCTGCGCGATCGTGCCCTCGATCCCGGCCCGCCGCGCGTACTCGACTGCAAACTCAGCAGTCTGCTCCCGTGCCCGCCCGATGCGCAACGCTTCGTGTTGGGCTTCGGGGCGGATTGTGATTGCCCGGCGCGTTGAGGTCGAGCGCGTGCACTGCGGCCGGAGCGGGCAGGCTCGGCAATCAGCAACTGAGAACTTGATCTTGACCACTGGCGTCGTGCCGCGGGCGAGCGCCGGCGTCCAGCTTTGGCTCACCTTTCCGGCCGGACATGTTGCCCGCTTCTGGGCGAAGTCGATGGCGAAGTCTCGCGCAGCAAACCCAGCACCGGCCTGGGCCTGCCACTGCCGATCGCCGCGGGTCGGGCCGACCAGATCGATCCCGTAGCGCTCCCGCGCGTCGACGAACAGCGCTGAGTTCACAAAGCCGGTGTCGGCGACATGGGTCGTCGGGAGCAGGCTCCGCGCATCGAGCGCGGCATGAATGGCCGCAGTCGCCGCGTCGTCCGAAACCGCGGCGTTCGTTGTCTCGACGTTGGTGATCAGGTTCGGGGGGCCGTCGTCGCAGGTTTCGGTCAAGTGCACCTTGTAGCCGCTCCACACGGTCGCGCCCTTGATCGCGTAGCGCGCTTGCGCGTCGTATGGCGAGCCGATGTATCGGCCCGACGGCGGCACCTGATCGTTCGCCCGCCAATCAACCTGAGTGTCCTCCGGCCCGTGCTCGGTGAGAAGGAAGTTCTGTATCCAGACCTGTCGCAGGGTCTCGAGGGCAGTCACGTTCCGCACGTCGGGCGGCGCGCCGTCCGCCCTGGCCAGAGCCAGCAGCGTAAACCCGTCGACGCCGGTCTGCACCGCCCACGCCCGACGCCCAGCTTCGCTCTTCGGCAGCCGGAACTCACTCGCCCGAAATCCATACCGGTCGACCCACGCCGGGGTTGTGTGCGCGCGCAGCCAGTCGGGTGTCGTTGTCGCCAGCGCGTTCAGCGCGTGGCGCAAGGTCTCCCCAACGACTTCGAGCCGGCTCATGGTGCGCATAGCCCCGAGAACGTGCGTGGAGTCGCTGCGCTGCCGTCCGCCGGCCTTCAGCAGCCCGCGCCCTCGCGCCAGTTCGAGGATGGCCTCGAAAAGCCGGCCCTCCGCCCCATGCGCCAGAAGGCGCGTGCGGAACTCGCTCAGAACAGTGTGGTCGAAGCCGACGTCGGTCAGCTCCAGGCATAGCAGATACTTCCAGTCGATCCGTGTGCGGACCGCGTCGGCGGCTTGCCGGTCGGTCAGCCCTTCCATGAACTGCAGGAGCGTTGCAAGCGCGAGCCGGACCGGCGCCTCGGCGGGCCGCCTCCGGGTCGGGAACAGGTCGGCAAAGTCGCGATCTGCGACAACACTGTGCAGGTCGTCGTGAAGGCGCATAACCGGATTGCCCTTCGGAAAGATCGCCCGCGCGACCTGCGCGGTCTGGTCTGGCACATTGTATGTGCGATTCGCATCGAACGACATCACCTACCCCCGCTGGCTTGAGCCGCGTCGTCGCCGAGATGCGGCGCGCAGGCCGTCCTCTCATCGCAGAAGCCACGCCGAATTCGCCACCAATATCAAAGCGCGGGAGAACCGCTTTTGTGGACGGTTTGCGGGCTTGGGCAGCGTGTTGCACAGACCCGCAAAGCGGGCGCACCAATGCCCTACGGCAGAGAACCTGCCATGGCTCGGCAGAAGCTGCCAACCTGACAACGCCTGATCAGTTTCCCTCTGGACCATTCATTTGTTTCCGGCCACGTTGCAGCAAGCGTCAAATATTACAGGGAATCATCGGACCGCGACAATGCGGTCCAGGCCCGGAGATTGAGGAAGCATCCATGATCGGTCACACCCTTGCCACCGAGTCAGTTCCTACCAAGCCGGCGTCAACCCCCGCCGCCGCCACAGCGTTCGTCGCCGCCGCGGCCATTGCGCTCGCCGTGTTCAGCGCCGGCGCCGCCCGGGCCGCCGACCTCGCCAACACCACCGTCGCCTTTCTCATGCCCGACCAGGGCTCGACCCGCTATGAGGAGCACGACCACCCGGGCTTTGTCGCTGAGATGAAGAAGCTCTGCCCCACCTGCCCGGTGCTCTATCTCAACGCCAGTGGCGATGCCTCGCGCCAGCAGCAGCAGTTCAACTCCGTCATCTCCCAGGGCGCCAAGGCGATCGTGCTCGACCCGGTCGACTCAACCGCCGCCGCGTCCCTCGTCAAGCAGGCCCAGGGGCAGGGTGTCAAGGTCATCGCCTACGACCGGCCAATCCCGTCCACCCCGGCCGACTACTACGTGTCCTTCAACAACGAGCAGATCGGCAAGACCATTGCCGACTCCCTCGTCCAGCACCTCGCCAAGACCGGGGCCGCCACCAGCGACACCGGCCTGCTTGAAGTGAATGGCTCGCCGACCGACGCCGCCGCCGGCCTGATCAAGAAGGGCATCCACGCCGGCATCGCCGATGGCAAGTACGCGACCCTCGCCGAATACGACACCCCGGAATGGGTGCCGGCCAAGGCGCAGCAATGGGTCAGCGGCCAGATCTCGCGCTTTAACAAGAAGATCGTCGGCGTCGTCGCCGCCAACGATGGCACCGCCGGCGGCGCCATCGCCGCCTTCAAGGCCGCCGGCGTCAACCCAGCCCCCCCCGTCACCGGCAACGACGCCACTATCGCAGGATTGCAGCTTATTATCGCCGGCGACCAGTATAACACCATCTCCAAGCCGAGCGAGATCGTCGCTGCCGCCGCTGCCAACGTCGCCGTGGCCCTGCTGTCCGGCGGCACGCCCAAGTCCGACACCGTCCTTTACAAGACGCCGACCCAGTTGTTCACGCCCACCTTGATCACTGCCGACAATCTCAAGGCCGAGATCATCGACAAGAAGGTGAACGGCAAGCCGATCGCCACCGCCGCCGAGCTGTGTACCGGCCGTTACGCTGAAGGTTGCAAGAAGCTCGACATCACGCCGTAGCCGCGAGCCTGCCCCGTCCCGCGAAGCTGCCGGGCGGGGCGTCGCGGTTCGCCCCGCCGACCCGGCCAGGTCTTCGGCCCGTCCCCACCGTTGAGAAGTCCCGCGCGCCATGAATGCTCCCTTGAACGGATTGCCGCCCGCCGACGACGTGGTCCTCAGCCTGCGCGGCGTCTCGAAGCAGTTCGGCGCCGTGTCCGCGCTGACGAACATCGACCTCGACGTCCGCGCCGGCGAGGTCGTGGCCCTTGTCGGCGACAACGGCGCCGGCAAGTCCACCCTGGTCAAGGTGCTCGCCGGCGTCCACCAGCCGACCTCCGGCACCATGACGTTCCGCGGCAAGCCGGTGACGTTGAACGGTCCCAACGACGCGCTCGATCTCGGCATTGCCACCGTGTTCCAGGATCTCGCCCTGTGCGAGAACCTCGACGTGGTCGCCAACATCTTTCTTGGCCGCGAACTCAAGCCCTTCGCGCTCGACGAGGTTTCGATGGAAATCCGCGCCTGGACGCTGCTTAACGAGCTGTCCGCCCGCATCCCCAGCGTGCGCGAGCCGGTCGCCTCCTTGTCCGGTGGCCAGCGCCAAACCGTCGCCATCTCCCGTTCCCTGCTGCTCGAGCCCAAGCTCATCATGCTCGACGAGCCGACCGCAGCCCTCGGCGTCGCGCAAACGGCGGAGGTGCTCAACCTGATCGAGCGCGTTCGCGACCGCGGCCTCGGCGTCATCATGATCAGCCACAACATGGAGGACGTCCGCGCCGTCGCCGACCGCATCGTCGTGCTGCGCCTCGGCGCCAACAACGGCGTGTTCTACCCCGACAGCTCGAACGAGGAGCTGATCAGCGCCATCACCGGCGCCGCCGACAACTCGGTGTCCCGCCGCTCCGAGCGGCGACAGGCCCAGCAGGGCGATGGCGAGGCCCGCGCGTGAGCGGCGCCGCCCCGCTCGACCGCGGCGACAGCCGCGTCCGCCACGATGAAGGGGTCGGCGGCGCGGTCCGCTCCTTCGTCGACCGCGTCCGCTCCGGCGACCTCGGCTCCTTGCCGGTCATCGTCGGCCTCGCCGTGATCTGGACGGCGTTCCAGAGCCTGAACCCGGTGTTCCTGTCGAGCAGCAACCTCGTCAACCTGCTGTTCGACTGCTCCACCACCGGCGTCATCGCGCTCGGCATCGTTTGCATCCTGATGATTGGCGAGATCGACCTATCCGTCGGCTCGATGAGCGGCTTCGCGTCCGCCCTTGTCGGCGTGCTGTGGGTCAACGCTGGCGTTCCCGTCGTGCTCGCCATCCTCGCCGCCCTCGTCGTCGGCGTGCTGATCGGCTCCGTCTATGCCGTGCTGTTTAACCGGCTCGGCATGCCGAGCTTCGTGTCCACCCTCTCCGGCTTGCTCGCCATCCTCGGCCTGCAACTCTACATTCTCGGCTCCACCGGCTCGATCAACCTGCCTTACGGCTCCCCGGTGGTGAACTTCGGCCAAACGCTCGTGATGCAGCCGTTGGTCGCTTACGCCCTCATCGCCGTTGCCGGCATCGCCTTGTTCACGACCAGCTACGCCAACGCCGCCCGGCGCAGGAAGGCCGGGCTGTCGCCGCCCTCGGTCGCCGGGCTGCTGCTGCGCGCCGTCGTCGTCACCGCCGCCCTCGAAGCCATCGCATTCTATCTCAACCAGGCCCGCGGCGTGCCGTGGATGTTCACCTTCTTCGTCGCCCTTGTCATCGCTATGAACTACGCCCTCAAACGCACGCAATGGGGCCGCTCCATGACCGCTGTCGGCGGCAATCGCGAGGCCGCCCGCCGCGCCGGCATCAACGTTCGCCGCATCACCACTAGCGCTTTCGTCCTGTGCTCCACCCTGGCCGCCGTTGGCGGCGTGCTCGCCGCTGCCCGCCTCGCCTCCGCCAGCCAGCAGGCCGGCACCGGCGACGTCAACCTCAACGCCATCGCCGCCGCCGTGATCGGCGGCACCAGCCTGTTCGGCGGCCGCGGCAACGCCTACTCCGCCCTGCTCGGCATCATCGTCATCCAGTCGATCTCGAGCGGCCTGACCCTGCTCGATCTGTCATCCTCGCTGCGCTACATGATCACCGGTGGCGTGCTCGCCGTCGCGGTCATCGTCGACTCACTGGCCCGTCGCTCCCGCGTGTCGCATGGCCGGGCGTGAAGCTGGTCGCGTTCGACACGATGCTGGTGCATGGAGCTGACAAAGGCCGGCGATGGCATTGTCAGGTTGGCGCTCTTGGTCGCGCCGTGGCAGCCTGTTTGGAATGAGAAGCTCCAATCCCTATCGCGGTTTCCGCTACCCGGCCGAGGTGATCCAGCACGCGGTGTGGCTGTATCACTGTTTCAGCCTCAGCCTGCGCGACGTTGAACTGATCCTGGCCGCTCGGGGGATCGTGGTCAGCTACGAGACCGTCCGCGAGTGGGGCCTGCGCTTCGGCCGGTTGTTCGCCAACGAGCTGAAGCGGCACCGGCCACGGCCCGGCGACAAATGGCATTTGGATGAGGTGTTCATCCGCATTCGGGGTAGGCTGCATTACCTCTGGCGTGCGGTCGACCAGAGCGGCCACGTGCTCGACATCCTCGTGCAGAGCCGGCGCAATGCCAAGGCGGCCAAGCGATTCTTCCGCAAGCTTCTACGCGGCCTACAATACGTGCCACGGGTGATCGTGACCGACAAGCTGCGCAGCTACGGCGCGGCCAAGCGCGAGATCCTGCCCGGCGTCGAGCACCGGCAGAGCCGTTATCTCAACAATAGGGCCGAGGTGTCGCATCAACCGACGCGACGACGAGAACGGCAGATGCAGCGGTTCAAGTCACCGCGCCATGCGCAGCGCTTCCTCTCGGCCCATAGCCGCATCCACAACCATTTCCAACTCCGCCGTCACCGCCTCACCACCGCCCAACACCGTGCTGCTCGCGATCGCGCCTTTCGCACCTGGCGCGATCGCGAGCAGCACGGTGTTGCCGCCACGGCGTAAACTCGGCCCCCGCTTCGGGCAACCGCCGGTCCTTCACGCTCAACCTGACAACGCCCCGCGCGCGGCCAGGATGGTCTCGACGTCGCGCAGGCTGAGGCTGAAGCAATGATACAGCCAGACCGCGTGCTCGATCACCTCGGCCGGGAAGCGGAAGCCGCGATAGGGGTTGGGCGCCGTCATCATGCCAGACACGTTGCCACGACCCGACCGGACCCGCCAACATGACAACGCCGTGCGGATGCTGGCGGCAGATGTGCTGACGGAGCTGGGCTACGCGGTGGTCGAGGCCGAGGACGGGGCGTCGGGGCTGGAGGTTCTGCGCTCCAAGACGCGCGTAGACCTGCTGGTCACCGATGTAGGGCTGCCCGGCGGCATGAACGGGCGCCAGGTTGCCGACGCTGCCCGCGCCCTGCGGCCCGGGCTGAAGGTGCTGTTCATCACCGGCTATGCCGAGACCGCCGTGCTCAGCCATGGCCACCTGGAGCCTGGCATGCACGTGCTGACCAAGCCCTTCGCCATGGAGGCGCTCGCCACCCGCGTCAAGGAACTGATCGGCCGGTAGCGGTAGCCAGGCTGGACGGGCAAAGGTTCAACTCACCGAAACGCCGTCATAGCCCTGTCAGCTTGACGTTGCCGAACTGCCCTACTCCGCGGATAAAGCACGCATCCAGAAGCACTGCATAACGACGATTATGGTGCTGATGGTGGGGGCGTGAGGTAAACAGGCGGCGCGGCATTACGTCAAAATTTAGCTAACAACCCTCTAACTTTATCCCGAGACCAGGGCGGAACTGACGCGGGCGGCGCAAACCGGCTGTGAGCGCCGCTGCGACTTTGGCCGGGCGACAGAAGGCGAGGCCGCCGATGCGGGCGGCACCCAGGCATCGATCGGCGTAAAACGCGGCCCGAGCCAGTCCCGGCGCCAGAGCGCGAACGCTTCCGGCGCCATCGGGCGGCCAAACAGGTAGCCTTGTCCCTCGTCGCAGCCGGCCCCCTCGACGTGATCCAAAGCCTCCCTGGTCTCGACGCCCTCGGCCACCACCCGGTAGCCGAAGTCGTGGGCCAAGGACGCCATCGTGGCAACCAGCGTGCGCTTGCGCGCGTCGGCCGCAAGGTCGCGCACGAACGACTGGTCGATCTTGATCACGTGCGCGGGCAGGCGCTGGAGGTAGGCGAGGCTGCTATACCCGGTCCCGAAATCGTCGATGGCCAGACGGGTTCCGGTGCCCGCGATGCTTGCAAGCATCCCCAACGCCTGCTCCGCGTCATCCATGAAGGCGCTCTCCGTCACCTCGAGTTCCAGGCTGCCGGCCGCGAGCGCGTGCCGCGCCAGGCCGTCCGCCACGCGCTCGGCAAAGTCGTGTTCCAGCAGGTTGGTTGCCGAGACGTTCACCGAGAGATGCAAGGACAGGCCCGCATCGCGCCAGGCAGCGAGCTGCGCCAAGGCAGCGTCAAGCACCCAGCCGGTCGCCGCCCGCGCCATCTGGGTCCGCTCCACCAGCGGCATGAACTCACCCGGCGAGACCACGCCAAGGCTCGGGTGGGTCCACCGCAGCAAGGCCTCGGCGCCGATGCAGGCGCCGGACGCAAGATCGATCCGCGGCTGATACACCAGCCGTAGCTGGTCTTTGTCTTCAAGGGCGGCTCCGAACGCATCGAGCAGCGCGAAGCGGCGCTGGTGCGCCGTGTCCCGGTCCGGCGAGTAGAAGCTGACTTTGGCCTCCGTCCCGCGCGCGTCCTGTGCGGCGCTGTGAGCGGTCCGGAGCACGTCGCGGGCCGACGTCGCGCCCAGCGCGAACGGGGCCACGCCGATCGACGTCGTGGTGACGAAACGCGAAGCCGCGAGGCCCCGAACTTCACGCAGCGTCCGGGTCAGCAAAGCAGCGTAATCCTGTTCCTTGACCCCGGGCGACGCGAGCAGCACGAACTGCGTCGGAGCCACGTGGTAGGCTTTGCGCGCCGGGCCGATTGCTGCGCGGATCGTCCGCGCCGCCTCGTTGACCATGTCGTCGAAGTAGCCCGGGCCCATGACCCGCACCACGTTGTCGAGCTGCTCCGGACTGGCGAGGTCGATCAGCACGGCGAGCCGGCGCTCCCCTGGAGATCCCTCCCTGGCCAAGTCGTCGAGGTCCTCGATGAACTGGGTGCGGTTCGGCAGGCCGCTGAGGGGTTCAACGCGGCCGAACGCGTGCTGCAGCTCGATCTGCGCCATCACCATGGCCGCGAGGTCCGCCAGCGACGCCAGCTCGGACTCGGTCGCCTGCCGTGGCTCTGTGCCCAGGACGCACATGGCTCCGAGGCCAAATCCCTCGTGCGTCGTCAGCGGCGCGCCTGCGTAGAAGCGCACGCCGTTGCGGGCGAGATGGCTATCGCTGTAGTGGGGATCCGCGAGCAGGTCCGGGATGACCAGGAGGTCGGCGCTCTCCGCCACTTGGGCGCACGGGGCCTTGTCCCGCGGGATGGAGGTATGTTCAACCCCGATGCGTGACTTGAACCATTGCCGGTCGTGATCGGTGAGCGAGACGGCGGCGATCGGCAAGCCGAAGAGCTGGCCGGCCATGCGGGTGATGCGGTCGAACGCCTCGCCCGGCGGCGTGTCGAGCAGATCGAGCCGGCGCAGCGCGTCGAGGCGTGCCTCTTCTGTTCGGTCGGTCATCAGGTTCTCATTCAGCCCAGGGACAATCCAGAATGGAAGAAGATCATGCTCCCATTAACGTTGCATGAACGTGCGAGTGGCGCCTTCAGGCGCCTGCAGCATGATGGCGGGCGCGATCCCGGGCGGCCTGACTGCCGGTTCGTTACTCCGCGAACACGTCGCATAGCCGTGCCAGGGTCATACGCAACGTTGCCCGCTCTACGTTGCCGAGCCGGCGCACCAGGCGTTGCTTGTCCAAGGTGCGGAGCTGGTCGAGCAGGATCAGCCCGGCCTGGCCCTGGAAGCGCACCGGAACCCGGAACGGCGCGGGGCGGCTGCC
The DNA here is from genome assembly GCA_965260935.1 of Acetobacteraceae bacterium. GTDB lineage: Bacteria > Pseudomonadota > Alphaproteobacteria > Acetobacterales > Acetobacteraceae > JBBROS01. The sequence goes on from CBDHCB010000001.1 coordinate 119,996, forward strand.
GGTGGTCATCGGGGCCACCATCGCCGTGCGCAGGTGGTCGTGCATTTCGGGCGGCGAGATGACCAGGCAGGGCCGGGTCTTCTGGATCTCGCTGCCGACCGTGGGATCAAGTGCCGCGAGCCAGACCTCGCCGCGCGCGACCGCGGGCATCGGCCGGGCCGGGCCTACCATTGCAGGTCGGCATCGTCCTCGTTGCCGAACAGGGGCCATGCGGGCGCATCGTCGCCGGCCTCGGCGAGCTGTCGCGCCGCCTCAGCCCAGCCCGCGCGGGGGTGCGCAGGCGCCGGCGCCAGGACCAGGCGCCCCGCCTCAACGGCGAGGTCAAGGCTGTCGCCGGCCGTGACCCCGAGCTGGGCCAGAACCGGCTTGGGGATGATGACCCCGGACGAGTTGCCCATTCGGCGGAGCTGGGCGCGCATGGCGGGCTGACCTTCTGTGTGGCAACATTGTTATGCCACAGCGTCCGCGACGTGCCAACGGCGTTGTTCCGGCCTGTGATAGATAGGGCAGGCACCATACTCGAATTACCCGATGGTGCGGCGCAGCGTGGCGCCCGGCTGGTGACTGTGCCATAGCTTCCGCCATGGACGTCCTCGATCCCGCCCATACCGCCCTGGTCGTCATCGACGTGCAGCGCGCCTTCGACCTGTGGGAGGCGGCCGGCAGGCACCGGAACAACCCGAACGCCGTGGCCCGCGTCGCGGACCTGCTCGCCGCCTTCCGGGCAGCCCATGCGCCCGTCTTCCACGTCCGCCACCGCAGCACCAGGCCCGGGTCCTCGTTCGCCTCGGACGGTCCTGGTTACCCGGTGAAGGAGGAGGCGCGCGAGCTGGCGGGCGAGCCGGTCGTGGTGAAGGAGGTGAACAGCGCCTTCATCGGCACGGACCTGGAGACCCGGTTGCACGCGGCCGACGTGCGCTCGGTGGTAATCTGCGGGGCCACCACGAACCACTGCGTCGAGACCACCGCCCGCATGGCGGGCAACCTGGGTTTCGACACCTGGCTCGCGCGCGACGCGACCTGGACGTTCGACCGCACCGGCCCAGATGGGGACGAGCACGCGGCTGAGGCGATCCACGCCATGACCCTTTCCAACCTCAACGATGAGTTTGCCTGTATCGCAACGGCGGCCGAGATTGCCGGGGCGTTGCAGGCGCCCGCGCAAGCGGCGTAGGCGCCCGGCCCAAGCACCAGGAACCGTCCAGCAGCCTCTGCCACTCGTCGAACGATACCTCGGGGTGAAGGCGGCGCTCTTGCCATAACCGGCGTTAGACGATGGTGCGTGTGTAGGCGCAAAGCTAAACTGTCCCCTGTTTGCAAAGCAGAAATGTCAGGCTTCCCGGACGTTGATCTGACCGGGAGAGCGGGTTGTGGGCTGGGTGATGATGAGCAAGCGCGACATACAGCGTATCGAGACGCTGTCCGAAGTTGCATCCGGCCGCCGCACGGTCGCGCAGGCGGCGGCACTGCTGTCGATGACGCCGCGGCATGTGCGCCGCCTGTTGCGGCGGCTGCAGGCCGGCGGTGGCGCGGCGCTGGCGCACACGGCGCGCGGCCGGCCGGCCAACAACCAGATCGCTGCGGGTGTGCGCGAGCAGGCACTCGCGCTGATACGGGACCAATACGCCGATTTCGGCCCAACCCTGGCCGTGGAGGCGTTGACGCAGCGGCATGGGCTTTCGGTGTCGCGCGAGACGCTGCGCGCCTGGATGGCGGATGCTGGCCTTTGGCTGTCGCGCACGCAGCGCCGTCGCTTCCACCAACCTCGGCTGCGCCGTGAACGGTGTGGCGAGCTGGTGCAGGTTGACGGCAGCGAGCACCGCTGGTTCGAGGAGCGCGGACCGCCTTGCACGCTGCTGGTGTTCATCGACGACGCCACGGGCCGGCTGATGCAGCTCTGGTTTGTTGAAAGCGAAAGCACGGCCGCTTACTTTACGGCGCTGCGCGGTTACCTCGAGGCGCACGGCCGCCCGGTGGCCTTCTACTCCGACAAGCACACGGTTTTTCGCGTGGCCAAGGCTGACGCAAAGGGTGGCCAGGGCATGACCCAGTTTGGTCGGGCGCTGGGCGAATTGAACATCGACATCCTCTGCGCCGACACGCCGCAAGCGAAGGGGCGGGTTGAACGCGTGAACCGCACCTTGCAGGACCGGCTGGTCAAGGCGCTGCGCCTGGCTGGCATCGCCGCCATGGAGACCGGCAACGCCTTCCTCCCGGGCTTCACCGAGCGCTTCAACGCCCGTTTCGCGGTCACGCCGGCCCACCCAAGCGACCTGCACCGGCCGCTGGACCTCTCGCCGGGGCGGCTCGACGACATTCTGTGCCGCCGCGAGCTGCGCCATGTGGGTCAGCAGCTCACCCTGACTTACGACCGTAAGCTGCTCATTCTGGCGCGCAACGGCGTCACGGAGGCGATCGCCGGGGCGTATGTCGAGGTTTACCATTATCCCGACGATCGGCTGGACATCCGCTGGCAGGGCCACTCCCTGCCCTACAGCGCGTTCGACAAGGAGCAGCGGGTTGGGCAGGGCGACATCGTCGAGAACAAGCGGCTGACGGCGGCCCTGACCCTGGTCAAGGCGCAGCAGGAGGCCCAGCGCCCGTCGCCGCGTGTGCGGACGAACAGCGAGGCTGGAGGCTACCAGGCCCGACCAAGACGGCGGGCCAGCCCGCCCGGCGCCACTCCGCCTACGGCTGCGCCGCGCTGAGCGGGCTGGCAGGACATTTCAGCTTTGCACGCCAGCGGACATTTCTGTCCGGTTGCAACATGCGTGTGTAGGCGCAAAGCGAGCGCGGCCTAGCACTTGGCCCCCGGATTCTAGGGATAACTGCCGCGGCCCGGATTGGAATCACGGCTCGGCTCGCCTGATTGAGCTACGACCGCAGCGAGTGGACAGCGGACATGGGCATCATCCAACATCACTGCTGTGAGCCGCAAAGTAACACGGAGCGGCTTACCAGAATCAGTTGCTGCACCGTGGGTCTAAAGGATCCCAGGGGCGAAATCCGTCTTGACAGGTTCCAGAGCCGCTTACGCTGGCGTCTTACAACGGCTATGGCAATCCGTATGAGACATGAAAAGTGTCTCGCGCAGTTGCCTTGCTGGGGTGTCCTAGAACGACACGCTACTTTGCGGCTCGCAGCAGTGATGTTGGATCACCTCCTGGAAGGAAGGTCACATGCGCCTAACCACGACCATGGCCATCGCGGTGCTAGCCCTGGCGCCGGCCGTCAGCTTGTTCGACTTGGCCAAGGCAGCAGAACCGCTGCACATCGAAGTCTGTCCATCACGCGACAAGGCTGAACAGGCCCGGCAGAGCAACGGCAGCCTGTCACCGGACGGGTGCCGAACCGTAACAGTCACGCGCGTCGACTCGCCAGCCGGTCCAATGTGCGCCATGAAGTTCGGCGAGAGCAAGTCAGGCGTTATCGGACAGATTACCAGCGCAGTCGAGACGACTGAGTGGTGGACGGCCTGCAGCAATCTGCGGGCTCCGTAAGGGTTCCTTTCGCAGCCGCTTGTCCGCCCGGTGCAGTGGAGCACGCAGGGGTAAGTTTGGCATAAGAGGGCATAGCGTCGGGTGTCATCTAGACAACGCTAAGCCTGAACGGGTGCAAGGAACGTTGATTTCATTCATCTGTCCCGCAATCGCCCGCTCTCTGGACGGCTGCAGCAAATACGCTACGGCGCTGCAGGCGCAGGTGGTGCTGTAACCAATTGCGCAGCCTGCCAGGACTGAGCACGAAGGCGGCGACCGTGACACGAGCTATCGCTGCATCGCGATCGCGCGACGCCAGACATCGGCAAAAGCTTCGGAGCACGCAATGATTTTTGAGAGCTGGTATGGGATCCTTCGGATCCTGGTGGTCGGACCGCTTGCCTACGCCTCGCTCGTTCTGCTGCTGCGGGTGTCCGGCAAGCGGACGTTGGCTAAGCTGAACGCCTTTGATCTCGTTGTCACCGTAGCGCTAGGCTCCACCTTGGCGTCGGTCCTGCTGTCGAAAACGGTGGCCCTTTTGGAAGGCGTGACGGGCATGCTGGTGCTGGTCGGGCTGCAGTATGTGGTCGCGTTCTTGTGCGTCCGCTTCAAGAGCGTGAGCGACCTCATGAAGTCCGAGCCCTCTCTCCTGCTCCGCAACGGGCAGTTCCTAAGCGGCATGTTGCGGCAGCAGCGCATAACGCAAGCCGAGGTCTTGTCAGCGCTGCGCAGTGCGGGCGTAGCCGAACCCGCCGGCGCCGCTGCGGTGATCCTTGAAACCGACGGCAGCCTCAGCGTGATCAAGTCGGGAGCGGGCTTCCCGGCGACACTCGATGCGCCGTGATCGCAGGCAAAGCGCGAAGAGAACACGATGAATCGTCGAGCCGGCATTACCCTGCTATGGCTGCTCGCCGGCTGCACTCACGAGCAGCTAGCGACCAGCACCGCGCGCACAGCCAGCACCGTGATGGACATTCAGTATCAGATGGTGATGAACAATCTCGCGCGCATGCAGCGCAACCCGGCGGCGTTGCCCGCCCAGATCCGGATCAAGCAGGGGACGGTCCAAGTCAGCGACGAGGTCGGTTTCTACCAATTGGAAGTGTCCGGGGCGGCAAGCGGCACTTTCGGCGGCCCGCGGGCGGAACGGACGGTCAGCGAGCAATGGGGCGCCGATGCGATCACCGATCCCCTGGCGCTGCAGCAACTACAAGACGTGTATCGCGCGGCGATGCGGCTCCCACCCCTTGAGGAGCCGGCCTTCTTGCACTTGCAGCAGGTCCAAGCTGCGTTGAAGGCCTCAACGAAGCCCAAGTCGGGTCAGAGTCCCCTCGACGCGATGATGAAGATCAATCTCCAGCGTGATGTTCCGCTCGGCTGGTTTAAGGTCGGTTCCGAGAAGCAGGTTCCAGCGGATGCTCGCTATGTTGGACATTCAGGGGACAGTTGGGCTTGGGTCTCGCCGAACGGCTTGCCGGGTCTGAGCCGATTCACCCTCTTGATCCTGTTCATCACCAAACTCGGCCCTGGCGAGAACACCGGCACCGGCATGGGGCTCATGTACACCGGCGGAGGGAAGTAAGCCGCCGGACCGTCTGTCACTACAAAAATCAGACGCACGGCCCAACGGCAAGGAGAGCCGCACGGCTTTGGATAGCCGGCATCAGTCGCGTGGAACGGGACTGTCGCGAGATTGGGGGTGTGAAGGTAAGTTGGATAATTTCGCGTCTGTTCTCTGACCAAGGATGGATGCGTGGGCTGGATGTTGAGGTTGGTGCAGATCGGGGCTGAGGGGGAGGGACCGTGCATTGACGTGATGGAGATCAACCAGCCCGGTGATCTCGGCGACATCGCCAGTCTGGGTCTGACACTGGCCGAGGCGAAGCGGCTGCTGGCGGGCGTCCAACAGGAGATCGTCGCCGCGCAGGCCAAGGAGCACGCTGTTCGGCGGCCGGATTGCTCGCGCTGCGGCGGCGTTTGCCGGGTGAAGGACTACCGGGACCATGCGGTGGCAACGCTTTTCGGTAAGATCACGATGCGACTTGCCCGGTTTCGCTGCGCCGCGTGCGGCGGGATCGAGGCTGGCGTTGGCTGGCCGTCGCATTGCCGGTCGACGCCGGAGCTGGACCGGATGCAGGCGCATCTGTGCGCCATGATGACCTACCGGACGGCTGCCGACCTGCTGGAGCAGTTGTTCCCGGTCGATGCGGGAAAGCACCACGAGACCATGCGCCGCCATGCCCTGAAGGTCGGCGAGGCTCTGGGTGGGTGTGCCGCGATCAGGCCGGACACGGCGGCGTCGGCAATCGTGGTGACCCTGGATTCGACGTTCATCCGCAGCTGCGCCGACGGCGTGCGGCATCTGGAGGTCCGCGTCGGCAACGTCGAAACGCCGTCCGGCGGCCGGCAGGTTTTCGGCGCCGTCGCCAAGGCCGGCACGGACATCCAGGCGCTGGTCCGCCGCAGCCTCGACGCGGTCGGGAGGACAAACGACACGGCGCTGACCGCCTTCACCGACGGCTGCCCGGGCCTGCGGCGCATTCTCGCCGACGCCGGCGCCGCCGAGCCGCCCATCCTGGATTGGTTTCACATCGCCATGCGGCTGCAGCACCTGAAGCAGATCGCCAGCGCGCTGCCAGGTGGCGACCCGGCGCGGGCCGAGGCGAAGGCGGTGATCTTCGAGGAGATCGAGCGCCTGCACTGGCGCATCTGGAATGGCAAAGCCCGGGATGCCCAGGTCAGCATCGATCGCATCCGCGCGGTCATGCAGCATTTCCAGGGCGAGCCGAAGGAACGAACATCCAATACGCCGTCACGGAAGCTGCAGACTGCCTTGCACGCGCTGGATGCCTATCTGACCGGCCAGAGCGCCTGGCTGGTCAACTACGCCGAGCGGCACCGCGCGGGCTTGCGGGTTGGCACCGCGATTACCGAGGGAACGGCCAACTTCCTGGTGAACCGCCGGATGAACAAGTCGCAGCAGATGCGCTGGTCGCGACACGGCGCCGACCTGCTGCTACAGGTTCGCTGCGCCGTCTACAATGGCACGCTCGGCTCCGGCTTCGGACAGAAGTTCCACCCAGCCAATGACCCATGCCCGTCCATGGCGGCGACCGCCGCCTGAACCCCCAATCTTGCGACAGTCCCATGGTGGTCCTGCAGCCAGGCAACGTCGTGTTACTGGATGAGGTTGCGATAGGGCGCGGTCAGGACGGCGCGCTCGTGGTTACGCCGCAGCGGCGACGCCGGTGACCTCGGCCCCAGCCTGGACGGCTTGCCTCCGGGCGGCTCGATACTGGACGGCGGGCACTTGATGGCGGGGGAGGTGTTCGCGGCCCTGCGCGTGCGGCGGATGCGGTTGCGTCACGATCAACACGTGCCGGAGTGGAGCGGATGAGCGGGTCATCAGGAATGGATTGGCGGATCCAAGGGTAGCAGCGTCGATCAGCTATCCTGGAGCCCGCGTGACGTGATACTGTGCTGCCCATGAACGTCGCCTTGCGCCGTCCCATGTCGCTTGACGAGTTCCTGCTCTGGGAACAGGGACAGGAACTACGGCACGAGTTCGACGGCGTGCAGCCGATCGCGATGACGGGCGGGACGATCGCGCATTCGGTGATCGCCACCAATATCGTCGTGGCCCTCGACCCGACGTTGCGCGAGCCATGCCGGGCCTTCCAAAGCGACCTGAAGATCATCGTGCAAGGCCGCGTGCGCTACCCGGATGTGACGGTCACGTGCGCGCCGGTGGCGGACAGCTCGGACATCGTGCCGGCTCCCGTGGTCGTCGTCGAGGTGCTGTCGGCGAGCACGGCGGTGGTGGACCGCGGGTTGAAGGCGGCTGAATACCTATCGACGCCGCCGATCCAGCACTACGTCATGGTGGAGCAGACCCGGGCCGGGGCTCTGGTGTTGTCGCGCGACGGCGACGGCTGGACGGAAACGCTCATCGCGGGTCTCACCGGCGTTGTGTCGCTCTCGGCGCTCGGCGTTTCGCTGCCGCTGGCTGGGATCTACCGGCGGGTCCGCGTCGACGGCTGACCTCTCGCAGCGGGTTTGGTCCGCTCTGACTTTCCATAAGATCGCTTATCACATTGTAGGGTGCCATGCCGGCACGTTCTATTCTGAACTGCGACACCCCCATCTTTTCAGGAGTTTGGCAATCGGAGGCGGACATGGCGGTAAGCGGCTTCGATCATCTTGGGCTTGACGAGCGGCAGTCCTTGTTCGGCCTTCAGGAGGTGCGCGTGCCGGTGGTGGAGATCACGTCCCGCTTGGGTCGGCACCATTCGAGGATCTACCGCGAACTGGCGCGCAACCGTTATCGCGACCGGGAGAACACCGGCGACCGCCGATGCGACATTTCCGGCTATTGCTCGATGACGGCGTAGGACCAAGCGTTCGCCTTTCGCGGCCAGGAACGCCTCGGCTTCGGCCTCAACGGCCTGGGCCAGCAATTGGCGCGCGCCGCTGGGCAGATTTTAAACCCAGTTGTGGCCATAGCTCGAGATAGTGTCGAGAAATTGGCAAAATTACTCCGATCAGGTCACCAACAACTTTTGCATCGTCGACCCAAAGGATGTTTGGGTTCTCGGGTGAGCGAGATATGCATTGGTTTGGCGACACGGAAGCGGGTCACAGTAATCTCTCGGTTTGTCGCGTTGGAGTTCTCGGTCACAATAGGCCACAAGGCTCTCAAGAAAAGTCAGATAGGAAAGAAGGGATTTCCTCGATTGCACACTGGCAACTGCCGATCCAATGATTGCGTCCCCACGCGCCCCCGATTGCACACTGGCAACTGCTGATCCAACGATTGCGTCCCCATGCGCCCCCGATTGCACACTGGCAGGGGTTGGATGAGGATACGCGCGAGAATCACCCACAAGCTGAAGCAGCGGCCCAGCTCGATGATGTCCGTAAAAGTCTGCGATACTGTTGGCGAAATCACCTATGTTGCTACACAAGCAATTACAGGTTGCAATAACCCGCCTTTGTCGAAAATGAATTGCTTTATCATTGTTATAAGCGCCATGAACGAACAAGCAGTCGACTTCGCCAACAATATCGTCTGCCGTCTCGGACGCGCCGGACGCTCCAACTATCTCTTTGAAAACACATTGTTCACTGAATGCTGGCAGCGGGCCCTTTTCCGGACGCCCCAGACAGCCGATTGCACGCGCCGCTGAACACATGGATCTCGACCGACTGGCGGCGCTTCACCAAAGCATTGATTCAGCAGGTTTCCTTGATCAGCCGATTCCTTGTGACCGCGTTTTACACGGATCCTCAACCTACCCCTGGCAACTGCCGATCCAATGATTGCGTCCCCACGCGCCCCCGATTGCACACTGGCAACTGCTGATCCAATGATTGCGTCCCCACGCGCCCCCGATTGCACACTGGCAACTGCTGATCCAATGATTGCGTCCCCACGCGCCCCCGATTGCACACTTTCTTTTTAAGACCCACTGTGTTATGCATTCAGGTGTTCCCGATTACACGTACTTTCACTTGTATCAGCCGTTTCGTTACGGGCGGGGCTGAGTGCCACAAGCTTATGCCTCGGCCGTCAGTATCGAAGCGAGCATCGGGATAAGCCGCCTTAACCTGCGGCAGGATGCTCAGGAAGAATTCTCTAAATTTCCTGATGCGGTTGTATCCGTAGCCAAATTGTTCGTGTAGTGAGGTCCATGGAACAAAATTTGGCTTACCTTCAGTTATACGGTGTAATCGCTGCGTAAGCCAGCAATACACGTCAAGAGCTATGGCTGAATGGGATAATGCTGCAATAGCCCGTTCATCAAGCGGCACCGCAAACTGAGTTAGACTTTCGTAATAGTCTAAAGAAAGTTTAAGCGTCGATGGCCAAAGAATTCGTTGATTGTCATCTTTCTCAAACCATAAGTTAAATGCTCCAACTACTTTTGTGTCGACTTGAAGAGCGCTTTCTCCATTGGTAACACCCATACGAAATTGGGCTGCGGCAAGAGCCGAAAGTTGGGCTTTAAGCATTTTAGCTTGTCGGCCATCTTGCGTTCGTCCCATAAGACGGCGAAAGAAAGCTGTCATGGTGTCTTCTACGGGGATGACTGGAGATTGCCGCCGGACCGCCTCAGAATTGAGATGCATCAGCAAAAGGCGGGCTTTTGGCCCGTATGGCAATCCAAGCTGTTCAAAGTTGCCAGTATGTGGGTTAAGAGCCTTGCCGGCTTCTACAAGCAGAGTAGTCCGTCCTTGACGCCGCTCCCAAACAAGAATTTCATTTGGTGGTCGTGCTGCGGGAAGCGAAGTTTGGCAAAGAACCGTATGGCTAAAAGCCAACTCGTCAGGCGGTGCTGTGGCGATGTCGGTCGCAAGATCGAATAGCCTTTGTTGGATCACACTCGCCACTGCTAGTCTTCCTCTGCCAAAAAGACAACGTTGCATAACAATTTAGATTTTTGTTGGCAAGACGATTTAGCCACATTTACGCAGGCAGCTAGAGGATAGCTATAGGATTCTAACTATAGGCTTGTGCCCCCGATTGCACATTTTGTTCTGCCCCCCATAGCACACGTGACCCGCCCCTAATAGCACGTGGATAACTTTAGATATCCGCAACAGCTCTTTCATCTGCCTCACTACAATCTTTCTCATCTGCCGCTTCGCCCAGGGGAATTTTGTCCCCAAGCGCTCCCAGAAGCGTGCTTGAACCTCTCGGTTTATACGGCTCTGACCGCACGTTGGCGTGCAGCACGCGCCAACGTGCGGTCAGAGCCGAGTTTGCACGGTGTATTCAAGCCAACCAATCGTGCGCTCCCTTTGCCCATAGGCGCAAACGTTTGAACTTGCTCCGCGCCCAGCAAATCAGTTGGATATATACGCATCGAAGTTGGATGTAGTGGCGCTCGCAGCTATGGCCGAAACTGGATGATGACGGTTTGACCAAGGTGGCGTATCGAGGCGGGTGAAGGCATGCCTGAATCTTCCGAAAGAGGGACACGCCACGATGACTACTGTCGTTGTTTTTTCCTCCGTCAGCGCCCGACGAGATCGATGATCCACTGACGGCGGTCCTGAGTATCGGTGCGCGCTGCTTGCTGGCGCAGGCAATAAGGCGGAAGCTGAAGCATTTCTGGCCGCGATGAAGGGCGAACGACTGCCTGATGACCCCGACGGCTTGGTCCGGCTAAAACGCAAGGTTCGGTCGCGGTGAAGCGGGTCCGGCTGCGCGATCACAGAATGGGCAAGGCTGGAAGCGAGCGCATCCGCCTTACGTCCGCCCTCCTGCCGCGCTGGGCCCGGCGAACGGGCAGCTTTGCTGCCGGTATTCTATTTCCGCAGCGTGTCGATGGACGGCGTCCAGAAGGCCGTCTCTTTGTTGCTGAATCGTAACATGCCGAACCTCTCGCCGTCGATAATCGCCCGGCTGCAGGACCACTGGGAGACGAACTATGCGCGCTGGCAGCGGCGCGACCTGTCGATTCGGCACTACGTCAGTCTGTGCTGATAGCGTTTACCTGCAAGCGCGCATGGGACTATAGGCAGAGTGCATACTGATGTTGATCAGGGCAATCCCCGACGATCAGAAGGGACTTCTTGATTTCTAAATGGGCGTAGTAGAAATTTACAGGTCTCGCATTTGTCGATTGTGGTCTATAAGACGAAAGGGGTTGCAGCTGTTCGCCCCGCCAAGTTCAATCCGCCATGGGAACTGCCGGTCGGCGATCCTTCGGACACGGACTGCGAACCCATCGACGGCGAAGACCTGAAAGAGCGGTGACTTCTCTCTCCCGCGGCGGTCGGGAAATGCAAACGACACGCTTTCCAGATCGGCACGTTTGCCAGCGAGGTTGCGACAACGCCATCCTGCCCGCGCCGGCTAATGCCCAGCATGGCAAGACCGGGCGGCGGATCACGGCGACGCGCCCGGGCTCGGCGCGGACGATGACCGCGCCTCGGCGCCCGGTTCGGCACCCGGGCGACTGGCCATCGCCGCTGCCGCCTGCAGCGCATCGTGCCGCTCGAAAGCGCGAATGCGCTCGGCGATCGGGATCGGCGCCGGCGTCCAGGGGGGCGGCGTCTCGGGCGGCGGACGCTGCATGTCGCGGACGACCGCGGCCAGCGCCTTCGAGGCGCTCGGACGCGCGACCCGCGACAAGCCGCGGCCTCCGGCGCGAAGCACGTCGTTCCAGTCCTTGTGGCCGGCCGGGCGGGCGCGTTCGATCGGCACCGCTGCGGCGGCGGCCAGCTCCGCCAGCCGCTCGGCATAGCGGTCGCCGGCCTTGTCGGCGTCGGTGCCGGCGACCAGCACGCCGCCGGGCCGCTTGGCCAGGTCCGCCAGCGCGTGCTCGATCGCCGCGATGGTGCCAGGCCCCATGCCGCCGGTTGTGCTGACATAAAGCGTGTCGGCGCGCCGCCCCTCCAATGCGGCCAGGCTCATCGCGTCGATCGGCGCTTCGGCCACGGCCAGCCGGGTCGGCGGCTCGGCGCCGAACTGGAGACGGAACAAGGTCTTCTCGCCATCGGCGGAGAAGCCGCTGTAGCTCGGCCCGCGGATCTCGAAGCCGCTCAGCTCGCCGGCCACGGTTCGGTGCGCGAACCAAGCGCTGGCATAGGGGCCTTCGCGCAGGACGTCGGCCCGGCTGGCGGCCCGGACGATGTCTGCCGGCAAGCCTCGTTCTTGGGTCAGGTAGGTCCAGGCGGCCGAGCCGCCCTCGACGGGGCTGCGGCCCAACCAGCGCAGGCCGGGCGGCAAGCGGCCCGCTTTCGGCTTCGATGGCCGCTGGGCGGGATAGGCCGGGGCCATGCCGACCAGGTTGCGCAGCTCGCGGCGCACCTGGCCGAAGTTCAGGCTTGGCTGGAGGTGCTGCGCCAGCTTGAACACGTCGCCCTTGGCGGCGCTGCCGGTATCCCACCAGCCCTTGCCGTCGTGATTGACGATGATGGCCTCGCCCTCGCCACGACGGTATTTCAGGCTCGCCCTGGTGCTCTCCTGCTCGTCCAGCTTGTAGCCGTGCCGTTCCAGCAGCACGGCGCAGCCGACGGCGGCGCGGAGCTGCTCGATCTCTGCATCGAAGGCCATCACTGCACCTCGGTGATGCAGGCCCAGCCTTGGACACGGAACAGGTCGCCGTCCTCGGTGCGCAGGGTGAACAGGCCGTCCAGGTCCCAGGCACCGTTGGCGTCGAGCGTGCCACCGACGATCACGCCCTCGATGCAGTGCAGGCCGTCGCCACCCTCGACGACAACAAACGTTTGCGGCGCCGCCGCCGGACCGGCACGGATCGGCCGCACGGTGTCCGTGGGCGCGATCGGCGCTTCGCGGCCGGGAGCCGGTCCAGGAACGTCGTCATTCGCGGGGCGGGGCAGCGTGGCGCGCTCCTGGTCGGACGCGGCCGAGTCGGTCGCGGCGTGGTTGCATCTCGCGCGCGGGTCAAGCGGCAGCTCCATCACGGCCTCCTCGGCGTCGTTTCACCTCCCGTGTTGTCAGCGACGGCGTTGCGAGTGATCGCAGGCAAAAGCGCGCCGGCCGTCGATGGCCTTTGGCTTATTCGGCGGCCAATGAGGCTTAGGCAGGGATGGGCCGTGGGCGCGTGCCTGCCCCTGGCCGCCGGGCGGTCCCAGCACCGGCCACGTGTAGACGTGCCGGTCAGACGGCACGCTGTCGGCCGTCAGCGTGCGATGCCGGATCTGGTGCCGGCGGGCTGGCTCAGTCCTGCGTGTCGGCCGGCGTGTCGCGGGCGATCCGGGTGAGCCCGTGCTGTTGGAACAGCAGGTCGATCGCGTCGAGCATCAGGTCCTGGGTCGAGCGCCCGGATCGCAGCCCCAGGATGCGGAGCTGCATCCAGGCGTCCGGGTTGACGTAGGTGCCGACTACGCGCTTGCCGCGCCGGCTGACCGGCCGGGAGTTATGCCCGGCCGGGGCGGCCGGCGCCGGGCTCGCGTCGGAGGGTGGTTTGCCTGGCGGCGGCGCGGGCTTGCGCCCGCCGTCGAGGCTGAACTTGGGTCGCGCTCGGCTCATCGGGCGGCTACCTTCTTCGGGCGGTCACGTCGTCGCATGGAAACGCCCAACTGTGGACACATCCATTGCCAGAGCTCGGTCAACTCGGCGGCAGCCTTGCCGGCCGGCTCCCACTCCGTGGCGCAGCGGCCGCCGGCCAGCGGGTTGACGTAGGCCAGGCGCTGATGCAGCCGGACCGGGCAGAGGCTGAAGCCGGCTTCCGCGAGCCCCTCGGCGGCGTCCCTGGTGATGGTCGAGCGCGGCGGACAGGCGTTGAGCACGACGAAGCGCGGCTTCTGCGCCAGTTCAGCCAAGCTGAGCGTCGCCTCGATGGCGCCGAGATCGAAGGCGGAGGGGCGGCACGGCACGAGGATGACGTCGGCCGCCTTGGCGGCGACCAGGGCGGCGCTGTCCGCGTTTGGGGCGGTGTCGATGATGGCGAGGCCGCAGCCCTGCCGGCCAGCCTCGGCGAGCATCCCCGGCAGGCGGGAGGCCTGGGCGGCCACGACGTCGGGCGGCGCGTCGCCGCGCGCGTCCTTCCAGCGGGTGGCCGAAGCTTGCGGATCGAGGTCGAACAGCACCGTGGCGATGCCGGACTGCTCGCCGATGACGGCCAGGTTGGTCGCGATGGTGGTTTTGCCGACGCCACCTTTCTGGCTCAGGATCGCGAGGGTCTTCATCGAGTTGCTCCAGAGCGCCGCACATGGCCAGCGCCATGTGTGGACACGCCCATGTTCTACCGGCAGGACGGCGCGTTGAGCAAGCCGCGACGTCGCGTGCTGTCGCCCGCCGACACACGGAAGGCGTCCTCGATGGCTGGCATGCGGCCGCCCGCCAAAGGCGACGTGAAGCGTCCGCGCTCGAGGGTGGGCAGCGGGCGGACCTCCTCGGGCTCGACGATGCAGCCGCCGGCCGCGGAGATGTCGCAGACACGCGGGCGCCAGATGTTGCTTGCTTGGTAGATGCAGTTTTCCTCCGAACGCGGCCCGTAGGAGAATGATCCCGTCTTCGGCATGCCGTCAGGCCCACGGTTCGACCAGTTGCCGAGGCCCGGCGAGGAGGCATACCACAGGATGCGCCATTCGCTGGCGGCGTCGAACGTGCAGTCGAGCAGGCGATCCCGCACGGAGCGCTCAACGATGCGCTTGGCATCCACCGACCACCGTGCCGTCGCGACCAAATCCCCGTCCGGCCAGTCGATATCCAGAAGAATCCCGTTCATCGCCGAGCGTCCCCGGCGCCGGCAAGCGACGGCCCACCGCTTGTTCGGGAACGGCCGCCGCGTCGCCAGGTCAGGGCCGGAGGTCAACCGCAAACCGATCGGCTCGATCGTGAGATCGACCAACTCGACCGCTTGCAGCCATTCTCCAAGGAAGCCGGGCCAAAGATGCAGCAGCAGGCGCGGCGCCGCGAGCACTCCGCGCAGAACCGGCGAGGCCCGTCGGTCAAACCGTTTGCTCATTGCCGGTTTCCAAGGTCCTGACCGAAACCTGCGGCCCGCCGCTACGAGTGATCGCGCCCATTTTCTCGGCCGCCCCTTCTCGCGGCTGAAATCGCAGTCGCGTTGGCCTGGCCCGGGCCCGCTCCAGGATTGCCTCCACCTTGATTGTCGCGCAGCACGCCGCCGAAGAAACCGGCGATCACTCGCAAGACAGCCTCGGATGCTCCTGCCGCAAACAGGAGAACCCCATGCGCTCGTTCCTACTCGCCTCAACCGTGATCCTCGCCCCCGCCTTCGCCCGGGCCGCGCAATGCGCGCTGCCGCCGGACCCGCGCCTGGCGACCGCCGCCCCGGCGGCTGCTACCGCCCTGCCCGCGCGGCCGTCGCCCTATACGCCGGTCGCCCCCGAGCGGATCGCCGCCACTCCGGCGCTGCGGCGGCTGGCGCTGCACGGGGCCGAACTGCTGGACCTCGGCCGCGATCACGGCATGCAAGCCGTCTTCGCTCGCAATAAGGACGCCTTCCAGGTGTTCTTCATCACCCCGGACGGTGAGGCGGCGATCGGCGGGGTGATGTGGTCGGCCGCCGGGAAGAACCTCACCCGCAAGGCGCTGCAGCCGATCGAGGGCGCGATCCCGACCGTGGTGATCAACGGGCCAGCCAAGGCCGGCGCGCCGCCGCCGGCCGCCAGGCCGGTCGCAACCCAGGAGACGCCGCAGGCGGCGCCGAAACCGGTCCGGGAGGTGGTCGCGGCGACGACGTTCGGCACGGCCGGCCGGCCGTCCGCGCCCCGGCTATGGATGTTCGTCGACCCGCTGTGCAGCTTCTCCGTGCGTGCGATGGAGCAGCTGAACCCGTTCGTGGCGAGCGGCCGGGTGCAGCTCGCCGTTATCCCGATCTCGATCCTGGACTACGAGGACCGTGGCCAGAGCACCGTCGCCGCCAAGGCGATGCTGAGCCTGAAGCCGGGCGAGATGATGGACGCCTGGCGGGATCACAAGCTGACCGGGCCGGCCGATCCGCAAGCCGGCGACCGGCTCTCCGCCAACATGGCCGCGGCCGAGGCGGCCGGCTTGCGAGGCACGCCGCTGTTGCTCTGGCAGCGGCCGGACGGGACGCAGGGCATGTCGAACGGCCTTCCCGCCGATCTCGGCCGCCTGATCGCCTCGCTGGGGAGCTGAAACGATGGAGCCTCGCATCGATCTGAACTCGTCGCCGTCCCCGCTGCCGCCGCGCCGGCGCGGCTTCTGGCGAGGGCTCGGATATCTGCTGGGCGGCCCGGTTGCCGCCGTAGGGGTCAGGCACATCTCCGATGGGGCACGCTTCATCCGCGGCCAGGCCCGGCGGCTGGTCGCCGCGCCGCCACGCGATTGGCGCATCCTGGCCCGGGAGGATGGCGCGCTCGATCTGCGGACGACGGCGCTCCTGTTTGGCACGACGGAGGCCGGGATCGAGCAAATGCTTCGCACCCGGCGGCGGCAGACGGCCCGGGCCACGGCCTACTACCTCGCCGGCGGCCTCGGCTTCCTGGCGCTGTGGTTCTGGGAGGCGGCGCTCACGCCGTCTGCCGTCAGCCTGAGCTACCTGGCCGCCTTGCTGGCCACCTGCGCCGTGTTCTTCCTGTTCGCCTTCAAGAACGCGCTGATGAACTGGCAGGCGCGGTCGCGGCGGCTCGGCACGGTCCGGGAGTTCCTCGCCACCGACGACAGGTGGTGGCCATCGTGATGGCGCGGCGGCCGGTGGCCAGCAGGGCACGGCATTTGTTCGCCGCCTGGCCGCGCTGCGGCAGCACATCCCGCCTGCGGCCGATCGGTTGCAGGCGTGTGCGCCGATGATCGAGTGGGTTGCCGGCGGCTCCGTCCCCGAGGCGATCCAATCCGCCCAGGCGCAGGCCGGCGGCTATCACCTGTTCGTGGTCGAGATGCAATGCGTTCATGACGACAGTCCCGGGCCGCGTGCCGACGATCAGCTGGGAGATCTTCGCCGATTCCGAGCACAACGCGGGATTGATCGGCTCGTGCGCGCCGAGCTTCGAGGATGCCAAATTGCGGGCCGAAGTGGCGCTCAGGATTTATCTCCGCATCCCGCACCATTGAAGCGCAGACGGGCGCGGCGTCCCGGCCGCGCCCGCTCTTGGACAACGCAACAAGTTCATGTGTGGACACGATAGCAAAACCACGCATCCATCAGTCTGGCTTCTTTCCGCAAGCCCGATCCAAGCCAGGTCAGAACGTGCCGGGCGGCCCGCTATAGGGCGACGCGGGGGCGCCGGTCGCCCAAGGCGCGTGCTCGTAGTCGGGCCGCATATATTGCGAGCTGGGTTCGGCTGGCTTCTGGATGGTCCCGTCGCGGTCGAAGACGGGCGGCCGCCAGATGGCGTTGGCTTCGCCATACCCGGCATACGAATTGTAGCCGGGATGCCGAATCGCCGGCTGGGGCGGTAGGTCGTAGTCCTTGGCGCTGCGAAGGTTGCCGCCGCTGCCGCAGGCGGCGAGGCCGAGGGCGGCAATCAGGGTCGCGAATGCTCTGGACGTCATGGCGTCTCTCCAGGTCCAACCGGAGGACACCATGCGTCAGGCGGTTGCGAGTGATCTCAGGGCTTGTTCCAACGCTTGCGCAGCTCGACGTCAGCCCACCTGGTCCACTCCCTTAACTTGTCCCGTTCCTCGGCAGTGCTTCGAAGGCGCTGCGCGAGGTCAGCAATGTGGTCGTCCTGCTGGGCGATATGCGCTTCCATCTGCTGAATGACCGAAATCAGGGAGTTCACGTCGATCGAGGGGTGATTGCGATTCCGCAAAGCGCGGGTAAGTGTAAGTGCACCTTCCATCGCAAGAGGTGATCCGCCTGCAAGATATCCAAGGGCAAGTAAACTCGCGGGACTGTCAGACATTAGCTGTCCTCCGACTTTGCGGGCGGCGATACGTCAGTTTGCGCAGAAAGCGTACTGTCGTGTCCCAGTTGCCTCGGTTGCCCATTACCATTTGTCGGCTGTCCGTTTCCAGCAGCATTTGACGTTAAGCGTCCTCGGCCGCCTGGGCCATCGACAGTCGACCGTAGTATGCTTTGTCCTCCCTCCTCCATCCGCCGCAGAGCCACGCCAGTTCCAATCGTTCCGACATCCTGGGAGAACCGGTCGATGTCGGTGCGGTTGGCGGGCTGGAAGCCGATCAGCTTGACGACGTGGTGCGGCACCACGGAGATCATCCGGAAGGAGAGCAGCGCCAGCGTGATCTCCATCAGCACGAACATCGAGGTCAGCACGACCAGGCCGAGCAGGTTGGTGACGAACCATCCGCTCGACAGCGCGAAGCCGGCGGCGATGCCGAAGCCCTGCAGCAGCAGCCACGAACTCGAACTGAACACGAAATAGCCGGTGAACAGCCCGAACAGCAGCAGCACGGGCCGGAACAGCACGTTGAACAGTAGGGCGTAGCCCTCGACGCCGCGCCCGTGCAGCCCGTCGCCGTCGAAGGTCAGATGGGCGAACATCCATAACGGCACGGCGATCATGGCCTCGATGACCAGGATGAGCCAGCCGACCACGCCGGCGATCCACATCGCGAACGGGATCATCGGCAGCACGTAGGCGATCAGCAGGCCCGGGATGAGCAGCGCCATGAGCCCATAGAAGATCGGCGTGCCGAGGAAGCTCATGACCAGGTGGCCGCCCACGGCAGCGGCGGCGCCGGAGAAGTTGAGGGTGAGGACGTTCCAGGCCATCACCCCGGCGGTGGCCGTGGTCGAGGCGAGGACGGCGGCGAGGCCGAGGGCCGACAGCGAGATCAGGATCAGCGTCTGCCCGAGATTGATGAGGGCGGCGAACGGATCGATCCAGCCGCTGCCAGTGGTGGTCGACATCGTGCTGACGATGGCGTTCAGCACCCGCTCGTTGAGGTGCAGGCTGCGCGCCACCTGATCGATGGTGCTTGCGCCGGCCTCGCCGGGGGTGGCGCCGCTGAACAGTTCGCTGTTGCCGCCGGGCGCGTCGAGGCCGTCCGTGGTGTCGACGTATTCCTTGATCTTCTGCTGGAAGGCGAGCGCCGAGCTGACCAACGGGGCCATGTCGCTGCCCAGGCTCCAGCCGAGGCCGCGATAGCTGGGCGCCTGCACGGTGGGCACGGCGGAGAGCAGCGAGAGGGTCTGTCCGTTGAGCCGGGCGATCTCGACGTAGTAGGCTCCGGCGCCGGTCCAGCCGAGGGCGGCGAGCCGGTTCTGGTTCTGCGCCAGTCCCAGGGCGCCCGCGCGGGCGGCGTCGGCGTTGGCGAGGGCGGCGCGCAAGCTTGCGGTGAAGGTGGTCGCGGTCTGCGTGAGCTGTCGGGTATAGTCTTGCGTGGCGCGGACCATGGTGCCGAGCAGCGGCGTGAGCGAACTGGCCTTGCGGGTTTGCCAGAACTGCGCCGCCACGGCCTCGACGTCGGGCCGGATGTCGGTGCTGAGCACGCTGGTGAGCGTGGTCAACTGCGCCCCTGCCATGTCGACCGAGACGCCGGCGTAGTTGGTGGCATTGGGATTGGGCTGGCGGATGGTGACGGAGCCGCAGGCAGGGGCGTCGATCGCGTTGCCGTCGCTCAGCGCATAGGGCCAGTTGACGAAGGCGCCGCTGGCGGCGGCGTCGCCGCCGACATAGCTGCGGATGCCGTTGGGAACGGGAACCAGGTTGGCGTTGCCGGAAGCCTGGTTGACCAGGGCGCGGCAGAGTTCGTTCTGGATCAGCCCGGCGACGATGCTCCTGGTGCCGGGGATCATCGGCTGGGCGATCGGCATGGCGTCGGGGCCGACGGCTTTGATCGCGGCGGCGTAGACCGAGCGGGCCATGCCGATCCCCCAGAGCGAGACCTTCATGACGGCCCATTGTCCGGAAGAGAAGCCGGAGGGCAAGGGGAACATCAGGCCGATCGCCAGGCACAGCCGCACCGGCGCCCAGGAGCTGACGGTGTTGCTGAGCACGCGGCCGCTCTCGGCGGCGCGGTGGATGTGGATGATGGTCGTGTAGCCGACGAAGACCGCGGCCAACGCGAGCAGGAAGCCGGTGAGCTGGCCGAGCATGGCGCCGATGACGGTGTTCTCGGCGCCGATGCTTGGCAGGGCGGCGCCGGTGGTGACGGGAAACAAGGAGCGGAGCACCTGGGCGCTCCAGTCGTCGCCGGGATCAAGGGCGGCCCAATCGGTCTGGTAGCCGTTCTGGCCGGCGCCCTGGGCGTGGGCGGCCGAGGCCGCGAGGCCGACGAGGAGGAGAGTGAGGAGGAACGGGGGAAAGCGGCGCATCGCAGCCTCGCGGGAATTTAGGTCCCGCGAGGCTGCGATGCGCCGTTGCGAGTGATCGCTGGTTAAATCGTGGCCGCGAGCGTCAGGGCGACGGGCTTGGCCCCGAGCTGGGGCGCGCGGCGGGGTCGGCGTCGTGGCCGAACATGGCCTTGATCCGTTGGGTGGCCTTGCTGAGGATCTCCGCGACCTTCTGGCCGAGTTCCTCCATGGCGGACCGGCCGGGGGTGCGGCCGGGGATCTTGGCCGTCGCCTCGCCGATCGCCTCGTCGGCTTGCTGGAAGCGGGCGTCGAGGGCGCCGGCGTCGAGCTTCTTGGCCTCGAAGTCGCTGGCGAGGGCGAGGCGCTCCTTGCCGAACTGCTGCCCGGTTTTCTCGAGCTGCTCGTAGGAGGCGACGAAGACGCGGTCCTGCTGCAGGGCGGCGTCGAACTCGCCGCGCAGGCTGGCGTAGCGCCCGCCCACCTGCATCTCGCTCATCACGGCGCGCAGGCCGCCGAGTTCGGTGCTGGCCGCATCCTCGATCCTGCGCAGAATGGCGGCGCCCGGTCCTTTGCTGAAGGTTTCAATCGCCTCCATGTAGGCGACGCCGGAAGCCTCGGTGCTGCGGATGAGCTGGTCGGTTTTGCCCTGGCCGAGGGCGCGCTCGAAGCTGGCGATGCGCTCGGCCATGGCGATCGGCGGCGGCGCCCACGGCGCGGCCCCTGTGGACCGCGTGGTCCGCATGCCGTCCATGATGTTGGCCATCACGCTCCGGGGCTGAACTCCGCCGCGTTGATTGGTCGTCTGTTGAGACCCATACGACGGATTGGGTTGGCGGCTTCGTGATCCGTCCTCCGCAGGTGGATCAACATAAGTGTCGCCTGGCGAAGCCACTGCCCGCGTTTGCTTTGATGGATCAAGCGATCCGTTCGTCCTTGCGGGTTGGGGCTGCTCAGAACGGGATCCAAGATCGGAGGCGTTCGACACCTGGACGCCTGTCCGCGCGCCGGCCGGCTTTTCTACCGGATCGCCTGATTGCGGCGCATTCTGAACCGTCCGGGGTTGCACTCGATGCTCCATGCTGTTCGGAGGACTGGCTTGCGGTCCTGGCGCCGGGCTTGGCGGCGCTGCCCGTACGCTCAGTCGCACGCGGTTCTCCAGCGCCTCCACCAGCCCCATCGTGGCTTGCGAATGCTGGTCCGCCCCCATCGTGCCAAGGATCGTGCCGGCGCGGCGCAGGTCGCGCACCAGGCCGCGGTCGGAAATCTCGGGGGTGCTGCCGATGAGCGCCTGCATGCGCCCGTTCTCAAGCCCCGGGCTGGTCGCCGCCAACTGGGTCATCTCCGTCCGCAGCTCGGTCGGCATGCGGATCTGCCCGCTGCCGACCAGCCTCTCCATGTCCTGCACGGTGTAGGCGACTTGGGTGCGGAACAGCGCCTGGTTGCTGCGTCCGGGTTCGGCGGCCTGCTCGGCGATGCGCTGGATGCCGGCGACCAGCCCCGCGTCGCGGCCGCCGATCACCGCCGCCGCCCGGCTCATCTTGTCCACCAGGTCGAGGATCGGATCGCGCTCGGCCTTGGGCGGCTCCGGCGTCGTTGCATCCTGTCCGGTCCCGGCCTCTGCGGCCGGCTCTGCCGCTGGCTCCGGCGCCGGTCCGGCCTTGGGCGGCTTGGCGTCAGCTTCGGCCGCCCCTGGCTTCGAGGTGGCGATCGCCTCGGCCTGGCGTTCGGCGGCGGCCGCGACGGCGGGGTTCGGCAGGGCGGGCGCGGGGGAACTTGGGGTCAGGTCGGACATGCCGGTCTCCTATGGCGAGGCCATGTTGGGGCTGGGCATGGTGGGATCGGGCTTCAGCCCGGCCTCGGCGGCGCTGGCGAGGCGGGCCGCGTTCACCATGGCGTTCTGCTGCGCCAGCTTGAAGGTGGCCAGGGCGATGTAGTTAGACTGCGCAATGGCGGTGGCGATCTCGACCAGGACCGATTTCGGCGGGTCGGCTTGCAGTGAGGCGGCCCAGGCGACGCCGCTCGCCCGGCGGTTCACGTCGAGTTCGAGCGCGCTGAGCCAGGATGACTGGTCCGTCTGCGTCAGGCCCTCGTCGGCCTGCTCCTGCTTCTGTGCCGCGGTCAGGTCGACCGAGTTGGCGCGGGACGCGATGATGTCGTTGGCGACCGTGCGGGCCAGCGACATCTTGGCGTTGTAGCCGCGCCGCCGGGCCTGGGCGTCCAGCCCGGCGACCGAGCTGAGGCCGTCGCCGCGCGAGGCTGCCGGCACGATCGGCTGCACCAGGTTGGTGGCGAAGTCGTTGGCGGCATCGACGCCGCTGTTGGCGGGATCGGGATCGTAGGCCGAGACGCCGAGCAGGCTGGCCGCCGACTGGTCGAGGTTCTGCCGGCCGGGGTTCACGGCGCAGAGGCCGGCGGCGGCCTCGTTCTCGTCGCAGTAGCGTGCGAGGTGCAGCTGGGTGATGGCGGCGGCGGCTTGTCCCTGCCCGGCATTGGCGGGCGTCCCGGGCAGGGCTTGGCCGCGGCGGTCGGTGACGGCGCTGATGGCTTTCCTGACCCGCCAGGCCTGCCCGGCGGCGACGGCGACGCTCTGGCCGTCGTTGACCGCGAGGCAGGCTTGCGGCGAGAGGGTGTGCTCGTCGCGGAGCTGGGCATTGCGGATCGACCGCTGATAGGCGGCGTTGACGGTGTTGGAGGCGGCGGCGATCTGCTGCTGCGCGCCGACGCTGGCCTTGGCGTAGTTGGCGTTCTGGGTGAAGCCGGCGGTCAGCTTGTCGTCGAGCAGGGCGCCGACGTCGGTGAACTTGTTGATCAGCGAATCCTGCATCTTGCCGATCACCTCCGTCAGCGCGGTCTGTAGGGTGGCGATCACTTCGTAGGACCCCGGATCGGTCACGACGTCGCCGACGCCGAGGATGGCCTTGGCGTTATGCGCGCTGAAGACGCCGCCGCCGATGAGAATGCCGCCGGCGGCGGCGGTGATGGTCGATGCCTTCATGACCTGATCTCCTGTCAGTAGCCGATGCCGGTGGGCAGGGCGTAGCCGGTGGGCGGGACGCCGGCGCCGGTCAGCGACAGACCGCCCTGGCCGTTGCCGAGACCGGCGCCGACGCTGCCGATCGTGGGTCCGCCGCCGCCGAAGGTGAGCTTGGGGCAGAAGGTTCCGCCGCCGAGGCCGCCGAAGCCGAGGTTGAAGCCGTTGACCGTCAGGCCGCATTGCGCCCCGCTGGTGTAGCTCTGCCAGACGCTCTGCACGGCGGCGCAGACCTTGCCCTCGACGGAGCCGAGCAAGGCGGTGGGGTCGAGCAGGTTGGTGATGACGTTGAGGCCGACGCCGTTGAAGAAGCCGTCGAGGCACGACAGGGTGGTGATGTCCCGCGGCGCCTGGATGGTCTGGTCGTCGGCAGCCAGCCGGGCCGCGAGCCCGGCGGCCGCGGCCTGGGCCAGCGTGGTGCAGTTGCCGGCGTCGTCGGCGCGGGCGGCGCCGGGAGGCAGCGCCGCCGAAGCGAGGGTGGCCGCGAGGGCGGCACGACAGAGGATCCTCATTGGGCGTGCTCCGGTTGCCGGGTGGCCTGGCAGGCGGCGAGCAGGGCGTCGACGCGGTCGCGCGAGAACAGCCGCCCGAGCAGGTCCTTGCGGTAGAGATGCAGCAGCCAGTGGCGCAGCGCCGCGGCGGCTTCGCCGCTGTCGGCGTGCAGCAGCCGGTCGAGCGGGCGGGGCGAGCCGGGCCGGGCGGCCTGGTTCAGCCAGTCGATCACCCGCATCCGGCGGCCCGCGCCCATGTGCGCGAGCACGGCGGCGAGGCGTGCGGCGTGCGGCGGGCTGGCCAGGCTGGCGCGGGCGGCGTCGGGGTCGGCGCTGCCCGCGCGGTCGAGGGCGGCACCGAAGCGCAGCACGCTCGGCAGCACCTCGGGATGCTCGTCGTGCGGCGCGGGGGCGGCCAGGGCGGTGTCGATGGCGGCCGAGCCGTGGGCGTCGAGCCAATCACGGACGGGGGGTTGCGAAAGGTCCGGCATGACGTTGCTCCTGTTGCGGCGGGCAGCGTGCGGCGCCCCGTTGCGAGTGATCGCGGCAATCATCGGGTGATCCGCGCCGTGGCGACGCCGGTGAGCAGGCGCAGGCCGAGCGGCTGGATGGCGGCGGCGAGCACCCGGTTCCACGGCCTGCCGCCGGTCCAGTCGACCGGGGTGTCGGGATCGATCCCCGCCGCGATAGTGGCGTCCACCCCCGGGGGGACGATCTGCCTGATCGCGAAGCGCAGCGGCACCTCGCGGCCGAAGCCGTCGGCGCGCTTGAACCGCGACGGCTCGGGTCCGCCATGCACGGGCGCGGCCGTGGGCGGCTCCGCCGCGAGGGAAGCTGCGGCGTTGGTTTGCAGGCGGAAGTCGGCCCGGGCCGGCGCCGCGGCGAGCCAGGCGATGCTGGCCGCCAGCAGGCAATGAGACCATCGCATGATCGCTGCTCCTGTCGGTGAGGCGACCAGGCTCCGTCCGCGGCGTGCGAGTGATGCTGCAAAATAATCAAAAAAGTTGCGATCACTCGTAACGCGGCGGGGTCTCCTCCTCGGCAGCAGGGCGCGCGCGTGGCGCGACCCATGGATGTGCCTTGGGAGGATGGGTGAGCGACACACGACCAGACGACCGGCCAAGGCGGAAGGCGGCCGCCAAGCCGTCCCCGTCCCGAATGCCCGTTCCGGTGTCCGACACGCCGGGCTTGGACTTGCGCGAGCAGGTCGGACGAGTGGTGCTGCGCATCCGCACGACCTTGGGTCTGACGCAAGATGAGCTGGCGGCACGGGTCAATGCCACGCGGGGCGCCATCCGCGTCATCGAGCACGGCTCGCACGATCTGACGCTGGAGATGGTGGCCGTGCTGGCGGCGGCGTGCCGGATGACGCCGCACGACTTGATCTGCGGCTTCTCCGACCGCGAGCCGGTGGAGATGCCGCCCGGGCATCCGCTGACGATGGCGGGGCTGGCGCGGATCACGCGGGCGGTTGACGCGCAGGCGCAGCATCTGCACGCCCACCACGGCGACGTGGCGGTGAGCGCCGAGACGATCGGCGTCGTGTTCGACACCTTTAGGAAGCGGCTCGCCTGGGAGCGCCGCAAGTCGTTAGACGGTCAACGTCAATAATACGTTAAATCAGGATCATGCCTACAAAGCATCTGACTGAAAAGTCTCGGTTATTGTCAAATGCTCCTGTCCGAAGGCGATTAAGCATCTGACTCACAAGCGAAAAAAGGTTGCAGCACGAAATTTGACGGAGATATTTTCAGAGTAGATGCCGCGAAAGGCGGTCAAGGAGGTCACGATGAAGCAGGGCCTAATCACACCGGTTTCATGTCTCCCGAGTATCGTATTCACGATCCCTCCAGCGCCGCCAGCGCCCGAGCCGGCGCCGTCGACCGCCTTCGAGACCTTCGCCGCTGCGCTGATTGCCAAGGGGCACGGGCTGGCGGCGCTGAGCCATATTTTCTCGGCGTCCAGCGACCGCGTCCTGGCCGAAATCGTCCGCCTCGGCCTGCCGACGCTGCACGATCGGCCGTTCCGGGTATCCAGCCGCGCGGACGGCTGGACCGCGGGACAGATGCAGCAATTGGTCCTGCTGTGGTCGTCCGGCCTGTTCGCCACCTGCATCGCCGGCCGGGTGGGGCGCTCGGCCGGGTCGATCCGCTACAAGGCGCGCTGGCTCGGCCTGCCGGTTCGCGAGCGGTCCACGCTGCGGCGCATCGATGCCGGCGTTGCGGTCGACGTCCCGCTGCTGGCGTTTCCCGCCGAACGGCCGCCGCTGCGAAAGCGCGGTCCCAACGTCAGCCATCTGCTCAACTCGGCCACGAGTTGCAGGCTGATCGGCGAACTGCACCTGACCGGCGTCAGCCATGACGTGACCGCGGCAATGCTCGGGTGCCGCAAGATCGACATCGAGCGCCGGATCAAGAGCCTCGGGCTGCCGAACCGGTCGTGCCTGCGCGGCCGGCTGTTCCAGGACTACGACCCGGGCCGGCCGGTCGTCGAGCCGTTCCGCGGCGCCCACTACAAGTTCCGCGAAAACGGATGCCAGCACGATTCGAGGGCATTCTGGGGCTCGAAGACGCAACGCATCTCGCCGAGACTGAAAGCCAGCCGCACGTTCCAGGACCTGGCCGGAGGGTTTTGAAAGCCGGCTCGGCCCGCGAGGCCAACTCTGTTCCATCCCCAAGGCCACCAACGCGAAAGGAGACCTGCATGACTCGTGCTGCGAAGAAGACGATCGCGATCCCGAAGGCGGCCCAAGCCGTCCGCTGGGTGGTTCACTCCCGTCACCGGTCGCACCTGGCATTCTGGGGGCCTGCCAACTCACGGGCGAAAACGCCGCCGAACCCGGCAGATGACTCGCAACGGGCGCCGGCCGAGGAACTGGCCGACGCCGATACGGCCACCGTCTGACCCAGGCCAGCCGTCTTATCCATCGCGGCCATCTGGTGCGGGAACACGGCCGGCAGCGATAGCCCTGAACGTCTCGCGAATCGCCGGCTGGTTCCTGGTCACGGCGTAGAGGATGCAATCGCACGCAGTATTGCCGCGC
Organism: Acetobacteraceae bacterium; assembly: GCA_965260935.1. Classification (GTDB taxonomy): domain Bacteria; phylum Pseudomonadota; class Alphaproteobacteria; order Acetobacterales; family Acetobacteraceae; genus JBBROS01. The sequence continues at coordinate 146,707 of CBDHCB010000001.1, forward strand.
GCCCGTCCGCCATGTCCTCGCACTTGAGCTGACATCGCTGCTTTGGCGTCTCCGGCCTGTCGCGCTACGCCCGCTGGCCGCGGGGCTGCCGTGGCGGACCTGATAAAAAATTTGCCGCGGCTGCATTTTCCAGGGGATCACTCGTAAGCCCGCCGGTCAGGGTTGCGGCATGAACAATCATCCCGCAGCGGTCTCGCGCAGGCTCACCGATCCGGATTTCATGCAGAAGCTGTTGCGCCGGTCGTTCCTGACCGAATCGGTCATGGCGCTCGCCATCGCCGGGTTGGTTGGCGACCGCATCTGGCGCGACCACCACCCACCGCCCGAGCGCTTCTTCTACACCGACGGCAAGGGCACGCCGTATGAGATTGCCGCCCTCGACGCGCCGGTGATGTCGGACGCCGACCTGCTGACCTGGACGCTGCGGTCCGTGGTGGCGGCCTATTCGGTGAATTTTGCCGAATACCCCGATCAGCTCAGCCGGGCCGCGGCGCACTTCACGACCAGCGGCTGGAACGGCTTCGGCGCCGCATTCGTCACCACCGGCAACTTCGAGAAGATCAAGCGCGCCCGGCTGACCGTCACCGCGCAGCCTGAGAAAACCGCGATCATCAGCGATCAACAGGTGATCGGCGGCCGGCGTACCTACAAGGTCGAGCTGCCGCTGCTCGTCACCTACATGAACGAGAACCAGACTACGCCGCAACACCTCAACGTGACGGCAATCGTCGTGCGGGTCCCGGTGATGGACCATCCGGACGGCATCGCCATCGACCAGTTCAACGCGCCGCCCGCATGACGGCCCGCCCTCAGGCCGCCGGCGCCATCCTCGCCGGTGCCGTCCTGGCGGCCTGGCTTGCCGTTCCCGCCCTCGCAAGAGCGCAGTCCGCCGCGCCACCACGCGATCCGCTGTTCAGCGGCGTGACGGTCTATGCCCCGGTGCAGGGCCAGGCGGGGTTCGAGCCGGCCGCAGCCGCTTGCAGCCTCACGCCGACGACGCCCAGCATGGTCCTCGGTCGGGCTTGGCGCCTGCCGTGGCAGGACCCGGACGGAGCGGCCTGCGCTGGACAGATCCGCATCCCGCAAGCCCGCATCGCGTATCCCTGACATAGGCCGTGACCACATGATCCGCTCGCATCCAGCCCCAGCGCACGCCCGCGTAGTCGCGTGCCGCTGCATTCACACGTCCGTGCGTCCGCGTGTCCACACGTCTAATCCCTCACCCGCTGCTGGGCCTCGCGTCCGCCGGCCCACCCTGGAGGCCATCATGCCCATTTTTCGGCTGCTTCTCGTCGCCGGCTGCCTGCTTCCAGGGATCGCCCGGGCGCAGCAGGACAACGGCGCCGCGCCACCCCCGCCGCCGCGCCCGGGCGGCCTCGACGATCCGGCGTTCCGCGCGGCGATGCAGGGCGAGATCCCGCTCACGCGGGAGATGATCCTCGAGCTGGGCCGGCGCTTCCGCGAGAACCAGGACGCCCGCGAGCAGGTGGTGGCGCCACGCATCGCGACGCCGGCGACCCGCTCGGTCAACATGTCGATCGCGCCGGGCAGCTCGGTGCCGATCATCGAAGTGCAGCAGGGCTATCCCACCGCCCTGGCCTTCGTGGATTCCACCGGCCAGCCCTGGCCGATCGCCTGGGACACCAACAGCAACCCGTCGGACGGCGGCACGGCGCAGGCGGCGGTGGTGCAGGCCATCGGCTCCGAGGTGCGCGTGCCGATCAAGGGCGGCAACGTGCTGACCATCGCGCCCACGTCGTCGGCGCCGCGTGGCGGGCTGCTGGTCACGTTGCAGGGGGCGTCGGCGCCGCTCAGCTTCATCATTGCCAGCCCGGGCAACCGGTTCGACGCCAGGGTGGACGTGCGGGTGGCCGACCGGGGGCCGAACGCCAAGGTGCAGATCATCACCCGGCCGAACACGCCGGAGACGGGGGCGGCTTATCTCACGGCGATGCTGGACGGGGCGCCGCCGGCGCAGGCGGTGCCGCTGACGATCTCGGGCGTTTCGCCCGACGACGTGCGGGCCTGGCGGTTGGGCGAGAGGGTCTACCTGCGCACGCAATACACGCTGCTGTCGCCGGAGTGGACCGCCTCGGAGAGCGGCCAGGGCGGGATGACCATCTACGCCCTGCCGTCCACGCCGGTGGTGCTGCTGTCCACCCGCGGGCGCTCCGTCGCCGCCCGGCTGTCGGAGTAGCCGTCATGGCCGTTTCCGCGCTGCGGGCGCCGTTCTCCCGCCTGATGAACGCGTCCGGTTCGGCCGGCCCGCGCCGACTGATGGCGTTCCTCGGCATCGGCGCGCTGCTGGTCGGCGGCGTGGTGCTGGCGATGCAAAGCCGCAGGGTTCCGGAGACGCCCAGCACGGTGGCGAAGGCGCCGCAGGTCGATCCGCTGCCGGGCGGCCCGCACACCAACGCCGCCTACTCCGACCTGGCGCGGCGGGCGGACCAGGAGAAGGCGGCAAAGGCGGCGGCGCGGGGCGAAAGCTCGGTGGCGAGCATGCCGGGCGGCACGTTCCCCGAGACCGCGCCGCCGCCGGCACCGGCACCGCGAGCCCCGGTCGCGGACGCCCCGCCGCCCCTCGGCAAGCGGGCGCCCACCGAGACGGCGCCAGCCGCCGATCCCCCCGCCCCGCGCAAGCCGGCGGCGGCGGCGGCGGCGCAGCAGCCCAAGCCGGATGAGAACCAGGTCAAGGACTTCAAGGCCGCGATCAGCGCACTGAGCAAGGATTGGAACCTCAAGCCGCAGGTGACGCAGGTGATCCTGAAGCCGGGCGAGCGCCCAAGCGGCGGCGACGCGCAGCCGAACCGGGCCGACGCGTCCGGCCGCACCATAGCCGCGGCCGATCGCGGCGCCGGCGCCGCCCTGATCCCGAACGCCCCGCGCCTGGCCGACCGCGGCGGCCAGGTGCTCATGCCGGCCGGTCGGGGCGTCTATGGCCACACCGTGCTGGCCGCCAGTTCGGACTACGGCGGGCAATTGCTGGTCGAGGCGCAATCCGGCCCGATCGCCGGCGACCGGATGACCGGCTCGTTCGAGCGGCGCGAGAACCGGCTGGTGGCGCATCTCGACAGCATCACCCTGCACGACGGCACGCAGCACAAGATCGATGCCGTGCTGGTCGCGCCCGACACCAGGGAGACCGCGGTCGCCTCCTCGGTGAACCAGCATCTCGTCTCCCGCTACGTGCTGCCGGTCGCCTCGGCCTTCGTGGCGGGGCTGGGACAGGCCATCGCGCAATCCAACTCGACCGTGGTGGCCGGCCCTTACGGAGGCGCCACCGCGTTTCAACGGCTCAACCTGGGCCAGCAGCTCGGGGTGGCGGCGGGCGCGGCCGGCTCGCAGTTCGGCGCCGCGGTGCGCGAGAACGCGCCGCGCGGCCCGACCGTGACGATCGACGCCGGCGCCGAGGTCGGCATCGTCTTCCTGGCGCCGCTCGTCGTCGGCGACGATCGCTGATCCGATGAGAAACAAGGCGATCACTCGCAGGTCCGGCGGCGACCCTGCTGGTCCGACGCACGTATCCAGCAGGTGACGACATGGACACGACCATCACGGACGCCAGCCTCCAGCACGCGGGCGTGGGCCTGTCCGCCCCGCTCCGCCTGCCCGGCGAGATGGATGCGGCGGACGCAAGCCCGGCCGAGCCTAACCGGAGCGCGCCGCCCCGCCGCAACATCTTCCGCCGCGCTGGGCCGCGCCCGGCCGCCGCCGGGACTGCCGATACCGCAGACGGCCAAGCCCGCGCGACCAGTCCGGCTTCGAACCTGAGCAGTCCATCCGCCCCGGCTGCGGCCGTCGCGGCCGGGACGGCGGGCGCGGCTGCAGCGCCGGCAGCGGCCGCGCCGCCGCCCGCGAGGCGCTCGCGCCGCGGCCGGCTTCTGGCCGGGGCGGCGCTGGTCGGCGTACTGGGGGCGGCCGGAGCGGGGGCTTGGGCCAATCGCGACCGCATCGCGGCGTTCGACTGGCAGACGCTGAGTCCCGAGCGCATCCATCTCCCCCCATCGGTGGTCCGGGTGTTCGATCAGGTGCGTCATGCCGTGCCGCTGGCGGCTCCGCAGGCGGGCGCCGATCCCCACGCCGCAGCGCCCCCGGCTCCGGCAAACGGCTCAACTCCGGCTCGTCCGTCTCCGGCTGATCCGGTTCCCTCCAAGGCGACGATGGCGGCGCCCGCGGCCAAGGCCGCCGCTGGGCCGCATGGGCATGCGCCGGCCGACGCGCCGACGGCAACGGCGTCCGCCGATCTTGCCGAGTTCGCTGCCCTGAAGAGCGATGGTCTGCCTGCGGCCGGGGCCGCGTCGCCTGCCGCGTCGCCCGTTGTGGCGGCACCCGCCGAGGGGCCCTCGGAACAAGGCATGCCCGGCGTGGCGCCGTCCAAGGCGTTGCCGGGAGCGGCTGCCGCTGCCCCGGCCGCCCCTGGCCCCATCGTGGCAACGCCGCTTCGGGTCGCGCCGGTTCAAGTGCCTCCGATGTCGCTCGCCTTCGCCCTGCCCGAGCCGGCCAAGCCCGCGCCCTCGCCGGCGGAGCTGCAGGCCGCGACCCGCGCGCTGGCGCCCCCCGTCGCGCGTCCGCTTCCGGCCGCCCCGGCCGCTGCGCCGATGGCGACGGAGGAGGACCTCCGGCACCTGCAAGCCAAGCAGGTCAAGTTGACCGAGATGCTCAACGAGACCGCCGCGCAGTTGGGTGACACGCGCACGGAGGTCGCCAACTTGCGCGCTATCCTCGCCAAGCTGTCCAAGCAGGTCGAGCGCAGCGCCGGCGACTTCGAATCCCGCATCGGCCTGAACGAGACGGCGCTCACCCTGCTCAAGTCCAAAGCCGCCCTGCCGGCGCAGGACAATGCGGCAACGGAGGCCGGGTCCGGCGGCACGCCGGCTGCTAGCGTCCCGCCTGCGGCGCCGCCCGCCGCCCACCGCGTGGCGGGACCCGCCGCGCTGCCCGGCATTCCGAGGCCGGAGCGCCGCACCGTGAAGGACTACGTGGTGAAAGGCGCCTCGCCGGGCATGGCGGTGTTGTCGGCGCTGAACCCGGCCACCGGCAATCCGGTGCCGATCGAGGTCATGGTCGGCGACACGGTGCCGGGGCTCGGCCGGGTCAAGAGCATCGCCCAGCACGGCACGAGCTGGGTGGTGACGACCGACGGCGGCGCGATCGAGCGTTAGGCCGGAGGGCGCACCGATGCAGGGCTTCTTCAATTTCGCCAATGATCTCGGCATCGCTATCGCCTGGCTGATCCCGCTGATCTGCTATCTGGTGGGCGGCGGCCTGTTGATCGCCTCGATCCACGGCTTCTGGCAGATCCTCAAGCCGGGCAGCGAGAGCAACCGGCGTCCCGCCTGGCCCGCCGTGACCCTGTTCATCTCGGCCACCCTGCTGTCGTTCGACCGCATGCTCGACGCTGCCAACACGACGTTCGGCGGCAACACCAGGGCGGCGCTGACGCGGACGCTGACGACCTATCAGGCGCCGGCGACGAACGCGGCGTTGCTCGGCAACACGCCGGAGGAGTGGCTGCTTAACGTGATCTACGCCTTCGAGCACTTCTTCCAGGCCTATGGGGCGCTGATCGTGCTGCTCGGGGTGATGAGCTTCCACCATGTCATGAAGGGCAACCACCACCACCACCGGGCCTACAGCAAGGCGGTGATCCAGGTGGCGTTCGGGATCGCGGTGATGAACGTCCGCACCATCGCGCAGGGGGTGATCGGCTACTTCGCCTGAGCGGAGAGCAGACGACGTGCGGCACGGCCTTGCGGGAATGAGCCTCAATGAGGGCTTCTACCTGGCGCTAACGTAAATCGTAGACGGCTGGGAAGCCGCCTGTCGGCTTTGCGGTGCGGGCGGGCTGAAGTGGCAATTGGCCGCGGGGCGATCTTTGGCCGAGAGCGGGCAAGCCGATCCGGGGCGTGCACCAAGCCGAGGCGGGCATTGACGCCAGATCCGCTATCGGCTGAACCGACCCGACGTGCTCCAGGGCTTCGTATCGAGTGGCTATCGTCGTCGACTGACCAACCCGATTACCATCCGGAACAAGAGGTTGGATTGCGCCACGCGGAATGCTAAATGAACTGTTGAAGGATTAGGTGTTCACCATGCCATCAGCACCCAAAAAGAGAAGCACTGAGAGCGTCGCCGCTGTCATCTCCGCGCGCCCAAAAGCTGCAAGTTCGAAGGCCGCCACGAAAACCTTATCTACGGCCGAATCGAAGACGGTTGCTGCTCCCACCCGGAAGGCAGTCGCCTCAGCCGCGCCGAAGCGAGCCGCAGCGTCCGCGATGACACCGGCGCTGGCGAGAAAGGCCTACAGGACCCAATATGGCAAGTTCAGCGCCGCCCTTCGCCAAATCGACATGACGATCGACGAGATCCGCGTGATGAACGACAGAGCAGCCAAACGCCTTGCCTAGCAAGGAACCGAGCGTCAACGATCCATTGGACGAGGTCATCGGAGCTCTAATCGAAAAGCTTCAATCCAGCACGACCGAAAGCGCGCGAACCTCAAGCCTGCTCGCGAGCGCCATCGACCGGATCACAGTGCTGGAAAGCCGGCTCGACAAGCTGGACGCCAAGGCGGCCAGGCGACGGTAAATGGCGAAACTACCCAACCTGCGCACCATTACCGCCGCCGATCTGAAGAACCTGCAGATCGATGACGCTAAGCGGCACCTGTACTGGAATGGCCAACGTGTCCGGAGCCAAATCGAGCTTACGTGGCCGCAGACCTTCATCGCCGCCGTCGGCGTTGTTGCTGGCCTGGCGACCATCCTCAACGGCTTCTCCAGTGGTCTGAACAACGCCACCACCCTCGTCTGCTCTCGCGGCGGCATCTTTCCCATCATTGGCTGCCCTGGCCAGACGACACAGGCTCCGGTGGCAAGCACAACGCCGACGCCGCCCGCCCAGGCAGGGCAGGAAGCCGGACCATCCAGTCCGGCCACCCCGCCCACAACGGCATCCGAGGCACGATCCAGTAAGACCGCTGCGCCCGGTAATCCACCCAGTCCGCCTCCGGCTCCCGGATCGCCAAGCGCATCAGGGCATTGATCAAGTCCTGCTCCGTCGGCTGAACCAGGTGGACGTGCAGCCTCCGCGGCCGACTGCCCTTGCAGCCACTGACCGTTTTCGGGAAGGTCTCTGTGACGCGTAGGTGTCGCAGATGAGGTCGATAGCCGACCAATTCCATCAGATCTGACAACAATTCCGGGCGTGATGCCGATGTCGCTGAATGGCGCTGCGCCGCTTCCCGTTAGCCTCAACCAGCCGATCGGCGGTTTCCGAAAATAAGCGGCGATCACTCGCAAGCCCGGCGGCGATCCTGCGTGCGAGGGGGCGGGTCCCCTCCGCATCGACAGGAGCCTTCACCGTGACATCACCACTTCGCGCTTCATCTCCGGCGGCGAACGTCGCCGATACGCCTCTTCAATCCGGGACCGGCGCTGAGCCGTCCGGCCTTATCCCCGCGGTCATGCGGCGGCCGGCCGCCAAACTGACGGCCTGGGCGCTCCCGGCCCTGCTGTTGTCGCAGCAGGCCTTCGCCCAGGCGGCAGGCAACGGCTTGGGCGGACGCATGCAGGCGGCCTCCACCGACCTGACAGGCGGCGGCGGCTACGTCATGGAGCTGCTCGGCTACTTCTTCGGCGGGGCCGCCATTCTCACCGGAGTCTATACCATCTGGCAGAACCAGAAGAACCCAAACGGGCAGAACCGGCTCGGCTACGGCTTCATTTCCGTGCTGGCCGGCGGGGCGTTCCTGGCCGCCAGCCTGTTCGGCGGTTTCAGCTCCAACACCGTCGCCGGCGCCGCGCCGACCAACACCGGCACCGCGCAGCAGATGACCTTCCAGTAAGCGAGGGCATCGATGCTCCTGCCGCTCGTTCCGTCTGTGCATCCGTCGGTGCGCGATGCCGGGGCTGGCCTGGTCGGGCGGCAGCAGTTGTGCCAGGACGCGCTCGACCGCGACGGGCATCGCTGCCGGTTCTGCGGCCTGCCGGCCGGGGATTGGCAGGACGTGTTCCACGTCAACGACGACCACGAGGACTGGCGGCCGGCCAACCTCGCCGCGTGCTGTCCGCTGTGCCACGGCGCGCAGCATATCGGCGCGCCGGCGGCCAACCTGGAGATGCGGGTGATCTGGCTGCCGGAGATGACGCAGACAGCGCTGAACGTGCTGGTGCGTGCGATCCATCTCGCCTTGCGGGCGGGCGACGTGGCCCCGACGCTCGCCGTGCGGCCCATTCTCGGCAACGACGATTTGTACTGCGCCTGGCGCGCCTATGACGCGCTGGACCGGCGCGCGGCGGCGGCGGTCAGCGTGATCGACACCGACGCGCCGCGCGACCTGGCGGCCGGGCTGCTCAGCGTGCCGGCCGCGGAGCGCAAGCGGCTGCTCGGCGGTCTGCGCCTGCTGCACCGGGGACGCCGCATGCGTGGCGGCGAGGACAGCTACCCGGCGCAGCTCGCCGCGTGGGCCGAGCTGGCTGGCAAGATCCGGGATCCGGCGGACGCTGCCGCCGGCCAACCGGCCCCATCCGCCCCCTGACCAAAGGACAGCCCGCTATGCCCACCCTCCCGCCTCCAGACGCCGCAACGCTGATGGTCCACACCCAGCCGCCGCCGCCCGAGGTGCTGGAAGCCATCGCCAAGCTGCACGCGGCCTGCCAGGCGTGGCCGCTCAAGCACTATGCTGCGCCAACGCCGGACGAGAGCGGCTTGTCATTCCTGACCCTGCCCGATCAGGCGAGCGCCATGTGCGCCGGCCCATACGACGCGGCCGTGATCGGCGCCGTCCTCGGCGGGGGCCTCGCGCTGATGTTCGCCGTTGCCGTCTCGCTCTGCCGTCAAGCGATCCACGCCAAGCCGAGGTCACGGGCCGCCGATCTGTTCTTCTTCGTCGCGGCGGGCGTGACCGGCGCCTGCGTGGCCGTCCCCGCGATCCTGGCCGGGCGCGTGTTCGAGGCGCCTCTGCGCCACGAGGCCGCCGCCACGCTCGTCTGCGCCCTCGGCGCGGCGGGATGGCGCTGGCTGCATTGGCGGCTGCTCCGGCGGCCGGGGCTGGCGGCGTGAACCCTCGCCAAGCCTCGTCAGGCGGCTCGGCCGGACGCGGCCCGGGCCTTGTCGCGCGACCCCCCTCTAGCAAGGAGCCCCGGCATGTTCGGCCTGCTCAACCAGATGTTCGCCAGCCTGTCACTGCTGCTGAAGCAGCCGCTCGAATCATTCTGCGACCTCGACACCACCGACAACGGCACCCTGGTCGGCAAGCGCGGCGAGCGCGTCACCTTCCTGCGGGTGCATGGGGTGCGGCGCATGACCACCCGCGCCGACGTGGAGGCCACAGCCGAGGGCCTGCGCATTGACCTCTCGGGCGTGCTGGAGACGCCCGGCCACGCCATCCAGGGCTGGTATGCCTGCGACCCGGCCCTGTCGGCGGCCGACATCGAGCGGCACCTGGGCGGCAACCGCGCAGTCGCGCGCGAGCTGGGCCTGGCCATGTCCGAGATCTTCGACGAACGCGAGCGGCTCTGGCCGCGGATCATGCGCTGGGAGGCGTGCTACTTCATCCTGTGGTCGAAGCCCTCGCTGCTGAACCGCGAGGAGAAGAAGCAGGCCGCGGCCGAAGCCAAGGCGCTGACCGACGGCGCGCCCGCGATCGGCACGGCGCAAAGCCCGTTCCGCGAGAACGAGCTGCTCTCGGCGCGGCACGCGGCGTTCGTGCAGCGGCTGGTCGGCTCGTTCGAGAACCACGGCATCGGCGTGCAGGTGATGTCGCCCGCCGAGGCGCTGGTCGGCCTGCGCGAGGCGATCTATCCGGAGACCGCCGGCTGCGAATGGACCCCGTTCATCCAGGGCGCCGCGCCGATGGCGCGCCTGCCGGACGGCCCGCCCCGGGCCGGCGACGCGGGCCTCGCGCTGTGGCCGCCGCTGGCCGCGCAGATCTTCGCCGGCAGCGCCGAGACGCATGGCCAGCAACGGGTGACGATCGGCGGCCACGAGTGGTCCAGCGTCGACATGACGGTCGGCCCGGAGGACCCGCGCCCGTTCGCCGAGATCGCCGCCCGGCTGAACGCGCACCACATCCCGTGGCGGGTGTCGATGCTGGTCGAGGGCGGCGGGCGCAACATGATGGCGTTCAAGAAGATGGTCTCAACCCTGCTCGGCTTCGTACCGGGCAACAAGCCGATCTACAACGCCTTCACCGAGCTCGCGGCGATGCGCGAGGCCAACCTCGACATCCAGGTCAGGCTGCGCACCAGCTTCGCCACCTGGGCGCCGGCGGGCGAGACCGGGCGGCTGCGCCGGCGGGCGGCGACGCTGAGCAATCAGGTGCAGCGCTGGGGCAACTGCCAGGCGCTGGCGATGGCGGGCGACCCGCTGGACGGGGTGATGAGCAGCGCGCCGGGCCTGGCCGTCGCCTCCACCGCGCCGGCCGCCGCCGCCCCGCTCGGGCAGGTGCTGCGCATGCTGCCCTGGGGCCGCCCGGCCTCGCCGTGGGCCACCGGCTCGGTGCTGTTTCGCACGCCCGACGGGCGCATGTGGCCGTATGACCCGGCCGGCTCGCTGCGGCTGATGGTGGTCGACCTGTTCATCGGCACGTCCGGCCTCGGCAAGTCGGTGCTGGCCAACACCATCCTGCTGGGCTTGTGCCTGTCCAGCGCCGCGCAAGGGGCGAGCGGGGCCAAGCTGCCGCTGATCGGCAAGCTCGACATCGGCTTCTCCGCCGAGGGCCTGATCCGGCTGATCCAGGAGGCGCTGCCGTACGAGCGGCGCAGCGAGGCGATCTACGTTCGCATGCAGTTCGCCCCCGGTTACGAGGTCAACATCTTCGACACCCAGGTCGGCTGTCGCAAGCCGTTGCCGCTCGAGCGCGACTTCCAAAGCAACTTCCTCTCCCTGGCCACCATGCCGATCGAGGCGGCGGCGCCGTTCGAGGGCATGGACCAGCTGATCGGCTTCGTGCTGGACGAGGCCTATCGCATGTTCGGCGACGATCCGTCCGAGCCCAACACCCGGCCCAAGCGCTACCAGCCCGGCCTGCTGCCGGAGGTGGACGCGATGCTGCATCGCCATGCGGTGCAGCTGGAGGAGCGGGCCTGGTGGTGGGACGTGGTGGACGCGCTGTGCCGCCTGGGCGAACACCGCCTGGCCGAGCTGGCGCAGCGCCACGCCGTGCCGCTGCTGCAGGACCTGATCACCGCGGCGCGTACCACGCAGGTCAAGGACACCTTCAGCAAGGTCCGGCTCGGCACCGGCGAGGAGACCTGCGAGTTGTTCGAGCGCTACGTCAAGGCGCTGATCCGCAAGTATCCGACCATGAACCGGCCGACCCGGCTCGACTTCGGCCCGGCGCGGGTGATCGCCCTCGACCTGGAAGCGGTGGCGCCCACCGGCAGCCCCGAGGCCGACCGCCAGACCGACCTCGTGTATCTGCTGGGCCGGCACATCCTGGCGCGCAACTTCTTCCTGCGGCCGGGCTACGCCGGCTTGGTCCCGAAGCCGGTGCGGGCCTATCACGCCAAGCGGTTCACCGAGATCTACGAAACCACCAAGCGGCTCGACTACGACGAATACCACCGCACCAAGGGACGGCGCTTCGTGCGGGCGCAGGTGGAGCTGGACCGCCGCGAGGGGCGCAAGCACAACATGCAGCTCGGCCTGTCGAGCCAGAAGATGGAAGATTTCGGCGACGACCTGGTGAGCCAGTCCACCGGGCGCTTCATCCTCGGCGCCGGCGACGCGGCCGAGGCCGATGCGATCATCGGCCGCTTCAACCTGACCGACGCCGCCGCCCAGGTGGTTCGGCACCGGCTCAAGGGACCGAGCAAGGACGGCAGCGGCTCGCCGTTCCTGGCGCTGATCGAGGCCAACAACGTCATCTACGAGCATATGCTGGTCAACAGCCTCGGGCCGGTCGAACTATGGACGCTGAGCACGACGCCGGCCGACGTCGGCCTGTGCAACCGCCTGTTCAAGCGGGTCGGCTTCTCGGAGGGGCTGCGGCGGCTGGCCAAGGTGTTCCCGCTGGGCAGCGCCAAGCCGGAGATCGATCGCCGCAAGGCCGAACGGCTGCGCTGCGGCGAGGAGGAGGCCCGCGCCGTCGAGGGGGTGGTCGAGGGCCTGGCGGACGAGCTGACCGACGGCCACGGCCTGGGCATCGTGCTGCGCGGGCGGGACGATCCGAAGGCGCGGCCCGCACTCCGGCCCGCGCCGGCGCTGCTGCCGACCGCGGCCGGATGACCGAGCGGGTCGCGATCGGCGACGCCGTGCTGTATCGCGGCGACTGCCTCGAGTTGCTGGCCGACATCGAGGCCGGGGTGATCCTTACCGACCCGGTGTGGCCTAACTGCCCGCCCGGCCTGCTGCCCGGCAGCGACGACCCGCATGGGCTCTGGCGCGCGGCCATGCTGCGCGTGCCGCCGCTGCATCGGCTGGTCGCGGTGCTGCGCGCCGACAGCGATCCACGCTTCCTGACCCCGGTCCCGGAGCGGCTGCGCTTCTTCCGGTCCATCCACCTGCCGTATGCCCTGCCCAGCTTCCTTGGCCGGGTGCTGGGCGGCGATGAGATCGCCTACTGGTTCGGCACGCCGGTCGAGGCCGTGCGCGGCCGCAAGCTGGTGCCGGGCCGGGCGCCGGTGATGCAGCCGGCCACGCGTCCGGCCAACGGCCATCCGTGCAGCCGGACCCAGGGGCATTTCGACTGGCTGGTGAACTGGTGCTCCGACCCGGCGGACGTGGTGTGCGACCCGTTCATGGGCTCCGGCACGACGGGGGTGGCCTGCGTCAAGCTCGGCCGGCGCTTCGTCGGCGTCGAGATCGAGCCGCGCTGGTTCGACCTCGCCTGCCGGCGCATCGAGCAGGCGGAACGGCAGGACGACCTATTCGTGCCGCGCCGGCTGGGGCCGGAGCGCGTGCCTGCAAGCCTGATCTGAATGAGGCGCGCCTTGTCGCGCGCCCCCGCATCGCGTTTCCGTCCAGGCGGGCCGGCTTGGCAAACCCGACCATTGCCGGCGTAGAGGAGGACCCCAAGACGGTTGTCGCCCGGTTGGCTCCGCTGTTTGACCGGCTGTTCCGCGACGACCGCATGGTCGAGCGGGCCTGCAAGCTGGACTCGGCCCGCGCCGTCGTGGTCGGCGGCACCAATCTGCCATTTTTTCTGTGGACCGCCTGTCCGGGGACGGCAAACGTCGCCTGGTATGCCTGGGCCGCCGCATTCGTCCTGTCGATGTGCGTCGCCGTTCCGCTGCGGGGCTATACCCGCAGGCTCTTCGAGCGGCGGGCCTCGGCCGGCGAAGGCAGGAAGGGCAACGGAACGGCGCGATGACCGGGGCCGTTCCCCGGCCGCCCCGGCGATGCTGGCGAAAAACCCCGCCATCACTCGCAACGCCGCCCGGCAGTCTGCTTCCCCGACACGGAGACCTGCGATGGCCCGCACCGAACGCTTTCAGTCCGAAGACGCGGAAACTTCTTGGTCCGATTGCCCCTGCCCCGAGCGCCGGCGCTGCCGCCGCGTCTCGGAGGCGCTCGGCCGCACCCTCTGCGACTTCGATCCGCTGTCGCCCAACCTGCTGACGGTCTGGATGGATCGCGACCGCCAGCCGGGCCCGAAAGGGCATCGCCGCTTTCGGCCGGAAAAACCTGCGATCACTCGTAGCGCCGCCCCGTAGCCTTGCCGCGTCAACAAGGAGGCCGCGTGGTGGCAAAGCGCCGATCGTTTCCAGCCAGCCTGTGCGGGGCGGCGATCCTGCTCTCCGGCTGCACCGGCATCGTCAAGGTGGCGCCCGGCGTCGACGCGGGCGGCATGCCCAACGCCGAGCTGGCCCTGCAGCGCAGCATGCAGCAGGTGGACGCGGCCCTGCGCGACCTGCGCGGCGCGCAACCGGCCCGCCGCGCCGCCGACGCGACTGCGCCCGCGCCGGCCATCGTGCCGGCCGAGCTGAACCGTCCGGACAGTTTCGCCTGGTCAGGGCCGCTGGACGCCGGCGCCAAGGCGCTGGCCGACCGCATCGGCTACCGGCTGGTGATCAGCCTGCCGCCGAACCCGCAGCCGATCGTGGTCGCGGTCGACCGCCGCGGGGTCCGCATCCTCGACATCTTCGAGGCCCTCGGCCAGGCCGCGGGCGCCCGGGCCACCGTCATCGTCGATCCCGATCACCGCCAAGTGGATGTGCAGCACCATGTCTGAGACCGTCCCGCCGCGCCGCAGGCTCGCCGTCTTCGCCCTGCTTGCGGCTTTCGGCCTCGCCGGGCCGGCCCTCGCGGCCGATGCCGGCCTGTCGCTGGTGGACGGTCCGCTGGCCCCCATCCCCTCGCTTGGGCAAATGGATGTGTCCACACATGCGCTCGGCAGCCCGCTCAATGCCCCGGTCACGGGATCGGCCGAGCAGCCGGCGGTGATCGGCGGCGCCGCGCCGCCCTCGCTGGAGACGCTGCAAGCGGCCCGGCCCGGCTTCAACCCGTCCGGCGACCTGTCCGGGCCGCGCGGCGAGGCGCTGCATCAGGCGGCGCTGTCCTATGGCGCCCGCGGCGGCCTGGCGGCGCGCGGCTACGCCATCAATGACATCCTGCGCCGCAACGAGGCCCGGCTCGACGCCAGCTACGACTTCCGGCCCTTGGTGGTCGCGGTCGGGTCCGGTCAGACGCTGATGCGCCCGCCGGTGGTGACGGAGGCGCAGATGGCCTTCGCGCTCGGCGACGGCGGGCAGGTCGCCCGCGAGACCGGGCGCATCTACCAGATCACCCGGCAGGCGCAACTGTCGTCGGCGCCGCCCAACTGGCGCAGCTACCTGGTGCGCAGCTGGGCCGTGCCCACGCCGCCGCCCGACGAGCTGCGCCCGCGCTCGGCCCAGGAGGTGGAATTCTGGGACAAGTGGGTGGCCGAGGGCTGGGGCAAGGGCGAGCGGCAGGCGCTCGAGATCTTCCTCTCCGACCTCGGCCGCCTCGAGGGCGACCTGATCGGCATGGCGCGCTACCGGGTGCTGCTGCGGGCCAAGCTGGTCGAGCCGCCGCAAGTGGCCTTCGCCCGGCGCGCCGTGCAAGGCGGGCGGGACAAGATGCGGCTCGACGACCGCACCATTACCATCACCGACCAGCCCGGCCTGAACGCCAACCGCCGCACGTGGCGCGGCCCGCCCCCCGACATGAGGCTGCCGCCGGAGGCGCCGGCCCGCGGCGCGGGACCCGTGTTCAGCCCGCCCCCGGCGCCCGTTCCCGCTGCCCCGCAACCCCAACCGGCAAGGCTCAACCGATGACCGACGCCAAGCTCCGCCTCGTGGACGACGTGCCCGACTGGCTGCGCGAGGAGACGCCCGAGCCGGCCGCCGGCGCCAGCCATCTCTGGCCCGGCGAGACGCCGGCGTTCACCCGGGCCAGCCTCGACGCGCTGCTGATCTGGGCCTACCGGCAGGGCGCCTCGGACATCCGCATCCACAGCAACAAGCCGGCGCTCACCAACCTGCACGGCCGGCTGCGCGCCGTCACCTCGCGCCCGTTGAACGACATCGAGGTCGAGGAGGCGGTCAACCGGCTCTACGGCGCCGACGGCCTGGCCCGGCTCAAGGGCGGCCTTGACTTCGACGTCTCCTACGAGGTCTCGCCCGACCGGCGCACCCGCATGCGCTTCCGCGTCAACGTCACCGCGGTGCTGAGCCAGGGCGACGACGGGGCGGCGATCACTGCCCGCACCCTGCCCTCCCGGGCGCCCAGCCTGGCCGAGCTGGACGTGGAGCCGGCTATCCTCGGCGCCTACCGGCCGGAGGACGGCATCGTCATCGTCGCCGGCGGCACCGGCAACGGCAAGAGCACCCTGCTCGCCGCCATGACCCGCGCCATGCTGGAGCAGCCGGACGGCGACCGCGTCATCCTCGAATACAGCGCGCCGATCGAGTTCGTGTTCGACGACGTCGCGAGCCCGGCCGCGACCATCGAGCAGAGCGAGATCCCGCGCAACCTGCCGAGCTTCCCGGCCGGCATCCGCAACGCCATGCGCCGGGCGCCCAAGGCCATCATCGTCGGCGAAGCGCGCGACGCCGAGACCATCACCGCGGCCGTCGACGCCGCCATCACCCAGCACGCGGTCTACACCACCGTGCACGCCAGCCGGAACGCCGACACCCTGCAGCGCGTGGTCAGCCTGTTCCCGGACAGCAAGCGCCGCGCGCTCACGGTCGCCTTCGCGCAGTCGCTGCGCCTGATCGTCAACCAGCGGCTCATTCAGTCGGCCGACGGCAAGCGCACGCCGATCCGCGAGTTCCTGGCGTTCGACGACAAGCTGCGCCGCCGCTTCCTCGACGCCGATCCCGACCGCTGGCCGGCCTTGGCGCAGGATTGCGTCGACGCCGGCGAGCACGGCCAGTCCTTCCGCGCCGCCATCGGCCGCGCCCTGGCCGAAGGCCGCGTCACCGAGGCGGTCGCCGGCTTCTGGCTCAGGGAGCTGGGCTATGTGGCGTAACACCATGGCGCCGATCCGGATCTACCTGTTCGACGCGCGGGCGATGGTGCCGATCATGATCTTCCTGCTGCATTGGCGCTGGAGCACGCTCTACCTGGCCCTGGCCGGCATCGCCGTGTTCACCCTGCTGGAGTGGCTCGGCCTCACCTTCCCGGCGGCCCTGCGCACCTTGCGCCGGCTGCTGGTCGGCCGGGTCCGCCCGGCGGTGCCGGCCTGGCGGCAGCGACGGTTCGCATGAGCCGGCCGCGCCAGGTCGAGGTCGGCCGGGTCAGCGCTGTGCTGCGCTGCCTGATCGGGCGCGGCCGGCCGGTCGCCGCCCTCGACCAGACCACGGGCGAGATCGTGGCCGTGAGCCCGCATCTCGCCGCCGCCCCGCACGGCTTCCTGCCGCTGTTCCTGGCAGCTGGCGACACCGTCTGGCGCGACGCCACCGGCCGCAGCCTCGGCATCGAGCTGCAGCCCGATCCGCAAACCATGCTGGGCCAGCGGGTGCGCGCGATCGGCAGCCCGGCCTTCGCGCCGGTGATGCTGAGCATGATGGAGGCGATGGCCCAGGCGCAGCGGCCCGACATGCTGCTGCTCAACGACCTGCACGGCCCGTGGATGGCCGCGCAAGAGCGCCTGCACTGGCGGCGGCAGCTGGCGGTCCTCGACGCGCCGGCGCCGGAGATGCCCCGCGGTCCGGGCCTGCGGCCGTGAGGTCGGTCCGCCGGCTCTGCGCGGCGCTGCTGGCCCTGGGAGCGGCGGCCGGTCCGGCGGCGGCCTCCGCCGATCGCGACGCCCCGGGGACGGCTAGGCTCGCTGTCCCCACGCCCGCGGTGATCGAGGGCTGCCTGACCGCGGCGGCCCGGGTCCACCGCCTGCCGGCACCGGTGCTGGTCATCCTGCTCAACGTCGAGGGCGGCCGGCTGGGCCGGGTGAGCGGCAACGCCAACGGCGCCGTCGACATCGGTCCGATGCAGGTCAACGAGATCTGGCTGCCGGTCCTGGCGCGGCACTGGCGCGCGCCGGCCGCCGCCGCCTTTCTGGCGCTGCGCGACAATTTCTGCGCCAACGTCGAGGCGGGCGCCTTTATCCTGCGCCGGTCGCTCGACGAGGCGGCGGGGGATTTCTGGACCGGGGTCGGCTTCTACCACTCCCATTCGCCCGGGCATCGCGCCGCCTACCTGCGCAAGGTGCTCGGCCAGGCGCTGCGGCTCGAGGCCGCCACGGACCGGCCGGCGCCGGCCCCGGCGGGGCGCTGACGTGGCGCAGCAATCCGGCCCCTACGGGCAGAACCGCCAGGCCGAGGACGGCCTGCTGCTGCTCGGCATCGGCCTGGTCTTCGTCGGCGGCGCCCTGTTCGCCGCCTGGTGGGTGTTCCACGCGCGCATCGCGGCCTTCGCGATGGCGTTGCAGCACGGGCTGATGGCCGGCGCCGGCCTGTTCACCGGCCGCTACGCCGGGCTCGACGCGCAGGTGCTGGCCGCCGATCCGGCCGAGGTCAGAATCGGCGCGCTGTGGCGGCTGATGCAGAACGTCGGCGCGTTCTACCGCGTCCCGGCGGCGGCGCTGATCGTGGGACTGGCCGCATGGTGCCTGCTCGGTAACGCCCCCGGCCGTTACACCCGCAGGCTCGACCTGCCCGGCCTGATGCGGGTGCAGGCGCGGGTGTTCCCGGCCTCGGCCACCTATATGCGCCGCGCCCTGGGCCTCGTCGCCGTCGCCGAGGGCGAGCCCCGGCCCGGCGATCCGGCGCTGTATCCGGATGAGTGGATCGACCGCTTCGCCCGCGACTCCCGCGGGCGTTACAGCGAGGATACGGCCCTCGCCGCGTTGACGCGCCAGCTCGGCCCGTCTTGGCGCGGGATCGAGACGGCGCCGCCGCATGTCCAGGCCATGCTGGCGGTGTTCGCCTTGCATGCCGTCCGGCGGCGCGGGGAGGCGATGGCGCTGCTGGGCGACCTGTCGCAGTCGCTGCCGGCCGATCCGGGCGACACGCAGGCCGGTCCGGCCATGCCGCTGGCCTTCTCCGCGGACGCCCTGGCCAAGGCCGCCCTGGTACTGTCCGACGCCGGCCTGGTCGCGCCCTGCCGCGCGATCGCCGCCCGGCACGCCTTCACCGCCCCGGCCATGATGTCGGTGCTGAGCCATGCGCGGCAGCGGGCCGGCGTGCTGGCCCCGGCGCAGTTCGCCTTTCTCAAGCTGGTCGACCGGCCGCTTTGGTATGCGCTGCACGCGCTGGGCTTTCCCGGCGGGCAGAACCTGGCCGAGCAGCCGAACCCACGCATCGAGGCCGCCGGCAGCCGCGACCATTGGGCCGTCGAGTGCGTCCTCCGCCATCCCGTGCCCGTGCCGTCGCTCGACCGCGCGCTGGCCGTGATCCGCGCCACGGCCCTCAAGCCGGGCGACGCCTCCATCCCAACCCCGGAGCACGCCCCATGATCCTCAACCTTTCCAGCGGCGTCAGCCGCGTCGAGCTGCGCATCGTCACCGACGAGGGCGTGACGCCGGTCGTCAACGTGTTCCATCCGCCTCCGCCGCCGCACCTGGCCCCGGCCCCGATCCCGGCCAAGCCGCCGGCGCCGGCGTCCATGCCGCGCCCGCGCCTTCTCAGCTCGGCGCCTTGGTCGCTTGTCGTCGCCGGCGGCTTCGCGGCGCTGACCTTCGGGGCTCTGGCCGCGGCAGCCATCGTGCTGCCCCTGCGACAGGCGCCCTCCACGCTCTCGATGCGCCCGGGGCCGACCGCCTTGCAAATGGGGCCAATACCCACACCCACGCCCGATCTGGCCGATGTCACTCAGGCTGAGCCTCCGAGCCCGAACAGGCAGGAGCCGCATGCAACCGCCGTGGCTGCAATGCCGCGGGCGCTCGCCCGCGAGTTGGCGCGTCCTCCCGTCGTCACCCCGCCACCCGGCGCGCCGGCGCAGGCCGCCGTTCCGGCCGCCCCGGACGGGCAGGCCCATGGCGGCAACCTGTTCGGCCTCGACTAGCCATGCACCATCCCCTGGCAGCAAAGGCGCCAGCGGCCGTGATCCCCAATGCGGGGTGGGCAGCGGCCCGCAGCCTGGCGCGGGCGGCGTCGGATCCTGCCCGCAACCGGCAAATCCCATCGGAGACTTGATCGTGGCCATCGATGCGCTGACCACGATGCGCGCGCGGGACAGAATCGAACCGGCCAATCAGGACGGCCATCCCGGCCGCCTGTCTCGCAGGACATGTCGAGGCCGATGGTTGAGCTGCGCCTTGAACGTCTACGTGCAGTTTATGGCCACGACGCTCGGACTGATCATGTTCGGCGCCGTGCTCATGCTCCTGTTTGAAGGTGCCGGCCGGGGTGTCGACGGTGGGATCGGCTGGAGCCATAAGCTTCTGGGCGGGCTCATGGCGGCCTTCGGCCATCCCGCAATCCTGGCGGCGCGCCTGGCCGATCTCATGGCCGGTCCTCCCCCGATCCTTGGGCGTTCGGAGAGCGAGGCGTCTTGGGACAGGGCCTGGAACATCACGTTCAGCCTCGCCCTGGCGCCCGACGTCGTCGCGTTGCGGGTCGTATCCTGGCGCCGCTGCCGGACGGGCGGGTGGTCGCCCGCTGTCCTGCTCCCGGTCAACGTCGCCGAGATCAGCGTGAGCGCCGTCGGGCCATTCGAATCAGGCGGCTGACCGATGACCGCCCGCCGCACCCTCGGCCCGGACAGCCGCTTCGAGCGCGCCGGCGCCGATCTCTACCGCGACACCCGCACCGGCTTCGTCCGCGTCCGCGAGGCGCTCAAGTCGGGCATCTCCGGCGTCGCCCTCGCCATGGCGGCCGTCGCCACCACCGCCGAGCCCGGCCTGGTGACAATCACCGTGCCGCTCGCCATCCTCTACGCCGCCTGGGTGTTGACCCGCCGCGTCGTCCTGCCGCTGCGCCTGCCGATGGGGGCGCGGCGGCCGGACCACAACCATCCCGACCCCAAGACCCGTGGGCCGCGCATGGCCGAAGGCATCCTCTATCTTGGCCGGGACTATCGCACCGGCCAGGAATTGTGGCTCGGCAACGAGGACGGCCGCCAGCACGTCGCCGTGCCCGGCACCACCGGCGCCGGCAAGACCAAGGCGCTGCTCAGCCTCTGCGTCAACGCCCTCGCCTGGGGCTCGGGCTTCATCTTCGTCGACGGCAAGGCTGACAACCGGCTCTACGCCGACGTGCTGGCGCTGGCCCGGCTGTATGGCCGCGAGGACGACGTGATGGCGCTCAACTTCCTGGTCGCCTCCGGCAACAAGGACAGCATGACCTTCAACCCCTTCGCCTGGGGCAATGCCGACGTGATCCGCGAGCTGCTGGTCAGCCAGATCGAGAGCAACCCCAACGGCGGCGACAAGGGCGCCAACCATATCTTCATGGCCCGGGCCATCACGCTCATGGGCGCCCTCACCCCGGTCCTGGTCTGGATGCGCGACACCCACGGCGTGCTGATCGACATCGAGAGCATCCGCTTCGCCACCGAGCTGGAGAGTATCGTCAGCCTGGCCAAGGACAAGGTGTTCCGTCACCGGGATCCCGCCACCGGCACGATCACCGGCATTCCGGTGCCGGACATCAACGAGGCGCTGGTCTATCCGCTGCGGTCCTATCTCGGCGAGAGCGGCGGCTACGACCTGTCCCAGCCGGTGCACAAGCAGCGTGACCCGGAGCCGGCCAAGCAGCACAGCTTCGCCGTCATGCACTTCTCCGCCACCTTCACCCAGCTCGCCGTCTCGCTCGGCCACATCTTCAAGTGCGAGATCGGCGACATCGACATGCGCGACGTGGTGCTGAACCGCCGCATCCTGGTGGTGAACTTGCCAAGCCTGGAGAACTCGGGCGAGACCACCGCCGCCCTCGGCCGCCTGGTGGTCGCCTCCTTGCGCAACATGATGGCGCAGACCGTCGGCACCGACCTCAAGGGCCATACCGACGAGGTGATCAAGAACCGGCCGCACCTGGCGCCGACCCCGTTCCCGGTGGTGTTCGACGAGGTGGGCTATTACGTCGTGCCCGGCATGGACAAGATGCTGGCCATGGGCCGCGGCCTCGGTTTCATGTTCTATCTCGGCTTCCAGGAGGTCGCCGGCCTGCACGCCCGCATCGGCGAGACCATGTATTCCCTGCTCGGCAACGCCAACCTGCAGATCCTCATGCGCCTGCAGGAGGGCAGCGAGACCCGCAAATACGTCGAGCAGACCGTGGGCGACACCCACGTCACCCAAGCGAGCGGCTTCAATGCCAACGACAACGGCGGCTTCCGCGAGACCGGGCACGCCGAGATCCGCCAGATCGCCCGCGTCGCCTGGAACGACCTGCGCAACCTGATCGAGGGCGAGGCGATCATCGTCATGGGCAAGGAGCGGGTCTACGCCAAGCTGTTCTACGCCGACGTCGACGCCCACGGCGAGTTGCGCATGAACCAGCCGGTGATGCTGCGGCCGCCGCTCCGCGGCGAGGTCGAGCGGGATGCCGGCCGCCTACGCGCCGTCGCCGGCCATCTCGCGGCCGGGCGGGCCGCCATGCCGATCGAGCCCGCGCCGTCGCCGACCCTGACGGCGCTGATCCACGGCTTCGCGGCGCGGATGCAGGCCGCGGACCCGCTGCCTTCCAAG
Organism: Acetobacteraceae bacterium; assembly: GCA_965260935.1. Taxonomy (GTDB): domain Bacteria; phylum Pseudomonadota; class Alphaproteobacteria; order Acetobacterales; family Acetobacteraceae; genus JBBROS01. Next base: position 168,746 of record CBDHCB010000001.1, read on the forward strand.
GCGTGCGCCAGGGCGGCCATCCTCGCGCTGAAGGACGTCCACTCCGATGAGGCGAGGCGGGCGCCGGCGCTCCGGGCCGCGCCGGGCAAGCCGAACCCCGACGTGCTGGAGACCGAGCACGCGGTCATGCTGGACTCCATGGCGCGGCCGGCCGACGCCGCGCCGCTGCCCGACGCGGCGCGCCAGCCGCCGTCGATCGAGGCGGCGAACGGACTGGCCCTGATCGAGGCCGAAGCCGGCGCGAGCCCGGCCGACGCGCGGGTGCTGATGAACCAGACCGCCGCCGTGCGCGAGCAGGCCGAGCGCGAGGATGCCGCCGCTCATCCGGTCGCCCCGATCGCTCGGGAGGACTACCGGGCCTTGCTGGACGGGTTGAGCGACGAGCTGGACGCCATCGCGCCGAGCGCGCGGCTGTCTTCGAACGCCGCGTAGTCGCGATTAGCATTCAAACGATCCTGACAGGCTTGATCGGGCCTCGTGTCGTCCTGCCTGCCCTTGTAAGCCAGTATCGCTTTGTTCATTACGATGGCCTCGTCCGCGGTCTCCTCAACCTTGGCCTCTTCGCCGAGGCATGGAGGCAGGCCTGCATCGTGCTGGGGCGGGTCGAGATGACGCTGGCGGTGGCCGCCATCGCGGCCAAGTACGCCCAGGGCAAGGTCAAGCGGGCCGGCGGCTATCTACGAAAGATGGTGGAGCAACATCAAAACGGCTAACTCCGCCTGGACACGACCCTGTTCGGCCTGGCAGCGGGATTGCGGGCCGCGACGCAAGAGCGCACCGAGTCCGGCAGGCCGATTTGGCGGCTGTTTTGACGTCAAAGCGCCTGCATTGAAACGCTGCGCTAGAAAGCCAATGCCTGCATGATCTCGGCGGGATGAGTGGTATAGCGTGAGGTCAACCGCGCGGCCCGCGTATTCCAGGGCCGGTCGATGCCGGTGGCGAGCGGGCGCAAGGCGCCCCGGCCATAGCGGCTGTTGACCTGGTCCACCGCGCGCATCAGCGCTGCCGACTGCCGCGGATCGCGAGTCGGAAACAGGCTGCGCGGCTGCGTCGCCGCATCGCGCAGGTCGTCCAGCATGACGCCGACCTTCATGTAGCGACGTCCGTCCTGCCATAGCGGCGCCAGCATCCGCACGGCCTCGGCGATCAGTGCCCGGGCGTCGCTGGTCGGCTCGATCCGGCCCGCGTGCTGGGCGCTGTACCAGGGATCGCCCGAGTGCGGGTCGGTGTGCAGGAACACCGCCATCCGGCCCGCGACCAGCCCGCCCGCGCGCAGCTTCTCGCCGGCGCGGGCGGCGTGGTGGGCGCAGGCCTCGTGCATCTCCGCCCAGCGCGTGACGGGGCGCCCGAAGCAGCGCGTGACCGCCAGGCCCTTGCGGGCGGGCGCCATCTCGGACAGCGGCAGGCAGGACACGCCCTGCAGCTCCGCCTGCACGCGGGCGCTCGTCACCGTCAGCAGGCGCCGCGCCTCGCGCGGCGGCACGGCCACGAAGCGGGCGATGGTGGTGACGCCGAGCGCCTTCAGCTTGTCTGCGGTATGGCCGCCGATGCCCCAGACCGCATCCACGCCCATGCGCTCGTAGAGCCGCGCCCGGTCCTCTTCGGCCCGCAGGTCGCAGACCCCGTCCAGGACCGGGTCCGCCTTGGCGACGGCGTTGGCGAGCTTGGCGATGGTCTTCGTGGGGCCGATGCCGACGCAGGCAGGGATCTTGGCGATGCGCCGGACGGCTTGGCGCAGCTCGCGGGCCAGCTCGGCCGCGTCCCTGGGGGTGTCCAGGTCAAGGAACATCTCGTCGATCGAGTATGGCTCCACCCGGGGCGCCCTGGCCGCCAGCACCTCATACATGCGTCGGCTCATGTCGCCGTAAAGCGCGTAGTTGGACGACAGCCACTCGATGCGGGCGGCGCGCACCTCCGGGCGCCGCCGGGCCAGGTGCCAGGGGTCGCCCGTCCTGACGCCGGCGGCCTTGGCTTCACTGTTATTAGGAATGTCAACGGTCACATGATGGTGTGGCGGCGCGGCAGAGCCGGTCACATGCGCCATTGGTGGTCTAACCTGGGCTGATACTACCCCGGCAGGTAACGAGAGCTGCTGTCACTGGGCCGGGCATGGGCGTAGCGGCTGGTGGTGGCGAGGCTGGTGTGCCCCACAGTAGCCTGCACGAGGTGCACCGGGGCGCCGCGGTCCAGCGCGTGGCTGACATGGGCGTGGCGGAGCCAGTGCGCTGATACGGCCAGGGACAGCCCGGCACGTTTGGCGGCGGCTTTGACGATGCGGTGCACCTGCGACGGATCGAGGGCGCCGCCCTCGCGCGAGCGGAACAGCGCGGCTTCCGGGTCGGCGCCGCGCAGGGCGACGAGGTCTTGCCAGATCGATGTCTTGAGCAGCACCGCCCGGGTCTTGCCCCCTTTGCTGAACACGGTCACCTGGCCGGCGTCGTCGCGGGCCTGCAGGTCGCGCCCGCGCAGCCCGCAGGCCTCGCTGATGCGCAGCCCGCCGAGGTAGAGCAACCGGAGCAGCGCCTTGTTGCGGGCCTGGCGTTCGAGGGCGAGCATGTGCAGCACGGCGTCGACGTCGAGGATGCGCTCGGCGAGCGTTCCCTTGACCCTGGGCAGGCGGATGGCGGCGCCGACGTTGACGGGGAGGTAGCCGGTCCTGTGCCCGAAGGAGAGCAGCGACTTCACCGCGCTGAGCCGCCGCGCCTGGGTCGCAGTCGCGAGATTCGCCAGCGTGTCCTGGAACGCCTGCATGTCGCCCAGTGTCACCGCGTGCAGCGGGCGCTGAGCGTGGGCGAAGAAGGCGGCGAGGTCGGCGGCGTAGGCGCGCTGCGTGGCGCCGCTGCGGCCATGCAGCCAGAGGGCGACCAGGTGCTCGTCGCTATGGGCCTGCACGAGGATGACCGCGGTTGGTCGGGGCAGGGGAGGTGGCAGAGCCGGGCCGTCCGGCGGCGTTAGGGCGGGGAGGGTGGCGAGGGCGGGATTGGGCTCGTCCATGCCTCGATCCTACATACCCTCGATCCGGCCCGTCCAGCCCCGTGCAGTGCAAGATAATCGCACTTCTCTTGCACTAAAGAGGGAGGGCTAGAAAGGGCCTGAAAAGCGTTTACCAGCCTTAGTCGAGGCCGCCTTATTTGCGCTGACGGTTTCCGGCAGAGGTCCTGGCCGGGCACGCGGTTATCGCGTGTAGTAGAATTGGGCAGCGGTGCTTTCGGTCGCCGTGTCATGGATCTTACCGATCCATTCCCCCGCCAGCTCCAGAAGTTGCGGCATGAAGAACGGCGATCCCACAATGCCGTCCAACCAACGACAACGTCCGCTTCTGTCGTGGCGCCGTGCTATACCTTGCGCTGGAACCGAGGAACGAAGCCGAACCCATGCGTCGCTGACCTCCCGCCCTGCAACGCGATCCGACCCGCAGCCACCCTCGGTGCTGCGGACCGGAACCCGTACGTTTGCAGGAGTCCAGCCATGTTCCAGGTTCTCGCCCCCGTCACCATCCACCCCACCGCCGAAGCCCGGCAGGCGCTGGGCAATCAGCTCCGCCCTGCCGGCAAGGCCGCTTGGCGGGAGATCGCCCGCCGTGGCCAGGACCTGGAGTTCGCCAATCTCCAGTTCTCCTTCGCCGGCGTCACCTTTGCCCTCTGCTCCCGCCTTCGCCCGGACGGAGTCATCGCCATCGAGATCGGGCTGGGCGACGCCCGGCAGGAGTCTCGGGTCGTCACCGCGGCGCAGTTCCGCCGGGCCGAGGCGCAAGCGGCGGGACGACGCACGAGAGGAGGGCGGTGATGCAGATGTTGACCTGCCATCCCGGATTGAGCTACCAGCGCGTCCTCCCGACGAACCCGGCTGCCCCATCCATTCCGCCAAGACCGCCGTCCTCGCCCGCCTCCGGCTGCGCGATGCTTGGTGCTGGCTTTCCGATGCCCCGGCCAGCGTGCGGGGTGCGCTGACATGAGGCGTTTCTGTTCCTTCGTGCCCGCAACGCGAGGCGGCCTGCACTGGGCATTCCGTTTCGCCAACAACATCGCGCTTGCCGTGGACCGCCGCATGCCCGAGGCGAGCGGCCTGGCCGGGTGGCTGGACCAGGACCGGGCGTCCCTCGGCCTGCCGGACGGCGAGGATTTCGGCGTCGGCACGGTTCGGCGCATCGGCGTGCCGGCTCCGAACTGGCGCCGGCTCCGAACCGCGATCACCCGCGGGCTGCGCGCCGCGCCCAGCGCCGCCGGCACGCCGGCCGAGCAGTGGCTTGCCTTGCTTGGAGGCCGGCTCGGCTTCGGCGACCTGGATCGGCAGCTCCTTGAGCTTGCGCTGTGCTACGCGCTCGACGAGCGCGTCGAACACCTGGTGGACCGCGTCAGCACCGCCCGGGGCGGCCCGAGCCGGCTGCGGTCCGATTTTACCCTGCTCGCCTTGCTGCTGTCGGCAGAGCCGGACGCGGTGGAACAGGCGTTGCAGCCCGAGGGACGGCTGCGGGCCAGCGGCCTGCTCCGGGTGGATCGCGACGGCGACCTCGATGTGGCCCACCGCCTCGAAACCCTGGTCCGCGCTTCCGCGACGCCGAAGGACGACCCCTTCGAGCAGTTGCTCGGCCGCGCCGCCTCGGCCCCGCTGCCCTGGGAGGCCTTCGCGCACCTGGGACGGGAGGGCGCCGTCGCCGCCGACCTGCTGGCCGCGGCCGTGACCCGGCGGGAGCCCGGCGTGAACATCCTGCTCTACGGCCCACCCGGCACCGGCAAGACCACCTTCGCCGCCGCCCTCGCCGCCCGGGTCGGCGCACGCCTGCGGCCGGTGACCGAGCAGGACCACGCCGGGGGCGAGCCCAGCCGCTACGAGCGCCTGTCGGGCCTGCAGCTCGCGCAAAGCCTGGCGCCCCAGGGCGAGACGGTGCTGCTGTTCGACGAGGCGGAGGACGTCTTCGTCCGGCTCAGCCACGGCGAGGACGGCCCGGTCGCCACATCCCGGGTGTTCATGCACCGGCTGCTCGAACGGACCCCCGTCCCGGTGATCTGGACCGCCAACGACATCGGCATGCTCGGCCCGGCCGTGCTGCGCCGCATGACCATGTGCCTGGAGCAGAAGATCCCCGGCGTTGCCGTCCGCGCCCGCCTGTGGCGCCGCATCGCGGATGCGGAAGGCATCGCGCTGGCCGAAGCCGACGCGGACCGCCTTGCGCGCCTGGTTCCAGCCGCCCCTGCCGTCGCGTCCACCGCGTTGCGGGCCGCGCGCCTGGCGGGCGGCGGTGCCGGCACCGCCCGGCTGATTGTCGAGGGGATCGCCCGGGCCGTGTCCGGCGGCCATGCGCCGGCTGTCGCGGCCGAACGCCCCGACCACTACGACCCGGCGCTGGTCAACGCCGATGCCGACCTGGCGTCCCTGGCCGACCGGTTGGCCCAGCCGGCCGCAACGCGGGCGGTGTCGCTGCTGCTGTCCGGCCCGGCCGGCACGGGGAAGAGCGCCTGGGTACGCCACCTGGCGCATCGCCTGGGGCTGGAGGTGCTGCAGAAGCGCGCCTCCGATCTTCTCGGGCCGTTCGTGGGGGAAACGGAGGCCAACATCGCCGCGGCCTTCGCCGAGGCGCGCGAGGCCGGGGCGTTCCTGGTGTTTGACGAGGCGGACAGCCTGCTGGGCGACCGCGGCGGCGCGGTGCGGAGCTGGGAGGTCAGCCAGGTGAACGAGATGCTGACCTGGATGGAGCAGCACCCGCTGCCGTTCGCCTGCACCACCAACCTGCCGGACCGGCTGGACCCGGCCAGCCTGCGGCGCTTCCTGGTCAAGCTGCGCTTTGGCTGGATGACCGCGGCGCAGGCGCGGTCGGCGTTCCGGCGGTTCTTCGGGATGGAGGCGCCGGACGGGCTTGAGGCGCTGCGGACGCTGACCCCGGCCGACTTTGCGCTGGTGCAACGCCGGGCCACGCTGACAGGGGAGCTGGGCGATGCCCGGGTGCTGCAGCGGCTTCTCGCCGCCGAGTGCGAGGGCCGCGCCGGCACCCGCGGCCCGGTGGGGTTCCGGGCGGCATGACGTCTGCGTCCGGTTCTGGCGTGCCGGCGTGCCATCTCTGCGCGGCATGACAGCCGGCGCATGGGCTTGGCGTCAGCGACGGGAGACCAGGATGGCAATTGGCAATGCGGTGCAGCGGGGCAGCTTCATCACCGTGTACGACGAGAAGGGGCGGCAACTCGCAACAGTTCCGGCGGGCGACGGGATGCAGGGCTACACGGGATCGACCGTCAGCGTGAAGCGGGGCGCTTTCATCTACACCTATGACGAGCGGGGACGGCAGGTCTCGACCACGCCCGCCCGCTGACACGCTGCGCGTCGGTCCCGAACCGGCACTCGGGGCCGACGTGCAGTGGACTTGGTCCAGGGTCCAAGGGGGCCGTCGTTGCGGGAAGCTGCCACCGGGAGGATCAGATGGACGGATACGCGCGCTCCAGATCAAGCAATCCAAGCCTGGCCTCGCTTGATGCTGGGCACAGTCTTGTCGCCACAACGCCCGCCGACAAGGCCGCGGGAGGCAGGACCGATGCGGCAGCGAGCGTCGCGTGGCTCTCGGCCCGGCCGGAGTATTGGCCATCGCTGCCCGGAAACGGGGCGCCAACATGGGGCGTGGCATGCCTCATGTTCGGGATCGGGGTGGATGGCACCGGCTGGCTTGCGCGCCTGGCGCGCTCGGATTGGTTCGCCGGTCTGGAGCCGCGGGCGGAGGACCTCGCCGTCGCAGGTGGCGTTGCCCGCGGCGGCTGGGCCAGCGGGGGATCCGGGGATGCGGGCCACCTCGCCGCCGCGGCCGAAGCATTCTTCGCGTCCGCACCGCTACCGAGCGCGTGGTATGCCACCGTCGCCGTTCCCGGCGGTGCCGGATCGGCGGAGCAATCGACCGCGCTCGGCCTGGTTGGCGCCCTGGCGAGGCGGCGCGACCCGCTGGGGCGCAGGATCACCGTCGTCGTGACAGTCGAGGCCACGCCCGGTGCCGCGCGGGACACTGCGTTCATGCGGCGGCTGCTCGACCGCGGCGCTTTCGTGGTGCGCGGCGGCGCGGACCCGGGCGCCGCAGGCGGCGATCACCTACACCATTTTCCGCTTCGGGCTGTGGTGATCCCGCGCCAGGGCCGGCTGGTCTGCGTGGACCTGGCCGACTACCTGCTCACCTGGCGGCCGGGGCGGGCCGCCGACCTGCACGTGCTATCCTCGGACCTTGATGCCGCCGAGCAAGCGATGCGCACCATGCTGCCACGCTGCCGAGACGGTGAGGGCGTGCGCGCGGTCAATCTCGGGTTCCACCTCGCCCCGGACGTCCCCGGCAGGTCCTTGTCGGAGATCGACCGCTTCGCATCGAGGTGCTGCGAACTGGCTTTGCCGCCGGACGGGGACGCGGTGTTCACCGACACGCACCGGCTGGACGACCGGACTAGCTCAGTCGACCTCCTCGTCATCCACGACGCCATGGCTGGCGAGTGAGGCAGCCGTGCCAGGTGTGCGGCCTATCCCGGCCGTGTGCCGCCCTGGTGACACCCCGCTAATCGTCTGGCTGCCCAATCCCGCCCGGCCGCACATGCTCCACCTTGGCCGCGAGCAATCCATCCATCCGGGCCGGGGTCGCCAGCCCGAAGCGCGCTCCGAGCACGATCAAGGCTGGATGGTCCGGGTCCAGGTCCGCGGCCCAGCCCAGCAGGCAAGCGTGCCCCAGCCGCCGGTCGGCGGCGCGCAGGATGGCACCCAGCTCCCACGGGTCCTCGAACGGCTCCATCAGCTGCTCGCGCGGGCGGTCCAGGTAGTCGCGCATCAGCGCCGAGGGCTCGCTCGGACGCCGGCCGCCGCTGCCGTAGCCCGTTTCCCAATAGTCGAGCGGCGGGCCGCGCGTGGAGCGGGGCCGCTTGCCCGGTGCCGGGCGCAGGAACGGGCCGGGGAAGTCCCAGATGATGCGTCCCGCACGGCCATGGCCCAGCATGACCCAATGACGGGGCTCGTCGAAGGTGAACTCCTTCGTCACCGTCACGAACACGTTGCAGTGAATGGCGAGCGGCAGGCACGGCGCGAACAGCGCCTCGACGCGGCTCTTGAGCTTGCTCCAGGGCCGGGGCGAGCGGCCGTGGCTGTGGCGGGACATCACGGGGCTTCCCTGGCGCGCGCGCCGGGGGTTGCCGGGTCCATCGCGCGCGCCGGGCTGAGGGCGACCCATACGTTGTCCGGGTCCTGCGCCAGCCAGTAGGGTGTCAAGAACGAGTCGTGCGCCTCGGCGGCCCAGCGCTGTCCCGCCGCGTCGGCGTACGTCAGGCGGTAGCGGCGAACGTCGTCCCAGATGATGTGGTTGAGCCAGGCGACCTGGACGCAGGTGCCGGGCGGCACCGCGGCCCAACGCTGCTCAAAAATCCTGCTCGCCTGTTCCCAGCATTCGTCTGTCTGCAAGCGGAAATCATTCATGCTGATGCACTCGGTCGCGACCACGACATCCCGCAGCGCTTCCGGCGTGGCGTTGCAGAGATAGACGAGGGTGTCGAGCTGGCGCGGGCGGAAGTCGGCATAAAGGCATAAAGGGCCGGGCGCCCCGTCAGGCAGCGTGATCTCGGAGGCGTGCTCCACCGAGGGGGTCAGCAGCTCGTGCATGAAGTAGCCTTGACCGAAGATATCCTGGTCATCGGGCGGCTCGAACGCGATGTCCGGCTCCTTGAACGGCTCGCCGGAGCCGATGGCGGCGCGCGAAGCGATGATGAACTCCACCAACTCGCCCTGCTCGTAAGCCATGCGGGCGGCGGCGACATAGGCCGGGTAACCCTCGGTCCCGCTGTCCCCATCGCGCTCGGTAAACTCGCCGATCAGATCGAGGCTGCCCTCTTCGAGGGCTTTGCGCATGGCCTCGCGCTGGAGCCGCAGGGCCAGGTCGGACGCCTCCGGCTCACTGGGGCGGCTGCGGTAATAGGCGACTGCTTTCCTCATCGTTTCCTGTCGTGGCCGGAGTTAAAGGTTTTGGACGGCCTGGTAATGCAGGTCGGACCGAACGCTGCAGCGCGCCGGATCAAGGCCGAAGGCGTGCAGCACCCGGCGCAGGACGGCAGGCGCCTGGAGCTTGCGGGCGGCATAAAGCGTGAAGCGGGCCGTGCGCGTGCCGAATACCACGCGCCCGCGCGGGAAGTGCTCGTACTCGTGCCAGGCGATCAGGGGCGGCAGGCCGCGGCGGGCCAGGCCCGCGGGGCCGAGCCGGCGCCAGCCCTCCCAGACTTCGTGGTGCCCGCGCGGGTGGGTCAGGTGGTCGCCGTACGTCTCGGCCGCGGCGAGCAGGGTGCGGTCGAAGACGAGCCGCAGCGGCCCGTGCCCATCCGGCACGCCCCAGACAACACCCACGCAAGGCAGGGCGTCCACGCCCAAGATGACGGACGCACAAGGGCCGTCGCCGCCGGGTTCCGCGGGAAGCAGCGGCGGCGCCGTCTGTTGCATGCTCTCATCTGCCATGTTCCCGAACAGGCCGCCTTCCCTGATGCCATCCAGACAATGGCAGGCCAGTGCGTCAGAAGCGGACGTGGCTCAGACGGCGCGACGCCTCAGCCAGCACGCGAGCGCCTCCTCCGACACCCGGCCGCGTGCGACCGCGACGAACACGGTCACGAGCTGCGCCGGGCGCGCGGCGACCTCGCGACCGTTGGTGCGCAGGAACAGCAGGCACGCCGCGGCGCCGGTGCGCTTGTTGCCGTCGCGGAAAGCGTGGTTCTTGATCAGGCCGTAGCCGTAGGCCGCCGCCAGGTCGAACAGGTCCGGCGGAGCATTGCCACCCTGCCCGTAATGCCAGCGGTTCAAAGGGCGGTGTAGCGCGCTGAGGAACAGGCCCTCGTCGTTGAAACCCGAAGGGCCGCCGAACTCGGCGACGAGCCTGGCGTGCAGCGCCTCGACCACCTCCCCGTCGAGGAACTCCGGCTCGCTCAGCGCTGGCCCAGCTCGCGCAAAACGGGCTCATAGTCGCGCACGACGCCGTCGATCAACGCCATCTGCCGCGCGCGGCGGAACTGCGCGGCTTTGTCCCGCTCGTCGCCGGCAGCTGCTGCAGCGGGGCCGTTCTGGTCCTCGGTGACATGCTCCGTCGTGTGGGTTACGCTCTCGGCCATGACGTTCTCCTGTTCCCCATCGTAGCCGATTCGGCCAGATATCGCCACGGCGATAGCCGGGTCAGGCCTCGCACCGTTCACGTCGCCACTTCCATGGCCAGCCCAGGCAAGCGCTCGGCGAGGTCTTGGGCGGGGCCGACCTCGACGCCGATGGCGTGGGCAAGGGCGAACAAGAGCTGCTCGGCGTCCGCCCGCGCCCGGTGCGGCGCTGGCGCTCGCTCCAGCCAAATCAGGGCGCGTTCGCGTGCCGATGCGCCCAGCAGCGGGACGAGCCGGTGCCAGTCGCCGAGGACGAAGCTTGGCCTGACTCCGGCGACTTTGAACAGCGCGCCCGCCCAATGGGCGTCGTAGGGTCCGCCGTCGCACCACGCCACGGCACCGGGGCCGAGCGCCTCGTTCAGCGCCGAGGCGACCCGCTCCGGGGATCGCCCGTGGGCAAGGAGGTCGCTGCCCCGAATGCCATGCACCTTGGCCGAGGCCGGACTCCAGTGGCCGCGACGTACCCAGTCCCCGGCCGGGCGGATCAGCGTTGACCAACCAAGGATGGGTTCGGCCGGCGCGGGCCAGAGCGCAAGGCCGACCTCGATGGGATAGCTGTCCTGGTCGAGCGAGCTGGCTTCGAAGTCAATCACGACGATGGGCCAGGGTAGTGAAGCGAAGGATAAGATTGGCAAGGGCGCGCTCGGCCGATCACTCTATCCTCCCGAACTGGGGGGAAGTCGATCTACTTGGATCGATGGTTCCGTCCAACACTTGAAGCCGAGATCTTCGTAGAAGCGCCGATAGAGCCAACACGCTCGTTCTTCGACTGCCTCTTGGAAGGCGCACAAACGTTCCCTGTCCCACTGCTTGTCTTTGCCTGACGCTTGTTGCCAAATTGCACGCTGATCAGGATTGAACGCCATTTCGGTCATACTTTTTAAGTCGTATTCTGACGGCTCAACGCCGCACCCGACAAACGGCATCTTCTCCGCAATGTCGGTGTCCTGGTCCTCACGGTTTTTCGAAGCATCGATCAGGCGTAAATTGCCGATTGAGTTGCCCAGAACAGAGCGTGCCTGGCGCATAGATTTCACCTGCTCCTCGCTTAAACAGTTTGCTTTCCGGAGGGCAGCTTCGAACGGCGTCCAATTACGGCCCCAATCGGCAGCCGGGCACATGTGATCAAGGTCGTATGGCACGTCGTCCTCACGGCCTGCTGCGGGGTCAAAATCCTGAAACTGCGTCTCAAGGTAATCCCGTTGCAGCCACATCAGAAAGCTGCCACGGCTCCACCACCATGTCCGATAAAGATCGGTCGGCGCTTGGTCCTTCTTTGGGAACCTGTCTTCCTCTCGGAGCCAATTGGGGGAGCTGTCATGCCGGCCGTAATCCTCCATCTCCTTGGGTGTAGCCAGCCGCACGACATAACCTTTGGTGAGAAGGTCTCGATAGAGATCGGGCAGCACCGAGCCGACTGAGGACGCTTTCGACCGCAGCAGCTCAAAGCAGCGCGTGCTGGCCTTGTCCTCGCTCCAAACGCAAAGGCGCCAAAACATTGCAAAACGGATTGCGTCCTTGCGGAAATTGTCTAGAGCTCCGGCACTTCCTGCCGTCTCTCGCACCAGGAATATCCAGAACAACAGGACCTGCACAAGCTGCGGTGACAGCGTCGTTCGCATAACACGCGGAAATCCAAGCCTATTGTTCTCTTCATAAGCGAGCATATCGAAGAGCGCATCGTAGCACCCGACGAGCGTTCCTTCGCCACGGTCTCGATCGGAAAACAGCAACTCTGCCAGTTCGGCTTTGAGCGACTTCGCCCGGTTATCGGGCAGTTCATTGCCTCCAGAGTCCGCCATCTCCCGAGCGAACATCGCCACACCAGGGACGGTATTGCCTTCGAAGGAGTTTTTGTGGCTGCGAGCGTTTGCAATGCGGAGGGCCGAGGCAACGATTTTTGTCGGCGGCAGGACCCGGCCCACCTTTTTGTAAATACCGAGGACCAAATCATGAATCAGCGGCTGATGATGTTTGTAGATCGAGAAGAGTCGTTCCTCGTCCGTCAGCTGCGTTCCGCCTGCTCCAATCCGGTCGAAGAGCATGAGTAGGCTCTCGTGGGCACGCCCTCCGTCGCTGCTTCCCTTCAAACGCCATCGGATCAACTTGCAGGAGCGCGACTTGCGCGCTGGCGACACGCCGGAACGCCTCGTCCAGCTGCTTCATCCCACTTTCCACAACTGACGTGTTCTGCATTGGAGAGTCAAAGGCTTTCCTAAGCGCTTCCAGGCCCGAACCTCGGCCCATTTCTCCCTCGCACCAAGCTTTCAGCAAGGAATGCAATGGGCGGACTGAAGGCGACGCCCTATACGGGCGTGGCGGCTCGGCAACGTGCGAATTTTCGGTTGCATCGAGGAAAAGCTGGAATAATTCGTGGTCGTAAGTCGAACGCTCGCTGCCGTCGAGGCGAGGTCTTTTAATTAGTGTCTTGTATCTCTCGTCTTGCTCAAGAATGTCTCGCGCTCTTCGGCGGTCAGCGATTGGCAGCTTCTGCCCATTTTCTGGCTGATAACCGAACGGTTGGCTTGCCGAAGTCAGATAGATGCGAAGGTGGTGTGATTTCGTCTTAGCGTCGAGATCCACCCAAAGATATCGGTTCTCAAACACCGGCCCCATGAGGCCGAGTAACATCGCACGCAAGCGCTGCTGGCCATCGAGGAGGTCGAAACCATCCCCCCGAACCGGTAGCGTTTGGCCGGTGCTGCTCATCCCACGCACCTCATTAGGTCCATCTTGGCCAGATCGCTTAACTAAAAAGAAGCTCCCGATTGGGAGGCCACGGAACAAAGAGTCCCACAGATCGACAACCTGCTTAGGATTCCAAACCGCCGTGCGCTGGACGGGTGGTAAAGCCAGGATGCCATACATGGGCGCAGGCCCCCCACCTTTGCTGAATAAAGTTTCGTTGGAGACCTTTGCCCATTGTAGGAATTCAAACAGTGGCATCCCACAAACACTATTACCATCTGAAAACAGTTCTTTGCTCATTAGTTTTTACTGCGCTCCCTGTAAAGATCATAGTAAGTTTCTAGTTTTACGAAGTCATGCTGTGGTGATCTACTCCGGCTTCCAGCATTCCGACGAGCATCATGCGCAAGTCGTCTGGAGCGACAACTTTCACCTCCGTCCCCCACGTAAACAGGTGCCAGCACATCTCCTGCACCCCGCCCGCCCGGAAGCTGATCCGCAGCGCCCCGTCCGCCTCGCGCGTCACCGTCTGCGTGGGATGGAACAGCCAGCACGCGGCCTCGTCCGCCGCCTCCGGCACGACGCGCAGCACCACGTCGACCGGCTCCTCCTGGAACACGCCGAAAGACTGGGCGGCGTAGGCGGCGAGATCAAAGTCCTCGCGCCGGGCGAAGCAGCGGTCGAGCAAGTCCACTGAAATGATGCGGTCGAGCCGCCACAGTCGCATGTGCAGCAGCCCCTCCACGTGCCCAACCAGCCATGCCCGGCCGTCGCCGCCGTACAGCGTGCCGTAAGGGCAGACCAGGTGCAGCATCGGCTCGCAGCCCGGACGGGCGTAGCGGGCACCGTCAACTTGGCTGGTGGCCGGCTTGCGGGATGCGGCTGAGCCAGATAGGCGGGCGGGATGACGACACCCGCCTGCCCGAGCTACGCCGGCTATCGCTTCCCAGCCGAGATCATCAGCCACGCTGTCTGGCTCTACTTCCGCTTTCCGCTCAGCCTGCGCATGGTAGACGAACTGCTGGCCGCGCGCGGCATCGCCGTCAGCCACGAGAGCGTGCGCCAGTGGGCGCTGAAGTTCGGGCAGGAGTTCGCCAACCAGATCCGCCGCAGGCTGGCTGCCGCCGGCGACAAGTGGCACCTGGACGAGGTCGTGCTGACCATCGCGGGCAAGAAGCATTGGCTGTGGCGCGCGGTGGATCAGAACGGGATGGTGCTGGACATCCTCCTCCAGAGCCGGCGCGACACGCGGGCCGCCAAGCGCCTGCTGCGCAAGCTGCTCAAGCGGCAATGCCGGGCGCCTCGCGTCATGATCACTGATAAGCTGGCCAGTTACGGAGCGGCCAAGCTCGAGGCGATGCCCTCGGTCGAGCACCGGAAGCACAAAGGGCTGAACAACAGGGCGGAGAACTCGCATCAGCCCACGCGACGACGAGAACGGCAGATGAAGCGCTTCAAGTCACCTGGCCAGGCGCAGCGTTTCCTCTCCGCCCACGACGGGATCAGCAACCTCTTCCACCTCCGCCGCCATCAAGTACCCGCCGTCCAGTATCGAGCCGCCCGGACCGACGCCTTTCGGGTCTGGGCCGAGGGCACCGGCGTCGCCGCTGCGGCGTAACCACGGGCACGCCGTCCTCATCGCGCTCTACTGCAACCTCAGTTCAACAAGTTGACGGTGCCCGGCGCGCAGTTCGGCGCTGTCGCGAGCAACTGGTCATAAGCCTTTGGGCTAATCGGCGCGAAGTAGGCCGCCAACATGTTGCGCGGCTTTCGGCGCGCGCCCATGTCCGCCATTAGCTCGTCAAAATGAGCATGATGGTAAGGTGCCACGCACAGGCCGCCGTAGGTCGCGGCCACGGCGCGGTCCTGACGCTTCCAACTAAGCGTGCAGATGATCTCGGCGCGCATGGTGGTCTCCGTCGGCTGCCGGCTGAGCGTGCCGTCGAAGTAGCGTCCCAGCCAGTGCGCGCCGAGCTCGGCCGAGAGAGTGCTGACGAAACTGGAGTTGAAGCCGACGAAGCCGAGACCGGGCAGGTCGGGGTTTGCCATCATGCGGTAGAGCCGATATTGCCCGTCGGCCGCGATCAGCTTGGCCCGCGCCTCCTGATCCAGAAACGGCAGTTCCTGCTGCCAGCCGGTTGCCATGACGACGAGGTCCGCTGTTACCTTGGTCGCGCCGTCCACGGTGATGCCGCCCGGCTCGTAGCCGGTAGGGCTACCCTTCACCACCTGTATGCGCCCGTCGCGGATTGCCTTGTAGAAGCCCGGCGTTTCAATGCTGGTGGCGCAGTGGATACTGTCCTCAATCGGTGTGTCGGGGCGCAGGCCTACCTTGTTCAGCTTGAACTGAGCCGTCAGCAAGGCTTCGAGCGCGCGCCAGTTGGCCCGGATCGCGGGTGCGAGCAACCGGCGAGCAATGCGCCCAGCCCGGCTTGGCGCCCACGGCATGAACATCGCCTCCGAGGCGCGGCAGTACAGGATCCGCTTGAAATTGACCACGCCGCCAAAAAAGTAGGGAATCTTCCACGTCGCCTGCCGATAGATCACCGACACCGTGCGCGCACCTTCGGCTAAAGCGCTCATGGCCACATCGGTCGCCGACTTGGAGAACCCGACCACGGCTACGTCGCGGCCGTTCGCCTGAGCGCCGTCCACGTATTCCGATGAGTGTTGGATCAAGCCCCCGGATGCGCGGAACTCATCCTGGCCCGGCAACAACGGCAGTCTTGGCCGGCTGAACTGTCCGGTTGCCACCAACACGAAATGGTAATGCTCGGTTTTGACTATTCCGTGCCTGCGCAGCGTAACGGTCCAGCCGCTGTCATTAAGAGCATTCGAAACCGACAGGACTTCGGTGCGGAATCGCATGCAAGGGCGTAGGCCAAAATGCTCCACGTAAGCATTAAGATAGGAATGCACCTGCGCCCCGCTCGGCCACTCCGGGTGGCTGGCAGGCATGGGGAAGTCGCTGAAGCTATAGAGGTCGCGCGGCGTCTGCGTTTGCACGCCGGGATAGGACCGGGCCGGCTCCCATACCCCACCCAGATCGACGCTTTTTTCCACGACCGTCACGTCATGGCCACGGCCGCGCATGACCTTGGCGGCGACAAGGCCGCTGATGCCCGCGCCGATCACGCACACTCGGCTGGCAGCAGCGCGTGGCGAGCGAATGTCAGGCATCATTACCTCCAGTTTATGGAAATCGCATCGATCGAATATAAAGCCGGGCGGCTAACACCCGCAGCAAAGCCTTTGGGCATCCATCAGCCCCATTGATGGAACACGTAACGCATTACACTCCCGGTGAGACCAGGCCCAAACACCGCAGCCCCCTGCCCGGCCCGCGTCAAACCCATTCTCATCGTCCGCCGCGCGGGCCGTTCGGGATCATGGCCAGATCGTATGCAACGGGCAGCGCTTCGGTCGCCTGCACTGCGGGTCAACCGGTTCTGGCGCGTGCCGCTGGTCCAATGCCAGGCCCGTGTCGCCGTTGAAGCCTGGACGGGACCCTGGCGGTGCGTATTCCGGTGAACTCGATCATCTGATCCGGTCGATGGCGATCACCCATTCCGGTGATCGCGATCACCCTCAGCACGTCGCCAATGGATGGGCGACGGGCAGGATGGAGACAGCGGATCGATGCTGCTAGCGGTTGTAGATGTGTCACTCGCCCGGGCTGCCGGTCAAGGCGCTTGTGGCGCCTCGCCGCTTGCGCAGGCTGACGCCTTTCAGCTCCAGCCGATGGGCGCGATGAACGACCCGGTCCAGGATCGCGTCGCCTAAGGTCATGTCGCTGATGACTTCATGCCAGCGGTTCACGGGAACCTGGCTGGTGATCAGCAGCGAGCCTTTGTCGTAGCGGTCGTCAACGATCTCCAGCAGGTCCCGCCGCTGCTCGGCGTTCAGCGGCTCCGGCCCCCAATCGTCGATGATCAGCAGCCGCGTCCGCTCCAGCGCGGCCAGCAATCGCGGCAGTCGGCCTTCGCCGCGCGCCGTAGTCAGATCGGCAAATAGCCGCGGCGCCCGCTTGTATAGTACCGAGAACCCCTCCCGGCACGCCTTGTGGCCCAGCGCGCAGGCAAGCCAACTTTTGCCCACCCCGGTTGGGCCGCCGATCACCACGTGGGCATGCTCTCGGATCCAGCCGCACCCGGCCAGCTTCAGGAACAACGCCCGGTCCAGTCCGCGCGGCGTGCGGAAGTCCGTGTCTTCGACCACCGCCGCTTGCCGCAGTTTGGCGTCGCGCAGCCGCCGCGCCAGCCGCTTGTCGTCCCGGCTCGTCGCCTCCCGGTCGACCAGCAGCCCGAGCCAGTCCTCATGCGACAGGTCGGCCGCATCGGCCATGCCTTGCAACTCAGTAAATGCGTCCGCCATCGCGGACAGGCCAAGGCCGCGCAGGCGCTCGGCGGTGGGATGGATCAGCATTGTGCTCTCCTCAATGATAATAGCCGGGGCCGCGGATGTTCTCGTGCGTCAATCCAGGCGCCTCGGCCGGGCTCGCGACCTGCTCGCGGCGGTTCTTCAGGATGGCGGCGACCGAGCTGTAGGAGCGCGTGCCCAAGGCCAGTGCCCGTGCGCAGGCGGCGTCTACCCGCTCCGCGCCGTGCTGCGCCACCAAGCCCAGGATGCCGATGCAGGCGCGAAACCCCTGCTCGGGATGCGGCCGCGTGCGCAGGATAGTATCCAGCAGCGCCGCCGCATCGTCGCCGACCACGGCGGCCTCGCGCCGGATCCGCTCCAGCGTCCACTCCCGATAACGCCGGTGCGCGCTCGGCATGTGCTCCATGACCGTGCTCGGCCGGTGCCGAGCCGCGCTGCGCAGATGGCTGGCCACCCGCTTGCCGCGATGGAACAGCTCCACCGTGCCCACGGTGATCCGCGCCTCGATCTCCTGGCGCAGCAGTGCGTGCGGCACCGAGTAGAAGCGTTTGTCGATCGCCACGTGGTAATCCAGGCCGACCCGGCAGCGCCGCCACTCGGCATACTCGTACGCCGTCTCCGGCAGCGGCAGCAGCGCCGGGCAGTCGAGCTGCTCGAACAAAGCGCGCCGCGTCGTGCCCAGCCCGCGCATCGGCCGGTCGTTCAGCTGCTCCACCAGCTCGCCGATCGCGGCATTCAGCGACGCGAGCGAGAAGAACGTCTGATGCCGCAGCCGCGCCAGGATCCAGCGCTGCACCACTTGCACGCCGACTTCCACCTTGGCCTTGTCGCGCGGCTTATATGGGCGCGCCGGCAGCACCGCCGTGCCGTAATGCGCCGCCATCTCCGCGTAGGTCCGGTGCACCCCGGGCTCATGGAAGCAGGCCCGCGTGACGCCCGCTTTGAGGTTGTCGCAGACCAGCTGCCGGGCAACCCCGCCAAAGTAGCCGAACGCCCCGACGTGAGCGCCAATCCAGTCCGGAACCGATTGGCTCCACGTTGCGCACGCGTAGGTAAAACTCGATGCGCCCAGCACGGCGACGAAAATCTCCGCCTGCCTCGCCTCTCCGCTTGCCCCTTCCAGCACCGACATCGTGCTGCCGGCATAGTCCACGAACAACCGCTCGCCCGCCGTATGCACCTGCCGCAGCGTCGGCTTCAGCCGTCCAACCCACCCCCGATACAGGTCGCAGAACCACGAATAGCCAAACCCGTCCGGCGCCGAGCCTTTATGCTCCTCCCACAGCAGCGCCAGCGTCACGTTCGGCCGACGCAGCTCCCGATGCACCCACGCCCAATCCGGAACTGGCCGGACCCCGCCCGAGGTCTCCGGCAATGGCGGGAACAGCCGCGCCTCAAGTGCGTCGTCGTCCAAGCCGTCCGGCAACGGCCAGCCAACGCCGGCACGCCGGGCTCGGCTCAGGTAATCGCTAACTGTCGCCTGGCTCAGGCCAAGGCTCTGTCCCACCGCGCGCTGGGACAGGCCATGGCCCAGTCTCAGCCGTAAAACGTCGCGTATCTTGCGCATCGGCACTCTCTCGTTCGGCAATGTCGTCCCCTGCTGTCCGCAAAGAACAACTCTACCCCTGGTTGAGAACTGCCAGCCGCACCGGATACGCCGCCGCCATCGTCACGATGATCGCCATCACTGGAACCAGTGATCGCGATCAAACGGATTGGGTGATCGGCATCAAACGGAATCAGTGATCGCCATGCACCGGATTACGCACCTGGCGGGGCCGGACCGCGGCAGTTATCCACAGAATTGGTGGGTAAGTCTGTGGCCAAGCCTGGGGGCGGCCGAGTTGCGTCCCGTCCCCCGAAGCGCTTGGCGGCGGCATTGACCGCCAGCCGGCGCGGCCCCTTCCCCTGCCCTGCCGCAAACCGACATGGGCCGGTATGCCGCGAGGAACGCGCAGACATCTCGCCGCCTGCGAGCGCGGCGCCGTCCTGCGTGAGGCTGAGTCGGCCGACGGCGCCGCCAGCCGAGGCGATCCAGTGCGCGGCTCGGCTGCCTCACCGCGTCAGCCCGAGCCTGCGCGCGCCGCGTCGGTGCGGGCCAGCACGGCCGCAACCTGGGTTGCGGCCCACCGCCCGCCGCGCGCGCTGCGAACGCGGCGGTTGTTCAGCTCGGCCGCGATGCCGCGCAAGCTGACGACGCCGCCGGCCCTGATCTGCTGGATCACGGGCGCCACCGTCTCGGCAAACCGCTGGGCGGCGTCGGCCGTGCGCGCGGCCCCGACCATCCCCGCCGCCGCCAGGTTGGTCGGGTTGCCGAGCCGAGCCCCCTGCCCTTTCCGCACCGCGAGCGCCGCCCGGGTGCGGTCGGAGATCATGCGCCGTTCCTTTTCGGCAAGCGCGGCATAGATGTGCAGCATGAACGGGTCCACGTCGGCGCCGAGCTCGGCCACCACGAACGCCACCCGCTGCGCCATCAGCCCGGCGATGAAGTGCACGTCGCGCGACAGGCGGTCGAGCTTGGCCACCAGCACCGGGCCGCGGCGCCGCCGTGCGGCCGCGAGCGCTGCGGCCAATTGCGGCCGGCGGTCGAGCGCGTCGGCGCCCTTGCCGGTCTCCACCTCGGTGAACGCCTCGAGCACAAGCAGGCCGTTGCCGGCGGCGAACTGGGCGCAGCGTTCTCGTTGGGCATCTAGTCCTAGGCCGGAGCGGTCCTGGCGTTCGGTGGAGACGCGGTAGTAGGCGACGGCGGGCTGCATGGCTGCCCAGTTTCGCGCCACTTTCTCCTTTGTGGCAACAGGCCAAACCACGGGTTAACCCTTTGACAACTCGCTGCCCGCATAAACCCAAAGCGCCTTGAACGCAGCTTTAAATCCTACGCTGTCCTCCTGTCCGTTGCGGAGAACGCCGCTATCGCTAATAGCCCCTTATCCTTCACAAATTTGCAGGAGGTTTGTGATGTCTCAGCGCCGGCAACACCGGATCCGTGCCGGCAATGGTGAGAATGCGGGTGACCTGGTTGCGCAGAGGTGGCCCGACCAGCGAGATGGCGATGATCGCTTGGAACCGCGGACTGGGATGTCTATACTCTCAAAGTATGGACGTTATGCTCGCTGACACGGATCTCACACCCGCCCTCCGCGACGCGCTCGGTCGTGTTGCGGCCGGGGTGGATGCCGTGCGTGTTCTCTCGGTCGAGGGCGGCTACCGTTTAGTCGTCCAGGGTAGGATTCCGGCATACGACCGGCCCCCGTCCGGCGCCCCCGGTTTGGGCACCATGGAGCACCTCGGGCGCGACCTTCCCGACCTCGACTAGAAAAACGTCCGGACTGCGGCAAGCGGACATGGACTTGCTCCTCGATACTCACGCCCTGTTTTGGGCCATTTACAAGCCCGAGCTGCTGAGCGAAGCCGCGGCGCTTGCCATTACCGCATCGGACAACACGACATGGGCAACAAGCGCGAGTGCACAGGAGATCGCGCTCAAACTGGCATCGGGCAAGTGGCGGGCTGCGCTTGATCTTCTAATGCATTTCGAGGATCGAGTCGTTGCGGCCAGGTTTGGCCATGTTGTGCCCACGTCAACGGACTACGCAAACCTGCTCCGCCTGCCGGAGGTGCTGGAGCACCGTGACCCGTTCGACCGCCTAGTTGTCGCGCAAGCCCTGGCGCGCGAGATGACGCTCGTGACATCGGACCCGTATGCGCCGTTCTATGGCGTGCCAGTCATAGTGGCGGGACGGGGCGAGCGGCCCACCGAGGTGCGTAGTGGCCGGATCGTACCGGTGCAGGCGCTTACGCCGATAAAACTCCCGAAAAGCTGAGCTTGGGGCAGCGCTGTGCAGCGGCGCCGTTGCGGGACTCCGGTCGACGTAGAAGTCTCATGCAATAGAACGAGCGAATGCAGGAAGTTGGTTCAGGGACCCCGACGCCGAAATGGGCTCCTTGATGAAGCCGATCCGCCGCCGACGTCAATCGCCCGGAATTCGTATGGCGCATCAGCTGTTCAGCAGGTCACGCCACTATGGAACGTAACCGTTTCAAGATAGCATTCGTTTTCAGAGCGAGGTTCACTGTCACGAACCGGATGCGGTGGCCTTGAAGGGTGACAGTCTCGTCCAGGTCGCGGTCGAGAGAAGGGTAGAGCAGGACGCCCTCCGCCCCGTCCCCAAACGGATTGCCGCACCCGGCCTGCGAGCGCAAGTAGGCGTAGAGCTGGTAAATGTGAGCGCTCTTGAAGCTCTCCCCGCCGTGTCGGCGGGGCGTCAGGACAGCGGCGAACTTAGTATCCAGCACGATGCGGCAATTGGGCGCACGCTCAAGCGTCAGGTCCGGCCTCATCGCGGGCAGCAGGGCGAGTGCTCCATCAGAGGGCACCTTCGGATCCCAGCCGAGCCAAGCCTGCGGCCGCACTTGCCAGCCGTCCCTGCCTTGCAACTCGTGGCGATAGAACCCCGCGACGGCCTTCTCGAAGATGCGGCGCAGAAGCGTTTCATCGTGCTCAAGACGCGTCACGCGCACGTCGCCTGCCGTCTCGCTCGGCAACACGAGGTCGAGGGCCAGCCGAGCGACGGCGACCATGAGGCGGTCGTCCGCCTGATGCCCGCTGATGCGGTCACGCACCATCTCCTCTCGGCTGGGCCGGACCGGCGCGACACCCAGCAGCGCGAGCGTGCGAGCAAGCTGCCGACAGCTCGCGGCCGTATCGCCGTGGCCGCCCCGCGCGGCCATGGTTTCGAGCGCGACCCTGACCAGCCGGTTGCGCGGCGTGTCGAACGTGAGATCCTCGTAGCGGCAGACGACGCGACCGCGCTCGAGGTGCATGCCGGAAAGTGTCTCGAACCAGTCCAGGCGGCCGCGCACGCGGGTGAGGACCGCTTGGCGCGGCTGGTAGGCGCGCGACAGGTTGCGACGCAAACGGCGCTCCACCACCATCGCCAAGAGACGCGCCAGCACATCCGGCAGCTCAGCACCCTCATCCGGCTCAGCATCAAAGGCATCGCGGAATGCGGCCAGATCGGAGGCGTAGACGAGCAGCACCCAGAGGCTGCGGATCGGGATGCCGGCTTCGCTGCGCCAGGGCGCACTCGCGCCGAACGCCTCCGGCCCTGACCCGATCGCGACGCTCACGGCGCGAGTTCAAGTGCTCGGGCCTGTGCCGCCGCACGCTCCCGGTCGTCGTACCAGTACTCGGCCAGAAGCGGGGCGATCTCGGTTGCGACTACATCAGCATACCAGGCGCGCCAGGCCTGAAGCGGGGCGCTCGTCAGCGTCTCGGGCGGCGTAACGAAGCTATGGCCGATCTGGAACTGGGGGCCGAGGGCACGGTCAGCGGCGATGTCCGCATTGAGGGCTTGCATGCGTAGGGCGATCGCGTCCATGACCGCGTCCGGTGCATGCCGCCGCGTGCGGCACCAGTCGCGCCAAGCGTGGCCGAGCGCCGGCAGCAGCGTGACGAAGGCGAAGCGGCGGCGCAGCGCGAGATCGACCAGCGCGAGCGAGCGGTCGGCGAGGTTCATGGTGCCGACCACGTAGAGGTTCGCCGGCACGTGGACCCGTTCGTCCACCGTGCGGGGGTAGGTCAGGCGGAGGGCCTCGGACGCGACGCGCTTGTCGGTCTCGAGAAGTGTCAGCAGCTCGCCGAGGATCTGTGCCGGGTTGCCGCGGTTGATCTCTTCGATCACCAGCACGAACGGGCGGCTCGGCTCGGCGTTCGCCATCGCCACCGCTTCGAGGAAGGCGCCGTCGGAAAGCTTGAGGCCGCCGGTCCCGTCCGGACGCCATCCGCGCACGAAATCCTCGTAGGAGAGCGAGGGTTGGAACTGCACCGCCATCAGGCGGGACGGGTCCCTGGCACCGATCAACGCGTAGCCCAGCCGCTTGGCGAGCCACGTCTTGCCCGTCCCGGGCGGTCCCTGCAGAACGAGGTTCTTCTTCCGCCCGAGGAGGGCGAGCGCATCGGCGATCGCCTCGCGTTCCAGAAAGCACCCTTCGGCCACGATTGAGTCAACATCATACCGCTCATCCGATAGACTCGGAACCACCACGACCTCGCCCGGCGCCTCGATCTCCGAAGGCGCGGTGATCCGCCAATGCACCTCGAAGTCATCGGGAAGCGCGGCAGCGTATGCTACGCCGTCCTCGGTGAGCGTGAGGCGCGCGACATCCCCGGCGATCTCCGCACGCACGAGACCTGCCAGCTTGGCCCAGGCGATGATGGAAGAGCCGGGCTGTGTCGTGGTCCATGTCGGCACGAGCGCCTGGAGCCGTTGTGCCATCGCGGTATGGCCAACCCCTTCCGGTTTTCCGGCCAGGATGCGCAGGAGATGGCCCATGCCGAAAACACGCCCAATCAGTGGCGCCCGCAGCACTTCGGCCGGGTCGGATGCGGTAAGCAACTCGAGCCCGCGCTCTGTAGGGCGATAGGCACCGTTCTCTAGATGGATCAGGCCGAGGCCGCCCTGCGCTTGCGAGATGATGTTCCCGGCGCTGCTGGCGTTGAGGTGGCTCGCTTCGGTCAGGATCACGCTGATCAGGTCGTCGCGGCCGATGCCCTGCTCGGCTTCCCGAACGATCGCGACGAGCAGGCTCACGTTGTCTCGCACGACGGTCAAGCTCCGCCGCTGCGCACTCGCCGGGAGCAGCGACAGCAATGGGATGTCATGAGACTTCTTCGGGCGGTCATCCTTGATCGTGACCGCGCCTTCGTCTAGCCGCTTGGCCTCGGTGTCCCATAGGAACCAGGCGAAGACGGACTGATCGATCTCGTCCGCGAGACCGTCTGGCTTCCCGACCGCTTCTCGGATGCGGTGGCGCAGCGCCACGTGCTGAGCAATGAAGTCGCCCTCGAGCCGCGGTGCGCCAATGAGCCGGTGCACGTTCCAGACTCGCCCGGCATCCATCAAGCAGGTCATGTCGTGCGGGAACATGGACGCGAGAACGCGAACCAGCCGCGCCTTCGGCCTTTTCTTGGAATGGGTCCCATGAACCCGCGCCAGGATTTCGTCGTAGTATCCTTGAAGCGCGAGGCCTCGCGCTGCGAAGCCCCCTTCCTTGGGTGCGTTCCGGATGTCGAGGAGCCGGGAAGCCAGAGCCTCGTCCGTGTAGGCTCCCGTCACGGTGACAGCGTTGCCCGGTCCGATGCTGGATACAGGATTGGTGTCCCACAACGCGCGCTGGAATGACGGGTCGAGCCATGTCGCGCGGTTGGCATTCTGGATGCGCTCGACATACGCCTTGTACTCCGACCTCCATCCGACTGCCCAGTCCTCGTCTCGGTAGGAACGGAAAGCGTCGTTGTAGAGGTCCTTCAGTTCTTGATCACTCAACGGCATGACTATGGATCGGCTCCTCAAACAGGCGGACATCCGCGATGAATGTCGGGTCGGTTAGGTTCCGGGGCAGGGTTGTACCGGCCGGGAGGCAGGTCCAGCTGAATTGTCATCCGATATCACGCGCCCCGACCAGGTGTGGCAGTTGCAGCGCGGACGAGCACCCGACGCGCCTGCCACGGATGTCGAGTGCCGCCGCAACGCGGCGTCCGCACGCCGCGACCTGACAACGCGTCTAGTTGTGAGACCTTCCTGGCGCGAGCGGCAATGAGGCGTTGACCAAACCCAGGTTCTGCGCACCGTTGGAGACGGCCCCGTGCTGGATGACGTGTTGCTGCGGGTGCAATTCGTATTGGGAGGGTGATCGGCCTGCAACCGCGGGCAACGATCCTCGATGCTGACCGGGACACTTTCGTTCCTGTTTCCTGGCGTCAGGCGAAGCCCCTCCCCGCGTGGTCCTCGAACAGCTTGGCCGAGCGCACGTAGCCCGAGAGCACGTTCAGGCTCTTGTGGCGGCTCTGCTCCTGCATCTTCCAGATCGTCGCCCCGGCCTGGGCGGCGCTGGTCAGGAAGCCGGCTCGCAGCGAGTGGCCGGCGAACGCGGCGGGATCCAGCCCGGCCGCCTTCGCCCGCGCCTTCACGATCTCCGCTACCGAACGGTCCGACATGCGGTCCGCCAGCACCCGTGTCCCGCACTGCGACAGGCGCCGGAACAGCGGGCCTTCGGTGACGGCGGCGCGCTCCAGCCAGGTTTCCAGATGCTGCACCGGCATGAGGCGGCGGCCGGCGGGGATCGCGATGATGGCGCCGGCGCCTTCCTGGTCGCCCTTCGAACGGCGGATCGTGACGCGCAGGCCCTCCGGCGTGCGCACGATGTCCGGCACGTCGAGCGCGGTGATCTCGGATCGGCGCATGCAGGACACCATGCCGAAGGACAGCAGCGCCCGGTCGCGCACGGCCTTCAGGGTGTCGCTCTTGATCGCGTGCAGCATGGACCAGATCACGTCGCCGTCTGCCGCGGCCTTACGGTCCGGCGGCCTGCCCCACCGGCGGCGAGCGCCGGCCAGGATGTCGAGGATCACCGTACCGCCACGGATCTTGTGCGGGAGGGCTTCTCCGGCCTGCCGGTGCGCGTGACCAAT
Organism: Acetobacteraceae bacterium; assembly: GCA_965260935.1. Taxonomy (GTDB): domain Bacteria; phylum Pseudomonadota; class Alphaproteobacteria; order Acetobacterales; family Acetobacteraceae; genus JBBROS01. The sequence continues at coordinate 194,417 of CBDHCB010000001.1, forward strand.
GGCGGCCACCCGGAGCGCCAGTGTCTGTGGGGCGAGGCCGGCGGTAGCGAGGCCGGACAGGTGGATGGCGACGACCGCCGGATCCGCCGGGAGCGCCCGATGGCCCTGCTCGCAGCACCACGTGCCGAAGGCGGCCCAGTGTTGGAGGTATTTGGCCCGGGTGGACGCGGCGCGCGAGGCATCGACGTAGTCGCGGGCGGCCTGGACCTGCTCGGGCGTGAAGAGCGCGACGCCGCGCGTTCCGTCCGGGACTGCGACCTCCCGGCCCGTCGCTGGCCGGCTCTTCTCATGGTGGTTGCTGCCGCTCACCGCGCGCTCCTGCTCCGCCCCGAGGTCCTCCGGAAATGACAATTTCCGGCAATGCTGCCAAGGAAAGTAGCTGCGCATGCCCGAACGCGCAACAGCGAGCAGCACCAAGCGAGGCCCCCTGCCCTGTCTCTGGCAGCGTAGCAAGCCACCGTTTGGCCTGCTGACAGGCTCCCAAACCTCAGTTCGGCCCGCGTCGGCGCGGCCGAGGCGCGCGCGGCTGGGTGACCGTTGCAAAACTGGCTGGCTTTGCATAAGGATTATGGATGATATAAATTCCGCAATATCAGTGAAGTGAGCCTGAGTTCTGCCAATTATGAGTTTTGCAATGTTCGCACGCGCTGTTCTCGATGAACTTCGCCACCAGGCTGGCGGCCAACGTGCCTTGGACAGGCGCACGGCTCCGCTTCACTTTCCTTGCCCGCACGAAGCCGAGGCTTGTTCGGCAGGGATGTACGGCGCCCGCCCGTGCTGATCGGCTATTTCCGGGTCGGTCCCGACGACGCCAGTGCCGCAGCCCACCGCCGGGCGCTGGCCGAAGCGGGGTGCGAGCAGCTTATGGAGGAGCAGCTGGGCGCAGAGGGCGACGAACAGCCCGAACTGCGCGCCCTGCTCGCGCGCGTTCGTCCGGGCGACGTCGTAGTGGTCCCGCAGCTGGACAGCCTGGGCTGCTCCATGTCCGATGTCGTGCGGCAGGTACAACGGCTCACCGCGGCCGGCGCTGGCCTTTGCAGCCTGGCGGAGGCTCTCGATGTTCCCGCACCTCCGTTCCAGGCGGGCCCAGCAACAGATGATGGCCAGACCGATCCCGGCGGCGTCGCTGCCCGTCGGCGTGGGGCGGGTGGCCGGCCGCCCAAGCTGTCGCTCAAGGCGCAAGCGGAGGTGGTCGAGGCTGTGCGATCCGGTCACAAAGCTGCGGCGGTTGCCAGAAAGCACAATGTCAGCTCGGCCACGATCAGCCGCTTGCTGGCCGCTCGGCGGGCCGAGGCGTCAGGATCGGCCCCGGGTGAGCGCTCGGCGAAGAACGGGACGGCCGCGAACCGGGTTGTCGGCGTCCTGCCCCCGTCCGCCCTGGACGACCGCTTGGCCATCGTGGGCACGTCCGGGTCGGGCAAGACCTACGCCGCCAAGGGCCTGATCGAGCGCGTGATGGCCGGCGGCGGCCGGGTGTGCGTCGTGGATCCGCTCGGGGTATGGTGGGGGCTGGGCCGCGGCGCGGACGGGGCAGAGGCGCCCTTTCCCGTCGTGGTGTTCGGGGGCGCCCACGCCGACGTGCCGCTTGACCCCGGCATAGGGGCTGCCCTCGGCCGCCTGGTCGGCACGCAGCCGATGGCGTGCGTGGTGGACGTCTCGGACTTCGGCAGCGCCGCAGGCCGGCGTGCCTTCGTGACCGAGTTTACCGAGGCGCTCTACGCCGCCAACACGGAGCCGCTGCACTTGGTGCTGGACGAGGCGGACCTGTGGGCGCCGCAGCGCACCCAGCCGGACGGCATGGAGCTGCTGGGCCGAGTCGAGGAGATCGTCCGCCGCGGCCGGGTGCGGGGCTTCGTGCCATGGTTGATCACGCAAAGGCCTGCGGTGCTGCACAAGGACGTGCTGAGCCAGGCCGACGCGCTCGTATCCATGAAGCTCACCTCCAGCCAAGACCGGACGGCGGTGGGCCGCTGGATCGAGGGTCAGGCAGACCGCGGCGAAAGCCGGCGCATTCTGGCCGCCCTGCCCCGGCTCCGGCGCGGCGAGGGCTGGGTGTGGGCGCCCGGGCACGGGGTGCTTGACCGGGTGGCGTTCCCGCGCATCCTGACCCTCGACAGCTCGCAAACGCCACGGCGGGAAGCGCAGGCCGGCACCCCGCGCCCGCTCGCGCCGGTGGACCTGCTTGCCATCGAACGGGCGCTTGCTCGTCGGGGTTCGGACGAAGCCGAGGAACCACTCCACGGCTGACCCACGTTCAACTTTTCATCGTTGGAAGCCTGCGGGTGTCCGAGGGAAGGGTCGGACACCGACGCACGGGAATGACTTGTGGTATGGCCCCCTTACCCTCGCAATCACGGGCTTGCGGCGCTTCTCCTTGCTGCCTTGGCGCCCTTGACCTGAGTGGGTGGGCACGGGATCGGGCGAGGTTGGTTCGGCCTGGCCGGTAGTGACTTGATCGCGTGCTGGGCTAGGCTTTGGGATGCACGCGCTGCCAGGAGAGGTTATGTCGAGCCACCCGATCAAGCGCCGCCCGCTCCTGGCCGCCGCCGCGGGCACGCTGGTCGCGGCGCCCGGCGCGCGGGCCGCGGCGCTGGACCCGCCGTGCGGGTCCGTGCGCGGCGTGGCTTCGGGCGGGGTGACGGCGTTCCTCGGCCTGCCCTACGCCGTGCCGCCCACTGGCCCGTTGCGCTATGCCTCGCCCCGCCCGGCCCCGCGCTGGACGGAGCCGCACGACGGCACGCAGAGTGGTGCGGCGTCCATCCAGACGCTCGGCGGCGCCGCGGCCTGGCTGTATGAGCCGGTGCCGCGCCAGGACGAGGACTGCCTGGTGCTCAACGTGTGGACGCCCGACCTCACTGGGCGGCATCCCGTCATGGTGTGGCTGCACGGCGGCGCCTGGCGCACGGGACGAGGGGACGCCGCAGGAATCATCGGCGCGGCGCTGGCGCGGGAGGGCAAGGTTGTCGTCGTCACCGTCAACTACCGGCTGGGGGCGCTCGGCTGGCTCGCGCACCCCGCGCTGGCGGACGGCGAAACCGGGGCCTTCGCGAACTGGGGGGATGCAGGACCAGGTGCTGGCGCTGCGCTGGGTGCAGGCCAACATCGCGGCGTTCGGGGGCGACGGGGGCAACGTCACCCTGTTCGGGCAATCGGCCGGCGGCTCGTCCACCATGTCCATCGCCGGGGACGCGCGGCACGCCGGGCTGCTGCACAAGGCCATCGTCGAGAGCGGGTCGCTGCACGGTGCCCCTGGCTTCCCGGAAGTGGCGACCGCCGCCGCATACGCCGAAGCCCTGGCCCGGCGCCTGGACACCGACATGCCGGGCCTGCGCCGCATCCCCGCCATCGCGCTGCATGCGGCGGAGCTGCAACTCGCCCGCGACCCCGCCATGGTCCGCAGCCTCGGCCGCCCGCCGGTGCTGCCGGTGCTGGACGACACCGTGCTGCGCGCCTGGCCACGGGACGCCACCTTACCCGCGATCCCGTTGCTGATCGGCGCCACGCGGACGGAGGCGACGTTCTGGTACGACCTGGTCGGCCCGGACGGCGCCCGCGTTCCCGGCCTGCAACCGCCCAGCGACCGGGCGCAACTGGTGGCGATGGTGCGCGACTTGGCAGCGATCTACCGGCCGGAAGCCTCCGGCATCGCCCCGGAGCGTGTGGTGGCCGCCTATGAGGTTGCGGCGCGGGGTCGTGGCGACCCGGACTCGCCGCTCGCGCTGTGGATCGCGGCCGACACGGACATCGTGTTCCGCCTGCGCGCCCGCACCGCCGCCGCCCGCCACGCCGCCGCGGGTGGGCCCACGTTCCTGTATGAGTTCGCGCATCCCCTGGCCCCGCCCGCGCATGGCGTGCCGCATACGGCGGAAATCCCGTTCGCCTTTGGCACCTATGCCGACCCGTTCTTCGCGCCCAAGGTGGGCGTCGGGCTGGATGCGGCGGCGCTGTCGGTCTCCGTGCTGCGCGCCTGGGCGGCGTTCGCGCACCAGGGGACGCCCGGGACCGGGTGGGAGGCGGCGGCCGGGGCGGCGCTGCCGGTCCATGTGCTGGGTCGGCCGGCCGGGGAACGGGCGGAGGCAGGCCTGCGGCTGGAGGAACTGGCCGTGTGGGGCGTCGCGTGACAGGCGGTGCGGACACACCGGCGCAAGGTGCCCAGGCGCTCGTCCGGTATGCGCCGCATAGCAGCCATCCACATGACGTCATCGCCTTCTGGAAAGCGGCCGTGACAATAAAGGCTGCCGATGGCCGAGTTCGTGGTTAGCAGGAGTACGTCAGGAAGACAGCTTTGGCCGTCGTGATTGCTGAGGTCGCGCCTCTGGGCGTTGCGCTTATCCGGCACCGGGCCGTTGCCAGCCCATGACGCGAGAGTAGATCGTCCCGACGGATTTCCTTAGTGTCTGGTCGAGATCATTCTGAGCCTTTTGAGTCACTTACAAGCATGATGGATTCAGATAGCCGTTGAAATCACTCAATTTTACTCGTTTTTGACCCGAACATCATGATCTATACATGCTTAACCAGTTGATTTCGCTCAGCATGATCTCGACCAGACACTTAGAATGCGCCCGATTTCTTCGCGAGAACCATGACGGGTAATCCGTTCAACCCGACCCAGATCACCCGAGCGGGCTTCGAGTACCAGGACCTCCTCGGCATCGGCTTCCTCCTCGACCTCTTCCAGGAACCGGACCTCTTCGAGTGGGTCGCCCTCGACAGCGAGTCGGCGGTAGACGGCGAGAGGCTCGGAGGTTTGGACGACGTGGTCGCCCTTCGCGGGAAAGACGGGGTTCTCCTGCTGCGCCAGGTGAAATTCACCGTGGACCCCGGGCGGGAAGACCTCGAACTCTCGGTGGACTGGCTCCTGGCCAAGCGAAAGAAGGGGACGTCGAGCCTCCGGAAGTGGTCGGATCGACTCCTTGATGCCGTGCGCCGAGGGCGTCGGGTCGACGCGGCCCTGCTGACGAACCGACGGCCGGACGCCACACTCTCCGGGGCCATCGAAAGCGGGCTCCTGCAGCCCGACAAGGTGCTGCCAGCTGACTGGGCGAGGCTAATCTCGGAGATCGGCTCGGAGGAGGATGCGCGGACCTTCTTCGCGGCATTCCGGTTTGAGCATTCGCAGCCCTGCCTGGACGATCTCGAGAGAACCCTCCGCGATCGCGTCGTGCCGGAATACACGGACGACGATGGGTGGGAGCGTCTGCGGTCGGCGGTGCGCACCTGGTCCATCTCGGCGGGTCGGCCGCGGGCGGGCGGTCACATCCGCCACGACGATCTGAAGGCCCTTTTCTCGACCCGTTGGCCGAAACCTCTCTCGCAGGACTTCCGCGTCCCGCAGGACTACGCACCCCCGGATGACGACTTCCATCGCCTCTTCCGGGAGCGCGCCGAGCAGCCCGGCACGACCGTCCTGGCCGGTCCTCCCGGCCGGGGGAAGAGCACCTACCTCTCGCATGTCGCGCAGGAACTGGCAGAGGATTCATGGCCGGTCGTCCGACATCACTATTTCCTCTCGCTTTCCGACGGCCTGGGGCGGTCCCGATACGTCGAGGCATCCTACTCGCTCGTCCACCAGATGGTACGCCTCTACCCGGAGCTCAGCGTCCGGGATCCGCGCGACGAGGACCGACTGCGCGGGACACTGGAGGAGGCGGGTCGGCTCTCATGCCTCCCCTCATTTCGCTTCAATGATGGAGACGGTCGGGGATCGCACGCCGGTTCGGGCTGGATTGCCTGACGCACGGGCGGTGACAAGCGGCTAAGCGGCCTTGCAAGCGGGGCCGGGACGCGGTTTCAGGCCCTGCAATCCGATGCATGGGGCTGGACGATGCCGACCAAGAAGCCACTCTCGTTCGAGGGCGTCCACTGCTTTCTCAAGACGCTGTTCGCGGACGACCTGCATGCCAAGCGCGTGCTTTCGCTGGCAGGAGCCACCATAGGGGTGATCGAGTCTGCGTCTCTCGCGGTCGCCATGATCGGCCAGGGCCTGGCACTGGCCCGCGGACGCCTGACCAAGCATTCCATCAAGCAGGTGGACCGGCTGCTGTCCAACCCGGGCATCGACGTCGATGCCTTGCTGGTCCACTGGGTGCCCTACGTCGTGGGGAGCCGGTCCAGCATCACGGTTGCGATGGACTGGACCGACTTCGACGCCGACGGCCAGGCGACGATCATGCTGTCGCTGCTGTGCCGCCACGGGCGGGCGACGCCGCTGGTGTGGCTGACGGTCGACACGGCCACGCTGAAGGACCGGCGCAACGATCACGAGGATCGGGTGCTGATGCGCCTGGCCGAGGTGCTGCCCGCCGGTGTCCGCGTGCGCATCGTGGCCGACCGCGGCTTCGGCGACCAGAAGCTCTACCGGATGCTGACCGAGGAGCTGGAGTTCGACTTCGTCATCCGGTTCCGGGGCAACATCAAGGTGACCGCCGCCGACGGCGAGGCACGGCCGGCGGCCGGGTGGGTCGGAGCAGGCGGACGCGCGCGCGTGCTGCGCGGCGCCACGGTCACCGCCGCAGGCTGTCCGGTTGCCACCGTGGTGTGCGTGCAAGCGAAGGACATGAAGCAGCCCTGGTGCCTGGCCGCCAGCGTCACTAACGAAACTTCACGGGAGCTGATCAACCTATACGGCAAACGTTGGGGCATCGAGGGCGCGTTCCGCGACGCCAAGGACCTGCGCTTCGGCATGGGCATGGGCGCGGTGCACGTCAGCACCCCCGACCGGCGCGACCGCCTGTGGCTGGTCAACGCGTTCGCGGTCGTGCTGCTGACCCTGCTCGGCACGGCAGGCGAGGCGCTCGGCTATGACCGGCACCTCAAGTCCAACACCAGCACGCGACGCACCCACTCGCTGTTCCGTCAGGGCAGCATGCTCTACGAACTCATCCCCACCATGCCAGACCATCGCCTACGGCCCTTGGCCGAACAGTTCGCCCAAATGCTGGGAGCACAACCGGTGTTCAGCGGAATGTTCGGTGCAATCTGAGAATGAGGGGAGTCTTGAGGGGTCGGCTGGCTCTTGCGGCGGGCAAGACCCTCGTCGTGATCGTGGATGGCCTCGACCACGTCTGGCGCGACACCGGGGAGAACCGCCAACTCGTCCACCTTTTCAACATTCTCCTACCACCCCCGCCCGGGGTTTCGGTCGTCGCCGGCACCCAGCCGGTGGAGGATAGCCATCTGCCCCCGCGATTGCTCGCTACCGAGCCGAGGGAGGGTTGGCTCACTCTGCCCCAGATGGGGCCGACTGCGGTACGCCGGTGGGTGGAGCACCAAGCCGATGCCGGGCGTCTGCTTCCCCCGGAGAACTGGGATCGCGCGGACGCCCTGACGGGGATCGCAGAGGCATTCGAAGAGATCACGGGCGGACATCCCCTGCACCTCGTCTACTCCTTCGAGGCGCTTGTGCAGCGTCATAGTCCCGTGTTCCCCCACGACGTGCGCTCCCTTCCGCTGTGTCCCGACGGCGACATCCGGCGCTACTACGGAAGCCTCTGGACCGGACTCGGCCCCGACGCGCGGGAGATGATCCACGTCATGGCAGTGGCGGGGTTCTCCTGGCCCCGAAACGGGGTGATCGAATGCCTCGGGGGCACGGCGTCCGTCCGCGCGTGGAGCGAGATCGCCCACCTCACGGCGACACGACGGACCGGCACTCAGCCCTTCCACGAAAGCCTAATCGCGTGGGTGCGGGCCCGCGCCGATCACGCCGAGGCCGAAGGCAGGCTCCTGCCCCGCATCGTCGCTTGGCTCAAGGGTCGGGATCCGGGGGACGCGTGGCGTTGGGGTTGGCTCTGGATCATGCAGGCGCGGCTTGGTGCACCCGAGGAACTCGTCGCCGGGCCTACGCGGGAGTGGGTCATGGACGCCCTCTGCCGGGCCCGCCCCGGGAAGGAGATCGAACGCGTTATCAATGCGGCGGAGCGAGCAGCATTCGGGAAGGGTGCCTACCCGCGGGTGGTCGAGCTGCGCTCCCTGCGGGTACGCCTGCTGAACGGAGGGAAGTTCCAGCTTCAGGAGTTCGCGCCGTTTCTCGAGACGGCGTTGCGCCTGTCCGGCGACCGCTGGTCCTGCTCCCAGGCGGTCGGCGACTTGCGAGCGGCAGAATCCCCGGAGCTGGTGGCCGTGGCGCGCATATTCCGGGGCGAGTAGAACGACGTCTGCGTCGCGATCTTCGACGAATTGAACGATCGCCTGCGGCATCAGGCCGAATTCGGTTCGGGACGCTCGGCACCGGACCAGGATCTTCCCAGGCTGGTCGCGATATCGGCTGCCAACATCACCGGCTTCGACGATTCTCGGGTCGTTCGCTACGTGCGAGCGGCCGGGGGTGCGGCAATCTTCCAGGCATTCGTCGACGAGCTGGTAGTCCAGAAGGATTTCGAGCGCTTGGTTCGGCTCGCGGGGGATCGGAATCTCAAAGGCTTCCGCCGGTCCATCATCCTGCTCGCCATCATTCGTCTCGGCATGGTCGAAGGGGTGGACCCTCGAACACGTCCGGATCTCGGCGTTGTATTCGACCACCCGCTCGGGACGTGCTGGTCGGTAGTGAAACGGACGGGCGTCCGACGCGTGCTGTCGGCGTCCGACCCACCCCGGCCCGACATGCGCGATCGCTTCCATTCCCGGAGCGGCATACCCGCATACCTTCATGCCCTGTTCTTCGGCATTGTTGCCACCGGCCTAATCTCGGCAGGCCCGTTCAGCCCTCGTCGCGAAGGTCCGCTGGAAGGGCGGGCGTGGCTCACCGGTGCCATCGCATGGCTCGAGGAGCAGGCGCTGGCTTCAGTCGAGGCGATTGGGAAAGGGAAGTGCCCGGGTCTCGAACCATTTCTCCGTGCAACGTTACGTGCAACGTTAGATGTGTTGCCTCCGCCACGGAATGCTCGCTTTGAGGAACGCCAGGACGAGAGCGTCTTTCGGCAGGCGGTCGCCGCCATCGGGGCGGATTTGGAACTTCTTCGGCACGCTGGAGGCTTGGCCCCGAGTGTCGGTGTCGCGCTGCTGGATTCCCCGGACGATCGTGCAACGGGGGCGAGAGCTGCAAGCCGATCTCTTTTCGCTAGAGGCATTCGCCTGTTCGCATCGGACATAGCTCGGCACGAGATAGAAAAGGACCTCGAGGCTCTCGACCGGAAGGTGACCCAGTTCGACGAGCGATCGACTGAATACCTCGACCTCGCCCGCTATGCGATCTTTCATGGGCTCGACGCCGAAGGGGCGAGAGCATTGCGGAGTGCGGCCGGGTGCGTACTCGGCTACGGCTACCGGAAGGATCCAGCCATTTTTGAGCTGCTCTACGCGATCGAGGCCTGCCTCCGTGCTAGACTAACGGAAGCCCGGGGATGGATCGCGGAGATCGCGCCATCGGTCATGGCGATCAGGACCTACACGGACGGCGACGAGACACGGCATACGCGGGGGCACTTCGCTGAACTCCTTGCCGAGCATCAGCCGGAGTGGCTCGTCTCCTTGTGCGAGGAGGAGGCGGCGCATGCAAGATGGAGCGATCTCGACGATTCACTCAAGAAGGCCCTTTGGGTGGTCCCGTCCGACTCGAAGGTCGCGTCGGCTCTCTTCGCGACATTGGTTTTTCGATCCGAGTTGAAGGCGCTGGAAGCCAGAGCTGAGAAGGGTGAGCCCGGTATCGGGGATGCTCTTTCGAGACAGTTGACGGTGACGGGCGGCATGCCCCTCGCGAGCTACAGAAGGGATGGGTACTCCGGAAGGTCGTCGGAGGATGCTCCCACGCTCAATCCCGAGGTCCCCTGGCTCGGCGAATACCCGCCGGACGCATTGGAGAGGTTTCTCGACGAGATCGACGGCTTCGGTTCCGACTACGATCGCCGGGATGCAGCCATCGGAGCCTGGTTAAGGCACTGGGAGCGCATGGGGAGGGGCAACGAGGCTGTTTCCACCCTGGTGGAACGGACCCGGCTCACGAGACACCGCTATCCCGCCGAAAGGGGGCTCGACGTCGCTTGCGACGTCGCTCTCCGCGTCTTCGGGAAGGAGGGCGCGTACCCCCTATTCGTGCATGCGCATATCTTGAGGCGCGGTTGGGGGACGTGGTGGTCAGGTCGGGAGGAGGCGTTGCGTCGCCTGCGGCGGGTGGCGGAGGTCTACCCGGAGCGCTGGGAGGACTTCATCCGACGAACCTCCGCGAGCGACGACAGCCGCCTGAATGATTGGCTCTCGATCGGCAGCGACCTGTGGGTCGAGTTCTTTCTCCTCGTCGGCCGGCCTGATCTCGCGGGGGCGCTCACCCGATCCATGCTAGACAGCCATCTCCGGGAACTGGCCAGCCAGCCGATCCCGGACGTCCCGTGGGTCGTCACGGCATGATGTCGGACGCCCTCGCGTTTCGCTTGCTCCTCACCCGCTTGGACGCTCCAGCCCGCTTGGTTCGGTTGCTCGCGGCACGTGAGATCGGTGCTCTCCTGGCTCGGGACGGCGATGGCGCACTGCGGTCCCTATATCTCGACTGGTTTTCCCGTCGTCCTCTGGAGTCTTGCTGCATCGATGCCGCTATCCCGATCGGCCTCTCAGGACCACGGCTCTGGACCGATCTGTCGACCTTCACACGGGCGGGACGGCCGTCGATCCTGCTCGACATGCTTGCCGGCGAAATATTCGGTCGCAGGCCCGCCTTCCGCCCCTGGCTAAACGCCCACAGTCGGGAGCCGCCGCGCGACTTCGAACCGCCCGAACACTTCGCGCTCTGGTCGTCGAGGCATCTGGCGCCAATCTACCTAAGGGTGCTCCGAGATGCCGATCACTGGACCTCGGAGCCGTTCCTCCTTCGTCAGTACGCGTGGGAATATGCTGAACTTAAACGTCGAACGGGCCTGCCGGACGCTGATTTCAGCTACTTCTTCGACAGCGACGATAAGCATCTTAGCCAGCACGAGAGCGCGACCTCCGCGCTCTACCTGTCTGCCTACCTGCGAGCGATCCACTTCGGCGTGGCGCTGCGCGACATGCCCCTGGCCCTCGCGGAACACGCGGCCAGTTTCGCGCGACCGGCGCACCTACGCCTTGCCTTGGTACGTCCTGGTATGCCCCCGGCCGGCTGGCCGTGCTTCGATGATGATCCGACGGCCGACGCTTGGCTCGACGCGATTGCGGCGGACGATCCAAGACAGCTACGGGATGACGACGACGAATGGATCGTCGCAGCCGCATCGGCCCTGGTTCACCAGTCGGACGACCGCTGGATCATGGCTGAAGTCAATTCGGCATGGACGGCCGGCCCCCTCCCGCAGGGCCCGGAGTTGCCGGCGGCATCGGGCTTGGAGGTAGGCGGAGATGGCGACGCATTGCTTCCCCAGCGTCTGCATTATCCAATCTCCCGGCACCAAGCGTCCTTCCGTTCATCCGAAGAGCTTTTGGTCACCAACGCCAGAGCCTACCCATTCCCGGGTCGGTGGCACCTAGACGTGATCGATCGCTGCGGCGTAGTTCCCGTCCTGCCCGTTCGCCACGAGCCCATTGAAGTGGAGTACGAGGCGGACGGGATCTGGTTCCGCCACGAAGGCCGTGCAATCGCCCGATGGATCCACTGGTATCATCGTTGGACGATGAGCCATCCCGAGGCGCGCACCTGTGCATCCGGGGCAGCGTTCCTCCTGTCCCGGCCGACCGTCGCCCGGATGGAAGCGGAAGCAGGTGTAGGCTTCCTGCGCGTCGTGACGGCGGCGAACCATCCCCGCGGCCATAAGGCCGGAGGATTTATCGCCCGCAGGGTTCGTTGTTCGTGGCCTGTGGCCTTCGGTCGACAGGGATGCTGATGCTCGACCCTCATACCTCGCTCGAAGACAAGCAGCCTTAGGAAGGCCCGCCCCCTAACGGCCGCTTTCCCAGACGTCCCACTCGAAAGCGGACCTGCTGCTTTCGGCCAGGCGCGGTCCGCAGCCTGTTTTCTACAAACGCCTGCTTTTAGGTGGGTGCGACGCGGCCTGACCGCGTCGCACTGTTCGCAGTTCAGGCGGGACGGTGGACTACGCAGAGCTTGTTGCCGTCAGGGTCGCGGAGGTAGGCGAGATAGACGCCGTTGGCGCGCAGGCCCGGCGCATCCTCGATGGCGGTGCCGCCGTTCTCGACTCCAGCCTTGTGCCAGGCGTCGCCCTCCGCGGTGCTCTCGACCTTAAAGCCGATCGTGCCGCCGTTCGCGCCGCATGCTGCGGCACCGTCGATCGGCTTGCTGAGCATCAGCCGCCCGCCGCGGTGCGCGTAAACCAGGCGGCCGGCCGGATCCATGTTCCCGGGACTGCCTCCCATGGCGCCGAGGGTAGCGTCGTAGAAGGCCTTGGATCGATCGAGGTCGTTGCTGCCGAGCATGATGTGGTTGAACATCGGTGCCTCCGTTGATAGCCGGTCCCGTGAGTGGTTCGGCTCCGCTACACCGGGCCGGCACAGTACGACAAGGGTGGGCAGTTAGCCGTCCGCATTGGCATGGCTGGGTGAGAGCTTCGGAGGCGAGTGCGGCAATGCCAACACGTACCGGCGCAAAGAACGGCCATAGAAACTGGCGGCTCGCAGGCAGTGATCAATGTCCGCTTCTCCCGCTCAGCTGTTCCGAAACGGACCGTCCGCTCGCGGCCAAAGCACCATGAGCCTGCCGCTCGTCCGCTCCGTCGCGTCAATGCGGTGCCGTCACCGGCGTCGTCGTCGGGCGCATCTCGTGTAGCATTGCGAGGAGGCGAATCGCCCTTGTCGCGGCAGGGCCACGGCGGGTGGCGCGGAACCGCTCTTCATCGGCCGACGGCAGCGCTGCATGGCGCCGGCTCTGCGCGGGTTCTGTTTGCCGCACTGACGCCCATACGCCGCGTCACGCTATCCGCACCACCAGCTTGCCGAAATGATCCGCGCCAGACAGCGCCTCATACGCTGCCTCGCCCGCGTCCCATTCGAACACTCGGTCCAACACGGGCGCGATGCCTGTCCGGACCAGGGCATGCAGCATGGCAACCGGCCCCACGTAGATGCCCTGCACCGTGATGCGTCGGCTCAGGATGGCCGCAGTGTCCACCGGGCCATTGAACCCGGTCAGCACGCCCATGAGTGAGATCCGGCCGTCGAGCCGCACCGCCTGCAAGGTGCTGTTCAGCGTGGCGGGGCCGCCCACGTCCACGGCCAAGTCGGCACCCTCGCCGCCAGTGAGCCGCAGCACCTCCGACGCCCAATCCGGCGTCGTGCGGTAGTTGATGACCTCATTCGCCCCAAGCGCCCGGGCGCGCGCGAGCTTGCCGTCCGAGCTGGAGGTGATAATGACTCGCGCCCCCGCAGCCTTGGCAAGCTGCAAGGCAAAAATGGACACGCCGCCGGTGCCCAGCAGCAGCACGGTTTCGCCGGGCTGCACGGCCCGGCGCTCGAACAGTGCGGCCCAGGCCGTCACCCCGGCGCAGGGCAGCGTGGCCGCTTGCTCGAAGCTCATGTCCTCCGGCACCCGGACCAGGGCCGATGCGGGCAGCACGACATGCTGCGCCAGCATGCCGTTTGTGCCGTCGCCGCCCAGGGCGGTTGCCTTCTTGGCGGCGGTCAATGGACCGTCGACCCAACCCGGCATGAACCCGGCCACGACGCGGTCGCCCAAGGTCCACTCCGGCACGCCCGGACCGATGGCATCTACGACTCCAGCCCCGTCCGACAGCGGCACCAGCCCGGCATTGCCGCCAGCCTGCAATAGATCGCGATAGTTCAACGAGGCAGCCCGGACCGCCACAACCACTTCTCCCGGCCCGGGCGCGGCGGGTCCGGGGCGGTCCACGGCCTGCAAGCGGGGCAGACGTCCGGTCAGCTCGTATGCGCGCATGTGTGTGCTCCTTGAGGAGGCAAAGACATGGGGCCATGTTGCTCCGTGCAGCAGTACGCACAACCGGAACAGGTAGTATCATGGATGGAACTGTCGGCACTCATCGCCCACGCCGCGCCGCCGGGCGCACGGGCTGCGCCGTGGAGGCCACGCTGTCCGTCATCGGCGGCGTATGGAAGCCGGTGCTGCTTTTCCACCTCCTGGGCGGGACCCTGCGCTTCAACGCCCTGTGCCGTTTGACACCATCGGCCACGCCGCGGATGGTCACGCTGCAACTGCGCGAGCTGGAAGCGGACGGCATCGTGCGGCGGACGGTTTATCCCGAGGTGCCGCCCAAGGTGGAGTATGCGCTGACGCCGCTTGGCAGGACGCTCGAGCCTGTCCTGCTCAGCATGAGGGAGTGGGGCACGGTATTCCAGGTGCCCGGCGCTCAGGGCATCCCCGCTCGCATGACCCCGGTCTCATAAGTACGGGCTTTGTTTGGCAGATGACCGAAAATACCCGTTCGTCGGATGTCAGGACCCGCCGGTTCTGATATCGCGTCGCCACCCCAGGCAGCGTCAGGCGTCAGGCGTTGCCCGAAGCAACTCCTGCACGTCGAGCCGGCGGGTGAACATCGTCAGCGATCCGTCCGCTGCGCGTGGCCATTGCGCGGCTGGGCGGTCCCAGTAGAGCTCGACGCCGTTGCGGTCCGGATCGGATAGATAGAGCGCCTCGCTTACGCCGTGGTCCGACGCTCCATCGAGCGCGATCCCTGCCGCGGCGAGCCGCCGGAGCGCATCCGCCAGGTCGGCGCGCGTCGGGTAGAGGATCGCCAGGTGGAACAGCCCCGTGTTGCCCGGCGCCGGAGGCGAACCGCCGCGGCTTTCCCAGGTGTTCAGCCCGATGTGGTGGTGGTAGCCGCCGGCCGAGATGAACGCCGCCTCCTTGCCGTAGCGCTGCATCAGCTCGAACCCCAGCACGCCGACGTAGAAGGCGAGCGATCGTTCGAGGTCAGAGACTTTCAGGTGGACGTGGCCGATGCGGACGCCTCCGGACATCGGCCGGGTCGCGGGCAGGGAGGTGGAAGCGGAGCCAATCATGGTGTTGGGCATTGCAGGCGCTCCTTCAGAAAGGTTCAGGCCACGTGGACTTGCGAGACACGGCGGAACGCGGGCGTCGGCGCCACCGCCCAGGCACCGTCGCCGACCATCGCCAAGGCGATCAACCCGACGGCCCAGAACGCCGGGTACTCCCAGCCGCCGTTCGGGTTGGTGAACAGCCAGCCGTTGGCGCCGTGCACGGTCGCGATGGCGCCGAGCAGGATGGGCGTCATCGCCAAGGCCACCAGGCGCGGCCAGGCCCCGACGATGAGCGCCATGGCACCTGCCAACTCGGCGGCAATGACGAGGTAGGCCAGCACCGGCGGCAGGCCGAGGCTGGCGAAGAACCCTGCCGTACCGGCCGGCGTGAACACGAAGAGCTTCACTCCCGCGTGGGCCAGGAACATCAGGCCGAGGCTGACGCGCAGGAGCAGGGCGGCGTAAGGTGCGGTGCGGATGTCGATCATCGGTGTTCTCCGTTGAGGATGGACGTCCATATCGCCCACGGCGCGGCCGCCGATAATCTGCCGAAATGTTGGATCATCTCATTGCGAGAGTTGGAGGCGGCACGTGCTCGATCAGGTCACCGGGATGCGCGTCTTCGTTCGTGTGGCGGCCTCCGGCAGCCTGGCCGCGGCCGGCCGCGCGCTGAACCTGTCGCAAACCATGATCACCAAGCACGTCGAGGCGATCGAGACGCGGCTCGGCGTACGGCTGCTGCATCGCTCGACCCGGCGGCTGACCCTCACGGAAGCGGGGCGCAGCTACCTCGATGCCTGCCAGCGTATCCTAGCCGAGATAGAGGAGGCCGAGCAGGAAGCGGCCGCCGGGCAAACAGAGCCGCGCGGGCTGCTGCGCGTGAACATGCCGGTCTCGTTCGGCACGCTGCAGATCGCGCCGCTTCTCGGTCGGTTCGTCGCCCGACATCCGCTCGTCGAGCTCGACCTCGGCCTCAACGACCGGGTGGTCGATCTGATCGAGGAAGGATGGGACCTGGCGATACGGATCGGGATGCTGCGCGACTCTAGCCTGGTCGCACGCCGGCTTGCCCCCTGCCAGACCGTGGTCTGTGCGTCGCCGGCCTACCTGGCTGCGCACGGGACGCCGCGGAGCATCGCCGACCTGGCCCGGCATAACTGCCTCGGGTATACCTTGTCGGAGCGCTTGGGCGTCCGGCGCTGGAGCTTCGGAGCAGACGCGGCGATCGCAGCCCCGGTGTCGGGACGACTGCGCGCCAACAACGGCGACGCGCTCCGTGCGGCTGCGCTCGCGGGCCTCGGCGTGATCTATCAGCCGACTTTCCTGGTGGGCGCCGATATACGAGCCGGCACGCTGATCGCCCTGCCCCTCGACCATGCGCCGGCGCCGGCCGGCCAGGTTTACGCCGTGTTCCGACCGGACCGCCGCCTGCCTCTGAAGTCCCGGGCGATAATCGAGTTCCTGGCCGAGCAATTCGGGGAGGATCCCCCATGGGATCGTGGGTAACCGCGGGACGATGGCGAGCGGCATTGCGCTTGGCGTGGAAGCGACTGCCCAGCGCAACGAGTTCGACACTCAGACGCTGTCAGGGTCCGTCCGCCCGAAGCGGTGCAACTGGAAGGAGAGAGGGTGTCAAGCGACACCCTTCTCGCTCTGATCAGAAACAATGTACGACCGTATCGCGCAGGACAGGTTCAGGAACGCTG
>CBDHCB010000002.1:0-15671 GCA_965260935.1 Acetobacteraceae bacterium
ATTGTCGCGGAACCAAGTCCCCATCGGATCATCTGCATATTTCTGCACTTCGGCTAAACTCATTTGAAAATATTCACTATTCACACGCTGCGGCAACGTTGGAGAATTTAGTCGAATTTCTCTCATCGCTGTTGCGATTGAACTCCAGTATTCAGCCTCAAACGCTATCTGAGCAGGTTGTCGCGGTATCAGTGTCGGTCCAAGATCATGTTGAGTGCACTGAGTCGTTTGTGATTCCACCACGGCAGCCCCGATTCGCAGGAGCATGTCGATGTGGACTGTTGAAAACCGTGTCCGTTACGACCGCAGCAAGCTGCGCTATCCCAGCGACCTGACCGACAAAGAGTGGGCGCTGACAAAGACGCAGATTCCGCGCGCCAGGCGAGGCGGCAACAAGCGAACCGTGGACGAGCGCGAGGTGATGAACGGGCTGATGTATGTGCTGAGCACCGGCTGCCAGTGGCGTGCGATCCCGAAGGACCTGCCGCCCCGCAGCACGGTGAACCACTATTTCTGCCGCTGGCAGCACGACGGAACGCTCGATCGGCTCCACCACGCGCTCTACGTGCTCTGCCGTGAGCAGGCATGTCGGCAGGGCAGTCCGACCGCGGCCATTATCGACAGCCAGAGCGTCAACAGCGCCGAAAAGGGGGGCGCAGGATCGATCCGCCGGGCTTTGATGGCGGCAAGAAGATCAAAGGCAAGAAGCGGCATGTCCTCGTCGACACCCAAGGCTTGCTGATGGATGCGATCGTCCATGCCGCCGATATCCAGGACCGCGACGGTGGCGTGCTGCTGATGGCGGCGTTGTTCGGGCTGTATCCGTTTTTGCTGAAGCTCTATGCCGACGCGGGCTATCAAGGGCCGAAGTTCCGGCAAGGTTTGGCCCGGGTCTGCCGCGAGGTGAACGTCGAAATCGTGCGGCGCTGCGACACCGGCAAGTTCGTCGTGCTGCCCAAGCGCTGGATCGTGGAACGCACCATCGCGTGGCTGAACCGCTGCCGACGCCTGGCAAAGGATTGGGAGTGCCTCAACCAAAACGCGCTGGCATTCCTGCGGTGGGCATCAGTTCGGCTCATGCTGCGAAGGCTCTGCAACGGCTGAAAATGATCTTGGACCGACTCTTACCACACCAATACAACTCGCGATTTTGGATTCCCCGGATGTGAAATCACTTTTCCCATGTCCCCTCGCCTTGCGTTAAGATTTCGGCAAGGATCTCGCGAAACACCCAAACCGTTTGACGCTGATTGGAAGCTAGTATTTGAAGTTAACTATAACACAATTAACGCTGCCATAAAATTACTTATCAGTAATTGTGAAAACATTTTCTTTGTTCAGAGTATCACTGATCACATCCAGCAAAGAAGTAGGTCATGATCTGGAGATCGAAATCAATAAATGATTGCTACTTAGCTAAATCTACAATGGTGAGATTAGGACCTTGGATAAACAGCGCCCGCGCGCATTCCCGAGACCATCATGGATTAGTTCTTCGTCAAAGCCGCCAAAACCCCCTCACCGCTTCTGATTATAAACATCCACGCAAACCGCCCCCAGCAGCACCAGCCCCTTGATCACCTGCTGGTAGTCGATCCCGATCCCCAGGATCGACATCCCATTGTTCATCACCCCCATGATGAACGCCCCGATCACCGCCCCCGTCACCTGCCCCACCCCGCCATAGGCCGAAGCGCCGCCGATGAAGCACGCCGCGATCACGTCCAGCTCGAACCCGAGCCCGGCCTTCGGCGTCGCCGTGTTCAGCCGGGCGGCGAAGATCAGCCCGGCCAACGCCGCCAGCACCCCCATGTTGACGAACGTGAAGAACGTCAGCCGCTCCGTCCGGATGCCCGAAAGCTTGGCCGCCTTCTCGTTGCCGCCCACGGCGTAGATCTGCCGCCCCACCGTCATCCGGTTGGTCACGAACGCGTAGAGCGCGATCAGCGCCAGCATGATCAGCAGCACGTTGGGCAGGCCGCGGTGGGAGACGATCAGGAAGGTGAAGGCGCAGACGACGGCGATGAGCAGGAGGTTCTTGGCGATGAACAGCGTCGGCGGCTCAACCTCGATGGCGTGGTGCTGCTGCCGCGCCCGGATGCGGATGCTGAGCCAGACGAGGCCGACCGCGATGGCGACGCCGATCAGCATGGAGCCGAGGCGGAAGCCGTTGGCCATCAGGAACTCGGGCAGGTAGCCGGAGGCGAGCTTCTGGAACGTGACGGGGAACGGGCCGACGGAGCGCCCGCCGAGGATGCCGAGCTCCAGCCCCTTGAACACCAGCATCCCCGCCAGCGTCACGATGAAGGACGGGATCTTGAAGTAGGCGACCCAGTAGCCTTGGGCCGCGCCGATCAGCCCGCCCACGGCCAGGCAGACCAGCCCGGCCAGGACGTAGGGCACGTCGTACTGCACGATCATCACCGCGGCCAGTCCGCCAACGAAACCGGACACGGAGCCGACCGAAAGGTCGATGTGCCCGGCCACGATCACCAGCAGCATCCCCAGCGCCATGATGACGATGTAGCTGTTCTGCAGCACCAAGTTGGTGAGATTTAGAGGCTTGAGCAGGATGCCGTTGGTGACGAACTCGAAGAACGCCATGATGGCGAGCAGCGAGAGCAACATGCCGTATTGGCGCAGGTTGGCCTTCAGGAAGCCGCCGTTGGCGCGGGTGGCGGCGGGCTGGGCGGTGATCTCACTCATGAGGCGAGGCTCCGTGGCGCATGATGGCGCGCATGATCTTTTCCTGGGTGGCTTCCGGGCCTGCCATCTCGGCGACGAAGCGGCCGTCGGCCATGACGTAGATGCGGTCGGAGATGCCGAGCAGCTCGGGCATCTCGGACGAGATGACGACCACGCCGCGCCCGTCGGCGGCGAGCTTGTTGATGATCTGGTAGATCTCGTACTTGGCGCCGACGTCGATGCCGCGGGTGGGTTCGTCGAGGATCAGCACCGCCGGGTCGGCGAACAGCCACTTGGAAAGAACGACCTTCTGCTGGTTGCCGCCGGAAAGCTTGCCGGCGTCCTGGTAGACATTGTGGCAGCGAATCCTCATCCGGTTGCGGTACGTGTCGGCGACTTTCATCTCCTCGATGTCGTCGATCACCCCGGCGTGGGCCACGGCGGGCAGGTTGGCGAGGCTAATGTTGGTGCGGATGTCCTCGTCGAGCAGCAGGCCGAGCTGCTTGCGGTCTTCCGTCACGTAAGCCAACCCGGCGGCGATGGCGCGCGGAACGGTGGAGAGGTCAACGGGCTGGCCGCGCAGGGTGGCTTGGCCTTTAATGTTACGGCCCCAGGAGCGTCCGAAAACGGACATAGCGAACTCGGTGCGGCCCGCGCCCATCAGCCCGGCGATGCCGACGATCTCGCCGGCGCGGACGTTGAAAGCGACGTTCTTGATGACTTGGCGGCCGGGATGCTGGGGGTGTTCGACGGTCCAGTCCTGGACGGCGAAGAGGGGCTCGGCCGGGTTGGAGGCGCGCGGGGAAAACGGCTTCCGAGATCGCGGTCGACCATGAGGCGGATGACGTGGTCCTCTTCGGCCGGGGCATCCTGGCAGTCGAGGGTTTGCACGGCGCGGCCGTCGCGCAGGATGGTGATGCGGTCGGCGACCTTAGAGATCTCGTTGAGCTTGTGGCTGATGAGGATGGAGGTGATGCCCTGGGTGCGGAACTCGGCAAGCAGGTCGAGCAGGGCGGCGCTGTCGCGTTCGTTCAGGCTGGCGGTGGGTTCGTCGAGGATCAGCAGGCGGACCTGCTTGGCCAGCGCCTTGGCGATCTCGACGAGCTGCTGCTTGCCGATGCCGATGTCGGTGATGAGGGTGTCGGGCGGGTCGTGCAGGCCGACCTTGGCCAGCAGCGCCTTGGTGCGGGCGTAGACCTGGCCGCGGTCGATGACGCCGAAGCGGGACGGCGGGTCGTTGAGGAAGATGTTCTCGGCGATGGAGAGGAGCGGGATGAGCGCCAGTTCCTGGTGGATGATGATGATGCCGAGGGGTTCGGAGTCGTTGATGGTGCTGAAGCGGCGCTCTTGCCCGGCGTAGGTGATGGTTCCCTCGTAGCTGCCGTGAGGGTAGACGCCGCTCAGGATTTTCATGAGGGTGGACTTGCCGGCGCCGTTCTCGCCGACGAGGGCGTGGATTTCCCCTTCGCGCACGGTCAGCGAGACGTTTTCCAAGGCGGCGACCGGGCCGAAGCGTTTGGTGATGCCGCGCATCTCCAGGAGGCCAGGGCGCTGCATGTCGCGCTGCCCTGGACCTGCCGAAGCCGCCGGCCCCAGCTCTCTGTCCATTATTCGAACTGGCTGGCTTTGTAGTAGCCGCTGTCGATCAGCGTCTTTTTCCAGTTGCTCTTGTTCACGATGACCGGCTGCAGCAGGTAGGCGGGGACGACCTTCACCCCGTTGTTGTAGCTCTTGGTGTCGTTGACTTCGACTTTTTTGCCGCTGAGCTGGGCGTCGACCATGTCGGCAGTGACGCGGGCGAGGTCGCGGGTGTCCTTGAAGATGCTGGAGTATTGGCCGCCGGCGATGATGGATTTCACGGACGGCACCTCGCAGTCCTGGCCGGTGATGACGGGCATGGGGAGGTCGCCGCTGCCGTAGCCGACGCCTTTGACCGAGGAGAGGATGCCGATGGAGAGGCCGTCGTACGGCGAGAGCACGCCGCCCAGCTTCTTGTCGGAGTAGTAGGCGCTGAGCAGGTTGTCCATGCGGGCCTGGGCAACGGCGCCGTCCCAACGGAGGATGGAGACCTTGTCCATGCCGGTCTGGCCGCTGCCGACGACGAGCTTGCCGTCCTTGATCTGCGGTTCCAGCACGGACATCGCGCCGTTGTAGAAGAAATAGGCGTTGTTGTCGTCCGGCGAGCCGCCGAACAGCTCGACGTAGACGGGGGTCTTGG
Source organism: Acetobacteraceae bacterium (assembly GCA_965260935.1). Lineage (GTDB taxonomy): Bacteria > Pseudomonadota > Alphaproteobacteria > Acetobacterales > Acetobacteraceae > JBBROS01. The sequence goes on from CBDHCB010000002.1 coordinate 4,904, forward strand.
CATCCTTGAGGTCGAGGCCGTTCAGGAGCGACTGGCCTTGGAGGACGCCGACTTGGAAGTTGTCGAAGGTGGCGTAGTAATCGACATTGGGCGTGTCGCGGATCAGGCGGTCGTAGGCGATGACGGTGATGCCGTTCTGCTTGGCCTGGCTCAGGACCTCGGACAGAGTGGTCCCGTCGATGGCGGCGATGACCAGGACCTTGTCGCCCTTGGTGATCATGTTCTCGATCTGGGCGAGCTGGTTGGGAACATCGTCGCCGGCGTATTGCAGGTCGGTGCCGTAGCCGCGCTCTTTGAGCACTTTGACGATATTGTCGCCGTCGGCGATCCAGCGGGCGGAGGACTTGGTGGGCATGGCGATGCCGACTGTGGGCTTGCTCTGGGCCATGGCCGGCTGAATGGCGAGTAGGGCGAGGGCGGCTAGGGCTATGAGTCGTCGCATCGGGATCCTCCTGTAAGCCTTGTTGCCGGCATCAATACCGGACCGCGTTGGCTTGGCAACTCTGGATTTTTCCGGACCTGGACGGGGTGGTTGAGTGCGGCCAAGCTTGGGCGATGATGCGTGATGCGGAAAATTGGGACGCGGTTGGCCGATACTTGGCCGGGCATGGGATGCGGCTGAAGACAGGCGCTACGCCGCGGCGGTTTTCCGGGGGGCTCGCAAACCGCAATTACCTGGTGGAGCTCGAGAATGGGCCGGTCGTGCTGCGCCGGCCGCCGCCCGGGCCTTTGCCGCCGGGGGCGCATGACATGGCGCGGGAGCACAGGATCTTGTCGAGGCTGCCGGACGCTTTGCCGGCGGCGCCGCGGAGTTTGCTGTTGTGCGAGGATGCCGGGGTGATGGGCGTGCCATTCCAAATTTTGGAATACCGGGCGGGGCGGGTGGTGCGGTCGGCGCTGCCGGAGGGTTGGGGCGGGCACGGGGCGGCGTTGTCGGAGACGATGGTGAGCACTCTGGCGTCGATCCATGCGGTCGATACCGAAGCGCTGGGGCTGGACGGGTTGGGGCGGCCGGACGGGTTTCTAGGGCGGGCGGTTGCGGGGTGGACCCGGCGCGGGCTGGCGGTGGGTGACGCCGGATCGGCTCAGGTGCTTGAGGAGTTGGGGGAATGGCTCGGCGCGCACCTTGTGCCGGACGGGCCGGCGGCCTTGCTGCACGGAGACTTCAAGCTGGACAACCTTATTCTGGATGAGCAAACGCTGACGCCGGCCGCGGTAGTGGATTGGGATCAGGGAACGCGGGGCGACCCGCTGTTCGACCTGGCGACGTTGCTCAGCTACTGGACCGAACCGGGTGACCCGGCGGCGATGCACGCATTGCAACAGATGCCGACGGCACACAACGGGTTCTGGACCCGTGAACAAGCGGCCGAGCGGTATGCGGCGGTTACAGGACGGGATCTGTCGCAATTCCGGTTTTACCGGGTGCTCGGGATCATGAAGCTGGGCGTCATATTCTTGCAGTTGGGCGCGCTTTGGCAGCGCGGGGCCGCGGACGAGCGCTATGCGTCGTTCGGGGCGGTGGGCGCTGGCGTGCTTGGTTTCGGGCGGGAGGTTACGGCGGGCCGCTACTTCTAAAACGTTGCTGCGGCGAGAAGGCCGGGGGGCGGCACATCCGGCTATGAAAGGGGATGCCGCCGCATGCTGAAGAGACCGGCTTCACGCGTCGTTAAGGCCCCTCCGGTAAGATCGCGTCATTACTGGAGAATTGCTGATGCTGGACGGTGCGCTAGGAGTTCACTTACAGGCCATGTTGCCGCCTCTCGTCCACGGCGTCGCTCGTCTGGCCGGCGTTCTCTACGGTGGCGGCAGCAATAACGACCTTCTTGACCTGATCGGCCCCGAGCCGGCCGACACGGCCGAACGGGCTGGCTGGCTGATGGACCTATCTTGGATCTACGCCCTCAATTACGCTCCTGAGCAATCAGATCAGCTCCAGCAGCAAGCCTTGCAGGCAAGCCAGGTCTTCCGCGTCCGCGGCAGCCGCAACGGCCCACGCCTGCTCGCTCTGGCCGCTCCTGGCGATCTCATGGTCAATACGCCACTCGACTTCATCACCGGCCCCGCGAGTATCGCACTTGATCTCGCGTTCATTCAACCCGGCGGCGGACTGCCGCGGCTGCTGCCGGAGCACGATGTCGCAATCGTTGCAGCAAGCGATAGCGAGCCCGAAGCGCTCAACACTATCGCCCGCGTCTACGGCGCCTGGCCACGACCCATCCTGAACGATCCGGCGCGCATCCTGCCGATCTCACGCACCTGGCTGCCAACCGTGCTCGCGGGCCTTCCCGGCCTGTTCACCGCCCCGGCCCGCATCGTCAGCCGCGACGAGCTGGCCGCAACGGCTCCAACCACCCTGCTTCCCGGCGCGGTTTTCCCCTTCCTGCTGCGCCCGATCGGTTCCCATGCCGGCAATGGCCTCGAAGCCATCGAGGCGCCTAGCGACGTTAAAGACTTTCTGGACGCTACGCCCGGCGAAGCATTCACCCTGACCCAGTTCATCGACTACCGGGGCGCGAACGGCTGGTATGGCAAACACCGCATCGCTTTCGTTGATGGCGCTCCGTTCCTCTGCCACATGGCCTCGTCGGAGCATTGGATGGTGCATTACCTGAACGCCGGCATGGACGAGAGCCCAGCCAAGCGCGCCGCCGAAGCCAGGGCGATGGCGGAGTTCGACGATTTCAAGCGCCGGCATCAGACCGGCCTCGACGCACTCGTCCGAGCCATGGGCCTCGACTACTTCTCCATCGATTGCGCCGAGCTGCCCGACGGCCGCATCCTGGTTTTCGAAGCCGATACGGCCGCCATCATTCACTCGATGGACCAGCCGGACCTCTACCCTTACAAAGGCCCGGCGATGCAGCGCTGCTACGATGCGTTCGGCGCGATGATTCGGAGCCGGGTCAAACCATGAGCGTGACGGCGAGCAGTCTCGAGTTCGGCTAAGCGTCATTCTGCAGAGCGTGTCGGCACGCAAGCCTGCTCAGGGATCCATCGCGTCAACTGCGGCGACATCCAGCAACCGCTCGATCACCTCTGGCTCCTGGGCGCCAGCAACGGCGTGCTTTCCAGCCACGACGAAGCACGGGACGCCGTTGATGCCCAGCCGATGCGCCCGAAGATTATCGCCGTGAACTGCATCCACGTCGTCGTCGCTGCGAAGGAAAGCGACGGCGGCAAGCGGATCGAGCCCGGTGCTGGCGGCAATGGCGCGCAAGACGGCATGATCCCCGATGTCATAGCCATCGGCGAAGTGAGCAGCGAACAACGCCTCCGCAACCTCGCTGCTCCGGTCAAACGGCGCCGCCCAACGCACCAGGCGATGGGCATCGACGCTGCTCGGAGTGCGGCGGATACGCTCGAAGCGAAAATTGACCCCTTCCGCGGCGCCGATTTCCGTGATGGAGGCATAAAGGCGCCGGGCACGATCTTCGCCGCCAAACTTGCGGATCACGTAATCGGATCGCGCCATGCCGCTATGAGGCATGTCCGGGTTGAGCAGGAAAGGACGCCAGCAAATCTCAAACAGCAAATCAGGCCGCCGCCGCATCGTGCGAAACAGCCGGCGGACACCCAAGTAACACCACGGGCAGATCAGGTCATAGACGACCTCGATCAGCAGCCTCGCCCGCGGTGGTGACAAAATATTCACATTCATATCGTAAAACGTCGGCAAGCAGCGGTCACGCACTTTCCGACTCCGCCTTATGGCTGGCCGGCGCACGCATGAAGGAAACTTGATGAGCAAGCGGATGAACTGGAGGGCGGACAGCTCCGGCTTGCTGACGGCGGCATTGCCCTCATGGTGGGGCGGCCGGATGAACGTCGTCGTTGAAGCTCTGCCAGGAGGCGGGTGGGATTGGGTCGCTTGGTCCGATGGCGAGGCAGTCCGGCGCGTTCTGGGCCAAGCCCCGTCACTCGAAGCCGCAATGACCGCGGCCGAACGGGCCGCGGCAAAACTGGTTAGCTCCACAATCGGAGGGGGAGCGGTGCGTGGCTTGTAAAAAGGATCAGTTCTGCCCATGTGAACGAGAACTACAAAGAACGATTTCAAAGTCGCTTCATGAAACGTCCTAATTTTTTCACAAACGGCATCCACCGAACTATGTTAGTTCGCGGCTATCAAGCTGGGTGTCCGCAACGAGGACCAATGTTTACAACAATGTTTTCAGAATACCAACCCAATACGCTGCCAAACGACAACAGGGCTCCGGAAACTTTTGCCATGAACGAAGGATTGGAAAAGCTGCCGGTAAACTTCTCTGTTGATGAAATACGCCAGATGATCAAAGAGGTTGTTGGCTAATCAAGTAGAGGCGACGGAAAGCGTGCATTCCCGGCGTGTGATGGTGCAAACTAGCGCCTGAGTTGTCAGTTAATGGGAGCGTCACGGCAACCATTCTACGTGGCGATGCGCGCATTACGAAGCGATATCAAATCAAGCTTTCAACGCAAACCATTAAACGGGCCGGGCATGGCGCCGCCCTCATTGTTAGCACCAAGGTTCGTTCCGGCTGCTTATGCCGGCCAAGGTTTGCTGGCGGGCTTGCGCTTGAACGTTCCGAAAGCTAGGTAACGCTGGCGTTCCGGCCCAAGCGCTGCACTAGCTCAGTGGTAGAGCACTCCCTTGGTAAGGGAGAGGCCATGTCCAGGCAACGCGTTGAATTCCCTGGCCAATACCGCTTATCCAAAACAGGGGTGCACGCGTTCTGTCGCGCGGACTACAATCCTAGGTATCCTGTCCCGGCCCGGTCCTAGCCGGTCCTAGCCGGCGCGCGCGCCCCGCGCCCGCGGCGCCCGCCCGGCGTTCTCGGCCCGGAAGGCGCGGATCCGCGGCGCCAGCTCCGCCGGCGCCAGGTGGGCGTAGCGCTCCACCAAGGCCACGCTCGACCAGTCGCCGCGGGCCTTGAGGCCGAGCAGGTCGCGGTGCAGCGCGTAGTCCCAACTGGCCCAGCTATGGCGCGCGTGGTGCGGGGTGATGCCGCCCTTGAGGCCGGCCAGCCGCGCCGCGCGGGCCCATGCGCGACGGATCTGGCCGCCGAACGGCACGGTGCGGCTCTGCCCGGTCGGGCGGTAGGCCTTGCCGCGGCGGTGACGGAACACCGCGCCCTCGCGCCCGGGCAGGTTGGCCAGCGCGGCCACGACGCGCGGGCACAGCTCCACCCGGCGGTCGCGCCCGTTCTTGGTGCCGAGCAGCACGGCCGCGCCGTGCCGCAGGTCGACCTGGTCCCAGTGCAGCGCCACCGCCTCGCCGAGGCGGGCGCCGGTGCAGAACAGGAACACGAGCAAGGGGCGCAGCCGCGGGTTGGCGTGCCCGATCAGCGCGTCCGCCTGCGCGGGCGTCAGCCAATCGGTGCGCGCCTGGCCGCCGCGCACCCGCTCTAAGGCGGGGATGGCGCACCAGCCGCGGCGGGCGGCGTGCGACAGCACCGCGCGGGCCGGGGTGACCACCTGGCGCAGCCGGGTCGCGGGCGCCGCCCCCGGGCGGCACAGCGCGCGCCCGGCGCGGTCGAGCAGGGCCTGGTCCACGTCGCCGCAGGCCAGGTCCGGGCCGAACAGCCGCACGAGCTTGCCCACCGCGAGGGCGGTGGCCGCGCTGCGCGGGCTGGCCCGCAGGTAGGACAGGCTTGCGGATGCGAAGGTTACGCGCGGCTTGACCCCGTGAACGGCGCCACGGAACAGCGCCGCCTCCCGCGCGCTGCGGGCTTCCTCGGCGAGCTCGGGATCGTCAGTGCCAGCACTTTCATATACGCGCTGGCCGCGGACGGCGCCCCGCAGGTAGAGGACTCTGGTTCCGGCCCGGCTGACGACGCGGAGGCCGTGCCTTCGTGGGAGTTGGGGCCTTTTTGGCATCGCATGGCCTCGGTCAGGACGGCGCGGGAGACCGCATCGAACAACCGGCGGCGCCCGGCGTGCAAGAGCGGCGGCTGGTGCCGCTTGATCAAGGCGTGCAGGTGGCGCGGCGAGATGCCGCGGGCCTGGGCCTCCTCGGCGATCGACCAGCTCTCGGGCGCGCGGTTGGTCATCCGTCTTCCCGCTTGCCGTCCGGGCCGATCGCCAGCAGCTCCTCGCGGGTCGTGAGCTTGATCAGCCGGATGCGTGTCTTGGTTGCCGCCGCGAGCCGTTCGGCCATCGGGATCAAGGAACGCAACCGTGCCTCGTCCGCGGCAATCAGCGGCATCGGGCCGGGCCAGCCGGGCAGCGACATGGCGCAAAGCCCTTCGTTGCCGTCCTCGTCAACCGACACGAAGGCCCAAAGGGCGTCGATGCGCGGCAGCGTGTTGGGCGGCTTGAGCACGGTGGGATCGGGCGGGATGGTCATGGCGGCGGCCAACTGAGCAGCGCCAAGACGGCGCCCGCGCCGGCCATCGCCGAAACGTAGGCGACGCCGATCCAGCGCCGGACCGCTTTCATCCGCCGTTCGCGCGGCGTCTCGGCGCAGAACACCGCGATCGGGTCGATGCCGGCGCGAACGAGCGCCAGGTAGTCGCCGAGCGAGATGGTCACCGGCTTATCCGCCATCGGAGGACGCCGTCGCTTCAATGTGGGTGTCGGCCGCCTTGCTGATGTGTGACGCGCCGGCTGCGGCCAACCTGGCCTGCATGTCTTGCTGCGAGTGCATCGACGCGCCAAGCTCCAGCCATTCCCCTTCCTTGTTCAAGCCGGGCGGAACGAGGAAAATGGCATCCTCGCTGCTCCAGCGCACGATCGAAATCATTCCGGTCCGCTCGCCGACATCCGTCAGGTAGGCGCGCAAGCCTGGGTCGCGGTGCGCGTCGCGGCGGTTCGGGTCGCACCAAAGTTGCACGACCTCGACGGGCTGGCCGTCGGCCAGGATGGTGTCGAGCATGGCGTCGATGACGACGCCGGATTGATCCGGGCGGCGCAGCCCGGCAGTGGCGTCATCGAACAGCCAGCGGCAGCTCCAAATACGGCACGGCGCCGGACGGCGGGCGTAAATGCGGCACCCCTTGCTGCACAAATGCCGGCATCGCGCGTTGGCGGGCTTCAGCCCGTCCGGCAGCTCCACCGGCACCTGGGTACAGCAAACCTTGCAGGTCCCGCACGAGCGGCCGCGGACGGGTGGGCCGTAAATGGTCCAGCCTTGCCGTGCGGCGCCGGTCGTCATGCGGACGCCCTCGGCTCGTCCTCGAACTTATCGCAGCGGGCGCAGAAGCGCTCCTGCAAGTCCATCGGGTGATAGGAGACCATCCCGCACCACGGGCATTCGTAGGACGGCGGCGGCGAGCTGGCGGAGCGGCCGTCAGTCGTCATGCAGGTCCACCGCCGGGTTGCGCGGGCCGGGGATCTCCGCCAGCTCGCGCTCCAGGTCGGCGTCGTCGCCCGCCTCGGCCGCCATGACCGCCGCGACGAAAACACCTACGGCGGTGCCACCGTTGGTGCGCCCGGCCCAGAGGCGCACCGGGATGCCTTCATCGGTGCGGAAGAAATGCTCGGTCGGCAGGATGGTGATGGCGAGCGGCATGGCTCAGGCGCGCTCCCCGCTGCGCGGGCCGCCGATGACGACCGTGCGGTGCGGCGGCGGCCAGGCCTCGCCGATGATGCGCTTGGCCAGCGAGAGCGGCACGCGCTCGATCACGGCGCCGGCGGCGATCAGGCGCGCGACCCGCTGGCCGGTGATCTGGTTCTTGAGGTCGGCGACGACGCCGGCGCAGCGCCCGGCGCGGACGGCAACGTAGACATAAGGGTCGGGGTCGGCCGGCGCCGCATGTCCGCGTGCGCCAACGCCCGGCGCGGGGGAGGCGCGCGACGCGCGTCCGGGCGGCAGGGCTTTACCGCAGCATTCCTCGCGGGTGCGGTTCGACAGGCCACGGACGTTCATGCCGCAACCGCGATCTTGCACGTGACCGCGAGCGAGCGGGGGTCGTCCGGCCGTCCCGCCGTGGTCACTGCGACGCGCAACCCGCAAACCGCGCAACGCACAATGAAGCTGCCGCAGCGGCGGGCTGGGTAGGGCAGCGGCGTGCTGCAGGATGGCCCGGGTTCGGTGCGCAGATCCAGGTCGATCCCGTCCGGATAAGCCGGGTTCGGCTTGCAGGCCGGTTCCCGGCCGGCGTCGATCCATCTTACCTGCAAGTGGTTGGCCATGACGTCAGGCGTACTCCGGGGCGCGGCGGCGCAGCTCGGACGCGAGCGCGCGGGCGTCGTGCCGGATCAGCGCCGCGTGGGCTTCGAACGCCGGCGGCATGGCGGCTGCGGCGGCCTCGTCCAGGGCGTCGGCCAGCAGCAGCAGCGCGTCGGAATTGGGGTCCGGGCAGGAAAGGACGAACGCGGCCAGGACCTGCCATTCGCGCGGCAGGTTCGGGTAGGGCGGCAGCGGCTCGGGCGCTTCAAGCATCGCTTGACCGCTCCGCGGGGGGCGGTTCGGCGCCGTTGGCCGCTTCGAGCGCGAGGCGGGCGTCGGCCAGGCGCTCGTGGCTGCTTTCGGCGACGAGGACGGGGCCGGCGCCGGGGAACACGGCGACGTCGGCCAGCGCCAGCACCAGCCAGCGGCGGCCGTCCGGCGCGTCGGGCTGGCAGGACAGGAAGCGGGCTACCACGCGGGCCTGACGGCGCCGGAGCCGTTGATGCAGCACGGACACCGGTTACGCATCCAAGGCCTGCGGGCGGCGCAGGGCATCGCGCCCGGCTCCTGGGGCGACGATGCGCAGCCAGGCAGGCCTCCCCGAAGCCGGATTGTATCGGTGGCGGCCGGGGAGACGCTGCGCTATCATCGCGGCATGGACCAAGACGACGCCCCGCGCCCTGTCCCGCCCGGCTGGCTCGAGGCCATGGACGAGAGCGACGCCCAGCTCGCGGCCGGGCAGACGGTGCCTGGGGAGCCGTTGCTGGATGAGTTGCGCCGGACGGCCGAGCGCCTCGAGGCCAAGCTCGCGAACGAGGGCGAGGCGACGCCTGGCACGGACGCCTCCGGGGGCGGAGCGTGAGCGGGCTGTACGACCGCGACTTTCACGCCTGGGCCCATGAGCAGGCGCGCTTGCTGCGCGAGGGACGGCTGTCGGACGCCGACGTGGCGAACATCGCCGAGGAGATTGAGAGCTTGGGCCGGAGCGAGAAGCGGGAGCTGCGCAGCCGTTTGACCGTGTTGCTGCTGCACTTGCTGAAATGGCGGTTTCAACCGAGCCGGCGCGGCCGTTCGTGGGAAATCTCGATCCTGAACGCGCGCGACGAGCTGGCCGAGCACCTGGCCGACAACCCCAGCCTGCAAGCGGCGCTTCCCGAGACGATGGCATGGGCCTACCGCCGGGCGCGGCTCGAGGCCGAGCGCGAGACCGGCTTGCCTGAGCGCTCCTTCCCGCCCGATTGCCCGTGGACGTTCCCCCAAGCCATGACGGACGGGCCTGCGGACGACGAATAGGCCCGCGGCCCGGCCCGGACGGTCCTGCCTGATCAATGGACCGCGTCCGGGGCTTGGGCGCGCGTGAGGACGTAGTTCAGCAGGTGGGCGGCCTCCGGCTTGGGCAGGCAGCGGTAGGCGTGCAGCCAGGCGGCTTCCGCCTCGGTCATGGCGCAGGCGGCGCGCGGGTCGCCCTCGCCGCACGAGAGCCAGTCGAGCGAGACGTCGAACTGCGTGGCGATCGCCGCCAGCAGGGCGCGGCCTGGTAGGTCCTGCCCGGTTTCGATCTTCGCCACATGGGAGCGGGACACGCCGACCGCGGCGGCCAGGTCGGCCTGCGCCAGCTTGGCCGCCCTACGCAGCGCGCGGACCCGGAGGGCGAGGCTCGTTGTCGCGGGAAGGGCGTGCCTGGCGGTGTGCATAAGGAGCGCTTTTACGCCCTCGGCGTAACAAGAGCAAGAACTGATACGCGTAACGCGTATCTCAGGGTTTGCCATCGAGTGGCTCTATGCCACTGCTGTTTGTCTTAAGGTGTAATGGCCGGCTTTGGTCGAGGCTATTGGCGGTTGGTTTAGGCGGCCGCAATTCTCCGGCCAATTGCCAGCCACTCTTCGGCTGCATCCGCAGGCATTCGCTCGACAAGCGTGCTGGCAACTTGCATCCGGCTGACCTTTGCTGTGCCGTCATCCGGAGATAGAAGCAAGGCGGCTGGGTGAATGTCGTAAGCAGCCCCAAGCTTCACGAGATCTTCTACGCCCACTGCACGCCGTCCGGTTTCCCAGCCCGAAATCGTGGATACTTTGGAGCCAATACGCTCGGCAAGCATCTCGAGCGTAAAGTTCCTGGACTTGCGCCAAGCCCGAAGGTGGACACTTAACGCCTGGCGAGGCGCACTCGTGACTGCATTCATGGCGCGAGCATCGGCGCACCGCGTAAATCGCTACAGCCCCGCCGCGCGGAATCTGCTCTTGCGCGTAAATACGCGTTCCGCGTAACTAGATATTATGACCTTAGCTGAATACAGGGCAGCAACAGGAATCTCGGTCGCTGCCTTGGCGCGGCAGCTTGGATTGCCGGTAACGACTGTTCATGGCTGGCTCAATGGTGTCCGCAAGCCGGACGTCGACATGCTGGACGGCGTGTCGGCGGCTACCGGCGGTGCGGTCAGCCCTGCCGATTTGCGGCCCGACCTGGTTTCACTACTGAGACTTAAAGCGCCTCAGAGGTCTGCGCTGCCATCCCGGCCCGAGTCGCCTCCGCCCGAGTCCCGCCGCCGCCGCGCGGCCAAGCCGGAGGCGACGGCGTGAGCGGGCCGGCGGGCTGCCTACAGCTTGCGGCTCAGCCAAAGGCCGCCGCCGCCGGCGAGCAGCGCCACGACAGCGGGCCAGACCAGCCAGGCGAGGATTT
>CBDHCB010000003.1:0-124389 GCA_965260935.1 Acetobacteraceae bacterium
TTGAGCCGTACGCCTTCAACACGGGCGCTAGATGGCTGCCCACCAAGTCGGGAGGCACGCCGAGCCGTACCCGTCCTTCGGCGGCCACCGTGGTCATCTCAGCCTATATTTCGTCGTTCAAGGCAATCAGCTTCCGGGCTTGGCTGAACAGGCGCTCGCCGTGTTGGGTCAGCCGCAAGCCGCGCCGGTTGCGTTCGAACAAGCTGCACCCTAGAGCATTTTGCAGGTTAGTTAGGACAACCATAGCCGCAGTGGCGGAAGAACCCTGCCGCGTCCTGTGGGGTGACGCGGGCCAGCGCCGGTCCGAGTGCCTTGTGCAGTGCATCCGCCGTGCGCGCAGCGACGCGGCGCAGCACGGCCTTCACCTTGGCCCAGGCAGGTTCGATGGGGTTGAGGTCCGGCGAGTAAGCAGGCAGGTAGCGGTAGGCGAAGCCCGAAGCGTCGAGCAGCGTCCTGACTTGCGCGGTCTTGTGGGCGGCCAGGTTGTCCATGACCAGCACCGCATCCGGCTTGCTCCGACGCAGTGCGGGCAGCAGCACCTGCTCCAGGTAGGCGCAGAACACGGCGCCGCTGGTTGCGGTTTCCACGCTCATCGCGCCCACAATGCCCTCCGCCCCGAGCGCGCCCAGCACGGTGAGGCGCGTCCAGTGCCCGAACGGCGCCGACGCGCACGCGCGGGTGCCGCGCGGACTGCGGCCACGCAGGCGCGACAGGGTGGTCAACACGCCGCACTCGTCCAAGAACACCAGCCGTTCCGGGCTGACGCCGCCCACCGCGTCCGGGTCGGTCCACCATGCCTGGCGCGCCCGTGCCACGTCCTCGCGTCCCTGCTCGGCTGCGCGCAGGCTCAGCTTCTTTCATGTCCAACCCGCCCGCCGCAGCGCCCGGTGCACCGTGGTCAAATGCACGCGCACGCCGTGCGTCTTGGCCAACCGCGCCGCGATCTCGGCCAGGCTCAGGTGGCTGGGCTGGCCCGCCAAACCCAACATGGCCGCTTCAGCCGCACCCTGGATGCGCGGTGCGGGACCGCCGCGCACCGGCTTGGCCTCGCGCCGCTGCTCGTCACGCGCCGCAGCCGCCCAGCGATACGCCGTGGATCGTGCCACCGCGAACCGCTGCGCAGCGGCTTCCGGCGTTTCGCCCGCCTCAACCGCCTCCAGCACGCGGCTGCGCAGGTCCTTCGAATATGATCCAGCCATGGACACCGCCGCCTCGACATATAGGCAGCGCTGTCCCGACCCGCTCGCAAAATGCTCTAGCGTTTCCTCCAGCCGCTTGACCTGCTGGCTGACAGCGCCCTGCGTGAGGTGAAGCGCGTTCGCGGCGGCTGTCATGCTGGCCTTGTCCGCGATGGCGACGAAGGTGCGGACGAGGCCGGTGTCGAGGTTGCGGGTCATGGCTTCTATTATGATGCGTAATGCCCGGCATCACCAACATTAGCTTACCGGGGCATGGCAACGGGCCTAGCCTGTTCTCTTTGAACTGGGGAGAGCGGCAACATGGCATTTGACGCGACCCTGCCGCTCATCCTGTTCGTGGTTGTTTCGACCATCACGCCAGGGGGCGCCACCACGCTGGCGACGGCCTCGGGCGCGCAGTTCGGCTTCCGGCGCTCCGTGCCGTTGATGGCGGGCATCGCTGCCGGCTTGGCGTCGCTCGCTGCCGCGTCTGCGGCCGGGCTGGCTAGCCTGCTGCTGGCGGCGCCGTCGCTACAAACGGCGATGCGGGTGGCGGGGTCGGCCTACCTGCTCTGGCTCGCTTGGAAGATCGCCAGGAGCGGGCAGCCGAACATGAACGCCAACATGGGGGTGCCCACGAGCTTCCTGGGAGGAGCCGGCCTGCTTTGGCTGAACCCGAAGGGCTGGGCGATGGCGCTTGGCGCTGCGGCGTCGTTCGCCGTCCTTGCCAATGGGCCAATCCAGCTCGCACTTCTGCTTGGTTCGGCGTTCGGCCTTGCGGCAGCCGTGTCGCTGTCGCTCTGGTGCATGGCCGGGCTTCTGCTTGCCCGGCTGCTGCGGACCGAGCGGCAATGGCGGGTGCTCAATGCCGTGCTGGGTCTCCTGCTCGCGGCGTCCGTCGTTCCCATGTGGCTCGAGTGAACCGTGATCGCGGAGAAAGGCTTGCTCCTATCTTCGTGCCAACATGCATTACTTTGCCGTCGAGATGATTCTGCCGCGCGTGGCCCGGGTCAGCGCCACCGCAGCCATTGCCGGCGCGTGCGGGTGGGGTGCGTAGTTGTAAATTCCATCTCAACCATCGTGGGTTGCTGGCGATTGCTGATGAGGAGTGAGGCTCATGGCACCGCCGCGTCCGCCCTGCCGAGGGATGATTTACAGGTCACCGCGGTCGTGCCCGCCGGCAAACCCTACTCAAGACTTCGCTTCGGGTTGATGAGGAATTTCTCGCCGGTGCCCCTCTGCGCGATTGCATGGAGGTGCTCCTCCCGCATCACGTCGGTCAGGGAGAATTCGGCGGTGAACCGGGTGGCGAAGGTCGTGTCGATTTCCGAGACGATGCGTGCCTTCATCGCGGCGAGCGTGTTGGGGGCCATGCGTTTGAGTTTTTCGAAAATGAGCCAGCCTCCGACGCTCCAGGCCATGCCATAGCTCCGGTCCAACTGGGTAGGGCGGGTGTCCAGGCCGCCGTAGAAGTAGACCTGTTTGTGGGTCGTCGAGCCGTATCGTCGATATTCGGGCGCGCCGGCACTGCAGGCGCGCTCCATGGCCGAGAGGATCTGGCTCGCCAATAGCCCGCCACCCATCGCATCGAAAGCCAGGGTGGCACCGGTAGCTGCGATTGCGCTGTCCAGATCGCGGATGAAGCCCGCCGAGCTGGTGTCGCAAACGACCGAGGCGCCTTGCGCGGCGAGGAGCGACGCCTGCTCGGGCTTGCGCACGACGTTGACCAGCTTGATCCCACCCTGGAGGCAGACTCGGTTCAGCATCTGGCCCAGGGACGACGCGGCCGCCGTATGGACCAGGGCGCTGTGACGCTCCTCCCGCATGGTCTCGATCATGGCGAGCAAGGTGAGCGGGTTGATCAGGGCGGCAGCACCCTTGATGGGGGCGGTTCCGTCAGGCAGGGAAAGGGCGTCAGCGGCGTTGACGACGCGGTGCCGTGACAGCATCGCGCCGCCCATGATGGCGACTGTCCTTCCGAGCAGTCTGTCACGTTGCAGCTAACCGTGAGACTCGCGCCGTTTGTGACGGCCACTGCACTTAACCGCGAGACTCGAACGCCGTTCAATATCAAGTTTGCTGCAATCCTGATACCGGATTGGAACTGAGCGAGTTCGCCCGAAGGGCGGTCCCGCACCGGATAAGGTATTGTCGCGCTAAGCTTTCAGGACGGTGTGCCAGGCGCACTAACTACCGATGATGCCTCCACACAAGCATTCTGAATGCAGAACGTCTTTGACCAACGTTGCAGGGGTCAATCTCAGGTTAGGTGCAGTGCTTTGGCCGACAATCTCAGAGTTAAGTGCAGCGTCTCACGTTGGATGTAGCGCATAAACACCTGATAAGGTTCAACATGAAGTCTCACGGTTAAGCGCAGCGTGACACCCGGCTCGTCACCGACCTGCTGGCCTCCTCGTGCACGGGCAACCGCTTCAAGGCGACCGACTGGCCGGGCCGGTAAACCCGGTCTTGCCAAGTGTTCGCCTTGGGTTGGACCTTCGGACAAGGCCAGGGGGCAGTCCGATCACGGGTGGGATACCGTTGGCGAAGTCGCCCAGCCTGACGGAACGCCGCTCCGGAAGCGGCAGCAACCCGCCTTCAAGGCGGGAAGACCGGCTCTTCTGCGGCCGTTGGCGCCGTGAACAAACCGGCACCCCCGACTTCGCCAACGGTGTCGGGTGGTTAAACGGACAGGCCGGTTTCGGGATGGTAGCTTGCCATAGCTGCCGTTGTCAGACGGTGTCAGTTTTCTCGAAAAGAACGGCGTCCTTGAGTTGAGGAAAGGTCGTGAACCCGGTTTCCTCGTTCAGGTGCCCGCCTCCCTTGACCACCTCCAACGGGGCATGAAGGTGGTCGGCTATCTCTCGCGACCGTGGCAGCGGAACATAAGGATCGTCGTCACCCGCCCAACAGCGACACGTACCCATTCGCTCGCGGATACCCGGCCAATTGAATGGCCTCGCAAAGAACGATGCGTTGATAGGATCATAGTCGGGCAAGCCAAGTGCACCGACAAACCCTGCCGCCAGGAACAGGCCGTCGAACGGCACAGTCGCCCGCTCGACTACTCGCAACGCCATGGCAGCGCCCAGGCTATGACCAACAAGGATCGTGCTTTTGGGGACGAGCGATGCAACGGCCGCGTCGAACACCTCGAACCACGCGGCAAGCGATTGACCCTGTGGAGTGGGAAATTGAGGACGCAACACCTCGCTTCCCTCGCGGGTCAGTTGAGCATCAAGCCAAGGGAACCAGTTTGTGTTGGGCGCTCCATGTGCGCCATGAAGTACGATCACACGCAATAGCGACATAAGATTTTCGCGCCTTTCATCTGAAGCTGCATGACTGGCCATGGCCAAGGACAATCCAAAGAAGAAAGCTGACTTGTCTGCATCGCGGCGGGTCAGGTTCACGTTTCCCCTTTACTGATACTTGCAATCCACGACGCTATAGGCGCGAGACAGCAAGGTGTTACAGACACCTATCCAGAAAGGGGATCATGTAAGCAGCAATTTCGCAATGGTGCGTTTCTAGCGCGAAATGGCCGGCACCGAGAAGATGCACCTCCGCGTCCGGCAAATCTCTCCTATATGTAGGCGCTCGCAATCGTCCGGGTGCCGTAGCGAGTTGTGTGGAAATAGGCTGGGTGACGCCTCTCCGACGGGATGAGATTGGTTTGAATTAGGCGACCAGGTCAACCGGGGTCACGTCGGTCAGAGGCTCGGCAAGCGTTTGCCACCCGTTGACCTTGCGCATGGTGATCTGGCCGGACGTCAGCAGCGCCCAGAACAGCATGGCGGCCGTCTCCGCGGACGGCAGCACGGTCTGGGTTTTGATGCGGCGTCGGAATTCCTCATGGAGCCGCTCGATGGCGTTCGTGGTGCGTGCGGACTTCCATTGCGAAGGGGGCAGGCGGAGAAAGGCGAACAAGCGGTCGCCAGCCTCTTCCAAGCTGGCCGCCACTGCCGGGCAGCGCAGGCGCCATTTGCGCAGGAACGCGCGCCGTTTGACTTGCACCGCTTTGGCCGTTTCGGCGTAGATCATGTCCGTGTAATCGGTCGAGATTTCGTCGTGCAGCTTGTCCGGCGCGTGGGCAAGAAGATTCCTGTGCTTGTGAACCGAACATCTTTGTGCCGGCACGTCAGGCCACATCGCCGCCAGCGCCCGCTCCAGTCCGGGCGCGCCGTCAGTGATCAGGAACGTGGGCGTCTGCAGCCCACGGCTGGCCAGGTCGTCGAGCACCGCCCGCCATGCCGCCTCGCTCTCGCCGCCCATGTTCTTGATCGACAGCAGCATTTTCTGCCCGTCGCGGCGCACGCCGAGCACCACCAGCAGCGAGATGTTGGTCGCGCGGCGGTCCAGCCTGACCCGCACGACGGTGCCGTCCAGGATCAGCCGCACGATGTCCTCGCCGGCTAAGCAGGCTTGCGTGGCTTGTGCCACGCAAGCCTGCTTAGAAACCTTTGAGGACGCATCATTTTACCGGCAGCGTGCCGGCACGCCCTGCCGAATGATGCTTAGGTCGCGCTTGGCCCATGCGTCCCAATCGGTGCGGACCTTGCGCCACGTCCGGCTGACCACGTCCTTGCCCACCGCGCCATCGAACAACGCCGCCAGCGCACGCTTGACCCGCCGCGTGTTGGCCCCGGACAGATAGGCGCCGGCAATCAGCGCCTCGACCTGCTTGGTCGTCCGACCATACCGGGGCAGCGTCGCGCTGCGCCATTCCTGCGTGCCGCTCCCGTCTGCCCCAGCCATCCGCGCCCGCGGCACGCTAATCGTCGCCGGGCCGAAGCTGCCCAGCAGATCCCGTTCGCGCGTCCCGTTCCGATAGCCCTTCGCCTCGCCGCCTGCCCGTTCGCTGCGGCCGCGCCCCAACGCTGCCGTCAGCTCCTGCTCCAGCAGCTCCTCGATGAACCCGCGCACCCGGTCCCGGATGCCCGTCTCAATCGGGTCGAACCAGGCGTCGCCGGCAAACAGCGCCGTGCCGTCCGCAATCGTTTCCGTGCTATTCCGTTCCATGGCGTAATCTCCGCCGGCGCTCGAACGCCGGTTGTGGCTGGTTGAACGAGCCGGAGATTACGCCACCAGACGATTCCACCACATTCGCGACGGCACCATCGTCCGCATCCGTGCTCGCAAACAGAGCGGATTGCTGCTCGGATTAGCTGACAATGGAGGAGCGAGCCTGCTCGCATCATTCGCCACTGTGCTCGCCATCATCGCGCCGCGCTCGCTAACGGCAGTTCATGCTCAGAATCGGCGCCAATGAAAGGAGACGGTTGTCCAGGTCATACGGGGACGCCTGCGACGCGCAGCTGCTCCATGAGCTCGCAGATGCGGTCGCTGGCGAGCGTGCCGGCGAGGGACTGCCGTCTTCAGGGCCGGATCACGGTGATCCGGAACGGCCCGGCATGGGCTGCCGCGTGCGCAACAGCCTCGTTTGCGATGTCCAGGGCAAACTCGGTGACGTCGAACTGGCCGAGGTCCAGCAGCCCGGCCCGGATCAGCGCGGTCATCCCAAGAACAGCGCTGGGCTCGAACATCCATTGGCCGTGGATGCTGACGCAGTTCCGCATGATCCAGGGATAGGGCAGCGACAGGTCATCGCCGCCCAGCATCCCCACGCCGCCCATCAGCACGGCCCGGCCGTATGGGCGCACCGCCATCACGGCGGCCCGCGCCACCGTCGCGCTGACGGACGGCGGCAGGATGTCCAGCACGCAGTCGATCGGGCCTGGCGCGGCGGCCTGCATCCGCGCGCGGTCCGCGTCCTCGTTGCCGGCGAGGGTCACGGGCCGCACGCGCGAACCGAAGCGGCGCGCCAGGTCGGCAAGCACCCGTTCGTTCCGGCCGGGTGCGACGACGCAGCCCGCACCCATCGCCAGCGCGGTCGCCACGGCGGCGCTGCCGTAGTTGCCGGTGGCGCCGCTGACCAGGAGCGTTTCCCCGGCTCGCAGCCCCGCCGCGAGAAGGCCGCCGTACGGCACGAGCGCCACGCCCGCCGCGCACCATCGTCCGGCGTCCGCCTCGTCGATGACGCCAAGCGGGATGGCGTTCTCGGTCGGCACCATCATGCGCTCGGCAAACGGGCCGTTGTGGAAGTGCTTCTGCAGCCGCAGGCCCCCTTCGCCGCGGGAGCTCCAGCCCTGCAGCGTGATGTCAGGGGCGAGGCCGCCATCGCGCGACCGCACGGTGGGGTCGCAGAACACCCAGTCGCCGGGCGAAAGGCGCGTTGCATCCGGCCCGGCGGTGCGCACGCGGCCGACCGCCCCGCAGCCTGGCACCACGGGCAGCTCCAGCGGATATTTGCGCGCGCCGCTGAACACGTCCGCCGCGTAGGGCAGGATGCCGGTTGCCACGACATCGACGACGACCTCGCCGGTGCCCGGAACCGGGTCTGGCACGGCGCCGATGGACAGGGGAGAGCCGAATGCGAGCAGGGTGGCAGCTTTCATAACGAGGGCAGTCCCATGGTGAGGGACTCCAAATGGGCGAGCTTCGCATGGGCATGAAGGACTGGCATTATCCTAGCACCAGCCACTACCTCCTAGGCGGCACGCATGACGGACACGGCCCGCAACGCGTTTGGGGACTTTCTCCGTTCCCGGCGCGAGAAGCTGGAGCCGCATGCGATAGGCCTCCCGAATGGAGTGCGGCGCCGGACCGCGGGGCTGCGGCGGCAGGAGGTGGCGGAGCTGGCCGGCATCGGCATCGACTGGTACATCCGGCTGGAGCAGGGCCGGGCTGTGCGCCCTTCCGCCGCCACGGTGGATGCGCTGGCGCGAGCGCTGCGCCTGGACAAGGCCGAACACGCCCACCTGCGCGCACTGGCTCCGCCCAACAGCCGCCCGGCTTTCGTACGCGAAACCGTGCCGAACACGGTGCGCCGCATCGTCGAGCGTCTTGACCAGCCAGCCTACGTCACGGGGCGGCGGTGGGACGTGTTGGCGTGGAACGATGCAGCCTGTGCGCTGTTCACCAATTTCGGCCGGGTAGCGGAGGCAGACCGCAACATCCTTGTCTATGTGCTGACCGACCCGGACGCGCGGCGCGTGTTCGGCACTGCCTGGGCCGGGCAGGCGGCGCGCATGGTGGCTCGGTTCCGTGGAACGCACGACCTGTGGGCTGGTGACCCGGCGTTCACCAGCCTGGTGCGCAGCTTGCGCGAGCGCAGCCCCGAGTTCGCCGGCTGGTGGGGCGCGCACGAGGTTGGCAGCAGCGCCGGGACCGGTGAGAAGGTGTTGGTTCACCCCAGTGACGGCCCACTGCGCTACGAGTATGCGACGTTTCAGGTCAACGACGACCCGGCGTTGCGGCTCGCGATCTACACCCCGGTCTAGCCCGAAACCGATCTGGCCGTACCAGGCCGACTTGGGTTCAAGCACGGCGGCACGACGTATGCCGGTGAGCGACGAACTGCGGTTCTCAAAAACCAAGGTCCAGCGGAAAAAACCGCCGCAGTTCGGGTGTCACAGCGCCCGAGCCGAGGCCATTTTCTCGAAACCTGTTCCCAAAATGCTTTTCTCGAAACGGCCTGCTCTGCACGAAAAAAAGGGAATTGCTCGGCTTGTCGGAACGACCGCTTGGGGCAGCGCTGTCGAATCGCGAATGGCAAAGTATGGTCGCGAGCGAACCATCATCGTAACGTGTCCGGCAAGGTTCGTTCGGCGGACAGGCTCATCGTAATGCATTCGGCACGACTTGGACCGCATCAAATTGAAGAGAATTCTCCCCTGCTGGATCTGTCCAGAAACGCCTTTCCGCTGACGCAGGCCCGCCGGCTACGAGGGATGGTGAGCGGTACTTTTTTCCTTTCGCTCCGATAAGATGTTTGCCAGCCCTTCCGTCAAAAGTTGCCGGGGTGGGGCCGAGCCGTCCACCGGCAACAAGGTCCGGCTTTGCACCCACCATTCCGTGCCGCGCTTGACCAAGTGCCAACGGTTCACCACCACGCGGTGGATGCGGTAGCCATGCGATGACCCATGGTTTGGCAGGTCGCGCGGCGCCGCCTGATGGTCGAGCTGGATGATCTGCAGGTATGAGGTGACGACCGCCTCGTCGCCTTGCAGGTCGATCAGTGGCAAGCCGCCGAAATGGGCCAGCCCGCCCCCAATCGCTTCCTCGTGTTCCGGCTTGAGCGTGAACGCGGAAATCGCGTCCACGCCGCGTGCGCCTTCCAGGGTGGGGCCGCGGTCGAGCACGCCGTCGTCGAGGTACACCGACCGCGTGTAGTCCGCAAAGGCCGTGTCCGCGCTGGGCGGGTGCGACGCGATCAGCGTGTAGATTGCGAGCCGGTCCTCGATCACGGCGAGCCTGGCTTCAGTGGTCTGGGCAATCTCGTTCATGGTGGCGGCATCCCTGTTCCAGCCGGGTCCGAGCGCGAAGGCGCAAAGGTCGGTGACGGCTTGGACCCGGGTACGCCCGGACGCGCCGCGCTGCCATATGGAGCCGGTTATGACTATCATCCGCGGCATGGATTTCCGCGGGTTCGACCTCAACCTCCTTGTGTCACTCCGAACGCTGCTGGAGGAGCGGCATGTGACCCGGGCGGCGGACCGGCTGGACATCAGCCAGCCCGCCATGAGCGCCAGCCTGGCGCGGCTGCGCGCCCTGCTCGGCGACCAGCTCCTGGTCCGCGGCCCGCACGGGTTGAGCATGACCCCGCGGGCTGAGGCCCTCCTTGAGCAGCTCCACCCCGTGATGGCCGGGATCGAGCACATGGTCGCCCCCGCGCCCGGGTTCGTGCCCGCAACGAGCCGGCGCACGTTCAGCCTCATCGGAACCGACTTCGTAGAGTATGCCCTGCTGCCCGCGCTCGCGGCCCTGCTGTCGGAGCAGGCGCCAGGCGTGCAGGTCGTGTTCAAGGGTCCCGACTTCCGCCACATCGAGGCCAGGATGGCGAGCGGGGAACTGGACCTGGCAATTGGCTACTGCCCTGGTGCGCCGGACGCGTTGATCCGCAAAGCCGCTTTCACCGAACCCTTCGTTTGCGTCGTCCGGCGCGGCCACGCCGCCATCGCGGACGGGCCGCTGTCGCTCGAAACCTACGCCGACTTGCAGCACGTCCAGGTGCTGCCGCAAGACAGCACGATGTATGCCGACGCCGTGGATGGGGCGCTTGCCGCTCTGGGGCTGGTGCGGAAGGTCGCGGTTTGGCAGCCGAGCTTCCTTGCCGCCGTCGCCGTCGTCGCGCGCACGGAGCTGATCGCCACTGTGCCGGCACGGGTGGCAGCGCTCATGGCGTCGAGCCTGCCCATCACGGCCCACGAGCTGCCGGTCCGGCTGCCCCCGTCCGAGATCGCGCTATATTGGCATCCGCGCAGCAAGGATGACGCCGGGCACCGCTGGTTCCGCCAGACGGTCCGGGTGCTGCTCCGTAGGGAGGAGCCGGACGATGGACTGGAGCGGTAACGGCCCGCTGGCTTGCCGGTCAGTGTTCGGTGGCCCAGTCGCTGGGTGCCGGGTCAAGCTCGATGCCGAGCGTCTCGACGAAGCGCGCCACCGTCATGTAATGGCCGACTAGCACGATGACGGTGGCCAAGTCGCGGTCCGACAGGGTGGTCCGCGCGGCGGCGAAGATGCCGTCCGGCACGCGCGGGCTGGCCACGCAGGCATCCACGAAGCCGAGCACGGCGGCGAAGGCGCCAAGGCTGTCGAATGGTCCCTGCCCCTCTATGGCCGCGATCTCGGTGGGCGTCCACCCGGCCTTGCCGGCCTCGCCCAGGTGCTGCGTCCGCTTGAAGGCGCATCCGCTCAGGGCGGCAACGCGCAGGATGACGCCTTCCCGAACCTTGGCATCGAGGCCGCAACCGCGGAGCGCATTGGCGCTCGACGGCAGGGTTCCCGCCAGGCGCTGTTCCAGGAGCAGCAGCCCGCGGGTCAGGTTGGACGGGAAGCGGTCGTACGGCGTTGTCAGGTTGAGCGTGAAGGACCGGCGGCTGCCCGAAGCGGGGGCCGAGTTTACGCCGTGGCGGCAACACCGTGCTGCTCGCGATCGCGCCAGGTGCGAAAGGCGCGATCGCGAGCAGCACGGTGTTGGGCGGTGGTGAGGCGGTGACGGCGGAGTTGGAAATGGTTGTGGATGCGGCTATGGGCCGAGAGGAAGCGCTGCGCATGGCGCGGTGACTTGAACCGCTGCATCTGCCGTTCTCGTCGTCGCGTCGGTTGATGCGACACCTCGGCCCTATTGTTGAGATAACGGCTCTGCCGGTGCTCGACGCCGGGCAGGATCTCGCGCTTGGCCGCGCCGTAGCTGCGCAGCTTGTCGGTCACGATCACCCGTGGCACGTATTGTAGGCCGCGTAGAAGCTTGCGGAAGAATCGCTTGGCCGCCTTGGCATTGCGCCGGCTCTGCACGAGGATGTCGAGCACGTGGCCGCTCTGGTCGACCGCACGCCAGAGGTAATGCAGCCTACCCCGAATGCGGATGAACACCTGATACTGTCGGCGAATTCAGGCGGTTGCTGCCAGGGCCGCGAAGCGCGTCACGCGTGTTTTGGCGCGTGGCCGTTCATCCAACCAATGCACCACCTTCGAAGCGTTCATCGCCACCGCCGTGCAGACCTGCTGTAGCCCTCATGCCTCCCCTCATTTCGCTTCAATGATGGAGACGGTCGGGGATCGCACGCCGGTTCGGGCTGGATTGCCTGACGCACGGGCGGTGACAAGCGGCTAAGCGGCCTTGCAAGCGGGGCCGGGACGCGGTTTCAGGCCCTGCAATCCGATGCATGGGGCTGGACGATGCCGACCAAGAAGCCACTCTCGTTCGAGGGCGTCCACTGCTTTCTCAAGACGCTGTTCGCGGACGACCTGCATGCCAAGCGCGTGCTTTCGCTGGCAGGAGCCACCATAGGGGTGATCGAGTCTGCGTCTCTCGCGGTCGCCATGATCGGCCAGGGCCTGGCACTGGCCCGCGGACGCCTGACCAAGCATTCCATCAAGCAGGTGGACCGGCTGCTGTCCAACCCGGGCATCGACGTCGATGCCTTGCTGGTCCACTGGGTGCCCTACGTCGTGGGGAGCCGGTCCAGCATCACGGTTGCGATGGACTGGACCGACTTCGACGCCGACGGCCAGGCGACGATCATGCTGTCGCTGCTGTGCCGCCACGGGCGGGCGACGCCGCTGGTGTGGCTGACGGTCGACACGGCCACGCTGAAGGACCGGCGCAACGATCACGAGGATCGGGTGCTGATGCGCCTGGCCGAGGTGCTGCCCGCCGGTGTCCGCGTGCGCATCGTGGCCGACCGCGGCTTCGGCGACCAGAAGCTCTACCGGATGCTGACCGAGGAGCTGGAGTTCGACTTCGTCATCCGGTTCCGGGGCAACATCAAGGTGACCGCCGCCGACGGCGAGGCACGGCCGGCGGCCGGGTGGGTCGGAGCAGGCGGACGCGCGCGCGTGCTGCGCGGCGCCACGGTCACCGCCGCAGGCTGTCCGGTTGCCACCGTGGTGTGCGTGCAAGCGAAGGACATGAAGCAGCCCTGGTGCCTGGCCGCCAGCGTCACTAACGAAACTTCACGGGAGCTGATCAACCTATACGGCAAACGTTGGGGCATCGAGGGCGCGTTCCGCGACGCCAAGGACCTGCGCTTCGGCATGGGCATGGGCGCGGTGCACGTCAGCACCCCCGACCGGCGCGACCGCCTGTGGCTGGTCAACGCGTTCGCGGTCGTGCTGCTGACCCTGCTCGGCACGGCAGGCGAGGCGCTCGGCTATGACCGGCACCTCAAGTCCAACACCAGCACGCGACGCACCCACTCGCTGTTCCGTCAGGGCAGCATGCTCTACGAACTCATCCCCACCATGCCAGACCATCGCCTACGGCCCTTGGCCGAACAGTTCGCCCAAATGCTGGGAGCACAACCGGTGTTCAGCGGAATGTTCGGTGCAATCTGAGAATGAGGGGAGTCTTGAGGCTGTAGCCCCGTCTTTGCCAAGCCGATGTAGCGGCTCCGGCGCATGCCGAATGCGCGCACGCCCTGCGAAAGCGTGCCCTCCACCCCGGCCCGCCTGTGATAGCGTTCCACCCATGCCGGGTCTGCCATCCGCGCCCGTGCCGCATTCAGCGCTTCGTATTCCTCGTGGAGGTGGAAGCTGGCGACGCGGCGCGTGCTTTTGGGCGGCACGCACAAGGGCCTGGCGACACAGACCCTGCAATCGGAGCGGCTGAACTGGGCGTAGATGCGCGGGTTCCTATCGGTGCTGCGGCCGGAGCGCCAAGACACCGAGGTCTTACCTTGCGGACAGGTGACCTGCTCGCGATCCCAGTCGACGCCGAAGTGCGGCAGGTCGTATCCTTGCCCCGCGCGCGCTTGCCGGCTCGAGGTGCCCCGCACCGGTCCTTCAAGCGAGAGGCCGTGATCTCGCTGGCTGCTGGCCAGCAACTCCGCATCGACGTAGGCTGAATCGGCGAAGTGCTCGGCGGGGAGCAGCCCCTTTGCCGCCAGCTGCTCGTGGATCTCGGCTGTGCTCGTCATGTCCGGCTGCACTCCTCAGCGCGGCGCGTATAGCGCTCGAACCAGGCAGGCTGCGCGACGCTGCGCAGCCAGTCCGGCACAACTGCGGCAAGGTCATCGAGGGTGGCGCGGAGCGTCTCAGCCGCCAGTTTGATCCTCCACGACTTCCGTGGAGTGGTCACGCTACGCTTTGTGCTCGCCGTTCCGCCTCGGCCGGGGTTTGGTAGCCCAGCCCCGAGTGCAGGCGTTGGCGGTTGTACCAGCCTTCCACATAGGCGAACAGGTCGCGCTTGGCCTCGTCGTGGGTGGCGTAGGCCCTGTGGTGGACCATCTCGGTCTTGAGCGTGTGAAAGAAGCTTTCCATGGGCGCGTTGTCCAGCGCGTTGCCGCGCCGGCTCATGGATGGCTGGATACCGGCCTTGTCCAGTGCGTCCTGGTAGTCGGTGCAAGCATATTGGACCCCACGGTCCGAGTGTTGGATCAGTCCCGGCCTGGGATGCTGGCGCTGAACCGCCATCATCAGCGCCGACGTTGCCAGTTCGGCCCGTAGGTGGTCGCGCATGGACCAGCCAACGATTTTGCGCGTGTGCAGGTCCATGATGGCGGCCATGTAAAGCCAGCCCTCACCCGTAGGTATATAGGTCAAGTCAGCCAGCCAGACCTGGTTCGGCGCCGCGGCCGTGAACTTGCGGTCCAGCAGGTTGGGGGCGACCGGGAAGGCGTGGCGGCTGTCCGTGGTTTGCACGCGGCGAGGCCGGGCCACGAGGCCCCGCACGCCGTGCCTGCGCATCAGGCGCTCGACCCGGCCGCGGCCTGCCCTCTTTCCTCGGGCCCGCAGCGCCGCGTGCACGCGCGGGCTGCCGTAGCGGCCCTGGCTGGCGGCATGCACCTGCCGGATGTCGTCCAGCAACGCCCGGTCCTCAGCCGCGCGCCGGCTTTCCGGGCGCTTGCGCCAAGCGTAATAGCCGGCCATCGACACCCGGAACACGCGGCACATCAGCGACACGGGCCAGCAGCCGCGATGGTCCTCAATGACCCCGAACCTCATCGTGACGGGACCGCAAAGATGGCGATCCCCTTTTTCAGGATCTCGCGTTCCATGCGCAGCTGCTCCACCTCGCGCTTCAGCCGCGCGATCTCGGCCGCCTGGTCCGCGTGCGGCACCGGTACGGGCTTGAGCGGGGAGGCCGCTGCTGGCCGGGACGCGGCCGGCACCGGCACCGCAGCCGCCACCTTTCCCGGTTGCCCATACCGCCGGACCCAGCGCGAGATCAGGGTGTGGTGGATGCCCAACTCCGTCGCAACCGACATCGCCGTCCGCCCTGTGCTGGCGACCATGTCCACCACCTGCCGCCGGTACTCGTCCGTGTAAGTGCGAGGCTTCGCCCCCTGCGCTCCCGCCCCCGTTGCCTGCTTCTCCATCAGATACCTCCAGCTCCATTCTTGCCTGTCGGTCTCCACGGAACCAAGGGAGGATCAATGTGCTCCAGGGCCGGTGTCCCCGGGGCGAGGCAACTCCCAGCTGATCGAGGTTTTGTCGCAGGGCATAGATCGACTGGCGCTCGTCGGCGAACCACACGAACAGGTCGCGCACCACCGCGGCCTCCGCCTCATCCAGGCGAACGCCGGCGGGATCGCGTGGCCGGTCGGGGTCGAGCCGATAGCCATAGGGCGGCCGTGTCCACGGCAGCAGTGTGCCGGCGCGCAGCTTGCGCAGGCGGCCGCGGCGCATGCGCTCGGCGATCAAGGTGCGCTCATACTCGGCGACGGCGCCGCGGATCTGCAACAGGAGCTGGTCGTGCGGATCGCGGCTCATCGGCCGGTCAAGGAACGCCACCTCGGCCCTGTGCTTCTGCAGTTCCTCGACCAGAAGCGTCTGGTGCACGAAGTTGCGCGCCAGCCGGTCCGGCTCGGTGATCAGGATGCGGTCCAGCCGGGCACTCGCAGCCAGGTCGCGCAGGCGGTCAAGGCCAGGCCGTTTCAGGCTGGCGCCGCTATAGCCGTCGTCGCGGAACACGCGATCTGCCGCCACGCTCCACCCCTGGCCCTCGGCATGGGTACGCAGGCGGTCGAGCTGCTGGTCAGTCGTCTGCGCCTCCGCTTGGCACTGGGTCGATACCCGGGCGTAAATGGCTACGTGCATGGTGGCTCCCCTTCGGTGTGCCCGTCGGAGGATCGGCGCCGGGAATGCCCGGACCTGGGGGCAGCAACGCCACGAGCTGCTGGTAGGCTTGGTCCCACCGCCGCTCCGCCGCGGGATGGCCGATCTGGCATCGCGCCAAGGTCCAGTGCTGTCGCTTCATGATCCGCTCCGAAAAGGCAAGACCTTTCCGAAACGGCATCACCAGCCCCAAACGTCAGGCGCTCAGCCCGACTCGGCCCACGGCGCCAGGACAGCGACAGCTGCCCATACCGTGTCAGGCAGAATTTGTCGTTTGCAAACAGACCATCTCAGCGAACGCGCGCCGCCCGTAGCCGGTCCGCCGCTGCCATTGCATGCGCCCTTTCTCCGCCATGAGTTGGATGTGGCGGTCGCGTGCCGTGTGCTGGGCCAGGTCGGCCGTGCTGGGCACGGCGGAGGCGCGCGGGGGTATGACCACGTCCGGTGGTGGGTCGGGCTGGCGCGTCCTGGCTGCCTCGTAGGTCGGCTCGCCGTCGTAGGCGCCGTCCGCGGTCAGGCTGGCGATGGCGCCCTCGACCGTGCGCAGCAGGTCCGACACCTGCGCCGCGTCATCGGCTGTCCCCTCGGTCAGCACGTGGGCTGCGATCTCGCCCGTGGTCGCGTCCACGGCCAGGTGCAGCTTTATCCAGCATCGCCTCCTGCGGCCGTGCTTGGTTGCGTCCCACTCGCCTTGGCCGAACAGTTCCAGCCCGGTGCTGTCCAGCACAAAGTGGAGAGGGCCGTTGCCGGCGCGCGCACGGGGCTGGCGGCCGGCAAAGGCGCGGCCGCGGCGCGAGAGCGTGGTGTGATCCGGCACGGGCAGGTCGAGACCGAGCAGGCGCAGCACGCTGCCGGCCAGGCCTGCCGCCTGACGCAGGGCCAGGTGGAAGACGAGCCGCAGGCTCAGCACCGCCTCGATCGCCAGGTCGGCGTCGACGGGTTGTCCGCCCGGCGTGCTGCGGCGCGACGCGCGCCAGCCGGCCAACGCCGCTTCGTCCACCCACAGCGTGGGATCGCCGCGGCGCTGCAATCCGGCTTCGTAGGCCGGCCAGTTCCGGATGCGGTAGCGGGCGCGAGGTATGCGATGACGACGAGCGGCGTTGTGCTTGAATGGCATCTCAGCGGCGTAGCCGGGCCGCTCTCGTCGCTCTACCTGGGGCGCCTCGCTGCACCAACACCAAAGCCATAGGGACGGCTGTGCCACGAGACGATCTACTGCCACATGCATGGCCGCGAGGGGCGCTCGGAGCAGCTCTACCTGCACCTGCCCCGGGCCGGGCGGCACCGGGCAGCGCGGCATGGGCGCAAGCCCCGGGGCCGCCGCATTCCACCGGAGCGCGGGATTGCGTGCCGACCAGCGGAAGTGGCGGCTCGCGCGAGCTTCGGCCATTGGGAGGGCGACCTGCTGATCTTTGCCCGGGGCCGTGGCCCGGCAAACGTGACCACGCTGCTGGAGCGCCGCAGCTGCTTCTTGGTGCTGCTGGCCAACCCGGATCGCCGGCCGACGGGTGTGGCCGGGCGCATCGACGCGGCGCTGGACGGCTTAGACGCCGGCCTGCGCCGGACCGTGATCTTTGACCGCGGGTTCGAGTTCATGGGCGACCCTGCCCTGGACCGCAGCCCGGGCTGCACAAGCTACTTCTACGACCCGCGTAGCTCTTGGCAGAAGGGCGCGGTGGAGAACACCAACGGACGGTTACGGTGCTATCTCCCCGGCGGCGTGGCAGCGGAGCGGCTGTCGGCCGGCAGCCTGGACGCGCTGGATGCTCGGCTGAATGCAACGCCGCGGCGCTGCCTGAGCTATCGCACGCCGGCGAAGGCGTTCAATGGCCGCCTCGGGGTGGCACCCGCCGAAACTAGCCCAACTGCCGCTATATTGCATTAGGGATGGAAACAGCACTCCAGGTCATGCACGGCTCGGCCCGCCAGCCCTCGACCGCCTCGTCCGTAAACCAGACCGCCAAACTCCCGGGTTGGCGCAAGCTGGCTTCATACTCGCGCCAGTTCATGACCTTGCGCTTCTGCTTGGGACCGTAGCAGCGACGGTCTTGGTTCAGCTTGAAGGGCAAAGTGGACATCATAAGTTCAGGGAACATCCTTTACGCCAGGCCGGTTCCGAACGCCATTGGACGAGTTCTTGGCAACAAGGTCGCAGAGGTCATATCCCAGGGCTATCGCATATGGATTTCCGAGCTGGCGCTTCAGCCCGACGAATGCAAATTTTGAAGGCTCTGGTTGGTGTTGTCAGGTTGGCGAGCCTGGTCAGCCCGTGGCAGCATGGCAGGCATGACGGCGTCCTCTCTTTGCCGCGGCTTCCGCTACCCCGCCGAGGTGATCCAGCACGCGGTATGGCTGTATCACTGCTTCAGCCTGAGCCTGCGCGACGTCGAGACGATCCTGGCCGCCCGCGGCATCGTGGTCAGCTACGAGACCATCCGCGCGTGGGGCCTGCGCTTCGGCCGGCAGTTCGCCAACGAGTTGAAACGGCGCAGGCCTAAACCGGGCGACAAATGGCATCTCGATGAGGTGTTCATCCGCATCGGCGGCAAGCAGCACTATCTCTGGCGCGCGGTGGACCAGGACGGGCACGTGCTGGACATCCTGGTCCAGAGCCGGCGCAACGCGAAGGCAGCCAAGCGGTTCTTTCGCAAGCTGCTCAAGGGCTTGCACTATGCGCCTCGGGTGGTCGTGACCGACAAGCTCAAGAGCCATGGCGCGGCCAAGCGCGAGATCCTGCCCCACGTCGAGCACCGGCAAAGCAAGTACCTGAACAACCGCATCGAGGTGTCGCACCAGCCAACGCGGCGACGAGAACGGCAGATGCAGCGGTTCAAGTCAGCCCGCCACGCGCAACGCTTCCTTTCCGCTCACGCCCGCATCCACAACCACTTCCAGCTCCGCCGCCATCGCCTCACCGCCACCCAGCACCGTGCCGCTCGCGACGCCGCCTTCGAGGTCTGGCGGGATGTCACCGGCACTGCGACTGGCCGGTAATCAAGGACTGTTCTCATCCCGCAATCGGCCGTCCTTAAACAACCTGACAACGCCTCTGCAACATCACCGTAGCTATCACCCTGGCGGTCGCCCTCACGACCCTGCTGACCCAGTTCGCGGGCACCTGGGCCCGTCCATCATTCACCGAGCTTGGCCTGATCGAGCGCACCGGCGACATCACCAGAATGATTGGGGCCATCTCCGCCGCGGAGCGAGGTCCGCTAGCCGAGGCTGCCAGCAACACGCATTTCGCGGTGCGCTGGCTGGCCCGACGCTCCGCCGCGGCCGACGTGCTGCTGTCGGCACGCGCTTCCACGACCGAGGGCGAGATCTACATGCTGGATGCAGCCGGACGCCAGCGTCCTATCGTCTTCGTAGGTCCCGACACGGACACCGAGGCCGCCCGGTTGCTGCGGCAGCAGCCCGGCGCGCTGCCGACTTCGTACATCATGGCGGTCAAGCTGGCGGACGCCAGCTGGGTCGTGTTTGATGCGCCCCGGCGGTTTTGGGGCCTCGACCAGTTCGAGCGGACTGGCGTGGTGGTCGCCCTGCTTGCCGTCATAGTGGTGGGAATATCGCTTGTCGCCGCCTTACAGCTATCCCGGCCGATCCGGCACTTTGCCGAAGGACTGCGGCGCTTCGGCAAGGATCCGCGTTCCGCGCCGCTGGCGGTGGCCGGCCCGTTCGAGATGCAGGACGCGATCCGCGCCTTCAACGCCATGCAGAGCCAGATCCAGGCCTTCGTCAGCGACCGCACGGCGATGCTGGCCGCGATCTCGCACGACCTGCGTACGCCCCTAACCAGAATACGCCTGCGCGGGGAGCTCATGGAGGACGCCAACCAGCGGAGCCGGCTGTTTCGCGACGTCGCTGACATGCAGGCCATGGTCGACTCGGCCCTGAGCTTCTTCCGCGACGACGGTCGGGAGGAGGAGCCGACCAGCTTCGACCTGCCGGAGCTCCTGAAGACGATCGTGGACGACTTCGCCGACCAGGGCCACGCCGTCGGCTATCGCGGCCCCGACCGCCTGACTTTCAAGGGACGACCATTCGCGCTGAAGCGGGCCTTCAGCAACATCATCGACAACGCGATCAAGTACGGCGGCGGCGGCGAGATCGACCTTCGACGCACCGAGCCAGCTGTTGAGGTCATCGTGCGAGACGAGGGACCCGGCATCCCGCCTGAAGCCCAGTCCAGGGTCTTCGAGCCGTTCTACCGGCTGGAGCGGTCACGCAATCGTGGCACCGGAGGGGTGGGGCTCGGCCTGACGTCGACGCGCTCCGTCATCCAGGCTCATGGCGGCAGCATCGAGCTGCGGAACCGGGAGACGGGCGGGCTAGAGGTAAGCGCATCGCTTCCAAGATAATCCGTGCACATCCGTGGACGCCCCCGTCTGGGCGAGGGGAAAAGCATCAGGGTTGTTCTAGCACGTAGTCGGATGCCGTCATCCGTCCGGCCTCTGGCGCGACGGCACGCCGTCGTGGGCCTGTATGGGAGTTCGTGGACCGGGTCCATATCAACGCAGCGTGCTCGGGGTGTGAATCGACTCACTTGAGGGACCCCGATCGGCACCAGGGACCCGCATGCAACTTATTGAACGGGCAAGAAAGCAGTGTTGAACCGCGGCGCCGATCAGGGGTCCTGGGCCACGCCGATCCACAATCTTAGGACGTTGGACTACTCGCCGCGGCGGGCGATCGAGCCGATGTTCTCGGACTTCAAGTCGCGCGGTTTCGGCGTCGCCGATACACTGTGTTGCATGGGTCAGGGGGCCGGATGCACGTTGCCCTTGCCATTGCCCTCCAACGCTTTGCCACGATCGGTTTTCGCCCCAGGGGTCTTCAGGTCGACGTTTCTTGGGAGGTTATCGTTGCGTAACGCATCAGTATGTCAGCCATCGCCTTCACATCGAAGCGGCCTTCAGATTGCAATCTGGCCAGCTCCCGGAATGAATCAACGTAGAAACCTGGCGTGAACGTCGTGAAGAACGAGACTGGTTCATCGCTCACGTTGTTGAACGTGTGCGACGCTCCTACCGGCACAACGACGTAATCGCCGGCCACGGCATCCCGCTGGATGTCGCCGATCACGAAGCGCAGGACGCCGCTTGTGACAAGGAACACTTCATCATGCATGAGATGGATGTGTGGTGGTGGCCCGCTGACATGCGGCGCCATAGTCGACGCGATCGCGCTGATCCGGTTCTCCGTACCCGAGCCATCTTCTAGGATCCGGATGGTGGTAGGCCCGAAATGCAGGGCTTCTCCAGCATCTCCGGGAACCATTCTTGCATCCAGCATCCATGTTCTCCTTTAAGCGAGGTCCGAGCAGGTATCGTCCGTAGGCCGGCTCTGCTCGGCCCGTAATGCGATATGATACCCTATCGTACTTCGTGTCAAGGTCAGGAGACTGTGTGCCGCACTGTGTGTGGCCGGCAGGAACGAAAGCATTTTGAAAATCGCTCAACGCGGTCCCCCGATCCCGCTGCCTGACCTGAGCCCTGCGCGGGGCAATGATGCTGTCGTGCACTTTCGATCCCCGCTTCAGGCGACCGAGACGCGCTTCAAACCAGCGACCAGTGCCTTCGCGGCTTGCCGTGCTCGGCTTTCCCACTCGCCGCTCGTGGAAACGGAGATGCCGAGCAACGCCTTGAGCAGATCGGCGCCGAGCAAGCAATCAATGAATCCCACGCTCAGCTTCGCGCATTCGTCCTCGTCGAGGCCAACACCCTCAGGCCGTTCTACCAGGAAGTTCGTCAGCTGCTGAGCGTGGCTGGCCACCAAGCCCTCGTAGGCCAACTGGCTGAGGTGGGGGAAATGCCGGTGTTCGACCATCACCGCGCGGAGCAGGCCCAGCGCCTCGGCCCCCAGCAGCCGTTCCTGGAAGCGGACACCTATGAAGGTGAGGATCTCGACCAGCGGTTTCCGCAGGATCGTCTCGATCGCCCGGTGCTCTTCGCTGCCGACCGGCGTCGCGCACGCCTCGGACACAACCGCCTCGAAGAGGTCGTCCTTGGTCTTGGCGTGCCTGTAAAGCGTCATGATCGAGACGCCGGCCGAAGCGGCGATCGCTTCCATGCTTGCGCCCTCGAAGCCCGCGCCCAGGAAGGCCTTGCGTGCGGCGCCCAGGATCAGCGCGCGCTTCTCAGCCATGAGCTTTGCCTTGGGATGATCGTCTGACCAGCTACGCATCCAGCATTGACTCCGCGATACCATACCCTATCGTATCATCATCTAAGGCGGTCGGAGCCCTTTGGCGAGGGCGAAAGTGGCCGCTCGTCACCGCGCAGGAGATCGGATGCTCGACGGTGCCTTGTGGCTGGCTCAGTTCCTCATGTTCGTCGCATTCGCCGTGGCCGCTTGGATGAAGACCATGACACCGATCTCCAAGCTCGCAGCCACCTGGCCATGGACGGGGCAACTCCCCGGGCCGGTCGTGCGCGGTCTCGGCCTCATAGATCTTCTGGGCGGGGCCGGGGTGTTCTTGCCAGCACTCCTCGACATCCTGCCGCAACTGAGCGTTCCGGCCGCTCTCGGTTGCGTGGCGCTTCAGTTAAGCGAACGCGGCAACCAGCGCCGGGAGAATGCCCGTGGCCGCCTGTGCCATGGTGACGCCCTCGCCGTGATGTTAGAGATGGCCGGGAGAATTCGGACAGGTCGTTAAGTGGATTTTCTGCCTGAGCGCGGCGAGGATGCCGCGGATCAGGAGCAAGAATGACCAAGCGAGCACGCCGGAACCACAACCCGGCTTTCAAGGCAAAGGTGGCATTGGCAGCTATCAAGGGCGAGAAGACGCTGGCAGAGCTAGCGCAGTTGTATGACGTTCACCCGAACCAGATCACGGCATGGAAGTGAACCGCCCCGGGTTTGCCGGAGGCTCCAACCGTTGAGAGGATGGGGTCATGAGCAAGCCAACAACAAACAAGTTTTCAGAGGAGGTCCGCGCGCGTGCCGTGCGGATGGTGTCCGAGCATAGCGGCGAGCACACGTCGCAGGGGGCGGCGATCAGCTCGATTGCGGCCAAGATCGGCTGCCGGAGCGAGACACTGCGCCAATGGGTGCGCCAAGCAGAGCGCGACCAGGGCTTGCGGGGCGGGCCGACGACTGCGCAGCAGGAGCGGGTTCGCGCGCTGGAGCGAGAAGTTCGCGAGCTGCGCCAGGCCAACGAGATCCTGCGCAAGGCTTCCGCGTATTTTGCCCAGGCGGAGCTCGACCGCCCGTTCAAGCGATGATCGCCTTCATCAATGAGAACCGGGCGGTTCACGGGGTCGAGCCGATCTGCAAGGTTTTGCCGATCGCCCCGTCGACCTACCGCGCCCATGTCGCCCAACAGGTCGATCCTGCCAAGCAGTCCGCGCGGACGAGGAGCGACGCGGCGCTGATGATCGAGATCCGCCGCATGTTCGAAGCAAACTTCTGCGTCGACGGCGTTCGCAAACTGTGGCGGCAACTCCGCCGCGAGGGCATCAGGGCTGCCCGCTGCACGGTGGCGCGGCTGATGCGCAGCATGGGGCTGCAGGGCGTCGTGCGAGGCCGGAAAGCCCGCACCACTGTCCCTGATCCGGCCGCCGTCTGCCCGCTTGACCGGGTCAACCGCCAGTTCAAGGCGCCACGGCCGAACGCTCTGTGGGTCTCGGATTTCACCTACGTCGCGACTTGGGGAGGCTTCGTCTACGTGGCGTTTGTCATCGACGTCTTTGCCCGTCGCATCGTCGGCTGGCGCGCGTCCCGCTCCGCACAGGCCGGCTCTCGGCTTCGCCGAACCGCCGTGCTCGACGCGCTGGAGCAGGCGCTGCACCAGCGCCGGCCTGTCCAGGGCCACGGTCTCGTACATCACAGCGATAGGGGCTCGCAATATCTTGCCCTGCGCTACACCGAACGTCTGGCCGAGGCCGGCATCGAGCCGTTCGTAGGCAGCGTTGGAGATTCCTATGACAATGCCCTCGCCGAAACGGTAAACGGCTTGTTCAAAGCCGAAGTGATCCACCGATGCGGACCCTGGCGATCCTTCGAGGCCGTCGAATACGCCACCCTCGAATGGGTGGACTGGTACAACCACCGGCGGCTGCTCGAGCCGATCGGCAACGTTCCGCCCGCAGAAGCCGAGGCGGCCTACTACGCCGAGCTTGAGGCTACGCCGCTGGCAGCGTAGGACTCACATAAACCAGCCTCCGGCAAACCCGGAGCGGTTCAGTTCAAGTCAGCCCGCCATGCCCAGCGCTTCCTCTCGCCCATGCCCGCATCCACAACCATTTCCAGCTCCGCCGGCACCGTCAACTTGGCTGGTGGCCGGCTTGCGGGATGCGGCTGAGCCAGATAGGCGGGCGGGATGACGACACCCGCCTGCCCGAGCTACGCCGGCTATCGCTTCCCAGCCGAGATCATCAGCCACGCTGTCTGGCTCTACTTCCGCTTTCCGCTCAGCCTGCGCATGGTAGACGAACTGCTGGCCGCGCGCGGCATCGCCGTCAGCCACGAGAGCGTGCGCCAGTGGGCGCTGAAGTTCGGGCAGGAGTTCGCCAACCAGATCCGCCGCAGGCTGGCTGCCGCCGGCGACAAGTGGCACCTGGACGAGGTCGTGCTGACCATCGCGGGCAAGAAGCATTGGCTGTGGCGCGCGGTGGATCAGAACGGGATGGTGCTGGACATCCTCCTCCAGAGCCGGCGCGACACGCGGGCCGCCAAGCGCCTGCTGCGCAAGCTGCTCAAGCGGCAATGCCGGGCGCCTCGCGTCATGATCACTGATAAGCTGGCCAGTTACGGAGCGGCCAAGCTCGAGGCGATGCCCTCGGTCGAGCACCGGAAGCACAAAGGGCTGAACAACAGGGCGGAGAACTCGCATCAGCCCACGCGACGACGAGAACGGCAGATGAAGCGCTTCAAGTCACCTGGCCAGGCGCAGCGTTTCCTCTCCGCCCACGACGGGATCAGCAACCTCTTCCACCTCCGCCGCCATCAAGTACCCGCCGTCCAGTATCGAGCCGCCCGGACCGACGCCTTTCGGGTCTGGGCCGAGGGCACCGGCGTCGCCGCTGCGGCGTAACCACGGGCACGCCGTCCTCATCGCGCTCTACTGCAACCTCAGTTCAACAAGTTGACGGTGCCCTAAATACATTGAAATCATCGACTCTTCAGATCGGCACTTTTGGCATGGTGGTTACGACAAGGCCAGAACGGCATGGTGCCCGCCTCTCCGCTGCCCGTCGGCGCACCGGCTTGGCCAGGCCGCCCGGCGTCGCCGGCATGTGGCCCGGCCGCGGTGGCGATCCGGCGGTGCATCCCCGTGGCGAGCGGCGGCGGTCATGACGGCGGCTGAGCAGGCCCGGGCCCTGCTGCGCGACGAGGGCGCCCCGGAAGCCTGGCAGCACGCCACCCGCGAGGCCATCGACGCGCACCTGCGCCGGGACGTGGCCACGCGGCAGTTCTGGTGCGACGTGCAGGCGGAGCTGAGGCGGATTGCCCCGCTGCCTGGCCCTGGCGACCTGGATGTCTATCGCAGCGCCAAACGGCTGATCGCCGAGCACGGCGTCGCGGAGGCGCTGCGACTTGCCTGTCGGCGCGGCGCCGAGATGGATGGCGACCTCGTGCAACAGGCGGTTTGGACGCGCATCGCGGATGCGATCAACGCGTTGTCCAAGAGCCAACCCTGACAAAGGCACATGACCTCGGGCGCTTGCCGGGCACTGGTCCTCGCTCCGCGTCAACGCAATCTTAAGGATTGTCGGCGATACTTCCTTCGGCTCCGGCCCACATATCAGGGGTAAGATCGGTCTCCCCGCCCAAATCACTGAACCTGAAACTGAACCCGAAACATGCAGGGGACGGACCCCGTTGGCAGGCGCGCTGCCGATACGTCCGTGACGGCCGAGAGAGAACGGCGACCTACCCGCCCAGCCATCCGGTGAACGCTGCTCCAAAGAAACGCCGCAGGAGACTGGCGCCGCGCCTGATAGAGGCGACTTGGCCAGGCGAAGGTTGACGCGACGGTGTTCCAAAACGTTCACGCCAGTTCGCGGGCAACGCACGCGAGGCGCTTCAGCTCGTCAAGGGCCTGCACGACGCTTTGGAAGCGGCGCTCTCCAGGCAGGAATTTATCCTGGCGCATGCAGCTGACCCGTATGCCGGCCCCGTCCCGGTCGACGACGAAGGTCGTCCCGCCTTCGCTGCAGGCAACGACGGACGTGTCCCCGTCGTAGCTGTCGTGCCGCTCCACAAACCGCATCGTGGTCCAGCGCGAGGCCGCCGCCACCACGATCTCGGCTTGTGGTCCGGTCAGGCCGTCAATGCCCTGAACAGGGCTCCCGTTCTGAATGAGCTTGACGTCAACGTGACACATTTTGTGTCTCCTTTGGTCGGCGTGCCGGTTCGGCACTGTTTGTCTGGGGTCAAGCATGGATCGCCAAAGGTTAACGAGCGGTTAAGATGGCGAGCGGACCGACATCACGAACGGGTGTTTGCCGCCGTGACCGCAAACCGACGCCGGCCGCTCAGGATAGGACAGGGCCGGATGGCCGCGTGACAAATGTTCCCGGCCCGTTCACACTTAGCGTTGCCTGCATGACAACCGACGCTGTGCCCTCTTTTAGGAGCGCATCACAAAACGAGGGCAACCGGCGCGGTGACGACGGGCGGGGGCGGCACGGGAAACGAGCCGTTCTAGGGCAGGTTCGAGATACGTGTTAATGCCGAGCAACGCACAAACGCGTAGGGGCGGAAAGCTCAACGGACCATAACTTTAGATGACACTAGGCCCGATCGCGGCTTTGCTATTGACCAGTTTATGACCGCACTCACGCCGTATCATAGTCAGTATCTTGCGCATCGCCTTACTCTTGAGGGTACAACTGACGACGCTTTCGCAAAATCCCTTTCCTTGGCGCGGGTAGACCTCAACCCGCACCAGGTCGATGCTGCTTTATTCGCGCTTGCGTCGCCGATCTCAAAGGGCGTGATTCTCGCCGATGAGGTCGGCCTCGGCAAAACGATCGAGGCCAGTCTTGTCATTGCGCAGCGTTGGGCGGAGCACCGACGATGCATTCTGCTGATCGTTCCAGCGAGCTTACGGAAGCAATGGTCGCAGGAGTTGCAGGACAAGTTCTCTCTCCCAGCCGTTATCATCGAGGCCAAGTCCTACCGCGAGCAGGTCAAGGCCGGGCGACGCGAGCCGTTGGACAGCAAGGACCGGATCGTCATCACGTCCTACGAGTTCGCCGCACGCCGGGCCGACGACATCAAGCGCGTCAACTGGGATCTGATCGTCTTCGACGAGGCCCATCGGCTTCGAAACGTCTATCGTAAGGGAACGTCGGCACGGGCGAAGGCGCTGCGTGATGCGGTCCGCGGCCGGTTCAAGCTGTTGCTGACCGCGACCCCGCTTCAAAACTCGTTGATGGAGCTATACGGCCTTGCCTCCATCATCGACGAACGCCTCTTCGGCAACGAGGCAAGCTTTCGCACCCTCTATGGCGGCGCTGCTTCCAGCCCCGACAACCTGCTTATCCTCCGGCAACGGCTCAAGCCGGTCTGCCATCGCACGCTCCGGCGGACCGTCCAGGAAGCCGGGCTGATCAACTTCACTCGGCGTATCTCGGCGACGTTCCGGTTCGAGCCGAGCGATGACGAGTTCCGGCTCTACATGGGGCTATCTGCCTACTTGCAGCGAAAGGACACCATCGCGTTCGGCGGTCGACCGAATCAGCTTGTCACCCTGATCGTGCGCAAAATTCTCGGCTCCTCCACCTTCGCCGTCGCCCAGACCTTGGCCAAGATCATCGAGCGCCTGGACCGCATCGAATTGCCAACACTGGACGACGTCGCCGATCTCGATTCTGCCGAGGAGGACGCCGAGGAGTGGGAGAGCGAGGAGGACGAGTGTAAGGCGGCTGCGCCGATCGACCCCGCGAAGCTGAAAGCGGAGGTCGAGGAGCTGACGGGCTACCGGGACCTGGCGCTTCGCATTCCCGTCAATGCCAAGGGCGAGAACCTCATCTTCAAACTGCCGGAGATGCTGGAGCAGATCGTCGAGCGGGGCGGTGACCGCAAGGCCGTGATCTTCACCGAATCCGTTCGCACACAGGGCTATCTCGCCGAGCTGTTAGCCGCCCGCGACTATGCCGGCCAGATCGCCTTGTTGAATGGCTCCAACAAGGACGCTGAGAGCCAGGCCATCTATGCCGACTGGCTCGCCCGGCATCAGGGAACGGACGTCGTTTCCGGATCGCCCAGCTCGGATATGAAGGCGGCGATCGTCGATGCCTTCCGGCACCGCAAGTGCATCCTAATCGCGACCGAGTCCGGTGCCGAAGGCATTAACCTGCAATTCTGCTCGCTGCTGGTGAACTTCGATCTTCCTTGGAACCCTCAGCGTGTGGAGCAGCGGATCGGTCGCTGCCATCGCTACGGCCAGAAGATCGACGTGACTGTCGTGAATTTCATCAACGACAAGAACCAGGCCGAGCGGCGCATCTTCCAGCTTCTCGACCAGAAGTTCCGCCTGTTCGACGGCGTGTTCGGCGCCAGCGACGAGGTGCTCGGCGCGATTGAGAGCGGCGTCGATTTCGAGCGCCGGGTGCTGGAGATCGTGCAGTCCGCCCGCTCCGAGACCGAGATCACAGCGGCGTTCGACCGACTCCAAACGGACTTGCAGACGGACATCGACACCGCCGTGCTTGATGCCCGCAAGCGGCTTTTGGACCGGGTGGACGAGGATGTGGTGCGCCGGCTGAAGACCCGGAAGAGCACGCTTACCGATGTCATGAGCGCCTTTGAACAGCGATTGCTGATGGTTGCCAAGGCCGAGCTCCCGGGCGCTTGCTTTCACCCTGATGCACCCCGGCGGTTCGACCATGACGGTCGCACCTGGACGACGGAATGGCCTCTCGCTGACGAGCAGAACTGCCAGTTCTTCCGGCTCGCCGAGGGCAACTTGGCTACCCAGCTTGTGGACGCCGCGCGAGCACGCAGCCTGCCCCTGGCCACTCTTCGCTTCGACACCCAGGCCTACACCGGCGGCCGGCTCTCTGATGTGGAGGCCCTACGCGGACAGGCTGGGTGGCTGCGCGTCACCCGGCTGACCGTGAAGGCGGCCGGCGAGACGGCCACCCATCTTCTGCTGGCCGCAATCGCCGACGCCGGGCACCCCCTCCCCGAGGCGACGCTCGACCGACTGTTCCTCGTCTCCGGCACAACCCGCTTTGAACTGGGAGCCGAACCCCCGACCGAGGCGCTGGAGAAGGCGATCGGTGTGCTGCGGGATGAACGGCTTGCCGAGGCCGAGACCGCGAATGGCACCTGGATGGACCAGGAGACCGGGAAGCTCGACGCCTATGCCGAGGACATGGAGCGGGCGGCCGACGCCGAGATCAGGTCATTGGAGGCTGAGGTTAAAGCGCGGCGGAAGGGGCTGCGCGTGCCTGGCAGCCTCACGGTCGCGGCTAAGGTCGAGGAGCAGCGGACGATCAAGAAGCTGGAGGGACGCAGGGACGAACTGATGCTTGCCCGATTCGAGCGGAAACGGGCATTGCAACGAGAGATCGAGGATATTCTCGACCAGGTGCAAGCGAGTTTGGCGATCGCGCCGACGATCGAGCCGGTGTTTACGATCCGTTGGGAGGTCGCGTGAACGGGAAGAAGCAGCGGTTGGAGCTGACGTGGATTGGTAAGGACGAGCGGCCGAAACTTGAGCCGCGAATCCTGCTAGAAGAGCCAGAGCGCGGATACGCCCGACGGATGAGCACGGCCGACGTGTTCGATAATCGGCTCATTCGCGGCGATAATCTCCTAGCTCTCAGGGCACTGGAGGGAGAGTTCGCCGGAGCGGTGAAATGCATATTTATTGATCCCCCGTACAACACGGGTAGTGCCTTCGAGCACTATGATGATGGCGTTGAGCACTCTCTCTGGCTGTCTCTGATGCGTGATCGACTTGAGATACTTCGCCGCCTTCTGACGGACGACGGTTCCATTTGGATCACGATTGATGACAACGAAGCGCATTATCTAAAAGTTTTGTGCGATGAGGTGTTTGGACGACGGCATTTTGTCGCCAATATTGTCTGGCAGAAAAGATATGCGAGGGACAACAACGCAGCTATCGGCAGCGCTCACGACCACATACTCGTCTACGAAAAGACATATGACTCGTTCCGTAAAAGCCGGAACCGAGTCGAACTCGATGATAAGACAAGAGAACCGTATAAAAACCCCAACAAAGACCCGAATGGGCCTTGGCAGTCTATCTCTTTCACTGGTGCAGGCTATCGCGCGAACATGATGTATCCGATCGTCGCTCCTGACGGGCGAGAGCATCGACCCCCTGAAGGCCGTCACTGGGCTACGTTGGAGCCGGAATATTTAAGGCTGCAAGCGAATAACAGAATTTGGTTCGGTCAGGACGGTAAAGGAGTTCCAAGAGTAATCCGATATCTGTCGGAGGTAGAGGGGCTAG
The DNA here is from genome assembly GCA_965260935.1 of Acetobacteraceae bacterium. GTDB lineage: Bacteria > Pseudomonadota > Alphaproteobacteria > Acetobacterales > Acetobacteraceae > JBBROS01. The sequence continues at coordinate 30,241 of CBDHCB010000003.1, forward strand.
TCCCTTCGACTTGGTGGCCTCACGAGGAGGTCGGTCACAATGATGAAGCTAAGAAAGATGCTCACAACCTTCTTGGTAAGGAAAGCGTGTTCGAGACACCCAAGCCGGAGCGGCTTCTTAAACGCATTTTACACGTCGCTTCCAATCCTAGTGACTTAGTTCTCGACTCTTTCGCCGGCTCCGGCACTACCGGGGCAGTGGCGCATAAATTGGGCCGTCGCTGGATCATGGTGGAGCTTGGCGAGCATTGCGAAACCCATATCGTGCCACGCATGCGCAAGGTGATTGACGGCGAGGATAAGGGAGGAATTACAGAGAGTGTCGGATGGAAAGGTGGCGGCGGCTTTCGCTATTTTCGTCTAGCGCCCTCGCTTCTTGAGAAGGATCGATGGGGAAACTGGGTCATCGCTCGCAGCTATAACGCCGCGATGTTGGCCGAGGCTATGTGCAAGCACATGGGCTTCACCTACGCGCCCAGCCAGGACCCGGCGGAGTACTGGCGTCATGGCCACTCCAGCGAGCGCGACTTCATCTTCGTCACCACGGCCAACGTCACGCACGACCAGCTCCGTGCCATTTCTGAGGATGTGGGACCGGAGCGGACGCTTCTGGTCTGCTGCAAAGCGTTCAACGCGCGTACTGATGCCTTTGAGAACCTGACGGTCAAGAAAATCCCGCAGGCCGTGCTCTCCCGCTGCGAATGGGGCCGCGACGATTACAGCCTCCGCATCGCCGAGGCACCGCCTCCATCCGAGGATACCGCGGGTTCGGCAATCCCAGAGGCGGTCCCGCCCAAGCGCGGACGGCGAGCCACGGCCACAAGTACGGAACCATCGCTGTTCTCGGCTGTGGACGCGAAGGGCGCAGGCAAGTGACGGGCGATCGACTGCTGCGGCAGGTCAGTGCCCGGCTCTCCCTCCGCCGGCCGCAGGAGCAATCGCTCGGCATCCTCGCGGACGTGCTGGGCCGAACCACGCTGGCCAAGAACGCCGATCCCGCGGTGGCGCTCGCCGCGATCCAAGCCGTCTACCCGAGCGTGGCCGAGTTCGAGCGGGACTTTCCTTCGCTCTGCTTCGCGCTCGCGACGGGCGTGGGGAAGACCCGGCTCATGGGGGCGTTCATCGCCTACCTGACCCTGTCCGGCCGGTCCCGGCACTTCTTTGTCCTGGCCCCGAACACGACCATCTACGAGAAGCTAGTGGCCGATTTCTCGCCCACAGGCGCGAAATATGTGTTTAAGGGCATCGCCGAGTTCGCGGCGATCCCGCCGGTGCTGGTGACCGGCGAGACGTGGGACCAGGGCCGCGGCATCCGCGGTGCGGGCGGCGACCTGTTCGGCGGCGCCGCGATCATCAACATCTTCAACGTCGACAAGATCAACCGTGACGTGGGACGGATCAGGAAGCTGCACGAGTATCTCGGCGAGAGCTACTTCGAGTATCTCGCCGGCTTGCCCGACCTGGTGCTGCTGATGGACGAGGCGCACCGCTACCGAGCTAAGGCCGGCATGCGCGCCGTGGCCGAGTTGCGGCCCATACTCGGACTGGAGCTGACTGCCACACCCAAGAGCGTGGGCGCCGGGTCGCAGGAGTTTCGCAACGTCATCTTCCGCTACGGCCTGGCCGAGGCGATGGAAGACGGCTTCATCAAGGAGCCAGCAGTCGCTACGCGCAAGGACTTCGACCCCACTTCCGTTACAGCCGTCGAGCTGGAGCGAATCAAGCTGGAGGACTGCATCCACGCCCATGAGAACGTGAAAGTGGAGCTGGACCTATATGCCCGGCAATCCGGTCGGCCCTTGGTGCATCCCTTCATGCTGGTCGTGGCGCAGGACACCATCCACGCCGGCGAGCTGCGGCGGATGATTGAGGCCGACGATTTTTTCGGCGGGCGCTACCAGGGCCACGTGATCGAGGTTCACTCCGCGTTACGCGGCGAGGAGAACGACGAGGCCATGACACGGCTGGTCTCCGTCGAGACGGACAGCGCCACGGAGATCGTGATCCACGTCAACAAGCTGAAGGAAGGCTGGGACGTCACTAACCTCTACACGATAGTTCCGCTCCGGGCCTCCGCGTCGGACATCCTGACTGAGCAGACTCTCGGCCGGGGGCTGCGCTTGCCCTATGGGATGCGCACGGGCGTGGACGCGGTCGATACCCTCACCATCATCGCCCATGATCGCTTCGATGAGGTAATTCAGCGGGCGCGCGAGCCCGGCTCGCTTGTCCACAAGCAGGTGCTGATCGGCCCGGGCGGCGACATCCCGGCCGGAGGTGCGGAGGTGTTACAGGCGCCCTCCTATCTGGAGGCCGCAATCACCGGCCGTGCAGGCGGTATATCGGAGGAACAGGCGCCGGCCCCGCTCTTTGCTGGGCCGGCAGCCCAGGCTGCCGCGGCGGTGACGCTTACCGTCATCCGCCAGATGGAGCGCGAGCTGCCCAACCTTGGGGCGCTTAATACCCCGGAGGTGCAAGCCCGCATCTCCGCCCGCGTTAGCGCCATTACGCAGCCTGTGCAGGGCGAGCTGACCGGCAGCGCCCCAGCTCCCGACGTGGCCAGCATCGTCGCCGCCGTGACGGCTCATGTTGCCGAGCAGACGATCGAGATTCCCGAGATCGTCGTGCTGCCGACGAGCAACGTGACGTTCCGGTTCGAAGATTTCGATTTGGGTGGGCTGGAGCGTCTGAACTACCAGCCGCTTGCCAGCGAGATCACGTTGCATGAGCTGCGGACGGAGCACAGGCGGTCGATCGCCGTGGTGATGGCCGACCGCCGCCAGAAGCGGCCCGAGGACTACCTTATCAGCCACCTGATCGACGAAGACGCGATCGATTACGACACCACGGCCGACCTGCTCTATAAGCTGGCCGGCCAGGTCGTGGCGCGACTGCGTGCTTACTTGCATGACGAGGAGGACGTGGAGAATGTGCTTCTCGCCCATGGCAAGCCGCTGGCTGAGTTCGTCTTCCGGCAGATGATGCAGCACTACGCCGAGACGCCGACCCGCTACATCGGCCGCGTATCGCGCGGCTTCCAGCTCCTGAAGCCCGTGAATTTCAAGGTCAGCGACGCCAAAACGGTGCGGGACTTCCGACGCCCGGTCACGCCGCTAGCGGACACCAGGCGTCAGGTGTTCGGGGGTTTTAAGAAATGCGTGTTTCCCTATCAGGCGTTCCAATCCGACGACGAGCGGCGGTTTGCCGTGCTGATCGACCTTCATGAGGCCGGCGTGTCGCGTTGGGTAAAGCCGGGCACGGGCCAATTCCGAATCGAGTATCGCCGCGGCCAGTCCTACGAGCCAGACTTCGTGGTCGAGACCGCTACCGAGAAGCTGATTGTCGAGATTAAGGCGCTACGCGACATGGAGACGGAGACGGTGCAGGCGAAGAGTAAGGCCGTTGCCACCTGGGTTGGGTATGCAAACCGCCATGCGGCCGTGAATGGTGGGAAGCCATGGCGCTACTTGCTTGTTCCACACGATCGGATGACCGAGAGCGCAAGCCTGGCAGGGTTGGCCGCGTCGTTCAGTATCTCGGCCATTCAATCTGACGAAACCGACGCGGAAGCCTCCTCCATGGCTCAGGCGCCGGCAGAAACCGTATCGGTGTGAGTGGCGCCTTTCCACTTCCAGATGAGCTAACGCAACATGGCAGTTGAAGCTGCTGGATGGGCCGAGGCGGAGCTTCGCCGTCGCTATGGTGAACCCACGACAGACACTGACAAGGTGGCCGGGTTTACGCTTCAAGATTCACGGCAGTTGGCTCTCCAGCGCGATGTAAGGGGAACGCAGCTTTGGCTGGAAGACGACCCGGCCCGCGATGTGGCGCCAACGCAGCAAATTCGCAGATATCAGGCGAGCGAGGGGCGGCACTCGAACCTTCCGCCACGGCTTCGCCATCAACTACCAGGTGGCGCCGCCCCCCGGCCCGTCTGCCTGGCAACGATCGCCGATGCGCCCACGTTGCAAGCAGTCCTTGACTGGTACGACAACGGAAAAGGGGCTGGCGTCGATCGCGTCAGATTGGAGCAGTATCGTCAGGTATTCCTGGCCCGATACCCCGATTTTGTGGACTTCACTCAGAACGATGGCGGCTACTTCACCGAAGAGCGCGCCTACAAGAACAAGCTCCTGGAAAACGTTGCCACAGTCATGGCGGCGGGAACGGACGAACTGGCGCTTGGTGCGCGCCTGCTCGACCTACTGACCGGGCGTGGGGGAGTGCCCAGCGGACTACTCGGCTGGCGCACCGATGGCAGGCTAGTAGCACTTCGCGCGGCACAGCCGGGCTTGCTCGAACAAGCGGCAGGCCGTCTCGCGCGGTCCGAAGACGTCGGCAAAGCCGTCGCCGAGTTTGTTACAACAACATGGCCCGTGCTTGTCGAGGGTCAGATTAGCAAGCCCTATAGCGAAAGCCGCAATCTACCCTCGATGCTGGCGGCGCTGGTACATCCGAGCAGCGCCTATGGAATCAACACCGACCCGGTACAGCGGACGGCCGAGGCCCTTCTGGGACGCAAGCTCCTCGGCTGGAATCCGATGACGGCGGACGAGTATGCCGCCGTCGTCGGTATGGCTGATGCTATCCGAGCCGTGATGGCCAACGACTGGGGCTGGAAGCCCCGTGACTTGTGGGACGTGCAAGGTTTCGTCTGGGCCATGAACCGCACGGACCAGCCCCAGCCGAACACTCCTCCGGTCATAGCTAGCCCAACAAAGGAAACGCCGTTGGCCAAAAACCTTATTTTTTACGGTCCTCCTGGCACCGGTAAGACGTATGCCACGGCTGCCGAGGCAGTGGAGTTATGCGGAGAACCGGTCCCGGAGGAACGGGCGGAACTCATGGCTGTGTACCATCGTCTCGCTGATGCTGGCCGAATTGAATTCGTGACCTTCCATCAATCGACTGCTTACGAGGAGTTTGTAGAAGGACTGCGGCCTTTGCAGACCAGCGAGAGTGGGGCGGCCGGATTCGAGTTGCAACCTGTCCCCGGCATCTTCCGCCGGATCGCACGACGTGCGGAAACTAGTACTGGCACGGGACAGATCGAATTTGCGATCGGCGAAAGACAGATCTTCAAGATGTCCATTGGCGAGGCCGCCAACCCTGAAGATGCTTATCTTTTCGAGGAAGCAATTGCGGGCGGCTACACCCTGCTCGGCTACGAGGATATCGACTGGACAAACGACCGCTTTGCAGATCGACAAGAGATCATTGAGGCATGCCGAAATGAAGGCAGGATTGACGGCGAACCTACGGCATCGAGTGGCAAAGTGCAGTTCCCCTTCATATTCCGGAATGGGGTGAAGCGGGGCGACATCCTGATCGTCTCAAAAGGGAATGGATTATTCCGCGCGATTGGCGAGGTCATCGGAGACTACCAATTCACGCCGCGCGAAGGAGGCGACTACGCCCATCGTCGTGCAGTTCGCTGGCTTTGGGTTGACCGAGCTGGGGTGTTGGCGAGCGAAATTTATACGCGCGGCTTTTCGCAAAAGTCGATTTATCGACTGATTCGCGCCGAACTCAATATCCCTGCTCTTGAACGTTATATCGCCAGTCAGCAGAATACCGGCTCCGGCAACCCCGAACCGTTTGTCCTCATCATAGACGAGATAAATCGAGCAAACATTTCGAAGGTCTTTGGTGAACTTATAACTCTACTCGAACCAGACAAACGTCTTGGACAATCAAACGCGATCAAGGTGCGTTTGCCCTACTCCGGAGATTCGTTTGGTGTGCCCGGCAACCTTCATATTATCGGCACCATGAACACTGCAGATCGTTCGATCGCGCTACTCGACACTGCCTTGCGCCGCCGGTTTAGCTTCGTCGAGTTAATGCCCAACCCCTCCTTGTTGGGAACCGTTGACGGCATCAACCTGACAACGCTTCTTACCAAGATTAATGGTGCAATCGAGTACTTGTTTGATCGCGAGCACCAGATCGGGCATGCCTATTTTACCGATTGCACCAGTCGTGCCGATATTGATACAATTATGCGGCAGAAAGCCATTCCTCTGCTTGCCGAGTACTTTCACGAAGACTGGAGCAGAATCGCCGCGGTTCTTGGAGATTTGGATGAGGCCGAGGGCGATCATGAGGGAGGATTCCTGGATCGTCGCCAGCTTTCCGCGCCTGCTGCACTAGCCAACGCAAGCGAGACGCTGCCGCGTTATAGGTGGGCGATACGCGCAGTGTTTGACTACTCTAAGCTGCAGTGATCCGTCGCACGATCCTGGAGTGGAACAGCCTGCCCTATGGTTCGGGCGATGACGCGATTCCGCAGGCCGCTGCAGACCGCCTCGCGGCTGTTGCGGCGACATCGACGCTGGCGGGCCGAGGAGGTGGAGGGGTTTTAGAACACGGTCGAAGGGCGCTACGCGCCCGGGGCGTCGTGGGCGTTATCGTGGCCACGGACTGCGCCCTCGAAATACTGCCGAAAATTGATACTCCTGGACAAACTGGAGCGGCAGCGACTGGCCATATCCGAAAGCGCCTCATCCACATGCTCGCCGTGGCGCTCGATATGCGTATCGAGACCGGTGCGATCACCGACCTCGAATTTCAACGGGAAACGTTTCTCGAGATTCTGATCAGGTTGTTTGCTACCAAGCTCACCGACGCTCTTCGTCATGGCATGCCACGTCGTTATGCTGGCCAGGTAGACGATCTGCCGATGCTGCGTGGCCGGCTGAATGTCGCACGTCAATTCACCACTTTGATTGCGACCCCGCAGAAGCTTGCTTGTCGCTACGATACGTTGTGTGAGAATACGCCACTCAATCAGATCATTAAGGCCGCTGTCACTCGGCTCGTCCGCCTAGCTCGGTCAATTGACACTCAGCAGCGGTTACGGGAAATGGTAACAGCCTATTCGGAGGTAAGCGATGTGCCGGTCCCAGCACTTCGCTGGGATCAAGTGATTATTGACCGCACAAACGCCCGCTGGAAAGAGATTGTCGACCTAGCTCGGCTATTGCTGGGCGATCGATTTCAGACGACGTCAGCGGGGATGGCAGCTGGCTTCTCACTGATGTTCGAGATGAACGTGCTCTTCGAGGAGTATGTCGCCCGCATGCTCGCCCGTGCGCTTGCGGGGACGGGACGCCACGTTGTAGCTCAAGGTGGCCGATTGTTCTGTCTACGGACGGAGGATGGTAAAGGTCTCTTTCAGACCAAGCCAGATATCCTTGTGAAACGCGGCGTCGTCGTCGAACAAGTCATTGATACGAAGTGGAAACGCATCGCGGCACGTTTAGACGACCCAAAGCAGGGTGTTGCGCAATCCGACATCTATCAAATGATGGCTTACGGCCAGCTCTATCAATGTCCACGGCTGACGTTGCTTTATCCGCATCACCATGAGCTCGGGAGCGCATCCGTGAAGGTAAGCCATCGGGTCGCAGTCTTGGGCGGCACGGATTGCCTGGAGCTTACGACCGTGGACATATCGTCTAGTGACAATCTGGCTCAGCGACTTCGTGCCTTATGCCCAGAGGCAGGGTCTCCAACGTTTTAGCCGTCCCAAATAGGTATACCCCAGCGACACAGTGCCATGAGACACTTTCCGCGTCTCACATGGGTTGCTTTCAGGATTCCGAGACGATAGCGTGAGCAGGTCTAGAGTCTAGCGAGACGGCGCTGCCCTTCGCCGCCCGTTTGCGCTATGCTCCAACCTGGAGACATCATGGCAACGATAATCAACCCTCTTGGCCCCGACCCCATGCCCGCCATCGAGACGGAGGCCGAGCGCACCGCCCGCCTCGCGCGCGAGCGTGCGCTGCTCGACGAGGGCTTTGAGGACATCCGCGCCGGGCGTGCTCTGACCGGGGGCGATCTGGACGCTTGGCTCGACCGCTTCGCGCAGGGCTTGCCGCCAGCATCACCGAGGCGGAGCGCCGGCTAGGCAACCACGCCGCCCTTGACCGCCAGGGTCCTCGTTTCGGATGCGGCGCTCACCGACCTCGACGCCGCGCGCCGCTGGCTCACCCAGCCCGGCACCGGCCCGCGGGCGGCCGAGCGGCTGCGGCGCGTCGCGGCGGCGTTGCGCGACCTTGGCCGCCATCCCTTGCGCTGGCCCGAAGGCGAGCATCCCGGCGTGCGCGAGCGGCAAGTCGAGGGCTATCGCATTCTCTACCGTGTGGCCGCCGCGCCCGACAACAGCGGCGTGATCGCGGGCGACGTGCTCGTGGCGCGCGTGTTCGGTCCCGGCCAGGACCGCCGCAGGCTCTGAGCGTCAGCCATGCCCTTATACGGCTACGCCCGCGTCAGCTCCTTTGACCAGGACCTCGGCATCCAGCGCGCCGCCCTCAAGGCGGCCGGCTGCCGAGTGATCCGCGCCGAGAAGGCGTCGGGCACGCGCCGCGACGGCCGGACCGAGCTGCAGGTGCTGCTCGACTTCGTCCAGCCCGGCGACACGCTGGTCGTCACCCGCATCGACCGGCTCGCCCGCTCCATGAAAGACTTGCAGGACATCGTGCACGAGCTGAAGGGCAAGGGTGTCATCTTGCGGGCGACGGAGCAGCCGGTGGACACGGGCACGGCGGCCGGCAAGGCGTTCCTCGACATGCTGGGCGTGTTCGCCGAGTTCGAGACCAACTTGCGCCGCGAACGGCAATTGGAGGGGATCAAGGCCGCGAAGGTGCGAGGCGTCTACAAGGGCCGCAAGCCGAGCATCGACGCGGCCGAGCTGCGCCGGCTGCGCGACGAAGAGAAGCTCGGGCCTGCCGCCATCGCGCGCCGGCTCGGCATCGGCCGGGCCAGCGTCTATCGCGTGCTCGGGAAACCGGCGCCGACGTAGCGGCCGAAACTCGTTGGCACGGCACCGGACCTGTGAGCGCGATGGCCGACCTGCATCGCGGCAAGGTCGTTGATCTTTGATGGCGTCGGGAGCGGCGCATCCTGGAATACTGAAACGGGACTCTGGATGCTGCACCGGCATACCTTGGCGGCTTGCAAGTCGCTATTTTCATGCCGCATGGGAGGTCGCTGCGGGAGATTGCTGGTCCAACACCTCGGCCAGCGTCTCGCCCAGCGGTGAGTCAACGGCGTCCTCCGGCACCAGGAACGTCGGGTTGCCGGGACTCCAAAGCTCCACGGAGTCGGCGTGCTGCTCGTAGTACGCCGGGTCCGTCGAAACCCGCACGGCCTCCGACATGCCGGGGGCAGTGAACCTGTATTCCCGGTGGCCCATCGGCGCGACCGCGATCCCGGGGGGAAGCAGCGGCGGCGACGCGATCACTCGCTCTAACTCGGCCAAGCTCAGCGCCGGCACCGCGCGCGGCGGTTCGGCCAAGTCGGCTTCCGTTACGGCATCAAGGTCGAAGCCGCCCTCCTGCGCCCGGCTTGCCTCCGCCTCGATCTCCCGCACCGCTTGGCGCCGGGCCGCCTCTCCTTGGGCCTGCCCGGCCAGCACGCGGCCGGCGATGAGACCCGGCATCCGGGCCAGAATGGGTTGCAGGCTGCCCACCACCCGCTCGAACAGCCCGATCCGGTGCCGAAGCGCCACGTAGACGTCGGTCTCTACCGTGTCGGCGTAGTGCAGGTTGGCGATGCGGATGTCGGGGTAAGCCTGGCCCAGCCGGTCGATGCGCCCGATCCGCTGCTCGACGCGCATCGGGTTCCACGGCATGTCGTAGTTGACGAGGGCGCCGCAGAACTGGAAGTTCAGGCCCTCCGCCGCGGCATCGGTACATAGCAATACGTCCGCCGCCCCCTCGCGGAACCGGCGCTTCACGTCGTCGCGGGAGATGACCCGCCACGTGCCGTCGGTGCTGGCCACCTCGCCGCCGCGCCCGGAGAAGCACATGATCCGCATGGCGCCGCCACGGCCCAGCTCGGCGCGCAGGAAGTCCATCGTGTCCGTGAACTGCGTGAACACCATGACCTGCCCGTAGCCGGCCGCGCGCAGGGTTCCCAGCTCTTCTTTCAGCGTCCCGCACTTGGTGTCCGCCGCCGAAAGATCGCGGATCATCCGGATCAGCCGCTCGATCTCCGACTGCTCCTCCAGCGCCAGTGTGTCCTGCGCCTGCCGGGCGGCCTCCTCCTCGTCCGGCTCGTCGCCGTCCTCGGTTTCCGCTTCGTCCGTCAACTGCCGCAGCAGGTCGGCCGCGCCGGGCCTGCGGGTGGCGGCCAGGCGCTTTTCCAGCGTCTGCCGCAGGGCCTGGAAGCTGCTGGCCAGCCGGCGGCGGTAGATCGTCATGACGAAGCCGATCGCGCTCCGCTTCTCCGGGGAAAGGCCGCCGGCCACCGCTTTGTTGTAGGTGGTCGCGATGTAGTCCTCGACCGCCTCGTAGATCGCGCGCTCCTCGGGCGAAAGGTGGATGAAGCGGTCCTCCACCCGCCGGTCGGCGATGCGGGCCTTCAGCTTGCCGGCCTTGTGATAGGCGCGCAGCAGCTCGCGCGTGTGGCGCGACACGAGCCGGCTGATCGGCGTGTTGCCCCGCATCAGCCGCAGCGCGGCCTTGCGGTCGTTGGCGGACAGCATGCGGCGCGGGCTGCTGGCCACGTCGCGCAGGGCCTTCAGCACGGTCCTGGCCCGCAGCGGGCTTTGCAGGCCGAGGCGGTGCAGCGCCTCGGCCGGCACCGGCCCGTAGGCCGCCTCGACGGCGCGGAACATGCCCGCCATGCGGTCGAACGCCTCGTGGCTCGGGTTGTCGTGCCGCACGTCCTCGAAGAAGCGGAGAAAGGCGGCCTCGCTCCACTCGGCGGGCAGGCCGAGCAGGCTCAAAAGGTCGTACACCTCCACCGGGTGCACCTGCATCGGCGTCGCCGTCAGCAGCACCAAGCCTTGCGTCCGCTCCTTCAGCCCCCGCATCAGCCGCAGCAGCGCGTTCGGCCCGCCCTCCTGCGTGCTGCCCGCGCCGCGCCGCCGGGCGTGGTGCGCCTCGTCCAGCACGATGAGATCCCACGGTGCGGCGGCGTCCAGCAGCTCCCGCGCCCGGTCCGCCCGGCGCAGCAGGTGCGAGGAGGCGATCACCACATCCTGCTCGTGCCACTCGCTGCGCGCCGCGGAGCGCTCGTGCCGGCCGCGCAGCGCCGGGCTGGGATACCAAGCGAGCTTCTGCCCGTCGTAGATGGGCCAGTTCAGGTTGAACTTCTCCCGCAACTCAACCTGCCATTGCCGGCAGACCGACTTTGGGGCGAGCACCAGGATGCGGCGGGCGCGGCCGGCCAGCCACGCCTGGCGCAGCAGCAGCCCGGCCTGGATGGTCTTGCCCAGGCCCACCTCGTCGGCGATCAGCAGCTTCGGCGGCCACCGGTCATACAGCCGGTGAAAGGCGCGGATCTGGTGCGGCCAGGGCGTGACCGCGCCCGTCGCCTCCGCCACCCGCGCGCCGCCGCCGGGCAGGGACGGCGCGTGACGGATGAAGCTCCACACCGCCCGCCGCAGGTCCACCGCGGGCGGCGGCACGGGTGCGGACGGCGGCAGAACCGGTTTCAACTCCGGCGGCGGCGCCTGCTTCAATCGGGCCGGCAGGTCGTCCCGCGGCAGGAAGCGCAGCAGGTCGGCCCGGGCCGCCTCCGGCACGTCCAGGGTGATGACGTGCCGGGCCTTGTCCGCCCACAGCCGGCCAAAGTTCTCGGCCTCCTCCGCCACCCGGGCGGCATCGTGCCAGGAGGTGAACACGTTCAGGCTTTCCCAATTGCGGGTCCAGCCCGCCGCGGTCTCGTTCAGGCTGCCGTTGAAGGCGACGGCGTGGCCCGCGCCGTCCTCGGCGATGCCGGCCTTCTCGTGGAACAGGCCGTCGCCGGCGACCGGCCGCCGGCGCGCGTCGCAGGGTACGGCGACCTTCACCTCCAGCCGCCCCTGCGCCACCAGCCAGGCCAGCAGCTCCAGCGCCTCGGCCATGCCGGCGTCGGCGGGCAGCAGCGGCGTCGCGAGGAGGCGCGCCCCCACCTGGTCGCGCAGCCGGGCGCCGGCCTCGATGGCCGAAACCTCCGCCGGGCCGAGCGTGCAGCCGACCACCATGCGCATCCGGCCGTCGTTGCGCACCAGCCCCTCGACGCCGCGCGCCGCCAGCGCCAGGGCGGCGGCGCCGAAGTAGCCGGTCAGCCGGTCGTAGCGGACCGCGGCGTCCAGCAGCGGCACGTACAGCTCCCGGACCAGGTCGCCCCCGTCCGGGGTGTATTTCAGCCGCCACGCGCGCCCGCGCAGCGAGGCGTCAGGCGGCATCGGCCCACAGCGCCAATTGCTTCGGCTCCGCCACCTGCCCGACCAGGGCGAGGCGGCGCAGGCTCTCCAAAGCGTCGAAGTCGCCGCTGGCCGCCGCGAGATCGCCGTCCAGGGTCACGCCGGAGAAGTCGCGGCCGACCGGCAGCACCTCCAGCACGAGTTGCAAAGCCTGGCGGAACGCCGGCTCGGCCAGCAGGCCGCTCGCGTCCAGCATCTCTTTCGCCGCCGCCAGCGTCTTGCTGCGGGCGGCGTGGGCGGCGTGGTGCAGCGCGTCCAGCATGGCCCGGCCGCCGTCCGGGGCGCCGAGCGCCGACTTCGCTGCCCGCCGCACGCTGTCCCACAGGCGGAGGTCGCTGCCCGCCTTCTCCCCCAGCACGCCCACCACCTGCGTATCAAGGTCCACGCCCACGGCGCGGGCCAGGCGCAGCGCCTCGTCGTACGGGAACACCGGGGCGCGGAAGCTGTCCCAGGCCAGCACGAAGAAGCTGGTCAGCGGGTCCAGCTCGGCCCTGCCCTGCTTCTGGCCGAGCTGGTCGAGGCGCCAGCGTTTGACCTCGCGCCGGGCGGCATCCAGCGCGTCCTCCGGCGTCACGGCGTAGGGATCGTACTCCTCCTCCAGCAGCGCGGTTTGCCGTTGACGGCGTTTGGCCTCGGGCTTGAGGCGGGGCGTGCCCCGGCGCAGCGGCCAGTAGCGGGAGAACTCCTCCAGCGCCGGGCCGAAGCAGGCGAGGTAAAGGTCCGCGCCGCCGATGCCGGAAGCCTGGAACGCCTCGACCCGGCGTCGCACGGCGGCGGCGACCAGCGGCTCCACGTCCTCCCAATAGCTCGTCCCGTCCTGTCCGGCGGCGTCGCCCCGCGGCCGGCAGGCCAGGAAGATGGTGCTGTTGGCGGCGGACTTGTTGCGGATGTGCAGGCTGCCCTCGGCCTCCGTGTTGACCGGCCAGGAAGCGGTGATGACGAACCCGGCCTCGATCAGCCCCTTGGTCAGCGCGTCCCACGCGCCGGTGGCCTTGTGGGTGAACATCAGCGTCATGATGCCGGTGGGCTTCAGCACGCGCCGGCACTCGGCGAAGATGCGGGCCATGCGTTGCTGATAATCGCGCCCCGCCAGCGCCTTGGCGCCTTTCTGCCCGGCGAACTTGGCCGGGTTGGCCACGGCCTCGTTGTCCTTATCGGTCAGGCGGCGGGTGAACAGCTCCGGCACGACCTGCCCGGCGGTGCGCTTGAGCCAGACGTAGAAGAAATCCGACAGCTCCGCATACATGACGTTGTCGTAGTAGGGCGGGTCCATGACCACGGCGTCCACGCTGGCATCCGCGACGTAGTCGAGTGCGTCGCCGGAGCCGCAGGTGACCGTGACCTGGAGCGGGGCGGCGGATGCGGCGGGGCGGAGCAGGCCGGCGGCGGCGTCCGGGCGCACGAGGGCAACAAGTTCGTCGATGCACTTGCCGACCTGGCCGATGACCCAGTCGTAGCCGAGGCCAGCGATCAGCGGTGCCATTTCGGCGTAGGACCATTTGAACGAGAAGTCGTGCCGGTCGAAGGTGTTGACCATCACCTCGCGCGTGCCGTGCCAGCGGCACATGCGGCTGTTGTAATCCGCCATCTTGTCCAGGCTGAGTGCCAGATAAACGAAGGCGGCCCTTGTCACGTCGTCCAGCGCGCCCGAAGCCTCGCGCTCCGCCAGCAGTTCGCGGAACACCTCGACGCCCATGCCGTGCCCGAGCAGTTGGCGCGGGCTGAACAGGTCGCGCCAACGGGTCATGCCGTAGCGGATCGGCTCCATGGTTTTGTGACCGGCAGGCAGCGCCTCGTTCGGCACGAAGTCCAGCGCCTCCCATTCCTCCATCTTCTCGGCCAGCCGCGCGGCAATGGCGGCACCGTTGTCGTCCTCGGGCCGGGGGGCGCGGTAGCCGCGCTCCCACTTGTCGCGCCCGCGCTTGCCCGCCTTGGTCCGCGTCTCGATCCGCCGCTTGAACACGACCGCGAACAACTGTTCGCCCATGCCGCCCGCCTGCGCCTGGCGCTTCACCTCGTCGCCGTCGATCACCCGGCCGCAATCCGGGAAGGGGCAGGTGCCGTCGCCGTCCGCGACGGTGCCGGCGGAGTGCTCGGAAAGCTTGGCGACGATGGCGAACTCGCAGCGCCGGGCCGCATCGCCCGGCCCGGCACCTAGCCGCGGCACCAGCCGCACGCCGGTGCCGTCGGGAGAGAGCCGCCAGTTGGGCGAGAGCGGCACCAGGCCCTCGCAGTAAGGGCAGTTGATGGTGCGCGTCCAGAGATAGCCGTCAGGCCTCGTGTTCGCTTCCGGCTCTTCGGGGTAGACGCCTTGCAAGCGTGCGCGCACCCGCGATGTGAACTCCCGCCCGAGCGCGTCGAAGGCAGCGCGCAGCGCTTGACCGTGCGTAAGCGGATACTCGACTGTCGCCTTCTCGATAAGCGCCGCCACAGGGTTCAGGTCGTTCGCGAGCACGTCTGCACCAAGCCGCGCCGCCTCAAATGGGATAGAGCCGCCACCGGCAGTCGGGTCCAGAAGTCTGACGCTCGACAATCCATTCCGTTTTAGCCATGCGCGGTCATTGCTGTCCGGAGACCAACCGAAAGCGCGCTGGTAGCCATAAGCGTCTTTGCCAAGCCGCTCGCCGTTGCGGTCCGCTTTCGCAATGCGCGCCTTTGCGGCAATCGGGTCGCCGTGGATGCCAAGCGCGTGCATGAACTGAGCACGGCTCGCGTTCGCAGGCAGCACCGACGCCAGCACCGCCGCCCGGCTGGCGACCAAGGGCCGCCGCGCCCACCAGACATGCAGGCGGTTCGGCGCTGGGAAGGGCGTCATCGGCGTGCGCTCGCGCGTGCTCTCAATCCCGAGCGCCGCAATCGGCAGCCACCGCTCGATCAGCCGCGTATCATCCAGCCCTGCCGTTTCCTCGGCCACGGGCAACCCCAGCACACCGTCCATCACCAGCCTCGACGTTTAAAGTTCATTCTACCCGGCTCCGGCGGCACGCAGCCGCCGCGCGTCAGCCCGCCCGGTGCGGGTCGGTCAGCAGGGAGCGCAGCGCCGTCAGCACCCGGCGCGGGTTGCGGCGGTGCATGGCCATGCCCAGCCAGTAGCTGGCCTCCTCCCGCCCCATCGCCTCAATCCCCTCCGCTACGGCGCGCACGTTGTCGCGCGAGCGCATGGGCGCGAGCGTCCGGAACAGCAGCCCAAGGCGCAGCGCGTCGGCCTCGGCAATCGCGTGCGCCTCGCGGCGAGCGGACAGCGGCGCGAAACGCACCCCGGCCTGGCGCAGCAGCCGCAGCACCCGGTGCTCCACCAAATCGAGGTTGAGGCCCCGCAGCCCGGCCAGCCGCAGCGGCGCCTGCACCTGCGGCGAAACGGGGGACGGCAGTTGCCAGACCTCCACCTCCGTATCCGCCGCCCCGTGCCGGACCATGCGGACCTCGAACGCCGGGGCCGAAGCCATCGGCGACACGCTGGACATCCTGACGATACGCGCGCTCATTCTGCGGCCTCCATCACGGGTTCGGCGACGGTCGCGGTCGCCTCCACGAACGCGGCGCCGGTAGCGAAGCGCGTCAGTTGCTCGGTCAGCGCCTGCGCCGCGTCGCCCGCCATCGGCAGCCCGGCGGCGAAGCACAGGTCGAATCGCACCTCCACGGCCTTCTCCCGCGCGGCGCGGAGCTGCGGGTCGAGGAAGTCTTTGAGCGGCGCGGCGTCCTGCGGCGTGCCGGCGTAGTCCACGTCCAGCCGGCTGCCGGACGCCGTTTCATAACCGCCGGCGATACGCACCCGTTTCTCGTCCGCCGCCCGCACCGCGGCCACCACGCCGAGCAGCCGGAACCCGTCGGCCACGTCGAACACCCGGATGGCCAAGCTGGCGAGGCGCTCCACCTTGCGGCTGCGCGCCTGCTCCCACAACCGCACCAGCGCCTCCCGCAGCACGCCTTCGGCCTGCAATGGCGTCGCGGGCGCGGTGGGCGGTGGGCGGCCCGGGGTTTCTGAGCCGCCTGTGGACCGGCCGGGCATCGGCGGCTCATTCTGCGCGGCGGCGCCGGTCCACTTCCATACCTCGGCGAAGCCGCCGCCCGCGCTCGCGCCGGGCGCAGCGCCCGGGTCGGGCGGGGGCGTCTTCGGCTGCGGCCGGGGCCAAAGGCCCTGCTCCCTGGCATAAGCCATGGTGAAGACCACGGCTTGCTCGTCGACGTGGATGCTGGCCGCGGCGTCCCCCGGCCCGTACAGCAGCGCGTCGCGGCGGTAGACGTACTCGCCGGCCTCGACACCCTTGCGGATGCCCTTGATGAAGACGTCGTCGCCCACCAGCATGGGCAGCGCCGGGTTGCGCCGGAACTCGTCGCGCAGCGCCGCCGTGGTCGTCTGGCCGCGGCGCAGCGGCGTCCGGTCCCGGACGTAGGCCGGCGCATCCGGCTCGTCCTCCGCCAGGCGCAGCTTGCCGCCGTAGCTGCGCAGCGCCCGGACCAGCCCTTGCTGGCCGGAGCCGGGCTTCTCGCTGGTGGAATGGTTGTCGAGCGAGGCGTGCGCGAGCTGGACGGGCGCCCCGTTCAACCCGGACTGCGACGGGTAGAAGACGTGGCGGAACACCTGTTGGATGACGGTGGCGACCTCGGCTTCCGACTTCGCTTCCCTCTCCCGCAAATCGATCTGCTGATGGCCCGCCAGGTCGGCGATGCCCGGCCCGTTCTTGAGCGCCCGCAGCGCGAGGCGGCGGGCCATTTTGCTCCGCATCTCCTCGACCCGGCCCTCGTCGGCCGCGACGAAGACGAGATTGTTGCGCAACGCCCGCAGGCTGCCGCCTTCGGCGCCCTTCCGTTCGTAGATGTGCGCCACCAGATTGGGCACAGCGTCCACGGTTGGACCGAGCGCGCAGGCGTCGGGGGACAGCACGACGAGCAGCGGGCGGCCCTGGCCAACCTCGTCCGGCACCTCCCAAGGGCCGGCTGGGAACGACACGGACTCAAAGGTGGCGCCGCTGAAGATCGTCTTGATCCGGTCGTTCAGCTCCGACCGCAGCTCGCCGGGGTCGACCCGGCGCTCCTCGCCGCGGATGATCTGGTTGAGGTTGGCCTCCGCCAAGAAGCGCAGCGGGGCCGCGGGCCGATCATCGAGATAGGCGGATTGCGCGACGAACGCCTTGCGCGCCTCCTCGACGAAGCTGATGTCGAGGGTGGGCGCGAGCACGGCGTAGCGCGCGTGCTCGGGCATCAGCCCCTTCAGGCCCTCGTTGAAGGCCAGGCTGTGCATGAACACCGTGCGGGCGACGTAGGTGGCGTAAGGCGGCATGCCGCGATGCGAGCGCGCGTCGATCTCCTGCGCCAATGCGGTCTTGCCGCCTTCGCCGGCGATGTCGGAGCGGATGGCCGAGACGTAGATGGATTGGCCGAGCCGGGTGGCGATCTCCTGCCGGATCGGCTCGAAGCCGGGATCGATGTGATGAAGGTGAATGGCGGTCGCGTCGACCGGGCGCTGCTGCCATAACAGGGCGACGGTCCGTCCGAGGATGCGCAGCATGCCGCGCACGCGCTGGAAGTTCGCGAGCGTGGCGGTTTTGGACGTGAAGGTCTCCAGCACGTCGGGGTGCAGCGGGTAGCTGGCGGCGAAGCCGTCCAGCGTGTCCGCCTTCGCCGCCTCGGGTGCCAGCGCCCCGGCATTGCGGCGCCACAGCTCGCCGTAGGCGCGGACCACCTCGGCGGCGCGCGCCCCGTCGATGCGGGCGAACAGGCGGCGGCGCAGCACCTCGACCGTCTCGTCGTCCTCGGTCGGGTTCAGCAGCGTGGCCTTGCGCGCGGACACGCTCTCGGCCTCCGCCATCTTGTCGGCGACGAACTGGTTCTCGTCGGAGTAGGCGTCCTGCCCCTTGCCGTCCTTGCCAATGGCGAGGGTGTAGACCAGGGCCGCGCGCGGCGAGGACTCGACGGCCTTGAACAGGCTGGTCAGGAAGGCCGTCAACTGGTCCCGGGCGCTGTGGCGGTTCCTGACCTTGCGCAGGTAGATCGCGAGCTCGTCCATGAGGATCAGCGCAGGGTCGCCGCCGAACAGTTCGGCGATCGTCTCGGCGCCGGGCGCGATGCCCTCCTCGTCGGAGCGGCGGACGCGCTCGTATCCTTCGCGCCCGGCAAGGGCGTGGGCGATCTCGCCCCAGGGCGTGCGGGCAAACACGCCGTTGCCCATGCGGCGGCCGTTGGCTGGGTCCGCGTTCTCGCCGTCGAAGGCGGCGATGCGGACGGCGCCGCGCGGGATCAGCGCAGGATCGATGAACTCGGCCGGGTTCCCGACGCCGCGCATGCCGCGCGCCGCGTGGACGAGGGCGATCAGGCCGTGGGTCTTGCCGCCGCCGAAGGAGGTGTCGAGCCGGAAGATCGCCGCGACCGAGCCTTGGCCGCTGATCCGGCCGCAGACGTTGCGCAGCAGCGATTGCAGGCCGCGGGTGGGATGGGTGTTGGCGAAGAACCGTGCCGGGTCGGCGTACTCGTCCGGCTCGCCTTGGTTCCTGACGACGTGGGCGAGGTCCGCGGCGAAGTCGCTGTCGCTGATGGCGCCGGCCAGCACATCATGGCGCGGCGTGCAGAGATCGTAAATTGTTGGAAGCACCGGACACACCGCCTGAAAGGGGTTTTTGCCGTGCGATGGTGTTGTCAAGAGCAGTATTGGTCAACTGATTGTGGTATTTACTTACGCTAGAACATGTCAGAAGCAGCCTGATTAGTTTTATCTAAAGTTTGTTGCGGCTGGCGGTAGTCTGGCAGTGACCTTTCTCGTCGGGAACCATCAAGTTCCGTAAGACGCTCGGGCTAGCTGATCCAACCGCGGTGGACCGAAACAGCTTGAACGCCTTAAACTCCCATGATCTCCCACAAGGGTCGAATACCGAGCGTTAGTCCCGAAAGCTGCGCCGTCTGCAAAACGAGGAGAAACTTCGCGCTTTTGACGTTGCCTGCCGGCTGGGTACCCGTCGCGTCAGCGTCTCCCGCCGGCTTGGAAAGCTGATATCACCGGCATAGCCGCTCGGCTCAGGCCGCCCCTCACCAACGAATCAAAGACGCAATCAAGCGTTTAACGGCGGTGATCAGGGCCGGCTTGCTTGCAGACGGCCGATGAAACGTTGGCGAAGGCCCGAATGACGCAGGCTGGGTCTGTGATGACGGCAAGGGGATCGTCGAGGAAGGTGGAGATGACGTGCGTACAGGCACCGGACGAGAAAGCGATGACACCGGCATCGTCTGAGTTTGTCTAATCGGCGCAGGGGATAGCGGAGCTGATGCACTCCTGGCACTGGAGCTTTTAAGCCGGTCCAACAGCACTTTGTTCCGTGACGGGCCAGCGCCAGCCGAATGTGAGGGCGGCACGGGAGGCGGAGGCACGGCTTTGGGGCGCGGTGGCCGACTTTGAATTGGAGCGGCCGATAGCCGTGCAAGGATTTCCGAGTTGGCTTGAACCGGTTTGTCCGGATTGCGACTGAAGCCACTTGCTCGTTCGTCGCCACCGATTATCCGAGATTTGGCCGGTTTCCGTTTGTTCCTGCCGAGGTGGAACAGGGCTTCCTCTTCCGACAAGCGCATGATCTCGCCGGCATCCGAAATGGCGAGACCAACGCTGACGTAGGCTCCCTTCCGGGATTTTCCCTCGAATGGCTTCCCAATCAATCCCGAAGCGTATATCCATGTTCCCACCCAGCTCTCGTCAGGTGGGGTGGAAAACGTGCTCAGCGCGTCCGGCCAAATCGAGAATGTAACCGACTTGATCCACCATTTGCCAAAGTTGATGAGCACGTAGGATTTGTCCTTGGCGCGTCCATGCTTGCCAATGCCAGGCGCAACCGACACAATCCGGCCAACAAGTTCAATCTTGTTCCCAACCTCCTTGATCGTGGCGTCGAAGTCGGCGGCGTCGATAACCTTGTAGGCGCCAATATAGGCTGCTGTGCTTGCGCCTTGATCGCTCCGCGACCTTGTGGATGCAACCGGGATATTCCGGCCAGCCCGGAACTCTTCGAGGCTGGGGACACGAGCGATATCCGCCTCGCAGATCGCGGCGAAATGCCCAGCCTGCGCTGCCACCGATGGAATGCCTGCAAGGGTATGGAACGCCTCCGAGGAGCCAGGGTCGGCGTAATCGTTGGCCTTGAAGATGATGGCCTCGCCGCCCTCGCGGTATCGCTTGTGCAGGTTCGGCACCGCCTCGAGCGCCGCCAAGCTCACATCGATGGCGATGAACGAGAACCGGTCCATCGCTGGACCGAAATGCGCCGCCGTGCGTCCTGGATGCTGGAAGTGCTTGTGCCCAACCTCCGTGCCGTTTCCGGACGCCATTCCAGGGGATACGTGGGAGTTTCTGCAGCCGTGTACGCTAAGCGGGTTGTGAGACTTGGAACGCCTCTGGCCTGAACCGGCGGGTGCGCAGTGGCCTGAAGCGCTCGCGCGGGGCACCCACGTCTGACCAGAGGTAATCGCCAGTGAGGGCGATGTGGTCCCACCTCAGCGGGGCGACATGGGACAGCGCCTCGTCGGTGAGCGTGACGCCCTGGCTGCGGACGTAGGCGACGACGCGGCTGAGATACGTGGTGTTCCAGAGCACGATGGCGTTCACGACCAGGTTCAGCCCGGAGGCGCGGTGGGCCATGCCCTCGGCGGTGCGGTCGCGCAACTCGCCCAGGCGATGGAAGAACACGGCCCGCGCCAGCGCGTGCCGGCTCTCGCCCTTGTTGAGATTGCCGTGGCTGCGCCGACGCAGTTCCGGATCGAGCAGCCAGTCGCAGGTGAAGATCGCGCGTTCCACGCGTCCCATCTCCCGCAGCGCCCGGTGCAGCGCGTTCTGCCGTGGGAAGGCCGCGAGTTTCTTGAGCATGACCGAGGGCGGCACGGTGCCGGCGCGAATGGAGGCGGCGACCCTCAGCACCTCGGCCCAGTTGTCCTCGACGGCGGGGCGGTTGATCACGCCGCCGAACGCCGCATCAGGCAGATTGTCGCCCATGCCGCGCTCGGTGACGTAGAGCTTGCGGTCGGCGAGACCGCGGATGCGCGGGGCGAAGCGGTAGCCGAAGGCGTGGGTGAGCGCGAAGATGCTCTCGACGGCGCCGGCGGTGTCGGTGGCGTGCTCGTGGATCTCGACCGCGCTCTCGTGGTGCATGAGGCCGTCGAGCACGTAGGGCGCTTCGCTGGCTGCGGCGGCGATGACGCGCGAGTAGTATGAGGCGAAGCGGTCGGAGATGAAGCCGTAGAACACCGAGCCCGGCTCGGAGCCTTGGCGGGCGTTGTAGTCCGACGCCGCCTCGCCGCGGCCACCGGCGGGGAAGAACTGGCCGTCCGACGACGAGGTGCTGCCCGGCCCCCATACTGCCGCGAACGGCTCGGCGTGCTGGGCGTCCACCACGGCGGCGAGCGCGGCCGCGTAGGTTTCAGGACGGACGTGGCGGTCGATCACCAGGTTGAGCTGGTGGATGGTCAGCCCGCGCGAACTCTCGGCCATCCGGTCCAGGCCGAGGTTGGTGGCATCGGCCAGGATCGCGCCCATGAGCGCCGGCAGGTCGGTCGCGGCCTCGCCAGTGCGGAAGTGGGTGAAGTGGTCCGCGAAGCCGGTCCAGCCGTTCACCTCAACGAGCAGGTCGGTGATGCGGATGCGCGGCATCAGGGCGTAGAGCCGTAGGCTCAGCGCGCGGGCGTGGTCCTGCTGCTCGCGGCGGATCGGGGCGACCTTAAGCCCGGCCTCGGTGATTGAGGCATCCACGAGCTTGCCGGCGGCGCTCGCGGCGAGAACGGCGTCCAGCTTCTCGCGCAGGACCGCGCCGCGCGCCTCGAGCCAGGCCGCGGCGGTGTCGGGCAGCGCGAGGCCGAGCCGCCCATCGGCGCGCAAGGTGGCGAAGGTGGCCTGCGGCAGCAGGTAGTCGTCGAATCGGCGGTAGGCGCGGCTGCCCTCGACCCAGACGTCGCCGGCGCGCAGGCGGTCGCGCAGGTGCACGATGACGGCGACCTCGTAAGCCTTGGCGTCGAGACCGTCCGGGCCGGCCTTGACCCGCCGGCGCCAGGCGCGACGGAGGAATGTAGTGGGCAGGCGGTTGGGCAGCTTGCGGCGGCTGCCCCCTTGCAGCTCGCGCAACAGGCCGACCGCGGCGAGCAGCGGGTCGTCTGCACGGTGTGACCGAAGGACGAAGGTCTCGAACAGGACAGCGGCGACCCGGCGCAGGGAAGTGTGACGACCAACCATCTCCTCAATGCCGTCGCCCGCCTCGTCGCCGCCGACGGCGCCGTCGGCTTCCTCGACGCTTGTGCTCAGCCGCTCCCAGCCCACTGCCTGCTCGATCGCCTCCGACAGGCTGGCGCCGGCCGTGCGCGCCTCCAGCAGCGCCCGGCCCAGGGTGGCGTGGTCGCGTGCGACGCAGGCGAGCGCCTTGGCCCGTGCGAGCAGGTTCTGTTCGTGCCGGATGTCGGCTTTGCGCCGGGCTGTCCCGACCAGCTTGTCGAATATCTCGACGGCAAGGTCGGTCAACGCCGCCTGGCGCTCGATGACGAAGGCGGCGAGGGTGGTAAGCCGCCGCTCGGGGGAGAAGCGCAGCAGTTCGCGCGCGGGCAGGATGCGCGCCTCACGGGCGAGGACCCCGTAACGGTTGGCGTGGACGGTGCGTCGCCGCTCGTCGTTGATGCCGATGCGGCGCAGCACCTGCAGGCGCGCGACGACGCCCGCAAGGTTCTTCAGCTTCGGCCCTTCCGGGACCTCGCCGATCCAGCCGTGCAGGGTGCGCCCGTCCTCCGCACGCTTGGTCAACAGGTCTTCCAGACCGATCCGTGCCTGGTCGGGAAGGTCGCGGATCAGGTCGCGATGGGACTGCCGCCGCGCCCAGGCCCGGCCAGCCAGCGCCAGGCGTTCCACGAGGGCGGGCGGGGGCACGGTGATACGACGCTCTTTCAAGTCGTCGATCACCGCGCGGGTGATAGGCTCACCTTTGTCCGTGCCTGCCGCGCAGGCTGCGGCCGCCCGGATCGAAGCGCGGTAGTCCGCCTGGCGCATGGCGCGCAACTCCAGCAGCACCGCGATCTCGCCGGCGTGCTCGCGGCGTGTGCCGTCCCGTCGGGCATACAGCTCGAACACGGCCGGCTCCACGCCGAGCTGGTCCGCGACGGCCTCAACGACGGTGCCGGGCAGCGCCTCGTCCGGGCGCAACGGGCGGCCGAGGTCGCGCACGAGGGCGAGCTGCACCGCGAAGCCCAGTCGGTTGTGCGCGCGTCGATGCCGTCGCGCGAGCGCCAGGTCCTCCGGCGCCAGCGCACAACGGCGAAGAGCTTCGTCGCGATCGGTCGGCGGGTCGAACAGGAGGACCCGCGCCTGCGGCGCGAGAAGTTGGACAGACGATGCGGGCATGGGGGTCCAGGGCAGGAGGCGGCGTCCCGGAAACCTACTCGGGATACCTGGACGGGCCACTCTTTCTGGACGTAGTTTATGGACCCGTTCCGGCGCCAAATCAGCCCGCGGCCGGGCTCGTCCAGCAACCGCTCGGTTCTGGGACTTAGGCATCACACGGACGAGGATCGCAGCGTGCCGCAGCAGGGCGTCATCGGACTGATCGGCGGCATGAGCTGGGAGAGCTCGGCCGAGTACTACCGCATCATCAACCAAACAGTCCGCGACCGTCTGGGCGGATTGCGCTCCGCGCGCTGCCTGATGTGGTCGTTCGACTTCGGCGAGATCGAGGCGCTGCAGCACGCCGGACGCTGGGATGAGGCGGCGGCTTTGCTGATCGACGCAGCGCGGAGATTGGAGCGGGGCGGCGCCGACTTCTTCCTAATCTGCACCAACACCATGCATCGCATGGCCGACGAGGTGCAGGCGGCCGTGCGCATCCCGCTGTTGCACATCGCCGACCCCACGGCCGAGCGCATCCGAGCGCGGGGCGTCCGGACCGTCGGCCTGCTCGGCACGGCGTTCACGATGGAGCAGGACTTCTACAAGGGACGGCTCCAGCACCGGTTCGGGCTCGACGTGCTGGTGCCGGGCGATGCGGACCGTGCGCTGGTGCATCGGGTGATCTACGACGAGTTGGTGCAGGGCCGAGTTGATCCAGGCTCGCGCGATGCTTACCGGGCGGTGATCGCGGGCCTGGTCGAGCGCGGCGCCGAGGCCGTCATCCTAGGCTGCACGGAAATCATGCTGCTGGTCGGGCCGCAGGACAGCCCGATGCCGCTGTTCGACACAACCCGCATCCACGCGGAGGCAGCCGTGGAGCGCGCCCTGTCCGGCGTGCGGCAGAGCGCGTGAACGCACGTGCCCGACGTCATCGGCTACGCCCGCGTCTCCACCGCCGAGCAGGACCTGGAGGTTCAGCGCCGCCGCTTGCGCGACGAGGCCGGCGCGATCCGCGTGTTCGAGGACGTGGCCTCGGGCAAGAGCTTCGACCGACCTGGATTGGCAGCGCTGCTGGACTACGCGCGCCCGGGCGACCTGGCGTGCGTCGTGCGCCTCGACCGGCTCGGCCGCTCGCTCAGGGAACTGCTCGTGACCGTGGAGGGCTTCAAGGCGCGTGGGTTGGGGTTCCGCTCGCTGGAGGAGCGCCTCGACACCGTGTCCGCGTCCGGCGAGCTGGTATTCCATGTGTTTGGGGCCATCGCGCACTTTGAGCGGCGCCTGATCGTCGAACGTACCCGCGACGGCGTTGCTGCCGCGCGGGCCCGCGGCAAGCGTCCAGGCCGGCCGCCGCTCGACGAAGAGAAGTTGCAGGCGGCGCTAACCCTGATCCGAGGCGGCTTGTCGCCCAGCACCGCCGCGCGCCAGGTCGGCCTCGGCCGATCAACGCTCTACCGCGAACTCGCCCTCATGCCGGATGCCCCACAGCCGACCCCTTAGCGTACACGGCTGCAGAAACTCCTACGCATCCCCTTTGTGCGACGACTACCCTGTTGTTTCTGCTGGGGTGGCCTGGGTGCCGTACTAACGGTGGTTTGCGCATCAAAATGAGGGTGGCCGTTTTCGGATCTATGAGGTGACTGGGCCTTGATCCTTGGCTGAAACGCGCAGCCGACGGCGCCGTCCAGCACATGCAGCGCTTCGCCAAGCGCCTGTCGGCCGACTACGATGCCGTACGCGCGGCCCTGACGCTGGCCTGGAGCAACGGACCCGTCGAGGGGCAGATCAACCGTTTGAAGACACTCAAGCGCCAGATGTACAGCCGCGCCAGCCTCGACCTGCTCGAACGAAGGTTCCTGCTCGCAGCATGATCATCGAAAGTGGCCAAGAACCCACCGAGCGTGAGCCAGGCGCACCCAATAATCCCAGCGAGCGTGAGCCGGTTCAGGCCGATAAGGTCGCGCCCGGCCGCGGATGGGTGCAAGCCGCTACACGTAGCCCATGTGGGAAAGTCAAGCACCTCCGCCGGGTCTCCGCCCACCGCTCCTTGGACCGATAACGGCGTGCTCAACTAAGCGTCGCCTTGACCTTCCAAGCTGGAAAACTTCTAGACACTGCACGACCGCCATCGACAGCCAGGAGCCGCGCGCCATGCATCCATCAAAGCCGAACCTGCCTCTCCCGCGCCGCCGCTTCATCCAAGTCGCCCTCGGGGCAGGAGCCGCGATGGCGCTCCCGGGCCGCGAGGCCGCGGCCGTGCAATCCGGCATCGGCGGCCCTTCTGTCCTGAAGGGCAACGCCTTCGACCTCCGCCTCGACCGCATCGCCGTCAACAAGTCCGGCGCGCCCGATTGGGCCAACGCCGTCAACGGCGGCGTCCCCGCCCCAGTGCTGCGCTGGCGCGAGGGCGACGTGGTCACCCTGAACGTCACCAACAACCTCCCCGAGGTAACCGGCGTTCACTGGCACGGCATCATCCTGCCCAACCCGATGGACGGCGTGCCCGGCCTCGAATTCCCCGGCATCATGCCCGGCGAGACCTTCACCTACCGCTTTCCCGTCTTGCAGAGCGGCACCTACTGGTACCACAGCCACATGGGCTACCAGGAGAATAAGGGCGCCTACGGCGCGCTCATCATCGACCCGGCCGGCGAGCCGCTCATCAAAGCCGACCGCGATTACGCCGTGGTTCTGAGCGACTGGCTGGATGGGTCGCCGCTGGTGGTCGAGAACAACCTCAAGCGTATGCCCGACTACTACAACTTCAACCGCCGCACGCTCGGCACCTTCGCCGACGACGTGCGGCAGAACGGCCTCGCGGCGACGGTGAAGGAGCGGGCGGAATGGTCCACCATGCTGATGGACCCGAGCGGCCTGCAGGAGCCCACCGGCCCGGCTTTCACCTACCTCATGAACGGCCTGCGCGCCGACCAGAACTGGACCGCCCTGTTCCGCCCCGGCGAGCGCGTCCGCCTGCGCTTCATCAACGCGTCCGCCCAATCCACCTACGACGTCAGCATCCCCGGCCTCACCATGAACGTCGTCCACGTCCACGGCAACGACGTGGTTCCCGTCCCGGTCGACCAGTTCCGCGTCAACGTGGCCGAGACCTACGACGTCGTCGTGCAGCCGCGGGACAGCCAGGCCTACACCATCTTCGCGCAGAACTTCACCCGCAGCGGCTACGCCCGCGGCACGTTGGCGCCGCGGCCCGGCATGTCCGCGGCGATCCCGCCCTTCGATCCCGCCCCGATGCGCAACATGGCCGACATGGGCATGGCGATGATGCCCGGCGAGGTCGCCGCCTCCAACCCGGACCGCACCCGCATCGACGGCGTCATGCCCTCCATGCACGGCGTGACCCCGGCGGAAAAGGAGCGGCGCGCCGGCTACCAACCCAAGCTGGGTTTGCCGCCCGAAACCCGCGCGCTCAAGCCGGGCGTGGAAGCGCAATACGTGCTGAAAAACTCCTTCGCCCGCCTCGACATGCCCGGCGACGGCCTCAACCACCTCACGGGCGAGCGCCGCATCCTGACCTACGCCGACCTCCGCTCCGTCCACCCCGGCGTGGACCCGCGTCCGCCCACGCGGGAGATCGTCCTTACGCTGACCGGCAACATGGGCCGCTTCATCTGGGGCTTCAACGGCAAGAAGTTCTCCGAGGTCGGCCCCATCGACGTGACGCTCGGCGAGCGCTTCCGCCTGCGCTTCGTCAACAGCACCATGATGACCCACCCGATCCACCTGCACGGCATGTGGATGGAGCTGGAGAACGGCCAGGGCGACCACCTGCCGTACCTGCATACCATCAGCGTGCAGCCGGCCGCGAACGTCAGCGTGCTGGTGACGCCGGTCGCGACCGGGCAATGGCCGCTGCACTGCCACTTCCTTTACCACTTCGAGGCCGGGATGTTCCGCACGCTCCGCGTCCTGCCGAAGGCGGCCTGAGGTGAGATGGAAGCGCGCGCTCGCCGCCGTCGCGATGGCGCCCGCTCTGGCCGCCTCGCCGGCGCAGGCGCAGTTGTTTGACTCCAGCACTTTCACCGGTTCGCAGCTCGGATCGGACACGCTGCACGGCGCCGCGCCGTACGGCAACCCGATCACGGACAACCGGGTCTACGTCCACGGCTTCTTCGACCAGCTCGAAGGCCGCATCGGCGACGGAACGTACCTGCGCTGGGATGGCCAGGCCTGGATCGGCGACGACTACAACAAGCTCTGGCTCAAGTCCGAGGGCCGCTACAACCCGGGCAACCGCGGACGCACCGAGGACGGCGACCATGAGTTGCTGTACGACCGTCCGATCGGCCGATACTTCGACGTGCAGGCCGGGGTGCGGTACGACTTGGACGACAACGCCGGACGCTTGTGGGCGGCACTCGGCGTACAAGGCTTGGCGCTCGGTTTCTGGAACGTCGAGGCGACGGTCTACGCGAGCGACAACAATCATTACGCGCTGCGGACCAACGCGTCCTACGACCTCTACCTGACGCAGCGCGTCGTGTTGCAGCCGCAATTCGAAACCAACTGGTACACGAAGCAGGACCGTGGCCGCAGCGTCGGCGCCGGGTTGTCGGACATCGATATGGGCCTGCGCCTGCGCTACGACGTCACCCGCAAGTTCGCCCCCTATTTCGGCGTTGCCTACCAGCGCTGGTTCGGCGGGACCGAGGGCCTGCGCCGCGAACAGGACAGCAAGATCAACGACGTGCGCTTCCTGGTCGGCCTGCGCACCTGGTTCTGAGCCGTCGCCCGGTCAGGGCTCGCCGAGCACGTTGCCCGGCTGGTTGCGAAGCGTTCGGCGAAGCTGGCCGCAGGCCGCTGCCAGCCCTTGCGTCCGGCCAGCAGCCGGGTCCGACACTTGGCGGCATCGGTCAAGCTGCGCCTGCAAGCTCGTGGCCTCACCGCCTTGCACGTAGCTGGACACGCCTGGCGTGCCGTAGCCAAGGACCGCCGTACCCGTCCGCGGCGAGGAGGAGGCACACGCGCCAAGGCCTAGGGCAAGCCCCAAGGCGACGATGCTGCGAAGCTCCCGAATACCCAAAGATCCTGTCACGGCAATTATTCTCCCGGCTCAAACGTCAACGCACGGCGGCTCTGCCCCATGTTGGCATAACTGGACTTATGGGATGGTGCGGTGCGGCACAAATGCTGCTTTCCGGGCTTGAGTTCGTTCGCGTCGGCATCGTGCCAGGAGGATCGACACACGCTCCGAATGGGCGTGTTATGGCCGTGATGGCCAAAATCAACATATCCGACGCGCCCCAGACTGAAGGGTCAGACTACCCGCCGCCGTTCGATGAACCCTGCCAGTCCAGGGTGCGGCACGCCTTGGGCGAGGCGGCCGGGCTGACGCAGTTCGGCGTCAACCTGCAGCGGCTCGCCCCGGGCGCGTGGAGCAGCCAGCGGCATTGGCACACCGACGAGGACGAGTTCGTCTGGGTCGTCGCCGGCGAGGTCGTGCTGGTCAGCGACTACGCGGAGGAGGTTCTCGGCATGGGGAGCTGCGCCGGGTTCAAGGCCGGCGTGGCGGAAGGCCACCATTTCCAGAACCGATCCAGCCAGGACGCCTACCTGCTGGAAGTCGGCTCGCGCCGGCCGGAGCGCGACGTGGTGGACTACCCGGACATTGACCTGCGCTGGAGCGCGGCGACCGGACAAACCCGCAAGGACGGCCGCCGCTACTGAATGGCCCAGTGAGATACCGTCACCTCCAGCAAGCGTTTTCTTCACGTCTCGGCAAGTTTGATGGTGAATGGCTTGCGGTTCTTGGTGACGCTGTAGGCGGCCTGGAGCAGCTTGCGCATCGCGGCGACGAGGGCGAGCTTGGGTGGCTTCCCGCGGGCGATGAGGCCGTCATAGAACGGCTTGAGCCAGGCATTGCGCCGGACCGCGCCCACGACGGGCATCCACAGCGCCCTGCGCAGGCGGGCGTTGCCCATGGGCGCGCAGGCGGCGCGGCGGCTGCGATTCTTGCCGGACTGCTTGAGGCCGGGCACGACGCCGACATAGGCTGCGAACGCGGCGGCGCTCTTAAAGCGCGCCGGGTCGCCCACGGCGGCGATGATGCGGGCGGCCGTTTGCGGGCCGATGCCGTCAATGCTGAGCAGCAGCTGGCCGACCTCGTTGCGTTCGAGCAGGCCGTCGATGTCGCGCTCGATGCCGGCCAGACGCCTACGCCAGGTGTCGAGATCCTGGCAGATGTGGTGGGCTTGCAGCCGATACGCCGGCCCGTGGTGCTGGCCGACGGAGCGTTTGGCGGCCTCGATCAGCTGCGTGGCGCGTTCGGTTCCGACCAGATGGCGCCCGTCGTAGCGCAGCTTGGCCAGCCGCTTCGGCGTGGCGCGGGCGAAGTCGTGCGCGGTGGGGCATTCGGAAAGGAGTGCGGTTGCCAGCATGCTGTCCAGCCCGCTCACGTAGCGGGTGAACTCGGGAAAGCCCAGGTCCACCAAGCGGTGGAGCTGGCGGACGCGGTCGTCGAAGTCTTGCCGGATACGGTCGCGATGACGGACCAGCTCGCGCATCGCCTCGGCTGCGGCATCGTGCAGCTGCGTGGCCTCGGGCCGCTTCTCGAAGGCAAAGCGAGCAATGCCCGCGGCGTCGATCGCGTCGGTTTTGGTGCGCTCCAGCGCGCTGTCCTGGAAGCGACGGGTCTTGAGCGGATTGAGCAGGGCGACGTGATGGCCGGCGGCGGCGAGAACGGCGTAGAGGTTCTTCCAGTAATGGCCAGTTGCTTCCATGGCGACCAGCACAGGCGGAGGCCCCAGCAGGCGCAGCAGCGCGTCGTAGCCCTCCCGGTCCTCGGTAATGGGCGCTGGCTTGCCGAGCGGCACGCCTTGCGCGTCCAGGCGCGCGAGCATGTGGCGCTCGGACGCGACATCAATCCCAGCAAACATGGCATCCTCCTTCCCAATGTCGGGCTGAGAGCCTCGGAGCCGGCGTCCATGCCCGCGCTTGTTCAAGCGAGGACGCCTGCCGGGCAGGCGCCTCCGGATACCGTCCGGGCCAAGAACGCCGGTCGAGGGCGCCAATCTCACTGCCGAGGACAATGCCTCCACCGCGACGCGGCGACCCTCTCCCAGCAATCGCCGCACCACACTAGCCAAGAGGTGCGCCGGTGAGTGGAAGAGTTACAACCGCGAAGCTGTGCGGAACGGCCACTCCTTACAGAACGCGCGATTTGTTAAGCGTGCTGTAGCAAACAGGTTCATCACTAAAGTCAAAAGCATTCTGCATCTTTGGGTCCGACCTGAAAATGTATTAATATTACTTTAACTACTACGCTTTACCCTGCCATGCATGATTGGCAAAACAACCCATCACGATGCGAAATCAGGCAAACAGCGTTTGTGCCGATTTCAGGTTTGGCGTGCCTTGGCCGTTGCCGGCTGTCTCCTGGCGATCGGCGCATCATGGGCAACCGCAGAGCAGCTTCGTGTTGGCACCATGGCAACGAAGCTCATCGAAGCGTTCGACGGCATCTTCGGCGGAATGCACCCCCAAGCCCGGGCCGTTCACGCGAAAGGGGTTGTTCTCCTTGGCAGCTTCGCACCAGCGCCGGCTGCCGCTTCGCTGAGCCGTGCCGTCCACCTCAATGGTGGCGTCGTGCCGATCATTGTTCGCTTCTCCAACTTTTCCGGCGTTCCCGCCGCAGCTGACGCAGCGCCGGATGCGAACCCGCGCGGGATGGCAGTCCGCTTTCAGTTGCCGAACGGCATCACGACCGACATCGTCGTGCATTCCTATGACGGTTTTCCCGCCGCGACACCGGAGGAGTTCCTGGGCTTTCTCCATGCCGCCGCGGCACCGGAGACGATGCCGGCGTTCGCCGCCCTCCACCCAGCCGCGCAGGCATTCCTTGCCGCGCCCAAGCCAGTCCCGGCCAGCTACGCGACACAGACCTACTACGGGGTCAACGCCTTCCGCTTCACCAATGCCGCCCGCCAGTCTCGGTATGGACGCTACCGCCTTGTTCCTGTGGCCGGCGAGAGCGACCTGACCCCAGAGCAAGCCGCGGACAAGCCAAAAGACTTTCTCGTGCCTGAGCTTGCCGACAGGCTTGCCAACGGCCCGATCCAGTTTCGATTGATCGTGCAGCTTGCCGGTGCCGGCGATGACGTGGAGAACGGGTCCATTCCCTGGCCTTCGGAACGCCCTACGGTCGAACTCGGGACGCTGACGTTGCGGACGTTGGCGCCCGCACAGAAGCAGGCTCAACAGGCTCTGCGCTTCCGGCCGACAAGCCTGGTCGGCGGGATCGCTCCCAGCAAGGACCCCATGCTGCTCGCGCGCACCTATGCCTACCGCGCGTCGGCTGATCGCCGCAGCGGTTCCGAATGATGCAACGCCCTCTCCTTCCTCAGACCTGCAAGCGGCGCCGCGTCCGGTGGCTTGTCTATGGCGCTTTGCCGGTGGTCATAGGGCTCGGTTCGGCGATCGCGTTTGCCGCGGAGGCCGTTGCCGTTGCACAGAAAGACCGGGCGTTCAGCGTCCGGGAGCTGACCCTTTCGCGAGGCGGCATGGTCAACTTCACCAACGAGGACGACTTCCCCCACCAGGTCCATGCCACCGGTCCGAACCTGGACATCGACTCCAACCTGCAGGACCAGGGCGAAGTGGTCTCGATCCCGTTTCCAAACGCCGGGCAGTTTGAGGTGCGCTGCGGCGTTCATCCGCACATGCGCCTGACCGTCCACGTGGAATAGCGTCTCATGCCCATTCGCCTTCGTATTCTGTTGGCCTGCCTCTGCATGACTGCCGTCACCATGCTGCTGGGCGTCTACAGCCATCAGTCTCAGCAAGGCCTTGGGCAGTTGGGCATTCGTATCTACGACGACACTGTCCTGGCCATCAGCTATCTCCGGTCGGCCCAGTACGGCCTTTCCAACGCTGAAACGCAATGGCGCCGACGCGGGGCAATCGCGGACGCAGACGCCACCACGGCACTCCTGGCCGAACTATCCGATGTGCAAGCGGACCTGGATGTCGCCTACACGCGCGCCATGTCGGCCACAGGCGGCCAAACTGTCATCCGGGTCCGGAACGATCTACGACAGCTTGCGGACACGATCCGCAGCGCTGGGCCCATCAAAGCGTTTGCCGATGTCGAGCACCTTGAAGCCGATTTCACCACCGCGATCGAGACCTACGCCGCCGATGGCTTCCGTTACCGCCGCAACGTCGGCACGTTGGTTGGGCAAGCAAACTGGCACACCTTTATTGCCATGCTCATCTCGGCCGCCGCGGCCCTCATCATCACGGTTCTTCTGAGCCGTTCCATCGTGCCCTCGTTGCAAAAGGCCTTTGCCGTTGCTCAGGCCATTGCAGCGGGGCGGCTGGACAATCCGATCACAACGAGCGGGCGAGGCGAAACCGCGCAGCTCCTCCGCGCGCTTGGGACCATGCAATCCAGTATTGCCGCCGGGATGCAGCGCATCCAGGCACTGATGGACCAGCAGCAGCGCAGCCATGTCGGCGAGATCGCGATCGAGCACGCCAAGTTGGGCGCAGCCCTCGACAACATGAGCCAGGGCCTCTGCTTGTTCGGGCGCGATCGCCGCCTGCTCGTGGCCAATCGGCGGTTCGCCGAGATGTTTGGCGAAGCCGCGCCCGGATCGACCTTGGATCAGATCTTGATCGGCGACGACTTGAAGCCGCTCCACGCTCAGCACGACGAAGCGCTGGACAGCTCGTTCTCTTGTGCTTTGAACGACGGGCGCGTCGTCGCCGTCAGCCGCCGCGCCGTGGCCGGTGGCGGCTGGGTGATCACCTATGAGGACGTGACGGAGCGGCACGCGGCCGATGCCAAGCTGGCACACATGGCGCGACATGACGTTCTGACCGGGCTGCCGAACCGCATGATGCTGAACGAGCAGATGCCCGGCGCCCTCGCCCGGGCCCGGCGGTTTGGCGGCCTTGCGGTTCTGTGCCTCGATCTCGATCGCTTCAAGGCGGTCAATGACGCCTTGGGCCACGGAGCTGGCGACGCGCTCCTGTGTGGCGTCGCAGGGCGGCTGCGCGACTGCACGCGGGAGACCGACCTTGTCGTGCGCCTCGGGGGCGACGAGTTCGCCATCATTCAGGAGCGGTCAGCACAGCCAGCCGACTCAGCAGCCCTTGCCCGCCGCCTGATCGAAGCCCTCTCCGCACCGTTCGAGATCGATCAGCAGCAAGTCACCATTGGCGCCAGCGTCGGGATCGCGCTGTCGGAAGGAACCCTGACAGACAGCGACACCTTGCTGAAATGCGCCGATCTGGCCCTGTATCGTGCCAAAGCCGACGGTCGGGGCGGGTTTCGCTACTTCGAGGCCACGATGGATGCCGAGGTGCAAACCCGGCGCCTACTGGAACTCGACTTGCGCCAGGCGCTCTCCAACAATGAGTTCGAGGTGTTCTACCAACCTTTGGTGGTGGCCAGCAGTTGTGAGATCAGCGGCTTCGAGGCGCTGCTGCGGTGGCGCCATCCGATCAGAGGGTTGGTAAGCCCGGCCGTTTTTATCCCGCTGGCCGAAGAGCTTGGCCTGATCACCGCGATGGGCAAGTGGGTGTTGCGCCAGGCATGTGCCGAGGCGGCAAGCTGGCCGGGAGCCTTGAAGATCGCCGTCAACTTGTCGCCCGTTCAGTTTCGTGACCAGGGGCTGGTCTCTCATGTTGCAGAGGCCCTCACCCTCTCCCAGCTTCCCTCGAACCGGTTGGAACTGGAGATCACGGAATCTGTGCTGTTGCAGGACGACGAGGCGGTTCTGGCGACACTGCATGAGCTTCACGCACTCGGCACGCGGATTGCCATGGACGATTTCGGCACTGGCTACTCCTCATTGAGCTACCTGCGCCGGTTTCCGTTCGACAAGATCAAGATCGACCAGAGCTTCGTGCGCAGCATGACCCAGCACGACGACTCCAGCGCGATCATTCGCGCCATCATCGGGCTTGGCCGCTCGCTTGGAATGACGATCAACGCCGAAGGGGTGGAGACATCCGATCAGCTCGCGGCTCTGCAAACCGAAGGCTGCGGAGAAGTGCAAGGGTTCCTGTTCAGCCGGCCCGAACCAGCCCGAACCGTTGCCGAGCTGCTCAATCAGCACGGCAAAACAGCGTTTTCCTCCTACACGAATCAGGTCAGTGCATGAGGTGACGAGCCTAACTGTAACGGCGCGCAATCGAAATATGGCAAACGCGCAATGAAGGATCTTTTCCGGCGCACATTATCTGAGACACAACATAAGTTGGGTGAGACGGACGCGCAGTAGATGGCTACCGGCGCACGACCGCCGCTTTTGACCCAACCACGCTATTTGCTTCAACTTGCCCGATGGCCGAAAGCCGACATCCCGATCCCGGCGCGATCGCCGTCTGTCATTCGGCTTCGCCATTGGAGGAGCGACGGGCATAGGGCGACCCGTCCCGCCTGGTGTAGCCATCCGGGTTCTCGTCGATGATCGTCATGTCGATGTCCGAGTAGTAGCAACCGTCGCCGGGAAGCTGCGTGCCGATCTCGAGGACCAGTGCTTCCGACGTGCTGCGGTTCTGTAGGTGATGCCCGTCGGGGGCGCCTGCCTTGAAGCCTGCGGCGTCGCCCGCGCGCAGCGTTTCCTCGCCGGCGCCTGTTATCAGAATGACCTCCCCGCTGACGACGTAGACGAACTCGTCGCTTGCGGTCTGCCAATGTCGCTGGCTTGACCAGGTTCCGGGTGGGAGGCGGAGGAGGTTGACGCCGAACTGGCTCAGACCCGCGGCGTCGCCGAGGCGCTTCCGCTCGTCGTCGCGACAGGGGGCATCGAATGGCGGCGGGTAATCGCTGCCGCGCTCGACGTCGATGACGGCAAGGTCGAGTTTTCGGTTCATAGGATCAGCTCACCGTTTGCTCAAACAGCACGCTAGGGCCTCCGGAATTGCGTTGCAGCAAGCTGTCGCTGCAAAGGCGGCGTCCGTATCTTCCTCTTGGCTCGGAAGGGCCGGTTTGAACTCCAGCACGCCCGCAAGCGGACTGGCTGCCTCCCACCCCAAGCGGTCATAGCCTCCCGGCAAGGCAGCCTGCACTGCTTCGCGCTTTATGGCGCGAACATTGGATGAGGCCCAGCTATGGTCGAGTGAGACGGAGTTCCGGTGTTGCTCCCGACGGGCCGAGCGGCAATCAGCACGTACCGGGCAAGCTCGCCGGCTCGCCCTGCGCTCCACTGCGCCCGACCGAGTTGCCGTTGCGCCGCCCGGTTCAGAGGCTGGCGTTGCAGCAGATCCAGGCTGCCGAGCACGATTGTCAGCATGTTGCTCAGGTCGTGGACCAGATCGGCGTTCATCTGGATGCGGTCCTGGTCGTCCGCGGCCGGGGGCGCGCCCGAGCCGTCCGGCGGCTGCGTGGTCAGAACGGGGTCGGGGAAGGCGGAGATGCAAAGGGTCATGGCCGGCTCCGTGCGCGAAGGCGAGAGCACTGGCCTCTCCCAGGCGCCCGCCGCCGCAGGCCGTCGCGAACGCTTCCTGATACGTAATAAATCCGCAGCCGGATTGCAAATTGTTCCTCCGTAATGGCTAGGCAAATGTCAATAAAGTGCCATTGACGGAGAGATTGAATACGATAAAGCAATAACTTCAGGTTTACAAACGCCTGACGTTTTGCCTCATTATTTCGATCCGACGCTTTGGTCTTCGGACATGCCTTCGTCCGACTTGGCTGGAATGCAACGCGACAGTTTTACGGAGCAGGCCATGCTAATTGAGAAGAGCGCATACAAAGACGTTTTCGGCACCATCGTCCAATTCATCGAGCGTATCGGCTCGTTGCTGGAAGTGGAGAAATGCGTTTTCAGGAATGAGAGCTTCATCGTTAGGGAGTTCAAGGCGCAACAGGACTTGCACGCTTCTTCCGAAAGCTCGCTGAATTCCTCTCCATATTGTATGTTTCTCCTTGATGGATTTGCCTGCAACTACAGGATGGCGAACACCGGCAAAACGCAGATCGTCGCCTTACACACGCCGGGCAGCTTTTGCGACCTTGCCAGCGCATATCTCGGCGCATCGGGCTTCAACGTCGCCACGGTGACGCCGGCAACGGTCGTGTTCATGCCGAGCGACTTGCTGGTGCGGTGGGGACAGCACTACGCCGGCCTGGGCCGGCTGCTGTCGCGCATCACCCTGATCGAAGCGTCCGTGTCGCGCGAGTGGCTCGTGAACGTCGGGCATCGAAGCGCCTTTCAGCGCACGGCGCACCTGCTGTGCGAGCTGGCAGCCCGCCTCCAAGCCGCCGGGTCAGCGTCGGGGCCGCACTATCCCTTGCCGCTGACGCAACTGGACCTGGCGGACGCCTTGGGCTTGACGCCGGTGCACCTGAGCCGCGCGTTGCAGTGGCTCCGGGCCGAAGGGCTGATCGAGCTGACGGGGGACCGCCTGACGATCCCGAGCTGGCCCGAGCTGGCCGGCGCCGGAGACTTCGATCCGGGGTATCTGCACCTTGCCGGGGCAGCGCCTCGGCACGGCGTTGGCATGTTGCACTGAGGCGAGGTTTGGGCTGGTCAATGTCGGACCAACGGCG
Source organism: Acetobacteraceae bacterium (assembly GCA_965260935.1). Lineage (GTDB taxonomy): Bacteria > Pseudomonadota > Alphaproteobacteria > Acetobacterales > Acetobacteraceae > JBBROS01. Next base: position 67,293 of record CBDHCB010000003.1, read on the forward strand.
ACAATCGAGACCGTTTCGGCGACAGGGAGACAGCGCGTGCTTCCGCAACACCTGATGGAGCCTGCGCCATGACCTTGCCCGAGCAATCAAGCGTCCGCAATTGCCTGCTCCAGTTGGTTTCGCAAGAGGCGTTCGCTTACTTGCGGCCAGGGTCGGAAGCCTTGGACCTCAACAAAGGCGATACGCTGCTGGAGCCCGGCGCGGGTTGCTGACGATCCTGGACCGGCAGGCGCTGGAGGCGGCGGCCTCCGCGTACGGGCCGGCGGAGAGGGAATACGAGCGGCTTGTTGACCCGTCCTGCGCCTCGGAACGTTCAGCCGCAGCCCAGGGTTGCCGTGCGCGATGACGCCGCGGGCGCGTGAAGGGAGGCTTCAGAAGGCGACGCGCGGCAACATCTCGAAGCCCGGCCTGGCGAACAGGTAGCCCTGGAACAAGGTGATGCCGAGCGTCCGCAGCGCCGACAGCTCGGCGGCGGTCTCGACGCCCTCCGCCACGAGCTGCACCGAGAGCGAGCGGCAGATGTCGGCGACGCCGCCGACGATGGCGCGGCGGCGGGCGTCCGCGTCGAGGCCGCGCAGCAGCGCCATGTCGAGCTTCACGACGTCGGGCTGGAACTGCGCAAGCAGGGCGAGCCCGGAGTGGCCGGCGCCGAAGTCGTCGAGCGCGACGCGGAAGCTGTTGGCGCGGTAAACGCGGAAGATGCTTCCGAGGTGGGCGTAGTCGGTGATCTTCTCGTTCTCGGTCAGCTCGAACACGAGCCGGTCGGTCGGGACGTGATGCCGCCGCGCGGCGGTTAGGGTCGCGCGCACGCAGTGCTCGGGGCGGTACATCGCGCCGGGGATGAAGTTGATGGAGAGGTTGGCCCCGGTGCCCTGCAACCCGAGGCGGGCCGCCAGCGCGATGGCCTTGACGCGGCAGGACTGGTCGAAGGCGTAGCGGTTGCCCGCGGTGACCTGGCCCAGTACGGAGCCGGCCGGCTCCCCCGCAGGGCCGCGCACCAGCGCCTCGTAGGCGTAGACCCGGGCCGCCGCGAGGTCGACCACCGGCTGGAACGCCATCGAGAACGCGAACGGCGCGGCGATGCCGTCGGCGCACGCGCCGCAACGGTCGCCCGCGGCCGGGGGCCGTCCATAACCATGTCCCTTGTCATTCCAGCGTCACCCTGGGCCTTGCAAATCGGTCCAGCCTGCGCCCACGCCGGTTAAGAAACGGTGTACGCTAGGCAACGATGACGGACGGTTGAGCGAGTAACTCCGCCTCACGCCCCCGCCAGCACGATAAGACACATTATGGGAAACGGAGGAGAGTCGAGGGGGAGTAATGGCATAGTCTCTGTGTCGCTCTGGCGGCGGCGGCACTGTCCAACTTGCCAGCGGCAAGTATAACAACGCTCCTGTTCAGCAGTGCCGCGCGCAAATACTGTCCCTGTTCGTTGCTTAGCCGTTTCGCAATGGCGTTCTGCCGGCCAGGCCGGGCCAACCAGGCCGAACCGACCACCGGGTCGGCCGTGACCAGAATTGCCATCGCTTTGCCCGACCGCGGCCTGCCGACGGCAACGATGGCTCGATGCCCTCGCGCGCGAGCATCAGCTCAACGTCGATTCCGTGCGGCCAGGACAGAGAAGATCAAGCTTGATCCCTGGGCCATGTAGCCGGTCATCGTATCCGGATCGGTAAACCCTGCCAGCGGGGCGTAGCGCGCCAGGCGCAGGCGATAGGCGTGCGGCCTGTCGTAGACCAGCCGGTCGCCGATCCCCGGGTTGATGCGGTTGGCTTCGGCGTTGAAGCGGGTGACGAAGGGTTCGAACACCGTGCACTGCCGAAGCGGCAGGACGGCAATCGCGGGTTCGGTGGCTATCGCGTAGCAGCGCTCAATATCGACTCCAACGCCGGTCATGCCGCCCTTGTTGAAGTCCGTGTCGAACTGGTCCGCCTAAGCAGACATTCGTGGCTTGTGCCACGAATGTCTGCTTAGTTGCCTTTGAAGATGCATCATTTTTCGCGTTGTGACGGCGAGCCGTCCCGCGAGATGATGCTTATACCAGTGGCCCAAAATGTTGACTCCTGTGGAGTTCCCAACCGCCGTCTGACGTGATTCGCTTTTGTGTGCATCGATTTGCGAGGCGGACATGGCTGCGGTCGCTATCACACGGACAGATCTGAACGCGGCCGATTTGCGTGTGGCCGCGCGGCGCTCGGCGGATACCAAACAGGTGCTTCGTGCCTTGGCTATTGCGCTGATACTGGACGGGGCGAGCCGCGAGGACGCTGCGCGAGCCTGCGGCATGGACCGGCAGACCTTGCGCGACTGGGTGCATCGCTACAACGAGGCGGGGCTGGAGGGGCTTGCCGATCGGGCACGCAGTGGCCGCCCGGCTAGCCTGAGCTGGGTTGAGCAGGGCCGCGTTGCGCGCTGGATAGAGGAGGGCGCCACCCTGGCTGAAGACGGCGTGGTGCGGTTCCGGCGTGTCGATCTCAAGCAGCGTATCGCACGCGCGTTCGGCGTCGAGCTGCACGAGCGCAGTGTTGGCAAGCTGCTGCACAAGCTTGGCTACCGCAAGCTCTCGGTGCGTCCGGTGCATCCGCAAACCGACCTCGCGGCGCAGGAGGCTTTTAAAAAAACTTTGCCGACCGGGCGCGCGATGCGATCGGCACGCAGCACACAGGCAAACCGGTCGAAGTCTGGTTCCAAGATGAAGCCAGGGTCGGCCAGCAAGGCACGCTGACCCGCATCTGGGCACGGCGCGGCACCCGCCCGCGCGCTCTGCGCGATCATCGGTTCAACTGGGTCTACCTGTTCGGCGCCATCTGTCCAGCCCGCGGCGCCGGCAGTGCGCTGGTGCTGCCCATCGTCAACGTTGACGCCATGAACAAGCATTTGGCCGAGATCAGCACATGCGTCACGCTGGGCGCCATCGCCCTGCTCGTCATCGACGGCGCAGGCTGGCACCGCTCGCCCAAGCTGGACGTGCCCGACAACATCGTGTTGCTGACCCTGCCGCCCTATGCTCCAGAACTCAATCCCGTCGAGAACATCTGGGCATACCTGCGTGCCAATAAATTCGGTCACCAGGTCTGGGATACGTACAAAGCCATTCTCGATGCGACCTGTGCAGCCTGGAACGCGCTAACGAGCGCACCAGACGTCATCCAGTCCACCGGGCATCGCCAATGGGCACAGGTCATAATTTAGGGCCGCTGGTATTAGAAGGTGGCCTGCGTCCAGGCGGCGGGCGTGTTGCGCATCAGCGGCGCTTCCGGGGGCGCTCCCGCCAGACCCCTGCCCGCCCCCGGCGTCTGGCAGCCGGCAAGAAGCGCGCCGATCGCCAGCATGGCGAATGCCGGTCCCGTCTTGGCTCTGGTCATCAATTGCTCTCCGTCTCCAAGGCTACGACCCCGCTCACGCGCGAGGCTTGCCGTTCCGCAAACCCACCTGTCGCGTCAGTATGGCGAAGGGCTGAGGCCCGGCTGGGGAGCGGCTTCCTGGCGTGCCTGGCGCTCCCGCGCCGCTTTGACGCCACGACGGGCGATCTCGGCCGTCTGCGCCCGCAGCTCGGTCAGGAAGCCCCCCACGTTCTGGCCCAAGCGGTTGATCGCGCCGGCGTTGCGGGCCAGCGCCCCGTCGATCGCCTCGATCCGGGTCGCCAAGGCGCGCGCGACCGCCTCCTCGCGCAGCCGTTCGCGGATCTCGCTGCCGGGCCGGCGTCCCTGCCCGGCCAGGCCATGCGTCTCGTGCTTGAAGTCCAGGAAGGCCTGCACCGCGTCCTTTTCTTCCTGCAGGCGCTCTTCGGCCCGTTGTTTGCGCCCGGGATCCAGCAGGTCAACGCCGAGGGGCTTGTATTCCTTGCGCCCCATGTCCTCGCCCACATGGTCCCAGAGCTGTTCGGTGGTGACGGGCGGGGTGTCGCCCAGCGCGCGGCGGTGCTTGACCGCCTCGAACACCGCCGCCTCGGAGATCATGGTGTAGGCCTGCCAGACGTGGCGGCTTTCCGCGGTGTAGGTCTTGAAGCCGGTGGCGCCCGCCGTGCCACGCGGCATGGCGTTGATGTGCTCGCCGGTGGTTCGGCCTTGCGAGCTGTCGATGGTGACGGCGTGGCCGAAGCCCAGCAACATCCGGCCGGTGCGCGCATCCAGCAGTCGGAACGGGTCGACGCGGCCTTCCCGTCCGTCCTTGTGGCGCAGGATCATGCCGTCGTTGCTCCAGGCGACCAGCTCGACGACATCGCCGTTGGAGCCGATGAAGCCGAACTTGCCGTCGATGCGGGCCGACGTCTTGCGGTAGAGGCGAACCTTGTCGCCGATCGCGAGCGGCATGTCGTAGGTCTCGCCGTTCTGATCGATGGCGGCGACCATGCGCTCCGTGCCGCCGATCTCGCCGCGCGCCTTGAGGCGCTCGCGGACCACCCGGCTGATGTCGGCGGCGTCGGCGTTGGTCAGGGCCGAGATGGTGACGCCGTGCTTGACGCCCGCGGCCAGCAGCGCGTCGCGGCGGTGCATGTAGAGGTCGGCGATGCGCTCGATCACCTGGTCCTGGTCGCCGCCGATCAGCCGCGCCGTGCCGTCCTCGCGCTTCATGGCGAGGGCTTCCTTGGCGCGGCCGTCGCGGAACAGGCTGGCGATCTCCCGGCCGCGTTGGGTGGCCTGGCGGATGGTGGTGAAGATCTGCGGGCGGGCGCTTGCCGGCAGCACGCGGCGGAGCAGCTCGATGGTGTTGCCGGCCTCGATCGCCTGGCACTGTTCCGGGTCGCCCAGGGCCTTGATGACGAAGCCGTGCTCCTCTTGCAGCTCAAGCAGCTTGAGAAAGGACCGGGGGCCGACTTGGCTGATCTCGTCGATGATGAGCACGGTGTTCTTGGACAGCTTGATCTCGCCCGCCTCCGCGCCGCGCAGGAACGGATCGACCGCGACGCGTTGCTTGATCCCGGCGCCATCGAGCGCGTCGGTCTGCATCCAGCCGGTGGACAGGCCGATGACGTCGCGGCCCGTCTCGTAGTAGCGGGTATCGGCTTGGTAGGCGGCGACCAGCGGGCGCAGCAGGGTGGTCTTGCCGGCGCCCCCGGGGCCGGTCAGGACGTTGAGGGCGCTCCCCATGCCAAGGGCGTAGATCGCCGCCCTCTGCGCGCGGCCGTGCTCCGGGTCGATGTGCTCGAAATCGATGCCGGAGGCGGCGATGGCGGCGGTGAGGGCCTCGGCGGACAGCGCGCCCGAGCGGTCATTGGCGGTGCGCTGGGCCTTGCTCTCCAGGGCGTTCTCGATGCGCACCTGGGCGCTGTTGGTGATGCGCAGCGTGTCGCCAGCGAGGCCTTGCAGGATCGCGGCGTGTTCGCCCTCGATCACCAGGCCGCGGCGCTCGACCAACTGGACGACGCGCTCGATGTCGGAGACGCCGTGCCGGACGCCGACGCCGATCAGGCTGCGGGCGGCGAAGGTGCGCAGCACATCGTGGTCGACCACGGCGGCGGTGCGGAACTCCTTGGCCAGATGCCGGGCGACGAACTGATAGGCCTGCTCGTCCCATTCGGCGTCGCTGAGCCTGGGTGCGGCCACGTCGTCGAGCACGCTCATGTGCGTCCAGCCGATCTCGGCGGCCTGATCGCGCCAGACTTCGCGGTCGTCCTTGCTGCCGAACTTGACCGAGCGGGCAGCGAGTCCGGAGACGGCCAGGATGCCGAACTTGCGCTCGGCATCCAGCGTCTCCCAATCCAGGCCCTGCCGCTTGGCGTAGGCCTTGGCGTGGCGCAGCGTCTGCCGGCGGCCCTTGCTGAACAGGTCGACGGCGATCTGCGGGATGGCGGTGACGACGGCGGCCTGCTCGTTCTTGTCGCTGGCGACGGCGATGCCGAGCTGGCGCAGCTCGTCGGCCAGCAGCGCCTGGAAGTAGGCGCCGAACTCGTGGACGCGGTTCTGCAGCCGCTGGGTGTCGAGCGAGCCGACGTGGCCGCTGGCGGTGGCGACGACGTTGAACAGGGCGTAGTGGATATGGTCGTGCGGATCGCCGGGGATGGGCACGTCGGCGAGATAAGTAATGCCGGTTTGGCCGTCCTCGACCGGCAGTGTGGGCCTGGCGTTGTGGTGGCGAAACGCCGCCCAGGCAACCGCGCCGGGCTCGGCTCCGTCCTCGCCGCCTGCCCCTTTGCGCGCCCAACCGAGCTCCCTGGCGACGTAGCGCATGGTGGCGTCGCCGCTGCGGTCGATGGCGTGGCGGATCATGGCGGTCTCGGCCGGGCTCAAAGCGAACTCGGCGGCGAGGGTGACGGATTTATGCGGGGCGATGGTGAGGTCGTAGGCGCTCAGCTTGCGGGCGCGCTGGGTCCAGGGCTCGCCGGTGTCGGCGCGCTTGGCCTCGAACAGGCGGTCGAGTTCGGCGTCCTTGGGCGGCCGCGTCGGGTCGATGCCGATGGCATTGGCGATGCTGCGGGCCATATCCGGGCGCCAGGTCGCACGCCGGTCGCGTCCGGTATAGTAGCCGGTCAGACGCCCGCCGCGATCGAGGTCGGGGGCGTCGAGCGGGTCGGGCGCCGCGGCGGTCTCCAGCCTGTTCTCGGTGAAGTAGGCGCGGATCAGCTTGCCAGACGACGCGGCGGCAAGCTTGCGGAAAGTCATCATGACGGCAACCCGCCCTCCTCGCCGTGGCCGTTCCGGCGCGGGATGTCGAGGTTGTCGTCGATCGCCGCCACCAGATCGAGCGGCAGGTCGTGCCTGAGCTTGGCGATGTGGGTGGTAAGGGCGGTAATCGCGCCGGTCTGGGTCTCGACGCTGGCCACGAGCCGCTCCAGCAGCTTGCCGAGTGACGGCCCGTCATTGCTCGCCCCGGCCTGTAGCAGCGCGAGGATGGCCTTGAGCATCTCCCCATGCGAGGTCAGCCGGTCGTCGATGTGCTGCATGGCGTCCGTGCCGGCCCCTGCCCCTTCCTCCCGGTTGCCCTCGTCGTGGTCGTGCTGACGGTCCATGTCGCCCTCCCTGGCGGCCCTCAGGATCAGGGATGGGCTTACGAGTGATCGCCCGTCGGGCGCGATGGAGTGGTCAGATCACGGGTTTGTTATCGAGGTATGTTGGAGGCTGCCGTGACCAAGGCTGTCCGGGACCGGTGGAATACGGTGTTCGCGACCGGCCCGCCCGCACGTCCCGTGCAATGGTGTATGGAAGCCTACTTTTACTGGCACGACCCTGATACGGGTCTGACACGAGTCTGGCACGACCATGATACGAGTCTGACACGACTCTGATACGACTCGCGAGACCGGTTCGAGGCTTACGCCAGACCAGCCGCCAGGCAAATTTTTCGTAGATTTGCGAAAATAGGATGCGATCACTCGTAACTTCCGGCGTCAGCCTGTGGCCATGAGGAAGACGCTACGCAGCATAAGCGGTGTTCTGAACAGGTTCGAATACGGGCCAGGCCACTCGACCCTGTTCTACTGGATGATCGAACACCATGACCTTTTGGCTGCCCGATGGCAGTCGAGCGGTATTCGTTGGGTGCTGGTGGCAGAGGCCCTCGCCGCGAAGGGCCTCACTGACAGTAAAGGCGATCCGCCCTCCCCGGAATGTGCCCGGCAGACGTGGGTACGAGTTCGTGCGGCAGTACGAAAGCGTCGGCAGTTCCAATTGACGGGTTTGTCGCCTCGTTCCACCCAAACGAAAGCGGCATCTCGTTTGGCTGCAGGCACTCCCTCGCCGGAAGCTCCCTTTCAGGGTCTTGGGCCAAGCGCTCACAGCCAGCAACCCTCTGTTCCGACTTCAAGCGTGGATCAGGAGCATGGAAGCCCACCGGGCGGTGTTACTGCAAAGGAGAAGCTCGCGGGAATCCGGAAGGCACTGGATGAACGGAGCGGTCGATAGTCAGGCACTCAATAAAACAAGGCGGGGAGGCAAATGGAGGGATAAGTGATCATGCGACGTGCCGGACTGTTCCAAAGGGCAAATCTTGATGTCATGCCGATGGCAACAGACTGGACTATCTCAATACATCCCAGCAAAGGACATTAGATATGGACGGAATGGACATGGACGGCACGCGTCCGAGCAAGGGCCAGCAAAACGTTGTCCCGGACGGACGGCAGGTTCTGGCAGTGCGAATGGGTCGAGGTCGGACAGGTGGCAGTACGCTGCTGGACTGGATTATCCAATGTGGCCGGCAAGCTGGCCGTTCGATCGTCATTGGTGACGGGGACCGGCGCAATCCGACGTTGGCCGGTCTTTATCCGCCTGCGGGTCCTGGCGGGGCGACGCAGCCGCCCACCGACGAGACCGCCGACGTCAAGGAGTGGATCACGGCGGAGCTGGCAAACGCCGTCATGTTGAAAGCGTCCCTCGTGCTCGATCTTGGCGGCGGGGATCGTGTGTTGTCGGAGTATGGGCTTGATCTCGGGCTCATCGAGTTTTGCGCGCGCCGAAGCATTACACCCTTGGCGCTTTATGTGACGGGGCCGGATAGCGAGGACTTCGAGCACGTGCTGTCGATCTGGCGGGCCGGTTACTTTCGCGCGGCCAAGTCCCTGCTGGTGCTGAATGAGCATCTGGTTCCGCAGGGTAAGACACCGACCGGCGCATTCGATCACATTCTCCATCGCCCTGAGATGGAGGAAATGCTGACGGGAGGCATGTACCCTGTCCTCATGCCCCGCTTGCCTTGCTTGGGTGAAATGCGGCGGCTCAACCTAAGCTTTCTGGAGGCGATTGAAGGCAAGCTTGGTTCAACCGGAAAGCCTCTCGATCCGGTCAGGCAGTTCATGGTCGAGGCGTGGCATGGGAAGATGACCAAGGCCTTCAAAGAAGCTGGCGCTTGGGAGTGGCTTCCATGAGCGGCCAAGGCGGTGCCCAGCGAAAGCCGGATCGTTCGGCGACACCACCGCCTGATGCCTCCCCAAGCCAAAGCGAGAGGGTCGACCGGGAAACGGACGTTCTCCGTGACGCGGTATCAGAGATGCGTGCAGCAATGTTCAAGGAAGGAATTGATGAGAACGGCACCTTGGGCGTCTGGTGCAAGGCGCTTCAGTCGGCCCTGATTGCGCTTGCCGTTCTCGTCGAAATGCAAACTAGGCGCATTGAGGACCGTGCTGAGGCGATGACCCGTGCGAGCAAAGCGGACGAGGATCGGCATTCGAAACTCATCGCGGAGACGCAGCTTGCGATCAGGCGTTCCGAAGCTCAGACGAAGCAAAGCGAGGAGCACCGGCAATCGATGGCGACTCAGCTTGCGAGCGCCCTTTATGGGAAGATCGAGCAGAAGCTCAATGACAGCGTGATCGTGCGTCAGGTGCAGTGGAACCGTCGCCGGAATTGGTCTTCGGCGGCGCTGGTGGCGACGATCATGCTTGGTGTCTTTATTGGCGGGGCCGTGTGGGATGGCGCTCGCAGTGATCGAGAGTTGTTCGACCGGTGCTTGAAGCAACTGGCCCATGACGCCAAAGGCCAGGCTTACTGTCCACTCGACATCGTGCGGGGCGCCCTATGATGAAGTCTCTTGCTCTCTCCCGCTCGGCCACGCCGATGGCTGAGATCCAACAGCCTCGCCAATGCGTCGGGATGCGGTTGCGCGCAAAGCGTTGGCTAGGGCCGGCCATCGGGGCCGCGGTCTTCGGTTTTGCGATGACGGCCGCATCGGTGAGCCATAGCCAGGGCTTCTCCGCTCAAGAGTTGGATCGGATGTCTAAAGAGCGCTTGGATCAGGGGCATTTCCGAAACTTTGCTGCCCCACCGGCGCCACCAAAGTCCACAGTCCCCATCCAGCTGCATCAACCTCGCGGATTGTGGAGATGTCTTGGCATTGTCGATGACACACCGATCCGGGCCGAGCCGTCGCCGAACAGTCGCGAGATCGGTCGCTCCGGCGATCATATCGCCGCGGGGGAGGACGTTGGCTCGTCCACCAGTGTTCTCTTCCATGAAGGAACCATTGGCTATGTTCCAACGGCAACGGTTCATGCCTATCACAACCAGTATAATCCCAAAGCCACTTGTTCTTTCCAGGGACTTCGGCCGAATGGCGTGGTCCAGTATGGTATTCACTGATGGGTGGCCTCTGCCGACTGGCCTGTATGGCTGGAGGCATGGTGCTCCTATCCTCGGGCGGGCCTCGGGCTCAGCCTGCCCCGTCGCAATGGGAGGGGGTGCCTGAGCAGGTGATCCCCTCTGTCGGCGAGGTCGGGGCGCCAAGGTTCGTCATGCCCTCGGGTCAGGCGGGAGTGACGCCTGGTCAGCAAGGGGAGAGCATTTCTGGGGATCAACCGGTTGCGTCGGGAGGCACCGGGTCTGCCTTGCAGGCGCTCATGGCGCAATCCTATGGCCAGACGGCGATCGACACGGCGAACCAACTCGGCATCAGTCCGGATGCCGTTGCCGGGTTCGGCCAGTTGGAAAGCGGTTTCCGCAACATCGCGACGGCGAACGGTTCCTCGTCCGCGACGGGTCCATGGCAGATCACGAGCGGGACGTTCAATGACGTCGTGAGTCGCTACAACCTGCCCTACACCGCGGCGGACCGATCAAACCCAGAGGCTCAAGCCGTGGTCGCCAACTACATCATTCGCGACTATTCCGCGCAGGTGTCGCAAGCGATTGGCTATCCGGCGACGGTTCAGCAAGCGTATTCAGCGTTCGTGTTTGGTACAACGGCTGGCAAGGGAATAGCCGCGGCAGACTTGAGCGCTCCGTTAAGCAACTTTGCTTCAAGTGAGGCCCTCGCCAACAACAACATGACGGGCTGGACTGTTGGTCAGTTCTACAATCGGGTCAGTTCAAAACTCGGAACACTTGCCACTCAACCAGTTGGAGCTTGAGACCTGGCTTCATTCAGCAACGCGAGTATTGACCAGACAGGAGATGGGCATGCGACATCATCAATGGAGCCTGGCGCTACTTACCTTGTTGATGGCTCTCCCGGCGTGTGGGCAGGTGGATCCGGCGATGCGGCAGCGTTTCGAGCGTGGCCTGCAAGCGGGAGCGGGTTCGGCGCCGCGCGGCCCGTTCCTGTATGGGGAGGCGTTGCACATGCCGGTGGGCGACTGGCGGTGCATAGGGTCGGGCAACCACGAGCCGATCTACGCGTCGCCGTCGCCGCGGTCGCGGGTCATCGCGTTGTCGCCGGGCCGTCTTGCGGGCGGCGGGCCGCGAGGTGACTTCACCACGGTCCTCGTTCGTGAAGGGGTGATCGGCTACGTGCGGACGGCGGCGCTGGAGGCGTATCGGAGCCAGCCAAATTGGGGCGCGAACTGCATGATTGCCGGTGCGCGGACGAACGGGAAGATCGCGTTCACGACGAGGCATTCAGACGCGGCGTCGTTTCGGTGAAGGCGGGCATGGGCTGACAGGCTCATAGTGGCGGCGGAGCTGGGCGCGCGTCCGGCGGTGTTGGCGGCGCTATCGATGCCGGGGCGGTTCTCGTCGCGGCGCTCGCGGGCGGCTTTGCCGGAGAGGCTGCGGGCGAACTGGCCGCCCTGTCCGTCTGCGGACGCAAGAATGCTGTTGATGTTCCCTTTACGATCTCATGACAAAAGGATTGTAGTTTGCCAAGAGGTTGGAGTGTCGGGGGCGGTGCGAACGTCGGAAAAAGACCGAGAGGGAATGGCATCAATGGCCAGCAAGCCGAAGAAGCGGAAGGTGGTGAGATTGTGGCCGGCACAGTATGGGCTGGATGTCACGATCCGCGAGTTGATCGATCGCGCGGAGACGGTTGACGAAGCAGCGGCGATGGAGGAGCCGCAGTGGCAAATCGCGGTTGAGGTGTTGATCCAGAACGACTTCATAGAGCGCGCGGAGCAGGCGTTGCTCGGGGACTACGAGCTGAACGCGACCATGGTGCGCCGGGAGCATCTGGATGATCCGTCGGTGCCGATCGGGGCGTCGCAGATGTCGTGGTCGCTGTATATAGACGGGCCGGAGATCTATGACGCGGTTGCGGGAGGTCCCGCGGATGATTTCGCGCAGGCGAAGCGGTTCGCGCGGATGGCGTATCAGGCGACGTGCGGCGTGGTTGTCGGCAAAGACAACGAGCTGATTGTGCCGTCGAAAGGCGGCAAGCTGCCGCCGCTGCCGCCGCCGCCGTGGCTGCCGGGCGAGGGCGTTGCGGAGATGGCTACGAACGCGATGCCGGCGAGGACGAAACCGAAGACCGTTCGCCGGCGTCCGCGCCAGCCGTAGCAATGCCGCCAGATCCCGCTGGCGATCGGCGGCTCCGGCCTGTCGGGTCAGGACGATGGCGAGAGGTCGCGCCGGGCGTTCACGCACTTGCGCCGTCACATCGGTGCCGTGGGGCAGGCTTGGCGTTAAGCGAGTGGTCCCGCCACTTGTGTGCAGACGAAGATCAAGAAAATCATTCCCGAGATTATTTGAGGTGAGGCTAAGCTCGACTTTGGCCATTTGAGGCGGCGTTGGGTGGCGGAGCGGTCTGGCCGTTGAAGCTGGCGTGTCCCCGCCAAGAGACCCGCCATGCCCTGCCTGCCATCCCGCTTCGCCGCGATCATCCTGAGCTTCGCGCCGCTGTTCTGCCAGCGCAGTTGGCGTCATGCCGAGGTGCTGCTGATCGGCGCCATCCTGGCGCCCGGCACGCGCACGGTCGCCAGCCTGTTGCGCATCTGCGGGCTCGCGGGCGAGCGGCGTTTCGTAAACTACCACCGGGTGCTGAACCGGGCAGCCTGGAGCCCGCGGGCCGCGTCGCAAGTGCTGCTGGACCTGCTGATCAAGACCTTCGCGCCGGACGGTCCCGTGGTGCTCGGCATCGACGACACCATCGAGCGCCGCCGTGGCAAGCGCATCGCCGCCAAGGGCATCTACCGTGACCCGGTCCGCTCCTCGCACGGGCACTTCGTCAAGGCGTCCGGCTTGCGCTGGCTCAGCCTGATGCTGCTGGTGCCGATCCCCTGGGCCGAGCGCATCTGGGCGCTGCCGTTCCTGACGGCTCTCGCCCCGTCCGAGCGTTACAGCCGCGAGCACGGCAGACGGCACAAGAAGCTGACCGACTGGGGGCGGCAGGTGATCCTGCAAGCCCGTCGCTGGCTGCCCGGACGCGACCTGGTGCTGGTGGCCGACAGCAGCTTCGCCGCCCTGGAACTCCTGACCGCGCTGGGCCGCCGCGGCGTAGTCTGCGTCACCCGCCTGCGCCTCGATGCCGCCCTCTACTCCCCGGCGCCACCTCGTCTCCCCGGGACGATCGGGCGACCCCGGGTCAAGGGCGCGCGCCTGCCGAACCTGTCCACGGTGCTGGCCGACGCGGGTACGACCTGGCAGCGCGTCACGGTGCCGGGCTGGTATGGCCAGGGCGAGCGCATCGTTGATCTCTGTTCCGGCACCGCCGTGTGGCACCATGCCGGGCTGCCCGTCGTGCCGATCCGCTGGACACTGGTGCGCGACCCGCTCGGCCGCTTCGCCCCGCAAGCCCTGCTCTGCACCGACCCCGATCAGAAACCGGAGCAGGTCCTGCGCTGGTTCGTCCAGCGCTGGCAGCTGGAAGCCACGTTCCAGGAAACCCGGGCGCATCTAGGGGTCGAAACACAGCGACAGTGGTCCGACCTGGCCATCGCGCGCACCACCCCCTGCCTGCTCGGGTTGTTTTCCCTCGTCACCCTGCTTGCCGCGCAGCTCAGCCCGAGGGCATGCGGGGCTGTCATGACTACGGCTTGGTATCGCAAGCGCCGTCCAACCTTCAGCGACACGCTGGCCGCCGTGCGTCGCCATGTCTGGCACGAACAGGGTTTCACCATGTCCCGCCTCGCAGGCAACGTGCGGAAACTCCGACCAGCGCTCCGCGAAGGTATCACCTACGCGCTCTGCCATGCCGCTTGATGGCCAAAGTCGAGCTAAGTGACGGATTCCCATTGCCTCCCGGATGGATCAAGAGAAAGACAGCCGGCAGCCCCCATTTATGGGGGCGCAGCCGGAAGGGGGCGGCGGGGCAGAACGAACGCTTGCCTGCGGAAACAGGGCGTCGAAGCGAGCGTGGATGGTGTCTGCGCGAGTTGGCGCGTCGTTGTCCCGCCTGCCTAGCTGGAAACAGAGATGGGTAAAGGAGGGGTCTCGGGGAACCACAAGGGGCGCTTGCCCCTTTTGGTTCCCTGAGCGCCCGCCGCGCAGGCGCCCGCGTTTCAAGTATAAGAGCCTGTTTGAGCAGGTGAGCAAGTGGAGCGTCACCGAGTTGGAAGGAAAAGCGCGATGTAGAATGCTGAAAAGCACTTGGCCTTCCATCAGCGCCTTCCGCGCAAGCTGGAACAAAGCCCGGCACCGAAAACGCCATGACCATCGCCAGTCACTACCGCCTCCTATGCCCCTATTACCGCCTCTAATACACCACCGTATAGTAAAACAGGCTCTAAGATAAGCAAATACTAAGCAAAAGGCTGCTAATCACGAAAACGTTATCAATAAAATGGTCCGGACCATCGCTTTTATTTTGACTACTTCCCCCCAGCCATGCATAATACAGATGCGGCCAATCAAGGCCGCAACTAGAGGCATCCCCGCCGGTGCTACCAACACCAGACGGGGACTAGCCCGAAACAGGATGGTCAAGATCATGTCCCAGGATACCGCGAACATCAGCACCGTTGCCGCCGATGGCAAGGCCCCGCTGTCCAAGGTCAAGGCGAACAAGGGCAAGGTTAACACTCCCGCGCGCAAGGTTGCCAACACGGCGCGCAACCAGCAGCAGGGCCGGGAGGTCGTCACCTTCGAGACGGCGCGGCGGGCGTGCCCGTCCGAGGCGGTGGCGACCAAGATCGTCAACCGCTTCGCCTTCCAGGCCGTGGATTATCACGACATCCGGGAGAAGACCGAGGAAGCCTTGGCCCGCAGCGGCGCGGTTCTCGCCGACGTGCTGAACGAAAAGGCCCTTGAGATGCACATGCAGCGCATCGTTGACGGGTTCGTGCGCTCGGCGCACGGGGCTGGCAACTTCTATGACAAGAAAGCCGCCCTGGCGCGTGAGCTCAGCAGTGCGGTTGCCAACGCGGACCGGGACGAAGATCGGTTCGGCATTGACGGGCAGGCGAACCGGGCGGAACGGGCCTGCGGCTTTGCTGCGGTCGTCGGTTTGCAGGCGTATGCCTTGCTTGCTGCGGCGGAAGGCGCGGTTGACGCCTATGCCCATGTGTGCGGTTCGGACTGGAAGCCTTACGAGGGGATGGGGGGCGCGTCGCTGTCGCGTCAGGCCCTGAGTGCTCAGGTTGACGCCTTCACGGCCTAGCCTAACGGCGGAAGCGGGGGCCTGACCGGCTCCCGTTACCCCCCCCCCCCGCTCTGATCCATCCCCCTGGCACCCCCTGGCACCTTTCCTTCCGGCTGCCCTGCCTCTCAACACGCACGCAGCCGGAGCATCGGCGCTCCGGCGCAAGGGTCAGGAGCGGACTGGGACGAAATGCCCGGGTGCTGCTTCCTCGTAGCCATAAGCTTCGAGGTAGGCTGCGACCTGCCGCTCGCCGATGTTGTAGGGACGGTTACGGTCATAGGGGCAGTGGATGACGAAGCGGGCACGCGCGGCGATGGCGCAGTTGATCGCCCGGTAGGCCCCGTTCGGGGCCTGGCCGATGGGATCGAACCGGCCCGCCCGGTTGCCTTCTGCGGAGACGAAGACGACGTCGCCGGCGGCATAGTGCCCGGTGTTGGCGCGCGGCGCGGCGGCGCGGGCGTAGGCGGCGGTCGAGCTGCCGGGGCTGCCTTGGCCGATGAACTGCGTTGCCTGCCGGGCCTTTGCCAGGTTCTTGGCGAAATACGGCGAGCGCTTGGCCGAGCGGCTCAGGAGCTCCGCCAAAGAGAGGCTTTCGGCGGTGCCGGTGACGGTCTTGCTGGTTTGCATGGCGGATTCCTTGGCTGTTTGCCGGCGTGATTGCCGGACGTTCCGTGTCGTGCCGGGCCGGGGCGCGGGCCGTCCCTGCCGCGGCGGCTTGCCTCAGTACGGGAGGTCGGCTTCGGTGAGGCCCGGGGCGTCCCAGGTGACGATGCTGAGATCGTCGTGGTCGTGGAAGGTCTCGATGTGGCGGATGGAGTAGCCCTGGCGGGCGAGGGCGAGGTTGTCGTCGCCGTTGTCGAGGTCGGTGACGACGGTTCCGTTGCCGAGGATGGTCATTGGGCTTGTCCTTGTTCTCATCAGCTTGATTGCTGACACTCACCGGGACAGCCGGGCGGGGCTGGGGCCGGATCGCCCTGACGCCATGCGTCCGGGCGGGGCCGGGCTGCGGCGGGGGCGGGCCGCTTGGGGCCTGCGACCGACGCGGCCTGGTCTTGCCGCAGGAGGCGTGGCTGAACCGCGCCGAGCGCGGCGCCGCAGGCGGGGCTATCCGGGTCCAGCCCCGCCCGGCATGGTGGCTTTCCTGTGCAATATCAATGTTTTATGATTGACTTTCCCTCATCTTCCAGCGTATTCTTCGCCTTGCATCAGGAGTATTGGTCATGGCCGCCGACGTTGACTTGAGCAACGTGATCCGTTTCCCGCTGGAGCGCATTCGGGGGTTGAGCATCGACCTGTTGCGGGAGATCGCGCCCGACCTGCGGGAGGTGCTGCTGGCGGCGGACAGCTGCGGGCTGGACAACCCGCGGCGCGACCTGAGCGACATCGTGGACGCGCGGACGGCGGAGTACATCCTCAACGAGGCGCCGCGGCGGCGCGGCGCAGACGCAGATGCTGGACGCGATGGCGTCGCGGGTGATCGAGGCGGCGGCGTCCTGCCGGGCGGTGCAGGCGGCGCATCGCGCGGCCGCGGCGATGCGGCAGAGCCTGGAGGCGGCGCGCCGGGTTGGCCAGGGCTGGGAGGAGGAGCTGGAGCAGCGCTCGGCGGAGCTGACGCTCGCCTGGGCGGCGTCGCTGGTCGAGGCCTACAAGCGCTGCGAGGAGGCGGAGGGCGTGGTGCGGGCGACCGGCCTGGCCCGGCGTGGTGAGCCGTGGACGCCGGTGGACCGGGCGGGCCTTGGCGAGTGGCTGGCCGAGGCGGGGTTGCGCCGCTCGATGTGAGACGGGTCCGGGCCGCCATCCCTGGCGGCGGCTTGGGCGAGCTTAGCGGGGCACGCTGGCGAGGCGGCCGCACCACAAGGCGGCGTGCAAAGCCTTGGGAATGCGGGCGAACGGGCGCAGCGGCTCGATCACCGCCTGGGTGTCGGGCACGCCGGCGATCCAGAGTCGGAATCGGCTTCGGGCTGGCGAGCGGGCCTGTCGCACGCGCCGGCCAGCCTCTGTCAGAGGATCAGGAGGTTCGGCGCGGCTCCGGCTGCTTGGCCGGTTTCGCCGGGTGGTTCGGGCGTCCCCAGCGGCGGTCGAACGCGCGGCTTGCCAGCGCTGCCCAAACGACGCCGACAAGCGCGATGGGCAGGAAGACGATCGGGACGATCCAGGTCGGATCGATGCTGCCTGGCATGGTTCAAGTCTCCTCTCGCAAACAATATAGCATGAACTGGGCAGCGCCGTGCAGCACGAGGGCGACGGCGGTCCAGACCGCCATGCGCGGCCCTCTCACGGCCTGTCCCTGGAAAATGGGCGCGAACACGGCCCCGCCGATGACGACGGTGCTCATCCGGTCGAGCGCCGCGGCCCCGAGCTTGAGGTGCTCGTTGAGCTTGCTGGCCTGCAGTCTGCGGGCCGGCGGGGGCGGCGGCGGATCGGGGTTTTGCGGATCGGACATCACGTTCAACTCTGCTAGTAGGAGGTCGCATGCCTGCTGGGGTGGGCGATCAGTACTGCGCCCGGCACAGGAATTCGATGCGCCGTCTGCAGCAGGATCCAGGCGGCGACCAGGGCGACGGCAAGGCGGCGCGCAGCATGGCCAGCCCCGGGCGTGGCGAGACGTGGGTGGGCATGGCGTGGGTCTCCGGGGTGAGGAGTGGCGGGTCCGGGCCGTTACGGCGTGGCCAGCGCCTCCTCGGCGCCACGGTCCCACCAGGTGGCCATGCGCTCGGCGGCTTCGGCCTCTCGCAGCAGGGTTGCGGCTTGGTCCGGCGTGAGATGGCGTGCGCGGGCAGAGGCGCGGAGGATTCCGGCTTGCCGGCGCCAGCGCGTTGCGCTGGCCTGGCAGGATCGTGCCGCAAAGGCGCGCTGGTCCATCTCACGTCGCCTCCCGGCCGGGTTGCCAGAACACCCTGCGCTCGACGCCATCGGCCTTGACCAGGGTTCCAGTGTCATTGATTTCCTCGATGTTGCCGGGCCAGGGCGCCGACCAGCCGTGCCCGGCGACGTGGCCGGCTAGCCAGAGCTGGCCATCGGCCTTGAACTCCCGGATCGAGGCCGTGCAGCAGGGAGAGATGAACGCGCGCCCGGTGTGGCAGGCGTCCGGGAAAGGCGGGTTGGGGGTGCGATCGGTCATGACGGGTTCTCCGAAAGCGAAAGACAAGGCGGCGCGACACCGCTGCCGGCCGCCCGCCCTTCGCGGAAGAAATGGATAAGCAGTTGCAAAGGCTGTTTGCTTTGCCCGCCTAGAACGGTACCTCGTCGTCGGGATCGGCTGCGGGGACGGGATTGGCCTTGCGCCGCGTCTTGGCAGCGGCCCTGGTTGCCGTAGCGGGCGCGGCCGTGTCGTCGTATGCCGGGCGGCTGTCCTCGTCCTTCCTGGGCGAGAGGAACTGGACGGAGCCGTTGTACGGCGTCAGGTGGATTTCGGTGGAGTAGCGGTCGCGGCCCTCCTGGTCCTGCCACTTGCGGGTGCGGATCTGGCCTTCGACGTAGATCTTGCTGCCTTTGGTCAGGTGCTTTTCGATCACCTTGCCCAGGCCCTCGTTGAAGATGACCACCTTGTGCCACTCGGTGCGTTCGCGCCGTTCGCCGGTGTTGCTGTCGGTCCAGCCTTCCGAGGTGGCGACGGAGAGGGTGACGACGGCGCCGCCGTTCTGCATGTGGCGCACCTCCGGGTCCTGCCCGAGGTTGCCGATCAGCGACGCCTTGTTGAGATAACCGCTCATGGTTTGTTCCTTTCCGGTTTGCGTTCCTTCGAGGCGGCGGCGGCCTGTGCCGGACCGGCCCTCTCGGGTGCGGCCGTTGGGAACCAGGGGCTCGGGCGGATCAGCCCCAGAGGCATGCGAGCGGGCGGGTTCGGGGTGCGGCGGGCGCGGGCCGCTTGGGGCCTGCGCCGGACGCGGCCCGGGCGGGCCTGGAGAGCGTGCCGGAGCCGCGCAGCGGGGCGCGTAGCGCCGGGTTGTTCCGGCCGGGGTTCTGGTTCAGGCCGCAGCATACCCGAGAGGGCCGGGCCGGCACGGGAGGTTGCCCCCATAGTTCTCCCTACTCTCATGCGCGGTTCGCTCATGAGTCTCGCGATCCCGCTTTCCGGTTCGCATATTATGTCCGGTCGTTGATCTCCCTGGCGGCGTGAACGCCTGCTTGGAGGATCGGGCTCAGACGGCTTGCATCGCCGATCCGTGGCCTGGACGGGATTCCAGGCTTGGGGGAAACGGCATGCCCTGGCCCGACGAAGGCTTCGATGACCGCAGCCATTCGCCTAAAGTAGGCGCAGTTGTCCCGTCGGCGGGGCTTGGCAGGCAAGCCGGCCGCCGGCGGTCCGGTTGGTTGGGCCGAACGCCGCCGGACACGGCCGCAGCCAGCCGCCGTTGATCGCCTGGCGGTCGCGCTCGGCATGAATGTCGCATTCGTGGCCGGACGGGCGGATGCAGCGTCGGCCGGGGCCGCGCTGGCATGAGGGGCAGGCCACCTCCAGGGCCGGCTCCCTGGGCCAGGATTTGCCGCAGAGCCGACACGCGACCGTCATGAGGCCAGCGGCAGACAGTCCGGAATTCGACGGCGGCCCTCGGCCCGCGACGGCGACAGCCGCCGGGCCGTGCGGTAGAATCGCAGGTCAGGCAAGCCGGGATAGCGGGTGTCCACGCCGAACCCGGCGTCGTCGTGATCGATCAGGATGCTGACCCGGACCTGGAGGGTGCGGCGGCGGTCGCGCAGCGAGCGGACCACGGCGATGTCGGAGCGGCCGGAGCGCACGGCGTCCTCCCATCGGCCGGTGTCGCGGTTGCGCCGGGCAGCGCCCATCGTGCCGTTGAGGAACGCTTCCACGATCCAGGGCGCGCGGCAGATGTCGCGGCCGCCAAAGCGGCCGTGCAACACGTCTCTGTCTTGTAGATAGTAGATGCTGCCGACGGCGATGACGCCGACGCGCAGCGGGTTGTCGCCGCCGCGGCAGCGTTGGGCGTCATATTGGCGCAGCATAACGCAGCTCCTTTGGAACGGAAATTCTCGCCTCAGGAGAGGCGGGCATGGCGACGGCTCTGCGTGCCACCGCTGGCCGCAAGCGCCGGGTGGTTAAGCGGCCAGCGGCAGGGCGAGCAGCCTGTTGAGCTGGTCGATCTCTCGGTAGAGCCGTCGCATGCGCGGCCCGAACTCCGGCTCCAGGCTGGCGGCGGCGGCCAGGTAGCGGTCCCAGGTGGCGCGGTCCCAGGTCTCGCGGTCGTCGATGCGGACGCCGGCGGCGAGGCCGCGCGCGGCGGCCCGCTCGCAGGCGGCCACCAGGTCGATCTCGGCGTCCGCGAGGGCGCGCGTGCGGGCGGCGACGGCCGCGTGCAGCGCGGCCCGGTCGAGGCGCCGGCGGCGCATGCTGTTGGGCGCGGTTCGCTGCATCGGGATGCCGGGCATCGCCGGCCGCGGCCCGGCGGCGGCGCGTGCGGGGATCGGGTGGCTCATGAGGGCGTCTCCTTCGGCACGGGGGCGGCTTGGACCGGCGCAGCCGGCCCAAGCCAGGGGATGGCCTACTCGGCGGCCGGGGCGCAGGGCTCGGCGTCATCGTTGGCCGGCTGGTCCGGGCCGGCGTCGGCCTCGGCGTCACCGCCTTCGGCCTCGTCGCCGGCCCGCACCCATTCGCGGCCCGGGTCATGTCGGCGGGGCTCCGCCTCCCTGGCGTTTGCCATCTCATCCGCGGTGAGCGTGAACAGCGCGGCCGGATAGACGTAGCGGCCGGTCTTGAAGCGTTCGACCATCCGCGCCCGGGTGTCCTTGGCGCGGTCCTCGACGCGCACGCCGGCGTCGAGGGCGGCCTTGCCGAGGCCGGGCTTGGACAGGCAGGAGAGGAATTCCTCGGTCGCCATGTTGGGCAGGTGCCGGGCGGCGTCGACCGCCTCGCCGGCGACGCGGGCCAACGGGCCGCTGTCGCTCTGGTTGTCGCGGCAGGACAGCGTGGCAGCCAGCATCTCGCGCGCCGCCGCGCGCGCCAGGTCGTCGTCGGCGGTGAGCACGCCGCCTTCGGCGAGCCCGGCGGCGATGGCCGAGCGGTCCCAGGCCGCCGCGCCGGAGCCGCTCTGCACGCTGACGTTCTTGCCGGCCAGCGCCAGCACCAGCAGCGCGACCAGCTTGGCGTCCTCGATCGGCGCCTGCCGCAGCGCCTGGTGCAGCGCGTCGGTGCGCAGCGCGCCGATGATGGCGGCCCCTTTCTGGGTCAGGTCCGGCCGGACGCGGACGGGGCTCTCCGGTTCGGGCACGGCCTGGCCGTCCCGGCCCGGCTTGGCCGGCGTTTTCGCCTCCGGCAGGCGGTAGGCCAGGGTCTCGACCGCGCCGGTGTGGCCGTTGAGGTAATATCCGGTCACGTCGCCCTTGCCGGGCTTGCCGTAGACGTGCTGGGCCTTCCGCGGCAGCGCCGGCCGGCCGTACTCGTCGGTGGGGATCAGCGTGCCGCCGGCCGGCAGGGCGTTCTGCAGCCATTCCTGCTGGGCGCCGAAGAAGCCCTCGACGTCGGTGGTGTAGCGCCCGTCCTGGCCGGCGGGGGCGAACAGGTCGTCGAGCCAGGTCACGCCGTAGGCGCGGGCCAGTTCGTCGCCGAAGCGGGCGGCGGAGAACGGGATGCGCCGCCTGCTGAGCGCGTTGGCGACGGGATGCCAGTGGAACTCCTGTCCCTTCTTCGGCCGGTGCTTCTTCCAGACCTGGGCCTGTTCCTCGCGCGAGGCGGCGGCGATGGCGCGCAGCTGCTCGTCGCTCGGCATGGCGCCGGCGGCCATGACGTCGAGCATCGGCGGGTGCAGGCAGGCCAGAAGCTTGAGGCGGCGGATGGTGCGGACGGGCAGCGCCAGGGCGTCGGCGATGGCCTGCTCGTTCCAGCCCTGGCGCTCCAGGCTGTCGGTCGCGCGCCAGATGTCGACGCTGGTCATCGAGGCGCGGATCAGGTTCTCCGAGACCGCGCGCATGGCGTCGGCGGTCTCGTCGGCGTCGCACACCATGACGTGGATCTCGGCCAGGCCGGCGGCGATGGCGGCGGCGCGGCGGCGATTGCCGGCGACCACCATCAGGCCGTCCGGGGTCTCGGTGACGCGGGGCGGCTGGATGATGCCGACGGCGCGGATGGAGGCGAGCAGCTGCTCGTCCATCGCCTTCGGGGCCGCGGTGCGGCGCGGGTTGTTGGGATTGGGGATCAGGGACTGTGGATCGACGCTGCGAAGTTCGGCCATCATGGGCTCCTGCTGGGTTGATGTCTGTCGTCCCGCTTTTCCGGGCCGACCCGCTCCGCCGGCCGCGTCCCGGCGGGCGGGGCAAGGGCGCGCGGCACGCGCGGGCCGCCTGCGGCCCTCGCCCTTGCGGCGTCCCGGCGGCGATGCGGCATTCGCCCTCCCCTGCCCCGCTTCCGGCCCTCCGGGTCGCGCGCTCACGCCCGGCTCTGCTTGGTCGCGTTTGATCGGCAGGCCATCTCGCGCTGCAGCGTTTGCCAATGAACCGCTTGCCAGGCGGCGCTCATCGCGGCCTCGCGCAGGTCGACATGGCTGACATTGACGTGGGCGGGCTTCAACGCGCCGCGGAACTGCTCGACGCTGAGCAGGTAGAGCCAGGCCAGGTCGACGATGTCGCCGCCCTGCTCGACCGTCGCGCGGACATGGACGCCGGTGGCCTGGGCCCGATAGGGCTTCGAGCATTGCGGGTCGGCGATGACCTCGCCGGCCCGGGCCAGCCGCACGGTCAGCTCGTCGGGGGTGCCTGCGAACAAGGTCAGGATCGGCAGGCCGGATTGCATGGCGCGGACGATGATGTCGGCGGGCCAGTCCGGATCGGCGGCACGGGGCTTGGGATGACGGGCGTGTGCGGGCATGGCGGCTTCTCCTGCCTGGGTTGCTCGCCTTTCCTCGTTCTTGGAAAGACCCGGCGCCCCGGGCGCATCCCGCCGGGCGGGGCAAGGGCGCGCAGCGGGCCGCGCGCGGCCGCACCCTTGCGGCGGTCCGGCGGCGATGCGCCAGCGCATCGTCCTGCCGGGTTGCTCTCCTCACTGGCGTGCCGGGTCGATGCGGGCGGTTTCAGGTCAGGCTGGCCCGGCGCGCGTCAGGGCGTGCCTGGCTCAGGGGGGCATCGCCCGTCTCCTTGGCTTGAGGGAAAGCGGCCAAGCCCGCATCGCCGCGGACCCGGCGCGCGGGGTCACGCCGGCTACGCGGCCCGGGCGGCCGGGCCGGCCTATGCGTCGTCGTTGATGCCCTTGGTCTGCGCCAGGTCGGCTTCGAGCTCGGCCATGCGGGCCAGCTTGTCGTCCAGCTCGCCTTGCAGCGGGAACGCCTCGTCCGCCCGGGCGGCGTAGCCGGCCCGGCGCCGGGCGGCATCGGCGGCCTTGGCCTGGTTCTCCTCCAGCTCGGCGTCGAAGCGGCCCAGCATGTGCTCCAGCCAGGCGATCAGGCCGAGCGGCTTCAGCTCGGGTCCGAGCGCCACCTCGTCGGCGACGTTGCTGCGCTCCAGCGTGAGGGTGGTCTTGATGCCGCCCTCGGAGCGGTTGCGGCTGACGCTGCACCCGAGGTCGAAGCCGCCGATGTGGGCGACCGTCCAGTCCCGCTCGGTCGTGTCCGCCGCGGCCAGGCGCACCTTGGACAGCAGCAGGGCGCCGGCGGCGGCGCGGTCGGTGAACGGGCGGCCCTCGACCGTCATGGCGAAGCGGTCGCCCCGGGTCGCGGTGCGCCGGGCGAGATCGTGCCGGATCGCCTCGATGCGCGCTTCGGCGAGTCGCTGGTCGGATTGCGCGGCGTGGATGCGGCGGCGGATGTCGTGCTGGTCGTCGACGTGCGCCGCCTGCTGCCGCTGCAGCCGGGCGATCTCGGTCTCCAGCCCGGCCTTTTGCATCAGGCGGCTGTCGCCGGAGGCGATCGCCTTGGCCATGGCGAACTGGTTGGCCTGGCTGGCGAGGTCCTCGACCCGGCGGACGCTGCGGTCGCCCGACAGCGCGGCGGCGATGAAGCGGGCCTTGCGCTCGTTGTTCTGCCACATCGTCGCGTCCATCGAGCCCAGGGTGGCGTAGGCGTAGATCTCGATCTCCCCGTTCTGGTTGCCCTGCCGCTCGATGCGGCCCTCGCGCTGCTCGATGTGCGAGGGCAGCCACGGCACGTCGAGGTGGTGCAGCGCCTTCAGCCGGGCCTGCGCGTTGACGCCGGTGCCCATGGTTTCCGAGGAGCCGACCAGCACGCGGACGCGCCCGGCGTTGAACGCGTCGAGCATGCGGCGCTTGTCGGCCGACGTCTTGTAATCCTGCATGAACGCGATCTCGGACGCCGGCACGCCGAGCCGGACCAGCTCCTGCTTGATCCAGCGGTAGGCGGAGAAGCCGCGCGCGGCCTCGACGCCGAGGGTGCCGAGGTCGGAGAAGATCATCTGCCCCGCCCCGGGATGCGGGTCGGGCGCGCCGTCGGGGCGGCGATAGCGCTGGCCGGCGGTCTCGGACCAGATGCGGTGCACGGCAGCGATCAGCGCGTTCAGCTTGTTGTCCGGCTCGTCGGCGTGGCCGGGCCAGACCAGCCGCATGTCGATCGCGGCGTGGCGGCCGTCGGTGATGACCGCGAGCAGGATGTCGTCGCCTTTCCTCACCTTGCCCGTGCGCTGGCGGATTGCCTCGATGCGTTCGGCCAGCACGCCCTGGTAGTCGCGGAACGCCGCGCTGGCCGGGGCGGTGACCAGCTTGCGCTCGCCGCCGCGGATCGACGGCAGGGCCAGGTCGCCGCGCAGGTCTTCTTTCAGCACCACGTCGGCGACCGAGCGGAACATGTCGATCAGCTCGGGGACGTTGATGAAGCTGGAGAACCGCTCCACCGGCTTGTAGGCGCCGGAGGGCTGCAGCTCCAGTTCGGTGCGGGTGTCGCCGAACGTGGACGCCCAGG
The DNA here is from genome assembly GCA_965260935.1 of Acetobacteraceae bacterium. Classification (GTDB taxonomy): domain Bacteria; phylum Pseudomonadota; class Alphaproteobacteria; order Acetobacterales; family Acetobacteraceae; genus JBBROS01. The sequence continues at coordinate 92,309 of CBDHCB010000003.1, forward strand.
CGTCGAACGCGTGCACGCCGCGCTGGCGCAGCGCCTCGTCGGCCTGGAACCGCAGGATGGTGTACATCTCGCCGAGCGTGTTGGTGATCGGCGTGCCCGAGGCCTGGATCAGCGCCCGGCCGGGGTTCTTCCGCTCGATGAAGCGGGTCTTCAGGAACAGGTCCCAGGCGCGCTGCGACCCGTCCGGGTCGACGCCCTTCAGCGCGCCGCGGTTGGTGGCGAAGGACAGCTTGCGGAACTCCTGCGCCTCGTCGACGATCACCTGGTCGACGCCGAGCTCCTCGATGGTCAGCATGTCGTCGCGGCGGTCCTTGATCGCCTCCAGCTTGGCGGCGAGTTTCTCCTTCATTGCCTCGACGCGCTTGCGCGTGGCGCGGTCCTCGCGGGCGAGGGTCAAGGCCACCGCCTCGTAGAGGCCGAGCTGGCGTTCGATCATGCCGCGCTCGAACGCGGCCGGCACGGCGATGAAGCGGAAGGCGGAATGGGTCAGGATGATCGCGTCCCAGCAGGCGGTGGCGGCGCGGGCCAGGAAGCGGGCGCGCTTGTCCTTGGTGAAGTTGCCCTCGTCGGCCACCAGGATGCGCGCGGCCGGATACAGTTGCAGGAACTCGCGCGAGGCCTGGGCCAGGCAGTGCCCGGGCACGGTCAGCAGCGCCTTGCTGATCAGCCCGAGCCGTTTCTGCTCCATCACCGCGGCGGCGATGGAGAAGGTCTTGCCGGAGCCGACCGCGTGGGCCATGTAGCTGCTGCCGCTGGCGATGACGCGCCACACCACCCGCTTCTGGTGGCCGTAGAGCCGGATGACGCCGCTGGCGCCGGGCAGGGTCAGGTGGCTGCCGTCGAAATGCCGCGGCACCAGGTTGTTGAAGGTGTCGTTGTAGATTCGGGCCAGCCGGTCGGTGCGGCCCGGATCGGTCCAGACCCAGGCGGCGAAGGCGTCCTTGATCCGGGTCAGCTTCTCCTTGGCGGCCTCGGTCGCCTCGGCGTTGAGCACGCGGCGCTCGACCCCGGCCTCGACCACCAGGTCGTGGATCTGCGGCGTGGCGCTGTTCAACGCGTCGTGCAGCAGCAGCCCGGCATGGCGGCGTTCGGTGCCCCACTCGGAGGTGCCGGCGGCGGTCCCGGCGAAGCGGTCCCCGTCCACGCTCCACGAGGCCAGCTCGACGACGTGCCGCACCCGCGTTTCCGTGCCCATCGCCTCGGCGGCGAACGCCTCGACCACGTCGGCCGGGATCCAGGGGGCGCCGAGCCGGGCGGTGATGTCGGAAGGGCGCAGGTCCGCCGGCTGCACCGCGCGCAAGGCGTCGACGTTGCGCTGGTATTGCGGGTCCAGCGCCGCGGCCGCCTCGGCGGCGGCCAGCTTGCCGCGCACCGCGCCGGACAGGTAGGCGTCCGCGGTCTCCCAGTGCCCGCCGCCCGGGGTGCGGAACACCGTCGTCCCGAGCAGCGCCGGCACGCTGTCCGGGTCGCGTTCGAGCAGGCCGGCCAGGTGGTCGAGGTCGACGCGCCCGGTGTCGGCCAGGGTGACGGCGAGCGCATCCGCGGCACTGACGATCAGCGGCGCGGCGGGCGGGGCGATCACCCGCTCGCTGAAGATCGGCCCCTTGCGGGCCAGGCCGGTCTCCAGGTCGTAGCGTTCGATCGAGGCGACCAACCAGCAGTCCGGGTCGTCGGCGAACGGCGACAGGTTGGGGCGGCGATGGCTCTCGCGTTCCTCGCCGGTCTCGGCGTCGACGGCGACGCTGACCACGGTGTGGTTGATCGGCCCGAAGGAGCGGATGAAACCGGAATAGGCGACGCGCAGCCTGACCTGGGCCTGGGTCCAGGGCTGGTCGGCGGCCTGCGCCCGCAGCACCTCGCGCACCGCGTCGCGGATTGGCAGCAGGGCACGGATGATCTTGGCCGAGCGGGCGGGGATGCCCTCGCCGCCCTGGCCCTCGCGGATGGCGACCGGCGCCGGTTCGCCGCCGATGACCTGCATCAGCCGCCCGGCCGTGCCGATCAGGTAGCAGCCTTCCCTGGTGGCGGCCCCGCTGTCGGCGGCGGCGGCGGCGCGCCCGGCCGGCGCGTCGGGCTCGTCGTCGCCTATGGACGAGGGGGACGCGGTGACGATCGCCGTGGGCAGGCGGGCGAGGGCGGCGTCCAGCGACGCCTCCAGCGGACCGGCCCCGGCGCGCGCGCGGCAGGTGTAGCTCAGGCCCGGTCCGTAGGTGCCGCGCCGCTGCGCGTGGTCGCCGAGCACCATCTCGGGATGCGCGGCGAAATACGCGTTGACTTGCACGGCCGTGCGGCGCGGCGCGGCGTCCTCGGCATCGTCCGGGCCGTCCTGCCGGCCGTCCGCTTCGAGCGCACTAGAATTCTTGATTTGTTCCTGCGGGTCGCCGCCGCTCGGGCGGGCGGCTGCGGCAACCTCGGCCAGGCCAATCCAGCCCGGTCCCGCGGCGGGCTGGCCCGCGGCGCGGCGCTGGAACGCCAGCAGGTCGACCACCACGTAGGTGCCGGCGGCGGCGCGCATGCTGGCCTCCGGCAGGCGCACGGCGCCCACGAGGTCGGCCAGGCTGGCGATATGCTCGCGCGCCGTCGTGTTGCTCTTGTCCATGGTGCCGGTGCTGGTGACGAACAAGGCGAGGCCGCCCGGGCGCAGCCGCTCGACCGAGCGGGCGATAAAGTAGTCGTGCAGCCGCAGGCCGAGCTTGGCCGTGCGCGGGTCGGCGCGCACGGCGCGGTCGGCGAACGGCGGGTTGCCGATCACCAGGTCGAAGCCGCCGCCGAGCGGGCTGCGGGTGTAGTCCTCGCAGCGCACGCGGGCGCCGGGATGCACCAGCCGGGCGATGCGGGCGGTGACCGGGTCGTACTCGATCCCGGTCAGGCGGCAGACGCCGCGCAGCGCCGGCGGCAGCAGGGCGAAGAACAGCCCGGTGCCCATGCCGGGCTCGAGCACGCGCCCGCCCTGGAAGCCCAGGCGCTGCGCCGCCCGCCACAGCGCCCGGATGACCGGCTCCGGCGTGTAGTGCGCGTATTGCGTGGCCCGCTGCAGGGCGGCGTATTCGGCGGGCGTGGTCAAGGCGGCCAGCTCCTCGCCGATCTCGGCCCAGCCGGGCCGGAAGCCGGCGGCGCCCGGCAGCGGGAAGGCGTTCTGCGCCAGCTCGGAGGCGCCGAAGCCGACGAAGCGGAGCAGCTGCGCCTGCTCCGCCGCGGTCGGCGCGCGGCCGCTCGCCTCCAGCGCCTTGGACAGCCGGATGGCGGCGACGTTGTCGCGGGCGCGGGCGGGCCAGCCGCGGGCGAGGGCGCGGTCCGCGTCCAGGTAGAAGTTTTCCCCGGTCTGCGGCACGGCCGCAGCCGCGGGCCCCGCAGGCGGCGTGTGGTCGGGATCCTCGGGGTCTTCGGGGTCGCCGGCGCTGCCGAAGCGGGCGGCCGCGTCGGCGTGGGGGGCGCCGGCGCCCCAATCCAGGGCGGGGGCATCGAACAGGCCGAGGGTGAACTGGCTGGCGTCGGGCATGGATGTCTCCTGGTGCGGACGGCCGCCGGCGGCGCGCGGGGGCGCGTCGCCGTCGGGGCGGCCGGGATGGGCGGGTTTGGGAGTGTGCGGAGGCGCGCAGGGTCTCGGGCTCTCGGGAGCCGGGATGGGCCAATGCGGCTGCGGGATCAGCGGGGCGGCATGTCTCAGCGGGTTGGACGTCTTCTGCGGGGCAGGAATTGGCGATCCTGTCGTGGTCCCGAGAGAGGCGTCTCTTTCCTCAAGACCCCCTCCCCCGCTGCGGCGGCCGGTGTGGGTGCGGCATCAACCCGCCTCAGCTCTCCTTGAACAGGGCGAATGCCTGGCGGCCGCGTGGTGATGGCGGAGCCCATGATGGGTCTCCATGTCGAAGGGTCGTTCAGCGTGCCGGGCGCCGATGAGCCCGGTCGTCCGTTGCGGGCTGCCGGCCGTAGGCGATGGCGCAATGCGCGGCGCAGTAGGGCTTGCCGCCCAGGGCGGCCGCGTCGCAGAAGCGGAAGCCGGCCGTGCCCGGCTCGCCGATCGGCCAGCGGCACGGTGCGGCGTCCGCCGCTCCGGCCGGCATCGCGGCCAGGCGCCGGTCCGGCTCCGCCGCGGCCGGCCCGGGCGGCAACAGCCTCACCGGCCGCGACGGCGGCACGGGGCGCGGCGGCGGGCCGGGGTCCGGCTTCGGTTTCGCCGGGCGGATGGGCGACGGCCGGTTCGCGAGGCGGAGCCTGCGCGCCTTGCCGATAACCGCGTTCTTCGACACGCCGAGTTCGCGGCCGATCGCAGCCGTGGACACGCCTTCGGCCCAGCGCCGCCGCAGGCGCTCGACCGCATCCTCGGTCCATTGGAATTGGTCTCGGGGGGCTGGCATGCTCGTCTCCTGGCTTGCGTTTACGGTCGGTGCGTAGCGGCGGACGGCGGGACGCGCGCCGGCGTGACTGGCCCGTGCGACAGGCTGTCTGCCGCCGTGGCGTGGTCGAGCACGCGCTGCGCCCGCGTCCAGCAGGGCGCCTCCCACCCTCCTGCCTGGTCGCACCAGGCAAGAAGGTCGCGAAGCGCGGCGGCCAGGTCCGGCGCGTGCTCGATCAGGCGCGCGTTGGCCTCGGTGACCGCGCAGACCGTGCCGGGCAGCATCCACCCGGCGATGCTGGCGACATGGCCTTCAGCAATCTCGATCTGGTAGACGTAATCGTCGCACGTCTCGGTGCGGATGGAGCGCCAAGGCCCGGGCGTGTGCATGGGACCCTCCGTGCGATGCAGGGATAGGCTGGAGCGCAGCCGGTCAGGCGGTGATGCGGCCGGCGCTCACGGCGTCGTCGGCGTAGGCGCTGATCGGTTTGCCGGGGGTGAAGAAGCGGTCGCGCTCGACCGCGAGACCCAGCCCCGGGCTGCGGATCGCCTCGATTTCTCGCATCGACACCGAACCCAGTTCGGGCGTGTCCAGGCCAAGGTCGCAGAGGCCGAAGGCGACATCGGGATCGGCGGGATCCAGCGACGCCAACAGCCAGGCCGCCGCTCCGTCCGGCACGAACAGCTTGACCACCGGCGGCGGGTCGAAGCCGGGATCGCGGTCGAACTTGGCGCCGTTGGCGAGCAACAGCCTGCGCTGCGCCGCGGTGAAGAGAGGGCTCATCGTCATCTCCGTTCAGGGGGGGGTGTGCTGCCTTACGCGGCCTGCGCCAGCGGCGCCGGCGGGTCCGCATCCTGGCCGTCCTGGTCCGCAAGCTCGTTCGCGGCGTAGTCCGGATGGAAGGCGAGCAGGTAGTCGGCGATGCGTTGCGCGGCGGCGGCGGCGCGGAAGATCTCGCGTTTGTCGCCTTTCAACTTGCGCGCCCAGTCGCCCAGGTAGTTCGCATGGTTCGGAATGTCGCAGGGCAGATCGAGGACGCTGCCGATGAACACTGAGCTGAGCTCGGCCCTAAGTTCTTCCATCGCGTAGGCATCGGAGCCGAACCGCCCCGTCAAGTCGCGATCGAGCCGGTCCCGATGACCTGACCAGTGGGCAAGTTCGTGCATGGCCGTGCTGGCGAAGGCTTGCGGGGAATGGAACGAGACCGGATAAGGCAGCTTGATGCTGTCGTTCGCGGGGCAATAGAACGCCCGGTCGCCGCCGTAGCTGACCGTGGCGCCGCTGTGGCCCAGGATGACGTCGGCGGCGTCCGGCCGCCGCCACGGCTGCTTGCCCATGTCGGGCGCCGCGTAGGCCGGGATGCCGTCGATCTGGCTTCCATTGAAAACGCTGTACGACCGCAGCAGCGGCACGGCCTTGGCGGCGTCCTCGGCGCCCGGGGCGGCGTCGCGGTCCGTGACCAGCAGCCGCTTGAAGAAGAACACGGTGGTGCTGCGCTCGCCCTTGCGCACCTGCCAGCCGCGGCCGGCGGCCTGCTTGTAGGAGCAGAAGCGTGGGTCGCCGCCCAGGCTGAACGCGGTCATCGACAAGACGAGCGTGTTGATGCCGTGGTATCGGCGGTCGGTGACGGCGTTGACCGGCGATCCCGGCGCGCCGTTGTCCCACGGCTGGCGCCAGGGCCGCACGCCGCGTTCAAGTTCGGAGACGATGCGGTCGGTCACCTCCTGGTAGTGGTCGCGCCGGCCGGTGGACGGCTTGCCGCTGTGCTGCCTGGTCATGGGGGTCATCCTTTCTGGATTGCCTGAACCCCCTCCCCCAACCGCGGCCTGGACGGCCGAGGCCAGGGCAAGCCCTTGGGCGCAGCCGGCGCAGCCGGGCCGCCACTTGGCGGACCCTTGCCGCGGTCCGGCCACGGCGCGGTATGCCTCGTCTCCCTTGCCTCTCTTTTCTCGCTGACCGGTCTCCCCCGCGTCCTAATCCCGTTGCCAGGCGGCGGCGTTCGCCAGGACGGCGCCGCCCGGCCCGTGGCCGCTTCGGCGGACCCGGCCTACGGCTGCACCCGGTTGAGCGGGCCGGGGCGGTCCGGGATCAGGTCCGGTAGACGTCGGCGACGGCGATCGCGAGGCCGGGCGGGTCCAGGTCGATCAGGCCGTCGGCGGCGAGCGTCGTCAGGATCGTGCCGTCGTCCTGCCGGCGATGGTGGATGATGGCCGGACGGTCGGCCCGGACCACCAGGTAGTGCATGACCGAGGGCACCGCGAAATAGTCGGCGAGCTTGGCGCCGGTGTCGACCGACCGGGTCGACGGCGACAGGACCTCGACGAGGACGACGGGGTTGGCCGCCGCGATCGCCTCGCCGTCGGTGCGGTCGCCGCACGTCACCATCGCGTCCGGCTCGTAGTCGGTGTCCTCGCCGACCTCGACGGTCACGCCGTCGCCGAGCGCCTCGCACCGCAGGCCTGCGGCACGGACGGCGTCATCCAGGGCCCGCCAGACGTTCGCCTTGACCCGGACGTGGGCGACGCGTTCCGGGGCCATGGCGACGACCTCTCCGGCGATCCTTTCGAAGCGGCCGCGCGGCTGCGCCGCCGCCCATTGCCGGTAGTCGTCGCGGTTCATGATGACCGGCAGGGCCGGCAGCGCTCGGGACATGGCGCCCTCCAGGGTTCGGGGTCAGACCTATAGACGATTTCGCACCGGTCCGGGGTGGTCGAACAGCGTCGCGTGCAGGCCCTCGTGCGCGCTCGGCGGGCCAGCGGACGCGGCCGGCGCCGGCTCGACGGAGTGCGGCTGGATGGCCCGGCCGGACCCGCCGTGCTGCGGGGTCGGCGGGCGATGCTCCGGTCCGGGGGCGTCCGGACCTTCGCGACGCGGCCGGCCGCGGTCAGGCCGTTGCGGGCGACGCGGGTGGTCGGGAAATCCGGATCGCTCCTGCGGAACAGGCGTGCGTCGTTCATCATGGCAGCGTGCTCCTTCAGGGGGTGGGGCTTATGCGGATCGAGGGCCGCGCGGATGGGCCGGCGGCGCCGGCCAGGCGCCTCAGGACGCCGGCAGGAACTCCGGGTGCAGCACCGGCAGCTCCTGGTCGGGGATCGCGTCGTTGTCGAACAGGACGTACTCCGCGCCCCGCCGGCGTGCGTGCCGGCAGATGCGCTCAAGCTCGGCCGGCAGCGCCGGGTCCGGCTCTTCCGGCGCGTGCACGAACCAGCCGTGGCGGGTGCGGCCGCCGGCGATCGCGCCGGCGATCCGGTCGTACGGATCGCGCACGCGGTCCTCGCCGAGATGCGCGTCGAGCCAGGCCCAGGTGTCCGGCGAGAGATGGCCGGCGGAGCAGTCCATGAACCTGCGGATCATGCCGGCGCTCCCGGCATCGCGGGATCGGATGCGAGCTGGTCGGCAACCCAATGCTCGCAATCCATCCAGGCGATCGTCTCGCGTCGGCCGAGGTCGATCACGTGGGCGCCGCCGCCGAAGCCGTCGAGACGCGGCTTGCTGCACGACAGGCTCCACCAGAAGCCCCATTTACCTTGCAGGCCGAAGGCTTCGGCGCAGAGCTTTACGAACTCGATGACGTGTTCGGGATCGCCGTCGCCGTCCGACCTGATCCACAGCACGCCAGGGCCGCTCGCCGGGTCGGGTTCCATGTCGAAGCGGAGCCTGATGCCGTCGTCCTCCTCGAGTCGATCGGCTTGTTGCTGGTACAACTCGGTCGCGCGGACGGCGTGTTCGGCCGTGCCGACGTCGAACAGGCAACTGAAGCTGGTGTAATAGTCAGCCATTCCTAGTCTCCGGACGTGTGAAGACCCGCTCGAAGCGGATCTCGGTTGCGGTTCGGGATGCTTTGCGGCGCGGCCGTTCCCTGACGCGTCGGATCCGGGCGCCGATCGGGCCGGCAGCGTTCAGGCGGATGAGAGCGCCGGATCAGGTTGGGCGGCTGGATGTTCGGCGATCTCTTCCAGGTCATTGTGCTCGTATCGCCTGCTGATCTCGTCGTGGAGACAGACGCCGAGCCGGTCGGACAGGTGCAGCAGGTTGCAGAGCAGGTCTCGCAGCTGCACGAGGGTCGTCTCATCGATGGCCTTGGTCAGGAAGGCATGATGGCGGACGGCCGCCAGCGCCCAATCGGCCCGGTCCTCGTTGGTTGGGCCGTCGGCATGCCGGACGGGTCGGTCGGTTTGCCGGTCCGGGGCGCTGCCGGCGGCCGGGCTTGCGTCGGCATCGATCGCGAGCCCGCCGGTGCGTCCCATCCAGGGCTCCGGGCGGATGCAGCGCGCCCAGTCGGCCAAGGACGGGATGCGGCCGAGGTCTTCCTTGATGTGACGCTCGGCGATCAGCCGCACCGGCACCATGCGGCCGGCGCTGTTGCTGATCGTCACCCCGAACAGGCGCTCGGCCTGCCAACACCCCTCCGCATGGTGGTGGAGCATGCGGTGGCGGAAGTCGGCCAGCACCAGCTTCGAGCTGTCCAGCCAGGCATGGACGTGCAGGTAGTCGTCCGGCGTGCCGCCCCAGGCACGGGCCGAGGACACGGCATGATGGTAGGCGTGCGCCATCGCGGCCTCCTCAGAACTGATGCGTGTAATTGTTTGAACAGGTGAAACGCTCGTTGTGGTCGAGCGTGATCGACTGGCCGGCGACCGTGAACGTCACCTGGCCGTGGCCGCCGTCATTGTTCTCCCAGCCGCCGTGCGTCTGCTCCAGGAACCGCCAGGCGAGTTGTTCCAACAGGCCGCGAAGGCTGTAGGTGATGGCAACCGGGTCGGCTTGCTCGAACCCGGCTTCCTGGATGGCGACGCTCGTCTCCGGCAGCTCGGTTTCACGGTCCTGCTCGTCGATGGCGGTCAGGCCTTCGAGCTGTCCTGAGTCGCCGCTGCCGTCGTAGTCGACGACCACGAGCTTGATCCCGGCCTCGGACAGGGCCGTGAACAACGCTGCCTTGGTTGCCGGCAGCAGCGCCGCGGTTCGTGCGGCGTAGTCGGCCATCTTGGCTTCGTAGGCGGTGAAATCCGGCGAGAAGGTCATGTCGGCCTCTTGGCTTCAGGTTGAGGATGGTAACTGTCCGCCGCGCGACGCCGGCGACGGGTTCGGCACGTCTAGGCGTATCGCGGCCGGGTCTGCGGCCAGACCAGCGGCAGCGTCGCCGCTTCGATGACCTCGACGTCGTAAAGGCCGTCCGACAGCACGGAGCCGAGCGGGCGGCGTCCCGCGTTGAGGCGCGGCAGCTGTGCGCGCAGGCTGCCGGTATGCGCTTCGGCCTCGCTCTCACTCAGGAACGCGGCCGGAGCCCCGTTCAGGCGCTGGTAGACGGCGGGATCGGTGACGAGCGTGCGCTCGTCGAAGAACCAGCCGTCGTCCTCCATGCCGCCGAACTCGCGGCGGACAAGGCAGGCCGCCACCCAGAACAGGGTCGGTGCCGGCCCGGCCGGCTCCGGCTCGATGTCAGCTTCGCTCATGGCCGCGCCGCCGCGACCGGACGTGCTGCCGGCCCGGTCGATGCCGTGTCCGTCAGCACGCCGGGCATCGCCAGGATTGCATAGAGCGCGAGCGCCAGCAGCAGCGCGCCCAGCGCCGTCTTCGCACGTCGTGGTCTCATGATGTCGCCTTTCCGGTTCGGTCTTCTCCTCGAAGACCGCCCTGGAGCGCCGCTGCGCCGGCGGCGGGGCAAGGGCGCGCGGCACGCGCGGGCCGCTCGCGGCCTTGACCCTTGCGGCGTCCGCTGCCGCAGTGGCACTCGCTCCTCTCCGGCCTGCTGTCTTCCTGTCGCCTTTCCCTGCCTCGTCTCACCGCATCGCGGCCCGATGGCTTGGAGCGTTCGGACAGTCCTGCAATGCAGGGGCGTCACCTGTCGCACGCCAAGCGGTCGGCATAAGCAGGTATCCCGAACCTTTCCAAGCCAGGAGGGCGATGCGCCTTCGCTGCCCGGGCCTGGGCTATGACAGGCTGCGCGGCGCCCCGGGGCCACCGCGGTTGCGGGCGCCGTTCAGGGCCTGTTCCACCTCCGCGCGGTGGGCGAAGCACGCCCATTGCTCCTGGCCCTTGGGGGTCAACGGCGGCCCGAACCCGAAATGGGCGCGCTTGCCGCCGCAAGCCTGGCAGCGCCGCGCGTCGACCGCGCGGGCGGCCGGGCTTGGCTCGCGCATGGATGGTGGGCCGGGCGAGTCCCAGTCCTCGGACGGCGTGGTGGGCCGTGCGCCGCCGGGGCCGGCCGTGGCCCCTCGCCGCTCATCCGTCCCCTCCCCTCGCCCGCCAGACGTCGTTCCAGTCGTTCAGGCCGCCCCGCGGCCGCAACCGCCGGTGACGCACGCCCGCCGCCGCCGCTAGGCCGGCCAGGTCGCAGGCATAGCGGTCGCCGGCCGCGTCGGCGTCGGTCGCCGACACCAGGACCGCTTGCCGGTCCGGGGCCGCGTCGCGCAGCAGCGCCTGCAGGCAGGCGAGCGTGCGCGGCCCCATGCCGCCCGCGGTCGAGAGATACAGCGTGTCGCGGCGCAGGCCCTCCAGCGACGCCAGGCTGAGCGCGTTGATCGGGGCCTCGTTGACGGTCATGCGCAGCAGCCGCCCGCGCCCGCCGGGCAGGCGGAACAGCGTCTTGGCCCCGCCCTCGTTCAAGCCGCGAAACGCCGGCCCGCGCATCTCGATGCCGGTGACCGCGCCGGCCTGGTCGCGGTAGGCGAACCAGGCGCAGCCGTACGACCCCTCGCGGATGCCGCCCGCCGCGTCCGCCGCCGCCAGCACGCTCTCCGGCAGGCCACGTACCCGGGTCAGGTAGTCCCAGGCCGGCGATCCCCGCCGCAGCCGCCGCGCCCGGTCCCAGCGCTGCTGCGCCGGGACCGCAGGACGGCCCTGCTTCGGCCGGCGCAGCGCCTCCGGACAGCGCGGGCTGAGACCGACCAGGCCGCGCAGCAGCTTGCGCGCGTGGCCGAGGTTGAGCCCCGGGTCGAGGTGCTGCGCCAGCGCGATCACGTCGCCCTTGCTGGTTCGGTCGCCGGCGCTCCACCAGCCGCGGCCCTGATGGTTGACGATGATGGTCTCCAGCGCGCCGCGGCGGTATTTCCAGCAGCTCCGCGTGCTGCCCCTCTTATCCAGCTGGTAGGCGTGCCGCTCCAGCAGCACGGCGCAGCTGACGCCGGCCTTGATCGCCTCCAGCTCCTCGTCGCGTCCTGTCATGTTCCTGCTCCCGTCCGGGGTGGCTGGACCGAACCAGCGGGCGCTCGCTTGCCCCGCCTGGTCCCGTCCTGATCCCTCCCGCGTCACCGCTGCCGGCGGCGGCGAGGCCAGGGCGCGCGGCAGGCGCGGGCCGCGTGCGGCCTTCACCCTTGCCGCGCCGGCCGCGGCGGCGGTAATGCCCATCTCCCCTGCCTTCCTCTGCTCCCCGCCGTTGTCCGGGGCGGCGGCGCAAACGGGATGCGCGGGGCGGCCCAAATGCCGCAGGGCGGCGCGGCGGCGGCGAGACGCCGTCCCGGCCTGCTTGGTCGGCGCGCCGGCCTGTGCCAGGATTCGCAGCCGAATCGACAAGCGAGGGTGAACAGATGACGGTGACGGAACTGGCGCAACGGGTGGCCGCCGAGCAGGGCTTGCACAACCTCCAGGCGCGCAAGCTGATCGACGCCGTGGTGAGAATCGTGGTCGAGGCGGCCAAGGGCGGGGCCGACGTCACGTTGCCTGGGTTTGGCACGTTCAAGGTGCAGGACCGACCCGAACGGCAGGGGCGTAACCCGGCCACCGGCGCGGCCATCACAATCGCCGCCGCGCGCAAGCTGTCGTTCGTGCCCGCCAAGGCGCTCAAGGACGCCTTGAATAGCTGACCCCCGCGGTTCGCGCGGCTTGCGGCGCTACGGCGGCGTCGTCGGGGCGCAGCGGCGCGCGTGCCGGATCAGCGCCCGGAACGGCTGTCGCGCCGTTCGGGCCGGCGGCCGCGGCGCCGTCGCCGTCTCTCCCCTGCCCGGCCCCGATGCCGGTCCGGCGTGCGGCAGGCCGCCGGCCGGCAGCGATGGGATGGGTGCCGGCGCGACGCCGGGCTTGCCGCCCTTGTTGACAGCCCAGCCGCCCAGGCGGGCCAGGTCGCGGGCGAACGCGCGATCGTGCTCTTCGACGCGCCGCGGGTCGTAGGCCCGGTGTTCCAGGTAGTCGGCGTGCTTGGCCTTGATCACCGCCTCCAGCCAGGCCTTGCTCGCCCGGTATTCCGCATGGTCGAAGCCCTTGCATTCCACCACAAAGGACCGCACTCAGACCCCGGTCGCGGTGTGGATGGTCCCCTCGAAGTCCGGCTTGACGACGCGGTCCGGCTCGGTGCGGCCCAGGTCATAAGCGCTGCGGTCGTAGAGCGGCTTGGTGATCGCCACCACGTGCCTCTGCCCGGCCATCCAGGCCTGTAAGCGCCCCAGGTAGCGCGACGAGAGCGGCCCGGCTACGCCGCTGAGATGCCATTCAAGCACAACGCCGCTCGTTGTCATCGCATACCTCGCGCCCGCTACCGTATCCGGAACTGGCCGGCCTACGAAGCTGGATTGCAGCGCCGCGGCGATCCCACGCTGTGGGTGGACGAAGCGGCGTTGGCCGGCTGGCGCGCGTCGCGCCGCAGCACGCCGGGCGGACAACCCGTCGACGCCGACCTGGCGATCGAGGCGGTGCTGAGCCTGCGGCTCGTCTTCCACCTGGCCCTGCGTCAGGCGGCAGGCCTGGCCGGCAGCGTGCTGCGCCTGCTCGGTCTCGACCTGCCCGTGCCGGATCACACCACGCTCTCGCGCCGCGGCCGCGCCTTTGCCGGCCGCCAGCCCCGTGCGCGCGCCGGCAACGGCCCTCTCCACCTTGTGCTGGACAGCACCGGGCTGGAACTGTTCGGCCAAGGCGAGTGGGACGCAACCAAGCACGGCCGCAGGAGGCGATGCTGGATAAAGCTGCACCTGGCCGTGGACGCGACCACGGGCGAGATCGCAGCCCACGTGCTGACCGAGGGGACAGCCGATGACGCGGCGCAGGTGTCGGACCTGCTGCGCACGGTCGAGGGCGCCATCGCCAGCCTGACCGCGGACGGCGCCTACGACGGCGAGCCGACCTACGAGGCAGCCAGGACGCGCCAGCCCGACCCACCACCGGACGTGGTCATACCCCCGCGCGCCTCCGCCGTGCCCAGCACGGCCGACCCGGCCCGGCACACGGCACGTGACCGCCACATCCAACTCATGGCGGAGAAGGGCCGCATGCAATGGCAGCGCCTGACCGGCTACGGGCGGCGCGCGCTGGCTGAAACGGCCATGGGCCGCTGAAAGCGCCTGATCGGCCCCCGGCTGCGCGCCCGCACGCTGCCCGGCCAGCAGGGCAAGGCGGCGTTGGCCGTCTCGGTGCTGAACCGCATAACCCGCACCGCCAAGCCGGTTTCTGCGCGCGTCGCCTGAACTCCTGTCGGGCTGGGGTGATTGCCGGCCCTCGTCAGCTCCGTGCACCAGCGTCACGAAATGCCACAATCCTGGCAGCGTGTGTTTGTGTTTGCATAAAATCATGCCGGTGCGTAAGCACGCTCTGCTGTTTGCTAACGCTCTCCGAACCCTGACTTTCCCCTGTCTCTCAAGAGCAGGTCGATCGCTTCGCCGAGCAACGCCTGAATCTTCACTCTGGGCTTGCCGGGAGCGCTCTCGTCAAGGGCGAGCTGATGCAATGCCCTCGACAGTTCCGGCGAGAAATAGCCGCCGATCGGCACCTTGCCCTCCCGATAAGTTGGATAGCTCCGTCCCCGTATGGAACGACCTCCAGCGTTGGCAGGGCGCGGTTCTGGATCGGCATCTGTCGCGGGTATGCCTGGCCGGCGTTCCACCTCGATTTGAGCCTTGAGCGCCGCAAGCCCCGGCTTTTTGCTCATTTGCGCAGTCCTGTTTTTGTGCGTGTGTGACGATGTGTCGGCAAGTTGGCCTGCTTGCAGAACCAGAGCCAAAAGGCTTGCACCTCTTGAGCCGCTCGCCCACTTGGCTCGATCTCCTGCGCGGACTGCCCGGTCATCGTGGCCTGATGATAGGGCGCGCGGTCGGCAAACCGGATTGGCGCGACAACCATGCCGAGGGCACGTACGACCTCCTCCGGCTCCGCATATCCGCTTGAAGCGCTTGGGTGGCCGCCGTTGAAAAGAACGAAGGCCGACGTGCGCGTCATCTCGACAAGTGAGGCTGTGATGCGCACCGCATGGAGATCAAACGCCTTAGGCCGGCAAGGAACTATGACAAGACTTGCAGCACGCGCTGCTGCGCTTGCGTCACCTTGGGCGAGAGGAGGAGTATCAATTATCACGACCTCAGCTCCTGCGTCACGGGCACGTTCCAGGGTTTTGGTGAGATTCCCAGCCTTCGCCGAAATCACCAAAGGTGGCCTCTCCTGGCGCCACCCTCCCCAGGCTTCGGCAGTCCCCTGTGGATCAAGATCAACGATGGCAGCTTCATAGCCTGCTGCATGCGCGGCAACCGCGAGATGCAGCGCAACCGTCGTCTTGCCACTCCCGCCCTTCTGACTGACACACGCGCACACAAACACAATGACACACTCCCAGACTTTGGAGGTTTAAAACACACTTACCGAGAAGCGCAAACATATGATTGTGTGTCAACACAAGAACATTAAACTTGATAGTCTGATGGCCTGCCGCATGTGCGGCCACCGCAAAATGCAGCGCAATTGTTTTCCTGCCATTCCCGCCCTTCTGGCTGACACACGCGCGCGCAAAGACGCTGGTGCACGGAGCTGACGAGGGCCGGCGATCACCCCAGCCCGACAGGAGTTCAGGCGACGCGCGCAGAAACCGGCTTGGCGGTGCGGGTCATGCGGTTCAGCACCGAGACGGCCAATGCCGCCTCGCCCTGCTGGCCGGGCAGCGTGCGGGCGCGCAGCCGGGGGCCGATCAGGCGCTTCCAGTGGCCCATGGCCGTTTCAGCCAGCGCGCGCCGCCCGTAGCCGGTCAGGCGCTGCCATTGCATGCGGCCGTTCTCGGCCATGAGTTGGATGTGGCGGTCACGTGCCGTGTGCCGGGCCGGGTCGGCCGTGCTGGGCACGGCGGAGGCGCGCGGGGGTATGACCACGTCCGGTGGTGGGGCGGGCTGGCGCGTCCTGACTGCCTCGTAGGTCGGCTCGCCGTCGTAGGCGCCGTCCGCGGTCAGGCTCGCGATGGCGCCCTCGACCGTGTTGATGCATGGACGGGCTTACTGGCCTGAGATCGGCTGTGCGACTACCTTCCTCCCATGCCGTTCAAGCACAACGCCGCCCGCCGCCATCGCAATCCTCGGGCCCGCTGCCGCGTTACGAACTGGCCGGCTATAAGGCAGGCCTGCGGCGGCGCGGCGACCTGACGCTGTGGCTGGACGAGGCGGCGCTGGCGGGCTGGGCGGCATCGAAGCGGAGCAGCCCTGGTGGGCAGCCACTCTACTCCGACCTGGCCATCGAACTCGTGCTGACGTTGCGGCTCGTGTTCCATCTGGCCCTGCGCCAAGCCGAGGCGTTCAGCTGCAGCGTGCTGCGCCTGCTCGGGCTTGAACTGACGGCGCCGGAGCACTCGACGTTGAGCCGCCGCGGTCGGGCACTCGCAGGACGCCAACCGCGTGTCGTTGCCAGCGACGCTCCGGTCCACCTCGTGCCGGACAGCACGGGCTTGGAGCTGTTCGGCCAGGACGAGCGGGATGCCGAGAAGCATGGCCGGCTGGTGGAATCTTTGCCTGCTCCGCCCAAGTGTCGGTCCTGCTCGGGCAGGCGGAGGGCGTCATCGCGTCCGTGACGGCGGAAGGCGCCTACAACGGCGAGCCCACCGACGCGGCGGCTGCGACACGGCAACGCCACCCACCGCCGGAGGGCGTCGTCCCGCCCCGGGCGTCGGCGGCGCCACGCTTAAACGAGGGCGACGGCGGCGTCCAGAGCCAGCGTGACCGCCACATCCGGCTCATGGCCGAGCGCGGCCGCATGGGTTGGCAGAAGGCGACCGGATACGGCAGGAGGAACCAGGCTGAGCGGCCATGGCGCGATACAAACACCTGATCGGCCCCAAACTCCGCGCCCGGAGCCTGCCTGCGCAGAAGGGCGAGATCGCCATTGCCGCTGCGGCGCTGATCAGGATGATTTGAACGGCAAAGCCCGTTTCCGTCCGGGTCGCCTAGACGGCGCCCGGGAAGGGTTAGCTCAGCTTTCCGTCGATCCCTGCAACAACGCCTTCGGTGATTGCGGCGGACTCCGCCAGCAGGAGCCCGTCGTCCTGATCATTGGGGCTGCACCGAGCGGGTGGAGCGCCTTCAGGTCAGGAGGTGACAGAATGGTGACGGGATCACGTTTGTACTGCACCAACTCATATGGAACGCCCAACTCCTCGCAGAGCCAGACAATCCGCTCGGACTGCGAGTGCCCGAGATGATGGATTGTCAGCATCGCTCATCCTCTATGCAGCAAGCCAATTTGGGGGTGTGTCGCCGGTTGGCCCGGTAAGGGAGTATCAGACCTTCTTTCCTTTTCAACTGGCCAATGGAATTGGGCCGCGCACAGGCGACCGGCGACACGGAGGTGGACCGCGGTGTGCGCTTCCAAGACGGTGACAACCGTACCTGAGTGACCGGAATGCGGCGCATAGCGGCCACTACCACGTTCATCCGTCCAAACCGATCAATGCGAGGGTCAGTTGGTCCGTGCGGCCTGCTTCTGAGTGTCGGCCGCCACCCGCCATACGGTGTTGCCGACATCGTCGGCGATGAGCAGCGCCCCCGCCTTGTCCAGCGCCAGGCCAACCGGACGGCCGCGCGCGTGGCCGTCCTTGTCCAGGAACCCGGTGACGACGTCCTCGGCCATGTCGTTCGGCTTGCCATTCGCGAAGGGCACGAACACGACCTTGTAGCCGTTGAGGATCTGCCGGTCCCAACTGCCGTGCTCGCCGACGAAAGCGCCCCCAGCATACTTCGCGGGCAGGCCGCCGAGGGTGTTGAACACGAGACCGAGCGGAGCGGCGTGCGAGCTCAGCGCGTAGTCGGGCACGATGGCCTTGGCGACCAAGTCCGGGCGTTGCGGCTGCACCCGCGGGTCGACGTGCTGGCCATAGTAGCTATAGGGCCAGCCGTAGAACCCGCCGTCCTTCACCGAGGTCATGTAGTCGGGAACGAGATTGGGGCCAAGCTCGTCGCGTTCGTTGACGACGGCCCAGAGGGCGTGGCTTTGCGGCTCCCAGCTCAGGCCGTTCGGGTTGCGCAGGCCGTCGGCGAAGATGCGGTGGGCGCCGGTCGCGCGGTCGATCTCCCAGATGGAGGCGCGGCCGAGCTCGGCGCCGATGCCGTTCTCGGTGATGTTGCTGTTCGAGCCGACGCCGGCGTAGAGCTTCGTGCCGTCCTCGCTGGCGACCAGGCTCTTGGTCCAGTGATGGTCGATGGGACCGCCAGGCAACGGCGTCAGCACGGCGCCCGGCTCGGTGATGCTGGTGGCGCTCTGGGTGTAGCGGAAGCGCAGGATGGCGTCGGTGTTGGCGACGTAGAGGTCGTTGCCGACCAGCGCCACGCCGAACGGCGAATACAGGTGGTCGATGAACACGGTGCGGAGGTCGTACTTGCCGTCGCCGTTCGTGTCGCGCAGCAGGGTAATGCGGTTGCTGCCCTTGCTCGACCCGGCCGAGGTGACGAACGACTCGATCCAGTTCATCACGATGTTCTTCGGACGGCTGTCCGGGTCGAGGCCGGGGCTGCGGGATTCGACCACCAGCACATCGCCGTTCGGCAGTGTGTAAACCGAGCGCGGATGGTCAAGGCCGGTGGCGATCGCCGTGACCTTCAGGCCGTCCGGCGCGGTCGGCGCTTCGCCGTCCTTCCAGCCGACCACCGGAGCGAGGTGCATCGGCGGGAACAGGTATTGCTGTGGCTCCGGCAGCACCGGGTTGGGGCCGATCTGCGTCTTGACGTCGAAACTGTCGGGAGCAGCGGCGGTCAAGGCGAGGACGGCGACGCCCGCGAGCATGAGTCGCCGGGCTAGTTTGAATGGATCGGTTGTCATGGACGGACTCCTGAGGCTGGCATCGCCGCGCCACGCCGAAGGCTCGCGCCGAAGGCGAGCCAGGCGACCGGCAGGGTGACCAGGACGGTGGCGGCTGAGAGTGCAAGGCCCGTCGGCATGACCGAGGTCCAAGCGTCGCGGCTATGTACCAGGTTGTTGAAGGCGGCGATCACGAGGACCGCCAGGCTGCCGAGCGCGATGGCCCAAATGGAGTGCTGCTTACGGCGCCGGTTGACGGCAAAGCTCACAACGCCGGCGATGGCAGCAACCACGCCGCCGGCCAGTCCCACTGCGAGCAGCCAGGCGGAGAAGTCCGCCCACATGATGCGGGTGGTCTGCACGTAGGCGATGTCGGTGAGCAGTGCGCAGCTGAAGCAGGCAATCGGGAACGACGCGAGTATCCGCAGGACCGGGTGTCCGCCGCGCCGCGCCGTGGGATCAGAGAGGACGCTCATCGATTTACCTTGCTGCCGGAGTGTTTGCGCGGGGGATCAGGTCAAGCAGTATACAGCATCACGAAACGGACACGGCTTCAATTTCGTGTATTGCTTTTGCCGGGCTTCGACTGGACGTCAACTTTGACAGTCCGGGACCGGTTCTGGACACCCGAAGCAGCGGCATGGAACGGAATACCTGGTGCAGCCCATCGAATCGAGCGGCGGCCTTGCGGCAGGCGCCAGCCGCTCTGCAGCGACCAATTGGGGCGCAAATCGCCAGTTCTGCTGCTTGCGGGAAGATGGGGGCTTCATCACCGAACCGGATCTTGCTCGGCAAGGGCCAGCGACGCGCTGCGCTCCGGCTTGTCGTTCGCAAGCCACTCGCGCAGCTTGGACCAGCGCCGCCGCGCGCCGGCGTTGCGCACCGCGATCGCCAGTGCCTTGCGGCTGCCGACCAGCACCACCAGCCGCTTGCCTCGGGTCACGCCCGTGTAGAGCAGGTTGCGCGCCAGCATCGTGTAGTGCTGCGTCGCCAGCGGGACCACCACCGCCGGGTATTCCGACCCCTGCGCCTTGTGGATCGTGATGGCATAGGCCAGCACCAGCTCGTCCAGCTCGCCGAAGCCATACTCGACCGCGCGCCCGTCGAAGGTCACGGTCAGGGCGCTCTCCTCCAGATCGATGCCGGCGACGATGCCGAGATCGCCATTGAACACCTCGCGCTCGTAGTCGTTCGTGACCTGCATCACCTTGTCGCCCGGCCCGAACGTCCAGCCGAACCGCTCCACCCGCACCGGCCCCGGCGGGTTCAGCGCCCGCTGCAGGTCGAGGTTCAAGGTGCGCGCGCCCAGGCTGCCCCGGTTCATCGGGCACAGCACCTGCACGTCGCGCACCGGGTCGAGGCCGAAGCGCGCCGGCGCCCGGTCGCGCACCACCGCCAGCAGCTTGCGCGCCGCGTCCTCCGGCTCGTCCGCCTCGACGAAGTAGAAGTCCGAGCCCGCCACCGCGTCCAGCTCCGGCATCTGCCCGCGGTTGATGCGGTGCGCGCTGGCGATGATCCGGCTCTCGGCCGCCTGGCGGAACACCTCGGTCAGCCGGATCACCCCCACCGCGCCGGAGCCGATCACGTCGGCCAGCACCTGCCCCGGCCCCACGCTCGGCAACTGGTCCACGTCGCCCACCAGCAGCAGCGCGGCATGGTCCGGCAGCGCCGTCAGCAGTGCCCGCATCAGCGGCACGTCCACCATGCTGGCCTCGTCCACCACCAGCAGGTCGCAGCCGAGCCGATGCGCCTCGCCGCGCTTGAACCCGCCCGTTGCCGGGTCGGCCTCGAGCAGGCGGTGGATGGTTCGCGCCTCCAGCCCCGTGCTCTCGGTCAGCCGCTTGGCCGCCCGCCCGGTGGGGGCGCACAGCGCCGCCTGCACGCGCCGGGCGGCAAGCACCTTCAGGATGGAGTTCACCAGCGTGGTCTTGCCCACTCCGGGGCCGCCGGTGATCACCAGCGCCTTGCACGCCAGCGCCCGGCGCAAGGCCGCGGCCTGGCTTGGGGCCAGCACGAGCCCCGTCTTCGCCTCGACCCAGGGGATCGCCCGCGCGGCGTCGATCGGCGGCCAGGGCGGGCGGCCGCAGGACAAGCGCTGCAGCCGCTCGGCGATTACCTGCTCGGAGCGATACAGCCCGGCCAGGAACACGCACGGCTCGCCGCCCACGGTGTCGGCCTTCAAGGCGCCGTCCCGCAGCTCCAGCTCCAGCGCCGCCTCGATCCGTTCGGCGTCCACCTCGATCAGCTCGGCCGTCGTCCGGGTCAGCTCGGCCACCGGCAGGCCGCAGTGCCCGTTCCCGGTCGCCTCGGCCAGGCCGAACGACAGCCCGGCGCGCACCCGGATCATGGCCTGCTTGTCGATGCCCAGCTTGGCCGCCACCTGGTCGGCGGTGCGGAAGCCGATGCCGCGGATGTCGCGGGCCAGGCGGTAGGGGTTGCCGCTGATCGTGGCGGTGGCGTCCTGGCCGTAGGTCTTGAAGATGCGCACCGCCCGCGACGTGCCGACGCCATGGGCGTGCAGGAACAGCATGATCTCGCGGATCGCCTTCTGCTCGGCCCAGCCGGCGACGATGCGCGCCGCGCGCTTCTGGCCGATCCCGCCCACCTCGCGCAGCCGCTCGGGCTGCTGCTCGATCAGGTCGAACACCGCCTCGCCGAAGCCCTGCACCAGGGCGCGGGCGTAGACCGGGCCGATGCCGCGGATCATGCCGGAGCCGAGATACTTCTCGATGCCCTCCAGCGTGGTCGGCTGCGTCGCGGTGACGCTCGCCGCCTTGAACTGCAGGCCGTAGTCGCGGTCGCTGCTCCACCAGCCGGTGGCGCTGACGAACTCGCCGGCGGCGATGCTGGCGGCGTGGCCGACCACGGTGACCAGGTCGCGCCGGCCGCGGGCTTTCACCCGCAGCACGCAGAAGCCGGTGTCGGGGTTGTGGAAGGTGACGCGCTCGACCAGGCCGGACAGGGTCTCCGCCGGCGCTGCCGTCCCGCTTGCCGCCGCTTGATCCAGCGTCCTGACCCTCTTGTCAGCCCACCATCACACATACGATTGCAAGCCGCTTCGGCCAACTGGCATGCAGTGAATGCCGTGCCGGCAACGCCGGGCTCTCTCACCCTGACCAACGGCCTCAAGGCCGCCGAGTGGTCACGACGCCATCCGGTCGCCAGCAGAACGTGCCCGTCCCCGAGCGCCCCCGAGCATTTCGTCGACCCAGGCCGGGACAAGGGTGGTGGCCGGGCCGTGGCGTGCCTCATCGACGTAGCGGCTCAATTCGGTCGGTTCGAGGTTCAGCTCGATCGTGCGTGCGCCGCGACGCCGGGCCTGCTCGGCGAAGCCGGCGGCGGGGTGGACTTGCCCGCTGGTGCCGATAACGGCGAACAGCGCGCAGCGGTGGTAGAGGGCGGCGTCGATCTCCTCCATGCGCAGCGGCATCTCGCCGAACCAGACGACGTGGGGTCGCAACGACCTGGCGCCGCATTCAGGACAAGCCGCATCCGCGAGCCCCGCGCCGGCGAACGGCGACACCGCGTTGCAGCCCCGGCAGCGGGCTTTGGCAAGCTCGCCATGCATGTGCAGCAGACCGGGCTGCCCGGCGCGGTCGTGCAGGTCGTCGACGTTTTGCGTCACGACCAGGACAGGCCCCTTGTAGTCGCGGGCCAGGCGGGCAAGAGCGTGGTGCGCCGCGTTGGGCTGGACGCCCGGGTCTTGCAATTGCAGGCGTCGGGCATCGTAGAAGGCCTGGACGCGCGCCGGGTCGCGGGCGAAGGCCCGGGGCGTGGCGACGTCCTCGATGCGGACCTTGGACCAGAGGCCGCCGGCGTCCCGGAACGTGGCCAAGCCGCTCTCCTGGCTGATGCCGGCGCCGGTGAGCACGACGATGCCTTTGCTCATCGGGCAGGCGTCGCCGAGAGCTGGCGGCCTTTCGTGTCGTAGGTGTGCATGTATGCGCCTCGGCGGATGGTGACGGTGCTGGCAATGTAGCCCTTGAGGCCGTCTTCGTCGGCATTGCCGGCCGGGATGGCGGCAAGCTGGCGGCCGCTTTCGTCATAGAGGTGAACGTAGCGCCCGCGCTGGACGGCGCTGGCGATCGGGGTGTCATGGTTCGCGGCCCGGTTCCGGGCTACCGGGATGGGGCGCGGGGGATGGGTGTGGAGTGGGAGGAGGTGGACCGGGATGTTGCGGCACTTGCTCGGGCGGCCGCCGACCATCGCTTGGCCGTCCCGCACCAGGCGGGCCCAGGTCGCGCCGCCCGGGTCGCTGCGCCAGAGGCCGAGATGGGTGGCGGGGGCGAGCTCGTCGTTGATCCAGTCGAGCAGCGGCTCGAACCCGTCGGTGCGCCAGGCGGCCTCGATGCTCGGGTGGTCGAGGCGGCACTCGGGACGCATGAGCACGTTGTGCCAGACGCCGCCCGGCTGCTCATGGGCGTAGACGTCGGGGCAGGTCAGCAGATCCCAGCACTCGTCATCCCAAGTAGCCCCGACATTGATGTCGCTGGCGTGGCCGAGGGAGAACCAGAGCGCGGGATGCAGGCCCTCGATGCGCAGTTCGGTGTGGGTTGGCGAGACCGAGGCGGCGGCGATGGGCAGGGCGCAGCGCTCGCTCGCGCCTTCAAGCCAGGCCAGGAGGGCGGCGCGGAATGGCGCGTGGCTGGGATCGGCTTCGGGCATGGGCGGGGGGCGGATGGATGGGCTTGCCTGGCCGCGTGAGGCCGCGCCGGCGGCGAGGGCGCCGGCGATGACGGTGCGGCGTCCGAGTTGGTTGCTCATGATGTCTCCTTGACGTGGGTGGCGGGACGGTCAGGCGTGGATGCGTCAGAGGCGGCCGTATCGGATTCGGGGAAGCGGGCGCGAATAACGGGGAGCGCCGGGTGGGCGCCGTCGAGCGTTCGGGACCAGGCAAGCAGCGTCTCGCGGCCGAGCCGTCGGTCGGCGGCGCGGAGGATGGCGGCGAGTTCCCATGGATCGTGGACCGGCTGCATCAGCTGGCCGCGCGGGCGGTCCAGGTACTCGCGGATCGTGGCGGAGGGTTCGCTGGGCTGGCGTCCGTCCCAGCCGTAGCCGGTTTCCCAGTATTCGAGCGCCGGGCCGCGGTTGGAGCGGGGCGGCTCGTGCTTGCGGGTGACCAGGAAGGGGCCGGGGAAATCCCAGATGATGCGCCCGTGACGGCCGTGGCCGAGCATGATCCAGTGGCGCGGCTCGTCGAAGTCGAAGTGCCTCGTATGCTTGACGAACACGTTGCAATGGATGGCGAGCGGCAAGCTCGGCGCGAACAGGGCTTCGATGCGGGACTTGAGCTTGCTCCAGGGATGGCGGGGCATTGGGTTCGCCTTGAGAGGGGATGGAGGCGGGTCAGGAAGCGGTGGTGCGGTAATGCGGGTCGGCGCGGACGGTGCAACGGGCGGGGTCAAGGGCGAAGGCGCGCAGGACACGCGGGAGCAGGGCGGGGGCCCGCAGCGTGCGGTCGGTGTAGAGAGTGAAGCGGCGAGCTGGCACGTGAAAGACGACGCGGCCGCGGGGGAAGTGCTCGTACTCGTGCCAGGCGACGAAGAGCGGCAGGCCTCGCCGGGCCAGGGCGGCCGGGCCGAGGCGGCGCCAGGCGTCCCAGGTTTCGCAATGGCCGAGGGAATGCGTGAGAGCCTCGCCGTAGGGTTCGGCCCGATCAAGGGGCGTGCGGCTGACGACGAGGCGCCATGGCTCGGCGCCGTCCCGGACAGCCCAGACCAGGCCGACGCCGGGCTGGCCTCACCGTGCGGCGCGGCGATGGCTGGCAGGGTCGGCGATGGCGGCCAAGGCGGGTTTCCTCCTGTCGTGCGGAGATCATTGCCGGGTGGGTGCGTCAGAAGCGGACGTGTCGGCGGGGTGAACCGCATCGAGCTTGCCAATCTCCAGGTCTTTTGGGCGGCGACGCCGCAACCAGTGCTTAAAGCCCGCGAAGGCAAGGCGCCGCCGCCATGTATCGGCGCTGCCGCCCGCGTGGTTGAGCAGCAAGGGTTTGCGCTCACCGGGGCTGGCAAGATGGAGCGGCTCCTGGCAATGGGCGCCATCCGCGTGATCGACAGCGTGGCGACCCCAGGATGGGGGCAGACGGCCTTCGAGATGACGCGGGGCGGGGCGCACAAGGTGGTCAACACCATCGGCCTCGAGGCGCTCGGCCAATCGCTGACGGCAGCCTGCCATGGTGGCGAGGGCGCCATAGTCGGTTTGCACCCCGGCAATGCCGAACCGCTCGACCCCGCGTTGCTGAACGGTAATGCCACCATCATACGCGGCATCTCGGTCGGCAGCGCCTTCAGGTATTGCGACTTGGCCAAGATGGTCGGCATGCACGCCATCCGTCCCGTGATCGGCGCCCGTTTCGGCTTCGACCATGTTCGGGATACCTACGCGGCGCAGGCGTCCGACCTGTTCGGCAAGGTCGTGGTCGAGGTCGCGTAGGACCATACTCGCAGTAACATGAGCCAGCACCGGAGAAACCATGCCGCTTCCTTTCCTCGACGCCGCCAAGAACCTGATGGTGGAGGCGCTCGGCGCCCGGCTGTTGCCCGGCGTGGCCGACTACCTGGACCTGTTCTGCTCCGATGGCGTGCTGGAAACGCCGTATGTCTCGCCCGGCAGCCCGAGCCGCTGGGAGGGGCCGGCGATCGGCGCCTATCTTGCCGGGCTGCGCGGCGTCATCCGGCTCGCCGACTTCAGCCTGGTGGCAGCCTACCCGGCGCGAGACGGCGCCACGACCGTGCTGGAGTATGATGGCACGGTCCACCTGGAAAAGAACGGCACCCGGTTCCGCCAGCGCTACATCGCCGTCGTGACCCTGTGCGACGGACGCATCGCCCTGTGGCGGGAATACCTCAACCCCCTGGCGTCACAGGCCGCCGCATGACGGAGCGATCCATGGCTGACACCATCGAGCCCTTTCACCTGGCCGTCCCGCAGGCAGATCTGGACGACCTGCGCCGCCGCCTGGCCCAGACGCGCTGGCCCAAGCCCGAGACCGTTGGCGACTGGAGCCAGGGCGCCCCGCTCGCCCGGGTACAGGCACTGTGTGCCTACTGGCAGGACGGCTACGACTGGCGCCGCTGCGAGGCCATGATGAACGGCTGGGGCCAGCACCGCACGGTGTTGGACGGTCTCGGCATCCATTTCCTGCACATCCGCTCGCCCGAGCCGGATGCCGTCCCGCTGCTGATGACCCATGGCTGGCCCGGCTCGGTAATGGAGTTCCACAAGGTGGTCGGCCCGCTCACCGATCCGGCCGCCCACGGCGGCGACCGGCGGGACGCGTTCCACCTCGTGCTGCCGTCCCTGCCGGGCTACGGCTTCTCCGACAAGCCCGGCGCGCCCGGCTGGACGGTCGACCGCATTGCACGGGCATGGGCCATGCTGATGGATCGTCTCGGCTACACGGACTGGGTGGCGCAGGGTGGCGATTGGGGCGCGGTCGTCACCGCCGCGCTGGCCGCGCTAGGTCCCCCGGGGTGCCGCGCGGTGCACCTCAACATGCTCACCATCCCGCCGCAGCCCGGCGACGAGAACAGCACCGCGCCGGATGCCCGGGCCGCCTTCGCGGCCATGAAGCGGTTCAGCGCGACCGAGTCCGCCTATGCCCGGCAGCAGGCGACCCGGCCGCAGACGCTCGGCTACGGCCTCGCCGACTCTCCTGCCGGGCAAGCCGCGTGGATCTACGAGAAGCTGCATGCGTGGACGGACAACCCGGGCACGCCGGAGCAGCTGTTCGGCCTGGACGAGATGCTGGACAACATCATGCTCTACTGGCTGCCGAACGCCGCGACGTCCTCCGCCCGGTTGTACTGGGAAAGCCTGAAGGACGCGACCATGGCGCACCCGGTCACCCTGCCGATCGGCATCAGCATCTTTCCTCATGACACCACGCGCACGCCACGCGCCTGGGCGGAGCGCTACTTCACCGACATCGTCCACTGGAACGAGCTGGACCGTGGCGGCCACTTCGCAGCCTGGGAGCAGCCCGACATTTTCGTGGACGAGGTCCGGACCTGCTTCCGCACGGTGCGGACTGGGTCCGGTGGGCTCAAGCCGGGTTGATGGCGGCGAGGACCTCGTCGTAGCGCCAAACCCGTTCGTGGTTATAGGCGAAGTCGGAGCAGCTGAACGTATCATCCTCGGAGGTCGCCCTGTTGGACGCTGCCCAGTAGCCGTGCTTCTGCTTTTCCCGAAAAGGAGCCAGAAACAGCAAAGCCGCCGGTCAGCGGTCAAGAACCTCCGCCAGAACGTCGCGCATCGTCTTCGGCGTGCGCCCGAGCAGAGCTGCCAGGGTCGGGTTGGTTGCGGCAAAGTCGCCCCGACGAGCGGCACGGAACGTTCCCAACAGCATGTCAGCGTACAAGGGAGGCGTGCCGCCCGCGATCCTCGCGTCGCGCCACGCTTCGTCGCTGACGGTCATGTGGCGCACGTCGCGTCCGGTCACCTCCGATGCAATGGCAGCAATCTCGCTCATGGTCACAGCCTTGGTTGCCGTGAGCGGAGGCGTTATGCCGTCCCAAACGCCTTCTGCGACCAATATCGCCGCATCGCCTTCCGCAAGGTCGGCCCGCGCCGTCCAACTGATCGGTCCATCTTCCGGCGTGGAAAGCTCGCCGCTACGCAGGCCATCCTCGATCATGTGCAGGCAGCTTTCGGCGTAGAAACCGTGGCGGAGAGACGTATACGCCATTCCACTTGCTGCCAGGTCCGCCTCGGTGCCGGCATGCTGATCGGCCGGCAGGAAGGGTGACCCGGCGTGCGCGCCCATGTGGCTGGTGTAGAGCACGCGGCGGACGCCGGCGTCACGGGTGGCCTTGATGGCTGCGCGGTGAAGTCGCAGCGCCTCATCGCCCAGCTTGTCGGCTGAGACGATCAGAACCTGTTCGGCTCCGGAGAAGGCTCTCTGCAGGCTGCCCTCGTCGGCAAAATCAGCCGTCCGTACCTCGACGCCTTGGGCGGAAAGGTCCGAAGCCTTGCCGGCATCGCGGACGCTGGCGACGAGCTGATCGGTCGGGAGGCGCCGCAGCAAGTTCTCAACAACGGCCCTGCCAAGGTAGCCGGTGGCACCAGTTACAACGATCATACCTGCCTCCCTAACAGTGAAAACCAAACTACGTTAGCTCTGATATGAGCCGATCGCAATCGCTGCTACCGACTCCACATGATCGGTGTTAATCCACTACCATGGCGACCGGATCGGATAGCGACGCGGAGATCCAGAACGTTCGGGCACGCGTGCTCGATGCGGCGTCCAAGCTCATCGCCGATGGCGGTGTTGTCGCGCTGACAACCCGCGCGGTGGCGTCCGCGGCAAGGGTCCAAGCTCCCACGCTGTATCGGTTGTTCGGGGAAAAGCGTGGACTGCTCAACGCGGTGGCGGAACATGGGCTGGCCGCGTTCATTGCCCAGAAGGCTGCGACGCCGCCCAACCCTGACCCAGTGCAGAACCTGAGCAGTGCCTGGGACAGCTATGTTGCCTTTGGTCTCGCCAACCCAGCGGTGTTCGCGATCATGAACGAGGTCGGCGCACCGGCGGCCGGATCGCCGGCGATGCTCGCCGGAATCGCGATCCTGCGCGAGCGGGTCGGGCTGATCGCGCGAGCCGGCTGGTTGCGGATGCCCGTGGAGCGTGCCGTGGCGCTGATCCATGCCGCGGGGGTCGGCACCGTGACCACTCTGCTTGCGCTTCCGGAGGGCGAACGCGACCCACAGCTTTCGTCCGTAACGCGAGACGCCGTGCTTGCGTCGATCGTCACCAGCTCACCCAGGCAGGAAACGGCGGATTTGGCGTCAATGGCGATCGGGCTGCGCGCTCATCTCCACACTGCTAAAGCGCTGACGCCCGGAGAACATCTCCTGTTGACCGAACTGCTTGACCGTCTCGCTCGGTCCGGCGACGCAGGATAGGTCTCCCTGAAGCAAACGTGGCTGCACCTGTTGCCGTGATATGCTGAAGCCACTGGTCCACATGTCCTACTTGGGCTTGGCCGGGAGCGGACGGTCCGCTGCGTGGTCGGCCTAGGCGGAAAGCGGACACGAGCCGGTTGCCTCACCGGGGTGGACCGGCCGGCGCCGGCTGGCCTAACAGCGGTGACGCCGCGGCCGAGTTCACGATCACCGCTGCATCCTCCGGCAGCAGGAACCCCGCCGCCTGCGCCGCCCGGGCCGCGACCCGGATCCGGTTCACGTAGTCGGCCCGGTCTTTATAGCGCTCCGCCACCGAGGGACGCCTATCCTCGGCCGCGTCGCTGGTTCGCGCGAGAGGCCGGAACGCGCCCACCAGCGAGCAACTAAACGTCAAAGGCTCGTTCTGCACTCCGTGCACGCCCGGCGGCACCTCGATGTCGGGCAGACGCACGCCGCCGACCGGGTTGCCGTCTGCGTCCCGTTCCGGGACCTGTACGACGGCGTCGGGCAGATACTTGGGTGCCTGCAGCACGGTGGTGTCGTTCGGGGCGGGACGAAGCGGCATCAGCCGGGTCGCCGGCGGCGCCGCGTTGACCGCGACCCAGCGATCCAGCGATCCAGCCGTAGGAGCGTGGCGCGGGTGACTGGCGCCCAGTCAAGCTGGCCCGGCGGCAGGTTGCAGCCTTCTGCTTTCACTACGGTCGCGTGTGACGCGCCGGCGATGTCGTACATGCGAACGTTTTCGGGCAAAGGCAGGTCCGCCGTGCCGTGGGCGCCGGTGCGGCCGAGCGACGCCCGGATAGAGAGATAGTCCACGGTCGAGTTCAGCAGCATCATCCGGGGCGGCATCTCGCCACGCTCCTTAGCCTTAGCCACAATCTCGTCGACGGTCAGAAGCCCGTCGTGGACGCCCGGGAACTCGGGCTGGGCGAAGCTGGGAGAGCCGTCGGCACTCGACCCGGGCCCGGTGCCGGACCGCATGATCGGCAGCAGCCCGGCGCCGGAAACGAAGACGTGCATGCCGTCGAACACGCGCCGCCCTTCGAGCGTGTTGAAGACATGGAGCAGGAAAGTCTTGAGGAACCGGCCATCCTGCGACTTACCGGTAGCCAGCACGCGGTTGATCGCCCCGGCGAGCGGGTTCGGCGTGCCCGCCGCGTTGGCCGCGGCGTGCCCCAGGAAGTCGGCGGTGTCGCGCACGATGGCGAAGCCCACGCACTCGGCATAGCGCGTCTTGCCGTCCGCACCGGTGAACGAGGGCAAGTCCGCCCCGTGGCCCAGTTCCCAATATACCTCGGCCACCGCGAAACCGTGATCTTCCAGGAACCCGGTCCCGGGCTCGAGATTGCCGGACTGCGAGGGCAGGTCGCGCGGGCTGTTGTAGAGCGCGTTCGCATAGGCTTTGCCGCGGTTCGGCACGTCGACTAGCAGCGCCCCGTTGCCGGAACCCGGAGTGGCGGGCACGAACAGGATGACGTGGGCACGGTACTCGACCATGCCCCGCGCGTTGCGCGCCGCCTTGTCGAGGTCGGGTATGCCGCCATCGCCGGGCGTCACTTCGCCGGTGACCCGCCCGTCCAACCGCACGTAGTCGCCGGCCCTGAACGAACCCTAGGGCTGCTTGGAGGTGATCTCCAGCTTCGTCACCTTGGCCTGCGCACTCGCTACGCCCATGGCGATGACGAGCGACGCAGCGACTCCGAGACATGCCCTCATGACCGCTCCCCTCTCTATCCCGCAGCATGGAGCCATCCTCGTGCGCTTGCCAGAGGCGAGGGCGCTCGGTCGCCCTTCGGTCAGGGAAATCGCATTAGAAGATTAGGGGTAGCCCTGGCTCGGGTTGATGGATTCTTGTAGCTCTTCCATTTGGCGGAGAAGCGTGAATCATGCTGTCACTATGGGTGGGGTTGGCGGACTTGCCGGATCCGCGGACCGGCAAAGCGCAACGTCACAACCTGCTGGATGTGCTCACGATCGCACTCACGGCGACCATTTGCGGCGCTGAAAGCTGCGTCGATTTTGCCTGGCTGAAAACCGGATCCGTCCCATGACCGGACGGCCAAGCCGCACGAACTCTCCATCGACTGCACCGACCATTATCATGAACGGTAAGGCGCCCACCCATGACCGATGCCGAAGCAGACCGGGTTTTCATCAACGCCTTGGAAGGCGTGCCCGCGTCCTCAAGCCCGATCAGCAATGCAGTCGTCGTGGGTGGCACAGCTGGATCAGCGGCCAGCTTTCTGTCGGCGACGACGGCCGCTACCGGGCCAGACACAGCCTTTGAAAAGCAAAACGCGCCTTGAGTTGGTATTCCTCATGGCGGAGCAGGCAGGTTTCGGGCGCGACGAGATCGCCTACGTTGACCTAGCCTGCCAAGATCTCGGCGACGTTGCCGTCATCGATCGGCTTTATGCCTCCTTGTTCACCGAGGGCCGCCGCCCGGCGCGCACAGTCTATCAGGCCGCTCGCCTTCCGTTCGATGGCAAGGTGAAGGTGCAGGCCATCGCTGCGCGGGCGTCATGACCTCTTTCCATCCTGCCCAGCCTGGACCGATCACCCGGGCAGAGTACGAGGAGCGCTTCGAGCGCCTGCGCGCCAGCATGCGCGCGGGGACGACGATGGGCAGGCTGTCGGGGCGAGAGCCGCTGCTCTTCGGCTCCCGTTAATTGGCTGCAGCGACAGTACTATCACCCTGCAGACACCCTGTAGAGAAGCTGGACGCTGAACAGGCTGGCACCGTTCAGTCCTAGCCCATGTCGCCGCCGTGCGGCGCCACCGGACCGTTTATCTCGGACTGCCATGCGGCGCAGCGTCGCCGTTCTCCCTGTTCCTGCGATCATACACCTGGCGGGACCGCTCGACCGTTCCGCGGTGCTCGATTGCCCACTGACCCAGCGCGCCGACCGGCTCCCGCAGTGAACGGCCGAGCTCGGTGAGTGCGTAGCTGACCTTGGGCGGGATGCTCGGATGGAACGTGCGCTCCACGAGCCCGTCCCGCTCGAGGCCGCGTAGCGTCAGTGTCAGCATCCGCTGCGAGATGCCGTCGATGAGTCGTTTCAGCTCGTTGAACCTGAACGTGTCCTCAGCAAGCGACATCACGACCAGCACGCTCCACTTGTCGCCGATCCGGGCCAGGATGCTGTTCACTGCCCGGCACTCGGCAGTCGTGTGACGGCCGGCCGATCCCGGCGGTTCGGCTGTGCGAACGGTGACATCGGTGTGCCCGGGTTCCATTGATGTGCCTTCTTGCAAGCGGGAATGCAGTGCTCCATTTAGCCCCGGTTACGGATCGGCACCATCCCGGTGGCCTCGCAAGGGATCGACCTCATGAACATCCTGCACATCGACGCAAGCGCCAGCGACGCCGCGGCTTCTCACTCACGCCGCCTTTCGGCGGAGCTGGTTGAGCGGCTGAAAGCGGCCAATCCGGGAGCCTCGGTCGTATACCGCGACGTGGTGGTCGACCGTCTTCCCCACGTGGACATGACCATCCGACAGGCGTGGGCGCCTGAAGGTGAGACGGATGCCGCGCTCGCGCCAACGATGGCTCGGTCTAAGGAGCTGGTGGGCGAACTCAAGGCCGCCGACGTCGTGGTCATCGGCTCGCCGATGTACAACTTCACGGTTCCCTCGACCCTCAAGGCGTGGATCGACCACGTAGCGATCGCCGGGCAGACGTTCCAGTATACCCCGAGCGGTCCTCAAGGCCTGCTGACCGGCAAGGCCTACTTAGCGCTGTCGTCCGGCGGCGTCTATTCGCAGGGGCTGTTCGCTCCCAACGAGCATCTTGCGACCTATTTGACGGCCTTGCTGGGCTTCCTGGGGATCAAGGAAGTCGAGGTCGTGCGGGCCGAAGGCGTGGCTTACGGACCCGAA